>NZ_CM147897.1:0-3512068 GCF_055809115.1 Microbacterium sp. G2-16M | reverse complement strand
ACCCTTTGGGGCGAACAGGTAATACTGTACGCGAGGATCGACGCGTGCGTCCAATCGGGCGTGCAGCCCGGGCGTGTCTGCCCGGTCAGCCCGTATTTCACCCTGCACACTCGCCCGATCGCGCTCCACGATCCGGCCCGACGTGCCGCTCAGCGACGGCTGCGGCGGCGCAGGGCCGGGACGGCGATCGCGAGCAGGATCGTCAGCGCCGCCCACACCGCGCACGCCGGCGGCAGCACGCGATAGGCCAGGTGCTGGACGGTGAACTGTGCCGTCAGCGGGCCGAGCACGACCAGCCCCGCCACCCATGCCACGCCGAGCACGACCGGCAGCGCGAGCAGCCATGCCCACGGCATCCAGCCTGGAAGCACCCGCACCACCGGAACGCTGCGCGCACGACGCAGCCGGAGCAGCGCCCACACCGCGAGCACGACGACCCCGATCATGCTCGACCCGTGCTGCACCCACTTGTACCCGACCAGCGGTCCCCATTGCGCATCCAGCGCCGGGACAAGCCCGACACCGCTGCGCCCCTCGTGGCTGAACGCGTCCCAGGCGATGTGGCTGGCCACCCCGAGCGCGAGCGCCAGGACGGGGAGCAGGATGCCGCCCAGCACTGACCGCGCACCCGGACGGGGCGCGAACGTCTGCCGCACGCCGGCGCCGGCTGCGGCATCCCACTCCCCCGGGAGACGTGCGGCGATCCACGGCGGAGTCAGCTGCCGGACCGCCGGTCGCAGGACGGCGCGCCACAGCAGCAGGAGCACCAGCGCCAGGGCCGCAGTGACCGGCAGCCAGGCGAAGCTGTGCGTCCACTCGTACGCGATCGGGGTCCCCCGCAGGAACAGCGGCAGATCCGGCGTCATCGCCCCCACCGCGATCGCGGCCGCCGGCAGCGGCGAACGCACGAACGGCAGAGCGACGATCGCGTGACTCGGGGTGAACGGCACCGTCAGACCCCCGATGCGCTGCGGATTGGCGAGCCTCGCCGACGCACCGGCCTCAGCGCCCCGGGGTGACGAAGACGCCGGCCAGGGTCTTCTTGCCGCGCCGCAGCACGGACACCGCACCCGGCAGCCCGCCGGTCACCAGCGCGCCCTCGTCCTCGACGCGCACGCCGTCCAGCGAGACGCCGCCCTGGGCGATGGCCCGCCGACCCTCGGAGAGACTGGCGACGAGCCCGGTGTCGACCAGCGCCTGGACCACACTGGTGTCCAGGCCCGCCTCGACGTGCGGCAGTTCGCGCAGCGCGCTGCGCAGGGTGTCGGGATCGAGCGCGGCGAGATCCCCCGTGCCGAACAGGGCATCGGATGCCGCAGCCACCGCCGCGGTCGTCTGGACGCCGTGCACCGTCGTGCACACCTCGTACGCGAGCCGCTTCTGTGCCGCGCGGCGGTAGGGTTCGACCTCGACCAGCCGCGCGTACTCCTCGATCTCGGCGCGCGTCAGGAACGTGAACACCTTGAGCCGATCGACCACATCGCCGTCGTCGGTGTTCAGCCAGAACTGGTACATCCGGTACGGGCTGCACATCTCGGCGTCCAGCCAGATCGCATTGCCCTCGCTCTTGCCGAACTTGGTGCCGTCGCTGTTGGTGATCAGCGGGGTCCCGATCGCATGCGCGGACGCCCCCTCGACCCGGTGGATCAGATCGACGCCGCTGGTGAGGTTGCCCCACTGGTCGGATCCGCCGGTCTGCAGCACGCAGCCGTACTGACGGTACAGCTCGAGGAAGTCCAGGCCCTGCAGGATCTGGTAGCTGAACTCGGTGTAGCTGATGCCGGCATCCGAGTTCAGCCGTGCACTGACGGCATCCTTCTTCATCATGGTGCCGACCCGGTAGTGCTTGCCGATCTCGCGCAGGAAGTCGATCGCCGACAGCGGCGCGGTCCAGTCGAGGTTGTTCACCAGCCGGGCCGCGTTCGCCCCCTCGAAGCTGAGGTACCGCTCGACCTGACCCCGCAGCCGCTGCACCCACTCGGCGACGGTCTCGCGGGTGTTCAGCGTCCGCTCCGCCGTGGGGCGCGGGTCGCCGATAAGTCCAGTCGATCCGCCGACCAGCCCCAGCGGCTTGTGCCCGGCCAGCTGCAGGCGGCGCAGCAGCAGCAGCTGGACGAGGTTGCCCAGGTGGAGGCTCGGGGCGGTGGGGTCGAATCCGCAGTAGTACGTGATCGGCTCGCCGCCGAGCAGGGCGCGCAGCGCCTCGGGGTCCGTGGACACGTGCACCAGGCCGCGCCACACCAGTTCGTCCCAGACGTTCGGGAACGCCGGGTCGTTGGCGGGTGCGAGGGCGCTCAGAGCGGATTCAGCCACGCGTTTCAGGCTATCAGCGCGGCCCAGCCCTCCCATGTCCGCACCACGTGAGACACTGCCGCTCATGGTCCTGTTCCCCGGTACGGACGTGCTGCTGACGGCGGCCCTGTCGATCTTCCTCTTCCTGGCGCTGTGCGCCGCGCTCGTGCTGATCGTGATCGCGCTTCGTCGCCCCACCACGTATCCGCTGATGGTCGCGGGGATCCTCGTCGTCGTGGCACTGCTGGTGGTCGCGATCTCGCCGGTGAACACGCCCGCGCTGATGGGTCTCATCCTCACCATGCTGGGCGTGGCGGTGGCCGTCCTCGGCGGCAATCCCATCTCGCGTCGCGTGCTGGACGTGGCAGCCGGGTCGCGCGTGCGCGAGACCGAGGACGGCGGCATCATCGTGGCTGCGCGCGACGAGGAAGCCGCGACCGGCGAACCGCGCACCCTGATGCGCGGCGGCAGGGTGATCGGGTATCTCGAGCGGCTCGCGGCCGTGGTCGCGATCGTCGTGGGGTATCCCGAGGCCATCGCGGTGGTCGTCGCGGTCAAGGGCATCGGCCGGTTCTCGGAGCTCAGCGAGCCCGAATCGCGCGAGCGCTTCATCGTCGGCACCCTCGCGAGCCTGCTGTGGGCCTGCGTCCTGGGGGCGCTGCTGCGCCTGGCGATCTGGTGACCTCTGGCGACCCGGTGAGTCAGGGGCGCAGCAGGCGGTAGCCCTCGATCACCGCGGCGGACCCGCCGGCGGCCAGCGCCTGCGACACCGCGGACTGGGTGATCTTCTCCTGCGCGGCCAGCGCGTTCTGCGTGAGACCCTGGCACCGTCCGTAGGTGAGTGTGCGCGTGCGCTCGCTCATCGTGCCCACGATCTGATCGCGCGCGAGCAGATAGGCGTTGACGTGCCGGACGGCGTCGCGCGTCGCGGCGGACTCGTCGGCGGATGCCGCAGCCTGGGTGCGCGCGTTGGGCGCTGTCCGCTTCGCCAGCGCGTGCACGGCGTCGATCGCCTCCCGTGCCGCCCACCATCCCGGACCCTCGGGGATCGGTCCGGTCGCCGAGGCGACCGTGCCGGTCGCGCCGATGCCGAGCCCGAACCGGCATTCGATGTCGTCGGGCAGGGCGAGCTGGATCAGCAGCGATGTGGCCAGCGCCGCATCCAGGCTGGGATACACGCCCTGGAGTTCGTCGCCGACGGTCGGACGCAGCCGGGTGATCGCCACCGGCAGATCGTGCGCGACACGGGCGATGCCGTCGTCGAGGGCGCGCTGCGCGTGCTCCCGGTCGGCGAGGCGGCGGGAGCCGACGATATCGACCGTCATGGCGACGTTCATGACATCAGCGTATCACTGATAGTTCACAAATATAAGCTTATGGCTTCTCGGTGTGGCGATCGACTCGTCACAGGCCCAGCGCGTGCGCCACCGCCTGGGCACGGGCGATCAGCTCGGCGCGCTGCTCCCCGACCCGCACCGGCGCCGTGCCGCCGGCCCCATCGCGACTGGCCACCGACCCCTCGATCGTCAGCACCTCGCGCACGGCCGGCGTCAGGTGCGGCGTGACCTCGGCCAGCAGCTCGTCCGACGCGTCGGCCAGCCCGATCCCGCGCTGCTCGCACGCGCGCACCAGCGCGCCCGAGATCTCGTGCGCCTCGCGGAACGGCACACCCTGGCGCACCATCCAGTCCGCGACATCCGTCGCCAGCGAGAAGCCCTCGGGCGCGAGCGCGGCCATCCGCTCGGTGTCGAACCGCATCGTCGCCACCATGCCGGCGAAGGCCGGCAGGAGCACATCGAGGGTCGCGATCGAGTCGAACACCGGCTCCTTGTCCTCCTGCAGGTCGCGGTTGTACGCGATCGGCAGGCCCTTCAGCGTCGCCAGCAGTCCGGCGAGGTTGCCGATCACCCGGCCGGCCTTGCCCCGCGCGAGCTCGGCGATGTCGGGGTTCTTCTTCTGCGGCATGATGCTCGAGCCGGTCGAGTATCCGTCGTCGAGGGTGACGAAGCCGAACTCGCGGGTGTTCCAGAGGATGATGTCCTCGGCGAACCGCGACAGGTCGATGCCGATCTGCGCGGCGACGTACGCGAACTCGGCGACCACGTCCCGTGATGCGGTGCCGTCCAGGGAGTTCTCCGCCGGGCGGTCCAGCCCCAGCTCGCGGGCGACCAGCGCCGGGTCCAGACCGAGGCTCGAGCCGGCGAGCGCTCCCCCGCCGTACGGTGAGACGCGGGCGCGCACGGCCCAGTCGCGGAGTCGCTCCAGGTCGCGCACGAGCGGCCAGCCGTGCGCCTGCAGATGATGGGCCAGCAGCACCGGCTGGGCGTGCTGCAGGTGGGTGCGGCCGGGCATGATCGCCTCAGGATTGGCCTCGGCCTGTGCCACGATCGCATCGATCAGGCGGAGGATGCCGCGGGCGATCGTCCGGGACTGGTCGAGCAGGTACAGCCGGCCGAGCGTCGCGATCTGATCGTTGCGGCTGCGTCCGGCGCGCAGCCGGCCGCCGAGCTCGGCGCCGGCCCGCTCGATCAGACCGCGCTCCAGCGCCCCGTGCACATCCTCGTCGCCGTCCGCGGCGACGAACGCGCCGGAGGCGACATCCGCCGCCAGCTCGTCCAGCGCCGCACGCATCTGCTGCAGCTGCTCGTCGGTGAGGTACCCGGCCGCATGCAGCGCCACCGCATGGGCACGCGAGCCGGCGATGTCATAGGGCGCGAGCACCCAGTCGAAATGCGTCGACCGGCTCAGCGCCGCCAGCTCGGGCGACGGGCCGGAGGCGAAGCGCGCGCCCCACAGCGCTCCCTCATTGGTGCCGTGCTCATTGGTGCCGTGCTGCTCGGTCATGCCGCATCCTCGGTGGCGGTGCCGTTCTGCCGCAGCAGCCAGACCAGCAGGGCCTTCTGCGCGTGCAGCCGGTTCTCGGCCTCGTCCCACACCACCGACTGCGGGCCGTCGATGACCGCGGCATCCACTTCGTAGCCGCGATCCGCGGGCAGGCAGTGGATGAAGATCGCGTCGGACTTCGCCTCGGTCATCAGCTCGGTGGTGACCTTGTAGCCGCCCAGATCGCGCAGCCGCTCGAGCTTCTCCTCCTCCTTGCCCATCGAGACCCAGGTGTCGGTCACGACGACGTCGGCGCCGGCGGCGGCCTCGTGGATGTCGGTGTACAGCGTCAGCGATCCTCCGGTCTCGGCCGCCCGTGCGTCCGCGTCGGCGACGACATCCTCACGCGGCGCGTACTCCTCCGGCGATGCCACCCGCACGTGCATCCCCGCCGTGACCCCGGCGAGCATGTACGAGTGGGCCATGTTGGACTTGCCGTCGCCGAAGAACGCGAGGGTGAGACCGCGCAGCGCGCCCTTGTGCTCGCGGATCGTCAGCAGATCGGCCAGCAGCTGGCAGGGATGGAAGTCATCGGACAGGGCGTTGACCACCGGCACCCGGGTGCCGCGGGCCATCTCCTCCAGGCCCGCCTGCGCGTAGGTGCGCCACACGATGGCGGCGACCTGCCGCTCCATCACCCGCGCGGTGTCGGACGGGGTCTCCTTGCCGCCGAGCTGGCTGTTGGCCGTCGAGATGATCAGCGGCGAGCCGCCCAGATCGGCGATCCCGACGGCGAACGAGACGCGCGTGCGGGTGGAGGACTTGTCGAAGATCACCGCGACCGTCTGCGGGCCGGCCAGGGGCTTGGCCGCCCAGCGGTCCTTCTTCAGCTCGAGGGCGAGGTCGAGGATCTCGGCCTGCTCGGCAGCCGTCAGATCGTCGTCGCGCAGCAGATGGCGGGTCATGCGTCTTCCTTCGGGTGGGTCGCGGCGACCTCGGCGAGCGAGGCGGCGAACAGGGTGGTGAACTCGTCGACCTCGGCGTCCCCGATCGTGTAGGCGGGGGCGAGGCGGATGACGTCGGCCGTGGGCGCGTTGACGATGAGTCCGCGTCGCTGCGCGGCATCCCGCACCTCGGCGGCGACCGGCGCGGTCAGGGTGATGCCGATCAGCAGGCCGGCCCCACGCGTGCCGGAGACCAGTGGCATCCCTGCGACCGCCTGCCGCAGCTGCGCCCCGCGTTCGGTGACCGCAGCCAGCAGTCCGCCGTCCTCGATCTCGGCGAGCACCGCGTTGCCGACGGCGGTGGCCAGCGGATTGCCGCCGAACGTCGAGTTGTGCGTTCCGGGGTAGAACGCGTCGTGGTCGCCGAAGGTGACCAGCGCGCCCAGGGGGAACCCGGCCGCGATGCCCTTGGCCAGGCTCATCGCGTCCGGCACGATCCCCTCGTGCTGGAACGCGAACCAGGCGCCGGTGCGACCGACCCCGGTCTGCACCTCGTCGACGATCAGCAGGGCGCCGTGCGCGGTGGTCAGCTCGCGTGCACGGCGCAGGAAGCCCGCGGGCAGCGGCACCACCCCGGCCTCGCCCTGGATCGGCTCGACGAACAGCGCGGCGACCGAGTCGTCGATCGCCGCCTCCAGCGCGTCCATCGTGGGGTCGATGTGGGCGACGTCGGGCAGCAGGGGGCGGAACGGATCCTGGTAGGCCGCCTTCGGCGTCAGCGACAGCGAGCCCATGGTCCGCCCGTGGAAAGCGCCGTTCAGGCTCAGAATGGTGCTCTTGCCGGTGGCGTGGGCGTGCAGCCGCGCGAGCTTGATCGCCGTCTCGTTGGCCTCGGACCCCGAGTTCGCGAAGAACACGTGCCCGCCCTCGCCGGTGCCGGCCAGCCGCTTCAGACGCGCGGCCAGTTCGAGCTGCTGCGGGGTCGCGAAGTAGTTCGACACGTGCGCGAGGGTCCGCGCCTGCTCGGCGACGGCCTGGACGAACACGGGGTGCGCATGCCCCAGCGCGTTGACCGCGATCCCGCCGAGGAAGTCGAGATAGCGGATGCCGTCGGCATCCCACACGTGCGAGCCCTCGCCCCGCACGAGCAGCGCGAGCCGCCCGCCGAGGTTGAGCAGGTCCCGGGCCGCGTCATCCTGCCACGTGCCCGCGCCGTCGGCTGCCGTCGTCACTGTGCCACCACCTCTGTCCCGATCCCCTTCTGCGTGAACATCTCCACCAGCACCGAATGCGGCACCCGGCCGTCGATGATCGCCGCCGTGTCCACCCCGCCCGAGACCGCATCCAGGCACGCGCGCATCTTCGGGATCATCCCCGATTCCAGGCGCGGGAGCATGGTCTGCAGTTCGGGCGCGGTCAGGTGCGAGACGAGCGAGTCGCGGTCCGGCCAGTCGGCGTAGAGCCCGGGGACATCGGTGAGGATGACGAGCTTCGCGGCGTTCAGCGAGACGGCCAGCGCCGCGGCCGCCGCATCCGCGTTCACGTTCAGCGAGTGCCCGGGGTTGTCCAGGTCGGGTGCGATGGACGAGACCACGGGGATGCGCCCGGAGGCCAGGTGGTCCAGGATCGGCTGCGGGTCGACCTGCACGACGTCGCCCACCCGGCCGAGATCATGTTCGACGCCGTCGATGACGACCCCGCGGCGGCGTCCGCCGAACAGGCCCGCGTCCTCGCCGGACAGCCCGGTCGCGATCGGTCCGTGCGCGTTGATCTTCGCCACCAGCTGCGGGTTGACCTGCCCGGTCAGCACCATCCGCACGACCGAGATGGCCTCGGTCGAGGTGACCCGGTAGCCGCCCTTGAACTCGCTCGGGATGGCCAGCCGGTCCAGCATCGCCGAGATCTGGGGGCCGCCGCCGTGCACGACCACCGGCAGCACCCCGACGTAGCGGAGGTAGGCGATGTCGGCGGCGAAGGCGTCCTGCAGCTCTTCGGAGACCATGGCGTTGCCGCCGTATTTGACCACCACGACCTGATCGCGGTAGCGCCGCAGCCAGGGCAGCGACTCGATCATCGTCTCGGCCTTCGCGCTGGCGATGGCCGGATCGGTGTCCTGCAGACGTTTGTCGGTCATGAGGCGTATGCGCTGTTCTCGTGGACGTAGTCGTGGGTGAGGTCGTTGGTCAGGATCCGCACGGTCGCCGGGCCGCTCTTCAGATCGATGACCAGGTGCGTGGCGCGCGGCGTGAGGTCGACGTCCTCGCGGGGCGCGTCCGGCCCTCCGCCGGTGCACACCCGCACGCCGTTCATCCAGACATCCGTGTCGTACGGGTCGAACGCGGCCTGCGTGGTGCCGATCGCCGCCAGCACCCGGCCCCAGTTCGGGTCGTTGCCGAAGATCGCCGCCTTGAACAGGTTGTTGCGGGCCACGGCGCGTCCGACCTCGATGCCGTCGGCCTCGGATGCTGCGTGCCGGACCTCGATCGTGATGTCGTGGCTCGCGCCCTCGGCGTCGGCCTGCAGCTGCTCGGCCAGGGAGATGCAGATCTCGGCGAGCACGTCGCGGAACGCGCCCGGGTCGGGCACGATGCCGCTGGCGCCGCTGGCCAGCAGCGTGACCTGGTCGTTCGTGGACATGCACCCGTCCGAGTCGAGCCGGTCGAAGCTGATCCGGGTGGCGTGGCGCAGATGGGCGTCGGCGTCGGCTGCGGTCAGCACGGCGTCGGTGGTGATCACGACGAGCATCGTGGCCAGGCCGGGCGCCAGCATCCCGGCCCCCTTCGCCATTCCGCCGATGGTCCAGCCGTCCTCGGTGTGCAGCACGGTCTTGCTGACGGTGTCGGTCGTCATGATGGCGGATGCCGCATCCTGGCCGCCGTCGCGCGACAGCGCCGGGACGCCCTTCTCGACGCCCTCCAGCACCCGAGCGCGGAACGTCTCGTCGCCGGTGCCGATCAGCCCGGTCGAGCAGACGAGGATGTCGCCGGCGGACACGCCGAGCAGCTCGGCGGCCTTCTCGGCGGTCTGGTGCGTGGTCTGGAACCCGAACGAGCCGGTGAAGCAGTTCGCGCCGCCGGAGTTGAGCACGATCGCCTCGACCACCCCGTCGGCGACCGCCTGCTGCGACCACAGGATCGGGTTGGCCTTGGCACGGTTGCCCGTGAACACGGCGGCGCCGACCTTGTCCGGCCCGCGGTTGACGACGACGGCCACGTCCGGCTTGCCGGTGGACTTCAGGCCCGCAGCGACACCGGCCGCCTCGAATCCCTTCGGTGCGGTGACGCTCACGGGGCCACTCCGTTCTCGGTGAGGGCGCGGCCTTCGGGAAGGCCGAGCGCGATGTTCATGGACTGCACGGCGGCGCCGGCGGTCCCCTTGACCAGGTTGTCGACCGCGGTCACCACCGTGACGCGGTTCGTCTCGCGATCGATCTGCAGGCCCATCAGCGCGGTGTTCGCGCCGAGGACGTCGGCGGTGCGGGGGAAGACGCCCTCGGGCAGCAGCTGCACGAACGGCTCGTCGTCGTAGGCGCGCTCCCAGGCGCCGCGGACGTCGGCGTCGGTGGCGCCCGGGGCGATGCGCGCCGAGCTGGTGGCGAGGATGCCGCGGGCCATCGGCACGATCACCGGCGTGAACGAGAGGTGCACCTCGGCGGCCCCGGCGGCGCGCAGCGCCTGCTTCACCTCGGGGATGTGCCGGTGCACCCCGCCCACCGCGTAGGGGTTCGCGGACCCGAGGATCTCGCTGCCCAGCAGGTGCGGCTTCAGGCTCTTGCCGGCCCCGGACGGGCCCACCGCCAGCACACTGACCAGGTCGGTCGCATCGATCACCCCGGCCGCCACGCCGGGCGCGAGACTCAGGCTCACGGTGGAGGCGTTGCAGCCGGGGGCGGCGATGCGGGTCGCGCCGACCAGGTCGCCGCGCAGCTTGCCGGTGGCCGTGGGCAGCTCGGGCACCCCGTACGCCCAGGGCTCGTGGAACGGCCCGCCGTAGAACGCGTCCCAGTCGGCGCGGCCGGTGAGCCGGTGGTCGGCGCCCGCGTCGATGACCAGGGGCGTCTGTCCCAGGGCGTCGGTGTACTGTCCGGACTGCCCGTGCGGCAGCGCGAGGAAGACGATGTCGTGCCCGGCGAGAACCTCGGGCGTCGTCTCGGCCAGCACCAGATGTGCGAGCGAGCGCAGGTGGGGCTGGTGGGCGACGAGCGGCTGGCCGGCGTTGGAGTGCGCGGTGACGGTGCGGATCTCGATGTCGGGGTGTGCGGCGAGGATGCGGAGGATCTCTCCCCCCGCATAGCCGGAGGCGCCGGAGACGGCGACCGAATAGGTCATTCTTCTACCTTAGTTTCCTGGGGTCGGCCGGATGGATCCGGCAGGGGCCGACGACGGCGACACCTCACCCGCCCGGAGGGGCGGAGCGTGGGTCGCCTAGAGTCGGCGGTCGCCCAGGCGAACGCTGCGACGGCGCGCCGGACCGAGGCTCGGAACGAGCGGCTCGAGGTGCGGGGCGGCCGGAAGCATGGCCCGACGATAGCGCCCGGCCCGGGGCATCCGCAAATCCGCCCCGTCACGAACGGACCGGATCACACGTGCGCGGCGAGGAACGCCGTGGCCTGCTCCCATGCATCGGCGGCGGCGGTCGGGTCGTAGCGGCTGCCGGTGTCGTTGAAGAACGCGTGGGATGCCTCGGGATAGACGTGTGCGGTGAAGTCCACGCCGGCGGCGGCCATCTGCGTGCGCACGGCGGGCAGCGCATCCATCAGGGCGCGGTCCCGGCCGCCGTAGAGGGCCAGGATCGGCGCCTGGATGCGCGCCATGCGCTCGGGGTCGGGTGCCGTGCCGTAGAACGGGACCACGGCGCGGATGCGGTCGTCCGCGGCCGCGAGGAGGAACGCGTAGGTGCCGCCGAAGCAGTAGCCCACCACGCCGATGCCGCCGGCGGCGGGCGCGGGCGCGGACGGTGCGGAGCGGGAGAGATCGGCGGCGAGCCGGTCGACCGTCGCACACAGCGCGGCCACCGCCCACTCGGCGTATTCCGGGGCGCGCGAGGCGGCCAGTGACTCGCGCATCCGCGGCTGGGCCGCCGTGCGCTCGGCTTCGTCGGCCGAGTTCATCAGCGCGAACAGCTCGGCGCCCAGGGCGGGTTCGACGCCGGCGTGGCTGAGGATGTCGGGGGCGATCACGAGATACCCCTCGCCGGCGAAGCGATCGGCGACGTCGGTGATGTGCTCGGTGAGACCCCAGATCTCGTGGATCAGGACCAGGCCGCCTCGCGGCACGCCGTCGGGCCGGGCCACGAAGCAGTCGAACGTCTCGCCGTCGGGTGTGGTCAGCGTGATCAATGCGGGCATGCCTCTACCGTACCCACCGCCCGGCCGGGCTCAGCCGGTGGGGAACGCCTTGATGCGCTGCAGCAGCCCGGGGCCGGTGCGGTCCAGCGCACGACCGCCGGTCACCACGCCGGCGATCATCGCACCCGCTCCCAGCGTCAGTGCGACGGCCAGCCCGATCCAGCCCAGCTGCGGGCGGTCGGCGAGCGCACCGATCAGCGCGAGCACGAGCGACGGCGTCGCGACCACCAGCACGGCGGCCGTCACCACGAACACCAGCAGACCGTTCACGAACGTCTGCCCCGGCACGGTCTTGAACGGGCTGTCGCCTGCCGCCGCGACCGGCGTGACGATCAGCGCCGACGACACCGCCGACACCCCGTACCCGGCCAGCAGCAGCGCGAGCGCCCCCGCCAGGACCGACGGCAGCACGCGCCAGGCGTCGGCCACGGCGACCGTGATCAGCGCGACGGCGACCACGGCCGGGATGCCCACGGACGCCGCCGCCAGCATCCGTCCCAGGCGGTCCTGCCAGCCGCGGGCGCCGCTGGAGAGCACCGAGGCGAACGCCGTGCCGTCGTACGAGATGTCGGTGTAGCCGACGATCGACAGCACGAACGCCACCACCACCGCCGAGGCCGAGAACATCCCGCCGCCGACACCGCCGGTGAACAGGAACAGGAACGGAATCAGGGGCACCAGGATGAACTGACGCAGATACCGCGGGTCGCGCAGCCACGCCGTGAGCGAGCGCGCCCAGGTGGCGCCGGCGGCTCCCGTCGGCAGCGGGCCGAACAGCCCGAGCGCCCCCGACTTCGTCGCACGCGCGGCGCGGCGCGGCGGCGCGGCGGTCGTCGCGGCCAGTGCGCGCCACCACGCCCACCACAGCGCCGCGACGGTGGCCGCCGCGATGACGGTCTTGGCGAATGCCGGCAGCCAGGCGCCGACCGCCAGTTCGGCGGGCACGGCCCACGCCGCGCCGAGCGGCGTCCAGCTGAGCACCCCGGCGGCCTGGGTCAGACGGTCGAGCGAACCGCCGGCCGCGTCCAGCGCACCGAGGGCGCCGGTGATGATCGGGCCGGAGAAGATCATCAGGATCAGGACCGCCGTTCCGACGACCTCCCGCCCCCGCCGGGCCGAGCCGAAGCCGGCCGACAGCGTCGCGATCAGCCGGCTGGCCACCACGCAGGTCGCCACCCCGATGAGGGCGCACACGGGCGCCGCCAGCGCCGCCACCGGCCAGCGCACCCACAGGGCCACGGTGCCGAGCGCGGCGATGGTCGTCGCGATTCCCGGCACGCCCGTCGCCCCGGTTCCGGTCAGCGCGAGCATGATCTGGCGCGTCGTCAGCGGAAACGGCGCGAGCCGTCCGGCATCCACGGTCGTGTCGTTGCCGGCGATGAGCACCGGGCCGACCACCCAGCCCACCAGCAGCAGCGCGCCGCCGAGCACGGCGACCAGCCGTGCCTGGTCGGGGCCCTGCAGCACAGCGAGCGCAGTCATGCCCGCCAGCACCAGGATGAGGGCCGCCCCGGCCCACAGCATGCCGAACACGAAGCCGACCAGCTGCCACGGGCTGCGGCTGAGCGTATTGAGCAGAATGCGGTATCTCAGCCTCAGGATTGCTGCAACCACGCCGGTCCCTCTCCGACGTGTCGTCCCCCCACCAGCGCCATGAAGCGCTCCTGCAGGCTCTCCCCCGCGCGCACCTCGTCCACCGTGCCGGCGGCCAGGACGCTGCCGCCGGCGAGGATCGCGACGTGGTCGCACATGCGCTGCACCAGGTCCATGGAGTGGCTGGAGACGATGACGGACCCGCCCGAGGCGGTGTAGCCGCGCAGCACGTCCTCGATGTTGGCGGCCGAAACCGGGTCGACCGACTCGAAGGGCTCGTCGAGCACGAGGAGGCGCGGGGCGTGCACGAGCGCGCAGGCCAGCGCGACCTTCTTGGTCATGCCGGCGGAGTAGTCGGCCACGATCGTGCCGGCCGCCTCGCGCAGGTCCATCATCGCGAGCAGGTCGGCCACGCGCGGGGCGATGTCGGGGCGCGGGATGCCGAACATCATGGCCGTGTACGTGATCAGCTGCTCGCCGGTGAGCCGGTCGAACAGGCGCACGCCGTCGGCCAGGTTGCCGATGATGCGCTTGGCCTGCACCGGCGCCTGCCACACGTCGATGCCGTGCACCGTGACGCGTCCCGCGTCCGGCCGCAGCAGACCGGTGGCCATCGACAGGGTGGTGGTCTTGCCTGCGCCATTGGGACCGACCAGTCCGAAGAACGAGCCGGTGGGCACCTCGAGGTCGATGCCGGCGACCGCGACCTTGTCGCCGAAGCGCTTGGCAAGGCCGCGGATCTGCAGCGCGGGTTGGATCGATTCGGCCATCGCTGAGAGCCTATCGGGGCGACGGCATCCCGCTGGCGCGGATGCCGCGGACAGTTCGCGCCGTCGCAGCGTCAGTCGCGCAGCTTGGCGCCGAAGCGCTCGGCGGCCAGCTCGACCCCCTGCAGCTTGGCCTCGGTGGCCTCCGCGGCGGCCAGCGTGCGGTCGGCGGCGCGGAACAGCAGCGCGAACGTCAGGCTCTTCGTGCCGTCGTCGAGCCCCGGGCCTCGGTAGTCATCGACCAGACGCAGCGATTCGAGCAGGCTGCCGCATCCGTCCTTCAGCGTCCGCCGCACCTCGGCGGCCGGCACCTCCACGGGGACCACGAGCGACACGTCCTGGGTCGCGGGCGTCTGAGTCGACAGGGATGCCGCGACCACACGGGCCCCGGCGGCCGCCAGCAGCGCATCCAGGTCGAGCTCGGCGACGTACACCCGGCCGTGCAGGTCGGCGTCCTCGGCGACCGTGGGCAGCAGCTCGCCGACATAGCCCACCTCGGCGCCGGCCGCGGTCAGCGTCCCGGTTCGGCCGGGGTGCAGCGCGGCACGCTCGCCCTGCGCCACGTCGATCGTCGCGCCGGCGGCGACGGCGATCACGCGGACGGCATCCAAGGCGTCCGACAGCGAGACCGCGACGGCCGGCTGCCCGGGCTGCTTGGCTGTGGCATTGCCGGCCAGCAGCACCGCCACATGCCGAGGCTGGGGCGGCAGAGAGGCGTCGAGCGCGGCGAGGGTCGCCTCATCCGGACGCTGGGCCAGGGGCGGCACGGACGTGGTGCCGTATTCCACGCCCGGCTCGGGAAGGAACACGGCCCCGGTCTCGAACAGCGCCAGGTCGGTGAAGCCGCGCGACAGGTTGCGGTGCGCGACCTGCAGCAGGCCGGGGATGAGCGACCGGCGCAGGTCCGGCGCCTGGCCGTCGAGCGGATTGGCCAGGCGGATGCCGGGCAGGTGCGCGCCGGAGGCGGAGCCGTGGCGGTCGTTCTGCGCGGCCGTGGTGAACGGGAACGACGGCGTCTCGACGAACCCGGCCGCCGCCAGCGCATTCGCGATGCGCCGACGTGCCTGCTGGGACGCGGTCCAGCCGCTGCCGGACGGCGGGGTCGGCAGCACCGACGGCACCCGGTCGAGGCCCTCGATGCGGGCGACCTCTTCGGCCAGTGTCCACTTGTCGGTCAGGTCCGGCCGCCACGACGGCGGCGTGACCAGCCAGTGGTCGCCGTTGTCGTACACGTCGCAGCCGATGGTCTGAAGGGCGCCGGAGACCTCGGTCGCGGCGTAGTCCACGCCGATGAGGGCGGACGCGAACGGCTTGGGCAGGGCGATGGCCTCGCGCTCGTAGACCGCGAACAGGGCCCCGCCGATCTCGGTGTCCAGCGTCCCCCCGCCGAGCTCGACCATCAGGTCGGCCACCCGGCGGGCGGCCACGAACGGGATCAGCGGGTCGACGCCCCGCTCGAACCGCCGGGACGCCTCGGAGGGCAGCTTGTGCCGGCGCGCGGTGCGCGCGATCGTGACCGGCTCGAAGGTCGCCGCCTCGATGAGCACGTTCTTCGTGTCGCGGCTCATCTCGGTGGTGGCGCCGCCCATCACGCCGGCTAGCCCGATGGGGCCGGATTCGTCGGTGATGAGCAGGTCTTCCGGGTGCAGTTCGCGCACCTGGTCGTCGAGCGTGGTCAGCGTCTCGCCCGGACGCGCGCGGCGCACCGTGATGCCGCCGGTCAGCTTGTCCAGGTCATACCCGTGCACGGGGTTGCCGAGTTCGAGCATGACGTAGTTCGTGATGTCCACGAGCAGCGAGATCGACCGGATGCCGGCCAGCACGAGGCGGGCGATCATCCACGGCGGCGTGGGGCGGGTGGCATCCACGCCGCGCACGATGCGCGCGACGAACTCGGCGGCGCCTGCGTTGCCGCGGATCGGCGCCGTGTCGTCGACGACCACGGCGAACCCGCCTTCGGGCTGCCCCAGCTCGCCCCACTGCCGGTCCCCCGGGTCGCGGAAGGCGCCGCCGGTCGCGTGCGCGTATTCGCGGGCCACTCCCCGCAGACTCAGCGCGTAGCCGCGGTCGGGGGTCACGTTGATCTCCACCGCGACGTCGTCCAGGCCCAGCAGCGCGATCGCGTCGGTGCCGACGGGGGCGTCCAGGCCCAGGTCGGCCAGCCGCAGGATGCCGTCGTGCTCGTCGCCCAGCCCCAGCTCGCGGGCCGAGGCGATCATGCCGTCCGAGACATGCCCGTACGTCTTGCGCGCGGCGATCGGGAACGGACCGGGCAGCACCGCCCCCGGAAGGGTGACGACGACCTTGTCGCCGGCGACGAAGTTGTGCGCACCGCAGACGATGCCGCGGACGCCGCCGTTCGCCTCGCCGACGTCGACCTGGCACCAGTTGATGGTCTTGCCGTTGGTCTGCGGCTCGGGCTCGAGCGAGAGCACCTGGCCGACGACGACCGGGCCGGACACCTCGAAGCGGTGCACGTCCTCCTCTTCGAACCCGACGCGCACCAGCGCCGCCAGCACGTCCTCGGGCGTGGCATCCGGTGCCACCTCGACGTATTCACGCAGCCACGACAGCGGGACGCGCATCACACCACCATCCCGAACTGCTCGCTGAAGCGGACATCGCCCTCGGCCATGTCGCGCATGTCCTGCACATCGCTGCGGAACATCAGCGCACGCTCGACGCCGATGCCGAACGCGAAGCCCGAGTACACCTCGGGGTCGATCCCGGCCGCACGGAGCACATTCGGGTTGACCATGCCGCACCCGCCCCACTCGATCCAGCGGGCTCCGCCCTTGAAGGTGGGATGCCACAGGTCGAACTCGGCGGACGGCTCGGTGAACGGGAAGTAGTTGGTGCGCAGCCGGGTCTTCGCCTCGGCGCCGAACAGCTGCCGGGCGAGGTGGTCGAGCGTGCCCTTCAGGTGCGCCATCGTGATTCCCCGGTCGACGACCAGTCCCTCGACCTGGGTGAACACCGGCAGGTGGGTGGCGTCGTACTCGTCGGTGCGGAAGACGCGGCCGGGCGAGATGATGTAGATCGGCAGCTCGCGGGTGAGCATCGAGCGCATCTGCACCGGGCTGGTCTGCGTGCGCATCACCAGATGACGTGCGGTCGGATCGACGTAGAACGTGTCCTGCATCTGCCGCGCCGGGTGGTCCTCGTCCAGGTTCAGCGCGTCGAAGTTGTACCACTCGTGCTCGAGCTCGGGGCCTTCGGCGACCTCCCAGCCCATGCCGATGAAGATGTCGCCGATCTGCTCCTGCAGCACCGTGAGCGGATGCCGCGCCCCGACCTTCGCGCGCGCGGCGACCGCGGTGATGTCCACCCGCTCGACCTCGAGCCGCGCGGCGGTCTCGGCGGCGTCGAGCTCGGCCTCGCGAGCGGCGAGCGCCTGGGCGACCCGGCCGCGGCCCTGCCCGATGAGCTTGCCGAACTCGGCCTTGTGCTCGGGCGCGACCTCGCGCATGCGTGCGTTGAGCTTCGCCAGGGGCGAGCCCTCCGCCGCGTGCGCGGCGCGTGCGGCCTTCAGCGCGGCCGTATCGGATGCGCTCGCGATGGCCGCCAGCGCGGCGGTGACGGCGGCATCCACCGCCTCGGGGGAAATCTCAGAAACGTCGTCGGACACGAGAACCGAGTCTACCGGCGCGTGGCGATCGCCTCTGTCTCGGTCGTCGGGCCGCCGTCGCGCAGCGCCCCCTTCGGCACCTTCGGCGAGCGGCGCGTGCTCTTCTCCACGCGGTACGCCACGTAGGACAGGATGAGGCACAGCACGATGTAGATGGTGCCGCCGACGATCGCGGTCGGCACGAGTGGCGAGCCGAACTCGATCTGGTTGCCCAGCAGCTTGATGACATACAGCAGCTCGGGGTAGGTGATGATGAACCCGAGTGCGGTGTCCTTCAGGGCGACCACCAGCTGCGAGATGATGACCGGCATCATGGCGCGCACGGCCTGCGGCAGCAGCACGAGTCGCATCACGGCGTTCTTGCGGAGGCCGATCGCGTACCCGGCCTCCTTCTGGCCGCGCGGCAGCGATTCCACACCTGCGCGGATTGCTTCGGCCAGCACCGAGCCGTTGTAGGCGATGAGTGCGATCACGACCGCGTAGTAGGGGTCGACCCGGATGCCGATCACGGGCAGCCCGTAGAACATCAGCATCATGAAGATCAGGACCGGGATCGCCCGGAGCACCTCGACGATCCATCCCACCGGGATGCGCACCCAGGCATGATCGGACAAGCGCCCCACTGCGAGGATGAAGCCGAGGATGAGCGCGCCGATCCCGGCGACGACGAACGCTCCCAGGGTGTGTCCGAGTCCTTCCAGAATCAGCAGCCAAGGACGGCTGTAGGTGAAGATCGACCACTTCTGCGCGGTGAACTGTCCAGTCGCGGCCAGTCGCCACACCACCAGCCCGAGCAGCACCAGGACCACCACCACCGTGATGGCGCCGAGGATGCGGTTGCGCAGCACCGCGCGGGGGCCGGGGACGTCATACAGGACGGAGCTCATCGCTCGACCCTCCACTTCTTCTCGAGCACGCGTTGCAGCCACGCCAACAGCAGCACCAGCACGACGAAGATCGCGGCGATGAGCAGGAGCGTGAGCAGCTGGTTCTCACCGGTGACCATCTCGAGGAAGATGTTCCCGCTTCCGCCGGCTTCACGGTGCTCGCTGAGGTTCGCGGTGACCGACCCCAGATTCAGCACCGAGAAGCCGGCCGCCACGGTGGTGTTCTTCAGCAGCGCGATCAGCACGCTCATCATCGGTGGGACCACCGAGCGGAAGGCCTGCGGGAAGATGACCAGGCTCATCACCTGGCCGAAGTTCAGGCCGATCGCGCGGGCGGCCTCGGCCTGGCCGACCGGGACGGTGTTCACGCCGGAGCGGATCGTCTCGGCCACGTAGGTGGCCGTGTAGACGCCGAGTGCGACCGTGGCCAGCGTTATCGCGCTGATGCGCTGACCGAGCAGGATCGGGATGCAGAAGGCGAAGAAGAACATCACCAGGGTCAGGGGGGTGTTGCGGATCCAGTTCACGTACACCGTGCCCACCGCCCGTGCCACCGGCACCGGCGAGACCCGCATGGCACCGACGATCACGCCCAGGACCAGGGCGAGGATCCCGCCGACGAAGAACAGCACCAGCGTGCCCTCGATGGCCTGCACCCATAGCGTGGCGACGTCGCTCATGCGCTCTCCTTCTGCCCTTCTGCGTCGATCCGGATGATCGGTCGGGCGACGCGTGCGCGCCGCCCGACCGAGACCGGATCAGCCGACGGCGTCGACCTCGGGCTGGGTGGACTTGACGCCGGAGGCGCCGAGGTTGCTGTCGAAGATCTTCTGCCACACGTCGTGACCGTCGGTGAGCACATTGTTGAAGAACGCCTGCAGCGCGGCGTCGTTCTTGGCCAGGCCGATGCCGTAGCGCTCTTCGCTGAAGACGTCGCCGACGGTCTTCAGGTGGTCGGGGTCCTGGGCGGCGTAGCCGAGGAGGATCGCCTCATCGGTGGTCACGGCGTCCACCTGTCCCTGCAGCAGATCCTGCACGCAGGTCGAGTAGGTGTCGTACTCCTTGGTCTTGGCCGGGGTCTCGTCCTTGATCCGCTGGATCGAGGTCGACCCGGTGGCCGAGCAGACGACGTCATCGGCGGTGAGCGAGTCCTTGCCGGTGATCTTGTCGTTGTCCTTGGCGACCAGAAGGCCCTGACCGGTGATGAAGTACGGGCCGGCGAACGAGATCTGCTCCTTGCGCTTGTCCGTGATCGAGTAGGTGCCCACGTAGAAGTCGATGTCGCCGTTCACGATGGACTGCTCGCGGTTGGCCGAGGCGATCGGCTTGAAGTCGATCTTGTCCTCGCCGTAGCCGAGGGATGCCGCCATCCAGCGCGCGATGTCGATGTCGAAGCCGCTGCGCTTGCCGGTGGTGGTGTCCAGGTAGCCCAGCCCCGGCTGGTCTTCCTTCACGCCGATCGTGACCTTGTCCGCCTTCTGGATGCGCTCGAATGTCGGGCTGTCGGGCACCGAGACATCGGTCGCGACCGTCCACGGAGTCTCCGCAGCCGCCCCTCCGTCGCTGCCGGTGTCGCTCGGCGTGCCGCTGTTGCACGCCGTCAGGGCAAGGGCGGCCACGGCTGCCAGGCTCAGGCTCGCGATGATGCGTGATTTTCGCATGTGTGATTCTCCTTTGTGCGGGGACTGCCGTCAGTGGGTGAGGAGCTTCGAGAGGAAGTCCTTGGCCCGGTCCGACTGCGGGTTGGTGAAGAAGTCCTCGGGTGTGGCCTCTTCGACGATCTGGCCGTCGGCCATGAACACGACGCGGTCCGCGGCCTTGCGGGCGAACCCCATCTCATGGGTGACCACGATCATGGTCATCCCGTCCTGCGCGAGCCCGACCATGACGTCGAGCACCTCGTTGATCATCTCCGGGTCCAGCGCGCTGGTCGGCTCGTCGAAGAGCATCACCTTGGGGTTCATCGCCAGGGCGCGCGCGATCGCGACGCGCTGCTGCTGGCCGCCGGAGAGCTGCCCGGGGAGCTTGTCGGCCTGCTGACCGACCCCGACCCGATCGAGCAGGGTGCGGGCCTCGGCCACGGCATCCGACTTCTTCATCTTGCGGACCTTGATCGGACCGAGGGTCACGTTGTCCAGGATCGTGAGGTGGGAGAAGAGGTTGAACGACTGGAACACCATGCCCACGTCGCTGCGCAGCGCGGCCAGTCCCTTGCCCTCCTTGGGCAGCTCGGCGCCGTCGATGGTGATGGTGCCGCTGGTGATCGTCTCCAGGCGGTTGATCGTGCGGCACAGCGTCGACTTGCCCGACCCGGACGGGCCGATGACGACGACCACCTCGCCCCGGTGGACGGTCAGATCGATGTCCTTGAGGGCCTGGAAGTCGCCGTAGTGCTTCTGCACATCCGTGATCACGACCAGCGGGTCACCGCGCCGGACCGAGATGTTCGACGTCGGGGGTGCCGGGTCATCGGGGATCGTCATGGGTACACCCTATGAGTGCGATGGGAGTTGCGCGAGGGGCACGCGTGACGTTTACCGATCCGTGACCGACGCACGCAGCGCGAATGCCGACTCGTACAGGCAGACGCTGGCGGCGGTCGCCAGGTTCAGCGATTCGGCGCGTCCGTAGATCGGCAGACGCAGCGCCTCGTCGGCCAGTGCGAGCGCGTCGTCGTCCAGCCCGCGCGCCTCGTTGCCGAACAGCCATGCCGTCGGACGGGCCAGCGCCCCCGACTCGCGGGCGGCCAGCAGGTCGTCGCCCTTCACATCGGCGGCGATGACCCGCAGGCCCGCCGCGCGCGCCGCGGACGCCACCTCGGCGAGGTCCCCACCGAACGCGATCGGCACGTGGAACAGCGAACCCGTGGTCGAGCGGACCACCTTGGGGTTGTACGGGTCGACCGTCCGACCGGTCAGGATCACGGCATCCGCCCCCGCCGCGTCCGCGGCTCGGATGATGGTGCCGAGGTTGCCGGGATCGCGCACCTGCTCGCAGATGGCGATCAGACGAGGGGATGCCGCGAGCACGTCCCGCACCCGGGTCGGGAACTGCCTCGCCACCGCGAGCACCCCCTGCGGCGTGACGGTGTCGGCCATCGCCTCGAGCACCTGCTCGCTGGTGTAGACCAGCTCGATCCCGGCCGCATCCGCGGCGCGGCGCAGGTCGGCGTGCTTCTCGGCGGCGGTGGGCGTCGCGAAGAGCTCGACGATCCCGTCGGGCCGGAAGGCGAGCGCCTCGCGGACGGCCTGCGGCCCCTCCAGCAGGAAGAGACCGGACTCGTCGCGCACGCGGCGCTTGGACAGCTTGGCGACGGCGCGGGCACGGGCGGATCGCGGGTTCTCCAGCACGGGTTCAGTCTAGGGTGGCCCGCCGAAACCACAGAGGCGAACGGGCGCCCCTCCGAGGAGGGACGCCCGTTCGAGGAGGGTCAGCTCACGCCTGGGGGGCGTTCACGTTCTCCGGCAGCGCCTTCTTCGCGGTCTCGACCAGCGAGGCGAACGCGGTGGGCTCGTTCACGGCGAGCTCGGCCAGCATGCGGCGGTCGACCTGGACATCGGCCAGACGCAGACCCTGCATCAGGCGGTTGTAGGTCAGGCCGTTCTGACGGCTCGCGGCGTTGATCCGCTGGATCCACAGGCGACGGAACTCGCCCTTGCGCTTGCGGCGGTCCCGGTACGCGTAGACCAGCGAGTGGGTGACCTGCTCCTTCGCCTTGCGGTACAGGCGCGAACGCTGACCCCGGTAACCCGAGGCGCGCTCCAGGATGACGCGACGCTTCTTGTGGGCGTTGACAGCCCGCTTGACTCTAGCCATTTCGTTTCGTTCCTATCGTGCGTCGGCGCGCGTCAGCGCCCGAGAAGCTTCTTGATGTTCTTCGCGTTCGCGGGCGAGATGGCCTCGTCCTTGTTGAGCCGACGCGTGCGACGGCTGGACTTCACCTCGAGGTTGTGGCGCATGCCCGACTGCTGCTTCATGATCTTTCCGCTCCCGGTGACCTTGAAGCGCTTCTTGGCGCTCGAGTTCGTCTTCTGCTTCGGCATCTTCTCTTCCTTCGTGGTGCATCCCGCGATGCGGGAATGGTCATCCCGCGTCGCGGGAGCTTGGGGGCCTATTCGGCGTCTGCCGCGGCGGCTTCCGACGTGCCGGGCGTCCCGGCCTTGGCTTCGCGGGCGGCGGCCTTGTGGGCGGCGCGCTGCGCGTTCTGCTCGGTCTTGACCTCGGACTTGTTCTTGTGCGGAGCGATCACCATGACCATGTTCCGCCCGTCGATGCGCGGGGTCGACTCGACGGTGCCGAGCTCGGCGACGTCCTCGGCGAACCGACGGAGCAGGCGGACGCCGAGCTCCGGACGCGACTGCTCACGGCCGCGGAACAGGATCATCGCCTTGACCTTGTCGCCGGCCTCGAGGAACCCCTCGGCGCGCTTGAGCTTGGTGGTGTAATCGTGCGCCTCGATCTTCAGGCGGAACCGCACCTCTTTGAGGATGGTGTTGGCCTGATTGCGCCGGGCCTCCTTGGCCTTCTGCGCAGCCTCGTACTTGAACTTCCCGAAGTCCATGATCTTGACGACGGGAGGCTTCGAATTGGGCGCAACCTCGACCAGATCGAGGTCGGCCTCCTGTGCCAGTCGCTGCGCGACCTGGATGGCGACGACGCCGACCTGCTCACCGTTGGGTCCGACGAGACGGACCTCGGGGACGCGGATGCGCTCGTTGGTGCGGGGATCGCTGATGCGGAACTCCTCTTTCGTGCGGTGGAATGGCTTCGCAATGCTGATGCATCGCGGTGAAATCGGCCCACTCCACCCGCACGGCGCCTACGCACCGGCTCTCGCACCCGGACAACCGCCTCGCGGCGGCGGAGTGCTCTCGACCCGGTAGCCTGGAACGGCAAGCGCGGGTGGGATGTGATCCTCTTTCATTCCGGAGCAGAACGCTCCGGAGCCCGCCCAAGTTTAGCAGAGAGTACGACGTGAACACGATTCCGGACGAGTTCGAGCGGGATGCCGCGCGCCAGGCCCAGTGGGAAGAGCAGGAGCAGCGCGCCTCAGCGGCGACCCGCGACATCGCCGACGTGCCCGCCGTGGAGATCATCACCACCGCGGCCGTGCACCTGATGAGCGCCGCCGCGGTCAAACTCGGCCTGGCCGACGACCCCGACGCCCAGCTCGATCTGGATGAGGCGCGCAAGCTCATCAACGCCCTGGCGGGGCTCATCACCGCCGGCTCGCCCGAGATCAGCAGCGCCCACGCCGCTCCCCTGCGGGATGGCCTGCGTTCGCTGCAGCTCGCGTTCCGCGAGGCCTCCACCGTGCCCGACCCGATCGGCCAGGGTCCGGGCGAGAAGTGGACCGGACCGGTCTCCTGATCCGCCCGCTCAGCGGGTGAGCTTGACGCTGAGCGAGTCCACCAGGGTGGCGATCCGGTCGTCGGCGGCCCAGCGCTGCGCGAGGCGGGCGAGCACGGCATCCAGCGCCTCGCGGTCGAGTCCGTCGATCAGCCGCAGCCGCACCACGAGCTCCGGGCCGCGCAGTCGGCCGTCCGGGTCGCCGGGGGCCACCTCGAGGTCGATGACGTTCAGCTCGCGGGCCACGCTGGCCTGCAGGGCCGTGAACACGTCGGGGCTGCGATAGCTGGGCTCCCACGGCTGCTGCTGCGCGATGGCCCACACCGCGGGGCGCCGCAGCACGTGCTCGGTGTGCGAGCCGGGGTCGATCACGATCAGATCGGTGTCGTCGTCCACCGCCGCCAGAGCCGTGCGCACGCCCTCGGCCGGCACCGGCCGGGCCGCTGCATCCCACCGCTGCATCGCCCCGACAGAGGAGAACACCGGCAGCACCCGGCGGCCGTCAGGGGCGGCCACGGTCACGATGGACAGCTCCTGCGTCTTGTCGACGGTCAGACCCGTCGGCCCGACCCCCTCGTCGCCCTTCTCGGCGACCAGCGGGATCAGCAGCCGCGCGGTGCGGTAGGCCTCCACGACCGCGACCGGGTCGCCGGCGCCCTCCGCGCAGGCGGTGAGGGCTGCCAGCAGCGCCGGATCGGCCGAGCCGTCGTCGCCGGAGTGCGGATTGGCCTGGAAGCTGCGGCCGGCCCACGGCACGCCGGCCGAGTCGGTCGCGTGCGGGTCGTGGGCGCAGCCGTCAGTCTCTGGCGACATCCAGCGCCTCGGCGAGGGTGAACGCCCCGGAGTACAGCGCCTTGCCGACGATGGCTCCTTCTATGCCCAGCGGGACGAGCGCGCGCAGCGCGATGATGTCGTCCAGGCTCGACACCCCGCCCGAGGCGACCACCGGCTTCGGCGTCCGTTCGGCGATCTGCCGCAGCAGCTCGAGGTTCGGCCCGCGCAGGGTGCCGTCCTTGGTCACGTCGGTGACGACGTAGCGGCTGCATCCGGCGTCCTCGAGGCGGTCCAGGACGGTCCAGAGGTCGCCGCCCTCCCGGGTCCAGCCGCGTGCGGCCAGGGTGGTGCCGCGCACGTCCAGCCCGACCGCGATCGCATCGCCGTACCGGCCGATCACGTCGGCCGCCCACTCCGGGTTCTCCAGCGCGGCGGTGCCGAGGTTGATGCGGGTGGCACCGGATTCGAGCGCGGCGTGCAGCGACGCATCGTCGCGGATGCCGCCGGACAGCTCGACCTGCACGCCCCGGACCTGCTTGATCACCTTGCGCAGCACTCCGGCGTTGCTGCCGCGGCCGAATGCCGCGTCCAGGTCGACGAGATGGATCCAGTCGGCTCCCTGCCGGGCCCACTCCAGCGCGGCCTCGACCGGGTCGCCGTAGTCCGTCTCGCTGCCCGCCTCTCCCTGGGTGAGGCGGACCGCCTTGCCGTCGGCCACGTCGACGGCAGGAAGGAGGGTCAGTTCGGGTGTGGCTGCGAAATCACTGGGCACGAGGTCACACAGTAGCCCGGGGCAGGCCGTCGATCCAATTGGACAGCAGGCGGATGCCGGCGGCTCCGGATTTCTCCGGGTGGAACTGGGTGGCCGACAGCGGCCCGTTCTCGACCGCGGCCAGGAACCGGCCGCTGCCGTAGGTGCACCAGGTCAGGGCCGGGGCGGGGAACGGCGCCTGCGTCTGCAGCGACCATTGCGCGGCGGCGTAGGAGTGGACGAAATAGAAGCGCTCCCGCTCGATCCCCGCGAACAGGCGGCTGCCGGCATCCGGCGCGACGGTGTTCCACCCCATGTGCGGCAGGACCGGGGCATCCAGCTCAGTGACCGCGCCCGGCCACTCGCCCAGGCCCTCGGTGTCCACCCCGCGCTCGACGCCGAGCTCGAACAGCACCTGCATGCCGACGCAGATGCCCAGCACCGGCAGGCCCCCGGCCAGCCGGCGGTCGATCAGCTCGTCGCCGCGGATGGCGCGCAGCGCGGCCATCACCGCGGCGAATGCGCCGACGCCGGGGACGACCAGTCCGTCGGCGTCCCGCGCCAGACCGCGGTCGGCGGTCAGCCGCGCATCCGCGCCGGCGGCCTCGAGCGCCTTGACCGCGGAGTGGACGTTGCCCGAGCCGTAATCCAGGACCGCCACGAGAGGGCGAGCGGTCACAGCGCGCCCTTGGTGCTGGGGATGCCGTCCACCTGCGGGTCGAGCGCCTTGGCCTGGCGGAACGCGCGCGCGAAGGCCTTGAACTCGGCCTCGGCGATGTGGTGCGGATCGCGGCCGGCGAGCACGCGCACGTGCGTGGTCAATCCCGCGTGGAACGAGATCGCCTCGAATGCGTGGCGGACCAGCGAGCCGGTGAAGTGCCCGCCGATCAGGTGCAGCTCGAAGCCGGCCGGCTCGCCGTCGTGCACGAGGTACGGGCGCCCGCTGATGTCCACGACCGCCTGGGCGAGCGCCTCGTCGAGGGGCACGAGCGCATCGCCGTAGCGCGAGATGCCGCTCTTGTCGCCGAGCGCCTCGCGGATGGCCTGGCCGAGCACGATCGAGATATCTTCGACGGTGTGGTGCACGTCGATGTCGGTGTCGCCGGAGGCGCGCACGGTGAGGTCGGTCAGCGAGTGCTTCGCGAACGCCGTCAGCAGGTGGTCGAAGAACGGGACGCTGGTGTCGATGCGGGATGCGCCGGCGCCGTCCAGATCGAGCACGAGCTCGACCGTCGACTCGCTCGTGGTGCGGGTCCGCGAGGCGGTGCGGGAGGCGGCGCTGGTCATGACGCCGAGTCTACCGAGGCCAGCGCATCCAGGAACGCGCTGGTCTCGTCCTCGGTGCCGGCTGTGACGCGCAGGCAGTGCGGCAGCCCGATGTCGCGGATGAGCACGCCGCGCTCGTAGAGGGCCCGCCAGGTCGCACCCGGGTCCTCGACGCCGGAGAAGAGGACGAAATTCGTCCAGGACTCGTACGGGTCATAGCCGAGCGCCGGCAGAGTGGCCGAGATCCGATCGCGCTGGACGACGATGTCGTCGACCGTGGCCAGCATGGTCTCGGCGTGGCGCAGGGCGGCGGATGCTGCGGCCTGGGTGAGCGCGCTCAGGTGATACGGAAGCCGGACCAGACGCAGGGCGTCGATCACGGCGGCGTCGGCGGCGAGGTAGCCGACACGCGCACCCGCGAACGCGAACGCCTTGCTCATCGTGCGCGAGACCGCCATCCGCGGTCGATCGGCCACCATCGTCAGCGCCGAGCGCTCCTCGCGCGGCGCGAACTCCCAATACGCCTCGTCGACGATCACCATGCCCGTGGTCGCCTCGTACACGGCTTCGATCACATCCAGCGGCAGCGGCGTGCCGGTCGGGTTGTTCGGTGCGCACAGCATCACCACGTCGGGCTGCGCCTGCGCCACCTGCGCCGCGGCCGATGCGGCGTCGATGGTGAAGTCGTGACCGCGCTCGCCCGCCACCCACTGCCCGCCGGTGGCACGGGTCAGCAGCGGGTACATCGAGTACGTCGGGGCGAACCCGAACACCGTCCGGCCCGGTCCGGCGAACGCCTGCAGCAGGTGCTGCAGGACCTCGTTCGACCCGTTGGCCGCCCAGATCTGATCCCGCGTCAGCCCGTGACCCAGGTACTCGGCGAACTGCTCGCGCAGCACCGTGAACTCGCGATCCGGGTACCGGTTGACGTCCCGCAGCGCGAGGGCGACGGCATCCAGGATGTCGTCGGACACCTCTTTCGGAACCGGATGCGTGTTCTCGTTGACGTTCAGGGCGACCGGCAGAGGCGCCTGCGGGGCGCCGTACGGTGTCAGTCCGCGCAGATCGTCGCGTATCGGCAGGTCTTCCAGACGGGGGCTCACGCGTCCCATCGTAGAGCGCGCGCCGCGGGCGCCCGGCGGGTCACTTCGCCGGCGCGTACTCGGTCGGGATCGACAGTCGATCGCCCGGCGCGACCGTGACGCCGTCCAGCGCGTTCAGGCGCACGATCCCGTCGACGACGTCCCGGGGGTCGGCCTGCGGCGCCACCGTCTGCGCGATCGACCACAGCGTGTCGCCGGCGCTGACGGTCACGATCGCGAACGACCCCGCCGCGGCCCCGGTGTCGCGCGAGGCGAGCGCCGATCCGCCGCTGAGCGCCGCCATGCCGATCGCCGCGGCGACCGGCAGCGCCACCAGGGCGGCCAGCACACGGCGACCGCGTGCGGTGAGTCGCAGGCGGGTGGCCGCGTGGGCCGTGCTGTGCGGCGTGATCCCTGCCGTGCTGGCGATGCCGATGGTGCTCATGCGTTCCTCCGAGTGATGGGGAGAGGTTCGGCGCCGACCCTCGGCCGGGAGGACCGGTGCCGAACTTCTCTTCCGAATCTAGTTTCGATGTTGTAAACTGTCAAGCGGACTCTTCCCCGAATCGACTCGAAGGGCGACACGCGACGGCGTTGCCCTCGATCCGGTTCGGGAACGGATACCGTTTCGATGAGGCCACCCCATCACCGACCTCCGACATTCGAAGACGCTGCCTCGGCGGCAAGAACGGGAGCTGACATGACCGATGCATCGCACGACGCGGGTCCCAAGCCGCGCCGACAGACGCGCCGACGCAAGAGCCTGAGCGAGAAGCAGATGGCGATCCTCGAGGTCATCCAGCGCTCGATCGCCCGCTACGGGTATCCGCCGAGCATGCGCGAGATCGGCGACGCGGTCGGCCTGAAGTCGCTGTCCAGCGTGACCCACCAGCTGAACCAGCTCGAGCTGAGCGGCTACCTGCGACGCGACGCCGGCAAGACGCGCGCCATGGAGGTGCTGATCGACCTGCCCGGTTCGGGCACCGAGAATCCCGCCGACACCGCCCCGGCGGTCGGCGACGCCGCCCTCGTCCCGCTGGTCGGGCACATCGCGGCGGGGGTGCCGATCACCGCCGAGCAGCAGGTGGAGGAGATCTTCCCCCTCCCCCGCCAGCTCGTGGGCAAGGGCGACCTGTTCATGCTCAAGGTGCAGGGCGAGTCGATGATCGACGCCGCCATCTGCGACCGCGACTGGGTGGTCGTGCGGTCGCAGGCGACGGCCGAGAACGGCGACATCGTCGCGGCGATGCTGGACGGCGAGGCGACGGTGAAGACGTTCCGGCAGCGCGACGGTCACACCTGGCTGCTCCCCCGCAACTCGGCGTTCGAGCCGATCCTGGGCGACGACGCCGTCGTGCTGGGCAAGGTCGTCGCCGTCCTGCGCGCGGTCTGATCCGCAGACGCGGTTCCGGGCCGGGCGCGATCGCCCCGACCCGGAACCGCGTCGTCACGGCATCAGGCCGGCACGCCGACCTCCAGCCCGAGGCGCACCCGTCGGGTGGCCTCGACCAGGTTGTGCAGCGATGCGACCGTCTCCGGGTAGGCACGCGTCTTCAGGCCGCAGTCCGGGTTCACCCAGATCTGCCGCAGCCCGAGCTCGGCGGCCGCTCGCTCCAGCAGCCGGGTGATCTCCCTCACGCGGGGCACCCGCGGCGAGTGGATGTCGTACACACCGGGTCCCACGCCCCGCTCGAAGCCGGCGGCGGCGATGTCGCCGACGACCTCCCCACCGCTGCGGGCCGCCTCGATCGAGGTGACGTCGGCATCCAGCGCGGCGATCGCGTCGATCACCTCGGTGAACTCCGAATAGCACAGGTGAGTGTGCACCTGCGTGGCCGGGACGACGCCCGCGGTGGCCAGACGGAACGCGTTGACCGACCAGTCCAGGTAGGCCTGCTGGCCGACCCTCTTCAGCGGCAGCAGCTCGCGCAGCGCGGGCTCGTCGACCTGGACGATCCGCAGTCCCGCCGCCTCGAGCTCGGCGATCTCGTCCCGCAGCGCGAGCGCGACCTGGTTCGCGGTCTCACCCAGCGGCTGGTCGTCGCGGACGAACGACCAGGCCAGGATCGTCACCGGGCCGGTGAGCATGCCCTTGACCGGCTTGTCCGTCAGCGCCTGCGCGAACGCCGACCACGGCACGGTGATGGGCGCCGGGCGGGACACGTCGCCCCAGAGGATCGAGGGTCGCGTGGCGCGCGTGCCGTAGGACTGCACCCATCCGTTGCGGGTCACGGCGAATCCGTCGAGGTTCTCGGCGAAGTACTGCACCATGTCGCTGCGCTCGGGTTCGCCGTGCACCAGCACGTCCAGCCCCAGCTCCTCCTGCAGCCCGATCACGGTGGTGATCTCCAGCCGCAGCAGCTGCTCGTACTCGGCGGTGGAGATCTCCCCCTTCGCATGCGCGGCGCGCGTGCGGCGCAGCTCGTCGGTCTGCGGGAACGAGCCGATCGTCGTGGTCGGCAGCGGCGGCAGGTCCAGTGCGGCATCCTGCGCCGCCTCGCGGGCCCCGTGATCGCCGCGGACGAAGGCGTCGGCGCTCAGCGCAGCCGCGCGCACCCGCACCGCCCCGTCGCGGACCCCGGGTGCGCTGCGCCGGTCGGCGAGGGCGGCGGATGCGGCATCCAGCGCCTCGTCGATGGCCGCGCGTCCGCGCTCCAGTCCGGTCGCCAGCGTGGCGACCTGCCGCACCTTCTGGTCGGCGAACGCGAGCCAGGACGCGAGCCGCGGGGCGAGATCGGCCTCGTCCGCGACGTCGTGCGGCACGTGCTGAAGCGAGGTGGATGTCCCGGCCGTGACGTGTCCGGCGCCGAGGCGCCGCAGCCGCTCCAGCGTGTCCCATGCGGCGGCCAGATCGCCGCGCCAGACGTTGCGACCGTCGATCACCCCGCCCACGAGGGTCTTCTCGCCCAGGCCGACCGCGGGCTCCGGCACGTCACCGCGCACCAGGTCGAGCGCGATGGCCTCGATCGGCGCGGCGGCCAACGCGCGCCATGCCTCGGCGCTCGGCTGCGCATAGCCGGCGGCCACCAGCAGCGACGGTCGATCGCCGCCGCCGCCCAGCACGTCGTAGGCGCGCCGGGCAGCCGCCGCCAGGCGCGACGCGTCCACCGGGAGGCTCTCGCTGACCAGTGCCGGCTCGTCCAGCTGCACCCATTCGGCACCCGCGGCCCTCAGTGCGGCGAGCAGGTCGACGTACACCGGGAGCAGGTCTTCGAGCCGGTCCAGCGGGGTGAAGCCGGCGGGCGTAGGGGCCGCCGGCGCCTTCGACAGCGCCAGCAGGGTGACCGGGCCGACGACGACCGGACGGACCGTGATGCCGTCCGCACGCGCCTCGGCGATCTGCCGCACCAGCCGGTCGTCGTCCAGCACGAAGGCGGTATCGGGTCCGATCTCGGGCACCAGATAGTGGTAGTTCGTGTCGAACCACTTGGTCATCTCCAGCGGCGCGCGCTCCCGGTCGCCGCGGGCCGCGGCGAAGTACGCGCCGAGTCCGATGGTGCCGTCCGGCTCGCGCAGCGCGGCGAAGCGCTCCGGGAGCGCCCCGACGGTCACCGCCGCATCGAGCACCTGGTCGTAGAACGAGAACGACTCGGGGATGGACGAGTCGTCGGCGCCGAGCCCGAGGTCGACCAGACGTCGACGCGTGCCGCGGCGCAGCGCCGCGGCGATCCGCTCGAGCTCGGCCTCGTCGATCCGCCCGGCCCAGTGCGCCTCCACGGCGTGCTTGAGCTCACGGCGGCGGCCGATGCGGGGGTAGCCCAGGATGGTTCCCTGCGGGAAAGCGGTCATCGTACGGTCTCCTTGTCGGTGGTGGTCAGGATGCCGGCCTCGCGGAGGACCGCGAGGACCGTGTCATGGCTGTTGAAGGCGTACAGGTGCACGCCGGGGGCGCCGCCGGCGACGACCTCGGCGGCCAGCCGCGCGGCGTAGCCGATCCCGAACGCCCGCCGGGCCGCGGCATCCGGTTCGATCTGCAGTCCGATGGACAGCTCGGCGGGGACGTCCTGGCCGGTCAGCTCGAGCACCCGGTGCAGGCGGGACGGCGCGGTGATCGGCATGATGCCGGGCAGGATCGGCAGGGTCACGCCCGCGCTCCGGCACCGGTCGACGAAGCCGAGGTAGTCGTCGGCGTGGAAGAAGAGCTGGGTGATCGCGAACGTCGCCCCGGCGGCCTGCTTGGCCAGCAGCGCGTCGATGTGCTCGCGCGGGTGCCGCGAGCGCGGGTGCCCGTGCGGGAACGCGGCCACCGCGGTCTGGACCGGCTCCGGGCGATCGAGCCGGGCCGCGCCCGGCAGCCCCGCCAGCGGCGTCTCGGCGTACGGTGCGCGCTCGGCCTGCACCCGGTCGATCAGCTGCACGAGCTGTGCCGCGCTGTCCAGATCGCCGAGGAAGCGGTCACCCTCGGTCGCGCCGTCCGGCGGGTCGCCGCGCAGGGCGAGGAAGCTGCGGATGCCGGCGTCCAGGAACTCGCGGATGAGCCGGGCCGCACCCGCATACGTGTTGCCGACGCAGGTCAGGTGCGCCAGCGGCTCGACCGCGGTGTGCGCACGCAGATGCCGGAGCAGGGCGAGCGAGCGGCCACCGTGCGACCCTCCGGCGCCGTAGGTGACGGAGATGAAGCGCGGCCCGGCTGCGGCGAGGTGCCGGATGGTCTCGTGCAGCGCGGGCGTGGCCTCCGGCATCCGCGGCGGGTACAGCTCGAACGAGAACGGGAGCGTGCCGCGTTCGCGGAAAGCGCCGCTCCCCTCGGGAAGGTCGGCGCCGCGCGGGAGGTCGTCGGCGAGGGACATGACGGGGTCCTGTTCGGTGGCAAGGGCGGTGGCCGGGCGGCCGCGGTCCAGCGCGGGAGTGCGCTGTGTGTTCGCGGGCGGGTGCCGGGCTCGGCTGTCGCTCCTGCCCGGGAGGACCGGGCGTCGATGCGACCACGGTAGGGCCATCCGGCAGCGTCGACACCGGGTGTGACGCACTGTTTCGAGGTCCATATCGACGAAGGGATACGACCGTAGGCAGGCCCGCGGGCGCCGTTCGGCGGGCCGGCACCAGCCCCGCAGACTAGCGTGGGAGGATGCCCTCCACGCTCCCCTACGGCACCTGGCCCTCCCCGATCACGGCCGAGCTGGCGGCATCCTCCGCCCCGCGGATCGACGGCGCGCAGTTCGTCGGCGACGACATCTGGTGGGGCGCGTCCGTCCCCGCCGAGGGTGGGCGGATGACCGTGCACTCACGTCGCTCCGGCGTGCTGCTGCCCGCGCCGTGGAACGTGGGATCCCGCGTGCACGAGTACGGCGGCGGGGCGTGGGCCGCGACCGCGGACGGACGCCTCTTCTTCGTGGAGAGGAGCGATCAGGCCGTGTGGGAGCTGGCCGGCGGCCAGTCCCGGCGCCTCACTCCGGACGGTCGCGGCGAGCGCTACGGCGGACTGACCGTGCAGCACGACCGGCTGCTGGCGATCCGCGAGACCCATGCCGGAGCGGGCGTCCCGGTGCGCGACATCGTCGAGATCACGACCGGCGAGACGCCCATCATCGGCTCGCTGGCCTCGGGCAGCGACTTCGTCGCCCACCCGGCGCTGTCACCGGACGGCAGCCGTCTCGCCTGGATCGCGTGGGACCACCCCGACATGCCGTGGGACCGCACCCGGCTGCAGGTGCGGCGGCTGTCGGATGGCGACTCCCCGTCCGGTGCGACGGTGGCCGCCGGCGCGTCGGCGGTGCTGCAGCCGGAGTGGCTGGGCGCGGACGAGCTGCTGTACGCCGACGATGTCACCGGCCGCTGGAATCTCTGGCGGATCCGGGTCTCGGGCGGTGCCGAGCCCCGGCCGGTCGCACCCGCCGACGCCGACACCGGCGGGCCGCTGTGGGTGCTGGGCACGCGCTGGTTCCGCCCGCTGGCGGACGGACGCGTGGTCGCGATCCGCACGAACGGCGGCGACGAGGTCGTGATCCTCGATCCGGGCTCCGGGAGCGCCGAACGGGTGGGGGTGGACGCCACCGCGAACGCCTCGATCGAGGATGCGCACGGGTCCCGCGTGCTCCTCACCGCGGCCGGGCTGACCGGCCCGCCAGCGGTCTGGCTCGTGGATGTCGAGGATCCGGCTGGCGCCGAGCGGATCAGCGGCGGCGCCTCATCCTGGGATGCCGAGTGGAACCCGGTGCCCCGGGCGGCGACGTTCGACGGCCCGCACGGACCGGTGCACGCCTTCGATTACCCGCCGACCCACCCCGACGTCACGGCGCCGACCGGAGAGCGGCCGCCGTACGTCGTGTTCGTGCACGGCGGGCCGACCGCGCACACGGCGGCCGCGGCATCCGCGCGCATCGCGTTCTACACCAGCCGCGGCATCGGCGTGCTGGACGTGAACTATGGCGGCTCCACCGGATACGGCCGGGCATACCGGGAGCGGCTGCGCGGGCAGTGGGGCGTGGTCGACGTGGACGACGTGGCCGCGGCGGCCGCGGGCCTGGCCGCGGCGGGACGGGCGGATGCCGCGCGCCTGGCGATCGAGGGCGGTTCCGCCGGCGGATGGACGGTGCTGGCGGCACTGACGAACACGGACGTGTTCGCCGCGGGGATCTCTCGCTACGGCGTGGGCGACGCCCGGACGCTGGCCACCGACACGCACGACTTCGAGTCCCGCTACCTGGACGGTCTGATCGGGCCGCTTCCGGCCGCCGAGGGGCTGTACCTGGAGCGGTCGCCGCTGTCGCACCCGGAGCGTTTCCGGGTGCCGGTGCTGCTGCTGCAGGGCGCCGACGACCCGGTGGTCCCGCCGGCCCAGTCCGAGGCGATCCGCGACGCGCTGGCGGCCCGCGGCATCCCGCATGCCTACGTCGTCTACCCCGGCGAGGGGCACGGGTTCCGCCGCTCCGAGACCGTGGTGGACGCCATGAAGACGTCACTGGCCTTCTTGGGGGCCGTCTTCGGCTTCACCCCGGCCGACGGGGAGCCGCTGACGCTCAGCCGGTGACGCTCCTTCGGTGACGCTCAGTCGGTGACGGCGTACGCGGCGAGCTGTGCCGCCAGCTGCGCGCCCACCCGGGCGTGCACGAGCGTGCCGGCGGCCTCGTGCCGCTGCTCGAGGATGATCCCCGACTCGTGCACCGCCGAGATGAGGTCGCCGCGGTCATAGGGCACGAGTGCCGTGATCTCCTCCGCCGGCAGCGGCAGGGCGTCCTCGATCGTCTGGCGCAGCTGCGCGATCCCCTCGCCGGTCCGGCTGGAGACGAACAGCGCCGTCGGCTCGAGTCCGCGCAGCACCAGGCGGGTGTCGTCGCCGACCAGATCCGCCTTGTTGAAGACGACGATCTCGCGGATGTCGCGGCCCCCGACATCCCCGATCACATCGCGCACCGTCGCCAGCTGCGCGGCGGGGTCGGGGTGGGCGGCATCGACCACGTGGACGATGACGTCCGAGTCGGCCACCTCTTCGAGGGTGGAGCGGAAGGCCTCGACCAGCTGATGCGGCAGGTTGCGCACGAACCCGACGGTATCGGTGAGCGTGTACACCCGGCCGTCGGCGGCCTGAGCGCGGCGGACGGTCGCATCCAGCGTGGCGAACAGCGCGTTCTCGACGAGCACGCCGGCGCTGGTCAGGCGATTCAGCAGGCTCGACTTGCCGGCGTTCGTGTACCCGGCGATCGCCACCGAGGGCACGGTGTGCCGCTTGCGCTCGGCCCGCTTGGCCGCGCGTGCCGGACCGAAGTCCTTGATCTGACGGCGCAGCTGCGCCATCCGGGTGCGGATGCGACGCCGATCCAGTTCGATCTTCGTCTCACCGGGCCCGCGGGAGCCCATCCCGGCGCCGCCGGCGCCGACCTGTCCGCCGGCCTGGCGGCTCATCGAGTCGCCCCAGCCGCGCAGGCGCGGCAGCAGGTACTCGAGCTGGGCCAGTTCGACCTGCGCCTTGCCCTCACGGCTCTTCGCGTGCTGGCTGAAGATGTCCAGGATGACGGTCGTGCGGTCGATGACCTTGACCTTCACGACATCCTCGAGCGCGCGCCGCTGGCTCGGCGCGAGTTCGGTGTCGGCGATCACGGTGTCGGCACCGAGGGCGAGGACCATGCCCCGCAGCTCTTCGGCCTTCCCCCGCCCGACGTACGTCGCCGGGTCGGGATGCGGGCGTCGCTGCATCACACCGTCGAGGACGATGGCCCCCGCCGTCTCGGCGAGCGCCGCGAGCTCGCGCAGCGAGTTCTCGGCATCCTCCTGGGCACCCTGGGGGTGCACGCCGACGAGCACGACGTTCTCCAGTCGCAGCTGCCGGTACTCGACCTCGGTGACGTCCTCGAGCTCGGTGGACAGGCCCGGCACGCGTCGCAGGGCGGCGCGCTCCTCACGGTCCCACTGCTCCCCGTCGACACCGGTCCCGGACGCGGTCTCGTCGCTCTGCAGCGCCTGGGCGCTGCCGAAAACGCGCACGCCGGAGTGCGTGTCCGCGCGTGCCAGCACGCGGTCCACGGGGTCGGTCGGGCTCTCATCCATTCGCAACACTCTAGTCTCCGGCATCGTTCTTCCTTCCGCTACGCTGAAGCCTCATGGGCAGCGAGCACTACTTCAGCGCGACCCCTGCCAGTGCCGAGAACCTCCGTACGATCCAGGTGCGCCTGGCCGGTCGTGACGTCGAGGTCACCACCGCCGGTGGCGTCTTCAGTCCGGACCGGGTGGATTCGGGCACGCAGGTCCTTCTGTCGAACACGCCGCCTCCTCCGCCGGGTGGCGACATCCTCGATCTCGGCTGCGGGTGGGGGCCCATCGCCCTCAGCATCGCCTTGGACTCCCCGCACGCCCGCGTGTGGGCGGTGGACGTCAATCAGCGGGCCCTCGATCTGGTCCGCCGCAACGCCGACGCCCTCGGTCTGGACAACATCAACGCGGTGACCCCCGACGATGTTCCCGACGACGTCGTGTTCCGCGGCATCCGGTCGAATCCACCGATCCGCGTCGGCAAGAACGAGCTGCACGACATGCTGCTGCGGTGGATTCCCCGGCTGGACGAGCGCAGCGACGGGTGGTTCGTGGTGCAGCGGAACCTCGGTTCGGATTCGCTCCAGCGCTGGCTGGCCGCGACCCTGCACGATTCGTTCAGCGTGCATCGGGCGGCGACCGGCCGCGGCTATCGCGTGCTGAAGGTGCGTCATCACGGGACGCCGATGACCGACACGATCCCGCTGCCGTAACGGCACGACGACAGCGAGGCGAAGCACGTCACCCTGCCGACGAGAGCCTGCCGTCCGTCCGCGTCCGCGGTCATCTACGGATTTTCAGACGACCCCGTCTCGATGGCGTTGATCAGCGTCTGCAGGTCGGACCTGAGCCGTTCGACCAGGGCCGGACTCGTGAGTTCCGCCCAATCCCTCTCCACCCGTTCGCCGGCAGACACCGCGACCGGACGTGCGCGCTGGCCACGATCGGTGAGGACCACAAGTCGCGATCGGGCGTCGTCGGGGTTCAGCTCGGTGCGAACGTAGCCGTCGCGTTCGAGCTGGGTGACCATCTCGGCCACCGTCTGCTTGCGGACTCCGACCAGCGCGGCCAGCCGCCCGAGCGCGATTCCATCATCCCGAACGAAGGGAAGGACCTTTGCCCGCCCGCCGGTGAGGTCAGGAAATCCTGCCGCCACGAGCGCGGAATCGACAGCTCGGCCATAGGCGTCGTGGATGACTCGCGAAAGGCGCGAGATCCGCGGGCGGGCATGGCTGAGGTCATCGGGATTGACAGGCACCTGTCTACCTCCTACAATTGGGCAGGTTCCTGACAATCCTAGGACCCCTGGAGTCTCCATGCCTGACATCGACGTCCTCGACTCGCACATCCACTTCGAGTCGTCGGGAGTCGGCGACGCGCTCGTGTTCTTGCACGGCAACCCGACCTCGTCGCACCTCTGGCGCAACGTCATCCCTGGAGTGGCTGGCGAGGGCTTCCGTGCCCTCGCACCAGATCTGGTCGGGATGGGACGGTCGGGCAAGCCCGCTATCGATTACACGTTCGCCGACCACGCCCGCTACCTCGACGCGTGGCTCGAGGCAATGGGCATCCGAGAGCCGATCCTGGTCGGCCACGACTGGGGTGGTGCACTCGCACTCGATTGGGCCGCCCGCCACCCGGACCAGATCCAAGGCATCGTGTTCTTCGAGACGATCCTCCGGCCGATGAGTTGGGAGGATCTTCCCGCATCCGCCCGACCGGTGTTCAAGATGCTGAAGTCGGATGCCGGCCCGCGGGCAGTTCTCGACGCGAACGTGTTCATCGAGCAGGCGCTCCCCGGCGCGATCGCCGACCTCAGTCGCCAAGACCACGACGTCTACCGGGCTCCGTACCAGACACCTGAGTCCCGCCGACCGATGCTGCAGTGGTCCCGGTCCATGCCCATCGACGGTGAACCGGCCGATGTGGTCGACCGAGTCGAGGCCTACGACGACTGGCTGCGGACGTCGACTGACATACCGAAGCTGATGCCCGTCTTCCACGACGGGCCCGGGCTCATGGGGCCGGCAGTCCACGATTGGGCGGTCGAGAACATCGTCAGCCTCGACGTGGTCGACTGTGGTGTTGCCGGTCACCACGCGCCGGAGGACCAGCCCGAGTCACTTGCCCGGGCCATCGACAGCTGGCTGCCACGTCACGCTTCACCTGCGCGGATGAGTCAACGGGCCGACCGGGAGTCGGAATGAAGGCCATTCGTCAGCACCGCTACGGCGGACCAGAGGTGCTGGTCTTGGAGAACCTCCCCGCTCCACATCCACATGCGCGACAGGTGCGCATCCGGGTGGCCGCGGCCGGTGTGCAGCTGCTGGACACGCAGATTCGCAGCGGACTCGGCCCGCCCCGTACCCGGATTCCGCTGCCGATGACCCCCGGACGAGAGGTCGCAGGCATCGTCGACACTGTCGGCTCCGAACACGACCGGTCGTGGCTCGGAAAGTTCGTCGCAGCAGACCTCGGAGTCGGCAGTGGCGGCTACGCAGAACTGGCCATCGCCGATGTCGACCGTCTGCATGTCCTCCCGGCACATCTGGACCCGGCCGAGGCCGTTGCTGCGATCGGCACAGGTCGCACGGTCCAAGCGATTCTGGAGCTCGCCGAACTCGGCCCCACCGACAGTGTCCTCGTCACCGGCGCCAGCGGCGGCATCGGGAGCACGTTGGTCGCGGCAGCGCGCCGCGTCACGGGGCAGGTCATCGGGCTGGTCACCGGCACGTCGAATCGTGCGATGGTCTCGGCGCTCGGCGCGACGGCCGTCGACTCCGCAACACCCAAGTGGGCCACGACAGTCCGCGATTCCCTCGGCAGCGGTGCCACCGTCGTGCTCGACGGGGTGGGCGGCGAGCTGGGCGCACAGGCCATGTCGATGCTCGCGGTGGGCGGTCGCCTGATCATGTTCGGGACTGCGTCAGGGACCTCCATCCCGCTCGACGCGGACACCGTCTACCGCTCGGGGATCACTGTGACCGCGGCAGTCGGCGCACGACTCCTCGATCGGCCCGGCGGACTGGGCGACCTCGAAGAACGATCACTCGCGGCGCTGATCGATCACACGCTGGCCACTCCGATAGGACACCGGCTCCGCCTTGAGGAGGCGCCGCTGGCCCATCAGATCCTCGAACAGCGCAGATCACACGGGAAGGTGGTGCTGATACCCGCGGGCGGATAGCGGCGGGGCATCGACTGCCGCGGGGTCTCGGGATCAGGCGAGGACGATGCTCCCCGAATAGACGAGCGCGGCCGGTCCCGACAGCAGCACGTGGTCGCCGATCATGCGCACGCCCAGGGTGCCGCCGGGCACGTCGACGATCCAGCGATCCGGGGCGGATGCCCCGGCCCACTCGCGCACCGCGAGCGCGGCCGCGCTCACCCCGGTGCCGCAGCTGAGCGTCTCGCCCACGCCGCGCTCGAACACGCGCATCCGCAGCCGGCCCACGCCGTCTGCGACCAGCGGGTCGGAGGGCACGACGAACTCGACGTTCGCCCCTGCCGCGGGGACCGGATCCAGGATCGGGATCGCGGTGAGGTCGAGCCCTTCCAGTTCGGCCTCGGACGACAGCGCCACCACGACGTGCGGGTTGCCGACGTCCACGCCGAGCCCGGGTCGGGCGACTTCCAGTCCGCGGGCGCGCACGAGCACCTCGTCATCCTCGATCCGGAACGGTCCGAGGTCGACCTCGTAGCCCAGCTCGCTGCGTGTCAGCCGCAGCGGGCCGTTGCGGGTGCCGATGAGGACGGCGTCGTCCGCACCCAGCTGCGCCAGCCCGGTCTGGAGCAGATAGTGCAGGAAGACCCGGATGCCGTTGCCGCACATCTCCGAGATCGAGCCGTCGGCGTTGCGGTAGTCCATGAACCACTCCGCGCCCGCCGCCACCGCATCGGCACCGGCCGGTGTCGCCGCCGAACGCACCACCCGCAGCATCCCGTCGCCGCCGATGCCGAAGCGCCGATCGCACAGCGCGGCCACCTGATCGGCGGACAGGTCGAGGGCGCCGTCGGGGTCGGGCACGAGGACGAAGTCGTTGCCGGTGCCCTGGCCCTTGGTGAAAGACACGGTGGTAGACATCCCGACCATCCTATGGGCCGGGCGTCACGAAGACTCCGGGCGGACCAGCGGCCCCCGCACCCGGTACCGGGTGCACGCGAAGCTGCGGTTGCGGGCGACGTCCACCAGTTCGAGGTCCAGTGCCCGCGGCAGCACGGGTCGGCCCGCACCGAGGGTGACCGGGGCGAACTGCACCCAGATCTCGTCGAGCAGGCCGGCATCGGCGAACGCCCCCACCAGCTCACCGCCGCCGACCAGCCAGACATCGCGGTCGCCGGCGGCCGCGGTCAGCTCGGCGTGCACGGGAGCGACGTCGCCCGCGACGAACCGGACATCCGCCCCGTCCGGCACCGGCAGCGTGCGGTGGGTGAACACCCACGTCGGCTGCGCGTACGGCCAGGGCCCGGTGTCGTGCGCGAGGATCCACTCATACGTGGACGCGCCCATCGCCAGCGCTCCGATGCCCGCGATGAACGCCTCGTAGTGCATCGGGCCGTGCTCGTCGATGTCCTGGTCGAGCAGCCAGTGCAGCGAGTGGTCGGACGTGGCGATGAATCCGTCCAGGCTCGATGCCGTGTAGAAGTGCGTGGTCATCCCGTCATGATGCCCGCGGGTGCCGACATCCGCTCTCGCTCAGACGTCGGGGATCAGGCGCTTGCCGGTGTCCCACGTCTGGAACGGCTCGTAGCCGAGCGCGTCGTAGAAGCCGCGTGCGGCCTCGTTGTCGGGCCGCACCATGAGCTGCACCTTGGGGCAGCCCATCGCCACCAGGCGCTGTTCGGCCGCGGCCACCAGCGTGCGTCCGATGCCCGCGCCGCGGCGCTCCGGGTCGCTGGCCAGGTAGTACAGCCAGCCGCGATGGCCGTCGTACCCGGCCATCACCGAGCCGATGATCCGGTCGCCGTCCACGGCGACCAGGAACAGCTCGGGCTGCACGGTGAGCTTGCGCTCGATGTCCTTGCGCGGGTCGTTCCAGGGGCGGGTGAGCCCGCAGCTCTCCCACAGCGCCACCACGGGCTCGGTGTCGGCGCGGTCGAACGCGCGGATCCGGATGTTCATCCGTCCCAGTCTGCCAGGACCGCGGCATCCGCCCCCGGAGCGGTCCACCGCACGTCGGAGTAGCGCGCGAACCACGACACCTGCCGGCGGGCGTAGCGGCGGGTCAGCGCCTGGGTCTCGGCGACCGCCTCGGCCTCGGTCCTCTCGCCCCTCAGCTGGGCCAGGGCCTGCGCATAGCCGATCGCCCGTGGAGCCGTCGTGCCGCGCTCCAGGCCCCGCTCCCGCAGCGCCCGCACCTCGTCGAGCAGGCCGGCCCGCCACATGCGCTGCACCCGGGCATCGAGCCGCGGCACGAGCTCGGCGCGCTCCACGCGCACGCCGATCACGCGGATGTCGGGATGCCACGCCTCCGGCTCGTCCGGCAGCACGGCGCCGTGGGTGGCTGCGCCCTGCGCGAGCACCTCGAGCGCGCGGACGATGCGCCGGCCGTTGCGAGGATCGATGCGCTGCGCGGTGGCAGGGTCGGCGTCTCGCAGCCGGGCGAACAGCGCGGCCGGACCGACCGCATCCAATTCCGCCTCGAGTGCCGCGCGCACGGCGGCGTCGCGCGGCGGGAAGCGGAAGTCGTACAGCACGCTGGAGACGTACAGGCCGGATCCGCCGACCAGGACGGCGTCGGCGCCGCGGGCGTGGACCTCGCCGATCGCCCGGCGCGCGGCCCCCTGGTACCAGGCGACGGCGGCGTCGTCGGTGACCTCGAGGACGTCCAGCAGGTGGTGCGGGATCCCGCGGCGCCCGGATGGCGGGAGCTTCGCCGTGCCGACGTCCATACCGCGATACAGCTGCATGGCGTCCGCGTTGACGATCTCGGCGGCCGTTCCGCCGGCGGAGAGGGCTTCGGCCAGGTCGAGCGAGAGCGCGGTCTTGCCGGTGCCCGTGGCGCCGACGACGGCCCAGAGGGCCGGGGGGCGTCGCGCGTCGTCTCGCTCCGCTCGCTCAGGGACCTGCCCTCGGCCGTCTGTCGACGGGCTGGGCTCGGTCAACGCCCGGCGGGCGCGCCGATGCCGGGCAAGCCCAGCGAGACGGCGCCGCCGGGAGTCGTGCCGGTGGTGCCGTGGGCGGGCACCGCGCACGAGTCGGCCTGGCCCCGGTCGTGGGCGTCGCCGGCCCTCGTGCGGCGGATGCGCAGCGGCGCCCCGTCCGGCGCGTCGGCCAGCAGATGGAACGGCGCCGCGTGCGTGATGGTGACCGTGACCAGGTCGCCCGGTCGCGGCAGCGGCGACCCCGCCGGCACCTCGAAGTGCACGAGCCGGTTGTCGCGCGCCCGTCCGGTCAGACGGTGGGTCGCGGCATCCTTCTTGCCCTCCCCGGTGGACACGAGCACCTCGACCTCGCGGCCGACCTGCTTCTGGTTCTCCTCGAGCGAGATGCGCTCCTGCAGTGCGAGCAGGCGCTCGTAGCGCTCCTGCACGACCGCCTTGGGCACCTGGTCGGCCATGGTCGCCGCCGGAGTGCCCTCGCGGATGGAGTACTGGAACGTGAAGGCGCTCGTGAATCGCGCCTGCTCCACGACGCGCAGGGTGTCCTGGAAGTCCTCCTCGGTCTCACCGGGGAAGCCGACGATGATGTCGGTCGTGATGGCGGCATCCGGCATCCGCTCGCGCACGCGCTCGAGGATGCCGAGGAACTTCGCACTCCGATACGAGCGGCGCATCGCCTTGAGCACGCGGTCGCTGCCCGACTGGAGCGGCATATGCAGCTGCGGCATCACGTTGGGCGTCTCGGCCATCGCATCGATCACGTCATCGGTGAACATCGCCGGATGCGGGCTGGTGAAGCGCACCCGCTCCAGCCCCTCGATCTCGCCGGTCGCCCGCAGCAGCTTGGCGAACGCCTGCCGGTCGCCGAATTCGACGCCGTAGGAGTTCACGTTCTGTCCGAGCAGCGTGACCTCGATGGCGCCGTCGTCCACGAGCAGCCGCATCTCGCTCAGGATGTCGCCGGGGCGACGGTCCTTCTCCTTGCCGCGCAGGCTGGGGACGATGCAGAACGTGCAGGTGTTGTTGCAGCCGACCGAGATCGACACCCAGCCGCTGTACGCGCTGTCGCGCTTGGTGGGCAGCGTGGACGGGAAGACCTCCAGCGCCTCGAGGATCTCCAGCTCGGCTTCGCCGTTGTGCCGTGCGCGTTCGAGCAGGTTCGGCAGCGATCCCATGTTGTGGGTGCCGAAGACGACATCCACCCAGGGTGCCTTGTCGAGCACGGTCTCCTTGTCCATCTGGGCGAGACATCCGCCGACGGCGATCTGCATGCCCTCGTGCGCGTCCTTGCGGCTCTTCAGATGCCCGAGCGTGCCATACAGCTTGCCGGCCGCGTTGTCGCGGACCGCGCAGGTGTTGATCACGACGACGTCGGCCTCGGTGCCGGTGTCGGCGCGGCGGTATCCGGCGCTCTCCAGGGAACCCGCCAGCCGCTCGGAGTCGTGGACGTTCATCTGGCAGCCGAAGGTGCGCACCTCGTACGTGCGTGCGTGGCCGTCGGCGGTCACCGCGGCGGGCGAGGGCGCGATCAGGGTCGGCGTGGAGGACGGGGCAGACATGATCTGGCCATTCTACGGGCCACTCGCGGCGCGGCGGGCGGTGCGGTCAGAGCTCGTCCAGCGCCTGGCGCGCGGCATCCAGGGCGCCCGCCCCGTACCCGCGGCGCGCGAGCTGCCCGACGAGCCGCCGCAGCGCCACCTCGTGGTCCAGCGCCCGCATCGACCGGGCCTTCTGCCGCGCGAACTCCAGCGCGCGATCCGCGTCGTCATCCGGGAGCGCTGTCATCGCGGCATCCACGACGTCCCGCGGGATGCCGCGCTTGGCCAGACTCTGCGCGATGACCATGCGCCCCTGTCCCTTGCGCTCCACCGCGCTGTACACGAGCTGGTCGGCCAGGGCCCGGTCGTCCAGGTACCCGCGCCGGATGAATCCGTGCAGCACCGACGCGATCGCGACCGGGTCGAGGTCACGCTCGGCGATGACGGCCCGCGCCTCGGACACCGACAGCTGGCGGGTGCGGAGCTTGCGGGTCAGGTTGCGTTCGGCGGTCTCCACCTCGGCGCGGGTCTGCTCGTCCAGATCACCCGGATCGTCGAGATCGGACCCGTCCGCGTCGTCCAGCGGCGCACGCCAGACCGGATCGGACGACGCCGGCCGCGGTGGGGGCGCGTGCGGCGGAGGAGGCGCGTGCGGCGGCGGAGGCGCGTGCGGCGGCGGATCGGCGGCCTCGGCACCCGGCCGTGCCGGGTCGGCGGTCACAGCCTCGACGGGCACCGCCGGTTCTGTGATCACGGACTCGAAGGGCGCCGGGGCAGTAGCGGGCCGCTCGGCGACGTACGGTGGCTCCGGCGCGGCCGCAGACCCGCCGAACAGCGGGATGACGGGGGCGAGCCGGTCGTGCCCGCCCCCGGTGTCCTGACTCACGGTCACGCCGGCCGGCGCTGCGCCAGCTCGTCCTCGGCGACCGGCTCGACGGCCTTCGGCACGCCGATGCCGAGCTTCGTCTTGATCTTCTCTTCGATCTCGACCGCGACATCCGCGTTCTTGATCAGGAAGTTGCGGGCGTTCTCCTTGCCCTGCCCGAGCTGTTCGCCCTCGTACGTGTACCAGGCACCGGACTTCTTGACGATGCCGTGCTCCACCCCGAAGTCGATGAGGCTGCCCTCGCGCGAGATGCCGACGCCGTAGAGGATGTCGAACTCCGCCTGCTTGAACGGCGGCGCCATCTTGTTCTTGACCACCTTGACGCGGGTGCGGTTTCCGACCGCATCCGTGCCGTCCTTCAGCGTCTCGATGCGCCGGATGTCGAGCCGGACCGACGCGTAGAACTTCAGCGCCTTGCCGCCCGCGGTCGTCTCGGGCGAACCGAAGAAGACGCCGATCTTCTCACGCAGCTGGTTGATGAAGATCATCGTGGTGTTGGTCTGGTTCAGACCGCCGGTGAGCTTGCGCAGCGCCTGCGACATCAGGCGCGCCTGCAGGCCGACGTGCGAGTCGCCCATCTCGCCCTCGATCTCGGCACGGGGCACGAGCGCGGCGACCGAGTCGATGACGATCAGGTCGATGGCACCGGAGCGCACGAGCATGTCGGCGATCTCGAGCGCCTGCTCGCCGGTGTCGGGCTGCGAGACCAGGAGCGCGTCGATGTCGACACCGAGCTTCTTCGCGTACTCGGGGTCGAGCGCGTGCTCCGCGTCGACGAAGGCGGCGATGCCGCCGGCCCGCTGCGCGTTCGCGATCGCATGCAGCGTCAGGGTCGTCTTACCCGACGACTCCGGTCCGTAGATCTCCACGATGCGGCCACGCGGCAGCCCGCCGACGCCGAGCGCGACGTCGAGGGCGATGGAGCCGGTGGGGATGACGGCGACCGGGGCGCGCTCGTCGCTGCCGAGCCGCATCACCGATCCCTTCCCGAACTGACGGTCGATCTGGGCGAGGGCCGATTCCAGGGCCTTCTCGCGGTCCGCGGATGTGGGCATGGTGTGCTCCTTCTGCACTCGGGCCGTTGGCGGGCTGTCCGCCGCGGGGTGTTCCGTCGCCTGTAGGCTGTCGCGCTCCGTCCGTGGGATGGCCCGGTGGGACGGAGACTGCGACAAGGCGGAGGTGTCGTTCGACGCTGTTCACAGTACGAGCGGGCTCCGACATCCTCTGCCGACGTCTCCCGATCTGTGGACAGAAGCCTTCACGACCCCTGCTGTGCAGGAGCCTACGCCGAACTCGAACACACCTTCGACGACACGCCGTGCTCCGGGTGGGTCGCCCGCGGCGGGCGCGGGGGAATCGGGCGTTTCCCGCACCGATGCCCCCGCGACTGCACATCAAATCGCCGACTGCACATCAAACCCGGCCAAGTTTCATGTGCACCCGGCCAGATCGTACGATTTCGAAGAGGTCAGGGGCGGGGATGAGGGGCGAGGCGGCCGACGCCGTGGCGATGCGAGACGGGCACGTCCATCTCCACGCACAGCGCGAGCCAGACCTCGCGGGGCGGGATGCCGTCGTCCAGCGCCTGCGCCGCGGTGCGGTCTCCCAGCGCGGTCAGCGTCAGGTCGGCGACAAGAGCAGCGCCGCGGCTGCCGAACTCGGCGGCCACGGCGCGCTGGAACTCACTGCGCCGCACGCGTCAGCGCAGCGACAGTTCGGGGCCGACCTCGGCGACGAGGTCGTCGGGTACGACATCCGGGAAGGTCTGCAGACCCTCGAGCACGGAGATGCGGTCGCTGACCTGACGCATCACGAGCGAGATCGGCACATCCAGGGCCTCGGCCACCGACGCGAGGATCTCGCTGGAGGCCTCCTTCTGCCCGCGCTCGACCTCGCTGAGGTAGCCCAGGGCCACGCTCGCGCGGCCGGCCACCTGGCGGAGGGTGTGCCCCTTCTGCTGGCGGAAGTCGCGAAGGACTTCACCGATCTCTTGACGAACCAGTATCATTTCGGGCCCCTCCTCACCTGATTCCCTCGCTGTCCGGGTGCACAAGAGTACAACACCCGCTGGGGTCAGACTAATCCCGTGCGCTGTGGAACAAATGGGAATCGCCGAATGAAACAGAACCGAGATCGCCATTGTTCCCGCGGTGCGCAGGGACTCATACGGCCTCGACGACCGCGCGCAGGGCACGGCGCACGGTCTCGCGCCGGATCGCGTCCCGATCGCCCTCCAGCAGCAGCGAGACGACCGAGGTGCCCGCCGGGGTGGCCACCCCGATGAACACGGTGCCCGGAGGGTGCCCGTCCGAGGCGCTCGGCCCGGCCACCCCGGTGGTCGAGACGCCGACGTCGGCCGGGACGCCGTCCTGCCCGGTGACGCCCCGGACCCCCACCGCCATCTGCCGCGCGACGTCCGGATGCACGGGTCCGTGCACGGCCAGCAGCCCGGCGTCGACGCCGAGGATCGCGTGCTTGAGATCGGTCGCGTAGGCGACGACGGCGCCGCGCAGCCGGGCGGACGCTCCGGGCACATCGACGATGGATGCCGTCAGCAGACCGCCGGTGAGCGATTCGGCCACGCCGATGGTCCAGCCACGGGCGGCAAGGCGGTCCAGGAGCTCGCGCGCCTCCGGCAGCGGCTGGAATCCATCCGCCGGCACCTCACGCCTCTCCTGCACGGGCTCGCCATCGGGCGTCCCGGTCATGGCCGCACCGTCCTCCGGCCGCGCACCTCGCTGACCGCGTAGTCGATCCCGCTCGCGATCGTGAGCGCAACGGCGATCGCCATGGTGACGCCGTTGACCCACCAGATCCACTCCCCCACCACATCCCACAGCGGCAGCAGCGCGAGGCTCAGCGCGACCGCCTGCGCGACGGTCTTGAGCTTGCCCATCCAGGCCGCGGCCAGCACGTGGTCGCTGACGACCGCGAACCGGTAGACGGTGATGCCGACCTCGCGGATCAGGACGACGATCGTGATCCACCACGGCAGTGCGCCGAGGATGGACAGGCCGACGAACGCGCAGCCGGTGAGCGCCTTGTCTGCGATCGGGTCGAGGATCTTGCCCAGATCGGTGACGATGTCATTGCGCCGCGCGATCGCCCCGTCGATGCCGTCGGTGGCGATGGCCACGATGAACAGCACGGCCGCCCACCAGCGCAGCGGGCCGTCCGCGCCCTGGTCGGCCAGCAGCATCCAGAGGAAGACGGGTGCGCACAGGATGCGCACGCCGGTGATCGCGTTCGGCAGCTGGCGGGGGACGGTCACGGTCTCAGTATCCCAGGGCGGGGTCACTCGCGTCCGGTGAGGCCCCAGGCGTCCTCGTCGTCGTCACCGTCGACCTCGACCACCGGCATCCCCTCGAACTGGCGCTCGACCGGATCGCCGCTGTACGGGTCGGGCGGATTCGTCGACGGGGCGGGCGCCGCCGGCTCGTCGCCGCGCAGTCGGGCCAGCACCTCGGGCAGCTGCTCCGGAGTGACCAGCACGTCCCGCGCCTTCGATCCCTCGGACGGGCCGACGATCTCGCGCGACTCGAGCAGGTCCATCAGACGACCGGCCTTCGCGAACCCGACCCGGAGCTTGCGCTGCAGCATCGAGGTCGAGCCGAACTGGGTCGACACTATCTGCTCGGCCGCCGCCAGCAGCAGCTCGAGGTCGTCGCCGATGTCCGCGTCGACCTCCTTGCGCTGCACGACCGCCTGCACATCGGCGCGGTACTCCGGGCGGGCCTGCGCGGTGACGTGCTTGACGACCTTCTCGATCTCGGGCTCGCTCACCCACGCGCCCTGCACGCGCACCGTCTTGGACGCGCCCATCGGCAGGAACAGCGCGTCGCCCTGCCCGATCAGACGGTCGGCGCCGGGCTGGTCGAGGATGACGCGCGAATCGGTGACGCTGGTCACCGCGAACGCGAGCCGCGAGGGCACGTTGGCCTTGATCAGCCCGGTCACCACGTCCACCGACGGACGCTGGGTGGCCAGCACGAGGTGGATGCCGCTGGCCCGGGCCAGCTGGGTGATGCGCACGATCGAGTCCTCGACGTCGCGCGGGGCCACCATCATGAGGTCGGCCAGCTCGTCGACCACCACGAGCAGGTACGGATAGGGCTTGAGGACGCGCTCACTGCCCGGCGGCAGCTGGATCTCGTCGGCGACGACCGCCTTGTTGAAGTCGTCGATGTGGCGGAACCCGAACGACGCGAGGTCGTCGTACCGCATGTCCATCTCCTTCACGACCCACTGCAGCGCCTCGGCGGCCTTCTTCGGGTTCGTGATGATGGGCGTGATCAGGTGCGGCACCCCGGCATAGCTGGTCAGCTCGACCCGCTTGGGGTCGATGAGCACCATGCGCACCTCGGACGGCTTGGCGCGCATCAGCAGGCTCGTGATCATCGAGTTGACGAAGCTCGACTTGCCCGAGCCGGTGGATCCGGCCACCAGCAGGTGCGGCATCTTGGCGAGATTGGCCACGACGTAGCCGCCGCCGACATCCTTGCCGACGCCGATCGTCATCGGGTGCTTCGAGTTCGCGGCTGCCTGCGAGCGCAGCACATCGCCGAGCGTGACGATCTCGCGGTCGGCATTGGGGATCTCCACCCCGATCGCGCTCTTGCCGGGGATCGGGGCCAGGATGCGGACCTCGTTGGATGCCACGGCATACGCGATGTTGTTGGTCAGGGCGGTGATCCGCTCGACCTTCACGCCCGGGCCGAGCTCGATCTCGTACTGGGTGACCGTCGGTCCGCGGGAGAAGCCGGTGACCCGAGCATCCACCTTGAACTGCTGCAGCACGCCGCTGACTGCGGCGACCACCTTGTCGTTCGCCTCGGAGCGGACCTTGCCCGGCTCGCCGGCGGCCAGCGCCTGCACCGACGGGAGGTGGTAGGGCGCGGTCGGCAGGTGCTCGCCCGAGCCGCCGATCCCGGTCAGGCCGGGGAGCGTGCCGTCGTCGACCGGCCCGGTGTCGTTGTCGTCGTGCAGTCCGGTGGCGCCGCCGGCGACCTGGCGCTGCGCGCCGGCCAGCACGGCCGGGTCGATGATCTCGGTGACCGCGTCCGGCAACGGGGGCGGGGTGGCGGGCACGATCGGGGCGATCGCCTGCTCGAACCCGCCATGGCTCTCGCCCGACGAGAGCAGCTCGGTGAGGTCGTCCACACCCGCGCCCTCGTCCGGGTCCTGCTCGCGGCCGGTCTTGTTGCGCCGCCACCAGGGCAGCTTGGGGTCGTCGCCCGCCTCGGTCTCAGGCAGCACGGCGGTCTTGCCGGTGGGCTCGCCCGCCTGATCGGCGCCGTCGGCGCGCTCGGCGCCGAACATCCACGCGTACAGGTCGCCGAGGCGTCGTCCGATCCGGTTCGGGGGCGTGCGGGTGAGGATGAGCACCGACAGCACGGCCAGCAGGACGAGCACCAGCACGGCGCCCACCTGGGTGAGATAGCTCAGCGGCTCGCCGATCATCCACCCGAACAGCCCGCCGGCGGCGCTGAGCGCGGGCAGCCCGTCCTTCGGATTCGGGCGGCCGCCCAGCACGTGGCAGAAGCCGGCGATCGACAGGACGAGCAGCGCGAAGCCGATGCCGATGCGACCGTTGTCGTTGACGGATGCCGGATGCCGGAACAGCCAGCCGGCCAGCAGGATCAGCAGCACGGGGAGGATGAACGCGACCCGCCCGACGAGCGCGCCGACGGAGAACGCGCTGATGTTCACCGAGGCGGCCGTACCGATGAGGAACCATTCGACCACCGCGCCGGCGACCGCCAGCAGCACGATCAGGAACGGCAGCCCGTCGCGGCGCTGCTCCTTCTCGAGGGTCTCGGGGCCGAAGGCGCGGAACAGCCCGCCCACCACGTGCGCCAGGCCCAGCCAGGCGCGCACGGCGACCGGCGGCTTCTCGGGCTCGCCGACATACCGCTTGGGTGCCGGCGCAGGCTTGCGGGCGCGCGTCGAGGAGCCCTTCGCGGACGCGCGACTGCTCGTGCTGGTCTTGGCCATTGCTCCACGGTAACGCGGGATGCCGACACTTCCGCGGAACCACGCGGGTAACCGGAGCGCTTCGGGTATCGGCCCTTCGTCTCGCTGCGCTCGCTCAGGGACCTGAGGGGGCTGCGGCCGCTCAGGGACCTGAGGAGGGCGAGTGCTTCGGGTATCGGCCCTTCGTCTCGCTGCGCTCGCTCAGGGACCTGAGGGGGCTGCGGCCGCTCAGGGACCTGAGGGGGCTGCGGCCGCTCAGGGACCTGAAGGAGTGGCGGTCGGGGGCTACGCCTCGATCACCAGCGGCACGATCATCGGCCGGCGGCGCAGCCGCTGGTTCACCCACCGGCCGATCGTACGGCGCACCACCTGCGACAGGGCGTGCGTGTCGCGCACCCCCGACTTGGCCGCCTCGGTGAGGGCCGCGGCGATCTTGGGCTTGACGTCCTCGAACACCGCGTCGTCCTCGGCGAAGCCGCGGGCGTGCACCTCGGGGCCGGAGATGATCCGGCCGGTCGCGGCATCCACCACGACGATGACGGAGATGAAGCCCTCCTCGCCGAGGATGCGGCGGTCCTTCAGGTCGGCGTCGGTGATCCCGCCGACCGTCGATCCGTCGACGTAGACGAAGCCGATGTCCAGCTGGCCGGCGACCCGGGCGACGCCGTCGCGCAGGTCGACCACCGTGCCGTTCTCGCCCTGGATCGCGCGCTCGCGGGGTACGCCGGTGTCGATCGCCAGCTGCGCGTTCGCGTGCAGGTGCCGGTGCTCGCCGTGGATCGGCATGACGTTGCGGGGCTTGACGATGTTGTAGCAGTACAGAAGCTCGCCGGCGGCGGCATGGCCGGACACGTGCACCTTGGCGTTGCCCTTGTGCACGACCGTGGCGCCCAGTTTGATCAGCCCGTCGATCACGCGGTACACCGCGTTCTCGTTGCCCGGGATCAGGCTGGAGGCCAGGATCACGGTGTCGCCGGGCCCGGGCTCGATGGCGTGGTCAAGGTTGGCCATGCGCGACAGCACCGCCATCGGCTCGCCCTGCGAACCGGTGGACATGTAGACGATCTTGTCGTCGGGCAGGTCCTTGGCCTTCTTGTAGTCGATGAGCACGCCCTGGGGCACGTTCAGATAGCCGAGCTCCTCGGCGATGGTCATGTTGCGCACCATGCTGCGGCCGAGGAAGGCCAGCCGGCGCCCGTGGGCGGCCGCGGCATCCAGCACCTGCTGCACCCGATGCACGTGGCTGGAGAAACTCGCGACGATGACCCGGCGCGGCGCATTGGCGATGATCTGGTCCAGGACCGGCCCGATCGAGCGCTCCAGCGGGGTGAAGCCCGGGACGTCGGCGTTGGTGGAGTCGACCATGAACAGGTCCACCCCCTCTTCGCCGAGCCGGGCGAACGCGCGCAGGTCGGTCAGACGGCCGTCCAGCGGCAGCTGGTCCATCTTGAAGTCTCCCGTCGCCAGCACCATGCCGGCGGCGGTGCGGATGGCGACGGCCAGCGCATCCGGGATGGAGTGGTTGACCGACACGAACTCCAGGTCGAAGGGGCCGACCTTCTCGCGCTGCCCCTCCCGCACCGTGAGCGTGTACGGCTTGATCCGGTGCTCCTTGAGCTTGGCCTCCACCAGCGCCAGGGTCAGCCCGGAGCCGATCAGCGGGATGTCGGCCTTGAGCCGCAGCAGGTAGGGGACGGCGCCGATGTGGTCCTCGTGGCCGTGTGTGAGCACGACGGCCTCGATGTCGTCGAGCCGGTCACGGATCGGGGCGAAGTCGGGGAGGATGAGGTCGACCCCGGGCTGGTTCTCCTCCGGGAACAGCACCCCGCAGTCCACGATCAGCAGCCGGCCGTCGAACTCGAAGACGGTCATGTTGCGTCCGACCTCGCCCAGGCCGCCGAGCGGGGTGACCCGCAGGGTCCCCGGCTCGAGCGGAGACGGCGCGATGACCTCGGAGGGGCTCATCGCGTGGTCCCCGAGACCTTGGGCAGCGCGCCGCCGGCGGCGGCGTTGCGGTCGGGGCGGAAGTTCGAGAAGTCGGCGCCGGGCACATCCTTCACCAGCGCGAGTTCGTCTTCGATCTTGGCCGCCTCCCATTCTTCCGGCCCCACCAGGGGCAGTCGCACGCGGGGACTGGAGATCCGCCCCAGTCCGTGCAGGATGTACTTCGCCGCCACCGTGCCGGGCACGTGCGTCATCACGGCCCGCACCAGCGGCTCCAGCTGCCGGTGGGCGGCGGTCGCCGCGGCGAGGTCGCCGCGATTGACCGCATCCACGATCGTGCGGTACGGCTGGGCGGCGATGTTCGCCGTCACCCCGACCAGTCCGGTCGCGCCGATCGCCAGATGCGGCAGCACGTTCGCGTCGTCGCCGGAGAAGTACATCAGGTCGGTCTGGTTGAGCACGCGCGAGACCTCGCTGAAGTTCCCCTTCGCGTCCTTGACCGCCAGGATGTTCGGATGCTTGGCCAGGCGCACGATCGTCTCGTACGCGATCGGCACCCCGGTGCGGCCCGGGATGTCGTAGAGCATCATCGGCAGGTCGGTGGAGTCGGCGATGAGCCGGAAGTGCGTGAGGATGCCGGCCTGGGTCGGCTTGTTGTAGTACGGCGTGACGACCAGGATGCCGTCGGCACCGGCCTTGGCGCTGTCCTGATAGAGCTGGATGGCGTGGGCGGTCTCGTTCGAGCCGCCGCCGGTGATGACCTTCGCCCGTCCGGCCGCGACCTCCTTGCCGACCTCGACCAGCCGGATCTTCTCCGGGTCGGTGAGCGTGCTCGTCTCGCCGGTGGTGCCGGTGACCAGGATGCTGTCGGCACCGGCGGTGATCACGTCGTCCATGTGCTGCGAGACGGCGGGCCAGTCGACCTCGCCGTCCGCCGTCATCGGCGTGATCAGCGCAACCATCACCTGCCCGAAGGGGTTGCCCGTGTGCGTCATTGTCTCAGGGTATCCGGTCCGGCCGCCGCCGAACTCCCCCCGTCAGCGTCCGCGGCGGCCGATTCCCGCGGTGAGACGGTCCGGCAGCAGCGGCAGCATGCGTGCGATCACGTTGTATCGCAGCGACGGGATCGACACCGCCCGCCCCCGGGACAGATCGCGCAGCGCCGCACGGACGACGGTCGCGGCATCCAGCCAGAGCGCACCGGGGATCCCCTCCTGTCCCGGCGGCAGACCCAGCCGCTGGTGGAAGCGGGTGTGCACGAAGCCCGGACACACCGCGGTCACGGTCACGCCGCGCGGCCCGTAGGTGACGTTCGCCCAGCGGCTGAAGCTCACCAGCCACTGCTTCACGGCGCCGTATGTCGATCGCGGCATGAATGCGGCGATCGAAGCCACGTTCAGGATGCGGCCGTGCCCGCGGGCCAGCATCGGCCCCAGTGCGGCGTGCATGAGCCGCAGCGCCACCTCGTCGTGCAGACGCAGATGCGCCACCTCGACCTCGACGTCATTCTGCTCGAACGCCAGCGGCAGGCCGATCCCGGCATTGTTCACGAGGATCTCGATCGGGCGCTCCGGGTCGGTCAGCCGTGCCGCCACCGCGGCGAGCGCCGTGGCATCGAGCAGGTCGGCCACGAGCACGTCGGCGCCGCGCCCTCGCGCGCCCACCTCGCCCGCGACCGCCCCGAGCGCACCGCGATCCCGTCCGACCAGGACGAGGTCGGCGCCGCGGTCGGCGAGCTGTCGCGCGAACTCGGCGCCCAGGCCCGAACTCGCCCCCGTCACCAGCGCCGTCACCATGGGTGACAGGCTAACGCCTGGCGGCGCGCGGCGTCCGGGGTCACGAGTGCTGCCGAGCCTGGCGAAGGTCGCCGCGCGGCAGCCACCGCACGCGTCAGCGCTCGTAGCGCACGAACCGGTAGCGCACACCCGAACGGGAGGTGTGCCACCCGATGGCGGCGTCCGGATCGGCGTGAGCGCCGGCGTCCGGATCGGACGCCACTGCCCGCCACCCGTCGACCGGCGGCGCCGTCGTGTCGCCGGAGACGGCGAGGTCGAGCTCGGTGACCTCGAGCCGGTGGGCGCGCGGCATGGCCTCGCGGAACACCTCCCCGCCGCCGATCACCCAGATCCAGTCCGGATCGTCCGAGGCGGCGAGGGCCAGTCCGTCGTCGAGGGATGCCGCGCGCTCCGCGCCCTCGGCCGCCCAGGCGTCGTTCCGGGTGATCACGATGTTGCGCCGGCCGGGCAGCGGGCGGAACCGGTCGGGGAAGGAGTCCCAGGTGCGGCGACCCATCACGACCGGTGCGCCCAGGGTCAGCTCCTTGAAGTGGGCGAGGTCCTCGGGGACGTGCCACGGCATGCCGCCGGTCGCGCCGATGATCCCACCGTGCGCCTGCGCCCAGATCAGGCCGATCCGCGCCATCTCAGACGGCGACCGCGCCGCGGATCGCCGGGTGATGCCGGTAGTCCTCGACGACGAAGTCCTCGAAGTCGTAGTCGAGGATCGATGCGGGCGTGCGGGCGAAGCGCAGCGTCGGGTACGGGTAGGGTTCGCGGGTCAGCTGCTCTCGCACCTGCTCGAGATGGTTGTCGTAGATGTGGCAGTCTCCGCCGGTCCAGACGAACTCGCCCGGCTTCAGACCCGTCTGCTGCGCCACCATGAGGGTCAGCAGCGCATAGGAGGCGATGTTGAACGGCACCCCGAGGAACAGGTCGGCGCTGCGCTGGTACAGCTGGCACGACAGCGTGCCGTCGGCCACATAGAACTGGAAGAACGCGTGACACGGCGCCAGCGCCATCTGCGGGATCTCGCCCACGTTCCAGGCCGAGACGATCAGCCGCCGCGAATCGGGGCTGGTGCGGATCTGCTCGATCACCTGCGTGATCTGGTCGATGTGCTCGCCGCCGGGCGTGGGCCATGACCGCCACTGCACGCCGTAGACGGGACCCAGCTCACCCGCGGCATCCGCCCATTCGTCCCAGATCGTGACGCCGTGCTCCTGCAGCCAGCGCACGTTGGACTCGCCCCGCAGGAACCACAGCAGCTCGTACGCGATCGAGCGGAAGTGCACCCGCTTGGTGGTGATCAGCGGGAACGACTCGGCCAGATCGAAGCGGAGCTGGCGGCCGAACACGCTCGTGGTGCCGGTCCCGGTGCGGTCGTCCTTGTGCGTGCCGTGCGCCAGCACATCGCGCAGCAGGTCCTCGTACGGAGTGGGGATGCTCACACCGCCACGATACCCGCTGACACACTCCGTCATCCGGCCCCGCGCCGCGCAGGACGCGGCTACCGTGACCGATATGCCCCTCTGGATCGCCGTGCTCGCGGTCGCCGTGCTGGTCGCCGTCACCCTGGTGGTCGGCGGGATGCTGCGCCACCGTGACGGACGCGCCCGCCGCGTCGCCGATCGCACTATCGATGTCGCCACGGCCGAGACCGGGCCGCGGGGCGAACGCGCCACGCTCGTGCAGTTCAGCACCGAGCTGTGCGCACGATGCCCGCAGGTGCGCCGGATGCTGGATGTCATCGCCGGCGAGCGTGCGGGCGTCCTGTTCACCGAGGTCGACCTCACGCGCCGGCCGGATCTGGCCAAGCGCCTGCACATCCTGCAGACCCCCACCGTGTTCGTGCTCGACGCCGACGGCTTCGTGCACACCCGCTTCGCGGGCGTGCCGGCCGCCCAGGCGGTCACCGGCGAACTCGACCGCCTGATCGGAGACCCCGCCCGTGTCTGATTCCCCCGTCGGCATCGACCCGCGCGGCCCGCGCTTCGGCGCCGCCATCACCTCGGTGCTGCTGCTCGTCACGGTCCTTCTCGCACTCACCGAGGTCAACAGCACCGGCCCCGTCACGCCCGCCTTCGTGCTGCTGGTGGTGGTGGCGCTCCTGTTCCTCTGGGGCGTGCTCTGGCCGCGCACGGCGCCCTGGGGTGTGCTGTTCCGGAAGGCCGTGCGACCTCGGCTGAGGGCGCCCGAAGAGCTCGAGGACCCGCGCCCGCCGCGCTTCGCGCAGGGGGTCGGGCTGCTGGTGAGCGTCATCGGCCTCGCGCTGCAGCTGGTCGGTGTGCCGTGGGGGCTGCCGATCGCGGCGGCGGTCGCGTTCGTGGCCGCGTTCCTGAATGCCGCGTTCGGCGTCTGCCTCGGCTGCCGGCTCTACCTGCTGCTGCAGCGCGTCGGCGCGGTCGGCCGCGCCGCGGCGTAGCCGTCGTCGACGCCGCCGATTAGGCTGGCGGCACACCGACGAGGGAGCAGAGATGAGCGTCACGAGCGAAGCCACCGCCCAGTGGAAGGGAACGCTGTTCGAGGGGTCCGGCCAGGTGAGTCTGACCAGCTCCGGGCAGGGACCGTATCCGGTGAACTGGAAGGCGCGCAGCGAAGGGTCGGACTCGGTCACCACCCCCGAGGAGCTCATCGCGGCGGCGCACGCGTCCTGCTTCAGCATGGCGCTGTCCAACGCCCTCACCCAGCATGGGACGCCGCCGGAGAGCCTGCAGGCATCGGCATCCGTCACCTTCACCCCGGGCACCGGGATCACCGGCAGCCATCTGAACGTGTCGGCGATCGTACCCGGCATCGAGGAGTCCGACTTCGAGCGCATCGCGGAAGAGGCCAAGGCCGGCTGCCCGGTCTCGCAGGCGCTCGCGGGCATCGAGATCACCCTCGAGGCCTCGCTTGGCTGAAGCCTCCGCCGGTCCCCGCCGCGTCGTCGTGGCGGGGGCCTCGGGTCTGATCGGCCGGGCGCTGGTCGCCTCGCTGCGCGCGGACGGCGTCGCCGTCACCCGACTGGTCCGGCGTCCGGCGCAGAGCCCGGACGAGGTCGCCTGGCTCACCGACTCCCGTCCGCTGGATCCGGGCGTGCTCGCCGGCGCCGAAGCCGTCGTCGGCCTGAACGGGGCGAGCATCGCCCGGATGCCGTGGACCGCGCGCTACCGCAGCACCCTGCTGTGGAGCCGGATCACCCCGACCCGCACCCTGGCGACCGCGCTGCGGACGCTCGGGGACGACGCGCCGGCGTTCGTCAGCGCGTCCGCGGTGGGCTTCTACGGCAGCGCGCCCGGGCGCACGCTCGACGAGCACGCGCCGAGCGGCGACACGTTCCTGGCCGATGTCTGCGGCGAGTGGGAGAAGACGGCAGCCTCCGCCGGGCGCGCGCGGGTCGCCCTGCTGCGCACCGCCCCGGTCGTGCACCGTGAGGGCGTGCTGAAGCCGCTGATGCTGCTCACCCGGCTGGGAGTCGCCGGCCCGCTGGGCCGCGGCGTCCAGGCGATGCCCTGGATCTCTCTGTCGGACGAGGTCCGGGCGATCCGGCACGTCATCGACGGCGACATCGACGGGCCGGTGAACCTCGCCGGCCCCACCCGGGCGACCGCCAACGATCTCGGCTTCGCGCTGGCGATGCGGATGAACCGCCCGTACCTGCTCAGGACACCGTCCTGGGCGCTGCGCGCCGTGTTGGGGCGGGATGCCGCGGACGCCCTGCTGCTGGCGGATGCGCACGTCGTGCCGGCCGTGCTGGCGTCATCCGGCTTCCGGTTCCGGCATCCCACCGTCGAGGACGCGGTCGCGGATGCCGTGCCGGATCAGGACGCGGAGCGGTCCGCGGCCTCGAGCCGCAGCGACTGACGGATCGCCGACCGGGCACGCCGGCGGTCGCCGGCCGCGTCGTAGGCGAGCCCGAGCCGATACCAGGCGCGCCAGTCGTCCGGATGCGCCCGCACGTCCTCGCGGAATCGCGGGAACAGTGCCTCGGCCTCGGCGCGGACCGGTCGTCCGCTGGGGTGGACGGCGACCTCGTCGGCCGGCATGCCGCCTTCGGCCTGAAGACGCAGCCCGACCCGTTCGGCGCGCACCCCGAACCACAGCTCCCGCCCGATCGCCCAGGCGGCCACGAGCGGGAACACCACCAGTGCCGCGCCCATCACGATCGCGACGACTGTGCCGCTGGTCAGCAGCGCCCAGGCCCACCGGGCGATCACGACGAAGTAGACGACCAGGACGGCCGCGATCAGCGCGACCGAGATGCGGGTCTTCATGCGCCGCGCAGGCCGATGTCCAGAAAGCTGTCCAGCCCGACGATCACGCCGTGCGCGTCGACGGCATACCGAAGCGCGAGCCGGATGCCGGGCGTATAGGCGGCGGCCGGCTCGACCGTGTCGTGCACGATGGTGAGCGACTCGCCGGCCCCGGAGAGCACGACCTCCTGCCGGGCGATCACCCCGGGCCGGCGCAGCGAGTGCACGGGGACGGAGGCGACCTGCTGACCGCGCGCGCGCTGATCGACGTGCGGGGCCAGCACCGGACCCTGTTCGGTGCGGGCGGCGGCGACCAGCTCGGCCGTGCGCACCGCGGTTCCGCTCGGTGAGTCGACCTTGGTGTCGCGGTGGGCCTCGACGATCTCGACCGAGGGGAAGAACGGCGCCGCCGCGGCGGCGAGTGCGGAGCCCAGCACGGACCCGAGGGAGAAGTTCGGGACGAACACCGCCCCCGTCCCGGAGGCTTCCACCAGGGGGCGCACCAGTGCGATGCGCTCGGTCGACCAGCCCGAGGTGCCGACCAGGATGTTGATGCCGCGTTCGGTGGCGGCCCGCACCACGTCGATCGACACCGCCGGAGTGGAGGCGTCCACCACCAGATCGGCGCCCTCGATCTGCGCGAGGTCGTCGCGCGAGGACAGCGCCGCGTGCACGGAGAATCCCGGCTCGTCCTCCACGACCGCGCGGATGATGCCGCCGAGCTTGCCGGTGCCCCCCACGATGGCCACGCGTGTCGTCATGGCTCCAGCCTACGGTGCGGGGCGGTGGGAAGACGCGCAGGTACGCTCGACTCATGGTGTCGCTGTCCCCCACACCCGTCGACGATCCGACCGCCCGTGCGCTGCTCGACGAATACGTCGCCATGCGGGCCGCATCCTTCCCCGGCACCTACACGCCGGCGCATCCGCCGCGAGCGATGTTCGACCCGCCTGCCGGGGTGTTCCTCGTGCTGCGCGACGATCAGGAGGCGCCGGTGGGGTGCGGCGGGATCCGCCGCCTGCCGGACGGTGAGGCGGGCGTGCGCTACGAGGTCAAGCATCTCTTCCTCCAGCCGTCGACCCGCGGACGCGGCTGGGGCCGGTTGCTGCTGAACGAGCTGGAGCGGCGCGCCCGCGAGTGGGGTGCCGCCGAGCTCGTGCTGGACACCCACCACACCCTGGAGGCGGCCGGCGGCCTGTACGCGGCATCCGGGTTCGTGCAGGTCGAGCCGTACAACGACAACGCGAACGCGACCCGGTGGTACGGGAAGCGGCTCGAGCCCTGAGGCCCTAGACCGGGAGCGGCTCGGGCAGGCCGGTCTGCAGTTCGAACGGCAGGTGCCCGAGGTCGTTGAGCGTGACCAGGCTCCACGGACGGCCGTTCTTCTGCGCGATGACGGTGAGGCCGCAGTGCGCCTGGTTCAGCGTCATCCAGCGCCACTCCGGCATCTGCAGCACTTCGCGCACGAACCAGCTGATGACGAAGTTGTGGGTGATCAGCAGCTCGTGCACCTCGCCGGGCTTGCGCACCAGGAACGCGTTGACGGCGTCATTCATCTGGGCCCGGCCGGCATCGATCTCGGCCTCGGTGACCGAGCCGAAGAACGGCTCGTACACGGCCGGGGTCTCATCTGTCATGCCGGTGGGCACGCAGTCGAACAGCAGCGCCGACGGCTGCGGGTCGACGGAGGGCAGGCGGTCGGCGACGGCCCGGGCGGTCTCGGCCGCGCGCTCCAGCGGCGAGTGCCAGACGGCCGAGAGCGGCAGCCCCGAGAGCCGGTCGGCCAGCGCCTCGGCTTGTCGCCGTCCGCGCGCAGACAGCGGCCCGTCCGCCACGCCCTGCTCGGCATCCTGATGCTCACCGTGCCGCACGAGATAGATGTAATGCGTCACGACGTCCTTCTTCATCGGCGGAGGTTGTCGGGCCCGAAGGCCCGCCTCCAGCCTATGCGACGAATCGGATGCCGGACCCGGACGGCGGGGATGTTCAGTCGGACGCGCGGGCGATCTCGGCCAGGTGCGCGCGGCTGAGCCGCACGCCGACGCCCTGCACGAGCTCTTCGACGTGGGCCGGCGCGAACGCGTTCACGATCGGCGCGACGACGGTCGGCTGGGCCAGCAGCCAGCCCACGGCCACCGCGGCCGGCGGCACGCCGAGTTCGGTGCCGATGGCGTCCAGCGCGCGCAACGTGCGGGTGCCGCGGCGATTCATGCTGCCGGCCAGCTGCACGCCGCGCACCGAGCGTCCGGCCTGGGCGCGAGAGCGATGCCGACCCGCCAGGTAGCCGTGCTCGAGCGCGTGCGACGGGGTGACCGCCATGTTCTGCGCACCCGCGACCAGCCGCAGATCGCCGGTGAAGTCGCTCCGGCGCAGCAGGTTGAACGGCACGTCGAGCACCGTCAGACGCGGGTACCCGGCCGAGGCTAGGATGCGCGCCTCGACGAGCTGCTCGGCACTGAAGCCGAACGCGCCGACGCTGCGGGCCTTGCCGGACTCGACCAGCCATTCGGCGGTCGCGAGCGTGTCTTCGACCGTGGCGACGCCGTCCGAGGCGTTCAGGTACAGCACGTCGATGTGATCGGTGCCCAGGCGGGTGAGGGATGCCTCGACCGCCCGCACGAGGTTCACCGGATCGAGTCCCGGGTTGTCCGGATGCGCTCCCACCCGGATCGCCAGCACGACCTCGTCGCGGACCCCGCGGGTGCGCAGCCACTCGCCGATGATGTGCTCGCTGCGCCCGCCGGCGAAGCTGTCGGAGGTGTGCAGCACGTTGCCGCCCAGCTGCAGGTAGGCGTCCAGGATCTCGTGGCTGGATTCCAGGTCGACGTTCCAGCCGAACTCGGCGCCGCCCAGCATGAGCGGGAACACCGTCATCCCGGTCTCGCCGAGGGTCACGCGCACCTGCGCCCCGATGGGCTCGCCCTGCACCGGGATCGGCGCCGACGGATGCGGCGGCGCGCGCAGGACGGGGGGAGCGGGCGTGACCGGCGCCACCGTGCGCCGATGCCCCTCGCTCGTCCGTGTGACCGGACCGTCGCCCGCGGCTGCCATGCTCACCCCCTCGCGAATCAGCCGGGATTCGCGACCACTGGGATTCGCGCCCCCCGGCGCTTACTTAGAGAGTAGGTCAGATGTGTGACACTCCCCTGTCTTGGGGTGGCCATTCCGTAAACATTCGGTAACTCTTTGGGGATGCTGTGCGGATTGTCCCCTGTTCGGGGGACGAATCCGCCGGTGGACGACGGATGCCCGCCCCCTTGCGGGGACGGGCATCCGGAGTCGGAGGCGCTCAGCCCTCGACCGGGGCCTCCGCGGGCGCGTCGGCGACGGCATCCTGCTCGGCCGCCTCCTCGAGGACCGGCTCCAGCGACAGCTTGCCGCGGTCGTCGACCTTCGTGATGCGCACGAGCAGCTTCTGGCCGACGCCCAGGACGTCCTCCACGTTGTCCACCCGCTTGCCGCCGTTGATCTTGCGGACCTCGCTGACATGCAGCAGGCCATCCTTGCCGGGCAGCAGTGAGATGAACGCACCGAATGTCGCAAGCTTGACGACCGTGCCGAGGAACTGCTCCCCGACCTCCGGATTCGTCGGGTTCGCGATCGCGTTCACCTGGGCGCGAGCAGCCTCGGCCGACGGACCGTCGACGGCGCCGATGTAGACGGTGCCGTCCTCCTCGATGGAGATGGTCGCACCGGTCTCGTCCTGGATCGAGTTGATCGTCTTGCCCTTCGGGCCGATCAGCTCGCCGATCTTGTCGACCGGGATCTGCACGCTGATCACGCGCGGCGCGGTCGGCGCCATCTCGTCCGGAGCATCGATCGCGGCGTTCAGGACGTTCAGGATCGTCAGACGGGCGTCGTGCGCCTGCTTCAGCGCGGCCGAGAGCACCGACGACGGGATGCCGTCGAGCTTCGTGTCCAGCTGGATGGCGGTGACGAACTCGCTGGTGCCGGCGACCTTGAAGTCCATGTCGCCGAGGGCGTCCTCGGCTCCCAGGATGTCGGTCAGCGCCGCGTAGCGGGTCTGGCCGTCGACGGTGTCCGAGACCAGGCCCATCGCGATGCCGGCGACCGGGGCGCGCAGCGGCACACCGGCGTTCAGCAGCGAGAGGGTGGACGCGCACACCGATCCCATCGACGTCGAGCCGTTCGAGCTCAGCGCCTCGGAGACCTGACGGATCGCGTACGGGAACTCCTCGCGTCCCGGCAGCACCGGCACGAGAGCGCGCTCGGCCAGGTACCCGTGGCCGATCTCGCGACGCTTGGGGCTGCCGACCCGGCCGGTCTCACCGGTCGAGTAGGGCGGGAAGTTGTAGTGGTGCAGGTACCGCTTGTGCGTGACCGGCGACAGCGAGTCGATCTGCTGCTCCATCTTCAGCATGTTCAGCGTGGTCACACCCAGGATCTGGGTCTCGCCGCGCTGGAAGATGGCCGAGCCGTGCACACGCGGGATGACCTGGACCTCGGCATCCAGCGGACGGATGTCGGCCAGGCCGCGACCGTCGATGCGCACGCCCTCGGACAGGATGCGTCCGCGCACGATCTTCTTCGTGACCGCCTTGTACGCCCCGGAGAACTCGGTCGCAGCGACCTCGGGCAGCTCGCCCGCGGCCACGGCGGCCGTCAGTTCGGCCTTCACGCGGTCCTTGAGCGCGTCATCCGCGTTCTGACGCTCGACCTTGTCGGCGATCTGGTAGACACCGGCCAGCTCGTCGTAGGCGCGCTGTGCGACGAAGTCGTACGTGCCCTGCGAGTACGGCAGGAAGACCGGGTAGACGCCGATCTCCTTCGAGGAGTGCGCCGCCATCTCGGCCTGTGCCTGGACGAGCTGCTTGATGAACGGCTTGGCCGCCTCGAGTCCGCCGGCGACGACCTCTTCAGAGGGCTTGGTGGCGCCGCTCTTGATGAGGTTCCAGCTGTGCTCGGTGGCCTCGGCCTCGACCATCATGATCGCGACGTCGCCGTCATCGAGCACGCGACCGGCAACGACCAGGTCGAAGACTGCTTCTTCGAGCAGCTTCGCGTTCGGGAAGGCGACCCACTGGTCCTCGTGCTGGCCGTGACCGGGGATCAGCGCGAGGCGGACACCGGCGATCGGGCCCGAGAACGGCAGTCCGGAGATCTGCGTCGACGCCGAGGCGGCGTTGATCGCCAGCGCGTCGTAGAACTCGCCGGGCGCGATCGAGAGCACCGTGATGACGATCTGGACCTCGTTGCGCAGACCCTCCACGAACGAAGGGCGCAGCGGGCGGTCGATCAGACGGCACACCAGGATGGCGTCAGTGGAGGGACGACCCTCGCGGCGGAAGAACGAGCCGGGGATCTTGCCGGCGGCGTACGAGCGCTCTTCGACGTCGACCGTCAGCGGGAAGAAGTCGAACCCTTCGCGCGGGTGCTTGCCCGCACTGGTGGCCGACAGCAGCATGGTCTCTTCGTCCAGGTAGGCGGCGACAGAGCCCTGTGCCTGCTGGGCGAGGCGTCCGGTCTCGAACCGGACGGTGCGGGTGCCGAAGCGGCCGTTATCGAGAACGGCCTCGGCGGCGGTGATTTCAGGACCTTCCAAGAGGTCACTCCTTCTTTGTTTAGACTCGCCCGCGCGTATCGCGGGCGAGGTCGTGCGAAGGAGCAGGAACAGACAGATATGAGCGCGCGACGGCATCGCCGTCACGTGGACCGCTTGCGCTGGCCACCAGTAGAAGATCACCCTCCGCACGGAGAGGAACCCACCACAGGGGACCAGCTTCCTGCCGGCCTGCTCCAGGAGCTCAGTATTCACTTGAGCGGATGCCCGAAGGCAGCCTTCACGAGCCTACCAGGGGAACCCGGGAATCCCCTCGGGCACGTGCTGTGGCCAGGATGTCGTGGCTGGCCTATCGTGGAGACATGAGCGACGACGACACCGCGGCCGGTGCCGCATCCGATGACGTGAAGCGCAAGTTCCGCGAGGCGCTCGACAAGAAGAACGCGCAGCAGCAGAACGGCGCGGCCCACCTGGATGGCCAGGGTGCTGTGCAGGAGCCGCACGGGCGCGCCGGCCACAAGCGCGAGTTCCGCCGCAAGAGCGGCTGATCCGCGCTGCCACAGTCCTGATCCGCACGGCCAAGGAGCGCGAAATGGACGACGACGACATCCCCGTCACCTCGGACGACGAGCGGGAGGTCCCGCTGGAGGACGAGGCGGAATTCGATCCTCCGCCCGCCACGCTCGACCCCGACGAGCGCGTCGAGGTCGAAGACGAGCTCGACGAGTTCGAAGCCGGGTTCGAGGGCTGAGGCTACTCCTCGGCGATCCCGCCGAGCAGCTTCGCGAACGAGTCTCCCCCGCCCAGGTAGGTCTCCGGATCGAACGGATCCGACGCCCGGGCCGGCGCTCGTCCGGCGACCGCGTCGGCCAGTTCGACCGCACCCCTCTCGATCCGATCGTGCAGCGGCGCGACCTGATCGCCGGTCCCGCCCCAGTCGGCGGAGGCCGCGAACACCCCGGTCGAGACCGGGGCGGCGTGCAGGTAGGCGAACAGCGGTCGGATGGCGTAGTCGATCGCCAGGGAATGGCGCGGGGTGCCGGCGGTCGCGCCGATGAGCACGGGTCGCCCGGACAGCGCGTCCTTGTCGATCACGTCGACGAACGACTTGAACAGGCCCGAATAGCTGGTCGTGAAGATCGGCGTGACCACGATCAGCGCATCGGCCGAGACGACCGTGTTGATCATCGACTCCAGCTCCGCCGAGGCGAATCCGGTGAGCATGTTGTCGGTGATCGCGTGCGCGTAGTCCCGCAGCTCGAAGGTGTCCACGGATGCCTCGACCTCGCGCGTGCTCAGCTGCTGCACCGTGGCGACGGCCAGCCGGTCGGCCAGCATGCGCGTGGACGACGGGGTGGACAGCCCCGCCGAGACCACGGCGATGCGACGCGCGCTCATCGGGCACCGCCCAGGCCGAACGCGGCGCCGGCCGGAGCCGGGCTGTCCTGATACGGCGAGCCGCCGGTGACGTTGTCGCCGCGGTTGGCGTTCGGGCGCGGCTGGCGCACCGGGCCGTCGCCGTAGGCCGCCTGCACGAGAGACGCGTGGGTGGGGGCATCCGGCACCTCGGCCGGACGGTTCTGCGCGAGCTCCCGACGCAGCGCGGGCACGACTTCGCCGCCGAGCAGGTCGAGCTGCTCGAGCACCGTCTTCAGCGGCAGGCCGGAGTGGTCCACGAGGAACAGCTGGCGCTGATAGTCGCCGAACAGGTCGCGCATGCCCGCGTAGCGGTCGATGACCTGCTGCGGCGAGCCGACCGTCAACGGGGTCATCTTCGTGAAGTCCTCCATCGACGGGCCGTGCCCGTAGACCGGGGCGTTGTCGAAGTAGGGGCGGAACTCGTTCACCGCGTCCTGCGAGTTCCTGCGCATGAACGCCTGGCCGCCCAGCCCCACGATGGCCGTGGAGGGCGCCCCGTGCCCGTAGTGCTCCCACCGCTGGCGGTACAGCTCGATCAGGCGCTGGTAGTGCTCGGCCGGCCAGAAGATGTTGTTCGCGAAGAAGCCGTCGCCGTAGTATGCGGCCTGCTCGGCGATCTCGGGAGTGCGGATGGAGCCGTGCCAGACGAACGGCGCGACGCCGTCCAACGGGCGCGGGGTGGCGGTGAACCCCTGCAGCGGCGTGCGGAACTTGCCCGACCAGTCCACGACATCCTCGCGCCACAGCTTGTGCAGCAGCGCGTAGTTCTCGATCGCCAGTTCCAGCCCCTGGCGGATGTCCTTGCCGAACCAGGGGTAGACCGGACCGGTGTTGCCGCGGCCGAGCATCAGATCGGCGCGGCCGCCGGAGACGTGCTGCAGCACGGCGAAGTCCTCGGCGATCTTCACCGGATCGTTGGTGGTGATCAGGGTGGTCGCGGTCGACAGGATGAGGTTCTTCGTCTGCGCGGCGATGTAGGCCAGCGTCGTGGTGGGCGAGGATGACCAGAACGGCGGGTTGTGGTGCTCGCCGATGGCGAAGACCTCCAGCCCCACCTCTTCGGCGTGCTTGGCGATCGTCAGGGTCGCCTGGATGCGCTCGGCCTCGCTCGGAGTCTGCCCCGTGGTGGGGTCCTGGGTGATGTCGCTCACCGTGAAGATGCCGAACTGCATCCCCGGCCAGGTGCTGGTCTCGCTCACGATCGGTTCTCGCTTCCCGGATGCGGGCGGGCATCCGTTTCTATGCATGTGAATGTATTCTATGCAACGCGGACACGCCCAGGGTATTCCCGCTGGAGGCCGTCGCGGATCAGACCCTATGAGGGTGGGGTTCTGAGGTTGGTCTTGTGGCCCAGGGCCTCACGGTGCAGATTCGTGGATCATCCCCAGATGGGCTGGGGATGCCGACATGCAGCGGAGGCCCTGGTGTTCAACGAGCGTACGACGATTGGTTTGGATGTGCACGCGCGCAGCGTGCGAGCGGCGGCGTTGGACACGTCGACGGGTGAAGTGGTCGAGGCGAAGCTCCCGCCGGGCAGTGATGGGGTGGCACGGTGGGTGGCCGGGATCGCGGAGCAGCACGGGCCGGTCGCTGCCGCGTATGAGGCTGGGCCGACGGGTTTCGGGCTGGCACGCATGCTGATCGCGGCCGGGGTGCCGGTGACGGTCGCGGCGCCGTCGAAGCTGATCCGCCCGGCCGGGGATCGGGTGAAGACCGACGCCCGTGACGCGCTGCTGCTGGCACGGTTGCTGCGGATGGACGAGCTGGTTGCGGTGCGAGTCCCGACCGTGGCGGAGGAATCGGCCCGCGATCTGGTGCGGGCCCGGGACGATGCCCGCACGGATCTGCTGTCGGCGCGTCACCGGCTCTCGAAGCTGCTGCTGCGCCGCGGGATCGTCTATGACGGGTCCGTGACCTGGAATCGGCCCCATGATGCCTGGCTGCGCCGGGTCCGCAAAGACGGTCTCGGCGACGCAGGACGCGGCACCCTGGCCGCGTTCGATGCCGCGTTCGACGCGGTCACGATGACCCTCGCTCGTCGGGACCGGCTCGACGCGCAGATCGCCGACCTGGCCGCCGACAGTGAGTTCACCGCGGTGACGAACCGGCTGGCCTGTCTGCGTGGGATCTCCACCCTCACCGGGCTCGCGTTGGCGGTCGAGATCGGCGACTGGGACAGGTTCACCGGCCGCACGATCGCCGCCTACCTCGGCCTGGTCCCATCCGAGCACTCCTCGGGAGGGTCAAGGTCGCTGGGGGCGATCACGAAGACCGGGAACACGCACGCCCGCAGGCTGCTGATCGAAGCCGCCTGGCACCACAAGGCCCGCTACGTCGCTGGGAAGACGATGACCGACCGGTGGGCGAAGAGCACCCCTGGTGCGGCCGCGCGCGGTGATGCCGGCAACCGGCGCCTGCACCACCGGTGGCAGGTCCTGACCACGCACAAGAAGAAGCACACGGTTGCCAACACCGCGATCGCCCGCGAGCTCGCCGGCTGGTGCTGGTCTCTGGCCGTCATGGACTGATCGAAGGCTCATTCGCCCGCCCGGCACCACCGGACAGCATGCAGCGTGAGGAACGGACCAGCGATTCGCCTGTGAGCGGCGACCACGATCGCCACGCTCGACCTCAGACCAGCCTGACCGTTCTCGCCGAAACAGGGTCATGCGGTAACCAACCCGCGCATATCAGACTGACCACGCGTCACCAGACACGCCGCACCCCGAAACGCCCTGGAGCGAATGACGGAGCGCCGCCGAGCAGCCAGCCCGGCGGCGCTCCACCCTGCCCCCTTGACAAACGAAGCTACATATCAGGCGAACAGACCGGCGCCGACGTACGAGCCCGAGCCGGCTCCCGGCGGCACCGCGAACAGCGCGGCGCCCACGGTGACCAGGTACTCGGCCATCAGGTCCTTGGCCACCGATCGCTGCACCCGGATGAAGCGCTCGGGCGCCTTCTGATAGGAGAGGAAGAACAGGCCGGCCGCGAGATCGCCGGTCGCGTCGTTGCCGTTGACGAAGTTGTAGCCGCGGCGCAGGAGGCGCACCCCGTCGTTCAGATCCGGATGCGCGAGGCGTGCGTGCGCCTTGGGGTCGATGGCGGGCCGACCCGCCGCATCCTTCTTGTGGAAGTCGAGGGGCGTGAACTCGGTGCCGCCGGACAGCGGGGCGCCCTCGCCCTTGTCGCGGCCGATGATCTGCTCCTGTTCGACCAGGCGCACGCGGTCCCAGGTCTCGATCCGCTGCTGGATGTTGCGCACCGCCAGGTAGGAGCCGCCGGCCAGCCACGCCGGCCCGTCGGCGGACGAGACCCAGACATGCTCGTCGAGCGCCTTCGGATCGTCCGCGAGGATGTTGGCGGTGCCGTCCTTGAAGCCGAACAGGTTGCGCGGCGTCGACTGATCGGCGGTGGTCTTCGAGGTGCGGCCGAACCCCAGCTGCGACCAGCGGATGCGCGCCCGGCCGAAGGCGATGCGGCTGAGGTTGCGCACGGCGTGGAATGCCACCTGCGGGTCGTCGGCGCAGGCCTGGATGCAGAGATCTCCCCCGCACAGCCGGGCGTCCAGCTGATCGCCGACGAACGGAGGCAGGTCCTCCAGGGGTGCCGGCCGCCGTCCGGCGAGGCCGAAGCGGTCGACGCCGTCCGTGCGGAACAGCCCCGGCCCGAACCCGATCGTGATGGTCAGGTTCGCCGCCGACAGGCCCAGCGCCTCGCCGGTGTCATCCGGCGGGGCCTGCGGCGAGCCGTGCACGGCACCGGTGGCACTGACATCGAGCCCCTGGGTGAGGCGCGATGCGGCGTAGGACCAGTCCTTCAGCAGCGAGATGAGATCGGCGCGGGTGGCGTCGGCGGGCACGTCGAACGCGGCGAAGTGCAGATGCTCCTGGACCGGGGTCGAGATGCCGGCCTGGTGCGCGCCGTGGAACGGATGCGTGCCGCCGGCCGGGTGGCCGGCGGAGGAGGCGACGCTCGCGCCGATCGCGGCGCCGCCCAGTCCCCCGACCAGCAGCCCGCCGGCGCCCGCGCCGAACAGGCCGAGCAGCCCGCGCCGGCTCAGCCCGGTCACGGGAGCCTCGTCCGGCCCCGGGGTGTCGGCGGGCTCTGCGGTCACGACAGGACCGTCGCGGTGAGCTGCGAGAGCGGCTCGGCGAGCGTGTTGATCAGGTTGGTCAGGTCGCTGCGGTCCTGGTCGGTGAGCTTCTCGTACGCGACGTAGCCCTTCTCGGCGCTGCCGTAGGTGGCCAGCTTCTGCTGCAGGGCGGCGTAGCCCTTGTCGATGCGCGCCACCAGCGACGCGCCGCTCTCGCCCTTGCTCTCGGCCAGGTCGCGCACGAGCGAGAACGCCATCTTCGATCCCTCGACGTTCGCGGCGAAGTCCCAGAGGTCGGTGCCGCTCCACCAGTCCTCTTCCCCGGTGATCTTGCCCTTGGCGACCTCGTCGAGCAGGCCGATCGCGCCGTTCGAGAGCGCCGCGACGCCCTGCTGCTCGAGGGTGCCGGCGAACTCGGCGCCGTGCACGTAGTCGTACAGCGACTGGACGTCGGTCACGAGCTGGGCGCCGATCGTCTTGCGCTCGGCTGCGGTGGAGGGCGCCCAGTCCTGCCATGCCGGGGTGGCGCCGTCGGCGTTGCGCGCGTCCTTGGCCGGCACCCAGAGATCCTTCTCGATGCGGTGGAAGCCGGTCCATTCCAGACCCTCCGCCTTCGCGTCGACCTCGCGGTAGTCGATCTTCGGGTCGAGGTCGCCCAGGGACTCGGCGATCGGCTCGATCCGCTCGTAGTACGCGCGCACCCGCGGGAACTGCTCGCGGGCCGCCGCGTCGTCTCCCGCCTCGTACGCGGCCGCGAACGTCTTGACGGCCGGCAGCAGCTGCCCGGTCTGATCCTTGACGAAGGCGACGTACAGGTCCACGGCGTGCGTCTTCTGCGCCGCATCCGATCCGGTGGCCGTGACCGCGTCGCCGCTGACCGTGAACGCGGCGCGGCCGACCCCGTCACCGACCATTCCCGGCTTGCAGACGGTGAAGTAGTCGCCGGGCTGGGCGACGACGGTCAGGGTGCGCCGGGCGCCCGGGGCGATGTTCTCGACCTCGCCGACGATCCGCAGTCCGTCGTGCGCGAGCAGGTAGAACTCTGTCACGGCGGTGCCGGCGTTCGTCACGTCGAAGGCGAGCGTGCCGCTGGCGGCCGATGCGGTCGAGACCGTGCAGTCGCTGTCGGTCGAGGTCACCGTCAGCGCGTCGTCGGTGGCCACGTCGCTCTTGGCCACGCAGCCGGTCAGAGCGAGGGCGGCGACGCTGAGGGCGGCGGACAGGGCGAGGGCGCGATGCGCGGTCATTGTGCTCCTTGATGGGGGCGTGCGGGGGCGAAGGCCGGCGCGGCGGCATCTGCCACCGGGGCGGACGGGGATGCCGCATCCGCCGCGGGCGCCGGAGTGACGGTGCGCCGGGGCGATCGGATGCCGCGGAGGAAGAACGTGCCGACCACGGCGATGTAGGCGACCCAGGCGATCACCTGCAGCCAGCTCATCTGCGGCATGAACCCGATCACGGCCTGCAGCACAGTGGCGAGGGTGCCGCCGGGCGCGATCACGCCGGACAGGTCGAAGGCCCAGCCGAAGGGGAATCCGGACCAGCCGACGGCGACGGCGCCGGTGGCGGTGACCGGTGCGAGCGCCGAGAACGGTCCGGGCAGCACGCCGGCCTCCTGCAGATCGTGCAGGGCGTACGCGAGCACGCCGGCCGCGACGACGACCAGGAAGCCGCCGGTCCACGCGAAGAACACGCGCAGGTTCAGCCGCAGCATCCCCCGGGCCAGCAGCCAGCCGACCGCCGCTGCGATCAGGAAACCGGCGAGTGCGCCCAGCAGCACCATCGGCGACGTGCCGAACGACTGCGTCATCGACCACAGCAGCAGCGCCGACTCGATGCCCTCGCGGGCCACCGAGACGAAGCCGACGAGCACCAGCGCCCACAGCGTCCCCGACGCCAGCGCCCGATCGAGGCTGCCCTCGAGCGCCTTCTTCATGTGGCGCGACGTCTTCTGCATCCAGAAGATCATCCAGGTGACCATGGCCACCGCCACCAGCGACAGGGTGCCGCCGAGGATCTCCTGCCCCTGGAACGTGAGGGCGTATTCGCCGAACGTGAGCACCGCGCCCACGCCGAGCGCGAGCACGATCGCCAGCCCCACGCCGATCCACAGCCGGGGCAGCACGTCCCGGCGTCCGATCCGGGCCAGGTAGGCGGCCAGAATGCCGACGACGAGGGCCGCTTCCAGTCCCTCGCGCAGGCCGATGAGGAAGGTTGCGAGCACGACGGGTCCGATCTCGATCGAAGGGGGCGACGGCGGCCTTCGCGTCGAATCGACGCCCCGCACCCGTGCGAACCCGGAAGTCAGGTAAGGCGAACCTCAGTAAGTACGACCTTACTCCTCGACCGCACACGCGCTCAAGCCGAACCCCCGGCGTCGGCGACGTCATATCCCGTCATCCCGGTTCACACCGGGCAACATCCACGCCGTGGCGGCGACATCCGCCTACCGTCGAGCCATGAGCGAGACGAGTCTGCCGGTCCTCGACCTGTCGCTGCTGGATCAAGGGCCCGACGCCGCGGCACGGTTCCGCGACCAGCTGCGCGTCGCCACCCACGACGTGGGCTTCTTCTATCTGACCGGCACCGGCGTCTCCCCCGGTCTCGAGGCGCGGCTGCTGGGCACGGCACGAGCGTTCTTCGCGCTGCCGGAGGCCGACAAGCTGGCCATCGAGAACGTGCACAGCCCGCACTTCCGCGGCTACACCCGCGTCGGCGGCGAGCGCACGCGGGGCGAGGTGGACGCCACGGGCGTGACGCAGGACCCGGCAAATCCGATCCACGCGCTGTACGGCGAGAACGCGCTGAAGTCGCGGCTGCGGGCCCATCCCGACGTCGCGGCCCGCTGGCACGCCGACCTGATCACCGGAGAATGACGAGGGCCGCCCCCTCCCCACGCCACTCCACACATCGCTGCGCGATGCGCGGAGCCTCCGGCGCGTGGGCCCAGGGGCGGCCCTCCAAGAACGTTTGGAGCGATTGAACGCTGGTCGCGCTAGCGGCGAAGTCCCAGACGCTCGATCAGCGTGCGGTAACGCGCGATGTCGATGTCCTGGAGGTAGCCGAGCAGACGGCGGCGCTGACCGACGAGCAGGAAGAGCCCACGACGCGAGTGATGGTCGTGCTTGTGCTCTTTCAGGTGCTCGGTGAGGTCCTTGATGCGCTGCGTCAGCATCGCAACCTGCACCTCGGGGGATCCGGTGTCACCGGGGTGCGTCGCGTACTCTTCGATGATCGCCTTCTTGACGTCTGATTCCAGTGCCATAAAGTGATCCCCTTCCTTCTCGTTGCGCGGTGCCCGACGCCTGATGCGCGAGCTCTCTTTCTCCGCGGCCGATTCTCACGGCAACCGCATCAGTCTACAGCATCCGCCGCCGCCCTCTCCGGGCCCGCGGTGGCACTCGCCCGCGTCGGCGACCGGTAGCCTCGTTTCGTGCAGGACGCGGAGCGGGCGGGATCGGCCCGGTGATGGCCCGGCTGTCGCGCGAGCACTTCATCGACCTGCGACCCCTGACCACCTCGCCCGCATTCGCGCGGCTGTGGGTCGGATCGACCCTGTCCGGGCTCGGCGGACAGCTCACGATCGTCGCGATCATGCTGCAGATGTACGCGATCACGCACGACACGTTCGCGGTGTCGATGATCGCGGTCGCCGGCCTGGTGCCGATGATCCTGGCCGGGCTCTATGGCGGGATGCTGGCGGATGCGTTCGATCGTCGGGTGGTCGCGCTGCTGGCGGCCACGGTGACATTCGCCTCGACGCTGCTGCTGGCCGTGCTCACCTGGGGCGGGTGGGAGACCGTGTGGTGGCTGTACGCCCTGAGCATCGTCAACTCCGCCGCCAACTCAATCGTGATGGCCGCCCGCTCGGCGATCATCCCGCGGCTCATCCCGATCACGCTGCTGCCGGCGGCATCCGCCCTGCAGGGCATCTCGACCGGCCTGATGATCATGGCCGGCCCGGCGCTGGCGGGCGTGCTGGTGGCCGTCTCGGGGTACGGCTGGACGTACACGATCGACGTGGTCATGATGACGTCGCTGTTCCTCGGGCTGTGGACGCTGCCCTCGATTCGCCCCGAGGGCACGATCGTGCGGCCGGGGCTGGAATCGCTCAAGGACGGGTGGCGCTTCCTGAAGCGCGCGTCCAATATCCGTCTGCAGTACCTCATCGACATCACGGCGATGACGTTCGGCCAGCCGCTGACACTCTTCCCGGCGATCGGGGCGGTGCTGCTGGGCGGAGGCGCCATCACCACCGGCGTGCTCACCGCCGCGGTGGCTGCCGGCGCGTTCCTGTCGAGTCTGTTCTCGGGCCCGATCGGGCGGGTGCGCCGGCACGGGCTGGGAATCGAGCGGGCGGTGATCGTGTACGGGGCCGCGATCCTGGCGTTCGGACTGGTCCTGGTCGCCGCCGCGCTGCACTGGTTCGCCCCGGCCCGGGTGGGGCCCGATTCGGCGAATGTCGCGCTCATCGCGACGGCCGCGGTCGTGCTCGCGGTCTCGGGCGCCGCCGACAATGTGAGCGCCATCTACCGCTCCACCATGATGCAGTCCGCGGTGCCGGATGCGATCCGGGGACGCCTGCAGGGCATCTTCATCGTGGTGGTGGCGGGCGGGCCGCGGGTGGGCGCGCTCTACGCCGGAGCGCTCGCGACCGTCACCGCGCTGTGGTTCCCGCCGCTGCTGGGCGGCCTGATCATCATCGGGCTGGTCGCGCTCCTGGTGCGGCTGAACCCCCGGTTCCGCGCGTACGACGCCCTGCACCCCGAGCCCTGACGCGTCCGGGGACGACGAGAGGGACGGATGCCGCGGCATCCGTCCCTCTCCGGGTCATTCCGATCAGTCCTGCTGCAGCGCGCCCTGCAGGTCGAGCTCGATCGTCACGTCCTTGCCGACGAGCACGCCGCCGGTCTCCAGCGCAGCGTTCCAGGTGAGGCCGAAGTCCTCGCGGTTGATGACCGTCTTGGCCGTCGCACCGGCCTTGTAGTTGCCGTAGGGGTCGGTGCCGAAGCCGCCGAAGTCGAAGTCGAAGGTCGCCGGCTTGGTGATGCCGCGGATGGTCAGGTCGCCGTCGATGAGGAACTTCTCGCCCTCCAGCCGCACACCGGTGGAGCGGAACTCCATCGTCGGGTGGTTCTCCACATCGAAGAAGTCGGCCGAACGCAGGTGACCGTCACGGCCCTCGTCCTTCGTGTCCAGCGAGGTGACGTCCACCGACGCCTCGACCGTGGCCTCGAGCGGGTTCGCCGGGGCCGTCAGTGTCGCGCTCTTGACGCCGAAGGTGCCGCGCACCTTCGAGATCATCATGTGGCGCACGCTGAACTGGACTTCACTGTGGGAGGGGTCGAGCACCCACGTGCCGGGCTTGTAACCTGCGATCTCGGGGGTGATGGTCGTGTCCGTCATATCGTTCCTTCTGCTGTCGGGCGCCCGGAGCGGCGCGGTATGCAGGGGATAACCGGAGCACCCACAGGTCTATTCCCGTGCATGCAAAAAAAGAGAGCGGATGCCCCGGGTGAGGCATCCGCTCTGTGCGACGGATCTGTGCGACGGCTCAGCCGACGGCGACCAGGTCGATCACGAAGATGAGGGTCTTGCCGCCGAGGAAGTGTCCGCCGGCCGGACCGTAGGCCAGGTGCGGCGGGATGGTGAGCTCACGGCGTCCGCCCACCTTCATGCCTGGAATGCCCTCCTGCCAGCCCTGGATCAGACCGCGCAGCGGGAACTGGATCGTCTCACCGCGGGTCCACGACGAGTCGAACTCCTCGCCCGACTCGTACTCGACGCCGGCATAGTGGACCGTCACGTTGTCGCCGGCCTTGGCCTCGTCTCCGTCGCCCACGATGAGGTCGCGGATGACCAGTTCGGACGGGGCGGGGCCCTCGGGCGCGTCGATCTCGGGCTTGGTGCGGTTCTCAGTCATGCCTCCATCCAACCCGACGGTGCCGATGCGGTCAACGCGGCGGCGAGGCCTTGACGAAGCATCGGGCCCGTGTCACCCTGATATCAGGTCAACTCAGCGCTCGGTAGACACGCAGGCATCGCCGCGGCACCGGGCGCTGAGTCTTTGCGCGCGGGGCCGCTGAGGGCCCCCGCCGGGGTCCAGTCGGCCGGCCCTCACGGGGCGAACAGGGCGTGGCGGGCGCCGATGGTGCGCGCCAGGAGTGTCTGCTGGTCGGCGGCCGCCCGGGGGTCCCGCCCGGTGACGATGCGCTGCCGGACGGCGGCCAGGGCCGTGGCATCCGCGATGAACCCCTTCATCACCCGGGTGCGGTCGCCGCGCAGTGTCTGCGCCCACGCCAGGGCCTCCCGTCGCCCGCGGGGCGTGGCGAGCATCTCGACCTCCTGCGGGGTGAACCACCCGGCACCGGCGTACTCGCCGAGTCGCTGACGGGTCAGGCGCCGCTCCTCCCGGCGCAGCATCATGACGCCGAGCACGAACAGCACGAACAGCGGCAGCTGCAGCATCGCGTACAGCGCGAAGAAGTCGAAGAACTGGGCGGACGCGTTCCACAGTCCGTGCAGCAGGGCCGCGCCGCACATCCCCACGATCCAGGGGGCGACCGCGGCGGCGGCGCTCGCCCCGCGGCGGGCCGCCAGACCGAGGGCGAAGCCGGTCACGCTGGTGAACATCACGTGCGCGAACGGCGAGAGGATGCCGCGCAGGAAGAACGTCGTGGTCAGCTGGCCGGTGCCGCCCTCGATCAGGCTCACCGCGAAGTACTGGATGTTCTCGGTGAAGGCGAAGCCGGCCGCGACCAGGGCGCCGTACACGATGCCGTCGACCGGCCCGTCGAAGGCGCGGCGTGCGATCAGATAGATCAGGAACACCCCCAGGCCCTTGGCGAACTCCTCCACGATCGGCGCCTGGACCACCGCCTGCAGCGCCTCGCGCGTTGCCAGGGCCTCGCGCGGAGCCGAGCCGTCGACGCCGAACAGCACGGTGAGCAGCAGATCGACGCCGAGGGCGATGCCGACGGCCGCGATCGCCCCCCACGCGACGGCCAGGACGACCAAGCTCCGCGGCTCGGGCTCCCACCGATCGATCAGGCGCACCGCGAACAGCACGGCGCCCAGCGGCACGAGCGCCACGATCATGCCGATGATCGCGGCGGCCGGGCCCAGCGCCTCGAGGAAGTACGCCACCAGGGCGAACGCCGCCACGACCAGCACAGCCACGATCCACACCGCCGCCCGGCGTCCCCGGCCCGGCGCCGTCGGCAGCGCGGGCAGCGGCGGCGCAGCCGGCGCTCCACCCGGCGCCGGCGGGTGGGAGCTCCCGTGCGCGAGCGGCGAGGGGAAGGACATGCCGATCAGCATAGAGGCCGCCCGGGCGGGCGGCAGATCCCACAGCGGTAATCTGGAGGGATGCGTTTCGCCCATGTGACCAGTGCCGAGAACCCCGATCCGACATTGGCCGTGGTGCAGGACGACCGGGCGCACCGCGTGCGCGACATCCTCCCCGGCGGACCCGTGACGCTGCAGCAGCTCATCGACGGCGGCGACGCCCTGCTGGATCAGGTCCGGGCCGCGACGGCGGCGGCCGGCCCGGGGCATCCGCTGGACTCGTTCGCCTTCGCCTCGGCCGTACTCGCACCGCCGGTCGTCCTTGCCGTCGGGCTGAACTACGCGGCGCACTCCAGCGAACTCGGGCTGAAGGCCGACACCGCGCCGACGGTGTTCACCCTGTGGCCGAACTCGCTCACCGGGCACGAGCACACGACGGCCTGGCGCCGTTCGGTCAGCGAATCGGTCGACTACGAGGCCGAGCTGGGCGTGATCATCGGAAAGCCGGCGAAGGATGTCGCAGCCGCCGATGCGCTCGACCATGTGTGGGGCTACACGGTGGTCAACGACATCACCGCTCGCGACATCCAGTTCTCCGAGGCGCAGTGGTCGCGGTGCAAGTCGTTCGACGGCTTCACCCCGACCGGTCCGTTCGCCGTCACCGCCGATGAGATCCCCGACCCGCAGGACCTGCACATCTGGACCGTCGTGGACGGGCACACCGTGCAGGACGCCACCACCGGGCAGATGATCCGCCCGGTCGCGACGCTGGTGGCCCACCTGTCGACCTCGTCGACGCTGCTGCCGGGGACGCTGATCTCGACCGGATCGCCGGGAGGGGCGGGCTATTCGCGCGAGCCGCAGATCTTCCTGCGCGACCGCTCGACGGTCACCGTCGCCGTCGACCGGATCGGCGAGCTGACCACGCACTGCCGGATCCTGGACTGACACGACGAAGGCGGCGGGGCCGGAGCCCGCGCCGCCCTCGATGCCGCGATCAGTACCGGCTGATGCCGGAGCAGTCGAACGGGATGCCGAACACGTTGGTGACCGTGGTGGGGTCGACCAGGCACGCCTGAGTGGCGGCGGCCAGCGACGCGAAGAACGCGATCGCGATGATCAGGCCGATGATCGAGAGCACGACCAGAATGGCGCCGATGATGATGGCGGCCAGGGCGAAGCCGTTCTTCTGACCCGCCTTCTTGCTCTGCACCATCGCGATGATGCCGAGGACCAAGCCCACCAGCGCTGTGATGCCGGTCACCAGGCCGGCGAGCGAGCAGATGAAGGCCACGATCCCGAGCACCCGGCCGGGCGCCTGGGCCGGTGCCGGCTGACCGTACGCCGGCGGCGCGGGCGGGTAGGCCGGGGCCTGCCCGTAGGCCGGGGCCTGCCCGTAGGCCGGGGCCTGGGCGTAGCCCGGAGCGGCCGGCTGTCCGTACGGCGGCGCGGCCGGCGGCTGCTGCCCGTAGGCGGGCTCGGCGGGCGCGGGCGGCTCCGTCGCGGCGGGCGGCTCTGCGGCCGACGGCGCGGGAGCGGCCGCGGGCTCGTCCGGGGCAGCCGGAGGCTGGGCCGGGTTCGTCGGCGGCTGCGGGTTCTCGGAGTCGGGGACGTTGGTCATGCGGGCACCTCCGGTGAGCGGTTGGATGTCTCCACGCTAGCGGTGAAGGGCGCGACTCCACAGCCCCCATCGCATCGTGTCGTGGACGCGGCATCCCACCCGGTGCGGACGATCCGCGCCTCAGGCTCCGGGGTCGGCGATCACGTTCTCGGCTGCCTGCATGATCGGGACCGCCGCCGTGACCGTCTCGAGTCCGGACAGCCGGGCGGGCGAGAGCTGCTTGGTGACCTCGTCGCGGCTCATCAGTCCCGCCTCCACCACGAGATCCGCGATGTTGTGCCCGGTCAGCAGCGCCGTCTTGGCGAGCGCGGCCGACGCGGCGTAGCCGATGAACGGCGTCAGCGCGGTCACCACCCCCACCGAGGAGCCGACCATCGCTCCGAGCCGCTCGCGGTTCGCGGTGATCCCGTCCACGCAGTTGACGCGCAGCGTCCACATCGCCTGGCGCATCCATGTGATGGACTGGAAGATCGAGTGCGCGATCACCGGCTCGAACGCGTTCAGCTGCAGCTGGCCGCCCTCGGCCGCCATCGTGACCGTCAGGTCGGCGCCGGCGACGGAGAACGCCACCTGGTTGACGACCTCCGGGATGACCGGGTTGACCTTGCCGGGCATGATGCTGGAGCCGGCCTGAACGGCCGGCAGGTTGATCTCGCCGAAGCCGGCCTGCGGGCCGGAGGAGAGCAGCCGCAGGTCGTTGCAGATCTTCGACAGCTTCATCGCGTTGCGCTTGAGTGAGGACGAGAACGACATGAACGAGCCGGTGTCGCTGGTGGCCTCCACCAGGTCGGTCGCCGTGGACAGGTCGATGCCGGAGATCTCGCGCAGGTGACGCAGCACGGCCGGCGCATAGCCGGGGTGCGTCGTGATCCCGGTGCCGATGGCGGTGGCGCCCATGTTGATCTCGGTGAGCAGGCTCGCGTTCTCGGCGAGGCGCTTGCGGTCTTCGTCCAGAGTCGTCGCGAACCCGTGGAACTCCTGGCCGAGCGTCATCGGCACGGCATCCTGCAGCTGCGTGCGACCCACCTTGAGGATGTCGTGGAACTCGACGGCCTTGGCCAGGAACGACGTGCGCAGCAGGTCGAGCTCGTCGAGCAGGGAGCGCAGCATCAGCGACAGTCCGACCTTGATCGCGGTCGGGTAGACGTCGTTGGTGGACTGGCTGCGGTTGGTGTCGTCGATCGGGCCGAGGAACGCGTAATCGCCCTTCTCCCGGCCAGCCAGCTCGAGCGCGATGTTGGTGATGACCTCGTTCGCGTTCATGTTCGTCGACGTGCCGGCGCCGCCCTGGATGACGCCCACGACGAACTGGTCGTGGTACTTGCCGTCGATCACCAGCTGCGCGGCGCGGTCGATGAGGTCGGCCTTCTCGGCGGGCAGCACGCCGATCTCGGCGTTGGCCCGTGCCGAGGCCTGCTTGACCATCGCCAGGCCGCGGACCAGCTCGCTGTAGACCGAGATCGGCCGCTTGGCGATCGGGAAGTTCTCCAGCGCGCGTTCGGTGTGGACGCCCCAATAGGCGTCTGCCGGAATCTCCAGCGAGCCGAGCGAATCGGTCTCGGTGCGGGTGCGCGTCGTTGCGTCCAAAGCCATGGTTGCTTCCTCGTGGGTCGCGGCGGAATCGGGATGTCTCGAGCCTACCCGCCGGCGGCGGAGCGTCCGCTGTACGCCGCGTACAGGCAGACCGGCCGGACTGGCCGCGGCGTCACATCCGCGGTGTGCGTGGCGGCTTGCGGGAGAACGCCTCGAGCCGCTCCTGCGGGTCGAGCTCCGACATCCGCTCGTGCCACGCGTCGTCGAAGTAGTCCGCCGTCTCGGCCTCGACCACCGGAACGACCGAGTGCGTGATCGTGTCGTCGTACACGTGCACCAGGTGGAACGACTGCCCGGCATCCATTCCGTTCACCCGCGTAGCCGGACGGGCCAGATCCATCGTGTAGCAGGTGGCCGCCGCCACGCTCACCTCGACCCCGGCGAACATGCCGTGCGTGGAATAGTGCAGGTGCCCGGCGAGGATGCCGCGGACATCGGTGCCGGCGATGGTCGCGGCGAGGCGGTCCTGGTGCCGCAGCTCGAGGATGTCGAACAGCGGGAGGTGGCTGGGCAGCGGCGGGTGGTGCATCGTCAGGATCGTGCCCAGCGGCGCCGGGGACGCCAGCTGGTCGGCGAGCCACGCCAGCTGCGCGTCGTCCAGGTCGCCGTGGTGCCAGCCGGGGACGGAGGTGTCCAGGGCGATCAGGCGCAGTCCGCCCAGGTCCCACGACCCGATCACCGGCTCTTCGGTCGGCTCGTGGTCCAGCAGGTCGCGGTGCAGCTCGGGCCGCTCGTCGTGATTGCCGGCCACCCAGACCAGCTGCGCGCCGAGCCGGTCGGCGAACGGCTCGACCGTCGCCCGCAGCCGCGTGTAGGCCTCGGGTTCGCCGAGGTCGGCGAGGTCGCCGGAGAACACCAGCGCATCGGGGCGCACGGCCAGGCGTTCGATGGCGGCGAGGGTCCGGTCGAGGTTCGCCGACGTGTCATACCGGCCGCCCAGCCGACGGTTGGCGGCGACGAAGTGGGTGTCGCTGACGTGCACGATCAGTCGCTGTGCGGGCGCGTGCGCGCCGAACGAGACGGATGCATCGGCCATGCCCCCACTCTAGGTGCGGGCACCGTCACGACCGGGCGACCTGGAGTCCGGTCGCCCGGATCAATGCACGACGATGAGGAGGATGCCGCAGAGGACCGCCACCGCGCACAGGCCGAACGACGCGTAGGCGCCCAGCTGCGCGACCCGCTTCTGCCCTTCGCTCAGCGGGCTCTTCCTCGCGGCCTTGGCCGCCGCCTTCTCGGCCTTGGCCGCCTGCTTGGCGCTGATCACGGTGATCGCATCGGTGAACTCCGCCGGCGCCACCACCGGCACCCGCCCGGCCCGCACCAGCAGCCGCAGCCCGATCGAGTACAGGCCCACGACCACCACGGCGGCGACCAGGGCCACGGCGAAGACCTTGACGAACGCGATCCAGTCGATCTCGATGGTCATTTCGCGCCCTTCCCGGCCGAAGCCTTCTTGCCGCCCTTGCCCTTGTGCTCATCGGGCTTCTTCTTCGCGCCGGACTTCTTCTTGCCGTCCGCGGTCTTGTGCGCATCCGACTTCTTCTTCGCGTCGGCGTGCTTCTTCTCGGCCGCCGATCTCTTGGCGTCGGCCTTGGCCTTGGCCTTCTTCTCTGCGCGCGCCCGGGACTCCTCTTCGGCGCGTCGGCGTTCGAGCTCGCGCTCCTCGGCCTTGCGCCGGGCGCGCTCCTCGGCCTTGCGGCGCTCCTCCTCGCGGATGATCGCACGCTGGCGGCGGGTGGGCGGCGGGTTGCGCTTGACCTTGACGGCCCGCCCGGACTCGGCCACGTCGCTCATGGCGTTGGCGGCGGTCACCGCGTTGCGGCGCGACCGGAGGAAGAGGACGACGATGATGACGACCGCCAGGACGGCATCCACGAGGATGCCCCAGCTGCCCAGCCAGCCCACGATCAGCGCGGCGAAGGCACCGACCGCCCCGGCGGCGGGGAGGGTGAGCAGCCAGCCGATCGCGATCCGACCCGCCGTACCCCAGCGCACGCTGGATCCGCGGCGTCCGAGCCCCGAGCCGATCACCGATCCCGAGGCGACCTGCGTGGTCGACAGCGCGAACCCGAGGGCACTGGAGGCCAGGATCGTGGCGGCCGTCGACGTCTCGGCCGAGAAGCCCTGCGCGGGCTTCACGTCGGTCAGACCCTTGCCCAGCGTGCGGATGATGCGCCAGCCGCCCAGGTAGGTGCCCAGGGCGATCGTGAACGCACACGCGAAGATCACCCACAGATGGGGTTCGGCCTGATCCTGGCTCTGCCAGCCGGCCATGATCAGCGTCAGCGTGATGATGCCCATGGTCTTCTGGGCGTCGTTCGTGCCGTGGGCCAGCGCCACCAGCGAGGAGGTGAAGATCTGCCCCCAGCGGAAGCCGCTGCGGCCGTCGGGCTTGGCGTCGTAGCGACGCGTGAGCGCGTAGGCCATCCGCGTGACCAGGAACGCGATCACCCCGGCGGTCAGCGGAGAGATCACGGCCGGGAGGATGATCTTTCCCAGCACCTCGCCGGAGTTCACGCCGGACACGCCGACGCCCACGAGCGTCGCGCCGATCAGTCCGCCGAACAGCGCGTGCGACGAGCTGGAGGGCAGCCCCAGCAGCCAGGTGAGCATGTTCCACGAGACCGCGCCGATCAGGCCGGCGAAGATCAGCGGCAGGAACGTGACCGGATCGGTGATCTGGTCTTCGCGGATGATGCCGTGCGAGATGGTCTGGGACACCTCGGTGGACAGGAACGCCCCCACCAGGTTCAGACAGGCTGCCAGCCCGACCGCGACCTTGGGTTTCAGCGCGCCCGTGGCGATGGGCGTGGCCATCGCATTGGCCGTGTCATGGAACCCGTTCGTGAAGTCGAAGAACAGCGCCAGTGCGATGACCAGCACGACAATGAGAGCTGCGGTTTCCACCGTGCGCTTTCCGGGAGTGAGGGAGGCGGGACAACTGCCGACGTGATCGGCCGGTGCGAACGAAGAGTTCACGCAAGACGCGTCCCCGGCTTCCCGGGGCAGGGAAATCCTCTCACGGTCGGCTCGGTTCCGTGAACCCCGCGCACTCAGGCACGGCGACTAGCGTGGAACACCGTGACCGATCAGAGCACCGCGGCCGCGGCATCCCGCCCCGCCCCCATCGCCGACCGCCAGCCGACCCTCCGCGTGCACCACGGCGACGAGGTCGTCGACGCATACGAATGGCTGCGCGCGAAGGACGATCCGCGGGTGTCCGCCCATCTGGAGGCGGAGAACGCCTACACCGAGGCCCGCACCGCGCACCTCGCGCCGCTGCGTGAGCGGATCTTCGATGAGATCAAGGGCCGCACGCAGGAGACCGATCTGTCTGTGCCCACCCGGCGCGGCGACTGGTGGTACTACGGCCGGACCGTGGAGGGGCAGCAGTACGGCATCCAGTGCCGTGCGCCGCTCGCGTCGCCGGACGACTGGACGCCGCCGCAGCTGTCCCCCGAGGTCACGGTCCCGGGCGAGCAGGTGCTGCTGGACGCGAACGTCGAGGCGGACGGGCACGAGTTCTTCTCGCTGGGCAGCTTCGAGGTCTCCGACGACGGCACGCTGATGCTGTACGGCGTGGACGTGGCCGGCGACGAGCGCTACACGCTGCGGGTGCGGGATCTGCGCACCGGCGAGGATCTGCCCGACACGATCGAGGGCACGTTCGCCGGGGCGACGTTCTCCCCCGACGGCGGGTTCGTCGTGTACACCACCGTGGACGAGGCCTGGCGTCCCGACACGGTGTGGCTGCACGAGCTCGGGACCCCGGTGGCCGACGACGCCACGCTGTTCCACGAGCCGGACGAGAAGTTCTGGGTCGGCGCCGGGTTCACCCGCAGCGAGAAGTACCTCGTGATCGGGCTGGGATCCTCGGTGACCAGCGAGGAATGGCTGGTGGATGCCGCGGACCTGCGCGCCGCGCCGCAGGTCGTCTGGCCGCGGTCCGAGGGCGTGGAATACGAGTGCGATCACGCGATCGTGGACGGACGGGACGTGCTGTACATCCTGCACAACCGCGATGCGCTGGACTTCGAGCTCGTGCGGGTGGCGGCATCCGACCCCCAGGGAGTCCGCGAGGTCGTCGTCGCGCACGAGCCGGGTCGACGCCTGCTCGGCATGTCGACGTTCCGCGATTGGGCGGTGCTGGGCTATCGGCGCGAGGGGCTCGCGCGCCTGGGCCTGCTCGATTACGCGACCGCCGGCATCCGCGAGCTGACCTTCGACGAACCGCTGTACTCGGCCGGCCTCGGCGGGAACCCGGAATGGGCGCCGCCGGTGATCCGGATCGGCTACGGGTCGTTCGTGACCCCGGGCACCGTGTACGACCGGGTGGTGGCCACCGGCGAGATGCTGCTGCGCAAGCGGCAGCCGGTGCTCGGCGGCTACGACCCGGACGACTACGGCCAGGCCCGGGTCTGGGCGACGGCGCACGACGGCACCCGGCTGCCGATCTCGCTGGTGTGGAAGCGCTCGTTCGGCGAGCCCGGCTCGTCGCCGCGCCCCGTCCACCTCTACGGGTACGGGTCGTACGAGCACTCGATCGACCCGGGCTTCTCGGTCGCCCGGCTGTCCGAGCTCGACCGCGGCGTCGTGTTCGCCGTCGCGCACGTGCGCGGCGGCGGCGAGATGGGCCGGAAGTGGTACGAGGACGGCAAGCTGATGCGCAAGCGCAACACTTTCACCGACTTCCTGGACTGCGCCCGGCACCTCATCGCCAGCGGCTACACCACCCCGTCGCGCCTGGTCGCCGAGGGCGGCTCGGCCGGCGGGCTGCTGATGGGCGCGGTCGCCAACATCGGACCCGAGCTGTTCGCCGGGATCCTCGCCGACGTGCCGTTCGTCGATGCGCTGACCACGATCCTGGACCCCTCGCTGCCGCTGACCGTGATCGAGTGGGACGAGTGGGGCGACCCGCTGCACAGCCCGGCGGTGTACGCATACATGAAGTCGTACTCGCCCTACGAGAACGTGCGGGAGGATGCCGCCTACCCGCGGATCCTCGCGGTGACCTCGCTCAACGACACGCGCGTGCTGTACGTGGAGCCGGCCAAGTGGGTGGCGCGTCTGCGCGAGGTGGGCGCCGACGCGATGCTGAAGTGCGAGATGGTGGCCGGACACGGCGGGGTCAGCGGCCGCTACAACGCGTGGCGCGAGCGCGCCTACGAGCTGGCCTGGCTGCTGGACGTGCTCGGCCTCGCCGAGCAGTAGCCCGGGGCGATGCCCCGGCCCGGGCCGGGCGCGACCGGCCCGGCGCGCGACCGGCTCGGCGCCCGGCCCGGGCCGGGCCGGGCCGGCGCGAGTCGCCGAGACAAGGGAATCACCGTGAGACTCGGCGCATTTCGCTGGGTCTCGCGGAGGATCCCTTGCCTCGACGCCGGGATGCGGCGGATGCCCCGGTGTCGGCCTGCTTCACCGGCAGCGACCGAGGGTTGGCGGCGAGCGTGGCGAGCATCGCGAGCTGCCGCGGGCGGATCCGCTCCAGGCCGCCCAGTGCGAGCTTCTGATCCAGCGACCGCCACCGGATGGCATCCCCCCACTCCCAGCGGATGAATCCGCCTTCGTGGCGGCGCAGCCGATCCTCGCGCGTCTTCTCAACGACGAAGTGCGCCTTCATGGCGGCGGGGTCGTTCGCGTCGTACTTGCCGTAGCCGTCGGATTCGCCGATCCGGCGCAGGCGCCGCCAGTAGAAGTCGACCCGATCCCGCGCGCCTTCGTAGGCGAACCCGACCTGCAGCTCGGGCTCCTCGTACCCGAGCCATTCGGTGACCGCACGGCTGAGCGACTCGCCGGCCGACTCGGCCAGGGCCGTCGCACGGTCCTGCACCCAGTCGAGTTGACGCAGCCCGCGTCGATTCGACTGCCGTCGCCCGTGCTCGCCCACCGCGAGCGTCTCGTCGTTCGGGGCGAGCAGTCGCAGCACCCGGTCGGCCACGGCGAGCGCAAACGCCGGGGGAAGCACGCGGCACAGATCGACCGCGGTGTCCTGCAGGGAGGTCACCGTCAAGCCGTCGACCGTGACCGTGCTGCGCTCATCCCGTGTTCCGTGCACCACGACGTCGCCCTCGCGCCAGGACCGGCCGTCCGGGCTGAGCAGGTGGATGTCGCGAGGCTCGCCGAACAGCGGCAGGCCGTGCGGGGCGCAGGCCGATTCCAGACAGAACACCGGCGCCGACCACGTGCGGGCGACCGCCTCGATACGCACGGCATACCGCTCCCACGGTGCCAGCGGGCCCCATTCGGACCTGCGCACGTAGGCGCCGGGGCGCACGCGGTGCAGCGACCCGTCCCGGTCGAGCCGCTCCACCTCGGCGGGCCGTTCGCGGGTCAGCAGGAGTGCGGTTTCCGTTGCGACATCCATCTCTCCAGCATGGATGCCGGCACCGGGCCGGTTCCGGCCCTTGGGCGGATCTGTGGACAGCTCGCGCGATCACGGCTCCCACGCGCGTCTGGGGAGGAGCCGGCGGGTCCCCGCGCCGCCGGATCCCCGTGCGGTGCTGCCGCCGAGACCGGGGATCCTCCGCGAAACCGGGCGCGATCCGCCCCGAGACCGGGGATTCTCCGCGAGACCCACTCGCATGTCATCGGTCTGACGAGGATCCCCCGGCTTCGCGAAGATCGGGGGCGCGTCGACCGCGCCCGGGCCGGCGCGTCCGGGACGGGCGCGGCGGGGGCGCAGCGGGGCGGGGGCGCAGCGGGGCGGGGGCGCAGCGGGGCGGGGGCGCAGCGCGGAAGGGACGGGCGCGGCCGGGCCGGCGCGGACGGACGGGCGCGGCGGGGGCGCAGCCCGGGGGGCTATCAGCCGAAGAGGGCGGCAGCCTCGTCGTAGCGGTAGCGGGGGACGGTGTTCAGTTCGCCGAGGGCGTCGGCGAACGGCACCCGGACGATGTCGGTGCCGCGCATCGCGACCATCTGACCCCAGGCGCCGTCCATGATGGCATCCGCCGCGTGCAGTCCGAGCCGGGTCGCGAGCACCCGGTCGAAGCCGGACGGCGAGCCGCCGCGCTGGATGTGGCCGAGCACGGTGGAGCGCGTCTCGATGCCGGTGCGCCGTTCGATCTCGGGCGCGAGCACCTCGCTGATGCCGCCGAGCCGCGGCCGGTTGAAGGCATCCATGCCCTTGTCGCTGTAGGCCTCCTCCATGCCGGTGAGGGTGAACCCCTCCGACACCACGACCAGCGGCGCGCGGCCGCGATCGTGCGCCTTCGTGACCAGGTCGCAGATCTCGTCGATCGACATCGGCACCTCGGGGATGCAGATCGCGTGGGCGCCGGCCGCCATGCCGGCGTGCAGGGCGATCCAGCCCACGTGTCGACCCATCACCTCGGCGACCATGCAGCGCTGGTGCGAGTCGCCGGTGGTGCGCAGCCGATCCATCGCGTCGGTGGCGATGTTGACGGCGGTGTCGAACCCGAACGAATAGTCGGTGGCCCGCAGGTCGTTGTCGATCGTCTTGGGCACGCCGAGCACGTTGATGCCGTCGCCCGACAGCCGGTTGGCCGCGGCCAGGGTCCCCTCGCCGCCGATCGCGATGATCCCGTCGATGCGGTGGCCGTACAGGGTCTTGGAGATGTTCTCGGCACCGCCGCGGGTGCCCTCATACGGGTTGGTGCGGCTGGTGCCCAGGATGGTTCCGCCGACCTTCGACAGGCCCTTGACCTCGTGCCGCGTCAGCGGGAAGAAGTCCCCGTCGACCACACCCCGCCAGCCGTCGCGGATCCCGACGAACTCGAGATCATAGGCCGTCGTCCCCTTCAGGACGACGCCGCGGATCACCGCGTTCAAGCCGGGGCAGTCGCCGCCGCTGGTCAGGATGCCGATCTTCATGCTGTGATCCTTGCTTCGGGGAGGGATGTCGGCGACTCTGCCACAGACGACATTACTGCCCGCGGCATCCCGCCTGCCAGCGAAGCCGGCCCGACGTCACTGCGCGCCCAGGGCCTGCCGGGTCAGGTGCATCAGCGCCGCCAGCTGCACCGAATCGCTCGAGGTCTCCTCGGCCGCCTCACCGTCCAGCGCGCGCGCCGCCAGCCCCTGCTTGGAGTCGATCAGCTCGGCGATCTTGGTGTCGATCGTGTGCGCGGCGATGATCCGCCATGCGGTGACGGGCTCGTCCTGCCCGATGCGGTGCACGCGGTCGATGGCCTGCGTCTGCTCGGCCGCGGTCCAGCTGAGCTCGGCGAGCACCACGTTCGAGGCCGCCTGCATGTTCAGTCCGACACCCGCTGCCGTCAGCGAGCACACCGCGACGCCGACCGCCGGGTCGTTGTTGAACGCGTCGATGGCCTCCTGCCGCGCAGGCGTCGACTGGTCACCGCGAATCGAGACGTGCGGGATGCCGGATGCCCCGAAGTGCGCCTCCGCGGCATCCATCACGTCGATGTGCTTGGCGAAGAAGACGACCTTGCCCACCGAGCGCTGCAGCTGGACGGCGTAGTCCGCCGCCAGCAGCGCCTTGGCCTGACCGATCTTGCGGACCATGGTGAACACGTTCTCGGAGCCCGTGCCGGCCGCCTTCGACTCCTCGAGCTCATTGTGCGCGACCAGCCGGACGATGTCGTCGTCCACCTCACTGTGCGCGAGGCCCCGGTCGCCGCGCGCCTCGATGATGCGACGGTAGCGGGCGGCCAGGCGCTCGCCGAGCTCGCGCTCGGCCTGGCGGATCGACCGGCCGTACTCGTCGTCCAGCTCGACCGGCAGGTCGGCGATCATCTTGTCGGGCAGGTCGGCGGCGACATCCTTCTTCTTGCGCCGCACGATGCCCATCGAGATGACGGCGCTGCGCGCCTCGGGGTAGAACGCCTTGTCGGCGGGGGTCAGACCGGTGGCATCGAGCTTCTCCATCAGCTCCGGACCCGGCTTCTGCCCGTTGGTCCAGCCCAGGAACCGCCAGATCGCGTCGAAGTCCTCGACGTCGTTGATCAGCGGGGTTCCGGTCAGCGCCAGCAGCAGCGGATCGGCGACCTGCTCGCGGATGCGGCCGGCCAGCGCGAGCACGTTCTGCGACCGCTGCGAGCTGAGGTTCTTGATGAAGTGCGCCTCGTCCACGACGAGCCCCTTCAGCCCCAGCGAGCTCAGCCACGACAGGTGGCGATCGAGGATCTCGTAGTTGACGATGAACGCGTCGGCGAACGCGTCCACATCCTCGCCGTCGCCGGAGATCACCGTGGCGCGGCGCTGCGGCGTCCACCGCTGCACCTCGCGGGCCCAGTTCATCTTCACGACGTTGGGCACGACGGCCAGCAGCGGATACGCGTCGGCGACGGATGCCGCCAGCACGGACTCCGCGGTCTTGCCCAGGCCCGGCTCATCGGCCAGGAGGAACGAGCGGTGCCCGTCGCGCACGGCCTGCAGGAACCGGGACTGGTGCGGCATGACCTCCAGGCCGCGGGGCGAGAGCCGGTCGAACTCGGGCACCGGGGGCAGGTCCATCGAGGCCGCTCCCCCGCCGGCGCCGGACTCGAACGCCTTGTACAGCGGGCCCATCAGCTCCCAGCTGTCCAGCCGCCGGCGCTGGCTGCCGTTGGCGGCAGGCCGGTTGAGGTCGGGCGCGAGGAAGGGGTTGGCCTCGCGGCGGGTCTCGACCTGCGGCGGGACGACCTGGCGCTCGGCGAGCGCGGCCGGCACGACCGTGGGCTGCTGGATCGGCACGGCATCGGTGATGATGAGCTCGTCCGGGGCCAGCTCCGCTCCGGACTCGAGTAGCCAGTCCCGGCGCATGCGCTTGGCGACCGGCGAGGTCGCCTGGTCGACCTCGAGCAGCTGGATCAGCGAGGTGTCACGCGCGGCGGTCTTGGCCAGGATCGTCGCGACGCCGTCGAGCCGCTTGAGCAGCTCGGCGCGGACGCTGTCGGCCAGCTCGGTGTCGGCCTTGACCCGGGCGCGCTCCTCGCGAACGAGGAAGGCGATCACCTGGAACTTCACCCGGTTGGTGGGGCCGAGCTTGCCGCGCTGCGCTTTGGCCTCGACCTCACGCACCTTGCGCGCGAGGATCGGGATGATGGGGGCCTCGTCATCGCGGCGCGCGGCCGACGACTTGCGTCGCCGTGCGGGTGACGTGGCGGTTGCCGTGGTCGGCATGCTCCTCCTGAGCGTGAATGGCCGGTCGGTCCCGAAGATCCGGAACCGGCGGTGCTGCGTTGCTCCGCGGGCGGGTGGCGCACGGACGCGGGCCGGGGCGATGGCTGGCAACCCCGCTTCTGCGGGTGCCGTTCCCCGCGCACCATTCTACGGCATAACCGCCGCGATCCCGTGAGCCGACAGCGCGGATCGGCGAATCCCTGCTCATCGAGCCGGGATCCGCCGATCAGGGGCCGCTGCGCAGGGACCCGTGCGGGTCGGCGCGGCCGGTCAGGGCGCGGAGCGCAGGCGCAGGCTGTTGAGCACCACGAACACGCTGGAGAACGCCATCGCGGCGCCGGCGATCATCGGGTTCAGCAGCCCGAGGGCGGCCAGCGGCAGCGCCGCCACGTTGTAGGCGAAGGCCCAGAACAGGTTGCCGCGGATGACGCGCATCGTCCGTCGGCTCAAGCGGACCGCGTCCACGGCCACGCTCAGGTCGCTGCGCACCAGGGTGATGTCGCTGGCGTGCATGGCGGCGTCGGTCCCGCCGCCCATCGCGATGCCGAGATCGGCGGTGGCCAGAGCGGCGGCGTCGTTCACGCCGTCGCCGACCATCGCCACCCGGTGCCCGGCGGCCTGCAGGCGGGCGATCTCGGCGACCTTGTCCTCGGGCAGCACCTCGGCGCGGACCTGGTCGATGCCGACCTCGCCGGCGACGGCCGCCGCCACAGACCGGTTGTCACCGGTCAGCAGCACCGCGTTCAGTCCGAGCCGATGCAGGGCGGCCACGGCATCCGCGCTCTCGGGCCGGATCGTGTCGGCCACCGAGAACACGGCGCGCACCTGTGGGCGCCCCTGGTCATCGGGCCAGCCTGCGACGATCGCCGTGCCGCGCTTCTCGGCCGCCGAGACGGCATCCGCGAAGCGCGCCGGGATCTGTGCGCCCTGTGCGGCGGCGAACGACGGGCGTCCGGCGAACACCGGCACGCCGTCGACCGCTCCGGTCACGCCCCGTCCCGCGTGGTTGCGGAAGCCGGTGAGCTCACCCGACGGGTCGGCCTCCGCCGTGATGGCGCGGGCGACCGGATGCTCGGATGCCGACTCCAGCGTGCCGATCAGGTGCAGGGCCGGCGACGGGTCGGCGCCGTCGGTGAACACCGACGCCAGGCTCATGCGCCCGGTGGTGACGGTGCCCGTCTTGTCCAGCACGACGGTGTCGATCCGCTCGGCCTGCTCCAGCGCCTCGGGCCCGGTGACCAGGATGCCCAGCTGCGCGCCGCGCCCGGTCCCGACCAGGATCGCGATCGGCGTGGCCAGGCCCAGTGCGCACGGGCAGGCGATGATCAGCACGGCGACCGCGGCGGTGAAGCCCGAGGCCAGCGGCTGCCCGGCCAGCAGCCAGCCGATCAGGGTGAGCACGGCCAGCGCGATCACGATCGGCACGAACACCGCCGAGATGCGGTCGGCCAGGCGCTGCATCCTGCTCTTGCCCACCTGTGCGTCCTCGACGAGCCGGGCGATGCGCGCAAGGCGCGTCGCCTCGCCGACGGCGGTGGCCTCGATCACGAGCCGGCCATCGGCGACGATCGTGCCGCCCGTGACGGCATCCCCCGCCGCCACGTCCACCGGCACCGATTCGCCGGTCAGCATGCTCTGATCGACCGATGCCTCGCCCTGCCGCACGAGCCCGTCGGTGGCGACCTTCTCGCCGGGGCGGGCGACGAACACGTCGCCGGACGCCAGCTGCGCGATCGGCACGCGCGCGCCGGACTCCAGCTCGACGTCCTTGGCGCCGAGCTCGAGCAGTGCGTGCAGCGCGCTGCCGGCGCGGCGCTTGGAGCGCTGCTCGACGAAGCGGCCCAGCAGCAGGAAGACCGTGACCGCGGCGGCGACCTCGAAGTACACCAGCGAGGTGGCGTCGACCGGGCGCTCGAACAGCGAGAAGCCGTGCGTCATCCCGATCTCGCCGGCGCTGCCGAACAGCAGCGCCCACACGCTCCACAGGTATGCGGCGCCGGTGCCCAGGGTGATGAGGGTGTCCATCGTCAGGGCGCCGTGGCGCAGGTTCGCGAACGTGGCCCGGTGGAACGGCCAGCCGCCCCAGAGCACGATCGGGGTGGCCAGCACGAGCGAGAGCCACTGCCAGCCGACGAACTGCCATGCCGGCACCATCCCGAGGAGGACGACCGGGAGCGCCAGGATGGCGCTGCCGATCAGCCGGGTGCGCAGGGTCGTGCCGCCGGGGGCGTCGTCGACGTCGTGCGCGTGCCCGGATGCCTCGCCCGGGGCGGGCTCGGGGCCAGCGGATGCCTCGTGCCCGTCGTCGGCGGAGGACCCCTGCGATTCCGGCGCCGGATGGCGCATGCGGGCGTCGTATCCGGCCTGGCGCACGGCCGCCACCAGCCGCTGCTCGTCGAGGCCGGGCGGGAAGCTGACCCGCGCCGACTCGGTCGCGAGATTGACGGCGGCGGTCACCCCGTCCACGCTCTGCAGCCGCTTCTCGACCCGGGCCACGCAGCTGGCGCAGGTCATCCCCTCGATGTCGAGGGTCGCCTCGCGCAGAGCAGTCTCGGTCATGACACCGCACCCCGGGCGGTGTAGCCGGCCTCGGCGACGGCGGCGGCGACATCCGACTCGGTCGCCGGGCCGGTCACCGCGACGGTGTGCGCCTCCAGGTCGACCGCGACCTCGGTCACGCCCGCCAATGCGCCGACCTCGCGGCTCACGGACTGGGCGCAGTGGCCGCAGGTCATTCCGTCGACGCGATAGGTGACAGTGCTCATGGTTCTCCTCGGCTGTTCGGTTCGATCATCACAACCATATACCCCCTGGGGGTATTCCGGACCGAATCTGCCCTATCGTTTCGGTGTGGACAAGACGAAGGCGGATGCCGCGGCATCCCCCACCCGCACGCAGCGTCGGGTGCTGCTGATCGCGATCCTCGCATCGTTCGTGTCGTTCCTGGACGGCACGGTGGTCACCGTCGCCCTCCCGGCGATCCAACGCGACCTCGGCGGCGGTCTCGTCACCCAGCAGTGGGTGGTCGACTCGTACCTGATCACCCTCGGCGCGCTGATCCTGGTCGCCGGCTCGCTCAGCGACGTGTTCGGCCGCATCGTCGTGCTGCGCACCGGCCTGATCGGGTTCGCCGTCGCCTCCATCGCCATCGCGGCGTCCCCGGACCCGCTGTTCCTCGTGCTCGCCCGCGGCGTGCAGGGCATCGCCGGGGCGCTGCTGGTGCCCAGTTCGCTCGCGCTGATCACCTCGACGTTCCGCGGTCCGGCACAGGCGCGGGCGATCGGCACCTGGACCGGGGCGACAACGGCCGCGATGCTGGTGGGGCCGGTGCTGGGCGGCGTGTTCGTCGATCTGGTGTCGTGGCGGCTGGTGTTCCTGATCAACGTCCTGCCGATCGCGCTCACGCTGTGGCTGCTGGCGACCCTGCACCACCGCGATCACCGCGAGCCGGGCGCGCGCGTGGACTGGCTGGGCGCCGTGCTGTGCACCGTGGGACTGGCCGGCGCCGTGTTCGCGCTGATCGAGCAGGAGCGGCTGGGGTGGTCGTCGCCCGCGATCTGGGGCACGATGACGATCGGCGTGCTGTGCCTGATCGGGTTCGTGGTGCGCCAGCGCTTCGCCGCCCAGCCGATGATGCCGCTCGGCCTGTTCCGCATCGGCAACTTCTCGGCCGGCAACCTCGCCACCGTGTTCGTGTACGGAGCGCTCTCGCTGAACGGCCTCGTGCTGGGCGTGTACCTGCAGCAGGGGGCCGGACTGCCGGCCACGCTGGCGGGCCTGGCCAGCCTGCCGTCCACGGTGATCATGATCCTGTTCAGCTCGCACGTGGGCAGCTGGGCGGGGAGGATCGGGCCGCGGCTGTTCATGACCGTGGGTCCGCTCGTGATGGCGGGGTCGGCGGTGCTCCTGCTGACCGTGCGCGAGGACTTCGACTACTGGACCCAGGTGCTGCCGTCGGTGATCCTGTTCGGGATCGGGCTGACCTTGACCGTGGCGCCGCTGACCGCGGCCGTCCTCGGGTCGATCGACCCCGCGCGGTCGGGAATCGCCTCGGCGGTCAACAACGCCGTCGCGCGCGTGGCCGGGCTGATCGCCGTGGCCACCCTCGGGGTCATCGTCGGCGGCGTGCTCGACCTGGCCGGCTTCTGGCGCGCGGCGATCGTCACCGCCGCCCTGATGGCGCTCGGCGGCGTCGTCTCGTTCCTCGGCATCCGCAACCCGGCGAGGGACGTCGATCCGGTCGCCCGATAACGCCGCGCGACGACGCCTTCATCTGTCGCTCTTGCGCGCAAACGCCGCGCCTGGTGCGCAAGAGCGACAGATGAGCCGACCATCACCGCCGTCCGGCAGCGTCCGCAGCTACCGGATGCCGCGGTCAGATCATGCTCTTGGGATGCCAGACGGTCTTGACCTCGGTGAAGGCGGCGATCCGCTGCGGCGACGGTGTCGGCTCGCCGGGCGGGAGGACGCGCTTGAGGGTCTCGGCCGCGCGGATCTGCAGGTCGACCCAGTCAAGTTCGGCGGCGCCGGCCAGGTCGAGCGCGTTGACGTCGGCGTGATCGGCCAGCCACGGGGCGAGCTCGGCCGGCGACCCGGTGAGCACGTTGACGACGCCGCCGGGCATGTCGCTGGTGGCGAGCACCTCGGCGAGGCTGATCGATGACAGCGGATGCCGCTGGCTGGCGATCACCACGACGGCGTTGCCGGCCACCAGCGCCGGGGCCACCGCCGCGGTCAGGCCGAGCAGCGCGTCGTCCTGCGGCGCGACGATCGCGACCACGCCGGTGGGCTCGGGCACCGAGATGTTGAAGTACGCGCCGGCGACCGGGTTCAGCCCGCCGGCGACCTGGGCGTACTTGTCGCACCAGCCGGCGTACCAGACCCAGAGGTCGGTCGCGGCATCCACCTGCGTCGCCGCGGCGGCGGCGCTCACGCCCTCCTGCGCGACGATCTCGTCGATGAACTGCGCACGGCGGCCCTCGAGGATCTCGGCAACGCGGTACAGCACCTGGCCACGGTTGTACGCGGTCGCCCCCGCCCACCCGCCGTGTGCGCCGCGCGCGGCCCGGACGGCGTCGCGCGCGTCCTTGCGCGAGGCCAGCGCGGCATTGGCGAGGAACTCGCCCTTGGCCGAGAGCACCTCGTAGGTGCGGCCGGATTCGCTGCGCGGGAACGCGCCGCCGATCGCGAGCTTGTACGTCTTGGGCACGGTCAGTCGGGCGCTCATCGGCGGGCCTCCTTCTTGGTCGTCGTTTCGACTCGGTCGCGCTTCGCGCGGCTTCGCTCAACGACCGGGAGGGCCCCGGCACCGGCGGGCTTCAGATACGCGGCCAGGCCGTGCCGCCCGCCCTCCCGGCCGTAGCCGGACTCCTTGTAGCCGCCGAACGGGCTGGCCGGGTCGAACCGATTGAACGTGTTCGCCCAGACCACGCCGGCACGCAGCTTGTCGGCCACCGCCAGAATGCGCGACCCCTTGTCGCTCCAGATGCCCGCCGAAAGACCGTACGGCGTGTTGTTCGCCTTCGCGATCGCCTCGGCCGGCGTGCGGAAGGTGAGCACCGACAGCACCGGGCCGAACACCTCTTCGCGGGCGATGCGATGGGATGCCTCGACCCCGGTGAACACCGTGGGAGCGAACCAGAACCCCTTGTCCGGGATGACGCAGTCGGCCGTCCAGCGCTCGGCGCCCTCCTGCTCGCCCACGTCGCTGAGCTCGCGGATGCGCTGCAGCTGCTCGGCCGAGTTGATCGCGCCGATGTCGGTGTTCTTGTCGAGCGGATCGCCCAGCCGGAGGGTGGACAGCCGGGTCTTCAGCCGGTCGATGACCTCGTCGTGGATCGACTCCTGCACCAGCAGCCGGCTGCCCGCGCAGCACACGTGGCCCTGGTTGAAGAAGATGCCGTTGACGATGCCCTCGACGGCCTGGTCGATGGGCGCGTCGTCGAACACGATGTTGGCGGCCTTCCCGCCCAGCTCGAGGGTGAGCGACGTGCCCGTTCCGGCGACGGTGCGCGCGATCTCACGGCCGACCGCGGTCGATCCGGTGAACGCGATCTTGTCGACGTCGGGATGCCGCACCAGGGCGGATCCGGTGCCGCCGGCGCCGGTGAGGATGTTCACCACCCCCGGCGGGAGGTCGGCCTGCTGCAGGATCTCGGCGAAGATCAGTGCCGACAGCGGAGTGGTCTCGGCGGGCTTGAGCACCACCGTGTTGCCGGCGGCCAGGGCCGGGGCGATCTTCCACGCGAGCATGAGCAGCGGGAAGTTCCACGGGATGATCTGGCCGGCCACCCCCAGCGAGCGCGGGTCGGCGCCGAGCCCGGCGTAGTCGAGCTTGTCGGCCCAGCCGGCGTAGTAGAAGAACCAGGCCGCCACCAGCGGCACGTCGACGTCGCGGCTCTCCTTGATCGGCTTGCCGTTGTCCAGGCTCTCAGCGACGGCCAGTTCGCGGGCGCGCTCCTGCACGAGCCGGGCGATGCGGAACAGGTATTTGCCGCGGTCGCGGCCGCTCATCTTCGCCCACACTCTGGTGTGCGCGCGCCGCGCGGCCGCCACCGCGGCATCCACATCGGCGTCCGAGGCCGCGGAGATCTCTGCGATCGGGGCCTCGTCGGCCGGCGAGATGGTCGTGAACGAGCCGCCGGTGCCGTCGACGAACTCGCCGTCGATGAACAGGCCGTAGCGGTCCTTCAGGTGCAGGATGCCGCGCGATTCGGGCGCGGGCGCGTATTCCAGGAATCCCATGATGTCCTTCTTCAGTCCAGAGTCACGTAGTCGGCGCCGGAGTAGCGTCCGGTCGCGAGCTTCTGCCGTTGCAGCAGCACATCGTTGAGCAGACTCGATGCGCCGAACCGGAACAGGTGCGGCACCAGCCAGTCCTCACCCGCGGTCTCGGCGACGGTCACGAGGTACTTGATGGCGTCCTTGGAAGTGCGGATGCCGCCGGCCGGCTTCACCCCGATGCGCTCGCCGGTCAGGCGATGCCAGTCCCGGACGACCTCGAGCATGAGCAGGGTCACCGGCAGCGTGGCGGCCGGCGCCACCTTGCCGGTCGAGGTCTTGATGAAATCGCCGCCGGCGAGGATCGCCAGCCACGAGGCCCGCTTGACGTTGTCGTAGGTGTTCAGCTCGCCGGTCTCCAGGATCACCTTCAGGGCGGCCGAGGTGCCGTCGGCGCGGCGGCACGCCTCCTTGACCTGGACGATCTGGTCGAACACCGTCGAGTAGTCGCCGGCCAGGAACGCCCCGCGGTCGATGACCATGTCGATCTCGTCCGCGCCGGCCTGCACGGCATCGCGGGTGTCGGCGAGCTTGACGCCGAGCGAGGCGCGCCCGCTCGGGAACGCCGTGGCCACGGCCGCCACCGAGATGCCCCCCTGGTCGGGGTCGCCGTGCCGGGCGCCCAGCGCCTCGACGGCGTACGGCACCATGTCGCCGTACACGCACACGGCCGCCACCGGCGGGCATGCCGGGTCACCGGCATCCGGATGCTGCGCCTTGGCGACCAGCGAGCGCACCTTGCCGGGGGTGTCGGCGCCCTCCAGCGTGGTCAGGTCGATGAGGCCGATGATGCGATCCAGCGCCCAGGCCTTGGACGTGGTCTTGATGGAGCGGGTGCCCAGGGCGTCCGCGCGCTGGCTGAGGCCGACCGCGTCGACCCCGGGCAATCCGTGCAGGAACCGGCGCAGCGTGCCGTTGTCGGGCGCATCGCCGAGCACGTCCACCGCCGTGCGGCGGCTGAGTTCTTGTGTGGTCATCTCTCCTCCAGAGGTGGCTGGTGTTCGTGGGAGGTGGGCGCGGCGCCCGTGATCCTGGTGTCGGCCAGCAGGGCGTCCACCAACTCGTCGGGCGCGATCCCCCGACGAGCGGCCTCGTCCTGGAGGCGCCCGATCGCGGTGTGCGACAGGCTGTGCGGGCGCGCGTCGGGCATCAGCAGCGACAGCACCGGCACCACGACCGCGCCCAGCGCCGCCAGGATCGCGGCGATGCCGAGGGTCCGCGGGAACACGGTGTCGTCGACGGCGTCCGGCGCCCAGATCAGGACGCCGATCAGCACCGCCACGACCGCGAACAGACCGAGCGTGATGAACAGGCCGACCCGCACGGCCACGCGCCGGCGATCGGCCAGCAGCAGGAGCAGACACGCCAGCGACGCGGCGATCGACAGCATGACCGCCGTGCCGGTCAGCTTCGAGGTCAGCTCCCACCAGGAGTCGGATCCTCCGGTGTACCAGACGGTCCAGATCACGAGCGCGGCGGCGATGACCGAGACGATCACGCCGGCGACACCCACCGACTGCAGCGGCTTGCCGAGCAGGGCGGCGCAGCACAGCACGGCGACGCTGAACGCGCCCACGACGGCGGTGGTGCCGATCACGCGAGCGGCGGTCTCGCCCAGGTCACCGCCCAGCAGCACGATGATCCCGCCGATCGCGGCGATGGTGAACGCCACTATGATCACGGCGACGACGACGCGACGCAGCCGCGAGACGGGGGTGGCGGGTGAAGAGATCGTGGTCATGCGTCCTCCAGCAGGGAACGGGCGGTGGCCTCATCGGTGACGACCACCGTACACAGCCCGGAGGCGATCACGGTGCGGGCGAGGTCGTGCTTGGCGGCCCCGGCGGTCACGAAGATCGCGGTGTCGGCCTGCCGCAGCCGCGCGAGGGGCATGCCGACCGTCCGCGCGTCCAGCGCCGGGTCGACGATGTTGCCCTCGGCGTCGATGTAGCGGCCGAGCACGTCGCCGACGGCGCCGCGCTGCTGCAGGTGCCGGATGCCGTCGGCGTCGAGGTAGCCGTTCTCCACGTGCGCGGAGGTCGCGTCGCACACGCCGGCGGAGAACACGTAGGCGTCGGCGTGCGCGGCGGCGGACAGCACCGCGGCCACCGTGCGATCGGACTGGATGGCGCGGGCGGTCTGCTCCTGCTCGAGGATCGCGGGACTGGGCAGGAGGACGGCCGCGCCGGACGCCCGCTCCGCGATGGTGGCGGCCAGGTGCGCGGCGCCGCCGGGACGCCGGTTCACACTCACTCCGCCGTTGACCTGCACGACCGTGACCCCGCGCGCCCAGCCGTCGGGCAGGTGGGCGGCGACCGCGGTGAGCGTGCGGCCCCAGCTGACACCGAGGGTGCGCGGCACCGGGCGCAGCGCGCGGAGGTGATCGGCCGCGGCCTGGGCGACGCGGTCGGTCAGTGCGACCTCATCGCCCTGGGGCGAGGGCACCACCACAGCCTCGGACAGTCGCGGGGACGCGGCGACCAGGGCCCGCTCCAGCCCGAGCCGGCGCGCGCCGGGGTGGACGATCTCGATCCGCACGATGCCGGTCTCGCGTGCACGGGTGAGCAGACGCCCCACCTTGAAGCGCGAGACGCCGAGGAGCGCGCCGATCTCATCCTGCGTGCGACCGGCGTCGTAGTAGAGCTCGGCGGCGCGCACCGACAGCAGCTCCTCGTCCACAGCATCCTCCTGCCGTCGAGGATACGCCGGTCACAGCATCCGTGCACGTACGTGCACATATGAGCAGAGGCCGGTGCTGCGCGTGCTCATCCGTCAGCTCAGCAGTTCGCGCACCCGCCGCACATCGTCGGCCATCTGCGTCTTCAGCGCCTCGACGCCGTCGAACGCGACCATGCCGCGCACCCGGTCGGCGAACTCGACCTCTACCCGGTGGCCGTAGAGGTCGAGGTCGGTCTCGTCGAGCACGTAGGCCTCGACCACACGGCGCGGCACGTCGTCGAACGTCGGATTCGTGCCGACGCTGATGGCCGCCGGATACCGGATGCCGGGGTGCAGCCCGTCGCCGGAGGCCTCGTCCACGAGCCAGCCGGCGTACACGCCGTCCGCCGGCACGAAGCCCTCCATGTCGGGAGACAGGTTCGCGGTCGGGTAGCCCAGAGCGCGCCCGCGCTTCAGCCCGTGCACGACCTCGCCCCAGACCCCGTGGGTGCGACCGAGGAGCTTGGCCGCGGTCACCACATCGCCGGCCGCGAGCACCTCGCGGATCCAGGTGGACGAGACCCGCCGCTCGGTGGTGACGGCGCGGACGTCGTCGATGATGTCGACGCGGTACCCGTACTCCGCACCGCGCCGCTCGAGCAGCTCGGGGCTGCCCGCGCCGCCGCGCCCGAACCGGAAGTCGCGGCCCACCAGCACGGTGCGCACGTCCAGCGCCTTCACCAGCACCTGCTCGATGAACTCCTCGGCCGGCTGTGCGGCCATCTCCTGATCGAAGCGGAGCACCAGCGCCGCGTCGATCCCGCTGGCGGCCAGCAGCTGCAGCTTCTGGTGCAATCCGATGAGGTCCTCGGGGCAGAGCTCGGGTCGCAGCGTGGCCAGCGGGTTGCGGTCGAAGGTGACCGCCACCACCTTCACCGCGGCATCCGCGGCATCCACCTTCGCGCGTTCCAGGATCGCCCGATGTCCGGCGTGCACGCCATCGAACTTGCCGATCGCCACGACCGACGGGCCGAAGTCGGCGGGCACCTCAGAGGGGTCGCGGAAGACGATCATCGGGCGCTCACCGCCCGGTGGGATGCGGCATCCGCCGTCGCCGGACGGTGGGTGATCAGCCACCACAGCCCGAAGAACGGCAGCACCAGCGGGATGAACACGTACCCGATGCCGAAGAACGACCACACGGTGGGCTCGGGGAACAGGTCGGGGCGGGCCAGGCTCAGCGTGCCGATCGCGAGGACGCCGACCAGCTCGAACGAGATCGCGACCCAGGCGATCCGGTACCAGACCGGTCGCCGAGAGAAGATCAGCGCGAGGGTGGCCAGGATGTACACGATCGCCGAGGCCGCCGACAGGGTGAAGGCGAGCGGCGCATGGTCGAACCGTTCGATGATCTGCACGAGCGAGCGACCGGTGGCACCGAGCGCCAGGACGGCGTAGACGACGACGAGGACGCGGCCGATGCCGGTCATCCGACGGGGCGGGCGAGAAGGGGATGACATGACCCCTCGATCCTACTTCGACCACGCCCGGCGCCCTCACTCTGCAAGTCACATACACCACTTCAATCTCAGCAGTAGACAGACACACCGTTGGGTGACAATATTTACCGACGGACGGCATCCGACCGCATCCTCATCCGCCCTCTCACCGAAGTGCCCCACATGCGATCGATTCGTTCCACCCTCCCCTCCGTCCTCGCCGCGGCCGCGCTCGTCCTGGCGCTGGCGACCCCGGTCTCGGCCGCCGCGGCCGGCCCCGGCCCGATCTCGACGACGACCGCCGCACCGCCGGCAGCGACGACGTTCACGACGCCGCTGAAGGCGAAGAGCTACACGGTCTCGTCGTACTACGGCCCCCGATGCATGTCGATCCCCGGCGCGTCCACGTTCCACCTCGGCCTGGACATGGCCGCTCCCGGCGGCAGCCCGATCTACGCCGTCGCGGCCGGGGTCGTGGTCGCCACGGTCGACGGCACGAGTTCGCGGGCCGGCTACATCACGATCCGGCACTCGCTGGGCGGGGTGACGTACACCTCGATCTACTACCACATCTGGAAGTCGACCACGCGGGTCACCGTCGGCAGGATCGTCGCGGCCGGCCAGCGGATCAGCGAGGTGGGCACGAGCGGCGTCTCGGGCGGCAACCACCTGCACCTCGAGATCTGGCAGGGTGCACCCGGGTCCGCCCGGTCGCTGGATCCCGCGCCGTTCCTGAAGACGTACGGGGTCGACCTGTACCGCGGCGCGAAGGCGGTCCTGGCCACGAAGCCGCCGACCACGTGCACCTACTACGTCACGACCCCGCTGAACTTCCGGACCGGGCCGTCACTGTCATCCGCCGTCCTCCGGGTCCTGCCGGTGCGCACCGCGGCGGTCGCCGTCGCCGGACAGAGCTCGAACGGCTACTTCCCCGTCCGGGTCGGCACCCAGAGCGGCTGGCTGTCGTCCGGGTATCTGTCGATGAAGCTGCCGCCGCTGCCGCCGAAGCCCCCGGCCCCGGCCAAGCCCCCGGTCGTGGCCCCGTCTCCGACCGGCGCTCCCGCCGCCCTGCCGGGCAGCACGCCCAAGCCCGCCGCCCCCAAGCCCGCCACGCCCAAGCCCGCGGCATCCAAGCCCGCGGCGTCCAAGCCTGCGGCATCCAAGCCCGCGGCATCCAAGCTCGCCGCGCCCAAGCCCGCGGCATCCAAGCCGGCGACGTACAAGACGACGAGCGCCCTGAATTTCCGCAGATCCCCGTCGCTGACGGGGGCGAAGATCCGGGTGATCCCGAGGGGCGCGTCGGTCGGCACTGTCAAGGCCACGAGCGGCGTCTGGCGCAAGGTCGTGTACCTGGGCACGACCGGCTGGGTGCACTCCGCCTACCTCGCGAAGCGCTGACGCGGTCAGGCGGCCTGCACCGTCCAGATCACGTGCATGCGCCAGACCATGACCGCCACCGCCAGCGCCGCGATGCCCATGATCACCGTGCTCCAGCGGCTGCGTTCCACCAGCGCCCACGCGACGCCGGCGGGCGGCAGGAGCACCGCCGAGACGAGGTAGACCCAGAACTCCAGCAGGCTGCCGCTGGGCGGGTTGCCGGCCAGCGGAGCCACGATCGCGATCACGACCTGGGCGATCAGCAGCAGCTCCAGCAGCGCCAGGGCGCCGACCGACAGGTCGCTGGGCCGGCGCCCGGCCAGCCCCAGCACGACGCACAGCAGCCCGCCGACCGCGGCGACGGCGACCGTGACGAGGGTGAACCACAGGATCATGCGTGCTCCTCGGGCATGTTCATGACGCTCTTGACCAGCGCGGCAGGCCCGGTTCCACGCCGCTCGATCACGCCGACCAGCGTGCCATCGGGCGCGATGGCGGCCGCGCGGGGCCCGGTGAAGGCGTCGGCCAGGCCGCTCACCCGCTTGCCGTGGCGCAGGTCGGCGGCCTGCTCGGCGTCGGGGCGCACCGCCGGAAGGACCGCGGCGGCCGCGGCCGCAGCCGTGCGCAGTGGGGTCTCGGCCAGGTCGTCGACGGGGGCGGCATCGGCGACGTCGAACGGACCGATGCGCGTGCGACGCAGGGCGATCAGGTGACCGCCGACGTCGAGTGCGGCGCCGAGGTCGCGCGCCAGCGCGCGGATGTAGGTGCCGGTGGAGCAGTCGACGACGACGTCGAGGTCACGGCATCCGTCGCCGCGGCGGTCCGCCAGCACGTCGAAGCGCGAGACCACGACGTCCCGCGGCTTCAACTCGACCTCGGCGCCCTCGCGCGCCAGCGCATACGCACGGCGGCCGTCCACCTTGATCGCCGAGACCCGGCTGGGGACCTGGGCGATGGGTCCGGTCAGGGCCGCCACGCCGGCGGCGATGCGCTCGTCGGTGACGGCGGCGAGGGCGGATGAGGCGGCCCGGGCGGTGATCTGGCCGTCGGCGTCGTCGGAGTCGGTGGTCTGGCCCAGGCGGATCGTCGCGGTGTACGTCTTGTCGAGCCCGACGATGTAGGTCAGCAGCCGGGTGGCCGGGCCGACGCCGAGGACGAGCAGGCCGGTCGCCATCGGGTCGAGGGTGCCGGCGTGGCCGATCTTGCGCGTGTCCAAGGCCTTGCGGGCGCGCGCGACCACGTCGTGGCTGGTGATCCCGCCCGGCTTGTCGACGAGCAGGATCCCGGTGGGATCGCTCACGACGCCGCCCCGGTCAGACGGACGGGATGCTGCGGATCGGTGGCGTCGATCACGGCGTCGAGCAGTCCGCTCGTGCCGATGCGGAAGTCCCAGACGGCGGCGAGAGCGGGCAGGCCGAGATCGGGCCCGGAGACGATGAGCACGGCGTCGCCGTCGGCGGTCAGCCAGCGCGCCTCGGCGGGCTCGTCGCGCGCCGGATCGTAGGCGGCGAGCTGGAAGCCCGTGGTCGCCGAGGTCTGCCAGCCCTCGCGGAACGGGTCGACGAGCACCCGCCGGAACGCCGACCAGTCGTAGTCGTCATGCGGCTTCCGCTGCGCGCGGGGAAGAAGGAAATCAGACGTCGACGCGCGGAAGGTGGAGACATCCCGCTCTTCGAAGACCGCGGCGAGCCCGTCGGCGATCAGCGCGGCGTCGGCCCCGTCGACGCCGACGATCACCCGTCCGTGCGGCCGCGACGCGCGGATCTCGTCGCGCAGCGCACGCCACAGGGTGTTGGCGGGCGTGATCGGCAGGCGCATGCCCCCAGCCTATTGCGACGGGGCGGAGCGCCCGGCCGAGATCGGCCGGCGGCGGCGGCGGGTGCGGCGGAGCCGGTGGAGGCGGCGCCGGTGGAGGCGGCGGAGGCGGCGGCGGCGGCGGAGGCTGCCCCGGTGGAGGCGGCGGCGGTGGAGCAGCGGCCGACTGCATAGAGTGGACGCCGTGCCCGGTCCCGATCTCGCCACCCCGCTGGTCGCCTGGTACCGGCGCACCGCGCGCGATCTGCCGTGGCGCCGCACGGCGTTCCACGCCCAGTACGGGGGCTGGGGAGTGCTGGTCAGCGAATTCATGCTGCAGCAGACGCCGGCGACCCGCGTCATCCCGCATCTGGATGCCTGGCTGACGCGCTGGCCGACCCCGACCGCGCTGGCCGACGAACGGCCGGCCGAGGCCGTGCGCCAGTGGGCGAACCTGGGCTACCCGCGGCGGGCGCTGTGGCTGCACCGCGCGGCGGTGCAGCTGCGCGATCAGCACGGGGGTGCCGTTCCCGCCGACGTGGACGCGCTGCTGGCCCTGGCCGGCATCGGCGACTACACCGCGCGGGCGGTCGCGGTGTTCGCGTATGGGCAGCGGCATCCGGTCGTGGACACCAACACGAGGCGCGTGCTCGCGCGGGCTCTCGACGGGCGGTCGCAGCCCGGCGCCGCCTCACGTCGCGACCTCGAGCGGATGGCCGACATCCTGCCGGCGGACGACGCGGATGCCGCGGTCATGAACGCGGCGACGATGGAGCTGGGCGCCGTGGTGTGCACGGCGCGTGCCCCGCGCTGCGGGATGTGCCCGATCGCGCACGTGTGCGCGTGGCGGGCGGCCGGCTATCCCGACACCGGTGATCGGCGGCGCAGGCAGGCGCGCTACGAGGGCAGCGACCGGCAGGCGCGCGGCGCCGTGCTGGCGGTGCTGCGGGATGCCGCCGCCCACGCCGTGCCGATCGATGCGGTCATCGCGGACTGGCCGGATGCGCACCAGCGCGACCGGGCGATCGACTCGCTCATCGCCGATGGGCTGGCCGAGGCATCCGACGGGATGCTGCACCTTCCCCGCTGAACGTCGCCTCCGCGCCCGGTGTCGCGAAGACTGCGCCCTGCCAGCGCACGCCTCACCCTGCCGGCGCACGCCTCACCCTGCCGGCGCACGCCTCCCCCTTGCCGGCACACGCCTCACCCCGCCGGCGCACTGCGCGCCCGCGCACTTCGCGCCGCCCGACCCGCGCGAAACCACATCAAACCCGCGACTGCACATCAAACCCGGCCAAGTTTCATGTGCACTCGGCCAGATCGTACGATCCCGAGGAGAAGGGGTCAGTCGGCGTCGCGGGGCTTGAGGTACGGGTCGGCCTCGCCGGCGTGCGTGGCGCCGGACGCCAGGCCGGCCACGCGCTCGTCGCGCTCGCGCGCCTCGCGCAGCAGATCCTCGATGTGACCGGCGTTCTCGGGGATCGCGTCGTGGATGAACTCCAGCGTCGGGGTGAGGCGCACGCTGAGCTGGCGGCCCACCTCGCTGCGCAGCATCCCGGTCGCGGCGCGCAGCGCATCGGCGGTGTCCTGGCGCTCCTTCTCGTCACCGAGCACGGTGTAGAACACCGACGCGTGCTGCAGGTCGCCGGTCACCCGCACATCGGTGATCGTGACGAACCCGAGCCGCGGGTCGCGCAGCCCCTTCTCAAGGCGCTGCGCGATGAGCACGCGGATGCGGTCGGCCATGCGGGCCTGTCGCTCTGCAGACATGATTCCTCCTGAGCGTGGGGACGCCCGAAGGCGTCCCCACGATGCGGCTGTCAGCCGCGCGGCTTCTCCACCATCTCGGTGGTCTCGATCTCGTCGCCGACCTGGATGTCGTTGAACCTGCCCAGGCCGATACCGGCCTCGAAGTCCGTGCGCACCTCGGTGACGTCGTCCTTGAACCGGCGCAGCGACTCGATCGCCAGCCCGTCCGCGACGACCACGCCGTCGCGGATGACGCGGGCCTTCGCGTTGCGGGTGATCGTGCCGTTGCGCACGATGACACCGGCGATGTTGCCGAACTTCGAGGAGCGGAACACCTCGCGGATCTCGGCCACACCCGACTGGACCTCTTCGTACTCCGGCTTGAGCATCCCCTTCAGCGAGTTCTCGATGTCCTCGAGCGCTGCGTAGATGACCGAGTAGAAGCGGATGTCCACGCCCTCGCGCTGGGCGCGCGCACGCGCCTTCTGGTCGGGGCGGACGTTGAATCCGACGATGATCGCGTTGTCGATCGTCGCCAGGTCCACGTCGGACTCGGTGACGGCACCCACACCGCGGTGCAGGATGCGCAGCTGCACCGAGTCGTCCACCTCGATCTTCATCAGCGACTCCTCCAACGCCTCGACGGCACCGGAGACGTCACCCTTGATGATGAGGTTGAGCGACTCGACCTTGCCCTCCTGCAGCGCCTTGGTGAAGTCCTCCAGCGAGATGCGCTTGCGGGCCTTGGCCAGCTGCGCGTTGCGCTCGGCTGCCTCGCGCTTCTCGGCGATCTGACGGGCCATCCGGTCCTCGTCGGTGACGATGAAGGTGTCGCCGGCGCGGGGCACGGAGTTCAGACCCTGCACCTGCACCGGACGGGCCGGAGCCGCCTCGTCGACGGCATCCCCGTTCTCGTCGACCATGGCCCGGACGCGTCCGTACGCCGTGCCGGCGACGATCGCGTCGCCGACGCGCAGCGTGCCGGACTGGATCAGGACCGTGGCCACCGAGCCGCGACCCTTGTCGAGCTTGGCTTCGATCGCCACACCGCGCGCGGCCTTGTTCGGGTTCGCCCGCAGGTCCAGGCCGGCGTCGGCGGTCAGCAGCACCGCATCCAGGAGCTCCTGGATGCCCACGCTCTCCCGCGCCGAGACGTCGACGAACATGACGTCCCCGCCGTACTCCTCGGCCACCAGACCGTACTCGGTCAGCTGCTGGCGCACCTTGGCCGGGTTGGCGTCGGGCTTGTCGATCTTGTTGACCGCGACCACGACCGGCACCCCCGCCGCCTGGGCGTGGTTCAGGGCCTCCACCGTCTGGGGCATGATGCCGTCGTCGGCGGCGACCACCAGGATCGCGATGTCGGTGACCTGCGCACCACGGGCGCGCATGGCGGTGAACGCCTCGTGGCCCGGGGTGTCGATGAAGGTGATGGCACGCTCATTGCCGTCGTGCTCGGTCCAGATCTGGTACGCGCCGATGTGCTGCGTGATGCCGCCGGCCTCGCCCGCGACCACGTTCGTCTGCCGGATCGCGTCCAGCAGGCGGGTCTTTCCGTGGTCGACGTGGCCCATGACCGTGACCACCGGCGGACGGATCTCGAGATCCTCATCGTCCTCCTCGGCCAGCTCCGCCTCGAGGTCCAGACCGAAGCCCTCCAGGAGCTCCTTGTCCTCGTCCTCGGGCGAGACCATCTGGATCTTGTAACCCAGCTCGGCGCCCAGCACCTCGAACGTGGCCTCATCCAGCGACTCGGTCGCCGTGGCCATCTCACCGAGGTTGAACAGGATCGTCACCAGGGTGCCCGGCTGCACGGTGTAGCCGGTCAGCGTCTCGATCTTGTCGGCGAAGTCCGAGATCGACGCGCCGCGGCGCATCCGGATGATCTCGCCGTTGCCCTTCTGGACGTTGACGCCGCCGACGATCGGCGCCGACCGCATCTCGAATTCCTGCCGCTTCGCACGCCTCGACTTGCGCTGCTTCGACTTGCCGCCGCCCTTGCCGAAGGCACCCGCGGTGCCGCCGCCGGGGCCGCGACCGCGGCCTCCGCCGCCGGGACGACCGGGGAAGCCGCCGCCGGGGCGACCGGCGAACCCGCCCGGAGCACCGGCGCCTGCTCCCGCACCGGCACCGGGACGACCCGGACGCTGCTGGAACGGCGCGCCGCCGCCCGGACGACCGCCCGGACGACCCGGGGCACCGGGACGAGCACCCGGACGGGCCGCGCCGGGGCGCGGCGAACCGGGACGCGGCGGCTGCGGCCGGGGCGCCTGCGGGCGCGGGATGTTGCCGGGGTTGGGACGCTGGCCCATCCCCTGGGCGGGCGCGAACGGGTTGTTGCCCGGACGCGGACCGGTCGGACGCTGGCCCATTCCCTGCGCCGAGGAGAACGGGTTGTTGCCCGGACGGGCGCCGCCCGGACGCGGAGCGGATCCGCCCGGCGACGGGGCAGACGAGGTCTGCGCGGGCTCGGCGGCGGGAGCCTCGGTCGCCTCGACCGTGGCCTCGGGGGCCGCAGGGGCGGATGCCTCAGCCGGCGCGGATGCCTCAGCCGGCGCGGGCGCCTCGGCGGGCGCGGGCGCGGCGGGCTTGGCCGCCTTGGCGGCGGGCTTGGCCGGTCGCACCGGGCCGGGACGGCCGGTCGGGGGTGCCGCCGCCGCGGTGCCGGCACCGCCGCCGTTTCCGGCGGTCGACGTGGCCGCACCGTCGGCCTCGAGGGCAGCACGGAGCTTCCGGGCCACCGGAGGTTCGATCGTCGACGACGGGCTCTTGACGAACTCGCCGAGCTCCTTCAGCTTCGCGAGCGCGACCTTGCTGTCGACGCCGAGCTCCGAGGCGATCTCGTGCACGCGTGGTTTTGCCACAATTCTCCTGTCTGAGGTCTCCCCCGGACAGGGCAGACCGTTAGTCGCGGACGGGTCTCATTTCGAGCCGTTCACTTTGTTTCCATAGCCGTTCAGCCGTTTCTCGATGGTCTGCATGTCAAGCGGGCTTGACACACGCAGGGCTCGTACGAAGGCGCGTCGCCGCAGTGCGGCATCCAGGCACGCGTACGTGTCGTGCACCCACGCTCCCCGTCCGGGCATCACCGCACGCTCATCGGGGACGAGGTGGGAGTCGACCGCCACGACTCGCAGGAGCGTGGACCGCGGGGAGCGCCGGCGACAGCCGACGCACGTTCGTACAGCCTCCATCTTACACTCCGAGCCTGGGCGAGCCGTGCGGGTCAGCCCTCTTCCAGGATGCTGTCGGGCTGGATGTCGATCTTGGCCCCGGTGAGCTTGGCGGCCAGACGCGCGTTCTGGCCCTCCTTGCCGATCGCGAGCGAGAGCTGGTAGTCGGGCACCAGCGCCCGGACCGCCTTGGTCGCGGGATCGAGGATGAAGCTCGAGGTCACCTTGGCCGGCGACAGCGCGTTGGCCACGAACTTCGCCAGCTCCTCGTCGTAGTCGACGATGTCGATCTTCTCGCCGCTGAGCTCCTCGGTCACGGCGCGCACGCGGCGCCCCATCTCGCCGATGCAGGCGCCCTTCGCGTTGATCGTCGGATCGGTGGCGCGGACCGCGATCTTGGTGCGGTGACCGGCCTCGCGCGCGAGCGAGACGATCTCGACCAGCCCCGACGCGATCTCGGGCACCTCGAGCGCGAACAGCTTGCGCACCAGGCTCGGGTGGGTGCGCGAGACGGTGATGGCCGGCCCCTTGGCGCCCTTGGCGACGCTGGTCACATAGACCCGCAGCCGCGAGCCGTGCGCGTAGTCCTCGCCCGGGACCTGCTCCTCGGGCGGGAGGATCGCCTCGACGGTGCCGAGGTCGACGTGCACCATCCGGGGGTTCGGGCCCTGCTGGACGACACCGGCGACGATGTCGCCCTCCTTGCCGCGGAACTCGCCGAGCACGGCGTCGTCGGCGATGTCGCGCAGCCGCTGGCTGATGACCTGCTTGGCGGCGAATGCGGCGATCCGGCCGAAGTCCTCGGGCGTGCTCTCCTCTTCGCCGATGACCACGCCGTCCTCATCCAGGAGCGGCACGAACACGGCGACGTGGCCGGTCTTGCGATCGAGCTCGGAGCGGGCGCCGTCCGGGAGCGTGCCTGTCGACGACGTGTGCCGGGCGTAGGCGGTCAGAATCGCCTGCTCGATGATCCGCACCAGCTCGTCGAAGGGGATCTCCTTCTCGCGCTCGACGGTTCGCAGCAGTCCCAGGTCGATATCCATCGCGCCCTCCCTATTCAGCTCTCGCGGGCGCGCGTGCGCGCCGACATCCCTACAACGTTACCGGATGCCGTCTCTCGAGAGTCTGTGAGGATGCCCGCACTCACGCGCATTCCGACGGCGGCGGAGTACGGCCGGCAAACAGGCCCGCCGTCCAGTCGATCAGCTTGGGCAGCAGCGGTGAGGACGGCTGCAGCACGGACTGGTGGGTGACCGCCGGATACTCGCTCCACTCGACGCTGTTCCCGGCCGCGCACAGCCGCTTCACGAACGACACCTGCTGGCTGCGCGGGATGACCTCGTCCCGTTCGCCCCACACGACCAGCAGCGGCGTGTTCCAGGCGCCGTTCACGTTGTTTTGCCCCAACCGGTGCCCCAGGGCGCCGGTGGTCAGGTCGCCGATGTACAGCGGGCGGTCCTCCGAGACGCCGAGCGCGGCGACCACCGAGACGATCACCCCCGGCTCGGTCGGACATCGCTGCGCCATCTCGCGGACGATCGACCGGGCGCCCGGTGCGACGTAGTTCTCCACCCGCACGTCGGGGTAGGTCTGCGAGTACGGGATGAGCACCCACGCCGTCAGCACCGTCAGCTGGACGCTCGCGTAGCCGGCCGTGAGGTCTCGGGCGAGGGCCAGCGGCTCGGCCGCCGGCGCGAGCGCCGCCGTGCCGAGCACTCGCAGGTCGGGCGTGTACCGCCGCGCGATCTGGCTGGCCCAGAGCGCGGCGTGCCCGCCCTGGGAGTGCCCCCAGACCACCACGTCATCCGATGCCCACACGTGCGGGAGCCGCTGCGCGGCCAGCACCGCGTCCAGCGCGGACCGCGCCTCGCCCTCGCCGATGAGGTAGGGGAAGACGCCGGGCGCCCCCTGGCCGGCGTAGTCCGGGGCGACCACTATCCAGCCGTACGCGAGCGCCCGGTCCAGGGCCGGAATCGCCCACCGGGTGGCGGCGTCGTCGCGCAGGCTCGGCGCACAGCCGCGCGCCACGCCGGTCGTCCCGTGGTTCCAGAGCACGATCGGCATCGGTGCGGCGGGCGTCACATCGGGGATGATGACCAGAGCGCTGGCCGGCACCGGCTCACCGTGCGCGTCGGTGCTCGTGTAGAGGATGCGCTTCACGTCCGCACCCGCCGGGATCTTCCCGCCGTATTCGTCGGAGCGGATGAGCTCGCCGTGACCGGAGGGGACCTGCTGCGGCGGGTCGTAGAACGCGTCCACCACGGGGGCGCCGTGCTGCAGCCAGTCGTTCAGGAACCCCCCGGTGACCGTGACGACCACCAGCAGCCCGGCCAGCGCGTACCGTCCACCGTCCGCCCACCGCGGGTGCCCGGTGCGGGTGCGCCGGGGTCGCGCGCCTCGGTCGGGCCGCTGCGCGAGGGCTCCGACCCCGCGAATGAGCAGCATCGCGCCGAACACCGTGGTGCGCACGCCGAAGACCACCGCGACCACCAGGACCGTGACATCCGGCCAGGTCAGCGACAGCACGCCGAACGCGAGTTGGGCGGCCCCCCAGCTGGCCGCCAGCACCCGCTCGCTGACCCGCACGCGCTCGCCGGCGCGGTGGTGCGCCACGGCGTCGGCCAGCGAGGTGGCCCCGCCCAGCAGCAGGAGGACGGCCAGGGCGGCCGGCAGCAGGTTCAGGCTGCGACCGATCCAGATCAGGATGAGCGCGCCGAGGAGGATCCACACCAACGCGAACGCGCGCGACCACCATCGCGGCGACCGATGCGCGGATACGAACTCGATGATCCCCGAGATGATCGCACTCAGCCCGACGTACATCCCCAGCAGCACCAGGGAGGTCAGCGGCCGTGCGACGATGAGCACGCCCAGGACCGCGACCACCGCCCCCACCACGACCAGGCCCCGCGGCGGGGCCTGTGCGAGCAGGCGCGGGAGGACGCTCCACCGCCTGCCGCCCTGCTCCCCCGTCACCGGAGCCATGATAGGTCGCTGAGCCGGTCGCATCGCCGACGCCCGGGCGTCAGGACGGGCGAACCCACTCGTTGATCGCCCGGATCACGCGGTGCAGCTCGCCCACCTTGAACGGGTTCAACGTCATCACCAGGCGGGGCAGCTCGAGCCGGTCGCCGTCCTCCCGCTCGTCGCGCAGCGGATCGGTGAGCGCGATCGCACCCTCGGTGAGCAGGTGCGCGAAGCGCTCGTTGAGCTCGGCCAGCTGGGCCTCGTCGGGGGCGATGCGCATCCGCAGCACGAGGCGGCTGCGCACCCACCGCAGGGAGTCGTAGTTGCGCCAGAATCCGGTGATCTCCTCCACCGCGGCCGGCACGGAGTCGGTCACCAGCACGCGATCGAAGTCGTCCGGATCGATCACGCCCGCCGGGACCAGGTGCTGGTCGATGAAGCGGCGCAGGCCGGCCCAGAACGTGCCGCCGGGCTCGTCCAGCAGCACGATCGGCATCGGCTCGGCCTTGCCGGTCTGCTGCAGGGTGAGCAGCTCGAACATCTCGTCCATCGTGCCGAAGCCGCCGGGCACGCAGATGAAGCCGTGCGATTCCTTCATCAGCATCAGCTTGCGGGTGAAGAAGTACTTCATCGACACGAGATTCTCGGAGTCGGCCAGCAGCGCGTTCGGCTTCTCCTCGAACGGCAGCCGGATCGAGACGCCGATCGACCGATCGGGCCCGGCGCCGTCCGCCGCCGCCTGCATGATCCCGGGGCCGGCGCCGGTGACCACGAACCAGCCGTGGTCGGACAGCGCGTGCGCGGCATCCTTCGCCTGCCGGTACAGCGGATCGTTCGCCTTCGTGCGCGCCGACCCGAAGATCGTCACCTTGGGCACGTCGTGGTAGGGCGCGAACAGGCCGAACGCCGCGCGCATCTCGGTGAGGGCGGCCGAGGTGATCTTCAGATCGAGACGATCGGTGTCGTCCATGCCGAGGCCGACCCCGGTCGCCAGGATTCGGGCCACCAGGTCCGTCTGCTCGGTGATGCCCGCGGCATCCATCGCCTGCCGCAGCGACTCGGTGACCTCGCGCGGGATGGTGTTCGAGGAGGATCCAGCCATGCCTCCACCCTGCCACGGTCGCGGGCCGACGCGGCTGCGGCCGGGCGCGACACGGGCGCGGATGCCGCGGTCCGACGTGCCGCCGCGGTCAGCGCTGTGCGATGAGCCGGGCGACCGCTTCGGCCGCGGGCAGCGTGTCGCGCTCCCCCGCACGGCGGTCCCACAGCTCCACCTGGCCGTCGGCCGCACCGCGGCCGGCCACCAGCACGTGCGGGACGCCGATCAGCTCGGCGTCGCCGAACTTGACCCCCGGCGAGACCTTCGGCCGATCGTCGTAGAGCACGTCCAGTCCCGCCGCCTCGAGCTGCGCGGAGACCTGCTCGGCGAGCTCGGCGGCCACCGCATCCTTGCCGGCCGCCACCACGTGCACGTCGAACGGGGCCACCGACTCGGGCCAGATCAGCCCCTTCTCGTCGTTGTTCAGCTCGGCGATGATCGCCAGGATGCGGGTCACCCCGATGCCGTACGAGCCCATCGTGACGGTGACGAGCTTGCCGTTCTCGTCGAGCACCTTCAGTCCCAGCGCCTCGGCGTACTTGCGGCCGAGCTGGAAGACATGCCCGATCTCCATGCCCCGGGCCAGGTGCACGGGTCCGGAGCCGTCCGGCGCAGGATCGCCGTCCAGCACCTCGGCGACCTCGACGCTGCCGTCCGCCTGGAAATCGCGCCCCGCGACCAGACCGAACACGTGCTGCGCATCGACGTTCGCCCCGGTGATCCAGCCCGAGCCGTCTGAGACCCGCGGGTCGAGCAGGTAGCGGATACCGGTCGAACCGTTCTCCCCCAGCACGGCGCCGTCGGCAGACCACGGGCCGATGTAGCCCTTCACCAATCCCGGGTGTTTCGCGAAGTCCGCGTCGGTCGCAGCCTCGACCTCGGCCGGCGCGAACGCGACCTCGGCCCGCTTCATGTCCACCTCACGGTCGCCGGGCAGGCCCACCACGACGATCTCGCGCGACCCATCGAGGCCCACCAGCGCCAGCACCACGTTCTTCAGTGTGTCGGCGGCGGTCCACGACCTGCCGTCGGGCCGCGGATGCCGCCGGTTCGCCGCCTCGACGAGAGTCGCGATCGTCGGGCTGCCCGGGGTGTCGAGCACCTCTGCGGGCGTCAACTTCTCGTAGCTGCGCGTCGGCGGCGCCAGCGTCGTGAACGCCTCGACGTTGGCAGCGTAGCCGCCTGCGGAGCGCACGAAGGTGTCCTCGCCGACCGCGGTCGGGTGCAGGAACTCCTCGCTGCGCGAGCCGCCCATGGCCCCGGCATCCGCCTGCACGATGACGTACTCCAGACCCAGTCGCCGGAAGATCCGCTCGTACGCGTCGCGCTGGGCCATGTAGGAGGCGTCCAGGCCGGCGTCGGTGCAGTCGAACGAGTAGGCGTCCTTCATGGTGAACTCGCGCCCGCGCAGCAGGCCCGCGCGGGGGCGCGCCTCGTCGCGGTACTTGTCCTGGATCTGGTAGATCGACAGCGGCAGGTCCTTGTACGACGAGTACAGGTCCTTCACCAGCAGCGTGAAGGCCTCTTCGTGCGTGGGGGCGAGCAGATAGTCGCTGCCCTTGCGGTCCTGCAGCCGGAAGAGCAGGTCGCCGTACTCCTCCCACCGACCGGTCACCTCGTACGGGTCGCGCGGCATCAGCGCCGGGAAGTGGACCTCCTGGGCGCCCGCGGCATCCATCTCCTCGCGGATGATCCGCTCGATCCGGGCCTTGACCCGCAGGCCCAGCGGCAGCCACGCGAAGATGCCGGCCGCCTGGCGGCGGATGTAGCCGGCGCGCACGAGCAGCTTGTGGCTGACCACCTCCGCCTCGGCGGGGTCTTCACGGAGCGTGCGGACGAAGAGCTTCGACATACGAGTGACCACGTCGCCCAGTCTAGAGGCGCGGGATGCCGCGCCCCGGCGCGGGTCCCGCCGTACACTGACGACGTGACCCGTCGCCGTCCCCGCCTCGTATCCGCCGCGGCCGGGAACGCCCTGTCCGCATCGCTGACCGCCCTGCACGCCGAGCTGGAGCTGCCCGGGGACTTCCCGCCGGAGGTGGTCGCCGAGGCCGAGTCGGCCGCGCGCGAGGTGGTCGCCCAGCCGTCCGCCGACATCGCCGACCTGCGCGAGATCGAGTTCCTCACGATCGACCCGGAGGGCTCCCGCGACCTGGATCAGGCCCTGCACCTGCAGCGCACGCCGGGCGGCGGCATCCTGCACTACGCCATCGCCGACGTGCCGGCGTTCGTGCGCCCCGGTGGCGCGGTGGATGCCGCGGCCCGCCAGCGCGGCCAGACCCTCTACGCGGTGGACGGGCGGATCCCGCTGCACCCGACGGTGCTCAGCGAGGGCGCCGTCTCGCTGCTGCCCGACCAGGACCGGCTCGCGTTCGTCTGGCGGTTCGAGCTGGACGAGCGTGCCGAGCCGGTGGCCACCACGCTGCAGCGGGCCGTGGTGCGCTCGCGGGCGCAGTGGACCTACGCCGACGCGCAGCGCGCCGTCGACGACGGGTCGGGGCCGGAGTCGCTGACCGCACTGAAGTGGTTCGGCACCCAGCGCGCGCTGCGCGAGCAGGAGCGCGGCGGGGCCAGCCTGAACTCCCCGGAGATCGAGGTCGAGCTGCGGGACGGCCAGTATCTGCTGGAGCGGCGGGCGACGCGCGAGATCGAGGACTGGAACGCCCAGGTGTCGCTGCTGACCGGGATGGCCGCCGCGCAGATCATGCTGGCCGGACGAGTGGGAATCCTCCGCACGATGCCTGCGGCCGACGACGAGGACGTCGCGGCGTTCCGCGCGCAGACCGTCGCGCTCGGGCTGCCGTGGGAGTCCGGCGTCCCCTACGGCGAATACCTGCGCGGCCTGGACGGCGTCGACCCGGTCACCCTCGCGGTGCGCGACGCCGCCACCTCGCTGTTCCGCGGGGCGGGATACACCGCGTTCGCCGGAGAGGTGCCGGCCGAGACGATCCAGGCCGCCATCGCCGCGCCGTACGCGCACGCCACCGCGCCGCTGCGGCGCCTGGTCGACCGGTGGTCGCTCGTGGTGTGCGAGGCGCTGGCGAACGGACGCGCGGTTCCGGATTGGGCGCGCGAGAGCCTGCCCGAGCTGCCGAAGGCGATGGGACGCAGCACGCAGCTGGCCGCACGCCTGGAGAACGCCACCCTCGATCGGGTCGAGGCCGCGCTGCTGCACGGGCGCGAAGGCCAGACGTTCGACGGCACCGTGCTCGGGCACCGCGGCGACGGCGCACGGGTGCAGCTGACCGGGCCGCTGGTGTCGGTGAAGGTGGAGGGGCTGGATGCCGCGGGCGGCACGACCGTGCGGCTGCGGCTGACCAGCGCCGACATCGCGACCGGCGAGATCGTGCTGGTCGCGGTGGACGGGCCGGCCGACGCGGACGGCGCCGGCGCGGGCGGGGACCGAGGCTGATGCCGGGCGTCCTGCTCACCGGCTTCGAGCCGTTCGCCGGCGACGCCGCCAACCCGTCGGGAGACGCGGTGCGACTCGCCCCGTCCCTCTGGGACGGCCCGGAGCCGCTGGCCACGGCAGTGCTCCCGGTGACGTTCGCCGGCGCCGCGCAGCGGCTGCGCGAGCTGATCGCCGCGCACGAGCCGGACGTCGTCATCGCGACCGGGCTGGCCGGCGGGCGGGATGCCGTCAGCATCGAGCGGGTGGCCGTGAATCTGATCGACGCCCGCATCCCCGACAACGCCGGCGCACAGCCGGTGGACCTGCCCTGCGTGCCGGGTGGACCGGCGGCCTGGTTCGCGACCGTGCCGGTCAAGGCGATGACGGTCGCGGTGGCGGGTCGCGGCATCCCGTGCCGGCTGTCGCTGTCGGCGGGCAGCTTCGTGTGCAATCACGTGTTCGCGCAGGCGATGGATGCCGTCGGCTCCGGTGCCCGCGCCGGGTTCGTGCACGTGCCGTGGGCGACCGGCCAGGCACCCGGCGGCGAACCGGAGCTGCCGCTGGACGACATCGCCCGGGCGCTCGTGACCGCCGCGCGCACGGCGCTGGACGTGCGGGTCGATGCGGCAGAGCCCGGCGGCGCACTGCACTGACGGTTCGGGGACGGCGGGTGCGGCGGGCCGCACTCCGAACGCCCCGGCGTCGCCGCCGCTACGCTGGCCCGATGGCGCGCATGCCCGAGGCCGAGGTGGAGGTCGACGTCGCTCTGGTGAGGCGGCTGCTGCGGGCGCAGCATCCCGATCTCGCCGGTCTGCCGGCGCGGATCGCCGAGAACGGCTGGGACAACGTGATGGTCCGGCTCGGCGAGGAGCTGACGGTGCGCGTCCCGCGGCGCGAGGCCGCGGCGCGGCTGGTCGAGCACGAGCAGCTGGTGCTCCCGCGACTCGCGGGGCGGCTTCCCGTGGCGGTGCCGGTTCCGGTGCGCGTCGGGCGGCCGACGCGTTTCTACCCGTGGTCGTGGTCGGTCGTGCCGTGGTTCGAAGGGGAGGTCGCCGCCTCCCTGCCCGCATCGGAGCGCGACGGGTGGGCCGAGCTGTGGGCCGAGACACTCGCGGCGCTGCACCGGCCGGCGGATGCCGATGCGCCGCCCAATCCCGTGCGCGGTGTGCCGCTCGCGCTGCGGATGGACGCGATCTCTGACCGGATGTCAGCCTTCGCGCGCGCCGGCGAGCTGCGGGCGAGGTTCGAACGGGATGCCGCGGCTCCGCCGTACGCCGGGCCTCCCCTGTGGATCCACGGCGATCCGCATCCGCTGAACGTGCTGTGCCGCGGCGGCGCGCTGACCGCCCTCATCGACTTCGGCGACGTCACCGCGGGCGACCCGGCCACGGATCTGGCGACGGCGTGGATGACGTTCACGCCACGCGGCCGTGCCCTGTTCATCGAGCGCTACACGGCGCTCACGGGTGCGGATGCCGCGATGTGGCGCCGCGCCCGCGCGTGGGCAGCCGGCATGGCCTCGGCGATGCTGGCCGCCAGCGACGACCACGCCGCACTCGCGGCGATCGGGCGGCACACGGTGGAGCAGGTGCTCGGCGAGCCCCCGGAGTGACCTGGCCCGTCGGTGGGCGTCGCAGTTCCGAAATATCATCGCGGCATGCGCCACGTCTTCCACACCCGTGTTGATCTCGCTGCCGATACCACGGCCCTCGTCCCACTGAGCGATTTGGCCACCATCGACACCGCGGCATACGAAGCCGCGATCGCCAAGTACGAGGGGTCGCCTGAGCGCCGGAGGCTTCGAGACACGGTCATACCTCTCCTGCACCTGGGCTGGACCGAGGTCGTCTTCCTGAGCCCGATCCATCCGCACGCGTCCTGGCAGGCCTGGCAGGAGATCACGGGCGAGGCGCTGCCGCGCGTTGAGTTCTGGGCCATCCCGATAGATGATCTGCCCGATGACGCCGTCATCTTCGATCGGACGACGAGCGTCGTCGGCGAGGCGATCGACCCGACCGAGGTCGTCCCACTCAACCGCGCCTCGTTCCTCACATCGATGGGCGTGCCGGACAGAAACCGGCAGTGGCTGAGGGAGCTTGCGGGGTCGGGGCGGCGTGGTGCATGGTTCAATCGGCTGCCTCATGTGCTCACCGCCGGTCCGGTGACACTGGATCATGCCCAGGTGATCTCATGGGTCGAGTCGGCGGGATGACTCTGCTGGCGCAGAGGCGACGTCATCGTTACCGCACCGTTATCGAGGAGGGGCGTCGAGGGGGTCGAAGACCCGCTCGAATGTCGGTGGTCCTGGGGATGATGGTGTTATGGCATTCTTCTCCGATCTCGAAGCGCACGCGGCGACGCTGCGCGCGCTGATCGGAGACGACCCGCGGGCGGTGGACCTTCCCGCACGGGTCGCGGCACTCGATGACGACGCTATCGTCGCCACCATCGCCGAAGCGTCCGCGGTCGTGCGTGCCGCCGAGTCGCTGCGGATCGCCGCGACCGGCGTCGTCGCGGCCCGATCGTCGCGTGCGGCAGGGCATTCCGGGCTCTCGCAGGTGCGCGGGCATCGGTCTCCGGTGTCGCTGGTGCAGGAGATCACCGGGGCGAGCCGGACCGACGCCGTCAAGCAGGTGCGGCTCGGGGAGGCCATGTGGGCGGCGGTCCCGACCGCGGACGATGCGGACGCGCCCGACCAGGCCGACACGGCCCCTGTCGCACGGCCCTGGCACGCCCCGTTGAGCCAGGCGCTGCTGGGCGACCGGATCACTGCCGCCCAGCACGACGCGATCCTCCGCAACCTCGGCGAACCCCCGACGATCGACGCGGACGACACGGCAGCGGCCGCCGCCGGAGCGGATGACGGGACCGACGCCGACGACGCGGCCGACGCCGCCGGCGCCGAGCGTCGCCGGCTGGTGGACGCGGCACGCGAAGAGGCGCGAGCGGCGTGGGAGACCGCGGCATGCCAGCTGATCGACGAGGCAGGATGCCGCACCGTGGAGGATCTGGCCGCCCAGGCCCGCGCGATCCGCGACATCCTGGACCCCGAAGGCGCCCAACGACGCTTCGAGCACAGGTACGCGCGGCGCTCGTTCCGCACCTGGCGCGACGCCGACGGCGTCCTGCACGGCTCGTTCATCTTCGACGACGAAGGAGCCCTGTGGGTGCAGACGATCCACGACCACGCGCTCGCACCACGCAGAGGAGTCCGGTTCGTCGACGACACCACCCGCGCCGAGCAGCTCGCCGACGACCCCCGCACCACCGACCAGCTCGCGTACGACCTGATGATCGATGTGCTGCGCGCCGGGGCGCTGGCCGAACCGGAAGCCGTCTTCGGCACCCGACAGGCGGGCATCCGGCTGCTCATCACCCAGGACGCCGTCCACGCCGCCGAACGCGGAGAACCCGCCACCGGGTCCGCACAGGACGACTGCGCCCCGGTCCCGGCCACCCTCGCCCTCCAGCACGCCTGCGACACCGGTATCAGCGAGTGTCTGATCGACGCCGCCGGCAACCCGCTGGACCTGGGCCGGGAGGCCCGGCTCTTCACCGCGAAACAGAAACTGACCCTGGCGATCCGGGACGGAGGATGCCGGTGGCCGGGCTGTGACCGCCCCGCCCACTACTGCGAATCCCACCACATCGACGCCTGGGCCGCCGGAGGCCGCACCGACGTGGACCGCGGCATCCTCCTCTGCCGGTTCCACCACATGCAACTCCACCACGGCGGCTGGACCATCACCCGACACCGAAAGGACGACTTCGTCCTCCACCCACCCGGCCGCGCGGCCCCGATCCTGCTCACCACCCGCCTCGCACGACGCTACCAATGGAGATCCTCGCCACCACCACCCAGATTCCTCCCCACCGCCGTGGCCTGAGGCTGCCGATCTGAGGCTGCCGTGGGTGTCCGTCAGCGCGGCACGGACGCCGGGTGGTCGGTCAGTGCGGCACGGTCGCCGGGTGGTCGGTCAGTGCGGCACGGTCGCCGGGTGTCCGTCAGCGCGGCACGGCCGACGTCGTCATCACCAGCAGCTGCGGATCGGACAGGTCCAGCTCCACCGTGATCGAGGCGAATTCCGACAGCGACGTGACGTGCGTGCCACCGCACGCGAACCCGACCTCACCCTCGGGCAGTGTGCACTGCCAGGTGCGCCGATCGGTGATCGTCGGACCCTCCACGACGATCCGGCTCTCGCCACCGGCGGCCACCCACTCCGCCAGCCGCGCGTTGATCCGGTCTTGACGCTCGCCGAGCGTCGCAGCGAACCCCTCCGAGTCGAACCCCGCCTTGCGCAGGCTCTTGCCGAGCCGATACTCGTCCACGCTGCCGTCCGGACGGATGCTGCTGGTCTGGTTCGCGCGCGCCTCGAAGTCCGGACTGCCCAGCGGATCCACGCCCGGGTCCTTCCGCCACAGATCGGCGAGCGCATGATCCAGCGCCAGCGACGACAGGTGGCACGCCGTGTGCCCGCGGCTCAGTGCCGCGCGCCGCGCAGCATCCACCTCCGCGCTCACGCGCACGCCGGGCGCCACCCACGCCGGCCGCGCACCGTCGAGGCGATGTCCGACCAGCCACGTCCATCCCTCCGCGCCGCGCTTGACCGGGATGTCTGTTCCGACGAACACCGCTCCCCCGGCGTCGACGGCCGCCATCACGGCCTCCTCCACCGGCACGGCGCCGTCGTCCGAACGCAGATATCCGGCATCACCGGGCTGGTCCGGCCAGGTGTGGTCGACCGGATGGAACGGCGTGGCATCGAGCACCACGACGTCGCCGACGACGTACTGCACCGTTCCCTCGCCCGTCACGGCACCCTCGGGGAACGTCACGACTGTCGCTGACATAGGCCTCCTTCGCGCACCGCAGACTATCAATCCGGTCGATGTCGGAGCTGCGCGCTACCGTGACCAGACCGACCTACAGGACCACGGGAGGCACGATGGCGACCCTCGGCAACATCACGATCTACGCGGACGACCCGCGACGGCTCTCCCACTTCTGGGCCGACGTGCTCGGCTACCCGCACAGCGAGTTCGAGGGGCCGCTGAGAGAGCAGCTGCTCGCCTCGGGCCTCACGGAGGCCGACCTGGGCACACGCGGCCTGGCCGAGGACCCGGACGGCAAGGGTCCACGGCTGTTCTTCCACCACGCCGACGGGCAGAAGCGGCAGCGCAACCGGATCCACCTGGATCTGCTGCCGCCGGAGGGCGAGGGCACGCACCAGGAGCGCATGGAGGCGGAGAAAGATCGCCTCGTCGCACTGGGCGCGACCGTGGTGCGCCTGGTCGATCAGCAGTGGGGGCCGTGGCCCGAGCGGTATTACCAGATGCAGGATCCGGAAGGGAACGAGTTCTGCCTGGAATGACGATACCCCGCACGGGGCCGGTCATCAGGGCCGAGGACCAGACGGGCGCGATCAGGCCCGGGGATCAAGCCGGGTGATCAGGCGGTAACCAGACCGGGTGATCAGGCCGTGACGACCTGCGCGGTGCCCAGCGCCGCATCCGGGCCCATCTCGGCGGCGATCCGGTTCGCCTCGGCGATCAGCGTCGCCACGATCTCGGACTCGGGCACGGTCTTGACCACCTCGCCCTTCACGAAGATCTGACCCTTGCCGTTGCCGCTGGCAACACCCAGATCCGCCTCGCGCGCCTCGCCGGGACCGTTCACCACGCAACCCATCACCGCCACCCGCAGCGGCACCGTCACATCCTTCAGCCCCTCGGTCACCGAGTCGGCCAGCGTGTAGACATCGACCTGCGCCCGCCCGCACGAGGGACACGACACGATCTCCAGCGTCCGCTCGCGCAGCCCGAGCGACTGCAGGATCTGCAGACCGACCTTGACCTCTTCGACCGGCGGCGCCGACAGCGAGACCCGGATGGTGTCGCCGATGCCCTCGCCCAGCAGGATGCCGAACGCCGTCGCCGACTTGATCGTGCCCTGGAACGCAGGGCCCGCCTCGGTCACGCCCAGGTGCAGCGGCCAGTCGCCGCGCTCGGCCAGCTGCCGGTAGGCCTTGACCATCACCACCGGATTGTGGTGCTTGACCGAGATCTTGAAGTCGTGGAAATCATGCTCCTCGAACAGCGACGCCTCCCACACCGCGCTCTCCACGAGCGCCTCGGGCGTCGCGCTGCCGTATTTCTCCAGCAGCCGCTTGTCCAGCGACCCGGCGTTGACCCCGATCCGCAGCGACACTCCGGCATCCTTGGCCGCCTTCGCGATCTCGCCCACCTTGTCGTCGAACTGGCGGATGTTGCCGGGGTTGACCCGCACCGCCCCGCACCCGGCGTCGATCGCGGCGAACACGTACTTGGGCTGGAAGTGGATGTCGGCGATCACCGGGATCTGGCTCTTGCGCGCAATGATCGGCAGCGCGTCGGCGTCGTCCTGGCTGGGCACGGCGATCCGCACGACCTCGCAGCCGGACGCGGTCAGCTCGGCGATCTGCTGCAGCGTCGCGTTGATGTCGGTGGTGGGCGTGGTCGTCATGGACTGCACGCTGACCGGGGCATCCCCGCCGACCAGGACCTTCCCCACCCGGATCTGGCGGCTCCGCCGACGCGGGGCGAGCACATCCGGCACATGGGGCATCCCGAGATTCACTGCTGGCACGGCGACCAGCCTACGCCGCGGCATCCCGGGCACTCGCCGAGCGCCGCATCCCGTCGCCGCGCCCGGTCGCCGCCATGTGGTAGTTTCAGCGCATGTTCGCGAACCGCATCTGGTGGCCCGCCCGCTGAGGCGGTGTCTTCGCGTTCCCACCGACAGACCGCCCACGTGGCGGTCTTTCCTGTCGAGGCCGCCCGACGACCCGAAAGGCCGGCGATGAGACCGACCGCTGCCTCCACCCTCGAGACCCTGCGCACGAGCGGACGGCCGTTCGCGCTTCTGGCCCGTGACCCCGACACCGTCGAAGTGCTCACCGGCCCCGTGGTGGATGTCGATCTGCTGGCCGACATCCCGCTGACGGATGCCGCGGGCACCGCCCGCGAGGTGCTCGCGCTGGTGCCGTTCCGCCAGGTGCGCGAGCGCGGATTCGCGTGCCACGACGATCGGGCGCCGCTGCGCTGCCTCGTCGTCGACGCGCACGAGACCCTGGCCCGCCACGAGGTCGTCGCCGCCCTGCCGACGGCCGAGGTGCCGCTGCGCGACGCCGGCTTCGACATCCCGGACGACGCGTACGCGCAGATCGTGCGCACCGTCATCGCCGACGAGATCGGCCGCGGCGAGGGCGCGAACTTCGTCATCCGCCGCGACTTCACCGCCGCCGTGGACGCGGACCCGCTGCCGGCCGCGCTCACCTGGTTCCGCGCGCTGCTCGAGCACGAGCGCGGCGCGTACTGGACGTTCCTCATCTCCACCCCCGACCACATCGCCGTCGGCGCCAGCCCCGAAGCCCATGTGGTGGCGCGGGACGGCGTGGTCACGATGAACCCGATCTCGGGCACGTTCCGCCACCCGGCCGGCGGCGCCACCGTCGAGACCCTGAGCACGTTCCTGTCCTCCACGAAGGAGACCGAGGAGCTGTTCATGGTCGTGGACGAGGAGCTCAAGATGATGAGCGCCGTCTGCTCGGACGGCGGACGCATCACCGGTCCCCTGCTCAAGGAGATGTCGCGGCTCACGCACACCGAGTACATGCTGCGCGGCCGCAGCCGGCTCGATCCGCGCGACATCCTCCGCGAGACGATGTTCGCCCCGACCGTCACCGGCTCGCCCATGCAGAACGCGTGCACGGTGATCAGCCGGCACGAGCAGACACCGCGCGGCTACTACTCCGGGGTGCTGGCCCTGTTCACCCCGCGCGAGACGCTGACTGCCGACGAGCCCACGCACGACCTGGACGCGCCGATCCTGATCCGCACCGCCTACCTCGTGGACGGGCGGCTGCGGGTGCCGGTCGGGGCCACCCTGGTGCGTCATTCGGATCCGTACGGAGAGGTGAGCGAGACGCACGGGAAGGCCGCCGGCGTGCTGGGCGCGATCGGCGCCGTGCCCCGCGACGAGGCGGCTGCCGCGGCCGCCGTCGGAGCCTCCGACACCGACGAGCCGGCCGCGCAGCCGCGGCTGCTGGCCGACGACCCCGGGATCGCGGCGCTCCTGGCCTCACGCAACGCGCGGCTGGCCCCGTTCTGGCTCAATCCGCAGGGCACCGACGACCACGCGCCGTTCGGCCACCGGTCGACGCTGGTGGTGGATGCCGAGGACCGATTCACGACGATGCTCGCCCACCAGCTGCGCCACCTGGGATTGGACGTGCGGATCGTACCGTGGAGCGCGGTGACCGATGCCGAGCTGGATGCTGCGGACCTGGTCGTCGCCGGTCCGGGGCCGGGCGATCCCCGCGATGCGACCAGCGCGCGCATCCGCCGCATGCATGAGGTGGTGGCGCGACGCCGGACGGGCGGACGGCCCCTGCTGGCGGTGTGCCTGAGCCACCAGATCCTGGCGGATGCACTGGGGATCGCCCTCGTGCCGCTGGATCGGCCCCATCAGGGTCTGCAGAAGACCGTCGACGTGTTCGGCGAGGCCGCCTCGATCGGCTTCTACAACACCTTCACCGCACGGGTCGCGCCGGGGGCCGGGCGCATCGGGTCGGTCGAGGTCGCGGCCGATGCGCGCACCGGCGACGTGTATGCGCTGCGCGGCGACCGGTTCGCGTCGGTGCAGGGCCACCTGGAGTCGATCCTGTCGCGCGACGGCGTGCAGACGCTGCGCCGGCTCATCGGGCACGCGCTGCGCTGAGCCGGACCGCCCGGCCGGCGCCCGATCTCACTGTCCGAACAGCGAGATCGGGTTGATGACGTCGGCGAGGATGAGGATCGCGCCCATCGCGATCAGCAGCACGACGACGACGAACGTCACGGGGACCAGGCGGGTGGCGTCCACCGGCTTGGGCGGGGGGCGCCGGAACAGCTTCGCCCACGTCCGCTTGATCCCGTCCCACAGCGCCACCACGACGTGACCGCCGTCCAGCGGCAGCAGCGGCACCAGGTTGAACACGAACAGCGAGACGTTCAGCGACCCCAGCAGCACGAGGAAGTAGGCGACCCGGTCCAGGATCGGCGCACTGGACGAGGCGGCCTCGCCGGCGAGCACCCCGACTCCCACCGGCGACAGCGGACTGTTCGGGTCGCGCTCGCCCCCGGTGACCATCGAATGCACCACGCCGTACAGCTTCTGCGGCAACTGGACGATGATCCCGGCGACCGCGCCGACGTTCTGGAATGCCGCCGACGGCCCCTCCCAGATCGGCTGGCGCACGTACTCGACCTGGGCCGTGATGCCCACGAAGCCGATCCGGGTGCCGTTCACGTCGCGGGATGCCGGGGTGAGCATCAGCGACTGCTGTGCGCCGTCGCGCTCCACCACTACCGGGATCGTCTCGCCGGCCGACTTCTGGATGATGGCGGATGCCTCGGCGAACGTGGACACCGGGGTGCCGTCCACCGATACGAGCACGTCGCCGGGCTGGATGCCGGCCTCGCTGGCCGGCGAGGCCGGATCGGAGGACGCGCACGAGGTCGCCGTGGTCGATGCCGGCAGACACGAGCTCACCTGCGCGACCGTGGTGGTGGCCGTCTGCACCCCGATGCCGCTGAACGCGATGGTGAACAGCACGATCGCCAGCAGCAGGTTCATGATGGGTCCGCCGAGCATGATGATCACGCGCTTGTACATCGGCAGCCGGTAGAAGGTGCGCGTGTCGTCGTCGCCGTCGAGCGTCTCGTCGTTGGCGGCCCGCGCGTCCTGCACCATCGTCGCGAAGAACCCGCCGCCGGCGCGGCCGTCACGCGCGGCATCCTTCGGGGAGGGCGGATACATGCCCGCCATCGAGATGTAGCCGCCCAGCGGAATGGCCTTCACGCCGTACTCGGTCTCGCCCTTGCGTCGCGACCAGAGAGTCGGGCCGAACCCGATCATGTACTGGCCGACGCGCACGCCGAACTTCTTCGCGGGCAGCAGATGGCCCATCTCGTGCAGGGCGATCGAGACGGCCAGCCCCACGATCATGAGGATGATGCCGATGACGAAGGCGAGGACGGTCACCCCGATACGGTACCCGGATCGGCTTTGAACCAGCCGTACACGCCCTACGCTGGGGGTGTGGATGCCGCCCCCTCTCGCAGCGCACGCGCCGTGCGCGGCGTGACGGCGGCGCTGGTGACCGCCCTGGTCGCGGCCACCGCGCACACGTTCGCCGGCGGCGGAGCCCCGTCGCCGCTGCTGGTGGGGATCGCGGTAATCCTGGCGGCTCCGCTCGCGGTGGCCCTGGTCGGCCGCCGCGGCTCGGCGGTGCGCACGGCCGCGGCGGTCGCCGCCGCCCAGGGCGTCTTCCATCTCGCGTTCGCGCTGTTCGCCGACCCCGGCGCCGTGACGTACACGGCGGCACCCGGCATGGTCGGCCACGCCGCCGCGCACACGACCATGACGATGACCACCCTGCACGGCGCGGGATCGCACGACATGTCGCCGGGATCGCCGATGATCCTCGCGCACCTCGCCGCCGCGCTGGTCACCTTCGCGCTGCTGTGGCGCGGCGAGCGGATGCTGCGCGCCCTCGGCCGCGGCATCCGGCGGCTGGTCCCTCTGCTGGTGATCGCCCCCTGGCGTCCCGAGGTGCGCCGGCGCATCGGCGACGTGCTTCCCGACCTCCCCGTGCTGCGCTCGCGCCGCGCGCCGGTGGTGGCCGGGCGCGGACCGCCGCTGGCCGCGTGAGCTGACACCCATATCTGCGCGGCCGCCATCTCTGCGCGGCACCGCCGCGGAGGCGTGCGGACACGCTCCGGCGTGCACACGCCGTCGGCGCGGCGCGATCGTGCGTCCGCAATGCCTCCGCACGGCAGCCGCCATACCGTCGGCACATCGTTCGCGGCGCATGCATCTCCTGCGCACGCCGTCCGCGCGGAGTCCCGCGGCCGCGCGCATCCCATCCGTGTCGCATCCGCGACCGACGAAAGAGATCTCGATGACCCGTTTCACCTCCCACCCCGCCCGCCTGGCGATCGGCCTGACCGCCGGCGCCCTGCTGGCACTCGCCGTCCCGATGGCCGCATCCGCACACGTCGAAGTCGGCCCGGACGCCGCCCCGGCCGGCGGCACCACGCCGCTGACGTTCTCGTTCCACCACGGCTGCGACGACTCCCCCACGACCGCCCTGGTGGTCACCGTCCCCGATGGCGTGGGCAACGTCACCCCGGTCGTCGAGGGCGGCTGGAGCATCCAGCGCACCCTCGGTGACAACGGCGTGCCCACCACGGTCACATACACGGCCGACACCCCGATCGAGACCGGGCTGGCCGCCTCGGTGTCGATGGAGGTGCTGTTCGATTCGTCCGCGCAGGGCGAGACGATCCGGTTCCCGGTCGTGCAGAAGTGCGTGACCGGCTCCACCTCGTGGAGCGAGGTGCCGGAGAAGGGCCAGACCGCCGAGGATCTGGATCACCCGGCGCCGGCGGTCACCGTCGGCCCGAAGGCCGCCCAGGCTTCGGACGGCCACGGCTCGTCGACGACGGATGCCGCGGCCGACGCCGCGCCGGAGGCCGACCCGGTCGCCCGCTGGCTGGGCGCCGGCGGACTCGCTGCCGGCGTCATCGCGCTCGTCGTGGCGATCGTCGCCGCCACCCGGCGCCGCGGCCGCTCGGACGGCTGATCCGGGCGCCCGAGCGCATACAGCTGAGCGCATTCAGCTGAGCGCAGCGCAGCGGGTCGGGACCACGCGCGATCGCGGTCTCGACCCGCTCACTGCACGCCCGACGGGGCCTCTCCAGGCGCTCGCGCCGCGACCGAACCGGCCGCGGCCGGATGAGATGATGGACCAGCCATGTCCAGCGCTTCAGCCCCCGCCAGCCTCCCGCCCGTCCTCCGCCCCGAGCACCCGCCCGTGCGTGCGCTGGCCGAGCTCGCCGATCGCTTCGGCGTCGCCGTGCACGGCCGGATCGACGACGCCGCATTGACCGGCATCACGCTCGCCACCGCCGATCTGCGCGCCGGTGAGGCGTTCGTCGCGATCCAGGGCGCCAACCGGCACGGGGCGGAATACGCCGCCACCGCCGCAGAGAAGGGCGCGGTGGCCGTGATCACGGACGCCGTCGGCGCCGAGCTCGCTGCCGACGCGGGACTGCCGGTGATCGTGGTGGACGACCCGCGGGCGCTGCTCGGCGAGCTGTCGGCGTGGGTGTACGGCACCGGCGCGGACGACGACCTTCCCCTGCTGCTGGGCACCACCGGCACGAACGGGAAGACCAGCGTCTCGCACCTGCTGGAGGGGATCCTCGGACAGCTGGGCGTCGTGACCGGCCTGTCGTCGACCGCCGAGCGCCACATCGCCGGCCAGGTCGTCGTCTCGCGGCTGACCACCCCCGAGGCATCCGAGTTCCACGCGCTGCTGGCCCTGATGCGCGAGCGCGGCGTGCAGGCGGTGGCGGTCGAGGTCAGCGCCCAGGCGCTGAGCCGCCACCGGGTGGACGGGCTGGTGTTCGACGTGGCCGGGTTCACCAACCTCTCGCACGACCACCTCGATGACTACGCCGACATGCAGGAGTACTTCGAGGCGAAGGTCCCGCTGTTCACCGCCGCGCGCGCACGGCACGCGGTGATCTGCCTGGACTCCCCGGCCGGGGCCGACGTCCTCGCCCGCTGCGAGGTGCCGGCCAGCACGATCATCACCCCGGCGATCGCGGCCGATCCCACGGCATCCGCCGACTGGACGGTCGAGATCGTCGAAGAGCGGCAGGACGGCACGGTCTTCACGCTGCGCGGTGCAGACGGACGGTCGCTGACCACCGTGGTGCCCACGATCGGCCGGCACATGGCCGCCAACGCGGGCCTGGCGATCGTGATGATCCTCGAGGCCGGCTACGCCTGGGACGAGCTGGTCGCAGCCCTGGACGGCGGGCGCATCGCGGCGTACCTGCCGGGCCGCACCCAGCTGGTCTCCGGCCCCGACGGCCCTGCCGTCTACGTCGACTTCGGGCATTCGCCGGATGCGTTCGAGAAGACGCTGGCCGCGGTGCGCCGGGTCACACCGGGCCGGGTGCTGATGCTGTTCGGCGCCGACGGCGACCGGGATGCGACCAAGCGCCACGAAATGGGCCGCACCGCGGTGGAGGGCAGCGACATCCTGGTGATCACCGATCACCACCCCCGGTTCGAGGAGCCGGACAGCATCCGCGCCACCCTGATCGAAGGCGCACGGCGTGCACGCCCGGATGCCGAGATCCACGAGTTCTCGCCGCCGGAGCGTGCGATCCGCGCGGCTGTGGCGCTCGTGGGCGACGGCGACGCGATCCTCTGGGCGGGGCCCGGACACCAGGACTACCGCGACATCCGCGGCCGCCGCGCCCCCTACTCCGCTCGGGAGCTCGCCCGGCGGGCACTGCGGGATGCCGGCTGGCCGGTGCCCGATCCGGCGTGGCCGGTGCCGTACCCGGCCGATTCCACCCCGCCGTCCGATCCCGAGCGCCCGGCCTGACCCCGGCCGCCGCGCCCCTTGTCTGAGCGGCAGGGCGGGATCGGTGCGGCTCAGGCGGCCGCGATCAGCCGATCGGCCTTCTCCCGTGCCCACCGCTGGGCCTCGTCGAGCGATTCGCGGCTCAGCTCGGCCGGCGCGTCGTGCGCCTCGACCACGCGGCGCACGGTGTCCACGATGCCCAGGAACGGAAGGCGCCGCTCGTGGAAGGCGCCCACCGCCTGCTCGTTGGCGGCGTTGAACACGGCCGGGTAGGTGCCGCCGGCCATGCCTGCGCGCTTGGCGAGCGCGACCGCCGGGAACGCCTCGTCATCCAGCGGCTCGAAGGTCCAGGACGACGCGGTCGTCCAGTCCAGCGGGCGACCGACGCCGGCCACCCGGTGCGGCCAGTCCAGGCCGAGCGAGATCGGCAGTCGCATGTCCGGCGGCGAGGCCTGGGCGATGGTCGAGCCGTCGACGAACTCGACCATCGAGTGCACGATGGACTGCGGATGCACGGTGACCTCGATCCGGTCGTACGGCACGTCGAACAGCAGGTGCGCCTCGATGACCTCCAGCCCCTTGTTGACCAGGGTCGCCGAGTTGGTGGTGACCACCCGGCCCATGTCCCAGGTGGGGTGGGCGAGCGCCTGAGCCGGGGTGACGTCGTGCATCCAGGCCCGGGATCGTCCGCGGAACGGCCCGCCGGACGCGGTCAGCACCAGCCGGCGCACCTCGTCGCGGGAACCGGCGCGCAGGGCCTGGGCGATCGCGGAGTGCTCGGAGTCGACCGGCACGATCTGCCCGGGCTCGGCCAGCGCTGCCACCAGCGCGCCGCCGACGATGAGGGACTCCTTGTTCGCCAGCGCCAGCGTCCGGCCCGCCTGCAGCGCCGCCAGGGTGGGCCCGAGCCCGACCGAGCCGGTGATGCCGTTCAGGACGACATCGGCCTCCACATCCCGCACCAGCTGCTCCGCCTCGACGGCGCCGAGCGCGGTGTGCTCGACGCCGAACTCGGCGGCCTGCGCGGCCAGGACGGCACGCTGCGACCCGGCCGCCAGCCCCACCACTTCGAAGCGCCGGGGCTGGGAGCGGATCACGTCCAGCGCCTGCGTGCCGATCGAACCGGTGGACCCGAGGATGAGGACGCGACGCATCCCGTCAGCCTATTCCGGCCGGGAGTGGGCCGTCGGCGCAGTGCTACTGCGCGGCGTGCTGCACGCCGAGGATGTCGATCACGAACACGAGGGTCTGGCCCTTGAGATCCTTGTCGTTGACCTTGCCCTCGCCGTACGCGACCGACGGCGGCAGCTCGGCGAGCACCTGCGAGCCGACCGTGGCACCGGTGACCGCGTCGCTGAACCCCTGGACGACGCCCTGGCCGACCTGGAACTGGAAAGGCTGGGCTCCCCAGCTCTTGTCGAAGACCTTGCCGGTGTTCCACGAGACCCCGTAGTACTGCACGAGCACGGCGTCGCCCTTGACGACCTTCGTGCCGTCGCCCTTCTTCAGCGTCTCGGTGGCGAACTTCGTCGGCGCGTCGGTCTTGGGGAGGGTCACCGAGGGCGTGCCGTCGGCGGCGAGCTTCACCGTCGGGAATCCGTCCTTCGGTGCCACGTCGCTGCCCCAGGCGGCGTTCGGCACGACGTCGAGCACGTCGACGACGTCGACGCTGGCCGCGGTGGACTCGTCGCCGGGGATCGTGGCCACCACCCGCGTGCCGATCGTGGCGCAGCCCAGCACCTGGCCGAGGATGCTGTCGCCGGTGATCTGCTGCGGCAGCAGGGAATCCTCCGCCTGGCCGATCGAGCCGTTCTTGGCGCCGGTCTCGGCGTTGAACTCGGTGAGGGCGAACTTGACCAGCTCGCCGGACTTCACCTTGTCACCGGAGCCCTCGGCGACCACGCTGCTCTGCAGGGTGGAGATCTTCAGCGGCTTCGTGAAGCTGGCCTTGGCCTCTTTGCCGACGTCGCCGGTGACCTTGACGGCGTCGGAGCTGTCGCCGGGCGCGACCTTCGCGGTACACAGATCCGCGGCGGCCGTCGCAGTCGAGCTGGCCTTCGGCTCGGGCTGCGAGGAGCAGCCGACGAGAGCGAGCGCGGCGAGGGCGACGGCGGACAGAGCGATGATGGGGCGGGTGCGCACAGAATTCCTCAGGGGTTTCGGGGGCGAAGCACCCATCTTCGCGCACTTTCTCAAGACGTGGCTGTGAACGGCCGGTGCAGGACCTGACCGGACCATGCCCGGCACGGAATGAAAACGGCAGTACCCTCGATGAGTGACAGAACCGGAGACGCCCGCATCCGAGGAGACGACGGCTCCGTCATCCTCCACCGTCGGATTCGCCTACGCCCTCGGCCGCTTCCTGCTGACGCCGCTGGCACGCACCGTGTACCGCCCGCGGATCTCTGGTCGCGAGAACGTGCCCCGGACCGGACCGGTGATCTTCGCCAGCAACCACCTGTCGTTCATCGACTCGGTCGCGATTCCCGTCGCCTCCCCGCGCAATGTCCGGTTCCTCGCGAAGGCGAGCTACTTCGGCGGCAAGGGCGTCTCGGGCTGGTTCGCGAAGACGTTCTTCACGTCGCTGGGCGCCACCCCCGTGCGTCGCGGCGCCGGGCAGGCCGCGCTGGAGGCACTGGAGCAGCAGAAGCAGCTGCTCGAGACCGGTGAGGCGGTCGCACTCTACCCGGAGGGCACCCGGTCGCTGGACGGGCGGCTGTACAAGGGGCGCACGGGTGTCGCGTTCCTCGCGCTGGAGACCGGGGCGCCGGTCGTGCCGGTCGGACTGATCGGCACGAACGAGGCGATGCCGGTGGGGGCGAGATTTCCTCGGCTGCGCCCCCGGGTCACGGTGAAGTTCGGCACGCCGATCGACGTGTCCGCGCACGGGCCGGCCTCGTCCGGCCGGGCGCGACGCCAGGCCACGGACGAGATCATGGCCGCCATCCACGCGCTGTCCGGGCAGGAGCTGGCCAACGCCTACAACGAGGTGCCGGCCGCCACCCCGATCGAGCGGATCAGGCAGGCTCTTCCGCACGAGCGCCGCTGACCCGCATCTCGGGCTCGACCCGCACCGGGAAGTTCACCGAATTCGCGATGAAGCACCACTCGTGCGCCTGGTGGTGCGCCGCGGTCGCGGCCTCGAGCATGGATGCCTCGGCCACCGTCACCTGGGGGCGCAGCACCACCTCGGTGAACGCGCCACCGCCCCGGCCGTCCTCCTGCATCGTGCCGGTGGCATCGTCCTCGTACCGGACCACGACGACGCCGGCCTGCACGCAGGCGTGCAGGTACGACAGCAGGTGGCACTCCGACAGGGCGGCCAGCAGCATGTCCTCCGGGTTCCAGCGGGCCGGATCGCCCCGGAACGGCTTGTCCGCCGAGGCGAGGATGTCGGGCTTGCCGGTCGAGGACACGGTGACCAGCCGGTCGTAGTCGCGATAGCCGGTGGTGCCGGCGCCCCGGTTCCCGGTCCAGACGGCGCGCAGCGCGTAGCGGTGCTCTCCCAGCATGAGGCCAGTCTGACACGTGCAGGCGAACCCGGCTCCGCTGAGGCGGGGCGGGCGGCGGCGGTAGGCTGAGGACGTGTCCGACACCTTCGCCGTCACCGCCGCCGTCGAACTCGCCGTCATCGAACGCAGCGGCTTCGTCGAGTCCCGGCACAGCGGAAGCGCGATCGTGCTGGGGCCGGACGGAGAGCCGATCCGCGAGCACGGCGACCCGTCCGCGCTGATCCTGCCGCGCTCCACGCTCAAGCCGATCCAGGCACTGGCCTGCCTCGGCGTCGGCGCCCCGCTGGACGGCGAGCGCCTGGCGCTGGCCACGGCCAGCCACACCGGCACCGACCGCCACGTGGCGGTCGTGCGCGACATCCTCGCCGCCGCCGAGCTGCGCGAGGACGACCTCGGATGCCCGCCCGCCTGGCCCGGCGACCGTGCCACCCGGGACGAACTGCTGCGCGACGGCGCCGCGCCGTCCCGCATCCGGATGAACTGCTCCGGGAAGCACGCGGCCATGCTGCTGGCCTGCCGCACCGCCGGCTGGGAGACCGAGGGATACCTCGACCCGCAGCATCCGCTGCAGCTGCAGATCCGCGAGCTCGTCGAACGGCTGACCGGCATGCGCGTGGCCGCGACCGCGATCGACGGCTGCAGTGCGCCGGTGTTCGCCGTCACACTGGATGGCCTTGCCAAGGCCATCCATCGCGTCGGGACGTCGTCGGCGAGCTCGCCGTTCGCGCTGCACCGCAACGCCGGCGCCCTGGTGCAGGCCGTGCGCGAGAACCCCTGGACCATCGCCGGACCGGGTCAGCCGGACACCATCGTCACCGAGCGCCTCGGCGTGTTCTCCAAGGGCGGCGCCGAGGGGGTCCAGGTGATGGTCGCACAGGACGGGACCACCGTGGCGCTCAAGATGCTCGACGGTTCGAGCCGCGCCGGCACCGCCGTCGCCCTGCGCCTGCTCGAGCTCGAGGGCGCCCTGGATTCGGCGGCGGTTGCCGCCGTCATGTCACAGCTTCCGCTGGCCGTCACCGGCGGCGGTCGGGACGTCGGGGCCATCCGCCCCGCGTTCTAGCCGAGCTCCACAAGAGTGCGACCGGCTCCCCCGTGGAGTGGAGAGGAACCCCGATGAGGATCAGCGTCCCGACCGAGGTGAAGAACAACGAGTACCGGGTCGCCCTGACCCCGGCCGGCGTGCACGACCTGGCCGCGGCCGGCCACGAGGTGTTCGTGCAGCGCGGCGCGGGCGAAGGGTCGTCCATGCCGGATGCGGAATATGCGGATGCCGGAGCGACTCTGCTCGACGACCCGGACGAGGTCTGGGCTCGCGCCGAGCTGCTGCTGAAGGTCAAGGAGCCGATCGCCGACGAGTACGGCCGCTTCCGCGACGACCTCGTGCTGTTCACCTACCTGCACCTGGCCGCCGACCGCCCGCTGACCGACCGGCTGCTCGCCGACGGCGTCACCGCGATCGCCTACGAGACGGTGCAGCTGCCCGGCGGCGGGCTGCCCCTGCTGGCCCCGATGAGCGAGGTCGCCGGCCGGCTGGCGCCGATGGTGGGCGCACACACGCTGATGCGCTCGTCCGGGGGACGCGGACTGCTCATGTCGGGTGTGCCCGGCACCCGGCCGAGCCGGGTCACCATCATCGGCGGCGGCGTGGCCGGCGCGAACTCGGCGGTGATCGCGGCCGGGCTCGGCGCCGACGTCACGGTGTTCGACACGAACGTGCAGCGCCTGCGCCAGCTCGACGACCATTTCCAGGGTCGGGTGAAGACCGCCGCATCCAACCCGCTGGACCTGGACCATGCGGTCGTGGACTCGGACCTCGTGATCGGCTCGGTGCTGATCCCCGGTTCGAAGGCGCCCAAGCTGGTCACGAACGAGATGGTCGCGCGGATGCGGTCGGGGTCGGTGCTGGTGGACATCGCCGTGGACCAGGGTGGATGCTTCGCCGACACGCATCCCACCACGCACGACGACCCCACGTTCGGCGTGCACGAGACCGTGTTCTACTGCGTCGCCAACATGCCCGGGGCAGTCCCCAACACCTCCACGTCGGCGCTGACGAACGCCACTCTGCCCTACATCCGCCAGATCGCGCGCCACGGCTGGCGGGACGCGATGCGCGCGGACGCCGCCCTGGCCGCCGGTCTGAACACCGTGCACGGCCGGGTGGCCAACGCCGGGGTCGCGGCCGCGCACGATCTCGCCGCGGTCCCCACCGCAGACGCCCTCGCCTGACCGCTGCCCTCGCCTGACCGCTGCCCTCGCCTGACCGCTGCCCTCGCCTGACCGCTGCCCCGGCTCGGCCCCGGCGGTCCGGCCGCGCCGGCTCGACCCCGGCGGTCCGGCCGCGCCGGCTCGACCCCGCCGGTCCGGCCGCGCCGAGCCGGGCGGGGAGGGGCGGTCAGGGGCGGGGCGCGTCGGGATGAGGCGCCTCGATCCGGACCCGGACGGGAGCGGCGCCGGCGCGCAGGAGCCATGCCCGGCCCCGCCCCGGCACGCAGTACGGCGGCAGCGTGCGGTCTCCGGTGAGCAGCCGATAGTCCGGGCCGCACGACGCGTCGATCAGCAGATCGTGCTCGCCGCGGATCGCATGCAGCACCCGCCAGCCCCGCTGCCACTGCTCGGCGTCGCCGATGACGATGGTGTGCGCCCGGGGCGCGGCCGGCAGCGACGAGAGGTCGTCCACCTCGAGCACCGCGGCCCCCGCGGCGTCGGCGACCGACGCCAGCAGCCGCCGGCCGGGACCGGAGCGGGCCACGATGCCGGTGAGCCCGGCGCACGGCGTCCACAGCGGGGTCTCGGCCTGCCCGCGCGGCACCGCGGTCGCCGGCAGCGCGATCTGCATCCGCCGCCCGTCGACGACGGCCCGACCCGACGGCATCCGGTCCTCGTAGTCGCCCGGGGCGCCCCCGGCGGCGACGAAATCGGCGCGACCGCCGGCGGCCAGCAGCACGCGTCGCGGGATCAGATCCGCCAGCCGGGCCGTCATCCCGCTCAGTCGCTGCGCGGACAGCACGATCCGGGCCCCGGTCGCCCCGCACGCGTGCGTGATCCGCTCCAGCCGCTCGCCGAGCGCCTGCGCGTAGTCCAGCGGATACTGTGCGAGCAGCGCGTCGACGTCGTCCACCATGACGACGGTGCCGGGGCCGGGCGGTCGGTCGGCGAGCTCGGCGACCGCGTCCCACGCGGCCTCGGGCTGCGCGGGGATCCAGATCGCCGCGGCGGCCTGCCCGGCGATGGTGGCCAGCAGAGTCGTCCGCCCCGATCCGGCCGTGCCGATCGCGCACAGGCCGCGCTCGGTCTCGGCCAGCACCACCGGCACCTGCCGCTGCCGGTCCGGTTCGTCCGCGATCCCGAGCACGATGCCCTCGACCACGGCGGCGGATGCCTCGGCCAGCGACAGCCGCGACGGCAGCGGCGGCAGCCACGGCGGTCGCGGGCGGTCGCCGCGGCCGGACGCCGCGGTCGCGGCGATGAGCCGCGGGGACGTGCGCGCGACCCGCACCGCGCATGGTGCGGCATCGGCGGCACGACGGATCAGCGCGATGCCCCGGTGCGCCGGTGCGCCGGACAGCGTCGCGGCATCGTCTGTGCCCAGCAGCAGCCGGCTGTCGGCCGCGTCGGTGACGCGCAGGCTGATCCGCAGCGGGCAGTTCGCCAGCAGCGCCTCGCGGAACGTGCCCGCCGCACGCTGCGTGCCCAGCACCAGATGCATTCCCAACGCGCGCCCGCGGGCGGCGATGTCGACGAACAGCTCCTGCAGCTCGGGATGACTGGCCGACAGCGCCGCGAACTCGTCGACCACGATCACCAGTCGGGGCAGATCGGTGTCGCCGACCTCGCGGCCGCCGACCCGCACGATCTCAGCCTCGCGCCGGCGCAGCTCGGCGCGCAGGCTCTGCAGGGCGCGGCGGGCGCCGCCGGCATCCAGATCGGTGATGACGCCGGTGACATGCGGCAGCCCGGCCAGCGCGTCGAACGCCGTCCCGCCCTTGAAGTCGGCGAGCAGGAACGCGACCTCGTCGGTGCGGTACGAGGCGCACAGCGCCGTCACCCAGGTCGTCAGCAGCTCGCTCTTGCCCGAGCCGGTCACCCCGGCCACCACTGCGTGCGGCCCGTCGGCCACCAGGTCGACGGCGAACCGGGCGCCCTGCGCCGTGCCGAGCACGGCCGACAGCCCGCCCTCCTCCGCACGGTCCGCGCGGGTGAGCAGCTCGGCCAGCTGCACCGGGGCGTCCGGCCCGGACCGCCCGTACATCTCCTCGGCCCGCTCGGCCAGTCCGCCCGCCAGCAGCACGGCCTGTTCGAGGCCGAGCCCCTCGACCTGCACGTCGGTCGCGTCGCCGTCCTGCACCACCCGCCCGCGATCGATGCCGGTGAGGGTGAGCACCGCCCCGCAGGCCGGCGGCGCGGCGGCCTCGAGCCCCGTGCGGGCGACCGAGGCCGCCCCGGCGGGCGCGGTCGCGCCGCACACCACCACCGCGTGAGGCCGTCGGCCGTCGGACGCCGGCTGTGCGCCGGAGCCCTGCGGTGGGGCATGGTGCGGGAGTCGCCGCACCCAGGCCACCTCGGGATCGGCGTCGTCGAGCAGATCCGTGATCCGCAGCCGGTCCGGCGGCAGCGCCAGGCACAGCTGCAGGACGAGGGCGCGCTGGACCGCGCGTGCGAGGGGGTCGGGGCCGGCCACCGCGACACCCCGGGACGTAGGCACGGTCACCGGGGCGTCGTCCAGCCGCCCCGCGTTCCGGCGCAGGGCCACGCCGTCGGGGTCGTCGTCGCCGCCCTCCACCCGGACGGCGCTGGGGGCCGGTCCGCGGCCGACGACGAGCACCTCCCCACGCCCGGAGGCCGGGCGCCAGATGTCCCGGTCGTCCCCGTCGCCGAGCAGCCGCCGCACGTCCGGATGCCGGGTCCACAGCGCGATGCGCTCCGCGTCATGGCGGGCCGTCACCGCCGTGGCCACCCGCGCGCGGGCGGCGGCGGCATCCCTGTGCGCACGTCGCCGATCCCGCCTCGCCCCGCGGGCGGCGTCGGCGAGCGATCCCACCGCGATCAGCGGGCCGAGCGCGGCGAACCAGAGCATGGTCGTGGTTCCGGTGACCGCCCACAGCATGAGCGCGCCGAGCACGGGGACGGCCGAGGCGACCAGCGGGATGCTGCTTCGGCGCGCGGGCGGCGTCGGGGACGGCAGTCGGAGGGCGACGGCGTCGCCGCCGAGCGGGTCCGCCCCGACGGGCGGCGGTTCAGGATGTCCGGGAGGGACCGCGGGGTGTGCTCGGCAACGGCGCATGCCGCCCAGTCAAGCGCGGCGGGCACGCCCGGAAGCCGGCGCAGGCGCGATCTGTGGACGGATCGTGCTCAGCGGTTGTCTGGGGAGGAATCGACGTCCTCGGCCCCGGTGTCCTCATCGTCCGGCTCGGCCACGGTGTCCTCGTCGTCCACGCGGGCCCCGGTCTCGGTGTCCTCGTCGACATCCGTGTCCGCATCGGGCTGGTCGCCCGCGCGGTGCACGGCGACGTCGAGCACGATGATCGAGATGTTGTCGCGTCCGCCGTTCTCCAGCGCGGCCTCGAGCATCGCCGAGACGGCCTCGCCGGCATCGGCGTGCTCGCCGAGGAAGTGCTGGATGCCGTAGTCGGTCAGCTCCTTGGTGAGCCCGTCCGAGCAGATGACGAAGCGGTCGCCGTCGACCAGGTCCAGGCGCACGTAGTCGGGCTTCACCGAATCGCTCGGGCCGACGGCTCGGGTGATGACGTTGCCGTACGGGTGGTTCTCGGCCTCTTCCGGGCTCAGCCGACCGGCCGCGATCAGCTCCTGCACGACGGAGTGGTCGGTGGTGATCTGGATCACCTGGCCGTCGCGCTGCAGGTAGACCCGCGAGTCGCCGATGTTCAGCGTGACCCAGTGCGGGTCGTCGCCGGACACCTCGAGGTAGACGCCGGTCACGGTGGTGCCGGTGCCGTCGTCGGTCGAGCCGGGGTGGCCGGCGATGTCCTTGACCGCCCGGCTCAGCGCCTTCTCGATCGCCTTGGGCGAGACGGCACCGGACTCGGCGACCGGGCGCAGCCGGTCGATCGTGCTGGTGCTGGCGATCTCACCCCCGATGTGCCCGCCCATGCCGTCGGCCACGACGAACAGCGGGTATTCGGCCAGGAGGGCGTCCTGATTCGCCTCGCGTCGCCGACCGACATCGGTCACCGCCGCCCAGGCCAGGACGACGGATCCACCGGACAGTGGAACCGTTCGCGTTCGTGTGCGCACGTCGGGCACGCCGTGTCCTCCAGGGGTGGGGGTGGACCGCCGAGGGCGTCGGCGACGTTCACATACTAGTTGACACCCTCCGCACCCTCCGGCTCCTCCGCGAGCGCCGTCATCGCGCCGGACGGCGGCCCGCCGACGGTCGCCGGGACCGGCGGGGCGCCGGTGTCGACGACCGGGGCCTCGAACTGCGCGTTGTACAGCCGCCAGTACGCGCCCTTCGCGGCCAGCAGCTCGTCGTGCGTGCCCTGCTCGACGATGCTGCCCTGCTCCATCACGAGGATCAGGTCGGCATCGCGGATGGTGGACAGCCGGTGCGCGATCACGAACGAGGTCCGGTCCACGCGCAGCCGCGACATGGCCCGCTGGATCAGCAGCTCCGTGCGGGTGTCGACCGAACTCGTCGCCTCGTCCAGGATGAGGATCCGCGGGTCGGCCAGGAACGCCCGGGCGATGGTGATCAGCTGCCGCTCCCCCGCCGACAGGTTGGTGGCCTCGTCGTCCAGCACCGTGTCGTAGCCGTCGGGCAGGGCGTGCACGAAGCGATCCACGTAGGCGGCGGTCGCAGCATCCACGATCTCCTGCTCGGATGCCTCGGGCCGGCCGTACGCGATGTTCTCGCGGATCGTCCCGGCGAACAGCCAGGTGTCCTGCAGCACCATGCCGGTGCGAGCGCGCAGATCGGCACGGGTCATGCCGCGCGTGTCCACGCCGTCCAGGAGGATGCGCCCGGAGTCGACGTCGTAGAACCGCATGATGAGGTTCACCAGCGTGGTCTTGCCCGCGCCGGTCGGACCCACGATCGCGACGGTGCTGCCGGGTTCGGCCGACAGGCTCAGCCCGTCGATCAGCGGCGTGTCCGGCAGGTAGCGGAACGCGACGTCGTCGAACGCGAGGTGGCTGGCGTCGTCCGGCGCCGTGTCGGCCGGATCGGCGTCCGGCGTCTGCTCGGACTCGTCGATCAGCTCGAACACGCGCTCCGCGCTGGCCACGCCCGACTGCAGCAGGTTGGCCATCGAGCCCAGCTGGCTCAGCGGCTGGGTGAACTGCCGGGAGTACTGGATGAACGCCTGCACGTCGCCGATCGAGATGAGTCCGCTGGCGATCTGCAGCCCGCCGACGACGGCGATCGCCACGTACACCAGGTTCCCGATGAACATCATCGCGGGCATGATGATGCCGGACACGAACTGGGCGCCGAAGCTCGCGCGGAACACGGCGTCGTTCTCGCGACGAAAATCGGCCTCGACATCCTTCTGGTGCCCGAAGACCTTCACGATCGCGTGTCCGGAGAAGGTCTCCTCGACCCGGGCGTTGAGCACGCCGGTGGCCGCCCACTGCGCGATGAACAGCTTCTGCGAGCGGCGGGCGACCAGGACCGTGATGATGATCGTCAGCGGGATGGTCACCAGGGCGATCACGGCCAGCAGGGGCGAGATCAGGAACATCATGATCAGCACGCCGACCACGGTCAGCAGCGAGATGACGACCTGAGACATCGACTGCTGCAGCGTCTGCCCGATGTTGTCGACGTCGTTGGTGACGCGGCTGAGCAGCTCACCGCGCTGCATCCGGTCGTAGTACGACAGCGGCAGCCGGTGGATCTTGTCCTCGACGAGCATGCGGATGCGGTGCATCGCGCGCTGGACGACGATGTTCAGGATGCGGCCCTGCAGCCACATGAACACGGCCGAGATGATGTAGATGGCCAGCACCGTCATGATCAGGGATCCCAGCCGGGCGAAGTCGATGCCGGCGCCCGGGGTGAACTCCATCCCGCGCAGCATGTCGGCCAGCTGCCCCTGCCCGGACGCGTCCATCTGCTGGATGATCTGCGCCTTGGTCACGCCGGCCGGCAGGTCCTTGAACTGCATCGAGACGAAGCCCGCGACCACGACGTTGGTGGCCTGGCCGAGCAGCTTCGGACCCACGACGCTGAGGGCGACGCTGACCACGCCGAACAGGACGACCAGCGCGATCCACAGCGCGTCCGGGCGCAGCATCCCGAGCAGCCGCTTCGCGCTCCGGCCGAAGTTCTGCGGCTTCTGCACCGGGGCGCCCATCCCGGGGCGCCCCGGGCCGCCCATCGGCCGGCGCTGCTGCTGGGTGCCGCTCATGCTGCCTCCTGTGCCGAGAGCTGGGACTCCACGATCTCGCGGTAGGTGTCGTTGGATTCGGCGAGTTCGTCGTGCGTGCCCAGGCCGACCACACGTCCGTGCTCGAGCACGACGATCTGGTCGGCGTGCTGGATCGTGGACACGCGCTGTGCGACCACGATGCGGGTGGCATCGGGCAGCCGTTCGTCCAGGGCATGCCGCAGTGCGGCATCGGTGCTCAGATCGAGCGCCGAGAACGAGTCGTCGAAGATGTAGATCTCGGGGCGGTGCACGAGGGCGCGCGCGATCGAGAGCCGCTGACGCTGGCCGCCGGACACGTTCGTGCCGCCCTGCGCGATCGGGGCCGCGAGCCGCTCGGGCATGCCGCTGACGAACGCCTTCGCCTGCGCGATCTCCAGCGCCTCCCACAGCTCGTCGTCGGTGGCGGCGGCATCGCCGTAGCGGAGGTTGGAGGCGATCGTCCCGGAGAACAGGAAGGCGCGCTGCTGGACGAGCCCGATGCGCTTCCACAGCTCGTCCGGGTCGTAGTCGCGCACGTCCACGCCGTCCACGGTCACCGCCCCGGCGGTGACGTCGAACAGACGGGGCACGAGACCGGCCAGCGTGGTCTTGCCCGATCCGGTGGACCCGATGATCGCCGTGGTGGTGCCCGGCTCGACCGTGAACGAGATGTCGTGGAGGACGGCCTCCTGCGCGCCCGGGTAGGCGAAGTCGACGCGGTCGAAGACGACGCGGCCGACCGGGGCGGGCAGGGCCGCGGGCCGGTGCGGCGCCATGACGGACGGCACCGTGTCCAGCACCTCGCCGATCCGGTTCGCGCACACCGCGGCGCGCGGGATCATCACGAACATGAACGTCGCCATCATCACGCCCATGAGGATCTGCATCATGTAGGTCAGGAACGCGAACAGCGTGCCGATCTGGGCGTTCCCGTCCTGCACCTGGGAGGCGCCGAACCAGATCACGGCGGCGCTGGAGACGTTCAGCACGATGGTGACGGCCGGGAACATGATGGCCATCAGGTTGCCGGCGCGCACGGCCGACTCCATCACGTCGGCGCTGCCCTTCTCGAACCGGGCGCGCTCCTCGCGCTCGCGCACGAAGGCCCGGACCACCCGGATGCCGGTCAGCTGCTCGCGCAGCACCTGGTTGATCCGGTCGATGCGGCGCTGCATGGCCCGGAACGCGGGAACCATGCGCACGACGATCAGCGAGACGATCACCAGCAGCACCGGGACCGAGACCGCCATCAGCCAGGACAGTCCGACATCCTGGCGGATCGCGAAGATGACGCCCCCGATCGCCAGGATCGGCGCCGAGACCATCAGGGTCGCCGACATCTGCACCAGCATCTGCACCTGCTGCACGTCGTTCGTGTTCCGCGTGATCAGCGAGGGCGCGCCGTACTGGCCGACCTCGCGCTGCGAGAAGGCGACCACGCGGTGGAACTGGTCGTCGCGCAGGTCGCGCCCCATCCCCATCGCCAGTCGCGAGCCGAAGTAGACGGCGGCGATCGCGCACAGGATCTGCACGAAGCTGATGGCGAGCATGACGCCGCCGGTGCGCCAGATGAAGCCGATGTCGCCGGTGAGCACGCCGTCGTCGATGATGTCGGCCTGCAGCGTGGGCAGCCACAGCGACGCGAGCGACTGCGCGATCTGGAACACGAGGACGCCGATGATCAGCGGCCACGCCGGCCGCAGATAGCGCACGAGGAGTCTGCCCAGCACGATCATTCCCTTCCGCGGGGACGGCCCGCGATGCCGTAGAGGATGAAGCGGACGAGCTCGTCGTCGGTGAGTCCGCCGTCGTCGTCGAAGCGCGCGGCGTTGGCCGCCATTCCGGCGAGGCGGACGATGCCACCCAGCCGATCGGGACTGATGGTCAGCTCGTCGGCCTCGGGCGCGAACACCGCGGCGATCGCCGTGCGGTAGGCGTCGTCGCCCGGTCGGGACAGGAACTGCCCGATCTCGTCCCGGTTGATCAGCGACAGCATCCGCATCATCCGGCTCGTCCAGGTGCGGGTGCCGCTCACGAGGGCCGCCACCTTCTCTTCGATCGGCAATGCCGGATCGACCAGCCCTTCCAGCATCCGCGCCCGCCCCTGCTCGAAGAACGCCTCGACCGCCGCGCGCACGAGGGACTCCTTGTCGCCGAACGCCCGGAAGATCGTGCCCTCGGCGATGCCGAGCTGCTCGGCCAGCTGACGCGTGGTCAGCGCGGCCCCGTGCTCGAGGAACAGCGGCACGGCCTGCTCGGCGATCATCGCGCGACGGCGGTCCGGTGCCATCGGCTCGGCGCGCGTGCGCGTCTCGGTCGGGATGCTCTCGGCCGGCTCGGCGTCGGAGCGCTCGGCATCGGACACGGCGGTGGATGGCACGCAGATGACACTAATGAGTGAGGACTCACTCCGCAATGCGCGCGCGTGCGCTCTGGGCGAACGGTCAGTGCCCGCGGAAGACCGGCGGCCGCTTCTGCTGGAACGCGGCGAACCCCTCGCGATAGTCGGCCGTCTGGGCCAGCTGGGCCTGCGCGTGGGCTTCCCGTGTCATGGTCTCCCACAGCAGCATGCGCTCATCGCGCAGGCGCCCGACGATGGTCTTGCTCGCCAGGAACGCCGCGGTGGCGCCCGCGGCGGTCGCGCGGGCGGCGGCGGATGCCGCCTCCTGCACCCGATCGGCGGGGAACACCTGCGAGAACAGCCCGGATGCCACCGCCTCCTCCCCGGTCATCAGCCGGCCGGTGTAGATCAGGTCGAGCGTCTTGTGCGGGCCGAGCCGGTCGGCGAACAGGGCGTGCCCGCCCGAGTCGAGCAGGGCGCCGAGCGCCGCGAACGGCGAGCCGATCTTGGCGGTGTCGGCGACGTAGACGACGTCGGTGGCGATCAGCAGCCCGAGCCCGACCCCCAGGCAGGCGCCCTGCGCGGCGGCGAATGTGGGCGCGGGGAAGGATGCCATCCGCCGCAGCAGCGGGGTCAGCAGGGTGTCGAGGTACCCGGGCACGTCGTCGGTGGCCGGATCGACGCCGGCGATGTCCCGCCCGGCGCAGAAGGCGCGTCCCTCGCCGCGCAGGAACAGCGCGCGCACCCCCGCCTGCTCGGCATCGGCGTAGGCGGCGTCGAGCTCGCGCAGCGCGTCCTCGTCCAGGGCATTGAGCCGGTCCGGGGCGTTCAGCACGATCTCGGCGATGTCGCCGTCCACGGTCAGATCGATCATCGGCTGCTCCTCACACGTCGTAGTCGACGACGACGGACTCGGTGGTGGGATGGGACTGGCAGGTCAGGATGTACCCGCGCTCGAGCTCGTCCGGCTCGAGCGCGTAGTTCTCCGTCATCCGCACGTCGCCCTCGAGCAGCCGCGCGCGGCAGGTGCCGCACACGCCGCCCGCGCACGCGTACGGCACGTCTGCACGCACCCGCAGCGCCGCGTTAAGAACCGTTTCGTGCGCGCTTGCCGGGCTGTCGACATCCGCGGACTGTCCGTCGAGGGTGAATCGGATGTGGCACACCGGCTCGTCGGGCACCACGGTCACTCGGCGCCCGACGCTGCCGACGGGTGCCTGGCCGGGCTCGCCGGTGGTGAACAGCTCGTGGCGGATGTGCGTGCGGTCCACGCCCACACCGATGAGCGTGTCGCGGCACAGCTGCACCAGGTCGAACGGCCCGCACAGGAACCATTCGTCCACGGTGGCCGGCCGGATCAGCACGTCGAGCATGGTGCGCAGCTTCGCCTCGTCGATGCGACCGCTCAGCAGCGGCGCGGTGCGCTGCTCGCGGGAGAGCACGTGGTGCAGCGCCAGCCGGGACGGGTAGCGGTCTTTCAGGTCGGCGAGGTCGTCGAGGAACATCACGTCGGAGCGCGACCGGTTCGTGTACACCAGCGTGAACCGCGATGTCGCCGAGCGCTCGAGCACCGCGGTGGCCAGCGCCATCAGCGGCGTGATGCCGCTGCCCGCCGCGATGCCGACCAGGTGCCGGCCGTCGAGGTCTTCGAGGCGGGTGATGAACGTGCCCTGCGGGCTCATCACATCGAGCTCGTCGCCGGGGTGCAGCTCGGTCTGCGCCCACGTCGAGAACCTGCCGCCCAGGTCGCGCTTGATCGCGACGCTGAGGGCGCCTGCCTCGGGCGGCCGGCACAGCGAGTACGACCGGCGCAGCTCCTGCCCGTCCAGGTGCAGCCGCAGCGCGACATGCTGGCCGGCGAGGTAGCCGTAGTCGTCGTGCAGCTCGTCGGGCACGGCGAACGTCACCTCGACGGCGTCATCGGTCAGCGGCCGCACCTCGGCGACTTTCAGGGTGTGAAAGCGTCCGCGGTGCCGCGGCTTCGGGCCGCCCACGGCGCTGGCCAGGAACGATCTCGCGACCTTGTGCGCATCGGCCGATTCGGTGGCCGCCATCAGTGCGCCTTGAAGTAGTCGAACGGCTCGCCGCAGGCCCGGCACTCGTACAGCGCCTTGCACGACGTGGAGCTGAACCGCGACGTCTCACGGGTGTTCAGCGACCGGCAGTGCGGGCACCGCACGTGCAGGCCGCCGAGCACGGGCTCGGTGGGACGGATGCCGGTGGGCGGCGCGATGCCGAAATCCTCGAGCTTGCGCCTGCCGTCGGCGCTGAGCCACTCGGTCGTCCACGCCGGGTGCAGCACGGTGTGCACCGCCACATCGGCGAACCCGGCCGCGCGCACGGCGGCAGCCACGTCGCGCGCCATGACGTCCATCATCGGGCAGCCGGAGTACGTCGGAGTGATGTCGACGGTCACGGCGCCATCGTCGACGCGCACGGCGCGCAGCACACCGAGGTCGGCGATGCTGAGCACCAGCAGTTCGGGGTCGCACACCGTGGCCGCGGCGGCCCACGCGTGTTCTGCGTCGGTGCCGGACGCGGGCGTCGCGCCCGCCCCTGCGCCGCGGGCCGACAGGGCCCAGGGGCCGAGCACGGCCTCGAGCGCCTCTTGCCGGGTCGGCTGCAGCGGCCGCTCCTGAACGAGTGCGGTCACCATGTCGCCCCCGGATGCCGGCGGGCCAGCACCTGCATCTCGGCGAGCAGGTGCCCCATCGCCTCGAAGTGCGCGCCGTGCCGGCCGCCGGCCGATGAGTCGAACCGGGTCGGCACGGTGAGCTCGGCCTCGGCGAACACCGCGCCGATCACGGCGTCGAACGGCTCGCGCAGGGTCGAGGGCCGCACCGCGACGCCGTCCAGCCGGTCGATCAGCGGCTCGTCGCGGAACAGCTCGTCGACGTACGGCCAGACATCGGCCACTGCCACCAGCATCCGCCGCCGTGACTCGTCGGTGCCGCCGGCCAGCCGCAGCGTCCACTTGATGGCGTGGTCGCGATGGTAGTCGACCTCCTTCACGGCCTTGCCTGCGACGGCGGCCAGCACCGGGTCGGCCGAGTCGACGAGGCGCGTGTACAGCTCGAACTGGTACGCGGATGCCGCCAGCTGACGTGCGATCGTGTGCGCGAAGTCGCCGTTGGGCTGCTCGAACAGCCACGCGCTGCGAAACTCGCCCTCGTCGCGCAGGTACGCCAGGTCGTCTTCGCTGCGCCCGTCGGCCGTGCCCGCGTAGCGCAGCAGGCCGCGCGCGTGCCCGAGCAGGTCGAGCCCGATGTTCGCGAGGGCGACGTCTTCTTCGAGCTCGGGCGCGTGCGCGATCCACGCGCCCAGCCGCTGCGCCAGGATCAGCGCGTCGTCGCCCAGCCACAGCGCGTACTCCGCGACATCCGCGGTTGCCACTCGCCCGGTCTCGCCGGCCAGCTCGGCCGACAGCTCGAGCTCGTCGACCGAGATGTGCACGGCGCGGGTCGCGCCGGAGTGCGAGGTCTGCGACGAGCCGGTCATAGGTGCGGCACCCCCTCCGACGCGGTGTAGTACGTCGCGTGCCGAAAGTTCTTGCCGGCGGGGCTCTCGAAGAACGCGCCCTTCGAATCGGGGTCGCTGGTGGTGATCGCGTCGGACGGCACCACCCAGATCGACACGCCTTCGCTGCGCCGGGTGTACAGGTCGCGCGCGTTGCGCACGGCCAGTTCGGCATCGGATGCGTGCAGCGACCCGACGTGCACGTGGCTCAGGCCGCGCCCGGCGCGCACGAACACCTCCCACAGCGGCCAGATCTCGGTGCCGGCCGAGCCCGCGGTGGCCATCACGCCACCTCGCGTTCGCGCAGCGCCTGCTTGCGGGCGTACTCGGCGGCCGCCTCGCGCACCCAGGCGCCGTCCTCGTGCGCGGTGCGGCGGTTCTGGATGCGCACGGCGTTCATCGGCCCGCGGCCGGACAGCACTTCGGTGAACTCGTCCCAGTCGATGGGGCTCATGTCGTACTGCCCGGCCTGTTCGTTCCACCGCAGCTCGGGGTCGGGAAGGGTCACGCCGAGCACCTCGGCCTGCGGCACCAGCATCCCGACGAACCGCTGCCGCAGCTCGTCGTTGCCGAACCGCTTGATCTTCCAGGCCATCGATCGCGCCGAGTTCGGCGATTCCTCGTCCGGCGGGCCGAACATCATCAGGCTCGGCCAGTACCAGCGGTCCACGGCATCCTGTGCCATCGCCCGCTGCGCGGCGGTGCCCTGCATGAGGGCGAGCAGGATCTCGAAGCCCTGCCGCTGGTGGAACGACTCCTCCTTGCAGACGCGGACCATCGCCCGCCCGTACGGACCGTACGAGCAGCGGCACAGCGGCACCTGATTGACGATCGCGGCACCGTCCACGAGCCAGCCGATCGCGCCCATGTCGGCCCACGTCGGCGTCGGGTAGTTGAAGATCGACGAATACTTCGCCTTGCCGTCGATGAGCTGCTCGGTCATCTCCTCGCGGGTGATGCCCAGGGTCTGCGCGGCGGAGTACAGATACAGCCCGTGGCCGGCCTCGTCCTGCACCTTCGCCATCAGGATGGCCTTGCGCTTCAGGCTGGGTGCGCGCGTGATCCAGTTGCCCTCGGGCTGCATGCCGATGATCTCGGAGTGCGCATGCTGGGAGATCTGGCGGATCAGCGTCTTCCGGTACGCCTCCGGCATCCAGTCCCGCGGCTCGATCCGCGCATCCTGCGCGATGAGCTCGTCGAACGCCTGCTGCTCATCGACATCGGGGGAAACGGCCATGGTCATCGTCGACACCTCCGGTAATTACCTACCGCTCGTTCAGTAATTATGACATACTCGACGGCGGGTGCGACGGCGCCCGGCGAAGGAGCCATGATGACGGATGCCGCGGTCCGGCCGATGATGCAGCGAGATCGGGCCGCCGCCGCCCTGGGACTGCGGGTGGAGCACGACGAGCCCGGGCACGCGGTGGTGTCGATGCCCGTGCGCGAGGACATGACCAACGGGTTCGAGATCACCCACGGCGGGCTGGTGTTCGCGCTCGCCGACACGGCGTTCGCGATCGCCTGCAACGAGGATGAGCGGGTGACCGTGGCCGCGGGCGCCGACATCACGTTCCTCAAGTCCACCCGCGCCGGGCAGACGCTGACCGCGACCGCCGTGCGCCGGGTCGTCAGCGGCCGCAACGGACTGTACGACGTGACCGTCCGGGACGATACCGGGGACGTCGTGGCCGAGTTCCGCGGGCGGTCGCTGACCACGAACCGGACGATCCAGGAGGACGCGCATGGATGACCTGGACGTCGAGGAGCGGATGAGCCGGGACGAGCTCGAGGACCTCCAGCTGCGGCGGCTGCAGTGGACGGCGCGCCACGCGTACGAGAACGTGCCGCTGTACCGGGAGAAGTTCGACGCCGCCGGCATCCGCCCCGACGACATCCGGGAACTCGGCGACGTCCGCCGCCTTCCGTTCACCACGAAGGACGACCTGCGCCGCACCTATCCGTTCGGCATGTTCGCCGTCCCGATGAGCCAGGTCCGCCGCATCCACGCCTCGTCCGGCACCACCGGCCGGCCCACCGTCGTCGGCTACACCGAGGGCGACCTGCAGCGCTGGGCACAGCTGGTGGCCCGCTCGCTGCGGGCGGCCGGGGTGCGGCCGGGCATGAAGGTCCACAACGCGTACGGCTACGGCCTTTTCACCGGCGGCCTCGGGCTGCACGACGGCGCGGCGATGCTGGGGGCGACGGTGATCCCGGTCTCGGGCGGGCAGACGGCGCGCCAGGTGCAGCTGATCCGCGACTTCGAGCCCGAGGTGATCACCTGCACCCCGAGCTATCTGCTGACCATCGCGGATGCGATGCAGGAGGCGGGGATCGACCCGCGGACCAGCTCGCTGAAGATCGCGGTGCTGGGCGCCGAGCCGTGGACCGACGAGCTGCGCGCCGAGATCGAGCGCCGCCTCGACCTGGATGCGGTGGACATCTACGGTCTGAGCGAGGTGATGGGCCCGGGCGTGGCGAACGAGTGCGTGCAGACCAAGGACGGCCCGCACGTGTGGGAGGACCACTTCCTGCCCGAGACGATCGACCCCGAGACGATGCAGCCGGTCGCCGACGGCGCCCTGGGCGAACTGGTGTTCACCTCGCTGACCAAGGAGGCCTTCCCCGTCATCCGGTATCGCACCAAGGACCTCACCCGGCTGCTGCCGGGCACGGCGCGGCCCGGCATGCGGCGCATCCAGAAGATCACCGGACGCGACGACGACCTCATCATCCTGCGCGGCGTGAACCTGTTCCCCACCCAGATCGAGGAGCTGGTGCTGGGGATCGAGGCGCTCACCCCGCACTTCGTGCTCGAACTGGCCAAGAACGGGCAGCTGGACGCGATGACCGTGCGGGTCGAGCGCGACCCGGCCCTGACGCGGGAGACCTGCCTGGCCGCCGGCGACGTGCTCCGGCAGCGGGTCAAGGCGCTGATCGGCACCACCGTGGAGGTGCGGCTGGAAGAGCCGGGCACGCTGCCGCGCAGCGAGGGCAAGTACAAGCGGGTGTACGACCTGCGCTGACGCCGCTCAGGCGCCCCAGCCGGCCTGCACCCCGCCGACGCGTTCGGCGACGATCTTCTCCTGATACCCCGACGCCTGGAACGCGGCGATCGGATCGGCGGGCAGGCCGCGCGATTCGCGCCACGCCGCGAGGTCGGCGCGCACGTCGGTGTAGAACGCGTCCATCAGGATCGCGTTGGCGGCCAGGACGTCGTTCTCGCGCTGTGCGGCCGAGAGGGCCTCCCGGTCCACCAGCAGCGCGCGGGCCGTCATCTCCTGCACGTTGAGCACGGATCGCAGCTGGCCGACGATCTTCTCCTCGATGTTGTGGCACTGGTCGAGCATGAAGGCCACCGGCGAGTCGACGTCGTAGCCGCCGCCGCGCACGACCTCGAACAGGATGCGGAACAGCTGGAACGGGTCGGCCGCCCCCACGATCAGATCGTCGTCGGCGTAGAAGCGGGAGTTGAAGTCGAACGACCCGAGCTTGCCCAGTCGCAGCAGCTGCGCCACGATGAACTCGATGTTCGTCCCGGGCGCGTGGTGCCCGGTGTCCAGGCAGGTGAACGCCTTCGGGCCGAGGGCGCTGACGTGGGCGTACGAGGTGCCCCAGTCCGGGACATCCGTGTGGTAGAACGCCGGCTCGAAGAACTTGTACTCGAGCACGAGCCGCTGCTGTTCGCCGAGCGCGTCGTAGATCTCGCGCAGCGAGTCGGCCAGCCAGTCCTGCCGCGCGCGGATGTCGCCCTGGCCGGGGTAATTGGTGCCGTCGGCGAGCCAGATCTTCAGGTCGCGCGATCCGGTCTGATGCATGATGTCGATGCACTCGAGGTGATGGTCGATGGCCTTGCGGCGCACGGCGGGGTCGACGGAGGCCAGCGACCCGAACTTGTACGCCTCGTCCTGGAACGTGTTGGAGTTCACCGTGCCCAGCTCGACGCCGAGGTCGTTCGCGTACGCGCGCAGGGCGGCGTAGTCGTCGACCTTGTCCCACGGGATGTGGATGGCCACCGTCGGGGCCAGCGCGGTGTGGGCGTGCACCTGCGCGGCGTCGGCGATCTTCTCCTGCGGCGTGCGGGGCGTGCCGGGGGTGCCGAACACGCGGAATCGCGTGCCCGAGTTGCCGAACGCCCAGCTGGGCAGCTCGATGGCCTGCCGCTCGAGCTCGGATGCGATGTCGCTGAACTGGACCATGGGATTCCTCCTGCGTGGTGATCGATGGTCTCGACCGATTGATTCGAATCAGGTGTGGGGGCGGGATGCCGACGGGATGTGCGCGCACAGGATCCGGTAGTGCTCGTCCAGCCGGGCGGCAAGTGCGGGGTCGGGCTCGACGACCGTGCGCACTCCGGAGAATCGCCTCGCCACGGCATCCAGCCCCTCGGCCCCCGGCCGGGAGGCTTCCAGGGCGGCCGCGGCGATGGCGGCCGCACCGCGCGCGCTGCCGGCGCCCGACACCGCGACCACCTCGCGGCCCAGTGCCGAGGCGCGGATCCGGTTCCACACCGCGCTCGCTGATGCGCCGCCGGCGACGTGATGACGCCGCAGCCGCACGCCGAGCCCACCCAGCCGGTCCAGTCCGAGCCGCTCGACGAGGGCGACGCCCTCGTACACCGCGCGGAAGCGCTCGACCGCGGTCGCGGCGTCGCGGGCACGCCCGGCACGATCGACGCAGAACCCAGGGAACGCCGGGTCGGCGACCGGGAACCGCTCCCCCGGCCGGGCCAGCGGGTAGGCGATGATGCCGGACACACCGTGCGCCTCGATCGCGGCCGCGGCGTCGGCGGGGTCGAGCCCGGCGGTGAGCCCGTGGCGGAGCACGCCGGCGCCCGTGTTGGATGCTCCCCCGGGCCAGAACGTGCCGTCCGGCGCACCGTGCGAGTACACGCCGGATGCCGACTCGACCACGTCGTGCGGTGAGACCGCCTTGAGCACCAGGGTGGTGCCCAGCACGCCGACCGTGTCGCCCACCGCGACCGCGCCGGTGGCGATCTGGCCGGTGGACCCGTCGGTCATCCCGGCGACGATGGCGACCCCGCCCGGCAGCCCCAGGCGGTCGGGGGCGGCGACCTCGCCGATCACCGTGCCGGGCCGGACCAGCTCGGGCATCCGCTCGCGCGGCAGGCCGAGCAGCTCGAGGGCGGCCTCGTCCCAGCGCGCCGTGACCGGGTCGACGCCGCTCTTGAGCGCGTGCGACGTGTCCGAGGGCAGCAGCCGCCCGGCCAGGGCGGCGGCGACGATGTCGGGGGTGAACAGGTACCGCTCGGCCGGGGCGACGGCGTGCATCCAGGCCGCACGGGCGAGCGCCCCCATCGGCCGTCGGGTCCATCCCGCCGCGGCGAGCCGCCGCAGCCCGTCCGCGCCGCGCGGGTCGTCGTAGAGCACGGCATCGCCGACCGGGCGGCCGGCGACGTCCGCGGGCACGACGGTGCCCGAGGTGCCGGTGATCGAGAGCGCGCGCACCTGGGAGGCCCGCGCGCCCAGGTCGGCGGCGACCGCGGTGATCAGCGCCCGGGCCAGCGTCGCATGCTCCGCGGGCTGCACGCGCTCGCCGCCCGGACCGACCTCGCGCACCGGCAGGGCGGCGCGACGTTCGGCGACGGCCTGGCCCGACTCCACGTCGACGGCCTGCACCCGGACCTCGGCGGTGGCCAGGTCGATGCCGAGCACGATGCTCATCTGATCCCCCGCGTCATCCGCGCGCCGCCATCAGCTCGAACAGCCGGGGCGCGAGGCCGTCCAGGCCGCGCACGGCCAGGTCGGGCTCGGCGAGCTGCTGCGGGGTGGGATCGTCGGGCGCCTCGCCGCGCAGCACCCACACGGTGGCCAGGCCCAGCGCCTGGGCCGGTCGCACATCTGTGTCCAGCCGGTTGCCGATGTGCACCGCCTCGCCGGGGTCGGCGCCGGCCTGTGCGAGCGCCCAGCGGAACAGCTCGGGCGACGGCTTCTCGTGGCCGACGATCGCCGAGACCGCCCAGACATCCACGAACGGCGCGACGCCGTCCCGCTCCAGCGCCCGGACCACGCCCTCCTCCTGGTTCGCGAGGACGCCCACCGTCACGCGTCCGCGCAGCGTCTGCAGGAACGGGATCACGTCGGGGTACAGCGTCCCCTCCGGATGCACCCAGTGCTCCCGGGTGCGGGCGTGCAGCTCGTCGCGGCGCGCGGTCGAGCCGAGGAACCGCTCGGCGAGCGCGGCCCGCAGCGACATCCCCTGCGCGGCCCGGCTGCGATCGTAGAGCATGCGGAACGCGGTGCGGTCCGTCGGCGGCATCCCGTCGGCGGCGCGCAGCTCGTCGAGGGCGACCAGCACTGCGGCGACGAAGTTCTCGTCGTCGTAGATCGGCCCGCCCACGTCGCAGAAGACCGCCTTCAGCCGTGCCATCAGCCCATCCCCGCCAGGTTCCTGCGGCGCTCGACCATGTCGGTGCGCTCGAAGTAGTGGGCGACGGTGTCTTCGCCCAGCCCCTGCACGCCCCCGATCGAGAGCGCATCCAGTCGCACCCGCGCGCCCTTCACCGTCATCAGCGTGATGGCCTCCGCCGCCGCCGCGGTGCCGGCAACGGCGACCATCCCGTGGTTGCCGAGCAGGATCGCCGACGGCAGCTCGCCGTGCGCGTCGGCGTACGCACGCAGCCGCTGGAGGAAGAGCCGGCCGAGGTCTATGCCGGGCGCCGCATAGGGGACGAACAGCGGCACGCCGATCACCACCGCCTCGTCCGAGTAGACCCATTCGTCGAACGCGCCGGCGGCGTGCACGCTGGCGAGCAGCCCGACCACGTGGGTGGGATGCGTGTGCGCGACGAAGGCGGTCGGCGCGACCGACTGCACCGCCGCGTGCACGAGCGTCTCGATGGATCCGCGCCGGCGCACGCCGTCGTGCTCGCCGGCGTCCAGAAGCGCCGTGAGGTCCTCCTGGGTGCGGGAGCGGTCCTCCATCATCGCGACCAGCGGCTCGACCTCGGTGACCACGAAGTCGTCGGCCGTCGCTTCGGCCATATACGACCCGGACGTCTTCACGACGATCCGGCCGTCGGCCAGCCGCTGGGAGGTGTTGCCCTCGGCGAGGATCACGAGATCCTTCGCCGGGTCGCCCAGCCGCGTCGTGAGGGTGACGAGTTCGTCGCTGACGAGTGCGGGCTGCCAGGTGGTGGCCATCTGTTCGTTCCTTCGGTGGGTCGGGGTCCGCGTCGGCGTGCGGCGTCCGCGGGGCGCTCAGCGCCGGGTCGGTGGTGCCGTGGATGCGCGCACGACGAGCTCGGGGGCCAGCAGGAGGTTCCGGTGCGCGTGTGCGTCGGACCGGTCGATCTCGTCCAGCAGCATGCGCACGGCGTGCTTGCCGAGGTCGGCGCGCGGCTGGCGCACCGTGGTCAGCGGCACCGAGACGGCCGCCGCCCAGGCGAGGTCGTCGAACCCGACGACCGAGACGTCGTCGGGGACGCGGATGTCGTGGCGGGCGAACTCGAGCAGGATGCCCACCGCGATCAGGTCGTTGGCGCACATGACGGCGGTGGGCAGCGCGCTGCGCGGGCGGGCGGCGAGCACGGCGCCCACCCGGCGTCCGTCCTCGATCGCCCAGGCATCGGTCGCCAGCCGTTCCGGGATCGCGCCGGCGACCCCGACGGCGGCCGCGAACCCCTGGAAGCGCAGATCGGTCTGCCTCGTGGCATCGAAGCTGCCGGCGAAGGCGAGGGTGCGATGGCCGAGCGAGACGAGATGCTCTCCGGCCACGCGGCCGCCGGCGACGTCGTCGGTCTTCACCCAGCAGCGGGTGGAGGACGGCGAGACCCGGTCGACATACACCAGCGGGATGCCGCGCCCGTCGAGCCGCCCGAGCTTCTCGTCCTCCTCGTGCACGGGGGTGATCATGATGCCGTGCACCCGCTGCTGCACGAGAAGATCGAGATTGTGCTGCTCGCGCGCGGCGTCCTCGCCGTTGTGGATGATCACCACGCCCACCCCGAGCGCCTTCGCCTCGGACTCGGCGCCCAGGGCGATGTCGACGAAGAACGGGTTGGCGAGGTCGGCCAGCGCGAGCCCGAGGGTGCGCTGACGGCCGGTGCGGAACCGGCGCGCCCGCGGAGTGGGCGTGAATCCGACATCCGCGATGACCTGGAGGACGCGTTCGCGCGTCTCGGCCGCGACGTAGCCGGGCCGGTTCAGCACGTTGCTCACGGTCCCCGCAGAGACTCCGGCGCGTGCTGCGACGTCGCGGATGGTCACCATGGCCTGCACCCTCCTCGGGACAAGTGAAGCACCGAGACGGCCGGGGCCCGCCACGCAGCGCGTCGCGGGCCCCGGCTGTCTGCGGATCAGAAGGAGAAGTCTCCGACGTTGTCCTTGTTGAACACGAACATCGGGCCGAGGACGATCTCGCCGTCCTTGCCGACCGTGTACTCACCGAGCTTGCCGGCCTTGAACTTGTCGCCTTCGGCGCCGGTGATTTCGCCCTTCACGAGCGCGTCGGCGGCATAGGCGGCGAGGTAGCCGAGATCCTCGGGGTTCCACAGTCCGAACTGCTCGACGATGCCGCTGGTGACGTACTCCGCCATCTCGCTGGGCAGACCCAGGCCGGTCACCCACACCTTGCCCTGGAACTCCTTGGTGTCGGCGAGGTAGTGCGCGGCCTCCTTCACCGCGACCGTGTCCGGCGCGATGATCGCCTTCAGGTCGGGGATCGACTGCATCAGGCCCTGGGCCTCCTGGTAGGACTTCTGGTCCTGGTCATCGCCGTACGCCACCTTGGCGACGGTGATGTTCGGGTGGTCCTTCTTCAGCAGCGCCTTGATCGCATCGACCCACGCGTTCAGGTTGGCGGCGTTGGCCCCGCCGGAGAGGATGGCGATGGTGCCGCCCGCCTCACCGAGGTGATCGGCGGTCAGCTTGACCAGGCCCTCGGCGATGCCGTCGACGGTCGCCTGGTTGACGAACACGTCGCGGCAGTCGGTGTCGGTGTCGTACGCGACGATCTTCACGCCCTGGCTCTGCGCCTGGGACAGGTCGTTGCAGACGGCGGCCGGGTCGTTCGCCGCGATGGCGATGGCCTTCTGCCCGGTCTGGATGGCGGTCTGGATGAACGGCACCTGGTCGGCCGAACCGGTCGCCGTCGGGCCCTCCTCCTTGAAGCCGAGGCCGAGCTCCTTGGCGCCGGCGGCCGCCCCCTTGTCGGAGGCCTCGAAGTACTTGTTGCCCAGGCTCTTCGGGATGAAGGTGACGCTGGCGTCACCGCCCTTCGAGCCGTCGTCGGAGCCGGTGCCCCCGCCGGAGCCGGCGGCGCAGCCGGCCAGCAGCATGCCGGATGCTGCGACCGCGGCGACCGCGAAGGCGATCTTGCGGGAGAACCCGCGGGATGTGAACCTCATTGTTTTTCCTTCCCTTGCGGAACGTGATTCAGGGTGTACTCGTGATGGATGGGTCATGCGCCTGCCGCAGGGTCCACGGAGGCCTTCGACCGTCGACGGCGCGAGATGAAGCCCGCGATGCTCGCCACGACGACGGAGAAGATGAGGGCGACACCGGTGACGATGCTGATGGTGTCGGAGCCGATTCCGGCCAGCTGCAGGGTCTTGTTCAGCGCCGCGATGAGGACGCCGCCGGCGAGGGCGCCGAACAGGGTGCCCTTGCCGCCCCAGATCGAGACGCCGCCGAGCACGATGGCGGTGACCACCTGCAGTTCGAAGCCGAGGCCGTTCGTGCCGATCGCGTTGCTGTACTGCAGCGTGAAGTAGACGCCGGTCGCGCCGGCGACGGTGCCGCTGAGCACGAACAGGATGAAGCGCGTGCGGTTGACCGGAACGCCCGAGAACGCCGCGTTCTCGGGGCTCTGGCCGATCGCGAAGACGCCGCGGCCGAACGGGGTGAAGTGCAGCAGCGCCCCGAACACGATGGCGAGCACGATGATCGCGATCGTGACCGCCGGGAACGGCAGGCCGAACAGCGGCGCGGTGAGGAAGCGCGGGACCTCGGCGGGGAAGGCGGTGATCGACGTGGTGCCCAGCAGCCCGACGGCCAAGCCCCGGAACAGGGCCAGCGTGCCGATGGTCACCGCGAGGCTGGGCAGGCCGACGACGGTGACCAGCAGGCCGTTGACCGCCCCGACGACGGCGCCGGCGACCACGCCGATCACGGCGGCCAGGGCGAGCGGGACCCCCGCCGCGAAGGTGAGCCCGAACAGCGCGCTGGAGAATCCCAGCACCGAGCCCACCGAGAGGTCGATGTCGCCGGTGACGATGACCAGCGTCGACGGCAGCAGCATCAGCAGGATCGGCGCGGTGTTCAGGATCATCGTCTGGTACGTGTACGGCTGCGCGAAGAAGGGGACGGTGAGCGTGCCGATCAGCAGCACGAGCACGATCGCCAGCACGATCACCGATTCCGGCCGCAGCAGGGCGCGGCGCCAGAGCGGCCGGCCATGGCGGACGTAGCGGGAGCCGTCGGGGACGGCTGTCAGCGTCGCTGCGGTCATTTCTGGCTCCCGCCTCTTCGAGCCCGCCTCATGCGGTTGATGAACAGAATGCGATCGAGCATGATCGCGCCGACGATGAACAGACCGACCAGCGCCTGCTGCCACAGGCTCGGGACTCCGAGCACGGGCAGCGCGTTGGAGATCGTGGCCAGGAAGAACGCTCCCAGGGCGACTCCCCAGATGGTGCCGGAGCCGCCGACGATGGCCACCCCGCCGACCACGGCCGCCGCGACCGCCTGCAGCTCGTACCCGGTTCCGACCTGCGCGTCGCCGGTCGCGAAGATCGCGAGGTAGACCAGACCGGCCAGGCCCGCCAGCGCACCGCTGGCCATGAACGCACCCAGGGTGAGGCGCCGCTCGCTGAGCCCGAACAGGGTCGCCGCCTCGGGGTTGGATCCCAGCGCGTACAGATCGCGGCCGGAGCGGCGACTGGTCATGAACCAGCCGACCACCAGCACCACGACCAGCACGACCAGCAGCAGCACCGGGATCGAGAAGAGCGACATGGTTCCCAGTCGACGGAACTCCGGCGGCAGCCAGCTGGAGCGGATGAAGTGCGGTCCGATCCACAGGATCGCGATGCCGCGGTAGGCGTACAGCGTGCCCAGCGTGATCACCAGCGCCGGCACCTTCAGGAATGCCACCAGCACGCCGTTGATCAGACCGAGGAAGGCGCCCAGCGCCACGCCGATCAGCACCACGAGCGCGATGGGGATGCCGGGCACATTCGCGAACAGCCAGCCGGACAGGTAGGTGGAAAGGCACAGCACCGACCCGACCGACAGGTCGATGTTCCGCGTGATGATCACGATCCCCTGGCCGATGGCGACCAGGATCAGGATGGTGGGCTGACGCAGCAGCTCTCGCCAGCCGCCGGCGGAGAAGACGAAGCTGGGCTGGATGCTGACGGTCACGGCGATCAGGACGAGGATGAGGACGACAAGTCCTGCTTCACGCGCCCGCAGCACCTTCGGGAACCAGGACCGTCGCGCCTCGAACGGCGGAACGGTGTGGGTGACGCTCATGCGGCTTCCTCCGTCGCGTGAGTGGCGGCGTACATGACGTTCTCGGGCGTGGCCTTCTCACGCGGCAGCTCGGCGGTGATCCGGCCCTCGCGCACGACGAGCACGCGGTCGGCCATTCCCAGCACCTCGGGCAGCTCGGACGAGATCATCAGGACGGCCACGCCGGTGCCGGCGAGTTCGGAGAGCAGTCGATGCACCTCGGCCTTCGTGCCCACGTCGATCCCGCGGGTCGGCTCGTCCACGATGAGGATCTTCGGCTGCGTGGCCAGCCACTTGCCGAGCACCACCTTCTGCTGGTTGCCGCCGGAGAGCATGGATGCCTCGGTGTCCAGCGCGTGCGTCTTCACCTGCAGCCGCGACGCCCACATGCGGGCGCTGGGCTCTTCCAGCGAAGACGTGATGAAGCCCAGCTTGGCCAGGCTCTCCCGGATGGCCAGCGTGATGTTGGACTGCACCCCGGCCGACATCGCCAGACCCTGCTTGCGGCGGTCCTCCGGCACGAAGCCCATGCCCAGTCGCATCGCGGCCATCGGGTTCTTCGCCGGAACGGTGCGCCCGTCGATCGTGACGGTTCCGGACTCGTAGCGATCGACGCCGAAGACGGCACGGGCGATCTCGCTGCGGCCGGCGCCGACCAGGCCGGCGAAGCAGACGATCTCGCCGGAGTGGACGGTGAAGCTGACGTCCTCGAAGATGCCGGGGCTGGAGAGGTTCTCCACCTGGAGCACGGCGGCGCCGACGGTGGTCTCCTCCTTCGGGAACAGGTTCTCCACGCTGCGGCCGACCATCTGCCGGATGATCGCGTCCTCGGTGACGTCCTGGACCGGGTTCGTGGCGATGTAGCTGCCGTCACGCATCACGGTGATGGTGTCGCACAGCGCGAACACCTCGTCGAAGCGGTGCGAGATGAAGATGAGGCCGCGGCCCTCGTCGCGCAGCTGGCGGGCGATGCCCATCAGCCGGTCGACCTCGATGCCGGACAGGGCCGCGGTGGGTTCGTCCATGATGATGACCTTCGCGCCGATCGAGATGGACTTGGCGATCTCGACGACCTGCTGGTCGGCGATCGACAGTCCGCGCGCCTCGCGATCGGGATCGATCGGCACGCCGAGTCGACGGGTGAGCTCGGAGGTCTCACGGCGCATCTTCGCGCGGTCGATGCCGCCGAACCGGGTGTAGGGCTGACGGCCGACGAAGATGTTCTCGGCGACGCTGAGGTCGGGGAACAGCGTGGGCTCCTGGTAGATCACCGCGATGCCCGCCTCCTTCGCCTCCCTCGTGCTGCGGAAGTCCACGCTCTCCCCCTCGAGCAGGAACTCCCCGTCGTCCCGCCGGTACAGGCCGCCGATGATCTTGACCAGGGTCGATTTGCCGGCCCCGTTCTCGCCGACGAGGGCGTGGATGGAGCCCGGTGCCAGCGTCAGGTCGGCGCTGATCAGGGCCCGGACGGCGCCGAACGACTTGCGCACCCCGGTGAGCTGCATCAAAGGCGTCTCGGTCATGCGGTCACCTCGATCTCGATGGAATAGGAGCGGCTCTCGCCCGGCTGCAGCTCGGGCAGGCGGCCGTGGGCGCGGGCGGCGGCCCGCCCCTGGATCTCTGCCGTGTTGGCCGGCTCCAGCCCGAGCACGAAGTGCTTGGTGGCGGTGAGCTTCCACTGGAAGACGGCCGGAAGCGTGGCCGAGCTGCGCAGCGAGAGCGTGAGCCCGCGGGCCGGATTGACCACGCGGGCGAGGTGCGGCCCGTCGCCCGTCTCGTGGATGTACAGCTGCTCGCGGAAGCCGGCGGTGGGCGCACCGATGCAGGTGCGCTCGTCGAAGCCGGCTTCGGCATCCGCATCCCGCGCGTGCACCGATCGTGCGGGGATCTCGACCGTGGTGCCGGCGTCGATCAGCGGCCAGCCGAGGTTCACGTGGTAGAGGATCATGTGCGGGCTGGGGTCCTCGCCGTCGTTGGTCACGGTGTCGTCGATGCGCAGCGAGGAGGAGCCGACCACCGAGGTGATCCGGCGCTCCAGCAGCAGGTTCTCCTGGAACACAGCCGTCTGCCGCACCTGACCGGCGACCGTCACCAGCTCGGGTGTGGCCGAGATCTCGCCGATCCGCGCGGGGATGCTGCCGATACGGCCGTGCATCCCCACCACACCGGCCTCGTCGTCGGCCGGCGGGCCGAAGCTGTCGAGTCCGCAGGTGGTGACCAGACCGCCGCCGAACGTGCGCAGCCAGCCGCGGCCCTCCGGCTCGTAGGCGTCGGGCCGGGTGATCCCGGTCGAGGAGAGCCAGGCCAGCGGCATCCCGCGGAACGTCGCCGCGCCGATGTCCAGACCGCGATCCGGGTGGACGTCGAACTCGAGGCCGCCGCCGTTGACCACGCGCAGCCGCCGCGCTCCACGGGCCGGCCCGTCGTCTTCGACGAAGCGGTCGACCCGGGCGACCTGGTCCAGAGAGCCGATGCGGGGCAGCGCCTCGGCGGCCGGCGTTGCGAAGATATCAGCCAACGGGACCGAGCTCCTGGTTGTCCGGCCCGAAGTGCTTGAGCATGACCAGGTCGTCCGTGCTGCTGCGGTTCGTGATCGTGACCCCGGCTCGGGCGGCGCGCTCCGAGACGAAGAACTCGTCCTGGCTGAGCTGCCCGAAGCGGATCAGCGTGGCGGCCTGGGCGTCATGCGCGCCGAACGCGCCGGCGCCCTGCACGACGATGGCGCCGTAGGCGTCCTGATCGGCGATCGTGACGGTCTGACCGGGACGCACCGTCAGCTCGGTGGCGCTGAAGGCGGACGAGCGGTAGACGATCCAGTTCTCCGCATAGGCCGCGCCGCCGTCGGCGGCGGAGGCGGCGGTCGGGCGAGGGCGCATGAAGCGGTTCTCCACGAATGCGGGATCGACGTTGCGCTCCCAGTCCAGCAGATCGAGGATGAAGTCGTAGTCGCCGTGGTGCTCGTGCGGGACGTCCTTCCAGAGCAGCTCCTCCGGCACCTCGCGATTGTTGCTCCACGACTCGCACATGCAGAACACGTCGCTGGCGGACTGCGGCTCGTAGGTGCAGATGCTGGCGGGGGCGTGCAGCACGCCGGAGGGGATGTCCCACCCCGTGCCGAGCTGGGTGCGGTAGCCGAGCGCGTAGTCGGTGATGCGGTTGTCGCCGCCGGAGGCGAACCGGGCCAGACGCTCCTTCAGCTGGTCGCGGGTGGTCCCGGGCTGCAGGCCGAGGAACGAGATCGCCTGGTCGCCGGTGTAGTTGTTCATGTGGGGCGAGTAGTAGTACGCCTCGGGCTTGCCGACCTTGTCCACCAGCGCGGCCTTCTCGTCGCTGTGGTGCACGTGGAACGGCAGCGGCTGCAGATTGTCGTAGAACTTCGAGTACATGGTCCACCCGCCGAAGCGGTCCTGCAGCCGCGAACCGATCAGCTCGGCCCGGTGGTGCGCGACGAACTCGTCGAACGGCAGCAGGCCGCCGTCCGGGTCGACGACCAGGCTCAGCCCCTCCCACGGTCCGGTGAGCGGGCCGTTGTCGGCACGCACCGTCGACGCCAGCCAGCGCTCGTCGATGCCGCCGCGGGTCTGCGCGAACGGGAAGTAGTCGTCCGGGTGCAGGCGGATGCGACGGCCGGGGGTGCAGAACGCCCGCGGCACCCAGGCCGGCGCCAGCCGGACGATGCCGTCGCCGGCGTCCAGAGCACGGTCGAAGCCGCTCGCGGTGGAGCGGACGTTGTCGTATGCCTCGGCCATCGTGTGACGCCCTTCTGCGGTCGGTGCGTCGACGAGCCCCGCGGCGACGCTGCTGTTCAGGAGTGGTTCAATGAACCACGACGGGAATCTAACACCCACCCGACCGTGTGTCAATGATTTGGCAAGACACACGTTCGATCCCTGTTTTTTCGAGCCTTCTCAAGGATTGATGTGCGGTGTGGCTTGGAGATAACATAAATGTCACAGCGGAAGGGACATCGATGGCGATCACCAGCAGCACGGAGTCCGAGGAACGGCGCGCCCAGCTTCTCGCGATGCTCGAGCGCGACAACATCATCCGGCTGGCCGAGGCCGCCACCTCGCTGGGGGTCTCGGCGATGACCATCCGGCGCGATCTGGCCGATCTCGAGTCCGAGGGTCTGCTGCGCCGAGTGCGAGGCGGTGCGATCTCGGTGATCGGGCCCCGCCCGTATCGCGAGCGGCAGTCGGTGAACTCCCGCGCGAAGGATGTCATCGCCGAGAAGGCTCTCGCCCTCGTGCCGCGGTTCGGCTCGGTCGCCTTCGACGCATCGACGACGGTGGGCACCCTGGCCGCGCGGATCGGCCCGCGCTCCGGCCTGGTCGCGAGCACGAACTGCTATCCCACCTACGCCGCATTGAAGGGCACTCCCGGCGTCACGCCCATCCTGATCGGGGGCGAGACCGAGGAATCGACCGACACCTTCGTCGGACCGCTGGCGGTGCAGGCCGCGGAGTCGCTGCGCTACATCCGGTTCTTCTCCTCGGCCAGCGCGGTCGATGCCGGCTTCGGGACCACCGAGGTCTCGCTCGCCGAAGCGCAGATGAAGCGCGCGTTCGCCCGGGTCTCGAAGGATGTCGTGCTCTGCCTGGACTCGTCCAAGCTGATGCAGTCCGCGACGGCATCCGGGCTCGAGCTCAGCCGGGTCTCGGTGCTGATCACCGAACTCGCCCCCGGCGACCCGCGCCTGGACGAGTTCCGGGATCAGGTCGAGGTGCGCTGATCGTCACGCTTGTCGACGACGTCATTTCTTGTTACATTGCACACCAGAACGAACGTTTCCTAACAATGTCGGCAGCGGAGCCGGCCCTCCATCAGATTGAAGCCATGCGCACCACGTCAGCAGAACTCATCGGGCGATCCCACCGTCTGGGCAGCGATCCGAAGAACACCAACTACGCCGGCGGCAACACCTCGGCCAAGGGCACCGAGATCGATCCGGTCACCGGCGAGCCGGTCGAGCTGCTCTGGGTGAAGGGATCCGGTGGCGACCTGGGCACGCTGAAGGAGAGCGGGCTCGCCGTGCTGCGCCTGGACCGGTTCCGCGCGCTCCAGGCCGTGTACCCGGGCGTGGAGCGCGAGGACGAGATGGTCGCCGCGTTCGACTACTGCGTGCACGGCAAGGGCACGGTGGCCCCCTCGATCGACACCCCGATGCACGGCCTGGTCGACGCCCCCCACGTCGACCATCTGCATCCGGACTCGGGCATCGCGATCGCCACCGCCGCCGACGGCGAACAGCTGACGGCCGCGATCTTCGGCGACAAGGTGGTGTGGGTCCCGTGGCGCCGCCCCGGATTCCAGCTCGGCCTGGACATCGCGGCCATCCGGCGCGCGCACCCCGACGCCGTCGGGTGCATCCTGGGCGGTCACGGCATCACCGCGTGGGGGCAGACCAGCCAGGAGTGCGAACGCAATTCGCTGTGGATCATCGACACCGCTGCGGCCTACATCGCCGCGCACGGCGTCGCCGAGTCGTTCGGCGCGGTCGTGGCGGGATGGGAACCGCTGCCGGACGCCGAGCGCCGCGCCAAGGCGGCGGCGCTGGCCCCCGTCATCCGCCGGATCGCGTCGCAGGACAGCGTGATGGTCGGCCACTTCGACGACTCCGCGCCGGTGCTCGACTTCCTCTCCCGCGAGAAGCTGCTGCCGCTGGCCGACCTCGGCACCAGCTGCCCGGATCACTTCCTGCGCACGAAGATCAAGCCGATGGTGCTCGACCTGCCCGCCGATGCGTCGGTCGAGGAGTCGATCGCACGCCTCACCGAGCGCCACGAGGCGTACCGCGCCGACTACCGGGCGTACTACGACGCGCACGCGACCGCCGACAGCCCGGCCATCCGCGGCGCAGACCCGCTCATCGTCCTCGTCCCGGGCGTGGGCATGTTCAGCTACGGCGCTGACAAGCAGACCGCCCGCGTCGCCGGCGAGTTCTATCGCAACGCGATCAACGTGATGCACGGCGCCGAGGCGGTGTCCCGCTACACCCCCATCTCGGATGCCGAGAAGTTCCGCATCGAGTACTGGGCGCTCGAAGAGGCCAAGCTGCAGCGCAGACCGGCGCCCAAATCGCACCAGGGGCGCATCGCGCTGGTCACCGGCGCCGCATCCGGGATCGGCAAGGCCATCGCCACCAGGCTCGCCGCCGAAGGCGCCTGCGTGGTGATCGCCGACCTCGATCCGGGCAAGGCCGAGGCCGCGGCCGCCGAGATCGGCGGCCCGGACGTGGCCGTCGGCGTGGCCGTGAACGTGGCGGATGCCGCAGCCGTCCAGGCCGCGGTGGACGCGGCCGTGCTCGCCTTCGGCGGCGTCGACCTCGTCGTGAACAACGCCGGCCTGTCCATCGCCGCCTCGCTGATCGACACCACCGAGGCGGACTGGGATCTGCTCCACGATGTGATGTCGAAGGGCTCGTTCCTGGTGTCGCAGGCCGCGGCCAAGGTGCTCATCGCACAGGGACTGGGCGGCGACATCGTCTACATCTCATCGAAGAACTCGGTCTTCGCCGGTCCGAAGAACATCGCGTATTCGGCCGCCAAGGCCGACCAGGCGCATCAGGTGCGCCTGCTGGCCGCCGAGCTCGGCGAGTTCGGCATCAAGGTCAACGGCATAAATCCCGACGGCGTCGTACGCGGCTCGGGCATCTTCTCCTCGGGCTGGGGCGCCGACCGCGCCAAGACCTACGGGGTGAAGGAGGAGGACCTCGGCCAGTTCTACGCCGACCGCACCCTGCTCAAGCGCGAGGTCGTGCCCGAGAGCGTCGCCGATGCCGTCTTCGTGCTGACCGGCCCCGAGCTCAGCCGCACCACCGGCGTGCACATCCCCGTCGACTCCGGCGTCGCCGCCGCGTTCCTCCGGTAGCGGCCATGCGCAGCGGATCGGTCGCCGCGATCGACCTCGGGGCCACGAGCGGACGTGTCGTGGTCGGCCGGGTCGCCGACGCAGCGGTGCGCCTGCAGATCGTGCAGCGCTTCGAGAACAATCCGGTGCGCCACTGGGAGGGCACGACCGAGGCGCTGCACTGGAACCTGCTGGAGCAGTACCGGTCGATCCGGATCGGCCTGCGCGCCGCGCTGCGGCAGGAGGGCGAGCTGCACAGCATCGCCGTGGACTCGTGGGGCGTCGACTACGGGCTCCTGCGCGACGGGGCGCTCCTGGGCAACCCGTACCACTACCGCGACGAGCGCACCGCACGCGGCATGCGCGCGACCCACGAGCTGATCTCCCCCGAGGCGCTGTACGCGGTCAGCGGGCTGCAGGTGATCCCGATCAACTCGCTCTACCAGCTCGCCGATGACCGGCTCGCCGGACGCCTGGCCGCCGGAGACCGCGCCCTGCTGATCCCCGACCTGATCACCTACTGGCTGACCGGGCGGCTCGTCGCCGAGCGCACGAACGCATCGACCACCGGCCTGCTCGACGTGCGCACGCGCGAGTGGGCGACCGACCTGCTGGAGCGCCTGTCGCTTCCCCGCGACCTCTTCCCCGAGCTCGTCGAGGCCGGCACGCCGGTCGGCGCGCTGCTGCCGGGCCTGGCCGAAGAGATCGGTGCGCAGATCCCGGTGCACACCGTCGGCTCGCACGATACCGCATCGGCCGTCGTCGGCCTCCCGGCCGTCGGGGACGACTTCGCCTATGTCTCCTGCGGCACCTGGGCGCTGGTCGGGGTCGAGACCGAGCATCCCGTGCTGACCGACGCCGGGCGGCGGGAGAACTTCACGAACGAGGGCGGCGTGGACGGGCGCACCCGCTATCTGAAGAACATCATGGGGCTGTGGCTGCAGTCCGAGAGCATCCGCACCTGGGAGCATGCCGGCCGGCAGATCGACCTGACGGCGCTGCTGGCAGAAGCGGCGGCGCTGCCCGGCGGCGCGCACTTCGATGCGAACGACCCCCGGCTGCTGGCCCCCGGCGACATGCCGGCGCGGATCGCACAGTGCTGTGCGGAGGCCGGTCAGCCCGTGCCGCAGACGCCGGCGCAGTTCGTGCGTGCGATCAACGAGTCCCTCGCGGACGCGTTCGCCGCCGCGGTGCACGCGGCCGCCGCGCTGTCCGGCAAGGAGGTGCGGGTGGTCCACATCGCCGGCGGCGGATCGCAGAACGCGCTGCTGTGCCAGCTCGCCGCCGACCGGCTCGGCCTGCCGGTGATCGCGGGGCCGGTGGAGGCCACCGCGATGGGCAACGTGCTGGTGCAGGCGCGGGCGACCGGGCTGCTGTCCGGCAGTCTGGACTCCCTGCGCGCGATCGTCGCCGCGAGCGCGCCCACCCGACGCTTCGAGCCGCGCACGCACTGACCGATCGGCTCCGTGTGGACGGCCGCGGCTCTGACAGCGCGAGCCCGGGCATTCTCCGCGAGACCCAGGCCGAACTCCTCGGTCCGGCCGAGCATCCCCGGTTTCGGCGAGCGGCCCGGGCGAGCCCGCTATTCCTTCGCCACCAGCGTGAGCACGTCGTAGGACGCGACGAGGTCGTCGTTCTGGTTGCGGATGACCGCGTCCCAGCGCACCTCGCCGTAGTCGTCCGTCTCGCGCGGCGTGAGCTGCTTCGCCGTGAGCACGACCCGGATGCTGTCACCCGGTGAGACCGGGGTGACGAAGCGCAGGTCCTCCAGACCGTAGTTGGCCAGCACCGGCCCCGGCGCGGGGTCGACGAACAGTCCGGCCGCGAACGAGACGAGCAGGTACCCGTGCGCCACCCGGCCGGGGAAGAACGGGTTCGCGGCGGCCGCCTCTTCGTCCATGTGGGCGTAGAACGTGTCGCCGGTGAAGTGTGCGAACGTCTCGATGTCCTCCAGCGTCACCTCGCGCGAGGCCGAGGCGAGCTGGTCGCCGACCCGCAGCCGGGCCAGCGGCTTGCGGAACGGATGCTCGTCGTCCGCGCGCACGTCCGCACCGGGATGCCACACCCCGGTCAGCGCGGTCAGCATCTGCGGCGAGCCCTGCACGGCGGTGCGCTGCATGAAGTGCAGCACCGCGCGGATGCCGCCCAGCTCCTCCCCGCCGCCGGCGCGGCCCGGGCCGCCGTGCACGAGGTGCGGCACGGGCGACCCGTGCCCGGTCGAGGTGCGGGCATCGATCGAGTCCAGGAACAGCACCCGTCCGTTGTGTGCGCCGATGCCGGTCATCAGCGCGGTCGCGACCGCCGGCTCGTCGGTGGCCACACTGGTCACCAGCGATCCGCCGCCGCGGTTGGCGAGTTCGATCGCCTGCGCCACCGTCTCATAGCCGATCAGGGACGAGACCGGTCCGAACGCCTCGACCTCGTGCGCGACATCCGGCGCGTCCGGCCCGAACCCGATCAGGATCGGCTCGACGAACGCGCCGTCCGGCGCCGCGCCCACCGTGCCGTCGCCGCGGACGACCTCGGGCGCCGACCGCGACCCGATGAGCATCTCTCCGCCGGCACTCACCAGTTGATCCACCCGGCGGATCAACTGGTGAGCCTGCGCGACCGACACCAGCGGGCCCATGGTCACGCCCTCCGCGCGCGGGTCGCCGATCACGACCTTCGCCAGCTTCGTCCGCAGCGCGTCCACGACCGCATCCCGCAGCCCGACGGGGACGATCGCGCGCCGGATCGCGGTGCACTTCTGCCCCGTCTTGGCGGTCAGCTCCACCATCAGCTGCCGCACGAACGCATCGAACACGGCAGTGCCCGGGGTCGCATCCGGCCCCAGCACCGATGCGTTGATCGAGTCGGTCTCGCTGGTGAACCGCACGCCGTCGGGGGTCTGCGCACGCAGGCCGGCCGCCGTCGACGCCGAGCCGGTGAACGCGACGGCGTCGCCGAGCGTCAGCAGGTCGAACAGGCCCGGCAGCGCACCGCAGACCAGCTGCAGCGCGCCGGCGGGCACGAGACCCGAATCCAGCAGCATCCGCACCCATGCCTCGGTGATGTACGCGGTCGGGGTGGCGGGCTTGATGATCGTGGGCATGCCGGCCAGGAACGCGGGGGCGAGCTTCTCCAGCGGCCCCCACATCGGGAAGTTGAAGGCGTTGATCTGCACCACCGCGCCCGGCAGCCGGGTGTAGACGTGCCGCCCCAGGAACGAGCCGTCCTTGGCGAGCGTCTCGGCCGGGCCGTCCAGGTACACCTGGGCGTTGGGCAGCTCGCGGCGTCCCTTGGACGCGTAGGTGAACAGCACCCCGATGCCGCCGTCGACGTCGACCATCGCATCCCGCGCCGTGCACCCGGCGCGGGCGGACAGCTCGTACAGCTCGGCCTTGCGCTCGTTCAGCACGGTGGCGAACTGCTTGAGCAGCAGCGCGCGCTGGTGGAAGGTCAGCGCGCCCAGGCTGTCCCGCCCGCTCTGCCGCGCGTACGCGAGCGCGCCGGCCAGGTCGGCGCCGCGCGCGCTGACCCGGCAGATCTCGGCGCCGGTGGACGCGTCGCGCACGAGCACCGCGTCGGTGCCGTCGCCGGGCGTCCACCAGTCGCCCTGCAGGTGGCTGGGCAGGATCTCGGTCATCTCAGTCGCTCCATTCGTAGAATCCACGGCCCGACTTGCGGCCCAGACGCCCCTCGGCGACCATCCGCCGCAGCAGCTCGGGCGGAGCGAACCGCTCCCCCAGCTGCGCGTGCAGCTCTTCGGCGATGCCCAGCCGCACGTCCAGTCCGACGATGTCGGTGGTGCGCAGCGGGCCGGTCGGATGCCGGTAGCCGAGCTCCATGGCCGCATCGATGTCGGCGGGTTCGGCCACGCCCTCTTCGACCATCCGGATGGCCTCCAGTCCGAGCGCCACGCCCAGCCGGCTGGAGGCGAAGCCCGGCGCGTCCCGCACCACGACCGCGGTCTTGCCGATCTGCCCGACCCAGTCCCGCACGCGCTCGAGGACGGCCGGGGCGGTGGCCGCGCCGGTGACGACCTCGACCAGCCGCGACGACGGCACCGGGTTGAAGAAGTGCATGCCGACGAAGCGCTCGGGCCGGGCCACCCCGGCCGCCAGCGCGTCGATCGAGATCGACGAGGTGTTCGAGGCCAGCACCGCGTCCGCGTCGATCACCGCCTCGGCCCGAGCGAATGCGGCGTTCTTGAGCGGGCGGTCCTCCGGCACCGCCTCGACCACGAGCGCGCAGCCGGCCAGTGCGGCCGCGTCGACGCCGCAGCCGAGGGATGCCTCGACCTCTGCGATCGGCCGGTCGAGCACGCCGCGCCGGGAGGAGCCGGCGATCAGCTCCCGGATCCGGGCGGCTGCGGCATCCGCCGTCGGCTCGTCCCGCTCGAGCACGACGACCTCGGCGCCCGCGCACAGGAACGCGTGCGCGATCCCCGCACCCATCCGGCCGCCGCCGATCACGCCCACCCTCGCGGCGATCATCGCGCCCGCCGATCCAGGAACGCCGTCATCCGGCGTCGCTTCTCCGGGCTCTCGAACAGCTCGGCCTGCAGCGCGAGCTCGATCGCCGGGTGCGCGTCGGCGGGGGCACGCAGCGCGGTCTTGGTGTGCCGCACCGCGAGCGGGTCGTTGGCGACGATCCGATCGGCCAGGGCATGCGCGGCCGGGATGAGTTCGTCGGCGGGATGCACGGCCGTCAGCAGCCCCCATGCCAGGGCCTCGTCGGCGCCCAGGATGCGCCCGGTGAACAGCAGCTCGGCGGCCCGCGCCTCGCCCACCAGCTCGGGCAGCCGCCAGGTGGCTCCGGCGCCGGCGATGATGCCCAGCCCGGTCTCGGGGTTGCCGATCTTCGTCGTCGGCGTGCCCAGGCGCAGGTCGGCGGCGTAGGCCAGCTCGGCTCCCCCGCCCAGGGCGTAGCCGTCGACGGCCGCGATCACCGGCATCGGCAGGGCGCGGATGCGGGTGAACACGGCGGTGTTGATGCCCGCGCGCGCATCGGCCGCGCGCCGGTCGCGCAGCTGGGCGATGTCGGCGCCGGAGGCGAACACGCCGCCGGCGCCGGTGATGATCAGGATGCGCGGGGACGCCTCCAGTTCGCCGCACAGCGCGTGCAGCCGGTCGACGAGATCCTGGTCGATGGCGTTGCGCACCCGCGGGCGGTGCAGCGTCGCGACCACCCGGTCGGCGCGCCGCTCGATCCGCAGCGGGGTGTCGTCTTCGTCCACACCGAATACCTTACCGATCGTTCAGGAAATGGACCAGCCGTGCCAGACTGGGGCGGTGAGCGAACCGGCCCGACGCGGACGACCCGGGTACGACCGCGACCAGATCCTGGCCGTCGCCGTGGCCGCGTTCATCGAGCAGGGCTACGACGCGACCAGCGTCGCGCAGCTGGCCGAGCGGCTGGGCGTGAGCAAGGCCGCGATGTACCACCACTTCGATTCCAAGGAGGAGCTGCTCTCGCTCGCCCTCGAGCAGGCGCTCGGCGGGCTGGAAGCCGTGCTGGCGACCCCCGAGGCCACCAGCGGGACGGCCACCGAGCGACTGGGCGCCGTGCTGCGCGGAGCGGTGCAGGTGCTGGTCGCGCAGCTGCCGGCGGTCACCCTGCTGCTGCGCGTGCGCGGCAACAGCGACGTCGAGCGGGCCGCGCTCGGGCGTCGGCGGGCGTTCGATCAGCGGGTGACCGCGCTCGTGCGCGCCGCCCAGGACGAGGGTTCGGTGCGCGCAGACGTCGACGCGTCCGTGGCCACCCGGCTCGTGTTCGGCATGGTCAACTCGCTGGTGGAGTGGTACCGGCCCGGCGGCGGCGAGTCGGCCGATCAGCTGGCCCGGGACGTGCTGGCGGTCGCCCTGGACGGCCTGCGGACGCGGTGAGTCAGTCCGCCGCCGCCGGCGGCGGGAACAGCGCGTCGATCGCGGCCAGGTCCTCGTCATCCGGTGTCCACGCGGCGGGCGCGGCGGCATTGGCGCGCACCTGCTCCGGGGTCGTCGCGCCGGCGATCACGCTGGACAGCGACGGGCGCGCCAGCAGCCAGCCGTACGTCGCCTGCAGCATGGTGATCCCCCGCTGGTCGCAGAAGGCCTGATACGACTCCAGCGCGTCCCACGGGGCATCCGCCCAGACATGGCGCCGCTGCCGCATGATCCGGCTGTCGGCGGGTCCGCCCTCGCGGGTGAACTTGCCGGTGAGCAGGCCGTTCTGCAGCGGGAAGTAGGGGAAGAACCCGAGCCCGTACCGCTCGACGGCGCGGAGCACGTTCCGCTCGGCGTGCCGGTTCAGCAGGCTGTACTCGTTCTGCGACGAGATGTACGGCACCGCGCGCTGCTCGCGCGCGACGAAATGGCCCTCGGCGATCTGCCAGCCGGAGAAGTTCGAGTGCCCGATGTAGCGGACCTTGCCCTCGCGCACCAGATCGGACAGGGCGTCGAGGGTCTCTTCCATCGGCGTCTCGTTGTCGGGTGTGTGCAGCTGGTAGAGGTCGATCCAGTCCGTCTGCAGCCGGCGCAGGGATGCCTCCACCGCCCGCCGCACATAGCTGCGCGAGCCCTTGGCCCCGGCGACGATCCCGGCCGTCGCGCGGGAGTGGCCGAACTTCGTGGCCAGCACGACCTCGTCCCGGCGTCCGCGCAGCGCCTCGCCCATGAGCGTCTCGCTCAGGCCGGGCTCCCGTCCGTAGATGTCGGCGGTGTCCAGGAACGTGACCCCGGCCTCCAGCGCGGCGTCGATCACCGCCGTCGTGCCCTCCAGACCTTCGGTGCGCGTCCCGGCGCGGCCGAAGTTGTTGCATCCGAGTCCGACCGCGCTGACCAGGAGTCCCGAGGCGCCGACCCGGCGCTGCTGCATGTCCGTCACCCCGTCCACGTTACGGCCTCTGCGTCCCGTCGTGCTTCCGCTGCCCCGGCGCTCACGCTATGTTGAGGGGCTGTACGTGCAGTTCCGTGCGCTCTCGGGGCGTCGCGGGACCACCCAGGAAGGGGAGAAGAGATGAGTGACGCGAGCACGCCCGTCCCCGCGGGCCCGCTCTCGCCCGAGGCGGACCAGCAGGCCGCGATGTGGGCGCACATCGGCGGCATCGTCGGCTTCCTGCCATCGCTGCTGATCTGGCTGATCCTGAAGGACCGCGGGCCGCGTACCGACGTCGAGGGCAAGGAGGCCCTCAACTGGCAGATCACCGCCACGATCGGCTGGGTGATCCTCTGGATCGTCGGCGGCGTGCTCGACGCCATCCCGTTCATCGGCTGGCTGATCGCGCTGCTGCTGAGCCTGGTGGCGCTGGCGCTGTGGATCGTGAACGTGATCTGGTCGATCATGGGCGGTCTGAAGGTGAGCGCCGGCGGCGGCTACCGCTACCCGGTCAACTTCCGCTTCATCAAGTAGCGGTCGCGCGGCGCTCAGACGACCAGGTCGAGTTCGCCCGGCATCCCGTCGCGCAGCGTGAGGCCCGCGGCATCCGCCCAGCGGCGCAGCGCGCCCAGCGACTGGATCCGCGGACGCTCGGTGGCCAGGCGCCGCACCAGGGCGCCCTTGGCGTGCTTGTTGAAGTGGTTCAGGGCGCGCGCGGCCCCGTCCGGTCCGTCGGTGACCACGCGCAGGTACGTCGAGGCGACCGTCGACGGCACCGGCCCGAGGGCGACGTAGGCCTCGGAGCGCAGATCCAGGACGAACGACGCGGATGCCGCCGCCAGCGCGGTCGCGACCGGCTCGGCCCAGTGCCGCCGCAGTGGCGGCAGACCGGGCAGCGCCGTGCCGGCGGCGAGCCGGTAGGCCGGGATCGCGTCCAGCGCGCCCACCGGACCGAACGGGGCCGAGTGGATCAGCACGTGCCCGGCCAGCCAGCGCCGGGCCGCGGCATCCATCGTCGACGCCCTCAGCGCGTCGAACAGCACGCCGGTGTACCGGTCGACCGCGGGCAGGGTGGGCCCGGTGCGCAGCGCTGTGTTGTGGGCGAGCTCACCGCGCTGCCGGTCCGAGAGCTTCAGCACCCGGGCGGCCGCCTCCGCGTCGGCCGAGAGCGCCACGAGGGCCGCGGCGACCGCCTCGCGCTCGGGCTTCAGCTGCGGGAAGGCCAGGGTGTCCAGGTTCAGCGGGCGGGAGCGACCCCCGGTGCGCTTGGTCTCCGAGGGCGGCAACAGCACCAGCATCCGCTCGCTCCTGTCCTGGCCGCCACGACCAGCCGCGACTGCACATCAAAACGCCGAGAGCACATCAAACCTGGCCGGGTTTGATGTGCTCTCGGCCACATCGTACGATTTCGCCGAGAAAGGGGTCAGGGCACGAGGGCGGCAGAACCCGCCACGATCGTCACCCGGTCGTTCTCGACCGAGACGAACCCGTCCTTCGCGTCCGCCTCGACCTTGACCCCGTCGGTGCCGGTGATGCGCACACGCCCCTCGGCGAGGATCGCCAGCACCGGCTCGTGACCGGTCATGAAGCCGATCTCGCCTTCGACGGTCTTGGCGATCACCAGCGACGCCTCGCCCGACCAGACCTCGGCCTCGGCGGAGACGAGAGTGACCTGCAGCGGCATGATCAGCCGTTCTCCTTCTGGATCTGCGCCCACTTGGCCTCGACATCGGCGATGCCGCCGACGTTGAAGAACGCCTGCTCGGCGACGTGGTCGTACTCGCCCTTGACGATCGCGTCGAACGACTCGATGGTCTCCTTGATCGGGACCGTCGAGCCCTCGACGCCGGTGAACTTCTTGGCCATGTACGTGTTCTGCGACAGGAACTGCTGGATGCGGCGGGCCCGCGAGACGACGATCTTGTCCTCTTCGGACAGCTCGTCGACACCCAGGATCGCGATGATCTCCTGCAGCTCCTTGTTCTTCTGCAGTATCTGCTTCACGGCGGTCGCCACCCGGTAGTGGTCCTCGCCGATGTAGCGCGGGTCCAGGATCCGGCTGGTCGAGGTGAGCGGGTCGACCGCAGGGTACAGACCCTTCGAGGCGATCTCACGCGACAGCTCGGTGGTGGCGTCCAGGTGGGCGAACGTCGTGGCCGGAGCCGGGTCGGTGTAGTCGTCGGCGGGCACGTAGATCGCCTGCAGCGAGGTGATCGAGTGGCCGCGGGTCGAGGTGATGCGCTCCTGCAGCACCCCCATCTCGTCGGCGAGGTTCGGCTGGTAGCCCACCGCGGAGGGCATGCGGCCCAGCAGCGTGGACACCTCGGACCCGGCCTGGGTGAACCGGAAGATGTTGTCGATGAACAGCAGCACGTCCTGCTTCTGCACGTCGCGGAAGTACTCCGCCATCGTCAGCGCGGACAGGGCCACCCGCAGGCGCGTCCCCGGCGGCTCGTCCATCTGGCCGAACACCAGGGCGGTCTTGTCGAAGACCCCCGCCTCTTCCATCTCGGCGATCAGGTCGTTGCCCTCACGGGTGCGCTCGCCGACACCGGCGAACACCGACACACCGCCGTGGTCCTGCGCCACGCGCTGGATCATCTCCTGGATGAGGACGGTCTTGCCCACGCCCGCGCCGCCGAACAGGCCGATCTTGCCGCCCTGCACGTACGGGGTGAGCAGGTCGATGACCTTGATGCCGGTCTCGAACATCGTGGTCTTCGACTCGAGCTGGTCGAAGTTCGGCGCCTGGCGGTGGATGCCCCAGCGCTCGGTGACCTCGATGGTCTCGCCCGGCTCGGCGTTGAGGATGTCGCCGGTCACGTTGAACACGCGGCCCTTGGTGACGTCGCCGACCGGGACCGTGATCGGCCCGCCGGTGTTGCGCACCTCCTGTCCGCGGACCATTCCGTCCGTGGGCTTGAGCGAGATGGCGCGGACCAGGTCGTCGCCCAGGTGCTGGGCGACCTCGAGGGTGATCTCGGTCGACTCGGAGCCGATCGTGATCGTGGTCTTCAGCGCGTTGTAGATGTCCGGGATCGAATCGTGCGGGAACTCGATGTCGACCACCGGGCCGGTGACGCGCGCGACACGGCCGACGGCAAGCGTCGCGGTCTCAGTCTCCTGTGCGGTGAGGCTCATGGCTTCTTCTCTTTCGGTGGGTTCTACTTGCCGCTCGCCAGGGCGTCGGCACCGCCGACGATCTCGGCGATCTGCTGCGTGATCTCGGCCTGGCGCGCGTTGTTGCGCAGGCGGGTGTAATCGGTGATGAGCTTGTCGGCGTTGTCGCTGGCCGACTTCATCGCCTTCTGCGTCGCGGCGTGCTTGGCCGCGGACGACTGCAGAAGGGCGTTGAAGACGCGGCTCTGGATGTAGACCGGCAGGAGCGCGTCCAGCACTGTCTCGGCATCCGGCTCGAACTCGTACAGCGGGTACACCGGCGCCTTGGCGCCTTCGTCCTCGTCGGCGGATGCCTCGACCACCTCGAGCGGCAGCAGTCGCACCGTCTCGGGGCTCTGGGTCATCATGCTGACGAACCGGTTGTACACGAGGTGGATCTCGTCGACGCCGCCGTCCTCGCCGCCCCGCTCGAAGGCGTCCAGCAGCGTGGCGGAGATGTCCTCGGCCCAGGTGAACCGCGGCGTGTCGGTGTCGCCCACCCACTCGGCGTCGGCGCTCATCCGGCGGAACTGGAAGTAGCCCACCGCCTTGCGGCCGATCAGGTAGTACACCGGCTCGCGGCCCTCGTCCCGCAGCAGCTGGGCCAGCTCCATCCCCTCGCGCAGGATCTGCGAGTTGAAGGCGCCGGCCAGCCCGCGGTCGGCGGTGAAGATGACGACCGCGGAACGGCGGATCTGCTCGGGCTCGCGGGTGAGCGGGTGGTCGACGTTCGAGTGCGTCGCGACGGCGGACACGGCTCGGGTCACGGCCTGCGCGAAGGGGGATGCCGCGCGTACGCGCGCCATCGCCTTCTGGATGCGCGAAGCCGCGATGAGCTCCATCGCCTTCGTGATCTTCTTGGTCGTCGAAGCAGAAGCGATCTTCTGCTTGTAGACCCGGAGTTGTGCGCCCATGTCTTACGTCTCCCGGGGCCTAGCCCCGACGGCCCTTGACGATCTTCTCCTGGTTGACGTCGCCGGCATCCGCCGCGTCGTGCTCCTCGGATCCCGGGGCGTCGATGGCCGTGCCGTCGCCGCCCTGGAACTCGGGGATGAACGCGTCGGTGACCTTCGTCAGCTCGGCGACCGTGTCGTCATCCAGCACGTTGGTCTCGCGCAGCCGGTCGAGGATGGTGGTGTTGCGCCGGATGTAGTCCAGCAGCTCGCGCTCGAAGCGCAGCACGTCCTCGACCTCGATCGTGTCGAGCTTGCCGTTGGTGCCGGCCCAGATCGAGACGACCTGCTCCTCCACCGGGTACGGCGAGTACTGCGGCTGCTTGAGCAGCTCGGTCAGTCGCGCACCGCGGGCCAGCTGGCGGCGGGATGCCGCATCCAGGTCGCTCGCGAACATCGCGAACGCCTCCAGCGAGCGGTACTGCGCCAGCTCGAGCTTGAGCGTGCCGGAGACCTTCTTGATCGACTTGACCTGGGCGTCGCCGCCGACGCGGGACACCGAGATGCCCACGTCCACGGCGGGACGCTGGTTCGCGTTGAAGAGGTCGGACTGCAGGAAGATCTGCCCGTCCGTGATCGAGATCACGTTGGTCGGGATGTACGCCGACACGTCGTTGGCCTTCGTCTCGATGATCGGCAGACCGGTCATCGACCCGGCACCCAGGTCGTCGCTGAGCTTCGCGCAGCGCTCGAGCAGGCGGGAGTGCAGGTAGAAGACGTCGCCGGGGTACGCCTCGCGCCCCGGCGGACGACGCAGCAGCAGCGACACGGCACGGTAGGCCTCGGCCTGCTTGGACAGGTCGTCGAAGACGATCAGCACGTGCTTGCCCTGGTACATCCAGTGCTGGCCGATGGCCGAGCCGGTGTAGGGGGCGAGGTACTTGAAGCCGGCGGGGTCGGATGCCGGGGCCGCGACGATGGTGGTGTAGTCCATCGCGCCGGCCTCTTCCAGCGCGCCCTTCACCGAGGCGATGGTCGAGCCCTTCTGGCCGATGGCGACGTAGATGCAGCGGACCTGCTTGTCCTCGTCGCCGGACTCCCAGTTCGACTTCTGGTTGATGATCGTGTCGATCGCGATCGCCGTCTTGCCGGTCTGACGGTCGCCGATGATCAGCTGGCGCTGTCCGCGACCCACCGGGATCATCGCGTCGATGGCCTTGATGCCGGTCTGCAGCGGCTCGTGCACGCTCTTGCGCTGCATCACACCGGGTGCCTGCAGCTCGAGCGCGCGGCGGCCGTCGGTGGCGACCGTGCCGAGCCCGTCGATCGGGTTGCCCAGCGGGTCCACGACGCGGCCGAGGTAGCCGTCGCCGACGGGCACCGACAGCACCTCGCCGGTGCGGGTGACCTGCTGTCCGGCCTCGACGCCGGAGAAGTCGCCGAGCACGACCACGCCGATCTTGCTCTCGTCGAGGTTCAGGGCCAGGCCCTGGGTGCCGTCCGCGAACGTGACCAGCTCGTTGGCCATGACGCCGGGCAGGCCCTCGACATGGGCGATGCCGTCTGCCGCGTCCACGACCGTGCCGACCTCGGTCGCCGCGGCGCCGGTGGGCTCGTAGGCGGCCACGAAGTCCTTCAGCGCGTCACGGATGACGTCGGGGCTGATGGAGAGTTCTGCCATTGTCTTCCTTTTGTTCGAGGGGCCTCGGCCCCGAAGTCGCCGTCCTGGGGACGGGAAGTCTGTGTCAGCCTGCGAGCCGTTGCCGCAGGTCGGCCAGTCGGGACGAGACGCTGGCGTCGATCACGTCGTCGGCGATCTGCACCCGCAGACCTCCGACCAGCGTGGGGTCGACGACGGTGTTCACCGCGATCTCGGTGTCGTACCGCGTCTTGAGCATGGCCGCGATCCGCTCGGTCTGGGCCTGATTCAACGCGACCGCGCTGGTCACGGTGGCCACGGTGCGTCCGCGTGCGCCGGCGACGATCTGCTCTGCACGTGCGAGCAGTTCGCGCACCCGTCGGTCCCGCGGCCGCTGGATGACGGACGACGCGATCAGGATCGTCGCGGTGCTGGCCCGCCCGTTCAGCAGCGCCTCGACCAGGCGCCCCTTCTCGGCGGCGTCCCCCAGCCGGCTGCCCAGGGCGAGCTCGAGCTGCGGGGTCCGGGCGACCACCCGGGCGAAGTCGAAGAGCTCGCCCTCGACGTCTGCTCCGGCGTCGACCGCCGCGGCCACGCGGATGCCGAGCTCTTCGACGGCGTCCACGAGGTCGTCCGGGGACGACCAGCGCTGACGGGCCACCGTCTGCAGCAGCGATCGCGTCGTCTCGCCCAGCGAGGCGAAGACGGTGTCGACGAGGTGGGCGCGGGAGTCGTCGCTCGCGGCCCGATCGGCCAGCGCACCGCTCAGCTGCGGCGTGTCGGCCAGGGCGCGTCCCGCGGCGAACAGCTCGCCGGCGACACCGAGGTCGACACCGGACACGGCGTCCAGCGCCGCGTTCGATGCCGCAAGGGCCTGAGTGGTCGCGCTGCCCATTATCGAGCTGCCGTTCCGGATGCCTCGAGGTCGGCCAGGAAGCGATCCACAACCGCCTGCGCCTTGGCGTCGTCGGAGAGGGTCTCCCCGATCACGCCGCCGGCCAGGTCGAGCGCGAGCGAACCGACCTCACCCCGCAGCGACACCAGAGCGGACTGCCGCTCGGCCTCGATCTGCGCGTGCGCGGCCGCGGTCACGCGGCCCGCCTCGGTGGTGGCGGCATCCTTCGCCTCGGCGACGATCTTCTTGGCGTCCTCGCGCGCGGATTCCCGGATCTCGCCGGCCTCCTTGCGCGCCTCGGCGAGCTGGGCCGTGTACTGCTCCAGCGCGGCCTCGGCCTGGCGCTGGGCCTCGTCGGCCTTCTCGATGTTGCCTTCGATCGCGGCGGCGCGCTGGTCGAGCATGTCCTGCATGCGCGGCAGCACGAACTTCCAGAACACGAGGAGGATTGCGACGAAGCACACCGCACCCCAGACGAGGTCGTAGACCTCGGGCAGCAGCGGGTTCGGGGCTTCCTCTTCCGCGGCCATAGTGACAAGAGCCGGAAGCATCCTGTCTCCTTACGTGAAGAGGGGGCTTAGAAGCCGAAGATGAAGCCGGTGGCGATACCGATGAACGCGAGCGCCTCGGTGAACGCGATGCCGATCCACATGAGGACCTGCAGACGGCCGGCCAGCTCGGGCTGACGGGCGACGCCCTCGATCGTCTTGCCGACGACCAGACCGATGCCGATGGCCGGGCCGATCGCTGCCAGACCGTATCCGACGGTCGCGATCGAACCGCTCATTGCGGCCAGAACCGTAGTAGCTTCCACGGGTTTTTCCTTTCGTTGGGAGGGACGGCGTGTGCCGGCCCGCTCAGTGCTCGTCCGCGATCGCGAGCTGAATGTAGACCGCGGTGAGGATTGCGAAGATGTACGCCTGGAGGACGGCCACCAGGATCTCGAACAGGGTGAAGGCGAAGCCGAAGGCGAGCGTGCCGGCGCCCAGCAGGCTCCACCAGCTGCCGGCGGTGAAGAAGAAGAACCACGTCGCCGAGAAGAACAGCACCAGCATCAGGTGGCCGACGATCATGTTCATCAGCAGACGCAGGGTGAGGGTGACCGGGCGGATGATGAACGTCGAGAGGAACTCGAGGATCGCCACGAACCACTGCAGGAAGATCGGGATGCCGGAGGGGAACAGCGAGTTGCGCACGAACCCCTTGGGGCTCTTCTTCACGCCGGCGTAGATGAACGTCGCGTACGAGATGAGGGCCAGCAGCAGCGGCACGGCGATGATGCTGGTGCCGGCGATGTTCAGGAACGGGATGATGCCGGTCAGGTTCATGAACAGCACCATGAAGAAGATGGTGGTCAGGATCGGCAGGAAGCGGTTGCCGTCTTTGCGGCCGAGGAGGTCGTGCGCGATGCCGTTGCGGACGAAGTCCAGCCCGAACTCGACCACGCTCTGGAAGCGGCCCGGGACGAGCTTCATGCGCCGCGTGCCGAGGACGAAGATGACGATGATCGCGAGCGTCGCGAGGATCTGGATGAGGTTGATGCGCGACAGCGCGAACGGCGTGCCCTCGAAAAGCACGACCGGCGGGAAGAACTCGGTGATCGACGGCGGATGGAATCCGCCGTCAGAATCCGCGGCTTTCGCAATCAGGGTCGCAGCTTGAGTAAACAGCGCTGGCTCCAACTTCGGGGCATCGGTCGGAACCGTTGCGACGATGGTCGATGAGGCGCACCCGCAGTTCAGCTCTGACGTCAGACGCGAGCGGGCGGGTACTCGTCCACCCTATCAAACACCCGAGGGGGGAACGTCCCGTTCATCGGATTCCGCGCGCGGTTCCGGGTCGTCCGGCACCTCGGTCGGCAGGTCCACCGACACGGCGGGGATCCGCATCCGGGTGAGGACGACGACGTCGATCACCAGGGACGCGACCACGCCCGCCACGATCGCGACGAAGAAGACGGTGGGCGCGATCCACGGCTGACCGCGCAGCACGATCAGGGCGACGATGAACACCACGAACTTCAGCAGCCATCCGCCCAGCACGATGCCGAAGAAGATCGGCGTGTAGAGCGGGTCGCCGAACCAGCGGTTCGCGATGAGGATGCTGGCGCCGGTGATCCCCAGGAACAGGGCGGCCAGGATGATGCCGGCCAGCGCGCTGAACAGCCCGGGCGCGCCGGCCACGATGAAGCCGATCACGGCGCCGATCACCGCGAGGACGGCCGTGACCACGGCCGACCAGATCAGGACGGCGCGCAGGACGGGGGTGCTGGTGACCGGGCTGCCGGAGGCTCCCGGTGCGGGGTTGGTCATCGATGCTCCTGGGGGACGGGGGTGTGCGCTCGGGTCGGCGCAGTCGGATCGGGGGATGCCGGAGGCGGCGGAGAGTCGAGGGATGTCGGGGAGGTGCGCCGGCGGTGGTTCGGGATGAACGTCACGACCAGGCAGGCGGCCGCGCCGAGGACGCCGAACGCGACGCCGCCCCAGTACTGCCCGGGCCACCCGTGGCTGACGCCGATGTACATGAGCAGCATCGACAGCCCGAAGATCGCCGTCCACGCGTAGAAGATCAGCACGGCGGTCTGACTGGAATGGCCCATGTCCAGCATCCGGTGATGCAGGTGCTTGCGGTCCGGGGAGAACGGCGACTTGCCCGCGCGCATCCGCCGGATCACGGCCGATCCGAAGTCCAGCAGCGGCAGGATCACCACCGCGACCGGCAGCAGGATGGGGATGAACGCGCCCAGCAGCTGCGAACGCCCGAACTCGTCCGGGTCGAGGGTCGCCGGGTCGAACTGACCGGTGATCGCGATCGCGCCGGTGGCCATCAGCAGCCCGAGCACGAGGGCCCCGGAATCACCCATGAACAGCTTCGCGGGATGCCAGTTCATCGGCAGGAAGCCCAGGCACATGCCGACCAGCATCGCCGCGATGAACGAGGCGAGGTTGAAGTAGCTCGAGGCGCCCGAGTCGCGCACGATGAAGTAGGAGTAGACGAAGAAGATGGCGTTGGCGATCAGGCAGACGCCGGCCACCAGTCCGTCCAGACCGTCGATGAAGTTGACCGCGTTCATCACGATCACGATCGCGAACACCGTGAGCGTGAAGCTCACCGTCGCCGAGGGCACCGTCATCCCGCCGATCGGCAGCGAGTAGATCTGCAGCTGTCCGAACCACGCGATGATCCCGGCGGCGAAGAACTGGGCGGCCAGCTTGATCATCCAGTCCAGGTCCCACAGGTCGTCGGCGACCCCGACCAGCACGGTCAGGGCCATGGCGGCCAGGATCGCCCACACCTGTCGCGGGTTCGACCAGAAGATCTGGAAGTAGGGGGTGAACGCCGAGACGGCGAACGCGGCCACCGCCCCGAGGAACATCGCGATGCCGCCGAGCCGCGGGGTGGGGGTCTGGTGCACGTCCCGGGCGCGGATGGCCGGGTAGAGCTTGTATCGGAGGCCGATCCGCCACACCGCCCACGAGAAGATCAGCGTCAGGGTGGCGGTGAACAGGATGGTGAAGATGTACTGCTTCACCCGTCGCCACCGGCTGCGGCATCCGTCCCGGACGCCTCGGAGCGCACGGGCGGGGTCTCGCCCTCGGGATCGGGTTCGAGCAGCTCGCCCAGCACGTCGCGCAGCCGTTCGCGGCTTATGGCGCCGACCCGCAGCACGCGCACGATGGGATCGGCGCCGCCGACCAGGCTGGTCGCGTCGACGATCGTGGACGACACCCCGGTCTCGCTGAGTCCGGCGTCGAGGTAGACGGCCACGCTGTCGCCGAGCATCGCCTCGGCATCGACGGCGGCGATCGCGGCCGGGCGGCCGGTGAGGTTCGCGCTGGACACGGCCAGCGGGCCCGTCTCTTCCAGCAGCTCGATGGCCAGGGGCTGGGCGGGCATCCGCACCGCGACCGTGCCGTGCGTGTCGCCGAGGTCCCAGGACAGCGAGGGCTGGGCGGGCAGCACGATGGTCAGTCCCCCGGGCCAGAACGCCTCGATGAGCCGGTCGACCGGCTCGGGGATCTCCGAGACCAGGGCCTGCATCATCGGCCGGCCGGCCACCAGCACCGGCGGCGGCGACTGGCGTCCGCGTCCCTTGGCCGCCAGCAGGCGGGTCACGGCATCCGGTGAGAACGCGTCGGCGGCGACGCCGTAGACGGTGTCGGTGGGCATGACGATCAGCTCTCCGCGGCCGATCGCCTGGCGTGCCTGACGCATGCCGGTGAGCAGCTGCGCCGGATCGTCGCAGTCGTACAGGGGGCTCATGACCCGTCCAGTGTAGCGACGCGCGGCTGGGGGATGACGCCGGTCAGGGGCGGACCGGGGCGGATGCGCCGGTCAGGGGCGGATCGCGGTGGTCGCCCGGTCGCGCAGGGTCAGATCGGGATGCGTGGCCGCCGCCCGCCACCCGTCGCCGGTGAGCACGTCCCGGATGGGCGCCCCCTGCCACTCGCCGTGTTCGATCACGATCACCCCTCCGGGGCGGGCCAGGCGCAGGCCGACCCGGCTGAGGACGCGCACCACGTCCAGCCCGTCCGCTCCCCCGTACAGCGCCTGCGGCGGATCGAACAGGCGCACCTCCGGGTCGCGCGGGATCGCGTCATCCGGGACGTACGGCGGATTGGATGCCACGACGTCGACGGTTCCATCCAGCTCGGGCAGCGCATCGGCCAGGTCGCCCAGGACCAGATGGGCGTTCGCGCCGCCGTACCGGGCGGCGTTGCGCTGCGTCCACGCGTACGCCTCGGGTGACCGCTCGACCGCCCACACCTCGGCGTTCGGCACCTCGGTGGCCATCGCCAGGGCGATCGCACCGCTGCCGGTGCCCAGATCGACCGCGCGCGGTCGCGGCACGGGGACGGCGGCGAGAGCGTCGATCGCCAGCTGCGCGACCACCTCGGTCTCGGGGCGGGGGACGAACACCCCCGGCCCGACGACCAGCTCGAGGTGGCGGAACGGCGCGGTGCCGGTCAGATGCTGCAGCGGCTCACGCCGCGCGCGACGAGCCACCAGTGCGGCGAGCGCGGCCCCGGCCTCGGCCGGCAGCGGATCGCCGCGCAGCGCGGCGGCCTGCACGGCGCCGCGGCCGACCCCCAGGACGTGGCCGGCGAGCAGCTCGACATCGACCATCGGATCGGGCACTCCCGCCGCATCCAGGGTCCGCGCGCCGTCGCGGAGCGCGGCGGCCAGGCGGGGCGAAGTCGTGTCGGCGGCGTCCATGGGCGGCCTCCAGCCTATCCGCGGCCGTCACCGCTGCCCCCGGCATCCGCTCGCGCTGTCGAAATCCGCATCCGCTGCCCGAAGAAACGACCGCGCACTCCGAAAACGGCAGCGCGACGCAGAGGCGCGGCCGGGAACGACAGCCGGCGCGGAACCGGCGGCGCCGGGCGAGCCAGTAGGCTGGGACGCTGCGCCCTCGTAGCTCAGTGGATAGAGCGGCGGACTCCTAAGCCGCGCGTCGGAGGTTCGATTCCTCTCGGGGGCACCATCAGCTGTGCGGCTCCGTGCCGAAGTCGAGGATGCCGGCGTCTCCGGCCAGCGCGGTCACCTCCCGCGGGCACGAGTGCCTGTGCCGTATGTGAATCCGCTCAGAATGCCGGCACGGGGTTGCGCCTCGCCCGGATTCTCGGAATCGTGGCCGACTCCAAGCCCTCGGGCATCCCCACGGAAGGACAGGACATGCTCACACTCACCGAGAACGCCGCCACCGCGGTGAAGTCGATCGTCTCGAACGACGCCGAGGTCGACACCGCCGGTCTGCGGATCCACACCGCCGACGACCCTGCGCAGGGGTTCGCGCTCAGCGTCGCCCCGGCACCGGAGTCCGAGGACGCCGTGGTCGAAGAGGCCGGGGCCCGCGTGTTCCTGGATGCCGGGGCCACGGTAGCGCTGGACGACCAGGTGCTCGACGCCCAGGTCGGCGACGACGGGGCCGTGCGCTTCGGCCTCGCGATGCAGAGCTGACGTCGTACGGGCGTCAGCGGAAGTCGCGGGAGCGGTGCGCGAGGCCGACCCGCAGGTCTTCGAATCCGTCCGCGACCAGGTTCGTGACGCCCTCCACCGATCGCTCCACGATCCCGCGCACGATCAGGGCGGGGGCGTCCCGCACGATCCGCCGGTGCCGGGTCCACGCCCCCACCGAGCAGACCACGTTGACGATGCCGTGCTCGTCCTCGAGGTTCAGGAACGTGACCCCGGATGCCGTGGCCGGCCGCTGTCGGTGGGTGACCAGTCCCGCGATCTCGACGCGACGCCCCACCTCGTTCGTGCGCAGCTCGTTCGAGGTGAGCACGCCGCGGGCATCGAGCCCGGCGCGGAAGTGGGTCATCGGGTGGTCGTCGGTGGAGATTCCGGTCGCCCACAGGTCCGCGGCCAGCCGCTCGTAGCTGCTCGGATCGGCGAACAGCGGCGGCTGCACCGACACCATCGAGTCCGGCAGGAACTCGGGTCGGTCGGCCGCCGCTGATCCGGCGAGCCAGATCGCCTCGCGCCGGCTCAGCCCGAGGCACTCGAACGCCCCGGCGGTGGCCAGCGCCTCCAGCTGCGCCGCGGTCACCCCCACCCGGCGCACGAGGTCGCGCAGGTCGCGGTATCGGCCATGCGCCTCGCGCTCGGCCACGATCCGGTCGGCCAGCGCGAGCCCGATCCCCTTGACCGCGGCCAGTCCCAGCCGCACCGCGAACGCGCCGTCCCGCCGGTGCGCGGCCGAGACGTCCGGCGCGGCCGGGTCGAAGTCGCCGACGGCCGGCTGGTGGCGGTCCAGGCACGCGTCGCTGCCGGTCACGGCCGGGCCGCCATACGGGGCTGCCGCCTCGCCGCGGCCCTCCCCCTCGCCGCGACCCTCCGCGTCGCCTCGGCTCTCCGCGTCGCCTCGGCTCTGGCGAGTGTGCTCCATCCCCGGCACCGCCCCCGACCGGTGCAGGTCCGGACGGAGCACCTCGACGCCGTGCCGACGCGCGTCGGCGGTGAGGGTGGCCGGCGAGTAGAACCCCATCGGCTGGGCCCGCAGCAGCCCGGCCAGGAACGCCGCCGGATAGTGCAGCTTCAGCCACGACGAGGCGTAGACCAGCAGCGCGAACGACAGCGAGTGCGACTCGGCGAAGCCGAAGTTCGCGAACGCCTGGATCTTCTCGTAGATGGCGTCGGCGTCGTCGCCGGTGAGCCCGTTGGCGGCCATCCCGTCGTACAGCTTCTGCTTGAGCGACTCGATCCGCTCCACCCCGCGCTTGGAGCCCATGGCGCGCCGCAGCAGGTCGGCGTCCTCCCCGTTCAGCCCGCCGACGGCCATGCCCATCTGCATCAGCTGCTCCTGGAACACCGGGATGCCCAGGGTCCGCTCCAGCACCGGCTCGAGCCGCGGATGCGCGTACGTGACCGGCTCCCGCCCCAGCTTGCGACGCACATACGGGTGCACCGCCCCGCCCTGGATGGGGCCCGGCCGGATCAGCGCGATCTCGATCACCAGGTCGTAGAACCGGCGCGGCTGCAGTCGCGGCAGCAGACCCATCTGCGCCCGGGACTCGACCTGGAACACCCCGATCGAGTCGGCCCGGCACAGCATGTCGTAGACCGCCGCCTCCTCCTTCGGGATGGTGGCCAGCTCCCAGTCCTCCCCCGTCGAGCCGCGGATCAGATCGAAGCAGTACTGCAGGGCCGCCAGCATCCCCAGCCCCAGCAGGTCGAACTTGACCAGGCCCATCCAGCTCGCATCGTCCTTGTCCCACTGGATCACGGTGCGGTTCTCCATCCGGGCGTGCTCGATCGGCACGACCTCGCCCACCGGCCGGTCGGTCAGGACCATGCCGCCGGAGTGGATGCCCAGGTGCCGCGGCGCCTTCAGCAGCTCTTCGGCGTACTCGATCACCTGATCCGGGATGTCGTGCCCGTCGCCGGTGGACAGGGAGGCGCCCCATCCTTCCACCTGCTTCGAGAACGCATCCTGCTGGCCCGGCGAATGGCCGAGCGCCCGGGCCATGTCGCGGATGGCGTTCTTCGGCCGGTACTGGATGACGTTCGCCACCTGCGCGGCGCGGTCCCGGCCGTAGGTGGCGTACACCCACTGGATGATCTCCTCACGCCGGTCCGAGTCGAAGTCGACGTCGATGTCGGGCTCCTCCTCGCGCAGGCTCGACAGGAACCGCTCGAACGGCAGCCCGTAGGCGATGGCGTCCACCGCGGTGATGTCCAGCAGATAGCAGATGGCGCTGTTGGCGGCCGAGCCCCGCCCCTGGCACAGGATGCCGCGGCGGCGCGCCTCCTGGACGATGCCGTGCACGATCAGGAAGTAGCCGGGGAAGTCCTTCTGCTCGATGACATCCAGCTCGTGGCCGATGCGCGCGCGGTCCTGCGGCTTCAGGTCGGGGTACCGGTGCGGCACCGCATCCCACACCAGCTGTCGCAGCCAGGACATCGGCGTGTGCCCCTCGGGGACGGGCAGCTTCGGCAGCGCCGGTCGGGCCGCGCGCAGCGGAAAGGCCAGCTCGTCGGCCAGCGCGACCGTGCGGGCGACCGCGCCGGGGTAGCGGGCGAAGCGCCGCTGCATCTCGGCGCCGCTGCGCAGGTGCGCCCCGGCGTGCACCGGCAGCCAGCCGTCCAGCTCGTCCAGGCTCCGGTTCGCCCGCACCGCGGCCACCGCCGCCGCCAGCTGCCGCCGCCCGGGCGTCGCGTAGTGCACGTTGTTGGTCGCCACGGTCGGCAGGCCGCGGTCGGCGGCCAGCCCGGCGAGCACGTCGTTGACGGCCGAGTCCTGCGGGTCGCCGTGGTCGATGAGCTCGACGTGCACGGCGTCCGCTCCGAACAGCGCCACCAGCTGGTCGAGCTCGGCGGCCGCGGCATCCGTCCCCCCGGTCAGCCCGCGGTCGGCGAGGGCGCGGCGCACCGCCCCCTTGCGGCAGCCGGTGAGGATGGCCCAGTGGCCGTCTGCCTGGGCGGCCAGCGCGTCCAGGTCGTAGAGCGGCCGGCCCTTCTCGGCGCCGCGCAGCTGCGCGTGCGTGATGGCCGCGGCGAGCCGGTGGTACCCCTCCTGCCCCCGGGCGAGGACGAGCAGGTGAGAGCCGGCCGGATCGGCTTCGCCCTTCTGGGGCTTGGGCAGCTGGAGCGACAGCTCGGCGCCGTACACGGTCTTCACCTGCCGCCCCTGCGCGGCCTCGGCGAAGCGCACGATGCCGTAGAAGCCGTCGTGGTCGGTGATCGCCAGGGCGTGCAGCCCGAGCCGCTCGGCCTCTTCCACCAGGTCTTCGGGCGAGGATGCCCCGTCCAGGAATGAGAACGAGCTGTGTGCGTGCAGCTCGGCGTACGGCACCGCGTCGGCCGGCCGCTCGATCGGCGCGGGCACGTACGGACCGCGCTTGTGCGACCACGCGGGGCTGTCGCCGCCGTCGGCGCCGGCGGGCACGTTCCGCGGGCGGCGGCGGTCGCTGAGCACCCGTTCGAGCTCGGACCACGGGATGGAGGGGTTGTCGAATCCCATCAGGACCTGACCTCAGTCATAGCGCGCCTCCGCCGCCCAGCGGCCGTCCTGACAGATCAGCAGCCAGGCGTTCTGCTCGGCGTCCACCACCTGGAACCGGTGCGCACGGCGGGCACGGGCGGCATCCCACCCCCGCTCGTCCACGGTCCACGGACCCGCCCAGGACACGATGGCGCGCCGCCGGCCGGCCTCGACCAGCTGCGCGGGCGCCGCACTGAGCGCGCCCCGCTCGTCCACCTCGACGCACACGCCCTCCGCGCCGGTCACGTCCACGGTCTGCGGGCGCGGGAACACGGTCGCCGGCGCCGGCGGGGGCAGGCTCCCCGGCCAGGGCCGTGAGCGCTCCGCCCCCACCATCGCGCGGTCGCCCCAGGGCACGAGCACCTGCCGCTCGGTCAGCCAGCGGCCGCCGCCGATCGCCGGGGTGAGCACGCCGCGGTGACCGAGCATGGCCTGCACCCGAGACAGCGCATGATGCACCTTCTCTTCGGCGCCGGGGCCGAAGATCGCCGGCTGATGAGCGGATGCCGCATCCACCGCCGCCGGTTCGATCCGCACCTGCGCCACCCCGCCCCGCAGCACCCGGTTCTGCGCGGCTTCGGCCAGCTGCCAGCGCACCCGGTCGACGACCGCGGACGCATCGAATGATCCGGGGTGCAGCCACACCCGTTCGCTGCACTCGCCCCGCTCGGCCACCAGCCGGACCCGCAGCTCGGTGCACACCAGATCGTGCGCGCCCAGCCCCGAGATGAACTCGTCGGCGGCCACCCGCATCCCGAACGCGACCTGCTCGGCCAGCTCGAGCGGCGGTTCGAACAAGACCTCGCGATCCAGCTCCGGCGGCGGGGTGCGCGCGGTGATCGGCCGGGAGTCCGCCCCGGTGGCCAGAGCGTGCAGGCGCTGCCCGCGCGGCCCGAACCGGTCGCGGATGCGGGTGGGGTCCAGCTGCGCGAACGCGCCCAGGGTGTGCACGCCGAGCCGGCTCAGCAGGTGCGCGAGCTCGTCGTCGGCGAGCACCGTCACCGGCAGCGGGGCGAGGAAGGCCGCCGTCTCGTCGGTGGGCACCACCCGCACCGGCGCATCGGGACCGGTGGCCCGAGCCGCCTGTTCGGCGGTGAACGGGCCGTCGGCGACACCGGCGCGCACGCCCGGAAGGTCGTCCCCTTCGGCGAGCGCGTCGAGGATCTCGCACGCCGCCGCGCTCTCGCCGCCGTAGTAGCGGGCCGGTCCCCGGGCGCGCAGCGCGCACAGTCCCGGCCGGATGATCTGCACGCCCGGAGCGAGCTGCTCGATGCGGGACACGATCGGCGAGAACGCGCGCTGATCGCGTGCCGGATCGGCGGCGACGATCTGCGCCCGCGGGCAGCGCGCCTGCGCGTCGCGACGGCGCTGCCCCCGTCGCACCCCCTCGGCGCGTGCTGCAGCCGAGCAGGCCACCACGGTGTTCGCGTGCACGATCACGACGGGTGCGGCATCCGCGGTCCGCTCGCGCTGCAGCGCGGTCACCGGCCAATCGGGGAACCACAGCACCAGGCTGCGGATCGGGCCGTCCATCTCACCCCACCGCCCTCATCGGCGCCCGGCGCTCGTCACCGGACCAGGCGCGCGGCGCCGTGAGCGCGCCGGTGTCGTCGGGCAGCAGCATCCGCGCCCGACGCGGCACCGCCCAGCGCCGGCTGGTCACGCTCACGGTGAGGGCGCGACGACGCAGATACCCGTGCCCGTCGCCGACACCGGACCATTCCGGCGCATCGACGTCGAGGGATGCCTCGGCGGTCGGCCACACCCCCTGCACGAGCAGGACCGTGCCCTTCTCGCGCAGCCGCGCGGACAGGCGGGCGATCTCGGCGTCCGAGGCCCGCCCCGCCGGGCGCACCGCCACCACCGGCAGCACGTCGGCGAGGGTCGCGGTCACCGCGATCCAGCGCGGACCCGGATCGGGGATCAGCACCAGCCGGGACAGCTCGACCCCCAGCTGCTCGGCGGCCTCGGCGCCCAGTTCGGGCAGCCCCACCGCACCGCACCAGGCACCGTCCTGCGAGGGGCGGGCCATCATCGCCAGCAGCAGCGATGCCGAGGGGCCCACCGCATAGGCAGCGCCGGGGCGCAGCCCGCCCCCGGGCAGCAGCTCGGCGAGGGCCGGCAGCGTCGGCAGCACGGGCGCGTCCAGCCGACGCCCCTGCATCTGCTCGAGCCGAGCGCGCAGACGCGAGACCTCTGGTGCCGCAGCCGATGCCGACATGATCGTCCTCACTTCTCCATGCTAGAACGCATGTTCTAGTACGTCAATCGCAAGAACGACGATAAACCTGCCTTCCGACAGTGAATCCCTTCCTATTCGCTTGCTATGTTCGACAGTCCCATAGCGCGAAAAGGGCAATCGGGGATGGGTCGAAGACCGGCCGCCGAAGGGCTACTTCGCCTTCTGCTGCTCCTTCTTGCGGGCCGCCGCACGGGCGATCTCGGCGGCCGCCTGGAACGGCCGGCGCGGGTGGATGATCGCGGATGTCGAGGTGATGTCCCGTGGGGTGATCGAGTTGATCGCCCAGCCGAGAAAGAGGCGGATCTTTCGGGCGAGCGTGGGCATGGCCATGCCGTGATACGCGCGGTCGAATACCCAGGCGGGAAGGCCGTGCAAACGGATGCCCTTCACCACCGCCGCTCCTTGGCCCGGCCCGTAACTGGCCAGCGTGCCCAGCGACTCATGACGGTATTCGACCGGTTCGGCACCCCTGAGTGCACCCGCGATGTTCTTGGCCAGCAGCTTGGCCTGGCGCACCGCGTTCTGCGCGTTCGGCGGGTAGTAGGCGGGCTGCTTCCGGGAGGTCAGATCAGGTATCTGAGCGTTGTCCCCGGCAGCCCATGCGCCGGAAACGACGGACCCGTCGTCGCGAACGACCTGCATCCGCGCGTTCGCGACAACGTGCCCCTTGGGACCGCGCGGCAGGTTTGTGCCATCGAGCGCCGGGTTGGGGGTCACGCCAGCCGTCCAGACGATCGTGTCGGCGGGCATCCGCTCGCCATTGTCGAGAACGACGTCGCCGTTCTCGCACGAGACCATCGTGGTGCGCAGCAGCACCTCGATGCCCCGCTCGTGCAGATGCTGCTGACTCCAGCGCCCCAGCTTCTCTCCGAGTTCGACGGCGATCTGGTCTGCCGCCTCCACCAGCACCCAGCGCGGTGAGAACCCGGACAGTTCTGGATAGCAGGGGAGGGTGTGAGCCGCGAGATCCTGCAGTTCGGTGATCGCCTCGACCCCGGTGTAGCCCCCGCCGACGAAAACGAACGTCAGCGCCTTCTCGCGCGCCTCGGCATCGCTCGTTGACGCCGCCCAGCGGATGCGGTCCAAGACGTGATTGCGCAGGTGAAGCGCCTCTTCGAGCGTGGCGAAGCCGATGCCCTGTTCCTCGAGGCCGGGAGTGGGAATCACGCGGGTGACGGCGCCGAGGGCCAGCACGACATGGTCGTAGTGCAGCTCGACCTCGGTGTCATCGAGTCGGTGCAGTGTCGCCGTTCGGCTGTCGCAGTCAAGCGACTCCAGCCGGCCGGCCACCGGGGAACTGCGCCGCAAGGCGCGCCGGAGTGGCACCGTGACGTTTCGCGGTTCGGTCTCACCGCCCGCCACCTCTGGCAGCAGCGGCTTGTACGTCATGTACGGGTTCGGTTCGACGACGGTGATCCGAAGCTCACCGCGTCGAACGAGTGGTTCCAGACCCCATGCGGTGTACAGACCGACATATCCTCCGCCGAGAATCAGCACGTGCGGCGTCGTCACGATCGCCCCATCCTCTCTTACTCGAACTGCTCTTGCGTGAACTGCTCTTGTGCGAACCGCTCGGGCCGTCGAGCGTTCACAGGCCCACGCTTCCCTGCATGATGCCGCCGTCGACGACGACGCTCGTCGCGGTGATGTAGCTGCCGCGATCCGAAGCCAGGAAGACGACCGTTTCGGCGATCTGTGAAGGCTGCGCGACACGCCTCAGCGGGATCGAGTTCTTCAGCGTCTTCGACTTCTCGGGATCCTCGAGCGTCTCGTCGTTGATAGGCGTGTCGACGGCACCGGGGCAGACGTTCACCACGCGGATGCTGTGGGGGCCGAGTTCGACGCCTGCGGTTCGCGCGAGCATCCGTTCGCCGCCCTTCGAGACGCAGTAGGCGGTGTTGCCGGGCATCGGCCAGTCCTCGTGCACGGAGGAGATGTTGACAACGGTGCCCCCGTCGCCCTGTTCGATGAACTGCTTCGCCGCGAGCTGGGTGCCGAAGAACGCGCTCTTCAGGTTGATGGCGAGCACCTTGTCGTAGTCGGCTTCCGTGGTATCCAGCACGGACGTGCGGGTTTCGATGCCGGCGTTGTTGACGAGTACATCCAGTCGCCCGAAGGCGTCCACCGCCGTCTTCACCATGTTCTTCAGATCCTCGACCTTGCTCACGTCTGCTCGAACACTCACCGCCTGTCCGCCCGAGGACTCGATCTTCTCGATCAACGACTTCGTCTCATCGGGATGCGCGACGTAGTCGATCACGACCTTCGCACCCTCGCGGGCGGCAGCGAGCGCGATCGCCTCACCGATCCCGCTGTTCCCTCCGGTCACGACGACTGATTTTCCCTCGAGCAGCATGTCCCCACCTTTCACGGTGTATCTCACCTCCATCCAAGCGCGTGCCGTCCCGCCTGCACAGTCCTTGCCGTATCGGGAGCAGCGCGGTATACGTGGCAGAGACTCGACAGACGCGAGGCAGACGATGGCGCACCTCCCGTTCCCTCTGGAGCGTTCAGCGACGAGACCGGAGAGTCACTTGTCCTTCACCGTGACGTGCGCACATTGCCGGGCGACGGCGTCGCCGGCCCGCAGTCCCTCTTCGAACGCCGCCACCGCGTTCAGTCCGGCCGTGTTCCGAGCCCCGCCGACGACGGTGTGCGGGATGCCGCGCAGAGCCAGCCGCTCCGCCAGCGGGGCCCAGGAAGTCTGCCCCGCCGCGACGACGACGACGTCGGCCGCAATCAGCTCTTCGGCGCCGTCCACATCGATGCGCACCCCGTCGGGTCCGATGCCGCGATACGAGACGCCGGTGAGCGTGCGCACGCCGCGGCGGCGGATCGCCTGCACGGCCGCCCAGCGGGTGGTCACGCCCATCCCTGCGCCGATCGCACCGGACCGGCGCATGATCGTCACCTGTCGCCGCGGCGGCGGCAGCGTGCCGTCCTGCAGCCCGTGCTCGATGCGGAAGCGGTCCTGCTCCGCCGCGGCCCGACCGCCGGCATCCGGCTCCTCCCCCACGCCCACGCCCTCGCCCTCGCCCTCGCCCTCGACGAGCAGATGCGCCAGATCCACGGCGATCCCGCCCGCCCCGATCACCGCCACCCGCCCGCCCAGCTGCGGGGCCCGTGCGAACGCCTCGGCGTAGTCGATCACGTTCGCCCCGTCGCTGCCGGGCACCTCGACCTTTCGCGGCACGACGCCGGTGGCGACGATGACGTGCGCGAACCCGACGAGGTCGTCCGCGGTGGCGGCGTGGCCGGTGCGCACCTCGACCCCGAGGCGGTCCAGCACCCGTCGGAAGGACTGGGCGGTCGCCGCGAAGTCGTGCTTGCCGGGGACGGCGCCGGCCAGCAGGAACTGCCCGCCGATCGCCTCGGCCGCCTCGAACAGGGTGACCCGGGCGCCCGCGAACGCCGCCGCCCGGGCGGCCTCCATCCCGGCCGGGCCGCCGCCGACGACCGCGATGCGCGCGCCGGAGCCGCCGACCACCGGCACGAGCGGGAACTCGAGCTCGCGACCTGCACGGGGATTCACGGTGCACGAGACCGGCTCCAGCCCGAGCGACCGGTCGATGCAGGCCTCGTTGCAGCCGATGCAGGGATTCACCGTGGATACGCGGCCGGCCAGCGACGCGGCCACGATCTGCGGGTCGGCCAGGAACGGCCGCGCCATCGACACCAGGTCGGCCTCACCGGCCGCCAGCACCCGCTCGGCCTGGGCCAGCGAGGTGATGCGATTGGACGCGATCACCGGCACGCGCGCCCCGGCGCTCGCCAACGCGCTCCGGATGCGCGCCGCCACGTCGACGAACGCCGCGTGCGGGACCATCGACTGCACCGTCGGGACACGGGCCTCATGCCAGCCGATGCCCACGTCGATGGCGTCCGCGCCCGCGCCGACCAGCGCGGCCGCCAGCGCATCGACCTGGTCCGGCGACGACGAGCCGGGGACCAGGTCGGCACCGGAGACCCGCACGATCACCGGCGCGTCGCCGACCGCATTGCGCACCGCCCGGGTCACGGCCAGCGGGAACGCGCGCCGGCGCGCGGCATCCCCACCCCAGGCGTCGTCGCGCAGATTCGTGACGGGCGAGGCGAACTGGTTGAGCAGGTACCCCTCGGATGCCATCACCTCGACGCCGTCGAACCCGAGCTCGATCGCCACCGCGGCTGCGGACGCGAAGTCGGCGATGGTGGCGGCGATGCCGTCCTCGTCCAGGGCGACCGGCTCGGCCTGGGAGAACCGGCTGAACACCGCGGACGGCGCCACCGGCGTCAGCCCGAAGGCCGAGGTGAACGCATACCGGCCCGCGTGGAACAGCTGCAGTGCGATGCGCCCGCCGGCCGCGTGCACCGCCTCGACCACGCCTCGCCAGGGCGCGGCGTGCGCGGGCTCGTTGATCAGCGTGTAGCCGGCGCTGCCGGCGCCGACCCGGCTGACGGCGGCGCCGCCGGTGATGATGAGGGCCGCGCCCCCGCGGGCCCGCTCCGCATAGAACGCGGCCAGGGCCGCGGGATCCCCGGTCTCGCGGTTCAGGTGCATCGACCCCATCACCACCCGATGCGGCAGCATCAGCGTGCCCAGTCGCACCGGCGTCTGCACCGTCGGATATCGCGCTGTCGGTTCTGGCGATGGCGGATGCTGTGCCGTCGACACCGACTACTCCCGGGTCGGCCGCGGCGGCAGCCCCAGCGGGTGGGTCGTGTCGTGCCAGTACGGGGGCGCGGCCACCGTCATCCCGCCATCCACGACGATCGTGTGCCCGGTGATGTAGCCGGCCCGCTCCGAGAGCAGGAAGTCGATCGCGTCCGCCATGTCGGCCACGGTGCCCGGCCGCCCCAGCGGGATCGCGTCGATCACGCTCTGCATCGGGGCCATCCCCGGCATCGAGTAGAAGTAGTCGAGCGAGTCCGATTCGATCAGTCCGCCGTTGACCCCGTTCACGGTGATGCCGTAGCCGGCGAACTCCACGGCCATGAACCGGATGAACGACTCCACCGCCGCCTTGTACGATCCCAGGGCCGCATAGGTCGCGAAGGCCCGGACGCTGCCGTAGCTGGAGACGGCGACGATGCGGCCGCCGCGGTCCATGAGCTTGACCGCCTCCTGCGCGCCGAGCACGAACGGACGCACGTTCATCGCGTACGAGCGGTCCAGGTGGTGCGTCTTCAGGTCGACGATCCGCTTGAAGGCCGCCGCCGCGGCGTTGTTGACGAAGAAGTCGAGACGCCCGTACTCGGATGCCACGGCGTCGAACAGCCGGACGATGTCGTCCGGGCTCTCCATGTCGGCCTGCACCGCGATGCCGTCGCCGCCGCGTCGGCGCGCCTCGGCCACCACCTCGTCGGCCAGGTCGGCGTTCGTGCGGTAGTTCACCACCACGGTGGCGCCCTTGGCCGCCAGCTCCAGGGCCAGCGTGCGTCCGATGCCGCGGGATGCGCCGGTGATCAGCGCGATCTTCTCGGCGTACTCGCCCTGGTCGTCGTCGGGGATCCCGGCAGGGGTCGGGGTGGTCATGCGGTCTCCTTCTTCCCTGCCCGGGCGAACACGTCGCGAGCCACGACGGTCTTCTGGATCTCGTTCGTGCCCTCTTCGAACCGCTGTGCGCGGGCGTCCCGGTAGACACGCTCGATCGTGGAGGTCTTCCAGTAGCCGACCCCGCCGTGCACCTGCAGCGCCTTGTCGGTGACCCGCGTGAGCATGTCCACCGCGGTCATCTTCGCCATCGACGACAGCGCTGGCGCCTCCGGCGCATCCCGCTCCCATTCGCGGGCCGCGTGCAGCGTGAGCTGCTTGGCGGCCTGGATATCGGCCTCGTTCTCGGCGATCATGAACGAGATCGCCTGCCGAGCGGCGATCGGCTTGCCGAACGTGACCCGCGAGGACGCGTAGTCGACGGCGAGCTCCTGAGCCCGTTCCGCCAGCCCGACGCAGCTCATCGCCACCGAGATCCGGCTCGGGGTGAGGAACCCGCCCAGCGCGATCTTCAGGCCGTCGCCCTCGTCGCCCAGCCGCTGCGCCACCGGCACCGGGGTGTCCACGAACGTGAGCGTCGCATGGTCCGTGCCGTGCACGCCCATCGTGTGCGAGGTGTCCTCGACGTCCGCCCCGGGGGCGTGCCGGTCCACCAGCAGCGCGACCACCCCGTCCTTGCCAGCCGTGCCCTCCAGCCGCGCGAACAGCAGCCAGTAGTCGCAGGTGACGCCGAACGTGATCAGATGCTTGCGCCCGTTCAGCAGGTACACGTCGCCCTCGCGGCGCACGGTGCAGGTGAGGTCCGCACCACTGCCGTTGTCCGGCTCGGTGAGCGTGAAGGCGACCAGGGTGTCGCCGGCGACCATCGGCCGCACGAACCGCTCGCGCTGCTCGTCGGTGACATGCGGGTTTATCGCCCGCCACGTGCCGTTCAGCACGTGCACCAGCATCCGGATCGACGCGTGCGAACGGGAGAATACCTCCATCAGCCCCATCCACTGGCTGAACGCGAGGCCGCGGCCGCCCAGTTCGACCGGTGCGGCCATGCTCAGGTAGCCGCGGGACTTCAGCTCGGCGAACAGCTCCGGCGACACCGTCCCGGTCTGCTCGATCCGCTCGGCCCAGCGCTCGCCGGGTCCGCGCACCCACTGCGTCACCTCCGCGAGGAGCGCGTCGTACTCAGGCTGTCCTATTCGGCTTCCGCGTCCGTCGAGCGTGATCGGGCTGCTGGTCATCGAGGATGTCCTCCTTGTCGGGGTGGGGTACGGCCGCCAGCCGCTGGGGCTTCAGTGTCGCTGCCTGCTCGCGCAGCAGGAACTTCTGCACCTTGCCGACGGTGTTGCGCGGCAGCGCGTCGACGATCTCGAGGCGCTCCGGCCAGTAGCTCTTGGCGACGCGGCAGTCGTCGAGGTACTTCTGCAGCTGTGCGAACGTCAGGCCCGCTCCGGGGGCGAGCACTGCGAATGCGCAGGCCCGCTCGCCCAGGCGCGGGTCGGGCATCGCCACGATCGCGACATCCTCCACTGCGGGATGCCGATACAGCAGCTGCTCGATCTCCGAGACCGGCACCTTCTCGCCGCCGCGGTTGATGACGTCGCGGACGCGGCCGGTGATGCGCAGATAGCCGTCGTCGTCGAGGGTGGCCAGGTCGCCGGTGCGATACCACCCGTCCGCGGTGAACGCCTCGGCGCTCAGATCGGGCCGCTCCAGGTAGCCGTCGAACACCGTGGGACCGGTCAGCTCGAAGTTGCCCTCCTGCCCGGCCGCGACCGGGTGACCGTCGTCGTCCACGATCCGCAGCGACACCCCGTGCAGCGCCTTGCCGTCCGTCCCCCACGCCTTCGCGGCCGGGTCGGACGGACTGGCCAGTGCGGCCAGGCCGGTCTCGGTCGTGCCGAACGCCCCGCAGACGGTCGCGCCCAGCACGCGCGTCGCGCGTTCGGCGAGTGCGCGGGGCACGGCGGCGCCGGTGGCCACGAACACGCGCAGGGCGTGCGGCACCTCGGCGCCGGCCTCGACCTCGCGGACGAGGTCGGTGAGGAACGGCGTGGCGGCCTGCACGAACGTGCCCTCCCACTCGTTCAGCACCTCGAGGGCCCGCGTCGCGTTCCAGGTGCGCTGCACGATCTCGGGAACGCCCAGCACCCAGGACAGCCACATCCCGTACAGGAACCCGGTCTGATGCGCGAGCGGCGAGGGCACGTAGACGGTGTCGGTCGAGTTCAGCGGCAGCTGCTCGATCTCCATCCACGCCGCCCGGCTGAGGCTCTCGTGCCGGTGGATGACGCCCTTGGGCTCGCCCGAGGTCCCGGACGTGAACAGCAGCTGCGCGGGATCCTGCGGCCGGGGGGTCCGGGCATCCAGCGCCGCGCGATCCACGTGCACCCACGCGGATGCGCGGTGCCAGGCGTGCCACGCCACGCCCGGATTGGCGCACTCGGGCAGGATGTGCGCGACGCCCGGCGTCAGGTGCATGACCAGCACGGTCTGCAGAGCCAGTTCGGCGGCGTCCGGACCGTCCAGGATCTCGGCGATCTCGCGGTCGTGCTGACGGCCGCGGAAGTTGTCGGCGACGACCAGGAGCTTCGCCCGCGACCGCTTCAGCGCCACGGCCACCTCGCGCTCGCGGAAGATCGGCATGATCGGGCAGATCACGGCGCCGATGCGCGCCGCGGCGGCGGCGATCACCACGAACCCGCTGCAGTTGGGCAGCTGGACGGCCACCCGGTCGCCGGCTTCGATCCCGAACTCCAGCAGCAGCGTGGCGGCCTTGTCGACGGCGTGGTCCAGCTCGTCCCAGGTCATCCGGGTCGTGCGGTCGGGTGCGGCATCCACCACCGCCAGCCCGTGCGGACGCTCGGCGGCCCACCGGCGGATCCACTCCGCCCCGGTGACCTGGCCGGCCGCCTCCACCGTGCCCTCCCGCGGCAGGCGCCGGGCGGTCGGCTTCGCCGGGCCGCGCTCCACCTGCATGTCCACGTGCAGCTCCTCCATCGCGTCGAGGAACTGCGGGTACGAGATCCGGTACGCATGCGGGAAAGTGAGGGTGGAACGACCGGATGCCGCACCCGCCGCGACCGCCAGCGACATCAGCACCCGGTGGTCGTTGAACGAGGAGAGGTGCGCGCCGTGCAGGCCGGCGACCCCCCGGATCCGCAGGTCCGTGCCGTCGAAGTCGAGGTCGGCGCCCATCTCGTTCAGCTGCAGCATCGAGGTGACCCGGTCGGACTCCTTCAGCCGCACGTGCTCGACGTTGCGGAACACGCTCTCGCCGTCGGCGAACGCCGCCATCGCGGACAGCACCGGGAGCATGTCGGGCACCGCCCGGCAGTCCACCTCGGTCGCGCGCAGCCGCAGTCCGTCGTGCTGCACCCGGACCCCGCCGGCCGCGGCATCCACCACCATCGGCAGCCCCATGTCCCGGGCGATCCCGAGGAATTCGGCCTCCGGGTGGTCGACCTCGGCCGGGTCGATGCTGTGCAGCCCGGTCAGCAGCACGTCGGCCGGCCGGATGCCGGCCACGGCCAGCCCGAACGCCGCCGAGCCGATGTCCGGCGGCAGCTGCAGGTCGGCGGGGCGCGGGGTCTGGTTCGGCGCGATGTCGAAGCGGCGACCATCCGCCGAGACGGCGACCTGAAGGCCGAACTGGGCCATCATCCGGATCGTGAGGTCGACGTAGCTGCGCTCGTTGAAGGGGCCGTCCACGATGACGGTGGTGTGCGCGGCGGCGAACGGCGCGATCAGCAGCAGCGCCGAGATCCACTGCGAGAGGGTGCCGGCGATGTGCACGACGCCCCCGGTCGGACGGCCGTGCCCGACGCGGATGGGCGGGCAGTCCGTGGGCGAGGAGACATCCACCCCCACCTCGCGCAGCGCGCGCAGCAAGGGCCCGATCGGACGGCGCTCGAAATACTTCTGGCCGGTCACCACGACGTCGCGATCGGCGAGCGCGGCAAGACCGACCATGAAGTACAGCGTCGTGCCCGAGCTGCCCACGGTGATCCGTTCGCGTCGCGGCCGGTACGGACCGCCGTGCACGATGAACGTGTCGCCGTCGATCTCGACCTCGATGCCGAGGGCCTGCAGCGCGCCGACCGTGTACTGCACGTGCCGGGCGTCGCTGAGCCCGGTGATGCGACTCGTGCCCGGGGCCAGCGAGGCCAGGATGAGCGCACGGTGCGCGTGGTACTTCGAATTCGGCACCTGCACGCTTCCGTGCACGCGCTCCGCGCTTCCCGCCACCGCCAGATGCATGTCGACCTCCTTGCCCGAGTGCAGGCCCCGACCACCACATGCAGCATGCGTGTCGAAGGCCTGCCAGAGGTGAACATACTCCTCTGACGCCGCGCGTGCAGATCCTCGACAGCGCGTGCGGGTCCGATCCGGTCAGGCGGCGAGAGCCAGGTACGGCTCCCAGCGCGGATCGGCGCGGTCGATGCCGCGCACGGTCCAGTGCGCCCCGCGGGGCGGGCGGGGGATCACCCGCAGCTGCCAGGACATCTCCTGGGGTGTGCGGTCGCCCTTCGTGTTGTTGCAGCGCTGGCAGCAGGCCACGAGGTTCTCCCATGAGTCCGCTCCCCCGCGCGAGCGGGGCTGCACGTGGTCGATGGTGGCGGCATGGCCGCCGCAGTAGGCGCAGCGGAAGCCGTCCCGTCGCAGCACCCCACGGCGGGTCACCGGCACGCGACGCGTGTTCGGCAGGTGCACGTACCGGGCGAGGATGATCACCGCGGGTCTGTCGTACGACCCGCGTGCGGCCAGGACCGGCTCACCCTCGACATGCTCGATGATGGTCGCCTTCTCGTTCATCACCAGGACCAGAGCCCGGCGGAACGAGACCACGGCCAGCGGTTCATATCCTGCGTTCAGCACCAGTGTGCGCATCTGCCATCCTCACGAACAGTCCGAGACGGCTTCCCGGACGATCGACACGAGGACGCACAACGTCGCGCAGGGCATGAAAAAGGCGCCGCCCGGCGGGCGACGCCACGGACGCGCGCAGGGTGCGGCATCCGTGCTCATGATGCCGAAGGACGAGCAGGCCGAGCGCATCCATGGTGCGGATGTGTGGTGTGCTGCCCATCGGCTTCCCTTCGCTCGGTTGAGCGTCCGGGATCAGATTAGCCCCAACGCGGGGCACCGCGCCCCGCGAGGGTGCGTGTCGGACGGATGCCGTCAGCCGGCGTTCGCGCGCAGCCAGGCCAGCGGATCCACGTGCGAACCGTTGAGCATGACCTCGAAGTGGAGGTGGTTCGCGGTGGAGCGGCCGGTGCTGCCCACCAGGCCGATGACCTGACCGACCGACACCTTCTGGCCGTGCACGACCTGACGGCTGCCGTAGCGCATGTGCCCGTAGAGCGTGGTGACCTTGGTGCCGTTGATGACGGTGTCGATCGTGACGGCCACGCCGTAGCCGTAGTAGCCCTCGCTGGACACGTTCACGGTGCCGGAGGTCGCGGCGAAGATCGGGGTGCCCCCGTTGGTGAGCAGGTCCACGCCCTGGTGCTCGCCGCCGCGGGCGCCGAAGCCCTCGCCGATGTGGTTGATCTTGGCCAGCGGCCAGCGGATCGCGCCGCTGCCGGGGCCCTTCATGTTCAGATCGACCTTCACGGACGAGTAGCTGACCGCTGCCGCCGCGGCGGCAGCCGCCTGGCGGGCACGGGCGGCCGCGGCCTCCTGCGCCTTCTTCTTCGAGATCTCGCCGGCGGTGGTCGCGGAATAGCTGCTGCGGCTGAGGTCGGCCGGCTGCTCGTCCGAGGCGACGACGACGGACTGCGCGTCGTCCGCGGCGACCTGCTGGATCGTCCGCGTCTCTGGCGTCGAGTTCGCCGCGGCGAAGGCCGGGACGGCGGCGGTGCCCACCAGTGCGGCGATCACGCCGACGACGGCGAGGCGGCGTGCCGGGGACCGACGCCGCGCGGCGGCCGTGCGCGGAGCCGATGCGGGGCCGGTCGGTGCGGGACTGGACTGTGCCGGGGTAGATAGTGCCGGGGTGGATGGTGCCGTCGACCTTTGGGCGACCGGACCGGTGGCGGCGGCTCGCAGCCCTCGGCGAGTGGGTACGGGCGCGGCCCGGGTATCGGTCGCGTCGTGCTGTTCGGCCAAACTGTCCTCCACAGCCTCCGCACCCGGTTCGGGATCGGGCACCGGCTCGTCGGATGCTACGCAGGCACAGGTGTCGGGACACGCGGTGCGATGACCCGCCAGGACGACGAGCCGATGAGGCGATCCTGGCGGTATCCGTCGGCGGGCTTCTCGCCTATGGACTTTTCGAGGTTACCCGAAGGTAACGAATATGTCACGCCCCCGTGCCGGCCGCGCTGCGGCGAGTTCAGCCCTCGTCCACCAGGAAGATGTGCGAAGCGACCTCGACGGGAAGCTCCAGGCCCTCGTCGCTGCCGTCCATCTGCACCAGCACGTAGCCCTCGCTGTAGCGGTAGTCGCCGGTCGCACCGGGAAGGACGCCGGCGCCGCGCAGCTGTTCCAGCAGCTCCGGGTCGACCTGGGCGGGCTCGGCGAGCCGGCGCACCGTCCCGCGGATCGGGCCGCCCGCGGCATCCAATCGGCGCACGAGTCCCACCACGCCCTGCTCGAACTGCATCGAGGCGGTGCCGCCCAGCTGGTCCAGGCCGGGGATCGGGTTGCCGTAGGGCGATTCGGTGGGGTGTCCGAGCAGCTCGACGAGGCGCCGCTCGACCTGCTCGCTCATCACGTGCTCCCAGCGGCAGGCCTCTTCGTGGACGTAGGCCCAGTCCAGCCCGATCACGTCCGAGAGCAGACGCTCGGCGAGGCGGTGCTTGCGCATGACGTCGACGGCCTTGTGCCGGCCGGCATCCGTCAGTTCCAGACGCCGGTCGTCCGAGACCACGACCAGCCCGTCGCGCTCCATGCGGCCCACGGTCTGCGACACCGTCGGCCCGGAGTGGCCGAGCCGCTCGGAGATGCGTGCGCGCAGCGGGACGATGTTCTCCTCCTCGAGTTCGAGGATCGTCCGCAGGTACATCTCGGTGGTGTCGATCAGGTCAACCATGGTTCGTTCTCCGCGTCAGCCGTGTCGGTCCAGCCTAGTCGGCGCACCACCGGGCGACGGCGGCGCAACCGGGCGTCATCCGCTCGGGGCCGGGCACGCGGCCCGCCTAGAATCGGGGGCATGACCCACGTTGCGCTGCCCCGCGAGATCCTGCCCGTCGACGGTCGATTCGGCTGCGGTCCGTCGAAGGTCCGTGCCGAGCAGATCCAGGCGCTGGCCGGCCCGGGAGCGACGATCCTGGGCACCAGCCATCGGCAGGCGCCGGTGAAGGACCTGGTCGGCAGCGTGCGCTCGGGGCTCGCCGAGCTGTTCCGCCTGCCGGAGGGCTACGAGATCATCCTCGCCAACGGCGGCTCGACCGCGTTCTGGGATGCCGCCGCGTTCGGCCTGATCGAGAACCGCGCGCAGAATCTGCAGTTCGGCGAGTTCGGCGGCAAGTTCGCCAAGGCCGCCGCCGCCCCGTGGCTGCAGGCGCCGGATGTGCGCACCGCCGAGCCGGGCACCCGGGCGCGGTTCGAGCCGGTCGCCGGTGTCGACGTGTACGGCGGACCGCACAACGAGACCTCCACGGGTGTGGTCGCCCCGATCGAGCGCGTGCACGGCGACGACGGCGCGCTGACCGTCATCGACGCGACCAGTGCGGCCGGCGGCATCGACGTCGACGTGACGCAGACCGACGTGTACTACTTCGCACCGCAGAAGAACTTCGCCTCCGACGGCGGCCTGTGGTTCGCGGCGGTCTCGCCGGCGGCGATCGAGCGGATCGAGCGGATCGCGGCATCCGACCGCTACATCCCCGCGTTCCTCGACCTGAAGACGGCCGTCGAGCAGTCGCGCCTGAACCAGACCCTGAACACCCCCGCCCTGTCGACGCTGCTGCTGATGGACGCGCAGATCCGCTGGATCAACGGCCACGGCGGCCTCGCCTGGGCCGGCGCGCGCACGAAGGAGTCCTCGGACATCCTGTACGGCTGGGCCGAGGCATCCTCGTACGCCACCCCGTTCGCCGCCGACCCGGCCGACCGGTCCCCCGTGGTGGTCACGATCGACTTCGACGCGTCGGTGGATGCCGCGGCCGTGGCCGCGTCGCTGCGGTCGAACGGCATCGTCGACACCGAGCCGTACCGCAAGCTGGGCCGCAACCAGCTGCGCATCGCGACGTTCGTGGCGATCGAGCCCGACGACGTGCGCCAGCTCGTCCGCTGCATCGACTACACGGTCGAGCACCTCTGAGCCCGATGGATGCGGCCGCCCGGCCGCCGAGGGCACTCATCGGGCGCCGAGGCGGCTTCATCGGTCGCCGATGCACGCGAATCGCGCACTTCGTGCACAACCGCGTCAGCTGAGCACGACAGGCTGCCCGCCCCGCCCCTGAGGGCGTGTGAACGGGAAGTTCATCACGTGTGGGAGAACATCCCGGTCCGGCTCAGTCCCGCTCGGGTTCAGTCCTGCTGATCCTCGTCCGCGTCGTCCTCGTCGGAATCATCGTCCTCGTCCGCGTCGTCCGCGTCGTCCTCGCCTGAGTCGTCCTCGTTCGCGTCGCCCTCGCCTGAGTCGTCCTCGTCTGCGTCGTCCTCGTCGTCGGAGTCGTCCTCGTCAGACTCGTCCCCGTCCTCGTCCTCATCAGACTCGTCCTCATCCGCGGACGACTCGTCCAGTTCGTCGATGTCGACCCCGTCGACGTCGCCCGCGTGCAGGATCCGCGACCCGTCCGTGTCGAAGTCCGCGGCATCCAGGTCGTCGACGTCGTCGAGGTCCTCATCGAGGTCGTCGTCCTCGTCGAGGTCGTCGTCGCCCTCCGCGGGCTCGTCGCCTTCGGCCGCGACCTCGTCACCGGCGGCGGCCGCCGCAGCCTGCTGCGCCTGGTATTCGGCGAGGCGGACCGCCCACGGCACCCATTCCGGGGCCAGCAGCGCGCCCTGACCGGGCAGCAGCTCCACCTCGAGCACGGTCGGCTCGGCGTCCTCGACCACAGCCAGGCTCACCGTCCAGAACCATCCCGGGTACCCCGGCAGCCGATTCTCGAAGCGCAGCGACACCACGTCGTCCGCCTCGACGGTGTAGCCGGCCGCGGGGCCGACCGTCTCGGGGCGGGTGATCTCGGCGAGCGCCGTCAGTGCGAGGTCGTGGGCTGCCAGCAGCCGCTCGTCAGGCGTCGAAGTCATCAGCGACCCTGCGCAGGAGTGCGGCGACCTTCTTCGCGTGCGCCCCCGCCGGGTAGCGCCCGCGGCGCAGGTCCCCGCCGATGCCGTCGAGAAGCTTGACCAGATCTTCGACGATGACCGCCATGTCGTCGGCCGGCTTGCGGGTGCGCTTGGCCAGGCTTACCGGCGCCTCCAGCACCCGGACCGACAGCGCCTGGGGACCGCGGCGCCCGTCGGCGAGACCGAATTCGACCCGAGAGCCGGCCTTGACCACGGCGCCCGCGGGCAGGGCGGACGCGTGCAGGAACACGTCCTGACCGTCTTCCGAGGAGATGAAGCCGAAGCCCTTCTCCTCGTCGTAGAACCTGACCTTGCCGGTGGGCATGACTACCTCGCTGAAACGCGGCGCGCGCCGGTCTGGCGCGCGGATGGGGACGAAGAACGAGAGACCCGAAGGCCTCGCATCCAGCCTACGGCACGCTCGCGCGGCGGTAGGCTGATAGAGATGAGCGCGCCCACACCATCCGAGGAGATCCCGGTCCGCCGGATCGACCGCATCCTGTCGTTCACAGCCCTGGGGTTGTTGGTCCTGTCGGTCGTCTGCTTCTTCTCGATCATGATCGGCTCGGCCATGCACGCCAGCTTCGATCAGGGCCTGTGGCCGACGATCGGCGCCATCGTGTACATCGCACCGATCGTCGCGTTCCTGCTCATCCTGACCGTGGTCATCATGAGCTTCGTGCGGAGGTCGCGGGCCAACAAGGCGCGCTGAGTGGCCGACACCTCCGACGAGCGGGCGCTGGCGCGGCGCCTGGCAGGGCTCGAGCCGCACCGGCTCGCCCGACTTCTGCGCGAGCGCGGGGTCTCGCCCGCGACCTCGTGGGACGACTGCTTCGATGCGGCCGAGGGGCTGCTGGATGCCGCGTCCCTCGACCGCGCGCTGACGACGCTGGCGCGGCCCGCCGTGCGAGCGCTGGCCGCCGCGGCCACGGAGCAGGGGACGGATGCCGCCGCCGACGTGGGCGACCGCTCGGCGCGCGCCGCGCTGGACGCGCTGGGCCTGCTGCGGGAGGACGGGCGCCCGTTCCGCGCCGTCGCCGAGCGCCTGGAAGCGCTGCTGGCCGAGCGGCCGGACGCGATCGCGGAGCAGCCGGCGGCGGCCGACCCGCCTGTCCCCGATGTCCGCGCACGGGCGCTGCTGGCCGAACACGCCGCCGCCGCGACCCGGGCCGTGACCGACATCGTGGCGCTGTCGGCCGACCAGCCGCTGGCCGTCACCGGCGGAGGTGCGGTCACCGCCGTCGATCGGCGGCGACTCGTCGACACGCACGTGGTCCGGGACGGCGACGAGCTCGACGACCTCCTGCGCCTGGCGGCCGACGCGGGCCTTCTCGTCCCGGTCGACCGGGCCTGGCGCGTCGCGGTGGCCGGAGACGCCTGGCTGCCGGGCTCGACCACGCAACGCTGGCAGCGCGTGGCCGTCGGCTGGCGCGACGGGCTCCCCGCGGCGCTGCGCACCGCCGACGGCGGGTACCTCCCGCCCGCCCGATGGGAGGGCGCCGTTCCCCTCGATCCCGATTGGCCGGCGACCGTGGCGGCGGTGCGCGCCCGTGCCGTGCGCTGGGGCCTGTACGACCGGGACGGGGCCGAACCGGAGTGGACTCGCGGCCTGCGCCGGGGCGCCGAGCCGGACGCGGCGGCGCTGACCGCCCTCCTCCCCGCCGAGATCGACTCCGTCTATCTGCAGGCCGATCTGACGGCGATCGCGCCCGGCCCGCTGCGCTCCGCCGTGGATCTGCGGCTGCGCACGATGGCCGTCCGCGAATCGCAGGCCCAGGCATCCACCTACCGCTTCACCGCCGACAGCCTCGCCGCGGCGGTCGCCGGCGGCGAGGACGCGACCTCGCTGCGCGACTTCCTGTCCACCATCTCGCTGACCGGCATCCCGCAGCCGCTGGACTACCTGATCGCGCAGACGGCCGCCCGGCATGGGCTCGTGCGTGTGGGCACGGATGCCACGACCGGCCGCACCCGGGTCACCGGCGCCGATCCGCAGGTGCTGCGCACGATCGCGGTCGACCAGTCGCTGCGGTCGATCGGGCTGATGCCGGACGGAGCGGCGCTCACCTCGCGCGTGTCGCGGGATGCCGTGTTCTGGACGCTCGCCGACGCCCGCTACCCGGTGGTCGCGGTCGACGCGGCCGGGCAGCCCGAACCGCTCGCCCGCCGCCACGCCCCCGTCCCGGCGGCACCGCCCGCCGACCCTGCCGCACCGCTCCTGCCGCTGGCGCACGCGCTGCTCGCGCACAGCGCAGCCGATGCGGATGCCGCGTGGCTGCGCCGCGAGCTCGACCAGGCCGTGCGTACCCGCAGCGAGATCACCGTCACGGTGCGGATGCCCGACGGCGGCGAGCGCGAGTTCACCCTGGCCGTGACCGGACTGGGCGGCGGACGCCTGCGCGGACGCGACCGCGCCGCCGACATCGAGCGCACCCTCCCCGTGGCGAGCATCGTGGGCGTGCGGCCCGGGTAGACTGGGCAGTTATGTCCGACGGCCCCCTCATCGTCCAGAGCGACCGCACCGTCCTGCTGGAGGTGGCGCACCCGGACGCCGAGAGCGCCCGCCACGAGCTGGCGATCTTCGCCGAGCTGGAACGCGCTCCCGAGCACATCCACACCTACCGCATCACCCGGCTCGGGCTGTGGAACGCGCGCGCCGCCGGGCATCAGGCCGACGACATGCTGGCCACCCTCGAGCGGTGGTCGAAGTTCCCGGTGCCGCCGTCGGTGTCGATCGACATCCGCGAGACCGTCAACCGGTACGGGCGCCTGGTCATCGACCGGGATGCCGACGGCCAGCTGATCCTGAAGTCCACGGATGCCGCGGTCCTGACCGAGGTGTCCAAGAACAAGCGCATCCAGCCCCTGCTGGTCGGGCATCCCTCCCCCGACGTGTACCTGGTCGACGCCTGGGCGCGCGGCCACATCAAGCAGGAGCTGCTGAAGATCGGCTGGCCGGCCGAGGACCTCGCCGGGTACACGCCGGGCACGCCGCATCCGATCGATCTCGCCGAGCAGGACTGGAGCCTGCGCCCGTACCAGCGGCACGCGGTGGACATCTTCACCGAGGGCGGCTCGGGCGTCGTGGTGCTGCCGTGCGGCGCAGGCAAGACCCTCGTCGGGGCGGGCGCGATGGCCGCCACCAAGACCACCACCCTCATCCTGGTGACCAACACGGTCAGCGCAAGGCAGTGGCGCGACGAGCTGCTGCGCCGCACGAGCCTGACCGCGGACGAGATCGGCGAGTACTCCGGGCAGGTCAAAGAGGTCAAGCCGGTCACGATCGCGACCTACCAGATCCTCACGGCGAAGCGGAAGGGGCAGTACGCCCACCTCGCCCTGCTGGACGCGCTGGACTGGGGTCTGATCATCTACGACGAGGTGCATCTGCTGCCCGCGCCGGTGTTCAAGCTCACCGCCGACCTGCAGGCACGGCGACGCTTGGGCCTGACCGCCACCCTGGTGCGCGAGGACGGCCGCGAGGGCGACGTGTTCAGCCTGATCGGCCCGAAGCGCTTCGATGCGCCGTGGAAGGAGATCGAGTCGCAGGGCTTCATCTCGCCGGCCGTCTGCTACGAGGTGCGGGTCGACCTGCCCGACGACGACCGGCTCGAGTACGCGGCATCCGCCGACGACGAGCGGTACCGGCTCGCGGCCACGGCGCCGGCCAAGATCGGTGTGGTCAAGGATCTGGTGGCCAAGCACCGGGGCGAGCGGATCCTGGTGATCGGCCAGTATCTGGACCAGATCGATGTGCTGGCCGAGGCGCTGGACGCTCCGAAGATCACCGGGGCGACCCCGGTCGACGAGCGCGAGGAGCTGTACCAGGCGTTCCGAGTGGGCGAGATCGAGGTGCTGGTCGTCTCGAAGGTCGCGAACTTCTCGATCGATCTGCCCGAGGCATCCGTGGCAATCCAGGTGTCGGGGTCGTTCGGCTCGCGGCAGGAGGAGGCCCAGCGGCTGGGCCGTCTGCTGCGACCGAAGGAATCGGGACACACCGCGAGCTTCTACACCCTGATCGCCCGCGACACCGTCGACCAGGACTTCGCTCAGAACCGGCAGCGGTTCCTCGCCGAACAGGGCTACGCGTACACGATTCTGGACGCGGACCGGCTCGCCGCCTGAGCTGCGCCCGGCGCAGCACGCCCAGACACCGCGCGCCGGGGCGGCAGAAGGAGATCTCGGCGGGAGAAGGAGATCCGGACGGGAAAGCTCCTTCCCCCGCCCGAATCTCCCTCTCGCGGCAGCCGGCGCCGGCTACTGCGCCGTGATCCGGTCGAGCGTCACCGGCGCGTACGGGCTGTGCGCGGACAGGTAGTCCGCGAACGCGTCGATGTCCAGGCCGCCGTAGTAGACGTTCTGCGCGTCGAGGAACGTGGGGAACCCGTCTCCGCCGCCGGCGAGGAAGTTGTTCGTCACCACCCGATACGTCGCGGTGTCATCCAGCGGCTGCCCGTTCAGCGTCACCGCACCGAGCGCGGTGCCCGAGTACGAGTACGCGAAGCCGTCGCTGACCTGCAGGATCTTGCGGCTCGCGACGTTCGGTCCGCTCCACTGCTCGTTCAGCAGCTGCTTGAGCTGCGCACCGGTCAGGTCGAGCGAGACCAGGTAGTTGTTGAACGGCTGGACCGTGAACGCCTCCTCGAACGTGACGTCTCCCGGCGCCTCGCCCCACGATGACGCGTCGTAGACGAGATCGGTGCGGATCCCGCCGGGGTTCATCAGCGCGATCACCGGCGCACCGTACGAGCCGACGACACTGCGGTCGGCCAGCTGCGCGTCGGCGATCAGGTCGCCCAGCGCCGATTCGCCCGCGGCGTCCTGCGTGCGGGTCACGTCACCGGTGATCTGCCCGATCACCTTGCTGGCGATGGGCTTCACGAGCTCCTTGTAGTGATCGATGATCGCCGTCTCGCGGCGGTCCTTCGCGACATCCCTCGTCACGAGCATGTTCTCGCTGGCGACCGATGTGCGCACGATGTCCTTGGTGCGGCGGTCGTAGGTGAGCGTCGTGTCCGTGTACAGGCGTCCGAACGACGATGCGGATGTCACCATCCGGTCGTTGCCGGCGGGGTCCTTGATGTCGCACACGTACGGCTGGTGGGTGTGCCCCGAGACGATCATGTCGATGGCCGGATCCAGCTTCTTCGCGATCGGGATGATCGGGCTGGTGGGGTCCAGCTGGGCACCGTTCGCGCACGCGGCGTCGTAGGACGGGTTCACCGTGTACGGCGTTCCGTCGTGGTACCAGGTCTGCTGGCCGGGCACGCCGCCCTGGTGGATGAGCACCACGATCGCGTTGACGCCCTTCTTCCTCAGCACGGGCACGAGTGCGTTGGCAGTGGCCACTTCATCGTTGAACTGCAGACCGGCCACTCCCGCCGCGGTGACGATGGACGGGGTGTCCTTCAGCGTCATGCCGATGAAGCCGATCTTGACGCCCTTGATCTTCTTGATCGCATACGCCGGCAGGATCGTCCTGTTCGTGCCTGCCTTGACGACGTTCGCCGCGAGGTAGTCGAAGCGCGCGCCGGGGAACGTGCCGTCGGGGCAGGAGTTCTGGTTGTTCGCACCGTCGCCGTCATCGATGCAGCCGCCGTCGGCCATGCGCTGCAGCTCCTTGTATCCCTCGTCGAACTCGTGGTTGCCCACGGCCGACACGTCGAGCTTGAGCGCGTTCATGGCGAGGATCGACGGCTCGTCGTGGAATGCGCCGGACAGCAGCGGCGAGGCGCCGATGAGGTCGCCGGCGGCCACCGTGAGGGAGTACGGATGCCCCTTCCGGGCGTCGGCGAGGTGGGTGGCCAGATACTCCACGCCGCCCACGTTCTCGGTCACGTCGCTGACCGCGCCGGCGGCGTTGACGGCGTGGTCGACGACCAGCCTCCCGCTCGAGCCGGCGGGGGCCTCGAGGTTGCCGTGGAAGTCGTTGAACGACAGCAGCTGGACGTCGACCGTCGGACCGTTGGGGGTCTTCGGGTGGGGGTCCTTGGGGGCGGCCTGGGCGGGTGCGCTCAGCGCCACGGCCAGCGCCGCGGTGATCGCGATCGCGGCCGCTCCTGCGATCCGTCCGGTCTTCCTGCGAGATATCACGGGGTGTCTCCGTTCCTGCGGGCGCATCGTCGACGGGGTGTGTCGTGCGCGCGATGGGACAGAACCTAGCGCACGACGACCTCCAACTGAACCTTTCAGATGAATTCGCCCTGAACGGACTGAACAGCGTCAGCGGGCGTAGCGCAGGAACACGAACCCGTCGTCGTCGCGCAGGATGCTGCGCAGCCCGAGGGCGCGGTCGCCTTCCGCGGCGCCCTGCGCGATCCGTCCCGCTCTGCCGCCGACCACGCGCGGGGCGAGGGTCAGACACAGCTCGTCCACGACATCCGCCTCCAGCAGCGACCCGAACAGATGCGGCCCGCCCTCGCTGAGGATCTGCGGCATCCCCCGGTCGGCCAGCGCCGCGACCATCAGCGACAGGTCCACCGTCGCGTCGCCGCACACGATCACATCGGCGACCTCGGCGAGCGCTTCGCGCCGTGCCGTCGGCGACGCCGCCCGGGTGATGACGAGCGGGCGGGCGGATGCCTCGGTGAACACGGCGGCGGCCGGTGACAGGTCCAGCCGCCCGCTGACGATCGCCAGGCGGGGCACCGGCGACAGTCCGTGCGCACGCCGCCACGCGGCATCCTCCGGCTGCGGGGCCACCCCGCCGTAGCCCTCGACGCGCACGGTGCCGGCGCCCACGAGGACGACGTCGGCCATCGCCCGCAGCACCTCCATCAGCGCACGGTCGGTCTGGCCGCCCAGCGGCCCGCTGCGTCCGTCCAGCGTCACGGCGCCGTCCGCACTGGACACGAAGTTCATCCGCACCCGCGGCGTGGCGCGGTCATCGAGCGCGTAGCCGGCGAACAGCTCGCCGCGGGTGGGTGTCATGCGTTCCCCTCGGGCTTGGTGTTGTGCAGTTCGTACACCGGCTCGCGCCAGCCCAGGATCGCCTCGACCATGCGCAGCGCGTCGACGGTCTCGACGACATTGTGCGCGCGCACGATCCGTGCACCCTGCAGGACGCAGAAGACCGCGGTCGCCAGCGACCCGGGCAGGCGCTGGTGTCGCTCGCGTCCGAGCGCCTCGCCGACGAAGTCCTTGTTCGATGCGGCCACGAGCATCGGCAGCCCGATGTCGGCGAGCTCGCCCAGGCGCCGCGTGAGTTCGAGCGACTGCCGGGTGTTCTTGTTCAGGTCGTGACCGGGGTCGACGATGATCCGCTCCCGCGGCACGCCGTGGCCCACGGCGAGGTCGACACGCGCGCGCAGGAACTCCCCGACCTCGGCGACCACGTCCTGGTAGTGCGGCAGCGGCAGCTGGGTGCGGGGAGCGGCCAGGCTGTGCGCCACCACGAGGGTCGCGTCCGAGTCGGCCACGACATCCGCCATGGCCGGATCATGCACTCCGGTGGTGTCGTTGATCACGGCGGCTCCGGCGGCGATCGCCGCCTTCGCGACCGCGGGCTGGAAGGTGTCCACGCTCACCGCCCCCAGCGGCGACAGCGCGCGCACGACCGGGAGGACCCGCCGCAGCTCGTCCTCCACCGGCAGCGCCGGCCCCGGTGCGAATTTCACTCCACCCACGTCCACCAGCGCCGCGCCGGCGGCGAACGCCGCGGCGCCCGAAGCGACCGCGGCATCCAGCGCGAACGTGGCACCCTTGTCGTAGAACGAGTCCGGCGTCCGGTTGACGATCGCCATCACGGCCGTCTGCCGCGAGAAGTCGATGTCGCGTCCGCCGATGCGGCGCACCGGATGCTCCAGCCGGGGCATCACGAGGGCGTCCGGTCTCACGCGGTGACCAGACCGTCGAGGGGGGCCTGCGCGTCGGCCAGGGCGTCCAGGTCCACATCCCGACCGGAGCGGATGAGCTCCTGCACGGTCTCGTTCACGTCCCACACGTTCACGTTCATGCCGCCGACGACCCGCCGCCCCTGCGCCCAGAACGCGATGAACTCGCGTGCGTCCACGTCGCCGCGGATCACCATCTGCGCGTCCTTCATCAGCGGCGGGTAGCCGCTGAGCTCCATGCCCAGGTCGTACTGATCGGTGTAGAAGTACGGGATCATGTCGTGCACGGCATCCTGCCCCAGCATGACCTTGGCGGCGACCGGGCCGGCGTTCAGCGCGTTCGCCCAGTGCTCGCTGCGCAGCCGCTGCTTCAGCAGCGGGTGCATCGCGTTGGCGACGTCGCCGGCGGCGAGCACGTCGGCGGCGCTGGTGCGCAGCGACGCATCGGTGAGGATGCCGTGGTCCACGTCGATGCCCGCGGCCTCGGCCAGCTGCGTGTTCGGGATGGCCCCGACGCCGATCAGCACGAGGTCGGCGGGCACCGTCTCGCCGTCCACGACGACACCGGTCGCCCGGTCGGTGCCCTCGATCCGCTCGACGTTCACGGAGGTGCGCAGGTCGACGCCGTGCTCCTCGTGCAGTGTGCGGAACACGTTCCCCATCTGGTCGCCCAGGGCGACGGCCAGCGGAACGGGATCGCGCTCCAGGATCGTGACCTCATTGCCGAGCTGGCGGGCGGTCGCGGCGACCTCCATCCCGATCCAGCCGGACCCGATGAGCACCAGCCGCTTGCCGCCGCCGGACAGCTGCGCCTTCAGCGCCTCGGAGTCGTCGAGCCGGCGCAGCATGTGCACCCCGTCCAGGTCGTGGCCGGGGATCGGCAGCGCGCGCGGGAACGAGCCGGTCGCCAGCAGCAGCTTGTCGTAGCCGAGGGTCGTGCCGTCCGACAGCGTGACCTCGTGCGCTGCGGGATCGAACGCGGTCACCGCGGTGGAGACGCGCACGTCGACCCGCTGCTCGCGGTACCAGTCGTCGGGATGCAGGATGACGGCATCCCGCCCCTCGTCGCCCTTCAGGAACCCCTTGGACAGCGGCGGGCGCTGGTACGGCGTGTGCGGCTCGTCGGCGATCACCACGATCTCGCCGTCGTACCCCTCGGTGCGCAGCGTCTCCGCCGCCGTGCCGGCGGCCAGACCGCCCCCGACGATGACCATGCGTGTCATGGCGTTCCCCTCTCGTTCCTGTCTCGTGTCCGATGTCTCTTGTCGTGTCAGCGCGCGCGGGCAAAGCGCGCCCGCAGGACCTCATCGTCGCGCAGCGCACCGCGGAAAGCACTCGTGGTCGTCGTCGCGCCGGTGGCGCGCACGCCGCGCAGCGACATGCACAGGTGCTCGGCCTCGAGCACGACCCCGACGCCGCGGGGCTCCAGCATCCGCTCGAGATGCTCGGCGATCTGGGCGGTCAGCGCCTCCTGCACCTGCAGGTCGCGGGCGAACAGCTCGACGACGCGGGCGAGCTTGGACAGCCCCACGATCCGGTCGCCGGGCAGATAGCCGACGTGGGCGACGCCGCGGAAGGGCAGCAGGTGATGCTCGCACAGCGAGGTGAACGGGATGTCGCGGACCAGCACGAGCTCGTCGTACCCGTCTTCGTTCGGGAACGTCGTCAGCGCGAACGGCCGCGGCTCGATCAGCTCGCGCAGTCCGGCGACCACCCGGCGCGGGGTCTCGGCCAGGTGCGGGTCGGCGACATCGCGGCCCAGCGCCCGCAGCAGCGCAGCGACCGCCCGCTCGGCGGCGACCACGTCGACGCGGGGTTGGTCGTCCTCGACGGCCTCGAGCGGGGTCACGGCTGCGGATGACGTCTGGATTCCGATGGACATGCCCTTGCCGGCCCCTTCCGGCGCCGGCCGGATGTCGGTGCCCGAGTCCGACGCTAGCCCCGACGAATTCTTTTGTCAAGAATCACATTTTTAGAGTACGATGGGGCCCATGAGTGTTCTCTCCGGGAATCGGGCGGACGCACTGGGTGCGCTCGGGGATCCGATGCGCCGCCGCGTGTACGACGTCGTGGCCCGCGCGCACGACGCGGTGGGGCGGGATGCCGCGGCTGCAGCCGCCGGCATCCCCCGATCCACCGTGGCCTTCCACCTCGACCGCCTGGTCGAGGCGGGTCTGCTCACGGTCGAGTACCGTCGCCTGTCCGGCCGCAGCGGGCCCGGGGCCGGGCGGCCCGCGAAGCTGTATCGCGCGGTGGCGGGCGAGCTGGTGGGGTCGATCCCCGAGCGGCACTACGAAGTGGCCGGCGATCTGCTGGCCTCGGCCGCAGAGCGGGCCGACCGGGAGGGCGTCCCGATGCGCGACGCGGTCACCGCGCAGGCGCACGAGCTGGGCGCGCAGCTCGGCCACGACGCCGGCACCGTCGAAGGCGCCCTGACCTCCTGCGGCTACGCCCCCGAACCGGACGGCCAGGGCGGTCTGATGCTCGGCAACTGCCCCTTCCACGTGCTCGCGGCACGGCACACGGACCTGATCTGCGGGGCGAATCTGGCCCTCGTGCAGGGCATCGTGGGCGCCGTCGACGACCCGCGCACCCCCCATCTGATCCCCCGCGACGGGCATTGCTGCGTCGAAGTCCGCGCCGCGCAGGCCGAACCGGATGGTGGCGCCGTGCGCGAACCTCCCACACGATCAGAGCCCGGGTCACCATAATGGGCACATGACCGCACCGCGCATCCTTGTCGTCGACGACGAACCGAACATCCGCGATCTGCTGATCACGAGCCTGAGATTCGCAGGCTTCCAGGTGCGCGCCGTCACCAACGGCGCGCAGACCATCTCCGCCGTGCTCGAGGAAGAACCCGACCTCATCGTCCTCGACGTGATGCTGCCGGACATGAACGGCTTCAGCGTCACCAAGCGCCTCCGCGGCGCCGGCTACACCGCGCCGATCCTGTTCCTGACCGCCAAGGACGAGACCGAGGACAAGATCGAAGGGCTCAACGCGGGCGGCGACGACTACGTCACCAAGCCGTTCAGCCTCGACGAGATCGTGGCTCGCATCCAGGCCATCCTGCGCCGCACGATGCAGACCGACGAGGAGTCGGTGATCCGCGCCGGCGAGCTGACGATGGACCAGGACACGCACGACGTGTTCGTCGGCGACGCGCAGATCGAGCTGAGCCCGACCGAGTTCAAGCTGCTGCGCTACCTGATGCTGAACCCGAACCGGGTGCTGAGCAAGGCGCAGATCCTCGACCACGTGTGGGAGTACGACTTCAACGGCGATGCCGGGATCGTGGAGAGCTACATCTCCTACCTGCGCCGCAAGATCGACCCGCACTCCTCCGAGTCGCTGATCCAGACCAAGCGCGGCTTCGGATACATGCTCAAGGCCGGCAAGCCCGCGTGACGCGGGCCGTCCCCGGGAGCGCGCCCTGACGACTCCGCAGCCCGACGCCGTCACCGGATGGTGGCGCGGACTGAGCCTGCGCGCCAAGGTCACCGGCGTCACCGTCGCGGTGCTGGCCATCGGCCTGTTCGTCTCCGGGACGGGGACGATGATCTTCCTGCGCAACGCCCTGGATGCCAACCTCGACGCCCAGGTGCAGCAGCTGGCCGGCACCGACATCGCCAAGGGCGTCTTCGACATCACCGTCGCCGGCGACGACGTCACGTTCACGCCGAACAAGTCCGCGCCGGTGGACTACTCCGCATCCGGCTATTTCGTCGCGGTCTACGACGCCGAGGGGACGATGCTGGCCTCGGCGGGGCCGAACACCGAGAACACGCCGAAATTCCCCGCGTCCATGACCACGCAGGAGACCGCCATCCGCGGCTCGCGGCCGTTCGACGTGGCCGGCACCGCGGGCGTGGGCTTCCGCGCGAGCGTCACTCCCTTCCAGGTGAACTCCCGCGCCGAGTTCTACACGCAGCTGGTCGCGCTGCCCACGTCATCCGTCAGCCGCATCATCGGCACGTTCCTGGGCATCTACAGCATCCTGGCCGTCCTGACCATCCTGATCGGCGCGCTGGTGACCCGCGGCGTGGTCACCCTCGCCTTCCGGAGCCTGAGCCAGGTCGAGACCACCGCCATGTCGATCGCCGCCGGCGATTTCAGCCAGCGGATGACCAAGATCGAGCCCGAGCACACCGAGGTCGGGCGGTTGAAGATCGCCATCAACGCGATGCTGGCACGCCTGGATGCCGCGCTCGGTCAGCGGGATTCGGCCGTCCGTCAGATGCGCCGGTTCGTGGGCGACGCGAGCCATGAGCTGCGCACCCCGCTGGTCACCGTGCGCGGATACGCGGAGCTGTACCGGATGGGCGCGATCCGCAGCGACGAGGACGTGGCCACCGCGTTCGAGCGGATCGAGAAGGAAGCCATCCGGATGGGGGCCCTGGTGGAGAACCTCCTCGCCCTGACCCGGCTGGACGAGCAGCGCGAACAGGTGCCGATCGTCCCGGTCGACCTTCGTCCGATCGCCCGGGACGCCGCACTCGACCTGCGTGCGGCATCCCCCCGCCGTCAGGTGTCGATCAACGACACCACCTCACCGGTCGCGGCCGACGAGCTCCCGGCGCTGCAGCTGCCGACCGCTCCCGTCCCGACCGGGCCGCGACGGCGGCCGCCGGCGCGGATCCCCGGGCCTCGCGGCCTGCTGCGCCGCCGTCCTCGCCCCGCGGCCGAGGACGCGACACCCGAGCCGACCGACCTGGTGGGCACGGCGACCGGGCCGGTGCCGTTGCGGGCCGAACCCATCGTGCTGGGCGAGGAGAACCGCATCCGCCAGGTGGTGGCCAACATCCTCGCCAACGCCCGCCGCTACACCGCCGACGACTCCCCCATCGATCTCGCCGTGGGCGTGGATGCCGCGGCCGGCACCGGCTGGATCGCGATCGCCGACCACGGCGAGGGGATCCCCCCGCAGATCCGCGACCAGATCTTCCAGCGGTTCTGGCGCGCCGACACCTCGCGCACGCGCGAGACCGGCGGCTCGGGCCTCGGCCTGTCGATCGTCGCCTCGATCGTGGACGTGCTGCACGGCTCGGTGTCGGTCAGCGACACCCCCGGCGGCGGCGCGACGTTCCGGGTCGCGTTCCCGCTCGCGCACGGCTGGGATGCCGCGGACCATCTGGGGATCGAGACGCAGCCGCTGGAGCGGCTGGACGACGAGTCCCGATAGGGCGCGGCACCGCTTCCTCCCCAGGCAGGGGCGGCGGGCGGGTTCTCCACGGATCTTGGACCCCCGCATCCGGGCACGGCGACGGCGGCCTAGCGTGGACGCACCCCAGGAGAGGAGCCCATCCATGGCCATCTATTCCGTCGACAGCGACGCGGTGCTGTCCACCACCACTGCGGTGCGCGGCACGATCGACCGACTGCAGAGCGAGACGCACGCGATGCTCGCCCAGCTGACGCAGCTGCAGTCGACCTGGACCGGCACGGCCTCGACCGCGTTCGCCTCGATCGTGGATCAGTGGCGTGCCACGCAGCGACAGGTGGAAGAGAGCCTGGCCGCGATCAACGGCGCGCTCACCGCGGCCGGGCAGCAGTATGCCGAAGCCGAGCAGTTCAGCGCCGGACTGTTCCGGTAGACGACGAACGGCCCCTCCTCGCGGAGGGGCCGTTCGTCGTGGTCGGACTTAGAAGTCCATGCCGCCGGTCGGGTCGGCCGGAGCGGCCGAGGCCTTCTCCGGCTTGTCCGCGACGACCGCCTCGGTGGTCAGGAACAGGCCCGCGATGGATGCCGCGTTCTGCAGCGCCGAGCGGGTGACCTTCGTCGGGTCGATGATGCCCTGTGCGAACAGGTCACCGTACTCGCCGGTGGCCGCGTTCAGGCCGTGGCCGGCCGGCAGCGACGCCACCTTGTGTGCGACGACACCGGGCTCGAGACCGGCGTTCAGCGCGATCTGCTTCAGCGGCGCCTCGATCGCGACCCGGACGATGTTCGCCCCGGTCGCCTCGTCGCCGACGAGCTCGAGTGCCTCGAACGCGAGGGCACCGGCCTGGATGAGCGCGACGCCGCCACCGGCGACCACACCCTCCTCGACGGCGGCCTTCGCGTTGCGGACGGCGTCCTCGATGCGGTGCTTGCGCTCCTTGAGCTCGACCTCGGTGGCCGCGCCCGCCTTGATGACGGCCACGCCGCCGGCGAGCTTGGCCAGACGCTCCTGCAGCTTCTCCCGGTCGTAGTCGCTGTCGGTGTTCTCGATCTCGCGACGGATCTGGGTGACGCGACCCTCGATCTGCTCGGACTCGCCGGCACCCTCGACGATCGTGGTCTCGTCCTTGGTGACGATGACCTTGCGGGCACGGCCGAGCAGGTCGAGCGTGGTGTTCTCCAGCTTCAGGCCCACCTCTTCGGTGATGACCTGGCCGCCGGTGAGGATCGCGATGTCCTGCAGCTGCGCCTTGCGACGGTCGCCGAAGCCGGGGGCCTTGACGGCGACCGACTTGAAGATGCCGCGGATCTTGTTCAGCACCAGGGTCGCCAGGGCTTCGCCCTCGACGTCCTCGGCGATGATGACGAGCTCCTTGCCGTCCTGGATCACCTTGTCGACGACGGGCAGAAGATCCTTGATGTTGCCGATCTTCTGGTTCGCGATGAGGATGTACGGGTCCTCGAAGACCGCCTCCTGGCGGTCGGGGTCCGTGACGAAGTAGGGGTTGATGTAGCCCTTGTCGAAGCGCATGCCCTCGGTGAGCTCGAGCTCGGTGCCGAAGGTCTGGGACTCCTCGACGGTGACCACGCCCTCCTTGCCGACCTTGTCGATCGCCTCGGCGATCAGGTCGCCGATGGTGCTGTCGGCCGCGGAGATCGACGCGGTGGCCGCGATCTGCTCCTTGGACTCAACCTCCTTCGCGGAGGCGTGCAACTGCTCGATGACGGCGGCGACGGCCTTCTCGATGCCCTTCTTCAGGGAGATCGGGTCGGCGCCGGCGGCGACGTTGCGCAGGCCTTCACGCACGAGCGCCTGAGCGAGGACCGTGGCGGTGGTCGTGCCGTCACCGGCGACGTCGTCGGTCTTCTTGGCGACCTCCTTGACGAGCTCCGCGCCGATCTTCTCGTACGGGTCGTCGAGTTCGATCTCCTTGGCGATCGAGACGCCGTCGTTCGTGATGGTGGGGGCACCCCACTTCTTCTCGAGCACGACATTGCGACCGCGAGGGCCCAGTGTCACCTTGACGGCGTCGGCCAGCGTGTTCAGGCCGCGCTCGAGACCGCGACGGGCCTCTTCGTCGAAAGCGATGATCTTTGCCATGTTTTTGTCGTCCCTCCCGGACGTTGGCTGACGGTCTTTAGCACTCGTCAATCGTGAGTGCTAACGCCATTCTGGCACTCGACCCCATCGAGTGCAAGCTGTGACGGCGTACTACGGGGTGCTCGTCGGCGAGGGGGATGCGACGCGGTCCGTGCCCAGCACCAGGATCAGCTGCTGCGCCTGCGGATCGCCGGTCGCCTGATACTTGTCGCTCTGCACGACCGCCGCACCGCCCACGACTTCCGCCAGTCCCGCCGCCGCCGCAGCATCCTCGGGCAGGACGTAATACACCGTCGTGGTCGGGTACGTCGAGCCCGCCTCGCCCGGCGAGACGCTGCCGGCCGCCCACCCGGCGTGCACGACGGCGTTCTTCGCGGTCGTTGCCTGGCCGGCCACGCCGGTCGCGTTCAGGATCAGGATGCTGTAGCCCGTGTCCACGACCGGGGTCACCGACGGCGTGGGGGCGGCGGTCGGTGCCGTGGTCGCGCCGGGACCGAGCCGGCCGGTGGCGAGCATCGTGCCGAAGACGCCGAGCGCGATCAGCACGATGGTGGCGATGGCCGCCCAGGCGATCACCGCCCCGGCGTGCAGGCGAGGGTTCTCCGCGCGGTGCGCGCCGACCCGCCCCGCATCCGCGGGCAGATCGTCGAAGCTGTCCCGCGGGTAGGTCGATCTCGGCACCCCCCGATGCTACCCGGCGCGGCTCTGCGCGCCGCCGGGCCGCGCTCAGGTTCGCGTCGAGGCGGCATCGGCCGCCCGGCGCACGCTCGCGTTCAGCGGTCGCCGGAGGCCCGAGCCAGACGCGCGCGGGCCCGGTCGTCGCGGATGCGCTGCAGGCGCTTGACCAGCATCGGGTCGTGCTCGAGCGCGTCGGCGCGCTCGATCAGACGGGACAGCAGCTGGTAGTAGCGGGCCGGGGCGAGGTCGAGCTCCGCGCGGATCGCCTCTTCCTTGGCGCCGATGTGGCGCGTCCAGTGGGACTCGAAGTCGAGGATGGCGAGGTCGCGGTCGTCCAGAGGCACGATGCCAGGCTATGGCGCGTCGCCGGGATCGACGGGATGCCACTCCCACTCGGCCCCGATCGGGCGCACCGTCCCACCCAGCGGGTCGGCCGCCGCGATGACGACGCCGTCGACGGCGACCGCGAACGCCCCGTTCGGCCAGTCGCGCGGCTCCGGCGCGGGATGCCATCTGCCCGCGACGCCGGTGTGCAGACCGGGGGCGTCCAGGGTGATCCACACCCCGGTGCGGCGTGCGGCGGCCGCGATCTGCTCCCGACCGGCTCGGGGCACATGGGCGAGCACGCCGGGGGTGGTCACGACGAGCGTGGCGCCGGTCGGCGCCTGGGCCGCCAGCGCAGGCAGCAGGTCCGCGGCATCCCCCTTCTGCAGCAGCGGGGGGTCGGCGGCCACGACATCCAGGGCCGCTCGGATCCGCTGCTCGCGCTCCTGCTCCCCGGGCCAGACCAGACCGGTGATCCACGCCCGGTCGTCCGGATCGCGGGCATCGCGCGGCCTCAGATCGATGCCGGCGCGCCAGACGATCTCGGGCAGGCGCAGCGCAGGCGCCTCCCCCATCCATCGGGTGTGCAGCGTCACCGGGCTCGGCCCGTCCGCCGGATCGAGAGCCTGCATCGCTCCGTGGTCGGGGTGCACGCGATAGGAATAGCGATCCGGGTAGAGGCACAGGCCGGCGCTGGCCCCGACCTCCAGCAGCGCGATGGGCCCGTCTATCCGGCTCAGCGCCGGCAGCAGCGCCGCACATCGCAGCGGCTCGTTGGTCTGCACGCCCCGGTCCTCGCACGTCGCGATGAGCGCCTCGGCGTTCACGTGCAGCCACGCCGCCCAGCCGGGATAGTCGGACAGCCCGGACCCCAGCATCCGCGCCACCGCGAACACGAGCGGCGGCTGACGATGCTGCGGACTGATCCGCGCGAGCACGGCCGCCGTCGCGGGGTCGGATGCCACACCCGACGCCCACTGCGCGTACAGCGGCGAGCGCCCCGGCGCCTCGTCCCGGGCGAAGCGCGCGTAGCGCTCCCGCACGGCGGCGACATCCACGGCGGAACGGTCGGGCATCGCCCCATTCTCGCCCACCGGGATGATCGCCGGCAGAACCGCGACACAGCGCCCGATCGTCGGGTTGAATAGAGGGGCAGGAGGATCGCGATGACCTACATCATGAACAAGACCGACGAGCAGTGGCGGGCCGAGCTCGACCCGGAGCAGTACGCGGTGCTGCGAGAGGCAGCCACCGAGCGGCCGTGGACCGGCGAGCTGCTGGACGAGCATCGCGCCGGGCTGTACACGTGCGCGGCGTGCGGGGCCGAGCTGTTCCGCAGCGGCACCAAGTTCGAATCGCACTGCGGCTGGCCGAGCTTCTACGAATCCGTCCGTCCCGAGGCCGTCGAACTGCTCGAGGACGAGACCCTGGGGATGCAGCGCACCGAGGTGCGCTGTGCGAACTGCGGCTCGCACCTGGGGCACGTCTTCCCCGACGGATTCGGCACGCCGACCGGTGACCGCTACTGCATGAACTCGATCTCGCTGTCGTTCACGCCCGAAGAGTCCGAGTGAGCGCATTCGACGCGGTCCGGGCGCGCCGGTCCTTCTCGAAGGTGACGGATGCCGCGCCCTCCCACGACGAGCTGCTGCCGCTGGTCGCCGCCGCCGGCCGCGCCGCCGACCATTCGTCGCTGCGTCCGTGGCGGCTGATCGAGCTGCGCGGCGCCGATCGGGAACGCCTGGGCCGGGCGATGAACAAGGCGGACGGAGAGAAGGGCGCCTCCGCGAAGCCGCTGCGCGCGCCGCTGCTGATCGCGGTCGTGGTCAGCTACCGGCCGAGCGAGAAGGTGCCGCGCTGGGAGCAGGCGGCCGCGGCCGCCGGTGTCGCGCACACCCTGAGCCTGCTGCTGGACGACGCCGGCTGGGGCGTGATCTGGCGCACCGGACGGTGGACCCGCACCGAGCCAGTGGCCAAGGCGCACGGACTGCGAGCGAACGAGAACCTCCTGGGATGGCTGTACGTCGGCGGGCGACCCGAGGGCAAGGCCGCCGGCCCCCGGAAGGACCTGGACGCCGAGCGGTATCTGACCCCGATGCCCGACCCCCGCTGAGCCACGCCGCCCCGCCCGCCGGACGCATGCCGCGGCAGCCCGACCGGTCAGGCCCCGCTTAGGATCGATGGATCGACGCGAGATGGCCGGTCGGAAGGGAGATGCGGGATGGTCCAGACGTCGCTCCGACCCCTGGAGCTCGACGATGTTCCGGAACTCACTGAGCTCCTTCGGCAGAACCGCGAACATCTTCAGCCGTGGGAGCAGCGCAGAAGCGACGACTTCTTCACCGCGGCCGAGCAGGAGCGGCGTGCTCGACTCGCACGCGACGAGATGGATGCCGGAACCTCGGTGCCATTCCTGATCATCGCCGGACGCGAGATCCTCGGACGTCTGACCTTGAGCGGCGTCGTGCGGGGTGCGCTCCAGTCCTGCGCGGTCGGCTACTGGGTCCGGGCGGATCGTCTGGGCTGCGGGCACGCGACGCGGGCGGTGAACCTCGGTGTGGCGTATGCGTTCGGGCAGCTCGGGCTGCATCGGATCCAGGCCGAGACCGTCCCCGAGAACACCGCCTCGCAGAAGGTGCTGCAGCGGAACGGCTTCACCCAGTACGGGTTGGCGCCGCGATACCTCAAGATCGACGGACAGTGGCGCGACCACGTCATGTTTCAATTGCTCCGTGATGACGCGGCGTAGCGAGGACGCATGAACGCGGAGCCGTTGGTGGCCCATCACGACGGCGTGCGGCTCGCCGGCAGCCTCTGGCATCCGGAGCGGAAGGCCCGGGCGCTCGTCCTCATGTACCCGGGCTCGGGCCCGAGCGATCGCGACAACGATGTGCTCTTCCCGCCCATCCGGGCGGCGCTGCTCGATGCGGGCGCCGCGGTGTGCTCCTTCGACAAGCGCGGGGTGGGCGGATCGTCCGGCGACTGGCTGGACGCCGACATCCCCCTGCAGGCGGCGGATCTGGCCGCCGGCCTGGCCGCAGCGCGGGAGGTCGTCCGAGACCTGCCCACGGGACTGTTCGGCCACAGCCAGGGCGGCTGGGTGGTGCAGGAGGCGGCCGCGCAGGACGCCGTCGGCTTCGTGATCACGAACTCGGGGCCGGCCGTCGGTCCGCGCGAGCAGGAGACCTATTCGACGGCGCAGACGCTGCGGCTGCGCGGCTGGCGCGACCACGCGGCGCGGGAGGGGCTCCGCACCTTCACGCGGGTGATGGACCTGCTCGCGCTGCCGTTCGACATCGGGTGGCCGCGCGCCCGGGCCCTTCCCCTGATCGACGAGCTCGTCGCCGCCGGCGTCTTCGTCCCTGCCGATCCCGACCTGTGGGCCTTCGCCGCACGCGTGATGCCCCACGATCCGCAGGGCGCCCTCCGCACGATGGACGTCCCGCTGCTCGCGCTGTTCGGCGAAGATGACGACGTCGTCCCGGTCGCACGCAGTGCCGCGATCCTCCGGACGGTGGTGCGTCCGGACCTCCTCGACCTGCATGTGCTCCCCCGCGGCGATCACCGGCTCCAGCACGGCGAGGACTTCGTCCCCGATTACCTCGAGACGCTCACGCGATTCGTCGTGGCGCAGATGGATGCCGCGGGCTGACCCCTCCGTCACAGAAGGCACGTCTGCGCCACTGCAGCGGCGCCCGAACGACGACGCAGAGCGTCGGGAATCACGGTGCCGGCTACAGGACTTGAACCTGCAACCCCCTAATTACAAGTTAGGTGCGCTACCAATTGCGCCAAGCCGGCGGACCGACCAAGTCTAGCCGGGCCGACTCACTTGCCCGAGGTGGACGACGGCGACGGCGTGCTCGTCGCACCGGGTGTCGCGGTCGGGGTCGGCGAACTGGGCGTGTAGTACGCGTCGCTGGAGAGGGTGAGCACGAACTGCGCGAATTCCTTCGGGTCGTCCAGAGCGCCCGCGTACGGCGTTCCGTTCACGAGGATCATGGGCGTGCCGGTGAGGGCGACACCCTTGGTGTCGGGGATTCCCGCGAGCGCCCGCTCGGTGGCCGACTTCGCCCAGGTCGCGTAGTCCTGACCCTCGATGCAGTCCCGGACGACCTTGGGCTGGGTGGCCCCGGAGGCGATCGCGAGGTCGGCGAGCTGCTCGTCGGTCAGGCCGTCGGTGCCCTGCTCGGGCTGGTGCGAGAGCAGCGCATTGTTGAACGCGTAGTACGAATCGGGCGAATGAGTCGCGACGCAGGCCGACGCACTCGCGGCGCGCAGCGAGTACTTGGTGCCGTTGGACTTGGCCGACAGCATCGCCACCGGGTAATAGCTCAGGGTCGCAGCATCCTGGCTCACCCAGCGGGTGAGCTGCTGGGCGTTCGCGATCTGGAACTGCTTGGCCCCGGGGGCGAAGTAGTCCACATAGATGCGGATGTCGACGGCGCCGGGCGTGGTGGCCGACGGCGAGGGCTTCGGGCTGGCACTTGCGCCGGATGCCGCGGCGGTGGATGTCGGCGACGAGGTCGGGGCGGGGCTGGAGTCGATCGACTGACCCGTGCCTTCCACGGCGACCCCGCGGACGCTGGTGATGGCGAAGCCGTCATCCACGACGTTGGCCGGGGACATGTCGGGGCGGGTCGTCTGGGACGCGACGGCCATGGTCACGCCGACCGCGACCACACCGACGACCGCGACCGCGCCGACGGCGAGTGCGGTACGGCGGATGACGCGGCCCCGTCGCTGTCGTGCGTGCACCTGCTGCGCCTTCTCGCGCACGGCGCTGCGGCGACCGTTCGGATCGGGAACGTTCGGTGACTCATCGTTCGACATGGGACCTCTTGACACACTGCTGGCCGGACTCATCCGGGACGCCGCGCGGGTACCGCGACAGATTCGATGCTAACCAGGCAGCCTGGGAAATACCCAGAGAGCGGCATCTGGCATACTGAGGAAGCGCCCACTGTCGGGTGCAGGGCCTCTGGGTCCATTCCCATCACAACGGATCGTCCGGCACGTACCTGCCGGTGAAGGAGAAGAAGCAATGGCGTCCGTCACGTTCGACAACGCAACCCGCCTGTATCCCGGAGGCACCCGCCCCGCGGTCGACAAGCTGAACCTCGAGGTCGCCGACGGCGAGTTCCTGGTGCTGGTCGGTCCGTCCGGCTGCGGAAAGTCCACCTCGCTGCGCATGCTCGCCGGTCTGGAAGAGGTCAACTCCGGCCGCATCCTCATCGGCGACCGCGACGTCACCGACGTCCCGCCGAAGGACCGCGACATCGCGATGGTGTTCCAGAACTACGCGCTGTACCCGCACATGACCGTCGCCGAGAACATGGGCTTCGCCCTGAAGATCGCCGGCGTGAAGAAGGAGGAGCGGGCCGCGCGCGTGCTCGAGGCCGCGAAGCTCCTCGACCTCGAGGAGTACCTCGCCCGCAAGCCGAAGGCGCTCTCCGGCGGCCAGCGTCAGCGCGTCGCCATGGGCCGCGCGATCGTCCGCCAGCCGCAGGTGTTCCTCATGGACGAGCCGCTGTCGAACCTCGACGCGAAGCTGCGCGTGCAGACCCGCACCCAGATCGCGTCGCTGCAGCGTCGCCTCGGCGTCACCACCGTGTACGTCACGCACGACCAGACCGAGGCGCTGACGATGGGCGACCGCATCGCGGTGCTCAAGGACGGCATCCTGCAGCAGGTCGGAACGCCCCGCGACCTGTACGAGCAGCCGAACAACGTGTTCGTCGCCGGCTTCATCGGCTCGCCCGCCATGAACCTGTTCCCGGTCGACCTCGCCGAAGGCGGAGTCACGTTCGGGAACACGGTCGTGCCGGTCGAGGCATCCACCCTCACCAAGGCCACGGGTGCCCAGGTCACCGTGGGCGTGCGCCCCGAGGACATCCAGGTCGGCCCCGCCGGCGGGCAGGGCCTGTCGATCACGGTCGACCTGGTCGAGGAGCTCGGCGCCGACGGCTACCTCTACGGCCACTCCGAGATCGACGGCAAGCGCACCGACATCGTCGCCCGCGTCGACGGCCGCCAGCACCCGAACGCCGGCGAGACCGTCGTGCTGACCCCGATCCACGATCACGTGCACGTGTTCGACATCGAGACCGGCGAGCGGCTCACCGAGAAGGCGATCGCGTCCGCGTAATCCCGGCATCCATGCGGCGCGGGTTCGGTTCTCCGACCCGCGCCGCGTCGTATTCCGGCCGCATCCCGGTATTCCGGCAGCATCCCGGAGGAGCATCGTGAGCGAGGCACTGTCCATCACCGCCCGCGCGGTGGATCCCGGCCTGCTCGCGCTGCCCTGGTCGACCGGGCTGGGCGACTGGTCCAGCCGCGAGATCGTCTACCTGCCCAAGGGCATCTCGCGCCACCTGGTGCGGTTCGCGAACCTGTCCGGCAACGTGGTCGCCATCAAGGAGACCACCGAGGAGATGGCCCAGCGCGAGTACGACCTGCTGGGCAGCCTCGCCCGACTGGACGTCCCGTGCGTGGAGCGGGTCGCCGTGATCGCCGGACGGACGGATGCCGCCGGCAAGCATCTGCCGGCGGCCCTGGTCACCGCGCACCTTCGCTTCTCGCTCCCCTACCGGGCGCTGTTCACCCAGGTGCTGCGCCCCGACACCGCCGGCCGGCTCGTGGACGCGCTGGCCGTGCTCCTGGTCCGACTGCACAACATCGGCTTCTTCTGGGGCGACGTGTCGCTGTCGAACACCCTCTTCCGGCGGGATGCCGGCGCCTTCGCCGCCTATCTGGTGGATGCCGAGACCGGCGAGCTGCATGAGGGCGGTCTGACCGCCGGCCAGCGCGAGCACGACCTGCAGGTGGCGCACACGAACATCGCCGGCGAGATCCTCGACCTCGCCGCCGGCGGCCGGCTGGAGGGCGGGGTGGATGCGGTCGCGATCGCCGATGGGATCGTGTCGGCGTACCGGTCGCTGTGGGCGGCGCTCACCGACACCGAGTCGTTCGCCGCGAACGAGTCCTGGCGGATCACCCAGCGGGTGCAGCGGCTCAATGCGCTCGGATTCGACATCGACGAGATGTCGATCACGACGGCTCCGGACGGCACCCGGGTCTCGATCCAGCCGAAGGTGGTGGATGCCGGGCACCATCAGCGTCGCCTGCTGCGCTTGACCGGGCTGGACGTGGAGGAGAACCAGGCACGGCGGCTGCTGAACGATCTCGACGAGTACCGGGCGCGCGCCGAGCGCGGCGACGAGGACGAGGAGATGCTCGCGCACGAGTGGGTGACGCGCGTGTTCGAGCCGATCGTGCGGGCCATCCCGTTCGAGCTGCGCGCCAAGCTCGAACCGGCCGAGGTGTTCCATCAGGTGCTCGAGCACCGCTGGTACATGTCCCAGGCGCGGGGTGTCTCGATCCCGCTGGCCGAGGTGCTGACCGGCTACATCGAGGACGTGCTGCGCCACCGCCGTGATGAGGCCACCGTCATGGGGCCGGCCACCGAGACGATGACCCTGCCGATCGCGCTGTCCGCGGCATCCGACGACGAGGACGAGGACGTGGTCGACTGGCGCGACCTGGTCTGAGTGGCGGGGTGCCCGCTGCGCCGGCCGCCGCGCGCTCCCGGGTCGCCTCTGCCGCCGCGGGCGCGTCGCTCCCGCCCGGCTCCCGGGTCGCCCCCTGCCGCCGCCTGCGCACCGCTGCGCTGCCTGTGCCGCGCCGCGCCGCCTGAGCCGCGCCGCCGCGACTGCACATCAAACTCGCGACTGCACATCAAACCCGGCCCAGGATGATGTGCAGTCGGCCAAATCGTACGATTTCGAGTCAGTAGCCGACGGTGAAGCGGGAGCGGTGGTGGGCGGGGGCCTCGATCTCGTCGACGACCGCGATCGCGAAGTCCGCGCCCGAGATGAAGGACTTGCCGTCCGCGTCCTCGACCACGACCTCGCCGCCGTCGCGGTAGCGACCCGTGCGCTCGCCCGGCACCCACGCCCCGAACTCCTTCGGCGGGTGCACGAAGAACCAGTCCAGTCCGTCGTCCGTGGCCTCGAGCAGATCGAGCGAGTCGACGCCGACCTTGGGCTCGTTGCCGAACTCGGGCGGGACGCCCAGGTCGTACAGGCGCGGGCCGCCGGGCGCGGCGAGGCTGCCCATGGCGCCGCCGATCACCCCGAGGCGGGTCGGGGTTCCGCTCAGCTTCGCCTCCAATGCGCGCAGCGCATCCAGCACCTTGTCGGTCATGTCGCCGCGCGGCGAGATCGCCGAGACCACGGCATCCGCCCCGTCGAGGACGCCGTCCAGCGCGTCGAGATCGAGCACGGAGCCCTGCACGTACGTCACGCCGTCGACCGGCGCCTCCGCTGCGCTGCGCGAGATCGAGACGACGTCATGTCCGCGCGATGCGGCCTCAGCGACGATGTGACCTCCGGCGTAGCCGGTTCCTCCGATGACGACGATGCGTGCCATTGCTGTTCCTCTCCGCTGACGGTGCGCGGCGCCGAGCCGGCACCCCACCACCATCCAACACCGCCCCGACCGGGCTATTCCGGCCTTCCGCCCGATGGGAGTCGTGCGGGCTCAGGCGCCAGGCGCCTGCGCGGCATCGGCGGCGCGCATGGTGGCCACCTGGTACAGCGCGACCGACGTCGCGATCCCCGCGTTCAGCGACTCGGTGGCCGCCGAGATCGGGATCGACACGATCTGGTCGCAGGTCTCGGTGACCAGGCGTGACAGCCCCTTGCCCTCCGAGCCGCACACGATGATGACCGGGCGGTCGGCCAGGGTCAGCTCGGGCAGCGACACGTCCCCGCCGCCGTCCAGACCCAGGACGAACACGCCCTGCTTCTTGAACTCCTTCAGCGTCGAGGTGAGGTTCGCCGCCAGCGCGACCGGGAGGCGCGCGGCGGCGCCGGCGCTCGTCTTCCACGCGGCCGAGTTCACACTCGCCGAGCGTCGCTGCGGCAGGATCACCCCGTGCGCGCCGAACGCGGCCGCGGAGCGGATGATCGCTCCCAGGTTCCGCGGATCGGTGATCCCGTCCAACGCCACCAGCAGCGGCGTCTCACCGTCGGCGAGCGCCTCCTCGAGCACGTCCTGCGGATGCGCATACTCGTACGGCGGCACCTTCAGCGCGATGCCCTGGTGCACGCCCCCGATGCCGGCCATCCGGTCCAGCTCCGGTCGGGTGACCTCCAGCACCGGAATCTCGCGGTGCGACGCGATGGAGAGCATCTCCTTGACCCGATCGTCCATCTCCACGCGCTGCGCGATGTACAGCGCGATGGCCGGGATGCGGGTGCGCAGCGCCTCCAGCACCGAGTTGCGTCCGGTCACCGTCTCGGTGTCGTCGGCGGACGTCCCCCGCGACGCGCGGTTCGGGTTGGAGCCCTGCTGCGTCCTGCCCCCGGGCCGTCCCTTGCCGCCCGAGGCGGCATAGCGCTCCTGCGCCGCCTTGCGCTTGCCGGCGACGTGCCAGCTGCGGTCCTCGGCCTTCGGGGTGGGCCCCTTCCCCTCGAGCGCCTTGCGCCCGTGGCCGCCGGTGCCCTTGGTGGGCCCCTTCTTCTTGCTGTTGCCCCGCCCGGATCCCTGCGGCTTAGCCATTCTGCACACTCCAATGGGTCCCGGAGGACCCGTCCTCGAGGGCGATGCCGGCCGCCGCGATCGCGTCGCGGATGCGGTCGGCCGCGGCCCAGTCCTTGTCCCTGCGCGCCTGTGCGCGCTGGTCGATCATGGTCTGCACGAGGGCGTCGAGGGCGGATGCCTCGGGCCCGGCGCTCTGCTGCCGCCAGTGCGGATCGAGCGGGTTGATGCCCAGAATGCCGGTCATCGCGATCACGGCGTCGAACGCCGCACCCGCAGCATCCGCGTCGCCGGCGTCGAGCGCGGCGTTTCCGGCGCGGACGGTCTCGTGCACGACCGCCAGCGCCTGCGGCACCCCCAGGTCGTCGTCCATCGCGGCGGCGAACGACGCGGGCGTCTCGGTGCCATGCGCGAGCCGCCCGTTCTCGCCGCGTTCACGGAGCACTCGCTCCAGGAACGTGCGGATGCGGTCGAGGGCGGCCTCGGCCTCGTCCAGACTGCGGTCGGACACGTCCAGGCTGGATCGATAGTGCGCGGCGGCCAGCGCGTAGCGGACTACGAGCGGTTCGCGCCGGTCGAGCAGGTCGGCGGCGAGGACGAAGTTGCCCAGCGATTTGGACATCTTCTGCCCGTCGACGGTGACCAGTCCGTTGTGCACCCAGTAGCGCGCGAAGCCGTCGCCGGCGGCGGTGGACTGGGCCAGCTCGTTCTCGTGGTGCGGGAACCGCAGGTCGAGCCCTCCGCCGTGGATGTCGAAGTCGCGGCCGAGGTAGCGGCGGGCCATCGCCGAGCACTCGATGTGCCAGCCCGGGCGCCCGGGTCCCCAGGGCGCGTCCCAGGTCGCGGTGGGCGGCTCACCGGGTTTGGCGCCCTTCCACAGGGCGAAGTCGTGCGGGTCGCGCTTGCCGCGCGGGTCGGCGTCCCCCGCCGGTTCCATCGCGTCCAGCGCCTGATGCGTAAGGCTGCCGTAGTCCGGCCACGACCGCACGTCGAAGTACACGTCCCCGGAGTCGTCGGCGGCCGGGTACGCGTGCCCGCGCTCGATCAGCGTGCCGATCAGCTCCACCATCTGCGGGATGTGCCCGGTGGCCCGGGGCTCATACGTCGGAGGGCGGATGCCGATGGCGGCATATGCCGCGGTGAACTCGCGCTCGATCCGGTACGCCAGCGCCCACCACGGCTCGACGTCGGTCGCGTTGGCGACCACCTTGTCGTCGATGTCGGTCACGTTGCGCACCACCGTGACCCGGCCGAAGCGGTGCTCCAGCCAGCGGGTGAGGATGTCGAAGCTCAGCGCCCCGCGCAGGTGCCCGATGTGCGGGCCGGACTGCACGGTGGGGCCGCAGACGTAGACGGTGACCTCGTCCGGGCGCAGCGGCACGAACGCGCGCAGCGTCTGCGCCGCGGTGTCATGGAGCCGGAGAGTCACCCGTCAAGACTACCGGCGGCATCCTCCGCACGAGATGCGCGTTGCACGCGCGCTGCACGCCGCGTTCCGCCGGTGACGGGAGGCGGACGGCGCGCGCCGATCAGGCCGGCGCGGGCACGAGGAGCGCGACCGCGAACGCCGCCACCCCGTCACCGCTCCCGGTGAAGCCCAGGCCGTCCGTGGTGGTGGCCGACACCGAGACCGGCGCACCGCCCAGCGCCGCCGACAGGGCTGCTTCGGCCTCGGCGCGTCGGGCGGCCAGCCGGGGCCGTCGCGCCTGCACCTGCACGGCGACGTTGCCGATCGAGAACCCGGCGTCGGCCAGCAGCCTCCGCGCGCGGGCGAGGAAGACGTCGGCGTGGCCGCCGGCGAACTCCGGCCGCGCCGTGCCGAACCGGCTGCCGATGTCGCCGAGGCCGGCGGCGGCCAGCAGCGCATCCACGATCGCGTGGGCCACCGCATCCCCGTCCGAATGCCCGGACAGCGCCGGCTCGCCCGGCCATTCCAGCCCGGCCAGCCACAGCGCGCCGTCGCCGCCGACCGCGTGCACATCGGTGCCGATCCCCACCCGCGGCAGCAGCGGCCCGGCAGCCGAGACGCGGGCGGCGGACCGCGGCTCCGCACGCTCGGTCGATGCCGGTTCGGCGCGCACGGCGGCGCGGGCGCGCTCCAGATCGGCGGGGGCGGTGATCTTGAAGCCGCGCGGGTCGCCCGGAACGGTCAGGATGCTGTGGCCGGCCGCCGCGACGAGCGCCGCGTCATCGGTGTACTCCTCGGTCGCGACCCGGTAGGCGGCGTCCAGCACATCCCGGCGGAACCCCTGCGGGGTCTGCGCGGCCGCCAAGCCGGTGCGGTCCGCGGTGCCGGTCACGGCATCCGCGTCCACCTGCTTGATCGTGTCGACCATCGGCAGCACGGGGACCACCCCGGCGGCACCGGCGGCGACCGCGGCGATCACCCGCGCGAACACCTCGGGCGGGACCAGTGCGCGCGCCGCATCGTGCACCAGCACGACCTGCACGTCCGGCCAGACCGCGTGCAGGGCGGCCGCAACCGATTCCTGCCGGGTGCGGCCGCCGGCGACGACCCGCACCCGCTCGGCCGCCCCCTCGGCCACAGCCGTCGCCTCGGTGCGGGCATCGCCTTCGCGACCGGCCGGCACCGCGACCACGACGAGCGCGTCCGGCACGGCCAGGACCCACCGCAGCGCATGGTGCAGCACCGAGTGCTCGTCGATGCCGACGAACGCCTTGGGCGCGTCGGCGCCGAGGCGCACGCCCGAACCGGCCGCCACGACGATGATCGCGACGCGGGGAACGGGGGCGATGCTCACGCCCCGAGACTAGCGCGCCGAGTCAGCGCGGGTCAGCGCCGTCTCAGGAGGCGAGGACCTCGTCGAGCAGGCCGCTGGCCTGCTCTTCGTCGGTCTTCTCGGCCAGCGCGAGCTCGGAGATGAGGATCTGCCGGGCCTTGGCCAGCATCCGCTTCTCGCCCGCGGACAGCCCGCGGTCCTGATCGCGGCGCCACAGGTCGCGGACGACCTCGCTCACCTTGATCACATCGCCGGAGGCCAGTTTCTCGAGGTTCGCCTTGTAGCGGCGCGACCAGTTGGTCGGCTCCTCTGTGAACGGAGCGCGCAGCACCTCGAAGACCTTCTCCAGGCCCTCCTTGCCGATGACATCACGGACGCCGACGAGGTCGACATTGTCTGCCGGGACCTCGATGACCAGGTCGCCTTGAGTGACGCGGAGCTTCAGATAGACCTTCTCTTCACCCTTGATGACGCGGGTCTTCACTTCGGAAATCGTCGCCGCACCATGGTGGGGATAAACGACCGTCTCGCCAACCTCAAAAAGCATGCAGTTATATCCTTTCGGCAACCTCAAGGATACCACAGCGAGTATGCACTAAGGTTTGCCCAGCACGTCGGCGGAAGCCGGTCCCATCTGCGCCCGGGCGACCCCGTAGACTGCAAGAGCACATCGAATGCCCTGTGGGAGGAACAGTGAAATCGCGCTTGCTCGCGTCCGTGGCCGTCTGCGCCGCCGTCATCCTCGGAGCATCCGGCTGCTCCATGATCTCCCCTCAGGGCACCACGATCCCCTACTCGCCGGCAGACGGTGTGAACGTCGCCGACTCGGCCGGGGCGCCGCTGCAGGTGCGCAACGCGCTGGTGGTGGCCACGCCCGACGGTGCGGTGGGCAACCTGGTGATGGCGGTCGTGAACATGACCGGGCAGTCGCAGACCCTGAACGTCCAGGTCGGCGACGGCTCCTCGGCCAGCTCGTCCACCGTCCAGGTCCCGGCGCACACGGTCTCCAGCCTCGGCGAGAACGTCGACCCGCTGCGGATCGACGCCCTGGACGTCAAGCCCGGCGGGACCGTCTCGATCTACTTCCAGTCGGGCCAGGCCGACGGCGCGCAGGCCAACGTGCCGGTGCTCGGCGGCGAGGAGACGTACCTGACCAGCCTCGTCCCGCAGCCGGCGGCGACCACCGCGCCGTAGCGCCCAGCGCGGGCGTGGCGAGCGTGCTCAGCCCTCGAAGCGGTACCCCAGTCCGCGGATGGTGACGAGCATCACCGGCTCGCGCGGGTCCTTCTCGATGCGCGAGCGGATCCGCTTGATGTGCACGTCCAGGGTCTTGGTGTCCCCGAAGTAGTCGCTTCCCCAGACCCGGTCGATCAGCTGCCCGCGGGTGAGCACCCGCCCCTCGTTGCGCATCAGCACCTCGAGCAGCTCGAACTCCTTCAGCGGCATGGGGATCTGCTCGCCGGCGACCTCGACGGTGTGCCGGTCGATGTCCAGCGTCACCCGCCCGCCGCTGAGCACCCGCTCGTCCAGGTCGGCGTCGGCCGCGGCGCTGCGGCGGAGCACCGCGCGCATCCGCGCGAGCAGCTCGCGGGTCGAGTAGGGCTTGGTCACGTAGTCGTCGGCGCCGAGCTCCAGCCCGACCACGATGTCCACCTCGCTGTCCTTGGCGGTCAGCATGACCACCGGCACCGCGCTGGTGGTCCGGATCTGACGGCACACCTCGGTCCCCGGCATCCCGGGCAGCATCAGGTCGAGCAGGATGATGTCGGCGCCGCGGGCTTGGAACGCCTCGAGGGCGGCCGGGCCGTCCTCGGCGATCTCGACCTCGAACCCCTCCCGGCCCAGCAGGTAGGCCAGGGGGTCGGCGAGGTCCGGCTCATCCTCGACGATCAGCACTCGGGTCATGCGGTGGGTTCCTTCCGTGCGGACTTCTTCTTGTTCTTCTTGGACTTCTTCTTGCCGCCCGCCCCGCCCGACGGGTCGGGGGGTGGGGCCAGAGGCAGCCGGACGGTGAAGGTCGAGCCGCGTCCCGGCTGCGACCACAGCCGCACCTCGCCGCCGTGCCGCTGCACGGCGTGCTTGACGATCGCCAGCCCCAGGCCGGTGCCGCCGGTGCGCCGCGAGCGTGCCTGGTCGGCGCGGTAGAACCGCTCGAAGACGCGCTCCTGGTCGCTCTCGTCGATGCCGATGCCCTGATCGGCCACCGCGATCTCGACGACGCGGCCCTCGATCTTCACGCCCACGCCCACGTGGGAGCCGGACGGGGAGTAGGCGATGGCGTTCGCCAGCAGATTGCCCAGCGCCTCGCCCAGCACCGGCAGGTCGCCGTGCACGAACGCGCCCCGGTCGCCGCCGCGCATCACCCGGACGCCCGCCGAGTCCGCCTGGGCCGCGTGCGCGTCGATCTGCGCGGCGATCAGGTCGTCCACCGCGACATCGCGCAGCGTGGTCGGCTCCTCGGTCTGCAGCCGCGACAGGCTCATGATCCGCGAGGTCAGCGACGCCAGCCGGTCGGCCTCGCGCTGCAGCCGGCGGGCGAACTCGCGCACCTGGCCGGGATCGTCGGCGGCCGAATCGACCGCCTCGGCCAGCAGCCCCACCGCGCCGACCGGCGTCTTCAGCTCGTGGCTGGTGTTGGCCACGAAATCCCGGCGCATCTGCTCGACGCGCTCCTGCTCCGTGATGTCGCGCAGGACGATGAGCACCAGCCGGGACGTGATCGCCCGTGCGCGCGCCGAGACCGCCCGCTGCTCCGACCCCCGGTCCAGCCGCATGGTGACGGGGGCGGATGCCGTCCCCGCCCGCGCGGCGCGGGCCAGCAGCGCCAGCTCTTCGGTGGGCAGCACGGCACGTTCGACGAAGTGATATGCCGCAGCGGGCATGGATGCCGCGACCACCGTACCCGAGGCATCCACCACCACCGCCGGGTCGTCCATGCCGGCCAGGACGTCCCGCACGCCGTCCGGGAGCCCGGTCGATGCCTGCCCCACCGCGCGGTCGCGTGCCCGATAGGAGGCGACCACCACGAGGGCGACCGACCCGCCCAGGACCACCCCGATGAGCAGCGCGAACAGGGCGAGCTGCGGAGTGGTCATGCACCCAGGGTACGGTTCGGACCGGGTGGCCGAGAACGGGAACCCGCGGCGACCGGGGCGAGGCATCCAGTGTTCACCTCGACGGCACCGTCCGTTAACCTTCGATGACGACAATCAGCGGGACCTGGACCGCCGTCCGGGCATCTCGATTCGAAGAAGCGGTGCCACCCATGCGCGAAGTGTTCCATCAGTCGCTTGAAGACGTCCAGTCGCGGCTGGTCGAGATCGCCGAGCTGGTCACCGTCGCCATCGAGAAGGCGACCCGGGCGTTCGGCACCAGCGACGTCACGCTGGCCGAAGAGGTGATCGATGCCGACAGCATCATCGACGACAAGACGATCGAGCTGGATGAGCTGGCCATCGAGATCCTGGCCCGGCAGCAGCCGGTTGCCCGGGATCTGCGCATCGTCGTCATGTCGCTGCGGGTGAGCGCGTCGCTGGAGCGGATGGGCGACATCGCCGAGCACATCGCCCAGCTGACCCGGATGCGGTTCCCCGAGCGGGCGATCCCGAAGGGCCTGCGCTCGACGTTCACGAAGATGGGCGAGCTGGACGTGGAGGCCGCGCGCACCCTGACCCAGCTGCTGCGCACGCAGGATCTCGAGCTGGCCGAGCGGCTGCGCACCGCCGACGACGACATCGACGACCTGCACATCTCGGTGTTCGAGAAGGTGCTCAGCGACAGCTGGACCGGCGAGGCGAGCGCCACCGTCGACGCCACGCTGGCCAGCCGGTACCACGAGCGGTTCGCCGATCACGCCGTCTCGGTCGCCAAGAAGGTCATGTACCTGGCGACCGGCGACTGGACCGCCGACGTCGAGCCCGAGGTGTAGCGCCGGCTCTACTTGCCCTGGTTGGCGACCGCGGCGGCGCCGGCGGCGGCCGCCTCGGGGTCGAGGTACTCACCGGGGCCGAGCGGGGCGAGATCTTCGCCCAGACGGTAGACCAGCGGGATGCCGGTGGGGATGTTCAACTCGGCGATGTCGGCGTCGCTGATCCCGTCCAGGTGCTTGACCATCGCGCGCAGCGAGTTGCCGTGCGCGGCCACCAGCACCGTCTTGCCGGACCGCAGGTCGGGCACGATATCGCTGTGCCAGTACGGCAGCAGCCGGTCGATCACGAGCTTGAGCGACTCGGTGCGCGGCACCTCGCCGTCGATGCCGGCGTAGCGGGGATCGTGCGCCTGACTGTACTCGGAGTCGTCCGGCAGCTCGGGCGGCGGGACGTCGAACGAGCGGCGCCAGAGCATGAACTGCTCCTGACCGAATTCGGCCAGGGTCTGCGCCTTGTCCTTGCCCTGCAGCGCCCCGTAGTGGCGCTCGTTCAGCCGCCACGAGCGGGTCACCGGGATCCACAGCCGGTCGGCGGCGTCCAGCGCCAGATCGGCGGTCTGGATCGCGCGGGAGAGCACCGAGGTGTGCACGACGTCCGGGAGGATACCGGCCTCGGCCAGCAGCTGCCCGCCGCGGCGGGCCTCGGCCTCGCCCTGCTCGGTCAGGCGCACATCCACCCATCCGGTGAACTGGTTGGACTTGTTCCAGGTGCTCTGGCCGTGGCGCAGCAGGATGAGCGTGTACGGGGCGGTCATGATTCCAGCTTAGCGACGCGTCCGGCCGCCGCCGTCAGCGCCGGCGGCCGAGCCGCGGGAGGCGAGGGACGGATGCCGTGGCTCCGGCCTCCGGCGGGACGATGACCTCCTGCGCGGCCGCGATCGGCCCCGCCTCGGCGTCGACGACGAGCTCGGCGTCGACCGGAGTGTTCCGGCGCACCAGCGCGAGGGCGATCGGACCGTCCTGGTAGTGGAGCGCGGCCGCCATGACCGTGCCGACCACGGTGTCTCCGGCGCGCACGGCGTCTCCCCGCGCAGGCAGTGCGGATTCGCTGCCGTCCAGCTGCAGCTCGACCATCCGCCGCGGCGGGTGACCGAGGTTGTGCACCTTGGCCACCGTCTCCTGGCCCCGATAGCATCCCTTGTCCAGGTGCACGGCGCTGCGCATCCAGTCCGCCTCGTGCGGCAGCAGCCGTTCGTCGGCGTCGGACATCCGCGGCCTCCACGCCGCGATGCGCAGCGCGTCGGCGGCGAGCGAGCCGGACAGCCGCAGCGCGCCGGATGCCGCCTCCCGCGCGAGCCGCTCGACCTCCTCCGGCGCGATCAGGGCCTCGGCCCAGTCGCGGTCGGCGCCCGGGTGGGGATCGGCGGCGCCGTACGCCCATCCGCCCACCGTCACGCCCGGCCAGGGATCGTGCCACACCAGGGCGACGCCGGCCGGCGCGGCTGCATGGAGCCCGCCGATGGCGGAGGCCGTGCCGCCGACGATGGCCAGCTCGTCGCTCGCATCGCGCGGATCCACCCGCAGGCGGAAGCGCATCTTCTTCAGCCACGACAGCAGGGGCTCGGCATCCTGCCGGTCGACGATGAGCCAGGCGGTGGTCCCGTCGTCGATGATGGATGCCGCGTGCTCGACGTGCCCGTTGGGGTCGAGGATGAGCAGCTCGGCGCTCTCACCCGGCGCGAGCACGCTCACGCGCTGCGTGGAGAAGGACTCGAGCCAGGTCAGCCGGTCTTCACCGGGCACCGCCAGCAGGCCGCGATCGCCCAGGGGCACCACGGCGGTTCCGTCGGCCAGGGCGCGCTGCTCGGCGAGCGGGCTGCCCAGGTGCTGCAGGACGCCGTCGGAGACCACCGCTCCGGGGGCGGCGGTCAGCAGCCGCGTGAAAGCATCCATTCCCTGCACCGTGTCCATTCACTGCACCTTCGCGAGTCGGGCCGACGCGTGCGAGGCCAGCCCGCCGCCGAGGGCGGCCACATCCCACGCCCACAGCAGGTGCGCGTCCACCAGACCGTACATCCGAGATGCCGCGGTATAGGCCTTCGCGCCGGCCGGGCGGATGACGGCATCCGTGGCGATGTCGATGCGGGGACCGCGGATCTGCCCGAGGTAGAGCTCGCTGATGCCGTCGGAGTGCACGAGTGCCACGTCGATGTCGAACCCGCCTTCGGCGTTGCGCAGGGCCTCGACGTCCTCGGCGGTGCGCTGCGGGCCCGCGGTGCGCGCGGGGAGCAGGCCGGGACCGGCTTCGGCCTCGGTCTGCGGACGCGACAGCCGCCAGTAGCCGAGCTCGGACACGAGCAGCGAACGGTCGTCGCCCTCGCCGATCCAGGCGTCGGCGGAGTAGTTCAGCGAGGAGCCACCATCGTGGCTGAAGCTCACCCGATGCGAGAACTCACCGGTGAAGTGGTGGTCGCCGGTCTCGTAGTCGATCACGCCGGTGCCCTCCCACACGCCCAGCAGCCAGGCCATCGGGACGAGGTCGGCCGGCAGCTCGGTCGGGATCTCGATCACGAGACGGTCCGTCAGCGCTGGCCGCGGTACAGGTTCTTGATCACGACGACCGACACGAAGAGGATCGCCAGCGAAGCGAGCCCCAGCAGCCCCACGAAGAACAGTTCAAGCGCGACGAGGTCCATGCCGTCCACTCTATCCCGGTCTACACCGGGGCGAGGGCGGCCAGCCCGAACCCCGCGTTGATCGCCCCGAGGATGATGAGGCTGCCCAGCATGCTCAGCGCGACCCGGGTGATGAACCGGCGGGGACGCCCGAACCACAGCTGCACCGCGAACGAGAGGACGAGGCATCCGGCCAGTCCGATGGCCACCCATCCGGCGCGCACCTCCAGCGGAGTGAACAGGCCCACCGCCAGCCCGATGAGGACGGCGGCGACCCAGACGGCGATCACGCCGCCGAAAGCCCCGCGCGGTGCCAGATCAGGCGTCGACATGTGGCCATTCTCGCACGCGAATAGGATGGGCTATCGGCGCGGACGGATCCTTACATCGTCGCGACGTCTCGGGGAGGGACCCGCGTGGCACAGATCCTGGTACTCAGCTCGGCGGAGGACGCCGCCCTGCCCGCGCTCGAGCTCCTCGCCCACCGGCTGCGCACCATCCCCGCCGACCCCGCGCACCTGGTGAACGCCCCCACCGCCGACGTGATCCTGCTGGATGCCCGCACCGACCTGGTGGCGGCGAAGTCGCTGTGCCGCGTCCTGACGGCCACCGGCCTGGACGCGCCGCTGATGCTCGTGGTCACCGAGGGCGGCATGGCCGCCGTGACCGCGGAGTGGGGGATCTCGGACGTCATCCTGACCACCGCCGGCCCGGCCGAGGCCGATGCCCGCATCCGGCTCGCCGTCGCCCGGGATGCGGCCGAGCATCCGGAGCCGGTCCGGGTGCAGACATCCGGTCTCACGATCGACGAGACGTCGTATTCGGCCAAGCTGCACGGGCGGCCGCTGGACCTGACGTACAAGGAGTTCCAGCTCCTGCACTTCCTGGCCACGCACCCGTCCCGGGTGTTCACCCGCGAGCAGCTGCTGAGCGAGGTGTGGGGGTACGACTACTTCGGCGGCACCCGCACGGTGGACGTGCACGTGCGGCGCCTGCGCGCGAAGCTCGGGGACTTCGAGCAGCTCATCGGCACCGTGCGCAACGTGGGCTACCGGTTCAACGTGGCCGATGACGAGCAGGAGCCCGCGCGGCCGTGAGCCGCGCCGCGGAGCGATCCGCTTTGTGGCGCGGAGGACACCTCTGCCTGCAATGATGAGGGGATGATCGAACACGAGGTCTTGGACACCGGTCTGGACGACGGTGAAGACGACGACTTCGACCTGGAGGAGGTCTACGACTCCGAGCTTCCGGAGGGCCGTTATCTCGATCGCGAGCTGAGCTGGCTGGCGTTCAACCAGCGGGTGCTCGAGCTGGCCGAGGACCCGTCGCTGCCGGTGCTGGAGCGGGCGAATTTCCTGGCGATCTTCGGCAGCAACCTGGACGAGTTCTTCATGGTCCGGGTCGCCGGGCTGCGCCGCCGCATCGTGACCGGCCTGGCCGTGCCCACGAACGTGGGCCGTGCGCCGCAGGAGGTCCTGGCCGACATCTCCGACGACGCGCACCAGCTGCAGCTGCGCCACGCCGACGTGTGGATCAATCAGGTACGCCCGGCGCTGGCCGAGGCCGGGATCGACTTCCTCGGCTGGTCGGACCTGACCGAGGACGAGCGGACCGACCTGTACCGCTACTTCCAGGAGAAGGTCTTCCCTGTCCTGACCCCGCTCGCGGTCGATCCGGCGCATCCGTTCCCCTATATCTCCGGGCTGTCGCTGAACCTCGCGATCCGCATCCGGAATGCGCGCACCGGCCGCCAGGAGTTCGCCCGGCTGAAGGTGCCGCCGATGCTGCCGCGCTTCGTCCGGCTCGACGACGGCGACCGCATCCGGTTCCTCCCGCTGGAGGACCTCATCGCGAACAACCTCGCAGACCTCTTTCCCGGGATGGAGATCCTCGACCACCACACGTTCCGTCTCACCCGGAACGAGGACGTCGAGGTCGAGGAGGATGAGACCGAGAACCTCATCCAGGCGCTGGAGGCCGAGCTGCTGCGTCGCCGGTTCGGCCCGCCCATCCGGCTCGAGGTCACCGACGACATGGACGACCTCACCCTGGATCTGCTGATCGACGAGCTGGCCATCACCGAGCAGCAGGTGCACCGGCTGCCCGGACCGCTCGACCTGCGCGGGCTGTTCGACCTGGGGCGGATCGACCGGCCCGACCTGCGGTATCCGCCGCACGTGCCGATCACCGCGCTGGCGTTCCAGCCGGGCGACAGCACCGAGCGGGCGGACATGTTCGCGGCGATCCGCAAGTCCGACGTGCTGGTCCACCACCCGTACGAGTCGTTCACCACCAGCGTGCAGGCGTTCCTGGAGCAGGCGGCGCGCGACCCGCATGTGCTGGCCATCAAGCAGACGCTCTACCGCACCTCGGGCGACAGCCCGATCGTGCAGGCCCTGATCGACGCCGCCGAGGCCGGCAAGCAGGTGCTCGCCCTGGTCGAGGTCAAGGCGCGCTTCGACGAGGCCGCGAACATCGTGTGGGCGCGCAAACTCGAGAAGGCCGGCGTGCACGTCGTCTACGGGCTCGTCGGGCTGAAGACGCACGCGAAGCTCGCCCTGGTGATCCGTGAAGAGGAGGGCGCGCTGCGCAGCTACGCGCACATCGGCACCGGCAATTACAACCCGAAGACGAGCCGGATCTACGAAGACTTCGGCCTGTTCACCACCGACGAGCTGGTCGGCCGCGACCTGATCCGCCTGTTCAACGAACTGAGCGGCTACGCGATCGAGAAGAAGTTCAAGCGACTGCTGGTCGCGCCCCGCCACCTGCGCAAGGGGCTGATGCGACTCATCGACCGCGAGCGCCGCAACGCCCTGGACGGCAAGGCGTCCGGCATCCGGATCAAGGTGAACTCGATGGTCGACGAGCAGATCATCGACGCGCTCTACCGGGCCAGCCAGGCCGGCGTGCCGATCGAGGTCTGGGTGCGCGGCATCTGCAGTCTCAAACCCGGCGTGCCCGGGATGAGCGAGAACATCACCGTGCGCAGCATCCTCGGCCGCTATCTGGAGCACTCGCGGATCTTCTCGTTCGCGGGCGACGGCGACCCGCAGGTGTACATCGGCAGCGCCGACATGATGCACCGCAACCTCGACCGTCGCATCGAGGCGCTGGTGCGGGTGACCGCCCCCGCGCACATCAAGGCGCTCGAGGACCTGTTCACCCTCGCGATGAGCGACGGGACCAGCTCCTGGCATCTGGGACCGGACGGCGTCTGGGTGCGCCGGAGCGTTGGCGAGAACGGCCGACCGCTCGTGGATCTGCAGGACAAGACGATGATGATCGTGCAACGCCGGCGTCGAGCGAGGGCTGTGCGATGAGCGAGACCGCCGTCTACGCCGCCGGCGGCGTCGTGTGGCGTGTGATCGAAGGCAAGCTGCGTCTGCTGGTCATCCATCGTACGGCCTACGCGGACGTCACCCTGCCCAAGGGCAAGGTGGACCCCGGTGAGATGCTCGCCGAGACCGCCGTGCGCGAGGTGTTCGAAGAGACCGGCATCCGGGTGCATCTGGGCGTGCCGGTCGGCGTCTCGCGCTACGCGCTGCCCAGCAAGCGGACGAAGATCGTGCACTATTGGGCGGCGCACGCGTCCGACGAGGCGATCCGCACCTCTCGGTTCGTGCCGAACAAGGAGATCGCCGCGATCGAGTGGCTCTCGCCGAAGAAGGCACGCGCACGGCTGTCGTATCCGGTCGACGTCGAGATCCTGGAGAACTTCCTCACGCTCGTCGACGACGGCGTGCTGCATTCGTTCCCGATGGTCGTGCTGCGCCATGCGAAGGCGACTCCGCGCGGCGAGTGGACCGGCGAGGATGCGCTGCGTCCGCTGACCGCGCGCGGCACCCAGCAGGCCAAGGCCGTGGCCGGCCCGTTGGCGAGCTTCGGCATCCGCCGGATCGTCTCCTCCGACGCCATCCGGTGCGTGACCACGGTCACTCCCCTGGCGGCGGACCTCGGGCGCAAGGTCCATCGCACCGCGGCGATCAGCCAGGATGCCTGGGAGGACGGCACCTCGGACGTGCGGGGCGTGGTCGGCGAGGCCGTGCGCGCCGGCAAGCCGATCGTGGTCTGCAGCCACGGCCCGGTGCTTCCGGACATCCTGCGCGAGCTCGCGCTGGCCACCGGCACCCTCGCCGGGTCGTACCTGAGCGATGCGGCGGCCCTGCCGGTGGGCGCGTTCTCGGTGGCGCATCTGTCGGCCAGCAATCCGGGGTCGGGGATCATCGCGATAGAGACGCACGAGCCCAAGATCTGACCGCGGCATCCGCGGCACCGTTCACCTTCCGTTCACCCGCACAGCGCAGTCTGGTCACCGACGCGCTCTACGGTCATGCCGAACCCCGCACCGGGGTCGACATCCCGAACACGTGAAGGACTCACACAGTGAAGCTGAATCGCATCGCCCCACTGGGCGCCCTGCTGGTCGCAGGCGCCCTCGTCCTGGCCGGCTGCGCCTCGAACGAGGCCGCCGCCGACAACTCGACCGACGCCAGCGCGTCGGCGAGCACCACCCTGTCGGGCACCATCAACGGCATCGGCTCGTCGGCGCAGGGAACCGCCCAGCAGACGTGGATCGCCGGCATCCAGTCCGCGAACCCCAGCCTGAACATCAACTACGACCCGCAGGGCTCGGGCGCCGGGCGCAAGAGCTTCATCTCGGGCGCGGCCGACTTCGCCGGCTCGGATGCGGCGCTGAAGGACGAAGAGCTCAGCGGCACGTTCGCGATGTGCGCGCCGGACACCAAGGCCATCGACCTGCCCGTCTACATCTCGCCGATCGCGGTCGCGTACAACGTCGACGGCGTGGACGATCTCAAGCTGGACGCCGCGACCATCGCCGGCATCTTCTCGGGCAAGATCACGAAGTGGGATGACGCGAAGATCGCGGCGCTGAACGAGGGCGCGACGCTGCCGGACGACCGGATCATCGTGGTGCACCGGTCGGACGACTCGGGCACGACGCAGAACTTCACCGAGTACCTCGCGGCCAACGCCGCCGACGTGTGGGCCAAGGAGGCGTCGCAGACGTTCCCGTACCAGGTCGGCGACGCCGCCAAGGGCACCTCGGGGGTCGCCGAGGCTGCCAAGAACGCGAAGAACTCGATCACCTACATCGACGAGTCGGGCATCGGCACGACCGGTCTGAAGCCGGCTCAGCTGAAGGTCGGCGACGCGTTCGTGAAGATCTCGGCCGAGGGTGCGGCCTCGGTCGTCGCGGACTCGCCGCTGGTCGAGGGGCGCGAGGCGAACGACCTCGCGATCCAGATCAACCGCACCGACACCCAGGAGGGCGCCTGGCCGCTCGTGCTGGTGTCGTACCTGATCGCGTGCCAGCAGTACCAGGATGCCGAAAAGGGCGCCCTGATCAGCTCGTACATCCAGTATGTGGCCGGTGACGCGGCCCAGCAGGCGGCCGCCCAGCAGGCCGGCTCCGCTCCGCTGTCGGCCGAGCTGTCGGCCAAGGTCGTCGCAGCCGCACAGTCGATCAAGTAGCACCCGAGGGCGGTCCGGGGCAGCGTCCCGGACCGCCCCTTCCCTCTGAATCGAGAAAGAGAGCAGGATGACCGCAGCCACCGCCGCAGCCACCCGGCCGGCGCGCCGGGTGAAGGTCCGGGCGGGCGACCGGGTCTTCGCGACGACCACGATCGTCGCCGGCTCCCTGATTCTGGCCACGCTCGCCGCGGTCGCGATCTTCCTCGTCCTCCAGAGCATCCCGGCCCTGATCGCCGGTCCCGGCGTGCTGCCCAACGACACGTCCAACTTCTGGCAGTACGTGGGTCCGCTCGCGTTCGGCACGGTGTGGGCGGCCTTCCTCGCGCTGCTGTTCGCGACTCCGCTGTCCATCGGGATCGCGCTGTACATCACGCACTACGCGCCGCGGCGGCTGTCGCAGACCCTCGGCTACGTCATCGATCTGCTCGCCGCCGTCCCGTCCGTGGTGTTCGGGCTGTGGGGCATCGTCACCCTGGCCCCGTTCGTGCAGCCGTTCTACCAGTGGCTGGGCGACAACCTCGGCTGGTTCCCGCTGTTCGCCCCGCCGGTGTCGGGCACCGGGCGGACGATCCTGACGGCAGCCGTCGTGCTGGCGGTGATGGTGATCCCGATCATGACCGCGATCTGTCGGGAGGTGTTCCTGCAGGCGCCGCGGCTGCACGAAGAGGCCGCACTGGCCCTCGGCGCCACGAAGTGGGAGATGATTCGGATGGCCGTGCTCCCGTTCGCCCGCAGCGGCATGGTCTCGGCGGTCATGCTGGGCCTCGGGCGGGCGCTCGGCGAGACGTTCGCCGTGGCCATGGTGCTCTCCCCCGCGTTCATCGTGAACTTCGCCGTCCTGCAGTCCCAGAACCCGAACACCATCGCCGCGAACATCGCACTGCAGTTCCCCGAGGCCACCGGCGTCTCGGTGAACGCCCTGGTCGCGACCGGCCTCGTGCTGTTCGTCGTCACCCTTCTCGTCAACGTCGCGGCACGCTGGATCGTCAGCCGCCGCGCCGCCTTCTCCGGAGCCGACTGATGACCACTGCAACCGCCGCGCCCCCTGTGGCCGGAGGCATCCGCACCACCAACACGCTGGCCGCCGGACGTCTGCCTCGCGGCACCGCCTGGATGGTGCTGGGTGGAAGCCTGATCATCTCGGCTGCGTTCTTCGTCCTGCTCGCGCTGGCCGACGTGACGGCCGGCTTCAACATCGTGGGGGCGGTACTGGCCGGGACCGTCCTGTTCGACGTCGTGCTGTACGTCGCCTCGCGGATCGTCGAAGGCTCGCGCCGTGCGCTGGACCGGCTGGTGACCTCGCTGGTCTCCACCGCATTCATCATCGCGCTGCTGCCGCTGATCTCGCTGGTGTGGACGGTCCTGACCAACGGTCTGGCGCGAATGGACGTGTCCTTCTTCACCCAGTCGATGCGCAACGTCGTCGGCGAAGGCGGCGGCGCGCTGCACGCGATCATCGGAACGCTGCTGATCACGCTGATGACCGCCCTCATCTCGGTGCCGATCGGGCTGCTCACCTCGATCTACCTGGTGGAGTACGGGCGCGGGCCGCTGGCGAAGGCGATCACCTTCCTCGTCGACGTGATGACCGGCATCCCGTCGATCGTCGCCGGGCTGTTCACCTTCGCGCTGTTCGCGCTGCTCGTCGGCCCCGCCGTGCGCAACGGCTTCATGGGCGCCATCGCCCTGTCGGTGCTGATGATCCCGGTCGTGGTGCGCTCGAGCGAAGAGATCCTCCGACTGGTGCCGAACGAACTGCGCGAGGCGTCGTACGCCCTCGGCGTGCCGAAGTGGCTGACGATCCTGAAGATCGTGCTGCCCACCTCGCTGGCCGGGATCGTGACCGGCGTCATGCTCGCCATCGCCCGCGTGATCGGCGAGACCGCCCCGCTGCTGCTGGTGACCGGATTCACGTTCAGCATGAACTACAACCTGTTCAGCGACCGGATGATGACCCTTCCGGTGTTCGTCTACACGCAGTACACCCAGGCGGCGGGCGTGTCGGCGCAGGCATCGATCGACCGGGCCTGGACGGCCGCACTCACCCTTATCCTCATCGTGATGGCGCTGAACCTCATCGGGCGGCTCATCGCGAAGATCTTCGCGCCCAAGCGCGGACTCTGAAACCGAAGGAAATCCTGTGTCCAAGAGCATCGACGTCACCGACCTGAACGTCTACTACGGCGACTTCCTCGCCGTGGAGGACATCTCGCTGCACATCGAGCCGCGCAGCGTGACCGCCTTCATCGGCCCCAGCGGATGCGGCAAGTCCACGTTCCTGCGCACCCTGAACCGAATGCACGAGGTCATCCCGGGTGCCCGGGTGGAGGGCCAGGTCCTGCTGGACGGCGACGACCTCTACGCCTCGGGCGTCGACCCGGTGAACGTGCGGCGCAACGTCGGCATGGTCTTCCAGCGGCCCAACCCGTTCCCGACGATGTCCATCCGAGAGAACGTGCTCGCCGGCGTGCGTCTGAACAACCGCCGCATCTCGCGCTCGGACGCCGACGCACTGGTGGAGAAGTCGCTGCGGGGCGCGAACCTGTGGAACGAGGTCAAGGACCGGCTCGACAAGCCCGGCGCCGGGCTGTCCGGCGGGCAGCAGCAGCGTCTGTGCATCGCGCGGGCGATCGCGGTCGAGCCGCAGGTGCTGCTGATGGACGAGCCGTGCTCGGCGCTGGATCCCATCTCGACCTATGCGATCGAGGAGCTCATCGCCGACCTGAAGAACGACTACACGATCGTGATCGTGACGCACAACATGCAGCAGGCCTCGCGCGTCTCGGAGCGCACCGCGTTCTTCAACATCGCCGGCACCGGCAAGCCGGGCAAGCTGATCGAGTACAACGAGACGGCGACGATCTTCACCACGCCGTCGGTGCAGGCAACCGAGGACTACGTGTCGGGCAGGTTCGGGTAGCGCCGGGCAGGCTCGGCCGGGCTCACTCGCGCGGGCTGAGCAGGTAGCGGGTGAAGGATGCCGTCGCCTCCCGGTCGATCGGGAGCGCCCGACCGTCGATGGCCGTGATGGGGACGGCCAGCCGCACGCTGGAGACCAGCCACGCGGCATCCGCCCGTGCCAGCTCGCCGACCGGAACCGTCTCGTACGTCGCCTGGTGACCGGTGGCGCGCAGGTGGTCGAACAGGCTGATCTGGGTCGTCCCGTGCAGGATGCCGCTCCCGGTCGCCGGGGTGACGAAGCGGTCGCCGAAGCGGAGGATCACCGAGGACGTGGGACCTTCGAGGACCACGCCGTCGCTGGCGACGAAGATCGCGTCGTCGGCGCCGCGACGATGCGCCTCGCGGATGGCCGCCATGTTCGTCGCGTACGACAGCGTCTTGGCGCCCAGCAGCAGCCAGGGCGCACGCTCGGATGCCCCGCTGTCGATCCCCCGGTCGAGGAGGGCCACCCGGATGCCGGCCTCGCGCACCGCGGAGTTGTCCGGTGCGGGTGCGGCGGTGACCCAGGCCGTGGGCGCCGGGCCGTGTTCGACGCCGCGGCTGAGGATGAGCTTGATCGCGCACTCCCCTCCGCCGCAGGCGAGCGCCGCCCGGGCCACCGCCTGGCGCCACTGCAGGGGGTGGGGGGCGGGCAGGTCGCACAGCTGCGCGGAGTGGGCGAGCCGGTCGAGGTGGGCGGCGACCTCCTGCGGGTGGCCGTCGATGACGCCGATGGTCTCGAAGATGCCGTCGCCGCGCTGGGTGCTCAGCTCACCCACGCTCAGTGCCGGCGCGGTGGGGTCTATCACCTGGAAGGTCGCGGCGAAATCGTCCCGTCCGTCATCGGGTGCGGCGGGGTCGATCAGCAGGGCGAAATGGGCGGCCATGGTCCGAGCGTAGCGGGGTCGCAACGGCAGGCCGGATCGTCGGATCCACGCCCAGAGCCGGTGCGGAGTGCCGTTCTGGCCTGCCGTTGCGACCACCCGCCCGGAATACCCGCCGGGCAGCCTCGGTTAGACTGGAGTGGCCGGGCCGCAGTAACCCCGGGCTCCATCTTCTGCCGCTTCGAGCGGCCACGCGCCGAGAGGCGTTCTGCGGCCCGGCACTACTGTGTCCGCTCGGATCGGCGCAGGCCGGTCAACCCGCCTGGTCACATCAGCCGCCCGCACAGCTCAGCCGCCCGCTCAGCTCGGCCGCCCGCTCAGCTCGGCCGCCCGCTCAGCTCGGCCGCCCGCACAGGTCTGCCGCCCGCTCAGCTCGGCCGCCCGCTCAGGTCAGCGCGTCGACCCGCCACAGTGCCGCGCACGCGGACAGATCCCCCGCGTACGTCGAGAGCCGCAGCGCGCGCGTGGTGAACGCGGTGGCACGGTCCGGCTCGGTCAGCTCGTAGTCGTCGGCGAGATGGGTGGAGCCGGATGCCTGCACCCGGCAGAACGACGCGGCCCGATCGAGAGCCCCCGCGAAGTCGCCCTCGAACACGCCCCGGAGGATCCGGTCGACCAGGGCCACCAGCTCGTCCGGCCCCGCCGGGACCGGAGCGCCGGCGATGACCGGGTCGGCAGAGGGGATCTGCACGCGTCCGCGCTCGTACACCAGCGCCGCCGTCTGCGGGTCGTCATGGACCATCAGCTGCAGCAGGTACAGCCGCCACAGGGCACCGGGCAGCGAACGCGACGGCGCCTGGGCCCACAGCTCGGCGATGTCCTCGATGCCATGGGTGCGGGTGAACTCGACGAGCCGGTCGACGATCTCGCTGTCGGGTTCGGCGCGCACCCGCGACAGCAGCGCGGACGCCGTCGAGTGCGCGACCCGGGCGGCCTCGGCCGGATCCCGCGAGCCGAACAGCCGATCGAGATCGCCGGTGGACCGGCGGACCGGCTTATGGAAATCCCTGGAACCGTCTGTCACCCCACCAGGCTACCCGGCCGTCGCGCCGGCCCGCCCGGCGATCAGGTGGCCTGGTTGATGCGCACCAGGTTGCCGGCGGGGTCGCGGAACGCGCAGTCGCGAGGCCCCCAGGGCTGCTGGATCGGCTCCTGCAGGACCTCGGCGCCGGCGGCGCGCGCGCGCTCGAACGCCGCATCGAGATCGCTGGTGGCGAAGACGATGGGGCCGGGGCCGGCGCCCTTCGCGACGAGCCGGTGCAGCGCCTCGGCGTCCTCGGGCGAACGCCCGGCGCCCGGGTCGGAGAGCACGAGGAGCAGCCCGGGCTGCGCGGCGAATCCGAGGCTCACCCAGCGGTGTCCGTCGTTGGCGACGTCGTTGACGACCGAGAGTCCGAGGGCATCCCGGTAGAAGGCGATGGCGGCGTCGACATCGTCGACGGTGACCTGGCTGTAGGCGAGAGTGGTGTCTGTCATGGCCCCCACGCTACGCAGGGCGAAGCCGGCTCGCTTCTCGAATCCTGCTCGGTTGCTCAGGCGTAGCGGGTCGGGCGGGTCAGCAGCCGGGCGATGCACGTCGGCATCGCCTCGGCGGCCTCATGTGGGCGGCTGCGGTAGGCGCTCGGCGTCTCGCCGACCAGCTGCGTGAAAGTGGAGCTGAACGACCCCAGAGACGTCGCGCCCACGGCGGTGCAGGCATCCGTCACCGACGCACCGGCCCGCAGCAGGGCCATCGCCCGTTCGATCCGCCGTGTCATCAGATACGCGTAGGGCGTCTCGCCGTACGCGGTCTTGAATTCGCGAGAGAAGTGGGCGGGCGACATGAACGCCCGCGCGGCCATCGTGGGCACGTCCAGCGGCTGCGTGTAATCGCGGTCCATCAGGTCGCGCGCGCGGCGCAGGTGGGCGAGCGTCTGCGGGGATTGGGGTGCGGATGCCACGGTCCGAGGCTATCCGTCTCCGGCACCCCGTGCAGAACTCCGGAGATCCGATTGCGATCAGGCCCTGCGGGCGCGATACGGCGCCCCCAGCACGCATTCCACCGGAGTTCTGCACGGGCCCGTCCCCGCACTGCGCGATACCCTCGGGATATGGGGCTGAGGATCGCGATCGCCGGCGGGACCGGCACCGTCGGCCGGCTGGTCACCGAGCATGCCCGGCGGCGCGGCCACGAGCCGATCGTGCTGTCGCGCTCGACCGGGATCGATCTGATGACCGGCGAGGGGCTGGATGCCGTCCTGGCCGGCGTCGACGCCGTGATCGACGTCAGCGGGTCGCAGACTCTGACGGCCGCGGCATCCGTCCGGTACTTCCAGACCACGACCGGGATGCTGCTGGAGGCGGAGCAGCGGGCGGGCGTCGGCCATCATCTCGCGCTGTCGATCGTCGGGATCGACCGCACCGAGAGGGGCTACGGGTACTACGAGGGCAAGCTCGCGCAGGAGCGGGCGGTCACCGACGGTCCGGTGCCCTGGACGCTGCTGCGTGCGACGCAGTTCCACGAGTTCGCACAGCAGATGTTCGATCGGATGAAGATGGGCCCGTTCGTCCTCGTGCCGACGATGCGGTCTCAGCCGGTCGCGGCGGACGAGGTCGCGGCCCGACTGGTCGAGCTGGCCGAGGGTGCACCGGCCGGGCGGGTACCGGATCTCGCCGGGCCGCGCGTGGAGCGCATGGCCGATCTCGCGCGCCGATACGGGCGGGCCGCGGGCGTGCCCGGCCAGGTCGTCGAACTGTCACTGCCGGGCCGTCCCGGTCACCAGATGCGCGACGGAAGCCTGCTGGCCGGCACCGACGCACAGGTGGTCGGCGCCACGTTCACCGAGTGGCTGCGCGAGCGCACCGGATCGGACGGAGAATCGAAGGCCGCACGCACCGTCGGAGTCGCCGGCATCCCGATCGTCCGCGCGCCGCTGCCGAGCCCGCCCGAGCCGTCGCTGTCGAATGCGCGCGAGCTGATCGCCGGGCTGCAGACAGCGGGCATGCCCATCACGCTCGAGATCACCGGCGAGGAGCGGCGCCTGGCCCCGCACATCGACGAGGCCGCCTTCCGGGTGCTGCAGGAAGGGGTTTCGCTCGTGCTCACCCGCACGCGGGGGGCGGATGCCGCGGCCGCCGTCCGCTATCTCTCGCACGCCGTCGAGGTCGAGGTGGCGCACGGCCCGGGGCGGCCGACGCCGCAGGCCGATCAGGCTACCAGCCTGAGCCGGTCGCGCACCGAGGTGCGTCGCCTGGGCGGAGCCATCTCGTCCGGCCCCACCGACGACGGCGGATTCCGGATGTCGGCGACCATCCCCACCCCAGACTGACCGTCCTGGAGCCCGTCAGGGCGTGACGACTTCCGGTTGAATTCGGTCAATGGTTTAGACTGCCGACAGGTGCCGCAGGTCTTGCGGAGCACCTCCATTCGCCCCCGTAGCTCAGAGGAAGAGCAACCGGCTTTTAACCGGTGGGTCGAGATATCGTAATTCTCCGGGGGCACCATACGGCTGTTTTACGCCTCGCCTCCGACGTCCGGACGCACGCGGCTCATCCCTCACCGACAGCAGGAGGCGACGTTGTTCACCCTCACCGATAACGCATGTGTGATCGTGAAGGCGATCGCCGGGCAGACCGCGGGCGGCCGGGAGAAGGGCGGGATCCGCATCTACGACGGGTCGGACCGCGGCACCGACTTCGCACTCGAGCCCGCCGACGGCCCGGAGGAGGGCGATGTCGTCCGGGAGCAGTCCGGAGCCCGCACGTTCCTGGCACCCGACGTCGCCGACGACCTGGACGACTTCGTCCTCGACGCAAGCGTGGACGGGCAGGGCGTGGTGGACTTCTCGTTCGGCACGAACGGGCCGCAGGGCATGACCGACGTGCGCTCGGCAGGCCACGCCCACTGATCGATCACCGCGTCCAGAGACGGCGCGCTCAGCCATCGGCCTCCTGTGAGTCCACCCCGATCGGCCCTTCGACGCCTGTGCGCGCGTATCGTCGACGGAAAGGAACCGTGACGCGAACCGACGATGGTGCGCGAGTCCGGTTCCCCCCCTGCGGACGAGGGGAGCAACCGATGACCGACATCCGCACCACACATCCTTCGCCTTCGGCGAAGGGCCCGCGCAGCAGCAGTGAGTTCACCGAACTGGCTCAGGCGATCAGATCGCGAGGGCTGCTGCGGCGCCGCTACGGCTACTACTGGACGAAGCTGATCGTCCTGCCTCTCGCACTGCTCGTCGGCCTCGCCGCGTTCGTCTGGATCGGCGACAGCTGGTGGCAGCTGTTCACCGCCGGCGTGCTGGCCGTCGTGTTCACGCAGATCGCGTTCCTCGGGCATGACGCCGCCCACCGGCAGATCTTCGTCTCGGGGCGCTGGAACGACTGGGTCAGCCTCATCCTCGGCGACCTGCTGATCGGCATGAGCTACGGGTGGTGGCAGCACAAGCACACCCGGCACCACGGCAACCCGAACAAGGTCGGCACCGACCCGGACATCGAACTGCCCGTCATCGCGCTGACGGAGGATGCGGCATCCGCCCCGCACACGCGCATCGTGACCTGGCTGCGCGCGCACCAGGGCCTCTTCTTCTTCCCGATCCTGCTGCTGGAGGGTGTGTCGCTGCACGCGTCCGGCGTGCGCCGCGTCGTCAGCGGGGGCCACCTGGATCGGCGCTGGGTCGAGATCGGGTTCATGGCCGTGCGGCTGATCGGCTTCACGACGCTGGTGTTCCTCGTCCTCTCCCCCGGGATCGCTTTCGTGTTCCTCGCGGTGCAATTGGGGCTGTTCGGGTTCTACATGGGCGTGTCGTTCGCACCGAACCACAAGGGCATGCCGCTGGTCCCGCCGCAGATGAGGCTGGACTTCCTGCGCCGGCAGGTGATGATGAGCCGCAACATCCGCGGCAGCCGGATGCTGGATGCCGCGATGGGCGGGCTGAACTACCAGATCGAGCACCACCTGTTCCCGTCCATGCCGCGGCCCCATCTGCGGCGGGCGGCGCCCATCGTCGCGAAGTACTGCCAGCAGCACGATGTGCCGTACACGCAGGTCGGCCTGCTCCACTCCTACGCGATCGTGGTCGGCTACATCAACCGGGTGGGCCTGGGCGAGCGGGACGTGTTCACCTGCCCGCTGGTGGAGCAGCGCAGCAGCCTGACCCCGCGCTGACGCCGGTCAGCCGTGCTCGATCAGCTCCGCACCCGCGTGGGCGAGCTCGGCCAGTGCCGCCTCGCTGGAATCGGCGGCGACGCCGGCGACGAGGTCGGTGAGGATCCGCACGTGTCGGCCGTGGGCGATCGCGTCCAGCGCGGACGCGCGCACGCAGTGATCGGTGGCGATGCCGACCACGTCGACATCCACGATCCCGTGCGCGTCCAGCAGCTGTTCGACGGTCGTGCCGTCGTCGGTGACGCCCTCGAACAGGGAATAGGCGGGCGTGCCCTGCCCCTTCTTCACGTGGTGGGTGACGGCGGATGTCTCCAGCCCGGGATCGTATTCAGCCCCCTCGGTGCCGGCCACGCAGTGCACCGGCCAGGTGTCCACGAAGTCGGGCTCTCCGGCCGCGAAGTGTCCGCCGTTGTCGCCCTCGGCATCATGCCAGTCGCGCGAGGCGACGATGATGTCGTAGTTCGCGGCATCCGCGGCCAGCAGCTGCGAGATCCCGGTCGCGACGGCATCCCCGCCGTCCACCCCGAGAGCCCCGCCCTCGGTGAAGTCATTCTGCACGTCGACGATGAACAGTGCTGTGCCCATGTTTCGAGGGTACGCGTCAGTCGCGGCTCGTGGTCTCGACCCCGCGCCGCCACAGCTTCGAGGGCCACCAGATCGCCCGGCCGATGTCATAGGAGAGGGCCGGCACCAGCAGCGACCGCACGATGAACGTGTCGATCAGCACGCCGAATGCGACGATGAACGCGATCTGGGCCAGGAACAGGATGGGGATGACGCCCAGTGCGGCGAACGTCGCGGCCAGCACGAGTCCCGCTGAGGTGATCACCCCGCCGGTGGCGACCAGCCCGCGCAGCACGCCCGGTCGGGTGCCATGGGTGCGCGACTCCTCGCGCACCCGGGTCATCAGGAAGATGTTGTAGTCCACGCCGAGGGCGACCAGGAACACGAACCCGTACAGCGGCACGGCCGGGTCGGCGCCGGCGAACTGGAAGACGTGGTCGAACACCAGCGCCGCCACGCCCATTGCCGCGACGAACGAGACGATCACCGAGAGGACCAGCAGCAGCGGTGCCAGGATCGCCCGCAGCAGCAGCATCAGGATGACGAAGATCACGATCAGCACGATCGGGATGATGAGGGTCCGGTCGCGGATGGACGTGTCGTTCGTGTCGATGTCGGTCGCGGTCACGCCGCCGACCTTCGCGGCGTCGGCGCCGAGTTCGGCATCCAGGTCGCCGCGCAGGGCGCGGACGGTGTCTTCGGCCTGGGTCGAGTCGGCCGCCGCGCTCAGGGTGCCGATCAGCAGCACATCCCCGTCCGACACGGTCGGCTTCGGCGCGGGGGTGCCGGGCGGACCGGGTGCGGCGAACGTGGGCTCGCCCTCCTTCATCGTGATCGTCGCCTGACCCGTCACCGAGTCAGCGGATGCCGCCGACAGGTCTTCGATCCCGGACTCGTCGTCCATCACCCCGGCGGCGGCCGCGAGCTGGTCCTGCGGGACCAGCACGTACACGGGACTGCCGCTGCCGGCGTCGAAGTGCGCGCCGAGCACGTCCTGTCCGTCGCGGGCCTCGGAGGCGCCGAGCACCAGGTCGCTGGAGGGCACCCCGTCCGCCTTGAGCTGGAGGATGCCGGTGCCGGCCGCCAGCAGGACCACCACGCACAGGATCCAGACGAGTCGCGCGTGCCGCGCCACAAGGCGCGCCTGCCGTGCCCAGAAGCCCTTCACCGGGACGCTCAGATCGTCGGGGATCATCACCAGCGGCTCGCGCGGGATGAACGGCCAGAACGCCGCGCGGCCGACCAGCGCCATCAGCGCGGGCAGGAAGGTGAGCGCCGCCAGCATCGCGAACGCGATCCCGATCGACGCGATCGGGCCGAGAGCCCGGTTGGTCGCCAGGTCGCTGAGCAGCAGGCAGAGCAGGCCCGCGATCACCGTGCCGCCCGAGGCGACGATCGGCTCGAACGCTCCCCGCCATGCGCGGGTCGTGGCATCCCACCGCCGTGCCCCTTCGCCGATCGCCTCGCGGAACCGGGCGACATACAGCAGGGCGTAGTCGGTGGCCGCGCCGATCACCAGGATGAACAGGATCCCCTGCACCTGCCCGTTGATCATCAGGATGCCCGAATTCGCCAGATTCCACACCACCAGCACGGCCGCGCACAGGGCGAAGGATGCCGTCGCCAGCACCAGGATCGGCAGCAGCGGCGAACGGTAGACGATCACGAGGATGACGAACACGGCCAGCAGCGCGACCCCCAGCAGCAGCCCGTCGATGCCGAGGAAGCCGTGCACGAGGTCGGCTGTGAACCCGGCCGGGCCGGTGATCCATGCCGTCGTCCCGTCCGGCAGGCCGTCGTCGAGCGCGCTGCGCAGGGCGTCCACGGCGTCGTTGACCTCGCCGCTGGACAGCGGCACGAAGATCTGCGCGGCCTCGCCGTCGGTCGAGGTGATCGGGGGTGAGATCGTCCCGTTGACCCCGGGGACGTCGGCGAGCGCATCGGTCATCTCGCGCAGGGCGCCGAGCTGGTCGTCGGTGAGTGTGCCATCGCCGGTGACGACGACCACCGCGGGGATGCTGTCGCTGCCGGTGAAGTCCGCGAGCCGGTTCTGCACGATCGTCGAGTCGGCCGAGTCGGGCAGATACGCCGACTGCTCGTTCGTGGAGACGTCGCCCACCTTGCCGAAGTACGGGCCGCCCACCGCGCCGGCGAACAGCCAGATGATCACCAGCAGTGCCGGGATGCCGACCCGCAGCCATCGCGTCGGCTGCGCCGGAGCCCGGCGGTCGCGTCGGAGCAGGGGCCGGTCGGTCACCTGGCCAGCCTACGCCCAGGGTCCGGTGCATCCAGCCGCGGCGAGCGCCGTCACGCCGTGGCGAGCGCCGTCCGTTCGCCGTGCGCGGCGGAACCACGCGTCGTAGGCTGGCCTGATGCCGTCCGCCCTGATCGCCCTGGTCGGCGCGTTCGTGTTCGGATCGGCGGACTTCCTCGGCGGGCTCGCTGCGAAGCGGCTGCGCTCGATCGTGGTGACGGCGGTCGCGGCTGTCTCGGGGCTTGTCCTGCTGGCGGCGCTGTATCCGCTGATGGGCGGCGCCTGGCTGCCCGCCGATGTCGCCTGGGGCGCGATCTCGGGCGTCTCCGGCGCCATCGCGATCGCACTGCTGTACGCGTGCCTGGCGATCGGCCCGATGAGCATCCTGTCGCCGGTGACCGCGATCGTCTCGGCCATCGCGCCGATGATGTGGGGGCTGCTCGTGGCCGGCGAGCAGCTGAACACGATCGGCTACGTCGGCCTCGGGACCGCGCTGGTCGCGGTCGTCCTGGTCGGCTTCATCCCGGGCGACACGGTTGTCCATCCTTCTGCCCGGGGCCTGCTGATGGCGGTCGGAGCGGGCCTGGCGATCGGCGCGTTCATGATCATCCTCGATCAGACCTCCCCCGCCAGCGGCATCGTGCCGCTCATCCTGAACCGCGCGTCCAACGGCCTGATCACGGCATCCGTGGTCCTGGTCGTCCTGATCCGGGCCGCCCGGCGCGGGATGGCCCCGTCGCGAGTGCTGACGGCGCAGGGGGCGGGCTTGGGTGCCACGCCGACGGGCCACGCCGACCTGGAGCACGCGGTGGAAGACGGGCCGAGCCCGGTCGGCACCGGCATCCCGTCGAGCGCCTGGTGGCTGGCGATCGCGTGCGGCGTGGTCGACTCGTCGGCCAACGCGATCATGCTGGTCGCGCTGCGCCTGGGCGATCTGTCGATCGTCTCCGCGCTGACGGCGATGTATCCGGCCGGCACGATCGTGCTGGCCGCGATCGTGCTGCGCGAGCGGGTCGCCCCGGTCCAGTGGGTAGGACTCGCCCTGGCCCTGGCGGCCGGGGCCATGCTCGCGGTGGCGTAGGGATCGCCGCGCTGAAGCCGGGCCGGAGCGGCGGGAAAGAGGGTGTGGAGCCACCTAAGGGAATCGAACCCTTGACCTATTCATTACGAGTGAATCGCTCTGCCGTCTGAGCTAAGGTGGCGCGCGTGTCGCTCACGCGATGCACGATCAACGATCTTACATGGTCGCTGACGGCGTCGCGAACGCGGCGACGGCCGTGCGGGCCGCCGGACTCAGCGGGCGCAGCGGATGTCGCCGTCGGGCACGGCGTCCTTCAGGAAGTAGTCGTTCACCGCAGCATCCACACAGCCGTTGCCCTTGTTGAAGCCGGTGTGCCCCTCGCCGACGCGGGTGATCAGGATGCCGGAATCCAGCTGCTTCGCGAGCGACACGGCCCACGCGTACGGCGTCGCCGGGTCGTTGGTGGTCCCGATCACCAGGATCGGTCCGGCGCCGGACGCGTGGATCTGCTCGCGCACACCGGTCGCCTTCTCCGGCCACACCGAGCAGGTGTCCAGATCGACGTTCCAGTACGGCGCGATGGTGGGCGCCTTCGCCTTCAGCTCGGCGACCGCCGCCTGCTTCTGCGCGGCGGTCGCGGTGTCGGGGTAGTCCATGCAGTTGTATGCGGTGAACGCCTCGTACGAGTTGTCCTGGTACTTCCCGTCGGCCCGGTTGTAGTAGAAGTCGGCGAGCTGGAACGCCGGCCCGGCATCGCCGGAGACCGCGGCACTCAGCGCCTGCGTGAGGTACGGCCAGCTGTCCTGCGAGTAGAGCGCGGCGATGATGGCCGTCATCAGCGAATCGGCCCCCAGCATCCGCCCGTCGGAGTTGCGCAGCGGAGATCGGTCGACCCGCGCGAGCAGGGCACCGAGGTCGGACATGCCGTCGTCCACCGTGCCGGCGAACGGGCATCCGCGGGCCTTCAGACAGGACGCCATGTAGGCGCGCAGCGCCGACTCGAACCCGAGCGCCTGGGTCAGGCTCACGTCCAGCCCCGACACGGACGGGTCGATGGCGCCGTCCAGCACGAACCGGCCCACCCGCTGCGGATACAGCTTCGCGTAGGTCGCCCCCAGGAACGTGCCGTACGAGTAGCCCAGGTAGTCGAGCTTCTTCTCCCCGAGCACCGCGCGGATGAGGTCCATGTCACGGGCGGCGAACTCCGTCGTGACGTCGGGCAGGATGCCGTCGCTGTTGTGTTCGCACGCCTGACCGAACTTCTGCGCTGAATCGAGGATCTCGGAGCGCCACGCGTCGGTGCCGCGGGCGTTCCTCGGGATGTCGAACAGGAATGCGTCCATCTGCTTCGCGTCGTAGCAGCGCACGGCGGTCGACTCGCCGACCCCGCGCGGGTCGAATCCGATGACGTCATACCGCTTGGCGAGCTCGTCGCCGACCGCGAACGTCAGTGAGTCGCGCACCAGCTCGATGCCGCTGGCCCCCGGCCCGCCGGGGTTCACCAGCAGCGATCCGAGCGCCTCGCCGCCGGTGGCGCGGTGGCGGATGATCGCCAGGTCGACGCTGCCGGCGGACGGCTTGTCCCAGTCCAGCGGAGCGGTGACCGTGGCGCACTGGTCGCCGTCGCTGCACGAGACCCAGTCGATCCGCTGCCCGTAGAACGGCAGCAGGTCGGCGGCCACGCCCTCGGTGTCGGCCGAGGCGCTCGTCGAGGGCGCCGGGTCGGCCGAGCCGCCGTCGGGGATCCACGAGAACAGGCAGCCGGTGAGGGCGACGGATGCCGCGGCGAGTCCGGCGAGGACGGCGACGATGCGGGTCTTGGCGTTCACAGGGTCCTTCCGTGGGCCACGGTGATGAGCATGCTCTCCAGTGCGAGCACCGGAGACACGTTCTGCTCGAGACGCTCGCGCGTCGTGGCGATCTCGTCGAGCACGATGAGTGTGTGGGCCGGGTCCCAGTTCGCCGCGATCTCGCCGAGACCGTCGGCCAGCTCTCGGTTGATGAGGTCGCCGTCCCGACCGAACTGCAGCATGAGCACGTCACGGTAGACCGACTGCAGATCGGTGAGCACCCGATCGATGCCGTCCCGCAGGCTCCGCGTGGCGCGGCGCTTCTGCTCGTCCTCGAGGGCCTTCAGCTGCGAGCGCACCGCCGGGGGCACCGCGGCGCCGGAGGCGATGCCGAACGTCGTCAGCAGCTGGGCGCGCTCCGCCTCGTCGCGTTCGGCGGTGAGCGCCTTCGCATCGTCGGTGGCGGCGGCCACGATCTGCGCGGCCGCCTCGACCGCGGTGCTGACGCCGCGGACCGCGAGCACCGCCCGCAGCGTCTCGGCGCGGCGCTGTCGGGCGGCGGCATCCGTCGCCAGCCGCTGCGCCATGCCGATGTGGCGCTGCGCGTGCCGCGCCGACTGCTCGGCCAGGTCCGGGTCGGCGCCGGTGCGCTCGGCGATCAGCCGGGCCACGTCCGCCACCTCCGGGTCGCGCAGCCGCAGCGTGCGCACGCGCGAGCGGATCGTCGGCAGCAGGTCGGCGTCGCTCGGGGCGCACAGCACCCACACCGTGCGCTCCGGCGGCTCTTCCAGCGCCTTCAGCAGCACGTTCGAGGTCCGCTCGGTCATGCGGTCCGCATCCTCCATCACGATCACCCGATAGCGGCCGAGCGACGGCGCGAAGTACGAGCGCTCGACGAGCGCGCGCGCGTCCTTGATCGAGATGATGACGCCCTCGGTGCGCAGAGGCGTGTAGTCGGGATGCGTGCCGGCCAGCACCTGTTTCATCGCCGCCTGGTCACCGGGCTCGGCGATCAGCGCCGCGGCGAACGCGCGGGCCAGCGTCGAGCGCCCCGACCCGGGCGGACCGGTCAGGAGCCACGCGTGCGTCAGAGCGGAGGGGTCGGATGCCGCGGACTGCAGCGTCTGGACCGCATCGGCCTGACCCCAGACCTCGCCCCACGGCGGATCGCGCACGGCGGCGGCGGGGGCATCCATGCCGACCAGCCTAACCGCGCCCGACGACGCCGCCGGGACCACGTCATCGGTCAGCCGACGTGCGCCGCGATCCGGTCCCGCACGCGAGCGGCGATCTCATCGACCGGCTGCGCGGCATCCACGATCAGGAAGCGACCCGGCTCGGCCGCCGCCAGTGCCAGGAACGCCGCGCGCACCCGCGCGTGGAACGCGGCCTCCTCCGCCTCGAGCCGGTCGAACGGCTTGTCGGCGGCATCCAGCCGACTGCGGGCGGATGCCTCATCCAGGTCCAGCAGCACCGTCACATCGGGCAGCAGCCCCTCCACGGCCCACAGCGAGAGGTCGCGCACCTCCGCCGCATCCAGAACCCGTCCGGCGCCCTGGTAGGCGACCGACGAGTCGAGGTAGCGATCCTGGATCACCACGGCTCCCCGTGCGAGCGCCGGGCGGACCACGGTCGCGACGTGGTGGGCCCGATCGGCGGCGTACAGCAGCGCCTCGGCCCGCGGCTCGACGTGACCGCGGTGGTGCAGCACGATGTCGCGGATGCGCTGACCCACCTCGGTGCCGCCCGGCTCGCGGGTGCGGACCACCTCACGCCCCTGGTCTCGCAGCCAGCCCTCCAGCAGCGCCGCCTGGGTGGACTTGCCCACCCCGTCGCCGCCCTCGAAGGTGACGAACAGCCCGGTCACTTCTTCTTCGCCGCGGGCTTGCGCGTCGTCGTCTTCTTCGGAGCGGCCTTGCGCTTGGGCGCCGGACCCTTCGCGCGCTTGTCGGCCAGCAGCTGCACGGCGCGGGCGAAGTCGACGGCCATCGCGTCCTCGCCGCGCGGCACCGTCGCGTTCGTCTCGCCGTCGGTCACGTACGGGCCGAACCGGCCGTCGCGCAGCTTGATCGGCTTGCCGCTGACCGGGTCCGCCTCGAACTCCTTCAGCGCGCTGGAGGCCCGCTTGGCACCGTACTTGGGCAGCTTGTACCGCTCCAGCGCCTCGTCGAGGGTGATCTCCAGCAGCTGCTGCTCGGAATCCAGTGTCCGCGAGTCGGTGCCCTTCTTCAGGTACGGCCCGTAGCGTCCGTTCTGCGCGGTGATCTCCTCACCCGATTCCGGGTCGGTGCCCAGCACGCGCGGCAGCGACAGCAGCTGCAGTGCGGACTCGAGGTCGACCGTGTCGACCGTCATGCTCTTGAACAGCGAGGCGGTGCGCGGCTTGGGCTCGGCGGCCGCCTTCTTCGCGGCCGCCTTGCCCTTGGCGCCCTTCGCGGGCGCGGCATCCACGACCTCGCCGGTCGCAGCATCCACCCGCTCCGGGTCCTCGGGCTCGACCTCCTGCACGTACGGGCCGTATCGCCCGTCCTTCACCACGATGAGCTTGCCGTTCTCGGGGTTCTCGCCCAGCACGCGGTCGCCCGCCACCGGGGCGTCGATGAGCTCCTGCGCCTTGGCCGGGGTCAGCTCGTCCGGTGCCAGCTCTTCGGGCAGGTTCACCCGCCGCACCTCGGCGTCCGGGTGCTCCGGGTCGGTGACCTCCAGGTACGGCCCGTACCGCCCGATGCGCAGCACGGCGTTGTCGGTGATGCGGGTGGAGTTCAGCTCGCGTGCATCGATCTCACCGAGGTTGTCGACGATGTGGCGTAGACCGGCGTGGCCCTCGGAGCCGAAGTAGAACTCCTTGAGCCAGTCCACGCGCTTCTGCTCGCCGCGGGCGATGGCGTCCAGGTCGTCTTCCAGCGCGGCGGTGAAGTCGTAGTCGACCAGGTCGGTGAAGTGCTGCTCGAGCAGCCGGATCACGCTGAACGCGGTCCAGCTGGGCACGAGCGCCTGCCCCCGCTTGGTGACGTAGCCGCGGGCCAGGATCGTGTCGATGATGCTGGCGAACGTGGACGGCCGGCCGATGCCCTTCTCCTCCAGCGCCTTGACCAGGGATGCCTCGGTGTAGCGCGGCTTCGGCGCGGTGGCGTGCCCCTTGGGCTCGACGTCGCGGATGGCCAGCACGTCGCCGACCGCCAGCTGGGGCAGGGCCTGATCGTTCTGCTTGTCGCTGTCCGAGCGCTTCTCGTCCCGGCCCTCCTCGTACGCCTCGAGGAATCCCTTGAAGGTGTACACGGTGCCGGATGCCGTGAACTCGGCGCTCTGATCGGGCAGGGCGATCTGCAGGGTCACGGTCGTGGTCTCGTACGTGGCATCGGACATCTGGCTGGCGACGGTCCGCTTCCAGATCAACTCGTACAGTCGCGCCTCGTCGCGGTCGAGGGAGCCGGTCACCTGCGACGGCGTGCGGAACTGCTCACCCGACGGACGGATGGCCTCGTGCGCCTCCTGCGCGTTCTTGCTCTTGCTCTTGTAGACGCGCGGGTTCAGCGGCACCGCCTTCGGCCCGTACAGCTGCACGGCCTGCTCGCGCGCCGCCTGGACCGCCTGCGTCGACAGCGCGGTCGAGTCGGTGCGCATATAGGTGATGAACCCCTTCTCGTACAGGCGCTGGGCCACGCTCATCGCGTGCTTGGCGCTCATCGAGAGCTTGCGACCGGCTTCCTGCTGCATCGTCGAGGTCGTGAACGGCGCGTACGGGCGGCGGGTGCCGGGCTTGGACTCCAGCTTGGTGACCGACCCCTCGCCCGCTTCGGCGACCGCTGCCGCCAGGGCCGTGGCGCGCGCTTCGTCCAGCACGACGACGGCCTTCTTCAGCTGGCCGCGATCGTCGAAGTCCGTGCCGCGGGCGATGGGCGCGCCGTCCAGGCGCGCCAGCTGGATGCCGAACGCGTCGGCGTGCTTCGCGGCCGAGGCCGCGACATCCCAGTACGAGGCGGAGACGAACGCCATCCGCTCGCGCTCCCGGTCGACGACCAGCCGGGTCGCCGCGGACTGCACGCGACCGGCCGACAGCCCCTGCTGCACCTTCAGCCAGAGCACCGGCGAGATGTCCCAGCCGAACAGCCGGTCCAGGATGCGGCGGGTCTCCTGCGCATCGACCAGGTCGAGGTCGAGCTCGCGGGTGTTGTCGACGGCGGCACGGATGGCGTCCTTGGTGATCTCGTGGAACACCATGCGCTTGACCGGGACCTTCGGCTTGAGCGCCTCGAGCAGGTGCCACGCGATGGCCTCGCCCTCGCGGTCCTCATCGGTGGCCAGCAGGAGTTCGTCGCTCGTCTTCAGCGCCCGCTTGAGTTCGGCGACGGTCTTCTTGCCGCGCTCGGACTCGACGTAGTAGGGGGCGAAGTCGTTCTCGATGTCGATCGAATAGCGACCCACCGAGGTCTTCTTCAGCTCGGGTGGGATCGCCTTGCGATCGGCCAGGTCGCGGATGTGACCGACCGAGCTGAGCACCTCGTAGCCGTCGCCGAGATATCCCTGGATCGACTTCATCTTGGTCGGGGACTCGACGATGACGAGCTTCTTGCCGTGTGCCAAAGGGGTGGTCCTTTCTTCGATGCACACCATACACACCCCGGACGGGCACGAGCCTGTGTGGACATCGAGTGCGGTCCGCGTCATCCCGGCGCCGAGACCGCCGGCGGGCCGGCGCGGGCCGACGCGGTGGCCCAGAGCGCCCCGAACCCGAGGTGCACCGACACCGTGGCGACCAGCCCGTCCACCTCGCATGCGGTCAGCGCCGCGCCGTCCGCCTCGGCGAGCTGCGCCGCACGGTCGCAGGGGATGCCGGTGGCCGCTCCGGATGCCGCATCCGCCGCCGCGAGCGCCGCGGCGTCGGCGGCTCCGGCAGCGCGCTGCGCCTGCACGGCGGCCGCACCGACGGCTCCCAGCGAGACGGTCAGGACCGCGGCGACCCCCATGGTCCCGACCGCGAGCACGGTGCTGGCCATCGGTGTCTCACAGCCCGCCGGCCAGCGCGCACGACTGCGCGCGCAGCGCGGCGATCGGCACGGGCAGACCGGCGGGCGCCGAGGCGTCCACGCAGACGAATTCGTCCCGGTGGCGCACGATGCCGGTGGCGCCGTCCACCGCGTCGGCAAGGACCGACTGCGCGCGGGCGACGGTTTCGCCGCGGGCCACGAGGCGCGCCGCGTCGGCCGCGGCATCCTGCAGCCGCACCTGTCGCCCGCAGGCGCCGAGCACGCCCGCGCCCAGGGCGAGGACGAGCACGACGGCGGGCAGGACGACCGCGAATTCGGCGGTCACCGATCCGCGGTCGTCCCGGTGGATCGTCATGACACGGTCAGGGCGCGACGGACGAGATCGGTGAGGATGCCGCGGACCTCGTCCGAGCGCATGATGACCACCAGCAGGCCGGCGAATGCCACCGCCGCCATCGTGGCGATCGCGTATTCGGCAGTGGCCGCGCCGGTGTCGTCGGCGTCGGCCGGGAACAGCCGGGCGGCTCGACGCCGGGTCAGGGCGGGAAGGGATGTCGTTCGGTTCATCGTTTCGCTCCTTATACATGGGTGGGTGGGCACGTCTTCTCACGGCGACGGTCATCTCACAGAGACAGCGGCGTCGAGGTGAGCACACTGAGCAGCATCGGGGCGACCCCGAGCAGCAGGAAGGCGGGCAGGGTGCACACGCCGAGCGGGATGAGCAGCCGCGATGACAGCCGGGCCGCGCGCATCCGTCCGTCGGTGCGGGCTCGGTGCCGGGCGAGGACGGCGCCGGCGCGGAGGAGTTCGGCGGCCGGCACCCCGGCCGAGCGAGAGAGGGTGAGGATGCCGGCGGTCTCGACGTCGACCGCCTCGGCGCCGGCCGCGGCCACGACCCGCTCGGCGCGCCCGATCGACACGCCGCCGGACAGGGCGATCGCCATCAGGTCCGCGCTCATGCCGGGCACGGCGTCGTCGGGGTCGGCGCGGCGGACCAGCATCCCGCTCCAGCGCCGTGCCGCCACGATCAGGCCGATCCCGGCGAGCGCGCAGACGATGCCCGCCGGACTGGCCACGAGCGTGCGGAGCGTGTCGAATCCGAGGGCGGCGCCCAGCCCCACGGCCACCAGCGGCAGCCAGGACATCAGGCGCGCGGTGCCGGCCGGCTCGGCCAGCGCGACGCGCACCTCGTCCCGGGTCTGCGCGGCATCCTGCAGCGCCGCGGCGATCCCGCGGAGGCTGTCGGCGAGCGGAGCCCCGACGGTCTGGGCGATGCTCCACGCCGCCGCCACATCCCGCCAGTCGTGGCCGGCCGCCGCGATCGCCGCCGGGATGTCCTGCCCGTCCTCGATCCGCGCGACCACCGCAGCCGCGTGGGCATCGCCGACGGCGGCGAGGTGCCGCCAGGCGGCGGCCGGCAGCACACCGGCCTGCAGCAGCACGGCCAGCCGCAGCACCGTGCCCGGATCCGGCCCGGCCGGCGGCGTCGGACGCCGGGGCCACGGCATCCTCACCATTCCCGCACCTCCATCGCCAGTCGTCCCTTGCGCACGAGCGGGCGGCCGAACCCGGCCACCCGGCGCGAGCCGTCCGGATCGCGCTCGAGGTGCAGCACCCCGCCGATCGCGCTGGCGACCTGGCGCGCGAGGGCCGTGTCGCCCAGGCCGGCGAGCGCGCCGAGCGCCTCGAGCCGCGCCGGCACGTCGTCCAGACCGTTGGCATGGACCGTGCCGGCCCCGCCGTCATGACCGGTGTTCAGCGCGCTGAGCAGCTCGCGCACCTCGTCGCCGCGGCACTCCCCCACCACGAGCCGGTCCGGCCGCATCCGCAGCGCCTCGCGCACGAGCCGGGCCAGGCCGATGCCGCCGGCGCCCTCGAGGTTCGCCTGGCGCGCCTCCAGCGACACATGATGCGGGTGGACGATCTGCAGCTCGGCGACGTCCTCGATCGTGACGATGCGCTCGGTGGGCGGCACCCGCGAGAGCATCGCGCCCAGCAGAGTGGTCTTGCCGGTGCCGGCGGCACCGGTGATCAGGACGTTCTCCCGCGCCCGGATGAGCTCTTCGAGCCGCCCGCGCCCGTCGTGGTCGATGGTGCCGGTCCGCTCCAGACCGTCCAGGCCGAGGCCGGTCGCCCGCGGCACGCGTATCGAGATCGCCGTGCCGCCGCGTGCCACCGGGGGCAGCACGGCATGGATGCGGATCCCCGCCTCCAGCCGCACGTCCACGCAGGGATGCGCGTCGTCGATGTGCCGGTTGCCGGCGCTGATCAGCGCGACCGCGAGATCGCGCACATCGGCCTCGGCCGCGCGCCATCGCGGCTCGCGCTGCCCGCCGCTGCCGCGGTCGATGAACAGTCCGTCCGCGCCGTTGACGAAGATGTCGGTCACCGCGGGGTCGTCCAGGTACGGCGCGAACGGATCGAGCGCCGGATGCCGCGGGCCGGCCGGCGGCGGCCCGGGGGGCGCGGCCTCGGCCGGTGCCGGCACCGCGGTGCCGGGTCGAGGACGGACGACGAAGGGCTCGGGCATGCCCCGAATCTAGGCATCCGCCGGGCTGCGGTTGTCCGCGAGCGGCGGATCCGTGGACAACGTCCCGCCCGCGCCCGGCTGGGGAGGAACCGGCGCCGCGGTGCCGGCGGACAGCATCGGCCGAAACGTGTGGATGGGGTGGGGCTAGCCGCGTGATTTCGGGGTAGAACGTGGCCCTGGGAACGCGGAGAGGCACGCCTCGCCAGAACTGGAGCAATCGCTCGTCATGCGTTACCCATCTCCGCCCACCATTCGCACAGAACGCGACCATAGTCGCGCGAAGCGCTCGAAAGGTGGCTGAGCGCCTCCGGAGTCATGGCCGACGGCTTCTGGAACAACCCAGCGCCACCGTACGTGTCGGCATACGCCCGCAACCAAGCGACTCGCCGCTTAGCAGGTTCACCGTGCGGCTCACCGCTTAAGTGGATGACCAATGCCCCCTCCACGTCGTCTAGCGTGGCTCGTGAGACATCCTGTCTGTCAGTGCGCCTCCCCTGGGCGAAACGAAAAATAGCCATCTGGTTGGCCGATCCGGCGACGCCAGCGAGCAAGGCTGTGATGTCGGCCGCGGAACGCTCGGGAAAGTCCCGTGCTAGTTCGGCGCGAAGCGCGTCTTGGCCCGCCTTGTCAAGGACTGGCTCCCCTTGGGCTGCAGCGGCCGCTGCTGACACCGCGCGCCGAGCGACAGATCGGGAGTGTTCGAACGGCAAGCGCCAGTACACCTTCTCCGTGTCATACGTCTCGTGACTTGTCACGCGCCGCACAATCCTCACCTCCGTCAGCCGAGCCCGCTCGGCAGACTTCCCCGCCGTCAGTAAACTACGACAGTCTCGGCGAGCCCGAGACTCTCGCAGTCGTACAGGACGCCGGTCGACTTGATGTAAGCGCTGACTTCGTTCGTCCAACGGCCCGCATACAGGTTCCCTTGCCTTTCCCACGACGAAGAGACACCCCAGGTGCTGTATGGCACGTATGCCGTACCGCCACCCGACGTATTGATGTCGCCGACCTGGGCGCTGATGTAGAAGTTCCCGTTGGGCATGTTGTAGGCACCGACGTCAAAGTGGACGTGATCGTGAGCGTTACTGGCCCATAGGAAGGCCGTGCCGCAGTTGCCGGTGATCGTGTTGTAGGGCTGGACCGCCACCCCTTGCGGGGTCGTGCTCTGATGTGGGATGGCCACCATCTGCACCTCGACGGCCGTCCCCGCATTCACGGCCGCCTGCCACTGGGCCTGTGTCGTCGGTGCCGCAGGCGGAGCTGCGGTTGATGCGAATGCTGGCCCCGCTGGCCCCAAGAGGGCTACCGCGGCTAGCCCCGCTGTGGCAACGAGAGCAACTACAGAACGGTTGTACATCATCGCGCCTCATCCATATTCACATTTTCGGATGCCCACGTTCTACGCCCTCGGTGGTGGGTTTGGCAATGGAATGGATAAGCGCATCAGTTGACTCTTCCGCCCGACGGACCGGGTACGCAAACGCTCGCACTCCCTTGCCGACCTGTTCACCTTCCTCGACCCAGCCCTCGACCGGCTGGCGATCTCCTCGACGACGAACAAGATCGAAGGAGGCATCAACTCACCCATGAGAGACCTCCTCAAACGTCGCCGGGGCTGACCGAACTGCACCAGAAACGCACACTGGAATGGTGGCTCTACACGCACTGTCCCGCCACCCGACCCCCGTCAGCGATGCTCGAGAACCACACCCCACCGGGCCATGCGGGAACCGGCGCCCGAGCAGGTCGACGACCCTGACAGCCCCGCCCTCTGCGACACCGGGCTCGACGCCGCCGAATGCCTCTGGCTGCGCACCGGGTGGGCCGGACGCGGATGACACGCCCGAACCATTCACACTTTCTGGCCGATAGGCCCCGGCGGACAACCATCCCAGGGGCGAAAAGAGGCGGCATCCCATGGGGGGAATGGGATGCCGCCGTGCGCAACACCACAATCGGGGGGTGATCGGGATGCCGCAATGCCAGAATCGAATGTTCGGCCGAGGATGAGCTTACGCAACTTCGTTGAAGACGACAAACAAATCAGCACCCGGGACGTGATATATCGAGTGACGATTTCCTCATCCGCGGTGCCATCGAGAGACCGCTCCCACCCCGCGCACCCCCACTATCGGCGGTAGTGGCACCATCAGGGCGGGAGTAGATTGACCGACGGCCTGGGCGGCGCCGGATGTCGCCCTACCCCGTCACCCGCAGTCACCCCGCAAAGGAGCGCCCCCATGAGCAGCCAGATCGATCATCTCCTCGACGAGGACCGCGAGTTCCCGCCGTCCGCGGAATTCGCCGCTTCCGCGAACGGCTCGGCGGAGCTCTATCAGCGGGCCGGCGCCGACCGCGAGGGATTCTGGGCCGACCAGGCCCGCGAGCTGCTGCACTGGCACACGCCGTTCACCCAGGTGCTCGACTGGTCGAATGCGCCGTTCGCGAAGTGGTTCGACGACGGCGAGCTGTCGGTGGCCTACAACTGCCTCGACCGACATGTCGAGGCCGGCAACGGCGACCGCGTGGCGCTGCTGTTCGAGGGCGAGCCCGGCGACTCGCGACGCATCACCTACGCTGAGCTGACCGCCGAAGTGAAGAGGGCCGCGAACGCCCTCGAGCAGCTGGGCATCGGCCAGGGCGACCGGGTGGCGATCTATCTGCCGATGATCCCCGAGGCGGTCGTGGCCATGCTGGCGTGCGCCCGGGTGGGCGCCATCCACTCGGTCGTGTTCGGCGGCTTCTCGGCCGACAGCCTCCGGTCGCGGGTGGATGACGCGGCCGCTCGGCTCGTGATCACCGCCGACGGGGGCTACCGCAAGGGCAAGGTGTCGCCGCTCAAGCCCGCCGTCGACATGGCGCTGGCCGATCGCGGCGCCGGGGTGCAGGAGACCGTCGAGCATGTCGTGGTCGTCCGCCGCGGCGAGAACGACGTGGAGTGGACCGAGGGCCGCGACCTGTGGTGGCACGACCTGATGGAGCAGGCCGCCCCCGAGCACGAGGCGAAGCCGTTCCCGGCCGAGAACCCGCTGTACATCCTGTACACGTCCGGCACGACCGGCAAGCCCAAGGGCGTCATCCACACCTCGGGCGGGTACCTCACCCAGGCGGCCTTCACCAACCGGTACGCGCTGGACATCCATCCCGAGACGGATGTCTTCTGGTGCACCGCCGACATCGGCTGGGTCACCGGACACACCTACGTGGTCTACGGACCGCTCGCGCTGGGCGCCACGCAGGTGATGTACGAGGGAACCCCCGAGACGCCGCACCCGGGGCGCTGGTGGGAGATCGTGCAGAAGTACGGCGTGTCGATCCTGTACACCGCACCGACCGCCATCCGCTCCTTCATGAAGCAGGGTCGGCAGATCCCGCAGCAGTTCGACCTGTCCAGCATCCGGCTGCTGGGTTCGGTCGGCGAGCCGATCAACCCCGAGGCCTGGATCTGGTATCGCGACATCATCGGCGGCGGCGACGTCCCGATCGTCGACACCTGGTGGCAGACCGAGACCGGAGCGGCGATGATCGCGCCATTGCCGGGTGTGACCGCCGCCAAGCCGGGCTCGGCGCAGGTGCCGCTGCCGGGGATCACGGTGGACGTCGTCGACGAGCAGGGGCAGCGGGTCGAGAACGGCAACGGCGGCCTGCTGGTGGTCACCGAGCCGTGGCCGGCGATGCTGCGCGGCGTCTGGGGCGACCCCGAGCGCTTCACGGCCACGTACTGGGAGAAGTTCGCCGCGCAGGGCTACTACTTCGCCGGGGACGGCGCGCGCAAGGACGAGGACGGCGACATCTGGCTGCTGGGACGCGTCGACGACGTGATGAACGTCTCGGGCCATCGCCTGTCCACCACTGAGATCGAGTCGTCGCTGGTCGCGCACGAGGCGGTCGCCGAGTCGGCGGTGGTCGGTGCGACCGACGACACGACCGGCGAGGCGGTGGTCGCGTTCGTGATCATCAAGGAGAGCTATCTGTCCGCCCACTCCCCCGAGGGGCTGGCGGGCACGCTGCGCGGGTGGGTGGGCGAGCAGATCGGCCCGATCGCGCGGCCGCGCGACATCTACATCGTCGGCGAGCTGCCCAAGACCCGTTCGGGCAAGATCATGCGCCGGCTGCTGCGCGACGTGGCCGACGGGCGCGAGGTCGGCGACACCACGACCCTCGCCGACACCGCCGTGATGAGCATCATCTCCGCACAGGTGAGATAGGTGGGATCCGCACGATGGGCGGACGGCCGGGACCCATAGGTCCCTGAGCGAGCGCAGCGAGACGAAGGGCCGGGCCCACAAATCCCTGAGCGAGCGCAGCGAGACGAAGGGCCAGAACCCACAGATCCCTGAGCGAGCGCAGCGAGACGAAGGGCCAGGCCCGGGCGATCGCGGGGGCCACCGGCCCTTCGTCTCGTCGCTGCGCTCCTCGCTCAGGGACCTGGAAAGGGCGCCACCGGCCCTTCGTCTCGTCGCTGCGCTCCTCGCTCAGGGACCTGGTGGGAGCTCGTGCCATCGATGCCGTACGCTCCAGCCGGGGAGTTCGTCGTACCGACCGTCGATCAAGAGCTCCTTCTTCGCCCGGGTCCAGCCGTGGATGCGCCTCTCCCACAAGTACGCTGCGTCGACGTGATCGAAGTCGCAGTGCCAGACGAGTTCCACCGGCCTGTGCTTTCGAGTGTGGTTCGCACCGACACCCGACTGGTGCTCTGCAATTCGCAACTCGAGGTTCGTAGTGCTTCCCGTGTAGTACGAGCCGTCGGCGCAGCGAAGGATGTAGACCGCGGGCATGACTCGACGGTAGATCGCGAGTCCCATCGGCGGTGAGAGTTGTCCACAGGTCCCTGAGCGAGCGCAGCGAGACGAAGGGCCGGGTCCCGGGCGATCGCAGGGCCACCGGCCCTTCGTCTCGTCGCTGCGCTCCTCGCTCAGGGACCTGGTGGGAGGACTCAGGGGGCGACGGAGAAGATGACCTCGACCTCGACCGGACTGTCCAGCGGGAGCACGGGGGCTGCGACCGCCGAGCGCGCGTGCCGTCCCGCCTCGCCGAACACCTCGCCGAGGAGCTCGCTCGCGCCGTTGATGACTCCCGGCTGCCCGGTGAAGTCGGGTGTGGATGCCACGAACCCGGTGACCTTGACGACCCCGGTAAGCCGGTCCACGCCGCCGACGGCCGCAGCTGCGGCGGCGATGGCGTTCAGCGCGGACTGGCGGGCGTAGCCCTTCGCATCCTCTGCCGTGACCGCGCCGCCGACCTTGCCGGTCGCCGGCAGCGCGCCGCCCGACATGGGCAGCTGGCCGGAGGTGTACACGAGGTCGCCGTGGACGATCGCCGGAATGTAGGCGGCGACCGGTGGGACGACGTCCGGCAGGGCGATGCCGAGGTCCTGGAGAGTCTGCGAGACGCTCATCTCAGCGCCCTTCGAACTGGACGGATGCCTCGGCCGCGGCATCCAGCCCCGCGTTGGCTGTGCCGCCCCCGAGCGGGCGCTTGAAGTAGGCGACGAGGCCGCCTTCGGGGCCCTGGACGACCTGCACGAGCTCCCAGCCCTGCTTGCCCCAGTTGTTGAGGATGGCCGCGGTGTTGTGGATCACCAGCGGCGTGGTGAGGTATTCCCAGGTGGTCATCGGGCTCTGGCTCCTTCGAATCCGGCACGGGCGTCACGGCAGGTTCTCAGCCGCCCCCTGGAGGCTTCGCCCAGCAATCTCCTTTACGATCAAGCCTATGCCCCACTCGAAACGCACGGCTGCTGGCGTGGCCGGCGGGCTGCTCGGCCTGGTCGGCCTGAGCGCAGTCGCCGGACTCCTCATCACCGCGACGGTCACCCCTGCCGTCGCCGTCACCAGCGCCGCAGCCACCAGCGCGATCGACATGTTCAACAACCTGCCGAGCGTGCTGACCATCGACAAGCTCAGCCTTCCCACCACCCTGGTCTACAAGGACAAGGGCAAGGACGTCACCCTGGCGACGTACTACGACCAGAACCGCGACCCGGTGAAATTCACCGAGGTCGCCCCGGTCATGTACGACGCGCTGCTGTCCAGCGAGGACCCGCGCTTCTACGAGCACGGCGGCATCGACCTGGTCGGCACGACGCGTGCCCTGCTGTCCAACGCACAGGGGGCCGGCCAGACGCAGGGCGGCTCTTCGATCAGCCAGCAGTACGTGAAGAACGTGCTCGTGCAGAAGTGCTACTGGGACGCGAAGACCGACAAGGAAGTGCGGGAGTGCTACGTGCGCGCGACCGACTCCGAGGGTCCCGACGGCTATCAGCGCAAGCTGCAGGAGATGCGGTACGCGATCGCACTCGAGCAGCGGTACTCCAAGAACGACATCCTGCTCGGATACCTGAACATCGCGAACTTCGGCGGCGTGACCTATGGCATCGAGGCCGCCGCGGTGCGCTACTTCGGGGTGCACGCGAGCAAGCTCTCGGTCGCACAGGCGGCCACGCTGGCCGGAATGGTGCAGAACCCGAACACGTACCGCATCGATCTGCCGAAGGGCACGACCACCAACAGCAAGGGCGAGGCCGTCAACAGCAAGGCCGACGGCTACTCGCTGACCAAGAAGCGGCAGACCTACGTCCTGGACCGGATGCTCAAGGACGGCAAGATCACCCAGAAGCAGCATGACGAGGCGTACAAGGCCAAGATCGTCCCGAAGATCACCGACGTGCGGACCGGGTGCAACGGCTCGAACAAGATCGCGCCGTACTTCTGCCAGTACGTCACGTCCGTCATCAAGAACGATCCGGCGTTCAAGGAGAACGGCCAGGAGCTGCTGCAGAAGGGTGGGCTGAAGATCTACACCACGCTCGACCCGCGCGTGCAGAAGGTGGCGAACAAGGCGCAGGACGAGTACGTGCCCAACTCGGTGAAGGGCATGAACTTCGGGTCGACCTCGGTGAGCGTCGAGGCCAAGACCGGCCGGGTGCTGGCCATCGCGCAGAACACCGCCTACAAGGCCGCCGGTGAGACCGAGCCGGGCAAGACATCGCTGGTGTACGCCGGCGACAAGCAGTTCGGGGGGTCGGGAGGCTTCCAGGCCGGATCGACGTTCAAGCTGTTCACGCTCGTGGACTGGCTCGAGCAGGGCAAGTCCCTCAACCAGATCGTCAACGGCACGAATCGCACCATCAGCACATGGCCCTCCAGCTGCGTCGACGGCGGGGCGCTCACCGGTACCCCTTACAACGTCCGCAACTACGACAAGGTGCGCGGCTACTTCGGCACTCCGAAGCGCTTCACCGCCCAGTCGCTGAACTCCGGATTCACCGGCATGGCCTCTCAGCTCGACCTGTGCGACATCGGGAATGTCGCCAAGCGGCTCGGCGTGACCGACCCCAACGGCAGCGTGCTTCCCCTCGCGACCAAGGCTCCGAACCCCTCCGAGATCATCGGCGTGGACAAGGTCTCGCCCATGGCGATGGCCGGGGCCTATGCGGCGATCGCCAACAAGGGCGTGTTCTGCCAGCCGCGCGTGATCGACAAGATCGTCGATTCCACCGGCAAGGAACTCGAGCTGCCCAAGCGGACGTGCACCCGGGTGCTCGACGAGAAGGTCGCCGCCACCGCCGCGTACGCCCTGCAGGGCGTGATGACGGGTAACGGATCCGGTGCGTTCGGCAACCCGAACGACGGTACGCAGCTGATCGGCAAGACCGGCACGCACGAGACCTACCAGACGTGGCTGATCACGGCGAACACCAAGGTCGCCACCGCGAACCTGGTGGGAACGGTCGACACCGAAACTCCTTCAGGAGACGACCCCGACCTGTTCCACCACTACTACGACGGCTGGCAGCTCTCCAGCATCCGGTACCGGCTGGCACGCTCCATCCAGGGGGCGATCGACGGGATCTATCCCGGTGGGAAGTTCCCCGACCCCGATTCGAACCTGACCCGCCAGGTGCTGGTGACCCTGCCGAGTGTGGTGGGCATGTCGGTGGATGACGCGACGAAGAAGCTCGAGAGTGCCGGATTCTCGGTGACCGTCGGCGACGAGGTCGACTCCGATCAGCCGAAGGGCCAGATCGCCGAGCAGAGCCCCGGCGCGGGCAAGGTCGCCGGCGGCACGAACGTGACGATCAGCCCCAGCAACGGCAAGGGCATCGCGGTGCCCGACGTGACCGGGCGGTCGCCGGAAGAGGCGGTCGCGATGATCCGCGGCGCCGGCTTCGGCAACGTCGACACCCAGTGTCAGAAGGACGACGCCGGCGACGGCACCGTGACGGGGACCGATCCGGCGGCCGATACGGTCACCGGGCCGAACACCAAGGTGACGGTCACGTATAAGGCGCCGGACTGCGGCGGCGGCAAGCCGGACAAGCCGGGCAAGGGCGAAGGCCGCGGTTGACCCGCGCCGACTCCCCCGCGCGCACCGCCCTCACCGTGCTCGGCACGGTGGGGGCGGTCGGCGTCGGCGCCGCGGTCTGGGGCATCGGCATCGAACGCTATCTGTTCACGGTGCGCCGCCACGTGCTGCGGATGCTGCCGCCCGGCGCCGCGCCGATCCGCGTGCTGCACCTGTCGGACGCGCACATGGCGCCCTGGCAGCACCGCAAGCAGCGATGGATCGCGTCGCTGGCCGCGCTGCGGCCGGACGTGATCGTGAACACCGGCGACAACATCGGCCACATCGACGGGCTCGCGGGCATCCGTGATGCATTCGCGCCGTTCCGCGGCATCCCGGGCCTGTTCGTGCACGGATCGAACGATCACGTCGCACCGTCGCCGCGCAACCCGTTCAAGTACTTCTCCGGGCCGTCGCGCCACGTCATCGAGGCGGAGCCGGTGGATGTCACGGCCCTGGATGCCTTCCTGTCGGACGAACTCGGCTGGACGGGCATCAACAACGCCGCTGCATCGATCGCGGTGAACGGGCTGCGCATCGACGCATTCGGCGTCAACGACGCGCACCGGGACTGGGACGATCTCGACGCACTGCCGGATGCGATGGCGGCGCTCGGGACCGGCGCCGACCTGACCTGGGGCGTCACCCACGCACCGTACCGCCGCGTGCTCGACCGCTTCGTCGAACTGGGCGCCGAGGCGCTGTTCGCCGGGCACACGCACGGCGGCCAGGTGCGCATCCCGTTCTCGCCGAAGGCGCTCGTCGCGAACTGCGACATCCCACTGGATCAGGCCCGCGGACTGAGCAGCTGGACCCACGGCGGCCGTACCGTGCCGTTGAACGTCAGCGCCGGCATCGGCCACTCGATCTACGCGCCCGTGCGGTTCGCCTGCCGCCCCGAGGCGTCCCTCATCACCCTGCTGCCGCGGTAGCGGCGCGAGCCGCGCCCCGGGATAGGGTGACCGCATGCCTGTGCACGCCCCGCGATTCCAGCCGCCCCGCCTGACCGATCTCGAGGACGGCGACCTCGCGGACGTCCTTCCCGGCGACGCCTTCGACGGGGTGCGGTTCATCGGGGCATCGCTTGCCGACCGCGATCTGCCCGACCTGACGTTCACCGAGTGCGCGTTCGACGGGCTCGCCCTCGGCGGGTTGAGGAGTCGCGGCATCCGGATGGTGGACTGCACGATCGACTCGGCCGACGGCGCCACGATGTCGGCCGTCTCGGCGACCCTGCGCGACGTGGACATCAGCCACTCGCGCATCGGCTCGTTCGAGACCTACGGCAGCGGCTGGAGCGGCATCCGGCTCACCGGATGCAAGCTCGGATACGTCAACCTGCGCGGCAGTGCGCTGACCGACGTCGTCTTCGACGACTGCCAGATCGACGAGCTGGACCTGACATCGGCGAAGGCCACTCGCGTCAGCTTCGCCGGAAGCCGGCTCGGAACGCTCGAGGTGCCCGGCGCCACACTCGCGCACGTCGATCTGCGCGGCCTCGAGCTCTCGCGGATCGTGGGCATCGAGGGGCTGAAGGGCGCCGTCATCGACGAGACGCAGCTGCAGCAGCTCGCGCCGTTCTTCGCGGAGCAGCTCGGACTGACCGTGCTCTGACCCGAACCCGACCCTGTCCGCCCATCCCCGCTCCACCCGACATCCACCCGATTTCCAGGCTCCGGGCATAACGTCGCGAACGTGCCCAACGCAGCGAAGTGGAATGGAAGGCACCCACTCGGGGTCGTCGGCGGGCTGATCGGGCTCGTCGCACTCAGCGGCATCGCCGGGGTGCTGATCACGGCTGCCGTGACACCAGCCGTCGCGACGGCGAGCGCCGCGGCCACGACCGCGATCAACACGTTCGACAGCCTCCCCAGCGAGCTGCAGATCGACCCGCTGCAGCTGCCCACCACCATCTACGCGAAGAACCCGGCCACCGGCCGCGAACAGGTGCTCACGCGGTTCTACGACCAGAACCGCGTCCCGGTCACCTGGAACCAGATCGCACCGGTGATGTACGACGCGATCCTCTCCAGCGAGGACCCGCGGTTCTACGACGAGGGCGGCATCGACCTGCTCGGCACCACCCGCGCTGTGCTCTCCAACCTCCAGGGCGACAGCAACGTCCAGGGTGGATCCTCGATCAGCCAGCAGTATGTCAAGAACGTCCTCGTGCAGGACTGCTACGGCTCGGTCGACGACCAGAGTCTGACGCAGGCCAAGAAGGACGCCGCGATCCAGGCCTGCTACAACGAGGCCACCAACGACAACGGCCCCGAGGGCTACGCCCGCAAGCTGCAGGAGATGCGGTACGCGATATCCCTTTCGCAGAAGTACTCAAAGGACCAGATCCTGCTCGCCTATCTGAACATCGCGAACTTCGGCGGAGTGACGTACGGCATCGAGGCGGCATCCGAGTACTACTTCGGCGTGCATGCCAGCAGACTTGATCTCGGCCAGGCGGCCACCCTGGCGGGCATGGTCCAGAACCCGAACACCTACCGCATCGACCACCCGAAGGACCCCGCCAACGGCGACGCCAACCACTACGCCCTCACCAAGCAGCGGCAGGAGTATGTGCTGGGCCGGATGAAGGCGGGAGGCAAGATCACCGATGCACAGTACGGGGCCGCGATGAGGGCGCCGATCAGACCGAAGATCACCGCACCCACCACCGGATGCGCGAGCACGAGCGTGCAGTACTTCTGCCAGTACGTGACCTCGATCATCAGAAGCGATCCGGCGTTCGGCAAGACGGCGCCGGACCGCGAGCAGGCGCTGCGCCAGGGCGGCCTCAAGGTCTACACGACCCTCGACCCGCGCCTGCAGAAGGTCGCCCAGGACACAGTCGCGAAATACGCGCCCTCGAAATGGCCCGACTACGGCTACGGCTCGACGGTCGTGAACATCCAGCCGAAGACCGGCGACATCCTCTCCATCGCGCAGAACACGCACTACAGCACGACATCCTCGTCCCCCGACTCCGGACAGACCAGCGTCGTATATGCCGGAAACAGCATGCAGGGTGCGAACGGGTTCGAGGCCGGCTCGTCGTTCAAGCTGTTCACCCTGCTCGCGTGGCTGCAGGCCGGCCATTCCGTCAACGAGGTCGTGAACGGCAACGTCCGGGTCATCCCGCACATCACGAACTCGTGCCAGGGCGACTGGACGAACACGCACGACACGATCATCCAGAACTTCCGGCACGAGGCCGGCTACTACGGCACGCCGATGCAGTTCACCGCCCAGTCGCTGAACTCGGGCTACCTCGCGATGGCCGCCAAGCTCGACCTGTGCACCGTGATGAAGGATGCCACGAAGCTCGGCGTGACGCTGGCCAACGGCCACGGCCCGGTGCAGATGACCGACCTCTTCTCGGTGCTCGGGTCCAACTCGGTCTCGCCGATCGCGATGGCCGGCGCGTATGCGGCCATCGCCAACCACGGGAAGTTCTGCCAGCCGCGCGTCATCGCGCGGGTGATGGATGCCGACGGCAAGGATCGCCCGGTGCCCCAGCGCACCTGCGCCCAGGCGATCGACCCCGGCATCGCCGCCACGGCGGAATACGCCCTGCAGGGTGTGCTGCGCCCGGGCGGGACGGCCGCGGTCGCGAACCCGAACGATGGCACGCCGCTGTTCGGCAAGACCGGCACGCACAACGGTGAGCAGACCTGGCTGATCACGTCGAGTTCGGCGATGACCTCGCTGGTGTGGTCGGGGATCACCGACAATCACGGGGATCCGGACCTCGACATGTACACCTGGTATTACCGGGGCACCGACCTCGCCGAGATCCGCTACCCCATGTCGGAGCGGATCCAGCGCGCCGCCGACAAGTACTATCCGGGCGGGCCGCTGCCCGATCCCGAGGCGAAGCTGATCGTGTTCTCCGGCCACTACCCGAACTGGGGGCACACCGCCAAGAAGCACAAGGGCGACAAGGGTGGCGGCACCGGAGAGCACTCCTCGCCGGGGCCGACCAGCAGGCCGTCGCCGCCACCGGCGCCGACGACGAAGCCGTCGCCGCCACCGGCCCCCACCAAGCCGCCTCGACACGGGCACTGACGGGTTCGGCATCTGTGCGGTTCGGACCACCCCCGGCGATCGGGTAGACTCGAACGGTTGCCACGGGGTGTGGCGCAGCTTGGTAGCGCGCTTCGTTCGGGACGAAGAGGCCGCAGGTTCAAATCCTGTCACCCCGACAATCAAAGGCTCCACTGCGGTGGAGCCTTTGCTGTAGAGAGGACCCTGCATGCCGAGCCCCCGCCTGATCGCCTTCGATCTCGACGACACGCTGGCGCCGTCCAAGGCGGCGATCGACCCGCGCATCGGCGCACTGCTGATCGCGCTGGCCGAGCGCGTGCAGGTCGCGATCATCTCCGGCGGACAGCTCGCGCAGTTCACCACCCAGGTGGTGGACCGGCTGCCGGATGCCGCACCCGCCGTGCGCGACCGCATCCACCTGCTGCCCACCTGCGGCACGCAGTACTACCGGCTGACCGCGGACGGGGTGCGCACCGTGTACGCACACGCGCTCACCGACGACGAGAAGTCCCGCGCGCTGGGCGCCATCGAGGACGAAGCCCGCCGGCTCGGATACTGGGAGGCCGAGCCCTGGGGCCCGATCCTGGAGGATCGGGGCTCGCAGATCACGTTCTCCGCTCTCGGACAGCAGGCGCCGCTGCATGCCAAGTCGGTCTGGGACCCGACCGGCGAGAAGAAGAACACGCTGCGGGCGGCGGTGGCCTCACGGCTGCCGGATCTCGAGGTGCGCTCGGGCGGCTCGACCAGCGTCGACATCACCCACCGCGGCATCGACAAGGCCTACGGCATGCAGCAGCTGGCCGAGCAGACCGGCATCCCGCTCGACGACATGCTGTTCGTCGGCGACCGGCTCGACCCGGACGGCAACGACTACCCGGTGCTCGCACTCGGCGTGGCCTGCCAGGCCGTCACCGGGTGGGAGGACACCGCCGCCTTCCTCGATCGGCTCATTCCGACCCTGTAGGCCGCGGTTCGGTCGACGCGAACGGTCATCTTCCGCAGCCGATCACGACCATCTGCGTCGACCGGACATGCAAAGCGCGACCGGGCTGCGGCATCCACCCGCCGATGCCGGCGGTCCGGCTTCAGCGGGTGGTGCGTGCGCGCGGTGCCCGGGTCGGCGCGCTCCGCGCCTGTCCCGCCACCGGCGTCAGACGGGTCAGCTGCGTGACGTGCTTCGGCGTCAGCTCGCCGAGCGACGAGACGCCGAGCAGCTTCATCGTGCGCTCGATCTCGCTGCGCAGGATCTCGATGGTACGGTCGACGCCCTGGCGGCCGCCGGCCATCAGTCCGTACAGGTACGCGCGTCCGATCAGGGTGAACTTCGCCCCCAGGGCGACGGATGCCACGATGTCGGCGCCGTTCATGATGCCGGTGTCGACCATGACCGTGGCGTCCTTGCCCACCTCGCGCACCACCTGGGGCAGCAGCCGGAACGGGATCGGCGCCCGGTCGAGCTGGCGTCCGCCGTGGTTGGACAGCACGATCCCATCCACGCCCAGATCGATCAGCTTCTTCGCGTCCTCGACGTTCTGCACGCCCTTGATCACGATCTTGCCGGGCCACATCCCCCGGATCACCTCGAGATCGTCGTAGCTGATCGTCGGGTCCATCGCGGCATCCAGCAGCTCGCCGACGGTGCCGCCCGTCGTCGACAGCGACGCGAACTCGAGCTTGGGCGTGGTGAGGAAGTCGATCCACCACCACGGCCGCGGAATCGCGTTCACGATGGTGCCCAGGGTCAGCTGCGGCGGAATGGAGAAGCCATTGCGCTTGTCGCGCAGGCGAGCGCCGGCGACCGGGGTGTCGACGGTGAAGAACAGCGTGTCGAATCCGGCCGCGGCGGCGCGGCGCGTCAGCCCGTACGAGATCTCGCGGTCGCGCATGACGTACAGCTGGAACCAGTTGCGCCCGTGCGGGTTGGCCTTCTTCACCTCTTCGATCGACGTGGTGCCCAGGGTCGAGAGGGTGAACGGGATGCCGGCGGCTCCGGCTGCGCCTGCTCCGGCGATCTCGCCCTCGGTCTGCATCAGCCGGGTGAAGCCGGTCGGCGCTATGCCGAACGGCAGCGCCGACCGCCTGCCGAGGATCTCGCACGACATGTCGACCGAGGGCGCGGGCTTGAGGATGCCGGGGTGGAACTCCACGTCCTCGAACGCCTGTCGCGCCCGGGCGATCGACAGCTCTCCCTCGGCCGCGCCGTCGGTGTAGTCGAACGCGGCCTTCGGCGTGCGGCGCTTGGCGATCGTGCGCAGGTCGGCGATCGTCAGCGCGGCATCCAGGCGGCGCTTGCGCAGATCGAGTTCGGGCTTCTTGAACTGCATCAGCTCGAAGATGTCGCCGAGGTTCGGAAGCTGCCTGGTGACCATCAGCGGTCCTTTCGATCATGGGTGAGTCCGGCATGGGCGTAGTAGCCCGTGATGTGGTCGTGCACGAGACGTCGGGCGCGCGCCGGGTCGCCGAGGCCGATCGCGTCGACGATCTGGCGGTGCTGGGCGCGCAGCCGGGCGACCGTGTCGTCCCAATCGGGCACCCGCTGGGCGCCGGCGAGCACGTACGACTCGATCGCCTCGCGCAGGCCGGCCATCATGGCGGCCACCACCGCGTTGCCGGATGCCTCGGCCAGCGCGGTGTGGAACTGGGCGTCCAAGGCGAGGAACTCCTGCGGGGTCAGGTCCGCGGCATCCATCGCGTCCAGCACCGCGCGCGCGTCGTGCAGGGCGCCGGCGTCGGACTCGCCCGCATGGCGCGCGTCGGCAGCGGCGCGGGCGAGGTCCGCGGCGACGGAGGTCTCCAGGACGAGCCGGGTGCGCACGACGTCGTCGATCGGGAAGCCCTGCGCGGCCACCTGCAGCCGCAGCAGCGCCGACATTCCGCCCTGCGGGGTGGCGATGACGATCGCGCCCGAGGTCGGCCCGGAACCCGTGCCGGTGCGGATCAGTCCCATCACGTCCAGGACGCGCAGCGCCTCGCGCACGCTCGAGCGGCCGACGCCGAGACGCGCCGCGAGCTCGCGCTCCGGCGGCAGGTGGTCTCCCGGAACGAGGGCGCCGCCGAGCAGATCGGACTCGATCTTCTCCAGCACCACGCGCCACGCGCGCGCCGGGGCATCGGCCATTGCCGCCTCCTCTGTGGTCAGACCACTCTATCCCTGTGTGGTCTGACCACGCAAGGGCGGGGTCGCGCCGCTAGTCTGAGCACGTGGTTCCCCTCGGCATCGTCCTCATCGTGGCGGGCGCAGTGTGCGCGTTCTGCTGGATCGCCTCGCTGATCACCCGCGACACCTCCTGGGTGGATCGGCTCTGGTCGATCGTCCCCGTCGTCTATGCCTGGATCTTCGCCGGCGCCGCCCTGGCGAGCGGGTCCGATGCCACCCGTGCGGTGCTCATGGCGGTCCTGGTCACGCTGTGGGGCACCCGCCTCACCTTCAACTTCGCCCGCCGAGGCGGCTACACCGGCATGGAGGACTACCGCTGGGCGATCCTGCGCGGGCGCATGAAGCCCTGGCAGTTCCAGGTGTTCAATCTGCTGTTCATCGTGCTGTACCAGAACGCGCTGCTCGTGCTCATCACCCTGCCGGCGCTCGTGGCGGTGCAGCATCCGGCTCCCTTGACCGGGGCGGACGCGATCTTCGCGGTCCTGTTCCTCGGCTTCCTCGCGCTCGAGTTCGCCGCCGATCAGCAGCAGTGGAACTTCCACCGGGCCAAGAAGACGGCCGGCGGCCACGTCGAGCCGGGCTTCGCGACGACGGGACTGTTCCGGTTCAGCCGGCACCCGAACTTCTTCGCCGAACAGCTACAGTGGTGGATGTTCTACGGCCTCGGAGCGACGGCGGCCGTGGCATCCGGCGCCGGATTCTGGGGCGGGGCGGTGAATGCGACGATCATCGGCGCGGTGCTGCTGAGCATCCTGTTCATCGGGTCGACGATCTTCACCGAGTCCATCTCGGCCGCCAAGTACCCGGCGTACCGCGAGTATCAGCGGACCACGTCGATGCTGGTGCCGTGGCCGCCGCGGCACTCCGGCAGGGCCGCCGAGCGGGCATAGGCCTCAGCCGACGCGACCGCCCGACTCGCGCAGGTAGCACTCCGCGCACATCGACTCGTACGTGACCCGGTCCGCGGTCAGCTCGTCGATCGCGACCTGGTCGCCCTCGAACACGAACCGCCCGCCGACCAGCCGTGCGTTGAACAGCGCCTTGCGCCCGCAGCGGCAGATGGTCTTCAGCTCCTCCAGGCTGTGCGCGAGTTCGAGCAGTCGGCGCGACCCGGGGAATGCGCGGGTCTGGAAGTCGGTGCGGATTCCGTAGGCCAGCACCGGCACGCCGTCCAGCACGACGATCCGCAGCAGGTCGTCGACCTGCTCCCGGGTCAGGAACTGCGCCTCATCGATGAGCAGGCATGCCACGTCTGCCGTGGATGTCGGGATCAGGGCGGTCTCGGCATCCTGCCGCACCCGTGCCCGGTGGCGGCCGAAGACCTCGCGCAGGTCGTCGTCCGGACGGATCAGGAAGTCCACCTCGCGCGTGACGCCCAGCCGGCTGGAGATGCGGTCGGCGTGCTTCGTGTCGATCTCGGGCTTGGCCAGCAGCACGGTCTGCCCGCGCTCCTCATAGTTGTAGGCGGCCTGCAGCAGGGATGTGGACTTGCCGGAGTTCATCGCCCCGTACCGGAAGTAGAGTTTGGCCACCCGCCGAGTCTACGGACCCGGCGGGCAGTCGCACTCCGACCGAGACTGCTACTCCGTGTGCCGGCGGCGGCGGACGGCCAGGAGGATGCCGATCCCGATCATGACGGCCGCCGCTGCCAGCGCGCCCCAGGCGATCCCCGACCCTCCGGTGACCGGCAGGTCCTCGGCGGCGGTGAAGGTGTTCACGAACTGCGCCACCGCCGCCTGCTCGACCGCCGCGGACTGGATCGTGACGGTGACCGGCGGCGGCGTCTGGTCCGCGCCGCCGTCATCCGTCTCGGTGACGGTGCACACGGCGCCGACCGGCAGCGGCGCGATCAGCTCGGAGCGCAGCACCAGGCTCGTGCCCGTCTTGCGCAGCGTCACCGTGTCGGTATACGCCTGGTCATCGCCGTTGAACGCGCACACGACGCCGAACACGAACGGCCCTGTCGCGCTGGACGCCCCCGTTCCGTCGATCCGCTTCAGCACCTGCAGCGCACCCGCGCCGTAGGTGTTGGTGACGGTGATGGTCGCCGGCGCGTCAGGGTCGTCGGTCGCGACCACCGGGCCCGAGCCGTCGCCGTCGGCAGCCGGCGGATCATAGGTGACCTCGGTCGCCTGCCCGGTGTCGGTCTCGATCGCGGAGCAGTCGGCGCCGGAGAGCGTGTCGATCTCGGCCGGCGTGCCCGGCGCCACCTCGACCATCACCGGGAAGCCGGGGAGCACGGCGCCGTTCGCGCTGCAGGTGACCGCGATCGGGAACGTGTCCGGGGCGAAGGCCGCGGCGTCCCCGTCCACCTGCTTGTCGACGCGGATGACCGCCGGATCGAACGAGTTGGTCACCGTCACCGTGGCGGTCTGATCGGCATCGACCGAGATCGGACCGTCCGGGTCGATGGCGACGGTCGAGGCGCCTCCGTCGTCGGTCTCGGCCACGGTGCACTCCGCGCCCGCCGCGATGTTCACCACGCGGGCGCTGAGCGGTGCCCCGCCCCCGAGGGTGACGCTGCCGTCCCAGACGGTGCGCGAGCCGGTGGCGTCATCCAGCGTGCAGTTCAGCGACAGGACGAACGGGCCGGCGCCGTACACGTCGGCGACGTCTCCGGTGACCTGCTTGACCAGGTTGATCGCGCCGACGTCGAACGTGTTCGTGATCACGGCGGTGTTCGCCGTACTGCTCGTGTCGGGGGCGAGTTCGATCGGCGCACTCGTGCCGTCGGTGGAGACCGGATCGTCGCTGCCCGCCGTGGTGACGATCGTCGTGGATGCTGCCCCCTTGTCGTCGGACTCGGCGATGGTGCAGGATGCCCCGGCCGGCAGGCCGGTGAAGGTCACCGTGGCCCCGTCGGACAGGTCCGCCGTCATCGGACGCAGCCGACCGTAGCCGGCGGCGTACACCGGGTCGCCGAGGAACGTGCAGGTGACATCCACGGTGAACGGACCGTACGGGATGGGCGTGCCGTCCTGGTCGGTCGCGATCGACTCCACCGCCTTGGTGATCGCCAGCGAGGCGTAGTCGTACGTGTTCGTCAGCGTCACGGTCTCGAAGTCGGCGATCTCGCGTTGGACGGTCGCCGTCGTCGAGCTCGACGACGTCTGACCGCTGTCGCCGTCGTCGGCGAGCGTACAGGTGGCGTGGTAGGGCAGGTTGTAGACGGTCACCGGGGTGTCCGGGGTCAGCGTCATGCCGGCCACGTCGGCGGGCAGTGGGACATTCTGACCGGCGGACGTGCACGACAGGGTCACCGGGAATGCATCGGGTGCGTACTCCGCCGCGGCATCGCCGTCGAGCGTCTTGACCACCTGCACGCCGCCGTGTGCGAGCCCGACGCCGACGCGCGGCGGCTCGGTCGTCAGCGTGTACGGTCCGCCGCCGGCGATGCGCGCACTGGTTCCGACGGTGTTGAAGGCGTAGGAGTCGGTCGCCGAGAACGCCGTCGTGTTCGGTGTGTCGGCGGGTGAATACGCCGGTGCCGTCATCTCCACGTCCACGTCGAATGCGGCCGCCGGCTGCACGGGCCTGTCCGGCAGGAACTCGGTCTGCAGACCGGTCACCGTGTCAGGATCCACCGGCAGCGGCTGGCCCGCCGGCCACTCCGTCCAATTCAGCGCGGGGCAGAGCAGTCCATCGTTCACCACCGACGGGCCGTCGCACCATCCCGAGGTTGCGGTCGTGTAGTACACCGTGAGCGTGCCGGTCTGGCCGTTCGCGAGCGTCGGGCGCTGTCCCGTCAGCAGCGGGCGCCACTGGCTGCCGCGATCCAGCGGGGCCGTCGCGAGCTGGTCGCCGGGAGCGGGCAGTCGGTCGATGCCCAGGATCCGATCCAGGGGCAGGTTGCCGCTGTTCGTGAAGTGCCAGCGCCAGGTGATGTCGCCGCCGGGTTCGGCGATCGGGATGCAGGGGCGGGAGTAGAAGCCGTCCGCGTCGGCCGTGCAGGGCGGCGTCGCGCGGGTCCAGAGCGGGTCGACGTTCACGCCGAGCTCGTCCGACCCTTCGGCCTGCACCTGCTTGGTCACCTTGACCGCGCCGGCCGAGATGACTGTGTTGGTCGCGTCGGCGCCGCACTGCGGCACAGCCGGATCTTCGGCCGTGCCGTTGCAGGTGTCCCACGGTCGATCGGCCGTGATGTCCACGCTGTTGGTGAAGGCGGTGCCTGCCGCGAGCCCATCCCGGGTGACGGCGTTGAACGTGATCGTGTACGTCTCGCCGACCGGGATGCTGCTGCCCGCGGGGAAGGCGAAGGTGATGCCGGATGCCGACTCCGTGATGGTGATGTCCGCGGAATCCGTCGGCATCTCATCGTCCCCGGTGAACGCGAACGTGTAGCCGGGATCCGGTGCGAGTTCGATCGTGGGGCCCGTGGCATCCGTCGGGAAGTCGTCGGTGATGACGGGATCGACGATGTCGACGTCGCCCGAGTTCAGGAACGTCATCGTGTATGGGAAGGGCGACCCCGGCGACTTGGTCTGGCCGTCCGGCGTCTTGGCGACGGTCACCGCGTTGTTCGCGTGGTGGTAGTGGATCACGGCGTCGGCGTCGTCCGACCCGGTCAGCGGGTTTCCGTCGGCGTCCACGTCCGAGCTGGTCACCGTGGCGGTCGTCGTGTTCGTCGCATCGCCTGCCACCGTCTCGCCTGGTGCCGGATCGCTGCCGGCCAGATCTGAGGGGACCGGGCCACCGGTGCGCAGCGTGTCGCGCCGCGTCACGGTGAACGTCGCGGTCTGGGTCGGGGTGGCCGGGTTCTCCCAGTTGGCGCCGTCGGTGCGGCTGAAGTCGAACCGGATGCCCTGCACCTGGTCGGCGGTCACGCCCGGCGGCAGCGCGACGGTGGTAGCCGGTGCGACCACGGGCACGGTGCCCAGTTCCCAGTGTCCGCCGGTCAGGACCGGGTCGCCGGCGCCGTCGACCGACCATGTGCCGCCGACATAGGCGTCCACCGTCACCTGATTGACCGGGTTCACCCAGGTGATCGGCGCGAGACCGGCGAAGTCGTACTGGTTGAAGAAGGTGGCGGCGTTCGACGACGCGCTGTCTTCCAGGTTCATCGCGACGGTCCGCGACGGCCCCGCCGGCTTGCCGCTCAGCGTCACCGTGACCGGGCCGGTGGACGGCTCGGTGAGGGTCGTCGGGTCGAACGATTTGCCGGCGGTCACGTCGATGCCCTGGGCGACCAGATCGATGTTCGCCTGACGATAGGCGTTCGCCGCGTCGGTGTAGCCGGGGAAGTCGACCATGTCGGCGGTGCTGACGTGCGCCTGGTCGCACACCGAGCCGGCAGCCGGTGCCGTGCCGTCATCGCGGGATGCGCTGCGCAGGCGCATGTCGAAGGTGACCGTGGCGGTCGGCTTGGTCGTGTCGGTGGCCGCGTCGATCCGCCCGGTGTAGGTGATCGTCATCGAGGTCACATCGACCAGCTGCGTCTCCGTCAGCGCGAGGGCCTGATCGCGGGTGTAATCGGTCGTCGAGGCGCCCCGGGACAGCGTGACCGTCACGTCACTGGCACCGATGTCGCCGGGTGCGGTGATCGTCGCGAAGTCGATGAGGTTGAACCGGTCGAACGGGCTGGTCGTGCAGGACCCCGCACCCTGGTCACTGGTGTCCGCATCGACCAGCGTCAGCTCGTCGACCTTCGACGGAGTCGTGTTGGTGCCGGTGAGCGTGACGCGGCTGGTCGGGTAGGCGGACTGCGGCACGCCTTCCTCGGGTATTCCCAGCGGGCCACCCGTCCAGGTCTTCGTCCCGTCCACGGTCACGTCCACGTCGGTGATCAGGATCGTGTCGGCGTCGGTCCTCGTGAGGATCGGATCGGTGTCATCGGCATTCCAGTAGGCGGTCGCACGGACGGTGTTGTTCACCACGCCCGGCTCGCCGGCGACGTTGTACGTGTCCGACGCGACGACCGGCATGGTGGCGTTGCTGCGCCGGACGTCGCGCAGTTGGAACACCGGGTGGATGTGGCGGTTGTTGCCGGTCGAGGCGGCCACGCCGCTTCCGACCGGCGGGGCGTCAGGGTCGCCGAGGCGGTCGACGCGACTGGGGCTCTCGATGTAGGTCAGGCGGAACCCGATCGTCGAGGCGATCTCATCGCCGGTGAGCTGGACTCCCGGGAACGTGCCGTCGCACGCGTCCGGGCAGGGATCGTTCGCGGCATCGACCCAGCGCCCGAGCGCCGGGTCGGTGCTCCCCGCCGGAAGCTGGAACAGCTCTACACCCGTGATCTGGTCATATGTCAACAGCGGATCCTGCGACGCCGTGATCGGGTCGATGCGCTGCAGGTCCCAGGTGTCGAACACACTGTCTGCCACCGGGGTGGTGCGGGCATCCTGCGTGTCGCTGATCACGATCCTGCCGGTGCCGCTGTATCCGTTCGTAGACCAGGACAGTGTCGCTCCGACGTCGGTCTGCGACCGTTCGACCACGCTGTCCGCATCCCAGGCCTTGTCGATCGGGTCGATGCTTCCCGGGTCGACCGGGGTCAGATCCACGTCATCGCACGCCGGGTCGGACTGCGCGTCCGGCGCAGTGGGCGTCGAGGCCGACGACACCGCGCAGTCGGTCAGCGTCGCCGCCGTGCTCGGCGGAACGGACGGGTCGAGCGAATACGAGAGGTTCGGACCCACCGACGTTCCCGGCGGGAAGCCGCCGGAACAGCCGTTTCCTGCGGGGGCGGCGGTGTAGATGAAGCGGATGCCGGTGGCATCCGTCGCGACATCACTGGGGATGACGCCGTTGTAGATGGTGGCCCCGACGATTGCCCCCATGCCCGGCACGTCCTGCCACGAAGAGCCATCAGCGGTGGTGGAGTACTGCACGGTCATCGTCGAGCACGCGGGTACCGGCGTGGCGATCACCGCATTCGGATTGAAGGAGTCGTACCACGCATTCGCATCCGGCATCGTCGCCGGATCCTGAACGATGATCTGGGCCGCGTCCACGGTCGAGTCGGGGAACGGCAGCAGCCGGCCGCTGAGCTGCGCGGTCACGTTCTGCCCCGGGAACGCCGGGATCGTCGATGGGTAGAGTCGCTTGCCGACATCGACCGCGATCCGGTCCTTGATCGTCCTGATCACCGCGATCGCGGTCGCGTCACCGGAGTTCGCCCCGCGCTCGCCGGTCACGCGCACCATGTTGAGGTGGTAGGACTCCTCCAGGGTCTGATCCGCGTCCGTGGTGACGACGAATGGAACCGTCGCCTCGGCCCCGGGATTGATCGATCCCGTGAACGTCGCCGAGAAGCCGGTCACCGGATCGCACCCTGCCGGCGGTGCCGGCAGGGTGTTCGCCGTCGTGGTCGTCAGGGGCGCCGCAGGAGTCCCATCGCAGGTGTACGTGACGGTCGCGGAGGTCGCGGCATCCGGCCAGACGATACCGCTGGTCGCCGGATCGGCGGGATCCCCCGTCCCCATCTGGGTGAAGACCAGCCCGCCCCCCGGGGCGAGGGGATTGACCTCGGCGAACGCCGGTTCGGTGATGGTCAGCGACTCCAGCGGGTCGTCCGACGCGTTGCCGCCCTTGAGCGTCACGGTGCTGGGGTCGCCGGCGTGCACGACCGAGGGGCTGAACGACTTTCCGGCCGTGACGTCGATCTCGTTGGCGGGGATGCGGTACGTGGCCGATGCCGGATCGGACCGGGCCTCGTTGCCATCGGCATCGGTCACCGTCGTGTCTGCGAAGTTGGTGATGGTCAGCGGAATCTCGTCGTCGGGCACCAGCGCCTTCTGATCCAGGACCACGTTGACGCCGCCGGAGGCGCCCGCGGGGATGGCGGGATCGCTCGTCGACGTGAAGACGAGTTGGACGCCGGTGATGTCGGCGGGGTCCACGGCGGCGGGGAGGCTGGGGTTGTCGGGGTTGTCGGCCACCGGCCCGTCGACCCACGCCCCCGCGGTGCTGTCGTACACGCGGACCTGCACCGTGTCGGCGCCCTCCGGCCACGTGATGGGGTCGGTGTCGGCGAGTCGGTTCACCTCGAGGTAGGTGAAGGGGTTGCCGTCCGTCGGAGGCGTGCCGTCCGCCTCGAGCACCGGGTCGCTGATCACCATCGAGCTGACCGGGACGTTCGATGCATTGGTCCCGGTGACCGTGGCGGTCGTCTCGGTGCCGACGACGTTCGGGCCGCCGTCCGGCGTGATCGTCTTGGTCGTCGTGGCACCGAGAGTCGACGGCACGCTCAGGGTGACGGCGGCGCTGCTCTGCTTGTCCGTCGCGTTGTCCGCGGTCATCGTCGCGGTGTTGGTGAGGGTCGTGCCGTCGGCGGAAGGCGGGATGTCGTCGTCCACGCGTACCGGCACCTGGACGGTGACCACGTTGCCGGGTGCGAGGCCCTGCTGCCCTCCCCCGAGGTCGTCGGTGAAGGTCAGCCTCAGCTCGGTCGCCGTGGAACCGTCGGTGTAGTTCGCGGTCCCGGTGACGGTCGGCGTGCCGGCGATGCTGATGTACTGCGGCATCGGGTCATCGAGCAAGGCCCCGATGCACCCGTTGACCGTTCCGGCGGTGCACTGGAACTGGAGCGTGTACACGAACGTCTGGCCCGGCACGACCGCCGTGTCGCTGACGGCCTTCTGGATCGACATCGACGCCGTCGGCGTGGCGCCCGGCGCGATCTGCGGGGCGAACTCCCGCAGCAGGGATCGCGGGGCGGGGCGGGGCTTGGATGTCGCGGACGGCGACGGCGCGGGCGTGGCCTTCTCGGTCGGAGTCGGGTTGGCGGTCGGAGACGGCGTGGGCGACGAGGTCGGCGTCGGCGAGGCGGAGTGCGTCGGCGACGGAGTCGGATCCGGGGACGGCGATGCGGTGGGGTCGGGCGAAGGCGAGTCGGTGACGTCCGGCAGCGGCGTCGGTGCCGTGGTCGGCGTCGCCGTGGGCGTCGGAGTCGCCGTGGGCGATGCGGTGTCGGTGGGATCCGGGGTGGGCGTCGCCGCGCGCGCGTCACGACTGGCGGACGCGGTGTCGGACGGGGCGGGCGTCGTCTCGACGGCCTGAGCCGGCAGGCCGGCGGTCATGATCAGGGCGGCCACCGCCGCGATCGTCGCGCCCCAGCGGATCCGATTTCCCCTCGTCGACGCGCGCATGACTCTCCGATCGCGATAAGAACGCTTTCATAGGATTCTCATCACGATCCGACGGGAGGATCAACCCCCCTCGCCCGCATGGGGTGAGGGTGCATTCGCCGGGGTCAGACCGTCAGCTGCAGGTCCTGTGCAGTCTCGCTGAGCGTGGCGCGCGCCAGTTCCGGCTGCGGGTTCAGCTGCTGACCGTAGGTCGGGATCAGCCGGCGCAGCTTCGGCTCCCACGAGGGGAACTGCTCGGGGAAGCAGGTCTTCATCAGGTTCAGCATGATCGGCACCGCGGTGGATGCACCGGGCGAGGCGCCGAGCAGACCCGCGATCGAACCGTCCGCATGCGAGACGACCTCGGTCCCGAACTTCAGCTGCCCCTGGTGCATCACCTGGGCGCGCTGACCGGCCTGCAGCAGGGTCCAGTCGCCGTCTTCAGCAGACGGCATCAGCTCGCGCAGGTCGTTCACCTTGCGGTGGTGGTTCTTGACGAGTTCGCCGACCAGGTAGCGGATGAGGTCGACGTTCGTGAACGCGACCTTGAGCATGCTCAGCAGGTTGGAGAAGCGCACCTGGGTGACGATGTCCCACATCGACCCGTTCTTCAGGAACTTCGGGCTGAACGTCGCGAACGGCCCGAACAGGACGGATGCCTCGCCGTCGACCACCCGCGTGTCCAGATGCGGCACCGACATGGGCGGGGCGCCCACCGTCGCCTTGGAGTACACCTTCGCGTGGTGCTGCGAGACGATCTCGGGCTTGCTGCTCATCAGCCACTGGCCGCCGATCGGGAAGCAGCCGTATCCCTTGACCTCGGGGATGCCGGAGCGCTGCAGCATCTTGAGCGCCCAGCCACCGGCCCCGACGAACACGAAGCGGGCGTTCACCCGTCCGGGCGCGCGGCCGATCGTGCGGCGGTACTTGACCTGCCAGGTCCCGTCGCGCTGCTGCTTCAGGTTGCGCACCTCGGTGTCGGTGCGCACCTGCACGCCCTCGGAGCGCAGGTGATCGAACAGCTGCCGGGTCAGCGCGCCGAAGTCGACGTCGGTGCCGCCGACGACGCGGGTCGCGGCGAACGGCTCGTCGGCCTTGAGCCGGCGCTGCATGAGCAGCGGCGCCCAGGTGTTGATGACGCGCGAGTCCTCGCTGTACTCCATGTCGGCGAACAGCACCTGCTGCGCGAGCTTCTCGTACCGCTTCTTCAGGTAGGCGACGTTCGTCTCGCCGCGCACGAACGTCATGTGCGGGATGGCGTTGATGAACGTGTCCGGCTCGTTGATCACGCCCTTCTCGACCAGGCTCGACCAGAACTGGCGGGACAGCTGGAACTGTTCGTTGATCGAGATGGCCTTGTCGATCTCGACGGATCCGTCGGGCGATTCCGGGGTGTAATTCAGCTCGCACAGGGCCGCATGGCCGGTGCCCGCGTTGTTCCAGGCGTTGGAGCTCTCCTGTGCGACGTCGCTGAGTCGCTCGATCACGGTGATCTTCCAGTCCGGCTGCAGCTCGTGCAGGAAGGTCCCGAGGGTGGCACTCATGATGCCCCCACCGATCAGAACGACATCGACGGTTTCAGTCACAATCCCCCAGTCTAGTTCGCCGGCCTGACCGGCCCGTGCACGCGGTCAGGCGACGGCGGCGCGCTGCGCGGCGACGACCTCGGCGATCTGCACCGCGTTCAGCGCCGCGCCCTTGCGCAGGTTGTCGTTGCTGATGAACAGCACGAGGCCTCTGCCCTCGGGAGCGGACTGGTCGGCGCGGATGCGCCCGACGAAGCTCGGGTCCTTGCCGGCCGCGTACAGCGGAGTCGGGACCTCCTCCAGCACCACGCCGGGGGCGGCATCCAGCACCTCGCGGGCACGATCCGGGGTGATGTCGCGGGCGAACTCGGCATGGATCGACAGCGAGTGCCCGGTGAAGACGGGGACGCGCACGCAGGTGCCGGCCACGCGCAGGTCGGGCAGCTCGAGGATCTTGCGGCTCTCGTTGCGCAGCTTCTTCTCTTCGTCGGTCTCGTTGTCGCCGTCGTCGACGAGGTTGCCGGCGAAGGGGATCACGTCGAACGCGATGGGGGCGATGTACTGCTCGGGCTGCGGGAAGTCGACCGCGCCGCCATCGTGCACCAGCCCGATCGCCGCGTCCTGGGCGAGGGCTGCCTCCATCTGGCCCAGCAGCTCCCGGGCCCCGGCGAGCCCCGACCCCGACACGGCCTGGTAGGTGCTGACGATCAGCCGCTCCAGGCCGGCCTCGGCATCCAGCGCCTTCAGCACCGGCATCGCAGCCATCGTCGTGCAGTTGGGATTGGCGACGATCCCCTTGCGGGCCTGGTCGATCGCGTGCGGATTGACCTCGCTGACGACCAGGGGCACATCGGGATCCATGCGCCACGCGCTGGAGTTGTCGATCACCAGCGCGCCGGCCGCGGCGAAGCGGGGCGCGTGCGCACGGCTGCCGGTCGCGCCGGCCGAGAACAGGGCGATGTCCACGCCGCTCGGGTCGGCGGTGGCGACGTCCTCGATGATCACCGTCTGCCCGCCGAAGTCGACGGCGGTGCCGGCCGAGCGGGCGGTGGCCAGCAGGCGCAGTTCGCGGATCGGGAAGGAGCGCTCGGCGAGGATCTCGCGCATCACGGTGCCGACCTGGCCGGTGGCGCCGACGACGGCGATGTTCAGTCCTGAATCAGAGATGCGGGTCATGGCACAGTCCTCGGTGAACGGGCGCGCCCGTCCTGCGGATCGCAGGGTGTTTTCACGCACCGAGCGATTCGGGATGCGGCGTCGCGGGGTTTCGCCGATTCTACCCGGGCGCGGCCCGCGGTGCGCGCGGGCATCGCGAGCCTGCCGCGGACGGGGTGTGAAAGCGTCTCAGCGCCCGGTGCCCGCGTGGACCGTGGCATCCGTCTCGCCGTCGAGGCCGAACGCGGTGTGCACGGCGCGCGCGGCGTCGGCAAGGTCGTCGCCGCGAAGCACGACCGAGATGCGGATCTCGGAGGTGGAGATCATCTCGATGTTGATGCCGGCCACCGACAGGGCGTCGAACAGCGTCGCCGACACCCCGGAGTTCGTGCGCATGCCCGCCCCGACGACGGACAGCTTGCCGATCTGGTCGTCGTGGATGAGGTTGCCGAAGCCCACGTCGTCCTGATGCGCGGCCAGCGCCCGCAGCGCGGTGGAGGCATCGGCCTTGGGCACGGTGAACGAGATGTCGGTGCGACCGGTGGTGGCCGCCGAGATGTTCTGCACGATCATGTCGACGTTCGCACCCGAGCGGGCGACGATCTTGAAGATCTCCGCCGCCTTGCCCGGAACGTCCGGGACCGCGATGACGGTGATCTTCGCCTGGCTGAGGTCGGTGGCGACGCCGGCGACGACGGGCTCTTCCATGTGCTCTCCCTGGATCTGCGGGAACGTGGCGGACAGGTCTGCGCGACGCGTCTCGTCGATGACGAGAGTGCCTTCGGCCGAGCTGAACGTGGACCGCGCGTGGATCAGCACGCCATGCCGGCGGGCGTATTCCACCGCGCGGATATAGAGGACCTTGGCCCCGTTGGCGGCCAGCTCGAGCATCTCCTCGCTGGAGATGACGTCGAGCTTGCGCGCCTTCGGCACGACCCGCGGGTCGGCGGTGAAGATGCCGTCGACGTCGCTGTAGATCTCGCAGACGTCGGCCTCCAGCGCGGCGGCGAGGGCGACGGCGGTCGTGTCGGACCCGCCGCGGCCGAGCGTGGTGATGTCGCGGGTGTCGCGGTTGAAGCCCTGGAAGCCGGCGACGATCACGATGGCGCCCTCGTCCAGCGCCTCGCGCAGCCGGATCGGGGTGACGTCGACGATCCGGGCCGCACCGTGCCGGGCGTCGGTGATCATGCCCGCCTGGCTGCCGGTGAACGAGCGCGCCTCGAAGCCCATCGAGTGGATCGCCATCGCCAGCAGCGCCATGGAGATGCGCTCTCCGCTCGACAGCAGCATGTCCAGTTCGCGCGGCGCAGGGATCGGGGCGATCTCGGAGGCCAGTTCGAGGAGCTCGTCCGTGGTGTCGCCCATCGCACTGACCGCCACCACGACGTCGTGCCCGGCGCGGCGTGCATCCACGATGCGTTTCGCGACCCGCTTGATGCTCTCGGCGTTCGCGACGGAGGACCCGCCGTACTTCTGGACGATCAGCGCCATATGTGGGGACTCCCGGATGCGGCACGCTGCGTGCGCGGGACGCGGATCCCGCGTCCGCGGTCCAGTTTACGGATCGGGCCATACCGGCCCGGCCATGTGTCGGCGGGTCAGGTGCGCGGGCGGGGATCTGGGCGCGTCGCGTGGGAGGCGGAATCGGCGTTCGCGGTCGGCGCTGCGCCGGGGACGACCGTCTCGGACACGACGGCGCCGGGGACGACGGCGGCGGGGTCGGTGGGTGCCACAGCGACGGCGATGTCGGCATCGGGGGCGCCGGGAACCTCGACGCCGGAGACGGGCGTCGTCCGGATGCGACGGGCTCGTCCGCCGGTGGCGGCCAGCCAGCATCCCAGCAGGACGAGCGGAAACCCGATCAGCAGCCCCGGCGTCAGCTGCTCGCCGAGCACGATGATCCCGAGCGTGATCGCCACGAACGGGTTCACATAGGTGAACAGCGGGGCGGTGACCGGCCCGACCTCGGCGATGAGCGCGAAGAACACGATGAACGCGATCGCCGTGCACAGCACGGCGAGGGCGCCCAGCGCCACGGTGCTGCGCACGGTGGGAACCTCATGCTGGGTGAGCAGCGCGATCGGCAGGTAGACGATCCCGATCGCGAACAGCGCGAGCGTGATCGAGCCGAGGGACGGCACGTCGCCGAGCTTGGCCGCGATGATGAACGGCGCGATCGCGTACAGGACGGCGGTCAGCAGCACCTCGGAGACGGCGACCAGGGCGGATGCGGCATCCGTCACCACCAGCCCCTGACCGGCGACGATCACCGCCACGCCGCCGAAGCCGACCAGCAGCCCGACGATCTTCAACAGCCGGATGTCGCGATGACTGCCCACCACGAATCCGATGATCGTCGCCCACAGCGGGACCGTGGCCACCAGCAGCCCGGTCAGGCCGGACGGGATGGTCTGCTCGGCGTGGCTGAGCAGGAAGAACGGGCCGCCCATCTCGACGGCGCCGAACGCGAGCACCCACGGCCACTTGCGCAGGGCGGGTCTCAGGGCCTTGCGACGCAGCGCGATCGGCAGCAGCAGGAGCGCCCCCACGAGCGTGCGGCCGCTCACGACGGCGGCGGGCGAGAACGAGCTGACCGCCTCGCTGATGAACAGATACGGCACACCCCACAGCACCGCCATGGCAGCGAACAGCCACCAGCCCTTTGCACTCACTCGTGCATTGTCACACGGACCTGCGACCCTCGAACGCGCGGCCCAGAGTCACCTCGTCCGCGTACTCCAGGTCGCCGCCCACGGGGAGGCCGGACGCGAGCCGGGTCACGGTGATCTGCAGGGTGTGCAGCAGCCGCGACAGGTAGGTCGCGGTCGCCTCGCCCTCGAGGTTCGGGTTGGTCGCCAGGATGACCTCCTGCACCGTGCCGTCGGCCAGTCGCTGCATGAGCTGGGCGATCCGCAGGTCGTCGGGGCCGATGCCGGCGATCGGGCTGATCGATCCGCCGAGCACGTGGTACAGCCCGCGGAACTCGCGCGTGCGCTCGATGGCCGCGACATCCTTCGCATCCTCGACCACGCAGATGAGGGTCTGGTTGCGGCGCGGGTCGCGGCAGATGGTGCACCGGTCCTGCTCCGAGACGTTGCCGCAGATCTCGCAGAAGCGCACGCGCTCGCGCACCTCGCCGAGCAGCTCGGACAGATGCGACACGTCGAACCCGGGGGTCTGCAGGATGTGGAACGTGATCCGCTGCGCCGATTTCGGCCCGATGCCGGGCAGGCGGCCGAACTCGTCGATCAGGTCCTGGACGATTCCGTCGTACATCTCAGCTGAACCTCGTCGGGGCCTCGTAGGGCTCTTCGCGCACGAACGTCGCCCCGAGGATCTGCCGGACCACGGCCTCGCCCACCCGCTCGACGCCGTCGTCGCGCACCGTCGACAGTCTCGGTGCCACGACGGGCACGGGCGCATCCTCGATCGTCGGCTCGTCGGCCTCGCGCTCGTCCTCGTCGGGCTCGATCGAGGTCTCGACATCGGAGGCGGGCAGGATGTCACCTTCGCGGGCGGGGGCGAGCGTCGCGACGCGCGCGCGGGCGGACGTCGCGTCCTCGGGCTCATCGTCGACGGCGAACTGCGCCGGGCCGGGGTCGGAGGGAATGGATGCCACGGCCCAGTCGGTCACCGGCGCCGCCGAGGCCGGGGCCGTGCGCGCGGTCGGCTGGGTCGATGCCGGCGCGGCCGGCTGCGGCGCACGCGCCACGGCCGTCCCGTCGGCGGACGGACCGCCGGATCCGGATCCGGGGGCGGGGCCGGGACCTTCGGGGCCGCCGGCGCCTGGCCCGCCGCCCGGTCCTCCGGCGTGCCGGGCGATGTATTTCACCCGGATGCCGAGGACGGACTGGATGGCTTGGCGCAGGTCTTCGCTGGGTCCGGCGCCGGCCTGCAGCTTCTTGAACTTCGCGACGTCGGATGCGCTGGCGAATGTGAGAGTGAGCACATCGCCGGCGACGTCCACCACCGTGGCGGCGGTCGCGATGAGCCACGATCCGCGGTTGGCGCCCTCGAGGCGTCCGAGGATCTCGGGCCACGCCTGCTGGACGCGCTCCAGGGTGACGGGACCGGCGGGTTCCGGGATGGGAGCGGCGGCAGGCGCCGACGATTCGGCGCGCGCGGCGACCGGTGCGGATTCAGGGGCGGGAGCCGGCGTCGAGACGGGCTCCGCCCGCTCGGCGACCGGGGCCGGCGTCGGGGTGGCAGGCGCCGGCGTGGCGGGCGTTCGTGCCGGTGCGGCGGGCGCCGACATGGCAGGCGCCGGTGCGGCGGGCGCCGGTGCCTCGGCGCGTTCCGCCCGCTGTGCAGTCGGAGCGGGAGCGGAAGCGGCCGGCTGCGGCATCTCGGCCCGGGGCGCCTGCTCCGCGCCCGGGCCCGGCGCCGCGGCCCGCGCCAGGACGCGGGCGATCATCAGCTCGAGCTGCAGGCGCGGCGAGGTGGCGCCGCTCATCTCGTCCAGCGCCCCCACGACGATGTCGGCGATCCGCGAGAGCCGCTCGGCGCCGAAGGTGAAGGCCTGGCGCGACATCCGCTCGAGTTCTTCGGCGGGCACGCCGTGCAGCACGTTCACGGCCCCATCGCCGGTCGCGGCCACCACGATCAGGTCGCGCAGCCGCTCGAGCAGGTCGTCCACGAACCGTCGCGGGTCCTGACCGGTCTGCACCACCCGGTCTACCGCGGCGAACGCGGCGGCCGCATCGCCGGCGGCGAACGCGTCCACCACCTCGTCCAGCAGCTCGGCCGGCGTGTAGCCGAGCAGCGCGACGGCGCGCGCCGAGGTGACGGCGCCGTCCTCGGAGCCCGCGATCAGCTGGTCGAGGACCGACAGCGTGTCTCGCGGCGAGCCGCCGCCCGCGCGGACCACCAGCGGCAGCACACCCGGTTCGACGCTCACGCCCTCCTGCGCGCACAGCTGCTCGACGTAGTCGAGCATCGCCGCGGGTGCGACCAGCCGGAACGGGTAGTGGTGCGTGCGCGACCGGATCGTGCCGATGACCTTCTCGGGCTCGGTGGTCGCGAAGATGAACTTGACGTGGTCGGGCGGCTCCTCCACCAGCTTGAGCAGCGCATTGAACCCCTGCGGCGTCACCATGTGCGCCTCGTCGAGGATGAAGATCTTGAACCGGTCGCGCGCGGGCGCGAACACCGCCCGCTCGCGCAGGTCGCGGGCGTCGTCGACGCCGTTGTGCGAGGCCGCGTCGATCTCGACGACATCCAGGGATCCGCCCCCGCCGCGACCGAGCTCGACGCAGCTGTCGCACGTCCCGCACGGGGTGTCGGTGGGGCCGGCGGCGCAGTTCAGACACCGGGCCAGGATGCGCGCCGACGTCGTCTTCCCGCAGCCGCGCGGGCCGGAGAAGAGGTACGCGTGGCCGATCCGATCACCGCGCAGCGCGGTCATCAGCGGCTCGGTGACCTGCGCCTGGCCGATCATCTCCGCGAACGTCTCGGGCCGGTAGCGGCGATACAGAGCGGTGGTCACCCGTCCAGCCTACGGTGTGGCCCGGACACCCGGAGAGCGGAGTGTGCCGGGATGCGGCATCCCATCCCGCGGGCGTCAGCGGCCGAGCGCGCCGTCCGACACGTCGATCACCGGGACGGCACCGCTGATCACCGGGATCGAGGTGGTCTCGGTCGTGGGGACGGATGCCGACAGCAGCGTGCCGTCCTCGCGACGCTCGCCGATCAGCTCGCGGAGCGAGGGTCGTCCCGGGATCACCGGACCCTGGTCGGCCAGCGGGGCGACCACCTCGCTGCCGGGATCGACGGTGTACCCGACCCCGCGCACGCTGAACTCGACCGGCACCCCGTCGCCCGCGCGCACGTGCAGCGCCTCGCGCCGCAGCGTGATGTGCAGCGGCGTGCCGTGCCAGTGGATGATGTAGGCGAGGTCGCTCCAGTCGCTGGGCAGGCGCGGGTCGAAGGTCAGCACTCCGCCGTGGTCGCGCATGCCGCCGAACCCCGACACCAGCGTGGTCCACACGCCGCCGGCCGAGGCCACGTGCACGCCGTCCGCCGCGTTCTTGTGCAGGTCGGCGAGGTCCACGTACAGGGCGTGCTCGAAGTATCCGGCCGCCAGGTCCTGGTAGCCGACCTCGGCGGCCAGGATCGACTGGGTCACGCCGGACAGGGTCGAATCGCCCGTGGTGAGCGGGTCGTAGTACTCGAAGTCGGCGCGCTTCTCGTCCGGGGTGAAGTGGTCGCCCTGCAGGAACAGCGCCAGCACGACGTCGGCCTGCTTGAGCACCTGGTACCGGTAGATCACCAGCGGGTGGAAGTGCAGCAGCAGCGGACGCAGCGCGGCCGGCGTGCGCTCCAGGTCCCACACCTCCTTCTCCAGGAACACCTCGTCCTGCGGGTGGATGCCCAGCTGCGGGCTGTACGGGATGTGCATGCAGTCGGCCGCCCGGTCCCAGGCATCCGGCTCGGCGGGGTCGAGCTTGAGCCGATCCACCATCCGGCGGTACACCTCGCCGTCCAGCTCCTCCATCTCGCGCACGGTCTGCGCGGCGTAGCGGAGGTTGAACCGCGCCATCACGTTCGTGAACAGGTTGTCGTTGACGACCGTCGTGTATTCGTCCGGGCCGGTCACGCCGTGGATGTGGAACTCCTGGAAGCCCTCGTGCGAGCGCCAGAACCCGAGGGTGGCCCACAGCCGGGCCGTCTCCACCGCGATGTCGACCCCGTCGCGATAGAGGAAGTCGATGTCGCCGGTCGCCCGCACGTACCGGGCCAGCGCGAAGCAGATGTCCGCGTTGATGTGGTACTGCGCCGTGCCGGCGGCGTAGTAGGCGGATGCCTCTTCCCCGTTGATCGTCCGCCAGGGGTACAGCGCCCCGGCCTCGGTCAGCTGGTGCGCACGCCGGCGCGCGGCCGGCAGCATCACCACCCGCATCCGCAGCGCGTTCAGGGCCCATTGCGGCGTCGTGTACGCCAGGAACGGGAGGATGTAGATCTCGGTGTCCCAGAAGTAGTGGCCGCTGTAGCCCGAACCGGTGACGCCCTTGGCACCGATGCCCTCGCCGTCGGCGCGCGCCGCCGCCTGGGCCAGGTGGAACAGGCACCACCGCACCGCCTGCTGCAGCTCGTCTCGGCCGCCGATGCGCACGTCCGAGCGCTCCCAGAACGCGTCCAGCCAGGCGCGCTGACGCTCGAAGTGCGTCGTGACGTCGACATCCATCGCCCGGTCCAGGGTCCGGCGGCAGCGGTCCACCAGCTCGCGGGCCGGCACGCCGCTGCGACCGGTGTGATAGCTGACGAGCTTGATCACCCGCACGGGGACGCCCGCCTTGGCCTGCACACGGAACACGTTCTTGGCGATGTCGGGCTCGACCAGGGTCCGCATCGTGTACGGGTTGTCTGTCTCGATGATGTGGTCGGCCACGACCCCGAGGGTCATGCCGGACTGGGCGACCTTGTAGCTGAGGGTGGAGCGCGACTTGTCCTGCCAGTACTCCTGCGGCAGCAGCACCCGCTCGGCGAACCGCTCGGCCTTGCGCGGGTCGAAGCCGGCGCGGCGCGGCGCCGTCGGCGTGCCGCCGTAGACATCCTCGCCGTCCTGCCGGTTCACGATCTGGCAGCTGACCGTCACCGGGGCGTCGTCGTTGAGCACCGTGACATCCACGCTCATGATGGCCAGGTGGCGCTCTTCGAACGACACCATCCGGTCGAAGTCGACGCGCACGTGCTTGCCGCTGGGGGTGACCCACAGGATGCTGCGGCGCAGCACGCCGTCGCGGAAGTCGAGTTCGCGCTCGTACTCGCGGATGTCGGCGACGTCGAACGTGAGCGGCTCGTCGTCCACGTACACGCGCATGACCTTCGCGTCGGGCGCGTTCAGGATGGTCTGGCCCGCCTCGGCGAAGCCGTAGGCGCTCTCGGCGTGCCGGATCGGGAAGGTCTCGTGGAAGCCGTTGATGAACGTGCCCTGCTCGTGCGCGTGCCGTCCCTCGGGGTGGTTTCCGCGCAGGCCGAGATAGCCGTTGCCCACGGCGAACAGGCTCTCGGTCACCCCGGCGTCATCGATGTCGAAACTCGTCTCGACGAGACGCCAGGGGTCGATGGGAAAGCGGTCGCGATCGATCATCTTGGTCCTTCTCGGGAACAGGGACTCGACGAGTCTAGGCACCGCCGGACGAGGATTCGACCAGGTCACCCAGATCGGTCACCACCAGGTGCGCCCCGGCCTCGCGCAGCGCCGGCGCACCGACCCCGCGGTCCACGCCCACGACCAGCGCGAAGCCGCCGGCCGCCGCCGAGCGCACCCCGCTGAGGGCGTCCTCCACCGCGGCCGCACGGGCCGGTTCGGCCCCCAGCATCCGCGCCGCGTCCAGGAACATGTCCGGGGCGGGCTTGGAGGCCAGGTCGTCGCGTTCGGCGACCATCCCGTCCACGACCACCGTGAACCGGTCGCGGATCCCGGCGGTGCGCAGCACCTCTTCGGCGTTCTTCGAACTCGACACCACGGCCACCGCGGTCCCGGCGTCCCGCAGCGCGTCCAGCAGCCGCAGCGACCCCGGGTACGGGGCGATGCCGTCCTCGCGCAGCGCGCGCTCGAAGTACGCGTTCTTGCGGTTGCCGATCCCGCACACGGTGTCGGCGGTCGGCGGATCGGACGGATCCCCCCAGCGCACCTCGACCGATCGGCTGCGCAGCAGGGCTGCCACCCCGTCGTAGCGCTTCTTGCCGTCGACGTGCTCGAAGTAGTCCCGATCGGTGTACGGCGGGGTGATCTCCCAGGCGGCGAACAGCTCGTCGAACAGGCGCTGCCAGGCGTGCATGTGCACCACGGCCGTGGGGGTGAGCACCCCGTCCAGATCGAACAGGACGGCCTCGTACGCTCGCAGATCTGTCACCGCTCGCCCTTCGTCGACTCCTTCCAGCGTAACGAGCCGGGGCAGCGCCCGGGGCCCTCTCAGCCGCCGGTCACCTGCAGCGTCTGGCGGGCGATCTCGAGCTCTTCCTTCGTGGGCACCACGAGGACGGTCACCGCCGAGGCATCCGTCGAGATGATCCGGATGCCGCGGCCCCGCTCCGCGTTGCGCCCGGCGTCGACCTGTACGCCGGCGAACCCGAGCGTGGCCAGCGCGCCGGCACGCACCTCGGGCGCGTTCTCGCCGACGCCGGCGGTGAACGAGATGACGTCGGCGCCGCCCAGCTGTGCCAGGTATGCGCCGGCGTAGGTGCGCAGCCGGTGCACGTACACGTCGAATGCGAGGCCGGATGCCGCATCCCCCCGGGCGCGGCCGGCCAGCACGTCGCGCATGTCCGAGAATCCGCTCAGCCCCTTCAGCCCGCTGCGCTTGTTCAGCAGCTCGTCCAGGCCATCGACATCCAGCTGTGCCCGCCGCGCCAGCTGCAGCAGCGCGGCCGGGTCGATGTCGCCGGACCGGGTGCCCATCACCAGTCCCTCCAGCGGGGTGAAGCCCATCGAGGTCTCCACCGAACGGCCCGCATCGACGGCGGTGACCGACGCGCCGTTGCCGAGGTGGAACACGATCTGCTTCAGTTCGCCCAGCGGCCGGCCGAGGAAGGCCGCCGCCGCCTCGCTGACGAACTTGTGCGAGGTGCCGTGGAAGCCGTATCGGCGGATGCGGTGGTGTGCGGCCAGCTCGGCGTCGATCGCGTACGTGTAGGCGGGTGCGGGCAGGGTCTGGTGGAAGGCGGTGTCGAACACGGCGACGTGCGGCAGATCCGGGAACGCGCGGCGCGCGGCGACGATGCCGGCGAGATTGGCCGGGTTGTGCAGCGGGGCGAGCACGGCCAGCTCTTCGATGTTGATCTCCACCAGCGGCGTGATCAGGGTCGGCTCGAAGAACCGCGCGCCGCCGTGCACCACGCGATGCCCGACGGCGACGGGTCGATTCTGCTCGAGGCTCGGACCGTGGTCGGCGAAGGCATCCAGCATCACCGCGAAGCCGGCGAAGTGATCGGCGATCGGCAGCGCGCGCTCGTAGGTGGCGTCGAGCATGGTGGGCGCGCCCTCGCCGGGCGCGCCCGGTACGGCGTGCACGGTGTGCCGGCACTCCCCCATCGACTGGCCGATCCGCTCGACCAGGCCGGTCGCCAGCACGCGCTCGGCGGCCATGTCGAGCAGCTGGTACTTGAACGAGCTGGAGCCGCTGTTGACGATCAGGACGATGCTCACGCGGATGCCTCTGTCTGTGCCTGGATGGCGGTGATGGCGATCGTGTTGACGATGTCTTCGACCAGCGCCCCGCGGGACAGGTCGTTGATCGGCTTGTTCAGCCCCTGCAGGACCGGGCCGATCGCGACCGCTCCGGCCGAGCGCTGGACCGCCTTGTAGGTGTTGTTGCCGGTGTTCAGGTCGGGGAAGATGAACACCGTGGCCCGGCCCGCGACCAGCGAGTCGGGCATCTTGGCGGCCGCGACCGCGGCATCCGCCGCCGCGTCGTACTGGATCGGGCCCTCCACGGGCAGCTGCGGTGCACGCTCGCGCACGAGGGCCGTGGCGGTGCGGACCTTGACGACGTCCTCCCCCGCACCGGACTCGCCGGTCGAGTACGAGAGCATCGCGACCCGCGGCTCGATGCCGAACTGCGTGGCCGTCGCCGCGGACGAGATGGCGATATCGGCGAGCTGAGTGGCCGTGGGGTCGGGGATGACCGCGCAGTCACCGTAGACCAGCACCCGATCGGCGAGCGCCATCAGGAACACGCTGGAGACCACCGAGACACCGGGCGCGGTCTTGATGATCTCGAACGCCGGCCGGATGGTGTGCGCCGTGGTGTGCGCGGCGCCCGAGACCATGCCGTCGGCCAGCCCCAGGTGGACCATCATCGTGCCGAAGTACGACACGTCGGTGACGGTGTCGGCGGCGCGATCGTAAGTCATGCCCTTGTGCGCGCGGAGCCGCTCGTATTCGCGGGCGAACCGGTCGACGTGGACGGCGTCGAACGGGCTGAGCACGGTGGCGGCCGTGATGTCGATGCCCAGTTCGATCGCGCGCCCGCGCACCTCGATCGGCTCACCCAGGATCGTGATGTCGGCGATACCTCGCGCCAGCACCGTGGCGGCAGCGCGCAGCACGCGGTCGTCGCCGCCCTCGGGCAGGACGATGCGCCGGCGGTCGGAGCGGGCCCGCGCCACCAGCTGGTAGCCGAACATCAGCGGGGTGACGGCGATGGAGCGCGCGAGGCCGAGCGCACGGGTGAGCTCGTCGACGTCGACGTGCTGCTCGAACATGGCCAGCGCCGTGTCGTATCGGCGCTGCGAGTCGGCGGCGAGCCGGCCGCGGGTGCGCATGATGCGCAGCGCGGTCTCGTAGGTGCCGAACGCGCTGGTCACGATCGGCAGTGACGAGCCGAGCCCGTCGATCAGCCGGTCGATGGCGTCGGGCAGTTCGAACGGCCCGTTCAGGACGATGCCGGCCAGCGACGGGAACGTGCCGGACGCGTTGGCCAGCAGGGTCGCCAGCAGCACGTCGGTGCGGTCGGCGGCCACGACGATGACCGCGCCCTCTTCGAGCCGTGGGAGCACGTTGACCATCGACATCCCCGCGACCACGACGTCGAGCACCTCGCGGGTCAGCAGCGCCTCGTCGCCCTTCAGCAGGGTGGCATCCAGCGAGCGCATCACGCCGCGCATCGAGGGCGCGACCAGGAACCGGTCTTCGGGCAGCGCCCAGACCGGGATGCCGGGGGCCGGTGCGGCCGACCCCTCGGGCGCGGTCGCGGCGGCGGGCGCGGCGGCGGCGGGCGCGGTCGCGGCGCCGCTGCGCACGGCCGATGCCGCGACGGCGGCGCGGACGGCGGCGACCGTCTGGTCGAGGGCTTCGGGATCGGTGCGGTTGGCGATCACCGCGAGCAGCTCGGCGCGGCCGTGCGCGAGCTCGGCGAGCGCGAGCGCCGTGATCTGGCCCATCTGCTGGGGCGTCCGGGCCTGCGTCATGCCCAGATGCTCGCCGAGGTCCTGCTGCGACCGGCCGCCCAGCACGAGCAGCACCGGGGCTCCGAGGTTCGCTGCGATGCGGGCGTTGTAGCCGAGCTCGGCGGGGCTGCCGACATCCGTGAAGTCGCTGCCCAGGATGACGACCGCGTCGCACTGCGCCTCGACGGCCTTATAGCGCTCGACGATGACGCCGAGAGCCGCCTCGGGGTCCGCGCGCACGTCGTCGTAGGTGACGCCGATGCACTCGTCGTAGTCGAGGTCGACCCCGTCGTGTTCGAGCAGCATCTCGAGCACGTAGTCGCGCTCGAGGGTGGACCGGGCGATCGAGCGGAACACACCCACACGCGGGGTCGCGTGACTTATCGCGTCGAGCACTCCGAGCGCGATCGTGGACTTGCCCGAATGGCCTTCCGCCGACGTGATGAAGATGCTCTGCGCCACGGGTCCAGCCTAGGCATCGCCACGCGCGACGGCGGCGCTTCGCCGAAACGTGGGGATCGTCGCGAGTGCCCACCGGCCGCGCTTCGCCGAAACCGGGGGATCGCCGCGAGACCGGGCACATTCCCCTGGGTCTCACGGAGGATCCCCGGTCTCGACGTTCGACACGGGGGCTGGGCCAGCGGGGCGGCCAGGCGGGCCGGGAAAAAGTAAGACTCTCCGCGAACCCGGCAGAGCCTGGTTACCCTTGCTACGTTTCCGTCCTGGGGGAGTTGGCCTGGATGCCGCCTCGCGGAGAGCTGCCACCAGTCTAACCGGATCTCGCGCCGTGCTCATCCGGGGCATCCGGGTCGCGGTCGGCTCGGCTCCTTCCCAGCGACGGGGCCGCCTGGGTCGGGTTACGATCGGAGGACACGGGCGAAGAGGCCCGCCCCCGGACCCGAAGGACTGCCGATGGAGCAGACATCCGCCCCCACCGCGACGGACGCTGTCGCGCCGATGAGCCCGTCCGGATTCGCCGAGGCGACCGGGCGGATCCTCACCGAGGTCTCGCGCGTGATCGACGGCAAGCCCGAGGCTGTGCGCAGCGCGCTGGTGACGCTGCTGGCCGAGGGCCATCTGCTGATCGAGGACGTCCCGGGTGTGGGCAAGACCATGCTGGCACGGGCCCTGGCCGCGACGGTCGATGCGACCGTGCGCCGCATCCAGTTCACGCCCGATCTGCTGCCCGGCGACGTCACCGGGGTCAGCGTCTTCAACCCGGTCGACCGCGAGTTCGAATTCAAGCCGGGCGCGGTGTTCGCCAACATCGTGATCGCGGACGAGATCAACCGCTCGTCGCCGAAGACGCAGTCGGCCCTCCTCGAGGCGATGGAGGAGGGGCAGGTCACCGTCGATGGCCACACGCATCCGCTCCCGGACCCGTTCCTGGTGGTGGCCACCCAGAATCCGCTCGAGATGGAGGGCACCTACGCCCTGCCTGAGGCGCAGCGCGACCGGTTCATGATGCGCATCTCGATGGGATATCCGGATGCCGTGGCCGAAGCGCAGATGCTGCGCGAACGCGACACCGCGAACCCGTTGGCCGCGATCAGCCCCGTCGTGGACGCGCAGCGGGTGCGCGAGCTGATCGCCTGGGCGCGGCGGGTGCACGTCTCCGCGCCGATCGAGCAGTATGCGGTCGCGCTCGCGCACGCGACCCGCACGCATCCCGACCTGCGCCTGGGGGCGAGCCCCCGGGCGACGCTGCAGCTGGTCCGCGCCGCCAAGGTCTGCGCGGCCCTGGACGCCCGCGCGTTCGTGATCCCCGACGATATCTCGGCCCTGCTCGTACCGGTGTTCGCGCATCGCCTGATCCCGACGCGCGCCACGAACGTGCGCGGCCGCGGCGGCGGAGACACCGTCACCACCATTCTGGAGCGGCTGATCACCACGGTGCCGGTGCCGCTGGCCACCGGGTCGTGAGCCGGCCATGAGGACAGCACCATGAGGCAGTCCTGGCCCCTGACCCTGCGCGGCGCCGCGGCGGGCGTGCTCGCGCTGGCCTTCTTCATCGCGGCCGCCCAGCTGGGGTCGGTGCAGCTGCTCGGGTTCGGCATCTTCCTGCTGGCGCTGGTGGCGGTCAGCCTACTCACCCTGCACATCACCCGACGGGATGTCACGGTCGCCCGCTTCTCGTCGCCGGCCGCCGTGCCGGTCGGCGGGACCGCCCACATCACCGTCCATGTCAGCGTGCGCACGGCATTGCCGACCACCCCGGGCACGTGGGAGGACCTCGTCCCGACGGGCCTGCAGGGCCGGTCGGACGGCCGGTTCCCGGCGCTCGGCTCGGGCCTGCGCGGCGGGGAGCGCGCGGTGGACCTCGTCTACGACGTGCAGGCCGTCCAGCGCGGCGTGCACTGGCTCGGCCCGCTCGAGCTGACCATCCGCGACCCGTTCGGCATCGCCCGCCGGGCGGCCGAGATCGGCGACACGACGCGGCTCATGGTCACGCCGGAGTGCATCGACCTGCCGCCCCTGACCGCGTTCGCCGGCGCCACCGGGGGGATGCTGCACGCCACCACGACCCGGCTGGGCCAGGGCACCGACAACCTCGTCGCGCGCCCGTACGAACCCGGCGACTCGATGCGGCGCATCCACTGGCGCGCCACCGCGCACCGCGACTCGCTCATGGTGCGCCAGGAGGAGCAGGAGTCCACCCCCGAGGCGACCGTCGTGCTGGACCGCGCGATCGGCCGGTGGGCGGATGCCGCGACCGCCACCGGCGAGGACGGTCCGTTCGAGGCGGCCGTGACCGCGTGCGTGTCGGCGGTGAACGCGCTGGCCCGCGATGGCTACGCAGTCCAGGTCGTGGACGCGGAGGGCACGCCGCTGTCCGAGATCGTGCCCGGCGGAGACCACACCGCCGTGGCCGTCCTGATCGGCCGATTCGCCACCGTGACCGCGCACGGCGATGCCGATCTGATCGGCCTGGCCCGCCTGTGGTCGGGCGCCGCGACCGGGCCCCTCGTCGTGGTGTGCGGCCGGCTCACCCCCGCGGATGCCGACGGCCTGGCCGCCCTGCCGGCGCACAGCGCGCACCCGGTGCTGCTGTCGGCGGCCCCCGTCGAGGACGCCCTGGAACGGGCCGTCGCGACCGGCTGGTACGCGGCATCCATCGCCCCCGGGGTCGACCTGCGCGACGCGTGGACGCGCGTCTCGCATGCCGACCTCGTGTCCGCGGAGTTCACCCATGGCCGCGACTGAGCGCACGCCGCGCCGACGCACCGGCGCGCAGCTCTCGCTGACGATCGGCTCGTGGGTCGCGGTGCTGGCGGCCATGGTGCCGCTGCTGAACGTGATCACCCCCGGCGCCTGGATCGCCGGCGTCCTCGGCGTGACCGCGGCGGTGTTCGCCGCCGGGTTCATCGCGCGCTGGTATCGCCTGCCCGCCGCGATCGTCGCCCTGATCGAGATCGCTGTGTGGATCGCCCTGGTCACCGCCGTCTTCCTGCGCGAGGCGGCCATCGTGTTCGTCATCCCGACGCTGCACGCCTTCCGCCTCGTGCCCGACCTCGTGGGCACCGCGATGTACGAGATCCAGGTGGGCATCGCGCCGATGGCGCCGAGCGAGGCGCTGACCTTCTGCCTGGTCGCCGCCGCCGGGGCGGTGGCGATCGTCATCGACCACACCGCCATCACGGCACGGATGCCGCTGGCCGCCGCGATCGCGCTGGTGGCCGTCTCGCTCATCCCGTCGCTGGCCGTGCCGGCGCCGTTCGACGTGATCGGCTTCGTGCTGCTGGCCGCCGCGATCCTGTTCCTGCTGCGGGCCGAGACGCGCACCCGCTACCGGCCGCCGCAGGCCGTGCCGTCCGCGCCGAGCAGCACCTCGGCCATCGCGCTGGCGATCGGGCTGGTCGCCGTCCTGGTGGCGGTGGCCGCCACTCCCCTGCTGCCGGAGCCGACGGCGCGGGCGGGTTTCGGTCCGGTCGGCACCACCATCAACGCGAGCCTGGACCTCGGCAAGGACCTGCGCCGGCCCGACCCGGTGACCGTCCTCAGTCTGCGCACGAGCGCGACATCCGCCCCCTATCTGCGGGTCGCGACCCTGTCACGGATGGAGGGCGCCGTCTGGAAGCCGGATGTCTCGTCCTCCGACCCGCTGAACGCGGACGCCACGTTCGACGACGTCTCGGTCGACGACGACATCACCGTGACCGAGCAGACCACACGCATCCACATCGACCGGCTGACGGCGCGGTACCTGCCGGTCCCGTTCCCGGCGGTGCAGGTCAAGGGCACCCCGAAGGGGTGGGAGGCGATGACGGCCAACCGCACGATCGTCGCCAACGGGGCCACCACCTCATCCGGTCAGGAATACGAGGTCGTCACCGAGGAGCCCCAGCCGACGCTGGAGCAGATCCGCGCAGCGGCGGCCGGCGGCACGGATGCCGACTACTCGGTGCTGCCGGGGCAGATGCCGTCGATCATCACCGACGCGGCCCTGTCCGTCACCGCCGACGCGACCGACGACTATGACAGGCTCATCGCCCTGCAGAACTGGTTCCGCGGCTCCGAGTTCGAGTACTCGCTGACCGCTCCGGCACAGTCGGGGTTCGACAGCTCCGGGGTCTCGAGCATCGCCGACTTCCTGCGGGAGAAGAGCGGCTACTGCATCCACTTCGCCTCGGCGTTCGCCATCATGGCCCGGGTGCTGGGGATGCCGTCGCGGATCGTCGTCGGATACCTTCCGGGCACCGCCGACACCGCCAGCCTCACCCAGGGCAAGCCGATGGAGTACTACGTGTCCAGCGCGCAGCTGCACGCATGGCCCGAGGTGCACTTCTCCGGCATCGGATGGATCCCGTTCGAGCCGACCAAGAGCCTGGGCTCGCCCACCTCGTTCCTGCCGGCGGCGGCCGGCGGGGGCAGCGCGCACGAGCCGGCGGCGCCGTCCAAGACCGCGTCCCCGTCGACGAGTGCGTCCGATCGCCCCGATCCGAACGGGCTGCGCGCCGACGACGCCAACACCGGCTCGACCACGGCGACCGGAGCGGATCTGCTGCCCTGGGGCCTCGGCGCCGCCGGCCTCGTCGTGCTGCTGCTGATCCCGTCGCTGCTGGGGGCGCTGCGCCGCCGCCGACAGCAGGCCGCCGCGCGCGGCGGCGATGCGCTGGCGGCGTGGGCCTCGATCCGCGACGTCGCCATCGACCTCGGCATCCCCGTGCCGGCCACCGAGTCGCCGCGCGCGTTCGGCACACGGCTCGTGCGGGACGAAGGCGCACCGGATGCCGAGACCGCCGCCCTCGTGGGAGCGGTCGAGACGGCGGCCTATGCCCCGCCCCGCGCAGGCACCGGGGAGGACGGCCGCGCGCTCGCGGATCGCGCGGCTGCCGTCCGCACCGCCCTGTATCTCGCCGTTCCGACGGGTCGGCGTGTACGCGCCCTGCTGTTCCCGCGCTCGCTGGTCGTGCGCCCGGGGAGCGTCTACGCCGGGGCGGGAGCATCCACCCCGACCCGGTAGGATGGTCTGCGGCCCTCCGGGGCCACCCGGAGGATTCGCCTAGTGGCCTATGGCGCACGCTTGGAAAGCGTGTTGGGTGCAAGCCCTCGGGGGTTCGAATCCCCCATCCTCCGCCACCCGCGATCCCAGTGTCTTCAAGGGATCGCGACTCGATTCAGGTCCCGTGGCACAGTTGAGCGGGACCTGATTTCGGCACGCCCGGCGCCCTCCGGTTGCCGGCGCGTGGCGGTCGCACGTGGGCTCCGCACCCCGGCTTGCGCGAGGCCAATCGCCGCCTGACCGGCGAGGCGTGCGCTCAGTCGTCGTCGTCCTCGTTGAGCGCGTCGAACGGCGATTCGACGTCGCCACGCCAGGCCTCGATGCCCTCACGGATGGCGAGGCCGGCGACGACCAACGCCGCGACGGAATCGGCCCACATCCACCCGAGCAGGCTGTTGAGGAGCAGCCCGACGAGCACGGTGCCGGAGAGGTAGATGCAGAGCAGGAGCTGCTTGGCGTCGGCCTGGACGCTCTTAGAGTCGAGTTCGCGCCCCGTGCGGAACTCGAACCAGGCGAGAACGGGCATCACGATCAAACTGAGGGCTGCGATGCCGATACCGAGCGGGCTGTGATCGACGTCCGCAAGCCCGATCAGGGTGAGGATGGCGTCGACGATGACATAGGCGGCGAGGGCGAAGAACGCGATGCCGATGGCACGGACGGTGGGCTTCTCCCACCGTTCCGGGTTCTTGCGGGTGAACTGCCAGGCAACCGCGGCGGCAGAGAGGACCTCGACCACCGAGTCCAGCCCGAACCCGATGAGCGCCGCGGAAGAGGCCCTCGAACCCGCCCAGATCGCGACGATCGCCTCGATGACGTTGTAGCTGATCGTGAATGCGACGATGAACCGAACCCGACGATGCAGCACCTGGCGGCGCTGCATGGAGACGGGCGCGCTCATCGGTCGTCTTCCGAGCAGCAACCGTCGACGCTGCAGGCGGGGTCTATGCACGGCGCGTTCTCGTCGACGGCGAGGGTGACCTCGATCAGGCTCCGCAGCGCCTGCGAAAGATGGGCGTCGGCGATCTCGTAGCGCGTCTGGCGCCCCTCGGGCTCGGCAACCACGATGCCGCAGTCGCGGAGGCAGGTGAGATGGTTCGACACGTTCGCCCGAGTGAGCTCCAGCTCGTGCGACATGACCGTCGGATAGTTCGGACCATCCAACAGCATCATCAGAATCCGGGAACGCGTGGGATCCGCCATGGCACGGCCCAGCCGATTCATCACATCGAGACGGTTCGCAAGAGTCAGCACGCGGCAATAGTACAGCCCTCACTGTACTGTCGTTGACCGCTCGGTGCCGGGCTACCGCTGTTCGCGGCAACCGCCGCTGCATTGACACCTCGGCAGACCTATGGGTTTGTGAACATTCTGGGCGACGGCGATCGGCCAGCCCTGGGCACAGCAACATCCTTCCGGGCTCCCATGGGGCAAGCGAAGTCCGGTGTCACCTACTCGTGCAGCAGTCCCAGCGCAGACCTTCGCGGCTGACCGCCAAGCCAGGGACGCCGAGAAGACAGGTGCGCTGAGCTTCGAGGTCGGCGATGACCTCGTATCTCAGAGGCCGACGCTCAGGTGAGGTGGTCGAACTCGCCGGTCACCCAGCCGATGTGCCGGTCCGCCGAGCGTCGCACGATGCGCCGGGCGTCCGAGGGGATGACGTTGTCGAAGTTCCCGTAGAGCCGGTCGAAGGCGAAGCGCTCCACGTGCGAGGCGATCCGCTCGACGACCCGGGCGGACAGCGGGATGCGGTTCGGGTAGCTGCGCATGAAGCTGACCGATGTGCGGTCGGGGTTCGCGAAGATCGTGTCGCTGGTCAGAAGCACGCCCTTGCCCTCGGCACCGGCGGCCCAGTGCACGACGGCACTTCCCGGGAAGTGCCCGCCGGGCTGAGTGAGGGTCACTCCGGGAAGGATCTCGACGTCACCCGACCACGTCTGGATGATCGGGTCGGGCCGCGCCACCCACTGCCGGTCCTGCTCGGCGACGAGCACCGGCGCGCCCAGCGCCCGCCCCCACTCGACCTGCACGCCGTACATGTGCGGGTGGCTCGCGACGATCGCCACCACGTCTCCCACCGACGTCACCGCATCCACGCCCGCCTGGTCGATGTAGCCGATCGGATCGAAGAGCAGGCACCCGGCATCCGTGCGCAGCAGCTTGGACTGCTGGCCGATGCCGACGCCGGGGGTGCTGTTCACCGCCCACAGACCGGGTTCTCGTTCCACCACCTCGATGCGACGGCCGGCCTCCCGCAGGTCGTCGAGGGTCGTCCAGAGCTGTCCCTCGGCCGGCACCCACTGCCGGTCGTCGGCGCAGATGGCGCACACCTCGGCACGCTCCGCATGCTCGACGGCGCACGTGGCGCAGATCCAGAATGACACGAGGGACCTCCTCCCGAGGATGTCTGACGAGCACCAGTCAATCACCGGCGACATTCCGGTGGTGACGGCCGTCCCGCCCGTGAACAACCGCGTGCTCGAGTCTGCGCCCCATACCCCGCCGCATCACCGGACGCGGAGCTGAGCCAGGCTTCCCAGGATGAGCCCCAGAGTGAAGTCGAACCGCTCGTGCACGGTTCCCGACGTGAGTTCGGTCGCGTAGGCGCGGGTGTTCGGGAAGCGGTCCTCGGGCAGGGCGGTGAATCGAGCGATCACGTCGGCACGGTCATCCGCGCCGCCGCGACGCACCCCGGCATCCGCAGCCGTCCCGTGCTCGGCGACAGCGATGTCCATCGTGTAGGCGCCGACGTAGAGGAAGAGCGCGTCGATGGTCCACGCGGCGGTCTGCGCAGGGATGCCGGCGGCGATAAGAATCGCGAGCATGCCCTCGTTCACGCGCAGCACGTCGAGGTCCGTGGCGTCCATCGCCAGCGCTGCGCGCGAGATGCCGGGATACGCCAGGTACTGGTCGCGCAGCTGTGTGCAGACATCCACGATCTGCTCGCGCCACCGCGCTCCGACGGGATCCGGCAGTTCGATTCGGCTGCACAGCCGGCCGATGACGAGTTCGTCGAGATCGGCCTTGTTGACCACGTGCGCATACAGCGACGCCGGCCCGGTCTCGAGCCGTGCGGCGACGCTGCGCATAGTCAGCGCGTCGTACCCCTCCGCCGCGACGATCTCGAGGGCCGCGCTCGTGATCCGGTCGACGGTGATCGGGGCCCTGCCCGTGGCCGGGGCGGGTTCGGCCACCGCGCGCCGGGCAGCCCGGCGCTGCTGAGGAGAAGCCATGCGCCCAGCCTACCTTGACACGAACGCCGTTCGTGGGGTAGAACAGTGTTCGTGATTAACGAACAGCGTTCGCCCCAGACTCTGCGAGGCGCAGCTCCGGCCCTGATCGGCCTGTCTGCCGTCTTCCTCTTCGAGATGCTCGACAACTCGATCCTCAACGTCGCCCTGCCCACCATCGGCCGAGAGCTGCACGCCTCGACGACGGCGCTGCAATGGGTGACCGGCAGCTATGCGGTCGTGTTCGGCGGCCTGATGCTCCTGTTCGGCGCGATGGCCGACCGATTCGGTCGACGACGGATGATGATCGTCGGTCTCGTGCTCCTCGCCGTGGCGAGCCTGGCCACGGCCTTCGTCACGACCGCCGAGCAGCTGATCGTCGTCCGAGCCGCGATGGGAATCGCTGCCGCGATGACCACGCCCGGCTCGATGGCGCTGGCGTTCCGGCTGTTCGATGACGAACCGCAGCGGGTCCGCGCGATCACGCTCATCTCCACCGTCGGCCTCGTCGGCCTCGCCATCGGACCGACTCTGGGCGGCCTCGTGCTGGCCGTCGCCCCCTGGCAGGTGCTGCTGCTGGTCAATGTGCCGATCGCCCTGCTCGCGATCCTCGGCATCCGGACCGGCATCGCCGCGGATGATCCGGACGCACTTCACCGGGACCCGATCGACATCCCGGGGGCGATCCTGGCCACCGTGACCATCATCCTCGCCCTCGTCGCGCCGACCTCGTTCATCGATGAGGGCCCCGGTTCGTGGCTCCCCTGGGCGCTCGTGGGTTCGGCGGCGGTCGCGGCGGCACTCTTCGTCCTCCGGGAGCGCTCCGCGCGGCATCCGCTTCTGGATCTGGGCCTGCTCGCCCGCCCGCTCGTCTCCAGCGGGCTCGCGTTCAAGGCTGCAGCCGGGCTCGCGACCGCCGGCCTGAGCTACCTGGTGACACTCCAGCTCCAGCTCGCGTGGGGATGGCCGCCCGCCATGGCCGCCCTCGGCATGCTGCCGCAGGTCGTGGTGCTGCTGGCGCTCAGCCCGTTCGTGGACCCCTTCGTGAAGCGTGTCGGCATCCGCCGCGCCGCGTGGATGAGCGCCGCCGCGGTCGTGGCCGGGCTCGCCGTCTACGCGCTGTTCAACGCCTTCGGGTACGTGTTCATCGCGATCGCACTCGCCCTCGTCGCCGCCGGGCTCCGCGTGGTCGGCGTGGTCGCGGCGGTCAACGTGCTCAACGGGCTGCCCGCGGATCGCACCACCATCGGCGCCGCACTGACCGACACCACCACCGAGGTGGCCAACGGTGTGGGCATCGCCGTCGCGGGGACGATTCTGGCCGCCCTGTTCGCCGGGACCATCACCGCCGCGAACTGGACCGCCGAGCAGACGGCGCAGTTCCAGTCCGCCGCCACCGTCGGCGGGCTCGCCCTCACCGCTGCGGCCGCGGCGCTCGTGGTCTTCGGGTTCGTGCGGTCGGGTCGCGCGGCTCCCGTCACTCCCCGTTGATCCGCGCCAGCTGGGTCCGCCAGTCCGCCGGGACGCGGTCCGCCGGCCCCGGCGAGGCCTGCTCGTCCGGTCGGCTCACCGGCGGCGCGAGCTCGGGCCCCTCGAATCCGCGCTCGGCGACGTAGTCCCAGAACCAGGTCTCCCCCGGCTCGAAGCTGCGGATGTACCGGTGTCCGGTCTCGCGGAAGTGCGCGGTGGCGTGCCGGGCCGGCGACGAGTCGCAGCATCCGATGTGCCCACAGGTCGCGCAGCGCCGCAGGTGCACCCACCAGCCGCCGGCATCGTCGCACTCGACGCAGCCGGTGCCCGAAGGCGGCACGTTCGTGTCGATCTCTGATTCCGTCATCGAAACCTCGCGGTGGAGTGATCTCTGTCTGCACTCTAGGCCGCCCTGAGCCGGCTTTCCAGGCCCGGGCACCTGCGCCCGGGACCCGGCGGAGGGTTACGCTTCCAAGATCCCCCCTCAACCCCAAGGAGATTCCATGGGCGAACACGTGACCGAACCGAAGATCGCGCCGACTCTGACGGATGCGCAGTGGGAGCAGTTGTGCGCCGGCACCGAGGCCTACGACATCGCCGACGGTGCGCACGTCTTCCGCACGGGGGATGCCGACTATCCGATGATCCTCATCGAATCCGGCGAGATCGAGATCGTGCGCGATGCCCTGTGGTGGATGGGTGAGGAGCTCATCGCAGTGATGGGTTCGCGGTCGTTCGCCGGCGAGTTGGGGCTGCTCAACGGACAGCGCGCGTTCCTATCGGCCCGTGCGAGAGGTCCGGCACGCGTGCGGGCGCTGTCGCAGACCGAGCTGCGGCGCAAGATCGCCGAAGACGACGAGCTCGGCGATCTGCTGCTGCACGCCCTGTGGGAGCGGCGCGAGTCGCTGCGCAAGGGCCCGGCGGCCCTCACGCTCAAGTTCGTCGGCCAGGGCACCTCACGCGAGTTCCTCGCGCTCCGCCGGTTCGCGGAGCGCTTCGATCTCGTCCACTCCGCCGTCGCGCTGACCCCCGACTCCCCCGTCCCAGGCGGCCACGCCTATGCCGAGGAGGACCTGCCGATCGCGTTCATCCAGGGCGAGGCGATCCCGCGCGCGACGCCGGGCTCGGTCGCCGCGAGCCTCGGCCTCAGCTACGAGCCGGGCACCGAGTCGGTCGTCGACCTCGTGGTGGTCGGCGGCGGCCCGGCAGGCCTCGCCGCCGCGATCTACGGCGCTTCCGAGGGACTCAGCGTCGTGCTGCTGGAGGCCGTGGCCCCCGGCGGCCAGGCGGCGTCCACCTCGCGCATCGAGAACTTCCTCGGCTTCCCGTTCGGCGTGAGCGGTGGCGCTCTCATCGGCCAGGCGACCCTCCAGGCCATCAAGTTCGGGGTGCGCGTGTGCGCGCCCTGCGAAGCGGTGGGACTGCAGCCGGTCGACGACGGACTGGATGTCGCCCTCGCCGACGGACGCGTCATCCGGGCGCGTTCGGTGATCGTGACCTCGGGGGCCGCCTATCGGACGCTGCACCTCGACCGCTGGGAGGACTTCGAGCGCTCCGGCATCTACTACGCGGCCACGCCGCTCGAGCTCAAGCAGGTCCACGGCTCGCCCGTGGTGGTCGTGGGCGGCGCGAACTCGGCAGGTCAGGCGGCCCTGTATCTCGCCTCCCACGGATGCCCCGTGCACCTGGTCGTCCGCGGCGCCGAGCTCGGCTCGCGCATGTCGTCGTACCTCGTCGACCGCATCACGGACGACCGCCGCATTCGGCTGCACACCGGGTCGAACGTCGTGCGACTGGACGGCAACGGCTCGCTGCAGACCGTGGGCATCGACTCCGCGGGGGATGTCGAGGCCAAGGGGCTCTTCTGCTTCATCGGCGCCGACCCGGCGGCCGGCTGGCTCCCGATCGACCGGGACGAGACCGGCTTCATCCGCACCGGCACCGACGTCACCACGCAGACGCTGGACCACTGGCAGTCGATGGGCCGCGAGCCGCTGCCGTTCGAGACGTCGATCCCGCGCGTCTTCGCCGCCGGCGACGTGCGCCGCGGCTCGATGAAGCGCGTCGCCGCCGCCGTGGGTGAGGGATCGAGCGCGGTGGCGTCCGTGCACCGCGCTCTGGCGTTCTGACCGCCGCGACCGATCGGGCAGGCCGGGCTACGACGACGCCGGCAGGATGAGCCCGTCCAGCAGCACCTGCGTCATCCGCCGCGACGCACCGTCGCCGGCGTCGCCGGGCTGGGTGTCGGCGAGCCGGCTCAGGGCGTGGATGAGGTCTTCGGCGCGGATGTCGTCCCGAATGGTCCCGTTCGCGGCGCCGGCATCCAGGATCCTCTGGACGCGTGGTGCGAGCGAGCCGAGGAACTGCGCGGGCAGCGGACGGTACGCCGGATCGCCGGAGTGGAGGGCGGCGGCGAACCCGCGCTTGGTCGCGACGAACCGCGCCAGACTCTCGGACCAGCGGCGCAGGGCGTCGGCGGGCGGGTACGCGGCGGCGAGGCGATCGGCCTCGGCGGCCGTGGCATCCAACTCCCGACGGAACACCGCGATGATCAGGTCCGAGCGCTGCGGATAGCTGCGGTAGACCGTACCGACCCCGACGCCCGCGCGAGCCGCGATGTCGCGCATGGGTGCGTCGACGCCGGACTCGGCGAATGCCGCCTTGGCCGCCTCGAGCACGGCCTCGGCGTTGCGGACGGCATCCGCCCGTGTGCGGCGCGGAGTCACTGCGGGCGACTCCGGTGCGCTCATTCGACGATCTCCCCGCGTGACAAACGGAACAATGTTCCGTATAGTTGCGGACGACTGTTCCGCTTACGACGAGCATACCCGCTCGACCCCGAGAACCGTCGACTCTGGAGGAACCCATGCACTACCGTCCGCTCGGCCGCACCGGCATCCGCGTCTCGCCCTTCGCGCTCGGCGCGATGATGTTCAGCCGACTCGGCAACGGCGATCAGAACGAGGTGGACGCGATGGTGGCCCGCGCCCTCGACGCCGGCATCAACTTCGTCGACACCGCCGACGCCTACGGCGATTCCGAGGAGATGCTCGGTCGCGCCCTGAAGGGGCGCCGCGACGACGTCGTCCTCGCCTCGAAGTTCGCCCGCCCCATCGGCGACGACCCGAACCACCTCGGCGGATCGCGTCGCTGGATCATGACGGCGGTCGAGAACTCGCTCCGGCGGCTGCAGACCGACCACCTCGACCTGTACCAGATGCACCGGCCCGACCCGCAGACCGACATCGAAGAGACGCTCTCCGCGCTCACCGATCTCGTGCGCAGCGGCAAGGTGCGGGCGATCGGGACCTCCGACATGCCCGCATCGGACATCGTCGAGGCGCAATGGGTCGCCGAGCGCCGCGGTCTCGAGCCGTTCCGCACCGAGCAGCCGCACTACTCGCTGCTGGACCGCACGATCGAGCGGGAGGTGCTGCCGGTCGCCCAGCGCTACGGCATGGGCACGGTGATCTGGAGTCCCCTTGCCAGCGGCATGCTCACCGGGCGTGTCCGGCGCGGGCAGGAGACGGACCTGCGACGCACGCGACTGTTCGCGGCGCTGCGCGACGAACGGCGGATCGACGCGGTCGAGGAGTTCATCCCGCTGGCCGCAGAAGCCGGGATGCCGCTGACGCACATGGCGCTCGCCTTCGTGATCGCGCACCCCGGCGTCAGCGCCGCCCTCATCGGCCCGCGCACGATGGAACAGCTCGACGATCTGCTGGCCGCCGCCGACGTGGAGCTCTCGGACGAGCTGATGGACCGGATCGACGCGATCGTCGCGCCGGGGACGGGGGTGGGTCGGATGGATCAGGAGTACAACACGCCGCCGATCGAGGAGGCGTCCCTGCGCCGCCGTCCCGCGCACGAGCGTTCCGCGGCGTAGCGGGCCCGGACCGGTGCCGGGCCGCGGTCAGTCGCGGACCGCGTCGGCGATGGGGACGTCGCCCGAGTTGAACGCGATGGTGCGGCCGATGGTGGCATCGTCGGCCAGGACCGCGTCGATCACCGCCGCGACATCCCCGCGGGACACGGAGTCGGATGTCTCGGCCCGCGCGTCGATGCGGCCGGTCGGCTCATCGAGGGTCAGCGAGCTGGGCGCGACGATCGTCCAGTCCAGCGTGGTGTGCTGCAGATGCGCATCCGCCGCGGCCTTGGCCTCGGCATAGGCGAAGAACGAGCTGTCCGGCGGCACGCCGTGGTCGGTGCGTGCGCCGAAATACGACACCATGACGTAGCGCCGCACGTCGGCGGCGACCGCCGCATCCATCGACCGGATCGCCGCGTCCTGGTCGACGGCCCGGGTGCGGGCCGGGTCGCCGCCGCCGGCACCGGCCGACCAGACGACCGCGTCGTTGCCCGCGATGAGGTTCTCGAGCTGGTCGGCGTCGAACTGCTCGACGTCCGCCACGACCGGCTGCGCGCCGGTGGCTTCCACCTCGGCACCGTGCTCGGGGTTGCGGATCACCGCGGTGACAGTGTCGCCGCGCGCGACCAGCAGCGGTTCGAGCCGCAGTGCGATCTTGCCGTGCCCGCCGATGATGAGGATTCTTCTGGCCATGAGGAGCTCCTTCCGTCTGTGTTCGAGGCTACGCGGCCGCGGCGACATGCGGTGTGGGCGGCCGCATCCGGGGCGGACTATCCCTGCGCGTCGGCCTTGCGACCGCCGGCCTCGAGCACGTCGCCGGTCGGCAGCTCCTTGTGTCCGCCGAACTGCAGCCGCATCGCCGACAGCAGCTGGTTGGCGTACTGGTCCTCGTCGCGCGACGCGAACCGCTCGAACAGCGCCGAGGCCAGCACGGGGGCCGGGACGCCGACGTCCACCGCAGCCTTCACAGTCCACCGGCCCTCGCCGGAGTCCGAGACGCGGCCGGCCAGGCCGTGCAGGTCGTGGTTCTCCTCCAGCGCGGCCGCGGTCAGGTCCAGCAGCCAGGACGAGATCACCGAGCCGCGCCGCCAGAGCTCGGCGACCTTCGGGGTGTCGATCGTGAACTTGTAGAACTCGGGCTCCTCCATCGGCGCGATCTCGGCCGAGTGCTCGGCCTCGCGAGTGCCGGCATCCGCGTTCTGCAGGATGTTCAGCCCCTCGGCGAGCGCCGCCATGATCCCGTATTCAATGCCGTTGTGCACCATCTTCACGAAGTGGCCCGCCCCACTCGGTCCGCAGTGCAGATAGCCCTGCTCTTCGGCGGCCGGGTCGCCGCTGCGGCCCGGCGTGCGTGCGATCTCGCCGAGGCCGGGGGCGATCGTGCGGAAGATCGGCTCGAGACGCCGGACCGCGGCATCCGGCCCGCCGATCATCAGGCAGTAGCCCCGCTCCAGGCCGAACACCCCGCCGCTGGTGCCGGCGTCGATGTAGTCGATGCCGCTCTCGCTCAGCTTCGCGGCGCGGCGCACGTCGTCGCGGTAGTTGGAGTTGCCGCCGTCGATGATCACGTCGCCGGGTTCGAAGACCGCGGCGAGCTCGTCCACCACCCGCCCGGTGATCGAGGCCGGCACCATGACCCAGGTGGCGCGCGGCGTCTGCAGCTTCGCGGCGAGCTCCTCGAGGCTGGCGGCTCCGGTCGCACCCTCGGCGACGAGGCTTGCCACAGCATCCGCGTTGGTGTCGAAGACGACGCACTCGTGCCCGTCGAGCATCAGCCGGCGCACGATGTTCGCGCCCATCCGACCCAGTCCGATCATTCCCAGCTGCATGTCATGTCCTCCCTCTCGGGCGCGGCGCGCCACCCTTCGGCAGTCTATGACCGCGCGGTTTGGACGGCAGGGGTGCGGTGGCGGACGGCGCCACCGGAACTCACACGTCGTTCCCAGCCTTTCGGGACCAGAACCGGGCCCGCGTGCGTTGTGCATGATGACGGCGCAGCCAGCGGCGTCACCGAGGAGGAATCATGACCGACCACCGCAAGACACCAGAGGCGCTCGCAGGACTCACCGAGGCGCAGTTCCGCGTCACACAGGAGGACGGCACCGAGCCGGCATTCCGCAATGAGTACTGGGACAACCACGACCCGGGCATCTACGTCGACGTCGTGTCGGGGCAGCCGCTGTTCTCGTCCCTGGACAAGTTCGACAGCGGCACCGGATGGCCGAGCTTCACCCGGCCGATCGATCCGGAAGCCGTGACCACGAAGACCGACCGCACGCTGTGGATGTCCCGCACCGAGGTCCGCTCGAGCGGAGCCGACAGTCATCTGGGCCATCTCTTCGACGATGGCCCTCGGGATGCCGGGGGCCTGAGATACTGCATGAACTCGGCGTCTCTGCGGTTCGTTCCCGCGGCCGAGCTCGACCAGAACGGCTATGGCGAGTTCCGTGAGCTGTTCGGCGACCAGGACGAGGACACGAAGGAGACCGCATCATGATCGATGACGGACACGTCACCCAGACCCCGGGCCGCGAGACCGCGGTCCTCGCGGGCGGGTGCTTCTGGGGCATGGAGGATCTCATCCGCCGCCAGCCCGGCGTGGTGCACACCCGGGTCGGGTACACCGGCGGGCAGAACGACCACCCGACGTACGGCCATCACCCCGGCCACGCCGAGGCGGTGGAGATCGTCTTCGACCCGGAGGTGACGACGTACCGCGACATCCTCGCGTTCTTCTTCCAGATCCACGATCCGAGCACGAAGGACCGGCAGGGCAACGACGTCGGCACGAGCTATCGTTCGGCGATCTTCCCGCTCAGTCCCGAGCAGGAGCGCGTCGCGCGGGACACGATCGCGGACGTGGATGCCTCGGGTCTGTGGCCCGGCAAAGCGGTCACCACGATCGAGCCTGCCGGCCCGTTCTGGGAGGCCGAGCCGGAGCACCAGGACTATCTGATCCGCTACCCCAACGGCTACACCTGCCACTTCCCGCGGGCGGGCTGGGTGCTGCCGAAGCGGGAGGAGACGGCCTCGGCCTGACCGGCAGCGCAGGAGGCGACGCGGGTCGCGGCGATGTCATCGTCGCGACCCGCGCGCCGTCTCAGCGCTCGCCGACGAGTCCGACTCCGAGCCACCGCGCGAGCTCGTCGATCTCGGCCCGGATCATGTCGTCCTCTTCCGGTTCGAACGGCAGGAAGTCGTGGATCGCGTTGACCCGGAGCACCTCATTCTTGCGGTCCAGCTCGGCGTCGAGCATCCCCACGAACCGGTCGCCCATCAGGATCGGGTGCGCGAAGTAGCCGTATCTGCGCTGGGACTTGGGCTTGAACTGCTCGAGCACGTAGTCGAACTCGAACACCTCGCTGATTCGGGGGCGGTCCATCAGCATCCCGTCGTACGGGTTCAGGAACGCGACGCGGCCGTCGACCTCGTCGTCGACGCGGGCGAGGGCCTCGGGGTCGACCCGCCACTTCCACTTCGAGCCCTCGACGCGGGCCGGCTCTCCGGCGTCGCCGACGCGGGTCCACGGCGAGTTCTGCTTCGCGATGCCGGCGGCCTGCAGGCGGCGCTCGGCCAGCATCCGCTCGGCCACCTCGTCCGAGTACTCGGGCATGTCCGCGGGGAAGACGCGCTCCGCGACATCCCACACCCGGCGCCTGCCGGCGCTGCGCGCGGTCACGGCGACCACGCCCTGCCGGGCCAGCGCCTCGAGCATCCGCGGCACCTGGTTCGGGCCGTACCAGCCGTCGGCGGAGTCCCGGGCCACCGCCGCGGTGTCGGGGATCTGCTCGGCCAGCAGCGGCCCTTCGGCGCGCAGCCGCGCGATCACGTCCCTGCGGAACGCATCGTTGGCCTCGAGCCATTGCCGGGTGCTCTCGTGGCGCGGCCACCGCCGCATCCCGGGGAGCATCAGGGGCAGCATGCTGACCGGCTGGAACCGGCCGTCCAGCTCGAACAGGAGGCGGTCGATCTCCACCGCCTTCTGCAGCTGCACCGGCTCGTACGACCAGCCGATCCGCGTCCACAGCGTCGTCTGCTCGCACGGGGCGATCACCGCGGTGGGATCGATCTTGATGGCACCGAGCTGCTCGGCCACCTCGACGACGTCGCCGGGGCGGTCGGCGTCCAGCAGCTGCGCGCGCACGGCGATCCGGCGTGCCTGGTCTCGGGTCAGCTCATGAACCACGTCATCGACCGTAGCGGCGGGCGCCGACGTCCGGTAGGGATGACGATGCCCGATTATCGAGCGAGGGCGGCTGCGGCATCCAGTCCGGTGCCGGACAGGCGCTGAGTGGTCCACTCGTCCATCGGCTCGGCGCCCAGCGCCCGGTAGAACGCGATCGACGGTTCGTTCCAGTCGAGCACGGTCCACTCCAGGCGCGAATATCCGCGTCGCACGCACAGGTCGGCCAGGGCGGCGATCAGCGCCGTGCCGTAGCCGCGACCGCGCTCGGACTCGTGCACGAACAGGTCCTCCAGCCAGATGCCGTGCCGCCCGGTCCAGGTGGAGTAGGTGAGGAACCACAGCGCGATGCCGATGATCTCGCCGTCACGCTCGACCACGTGCGCGTAGGCGTGCGGGTCGGCGCCGAACAGCGTCTCGGCGAGCATCCCGGCCGTGTTCTGCACCGCGTCCGGCTCGCGCTCGTAGACGGCGAGGGCCTGGATGCCGGCGAGGATGCCGGGCTCGTCGCCCGGACGTGCGGGGCGCAGAACGGCGCCGTCCGGCAGGGGGCGGGAGGGCGCGTCGGCGACTCGGTCGGAGGCTCGGTCGGAGGTCGGGGCGGAGGTCGAGGCGGAGCTGACGTCGGGGGCTCGGTCGAAGCTGGGGTCGGAGGTCGGGGCGGAGCTGACGTCGGAGGCTCGGTCGAAGCTGGGGTCGGAGATCGGGGCGGAGCGGACGTCGGAGGCTCCGTCGAAGCTGGGGTCGGAGATCGGGGCGGAGGCTGCGGGCATGGGCACCAGCGTACGGGGGTGGGTCGTGGGCGGTGTCGTGGGCCGGCGTCGTGGGCCGGTGGATGCGTGGGGTGGTGTCGTGGGCCGGTGGATGCGTGAGGTGGTCGGGGCAGCGTCGTTCGGGGGCGGTGGTCGTCGGCCACGTCAATCGTGTTCGAGCAGCCGCTCGGTCCACCGCCACATCCGCTCGGCCTCCACGGGATCGATCAGCCGGCGGCGCGGGCGCAGGCGCCGCGGCTCCCCGGCGAGCTGGAGGAACCCGCGCGGACCGACGTAGACCGGCGGTGTGGAGGACGCGGCATCCATCGCCATCAGCGCAGCCCGGGCGGCGCGTTCGGGCGGATTCCCGAGCCGGCGGACCGCGAACTCGACCAGGCGCGGCGGCAGCCGGTCGCGCACGATCGGGGCGATCCCGGTGCCGGGCGCGATGCCCGGGTGGCACAGCGCGACGGTCAGGTCCGGCTCGCGGGCCGCCAGCGCGGTCGCGAAGAGGGCGAGGGCGAGCTTGGAGCGGCCGTACGCGCGCAGAGCGCGGTAGCGGCGGGTGGTCTGCGGGTCAGACCAGTCGATGCGGGACAGGCCGGCGGCAAGACTCAGCTGGACCACCACGCGCGTGCGCGAGGCGCGCAGCAGGGGCAGGATGCCGCGGATCAGCGCGACGTGCCCGAGCAGATTCGTCTGCAGGTGCAGTTCGTGGCCGTCCTCGGTGAGGTGGCGCTCGCGATCGCCGAGCAGGACCGTTCCGGCGTTCAGCACCACGACGTCGATCCGTGGCTCATTCGCACGCAGGTGCGCGGCGAGCGCGTCGACGGTGCCCAGCCGGGCGAGATCGAGGTCGAGGAGTACCGGTTCGGCGGGGCCGGTCGCTCCGGTGGCTGCCCGCTGCTCGGCGCGGGTGGCGGCGGCGGCCTGCTCGGCCTTGATCGCGGCAGCCTGCTGCTCGGCCTTGATCGCCGCGACGGCCTGCTCGGCCTTGGGCCGATTGCGCACGGGCATCAGCACTCGCACGCCACCGGATGCCAGCGCACGGGTGATCTCCCGACCGACACCGCCACCCGCCCCGGTGACGAGGGCGGTGGTGTGCTGCGGGGTGTGCTCGGGCGGGTGCTCGGGCGAGTGCGGTGGGCAGGGGTGCACGAGAACCGACTATGGCACGGCGGCCGGCGGCCGCCACAGCACGGCGTTTCCTCCCCAGCCGGCGGATCCACTGCGAATCGGACCGGTTCTCCACAGATTCTCGATGTTCTCTTCTAGTGTCCACGGTGCGTGTCACAATGAACTATGAGCATTTTGGGCGAGCTGGAACGGAGCGTCGCGGCCCTGTCCGCGCACTCCGAGCTCGCCTGCGAGAGCACCGAGACGCTCGCTGCGATGCGCATGCTCGGGGGCGACGGAGCGAGCCAGGTCATCGACGAGGCGACGGCGATCCGGGATGCCGCGGAACGGCTGGTCGCTGTCGCGGCCGCCGTGATCGTGGAGCTGTCTGCGCGCGAACGCGGGCACGGCGGGTTCGCCGCGAGCAAGGGGTCGCGCAACGCCGCGGATTACATCCAGTCGATCACCGGAGGCACGCGGGCCGATGCCGTCCGCGCGGTGCGCCTCGGCGACTCCCTGCTGGAGGCCGATGCCGGCGCGGCGCCGGACGATCCGGAAGCGGGTGAGAGGGCGCCGGGTGGACCGGATACGAGCGGGCCGGGCGAGCCGGAGCCGAGCGGGCCGGGCGGACCGGAACGGGGCGCGACGGACGTCACTGCGGCACCGGCCGATCGAACCGCGGCGGGCGGCAGTGATCCGGGAGACAGCGGGGACGACGCCTCCGAGGACGGCGCCTGGGCTCCGGGCCGGCCCTGGCACGACGGGCTGCGGAGGGCGATGCTGCGCGGACGGATCAACACCGCCGCGCACGATGCGATCCTGCGTGGCCTGGGCGCGCCCCGGGTCGCCGCCGGTGAAGAGGGCCCATCCGCGACGATGGCCGAGGTGTGGGCGATCGCCGCCGAGCAGCTCATGCGCGAATCGACAGCACTGCCGGTCGAAGAGCTCGTCCGCCGCGCCCGGCAGGTGCGCGACAGCCTCGATCCCGCCGGAGCCGAAGAACGATTCCTCGCCCGCTATCGCAAGCGCGCGTTCCGGACGTGGACGGATGCCGAGGGCCAGCACCACGGACACATCACCTTCGACGACGAGATGGCCGCCTGGGTGCGCACCATCTCCGGCGCTGCGTTGCGCCCGCGCCGCGGTGGGCCGCGGTTCGTCGATCCGGGCGAAGCCGACGCCGCCGAGGCCCTGGCGCGCGACCCCCGGACCAACGACCAGCTGGCCTACGACCTCCTGATGGACGTCTTGCGCGCGGGCGCGCTCGCGGACGCGAAGGATGTGTTCGGCGCGCGACAGCCCGGGGTGCGCATGGTCTTCGTCCAGGAGCAGGACGGCCCCCGCGATGCGTTCGGACGGATGCTGCGCACCGGCCACCTCGAAGACGGCGGCGACACGATCCCGTCCGCGATCATCGAACGGAACGCGTGCACGACCGGGACGATCCGCGTCACCGTCGATTCGTGCGGCAATCCGCTGGACGTCGGGCGCGAGCAGCGCCTGTACACCCCCGCGCAGCGCATCGCCCTCGCGATTCGAGACGGCGGATGCCTGTGGCCGGGGTGCGACCGACCGGCGTCATACTGCGAAGCGCATCACATCGATCTCTGGTCCGAGGATGGCCGCACCGACATCGGCCGCGGCATCCTGCTGTGCAGGTTCCACCATATGAACCTGCATCACAACGGATGGCGGATCACGCGTGAGGGCACCGGCGTCTTCCTGCTTCATCCGCCCGGCGGCGCGCCGCCGATCGCACTGGCTTCGAACGCGGGGTGGAAGTGGTCGTTCGACCCGCCTCCGGATCGGGTTTCGTGGCGCAGACCGCCGGCCATGCCGGAACGGATGACGGACCGCGCACCGGTGCATGTGCCACAGCACGTGCCGGGACCGCGTGCCGGAGCGCGTGCCGATCGGCGTCGCCTGAAACCGTCAGCGTCGCCTGAGACCGTCAGCGCCGCCTGAGACCGTCAGCGTCGCCTGAGACCGTCGGCGCCGACAAAGTCAGCGCGGCGTCGGCCCCGGCGTCACGGCTCGGTGTCGTCGTGCACCACGATCCGGCCGAGCTCGATTCCGCCACCTGGAAGCACCCAATAATGCAGCCGGCGCGCAGCCGGAGTGTTCTGCTCGATGTAGGCACGCCAGCACTTCGCACCATCGGCCGGGCGGACGACATCAGGATCGTCTCCGCCGTCGCCGGCCCGCAGCGGGTGCGCCTCGCGCGAGGCGACCTCGCGGATCCGGCCGGTGATCGCATCCACGCACGCGCGCAGCGCCTTGGCGAACTGCTGATCGTCCAACTGCTCGAGCGACGCCGCGAATCGGTCGCCGACCGCGTAGTCCGCCAGCGGCCAGCCCTCCCGATCCGATGCGCTCACCCGCTCCACCCACGCCAGGTAGATCTCGTGCCGGACCCATTCGTCCCCGCTCAGCCACCGGGCGCGACGGTCCTCGCGCGACTCGCGGACCGCGGGATCCCGCTGTGCCACCTTCCGGGCCTCACGCAGCGCCTGCGTGCTGCCGCGCCGCTGCTCCCGCAGTTCGCGCAGCTTCCGCTCGAGCTCCCCGCGTTCGGCGCGCTCCTGGCTCAACTGCGCCCGCACGCCGCGCACCTCGGCACGCAGCCGCTCCATCGTCGAGTCGTCGATGCCGGTCCGGGCGAGCTGCCTCTCGAGGCGAGCGATCTCGGCGCGAGCCGCATGCAGGGCGAGCTGAGTCGAACGCAGTGCGGCACGCGACCCGGCGGCGCTGGTCTTTCGCGCGTCCGGAGTTCCGTCCGGAGCTCCACCCGGACCCTCACCCCGACCCGCCGTCGCCGTCGTGGAGTCGGCATCTCCGCCATCGGCCACCGGCGGCGCGAGATGCATTCCCGGCCCGGGAAGCGGATGCCGCGCCTCGTCCGCCGCGTCCGCATCAGACTCGGCGGCCCGCGCGCCGACGTCGACCTCCTCGACCCCCGCGACGCCGACATCGGCCTCGGCAGGCACGGCGCCCGCATGTGCCTCGGCACCCGCCGCACCGACATCGTTCTCGGCACTCAGCGCGCCGACGTCGGGCACCTCAGCGCCGAACCCCTCCCCAGCCTGCTCCCCGACAGCATCCGGCTCCGCAGCCGGCACGACCTCCGGCCGCGGAGCCGAGCGGGCGTGCGGTGCGCTCACCGGGACTGCGTCGGACTCCGCACCGAGGTCGTCGTGCAGGAGCGCCCGTCCCTCCACCAGCCACGGCGGCCCGCCGTCGACCAGCGCGAGTGCCGGCACGACCTCATCGTCGTCGTCCACGTCGAGCATCGTCAGGTGGATCGACCCGTCGGACAGATGCAGCACGCGCACCAGCACGACATCCCCCTCGGCGAGCAGCAGATCAAGGGTGTCCAGCGGGTTCACCGAGACATCCTCGCGGCGCAGCCGGAACGCGGCATCCGGATGGAGGAGCACCGTGGCCTGATCCCCCGCCACACGCGCCACCAGGGCGAGGGTCACCCCACGATGCGGGAACGCGTCCATCAACTCGGCGGTCGATGGCGCCCGATGCGGCAGCAGCAGCCGCCGCGACGCGACATCGAGCACCCCGGTCACCTGCTGACCGACCGACAGCATCCACTCCAGCGGATACAGCGGGTACAGCAGCTCGTCCGAGATCGTCGCCATCCGGTGGCCGTCCACGTCGACGATCGCCCGAGACTCGACGAAGCCCCGCACCCGGCCCGACGCGGGGATCTGATCGTCGGCCGCACGCCGCTGGAAGACCCCACCGCGGCTCGCCTGCGCGATCGCGTCGCCCACCAGCAGCCCGACGGCGCGAGGACCAGGAAAGCGCAGCGGCGCGCGCGACCAGTCCGGATCGGATCCGAAGTCCACCGGATACGATCGCCCGGCGCCGCCGTACACCTGGGTCCGATCGGGCAGATGCTGATCGAGGGCCCACGTCGCCCGGCCGGTGCGGATCACGACGACGTCGGCCAGGTCTCCCACGCCGCTGCGCACGTCCTCGACGTCCACGGCCAGCTCGTCCGTGGCGGGATCGGTCGACAGCACGACCAGCGGACGATCGCGCATGGACATGATCCACTGCGCCAGCGTGACGGCGTCCTCCCGCGTCTCGATCCACTGCGCCGAAGAGAGGTCCGTCACCCTGCCAGTCTGAAGCACTCCACGCCACCGGGCGGCGCGCCGAGCCGGTGGGACTGCGAGAATGGCAGCGCGCACCGCTCCGCCACGCCCAGCAGCCAGCACCCGCCCAGCGCCCAGCGCCCAGCGCCCAGCACGCGGCACCCGCCCAGCGCCCAGCGCCCAGCGCCCAGCACGCGGCACGCGCCCAGCACCCGGCCCGCAGCCACCAGCCACCAGCCACCAGCCACCAGCCACCAGCCACCAGCCACCAGCATCCACCCCGGAGGACAGCCCATGACATCCGCTCGCTCGATCACCTGGTCGCTCGTCGCCGACATCGTCCTGTTCGTCGTCTTCGCCGTCATCGGCCGTGCGAGCCACGGCGAGGACGTGCTGCCGATCGGCATCCTCACGACCGCCTGGCCGTTCCTGCTCGGGCTGGTGATCGGCTGGGGCGTGACGCTGGCGTGGCGTGCACCCACCGCGCCCGTGCGCACCGGCATCCCGGTGTGGCTCATCACCGTGGCGATCGGGATGCTGCTGCGCTACCTGAGCGGGCAGGGCATCGCCCTCGCGTTCGTCATCGTCGCAGCCGTGTTCCTGCTGATCACCCTGGTCGGCTGGCGCACCGCGGCCGCGGGCATCCGAGCGGTCCGGCATCGGGGCACGCGCACCGCATAGGCAGCAGAAGCGGCATCGGCCCCGCTTGTCCCCCAGGGATCCGAGAAGTCGACGATCGCCACCGCTCCCGGAACCCGCGCCGGCTCTGAGTGCGCATCGTCGTCGCAGCCAGGAACTCCACCGATCGACCAGAATTATTCATCGGAATACAACCCATCGGCGTACCGTTGCAGGCATCATGCAGCGATTCGGAACCCTCTCGTTCGGCCACTACGGCCCGCTCGGCGGCGGCAGGCAGCTCACCGCCGCCGACTCGATGCACCAGGCGATCGACCTCGCCCAGGGCATGGACGAGCTCGGTGCGAACGGCACCTATTTCCGCGTGCACCACTTCGCCCGGCAGCAGTCCTCGCCCATGCCGCTGCTGGCCGCGATCGCCGCCCGCACCGAGCGCATCGAGGTCGGCACCGGCGTGATCGACATGCGCTACGAGAATCCGCTGCACTTCGCCGAAGAGGCGGCCGCCGTCGACCTGATCAGCGACGGAAGGCTGGCGCTGGGCGTGAGCCGCGGGTCACCCGAGACGGTCGTGCGCGGCTACGAGGCATTCGGCTACACGGGATCGACGGAACCGCGCGGCGCCGACATCGCCCGCGACCATTTCGAGACGTTCCTGCGCGCCATCGACGGCGAGGGGATCGCCGAACGCGACGCCTCCAGCCCGTTCGGCGGCGGGGCCGGGATGCAGCGGATCGAGCCGCACTCCCCCGGACTGCGCTCGCGCATCTGGTGGGGCGCCGGCAGCCGCGACACCGCGGAATGGGCCGGACGCACCGGGGTGAACCTGATGTCCTCCACCCTGCTGACCGAGGACCGCGGCATCCCGTTCGACCAGCTGCAAGCCCAGCAGCTCGAGGCGTTCCGCGCCGCGTGGCACGAGGCGGGCCACCCCGGCGAGCCGCGCACCTCGGTGAGCCGCTCGGTGTTCCCGCTGGTCACCGCCGAGGACCACCTGTACTTCGGACACAGTCGCGAGGGCGAAGGTGTCGGCTACATCGACGGCATGCGGTCGACGTTCGGCAAGACGTACGCGGCAGAACCCGACGAGCTGGTCGAACAGCTGAAGGCGGATGCCGCGGTCCAGTCCGCCGACACGCTCATGCTCACCATCCCCAGCCAGCTGGGTGTCGAGTTCAACCTGCGCATCGTCGAGTCGTTCGCGAAGTACGTGGCACCGGCGCTCGGATGGGTCCCGACCACCCAGGAGCGGGCGGACCGGGAGTGACCCCGGTCCCTCGATAGGGTCGACCGCATGGACGAGGACGGCGACTCCGCGGACGGGGGTTGGGTCTACGCCCCCATTTCCGCATCGCCGGACACGCATACCTACACGGACCTCGGCAGCCTCACCGTCGAAGGCGAGACATTCGCCGTGCGCCGGCGCGATGACGACGGTTCGAATCACTACGACTGGATCTCCGGGCCCAACGAGGGCTACGGCTTCAGCGTGTTCTCCGGCCCCGGACCGCTCAGCCGCGAGCGACACGTCGCCGCGATCCGTGACTTCCTCGCCGGAATCGACCCCGCAACCGGTTTTCTCTCGTACCCCTGAGGACGCCGGCGCGCGGACGGGTGCCGACGACAGAGAGCGACGCGGCAGACTCTAGGCTGAGCCCATGGCCTCGGACCGTGCACGTCTCGTCGACCTCAGCCACACGCTGCGCGAAGGGATCGTGACACTTCCCGGCATCCCGGCCCCGTCGCTGACACCGCTCGTGCGCCGCGGCGAGGGGCACTATGCGCCGGGGACGAGCTTCGCGATGGACGTCTTCACGATCGCCGGCAACACCGGCACCTACCTCGACACCGCCTGGCACCGCTACGAGGGCGGCGCCGACCTCGCGGCGCTCGACCTGGCCACGCTCGTCGACCTGCCCACCGAGGTGTTCCACCTGACCGAGTCGCCCGAGCGCGGCATCCCCGCCGACGTCTTCGACGGCCGCGAGCTGCGCGGCAAGGCGGTGCTGCTGCACACCGGATGGGACCGGCACTTCGACACTCCCGCGTACAGCGAGAACGCGCCGTACCTCACGCCCGAGGGCGTCGCCCACCTGGCCGCGCAGGGCGTGCTGCTGGTCGGGATCGACGCGCAGAACATCGACGACACCTCCTCCGCCACCGCCGGCGAACGCCCGGCGCACAGCACGTTCCTGGCCCACGGCATCCACATCGTCGAGCACCTGACGAACCTCGGCGAGCTTCCCGCCGGCGGCGCGCTGTTCACGGCGGTGCCGCCGAAGTTCGAAGGCACGGGAACCTTCACCGTGCGCGCGTTCGCGAAGGTGCCGGCCTGAGCCGGCACGGGGTGCCGCAACGAGGCTGACCGTCGGGGCCGGCACGCCGGGGGCCCGCCTCACGCCACGGCATCACGACAGCGCGTCGCGGCACGCACGCAGCAGCTTCTGCAGGCGGGTGAGCTCAGCCGCCGCGAGGCCGTCCGTCATCGCCCCGACCACCTCGGCCACCGCGGCGCGCGCCCGCGGAACGAGCGCGACGCCCTCGCGCGTGAGCACCACCGCGCGCTCCCGGCGGGGCCCGGGATCCTCCGCGCGCTCCACCAGGCCTCGCCTGTCCAGACCCTGCAGCAGCACGTTCATCGACTGCCGCGAGACGAACGCACGGCGTGCGAGCTCGGACGAGCTGATGCCCGGCTCGTCCTGCAGCGCCTGCAGGCACGCATACTGCGACACCCCCAGACCGAGTGGACGCAGCACATCGTCCATGCGCTGATTCAAGACCGCCTGCGTCTGCTTGATCAGCACGCCCAGGTGCTCCGCGGGCGTGCGCTCGTCGTTCCTCATGTCAACAGTTTGACATACGCCGCGACGAGTGTCAGGATGTTGACATTAACCATCCACTCCACCGAAGACAGGAGCATCCCATGACCACCACGACGACACCCACCACCGGACCCGACTTCGTGTCGTTCCAGGTGCGCGACCGTGCGGCATCCGCCCGCTTCTACGAAGAGACGGTCGGGCTGACCCGACTGCCCGCGCCCAACCCGGCCGCGGTGGTCTTCTCCGCCGGCGGTGTGGCGTTCGCGGTGCGCGATCCGTTCCCCGGTGTGGACCTCGACGCGATCGGCACGCTCGGAGCGGGCATCGGCATCTGGTTCCACAACGAGGATGCCGCGGGCCTGCATGACCACCTGGTCCAGCAGTCCGTCCCGATCGTGCAGGAGCCGACCGAGGGCCCGTTCGGCCTGCAGTTCTCGTTCCGCGACCCGGACGGGTACGTGGTCACGGTCCACTCCCGCGGCTGAACGGGAGGGGTCTTCCGCGCGGGCGCCGGCGGGTCTAGTGTGACCCACGGCTGATCCGCCACCCCCGACCGAAAGCGAGTCATCGATGCTTCGCGCACGCCGTCTGGCAGCCGTCTCCCTCACCGCCGCACTCACCCTGGCCCTCTCAGTGGCCGGCGCGACCACGGCGCAGGCATACTCGCCGGGTCATTCCCCGACGCCCGGTCACTCCCATGCACAGACGCTCGCGCCGCGCACGCACTTCACGATGGTCGCGGACGGATCCAGCGGCCGCACCCAGGGCGGTGAAGGCATCCCCAACATCGACATCGTGAAGAAGACCATCGCCGCGTACTACGGCGATCCCGGCACCGGCATCGCCGACAAGGACCACTCGCCCTACATCAGCGAGATGCAGCGCATCGTGGCGAAGCTGAAGGCGCAGCTGCCCCATTACCTGCGCGCGGCCCGGCACAGCCACAAGACCCCCGCGATCGTCGTCGACACCGACGACACCATGCTGTTCACCTACGACATGGAGGTCGGCGACATGCACTTCGTGTTCGACCCGGCCGAGCAGGACGTCTGGGTCGAGGGCAAGAAGTTCACCGCCACCCCGGGCATGGTCGATCTCGTCACGACCGCGCAGCGGCTGGGCTTCGCGGTGATCGGCATCACCGGGCGCAGCGACGCCCAGAAGGCGGCATCCATCGAGAACGTGACGGATGTCGGATACCCGGGATTCACCGCCGCGAACTACTACACGAAGTGGCCGACCGGCGCCCAGCCGTCGTACATCAGCTGCGCCACCTCGTCGTGCACCACCGTCGAGTTCAAGGCCGGCACGCGCAGGCACCTGGAGCAGGACCTCGGCTACGAGGTGGTGCTGAACGTCGGCGATCAGTGGTCCGACCTGCAGGGCGGCTACGCCGACCACATCCAGAAGCTGCCCAACCCGACCTACTACCTCCCGTCGGCCGACCTGACCGGAGTGCACGAGCCGCGGCTGGCGCTGCGCAGCCACTTCACCATGAAGGCGGACGGCTCCAGCGGACTCACCCAGGGCGGCGAGGGCATCCCGAACATCGATGTGGTCAAGAAGACCATCGCCGCCTACTACGGCGACACCGGTGACGGCATCTCGAACAAGGAGCACTCGCCGTACATCAGCGAGATGCGCACGCTCCTGCGCCGCCAGCTGCCCGCGATCGCCGCGCAGTGCGCCGTGCAGAAGCGGCACCACCAGAACCCGGCGATCGTGCTCGACGCCGACGACACGACGCTGTGGACCTACGACATGGAGGTCAACGACATGCACTTCGTGTTCGATCCGGTGGTGCAGAACAGTGACTGGGTGCAGCCCGAGCGGTTCCCGGCCACACCCGGCATGGTCAGCGCCACGACGCTGCTGCAGCGCGCCGGCTGCACGCTCATCGGCCTGACCGGGCGCAGCGCCGATCAGAAGGCGGCCACCGTCGGCAACCTCGACAAGTACTACACGGGGTTCACCGCGGCGAACTACTACACCAAGTGGGCGACCGGCGCCCAGCCGTCGTACATCACCTGCGCGACGGCGAAGTGCACGACGATCGAGTACAAGTCGCAGACGCGCGCGCACATCGAGACGCCGGCCGGCGGCGACTACCGGATCGTGGCGAACTTCGGCGACCAGTTCAGCGACCTCATCGGCGGGCACGCCGACCGGACGGTGAAGCTGCCGAACCCGACGTACTACCTGCCGTAGGCATGAGGGGATGCCGCCCGAACGTGCAGAACTCCGGAGAATCGGCGCCGCAACGGCCGATGAGCCGCTCAGGAGGCGGCATCCGCCATATTTCTCCGGAGTTCTGCACGCGGCGCCCGCGGCATCAACCTGCGCGGCGTGCGAGGAGGACGAGGGTGGCGTAGGCCATCGGGAACGCACCGCCGTGCGCGTCGATCACCTCGCCCATCGCCGCCAGCAGCGCCGCCAGCTTGTCCGGCGCGATGCGGTTGTGCCCGCCGGCGGTCGGCACCTGGGCCAGCCACGCGTCGCGGGTGATGGTCGCCTGCCAGTCCAGGCGCAGGCGCTCGGGCTCGTCGAAGCCGCCGACCGAACGGATGCCGTCGGCTGCGGCATCCAGCATCCCGCCGTAGCCCTCGCGCTGCGGGGTCGCCCACGGGGTGAACGGCAGCCCGGTCTCGACGTTCCGATAGGCGGCGGCGAACCCCTCCGCGATCTCGGCCGGCGGGTCACCGGCGTTCCAGAACAGCGCGAGGCGGCCATCGGGACGCAGCACCTCGCGGGCCCGGGCCGCGCCGGCGACCGGGTCGACCCAGTGCCACGTCTGTCCGGCCATGACGACATCGAACGATCGACCGGCCGCATCCCACTCCTCGAAACGGCCGATCTCGACGTCGAACCCCCGCCCTCGTGCGAGATCGGCCATCCGCGCATCGACCTCGACGCCGAGCACACGGCAGCCGGCGTCCCGGAACGGCAGGGCCGACAGACCGGTGCCGATCCCGACATCCACGACTTCTGGCTGATCCGAACCCACGCCCGCCAGTACGGCGGTGGCAAGCTCCGCCGGATAGTGCGGGCGCTCCCGGTCGTAGGCGTCGGCGTCCGCTCCGAAGCCCTCGGCGATCCCGCGCTGCCGGTGCGCGGCCGATGCGTCACTCATGATCACCATCTCCGATCACGCATAGAATCCGTCGCGCAGACTGATGCCGTGCTCGACCCACATCTTCAGGGCCGCCAGCATCCCGGTCCACCCCTCGCAGTTGCCGAACGCCCCGCGCGCCCCCTCGGGCGAGACCTGCCAGGAGGACTCCGTGATCGTCACCAGCGTGCGCGCGCCGTCGTCGAGCGGTTCGAACTCGAACGTGGTGGTGGTCTTCCCGTCGGCGGCGGTCACCGCCTCGCCGCCCCAGCGGATGACGATCCGTGTCGGCGGCTGTGCGTCGATCACGTCGACCGGGAAGCGGCCGGGGTAGTCGTGGAAGTCCCAGGTGACCGCGGATCCCGGCTCGAGGCGGCCCCGGGCGCCGCCGGTCGTGAAATAGTGCGACAGCTGCGCGGGATCGGCGACGGCTTCGTACACCTCGGCGATCGGGCGCGCCACGCGACCCGACACGGTGAACGTCAGTTCCTTCAACTCGGTAGACATGTTGTAGTTTTACAACATGTCGGATGCTGTGCGCAAGGTCCCCGCGGACGATGACCGCGTCTTCAAGGCGCTCGCATCACCCGTGCGCCGACAGATCCTCGACGCGCTGAAGGAGTCGCCGCGCACGACCGGGGCGGTGTGCGAGCTGTTCGAGGACCTGGACCGCACCACGGTGCTGCAGCATCTGCGCGTGCTGGAGGCGGCCGAGCTCGTCACCGGTCGCCGCATCGGTCGCGAGCGCCACCTGTCGCTGGCGCCGCTGCCGATCAAGCGCATCCACGATCGCTGGATCGACGGCTATGCGCGCGCCGCCGTCGAGCTGCTGGCGCATCTGGACGAAGGCGGGCAGTCCCCGGACGCCTGACGCGGGAGCGGGGTGACGGGCGGCGTCAGTGCAGCGCGACCGCCGGCACAGCCACGCCACCGCCGCCGACGACGCGAGACCGCTGCCGGCGCAAGCGCTGGCGTTGGCGCTGGCGTTGGCGACGCGAGACCGCTGTCGGCGCCGCGGAGTGCCGGCGACGACGCGATCATGCCGCCTGCGCGGCGCAGCGATCGTCCCGGTCACGCCGGCGCCGCGATCGCCCCGGTCACGCCGGCGGCAGCGGTCCGAGCGCGGCCTCGACCGCCGCGGCCGCCGCGAGCGCTGCCATGTCGCCGTGCGCGGGTCCGATCAGCTGCACGGCCGTCGGCATCCCGTCGCCGCCATACCCGGTCGGCACGGCCACTGCCGGCAGGCCGAGGAAGTTCACGGCGACCACCAGCCGCAGATCGCGCAGTGCCTGGTCGGCGGGCTCGGGACCGCCCAGGTCGAACTCGGGCGCCGGCACCCGGTCGGCGAACACCGGACCGAGCACGACGGGGAACTCGGCCTGGAACCGGCGCCACGCCGCCTCGATCACGGCGCGCCGCGCCCAGGCCTGCGCATACTCGGCGGCCGTCTCGTACGGCCGGGCGGCCGCCGTGCTGTCGCGCAGGAACCGCGTCGCCGCCCGGCCGAGCGGCGCGGACAGGCGCGCGGGATCCAGACTCCACAGCATGTCGGTGCAGGCCAGCCGACGCCACAGCTCTGCGGCCTCCTCGATGAACGGCGGCTCTGCCGCGACGACACCCCACCCGGCGGTCCGCAGGGCGTCCGCGGCGCGATCGACGCCGGCGCCGGCATCCGGGTGGATGCCGCGCCCCGCCGGATCGCGGGTGACGGCCACCGTCCGCGGGCCGTCGTACGTGCGCAGGGACGGCAGCTCCTGGGAGACCGGATCGTCGAGGTCCCACCCGGCCACCAGCGCCAGGGCGCCTTCCAGCTCGGCGACGCTGCGCGCCAGCAGGCCGTTCACCGCGAACCGCTGCAGCGTGAGCGCGACCGGGCGGTCCTCCACCCGCGCACGCGGCACCCGCCCGGCGGACGGACGCAGCCCGCACACGCCGAGCGCGGCGGCCGGCAGGCGGATCGAGCCGCCGAAGTCGTTGCCGAGCCCGATCGCGCTCATCCCGGTGGCCACCGCCACGGCGTCGCCACCGCTGGAGCCGAACGTCGTCCGGCCGCGATCCCGGGGGTTGTACGTGCGACCGAACAGGTCGTTGTCGGTGTCCCAGCGCATGCCGAAGTCCGACATGTTGCCCCGGCCGATCGGGATCGCCCCGGCGGTGCGCATCCGCGCCACCACCGTCGCGTCGCGGGCCGGGACCGCGTCGGCGAGGCCGCGCCATCCCTCGGTGGTGGCCGACCAGGTGAGGTCGATGTTCTCCTTGATCGAGATCGGCACGCCGCCCAGCGGACCGGGGTCGCCGCCGGCGGCGATCGTCCGATCCACGCCGTCGGCGGCCCGGCGGGCGCAGTCGGCGAACACCACCGGCAGGGCGTTCAGCTCGGGGTTGCGCGCCGCGATGCGCGCCAGGTGCGCGTCGATCACGGCCGCCGCGGTGGTCCGCCCGTCACGGATGTCGGCGGCCAGGGCGAATGCGCCCGGCAGCGGGTCTGCAGGTGTCATCGACATCCATCCCACCATGCCGGGGTCGCCGGCGCCACGTGCGGGGTGGGCGGCCCGCGCCCCCGTACACTCGTGCCATGGCGACGACGAACAAGACCACCGACGATCATCCGGTCCTCGGCGAGCGGTCCGGACTGTGGGGCGCCCTGATCGGGCTGATCGTGGCGGCCCTCATCGCCGCTCCGCTGTCGGGGGCGGTGGCCTTCGCCACCCATCCGCTGGCCCGCACGCTGTTCGACGGTCGCCTCGGTCAGACCTCGGCGGCTTCTCGACGTTCTGGTGGGTGGTCGCGCTGCTGCTGGCGGCGCTGCCGTTCCTGGTGGGGTTCGGCATCGCGCGCCTGTCGGTGAAGACGATCGGCGTGATCTGCGCGATCGTCGCCGTCTTCGTCATCGCGATCGTCGTCCTCGGCCAGCTGTTCCTGTTCTGACCGAGGACGCCCGACCGACGCCGCTACTGCACCGACCAGCCGCCGTCCGAGGCCAGGATCGCGCCGTTGATGTTCACGCCGTCATCCGACAGCAGGAACGTGATGGACGCCGCCAGCTGCTCCGCGGTGGCCACCGTGGGGATCTGCGCCTGGAACGGCTGCAGTCGCGCCGAACCGCTCGGGGACACGTTCGGCGGGAACGGGATGCCGGTGGCCACTCCACCCGGAGCGACGGCGTTGACCCGGATGCCCTGCGGGCCGTACATGAACGCGGCCGACTTGGTCATTCCGACCACGGCGTGCTTGGACACGGTGTAGGCGTTCCCGGACGCGTTTCCGCGCAGTCCGGCCTCGGACGCCACGTTGACCACCGCGCCGCGGCCGGCCGCGATCATGGCGGGCAGCACGGCACGGGTGAGCTTGAACGCACCGGTGAGGTTCACCGCGAGCACCCGGTCCCACATCGCGTCGCTGGTCTCGTGCAGCGGCGAGAAGTCGTCGTTGATGCCGGCCACGTTCGCGAGCCCGTCGATGCGCTCCCCGGCGGCCGCCACGATCGCGTCCACCGCCTCCTGCTTCGTGATGTCCCCGGTCACGGTGACGATCTGCGCCTCCGGCAGCGATGCGGCGAACTCGGCCAGCCGCTCGGCCGACACGTCGACGGCCACGACACGCCCGCCCTCGCGCGCGATCCGGGATGCCGCGGCCCGGCCGATCCCGGAGGCCGCACCGGTGACCACCAGCGTGCGCCCGGCGAACCGGCCCGCCGTGACCTGCTCGGCCCAGCCGGTGCTCTCCTGCTCTTCCGGCATCACCCCGCCGTTGGCCTTGAGCACCAGATCGTCCACGACCGACTGGGGCAGCTGCCCCTGGCTCAGCGCCACCAGCTGCTGCAGCGGCAGCCCCCTGATCGGCGCCAGGGTCTGTTCGGTGGCGCCGGACTGCGCGAGCAGCCCCCGCACGAGCTCACCGCCGACGGGGCTGTCCAGCCACTCGCCGATCGTGCTGTTCGCGGTCAGAGCCTTGCTCTCGGACATCGGTGATCCCTCTCGTCCCGGTGATCGCCCCGCCGTCCGGTGGAGCCGCCACCCCGATCTCGTGCGGGAACCCCCGTGCGAGGGTTCCCTCCGACCAGTATTCCCGTTCTCGCCGCGCGGGTCGGGCCGGGTTGGGCGTTCTGTCCCCGCGATGCAGTGATAATGGGCTCATGGCCCCCGCGTACAGCGCGATCTCGAGCTACTCCCGGGTGCAGATCCTGCACCTGCTGCAGGAACGGCCGTCCCGCACGATCGTCGATCTGACCGAGGCGACCGGCCTGCACGCGAATACTGTGCGCGAACATCTGCACCGGCTGATCGAATCGGGATACGTCGTGCCCGAGGCCGAGCACCGGACCACCCGCGGACGCCCGCGCATGCTCTACACCGCGGCGACGGGACCGGATGCCCCCTCCAGCCCGGTCGCACGGCGTCGGGTGCGCGAGGCCGCCGAGCGCGGCGATCTGATGCGCCGCGTGATGCCGTGGACCGAGACCGGCCTCCCCGAGGCCGCCCAGCATCAGCTCGACGCCCTCGTCGAAGACCTGCAGGACGCGGGCTTCGAGCCGACCGTCGATCAGGACGCCCTCACCGTCGACCTCACCCCCTGCGAGCACGCCCGGGCGCAGGCCGCGCATCGCGGCGTGCTGTGCGCGGTGCACGTCGGCATCATGCAGGGCGTGCTCACCGAGGCCGGCGGACCGCTCGAGGTCGAGGGCCTGCTGCCCACGTGCGACCCCGTGCAGTGCCACGTGCAGCTGACGATGGCCTGATCGCGGTGCCGAAGGCGCCCGGCGCGTCAGACCGGCGCGGCGACCCCGACGCGCACCCGATCCGGACGGGCGTAGACGTTCATCGTCGATCCCCGCACGAAACCGATGAGGGTGAGACCGGATGTCTCGGCCAGCTCGACCGCGAGCGAGGAGGGCGCCGAGACCGCGGCCAGGATGGGGATGCCGGCCATGGCGGCCTTCTGCACGAGTTCGAAGCTCGCCCGGCCCGACACCTGCAGCACCGTGCCGGTCAGCGGCAGGCGCCCGGCCAGCGCGGCCCATCCGATGACCTTGTCCACGGCGTTGTGTCGTCCGACATCCTCGCGGACCACCAGCATCTCGCCGGTGACCGCGTCGAACAGACCGGCGGCGTGCAGCCCGCCGGTCTTGTCGAAAACGTCCTGGTGGGCGCGCAGCTGCTCGGGGAAGCCCGCCACCCGCACGGCATCCACCGGCACCGGATCGGCGGAGACGTCGAACGCGGAGGTGCGCGCGACCTGGTCGATCGAGGCCGCGCCGCACACGCCGCAGGCGCTGGAGGTGTAGGTCCGACGCGAGGTCAGGGTCTCGGGCAGCGGCGTGCCCGGCGCGAGCGTGACATCCAGCACGTTGTAGGTGTTGCCTTCGACGCTCGTCGGCGTCAGCGACAGCCGCCCGGTCTCGATGATCCGTCCCGGGGCCCCCGGGCCGCCGCAGTGGATGGCCGAGGCGAACTGCCCCTCACGGGTGATCACGCCCTCGGCGACCAGGTAGCCGGCGGCCAGCTCGACGTCGTGTCCGGGGGTGCGCATGGTGACCGTCAGCGGTTCGCCGCCGATGCGGATCTCCAGCGGCTCCTCGACCGCCAGCACATCGGCGCGCGCCGAGGTCGCCTCTTCGTCGCGATCCGCGTCCACGCGGACCCGCACGACCCGCTTCCGCGCGGTGATCCTGCCCATCTCGTCCTCCGTCTTCGAGGCTACCCTCCCTGCGGGCATCGGGTACCGTCGTCTTCCATGATGCGGGCGGCGGGAAGGATGCCGACATGGTGCTGACGGTGCGGCGGGCGACAGAGGCCGATGCCCGTGCCATCGCCACGATCCGGGTGGCGTCGTGGCGGGTGGCCTACCACGGGCTGATCGCCGACGCCCTGCTGGACCGGCTCGACGTCGACCGCGAGGCGCACCTGCGCGCCCTGCACTGGGACCGGCACAACGCCGACCCGCGTTCGGCGAGCCTGCTGGCCGAGCGCGACGGATATCCGGTGGGGTGGGCGGCGACCGGCCTGTGCCGGGACGAGGATGCTGCGGGCCGTGGGGAGCTGTACGCCCTGTATGCGCTGCCGGAGAACTGGTCGACCGGGGTCGGGCACGCGCTGATGATGGCGGCCGAGGCCGCGCTGCGCGCGTCCGGGTTCCGCACCGCGTCGCTGTGGGTCCTGGACGGCAACGAGCGGGCGGCATCCTTCTACGAGCGCCACGGTTGGCGCGAGGACGGCGCGGCGAAGGAGGACGACCGGATCGTGGGCGACACCGGCATCCCCGCACTGCACGAGCGCCGCCGGGTGCGCGATCTGGGCGAGGTCGTGCCCCGCTGAGTCGGCCCGCCGCGGGTGCGCGACCTGGACGGTCGTGCCCCCGCCGAGTCAGCTCGCCGCAGGACCGTCTGCGGACGTCGGATGCCGCGGCGGCAGCCGCATGCCGAAGGGCCGGTCGTTCTCGTCCGCCGGGTGTGCGGCCAGCGCCGTGAATCCGACCCGCGGATAGAACGCGACGGCACCGGCGTTCTCGGCGCCGGCCACCAAGTGGACACCGGGCACGCCACGCGTGCGCAGGCGGTCGGCGAGCGTGTCGATCAGCCGTCGCCCCCACCCCTGCCCCTGCAGTTCGGGCAGCAGGTCGATGTGCAGGTGCGCGGGGAAGCCCATCGCCTGATAGCGGTTCGCCGCGCCGCCGCGGGCGGCGGCATAGGCGAGGAGCCCCTGCTCCTGATCCGCGTGCTCCTGATCCGCGTGCTCCTGATCCGCGTGCTCCTGATCCACGGGCTCCCGGCTCCCCGGGTGCCCCTGATCTCCGCGCGGCGCCGGCCGTGCCCACCGCCGCGCGAACGGCGGCCACCAGTCGGTGCGGAACCAGGTCTCGAAGGCGTCGGTGTCGGGCGCGCACACGATGTAGCCGGCCACCCGGCCCTCGTCGGTCTCGACCACGAACGCGGTGTCGGGATGGCGCGCGACATACGGCCAGACGAAGATCGCCGGCCAGATGTCGTCATCGCTGAGCATCCCGGTGGCGTCGGCGCCCGCCGCCGCGGTGCGCACGCAGATCTCACCGAGCGCGGACTCGTCTCCGGGCCGGAACGGACGGATGCTGCTCACCCCCGGGAGCCTATCCGGTGCGCTCAGCCGCCGATGTAGGACATCTCCACCCGCGGGGCGGATTCGGTCGACTCGGCGGCGGTGGCCGACGAGCGGATCTCGGAGTACCGGTCGTCGCGGACCGCCCAGATCCCGGCGAGCGCGGCACGCAGCTCGTCATCCGACGCCCCACTGCCGGAGGCGACCCCGCGCAGCAGCGCGCGCAGATCGTGCCCGCGCGCGGCGAACAGGCAGGTGAACAGCTTGCCGTCCGCAGAGATCCGCGCCCGCGTGCACGCGCCGCAGAACGGCGCGGTGACGCTGGAGATGGCGCCCACCTCGCCGGCCCCGTCGCGGTAGCGCCAGCGGCCGGCCGTCTCGCCCGGATAGGCCGGCGGCACCGGCTCGAGCGGATGGACGGCGTCGATGCGCGCGACCACCTCGGCCGAGGGCACGACCTCGGCCAGGTTCCAGCCGTTGGTGGTCCCGACATCCATGAACTCGATGAACCGCACCGTCACCCCGGTGCCGCGGAACCGCTCGGCGATGGAGAGGATGTCGCCGTCGTTCATCCCGCGCTTGACCACGGTGTTGACCTTGACCGGAAGACCCTCCTCGCGCGCGGCGCGGATGCCGTCGAGCACGCGTGCGACCGGGAAGTCGATGTCGTTCATCGCCCGGAAGGTGGCATCGTCCAGCGAGTCCAGCGACACGGTGACCCGGTCCAGGCCTGCCGCGCGCAGTGCGGGCGCCTTGTGCGCCAGGGCCGATCCGTTCGTGGTCAGGGCGATGTCCAGCGGCGATCCGTCGTCGGTCTCGATGCCGGCCAGCATCCCGATCAGCACCTCGATGTCGCGGCGCAGCAGCGGCTCGCCGCCGGTGAGCCGCAGCTTGCGCACCCCCAGGGCGACCGCGGCCCGCGCGACCCGTTCGATCTCCTCGAAGCTGAGCAGCTGCTCCTTCGGCAGGAACGCGTAATCGCGGCCGAAGATCTCCTTGGGCATGCAGTACACGCAGCGGAAGTTGCAGCGATCGGTCACCGAGATGCGCAGATCGTGCAGCGCGCGCCCGCGCGCATCGCGGGTCCCGGTGAGCATCTCGGCGGCCATATGCCCACCGTAACCGCTGCGCGGGAGACTCCGGGCCGTGGCTCAGGCCTTCTTCGGCCGGGCGTCGCGCATCATCCCGGCCACCACCAGCGCCAGCGCGCCCACGAGCACGAGCAGCCACAGTCCGAGCCAGTACGAGTTCGTCTCGGCCTGGTAGGTGGCGCCCATCACCAGGGGCGGGAAGTAGCCGCCCAGTCCGCCGGCGGCCGCGACCACGCCGGTGACCGCGCCGACCCGGTCCGGCGGGGTGGAGGGGCCGACCCAGGCGAACACCCCGCCCATGCCCAGGCCCATCGCGGCGGCCATGAGCAGGAAGGTGACGCCGGTGACGATGCCCTCGGGCGGCTCCTGACCGACGACGTAGGCGGCCGCCACGATCCCCGCCAGCGAGAGCAGCGAGACCACCTTCGGCCCGAACCGGTCGGCCAGCACGCCGCCGATCGGGCGCGCCACGACCGCCGCGACCGCGAACATCGCGGTGCGGGTGCCGGCCCCGACGGCGTCGACCTCGTCCGGATAGATCGTGGTGAGGTACTTCGGCAGGTAGGTGGAGAACGCCACGAACCCGCCGAACACGATCGCGTACAGGAAAGACATCTGCCACGTGATCCGCAGCTTCAGCGCCCCGACCACCTTGGGGACCAGCGCCTGGCTGCTCGGCGTCCAGGCCGGCGAGTCGCGCAGGAAGAACCAGCACAGTGCCGCCATCACGACCATGATCCCGGCGATGAGCAGGTGGGTGGGCAGATATCCGATCTGCTGCGCCAGCCGCGGGGTGAAGAAGGCCGACACGCCGGTGCCGATCATCCCCATCCCGAACACGCCGTTCGCGAACCCCCGTCGTGCGGGCGCGTACCAGGCACTGGAGAACGGCACGCCCACGGCGAAGATGGTGCCGGACACGCCCAGCAGGAACCCGGCGAACACCAGCAGCGGGAAGCTCTTGATCGAGCCGGCGAGCGCCACCAGCAGCACGGCCGGCACGCCCGCCAGCAGCACGAAGGTGAACATCCTCCGACCGCCCCAGCGGTCGGTCAGGGCGCCCACCACGATGCGGCCGAGCGCGCCGACCAGCACCGGGGTGGCCAGCATGAGCGAGATCTGCCCCTGCCCCAGCCCCATCGAGGTCGCGTAGAGGCCCTGCAGCGGCGCGATCGCCATCCACGCCCAGAAGCCGGCCGTCGACGCGAGGGTCGCCAGGAGCACCTGGCCGAGACCGCCGCGCAGCTCGGCCGTGGTCCGCATGTCCGTGACCGTCGAAGACATGGGCGCCATGACGGCTCCTCTCGTTTCGCGACAGGCTAGCCAGGAACCGCGCCCGCGTCACCAGCCCGCACCGTTTTTATTCGAGGCGCGATTCTTCGACGTATGTCGCGCCGGGTGCGTCTGCCCGACGATTTTCCACGGGATCGCCCGCCATTAAACACGGCTCGCCCCCCTGGCGGTCCCGCGGCGCCCCGCCCATACTGGGGGTAATCGCGAGGCTGGAGGACCAGGCATGACTCCCAAGATCCGCACCACGCAGCCGGCCACGGACGGCCCGCTCGCCGACACCCTGCTGTCGCTGAGCCGATACATCCGGCCCGGCGAGATCTCGGGCGATCAGCGCGCACTGTTCCTCGAGGGCGGCCGCGAGGGGGATGTCTTCTACCGCGACCGCTGGTCGCACGACAAGGTGGTCCGTTCCACGCACGGGGTCAACTGCACCGGGTCGTGCTCGTGGAAGGTGTACGTCAAGGACGGCATCATCACCTGGGAGACCCAGCAGACCGACTACCCGTCGGTCGGGCCGGACTCGCCCGAGTACGAACCGCGCGGCTGCCCCCGCGGCGCCGCGTTCAGCTGGTACACCTACTCCCCCACCCGGGTGCGCTACCCCTACATCCGCGACACCCTGCTGGAGCTCTACCGCGCGGCCAAGCAGACCCACCCCGACCCGGTCGACGCCTGGCGGTCGATCGTGGAGGACCCCGAGGCATCCCGCGCCTACAAGAGCGCCCGCGGCAAGGGCGGGCTGGTGCGCACCACGTGGGACGAGGCGGTCGAGATCGTGGCGGCCGCGCACGTGCACACGGTGAAGGCGTTCGGGCCGGACCGGGTCGCGGGCTTCTCGCCCATCCCGGCGATGTCGATGATCTCGCACGGCTCGGGCTCGCGGTTCATGAACCTGCTCGGCGGCACGATGCTGTCGTTCTACGACTGGTACGCCGATCTGCCGGTGGCCAGCCCCCAGGTGTTCGGCGATCAGACCGACGTGCCCGAATCGGCCGACTGGTGGAACGCCGGCTACCTGATGATGTGGGGCTCGAACGTGCCGGTCACCCGCACCCCGGACGCGCACTTCATGACCGAGGCCCGCTACCGCGGCCAGAAGGTGATCGTGGTCTCGCCGGACTACACCGACAACACCAAGTTCGCCGACGAATGGGTTGCGCCGCACCCGGGGACGGATGCCGCGCTGGCGATCGCGATGGGGCACGTCATCCTCACCGAGTTCTTCGTGCGCGAGCGCACCGCCCCGTTCCAGGACTACATGCGCCGATACACCGACGCGCCGTATCTGGTCACGCTCGAGCAGCACGGCGACCGGCTGGTGCCGGGCAAGTTCCTGACCGCGAGCGATCTCGACGCGGATGCCGCGGACACCCCGCGCGGCGAGTTCAAGCCGGTGCTGCTGGACGCCGACGGCACCGCGGTGGTGCCGGGCGGGTCGCTCGGCCACCGGTTCACCCCCGAGGACCAGGGCCGGTGGAACCTGGACCTCGGCGACGTCGTGCCCCCGCTGTCGATCGCGGACGCGACCGATTGGGACGGGGCATCCGCCGAAGTCGCCCTCCCTCGCTTCGACGTCGCCCCCGAGCCCGGGCACGAGCACGCCGGCGGCGTCGGCATCGTCAGCCGCGGCGTCCCGGTGCGCACCGTCGCCGGACGCACCGTCACGACCGTTTTCGACCTGATGCTGGCCCGGTACGGCGTCGGCCGCGACGGCCTGCCGGGGCAGTGGCCGACCGGCTACGACGACGCGTCGAGCCCGGGCACCCCTGCCTGGCAGGAGGAGATCACCTCGGTCCCGGCCGCGCAGGCCTCGCGGATCGGCCGGGAGTTCGCCGACAACGCGCTGCGCAGCGGCGGACGCTCGATGATCCTGATGGGCGCGGGCACGAACCACTGGTTCCACTCCGACACCATCTATCGCACGTTCCTGGCACTGACCATGATGTGCGGCTGCCAGGGCGTGAACGGCGGCGGCTGGGCGCACTACGTCGGCCAAGAGAAGGTGCGACCTCTGACCGGGTACAACCAGTACGCCGGGGCGCTGGACTGGACCCGCCCGCCGCGCCAGGCCATCGGCACCGCGTTCTGGTATCTGGCCACCGACCAGTGGCGCTACGACGGGCTGCCGGCCGACCAGCTGGCCTCGCCGCTGGCGCGCGGCACGTTCGCGGGCCGGACCACGGCCGACTGCCTGGTCGAGTCGGTCAAGCGCGGGTGGATGCCCAGCTACCCGACGTTCTCGCGCAACCCCCTCGATCTCGTCGACGACGCAGAGGCCGCCGGCAAGGAGCCGGCACAGTACATCGTCGACTCGCTCAACGACGGATCGCTGCACTACGCCTGCGAGGACCCGGATGCTCCGGAGAACTTCCCGCGGGTGATCTCGATGTGGCGCGCCAACGTGCTGGGCTCGTCGGGCAAGGGCAACGAGTACTTCCTCAAGCACCTGCTGGGCACGGACTCTGCGGTGCGGGTGGGCGAGACGCCGGCCGGCGCGCGTCCGCGCGACGTGCGCTGGCGCGAGGACGCGCCGCTGGGCAAGCTCGACCTGCTGATGACGAGCGATTTCCGCATGACCAGCACCACGCTGTTCAGCGACGTCGTGCTGCCCACCGCGACCTGGTACGAGAAGTACGACCTGTCCTCGACCGACATGCACCCGTTCGTGCATTCGTTCTCGCCGGCGATCGATCCGCCGTGGCAGACCCGCACGGACTTCGAGACGTTCAAGGCGATCGCCGAGCGCTTCAGCGAGATGGCCCGCACCCACCTCGGCGTGCGCCGCGACATCGTTGCCGCCCCGCTGCAGCACGACACCCCCGACGTGATGGCCACACCGCACGGCCGGGTGCGCGACCTGCCGCTCGTGCCGGGCGTGACGATGGCCAAGCTGATCGTGGTCGAGCGGGACTATCCTGCGCTGGCGGCGCAGTGGAACACGCTGGGTCCGCTCACTGAGAAGCTCGGCATGACCACGAAGGGCATCACCTACCGGCCCGAGCGCGACGTCGAGATGCTCAAGGGCCTGAACGGTACGGTCGCCGCCGGACCGATGGCCGGACGAGTGCGGCTGGACACCGACAAGCGCGCGTGCGAGATGGTGCTGGCCCTGTCCGGCACGACGAACGGACGGCTGGCGGTGCAGGGCTTCCAGCGACTCGAGGAGCAGACCGGTCAGAAGATGGCGTTCCTGGCCGAGGAGCACGAGGGCACGCACATCACGTTCAGCGACGTGCAGGTGCAGCCGCGCAGCGTCATCACCTCGCCGGAGTGGTCCGGATCCGAGCACGGCGGACGCCGCTACACCGCGTTCGCGGTGAACGTCGAGCAGCTCAAGCCCTGGCACACGCTCACCGGCCGGCAGCACTTCTTCCTCGACCACGACTGGATGGAGGAGCTCGGCGAGAACCTGCCGATCTACCGTCCGCCGCTGGACATGCACCGACTGTTCGGCGACGCGATCCCCGGTGCGCGCAACCGCATCGCCGGGCCGGGCGCCGACGGCCAGACCGAGGTGTCGGTGCGGTACCTGACGCCGCACTCGAAGTGGTCGATCCACTCCGAGTACCAGGACAACCTGTTCATGCTGTCGCTGAGTCGCGGCGGCCCGACGATCTGGATGAGCATCGCGGACGCCGGCAAGATCGGCGTGCGCGACAACGAGTGGATCGAGGCCTACAACCGCAACGGCGTCGTGGTGGCGCGGGCCATCGTGTCGCACCGGATGCCGGAGGGCACGGTGTACATGTACCACGCGAAGGACCGCACGGTGGATGTGCCGATCTCGGAGACCAGCGGCCTGCGCGGCGGCATCCACAACTCCCTCACCCGCATCCTGCTCAAGCCCAGCCACCTGATCGGCGGGTACGCTCAGCTGGCCTGGGCGTTCAACTATCTCGGCCCGACCGGGAATCAGCGCGATGAGGTCACGACCATCCGTCGCCGGAGCCAGGAGGTGCAGTACCGATGAAGGTCATGGCGCAGATGTCGATGGTGATGAACCTCGACAAGTGCATCGGATGCCACACCTGCTCGGTCACGTGCAAGCAGGCGTGGACGAACCGGACCGGCGTGGAGTACGTGTGGTTCAACAACGTCGAGACCCGGCCCGGCGTCGGCTATCCGCGCTCGTACGAGGATCAGGAGCGGTGGGGCGGCGGCTGGGTGCGCACCAAGCGGGGCCGGCTCAAGCTGCGCAGCGGCGGACGGCTCGCCAAGCTCGCGCACATCTTCTCGAACCCGAATCTGCCCGAGATCGAGGACTACTACGAGCCCTGGACGTACGACTACGACATGCTGCTGAACTCGCCCAAGGGCGAGCAGACGCCGGTCGCCCGCCCGAAGAGCCTGCTCACCGGCAAGGACATGAAGATCTCATGGTCGGCCAACTGGGATGACGACCTGGGCGGGTCGGCCGAGACCATGCAGGACGACCCGATCCTGAAGAAGATGAGCGAGAAGGTGCACGCGGAGTTCGAGCAGGCATTCATGTTCTACCTGCCGCGCATCTGCGAGCACTGCCTGAACCCGTCGTGCGTGGCATCCTGCCCGTCCGGGGCGATGTACAAGCGCGCCGAGGACGGCATCGTCCTGGTCGACCAGGACAAGTGCCGCGGGTGGCGGATGTGCGTGTCCGGCTGCCCGTACAAGAAGGTCTATTTCAACCACAAGACCGGCAAGGCCGAGAAGTGCACGCTGTGCTACCCGCGCATCGAGGTCGGCCTGCCGACCGTGTGCTCGGAGACCTGCGTGGGGCGGCTGCGGTATCTCGGCCTCGTGCTGTACGACGTGGACCGGGTGGCCGAGGCGGCCAGCGTCCAGGACGAGCACGAGCTGCTGGACGCGCAGCGCAGCGTCATCCTCGACCCGAACGATCCGGCGGTCATCGAGGCCGCCCGGCGCGACGGCATCCCGGAGGACTGGATCGAGGCCGCGCAGAACAGCCCCATCCACAAGCTCATCCAGCAGTACAAGGTGGCGCTGCCGCTGCACCCGGAGTACCGGACGATGCCGATGGTCTGGTACATCCCGCCGTTGTCCCCGGTGGTGGACGTGGTCACCGGCTCGGGCAACGACGGCGAGGATGCGCGCACGCTGTTCGCCGCGATCGACAAGCTGCGCATCCCGATCTCGTACCTGGCCGAGCTGTTCACCGCGGGGGATGTCGCGCCGGTGGATGCTTCGCTGCGCAAGCTGGCCGCGATGCGCTCGTACATGCGCGGGATCAACCTGGAGGACCGTCGGGACGAGGAGATCGCCGCGGCCGTCGGGATGACCGGCACCGAGATGGAGGAGATGTACAGACTGCTGGCGATCGCCAAGTACAACGACCGGTACGTCATCCCCGCCGCGCACGCGGAGCAGGCCCGCGAGCTGGAGGAGCTGGCCTGTTCGCTGGACTATGACGGCGGCCCCGGCATGGGCGGCCCCGGTCCGTTCGGCGCCTCCAGCGGGCACCCGGACCCGGTGGCGGTGGAGAACTTCCACGTGCTCAAGGACCGGCAGACCGCCGACCGGCCGGCCGGCCCTGGCCGCGTCAACCTGCTCAACTGGGACGGCAACGGGACCCCGCAGGGCCTGTTCCCGCCCCTGGACAAGGACAAGTGATGGTCGGCTTGCGCACCCGCGTCACCCCGCGGCGCCGACTGCCGGCGTCACTGAACGCGCTCACGCTGAGCCGCCCGGAGCGTGCGCGCGCACACATGGCCGCCTCGGTGCTGCTGGATTATCCGGATGCCGCCTGGTTCGCGAAGCTTCCGGCGGTGCGGGGACTGGCGGCTCCGCTGCCGGACAAGCTGCGGCATCCGCTGGAACGGTTCATGGACGCCGCCGAGTCCGCGCACTCGTGGGAGCAGCAGTACGTGCGCACCTTCGATCTGAAGCGCAAGTGCAGCCTGTATCTGACCTACTTCGCCACCGGCGACACGCGCAAGCGCGGCACCGCCCTGGTGACGATCCTGGAGGCCTATCGCGCGGCCGGGTGGGAGTTCGACGCCCACGAGCTGCCGGACTACCTGCCGGCCGTACTGGAATTCTCCGCGATGAGCGACTCCGAGATCGCCGACGCGCTGCTGTCCAGCCACCGGGAGGGCATCGAGGTGCTGCGTGCGGCCCTCGAGGCCATGGACAGCCCGTGGGCCGATGTCGTGCGGGCGGTGACCCTGTCGCTGCCGCCGGTGGACGAGGCCACGCGCGAGCGCTACCTGGAACTGATCAGCGAGGGGCCGCCCACCGAGACGGTGGGGCTGAGCCTGAACGGCATCCTGCCGCCGTTCCGAGTGAGGGAGGACGTATGAACCCGCTGTCCCTGCTGCTGTGGGTGGTGCTGCCGTACATCGCCGCGGCCGTGTTCATCGTCGGCCACATCTGGCGGTATCGGTATGACAAGTTCGGCTGGACGACGCGGTCGAGCCAGTCGTACGAGAACCGGCTGCTGCGCTGGGGCTCGCCGATGTTCCACTTCGGCATCCTCTTCGTGCTGGTCGGCCACGCGGTCGGCCTGCTGGTCCCCCGCGAGTGGCTGTACGCCATCGGCATCGACGAGCACATGTACCACATCGGCGCGACCGTGCTCGGCACGGCCGCCGCGATCCTGACGCTCGCGGGGCTCGCGATCCTGATCTACCGGCGCCGCACGGTCGGCCCGGTGTTCCTGGCGACCACCACGATGGACAAGGTCATGTACGTGTTCCTGGGCGCCACGCTGCTGTTCGGCACGCTCGCCACGTTCATGCACCAGCTGTTCGGCCCCGGCTACGAGTACCGCACCACGATCAGCCCGTGGGTGCGCAGCATCCTGCTCTTCCAGCCGCAGCCCGAGCTCATGGACCAGGCGCCGCTGATGTTCCAGCTGCACGCGCTGACGGCGACGCTGCTGTTCGCCCTGTGGCCGTTCACGCGCCTGGTGCACGTGTTCTCGGCGCCGGTGCAGTACCTGTTCCGGCCGTACATCGTGTATCGCTCGCGCGACGAGCACCGCAGCGGCGCCCGGGCCACCCGGCGCGGGTGGGAGCCGGTGGCTCCGCCCGACCCCGAACGGCTGCACCGGCCGTAGCGACCCGGTCGCCCCGGTCTCAGCGACCGGCCGAGACCGTGATGGTTCCGCCGGGGATCGCTCCGGCACCGGCGGGAAGCTGCAGCACGATGTCCTCGCCGGTCGCGGTGCGCGCCCGCACCACGACCCCCGACCCGCCTGCCCGCACGTCCTCGATCCGCGCCGCCCAGCCGTCGCCCGAGCCTCCGCCCGAGCCGTCGCCCCGGCGGTCCGGCAGCGTCGCGGCGACCGCGGCCGCGAACGGCGTGGCCGGGGCATCCAGCACCTCGCGCACCCCGCCCTCCTGCGTGATCCGTCCGGCTTCGAGCACGACCAGACGGCCGGCGAGGGATGCCGCGTCCGCCGCGTCGTGGGTGGCGATGAGCGCCGTCGTCCCGGTCGCGGCGAGCTGATCGCGCAGCAGCGCGCGGATGTCGGCCGCGGTGGCCGGGTCGAGGGACGTCAGCGGCTCGTCCAGCAGCAGCACCCGCGGCGCGGTCGCCAGCGCACGGGCCAGCGCCACCCGCTGCTGCTGCCCGCCGGACAGCTGCGCGGGACGTCGTGCGCCCATGCCGGCCAGCCCCACGCGATCCAGCCAGGCATCGGCATCCGTCCGTGCCGCGCGGCGCCCCGTGCCGCGGGCGCGCGGCCCGAACGCGACGTTCTCGCGCGCCGACAGGTGCGGGAAGAGGCGCGGCTGCTGCCCGAGCAGCACGACGCCGCGGTGCTGCGGGCCGACGCGGACGCCGGATGCCGCCTCCAGCGTCCGCCCGTCGAGCCGCACCTCGCCCGCGTCCAGCGGCACGAAGCCCGCGATCGCATCGAACAGGGTGGACTTGCCCGCACCGGACGGGCCCATCACGGCGACGATCTCTCCGGCGTCGGCCCGCAGCGCCGCATCGAGCACGTACGCCCCGCGCTCGACCCGGACCCGGGCCTCCAGCCCCGCGCCGCTCATCCGACGCCCTCCGCCTGCGCGCCGCTCATCCGACGCCCTCCGCGGCCGTCGCGGGGGCGTTCGGTCGCCAGGCCCGCACCAGCAGCAGCACGAGGATCGCCGTCACCAGCAGCAGCAGCGAGAGCGCGACCGCCGATCCCTGGGTGACCCCCGCGCCGTTGAACGCCGTGTAGATCGCCAGCGGCATGGTCTGCGTGACCCCCGGCGCGTTGCCGGCGAACAGCGCGGTGGCGCCGAACTCGCCGATCGCGCGGGCGAAGCACAGGATGACTCCCGAGATCAGCCCGGGAGCGGCCAGCGGCAGCGTCACCCGCCACAGGATCGTCCAGCGGCCGGCGCCCAACCCGGTGGCGGCGCGCTCGTAATCCACGCCGGAGGTGCGCAGTGCGCCCTCCAGCGCCAGGACGAGGAACGGCAGCGCCACGAACGTCTGGGCCAGGACCACCGCCGTCGTGGTGAACGGCACCTGCCATCCGGTCCAGCCGAGCCATCCGGAACGGCCGAACAGGAACAGCAGTGCCAGTCCGCCCACCATCGGCGGCAGCACGAGCGGCACGGTCACGATCGCGCGCAGCACGGCGGCGGTGCGCGTGCGCGCCCGCGCGATCAGCAGCGCGAGCGGCACCCCCAGCATCAAGCACAGCGCGGTGGCGATCAGGCCGGTCGTCACCGACAGCCGCAGCGCGTCCAGAGCTTCGGTCGAGGTGATGTCGGCCCACAGCGTCGCCCACTGCACCTTGCCGACCAGGGCGGCCAGCGGCAGGACGAGGAAGGCCACGCCGATCAGGGCGGGGACCGCGAGGACCGGCGGCGCGTAGCCGCGACGATTCATGGCTTCTCGAATCCGAACGAGGCGAGGACGGCCTGCCCTTCGGTCCCGGTGATGAAGTCGACGAACGCCTGCGCGGCGGCCTTGTCGGGCGCGTCCTTCAGCACGGCGATCGGGTACGAGTTCACGACCTTGTCGGCGCCCTCGGGGACGATGGTCTCGACCTGACCGGCGGCGGTTGCCGCGTCGGTCTTGTAGACGAGCCCGGCGTCGGCCTCGTCGGTGCGCACCTTGGTCAGCACCGCGGTCACGTTCTGCTCGGAGCTGGCCGGCGTCACGCTCACCCCGGCGTTGTCCAGCAGCGTTCGGGAGGCGGCGCCGCAGGGCACCTCGGGTGCGCACAGCACGGTGGTCACTCCCCGCTTCGCCAGGTCGGCGAGGCTCTGCACGCCGGCGGAATTGCCTTTGGGCACGACGATGACGAGGGTGTTGCGGGCGAAGACCACCGGGTCGGAGGCCAGCCCCGGTGCGGTGACCTTGTCCATGTTCGCCTGGTCGGCCGAGGCGAAGACGTCGACCTTGGCGCCGCCGATGATCTGGGTGGCCAGCGTGCTGGAGCCGTCATAGCTGGCGGTCACGTGCACGTCCGGGTGCGCGGCGGTGAACTTCTCGATGGCCGTGTCGAATGCGCCCTTCAGCGACGCGGCCGCCGACACCGTGACGTCGCCGCCGAGGGCGGCGGTCGCGCCGCTGGGCTGGTCCGTGGCGGGCTGGGTGGCACTGATCGCACAGCCGGCCAGCCCCAGGGTGAGTGTGGCCGCAGCCGCGGCGATGACGGGGAACCGGCGCATGATGTGCTCTCCCTTCTGGCGGGTTCTTCCGGACGAGTTCGCGTGGACGAGACCGGTCAAGGACGCGGGGTCTCGACGATGACGGTGGTGGCCTTGACCACGGCGACCGCCAGCGAACCGACTTCCAGACCGAGGTCACGGACGGCCTCGGCGGTCATCAGCGACACCACGCGATGCGGACCCGCCTGGATGTCGACCTGGGCGGCGACCTGGTCGACGATGACCCTGGTGACCAGGCCGGTGAACCGATTGCGCGCACTGGAGAGGACATCCGTCGGGTCGACGGCCGCAGCGGACAGCTCCACCGCACGGCGCGCGAGCGCCTCCCCGGGAATCTCGGCCGGCGAAGAGTCCGTGACCGGCAGCGCGCCCTGCTCCACCCAGCGGCGCACGGTGTCGTCGCTGACGCCGAGCAGACGGGCGGCCTGCGAGATCTTGTAGCTTGCGGGCATATCGTCACGATAGCACCGCATCTGCGGCGATCTGAGCGGACTTATTCCGATCTCGCGGAACCGACCGCCGCTGCGTCGCCGCCGTCCCGCACCATGACCGGTGCGGCGCCTCCCCCGCCTCGCGCCGCGCACGGGCGCCTCCTCCCCTCACCGGCGCCCCCACCATCACAGACTTCGGAGGAGCACCGCATCCTCGGAGGATTCCGGCGATTCGATCCGAGACTCGTCGCTTCCTCCGAACTCTGTGAGGCCCGGGGCGGGGGCGGGATGCGGCATCCGCCGTTTCGTCCGGCCGGAACCGGCCCGCGCCCGGGCGCCGCTGACTACGCTGAAGACATGCCGCTGGTCCCGCCCCTGCCTGCGCTCAGCGACGCCGAGCGCGTGCGCACGGCGCGCCATCAGCGATTGGCCGGGCTCGGGCCCGACGGACAGCGAAGGATCGGAGCGGCTCGCGCCGCGGTGGTCGGCGCCGGAGGGCTGGGCTCGCCGGTCATCCTCGCCCTGGCCGCTGCCGGCATCGGCGAACTCGTCGTGTTCGACGACGACGAGGTGGACGTCTCGAACCTGCAGCGGCAGGTGATCCACCGCCGGCAGGACGTCGGGCGCCCCAAGACCGACAGTGCCGAGCGCGTGGCATCCGATCTGTCCGAGACCCGCGTCCGCGCGGTGCGCACCCGCCTCACGCACGACAACGCCGCCGCGCTGCTGGCGGGCGTCGATCTCGTCCTGGACGGGACGGACTCCTTCGCCAGCCGCGAGATCGTGGCGGCGGCCTGCGAGCGGCTCGGGCTGCCCCTGGTGTGGGGCACGGTGCAGGAGTTCGCCGGGCTGGTCACGGTGTTCTGGTCCACCCCGCCCGCGCCGCACGAGCCGGTGCGCCTGGTCGACCTCTATCCCGCGGGCAGCGACGCCCCGGCTTGCTCGGCGGTCGGCGTGTTCGGCCCGCTCTGCCTGCAGGTCGGATCGTTGATGGCCGCCGAGGCGCTGAAGCTCATCACCGGGATCGGCCGACCCCTGATCGGACGCGTCGCGCTCATCGACGCGCTGGCCGGCACCCAGCGTGAGGCGCCCCTGCGAGCTGCACAGGGGACGGATGCCGCGAGCGCGGCGAACTCCGCCGCACCGAACGACACCGCACCGAACGACACCGCACCGAACGACACCGCGCAGGACGGCCCGGCACGGGGCGGGTCAGGTCGGAATGGCACCGCACCGAACTCCGCCGTACCGAACGCGAACGGCCCGGCGCGGCCGGCCGCCGCGATCGCCGAGGTGGACGAGCCCGGCGACGCAGTCGTGATCGACGTGCGCGAGGAGTTCGAGCTGGCCACGGGCACGGTGCCCGGCTTCCGGCATCTTCCGCTGGATGCCCTGCTGGCGGACGTGGATGCCGTGGCCGACCAGGTCGCGGGCTCCCCCGTCGTGATCGTGTGCCAGGTGGGTGCGCGGGCGCGCGTCGCCGCGTCGGCGCTGCGGGCCGCGGGAGCCGAGGCATCCGTCCTGCGCGGCGGTATCGAGGGGTGGACCGGCAGGCAGGAGGCCCGGGTGTGATCACCGTCGAAGAGCACCGAGACCGCATCCTCGCGGCGGTGCGCCTCCTCGAGGCGACGACGATGCCGGTGAATGCGGCTCTGGGTCGGTTCCTGCGCGAACCGGTCCGATCGCAGGTGGACCTTCCGCTGTTCGACAACTCGGCGATGGACGGCTTCGCCGTGCGGTTCGACGACGTGTCCGCGGCATCCCCCGACGCGCCGGTCGTGCTCGAGGTCGTCGCCGATCTGCCGGCCGGCACGTCCGATGACCCGCCGCTGCGGGCCGGGCAGGCCGCCCGCATCATGACCGGGTCGCCGGTGCCCGCCGATGCCGACGCCATCGTCCCGTTCGAGGACACCGTCGGCGGGCTGGAGGACTCCCTCGGCCGGGTCGAGGTGATCGCAGCACCGCGGGCACGCGGAGCCCATATCCGCCCGCGTGCCGAGGAGTGCACGGCCGGGGACGAGATCCTTCCCGCCGGAACCTTCCTGGGCGGCCGTCAGCTCGCTGCTGCCGCCGCGGCCGGTGTCACCGAGGTCGTGGTCTCTCGGCTTCCGCGGGTGGCCGTGATCTCGACCGGGGACGAGCTTCGGCCCCCCGGCACCCCGTTGCGGCGCGGGCAGATCCCCGAGTCGAACAGCACGCTGTTGGAGGGACTGTGCGAGCAGATCGGCGCCGAGGTGGTGCTGCGCACCTCGGTGACCGATGACGGCGACGGACTGCGCGCGGCGCTGGCCGAGGCATCCGTCCTCGGCGCCGACGTGGTGATCACCTCGGGCGGTGTCAGCGCAGGAGCGTACGAGGTCGTCAAGAACGTCGCGCCGATGCGGTTCGAGAAGGTCGCGATGCAGCCCGGCAAGCCGCAGGGATTCGGCGACGGGATGCCGCTCATGTTCGGGCTGCCGGGCAACCCGGTCAGCGTCGCGGTGTCGTTCGAGGTGTTCGTGCGCCCCGCGCTGCGGGCGATGCAGGGCGCCGCGGCACTCGATCGGCTCACGCTGCCGATGCGCGTGCTCGAGGCGTGGCGCACTCCGGCCGGCCGGCGCCAGTATCGGCCGGTGCGCGTCGAGCGCGACGGCGTGCGCCCCGCCTCGTCGGGCGGCTCGCATCTGGCGGCGAGCCTGGGCCGCTCCGACGCCTATGCGATCGTCCCCGCCGACATCGACGCCGTCGCGGTGGGCGACGTCGTGGATGTCATGCTGGTCTCATGAGCTTCACCCACCTGGATGCCGCGGGCAACGCTCGCATGGTCGACGTCACCGAGAAGCAGCCCACGGTGCGCGCGGCCACCGCGCGCGGCTTCGTCCGCTGCGCGCCCGAGGTCGTCGCGGCCCTCCGCGACGGCACCGTCCCCAAGGGCGATGTGCTGGCGGTCGCCCGGATCGCCGGCATCGCCGCGGCCAAGCGCACCCCCGAGCTGCTGCCCCTGGCTCACGTGATCGGCGTGCACGGGGCGGTGGTCGAGGTGGAGATCGTCGACGGCGGCGTGCAGCTCGAGGCCACCGTGCGCACCGCCGATCGCACCGGCGTGGAGATGGAGGCGCTCACCGCCGTCTCGGTCGCCGCCCTCGCCGTGGTCGACATGGTCAAGGGCTTGGACAAGTCCACCTCGATCGCCGACGTCCGACTGGTCGCCAAGACCGGAGGCAAATCGGGTGCATGGGCCCGGCCGGGCGAGTCCGCGCGGCCGTGACCGACGTTCCTGCCGGCGACCGGGCGCGCGCTGCGGATCCCGTGGGCGCGCGGATCTCCGCGGCACACTCCGCGGCCGGCGCACCCGGCGCGGACGCGCACTCCGTCGGCGCGATCCTGCTCGCCGGCGGCCGGGCGTCCCGCATGGGCGGGATCGACAAGCCGCGGCTGCAGATCGACGGGGTGAGCCTGCTCGACCGTGCGATCGCCGCCGTGCGCAGCGTCTCGGCAGCCCCGATCGTCGTGGCGGGTCCCACGCCGACCGATGCCGCGCCACCATCACCCGCACCGGCACCCTCCGCCCCCGCTGACCCGGGGACTTCAGACCGCGCGGCATCCTCGTCCCCCGCGCACCCCACTCCTGGCCTGGGGACTTCTGACCGCGCGGCATCCTCGTCCGCCGCGCAGCCCACTCCCCTGACCTGGGTGCGCGAAGACCCGCCGTTCACCGGGCCGGTGGCGGCGATCGTCGCCGCGCTGGCGGCGATGCCGGCGGACTCCGATCCCGCCTGGATGCTCGTGCTGGCATGCGACCTCCCTCACGTCGACGCCGCCGTGCGGCAGCTCGTGCACGACATCGTGTTCCCGGGCTCCGACATCGACGGTGCATGCCTGTCCGACCCGTCGAGCCGACCGCAGTGGCTGACCGGGCTGTACCGCACGACGGCGCTGCGGCGGGCCGCGGCATCCATCCCGGACGAGGGCCGGAACCAGTCGATGCGCGCGCTCCTGGCCGACCTGGCGATCGCGGCGCTGCCCGACCTGTCCGACAGCGCCCGCGACATCGACACGTGGGAGGATTACAGAAGCTTCACCAAGGAGGACGTATGAGCGATCACCTGCCCCCGGAGGCCCTCGACCACTGGGCCGACGCGCTGCGCGAGCGGTTCGGACTCGCCCCCGAGGACGTGCCCATCTCGCTGATCCTGGACCTGGCCAAGGATGTCGCGAACGGCGTCGCGCGGCCGGCTGCGCCGTTCAGCGCCTTCGTGGCGGGGCTGGTCGCCGGTCGCGCGGGCGGCTCCCCCGAGCAGGTGCGCGAAGCCGCCGCCGCCGTGTCGGAGCTGGCCTCGACCTGGGAGGCGTGATGCCCGTCGTCCGGTTCTTCGCGGCCGCCGAAGAGGCCGCCGGCGCGGCGCAGCTCACGGTCGCGGCCGCCGATCTCGGGGCGCTGCGCGGGACGCTGAGCGCGCAGCATCCGGCGCTCGCCTCGATCCTGCCGCGGTGCGCGGTCCTGGTGGACGGCGCCCGGCTGGACGATGCCTCCCCGCTGCCCGAGTCGGCCGTGATCGACGTCCTGCCGCCCTTCGCCGGCGGCTGAGCGGCCCGGCCCCTCCGGCTGACAGGCCCCGCCCCTCCGGCTGACAGGCCCCGCCCCTCCGGCTGACAGGCCCCGCCCCTCCGGCTGACAGGCCCCGCCCCTCCGGCTGACGGGCCCCGCCCCTCCGACCGACCGCGTCGGCCCGACCGCTGTGGCTAGGCCGGAGCCCCGCGGTGCTCCAGGCGCACCACCACCGACTTCGAGGTGGGCGTGCCGCTGACATCGGCGACCGAGTCCAGCGGCACCAGCACGTTCGTCTCGGGATAATACGCCGCCGCGTTGCCCCGCGGCGTGCTGTACGCCACGATGCGGAACTCCTCGGCGCGACGCTCTTCGACGTGCCCGTCCGGGGTGCGCCACTCCGAGACCAGGTCGACGATCTCGTCCTCGGCGAACCCGAGCTCGCGGATGTCGTCCGCGTTGACCATCACCACCCGACGGCCCCCGTGGATGCCGCGGTACCGGTCGTCCTTGCCGTAGATGGTGGTGTTGTACTGGTCGTGCGACCGCAGCGTCTGCAGCAGGATGCGTCCCTCGGGGATCCGCGGATACTCCAGCGTGTTGGCGGTGAAGTGGGCCTTGCCGTCGGATGTCGCGAAGCTCCGGGAGTCGCGCGGCCCGTTCGGCAGATGCAGGGTGCGGCCCTTGTCGACGCGCCGCTCGAAGTCGTCGAAGCCCGGCACGACACGCTCGATGTGCGAGCGGATCAGAGCGTAGTCGCCCTCCAGCTGCGCCCAGTCCGCCTGCGGGACGTCGTCCCGGCCGGCGAAGATCAGCGCGCAGAGGCGGGCGACGATCGCGACCTCGCTGAGCAGATCCTCCGACGGCGGCGCGAGCCGGCCGCGCGAGGAGTGCACGGCGCCCATCGAGTCCTCGACGGTCACGCGCTGCTCGCGCCCGCCGCGCCGGTCACGGTCGGTGCGCCCCAGGGTGGGCAGGATGATGGCCCGCCGGCCCGTGACCACGTGCGAGCGGTTCAGCTTCGTGGACACCTGGACGGTCAGCTCGCACCGGCGCAGCGCCGCCTCGGTGACGGCGGTGTCGGGGGTGGCCGAGACGAAGTTGCCGCCCATCCCCATGAAGAACCGGGATCGGCCGTCGCGCATGGCGCGGATCGCGTTCACCGTGTCGTACCCGTGTTCGCGCGGCGCGGCGAACGCGAACTCGGCGTCCAGCGCCGCCAGGAACTCCTCCGACGGCTTCTCGTAGATCCCGACCGTGCGGTCGCCCTGCACGTTCGAGTGGCCGCGCACCGGGCACACGCCCGCGCCGGGCCGGCCGAAGTTGCCCTGCAGCAGCAGCACGTTCACGATCTCGCGCAGCGTGGGCACGGAGTGCTTGTGCTGGGTCAGGCCCATCGCCCAGCAGACGATGGTCGCGCCCGAGGCGCGGACCTGGTCGCCCGCGTCCCGCAGGGTCTGCTCGGTCAGGCCGGTGGCCTCGCACAGCTCGGCCCACGAGGCGTCCGCCAGCGCCCCCCGATACGCGTCGAAGCCGGTCGTGTGCGCGGCGATGAAGTCGTGGTCGAGCACACCGCCCTCGGCATCCTCGACCTCCAGCAGATGCTTGCCGATCGCCTGGAACAGCGCCTGGTCGCCGCCGAGCCGGATCTGCAGGAAGCTGTCGGCGATCTGCGTGCCGCCCAGGATCACGCCGCGTGGCGTCTGCGGGTTCTCGAACCGGAGGAGCCCTGCCTCCGGCAGCGGGTTGACCGCGATGATCGTGGCGCCGTTCTGCTTCGCCTTCTCGAGCGCCGACAGCATCCGCGGGTGGTTCGTGCCGGGGTTCTGCCCGGCGATGATCAGCAGCGAGGCGTTGTGCACGTCCTCGAGCGAGACGGTGCCCTTGCCGATCCCGATGGTCTCGTTCAGGGCCGAGCCCGACGATTCGTGGCACATGTTGGAGCAGTCCGGCAGGTTGTTCGTCCCGACGCCGCGCACCAGCAGCTGGTAGAGGAATGCCGCCTCGTTCGAGGTCCGGCCGGAGGTGTAGAAGATCGCCTCGTCCGGGTCGTCCAACCCCCGCACCGCGTCGGCGATCTCGCGCAGCGCGTCATCCCACGAGATCGGCCGGTAGTGCGTGGCGCCCTCGTCGAGGATCATGGGATGCGTCAGCCGCCCCTGCTGGCCCAGCCACCAGTCGTCGTGCCCGGCCAGCTCGACCATCGAGTGTGCGGCGAAGAACTCCGGCTCGACCCGGCGCAGCGTCGCTTCTTCGGCCACCGCCTTCGCGCCGTTCTCGCAGAACTCGGCGATGTGCCGGCGATCAGACTCGGGCCATGCGCAGCCGGGGCAGTCGAACCCGTCCTTCTGGTTCACCCGGAGGAGGGTCTGGATGCTGCGCCCGACGCCCATCTGCTGCTCGGCGATCTGCAGCGCATGCAGGATCGCCGGCACGCCCACGGCGACCTTCTTCGGGTCGCTGACGCGGATGAGGGATTCGTCGATGTCCTGGGTGGGGGGCTTCGTCGCCATGCTCCCAGGCTAGGCGATGGCGGCGCCCGCTCCGTTCACCGTTTCCATTCACCGGATATCCGGGTCCCGGTCAGCCGCCGAGGCCCTTCCACGCGGTCGTGCCGTCGGCCTCGACCTGTCGCTTCCACACCGGCAGGCTGTGCTTGATCGACTCGATAAGGGTGCGGCACACCTCGAACGCCTCGCCCCGGTGGGCGCCGGCGACGGCGACCACCACGGCGGCCTCGCCCACGGTGAGGCGGCCGATGCGATGGCTCACCGCCACCCGCACGTCGGCGTCGCCGATCGCCTGCTCGGCCAAGGTGCGCAGCGTGGCCTCGGCGTCCGGGTGCGCGGTGTACTCGAGCGCGACGACGGCGGATGCGGCATCCGGGTCGTGATCGCGCACCCTCCCGACGAACGCGAGCTCCGCGCCCATCCGCGGGTCGTCCACCGCGGCGCGGTGCGCCGCCTCGTCCAGCGGCTGATCGCTGATCTGCGCGATCAGGATGGTCATCGCAGATGGTCCTCGCCGCGCAGCTGACCCAGCGCGTGCGGGGCGACGGCGATCACCAGCGGCATCCCCGCCTCGACCGCCGCCGGCGACCCCGGCAGGTTCACGATGAACGCCGCCTCGGCGATGCCCGAGATGCCGCGGGAGAGCATGCCGGTGGGCTTCTCGGCGGCGCTGCGGCGACGCAGCTCTTCGGCGATGCCGGGGATGGCGACGGTGATGACGCGCTCGGTGCCCTCGGGCGTCTCGTCCCGCGGCCCGATCCCGGTCCCGCCGGTGGTCACGATGACCCGGATGCCGTCGGTGAGCGCATCGCGCAGCGCGTCTTCGACCGGGTCGGCGCCGTCCGGGATGACGACCGGGTCGGCGCAGGCGAACCCGGCCTCACGGAGCGCGGCGACCGCGATCGGGCCGCTGACATCCTCTCGCTCACCGCGGCTGGCGCGGTCCGAAACGGTGATCACGGCGGCCGAGTAGCGCATGACTCCAGCGTACGACCTCGGGTGCTCCGCGCCGCGGTGTCAACGCCGTCCGGTGCCGAAGATTCCCCGGATCACGCCGTTGAGCAGGGTCTGCGTGGTGCGCGAGCCGAGGATCTCCTCGATCGGCGACTTCTGCTTCCGGGTGCTCGTCCGGCCCGAGGTCGATCGCATCAGCCGGTCGTACTCGGCCTGGGCCTTCTTGTCGGCCGCGGCCTTCGCCTTTGCCGCGTCGGCATCCGCGTCGGCCTTGGCCTTGGCCGCCTCGGTCGCCGCATCCTGCTCGGCGGCGGCGTTGAGCTTCGCCGTGAGGATCTCGCGCGCCGATTCGGGGTCGATCGCCGTGCCGTAGCGGGCCAGCAGCGGGGAGGCCTTGATCGCCGCGGCGATCTGCGGATCGGGGGTCGGCGACATCAGCCCCTGCGGTGCGCGCAGCCGGGTCCAGGCGACCGGGGTCGGAGCCCCCTTCTCGCTCATCACCGTCACGATGGCCTCGCCGGTGCCGAGCTCCTGCAGCACGCGCTGCAGGTCGTAGCCCGAGTGCGGGTAGGTGCCGACGGTGGCCTTGAGCGCTTTCGCGTCGTCCGGGGTGAAGGCGCGCAGCGCGTGCTGCACGCGGGATCCCAGCTGGCCGAGCACATCCGAGGGCACGTCCTTCGGGGTCTGTGTGACGAAGAAGACGCCGACCCCCTTCGAGCGGATCAGCCGGACGGTCTGGGTGATCGAGGCGAGGAAGTCCTTCGAGGCGTCCCGGAACAGCAGATGCGCCTCGTCGAAGAAGAACACCAGCTTGGGCTTGTCGGCATCCCCCACCTCGGGCAGGATCTCGAACAGCTCGGCCAGCAGGTACATCAGGAACGTCGAGAACAGGGTGGGCTTGTCGATCACGCCCGGCACCTCGAGCAGGCTGATCACGCCGCGTCCGTCGGCGGCGATGCGCAGGATGTCCTTCACGTCGAACTCGGGCTCGCCGAAGAACACGTCCGCCCCGGCATCGGCGAACGTGATCAGCTCGCGCAGGATCACGCCGGCGGTGGCGGCCGACAGACCGCCGATGCCCTTCAGCTCGCCCTTGCCCTCGTCGCTGGTGAGGTAGGTGAGCACGGCACGCAGATCCGACAGGTCGACCAGGGCGAGGCCGGCTGCGTCGGCGTAGTGGAACACCAGGCCGAGACTGGACTCCTGCGTCTGGTTCAGCCCCAGCACCTTGCTCAGCAGCAGCGGACCGAAGCCCGACACTGTCGCGCGCACCGGCACGCCGTGGCCGACGCCGCCGAGGGCGAGATATTCGACGACGGATGCCTCGGGCTTCCAGTCCTGCCCGATGCCCTCGGTGCGGGCCAGCAGCTTCTCACTCGACTCGCCCGGGGTGGCCATCCCGCTGAGGTCGCCCTTGATGTCGGCCGCGAACACCGGCACGCCCTTCGCGGCGAGCTGCTCGGCCAGGCCCTGCAGTGTGCGGGTCTTGCCGGTGCCGGTGGCTCCGGCGACCAGGCCGTGGCGGTTCAGCATCGCCAGCGGGATGCGGATCTGCGCGGCCGGCACCGGGTCGGTGTTCACCAGGGCGCCCAGGTCGAGGGTGTCGGCCTGGAACGTGTAGCCGTCGACGATCGCCTGGGTCTCGGCGGGGTCCAGCGGACCTGCGGCCGGCGCGTTGTCCGGCGCCGGTGCGGCCGCCGGTGCCGGGCTCTTCGCCGGCGCGGGCGCCGCGTCCGCGGGCGCCGCGTCCGCGGGCGCCTCGGGCGCCGGCGCCGCGGCGGGGGCGGCATCCGCCCCGGCGAGACTGCCCGCCTTCGCGGCCTCCGCCTCGGCCGCGGCGAGCGCAGCCTGGGCCTGGGCCGCCTTCAACGCGGCTTGTGCGGCGTCCGCCTCGGCGCGCAGGCGCTTGAGCTCGGCTTGGGCGGCGGTGACGGCGGCATCCTCGGGCACGGTCATGCGCTCAGCCTAGCCATGGCGGGGTCTTCGCGATGCGGCAGAATGAGCGCATGGCGTCCCTTCAGCGCGCGGTGCGCACTCTGGTCGCCCCGCTGACCCAGACCGCGGCCTTCCGTCGCCTCGGACGACGCCTCATGCCGGTGCTCGAACGGCTGTTCCGGATCGTCGCCGGCGGTCGCATGCCGATCAGCGCGCTGCTGGTCCCCTCGCTCACGCTGCACACGATCGGGGCGAAGTCGGGTCGTCCCCGCGACGTCCAGCTGATGTATACGCCGGACGGCGCGGGCCGGGCGATCGTCGCCGGCACCAACTTCGCCGGGACGCGGCATCCGTCCTGGACCACCAACCTGCGCGCGCATCCGGACGCCGAGATCACCGTGCGCGGTCGGCGCCTCGCCGTGCGCGCCGACCCGATCCCGGACGAGGGCCGCGATGAGGCCTGGCGGCGCATCGAGGCGCAGTGGCCGAACTACCGCTCCTACGAGCGCGAGTCCGGCCGCACCGTGCGCCTGTTCCGGCTGCAGCCGGTCCGCGAGCTCGGCCGCCGCTGAGGCCCGCCCCGCTACCCCTTCGTCGCACCGGCCATCAGGCCGCGCACGAAGAACCGCTGCAGCGCGAAGAACACGATCAGCGGCACGATGATCGAGATGAAGGTGCCGGCCGACTGCAGGTACCAGCGGTCTCCCCACGTGCCCGACAGCGAGTTCAGCGTCTGGGTCAGCGGCAGCGACGAACTCGGCGCGAAGATCGTGGCCACCAGCAGGTCGTTCCACACCCACAGGAACTGGAAGATCGCGAATGAGGCGATGGCCGGCATGGCCAGCGGGATGATCATCCGGAAGAAGATCTGCCCATGCCCGGCGCCGTCCACCCGGGCGGCCTCGATCAGCTCGTTCGGGATCTCGGAGATGAAGTTGTGCAGCAGGAAGATCGCCAGCGGCAGGGCGAAGATCGCGTGCGCGATCCATACCGTCGCGAAGCTGTGGTCGACGTCGCGCAGGGTGAACCCGGGGAAGATCCCGACGCCGGCGATGGTCAGACCGCGCGAGAACAGACTGAGCAGCGGCACCAGCGCCATCTGGATCGGCACGATCTGCAGCGCGAAGACGAACACGAACAGGATGCCGCGGCCCTTGAACGGGATCCAGGCGAACGCGTACGCAGCCAGGGCGGCGATCGAGATCGGGATCAGGGTGGCTGGGATCGCGATCGCCAGCGAGTTCAGGAACGACTGGCCGAGCGTCAGGGCCGTGCCGCCGGAGGTGAGCGCATCGAAGTAGTTCGAGAGCGTGAAGCTGGGGTTGACGAAGACCGTCCACCAGCCCGTGGTGTTCGAATCGGCGCCCGGCCGGAACGAGGTGACGAACAGCCCGAACGTCGGGATCGTCCAGACGACCGCGATGATCGCCGCCGCGAGGGTGGCACCGCGCGAGGTGAGGCGCTTGCGGGCGTCCCGCTCGTCCTTGCGGGTGTCGCGGTCGACGGTGCGCGCGGCCCGGGTGTCGGCGGGGATGTCCGCCTCGGTGAGAGCCATCAGCGGATCTCCTTCTGCTTGCGCATCTGTACCACGTTGTAGATGATCAGCGGGAGCACGAACAGGAACAGCACCACCGCCAGCGCCGACGAGTGGCCGTAGCTCTGGAACCGCTGCTGCTGGTTGACCATCTCGAAGCCGAGCACCGAGCTGTTCGAGCGTCCGCCGGTCATCACCGCGACGATGTCGTACACCTTCAGCGCGGCGATGGTGATCGTGGTCAGCACGACGATCAGCGAGCCCCGGATGCCGGGGATCGTCACGTTGAAGAATCGCTGCAGGGCGCTCGCGCCGTCCAGCTGGGCCGCCTCGTGCTGATCCATCGGCACGGCCTTGATCGAGGCGGACAGGATCACCATGGCGAAGCCGGTCTGGCTCCAGATGAACACCGCCAGCAGGCAGATGGTGTTCACCAGCGGCTGCGCGTCCAGCCAGCCGATCGGCTGGCCGCCGAACCAGGTGATGATCGCGTTCAGGATGCCGATCTGCTGGCCCTGCCGGTAGTCGTAGACGAACTTCCAGATGATGCCGGCCCCGACGAACGAGATCGCCACCGGCATGAACACCCACAGCTTGAGGAACTTCTCGCCGCGCGCCCGGTCGACGAACGCCGCGTAGATCAGGCCGATGCCGGTGGCCACGATCGGGGCGATCAGCGCCCAGATGACGGTGTTGATCACCGACCAGAACCCGTACGGGTTGGTGAACGTCCAGACGTAGTTGTCGAACCAGACGAAGTCCTTGCCGGTCTTGTCGAAGAACGACTGCACGATCGTGGAGATCGCCGGGTAGACCAGCCCGGTCAGCAGCAGGAGCGCCGCCGGGGCCATGAAGATGATCAGCTGGAAGACGTAGCCGGTGCCCTGCCGCGAGCGGTAGTCGGCGAAGAACAGGATGGCCCCGGCCAGCAGCGCGATGCCGACGACGTAGACGACCGCGTTCTGGTACGGCCGCATCACCATGAAGGCGATCACCGGGATGATGAAGCACGCCGCCACGCGCAGCCAGAAGTACCCGGGGCCCGGGCGGGGCGCATACTCGATGAGCAGGAGGATGATGCCGACCACGGCGGCGAACAGCACCACCACGATCGGGATCTGCACCAGCGGGCCGAGCCCGCCGATCCAGACGAAGAAGCTGTTCAGCGAGAACCCGAGCGAGGTCGGCGGCGCGTCCTCATCCGGCCCCTGCAGGAGCATGAACAGGAACAGCGCCACCAGCAGCACGGACGCCACGAGGACGATGATGCCGGTGACGCGGCGCGACGTTCGGCTGCCTCGCCTCGTCTCCGGGCCCGGAAGCCCGGTGGACGGCTCGATCACGGTCGCCATGGTCCTGCCTCTCTGAGCACATCGGCGTGCTCGTCTTCCTTGCTTCGACGGCGGCAGGGCGGGTGCCCCTGAAAGGAGCGCCCACCCTGCCGATGCTATTGCCTGGGACTAGTTCTCGTAACCCGCCTGGATGGCGGCGAGGACATCGTCGGTGGACATGCCGTCGATCCAGCTGACCATGCCCTTCCAGAACGACCCGGACCCGACGGTGGCCGGCATGAGGTCGGACGCGTCGAAGCGCATGACCGTGTTCGGGTCCTGCATGATCTTCATCGCGTCGGTGAGGAACTGGCTGGAGGCCAGCGTCGGGTCGGCGCCCTTATTGGCCGAGATCACGCCGCCGAGCTTGACGCGCGCGTTGGCGAAGTCCGGCGTGGTCATGAACTCCTGGACCTTCTTGGCAGCCGCGGTGTCCGCGAAGCGGGCGACGAACTCGCCACCGCCCTCGACCGCGTTCGAGCCCTCCTGGATGCCCGGCAGGACGAAGGCGTACACGTCGCCGTCCGGGGCCACGGTCGGCGCCTTGCCGTCCTTGGTCTTCACGTCGAGGAAGTTGGAGGACAGGAAGGATGCCTGGTGGGTCAGGGCGCAGGTGCCGTCGGCGACCTTGGCCGCGACATCCGCGAACGCCGTCGAGTTGATGCTCTTGACGTCGCCGAAGCCGGCGTTGACGTACGACTTGTCCAGCAGGATCGAGCCGACCGCGTCGAACGCCTTCTTGATCTGCGGGTCGGTGAACTTCACCGTGCCGGCCACCCACTGGTCGTAGACGTCCGGACCGGACTGACGCAGCACGAGGTCCTCGATCCAGTCGGTGCCCGGCCAGCCGGACGCGTCACCGGACGCGAAGCCCGCGCACCACGGCGCCTTGCCGGTCTTCTCCTGGATGGTCTTGGTCAGGGACAGCACGCCGTCCCACGTGGTCGGGACCTCGACGCCCCACTTCTTGAACTCGGCCGGCGAGTACCAGACGTAGCCCTTGACGTTGGCCAGCATCGGGGCGGCGTAGAACGTGCCGTCCGCGGTGCCGTAGTTCTTCCAGTCCTTGCCCCAGTACTTGTCCACGTTCGCGCTGACCGTGTCGTCGGCCTTCTGCACCTCGCCGGTGCCGATGAGCGAGTTCAGCAGACCGGGCTGCGGGACGATCGCGATGTCGGGGGCCGAGCCGCCCTGCACCTTGGTGACGATGTTTCCCTCGAAGCTCTTGTCGCCGGTGTACTCGACCTTGATCCCGGTGTCCTTGGTGAACTGGTCGAAGGACTTGTTCAGCAGGTCCGCCTCCGACCCGGTGATGCCGCCCGACAGGTGGACGGTCTGACCCTTCAGGTCGTCACCGCCGTTGCCGCCGCCGCTGCCGGTCTCTGCGCAGCCGGTGAGTGCGATTCCCGCCACGCCCAGAAGGGCCAGCGGGAGCATCACGGTGCGTCGAATCGACTTTGCCATGTGATCCTCCTCGTCAAGGTGCAAGCACGCACGCCACGCGGCCGGGTGGGCCGCAAGCGCTTACAGCCGAACGTACCGTGCACACCGAGCGCATTCAACCGCTGAGGGGTAACGGCTTGATAACCAATGGGAGCGCTCTCAGTGCGGAATCACGGCGCGAGCTGCGGAACCGTCCGAGGTCGCACCACGAGCCACAGGGAGAGCACGCCGATGATCGAGCAGCCGATCATCACCACCGCCATCGTGGTCGGGGTGATCCCGGCCTCGCTGGCGATCAGGCCCACGATCGGCGAGATGAGTCCGGCCACCGCGTTGTTGGCGAATCCGATCAGCGAAGCGGCCGTCCCGGCGGCGCTGCCGTGCCGGTCCAGTGACAGCACCTGGACGCAGGGGAAGGTGAAGCCGCAGGCGGTCATGAACACGAACAGCGGCACGATCGTGCCCCACAGTCCGAGCCCGAGGGCGTCGCCCCCGGCGATCGCAGCGGCGGCGGCCACCAGGACGGCGGTCGAGAACGCGAGCACCCACTGCGGGCCGAAGCGGGCGGCCAGCCGGGCGGCGACCTGGTTGCCGATGACCAGCCCCACAGAGTTCGCCGCGAACAGCAGGCCGTACTGCTGGGCGTTGAACCCGTAGCTCTCCTGGAACAGGAACGACGAACTGGACAGGTACGAGAACAGCCCGCTGAACGTCATGGCGCCGATGATGAGCACGCCGACGAAGATGCGATCGCGGAACACCGCGGCGTACCGCTGTCGGGTGGTCGTCGAGCCGCGGTCCTGCCTGCGTGCGGCGGGCAGGGTCTCGGGCAGGATGAAGATCGCGCAGGCGAGCATGACCAGCCCGTAGGCCGCCAGCACGACGAAGATGCCGCGCCACGGGATCACCGCGAGCAGGGCCGAGCCCAGCAGCGGCGCGATCACCGGCGCCGCGCCGGTCACCAGCGCGAGCCGGCTCAGCATCACGACCAGCCGGCGCCCGCCGAACAGGTCTCGCACCATCGCCATTGCCACGACGCCGCCGGCGGCGGCGCCCACGCCCATGAGCACGCGGGCTCCGCCCAGCAGCAGCAGGGTGGGCGCCAGTGCGGCGGCGACGCTGGCCAGCACGTGCACGCCGGTGACGATCAGCAGCGGGATGCGGCGGCCGAGCTTGTCGCTGAGGGGTCCCACGATCAGCTGGCCGAGCCCGAAGCCGATCATCGTTCCGGTGAGCGTGAGCTGGACGGCCGTGGCCGTGGTCTGGAAATCCTGCTCGAGGATCGGGAACGCCGGCAGGTACAGGTCGACCGTGAACGGACCGAGGGCGGTCAGCGCGCCCAGGAGGACGATGTAGAGCACCCGGCGCGCGGTCGAGATCGCATCGCCCGGGTGCAGCATGATCGGCGCGGTGGCCGGATTCGAGCCGAGCGTGCGGATGGCGGCGGTCGAGGTGCGGACCGAGCCCGTCGCGGTGCGGATCGAGCCGGTCGACGTGCGGACCGAGCCCGTCGACGTGCGGACCGAGCCGGTCGACGTGCGGACCGAGCCGGTCGACGTAGGCACCGAGCCCGCCGAAGCGGGAGCGGGTACCGGCGGTTCAGGCAGGGTCGGCTGGGGCGCGGTATCGGGCTTCACGAGGGCTTCCGGTCGGGAATGAAGAACAGGTCGAATCGATTCGACCTCGGACCATGATACCGGAGCGGTCCCCAGCATCCGCGGGGGAAGACACGAAAGCCCCGGACACGGATGTCCGGGGCTTTCGAAGAAGCAGAGACTACTTCAGGGTGACCGTGGCGCCGGCCTCTTCGAGAGCGGCCTTGGCCTTCTCGGCGGCCTCCTTGGTGGCGCCCTCCAGAACCGGCTTGGGCGCACCGTCGACGACGGCCTTCGCATCGCCGAGGCCGAGCGAGGTGAGCTCGCGGACGACCTTGATGACCTGGATCTTCTTGTCGCCGACCGTCTCGAGGACGACGTCGAAGGAATCCTTCTCCTCGACCTCTTCGGCGGGCGCGCCACCGGCCGGGGCGCCGGCAGCGGCAACGGCGACGGGGGCGGCGGCGGTGACCTCGAAGGTCTCCTCGAACTTCTTGACGAACTCGCTGAGCTCGATGAGCGACAGCTCCTTGAACGCGTCGAGAAGCTCGTCAGTGCTGAGCTTTGCCATGATGATTCTCCTTGATCGGGGTTGTGATGCCGAGGCCGAGATCAGGCCGCGGACTCCTGCTTCTCACGCAGCGCGTCGACCGTGCGAACGGCCTTCGACAGCGGAGCGTTGAACAGATATGCCGCCTGGAACAGCGAGGCCTTGAAGGCACCGGCGAGCTTCGCCAGCAGGACTTCACGGCTCTCGAGGTCGGCGAGCTGGTTGACCTCATCGGGCGTCAGGGGGGCACCGTCGAAGAAGCCGCCCTTGATCACCAGAAGAGGGTGTGCCTTGGCGAAGGCGCGCAGGCCCTTCGCGACGGAGACCGGGTCACCGTGCACGAAGGCGATGGCAGACGGCCCCTTCAGGTCGTCGTCCAGCGTCGAGATCCCGGCCTTGTTGGCCGCGATCTTGGTCAGCGTGTTCTTCACCACGGCGTACTCCGCGTCCTGACGGATGCTGTTGCGGAGCTCCTTGAGCTCGGCAACCGTCAGACCGCGGTACTCGGTCAGCAGAACGGCGGTCGAGTCCTCGAAGTTCTTCGTGAGCTCGGCAACCGTTGCGTCCTTCTGCGCCATGGCCACTCCTTGTCTTTACGAGACGCTCCGCGATGGCGGGGCGTCGACCTCGGATCGGCGGCCGCACGACAAACAAAAACGCTCCGGCGCAAGCGCACGGAGCGGAATCCTGGAAGGAGATCGTTCTATGTCACCTGCGCGGGCCCCTGCGTGGCAGTGCTTGGATCAACGTGCTCTCGCACGCCGATGACCGGCGGTCTTTGGCTCGGACAAGTCTACGGGATGCCGGGGGTCCGGCAAAATCGGTCGCGAGGTGCCCGGCACCTGGGCGGTGCACCCCGACCGGCGCGCGTCGGGGCGATGCATTCGACTGTCGTTGTTGCGCATGTATCGGGCCCGTGGCGCGCAACCCCGGCGGATGATCGAGCGCCGATGCCAGTCGCATCCTGGGCGACGAATGCTCGACCACCGTTTCTCGCCAGCGCCGGGCCCAGATCAGCCCCTCCTGGCGTCGATTCCTCCACAGGCGGGCATCCGCGGGAGTTATCCACAGAAATCATGCCTGATCGGGGAATCGTCGTGCTTCGATGTCGGAGGTCAGCGGCATCATGGAGGGATGAGAACGGCACCCGCAGAACTCCTCGAGACGCTCACGCGCCTCGACGAACTGCTGGGTGACGACGTGCACGCGACACTCGATGGCGACATCACACGCACGATGACCGACGACGAACTCGTCGCGTTCACGAGGGTCTCCGAATCACTGGGACGGCGGGCCGATGCGCTGCGCATCGCCGCAGCCGGAGAGATCGTGTCCGCTCACGCAGTGAGCTCGGCGAGGAGCGCCTGTCGGCCCGTGCGGGCTGTATGAACGCCGTCGACCTGCTCTGCCGGCTCACCAGGGTCGCAGCGACGAGCGCGCGGGCGCGCATCCGCCACGCCCATGCCGTCGCGACCCGCACGACGCTGACGGGCGATCCGCTGCCGGCGGCATTTCCCACGGTCCGCGACGCTCTGGTCGACGGCGTGATCGGGGTCGACAGCATCGCGGCGATCGTGGGCGCGCTCGCGCCGATCTCCGACCGTTGCGATCCCACCCATCTGGCCGCCGCCGAGTACGAGCTCGTCGCCGCGGCCACCGGGGCCGGCCCAGACGGCGCCCCCGCCTGCTCCGCCGACGACAGCCGCACGCAGGCGAAGGTCTGGACGCTCGTGCTCGACCCCGACGGCACGCTCCCCGACTACGAACGCGCGCTCCGTCACCGCGGCCTCCGGTTCGGCCGCGAACGCGACGGGATCGTGCCGATCAGCGGCGGTCTGCTCGCAGACGTCGCCGCACAGTTCCAGCGGATGGGCGATGCGCAGCTGAATCCCCGCGTCCACGACGGCACCGAAGACCCGGGTGTCCGGTTCCGCGATGCGGCCGAAGACGACGGCGACGATGCACCGCCCGACACCCGCACCCGCGAACAGAAGATGCACGATGTGTTCGCCACGATCCTCGGCGTCGCGGCCCGGTCGGCAGAGACGCCCTCGCTCGGCGGGCTGCCCCCGACCCTGCTCGTCACGATCTCCGCCGTCGAACTCGACCGCGACGACGGGGTCGGCTTCATCGACGGCACAGACGACACGGTGCCCGCGGTCGTCGCGCGACAGATCGCGTGCTGCGGGGGCATCCAACGCCTCGTCATCGACGAGAACGGGCGGCTCATCGAACTCGGCTCCCCGAACCGCACCTTCTCCGGCCAGCAGCGGCGCGCGATCACCGCCCGCGACGGGGAGTGCATCATCCCCGGATGCCACGTCTCGGCCACGTGGTGCGAGATCCATCACGTCATCGAGCATGCGCGCGGCGGACCCACCCACGTCGACAACGGAGTGCCCCTGTGCTGGTGGCATCACCGCAGCCTCGAAACCAGCGGGTGGGAGATCCGGATGGTCGACGGCGTACCCGAAGTGCGGGCGCCGGCGACGATCGATCCCCGAAGACTCTGGCAGCGAGTCCCCGGATCCCTCCACCGTGCGCGGGATCGATTGAACAGGCGACTGACCGGATGAGGTCCGGGCGCGGCGGGTCGATGTGCCATGGCGGCCTGACGGAGCCCGTCGCCGGGCGCTGAGGCCCGGCACGCCCTTTCGCCCCCAGCCCCGACCGGGTAGACACGAACCATGTCACGGACGAAGCAATGGCTGAACGGATACATCCGGGCGTGGAAGACGAAGGCGGACGCCGACATCCGAGCCCTGTTCACCGACGATGCCGAGTACTGGTTTCAGCCCGACGACCCCACGCCCACCCGGGGCATCGACGCGATCATCGCGGCATGGCGCGAAGAAGAGCCCAGCGAACCGGTCTTCGAACTGGATGTGCTGATCGAAGACCAGCAGCTCGGGGTCATCACCGGCCACGTCGACTACCCCGGTCACGAGAGCTACCAGAATCTCTGGGAGGTGCACTTCGCACCCGACGGCCGTGCGCGACGCTTCGTCGAGTGGTACATGAGGTCGCAGAAGAACGCGGCCACCGAGCCGGCCCCGTAGGGTCGCGGCCTACTCGGCCGACTCGGCCTCGATGCCCAGCTGATGTGCAGCGCGCGAGATCGAGGCCGCGAGTGCGGCATCCGCCTCGGTCACCCCGCCGGCGGAGTGCGTCACCAGGCTCACTCGCACGTGGGGGTAGGTGACCTCGACGTCGGGGTGGTGGTTGGCCGCCTCGGCGAGATCGGCGATCGCGGCGAAGAGGCGGGCGCCGGTCGCGAAATCGCCGGTGCGGAACTGCGCGGCCACCCCGTCACCGGCGGGATGCCAGTCCTCGACCCCGGGAGACGCCCGGAACTGGTCGTTCGTCATGATGTCCATGGCTCCGACCCTGCCACTCCCCTGGGCGAACGCAACCCCTCAATCGACCCTGGCTCAATCGACACCGGCTCAATCGACACCGGCTCAATCGACACTGGCTCAATCGACGCGGCTCAATCGACGCTGCGATCATGGAACACCGCGGCCGCCTCGGCGCGGGACGAGACGCCGAGCTTGCGGTAGATGCCGGCGACGTGGAACTTCACCGTGTTCTCGCTGATGCCCAGCTCTTCGGCGATCGCGCGATTGCGACGGCCGGTGGCCAGAAGCTGCAGCACTTCGAGCTCGCGCGGCCGGAGCTCCCACGCGGCCGCCGCCGACCCCACGTGCGGCGGATCCAGCGGGATGACGATCGCCATCTCGGTGCCCCACCCGGGAGTGGCCTCGATCGTGAGCCGGCCGTTCAAGGCGTGCACGCGCTGCCGCACGAGCTGGAGCTGGGTCGAGGCATCCGTCATGTCGCCCGGCCCGTCGTCGCGCATGCCGATGAGCAGGTTCGTGCCGTCGCAGTCCCACTGCACGCGCACCCGACCGACCTCGGGACGATCGACCAGGGCCAGGATCGACCCCCGCACCACCGCCCGCGCGCCGTGCGCGACCTCGCTCGGCAGCGGGCGCCCGTCGACCGGCGGCTCGACGAACTGCACGTCCAGGTCGCGATACCGCACGAGCGGACGCAGATCGTCGCGCAGCCGCTCGAACGCCGTGGTGACCGGCTCTTCGGTGAACGTCCGGACCCGGTCGCTGGCGGTCCGCAGGTGCACCATGCCCTGCGCGGCGATCCCGGTCGCGGTGGTGCGTGCGCTGCGGTCGTCGAGGTCGGCCGACCGCAGCGCCGCCAACACCGACTCGAGCGTGGTGGAGTACTCGTCGGCCAGCTCGGTGAGCGCCTCCATCCGCTCGCCCGACGCTGCCCGCGCACGCTGCAGATAGTCCGGCGGAGCGGCGTCGGCGAGCTGCTGCACCCGCAGCGCGACGAGGTTCCAGGCCTGCAGCACGATGGCATCGGTCTCGCGGACCGGCCCCGGGCGGGCGAGCACGAGCAGCGCGCCGTTGCGCGAGAGCGCCTCGAACGTCGCCACCTGCCGACCCCCGACATCCAGCGCCCCGCGCCGCGCAGAGTCGGGCGCGATGACCCGGCGCAGCTCGTCGAGGTCGAGGAACGAGACGCCGTCGATGAAGGCCCGATCGCCGGACCCGCGGCGCCGGCCGCCCGCGGTGTCGGCGGCGAGGATCAGCAGCGCGTCATGCGCGACGAACGTCGCCAGCGCAGCCGAGAGACGGTCGGCGAGCGCATACGCGGGGGCATTGACCACCTCGACGAGGTCGCGCAGCGTCTCATCCGTGCAGGTGGAGCCGCCGTCCATCCCCCCACCCTAGACGCCCACCCGTTCGGGTGGGCAAGACGGTCCCCCGGGATGATGGCCTTCCGCACCGCCGACGGCCAGGCTCGAGACCAGCGGATGACCGCGTGAGACGGAGGGGACGAGGATGTCTGGGAACAGAGCCGTGGCATACAAGGGTCCGGGGGTGGTCGAGGTGATCGACACCGCCTACCCGGAGTTCGAGCTGAAGGACGGGCCCGGCGTCAACCCGGCCAACGTCGGCCGCAAGGTGCCGCACGGCGCGATCCTGCGCACGGTGGCCACGAACATCTGCGGGTCCGACCAGCACATGGTGCGCGGCCGCACGACCGCACCGGCCGGCCTCGTGCTCGGGCACGAGATCACCGGCGAGGTGGTCGAGGTCGGTCCGGACGTGGAGTTCATCCAGGTCGGCGACATCGTCTCGGTGCCGTTCAACATCGCCTGCGGTCGCTGCCGCAACTGCAAAGAGGGCAAGACCGGCATCTGCCTGAACGTCAACCCCGACCGGCCCGGCAGCGCGTACGGCTACGTCGACATGGGCGGCTGGGTCGGCGGCCAGGCCGAGTACGTGCTCGTGCCGTACGCCGACTGGAATCTGCTGCGCTTCCCCGATCGGGACCAGGCGCTGGAGAAGATCCTCGATCTGACGATGCTCTCCGACATCTTCCCGACCGGGTTCCACGGCGCGGTCACCGCCGGCGTCGGGCCGGGATCGACGGTGTACGTGGCCGGTGCGGGCCCCGTGGGGCTGGCCGCCGCCGTCGGCGCCCAGCTGCTGGGGGCCGCCGTGGTCATCGTCGGCGACCTCAACGCCGACCGGCTCGCCCAGGCGCGCTCGTTCGGATGCGAGACCGTCGATGTGTCCCAAGGCGACCCGAAGGATCAGATCGAGCAGATCCTGGGCGTGCCCGAGGTCGACTGCGGCGTGGATGCCGTCGGCTTCGAGGCGCATGGGCACGGCGCGAACGCCGGCCACGAAGCCCCGGCGACGGTCCTCAACTCGCTGATGGACCTCACCGCCGCCGGCGGCGCCCTCGGCATCCCCGGCCTGTACGTCACCGGAGATCCGGGCGGCGTGGACGAGGCCGCGAAGACCGGATCCTTGTCGCTGCGGCTGGGCCTGGGCTGGGCGAAGTCGCTGTCGTTCACCACCGGTCAGTGCCCGGTGATGCGGTACAACCGGCAGCTGATGATGGCGATCCTGCACGACAAGGTGCACATCGCGAAGGCCGTGCAGGCCACCCCCATCCCGCTCGAGGACGCCCCGCGCGGCTACGCCGAGTTCGACCAGGGCGCCGCGAAGAAGTACGTCCTGAACCCGAACGGCTACATCAAGGCCGCGTAGCCGGCGGGGCTCCCGGATGCCTCGGCCCGAGGCATCCGTCCCTCCCCGCCATCCCCCACGAAATCCAGCGAAAGGAAGCACCATGTCCGTCACCCTCGAGGACGCCCGTCGCGTCATCGCCGCCGCAGAGAAGCGCGCCGACGAGATCGGCCAGCCCATGAACATCGCCGTCGTCGACGCCGGCGGCAACCTGGTCGCGCATGTGCGCCAGGACGGCGCGTGGATCGGCAGCGTCGAGATCTCGATCAGCAAGGCGTGGACGTCCAAGGCGTTCGACATCTCCACCAAGGACCTCGGCGACAACTCGCAGCCGACCCAGCAGTTCTTCGGCATCCAGAACACGAACCACGGCCGCGTCGCGATCTTCGCCGGCGGCGTGCCGCTCTCGCGCGACGGCAAGGTCGTCGGCGCGGTGGGCGTCAGCGGGGGGTCCGGCGAGCAGGACCAGACGGTCGCCGAGGCCGGCGCCGCCGGGTTCTGAACGACCTGCCCGCCCCGGGGGGTGTCGCGGGCGGGCGGGGTCCGCCGCTCGGCGTACGGTGGAGGGCGTGACCCCCGAGCTGACCGAGCGCATCGTCGCGGACTCCCGCGACCGTGTCGCCTGGCTGCGGGCGCGTTCGCGCGGGATCACGGCGACGGATGTCGCGGCCCTCACCAGCGAGCGGGTGATCCCGCGCGCGGCCGACGCGAAGCTGCGCGGCAGCGGGTTCCACGGCAACGTCTACACCGACCACGGGCGCCGGCGCGAGCCCGAGATCGCCGGCTGGGTCGCCGCGACCCACGGCATCCTGCCCTCCTCCGCGTTGTTCCGCGCCGTGATCGAGCCGCGGCATCTGGCCACTCCGGACGGACTGGCGGTGGATGCCGCGGGCCGGATCACGCTCGCCGAGATCAAGACGACGAACAAGGCCTGGCGCTCCATCCCGCGCTCGTACCTGCGACAGGTGTGGTGGCAGCAGCACGTGCTCGGCGCCGAGCGGACCCTCGTCGCCTGGGAGCAGCATCGCGGCTTCGTCCCCGTCGACGACGAGCCCCGCTGCGCGTGGGTCGACCGCGACGAGGCCGAGATCGCCGAACTCGTGCGCCTGGCCACGGCGCTGATCGACGAGCTTCATCGGCGCACGCATCCGGCGCCCGCCCGCGAACTGCCTGCTCGCGAACCGGCGGCTCGTGAACCAGCCGCCGGCGAACTGCCTGCTCGCGAACTGCCTACGCGGACGCCGCCGGCACGCCAGATCCACCGCGCGCTCGCCCTCGCCGACTGAGCTGGCCCCTCACCGGTAATTGACATACCTCAACCAGAAGGCATATAGTTGACCCTTCTCAACTGTTGACGTTCGTCAAAGTTCTGCGCCGGCCGGTCATATCACCGCCGGAGCGCGTCCCCTTCACTCGAAGAACCTCTCGAAGGACCCGAATGACCGATTCCCCCGTTCCCACCGGTGCCGAGAAGATGAACCATCGTCAGGTGCTCGAGGCGCTGTCCGGGCTGATCCTCGGCATGTTCGTGTCGATGCTCGCCTCGACCGTCGTCTCCAGTTCGCTCCCGGTGATCATCCACGACCTGAACGGCAACCAGACCGCGTTCACCTGGGTCGTCACCGCGACCCTGCTGACGACGGCCATCACGACGCCGATCTGGGGCAAGCTCGCCGACCTGTTCAACCGCAAGTTCCTCTACCAGCTGGCGATCGTCATCTTCGTGCTGTCGACCGCGGCCGCGGGCTTCTCGCAGAACCCCGAGATGCTGATCACGTTCCGTGCCTTCCAGGGCATCGGCGCGGGTGGCCTGGCGGCACTGAGCCAGGTGCTGATGGCCGACATCCTCAGCCCCCGCGAGCGCGGCAAGTACATGGGCCTGTTCGGTGCCGTGATGGCGGTCGCCACGGTCGGCGGCCCGCTGCTCGGCGGCGTGCTCACCGACGCCTGGGGCTGGCGCTGGAACTTCTACGTCGCCCTCCCCATCGCCATCGTGGCGCTGATCCTGGTGCAGAAGACCCTGCACCTGAGCCCGCACGCGCGCCGCAAGGTGTCCATCGACTACCTCGGGATCGTCCTGCTGGCCGCGTCCGTGTCGCTGCTGCTCATCTGGGTCTCGATCGCCGGCGACAGCTTCGACTGGTGGAGCCTTCCGACCATCCTCATGGTCGGCGGCGCGATCCTCGGCACGATCCTGTTCATCATCGTCGAGATGCGCGCGAAGGAGCCGCTCGTCCCGCTCTCGCTGTTCCGCAACCTCACGTTCACCCTCGCGGTGATCGCCTCGATCGCGACCGGGATCGCCATGTTCGGCGCGTCGGTGTTCCTGAGCCAGTACATGCAGCTGGCGCGGGGCGCGACGCCCACGCAGGCGGGGCTGATGACGATCCCGATGATCGCAGGTCTGCTCGTGGCATCCGTGTTCATCGGGGCGCTGATCTCGAAGTACGGGCACTGGAAGCCGTACCTGATCCTCGGCGGCGCGCTGCTGATCGCCGGCTCGTTCACCCTGTCGACGATCCACTACGACACGAACTTCGTCATCGTCTCGCTGTACATGTTCCTGCTCGGCGCCGGCGTCGGCATGACCATGCAGAACCTCGTGCTGATCGTGCAGAACACCTGCAAGCCCAGCGAGATCGGCGTCGCCAGCTCGGGCGTCACGTTCTTCCGGAGCCTGGGCGGCACCATCGGCGTCGCGGTCATGGGTGCCGCGCTGGCGACCTCGGTCACCGGGCTGATCAAGGACCGCCTGCCCGAGCTGGGCAAGGCGATCGCGAGCCTGGGCGACAAGGCGCAGTACTGGCAGCAGCAGCTCAGCAGCGGCACCCTGCCGCAGGTGTCCACGATGCCGCACGCGCTGCGCGTCATCATCGAGGACGTCTACGCACAGGGCATCTCGCAGTCGTTCCTGATCGCGGTGCCGTTCGCGGTGCTCAGCCTGATCGCGATCCTGTTCCTGCCGAACACGTCGCTGACGCGCATGACCAACACCGAGCGTGCCCATGCGGGCGAGGCCGACCTTGCGACCGTGTCGGTGCCCGAGGGCATGGACGTGCTCACCGCGACCGGCAGCATCCCGCTCGGCGGTGGCGCGGATGCCGGCGACAGAGGTCGCACGGACGACCGATGAGCACCTCCTCCGCCTCTGCGGCGGCATCCGACCGGGATGCCGCCGCGGCGCACGACGAGCGGATCGAAGCGGTGCGCCAGCTCGAGGGCACGTTCGCCGGAATGTTCAGCCGGCTGCGCCGTGCGTACGCCGAGGCATCGGCATCCGTCAGCCCCGGACTGCAGCCGGGCACGTTCAAGACGTTCACCGTGATCGACCGTCGCGGTCCCATCACCCTGTCCGCCCTCGCCGAGCGGCTCGAGGCCGACAAGGGCATGCTCAGCCGGGCCGTGAGCGAGCTGGAAGGACTCGGCCTGGTCGAGCGGACCGTCGACCCGACGGACGGACGCATCCGGCTGATCACCGTGACCGCCGACGGCCACGCACGGCTCGAGGCCGCCCGCGTGCCGTACTTCGACCGCCTCGACGACGTCCTCACCGACTGGCCGGTCGACTCCGTCCGCCAGCTCAGCCGGCTGCTCGAAGCGCTCACCAGCGGCCTGGCGCTCTGACCGACAGGCTGTCCCCGGCGCCGCCCGGCTCGCCGCCCCGCGGCTCGAGTGGGGCCAGCTGACTCAGCGCCACCTGTCTCATCGCCACGTGTCTCGCCGCCCCGTGTCTCAGCGGGCCAGCGCGCGGTGCGCCTCGGCGACGACCTCGTCGGCGACGGCATCGAGCAGCGCGGAGCGCAGGTTCCACTGCTGCCAGAACAGCGGCACCTCCACCGGCTCGCCGCCGAGCGCGACCAGTGAGCCGTCGGCCAGCCCCGCGGACGCCTGCGCGTCCGGGAGCAGCCCCCAGCCCAGACCGAGCTGGACGGCACGCGCGAAGTCGGCGGATGCCGGGACGAAGTGCCGGGGCGGCTGCTCGCCCACCCGCTGTGAGCGCAGCCACGCGGTCTGCAGATCGTCGTTGCGGTCGAATTCGACCACCGGTGCCACGGCCAGCGCCGCCGCCGATGCGCCGTCCGGGAGCCAATGGGAGACGAATTCGGGGGATGCCGTGGCCCGATACCGCATGGTGCCGAGGGGCACCGCCCGGCATCCGGCCACCGCACGCTCGCGCGAGGTGACGGCGGCCATGACCGTGCCGGATTCGAGCAGGCCGGCGGTGTAGTCCTGGTCGTCGCGATAGAGGTCGAAGACCACGCCGAGCCGCCTGCTCGCCCGCGCCAGGGGCGGTAGGAACCACGTGGCCAGCGAGTCGGCGTTCACCGCGAGCGGGATGCTGGCGATCCCGGCCGCGTCGCCGAGCTCGGCGACCGCGTCGTGCTCGAGGAGCGCGAGCTGGCGGGCCAGCCGCACCACCGCCGAGCCGGCATCGGTCGGCCGCGCCGGCTTGGCGCGCACCAGCACGACCCGACCCAGCTGCTCTTCGAGCGTCTTGATCCGCTGGCTGACCGCGGACGGTGTGATGTGCAGGCGGCGGGCCGCGGCATCCAGCGTCCCCTCGTCGACCACGGCGGCGAGGGTCTCGGCGAGTTCGAACGGGATGCGCATCATCAGCCACGCTAATGCATCATCAGCAACATGAGCTGTACTTCACCTCGGGTGGGCCGTAGCGTCGAGACGTGCTCGCCTCCACCCTCGCCGGCCTCGGGCTGGGCCTGTCGCTGATCATCGCGATCGGCGCGCAGAACCTGTTCGTGCTGCGCCAGGGCGTCCGTCGCGCGCATGTGCTGCCCATCGTGCTGGTGTGCACGGCGTCGGACGCCGTACTCATCGTGCTCGGCGTGTCCGGCATCGGGCTCGCGCTGCATGCGATCCCCTGGCTGACGCTGGTGGTCCGGATCGCCGGGGCGGTGTTCCTGGCCGGCTACGCGGTGCTGGCCGTCCGGCGCGCCTGGCGACCCTCCGGCGACGCGCTGCGAGTCATCGAGACCCCTGGCACCGCGGCTGCGGCGGTCCCGGCAGCACAGGTCTCGACCGCGGCGGTTCCGACCACATCGGGCTCGGCCGCACCACGCCCGGCCGCATCGGTCCCGGCCGCCTCGATCCCGGCGGCACAGGTCCCGGTCGCGACTGCCCCCGCCGGCCCGACTCGCACGGGACTGGCCGCCGCCCTGGCCACCTGCCTCGCGCTCACCTGGCTGAATCCGCACGTGTACCTGGACACCGTGTTCCTGCTGGGATCGATCGCCAGCACCCACGGCGCCGACCGGTGGTGGTTCGCTCTGGGCGCCGTGACCGGCAGTGCGGTGTGGTTCTTCGCTCTCGGTTACGGCGCCCGGCTGCTCGGGCGGTGGCTGGCCACCGCCCGAGCCTGGCGGATCCTGGATGCCGTGATCGCCGTGATCATGCTGGCTCTTGCGGTCAACCTGCTGCGCGGCGTCTGAGAATCCCCGCCGACGCAGGAGCATCTGACCCTCCAGCCGTGATCCTGGCCGGGGTGAGGGAGATTCACCGTTTCGCGAGCCCGCTACGCATTCCGCCCCGACGAGCTTCTCGACGGCGCGGGCGAGCCACTTGCGTTGTGCTCTGCCGATTCCGTCGTGGAGTGGCGCTCATGTCGGGCGGGTCCCGCACGCAGGAAGCCCACTGCCATCCAGCTCATCGCCGCGAGCAGCACGAGGTGCGAGACGATCGGTCCGATGTGACCGGGCACGAGGAGATCGGTGATCGGGAACAGCAGAAACAGCACCACCGCGGGAATCGGCGCACGGCGCGAGCGCCAGAGGGCGATGACGAGCAGGATGATGCCGATCACATTGCCGCCGAGAAACATCACGGTCAGCGTCGCACCGATTGTGTTGCCCACTGCACCTTCGAACTGAGCCACCGCATCCGCCTGGCCGCCCGTAGCAAGCTGCAGCTCGAATGCCTGGGCCATCCGGATGGCCGCGAAGCCCACCAGAGAGACCACCACCGCGCAGGCAGCCACGAGAGCGAGACGCGGTGAGCGTTCGGAGGAGCGATGAGCCAGACCGAGCAGCGCGGGAAACAGGAGGATCGTGCCGACGAGGCCGATGAGCACCGCTGCAGTGAAGCGGGCGGGCGCGGCGGCGATCGCGGCGAAGTCGTCGCCGGTCGATCCGCCGGTGAGAGGCGAGAGGATCGCCTCGACCACTTCGGCGAGAGGGGCGGCGATGAGGCACAGACAGAAGAGAGCCGTGCGGGGACGATCCGGGACGGGCGTGTCGGCCATGGGAATGGTCCTTTCGTGAGGGGCACTCGGCGTGAGCGCCAGCTGATGTCGCAAGCGTAGAAACGCGGCGGCGCGCGGCGATTCCCGCTGCCGGGCGATTCCGGCGGCCCAGCGGATGGTTCCTCGACGCGGCGTCTGGGCCGATCGGACGAGTCCGCGCTCGCCCGATCGGCCGATGCCGTCGGCCGATCCAGGTCATACTCTGGGGATCATGCAGCGCTCATGGTGGAGACTCGTCGGCCTTCCGTGGCCCGATCTCGCGATGGCGACGCTGCTCGTCGCCGCCGCGATAGTGACCACAGCGCTGGATGACGCCGTGCTGCATCCGCTGACCGAGATCGTCGCGACGCTCACCGCGGCATCCGTTGTGCTGCGCACGCGCGCGCCGATGGCGATGGCGATCATCGCGTCCATCGGATGCGTGGTGCTCTCTCAGCTTCCGGGCGCGGCCACTCCACTGTGGGCGTTCGCGACCGTCCTCGTGCTCGCGTTCTCTGTCGCGGATCATCTCCGCGGCATCCGGGCGTGCATCGCGCTGGTCCTGATTCTCGCGGCAACGTTCACCATTCAGGTGGGCACGAGCACCTCAACCGTCGAGATGTTGCTGACGCCGCCGATCATCGTCGGCGCTCCGGCCCTGGCCGGCTGGCTGCTCGCCCGCTCGCGCGCACAATCCGAACGCCTGCGCTGGCTGACCGCCGAGCTCGCCGCCGAACGCGAGAAGCATGCCGCCCTGGCAGCGGAGGCCGAACGCTCGCGCATCGCCCGCGATCTGCACGACATTCTCGCGCACACCCTCAGCAGCATCGCCGTGCAGGCGGGAGCGGCACAGCAGCTGCTCTCGGCCTCCGATCCCGCGATGGGCCCGGTGGAGCACGTCATGACCTCGGCCCGGGAAGGGCTTGCCGAGGTGCGCTCGCTGCTCGCGGTCGCGCGCGGCAGGACCGGCCCGGATGCGGATCCACGGCCGGGCCTGGAACGGCTGCCGGAACTCACGGCGGCCGACGGTGCCAGCCTCACGGTTGTCGGATCTCCCGTCCCCGTCGCAGCGGGAGTCTCCCTGGCAGCGTTCCGCATCGTGCAGGAGGCCCTGACGAATGCCCGGCGCCATGCGCCCGGAAGCCGGCCGCGTGTGACTGTCGCGTATGAACCGGAGGCCCTGCGCATCGTCATCGAGAACGAGATCCGTGCCGACATCTCGAGTCACGACCGCGGCAACGTCGACGGGGCCGGCAACGGGCTGGTGGGCATGGTCGAGCGGGCCGCGGCCCACTCCGGAACCGTGCAAGCCGGACAGAGCAACGACGGCGAACTATGGCGCGTGTGCGCCACCCTGCCATACGGCCAGCCGGAATCGTCCTCGCAACCCCCGTCACGAGAGTCGTCGCCGGCCTCATCGTCCGTGCCGGGCGGGACCGTCGCCTCGGCAAAGGCCGCCCCGTGATCCGCATCGTCGTCGCGGACGACCAGCAGCTGGTGCGCAGCGGCTTCCGCATCATCCTCGAACAGCAGCCCGACTTCGAGGTGTGCGGGGAGGCCGCGAACGGGGCGGAGGCCGTTGCACTGGTCCGTGAACACGACCCGGACGTGGCGCTCATGGACATCCGGATGCCTCAGCTCAACGGGCTCGACGCCACGCGTGCGATCGTGCGCGAGTCCCCGCGCACCCGCGTGCTGGTGCTGACCACATACGATCTCGACGAGTACGTGGTCTCTGCCCTCCGCGAGGGTGCGAGCGGTTATCTGCTCAAGGACGTGAACCCCACAGAACTCGTGCGCTGTGTGCGGGCCGTCGCCTCGGGCGAGACAACGCTCGCCCAGCCGGTGCTGCGGCGTATGGTCGACGAGTTCCTGCACCATGACGCGGCATCCGCCGATCCGGTGATATTCGAGCGATTGAGCGACCGAGAACGCGCAGTGCTGACCGAACTGACCCGCGGTCGGACGAATGCGGAGATCGCGGCCGAGCTCGTCGTGAGCCCCGCAACCGTGAAGACACACGTCGCAAGCATCCTGGCCAAACTCGGCCTGCGCGATCGAGTGCAAGCCGTGATTCTGGCCTACGAGACGGGATTCGCCGGTTCGAGCGCGCGCTGAGCGATCGCCGACGGGTTCCTGCTGCGCGACGTTTGAGAATCCCCGCCGGCGCCCGTGCGTCTGACCCTGCAGCCGTGCCGGGCGCGGCATCCGCCCCACGCCTGGGCAGGCTGCGGCACGATGGAGGGATGCGTCGAGTGCATGTCGTGGTCGCCGGCGAGGTGCAGGGCGTCGGCTATCGGTACACCCTGCGTCTGGAGGCACGTGCGGCCGGGGTCGCCGGCTGGGTGCGCAACCGCCGCGACGGCACGGTGGAGGCCGAGATCGAGGGCACCGACGAGCAGGTGGACGCGATCGTGGCCTGGATGGCCGAGGGCCCGCCCGGCTCGGCGGTCACCAGCGCCCGGGTGACGGATGCTGCACCCACCGGCGCGTCCGGCTTCGAGGTGCTGCCCACGGCGTGAGCACGAGAACGGGGCCCCACCCGAAGGTGGAGCCCCGTTCTGCGATGTGCGTCAGATCGCGTTGACGTCCAGCGGGATGCCGGGGCCGAACGTGGTCGACACGGCACCCTTCTGGATGTAGCGGCCCTTCGAGCTGGAGGGCTTGAGGCGCACGATCTCGTCGAGCGCGGCCCGAAGGTTCTCGTCCAGCTGCTCGGCCGTGAACGAGGCCTTGCCGACGATGAAGTGCACGTTCGCGTGCTTGTCGACGCGGAACTCGATCTTGCCGCCCTTGATCTCCTCGACGGCCTTGGCCGGGTTGGGGGTCACGGTGCCGGTCTTCGGGTTCGGCATCAGACCGCGGGGGCCCAGCACCTTGCCGAGTCGACCGACCTGGCCCATGAGCTCGGGCGTGGCCACGGCCGCGTCGAAGTCGGTCCAGCCGGCGGCGACCCGCTCGATCAGGTCGGTGCTGCCGACCTCGTCCGCACCGGCGGCGATGGCCGCTTCAGCGGCCGGGCCGTTGGCGAAGACGATGACGCGGGCGGTCTTGCCGGTCCCGTGGGGCAGCATGACGGTGCCGCGCACCATCTGGTCCGCCTTGCGCGGGTCGACCGACAGCTTGAGGGCGACCTCGACGGTCGAGTCGAACTTCTTCGACCCGGTCTCGCGGGCGAGCCCGACGGCCTCGGTCGGCGTGTAGAACGTGTCCGGCGCGATCTTCTCGACGGCGGCGCGGTATGCCTTGGACTTGGTAGCCATGTTCGTTATCCCCCTCAGCCCTCGACCGTGATGCCCATGGAACGGGCGGTGCCGGCGATGATCTTCGAGGCGGCCTCGAGGTCATTCGCGTTCAGATCGGGCTGCTTGGTCTCAGCGATCTGGCGCACCTGCTCGCGCGTGAGCTTGCCGACCTTGTCGGTGTGCGGCGTCGCCGAGCCCTTGCCGACGCCCGCAGCCTTCTTGATCAGCTCAGCGGCCGGCGGGGTCTTCAGGATGAACGTGAAGCTGCGGTCCTCGTAGACGGTGATCTCCACGGGGATGACGTTGCCGCGCTGCGACTCGGTCGCCGCGTTGTACGCCTTGCAGAACTCCATGATGTTGACGCCATGCTGACCGAGCGCGGGCCCGATCGGCGGCGCCGGGTTGGCGGCGCCGGCGTTGATCTGGAGCTTGATCAGGCCGGTCACCTTCTTCTTCGGTGCCATTGTCTTTCCTTTCAGCGAATCGGATGCCGGGGGGCATCCGCTCTCCCGCGGGTCCGGCCGTTCCGGATCGCGGTGTCTTTGGGGGCTGAGGCAGGCTTCGTCTCGCTTCGCTCGCTCAGCCTTGTACCGGCTCGGATCAACGCGGCTGCGCCGCATTGATCCGAGCCGCTACAACATCTTGGTGACCTGGTCGAAGCTCAGCTCGACCGGGGTCTCGCGCTCGAACAGCGAGACGAGCACGGTGAGCTTGCCGCTCTCGGGCTTGATCTCACTGATCGTACCCGGCAGACCTGCGAACGAGCCTTCCTTGATGGTGATCGTCTCGCCGACCTCGAAGTCGACCTCGGCCGGGATGACGCGGGCCGCGGTCTGACCGCCCTTGGCCGCGCCGCCCTTGGGCGTGGCGACCTCCTTGATCTCCACCAGGGACTTCAGCATGTTGAAGGCCTCTTCGAAGCGGAGCGGAGTCGGGTTGTGCGCGTTGCCGACGAAGCCGGTCACGCCCGGGGTGTGCCGGACGACCGACCAGGTGTCTTCGTTCAGCTCCATCCGAACGAGCACGTAGCCGGGGATCCGGACGCGCGTGACCATCTTGCGCTGACCGTTCTTGATCTCGACGACGTCCTCCATCGGGACCTCGATCTGGTAGATGTCCTCCTCGACCTCGAGCGTCGACTTGCGCTGCTCGATGTTGGCCTTCACCTTGCGCTCGAAGCCGGCGTACGAGTGGATGACGTACCACTTGCCGGGCAGCGAGCGCAGCTCGGCGCGGAAGGACTCGTACGGGTCCTCCTCCGACTCCTCGTCGGACTCCGAGGCCTCGGCGGGGTCCACGGCCGCCTCGGCCTCGTCGACCACAGAAGCGGCAGCATCCACCTCTTCGACGAAGTCCTCGTCCAGCACGGGCCGGTCCTCTTCGCCGTTCACGTCCGGTCCGTCGTACGGGCTGACCTCGTCGGCCGCCTCGACCGCACGCTCCGCCGCCTCGTCCGCCGCGTCGTTGGTGAGAACATCCGCTGCGGCCTCGGCCTCCGCGGTCTCGTCGATGTGCAGTGCGTCGTTCACGATCGCATCAGCCTCCGGGTCTTCGATGTCGTACGTCTCGTCGTCGGAATCGCGGTTTTCGTCCTCGTCCTCGACGTGCAGTGCCCTGTGCTCCGCAGCCTCGACCGAGCGCTCCTCGGCCGCGAGCACGTCGCCCGTCTGGGCTTCGTCGTCCTCGCTGGACTGCTCGGCTGCCGTCGCCCAGTCGGCGTCGTCGGCATTTCTTTCAGGCACTTGTCTTCTCTTCCGTTCGTTGGGGGACGATGTGTCGCGTCAGCTGCGTGTCACAGTCCCTTGGTGCCGAACACCTGCGTCGTCACCCAGACGAACAGCACGTCCAATCCGTAGACGACCGCCATCATCACCGCGACGAAGCCCAGCACCACGAGGGTGTACTTGACCAGTTCCTGCCGCGTCGGGGTGACGACCTTGCGGAGCTCGGCGAAAACCTGGCGGATGAAGATGACGATGCGCTGGAAGAAGTTCGGCTTCTTCTCGCGCGGCCGGTCGCTGGCGGCGACCACTTCGCCGTTCGGCTCGTCCTGGACCATCGACTCCACCTGAATCGTCGTGTGTGTATCAGCAAGCGCTGACGCGCAGGGCGGACAGGAATCGAACCTGCAACCTGCGGTTTTGGAGACCGCTGCTCTGCCAATTGAGCTACCGCCCTAGAGACCGTGACGGCCCCGGGATGCCCCCACTCCTGCGCTGCGACCGATGAACGTGGAGACGTGCCCCTTGCCCGCGGGCACAGCGAAAGAATGCAGACAATACTGCCTCTCCAGTGTAGGGCATGCCCTCGACGGCCGCGAACCGGGCGGGACAAGCGCTACGACGCCTCGTAGACGACCTCGCCGCCGACGACGGTGCGCCGCACCCCCGCTTCCAGGAGTTCGTCGACCGGAACCCGGAAGATGTCGCGATCGAGCACGACGAAGTCGGCGGACAGCCCGGCCGCCAGACGGCCGTACCGATCCTCCGCCCCGCTCGCCCACGCGGCGTCGCGCGTGGCATGGGCGACGGCATCCGCCAGCGGCAGCGCGTAGCGCGGGAGGTTCGGCTCGAGCGCCGGGTTCAGCGCCGATCGGCGGGTGGCCGCGATGAACATGTTCGGCAGCGGCGCGAACGGCGACGTCGGCGAGTCGGTGCCGAATGCGAGCCGGGCGCCCTGCTCGGTCATCTCCGGCCACGGATAGCCGCGCTGGACGCGCTCGTCGCCGAGCATCGCGCGCCAGTTGTCCTGGATCGCCGGGTCGGAGTGCACCGGCTGCATGCTCGCCGTGATTCCGAGTGCCGCGAGCCGTGCGATCTCCTCCGGGTCGACGACCTCGAGGTGCTCGATGCGGTGGCGGCGGGCGCGCGGTCCGTTCGCCGCGACCGCGCGCTCGATGGCGGTGATCGCGATGCGCACCGCCTCATCCCCGATCGCGTGGATCGCCACCTGGAGCCCCGCGGCATCGGCGGCGACCACGACGGGAGTGATCTCGTCGAGTGACCACACCGGGTCGGGAAGGGCGCCGTTGGCATAGGGCGTGCGCACGGCGGCCGTGCATCCGTCGACGGTCCCGTCGGCGATGAGCTTGATGCCGACGACGCGGAGCCGGTCGTCGTCCACGTCCTGTGCCAGCTCCGCCGCACGCTGCACCTGAGCGAGGTGCTCGGCGGGATCGCCGGTGCGATGCACGAGCCAGTGGGCGGCGACCCGGGCGGTCAGCTCGCCGGCATCGCGCACGCGCTTCAGCGCCGCCAGCTGCGGCTCGCTCAGTGCCATGTCGGTCGATGCCGTGACGCCGGTCGCGGCGTATCCGCGCAGGGCGGCGCGCACGGCGGCATCGTCCTCGGCGTCGGAGGCGAACCGGTCGAGCGCCGGCCACACGATCTGCTGCATCGCGGTCTCGTCGATGAGCCCGGTCGCGTGTCCGTCGGCGTCGCGATGGATGCTGCCGCCCGCGGGCGACTCGGTGTCGTCGTCGATGCCCACCTCGGCAAGGGCAGCGGTGTTCAACCACATCGAGTGCAGATCGTGCGCCTGCACGTACACCGGCCGGTCGGGCACGATCTCGTCGAGCATGCGTCGCTGCGGGGTGCCGGTGGCGGCGTGCTGCCAGCCCTGCGCACGGACGCGTGCCGCATCGGGCCGCGCGGCCGCGCCCTCGGCCAGGCGGTGCTGGATGTCGGCGAGGTCGGCGGCGCTCCACAGGTCGATCTGGTCGGCAGCGGCACCGGTCTCGACGATGTGGGCATGCCCGTCGACGAAGCCGGGGACCACGAGCGCCCCGCCGAGATCGGTCTCTTCGGCGTCGCCGGCGATCCGGCGCGCGGTGTCGTCGTCGCCGACGTACAGCAGCCTGTCGCCCTGCACGGCCATCGCCGTCGCCCACGGCCGGGTGTCAGCGGTGAAGATCCGGCCGGCGGTGTACAGCTGGGTCATCTCGTTCTCCTCGTTCTCACGGGTCATACCGCCCATGGCCGTCCCGCTCCGCCCAGCGCGGTGCGCTGCAGGCCGACGTAGACGAGCACGGCGACGATCATGCCGACCGGCACCGACAGGTCGATGTATCCCAGCGCCGCCGAGATGGGGCCGGTCCACACCGTCGTCGACAGGCACAGGGCGCTTCCCACCGAGCCCAGCACGAAGGCGAGAACTCCGGGAAGGCCCCAGCCGCCGGTGTACCAGAACCGGCCTCCGCGCCGCTCGTCGAACAGCTCCATGCCGTCGTAGCGTCCGCGTCGCAGCAGCACGTCGGCGGCGAAGATCGCCATCACCGGGGCAGCCACCACGATGAGGAACTGCAGCATGAGGTTGACGGCGTCCAGGAACGTCGTCGACATCACGAGGTAGATCGTCAGGGCGGTGCCGATCACGCCGACGACGATGGCGGCGGGGATGCGGCGCAGGGGCACGCCGATCGCCTGCAGCGCCATGCTCGACGTGTACGTCGTCATCCCGTTGAGCGCCACGGTGTTGATGATGACCCCGATGGCGAACAGCGGCGCGAGCCACACGGGCATCATGCCGAGGATCACTCCCTCGACTCCCGCGCTGAGCGCGTCGCCGCTCACGGCGGTCGCCATGAGGGCGCCGACCGTCGTGAAGAACACACTCGGCAGGAACCCGCCGATCGCGGTCGATGCCGCGATGTGACTCGGCTTCGTCGAGCGCGGCAGGTACCGGGCCATGTCGGGGCTGTTGATGAACGACAGCGGCGCCGACGCGAGGATCGCGAAGCCGATCGTCGCCGCCGACCACAGCGGCACGCCGTGCAGCGGCTCGGCGGGTGCGTACGCCCAGTCGACGCGGGGCAGGATGAACCCCGTCACGAGCAGGAAGATCGCCACGAGCACGATCGCGATCCAGGAGTAGACCCGCAGGATGAGCGCGTGCCCGTAGACGGCGACCGTCACTGTGACCGCCGCGACCACGACGGCGACGACGATCGGCGCGACGGCCGGCGCATCCCATCCCAGCTTCGCCAGCATGTCGCCGCCGAGGAACGCGGCAGCCAGCCAGTTCAGCGCGAGATACACCGCCGACACGAGCCACCCCATGAAGGCCACGACGATCTTGTTGCCGATGATCCCGTACATCGCCCGCATGACGACCGAGCCCGACGTGCCGGCGGCGGGTCCCGAGACGGCGATGATGCCGGTGAGGATCCACGGCAGCGAGCCGAGCACGATCACGAGGATCGCCTGCCAGAGCTGCAGGCCGAGCACGATCATGGACGCGCCGACGGTGAAGTTCAGGATGCTGACGCTCGGCGCCGCCCAGACGGCGAACAGATCCCGGGCGCGGCCGTGGCGCTCGGCGTCGCCGATGAGCTCGATGCCCCGGGTCTCGGGCTGGGTCGGGACGTCGACGAACTCGTCCTGCGCTGCGGGGACGACATCCCCCAGTGGGACGGACGAAACGGGAAGGTCGGACATGGTGTGCCTCTCAGGGTGACGTCGTCGTCGTGGCGTGATCATTATTGATCGCTCAGCCAATACGACGCTCTCTTCAATATCGGGATGCCGGTGCTGTCAACGGTGCGTCGGAATGCGGGCGTGGATCGTCGGCCTCCTCGAAGGCGACCTCGGGCGTGGGGCGGCGGAAGCCGCGGGTCAGCCACACGAGATACACGGCACCGATCCCCGCCCAGATGAGCCCGACCGTCATCGCGAGCGAGTCGAGACTGAGCCACAGCCAGACGTTGATGAGGAAGCCGATCCCCGGGAGCACCGTCCATGCGAGCGCGGAGCCGGGAAGCGCCGCGGTGCGCCGATGACGCATCCAATAGGCGATCACCGAGAGGTTGACGAAGGCGAATGCGGTGAAGGCGCCGAAGTTGATCAGCGATGTCGCCGCGTTGAGGTCGAGCATCAGCGCGGTCAGCGCGATCACGCCCACGATGAGCACGTTCAGGACGGGAGTGCCGAGGCGCGGGTGGACGTATCCGAACACCCGGCGCGGGATGATCCCGTCGCGGCCCATCGCGTACAGCAGCCGTGACGCGCTCAGCTGCGATGCGAGTCCCGACGACAGCACCGACACCGTGGCGCCCACGAGGAACAGCGTCTGGAAGACGATCCCGCCGATAAACAGGGCGATGTAGGGCGACGCGCCCTCGACGTCGGGCGTGATCCTCTCGAGCGCCGCCTGGTCGGGGACAAGGGTCTGCATGACGTAGGTGACGCTGATGAAGAACGCCGCGCCGGTCGCCGCCACCCACATGATGGCGCGCGGGACCGTCCGGCGCGGTTCGACGGTCTCTTCGGACAGCGTCGTGACGGCGTCGAAGCCGAGGAACGCGAGGGCGAGCACCGAGGCACCGCCGACGAGGCTCGCCGTGTCGGCGGTGAGCGAGTAGAACGGCGCGAACGAGAAGGCGAGCGCGTGGTCGGACAGGATCGCCCGCACCGTGAGCCCGACGAACACGAGGGCGAGCAGCGCCTGGAACACGACCATGATCATGTTCGAGACGGCGCTGATGCGCACCCCGACGATGTTCAGTACCGAGATGACGGCGATCAGTCCGACGATCCACACCCAGCCGGGGACGCCCGGGAACTCGGCGGACAGGTAGATGTCGGCCAGCAGGGCGTTGATCATCGGGAGGAAGAGGTAATCGAGCAGCGCCGCCCAACCCACCAGGAAGCCGACCGGGGCGCCGATCGTGCGCCGCGCGTAGGTGTACGCGGAACCGGCCGACGGGTAGACGCGCACCATCTTCGCGTAGCTGAACGCCGTGAACAGCACGGCGATCGTGACGATGATGTACGACATCGGGACGTGCCCGCCCGTCGCCTCCGACACGATGCCGAACGTGTCGAACACGGCGAACGGCGACATGTACGCGAGGCCGATGAAGACGACGTGACGCTGCCGCAGCCGTCGGTGCAGGGTGGCGGGTGGTGTGGTCATTGAAATACCTCCTCGTATTTCGATTCGATGTGTCCGATCGCGGCGGATCGGGTCAGAGCCGGGGCGTGCGCGGCGGCTCGGTGCGACGGTTCCCGGTCGCCTCGAACGCGCTGCCGAGCGCCAGCAGCGCGGTGTCGTCGTAGGCGCGGCCGACGAAGGTGAGGCCGACCGGCATCCCGGTGTCGGGCATCGTCCCCATCGGCACCGTCACCGTCGGGATGCCGAGGTGCCGCGGCACGAGGTTGCCGTTCGCGACCCAGACGCCGTTGCGCCAGCCGAGGTCGGCCGACGCGGGGTTCACGTCCATGTCGGCGGGAGCGACATCCGCCATCGCCGGGAAGACCACGGCATCGAGGCCGAGCGCGTCCATCCATTCCTCGAGGTCGACCCGGCGGGTCTGCTCCAGGCCGCGCACTCCCTGTTCGAGGTGCGGGATGTCGGTGAGCCGGCCGTACGGATGCGTCCGCACCTGCTCCGGATACCCGGCGATGTCGTCGTCGAATCCGTCGTACCGGTCGGGCAGCGCCCCCGCCGGATGGGGGAAGATCTGCGCGCCGTCGACATCGTCGAGCCGGTTCAGGCGCGGGTCGCCGTTCGCCTTCAGGAAGTCGTCCCAGGCCCAGGCCGACAGGTCGACGATCTCCGAGCGCAGGAACTCCGGCGACACGAGGCCGCGGGTGGCGATCGTGGGCGCACCGGAACGGTCGCCCTCGTAGTTCGTGACGGCGGGGAGGTCGACCTCCACGACCTCGGCGCCGGCGGCCTCCAGGTCGCGGCGCGCCGTCTCCCACAGCCCGATCACCGAGTCGCGGGTGCGGATGGGACGCCCGGTCGAGCCGCCGATCGTTGTGCCGGTGCCGGCTTCCGGGTCGGCATTGATGTACATCCGCGGAACGCCGAGGCGCGTGCCGCGGAGGTCGGCGGGCGCGAGTCCGCGATAGGACGACGGGCGCAGAGCCGAGACATCCGGGATCGGCACCCACGGCTGGGCGCGCCAGAAGTCTCCGCGCGGGTCGGGGTCGTCGGCGACGATCACATCGAGCACCTCGAGCAGGTCGTCCATCGTGCGGGTGTGCGGCACGACGACGTCCATGGTGGGGACGAGCGGCCAGTTCCCGCGCACCGAGATGACACCGCGCGACGGGGTGTAGGCGCAGAGGGCGTTGCTGGATGCGGGCGCCCGCCCGCTCGACCAGGTCTCCTCGCCGAGGCCGAAGGCGGCGAAGCACGCGGCAGTGGCGGTGCCCGAGCCGTTCGACGACCCGGAGCCGAACGCGCTCGTCAGCCAGTCTGCACTGTAGGGCGACTCGGCGCGCCCGTAGACGCCCCGCTGCATCCCGCCGTTCGCCATGGGCGGCATGTTCGTGAGGCCGAGGCAGATCGCCCCGCCCGCGCGCAGGCGCTCGATCGTGAACGCGTCGCGCTGGGCGACGAGGTCGGCGAACGCCGGGGACCCGGCTGCCGCCGTCAGCCCGCGCACGAGGTAGCTGTCCTTCGCGGTGTACGGGATGCCGTCGAGCGGCCCGAGCGTCTCACCGGCGGCGCGCCGCGCATCCGACGCCGCGGCTTCAGCGAGGGCGTCGGGGTTCCGTACGACGACGGCGTTCAGGGCCGTCGTGGTGCCGGGCGCATCGTAGGCGTCGATGCGGGCGAGGTACGCCTGCACGAGCTCGTCGCTGGTCGTGCGTCCCCTCTCGAGCGCTGCGCGGAGGTCGGCGATGGAGGCCTCGACGACGTCGTACATCTCAGGCCTCCGATCCCGGGAGAGCGGGCTGCTGCTGGGTGATGCAGTGGATGCCGCCGCCGCGCGCGAAGATCGGGCGCGCGTCGACCGTCACGACGCGGCGACCGGGGTACGCCGCGGCGAGAACCTCGCGGGCGTGCGCGTCGGCGTGCTCCTCACCGAAGCCGCAGGCGACGATGCCGCCGTTGACGACGAGGTGGTTGATGTAGCTCCAGTCGACGAAGCCCTCGTCGTCGCGGAGCGTCGCGGGCGCGGGCACGTCGATGATCTCGAAGCGCCGGCCCGCAGCATCCGTCTGCTCGCTCAGCTGGTGCTTGATGTCGCGGGTGACGGCGAAGTCGGGGTGGTCGGGGTCGCGCTGCTCGTGGAGCAGGATGCGGCCCGGAGCGGCGAAGGCCGCCACGATGTCGACGTGGCCCCGGGTGCCGAAGTCGTCGTAGTCGCGGGTGAGGCCGCGCGGAAGCCAGACGGCGTGGGCGGCGCCGATCGTGCGCGCCATCTCTGCCTCGACGCGCTCGCGGTCGGCGTACGGGTTCCGGTTCGGATCGAGCTGCACGGTCTCGGTCAGCAGCACGGTGCCCTCGCCGTCGACGTGGATGCCGCCGCCTTCGTTCACGAGCAGCGACGGGATCCGCTCGCAGCCGATGTGCGCTGCCACCTGGCGGGCGATGTCGGCGGAAAGGCTCCACTCCGCCCATTCCGGAGCGCCCCAGCCGTTGAAGATCCAGTCGACGGCGCCGAGGCTGTCGCCGTGCTCGTCGATGACGAACGTGGGGCCGAAGTCGCGCATCCAGAACTCGTCGAGCGGGGCCTCGACGATCTCGACGGCGGTGCCGAGCATGCGGCGGGCGCGGGCGGTCTCGCTGGGGTCGACGACCATGGTGACGGGCTCGAACGCGGCGACGGCGAGTGCGACGTCGGCCCAGGCGCGGTAGCCGGTCTCCTGCCAGGACTCCCCCTCGCCGAGCGTGATCCCGGCGCGCGGGAACGCCATCCACGTCCGCTCGTGCAGCGTCGCCTCGTGCGGCATCCTCCAGGCCACGTCGCCTCCTCCATCGAGTATTGATCGCTTGATCAATACTCGATGTTCCTACACTGGACTCACGATGTCAACATCACCGCCGCGCGTGCGCACTCGGAAGAGTCCCCAGCAGCGTTCCGCCGAGATCCACGACGCTGCGATCGCGCTCGCGCGGGAGGAGGGACTGGCCGCGCTCACCCTTCGGGCGATCGCGCATCGTGCGGGCGTCGCGCCGGGCCTCGTCGCGCATTACGCCGGCGGCATGGACGAACTCGTCGCGCGGACGTTCGGGCGACTCGTCCTCGGCGAGCTCGACGATGTGCGCGCTGAAGTCGAGGGGGCGTCCACTCCCGCGGCGCAGCTCGCCATGCTGTTCGCCACCGTGCTGGGCCGCGACCACGACGACATCACTCTCGTCTGGGTCGACGCGTGGTCGCTCGGGCGGATCAATCCCGCGCTGGCCGCGGCGATCGACGAGCACATGGCGGGGTGGCAGTCGTTCATCGCCGGAATCGTGCGCGGAGGTCGCGGCGGGGGCGAGTTCCAGACCGACGATCCGGATGCTGTGGCCTGGCAGCTGCTCGCGATGATCGACGGGCTCTCGGCGCATGCGCTGACCCGCGGGACCGACGCCGCGGAGTTCGTGCACCGTCTCGCACAGGCGAGCGAGACCCTCGTCGGCGCTGAGCCCGGCGCCGTGACCGGCCGGCTGCCGTAGGTGCGGGCAGCGCAGAGACGAGTCGAACGCCCTCCACTCGAAGAAGGAGCACCTCGCTTCCCCCGTCCAGGTCGTTGAGCGAGGAGCGCAGCGACGAGTCGAAACGCCCCAGCAGCAACGATCCAGGTAGGGCCCGCACATCGGGTTTGCGTTCGACCCTCATCGCACACCCGCCTGCGCAACGATCCGGATCGACGCCGCCCGTAATGCCGTAAAAACGCCGCACTTCCGCTTGCCCTTCGTTCTTCCTTTCGATACACTGGACTTAGCTGATCCGAACCGAAGGAGGTGCCGCCGATGTCCACCACGTCGTCCGCGGGCCTCTCCGCGGTGCTGACCGAGTTGGGTGAGATCGTCGATGACCTCACCCAGTGTCGGGAACGCGCAGCGTCGGCGTTCGCGGCGGAGATGTTCTTCTTCGAGCGTGTCGTGGGTGTGGTGGACAGGCGGGAGAAGGAACGCGCTGCCCAGAACGGGTCGATCACCAGCGCGTCGCAGTTGGCGATGCGGGAAGTGTACGCCGAGGTCGCTGCCGCGCTCCGGTTGAGCGAATGGCAGGTGGCACGGAAGGTGTCCCAGGCCTGGTCCCTCACCCACCGGTTCTACGAGACCCTGTGTGACGCGTCCACCGGACAGATCTCCCCCGAACACGCGATCCTGATCGCCGATGCGGGTGCCGACATCGACGACGACACCGTGCGGCAGGAGTATGAGGCGGTCGCGCGGGACATGGCCGGAGAGATGACCCCCGGGCAGCTGCGTCCCGCCCTGGACGGGCTCGTGCAGCGGCTGGACCCGGAAGGCACCGAACAACGGGTCCGGGAAGCCGTCACACGCCGCAAGGTCACCGTCCGGGAACTCGAGCCGGGTCTGTCCCGGGTCACCGCCGACGTGCCCACCGCGCAAGGTGTCGGGGTGTTCAACCGCCTCCGGGACATGGCCGCCGAACTGTACGAACAGAACGCAACCGAGAAGGCGGAAGCCGAAGCCGCAGCATCCGCGAAGGCCAAGGCCGAGGGTCAGGCGACTGCCGCGTCCCTGGGCGCCACGACGGCCACCGGGGACGCGGCTGCGCGAACCACGGCGACCGGTGACTCAGACGCCGCCAGCGTGGGCCACGACGCCGCCCACGCTGACGCCGATGCTGCGGCCCCGGTGCTCGATGAGCGGACGCAGACGCAGATCATGGCCGACGTATTCTGCGACCTGCTGCTGACCAGTGTTCCCGACGGCCATGGTGCCACCGACCAAGCCCGCACCGCCCTCGGCGTGATCACTCCCACCGTGCAGGTCACGATTCCGGCGACCACCCTGGCTGGCACCACGATCGGCGGCGCCGCCGTGGCAGGTTTCGGGCCCATCGACGACGACACCGCGAAGCAGCTTGCGGGGGCGGCACCGGCCTGGATCCGGGTGTTCACCGACCCGTGCAGCGGGGTCCCGATCAGCGTCGACCGGTACCGACCCCGCGCCCAGCAGAAACTGTTCCTCCAAGTCCGCGACCAGCAGTGCCGGTTCCCCGGCTGCCGCCGCCCGGCCAAAAAGTGCGACATCGACCACGCCATCGCCTACGCCGAGGGCGGACCGACGTGCCTGTGCAACCTCGAGCACCTCTGCGAACGCCACCACACCGTGAAACACGAGACGGACTGGTTCGTGGAACAACTCGGCGGCGGCATCCTCCGCTGGACCGCACCCACCCTCCGCACCCACATCACCCGACCACCCGGCACCGTCAGGTTCGAGCTGACCGCCCTGCTCGACCCCGACCCGCAGCACAGACACGCGTTACGCCAGGCGCTCGAACGCGACCCCGCACCGTTCTGAGGCAAGGCTCGACGGCCGGGCAGAGATGACGATGTCCCCGGGCCGATTGGACCCGGGGACATCGGCGTCGGCGCGGTCAGGCGCCGGTGCGGATCAGCTTCTTGTTGACGAACTCGTCCGCTGCCAGCAGACCGAGCTCGCGCGAGGTGCCGCTGCGCTTGACGCCGCCGAAGGGAAGCTCGGGGCTGTCGGCGAGCACGAGGTTCACGTACACCATGCCGGCCTCGATGCCATCTGCCACCCGCTCGGCCTGCTCGGGGTCGGTCGTGAAGACGTATGAGCCGAGGCCGAAGGAGGTGTCGTTCGCGAGCGCCACGGCATCCTCCTCCCCCGTCACCCGGTACACGACCGCGGCGGGGCCGAACAGCTCCTCCCGGTAGACGTCCATCTCGGCTGTCACGTCGGCGAGCACCGTGGGCGCGAAGAACGTGCCCTCACGCGTACCACCCGTGAGCACCGTCGCGCCCTGCGCGACGGCCCTGTCGATCTGCTCCTGCAGCCGCTCCGCGGCGGCCTCCGACGACAGCGGTCCGAGCACGGTGTCCTCCGCCATCGGGTCGGATGCCGTCACCTCCGCCATCTTCGCGGTGAACTTGCCGGCGAACTCGTCGTACAGGTCGTCGACGACGATGAACCGCTTCGCGCCGTTGCACGACTGCCCGTTGTTGTCGAGCCGCGCCTCCACGGCTGCCGACACGACGCTGTCGATGTCATTGGTCGAGAGCAGGATGAACGGGTCTGACCCGCCGAGTTCCAGCGCGACCTTCTTGAGGTTGCGCCCGGCGACCTCGGCGACGGCAGCTCCCGCGCGCTCCGAACCGGTCACCGACACGCCCTGCACGCGTGGGTCGGCGATGATCGTCGCCGCCTGCTCGTTCGTGACGTAGAGGTTGACATATCCGCCCTTCGGGAGACCCGCGTCCTCGTAGATGCGCTCGAGGGCGGCGGCCGACTCCGGGCACTGCGGAGCGTGCTTGAGCAGGATCGTGTTGCCCAGCACGAGGTTCGGCGCCGCGAACCGCGCCACCTGGTACGCCGGGAAATTCCACGGCATGATTCCCAGAAGCACTCCGAGCGGAGCCCGGCGCACGACAGCCGACCCGTCGCCGACGATGTCGATCGGCCGGTCGGCGGTGATCTTCTCGGCGTTGTCGGCATAGAACTCGATGATGTCGGCGGCGAAGTCGACCTCGCCGAGCGCGGCCGTGAGCGGCTTGCCCATCTCGCGGACGATGATCTCGCCCAGCAGCTCGCGGCGCTCGCGGTGCAGCTCGGCGATGCGGCGCACGACGGCCGCCCGCTCAGCCACGGGAGTGCGCGACCACGTGCGGTAGGTCGAGGAGGCGGTCGCGACCGCCTCCTCGACCTGCGCATCGGTGAACGTGTCGTAGGTGGCCAGCTGCTGGCCGGTTGCGGGATTGACGACGGCGTAGTCGGTCATCCGGGGTCCTTTCCGTCTGGGGCGCGGCGCGCCCGGGTCACTCGGCGGGGATCAGGGTGTACTTCGTCGACAGGTACTCGTGGATGCCCTCCGGACCGCCCTCGCGGCCCATGCCTGACTGCTTGACGCCGCCGAACGGCGCCGCGGCGTTGGAGACGACCCCCACGTTCAGCCCCATCATGCCGGTCTCGATCCGGTCGATCATGCGCTGGCCGCGAGCGAGGTTCTCGGTGAACACGTACGAGACGAGGCCGAACTCGGTGTCGTTCGCGAGCCGCACCGCTTCGTCTTCGTCTTCGAACGGGGCGATGGCCAGCACCGGACCGAAGATCTCCTCACGGAGGATGTCGGCGTTCCCCGGCACGTCGGTGATGACGGTCGGCTCGAAGAACGTCCCGTCCGACTCGATTGCCGAGCCTCCCGCACGAACGGTCGCCCCCTTGGCCACCGCATCCTGCACGAGCGACCCCGCCTTGCCCACGGCATCCGCGTCGATGAGGGGGCCGATCGTGACGCCGTCCTCGGTGCCGCGCCCGACCTTCATCGCCTTCACCCGCTCAGTGACCCGGTCGGCGAACTCGGCCGCGACCGACTCGTGCACGATGAAGCGGTTCGCCGCCGTGCAGGCCTGGCCGATGTTGCGGAACTTCGCGATCATCGCGCCGTCCACCGCCTTGTCGAGGTCGGCGTCCTCGAAGACCACGAACGGCGCATTGCCGCCGAGCTCCATCGAGGTGCGCAGCACTCCCTCGCCCGCCTGGGCGATGAGCTTGCGCCCCACCTCGGTCGACCCGGTGAACGACAGCTTGCGCAGCCGCGGGTCGGCGATGATCGGGCCCGACACCTTGCTCGAGGTGGTCGTCGAGACGACGTTCACGACACCGGCGGGAAGTCCCGCCTCCTCCAGCAGCTTCGCGAAGAACAGCGTCGACAGCGGCGTGAGCGCCGCCGGCTTGACCACGACGGTGCAACCGGCCGCGAGGGCCGGCGCGATCTTGCGGGTCGCCATCGCGAGCGGGAAGTTCCACGGAGTGATGAAGAACGACGGGCCGACCGGGCGCTGTGAGACCACCATGTGGCCGGTGCCCTCGGGGTTCAGCCCGTAGCGGCCGTTGATGCGCACCGCCTCTTCGCTGAACCAGCGCAGGAACTCGCCGCCGTACGCGACCTCGCCGCGGGACTCCGCCAGCGGCTTGCCCATCTCGAGCGTCATCAGCAGCGCAAGGTCCTCCTTGTGCTCCTGCACGAGCTCCCATGCCCGGCGCAGGATGTCGCTGCGCGTGCGGGGAGCGGTGGCGGCCCACGCATCCTGAGCCGCGACGGCGGCATCGAGGGCGCGGATGCCGTCGGCCGGCGATCCGTCGGCGATCGTGTGCACGACCTTCCCGGTCGCAGGGTCGTTGACGTCGAAGGTCTTGCCGTCTTCGGCGTCGACCCACTCGCCGGCGATGAACAGGCCGGTCGGAACCCGGTCGAGAAGCTCTGTCTCCTGTGCGGCGCTCATGCGCTCTCCTCTCACTGTCTGAGTGTCAGTGGCTGTGTTGTCACCGTGCGGCGGCACGGGACCGCCGAAGGCTGGGTGGGGCATCCATGGCAAGTGTCTCACCACGGAACCCCAGGACGACCACGAGACCGACGAGGATGCGGGGGGTCATCCGCGCGCCCGCTCCACGATGGCTGCCGCAGCGGCGCGACCCATCCGGATCGCCCCGTCGACGTGCTGGTATCCGGTGCCGGCCATGTCGCTGCACGCGAAGTGGATCGGCCCGACGGGCTGGCGCAGGTCGGCGCCGTAGCGGGCGAGGCCGCCCATGTCGAAGCTCGCCGCGTACGCGCCGCGGGTCCACTCCTCGCTGCCCCAGTCGCTCTCGTAGTACACGACGGGGTTCTTCGCCTCGGGACCGTAGTAGTGCGAGAGCGATTCGAGGATCCGCTCGCGGCGCTCCTCGGCCGACAGCGAGAACAGATCGTCGGCGTTGCGGTCGGAGACGAACGCGACGAGAGTTCCCCGCTCGTCCTCGTGGTTCGTGTTGTCGTAGGCCTCGTGGCACAGCTCGTAGGGGCTGAACGCAGTGCCCGCCAGTCCCTGTTCACGCCAGAAGGGCCGGTCGTAGACAGCGTGCACCTTGATCACGAAGCCCATCGACAGGTGCTGGTGCAGCTGCTGCTGGCGGCGCGGCAGCGGCGGGACGAACGAGATCCGCTCGTACAGCACCGGGGCGTGGGCGAGGATCGCATGCCGCGCGCGCACCGTCATCGAGTCGGCGCGGGCGATCACGCCGTCCGCGGTCCACTCCAGGAAGCGCACCGGCTCGTCCAGGAAGACGTCGTCGCCGAGCCGCTCGGCGAGCAGCAGCGGTACCTGCTGCAGGCCGCCGACGACGCGCTTGTCGAGGATGAAGTCGGCGTCCACGAGGTGCGAATACGACCCGGCGGAGGCGGCCATGAGCAGCGACTGCAGCAGCGAGAACGCGTGCGTCGGCTTGGTGAGCATCGCCGAGCCGGTCGCGAAGGCGAGGTTGCGCACTGCCTCGTCGTCGTCGGTCTGCGCGCGCAGCCACGCATCCCACGTGATCTTGTCCCACTCCTCGGCCTTCGGGTGTGCCCACGAGCGGTCCGGATCGATCTCGGCGACCATCGCGTCGAGGCGCTCGATGATCTCCGCGATCACCCGCTCGGTCTCGGGCGCGACGGGGAACATCTCCCCGGTGAACCGTGAGGCCGTGCCGTCGGGGCCGACGTAGACGCTGTCGCCGTCGCGGTACCGGCTGAAGGTCTCCAGGCCCAGCTCGTCGATCGTCTCGACCAGGGCGTGCTGGTCGGGCGAGACCCACTGGCCGCCGATCTCGAGCATCGCGCCGTCGATCGTGTCGGTCCACACCCGGCCGCCGACCCGGTCGCGGGCCTCGAGCACCGCGACCGACAGTCCGGCCTTGCGCAGTTCGTTGGCGGCCGTCGTGCCGGCGGCGCCGGCGCCGATGACGACGACGTCTCGGGTGATCTCGGTCATGCGGTCATTCCTTCTCTACGGACGGATGCTGTGCGGACGGATGCGTGCGGACGAGTGCGCGGCTCTGCCCGGGCGGCGAGGGGTCAGTGGGTGGCGAGCGCCTCGGCGACGACGTCGAGCCCCTCGTTCAGGAGCTCGTCGCCGATCGACAGCGGCGGCAGGAACCGGATGACGTTGCCGTACGTGCCGCAGGTCAGCACGACGACGCCGGCGGAGATGCAGTGAGCGGCGACCGCCGCGGTGAGCGCCGCATCCGGCTCCCCCGTCGCGGGATCGACGAACTCGGCGGCGACCATCGCACCGCGACCGCGGACGTCGCCGATGCGCGGGTCCGCCGCCTGCAACTCGCCCAGGCGCTCGATCAGGATCTCGCCGAGCTGCTGCGCGCGCTCGATGAGGCCGTCGTTCTCGAACACGTCGATCGCGGCGAGCGCGGCGGCGCAGGCGACGGGGTTGCCGCCGTAGGTGCCGCCGAGGCCGCCCGCGTGCGATGCGTCCATGATCTCGGCGCGGCCCGTCACCGCAGCGAGCGGCAGGCCCCCCGCGATGCCCTTGGCCGTGGTGATGAGGTCGGGAACGATCCCCGACGCCTCGCACGCGAACATGGCACCCGTGCGGGCGAAGCCGGTCTGCACCTCGTCGGCGATGAAGACCACGCCGTTCTCTCGGCACCAGTCGACGAGCGCTTCGAGGAACCCATCGGCGGGGACGATGAACCCGCCCTCGCCCTGGATCGGCTCGATGATCACCGCGGCGACGTTCTCGGCGCCGATCTGCTTCTGGATCATCGCGATCGCGCGCTCCGCGGCTTCGGGTCCGCTGAGGTGGTCGTGGAACGGGTACGACATCGGTGCGCGGTAGACCTCGGAGGCGAACGGGCCGAAGCCGCTCTTGTACGGCATCGCCTTCGCCGTCAGCGCCATCGTGAGGTTCGTGCGCCCGTGGTACGCGTGGTCGAATGCGACCACTGCCTGTCGCCCGGTGTGCTTGCGGGCGATCTTCACGGCGTTCTCGACGGCCTCGGCCCCCGAGTTGAACAGCGCGCTCTTCTTGGCGTGGTCACCGGGGGTGATGCGGTTCAGCGCCTCGGCGACGGCGACGTAGGACTCGTACGGCGAGACCATGAAGCACGTGTGGGTGAACTGGGCGACCTGCGCCTGCACGGCCTCGACGATCTTCGGATGCGCGTTGCCGACGGTCGTGACGGCGATGCCCGAGCCGAGGTCGATGAAGGAGTTGTCGTCGGCGTCGACGATCACTCCCCCGCCGGCGGCGACAGCCGCGATCGGGGCGGTGTGGCCGACGCCCGCGGCGACGGCGTTCGCCTTGCGCGCGAGCAGCTCCTGGGACCGGGGACCGGGGATGGCGGTGACGAGGCGGCGCTCCTGGGGAAGCGCGGGTCCGCCGACGGTGGTGGTGATAGCCGCAGTGCTCATACCGGCGATGGTAGGCACGGGGACGCGCCGCTTGCACTCGCCGTGGGGTACATTCTCTATCGTCGGTTCGACACCGCGTACAAACACATCCGGGAGGGCCCGTGGAAGAGACCGTCGCCACGACGGTGCGGGCGCTGCTCGCCCGCGCCGACCTGCACCTGCGGCTGGCACTGGACGAGACCGAGCTCGAGCCCGGAGCCCTCGACGCGCCGGTGCGCTGGGTGCACAACTCCGACCTCGCCGATCCGACGCCGTTCCTCTCCGACGCCCTCGCGCTCATGACGACGGGCTCGCAGTTCGCCGGCGTCGACGACCCGGCGGTGTACGACGCGTATGTGCGGCGGCTGCGCGAACGCGGCGTGTGCGCACTGGGATTCGGCACGCACGTCGTCGCGGAGGGCATCCCGCCCCTTCTGGTCGACGCGTGCCGCGTGCAGCGGATGCCGCTGTTCGAGGTGCCCTACCGCACGCCGTTCATCGCCGTGGCGCGCGCGCACGCCGATGCGATCGCCGCCCAGGCGTACGCCCGGCGCAGCTGGGCGCTCGCCGCGCAGCGCGCGATCGCGCTGGCGGCTCTGAGACCCGACGGACTCGCGGCGACGCTCGCCGAGCTCGCCCGCCAGCTCGACGCCTGGGTGGGGCTGTTCGACGCCGCGGGAATGCTGACGCGCGAGCACCCGGCCGGGGCATTGGACGCCGACACCGCGGCGACGCTCGCCGACGAGGTGGCCGTCGTGCTGCGGCGGGGAGCGCGGGCCGGGTCGGCGGTGCGCACCGGGGCGACGCCGTTCACGCTGCAGACGCTGGGGCGCGGCGGCCACCTGCGCGGCGTGATCGCGATCGCCGCCGGCGAGCTCGACCAGGAGGGGCGCGGCCTCGTGACCTCGGTGATCGCGATGGCGGGGCTCGCGCTCGAGCAGAACGAGGGCCTGGCACGGGCGCGGGCGCTGCTGCGGTCGGGCATGGTGCAGTCGCTGCGGTCGGACGATCCGACCCTGGCCCGTCGCGTGGCGCGCGACATGTGGGGCGGCCTCCCGGCTGCGCCGGTGCTCGTGGCGATGACGGATGCCTCGGGCCGGCGCGATGCCGTCACGGAGTGGCTCGAGCTGCATGCCCACGAGCGCGGGGGGCGCCTCTTCTTCGGCCGGGACGAGGAGGGACTGGTCCTCGTCGTCCCCGTGCGCGGGGGCACCGGCGTGGAGGACCTCGAGTTGTTCGCCGCGCGATTCGACGTGCGCGTCGGGGTGAGCGATCCGACCGACTACGCGGCGTTCTCCCGCGCGATGCACGAGGCGGAGCTCGCGCTGCGCCGGGGCTCGTCACGCCTCTCGCGGTTCGCCGACGTCGCCGCGGCGGGAGTGCTCTCGGCGCTGGAGACCGACGCCGGACGCGCGTTGGCCCGGGCGGCGATCGCGCCACTGGCCGCGCACGACGAGACGGAGGGCACGACGCTCGTCGCCACAGTGCGGGCCTGGCTCGAGCACGACGCGCGCTTCGATGTCGCAGCCGCCGGCCTCGGCATCCATCGCCACACGATGCGCGCCCGGATCGCCCATGCTCAGCAGCTGCTGGGCGTCGACCTCGGCTCGTTCGCCGCGCGCGCCGAGCTGTGGGCGGCGCTGAAGGCGCTCGGCGACTAGCGGACCCGACCGCCGCGCACCGGCTCAGGCCGGCGCGTGGGCCTGCAGGAACTCGTACACGTCGGTGGTGTCCACCCCGGGGAACGCGCCGGTGGGCAGCGTCGCCAGCAGGGTGCGCGGGGTCTTCACGTTCGGCCACGCGTTCTCGCGCCACGCGTGCTCGAGCGCCGCGGGGGCGCGGCGGCAGCAGACCTCGGTCGCGTGCTTGGACACCGCACGGTTCACGGTGTCGCGCCCCAGGAACCACTTCGTGTCGTCGAAGCGCACGCCCACGCTGACCGAGTGCGCCCCTTCGCTGGACGCCTCGACCCGGGCCGTGCACCAGTAGGTGCCGTTGCCGGTGTCGGTGTACTGGTAGTAGGGGTTGAAGTGGTCGTCCACGTCGAACACCACCCGGCTGGTCCAGGTGCGGCAGCACATCTGCCCCTCGATGGCGCCGAGCCGGTCGGCGGGGAAGTTCACGTCGTCGTTCTCGTACGCCTTGGTGATGGTGCCCGACTCGTGCACCTTCAGGAAGTGCACCGGGATGTCGAGGTGCCGCGTGGCGAGGTTCGTGAACCGGTGCGCAGCCGTCTCGTACGAGACCGAGTACGCGTCGCGCAGGTCCTCGATCGAGATCGCCCGGTCCTTCTTGGCGTCCTGCAGGAACGGAACGACGTGCGCCTCCGGGATCAGCAGCGCCCCGGTCAGGTAGTTCGTCTCCACGCGCTGGCGGAGGAACTCCGCGTAGCTCGTCGGCTCGGAGTGACCGAGAAGCCGGCTGGACAGCGCCTGCAGCACGGCGGTGCGCGGATCGCCCTGGGCCGTCAGTCGACTCGACAGGTAGAGCCGGCCGTGGCGCAGGTCGGCGACGCTGCGGGTGGTCTGCGGCAGGTCGGGCACGTAGTGCAGGGTGAAGCCGAGATGCGCGGCGATGTCGGATGCGGTGCGCTGGGTGAGCGGCCCTCCGGGGTGGTCGACGGCCTTGAGGATGCCGCGGGCCGTCTCCTCCAGGTCGGCGAAGTAGTTGCCCTGCGTGCGCATGAGCCGGCGCAGCGCGACGTTCGCCCGTCGCGCCTCCTCGGGGGTCGCGGCCCGCTCGTCCTTGAGCCGGTCGATCTCGCCCTGCAGCGCCAGCAGCGCCTTGAGCACGTCGTCGGGCACCGTGCGCCCGATCCGGAACGGCGAGATCCCGAGCGAGCGGAACGTCTGCCCGGCCATCGCGCGCTGCAGCGACACCTCGAGCTGGGCGCGCTCGTCCAGCGGCTCGGACTCGAGCAGGGCGTCCAGCGTCGTTCCCAGAGCGCGGGCGATCGTCTGCAGGAGGGTGAGCTTGGGCTCGCGCCGCCCGTTCTCGATCATCGACAGCTGGCTGGGCGCACGCGAGACGGCCGCCGCGAGCTCGTCCAGCGTCATCGAGCGTGCGGTGCGCAGCTGCCGGATGCGCCGGCCGATCGTGAGGGCGTCCACCTCTTCATCGTCGTCGGACAGCACCGCGTCTTCGCGCTCGATCATCCCCGTCATCCGGCGATGATCTCACGAAAGCAGAACTTTCGCGAAACTTCACACCCCGATCCGTCACATCCGACCGTGGACTTCACACAGAGTGGATGTCACAGCCCCGCCGGCGACGGCATCCAATCCCCAGACGAAGGAGAACGCCATGACCTCCCCCACCATCCCCGGCCCCCTCCGGGCGGGCGACCAGGTCCAGACCGCGGCGCAGCTGCAGGAGAGCTGGGACACCGACCCGCGCTGGGACGGCATCGCGCGCACCTACACGGCCGAGGACGTCGTCCGGCTGCGCGGCAGCGTCCGCGAGGAGTCGACGCTGGCCCGCCGCGGCGCCGAAAGCCTGTGGAACCTGATCCACACCGAGGACTACGTCCGCGCACTGGGCGCCTACACCGGCGGCCAGGCCGTGCAGCAGGTGCGCGCGGGGCTGAAGGCCATCTACCTGTCCGGCTGGCAGGTGGCCGCCGACGGCAACCTGGCAGGACAGACCTACCCCGACCAGAGTCTGTACCCCGCCAACTCGGTGCCGGCGGTCGTGCGCCGGATCAACAACGCGCTGCTGCGGCAGGACCAGCTCGAGCACGCCGAGGGCGAGATCACGCAGGACTGGCTGGCCCCGATCGTGGCCGACGCCGAGGCCGGGTTCGGCGGGCCGCTGAACGCCTACGAGCTGGCGCACGCGATGATCCAGGCCGGCGCGGCCGGCATCCACTGGGAGGATCAGCTGGCCAGCGAGAAGAAGTGCGGCCACCTCGGCGGCAAGGTCCTGGTGCCCACTCAGCAGCACATCCGCACCCTGAACGCCGCGCGGCTGGCCGCCGACGTCGCCGGGGTGCCGACGGTGATGATCGCGCGCACCGACGCCCTGGCGGCCGACCTCATCACGAGCGACGTCGACGAGCGCGACCGGGCGTTCCTCACCGGCGAGCGCACCGCCGAGGGCTTCCACCGGGTGCGCCCGGGCGTCGAGCCGGTGATCTCCCGCGGCCTCGCGTTCGCGCCGTACGCCGACCTGCTGTGGGTGGAGACCGGCGAACCCGACATCGAACTCGCCCGCGAGTTCGCGAACGCCGTGCACGCGCAGTTCCCGGGGAAGAAGCTCGCGTACAACTGCTCGCCCAGCTTCAACTGGAAGAGCCACCTGGACGACGCGCAGATCGCACGCTTCCAGGACGACCTGGCCGAACTGGGCTACGCCTTCCAGTTCATCACCCTGGCCGGCTTCCACGCCCTGAACCACTCCATGTTCGACCTCGCCCGCGGGTACGCCGAGCGCGCCATGAGCGCGTACGTCGACCTGCAGGAGGCGGAGTTCGCCGCGGAACGCCACGGCTACACCGCCACGAAGCATCAGCGCGAGGCCGGAACCGGCTACTTCGACGTGGTCTCGCAGGCGCTCAACCCCGACAGCGCCACGCTCGCCCTCGCCGGCTCCACCGAGGCCGCGCAGTTCCACTGACCCCACACGACAAGGACTGATCATGAGCACCACCACGGACATCCCACCCACGACGAATCCGATCCCTACCACCGCGCACGAGCCGGCGATCCAGATCGTCGGGCCGATGCGCGAGCGGTACGACCAGATCCTCACCCCGGACGCCATCGCGTTCCTCACCGAGCTGCACCACCGCTTCGCCGGACGCCGGCACGACCGGCTCGCCGAGCGCCTGCGTCGCCGGTTCGAGATCGGCAACGGCCACGACCCGCAGTTCCGGGACGACACCGCGCACATCCGCCAGGACCCGGACTGGCGCGTCGCCGGAACCGCCCCCGGCCTGGAGGACCGCCGCGTCGAGATCACCGGGCCGACCGACCCGAAGATGACCATCAACGCGCTGAACTCCGGCGCTCGCGTGTGGCTGGCCGACCAGGAGGACGCGACGAGCCCCACCTGGCGCAACGTCATCGAGGGGCAGCTGTCGCTGTCCGACGCGATCCGCGGGCGCCTGCGCTTCACCAGCCCCGCCACCGACACCGCGCCCGCCAAGGAATACCGCGTGACCGCCGAGCACACCCCGACGATCGTGATGCGTCCCCGCGGCTGGCATCTGGTCGAGGAGCACATCCGCTTCACCGACCGGACCGGCCGGCGGATGGCGGCATCCGGTTCGCTCGTCGACTTCGGGCTGTACTTCTTCCACAATGCGCAGGCTCTGATCGAGGGCGGCACCGGCCCGTACTTCTACCTGCCGAAGCTGGAGAGCTCCGAAGAGGCCAAGCTGTGGGACGACGTGTTCCGCTTCAGCGAGCAGCGTCTGGGCATCGCGCACGGCACGATCCGCGCCACCGTGCTGATCGAGACGCTGCCGGCGGCGTTCGAGATGGAGGAGATCCTGTTCGAGCTGCGCGATCACTGCGCGGGCCTGAACGCGGGACGCTGGGACTACATCTTCTCGATCATCAAGAACTACCGCGGACGAGGGGCGCGCTTCGTGCTGCCGGACCGCAGCGAGGTCACGATGACGGTGCCGTTCATGCGCGCATACACCGAGCTGCTGGTGCAGACCTGCCACCGGCGGGGGGCGTTCGCGATCGGCGGGATGAGCGCGTTCATCCCGAACCGGCGCGACCCGGAGGTGACGGCGCAGGCGCTGCAGAAGGTCGCCGCCGACAAGAACCGCGAGGCCGGAGACGGGTTCGACGGCACGTGGGTGGCCCACCCCGATCTGATCCCGGCCGCGCAGGCCGAGTTCGACGCGGTGCTGGGCGAGCGGCCGAACCAGATCGACCGGCAGCGCGACGACGTCGAGGTGACGGCCGCGCAGCTGATCGATCTGCGCATCGGACGGCCGATCACCGAGGCGGGCGTGCAAGGCAACGTGTCGGTCGGGATCCGCTACATCGAGGCGTGGCTGCGCGGGCAGGGCGCCGTCGCCATCGACAACCTGATGGAGGATGCCGCGACCGCCGAGATCTCGCGCTCGCAGATCTGGCAGTGGATCCATCAGGATCGTGAGACGGCCGAGGGCACGCCGATCACCCGGGAATGGGTCTCGGAGCTCGTCGACGAGGTGCTGGCCTCGGCCGAGCGCTTCGACGGCGATCGGTTCGACGACGCGGCAGAGGTGTTCCGCGAGGTCGCGCTGCACGAGGAGTTCCCGGCGTTCCTGACCCAGGGCGCATACTCGCGGTTCCTGGTCGAGAAGGGCTGAGGGCCTCCCCGAGCGAGCCAGCCCCAGGTCCCTGAGCGAGCCCCCAGGTCCCTGAGCGAGCGAAGCGAGACGAAGGGCCGGATGCTGACGGACCCGCCATCCACCGGCCCTTCGTCTCGTCGCTGCGCTCCTCGCTCAGGGACCTATGGCCTTCGCGGCCGACGAGGTCTGCAGCAGGGCGAGCAGCGCATCGGGAGCGGCGAACGCGCGGTGCGCGCGGTCGATCAGGCGGCGGCATCCGTCCAGCTCGACGGTGAGCGCGTCGCCGACATCCTGGATGAGGCCCGCGGGCGCAGCGACGAGCACGACATACCGCGACGCCGGGACGTCGCAGGCCGAGGCCGGAGTCGTCACGGTCGCCGCGGTCGCCGCGTCGAGCAGCGCGACGGCGGCCGCCTCATCGAGCACCGCGGCGCCGGTGAACGCGGGCGATGAGACCGAGGCATCCGGTCCGTCCGATGCGGGCGGTTCGCTCTCGTACCGGCACAGGGTCAGCGCGCGGGGCTCGAGCAGCTGAGGCACCGGGTCGGCGGCATGACCGAGCAGGATGAGGGGCGCGGCCGTCGTCGGGCATCCAGCGCGCCGTGCCGCGGCGGAGTCGATCAGCCGGTCCCGCTGGAAATGCTCATCGACCACGGTGAGTGCGTCGAGGGCCGCGAACACGGCGTCCGTCCGCGGCATCCCGCACCCTGTCGCAGGGTAGGCGACCCGGAGGTAGCTGCCGTCGGCGGCGCCCAGCCACAGCAGCGGGCCGGCGAATCCGATCGCCGGGCACGGCCCCGGCCAGCGCGGTTCGTCGGGCTCGGCCAGCGCCGCCACGAGCGGCGCGAGCTCGCCCGCGTAGCGGGTGAGGCGGGTGCCCGACCAGGTGCCCTGCGCATCGTCCTGCGTCGCGATGGGGTCGCAGAGGTAGGCGGCGTTCGGGGTGAAGTCGGCCGGGATCCCGCCCGGGGCGGGCCCGGCATCCTCGCCGCCGCAGCCCAGGGCCGACACCGGAGTGGCCCCGGGCCGCGGGGAGGCGAACGCACCCGGACCGCCCGCGCAGCCGGCGAGGACCAGCGCGAGCAGGCAGACCAGCACGACCCGCGCCCCCCGCATGCCGCCTCCTTCGTTCCGAGGAGCCTAGCCTGCGCGCCGCGTCACCGCGCGGGCGCGTGCAGAACTCCGGAGAACCTGGCACACAACCCGTCGATTCTGCCGGAACGGGCGTCGGGCGCAAGAATCTCCGGAGTTCTGCACGGACGGATGAGCCGCGCCCAGCCGGAACCTCCGGTGGCTCGCGTCAGCCGATCTCGCCGCCGGCGACGGTCTCGGCCAGGGCGTGCACCCGGGGCAGGTGGTGGGCGCCGTAGAAGTCCGCGAGCGTCAGGCGCGCAGCATCCTTCTCCCCCTCCGTCTCGTGGGCGAGCACCGCGGCGACGGCCAGCGCATGCATCCACCCTCCGGCCAGCACACCCAGCAGCATGAGGTACGGCACGCTGACCGCGGCGGCGTCGCGCGGGGCCGAGGCGAACGAGAGCACGGATGCCGTGGCCCGCCGGGTCGCCTCGACCGCACGCTCCAGCCGCTCGGCCGTGCGCTGCGCGACCGGATGCGTGCTCATGCGCAGCCGCGCGGTCGTCTCCTCGATGCGGGCCACGAGCGCGTCGACCGTCCCGCCGCCGTTGCGGATCACCTTGCGACCGATGAGGTCATTGGACTGGATCGCGGTGGTGCCCTCGTAGATCGGCATGATCCGGGCGTCGCGGTAGTGCTGGGCGGCTCCGGTCTCTTCGATGAAGCCCATGCCGCCGTGCACCTGGATGGCGTCGCTGGTGATCTGCACGGCGTCCTCGGTGGTCCAGCCCTTCAGGATCGGCACGAAGAACTCGGCGAGCGCCGTCTCGTCTCCGTCGAAGAGATCGGCGACGTACACGTCCAGCGCGCGCATCGCGAAGATCTCGCTGCCCATCGACAGCAGCAGCCGCCGCACGTCGGGGTGCTCGGCGATCGAGGTGCCGGCGGGGCGGTCGAGCACCGGCCCCTGCAGCCGTGCGGCGGCATAGGCGGCGGCCTGCTGGTAGGCGCGATCGGCGATGCCGGTCGCCTGGAAGCCCATCCCGGTGCGGGCGGAGTTCATCATCACGAACATGCCGGCAAGTCCCCCGCCGACCTCGCCGACGAGGTGTCCGGTGGCCCCTTCGTAGGCGAGCACGCAGGTCGGCGAGCCGTGGATGCCGAGCTTGTGCTCGATCGTGACGGTCGTGATCGCGTTGCGGTCGCCGAGCGAGTCGTCGTCGTTCATGAGGAATTTCGGGGCGACGAACAGCGACAGCCCCTTGGCGCCGGCCGGGGCATCCGGGGTGCGCGCGAGTACGAGGTGGACGATGTTCTCGGCGACGTCGTGATCACCCCACGTGATGAAGATCTTCTGACCGGTGATCGACCAGGTGCCGTCCTCGCGCGGGGTGGCCATCGTGCGGATCGCGCCCAGGTCGGTGCCGGCATCCGGCTCGGTGAGGTTCATCGTGCCGGTCCAGCGGCCCGAGACGAGCTTGGTCAGGTAGGTCTCGCGCAGTTCGTCGGATGCGGCGGCATCCAGCGCGTGGATCTGCCCGGCCGTGAGCAGCCAGCACAGGGCGAAGGCCGCGTTCGAGGCGTTCCAGATCTCGCCGAGTCCGGCGCGCACCGCACCGGGAAGGCCGTCGCCGCCCGCCGAGGCCGGAGCCTCGGCGGTGATCCAGCCGGCCTCCACGAACGCCTGGTACGCCTCGGCGAACCCCTCGGGCAGACGCACCTGACCGTCGACCAGCTGCGCGCCGACGCGGTCGCCGACCGCCTCGAGCGGGGCGAGGACGGATGCGGCGAACTCGCCGGCGCCGGCGATGATCTCCACCGCGTCCTGGGCCGACAGCTCGCCGCCGGTGGCGCGGTCGACCAGGTCGAGGCCGAACGCCTCGCCGTACAGGAAGGCGTAGTCGTCGACGGGCGGGTCGTAGGCGGATGCGGCGGCCATCGGGATCTCCTCGCGGTATGGGACTCAGACCCAGTCTACGCGGTACTGAGTCTCACGACCAGGGCGGGTGCGGCATCCCGCCTCGCGGCGGCGGCGCGGGGTGGCGGCGGCGGCGCGGCGCGGGGTGGCGGCGGGGGTGGCGCGGCGAGTGCACATCAAATTCTCCACTGCACATCAAACCGGACCGAAACTCATGTGCACCCGGCCAAATCGTACGATCTCGAGGGAGGGGAGGGGGATACCATTTCAGGGTGACCGAACGCGCCCGAAAGCCGCTGTCCCGCAAGCTGTCCGCCATCGCCGAGTCGGCGACCCTCAAGGTCGACGCGAAGGCCAAGGCGCTGAAGGCGCAGGGCAAGCCCGTCATCTCCTACGCCGCCGGCGAGCCCGATTTCGCCACCCCGCCGTTCATCGTGGATGCCGCGGCCGAGGCGCTGCGCGACCCGAAGAACTTCCGCTACTCCCCCGCGGCGGGCCTGCCCGAGCTGCGCCAGGCGATCGCCGCGAAGACGCTGCGCGACTCGGGTCTGGACGTCGACCCGGCCCAGGTCGTGGTCACCAACGGCGGCAAGCAGGCCGTCTACCAGGCGTTCCAGGCGGTCGTGAACCCCGGCGACGAGGTGCTGCTGCCCGCGCCCTACTGGACCACGTATCCCGAGGCGATCGCCCTGGCCGACGGCACGCCGGTCGAGGTGTTCGCCGGCGCCGACCAGGACTACAAGGTCACGGTCGAACAGCTCGAGGCCGCCCGCACCGCGCGGACGACCGCGCTGGTGTTCGTGTCGCCGTCCAACCCGACCGGCTCGGTGTACACCCGCGACGAGACGCGCGCGATCGGGCAGTGGGCGCTCGAGCACGGCATCTGGGTCATCACGGACGAGATCTACCAGAACCTCGTCTACGACGGCGTGCAGGCGGTCTCGATCGTCGAGGCGGTGCCCGAGGTCGCCGACCAGACGATCCTGGTCAACGGCGTCGCCAAGACCTACGCGATGACCGGCTGGCGGCTGGGCTGGATGGTCGGCCCGCGCGATGCGATCACGCTGGCCGCCAACCTGCAGTCGCACCTGTCCAGCAACGTCAACAACATCGCCCAGCGGGCGGCCGTCGCCGCGCTGAACGGCCCGCAGGACGAGGCCGAGGGGTTCCGCCAGGCATTCGACCGGCGCCGGAAGCTGATCGTGGCGGAGCTGTCGAAGATCGACGGGATGACGGTGCCGACCCCCCGCGGCGCGTTCTACGTGTACCCGGACGTGCGGGGGCTGCTCGGCCGGCAATGGGCCGGGCAGACGCCGACGACGTCGCTCGAGCTGGCCGACCTCATCCTGGACGAGACCGAGGTGGCCGTGGTGCCGGGCGAGGCGTTCGGCCCGAGCGGCTATCTGCGCCTGTCGTACGCGCTGGGCGACGACCAGCTGTTCGAGGGCGTGCGGCGGCTGCAGCGACTCTTCGCGTAGCGGACGGGATGCCGCGGACCGGTCGCCGCGCGGTCCCTGAACGAGCGGAGCGAGGTCAGCGGTAGACGGCCTTGATCTTCAGGAAGTTGCCGAGCGCCTCGGGTCCGTGCTCGCGGCCGAGGCCCGAGGCCTTGTAGCCGCCGAACGGCAGCGCGAGGTCGGGCTGGTAGCCGTTGATGCCGATCGTCCCGGTCTCGATGCGGCGCGCGATGCGCAGCGCCCGCTCGTCGTCGGCGCTGAAGACCGCGCCGCCGAGCCCGTAGGCGGTGTCGTTGGCGAGGGCGACGGCGTCCTCGTCGGTGTCGTACGGCGCGACGATCACGACCGGGCCGAAGACCTCCTCCTGCGCGAGCGGACCGGCGTGGTCGACATCGGCCATGATCGTCGGCTCGTAGAAGAACCCCTCCGCACCCGGCAGGTCGCGTCCGCCGGTGACCACACGCGCCCCGGCCGCGGTGCCGGCCTCCACATATCCGCGCACCCGGGTGCGGATCCGCTCCGACACGAGCGGCCCCTGCTCGGTCGCCGCGTCGCGCGGATCGCCGAGGATGAGCCCCTGCGCCACCTCGGCGAGCCCCTGGGTGAATTCGTCCAGCCGCGTCCGCGGCACGAGCACCCGGGAGAGCAGGAAGCAGGTCTGGCCGCTGTTCATGAACGAGAGGCCCTTCAGCGCGGCGAGCGTCTGCGCGGCGTCGGCGTCATCCAGCACGACTGCCGGCGACTTGCCGCCGAGCTCGAGCGTGACCGGGATGAGCCGCTCGCCGCACCGTGCGGCGATCACTCGCCCGGCCGCCGTCGACCCGGTGAATGCGATCTTGTCCACGCCGGGATGGTCCACCAGCGCGGCTCCGGTCTCGCGCCCGCCGGTCACGACGTTGATCACGCCCGGCGGCAGTCCGATCGCCTCGGCCGCGGCGGCGAACGCGAACGCGTCCAGCGGGGTCTCGGCGGCGGGCTTGACCACCACCGCGCAGCCGACGGCCAGCGCCGGCGCGAGCTTGGCCGACAGCAGCGACTGCGGGTAGTTCCACGGCACGATCAGCCCGCACACCCCGACCGGCTCGGTGCGCACCAGCGAGGATCCCGGGCGGCCGGTGTGGGCGCGTTCCTGCTCCGGCTCGAACGCCTCGGCGATGTCGGCGTAGTAGCGCAGGTGCGCGGCGGGCATCCACCCGCTGAGCACCCGGGTCATCGTGAGGGGCTGACCGTTCTCGCTCGTCACGAGCTCGGCTGTCGCGTCCCCGCGGCGCTGCAGCTCGTCGGCGAGGCGGCGCATCCACCCGGCACGCTCCGCAGGCGCCAGGCGCGGCCAGGGCCCGTGGTCGAACGCGGCGCGGGCCGAGCTCACCGCCGCATCGACGTCGGCCGCGTTCCCGTCGAGCGCCGTTCCCACGATGCTCCGGTCGTACGGGTTCTGCACGGTGATCCGCCCGGTCGCGGACGCCGGCATCCACCGCCCGCCGGCGTAGATCGCGTCGGCGCGGGTCTGGTGGTCGATCGTGGTGCTCACGGCATCCCTCTTCCTACGAGCCCTCCACATACACCAGGGCGTTCTTGTATTCGCCGATCGGGATGACCCCGACCGGCACCGGCTCGATCCGGATGCGCACGCGCAGCAGCTGCCGCACCGCCTCCTCGGCGGCGGCCAGGACGTCGGCGGCGCCGTCTGCTCCCGTCCCGTCGCGCAGCTCGGCCTGCAGGGGCAGCGGGTCGTCGAACCGCACCTGCTGGGCCGTCTCCTTGCGGATGCGCATCGACCCGGTCAGGACATCGGATGCCACGTCCAGCACCACGTCGCGGATGGCGGTCGGGTACACGTTCATGGCCTTGTAGATGAGCATGTCGTCGGTGCGGCCTACGCAGCGCACCGTCGGAGCCGTGCGGCCGCACGCGCACCGTGTGCCGGTCACGACGAACTGGTCGCGGGAGCGGAACCGGACCACGGCCGAGGCCTCGCGGGTGAGGGTGGTGTAGACGGCTTCGCCGGTCGCCCCCTGCTCCCACGGCACGTGCTCCAGAGTGACCGGGTCGACCAGCTCGACCATCACGTCGGGGGCGGCGGTGAAGTGCATGCCGTTGCCGACATGGCACTCCGCCCACATCGCGGGCAGCACGTCGCCGAGCCCCATGAACTCGCTGACCCGGGTGGCGCCCCAGGCATCCAGCATCCCCTGCCGGATGTGCGGGACGCCCGCGCCCGGCTCTCCGCCCGCGATGATCGTGCGCACCGAGAGGTCGGTGGCCGGCACGCCCAGCTCCTCTTCGCATCGGCGGGCGAAGTGCGGGACGAAGGATGCCGTACCCACGAGCACGTTCAGCTGCAGGCGCTGCATCGACATGGTCATGCGCGAGCTGGTCTGCCCGCCGATCCAGGCCAGGCCGCCGCCGGCGGCGCGGATGCCGTCGGCATAGGGGAGCCCGCCGGCCACGATCGCCATCCCGGTGGTGTGGGCGACGCGGGCGCCGGGCGCGACGCCGGCGGTGCGGTAGGCGTTGCCGATGCCGGCGGTCCAGCGGCGCAGGTCGTTCGCCGTGAGCCCGAAGAAGACCGGGGCGCCGGTCGTGCCCGACGAGCTGGCGAACTGCACCAGCTCGTCCGCGCCGACCAGCTGGAACGCGCCGAGGGGGCGGTCCGGGATCGTCTCGGCCTGCGCCGCGCGCAGGTCCTCCTTGAGCGTGAGCGGCACGTCCGACAAGTCCTGCTCGGAGCGGATGGCCTCCGGCGCCGTGCGCAGCCGCTCCCGCCACACCTCGTGCCCACGCAGCCGCTGCAGCATCTCGGTGAACGCCCGCCGCTGCTGTTCCTGCTGCACCGCCCAGGGGGTCGTGTCGACCTCCGGTGCGAACAGCTGCTCGGCGGGTGCGACGAGGGATGTCGTCATGGAATCGGTACCTCCGGGAACGGGCGGGGCGACGGGCCGTGAACCGGCCGCGCATCTCCACTATCGGCATCCGTCGCCGACACCGCGGCCCCGCTTCCGCACGGTGGGAGACAAGTCGTGTCCTGCTCACTGAACACCCCGTCCCGGCCCGGCGCGGTCACGGCGCGCCGGTCTCGATCGCCCGGGTGATCTGGGCCGCCGCGGCGCGCACCATCTCCACGTAGTCCTCGAGGTGGTGCTCCTCCAGATTCAGGACGATCCCGACCGCAGCGACCACCCGGTCCTGCGCGTCGAAGACGGGAGCGGCCACGCCTCCGGTGTCGACGGTGACCTGCCGGGTGGTGATCAGCCACTTCTGCTCTCGGATCGTGCGGAACTCGGCCCGCAGGACAGCCGGATCGGTGACGGTGTACGGCGTGCGCACCTCGAGCGGAGCCGCGAGGAACGCGTCCTGCGTGTGCGCGTCGGCGTAGGCCAGCAGGATGCGGCCGGTCGCGGTCATGTGCAGCGGCATCCGGCCGCCGATCCGGTTGCTGCGCACGCCGCCGTGCGCCGTGCGCAGCGATTCGACGTACACGCCGTCGAATCCGTCGCGGACCGAGAGGTGCACGACCAGGACGCGCAGCATCCGGTGCAGCCGCAGCAGCGCCGGCAGAGCCCGCTCGCGCAGCCGGAGCGCGACGGTGGAGGATGCCGCCAGCTCCACCATCTTGGTGGCCAGCCGGTAGCGTCCGTGCTCGGTGCGCTCGACGGCGCCCCAGTCGATGAGCTCGTGCATGAGCCGGTGGGTCGTCGTCATGCTCAGCCCCGAGCGCCGGCTGATCTCGGCCATGCTCAGCGGCTCGGGCTCGCCCCGGAACACCTCCAGGGTGGCCAGCACCCGGCCCGCCGCGGTGTACTTGACCCGGCCGGCGGCGCCCATGGGCGTGCGGTCGGGATCACCGGTGTCGTCGGGGCTGCCCGTGTCACCCGTGTCACCCGTGTCACCCTCATCGTCGGCGGCCACGCCGGTCACCGCATCCCCCATCGTCGGTCCTCCTGCCCGTCCCCGCCGACAGCAGCGCCGCCCGCTGCGCCGACAGTAACGCGGGTGCACGCGCGATGTGCGCGGCTTCCGCCCGGCGGAATATCGGATGTTCGGCGCCGGGGCCGCCAATAGCCTGCCCTCGACCGGGCGCGGGCCCGGCGAGAGCAGAGGAGGCGGGAATGCCGATCATGGCGCTCGTGGAATTCCGGATCGTGCCCGAGCGCGCCGACGCGGCGCGGGAGGTGTTCGACCGGATGCTCGCCCAGACCCGCGCCTTCCCCGGCGCGGAGCGGATCGAATGGCTGCAGGACCGCGAGGATCCGACGGTCTGGACGCTCTACGAGCAGTGGGCCGATGCCGAGTCCGAACTCGCCTACCGGGCGTTCCGCGGCGCAGAGGGCGCGGTCCCCGAGCTGGCCGAGATCATCGCCGGCCGCCCCGGTCTGCGCCGGTTCGATCCGGTGGATTTCTGATCTCAGGCCGCCTGAAATGGGAATGGCCCTTTTCATTGGCACTCGATGCCAGTAAGCTCACTGCCACCGCGAGGACGCGGCATCCGCTTCAGAGAGGAAGAGGCCATGGAGAACACCACCGCACCCGAGAGCACCGCCGCCGAGGTCGAGACGGAATCGCTGGTCGAAGAGGTGTCGATCGACGGCATGTGCGGCGTCTACTGAGCCGTCCGATGTCCGAGCTCACGCTGCGCAGCACGCTGCGCCTGCACCCGCGCGTGTCGATCCGGCCCGAGCCGTTCGGCGCGCTGCTGTATCACTTCGGCACCCGGCAGCTGTCGTTCCTGAAATCGCCGCAGCTGCTGAGCGTCGTCGAAGGGGTGACCGAGGCATCCACCGTCGCAGACGCCCTCGCCGCCGCCGGCGTCGCCGAGGACGAGTTCCCGCTGTACCTGCGCGCATTGGAGACCCTCCGCGCGTCCGACATGCTCGTGGAGAAGGCCGCATGACCCTCATCGCCCCCGCACCCCCGACCCGTCCGAAGCGGCTCGTCGACCACTTCGAGTCCGGGCTGAACTCCCCGATCTGCCTGACCTGGGAGCTGACCTACGCGTGCAACCTGTCGTGCGTGCACTGCCTGTCGGCGTCCGGCCGGCGCGATCCGCGCGAGCTGACCACCGACGAGTGCAAGGCGGTGATCGACGAGCTGCAGCGGATGAAGGTGTTCTACGTGAACATCGGCGGCGGCGAGCCCACCGTCCGCAGCGACTTCTGGGAGATCGTCGACTACGCCACCGCGCACGACGTCGGGGTGAAGTTCTCCACGAACGGCGTGCGCATCACCGACGAGATCGCGGTCCGGCTGGCGCAGAACGACTATGTCGACATCCAGATCTCGTTGGACGGTGCCACCGCCGAGGTGAACGACGCGATCCGCGGTCCGGGGTCGTTCGATCTCGCGATGCGGGCGCTGGAGCGGCTCTCCTCGGCCGGGATGACTCGGCTCAAGCTCTCGGTCGTGTGCACCCGCACCAACATCGGCCAGCTGGACGAGTTCAAGGCCATCGCGGATCGGTTCGGCGCGCAGCTGCGCCTCACCCGGCTGCGGCCGGCGGGGCGCGGCGCCGATGTCTGGAACGAGCTGCACCCGACGCAGGACCAGCAGCGTGAGCTGTTCGACTGGCTGCTCGCGCACGGGGACGACGTGCTCACGGGCGACTCGTTCTTCCATCTGTCCGCCCTGGGCGGGACTCTTCCCGGGCTGAACCTGTGCGGCGCCGGCCGGGTGGTGTGCCTGATCGACCCGATCGGCGACGTGTACGCCTGCCCGTTCGCGATCCACGAGGAGTTCCTCGCCGGCTCGATCCGCGACGGCGGCTTCGCCCAGGTGTGGCGCGAATCGGAGCTGTTCGCCCGGCTGCGCTCGCCGCAGTCCGGCGGCGCCTGCAGCAGCTGCCAGTTCTTCGACACCTGCAAGGGCGGCTGCATGGCCGCCAAGTTCTTCACCGGTCTGCCGCTGGACGGCCCGGACCCGGAGTGCGTGCGCGGCTTCGGCGAGGAGGCGCTCGCCCAGGCCGAGCACCAGCGCCCCAAGCCGAGCGTGGACCGATCGCACCGCACCTCTCCCCCGCGCCCGCGGGCCGCGGTGCCCCTGACACTGCTGCAGCGGCGGCCCGCGGCGCCACCGGTCTCGGCGTGCAACACGAGCCCGGTGGCCGAGTTCGCCGCGGGGCTCGCGGCCGGGCGGGACGGCGGCCCCGACGGAGACCGCTGACACGGCGCGCAACGCCTGGTTCGAGACGGTCGACGAGGCGCAGCCGCGCGTGCAAGCGCCTGGGCGTGACCTGCGCCGACATGTCGCTCAGCTCGTTCGCCAGCAAGCGCCCGTGACTCGTCAGCAGTGGTCGGATAGATCGCGAAAATTCCGACCACTACTGACGACTCACAGATCTCGCGGCCGGGGTGCCGGGGTGCCGGGACGGGCGAGGGAGCGGGTCCGGATGGGTGGGCGCGCGCGGGGGCGGCGACGGCGTCAGCGGGCGGGCGGGGAGGTCAGGGCCGGCTCGGGCGCCGGACCGGTGGCGCGCACCCGCGAGCGCAGCGAATCGGGAGTGGCGACCACCGGCTCGTCGAGCGGGTAGTGGCAGGCGGTGAGGTGTCCGGGACCGTGCTCGGTCAGCACCGGGGTCTCGGCCGCGCATCGCTCCTGTGCACGCGGGCAGCGCGTGCGGAAGCGGCATCCGCTGGGCGGCGCCAGCGGCGACGGCGGCTCGCCCGCCAGCGGCACCGGCCGCCGGGCGATGCCGGTCACCGGGTCGAGTCCCGGGATCGAGTCCAGCAGTGCTCTGGTGTAGGGATGTCGCGGTGCGCGATACAGCTCCTCGGCGGGGCCGATCTCGGCCAGCTGCCCCAGGTGCATGACCGCGACCTGGTCGCTGACCTGCCGCACGGTGGCCAGGTCGTGTGCGATGAACACGTACGACAGTCCCAGCTCGGCCCGCAGCTTCTCGAACAGATTCAGCACCTGCGCCTGGATCAGCACGTCCAGCGACGAGATCGCCTCGTCGCAGATGATCAGGGCCGGGTTCAGCGCGACCGCGCGGGCGATCGCCACACGCTGGGCCTGCCCGCCGGACAGCTCGTACGGGCGCCGGCGCAGGTAGACGTCGGGTTCGAGCCCGACCAGGTCGAGCAGCTCGCGCACGCGGGCCCGCCGCCGCTCCCGCGACATCCGCGAGTGCCCGAGCAGGGGCTCGGCGACGACATCCTCCACCCGCCACCGCGGGTTCAGCGAGCCGAACGGGTCCTGATACACCATCTGGATGTCGGCGTGCACCTTCCGCAGCTCGCGCGCGGACAGCCCGCCGAGCTCGCGCCCGCGGAAGCGCACCTCCCCCGACTTCGGCTTCTCCACCCGGATGACGGCCCGGGCGAGGGTGGATTTGCCGGATCCGGTCTCGCCGACGATGCCCAGCGTCTGCCCGGCGCGCAGGTCGAACGACACGTCCGAGACGGCGTGCACGACCCCGGCCTTGGCACCGCCCGGCCCTCGGCTCACGTATTCCTGGACGAGGTTCCGGACCTGCAGCAGGACGTCGTCGTCCCTGCCGGTCTCGACCTCGCCCGGCCTGCCCGGTGCGGTGCTCACGCCTGGTCTCCCCTCGTGTCGTCCGATGCCCTGCCCGGCGCTTCGGCGTGCCCCGCGGCATCCCGTCCGCCCTCGTCCGCGTCGTCGAGCCCCACCGGATGCCAGCAGGCGTAGCGGTGCGCCGGCTCGTGCTCCTCCAGCTCGGGCCGGACCGCGCACGCGTCGGTGGCACGCGGGCAGCGCGGACGGAACGCGCAGCCGGTGGGCAGCGCCCCGAGGTCCGGCGGATGGCCGCCGATCACGGTCAGCAGCGAGTGCGGCCGGGTGGTCAGCTGCGGGATCGCCCCCAGCAGGGCCTTCGTGTACGGCATCCGCACGTTCTGGAACAGCAGGTCGGTCGCGGCGTGCTCGACGGCCCGCCCCGCGTACATCACGAGCACCTCGTCGGCGTAGCTTGCCGCGAGTCCCAGATCGTGGCTGATCATGACCACCGCGGTGCCGAGCCGCTGCTGCAGGTCGATCAGCAGCTCCATGATCTGGGCCTGGGTGGTGACATCCAATGCGGTCGTCGCCTCGTCGGCGATGAGCACCTTCGGATTGGATGCGAGGGCGATCGCGATCATCACCCGCTGGCGCATGCCGCCGGACAGCTGGTGCGGGTATTCGTGGAATCGGCGCTCGGGCGCCGGCATCCGCACCAGCTTCAGCAGTTCGACCGCGCGCTCCGCGGCGGCCTTGCGGTCCACGGCGGTCTTCGTCCGGACCGCCTCCACGATCTGTGCGCCGACGCTCATCGTCGGGTTCAGCGACCGGGTCGGGTCCTGGAACACCATGGCGATGTCGTCGCCGCGCATCCGGCGCATGACGGCCTCCGGCAGGCCGACCAGCTCGGTGCCGCCGAGCCGCGCCGACCCGGTCACCGTGGCGCTCGGGGGCAGCAGGCCCATCAGCGCCCGCACGCTCACCGACTTGCCCGAGCCGGACTCGCCGATGATCGCGAGCATGCGCCCCGCCTTCAGCTCGTACGACAGGCCGTTGACCGCGTGCACCCGGCGTCCGGCGCGCGAGAATGTGACCCGCAGCTCGTCGACGACCAGCACCGCCTCGGTCTGGTCGGGTGGGGTCTCGCGGGGCGTTCCCTGCAGCAGCGTCATCGTCCGCTCATCTCGTCTCGCACGTTCTCACCCAGGAGGTTGAACGCCAGCACCGTGACCAGCAGCGCCAACGAGGGCCACAGCACCAGCAGCGGTGTGGCCGACAGCGACTGCTGCGCGTCGTAGATCATGTTCCCCCAGCTCGGCTCCGGGGCCGGGATGCCCATCCCGAGGAAGCTCAGGGCGCCCTCGGTGACGATCACGATGCCCATGCCCAGCAGCGCGAAGTTCAGCATCTGCGGAGTGATGTTCGGCGCGATGTGCCGCAGCAGGATGCGCCACCAGGGGCTGCCGCTGAGCCGGGCGGCCTGCAGGAACGGCATGTTCACCACCCGCAGGGTCGCCGATCGCGCGATGCGGGCGACGGCCGGGATGCTGAACGCGGTCAGGGCGAGGATGGTGTTGGGCAGGCTGGGGCCGAGCACCTGGGCGATGGCGATGGTCAGCACGAGGGACGGGAACGCGATCAGCACGTCCAGTGCCCGCATGATGAAGGTGTCGGGCCTGCCGCCGAGGTAGCCGGACAGCGCGCCGATCAGACCGCCCACCACCAGGCCGATCGCATTCGTCGCGATCGCGACGGTCAGCGATGCCCGGCCGCCGTAGATCAGGCGGGACAGGACGTCGTTGCCGTTGACGTCGGTGCCCAGTGGATGTCCGGGCGAGCCGAGGGGAAGGCCGGACTCGAGGATGTCGCCGCCGACCGGCGACGGCAGCGGAAGGAAATACGGGCCGACGAAGCAGGTGATCAGCAGCAGGGCCACGAAGCCCGCCGGCACCCACACCATGAGCCTGCCCCGCACCCGCGCCCACGTGGCGCCGCGCTCGACGTCGTCGTCGATCGGCGCGAGGGCGGCGGCGGTGGTGGCGACGTCAGCGACTGCCATAGCGGATCCTCGGGTCGAGTACGGCGTACATGACGTCGACGAACAGGTTGGCGAAGATGGCGACGGCGGCGAAGATGAACACGCAGGCCTGGACCACGGCGATGTCCTGCGAGCCGACGCCCTGCAGCATCATCACGCCCAGGCCCGGCATCGAGAAGATCTGCTCGATGATGACCGTCCCGCCGATGAGTCCGCCGACGTTCAGGCCGACGAGGGTGAGCAGGCCGAACGAGGAGTTGCGGAACGCGTGCGTCCACAGCACCCGCCAGGGCCCGACGCCCTTGGCGCGGGCGGTCTCGACGTAGTCGGCGGAGTTCATCTGCTCGACCAGGTCGCCGCGCAGGAATCGCGCGTAGAAGCAGGCGATCGGCAACCCCAGAGCCAGCACGGGCAGGGTCACCGAGCGCAGATTTCCGATCAGGCTGTCGCCGATCGGCACGTACCCGATCGCCGGGAGCGCATGCAGCAGGACCGCGAACACGAGCACCAGCAGCAGCGCCATCACGTAGTTGGGCACGGCCAGCAGGGTCATCGAGATGACCATGACGACCCGGTCGAACACGCCGCCCGGGCGGCGGGCCGCGATCAGGGCGACCGGCACCGCGACGACCAGCGACACGATGAACGCGAGCAGGACCAGTTCGACGGTCACCGGCATCCGCTCGGCCAGCAGGGACGAGACCGACTGCCCGCTCACCGACGACTTGCCCAGGTTCCCGGTGACGAACCCGCCGAGCCACGACAGGTAGCGCACGGCCGCCGGGCGGTCCAGGCCGAGCTGGTGCCGGACCGCCTCGACCTCTTCCTCGCTGGCGTCCATGCCCGCCATGTTGCGGGCCGGGTCGCCCGGCATCGCCTCCAGCAGCGCGAAGGTGAGCACGCTCACCGCCAGCAGCAGCGGGATCGCGATCAGCACCCGCCGCACGACCAGGCGGACCAGGGGCGACGAGGCCGCCCGGCCGAGGAGCCCGGTGGGCCCCTCGGTCCGGACGGACGTCGTCTCGACCGTGTTCGTGCCGACGGTGGTGGTCACTTGCCGCCCTCGACCCAGACGCGGTCGTAGAGGACCCCGCTGTTGACCGACAGGGCGGGGATCTTCGTGGTCAGTCCCGGCCCGTGCAGACCCTTGCGCACCACCTGGGCCGGCGAGAACGCCATGCCGAACGGGGCATATGCCTCATCCGAGATGTACTTGGCGACCTCGTCGTACGCCTTCTGCCGCGCCGCGTCATCGGTCGTGCCCACGGCGGCCTGGAGCAGGTCGTCCAGCGGCGTGGTCAGGTTCTTCGCCAGCGCGTCGGCGGCGGATGCCGCGCCCTTCGGCAGCGGCGTGCCGCTGAACGGCGAGGTCGAGCCGAAGCGCACCGACACCCCGATGCCGACCGAGGGGTCCCACGCGCCGGCGGTCTGCAGCATCGACTCCCACTTGCCGCTGAGGAACTTCGTGATCACGTCGCCGAGCGGCTTCGCGTCGATCGTCACGTCGATGCCCGCCTTCTTCCACTGCGTCTGCAGCGCGGTGGTCACCGAGCGGGCCGTGACGATGTCCGTCGTGCCGAGGTCCACCTTCAGTCCGCCGAGCTCCTGCACCAGCTGCTTGGCCTTGTCCAGGTCGTACGTGCGGTACCCCTCCACCTTCGGGTTGTAGAACAGGCCGCCGGAGGCGGTGAAGGACTGGCTCATGTCGCCCTGCCCCTTGAACAGCCCCTTGTTGATGGCGTCGAAGTCGGTCGCGTAGTAGATGGCCTCACGCGCCTTCTTGTCGTTGAACGGGGCGGTGCGCGTGTTCAGCTGGATCACGTACGGCGAGGTGGGCGGGGTCAGCGTCACCTGCACGTCCGGGTTGCTCTGCGCCTGCGCGATCAGGGTGACCGAGCTGAGTCCCTCGATCGCGTCGCCCTGCCCCGCCTGCAGCGTCTGGTAGGCGACCTGGTCGCCGGCCACCGACTGGAACGTCAGCGCGTCCAGGTAGGGCAGCCCGTCCTTGAAGTAGTCGGGGTTCTTCTTCAGCTCGAGCCGCTCGCTGTACTTGTCGTCGGTGATGGTGAACGGCCCCGCACCCACCGGCGCCTTCTTGAACGCATCCGCCCCGAGCTTCGCGTACGCGGTGGGCGAGGCGATCAGGTTGAGGCTCGAGGTCGGGAAGCCGTTGACCAGCGAGCCGTTGGGCTGGGTCAGCCGCAGCTTCACCGTGAGATCGTCGGTGGCCTGGATGGCGCCGAGCTGCTTGCGCACCTTGGCCTTGTCGACGTCGCTCGGCAGCGCCTTCCACAGGCTGTCCATGAAGTCCTGGCTCAGCGACGGCGGCGGCACGGTCAGATCGAGGGACAGCTGCGGGGCTCCGGTGCTGCCCGAGTTGATCGCCCGGATCCAGTTCCACACGACGGCCTGCGCGTTCAGCGGGGTGCCGTCGGAGAACGTGATCCCCTTGCGCAGCGTGATGGTGAGCGTGAGATCGTCGTCGCTCCAGCTGAAGGCCTCGGCCTGGTTCGGCTGGATGTGGGCGTTGCTCCCGTCGTCGTCCGCCTCCAGCGTGAACAGCCCGCCGAAGACCGCCGAGTTCTGCGGCAGGTTCGCGCCGGTGGTGTTGCTGGTGGCCGGGTCGAGCCCGGTCGCCCAGCCGCCGGCGAACCCGGAGTCGAGCAGGACGGTCGCGGAGCCGCCGGACTGCGGCGTGCCCTCGCTGGACCCGGTCTGGTCGGTCCCGCCGGCGCTGCAGCCGACGGTCGCGAGCCCGAGGCCCACGACCACGGCGAGCCCGGCCAGCCGCATTGCGGACCGAGCGCCCTTCGCACTTCTGAACATGTGATTGCTCCCTGGTTTCGAGGACCGGTGCTGAGTGCGCCTCGCCGCCGCACTTCTGGGCGACCGGACTTGGTGGGAGTCTTGTCGAGCCTCCGGGCCCGATCCATGCCACTTCCGCCCGGCGAAAGAACCCGGTCAGGCCGGTGCGTCCACGCGTGCCCGGGCCGGCGCGGCGTCGGCCTCCGGGACCGGACGGCCGAGCCAGCGGAACGCGTTCTGGTGGCTGATCTCGGCCCAGTCCGCCTCCGGCAGCCCCATCTCGCGCAGTGTCCGTGCGCCGGGCTCCTCGCGCGGCATCGCCGGGAAGTCGGAGCCGACCAGCAGTCGGTCGGCTCCCAGCAGGTCGATGAGGTAGCGGATGGCGCGCCGGTCGAACACCATCGCGTCGTAGTAGAACCGCCGCGCGTACTCCAGCGGCGACGGCTCGTCCGAGGGCATCACGGCGCGGTCCAGATCGCGTGGCTCCTCGTTCCAGCTGCCGCCCCAGAAATAGTTGGCGCGCGGCAGCATCAGCGGGAATCCGCCCGCGGCGTGGCTGAACGAGATGCGCAGGTCCGGGCACGCGGCCGCGGTGCCGCCGAGGATGAGGGATGCCGCGGCGAACGCGCCCTCGATGCCCACCACGTACGTGCCCATCCCCGACATCGGCAGCCGATCGGTCGGTGAGGGCATGGCGTGCACGAAGACGGAGATCCCCTGCCGCTGCGCCTCCTGGAAGAACGGGAGGAACCGCTCGTGCCCGATCGAATCGCCCAGGATGTTCGAGGCGATCTCCACCCCGGCCAGGCCGCGCTGCCGGATCGCGGCCAGCTCGTCGGCCGCGGCATCCGGGTCCTGCATCGGCACCATCCCAAGCGGGATGATCCGCTCCGGCGCGTATGCGGCCAGCTCGGCCGCCGTGTCGTTGACGTGCCGGGCCAGGGCCAGTCCGTCCGCGGGCGGCAGGTCGTAGCGCAGCAGCGGCGGCATCGGGCTGATCACCTCGGCGTCGATGTCCGCGGCATCCATCGCCTCGACCCGCCGCTCAGCCTGGAAGAACACCTCCTTGGCGGCGAAGCGCATCTTGTCGAACACGAGCAGCCGGTCCGCAGAGCCGTCGATCGGCTCCATGTGCGGGAAACACGCGGGGGCGTCGTCCGGATAGCCGGAGGGCAGGAAATGTGCGTGGGCGTCGACGATCACGGGATACCTCTCTTCGGTGGCGGACGGCGGATGCCGTCACGCCGGGTTCGGGTGCACGGAGACGTGGATGGCGCCGGCATCGTCGGTCTCGCCGGCCAGCGTCTCGATCGCCAGATCGACCTGGTCCAGGCCGAAGGTGTGGGTGTGCAGCTTCTCCAGCGGGAAGCGCCCCGACTCCAGCAGCGCGATCGCCTTCTCGTTCGCGGTGGCGTCCACTCCGAACGCGCCCTTGACGGTCAGCGCACGGTTGACGATCACGTCGGTGACCAGCGGGATCTCGCGGTGGCCCTTCAGGCCCGCCAGCACCACCCGGCCGCCGAAGCGGGTGGACAGCAGCGCATCGGTGATCGGCTGGCCGGCCATCGGGGTGACATCCAGAGCGACGTCCACGCCGCGGCCGTCGGTGAGCTCCTGCACGGCGGCGACCACGTCCAGTCCGCCGTCCGCGTCGACCACGAGCGTGTGGTCGGCGCCGAGCTCGCGGGCCACCGCCAGCTTGTGCTCGTCGCGCTGCAGGCCGGTGACGATGACGGTGCCGGCGCCCGCGGCCTTGGCCGCGATCAGGGCCGCGAGGCCCCGCTGACCGGCGCCGAGCACCAGCAGCGAGTCGCCGAGTCCGACCTCGCCGAGGTCGACCGCCCAGCGCACGCCGGCACCGAGCGGGTTGTACATGGCGGCGATCTCGGCCGGGATCGTCTTGTCGATCTTGTGCAGAATCGAGTTCGGCGACAGGTAGAGGTACTCGGCGAATCCGCCCCACAGGCTCGGCTCGACGTCGATCCCGGTCACGCCGTGCCCGTACTTGCGGAACCGGCACGCCTGGTAGTTGCCGGTGAGGCAGTCCCCGCACGCCCGGCACGGGACGATCACCTCGAGCGCGACCCGGTCGCCGACCTGCACGCCCCACCGTTCGGCGGCGCGGTCGCCGATCTCCTCGATGATGCCCATCGGCTCGTGACCGGGGATGAAGGGGTCCTTGTTCATGCCGATGTGCCCGCGGAAGATCTCCACGTCGCTGCCGCAGATGCCGTTGGCCTCCACCCGCAGCAGCCCGTCGTCGGGTCCGGTCACAGGGCGCGCGAACTCGCGCATCTCAATCGCTCGGGGGCCGGTCTGGACCGCGGCACGCACCATCTGGGGCATCTCTACTCGCCTTCGTTTCGGTTTCGCCGGCCGGCGGCCGGCTCGGGGGGACGCACGATCGGCACCGAGGTGCCGGACCAGTCGGCGAACAGCCGCACGACCATCGAGATGCCGGCGGTGCGCGATCCGGCGACCGCGACCAGGATGCCGGGCTCGGCCCCCTCGGCGATCGTCCGCTGGAATCGCTCCGGGTCATGCGCGTCGCCGGGGCGCCGGACGCCGTTCTCGGCGAAGTCCTTGCCGGCCCGCGCCAGCGCGGCGGTGGTCCGGCCGGAGTGCTCGGCGAGCCACCGCTGCACGTCGGCGCGGCTGTAGCCGGCGCCGGCGAGCAGATCGGCGTGCTCGGGGCAGAGGATGACGCCCACGCCGGCGTGCTGGAAGATCCACGACCCGGAGCGGCCGATCGTGTCAGCGAAATCGCCGAGGAGCTGCTCGGCGTCGCTCGTGTGCCGGTTGTCGACGTACTCGCAGGTGCGCAGCAGGGTGGCGGTCACGGCGTCGCCGGACACGCCGAGGTCGGCGGCCAGCGGCGGCCACGGGCTCTCCTCCTCGTTCTCGCCGAAGCAGATCGACCACCGGCCGGGCAGACCCTGGGTGGCCTGCTCGAGCTCGTGCGGGATGACCCCGAACGCGTTGCGCACGATCAGGCCGATCGCCCGGGCCACCGTCGCGTTCGGCCGGAAGCCCGGCCCGAACACGCCGCCGGTGCTGTTGAAGCCCAGCTGCTCGCGGATCGGCCCGTTCACGATGAGCAGCGGCGCCGGGCCGCTCGTGGACTGCCACCCGCCGCCCTTGGCCGCGCGCTCGCGCATGAGTGCCTCCCAGGCGGCGAGGACGACGGGGAAGTACTCCGGCCGGCAGCCGGCCATGGCGGCGTTGATCGCGGCCACCTGGACGGTGACGGTGCGATCGACCTGCGGCATGTGGCCGATCACCTCGTCGGCGTCCCGCCCGCCGGCGGCGAGGAATCGGTCGACCAGGGGCTGGGTGGCCGGCACCAGAGGCAGCCCGTCGCTCCATCCCTGTGCGTAGCAGTGCTCGATCGCCGCCTGCGCGGCATCCGCGTCCGGCTCCACGTCCACGTCCGGCGCGGTGTCGGTCGCGATGCCGCCCTCCACGGGGGCCGCGGCGCTCATGCCGCGGCTCCGGTGAGGCTGCGCGTGATCTCCGGCAGCAGGCGCCGGGCGCGCTCCTTGACCTGATCAGGGTCGAGGACGGCCATCGGATGCTGCGTGGTGATCCACTCGTAGTCCGGGGCGCCCTGCACCTGCGCCATGGTCCGGCCGGTGGCGCCGAACGCGTCGGTGAGCACGACGGCCGCGGGCAGCCCGGCCCGTTCGAACGCGATGCCGTCCGCGACGGCGGCGGCGCTGCACGATCCGCAGTCGCCGACCCCGGTGACCACGACGTCGCAGGCGTCCTTGTACCGTGTGACGATCTCGTCGTCCACCGGCACCGAGAAGCTCTTCTTCGTCTCGACGATGGACACGTCGGCCGCACCGCACTCGCGGACCAGCAGCTGCCCCAGCTCGGTGAGGAACAGCAGCGCGTTGTGCTTGGTGTTGTCCAGCAGCCCGACGTGCAGGCCGGTCAGGTCGGCCGGGCGCGGGGCGAGCACGGGGGCCGCCGACGGCGCCGCGGTGCCGGCCGCGCGGCCGGTGGGATCCAGGATGGCGTGGGACATGGACGCTCCGTTCATACGGTCGGGGCCCGGCCCGGGCATGCGCCGGGCCGGGCGGGGTTCGCGATCAGGCCAGGGCCGGTTCGTGGATGATCACCCCGCGGATGTTGCGCCCGGCCACCAGGTCGTCGTAGGCCTCGTTCACCTGATCCAGCGCATAGGTGCGGGAGACGAGCTCGTCGAGCTTCAGGTCGCCGGAGTCGTACAGGCGCAGCAGCCGCGGGATGTCGTACAGCGGGTTGCAGTCGCCGAACAGGGCCCCGCGGATCTGCCGCTGGTAGCCGATGAGCATGCCCGCGTGCACGTGCACCGCCTTCTCGGTGAGGTGGCCCACCGCGGTGATGGTGACCTTGCCGCCCTTGCCGGTCATCATCACGGCGGCGTTGACCATCTCCTCGGTGACCGCGTTCGGCGTCATGATGACGTGGTCGGCCAGCTGTCCCCACGTGGTGGACACGACGAAGTCGTGCGCCTCCTTCGCCGTGGCGAAGGTGTCGGTGGCGCCGAACAGCTTCGAATGCTCGCGCTTGAACTCGACCGGGTCGACGACGATCACGTCCTTCGCGCCGGCGTACCGGGCGCCCTGGACGGCATTGCTGCCCACGCCCCCGGCGCCGAAGACGACCACGGTGTCGCCGGCCCGGACGCCGGCCGCGTACACCGCCGAGCCCCATCCGGTGGGCACCCCGCAGCCCACCAGCGAGGCGAGGCGGAACGGGATGTGGTCCGGCAGCGGCACGACCGCCCATTCCGAGGCGACCAGGTACTGCGAGAACGTGCCCAGCGAGCAGAATCCGCCGTAGTCCTCGTCGTCCTTGTGGAACCGGTAGGTGCCGTCCAGGAACATGCCCGTGCCGGCGTTCAGACCCTTCACGCACATGTTCTGGTGCCCCGTGGAGCACGGCCGGCACGAGCCGCAGGCGGGGATGTAGGAGAGCACCACCCGGTCGCCGGGCTTGACCCGGCGGACGTGGGGTCCCACCGACTCCACGATGCCGGCGCCCTCGTGCCCGCCGACCACCGGCATCCGCACCGGGGCGTCGCCTTCGGTGATGTGGTGGTCGGAGTGGCACAGGCCGGAGGCGACCAGCTTGATCCGGACCTCGTGCTCCTTCGGATCGTCCAGCTGCAGCTCGGTCAGCTCCCAGCCCTCGTGCGGTCCGTGTGCGACTGCCGCGCGCGTGGTGATCGTTGCCATGTCCTGCCCTATCGCTTCGAGATCGCGGCGTCGCCCAGCGACACCGTCTTGACCTGGGTCCACTCGAGCACCGCGTCGGCGCCCATCGTGCGGCCGAAGCCGCTGCTCTTGTAGCCGCCCCACGGGCCGCCGATGACCGGCGCCCCGAGCACGCTGTTCACTCCCACCTGCCCGGCCTGCAGGCCGCGGCTCATCCGCACGGCGGTGCCGACGTCGCGCGTCCACACCGAGGCCACCAGACCGTAGTCGGTGCCGTTGGCGACCTCGAGCGCCTCGTGCTCGTCGTCCACCGCGATCACCGACAGCACCGGCCCGAAGATCTCCTCCTGGGCGATGCGCATGTCCGGCGAGACGTTGTCGAACAGCGTCGGCTGCACGAAGAAGCCGTCGCCGAACCCGTCGCCGGTGGGCACGCCGCCGCCGGTGACCACCTCGGCGCCGCCCTGCCGGCCCACCCCGATGTAGTCGAGCACCCGGTCGTGCTGCTTCGCGTTGATCAGCGGTCCCATCGCCACCTGCTCGTACCAGGGGCCCACGGTCACCTTCTGCATCTGGGTCGCGAGCCGCTCCACGAGTTCGTCATGGATGCTGCGCAGCACGACGATGCGCGAGCCGGCGGCGCAGATCTGGCCGGTGTTCAGCGTGATGCTCAGCACCATGGTGGGCACCGCGGCATCCAGATCCACGTCCGGGAACACCACCTGCGGCGACTTGCCGCCGAGCTCGAGGTGCAGCGGGGTGAGGTTCTTCGCGCAGGCCTCCATCACCAGCTGACCGGTCAGCGGCGAGCCGGTGAACCCGATCCGGCGGACCCGGGGATGCGCGGGGAGGGCCGCGCCGGCCTCGCCGCCGTACCCGGTGACCACGTTGATCACCCCGGCCGGGATGCCGGACCGCTCGGCGAGCTTGGCCAGCGCGAGCGGGGTCAGCGGGGCGTCCTCGGCGGGCTTGATGACGATCGTGTTGCCGGCCGCGATGGCCGAGCCCACCTCCATCGCGAACTGCGCCCCGGGCGCGTTCCACGGGATGATCGAGCCCACGACGCCGTACGGCTCGCGCAGGGTGAAGCCGAGCGTGTCGGGGGTCAGCGTCGGCAGCGAGACGCCCTGCACCTTGTCGGCCTGCCCGGCGATGAACCGCAGCTGGCGGGCATACGGCGGCGGCCCCCAGCTGGGACGGCCGACCTCCTGCGATTCGAGCTGGTCGAGGTCGGCGGAGTGCTGCTCGATCAGGTCGGCCCAGCGGAACAGCGCGGCGGCCCGCTCGGAGGCGTTGCGGTCGCGCCATGCGGGGAACGCGCGTTCGCCCGCCTGGACGGCGGCCTCCACGTCGTCGGCGTCGCTGCGCGGGACGCGGGCGATGAGCGCCCGATTGGCCGGGTTGATCACGTCGATGGTGCGTCCGGTGCCGGAGGGCACCCACTGCCCGCCGATCAGCTGGGCGCCGTCGACGAGGAGTTCCTCGGAGAGGGTCGGTGCGGGGGTGGTGATCGTCATGTCGGTGTCCTCGAATCCGTTGTCGCAGCTCAGTCGTCGTGGTCGATGAGGACGACGCCGCGGATGTTGCGGCCGTCCAACATGTCCTGGTAGCCCTGGTTGACCTCGTCCAGCGCGTATCGGCGGGTGATCAGCTCGTCGACCTTGAGCTTGCCGCTCTTGTACAGGCTGACGAGGCGCGGGATGTCCACGAGCGGACTGCATCCGCCGTAGATCCCGCCCTGGATGCGGCGCTGGTAGCCGATCAGCATCCCCGGGTTCTCGTCGATCCACCCGTTGCCGACGGCGGTGACGGTGACCTGCCCGGTCTTGCCGACGATGTTGATGGCGTCGTGGATGACCTCGTCGTGCAGCACCCCGACGGTGATGATGGCGTGGTCGGCCAGCTCGCCCCAGGTGGACTGGATGACGAATGCCGTCGCCTCCTCGGCGGTGGCGAACGTGTGGGTGGCGCCGAAGACCTTCGCCATGTCGCGCTTGAACTCGACCGGGTCGACCACGACGACGCGTTCGGCGCCGGCCATGGCCGCGCCCTGCACGGCGTTGCTGCCCACGCCGCCGGCGCCGAAGATGACGACGGTCTGCCCGGGGCGCACCCCGGCCAGGTGGACGGCCGATCCCCATCCGGTGGGCACGCCGCAGCCGATCACGGCGCCGACCTCGAACGGCAGGTCGTCCGGGACCGGGACGACCGAGTACTCCGAGACGACGCTGTGCTGCGAGAACGTGCCCAGCACGCACAGGCCGCCGAAGTCGACGCCGTCCTGATGGAACCGGAATGTCCCGTCGGCGAACTCGCCGGTCGCGGCGTTCTTGCCCTCGTCGCACAGGTTCTGCCGCCCGGTCGAGCAGTAGCGGCACTTGCCGCAGGCGGGGATGAACGAGAGGACGACCTTGTCGCCGACCTTGACCCGGGTCACGCCCGGGCCGATCGCGTCCACGATGCCGCAGCCCTCGTGCCCGCCGACCACCGGCATCCGCATCGGCGCGTCGCCCTTCTGGATGTGATCGTCGGAGTGACACAGCCCGGCGGCGTGGATCCGCACCCGCACCTCGTTGGCGCGCGGCTCGTCCAGTTCGAGCTCGGTGACCTCCCACGGGGTGCCCGGTGCGCGACACACCACCGCGCGTGTGGTCATTCGTCCGGGCTCTTCGGCCCGAGCGGCGCCCTGTTCGGCGCGCGTTGTCATGCTCATGTCTCTCCCGACGGACGATGGGTGACCGGCGATGCGGCGCCGGCGCCTGCTCTCTGCCTCTACCGTCGTCCGCGCCGGGCCCGGGGGCCAGAAGGCTTTCGCCGCATGGAAGGAAAGCGGCGAACCCCGGGCCGCGCGGATTGACTGGCCGCACAGGTTGACCGACCGCACAGGCCCCGAGGAGGACCGCATGATGGAGCACGTCGACGGCAAGGTGGCCGTGATCACCGGAGGATCCAGCGGGATCGGGCGCGGCATCGCGCTGGCCTGCGCGCGGGCCGGCATGTCGGTGGTGGTGACCGGACGCAGCGGCGAGCATCTCGCCGCGACGCAGGCGCTGTTCGCCGAGCACGGGCTGGACGTGCACGCCTTGGCGGTGGATGTCACCGACCTGGCCGCCATGCGGGCGGCGGCCGACGAGGTGCAGCGACTCTTCGGTCGGGTCGACGTGCTGGTCAACAACGCCGGCATCGGGCTCACCGGCCCGGTGACCGCGGCCGCGCCCAGCGACTGGGACTGGGTGATCGACGTCAACATCAAGGGCGTCGGCAACGGGATCCAGGCGTTCCTGCCGAAGATCCGCGCGCACGGCGAGGGCGGCGCGGTGGTCAACACGGCATCGATGGCGGGCCTGATGCCGATCGTGGCCGGGCTGTACTCGATGACGAAGGCGGCGGTGATCGCCCTGTCCGAGGCCCTGCACATCGAACTGCTCGAGGAGGGCATCTCGGTGGCCGCCTACTGCCCCGGGCCCACGCACAGCAACATCGCCTCGGCCGTGGCGAACCGGCCCGAGCGCTACGGCCGGTCGGGATATCCGGTCCCGCCGAAGACGTTCACGGATGCCGCCAGGGATCAGCCGTACATGAGCGCGGAGGAGGCGGGGCAGCGGGTGCTGGCCGGGATCCGCCGCGGCGACATGTTCATCCTCACCCACCCGGAGTTCCGGTCCGGCGTCGCCGAGCGGCACGCCACGATCGAGGCGGCATTCCCGGACGAGCCGATCGATCGGATCCGGGAGGCGGCGATCCCGTTTCTCCTGTCCTCCCCGGTGTACGACCCCGAGCACCGGCTCGCGTCGCCGACCGCACCGGCCGCACTGCGCTGAGGAGGCCGCGTCCGACGGCTCATTCGGCCGTGTGCACATCCACCGGATAGCTGACGTCGATGCGCTCGGCGCCCACGCCGAGCAGCGGCGAGAGCATCTGGCGCATGAAGTCCTTGGGCACGAGACACTCGGCGCACGCGTCCGGGCCGGCGTCGATGCGGACGTCCGCGGACTGGTCGTGCAGTTCGACCGACAGGTGGTAGTCGTCGGCCTCGAGCGTCTTGCGGAACTCGTCGAGACGGGACTGATCGATGCTCATGGTGTCCTCCCCGGGATGTGCGTCCCCGATCCCCCGACGGTAGGTCGCATCCGGGCCCGGCGGCGAAAGCGATCCCGCCCGGCGGAAGGGCGTGTCCACGCGACACGGGCGATCCGTGAGAAGCGCACAATCCTTCCGCCTGGTGGAATGATTTGACTATCTCCGAAGGGACGTCGCCGATCATGGGGGAACCCCCCGCTCTGGGAGACGACGACGTTCCGGAGGTAGGCCGACGATGTCCGTGAGTTCGATTCGATCCGCCCGTTCCGCACAGCCCGATCGCGCCGAGGCCTGTGGTCAGATGACCGCGGCCCAGCGCGTGCTCGCCGTGCTGGACGCATTCGACGAGGAGCACCTGGTGCTCACCCTGAGCGAGATCAGCCGGCGGGCCGGTCTCAGTCTCAGCACCGCGCATCGCCTGGTCGGCGAGCTGCGCCAGTGGGGTGCGCTCGAGCGCTCCGCCGAGGGACGCTACGCGATCGGGATGCGGGTGCTCGAACTGGGCTCGCTCGAGCCCCAGGGCCTGCGCCTGCGCGAGGTGGCGCTGCCCCACCTCGGCGACCTGCAGGCGGCGCTGAACGCGTGCGTCCACCTGGCCGTCCGCGACGGGTACGACACCGTGTACGTGGAGTACCTGCGCGCCCGCGGCGGCGCGAGGGTGCTCAGCCGGCTCGGCGGCCGCTGGCCGCTGCACGCGACCGGGACCGGCCAGGTGCTGCTCGCCCACGCGCCGCAGCCCTTCCAGGAAGAGGTGCTGGGGATGCCGCTGCAGAAGTACACGCGCAAGACGGTCACCGACCCGTTCGAGCTGCGGCGGGTGCTCGCCGAGGTGCGACGCACCGGCGTCGCCATCGTGGACGAGTCGATCACACAGGACGCGGTGGCGGTGGCGGTGGCCATCCGCGGACCGCGCGACCGCGTGATCGCCGCGCTGAGCGTCACCCTGGATCGCGAGAACTGGTCGCCGGGCGCCGTCCTGCCGGCCCTGACCACCACGGCCCGCGCGATCTCGCGCCATCTCGGCGCTCCATCGGCCCGCCGGATGCCCGAAGCCGCCCGCGCCGCAGCGCGCTGACGGCCGCGCGGGGGCGATCAGTCGAAGTAGGCGATGGAGCGGAACTCGAGGCTGCGCCGCGGCTCGGATGCCCGCGCCTGCGCGTCCAGGAACACGGTGTGCATGACCCGCCAGGGGCGGGAGTGGTCGCTGTCGTGCACCACGAAGAACAGCACCTCGTCCGGCGTCATGTCCGGGTAGACGTACCACCGGTGGGTGGGCCGGAACTGGAAGCGGGTGCCCTGCGGTTGGCGCGCGCCGTCGGCGACGCCGTCGTCGTCCGGCACGCTGCGGTAGTCGCACACCGCGAGCGGCCAGTCCTGCGGGGCGGGGGTGATCGAGCGCCAGCAGACGGTGGTCACGGCCCGGCGGAAGGGCGGTGCCTCCGGGAAGCGGGCGGCGTGGGTCCGGCGGGCCTGGACGAGGGCGTCTTCGGCGGTGAGCTCGACGTGGGCGACGGGCGGCTCCTGGGCGCCGCCGCGCTCCATCTCGGCGGCATCCTCCAGACACGCCCCCAGCAGCGCGACCCGTGAAGCGCCCAGCCGCGCGGCGACGAAGTCCTCCACCTCGGTCGCGTAGGTCCGCTCGATCTGGCCCGGATCGGTGAAGTCGTCGACGGCGCTCGGCCAGTGCACCAGCTCGAACCCGTTGCGCTCCAAGCTGAACGGACGGTGCACGGCGCGGGCGTCGTGCACCTGCAGGGCGTACGCGTCGTACAGCGCATCGGCGGGGCGCGGCAGCGGCTCGTCCGCCGCCAGGTAGTTGATCACCCCGGCCACGGCCGGGACCGTGTTCGGCGGGTCTCCGCGCATCTCTCGCCCCCTCGCTGGATGCCGCGTCCGCGACGCATCCGAGCGGCCAGCGTACTGAGCGGCCCGAGTCGGCTGAGGCCCGGTTCCATGAGACGGAAACGCGAGCCGGATCACTCCTGCGCGATCAGCTCGGCGATCCGCTCGCCGAGCATGACCGCCAGCAGCGCGGTGCCCCGCGTCGGCACCACCGGCACCAGCGACGCGTCGGCGATGCGCAGTCCGGTCGTGCCGTGGACGCGGCCGTGCGCGTCGGCCACGGCATCCGGGTCGTCCGCGGCCCCCATCCGCGCCGTCCCGCACGAGTGCAGCGCGGTGGCCAGGCGGTCGCGCAGCCAGCGCTCGGCGTCCTCCGCACCCGGGTCGGCCGCGGCATCCACCCATGCCGGGATCGTCGCGTCGGCCACCACCTCGGCCATCTCGGGCGAGCGCAGCACCTGTGCCGCGAGCCGGACGCCGTCGCGCAGCGCGCGGATGTCGCGCCCGTCCGTCAGGTAGCCGTAGCAGACGGCGGGCCCGGGGCCGATCCCGACGCGTCCGCGGGCGATCGGCTGGCCGAGCAGGACGCGCAGCTCGTGCGGGCCGCCGGCGGCGCGATCGCCGGTCACGATCACCGCCGTCGGCAGGGCGGCGAACAGCAGCTCGAGCGCAGATGACGCCGCGAAGCCGGCCGGCACGTTCCAGGCCGCGGTCCAGGCTGCGGTGGCGGATGCCGCGCCGGGCCGGGGGCGCCACGGGAGGTCGATCGCGGCATGGTCGGAGAGATTGCGGCCGACGCCGCTCCGATCGGCGATGGGCGGCGCGGTCGGGTCGCGGTCGGAGGCATCCCCGATCCCGGATCGCAGGAGCAGCCGTGGCGTCTCGACGGCGCCGCCGGCCAGGATCACCTCGTCCGCCGCGACGAAGCCCGGCGTGCCGTCGGCGACGGTCTCCACCCCGATCGCGGTGCGTCCGCGGAATCGGACGCGATGCACCTCCACGCCGGTGCGGACCTCGACGGATGCTGCCCGCAGCATCCGTCCGTAGCCGCGGGCGACGCTCCACCGCTGCGGCTCGCCGCCGGTGCTGACGTTGCGCGGCAGCGGACCCGCGCCGGACGGACCGCCGCCGTTCTTGTCCGGCTCTGCGGTCGCGCCCGCCGCGACCGACGCGGCCAGGAACGCGCGCGTGAGCGGCTCGTCCGCGCCGTCCCGGCTCACCGGCATGGGTCCGGAATCGCCGTGCACGGGATCGTCCGGGAAGTCCTGATCCGCTTCCAGCCGGCGCAGGGCGGGCAGGCAGGCGGTGTACGTCCACTCGGGTCCGGCGAGCGCAGCCCAGGCCGCGAAGTCGTCGGGATGCGGCCGCTGGAACGAAACGCCGTTGACGGCGGTGCTGCCGCCCAGCGTGCGGCCCCGCGCGATGCGCCACGGGCGCCCGGGCCACAGCTCGGCGTCGTAGGTGCGGGTGAGGAGTGAGTCCGGCACGCCGCCGCGCACCGTCCACGCCGGTTCCGCCGGCGCCGCCGGGCCGGCCTCGAGCACGATCACGTCGTGACCGACGGCGCCCAGTCGCGCCGCGATCGGGATGCCCGAGCCCCCGCCCCCGACGACGACGATGCGGCGGGTGCTCACGGCTGCGCACCGTCCTCCCAGGCGACGCCGGAGAAGACATCCCGCAGTCCGCGGAAGGACGAGCCGATGGTGGCCAGCAGGTCGCTGTCCGGTGCCTTCAGCCATTGCTCGTAGGCCGACAGCGAGATGCCCAGACACGCCCACGAGACCGCCTGCGGCAGTGCGGCGTGGGCGGGCACGCCGCGTCGGCGGGCGACGAAGCCGGCGATCACCGCGCGCCAGTCGGCGTAGCGCACCGTCGAGTACGCCACCAGCTCGGGAGTGGTCAGCAGGATGCGCATGCGATGTCGATGGCGCGGCAGCTCGTCGGCGGGCACCTCGTTGAACGCGTGCACGGCGGCGCGGACCGCCTCGATCGCCGGCTGGTCGGCGGGCGCGGCATCCAGTCGGGAGCGGAACTGGGCCAGCAGTGCGTCGAAGTCCCCCCAGGCGAGGTCGTTCTTCGAAGGGAAGTAGCGGAAGAACGTGCGCCGCCCGATGCCGGCCGCCTCGGCGATGTCGTCCACGGTGACCGCGTCGAAGCCGCGCGCGATGAACAGGTCGAGCCCGATCCGCTCCAGTTCGCCGCGCGAGGTCGCCGGCGCGCGTCCGCGGCGCGCGCGGGTCGCGGTCGGATCGCTCACCGGCATCCCTTCTCTATGGCACTCGATGCCAGTAAACTGCATCCGCAGCGACATCGCACGGCGACTCTCAAGGAGGACAGTAGCCCATGGACGCTCCCGCCGTGCCGACCCGGGCCCTGGCCGATGCGCCGTGGCCGGCGGTGCCGGCGGGCCTGACCGTGCTCGTGCCGGTCGGGGCGACCGAGCAGCACGGGCCGCATCTGCCGCTGGACGTGGACACCCTCATCGCGGCCGCCGTGTGCGCCCGGGCGGCCGCGCGGTGCGCACCGGAGGTGCGCGTCGCGCCGGCCCTGGCCTACGGCGCCAGCGGCGAGCATCAGGATTTTCCGGGGACCATCTCGATCGGCACCGAGGCGCTCGCCCACGCCCTGATCGAGCTCGGCCGCTCGGCGCGCACGTGGGCCGCCCGGCTGGTGTTCGTCAACGGGCACGGCGGCAATCTCGACGCCGTGCGGGCGGCGGTCGCGCAGCTGGTGGACGAGGGATGCGCGGCATCATGGCAGCCGTGCCGGCACGGCGATGTGCACGCGGGGCGGGCCGAGACCAGCCTGATGCTGCACCTCGCGCCGGAGCGCGTGGATCTGGGGGCCGCCCGGGCCGGCCGGACGGCACCGCTGGCGGACCTGCTGCCGCGGCTGCGGGCCGAGGGCGTGCGGGCCGTGTCACCCAGCGGGGTGCTGGGTGATCCGGCCGGAGCATCGGCGGCCGAGGGCGCCGCGCTGCTGGAGCGGATGGCGCGCGAGGTCGCGCAGGCGGTCGCGGCGACGGCCACGGCGGCCACGCCGTGACGCGCCGCAGGACGGATGCCGCGGGTGGCCGCGGGACGGATGCCGGGGCCGGCCTTCCCCTCGGCACGACGCTGACGATCGGCACGGACGTCTGGCGCTACGCCGGCGGGCGGGTCCTGGTCGGGGGCGCTCCCACGCGCGTGCTCCGGCTGAGCTCGACGGCGGCACGTCTCCTCGGCGACGGCGGGCTGACGGCATCCGACCCCGCCTCGATTCGGCTGGCGGAGCGACTGCTCGACTCCGGCATCGCCCACCCCGACCCGGATCGGCTGCCGCCGGCCGACCTGGATGCGCTCACCGTGGTGATCCCCGTGCACGGCCGATCCGCGGCGCTGCGGCGGGTGCTGGCCGGCCTGCACGGTCTGCGAGTTCTCGTCGTGGACGACGGCACGGCCGAGCCGGCGGCATCCGAGCTGCGCGGCATCGTCGAGCACGCCGGAGCCCGCTGCCTGCGCCTGCCGCGCAACGCCGGCCCGGCGACCGCGCGCAACCACGGGCTGCAGCACGCGGACACGCCGTTCGTCGCGTTCGTCGACTCGGACGTCGAGGTCACCGCCGAGGCGCTGGAGCGGATGCTGCGGCACTTCGTCGACCCGCGGCTGGCGCTGGTGGGCCCGCGCGTCGCCGGCATGCCCGGGGGCACCTGGATCTCGCGGTATGAGAACGCCCGGTCGTCGGTGGACCTCGGCGGGCGGGCGGCGCTCGTGCGTCCGCGGTCGCCGGTGTCGTGGCTGTCGTCGACGTGTCTGGTGGCCCGGGTCGATGCGCTCTCGGACGGGTTCACCGATGGGATGCGGGTGGCCGAGGACGTCGACCTGGTGTGGCGGCTGGACGAGGCGGGATGGCGCATCCGCTACGAGCCGCGGGTCGTGGTCGCGCACGAGCACCGCCGCACGGCCGCCGCCTGGTTCGGTCGCAAGTTCTTCTACGGCACGGGGGCGGCGGCCCTGGCCGACCGGCATCCGCACGCGATCCCGCCCGCGATCCTCCGCCCCTGGTCGGCGGGAGTGGTCGCGGCGCTGTGCTGCGCCCGGTGGTGGTCGATCCCGGTCGCCGCCGGGATCAGCGCGGTCGCCGCGGTGCGGCTCGGTCGCCGGCTGGGCACCGGTCCGGAGGCGCGGATGCTGCCGCTGCGCCTGGTCGGCGGCGGCGTCCTGTCGGCGGTGACCCAGGTCTCGGCGCTCGCGCTGCGGCACTGGTGGCCGGTGGGCCTGGCCGCCGCCGTGGTCTCGCGCCGCGCGCGCTGGCTGATCGGGGCGGCCGCGGTCGCGGACGCGGTGGTCGAGCACCGCCGCCTGCGCGCCGACCTCGACATCGTCCGGTTCACCCTCGCCCGGCGGCTCGATGACATCGCGTACGGCGCCGGGGTGTGGTGGGGGTGCATACGCCGCGGCCGCTTCCGCGCGCTGCGGGCTGAGCTGCGCCCGACGCGCCCCACAGCCCCCGGGCGCTGACCCCCGATATCACCTCGAAATCGTACGATTTGGCCGAGTGCACATCATTCTTGGCCGAGATTGATGTGCACTCGGCCGGATCGTACGATTTCGGCAACAGGGCGGGCGGGTGAGCGCGGGCGAGCGTCCGCGCTACAGCTCCACGCCCACCAGCACGGGCTCGGGCTGGAGGACCAGACCGAACTCCGCGGCGACGCGGCCGCGGATGAAGCGCGCCAGCTCGGCCAGCTCGGCGGCGCTGGCGCCCCCGCGGTTGGTCAGGGCCAGGGCGTGCTTGCCCGACAGCGCCGCGCGCGAGCGCGGCAGACGGAACCCCTTGCCGAACCCCGCATGCTCGATCAGCCATGCCGCGCTGACCTTCACATCCGACTCCGGACGGGGCTCGACCGGGGCGAGGCCGACGTACTCGTCCAGCGGGATGACGCGGGCCGGCTGGGGATCCGGCGCCACCGACCAGCGCGGGCACTCGGCGGGCAGCGTCCGGGCGAACGCGGCCGTGACGATCGCGTTCTGGAAGAACGATCCGGCACTGGCGGTGTCCGGGTCGGCCGGGTCGAGCACCATCCCCTTGCGCCGGCGGATCGCGATGATCTGCTCGCGGATCCACGCGAGGGTGACCTCTTCGTCGGGGCCGATGCCCAGGGCGGTGCGCAACTGCGCACCGGCGACCGGGCGCGCAGCATCCGCCCGCTCCTCCAGTTCGAGGGTGAGCGAGAGGATGACCGCCGACCGCAGCGGCACCGATCCCTCGTGCCGCTTCAGCACCGAGGTGCGAAAGCCCAGCCCCAGATCGGATGCCGGAACCACCGAGACCTCGCCGGTGTCCTCGTCGATCAGCTCGACCTCCACGAGGGTCTGGACGATCTCCTGACCGTACGCGCCGACGTTCTGCACCGGGGCGGCCCCGGCCGCCCCCGGGATCCCCGACAGCGCCTCGATCCCGCCGAGCCCCTGGGCGACCGCCGACGCGACGACCTCGTCCCAGTCGTGCCCCGCCTGCACCCGGAGGCGGGCGAAGCCGGGCCGCGGCGACGGGATGCGGTCGATGCCGGAGGTGAGGATCCGCACCACGGTGCCGTCGAACGGCTCGTCGCCGATGAACAGGTTCGACCCGCCGCCGAGCACGAACCAGTCGTCGCCGTCGGCCCAGGTCTCGCGCAGCGCGTCGACGAGCTCGGCGGTCGTATGCGCGTCGATCATGCGCGCAGGCGTGCCGCCTGTGCGCAGCGTGGTCAGCCGCGACAGCGGCACGGGAGGCACCTCGGGCACGTCAGTCCCGCCGCACGCGCACCTGGGCCTTGCCCAGGACGGTGGTGTCGGCATGCGTGACGGTCAGATCGACGCGCAGCCCCTCCGCATCCACGAGGCCGATCTTCGCCACGACCGTCACGTCGGCGCCGGTCTCGGCGTCGACGACGACCGGGCGGGTGAACCGCACGCCGTACTCGAGGATGCGGCCGGCATCGCCCAGCCACGGCACGATCGTCTCGACGGCCAGGCCCATGGTCAGCATCCCGTGCGCGAGCACGCCGGGCAGTCCGACCCGCGCGGCGACGTCGTCGCGGTAGTGGATCGGGTTGAAGTCCCCGGATGCCCCGGCATAGCGCACGAGCGCGGTCCGGTCCAGGTGGACGGTGCGCTCGGCGACCACATCGCCGACGGCGAGCTCGGTCATCACTCGTCTCCTCCGATCAGCAGGACGGATGTCGCGGTCACGACGTGCTGGCCTGCGGCATCCGTGATCTCCGCCTCGCTGGTGACCATCGCCCCCTTGCCGATGGCGCGCAGTCCGGTGATCGACAGCTGCCCGACCAGTTCGTCGCCGGCGGTGATCGGGCGGGTGTAGCGGAAGCGCTGCTCGGCGTGGATCGTGCGCTCCAGCGCGATCCCCGAGTCGGGCTCGGCCAGCAGCTGCTGCAGCGTGAGGTCCTGGATCACCATCGCGAACGTCGGCGGAGCCACCACATCCGGGTAGCCGAGCGCGCGGGCGGCGTCGGGGTCGGTGTGCTGCGGGTCGGTGGCGAACACGGCGCGGGCGAACTCGCGCACCTTCTCGCGTCCGACCAGATACGGCGCGGTCGGAGCGAAGGCGCGGCCGACGAGATCGGGGTTCACTGGCACCGGGCCAGTCTATCGACCGGCGCTGCGCCCCCGCCCGGTCACGGCCTTGTACCCCATCTGCACCGCGATGAACAGGACGAACGCCGCGAACAGGACGTTCGCCAAGACGGGGTCCAGGAGCGTGGCGATCCACGCGCCGAACGCGGTCGTCGTGCACGCGGCGGCACCGAGCAGGATCGCCGCGACCAGGTCGACGTTGTCGCGGCGCAGGTTGCCGATCGTGCCCGAGACGGCCGTCGGGATCATCATCGCCAGGGACGTGCCCTTCGCGATCAGGTCGCTGGCGCCGAAGCCGAGCATCAGCGCCGGGACGATGATCACGCCGCCGCCGACTCCGAGCACACCGGAGAGGACGCCGGTCACCAGGCCGGTCCCGATCAGTCCGAGGATGCTCCCCAGGCTCAGCTCGAGCTGCGCGTCACGGGACGGGACGACCAGGAACAGGCCGACCATCACCACGCCGAGGAACGCGACGAACGCCCACCGCAGCGCCGTGACCGGCAGCCGGGCCAGCAGCCAGGTGCCCAGCTGCGCCCCCACGACGGCGGCCGCGGCCAGGATCAGGGCCGGCACCCAGGCGACCGCGCCGTGGACGGCGTAGGAGATGACGCCGACCGTCGCGATCGGCACGATCGCCGCCAGCGAGGTGCCGGCGGCCAGCCGGTGCTCGAATCGGGCGAAGATCGTCAGCAGCGGGACGATGACCGTGCCGCCCCCGACTCCGAACAGTCCCGACAGCAGCCCCGCCCCGAGCCCGATGGCGACGAACAGGAGGAGGGATCGGGGGCGGTGTCGGCTCGTGCTCATCGAGAGTCGAGCCTACTGCTGCGGTCGGGTGCAGGTCGTCTGTGCGGCCGTGGTCCCGGTGATGACGCCGGGCAGATCGACGGAGTCCGGGTTCGGCGAGTCGGTCGGGGCGGGGGTCGCCTCACCCGGGGCGGCGCCTTCCGCGTTCACGCCCACTCCGGCCTTGCCGGTGAGGTTCAGCGCCTTGTTCGCCTTGAGCGCGGCGAACAGGGTGTCGGCGGCCCCCGTCACCGGCAGCACGCGGTCGTCGTTGGCGGCGTCGTACTCGGTCGGGTACTGCACGAACACGATGTCCTTGTACGGCACCGACTTCAGCGCCATCGCGATCTGCACCATGCGCGTGGGATTGGCCAGGTTCTGGTCGAGCACGAGCTGCTTCTCGGACACCTGCTGGATGGCGGTCGTGGCCAGCGAGAACAGCTTGGTCGGATCGCCGAACACGCCCCCGGACTGCAGCTTGCGCACCAGCGACGACATGAACTGCTGCTGGTTCGAGATGCGGCCGAGGTCCGAACCGTCGCCGATGCCGTGCCGGATCCGCAGGAACTGCAGCGCCTCGGCTCCCACCAGCGTGTGCTCGCCGGCCTTCAGGTGCAGCCCGGTGTTCTTGTCGTTGATGTCGCCGGCCACGCAGACGTCCACGCCGCCGATCGCGTCGGACATGTGGATGACGCCGGTCCAGCGGATCGCGGCGGCGAACTGGATGTCGACGCCGGTCAGCTCCTGGATCGTCAGGGCCGTGCAGGCCAGCCCCCCGTACGAGTACGACACGTTGAGCATCTGCGCGCTCATCGCCGAGTAGCGGCCGCCGCTGGCGGACGGGCACGACGGGATGGGCACGATCATGTCGCGCGGGAACGAGACGACCGTGACCCGGCGCGGGTTGTCGCCGATGTGGATGAGCATCGTGACGTCGTTGCGCTCGCCCCCGTCGTCGTGCGCGCAGCGCGGGAACAGCTTCAGGTCCTGCCCCTCGCACGAGTCGGTGCCCACCATCAGCAGGTTCACCCCGCCCTCGATCTGCCCGATCGACGGCGGCAGCGGCTGCGCGGATTCCAGCGCGACCGCGTTGTCGTGGATCGTGCTCACCGCGGTCCACCCCGCGAACGCGGCCGTGCCGGCCAGGCTCAGCACCAGCACGGCGAAGACCGCGGCCGCGATCGTCCCGAGCTGGGCGATCGGCCGCGGCGAGCGAAGGTTCCCGTGGCGCGCGAGCGGTGCGCGCGGGGTCTTCGGGCTCATGCACGGGTCCTCTCGGGCCGTCGGTCATCCGCACGCCGGCTGCGGGGTGCGGGAGGGGCTGGATGCCGTCGGCACAGCCGTGCGGCACCGGAAATTCTATGGGACCCGTCCTGCAAGCGACCTTTGAGAACGTCACTTAACTTTTCTATTAAGTGATGCTAGCGTCTCAGAATGCCGCCGACTGCCGACGCCCGCCTGGACGCGGTCGCTGCGGCGATAGCATCCCGGCCGCGCCGGATGCTCATCGACCGCCTCGCGGAGGGGCCGGCGACGATGAGCGCGCTGGCGGAGACCATCGGGTCGAGCATGCCGGCGACCCTGAAGCATCTGGCACTGCTCACAGAGTCGGGCATCGTCGCGCGCCGCAAGCAGGGTCGCACGGTCACGTTCTCCCTGGTTCCGGGAAGCCTGGAGCCGCTGCAGAACTGGGCGCTGTCGACCACGCTGATGTGGTCGGCTCAGCTGAATCGCTTCGCGATGCTCGCAGGGAGCACCGCGCAACCGAAGGAGGAGGAACAATGAGCGCATTCACGCTCTCCCACGTCGTCGGCTGCGATGCCGTCACCGCATTCGCCTGGTGGACCGAGGTGGACCGTTTCCGCAGCTGGTGGTGGCCGCAATGGCCCGACACCACGTACCAGCTGGACGTCACCGAGGGCGGCGATTACCGGATCGGCACGCCGTACGACGGGGTGGGGGTGTCAGGCCGGTACACCGCGGTCCGTCCAGGCTCGCTGCTCGCCTTCACCTGGCAGTGGGACGGAGAGCCCGAGATCGATCACATCACCGTGCTGTTCACCGCGATCGATGCGTCCACCACCGAGGTGACGATGGTGCATGTCTCGCCGGGTCGCGCAGTGGGCGATGGCTTTCAGCAGGGGTGGACCGACGTGCTGGATCGCCTGCCCGGCGCCGTGGCGGGCTGACCTGCGGCTCACGCCGGGGAGCCCCCCGCGGTGCGCGCGTAGCGCCGCACCTGGGCCGAGACGCCCGCGAATCGGAATGGCCCGGGTGTCTCGGCGGCGGTCTCGTAGTCCGAACCCTGTGCCGCGTCGATGCCCTCGTGCAGCGCCCGGTAGCGGGCGTGGTCGATCGCGGTGCGGTCGTCGAGGGCCCGCTCGTCGGCCGCCGTCCGGAGCACGTCGCGGTACCCGGGCCGGACGACGCCGGTGAAGAACTCCGAGACGCTGCCCGAGCCGTAGCTGAAGAACCCGATGCGGCGGCCGGCGAGGTCGGCGTCATCCCTTTCCAGCAGCGACAGCAGGCCGACGTAGATCGATGCGGTGTAGCTGTTGCCGGTACGCCGGTTCAGCTCCAGACTGGCCGCCACCTGCGCCCGCCGCTGGTCCTTGTCCAGCGGCGAGCCGACCAGCGCGCTCAGCTTGTCGTGCGCCTTGACGGCCATCTTCGTGAACGGCTGGTGGTAGCAGAACCGGTCGATCGCCTCGAAGTCGACCCCGCCGCGCGACCGGTACTCGGTCCAGGCGCCCTCGAGTGCACGCAGGTACGCGGCCAGCGAGTACTTGCCGTCGACCAACGCCGTGGACAGGTGGTTCGGACGCCAGAAGTCGTCGATGTCGTCGGTGTGCAGGCCGCTGACCGGCTCGATCTCGATCAGAGCGGGGTCGGCGGTGACCAGGAACGCCACGGCGGCAGCGCCCTGGGTGGGCTCACCGCTGGAATCCAGGGCGTAGCGGGCCACGTCGCTGGCGATCACGAGCACCTTCTCGCTCTCATCGCGCGCGACGATGCCCAGGGCGAACTGCAGCGCGGCCGTCGCCGAGTAGCAGGCCTGCTTGAGCTCGACCACCCGGCAGTGCTCCCCCAGCCCGAGCAGCGAGTGCACGAACACGCCGGCCGACTTCGACTGGTCCACGCCCGATTCGGTGGCGAACAGGAGGGTGCGGATGCCGTCGAAGGCCTGCCCGTCCTCGGCCTGCTGTTCGGCCCGAAGCCGGGCGACGATCTGTGCGGCGGCTTCGGCCCCCATGGTGACGATGTCCTCGTCGGCGCAGGGCACGCTCATCTCGGTCTGCCCGATGCCGATGTAGTACTTGTTCACGTCGATGCCCTGGTGCTCGGCGAGCGTGCGCAGGTCCAGGACCTGATGGGTCGTCGCGAACGCGAGATCGTGGATGCCGACCCGCATGCCGGTCGCGGTCATCTCGTCGTCTTCCTCTCGATCGTCAGGTGGGCGGCCATCAGCTCGCCGGGGTTGGTCTGCGCCGCCATCAGCGACAGCTCGCCGCACAGGACGGTGGCCGCGCACAGCACGGCAAGGCGGCGCGCGTTCTCGCCCGGCTCGCGCTCCTCGGCGCATCCCAGCCGCTCCAGGTTCTCGGCCACGAACGGCAGGTCCTTGCCGTTGCCCACTGTTCCCACGATGAGGTTGGGCAGCGTGCACGAGAAGTACAGGTCGCCGTCGCGGGTCTCGGCGTGGGTGATGCCCTGCGAGCCCTCGACGATGTTCGCGGCGTCCTGCCCCGTGGCCAGGTAGAAGCCGAGCAGCATGTTCGCGTAGTGCGCGTTCGCCGACCGCAGCCCGCCGGCGGTGATCGTGCCGATCAGGTTCTTGCGCACGTTCAGCTCGGCGATCGCCTCGGGGCTGGTGTGCAGTCGGCGGGTGACCACCTCGCGCGGGATGAGCAGTTCGGTGACCACGTTCTTGCCGCGGCCGAGGATGCCGTTGACGGCCGTCGCCTTCTTGTCCGAGCAGTAATTCCCCGAGATCGAGCCGTATCGCAGCCCCGGCACGGTGGACAGGATGTGCTCCATCAGCCGGTCGCTGGCCAGCGTCACCATATTGTGGCCGGACGCGTCCCCGGTGGACAGCTCGAACCGCACGAACAGCAGGTTCCCGACGATCTGGTGATGGATGTCGATGAGCGTGGCGAACCTGCTGGCCCCGGCGACGACCTCCTGCAGCCGGCCGCGCTGCGCGTTCAGGGTGTTCATCGCGGCGAGCGCGACGCCGGCGTCATCGGCCTCGAACAGCACGGACCGCGCCATCCGCTCGTCGATCAGCGTCGCCACGATGCCGCGCTCGGTCAGGGTGGAGATCTTCGCGCCGCGGCCCACGGACGGCCACAGCGGCGTCTCGTAGGTGGCCAGCGGCACCTCCTGGCTGCCGGTCATGACGTTCCCGCTGACGGCGATCGGTCCGACCCACTTCATCGGAACCGGGGCGCTGCCCACCGTGTGATCCCTCATGCTCGCTCCTCACCGCCGGCATCCGGCGCCTCGCTGCGTCTGCTGTACCCGGACGGATCGATGCCGCGCAGCGCGCAGAACTCCCGCACGCCCCCGCCCAGGAGCAGGTCGGCGCGGGGCAGGGCCGCGGGCCGGTCGGCGCCCAGAAGCGCATGCAGCTGCCCGAGCTGCTCCCGCCACGCCCGGATCAGCTCGATCAGGGCGTCCTCTCCCCCGTGCAGGACCGTGTGCAGGAACACGCCCGAGACGCCCACGGCACGGGCGCCGAGGGCGAGGGCCCGCATCACGTCCAGCGGCGTGCGCACCCCGCCCGAGGCCAGGAGCGCCGGCAGCGGGCGGCGGGATGCCGCGGCATCCAGCAGACTGCACACGGCCGACTGCCCCCATCCGGCCATGAACGCGTAGTCGGCCGCGGGGCGACGCGAGTTCTCGATGCGGGCGAAGTCGGTGCCGCCCGAGCCGCTGACGTCGGCGATCGCCACCCCCAGGTCGGCGAGCCGTTCGAGGGTGGGCCGGCTCAGGCCGAACCCGACCTCCTTGACGATGACCGGCACCGGCACCCGGTCCACGATCGCGGCGATGGCGGCCGGCCAGGCGGAGAAGTCCCGGCTGCCCTCGGGCATCACGGTCTCCTGCACGCTGTTCACGTGCAGTTCGAGGGCGTCCGCGCCGAGCAGGTCGACGGCGCGCTGCGCGTCGTCGGGCGTCGCGTCGGCGCTGAGGTTGGCCATGACGAACCCGTCCGGGTTCTCGGTGCGCAGCACGCGGAACGAGTCGGCGGTGTCGGGCTCGCGCAGCGCGATGCTCATCGACCCCGAGGCGATGGGCACACCGGTCTCGCGCGCGGCGATCGCCAGCGACCGGTTGATCTGCGCCGTACGCTGGCTGCCGCCGGTCATGCCGTTGACGTACAGCGGAACCGGCCAGGTGATCCCGGCGAACGTGGTGGCCAGGCTCACGCGATCGCGGTCGATGCCGGCCAGCGCGTGGTGGACGAACCGGACGTCGTCGAAATCGTTCCGGGCCGGCCGGTCGGCCTGCTGCGCGTCGGCGAGGTCGACGTGCTGATCCTTGCGCCGACTGCTCATCTCGCCACGCCCCTGCTCACTGTCGTCATCCCCATTGTTCGCCACGCTCGCGTTCATCGATGGCTCCTGACGCCGGCTGCACCGTCAGATCGAGATGGCGGATGTCGTTGCGCTCCCACTCTGTCAGCATCCGGTGGATGTCGGCCCCGGCCGGGGCCAGCACGATGCCGCAGTCGCCGCCACCGGCCCCGGACGACTTCGCGGCCGCCCCGGCCGCGGTCGCGGTGTCGCACAGCGTGGTCAGCGCCGGCGTCTCGATCTGCAGGCCGGCGTGCCGGGCGAGGTCGCCCAGCGCGGTGCGCGCGTGGCCGATCGCTGCCAGTGCGGCCGCGGCATCCTGCCCGTCCAGGGCGCCGATCAGCTCGTCGACGGCGCTGCGGCTGTCGTCGAGGAACTCGCGATACCGGCTCTCGCCGACGCCCTTGCGGTGCTGCACGCTGCCGACGAGTCGCTCGGTCGAGGCCGGCTGCCCGGTCCAGCCCACCAGCAGCCGGAGCCCCTGCGGGGCGGGCACGCGCCGTACGCGCAGCCCCGGCCAGGGGCGGTCCAGCAGCGCCTGCACGCCCTCGGCCGCCGCCTCGGCCCGCACCCGGGCGCGGTCGGGGGCGCTGTAGGCGATCCAGCCGCCGAACGCGCTGGCCGCGACATCCCCGCCCGAGGCGGCGGGCGCGACGCGCACGGTCGCGATCAGCGCGATCTTGAACTGCTCCATCGGGGTCAGCCGCAGGTCGAGGAAGGCATCCAGCGCCCGCACCGTGGCGACTGTGACGGCCGCGGACGAGCCGAGCCCGAACTTGCGCCCGGACACGTCGTCGAGCTGGCTGGAGATGCGGATGTCGCAGAAGCGCGGCGCGATGCCCCGCTCGGCGGCCAGCTGCTCGACCGTGGCGATCGCCGACAGCACGTAGTCGTAGGGGCGGTGATCCTGGTCGAGCACGACCACCCCGCCCTCGCGGGTCCACAGGACCGGCTCGCGACCGTACTGCCCCGACGAGATGCTGCCGCGTTCGGCCGCCTCGTCCAGCTCGACCGTGATGTGCCGGTCGACGGCGACCAGCACGGCCGGCTCGCCCGGCTCGACGACCGCGTACTCCCCGGCGATGAACAGCTTGCCGGGCGCCTGCGCGCGGATCACGCCGTCGCCTCCGCTCCGGCTGCGTCCGGCACGAGATGCGCCCCGGGACCGGCGTGGGCGGCCAGGAGCTGCACGGTCGGCGCCCGTTCGGCCAGGCGATCCCGGACGTCGTCGACGTCGGCGTCGCGGCAGACGAGCACGACGTTCGGGCCGGCGTCCGCGGTCGCATACGCCTCCAGCCCCTCGGCGCGCAGCTGCGCGGCGGCGTCGAACAGCGCGATGCTCTGCGGGGCGAGATAGCGGATCGGCGGCCGCGAGCCCATGATCGCGGCGTGCATCCGCAGCGCGTTCGACTCGGTCAGCTCGCCGATCGCGGTCATATCGTCGCGGGCGAGGGCGTCCACCATGGCGTCCAGGTCCTGTGCCGTCGCGCGCACCCAGGCCTCGGCGTAGGGGGACGTCCGCATCGTGCGCTGCATCGCCTCACGGCTCGAGACGGCCTTGGCCCCGGCATCCACCACCGCGATGACCATGCCCAGCGCCGGCGAGGGGACCGCCTCGGCGAACGAGGTGGCGTCGTCGTGGCCGGCATGCCAGATCGCGGTGCCGCCGATGATCGAGCGGCACGCCGAGCCGGATCCGCGGCGGGCGAGCCGGCTCAGCGCGCGCTCGTCGAGGCCGAGCCCGTAGGCGTCGGCGGCGGCGACGGCCAGCGCCGCGAATCCCGATGCCGACGAGGCGAGTCCGGCGCCGGTGGGGACCGAGTTCCGGGTGACGACCCGGGCCGGGGTGCGGACGCCGGCGGCGGCGCGCACGATCTCCAGGAAGGCCGTGATGCGGGCGGGGGCGGACCCGGTGGCCGCGACGCCGTCGAAGACCACCGCATCGCCGTCGGCTGCGGCATCCAGGGTCACCGTCGTGGTCGTCGGGAACACGTCCAGGGTCAGCGACAGACTGCCGGTCAGCGGCAGGATCGCGCCGTCGTCGCGCTTTCCCCAGTACTTGATGAGGGCGATGTTCGGGTGGGCGACGGCGGTGCTCATGCGGTTCCCGACGGCGCGGATGCTGCGGATCGCGCAGCCCCCGGACGCCCTGTCACGCCGGTCATGTGTCTCCTGGTGTCTCGGGAACGCGGGATGCCGGGCCGCAGACGCGAGCGTGCGGCGCACACTGCGGATCCGGCCGCTCATCCTCGCGGGTGCGCCCACGCGCACGCCATCTGTCGATTTTATCCGGAGCAGACCGGGGAATGGCTGGGACCGCGCCGAGTGCCCGGCCCGGGGGTCAGGCCGGGTCGGGCCGCAGCATCCACGTGCGCTCGGCCCCGGCCGCCCGCAGACCCGCCGCGATGCGCGCGGCGTCGGCGGGGGTGTCGGCCAGTGCCAGCACGCAGCCGCCGCGTCCGCCGCCGGTGAGCTTGGCGCCGAGGGCGCCGGCGGCCGTCGCCGCGCCGACCAGGCGGTCCAGCTCCGGGCTGGAGACGGTCAGCTCGGCCAGCATCCGGTGCGTCTCGGTCATCCGCCCGCCCAGCGCCGCGCGTGCGTCGGCGGCCAGGTCGCCGGCGGCGGCCGCGGTGAGCGCGGCGATGCGGTCGAGGATCCGCTCCCCCCGTGCCGGGTCGGCCGCCTTGAGGGCGGCGACGCCGCCGACGGCCTCGCGGGTGCGACCGTGCAGACCGGTGTCGGCGATGACGAACACGCCGGTGAACGCCGACGGCAGGGCGCGCACGTCGCCGCGCTGGAACCACACGGCGGTGTCCGAGACGACCGCGCGGGCGTCCAGCCCGCTCGGGGTGCCGTGCGCGACCCGCTCGGCGGCCTGGATCAGGTCGAATCGCTCCCGCGCGCCGAGCTCGACCCCGGCCGCTCGCGCGACCGCGGTGCTGATGGCGGCCGCGACGGCGGCGCTGGAGCCCAGCCCCCGCTCGGCGGGGATCTCTCCGTCGATCCGCACCGTCAGCCCGGTGGCCGGGGCGCCCGTGAACCGCAGCGTCTCGGCGATCGCGGTGACCGGGGCCGCCAGCAGTTCGGGGGCCGCCGCGATCGGTCCGCGGTACAGCACCGAGTCGATCCACAGCGGCCGGTCGGTGCGGGTGACGGATGCCGTCAGGGTCAGGCTGTGCACCGGCAGGGCGATGGCCGGGGCGCCGTGGACCACCGCGTGCTCGCCGAGCAGGATCACCTTGGCGTGCGCCGTGCCGGATGCCGCGGCCTGCGGCGTGGCGGGCGCCGTGACGGGCGCGGTCTGCGGCGCGTTCATCCCCCGATGTTATCGAGCGCGGGCCGCCGCGGGCTGGGACCGGGCCGAGTGCGCCGGCGCGCAGCCTTCCTCACCTGCGGCTCCGTCTCACGCGGCGGCCCGCTCGTGGGCCGTCTCGCTCTCGGCGGCGGTCAGCCGCGCGCCGACCCGCCGCGAGGCGCGGAACGCCCACCATGCCAGCGGATGATGGCTGCCCTTCCGGTAGACCCGGTGCGGTACATGGCGGTCTTCGGGGCGGGGGTATCCGGCAGCCGCACATACGCTGGGCAGGATGGCGTCCGCCGCGGCCCGGTAGCCCAGGGCCGAGGGGTGCAGGTGGTCCCAGGCCGAGAACATGTCGGCGGGCTCGCTGCGGAACAGCGGGCCCAGCGTGTCGGCGAGCGACACCGTGCGCCCGCCGGCGCGCAGCACCACGATGGCCTGGCCGGTGGCCATCAGTCGGCTGGACCAGTGTGCGAAGAACCGCAGCGGCTGGGTGAACGGCTGCACCGTGCCCAGGTCGGGACAGGTCGCGACGACCACTCGGGCACCCGCCCGCCGAAGGTCGTGCACCGCGACCGTGAGCGGCCAGAGCGCGTCGGAGAGCCGCTTCAGCCGCATCACGTCGTTCGCCCCGATGATGATGACCACGACATCCGGCGTCGTCATCGTGCGCAGCCGCGCGATCTGGCCCCGCAGCGCGGTCGACATCGCGCCGACCTCGGCGACGTTCGTCAGCTGCACCGGACGACCGGATGCCGCGGACAGGCCGGTCGCCAGCAGCACACCGGGGGTGGAATCCAGGTCTTCGGTCCCGTAGCCCACGGCGAGCGAGTCGCCCACCACCCCCAGGCTGATCGGCGGGCCGTCGCGGTCGTCCCCGAACGTTCCGCTGCGGGCCAGGAGGGCGCCCAGGCGGGTGGGCACGAGCCGTTCCCGCACCAGCAGACCCTCGGCGGTGGTCAATGCGGCCAGGCCGACCGCGAAACCCGCGATCGCACCGAACCCGATGCCCAGCGCGCGCACGACACGACGGCCCGGCGGCGGCAGCGTCCGTCGGGCGCGATCCGTTTCGCGAGCGCCCATGTTCACCCTTGAATTCAAGGGTACGGCGCCGCGAAGTCCAAGGGATGCGCAGAATCGGCCCGAACAGGGTAGAGTGGTCCCGTCGGTCGACTCCGACACCCTCTGGATGCCGCACTATCCCGTCGCGCATCCCTGATCGATCGCGGGGCGTCTGCTCCCGGTCTCCACTTATACGGCAGCATCTCTCGCGCGGTCCGTGCGACCTGCCGCACAGCAGAATCGATACACCATCTCTCTTCCCCCCGCACATACCGCGTGCACCTCGTGCTGCGGCACTCTGTCCTGGCGGCAGGCGGACGTCGACGTCCACGCCGCCACCCGCGCCGGCGAGTTCGCCGGCTACGTCACCATCGACGGCCCCGGCTGCTCGCTGTTCGACGCGCTGTCCCGGCCGCTCGGCCGGTTCACCACGCTCGGCGAGGCCATGAGCGCCCTCGCCTCCCCCACTCCCGACGCGTCCGCACCTGTGCGCCGACACGTCGTGGCCCACCGTCCGCACCGCCGTCGAGGCTGCGGATCACCGGGTCGCTCCAGCGGCCCTGTTTCAAGAAAGAGGGACCCCATGGTCTTCGGCACTGTCAAATGGTTCAACTCCGAGAAGGGCTTCGGGTTCATCGCGCCCGAGGACGGCACGCAGGACGTGTTCGCTCACTTCTCCGCTATCGAAGGATCCGGCTACCGTTCGCTGGACGAGGCGCAGCGCGTCGAGTTCGACGTCGAGCCGGGCGCAAAGGGCCCGCAGGCCACGCACATCCGCGTCGTCTGAGTCCTGCCTGAAAAGGGCGGGCGCGTTCCTCGCGCCCGCCCTTTTCGCATACCCGAGATCCTGTGCATCCGCCCCGCATGCCGCCCGCGGCATCCTTCCCCGCGTAGGCTCGGCCCTACGATCGCGAGATCGTTCGACAGACTCAGTGCGGCTCCCGAGTCCTGCTGCCGACCCGAAGGAGCCATCATCAGCACAGCAATCATCGAGTCGCGGCTCGGACCCGTCCGACAGACCTACTCGACCGCAGCATCCTTCCCACCCGTCCGGCGCGCATACACCGAGGTATCGCAGACCGTGAAGGAGAGCGGACTGCTCGCCCGCACCCCCTGGTTCTACGCCATGGTCGGGGCGGCGATCGCCCTCGGGCTGGGCGGCTGCATCACCGGCTTCATCCTGCTCGGCGAGAGCTGGTTCCAGCTGCTGATCGCCGGCGCCCTCGGCATCCTGCTCACGCAGGTGGCGTTCCTCTCGCACGAGGCCGCCCACCGGCAGATCCTGCGCACGGGCCCGGGCAACGACCGGCTCGCCTGGTTCCTCGGCGGCGGCATCGTCGGCATGAGCTACTCGTGGTGGGACTCCAAGCACTCGCGGCACCACGCCAACCCCAACCGCGTCGACCGGGATCCCGACATCGCCATCGACACGATCTCGTTCCTCGACGAGGATGCGGCGAAGGCGCGCGGCATCCAGCGCCTGATCACCCGCTACCAGGGCTGGCTGTTCTTCCCCCTGCTCGCGTTCGAGGGCCTGAACCTGCACGCGCTGAGCATCAAGCACCTGATCTTCTCGAAGGACCAGATCAAGGGGCGCTGGTACGAGCTGGCGATGATCGTCGTGCGGCTCGCGCTGGTCGCCGTCCCGGTGTTCCTGTTCCTTCCGGTCGGCATGGCGTTCGCCTTCCTGGGCGTGCAGCTGGCCATCTTCGGCATCTACATGGGCGCCTCGTTCGCGCCGAACCACAAGGGGATGCCGATCATCGCCGCCGACGCGCGCATCGACTTCTTCACCAAGCAGGTGCGCACCTCGCGCAACGTCAGCGGCGGCTGGTGGGCCACCTGGCTGTTCGGCGGGCTGAACTACCAGGTCGAGCACCACCTTTTCCCCAGCATGTCGCGCCCGCATCTGGCCAAGACCCGCGAGATCGTCCGCGACTTCTGCCACGCGAACGACGTGCCCTACACCGAGACGACCATCTGGCGCTCCTACGGGATCGTGATCGACTACCTGAACCGCGTCGGCCTGTCCGCGCGCGACCCGTTCGACTGCCCCATGGTGGGCCAGTACCGCCGGGTCTGACCCAGCGTTCTGCACCAGCGGTCTGAGACCGCGACATCCATGCCGAAGCGGCCCTGGCGATGCGCCCGAGCCGCTTCGCCACGTGGCGCTCAGTCCTTGCGGTAGTTCTCCCGCGCGAACGACGAGTAGGGGGCGGGCGCGACGGTGGCGCGCACCTCGACCTGCCGATGCCGTTCCACCGCCGGCTTGCGCGAGTTGGGCTCCTCGCCCCAGAGCACGACGACCTCGGTGCCCGGCTGCGCATGCGCCGCATCCACGCTCGCCAGCGACACGAACACCTGCTCGCCGGTGATGTAGCCGACGTCGTGCGAGACGCCGACATCCGTCCCGTCCGCCAGCACCCGGTCGACCTGGTACACGCCGTAGCGCGACTTGGGGAACTCCAGGTACTTCGCCGGCAGCCCCGGCTCGTACATGGAGCGCTGGATGGCGGCGACATCCTCGGGGTTCCACACCAGCGTGACCTTGGTGCGGACCGGACCGGCGGCGTGCCGCTCCAGCGCCGCGCGCCCGATGAAGTCGTGGTCGAACGCGACGCTGCGACCGTAGCCGAGGTCATAGGGGGTGAGGTAGTAGTCCTCGATGTCGTCCGAGGCGAAGCTTCCGGCCAGCGAGCCGGCGCGGTTCGCGGGCAGCCACTCGCGGTATTCGGCCATCCGCTCGCCGCTGAAGATCGCCGGCAGCGGCGACGGCACCCAGGCCGACTCGAGGTTGGCCGACGAGTAGGCGCGGGATCCGACCAGCACGAGACCGAACTCCTCGCCGTCGCGGATGATCGCGTCGCGGACCGCCTCGCCCTCTTCCCACGGGCCGAACAGCTCGAACCCGGGCTGACCGGCCATCCCGTGGCGCAGCGACCGCACCGCCAGCCCGTCGATGGTGAACGTGGCCATGTGGAAGAACTTCGTCGGCGGCACCGGGCCGGACGTGAGCTTCTCCATCAGGGCGAGCGCCTGCGGGCCCTGCACCTCGTAGCGGTACAGCGTCGGGTTCGCGCCCGGCGCGCGCATCAGCGAGTTCGCGTCGCGCTCGAACGTCACGTCGTAGTCGCCGGTCTCGCCGATGAACTGCACCCAGTCCAGCACCATGAACCAGCCGACCAGGTCGTACACGTCCTCTTCGAGGTGGAACAGGATCGCGTCGCCGATCAGGTAGCCCTCGTGGTTGACCGCGACGAACTGCTTGGCCTTGTCCACCCCGAAGTTCGCGAAGCTGTTGACGCCGACATCGCGCAGCAGCGTCAGCGCATCGGGGCCGGAGATGAACAGATCGGTCATGTGGTGGGACTGGTCCAGCAGCGCCACCGAGTCGCGCCAGGCGAGCTGCTCGGAGCGCCAGTTCGTGAACTCCGGGGTCACCGGGAAGATGGTCGGGCGGGACTGCGCGTTGCGCAGCAGGTCGACCGGGCTCGTCGCCTCGGCGAGCGCATCGGACAGGGACTCGGGCATGGGAACTCCTTCGTTCGCGGGGGTCGGGCATCCGCGGCATCCGTCCCCATGCTACTCAGCAGCGCATATGGCGTCTCGCGATGGCGATAAGCTTTGCTTATGCTCGCCGAAGGATCGCTAACGGAACCGCGGGACGGCGCCCGGTGGACCTGAACCTCGTCCGCGTGTTCGTCGCGATCTATGAGACCCGCAGCCTGACCACGGCGGCGGGGCGGCTGTTCGTGACCCAGCCCGCCGTCAGTCAGGCGCTCGGGCGACTGCGGCGGGAACTGGACGATCCGCTGTTCGAGCGGAACGGTCGGCAGATGGAGCCGACCGCGCTGGCGGCCGGACTGTTCCCCGGTTTCCGCGAGGCGATCGCCGGGATCGACCGCACGCTCGACGCCGTGCACGGGTTCGAGCCGGCGCAGTCGCAGAAGCTGTTCCGGATCGCGCTGTCCGAGCTGGGTGAGATCGGCTGGATGCCGGCGATCCTCGCGGCCGTGCGGGCGCAGGCGCCGGGCATGCGCATCGAGGCGGTGCCGATGGATGCCGCGGCCCTGCCGGACTGGCTCGCACGCGGCGTCGTCGATCTGGCCGTGACCCCCTCCCCCGTGCCGGGCCCGTTCGACGGGGTCGCGCTCAAATCGCAGCGGTACGGCGTGGCGATGTCGGCGGAGAACCCCCTGGCGCACGACCCTCTCTCCCTCGACGCCTACGCCGCCGCCGCCCATGTCGCCATTCCGAGCGATTCGGGCGCGGCCAACCTCGCCGCGGCGCTGGCTCGGGTGAACACGGTGATCGAGCCGCACGTGATCGTCAACCACGTCACCTCGCTCCCTCTGGTGCTGGCACGCAATCCCGACCTCGTCGCCACCGTGCCCGACACCATCGCCGAGGGCTGGGCGCTGACCTGGCCGCTGGTCGTCCTGCCGATTCCGTTCGAGATGCCGGCGGTGGACGTGCGGCTCTATCGGCGCGCCACGACGCAGGAGGCCGCGGCGCTGGACTGGCTGTATCGCACGGTCGCGGCGGCGATCCAGGGCTCGTCCGGTCAGTTCTACGTCATCCACGGCGACACTGTCGCGCCCGAGCGCTGAGCCGGCGCAACGCCATCACCCGGCGGTGATGCGGTCCAGGAACGCCTGGGTCTGGGCGAGGGCCTCGCGCGCCTCGGGATAGTGCAGATGGAACTGGTACTCGTGCGGCAGCGCCGGCTCGTGCTGGGCCGGCCAGAAGAGCGGGGTGACGTCGACGCCCAGCTCGTTCAGCCGCTGCGCCATCGGGATGCCCTGCAGCCAGGTCAGTCCGTCGCCGTTGCCGCCGCTGATGAACGTCGGCGGGAAGTCCGCGGTGGCGAACTCGATCGTCGACATCGTGGCGCCCGAGTACTCGGCGGACCAGTCCTTCGTGCCGGTGTAGGCCCACAGTGAGATCTTCAGCCCCCAGGCGACCAGACCGTTCAGGTCCGCCATCGCCCGCAGGTCGTACACACCGCAGTCGAGCACCACGCCGACGAGCTGCGTGGGCGTCAGCGCGGGTTGGATGCCGAGCAGGTGGGCATAGTCCGGGTTGGTGACGATCGTCGCGATCTGGCTCGCGAGCTGCGCGCCGGCGGAGTCGCCGGCCAGCACCATGCGGTCGGTGTCGACCCCGAGCTGGTCGGCGTGCGCCGTGATGTAGTCCAGCGCCGTGTTGATCTGATGGACGGCGGTGGGATACACCTCCTCCGGCCCCACGCTGTAGTTCACTGCGATCGCGGTGTAGCCACCGCCGGCGAGGATCTTCAGATAGGGGGCGACGTTGTCGGCCGACCCCGAGATCCACGCGCCGCCGTGGATCCATACGATCGCCGGCAGCCGGTCACCCGCCGCGGCGGGCGTGAACACGTCCAGGGTGGTGTCCGGACTGTCGTCGGCGTAGGCGATGTCGCTCATCGTGCGAAGCGGAGTGTCCGGCACGTATTCCTGCGTCTCGGCGGCGGTGGCCGTGCCGCCCTTCTCGAAGACGGCGCGGATCACCATCGCCGACGGCCAGGGCGTCGCCGAGGTGACGACCACGCCGACCAGGATCACGCCGAGGACCGCGGCGCCGGTGATCATCCACGCACGCCGACGCCGTTGTCTTCTCGTCGGTGCTGCGTCGCCCGCCGGCTGAGTCGAGGTCATGGTTCCGCTGCCAGCGTGCCAGACCCGCCGCGGCGAGCGGTCGCGCCGCGCCGGAGTCCCCGCCGGAGAGCGTCGCCGAGACAAGGAGCGAGACGAACCTCGTCGCGCGCGAAACGACAAAACCCCCGGGAAATCCGGGGGTCTCGATCGGTAGCAGGAGAGAGATTCGAACTCTCGACCTCACGATTATGAGTCGTGCGCTCTCACCAACTGAGCTACCCTGCCGCGACGCATCCGGACCGCTGTCCAGGTGCTTGCGAGCCCCGAGTCAGGATTGAACTGACGACCCCTTCCTTACCATGGAAGTGCTCTGCCACTGAGCTATCGGGGCACGCCCGGAACATTCCGGGCAACCAGAAAAGAATATCAGAGCGCCGCCGCAATGCCGAACCCGTCGGCGCCCGCCGACGCTCGGCGGATCAGCACTTGTTGTGCGCGCGCAGCCACGGAATCGGGTCGATCGGCGTGACGCCGTTCTGGCGGATCTCCACGTGGGTGTGGGCGCCGTACGAGAACCCGGTGTTGCCGGTCCGGCCGATGTACTGGCCGACCCGCACCTTCTCGCCGGCGTGCACCTGAAGCGATCCGTACTGCATGTGTCCGTAGAGGCTGGCCCAGTGCTGGCCGTCGATCTCGTGGTCGATGATCACCGCGACGCCGTAGCCCTGGTAGCCCTCCTGGGCGACCCGCACGACGCCGTCGGCGACGGCCTGCACGTGCGCGCCGTTGCCGGGGGTGAAGTCGGCTCCGGTGTGGAACTCGCCCGGGCGCCAGCCGAACCCGTACGTGATCGGCACGCCGACCGCGAACGGCCACTGCACGCTGCACGCGGTGTTGTTCGAGTAGTAGCTGCTGGAGACGTTCGAGATCCCGGTGGTGCCGGCCATCTCGACCAGCGTCGCGGTGGTGTAGTTCGCGGAGCGGTCCAGCTCGGTCGCCGCCGGTGCCGCGTCGGCGGGTGCGACGTACGCCTGGATCTCGTCGTCGGCGCTGGCCGCGACATCCCCCGACTGCTGCACCGGAGCGGCGCCGAGGAGCGTCGTGTTGGACGAGGCGACGGCCTCGGCCGGCAGCGTGGATCCGACGGTCAGCAGGCCGATCGCGACGATGGCGCTGAACGAGAGGGATGCCGCCGCCAGGCGCTTGACCGCGGGACGCCGTGAGCCCGGCCGACGGGACGCCTTGCGTGCCCGACGGGCCTTGTGCGTCTTGTGCTTCTTCGCCGGCTGCGCGGGCTCGTCGGCGACGTCGGCGTCCTCCGCAGGCGTGGCGGCGGCCGGCTGCACCGGCGTCTCGCCCGTGAACGCGAACAGACGCGCCGCGGACTCGAACTCGTCGATGAGGCTCTGCGCCTGCTCGTCGCTCGAAACCGTGCGCACCGGCTCGGTGACCGTCGGCGTCGGCGCGCTCAGCGCGGCGGGCTCGGCGACGGTCGAGATCATCGCCGTGGTCGTCGGGACGATCGCATCGACAGCGTCCGTGGCCCGGGACGCCGCCGGAGGAGCGATCGCCTCGACCGGTTCCGGCTGAGAGTTCCGTCGCGCGCGGCGACGCGTCATCGGCGCCGCGGCCGGCGCTGGTGGCGCGGGCTCGGCGGATGCCGCGGGCTTCGCGGATGCGATGGGCTCGAGCACGACGGGCGCCTCGGGCAGGATCGTCGCGTGCTCGACGGCGGAGACCGGCTCGTCGAAGGCGGTGGACTGTGCGGTCTCGTCCAGGACGACGGCCTCGGTCGCCGTGAGCTCGGTCTCGACCGATACGGCGGCGTCGCTGGCCGTCAGTTCGGAGTCGGCTGAGCGTGCGGCATCCGGCCCGGGTGCGGCATCCGGCCCCTGGGTGGCGGCGCGAGCCTCGATCGCCGCGCGCCCCCAGACGATCGAGGGACGCTCGGCCCCCTGCTGTGCCGCCCGGCGCCTGGCCTCGGCTCGTGAGCTGACCGCGGCATCCGTCGCCTGGACAGGCGTGGGTGCGGTGCGGGCTGAGCGCCGCGTGCGCGCGGGCTCGGCCATCGGGGCATCAAGAGACAAAGGGGGCGAAGCTCTCGGGTCAGGTCGCTGAAGGGGGCAACGGTCGGACGTCGGGTGTCTGATCACTCGCGCCGTTCGGGCCGGCGAAAGTAACGAATGGGTAAACACTACTCCGAGGCGGCTGGAAATGCCATGTACACGCGGCGGATGCGATCACCGCGCGTCGATCGCATTCTGCAGGGCCGCGAACAGGTCGGGGCCGGCCGCGATGATGAGGTCTTTGCCCGGGCGCCCGCCGGGCACTCCGCCGACTCGTCCGCCGGCCTCTTCGACGATCAGGGCGCCGGCGGCGTGGTCCCACGGATTCAGGCCGCGTTCGAAGTAGCCGTCCAGACGGCCCGCCGCGACGTAGGCGAGGTCGAGCGCCGCCGAGCCGATGCGACGGATGTCGCGGGCCAGCGGCATCACGCGCGCCAGTCGGGCGAGATCGCCGGCGTGGGTGGCCGGGTCGTACCCGAACCCGGTGGCCAGGAGGGCACCGGCGGCACCAGGATGCTCGTTCACCCTGAGCGGCTCCGTCCGGTCATCGTCGCGGTCGCCCACGTGCACGAACGCTCCGCCGCCACGGACCGCGGTGAACAGCTCGCCGGTGGGCGGCCCGAACACGGCACCGGCGATCGCCTGCCACGTGGCCGGGTCGGGGACGCCTTCGATCGCGGCGATGCTCACCGCGTATGCCGGGACGCCGTAGGCGTAGTTGACGGTGCCGTCGATCGGATCGACCACCCAGGTGATGCCCGAGCTGCCCGGCTCGGCGCCGGACTCCTCGCCGAGGAAGCCGTCCGCGGGTCGTTCGGCCGCAAGCCGGGACCGGATCAGCGCCTCGACCTCGCGATCCGCCGCGGTGACGATGTCGGCGACCGCCGACTTGGTCGCGGCGATCTGGACGCCCTCTGCCCGACGGCGCCGTGCGAGCGCGCCCGCCTCACGGGCGATGTCGGCGGCGAGCCGGACGAGGTCGTCGGGGTCGGAGAGCGGTGCGGTCACGGTCAGTCCTGCCGCGGCGCCTGCGGCGGGACCGGCGGCGGAGGCGGGAACCCCTGATAACCGGGCTCCTGCGGCGTGCCGGGCTGCGGCGTGCCGGGTTGAGGAGCGGGCTGCGGCGATGGCGTGCCGGGCTGCGGCGACGGCTGCGGCGCGGGCCAGGTCGGGTCGACCCCGGTCGCCGGCGCGCCGGTCGGGGCGGGCCAGTCCGGCGATGCGGCCCAGTCCGGCGAGGCGGCCGGTTCGGGCCACGCACCCGTCCGCTCCGGCGCGATCGCGGGGGTCTGCTCCGGCGCCGTCCAGGCCGGTCCGGTCAGGGCGGACGAGGCCGCGTCGGGCGTGGGAACGCTCGGGTGCCCGGTGTAGTAGGCGTTCCAGTCCGGCAGGCCGTCGGCGAGGACGGGCAGCGGCGTCAGACCGTCGGCGTAGGTGGGCCAGCCGACGGGCGCTCCGGCGTGCGTGCGCCGGGGGGCGAACAGCGCATTCACCAGCGGCACCAGAGCCGTCCCCACCGCGGCGAGGATGGCGATCGCGACCGCCAGCCGCCAGTAGATGTCGCGGAAGTGCACCCATTCCTTCAGCATGAGCGGGGCGACCAGCATGATCGCCAGCAGCCCGACCAGCACGATCGTGGTCCACGCGACGATGGTCGTGAACGTCGTGCGATGCCGATCCCATGCCTTCACGAACAGGCGCACGTGCAGCACTGCCAGCTGCAGGATGAGCACGATCAGCAGGAAGGACATGAAGCGTCCGGCACCGCCGCCGAACGAGTCCTCGAGCAGGCCGCGGAACGGCAGCCAGATCATGATCGCGCCGATCAGCAGCGTCACGATCCACACGGCCATGCTGGTCAGCGTGAACCAGACCGGGCGGCGCGGCGCGAGGTAGGTGTCCATCAGAGCGACGCCGGCGAAGGCCACCATCAGCAGGATGGTCAGGAAGGCACGCGGCACGATCCCGCCCGCCGTGCCGACCAGCACCATGACGACGCAGACGATGGCGGCGGCGATGAGGGCGCCGATCGCGACCCAGATCGCCGCGCGCAGGAGCGTGGAGTTCGACGTTTCCGCTTGCTGAGGCGTCGCACCGGGCACAGTCATGGATGTCCTCTCGTCGGCGGGCGGCGCCCGCATCCCCATCCTGACATGCACCGCCTGTTCGCGGGAGCGCGAAGCGGCGGCCGTGGATGGATGGCGCGGCCGGCCGCACCACGGCGCGTCGAGGCCCGATCGGGTCGCCGTCATTTGCGATGAGTCGGCTATGGATACGGCGAGGATGCCGCAATCTTGGCGTGGTCTCAGAATGCCGGCTCGACCATGGGGACATGACATTCCTGGCGAGTCCGTCGAGGGCCGGTCGCGCGACATCCGACGGCGCGCCCCGGCGATCGCATCTGCGGCGATGGCACACGGCCGCCGTCGCCGTGATCTGGCTCACGAGCCTGTTCGTCGTCGCCCTGTGGGTCGCGGGCTCGGGCGTGCAGGCGCTGTCGGCGTTCGATGCCGAGACGCTCACCACCATCGGCCGCCTGACGGGCCTGATCTCGGCGAACCTCCTGCTGTATCAGGTGCTGCTGATGGCACGGGTCCCGCTCTTCGAGAGGGGATTCGGGCGCGACGCGATCATCCGCCTGCACCGACTGGTCGGGTTCTGGTCGTTCTGGCTGCTCGTGGCGCACATCGTGTTCGTCCTCGCCGGCTATGCCGTCGCCGCGGGCATGAACCCGCTCGCGCAGCTGTGGCAGTTCGTCTGGGCGTACCCGGGGATGCTGCTGGCGACGGCCGGGACCGTGCTGCTGGTCATGATCGTGGTGACCTCGATCCGCCGGTCCCGGCGTCGGCTGCGGTACGAGTCGTGGCATCTGCTGCACCTGTACGGCTACCTCGGCGTCGGCCTGGCGATCCCGCACATGCTGTGGACCGGGGCCGACTTCACCGCGAACCCCGGCGCGACCGTCTACTGGTGGACGCTATGGGCCCTGGCTGCAGCATCCGTCCTCGTCTTCCGGATCGGCGTGCCGATGTGGCGTTCGGACCGCCACGACATCCGGGTCGTCGACGTCACCCCGGACGGCCGCCGCGGCGTCGTGGTGCGGATGCGCGGACGCGGCCTGGCCCGGCTGCGGGCCGAAGCCGGGCAGTACTTCGTCTGGCGCTTCCTGGACGGACCCGGCTGGACGGCCGGGCACCCGTTCTCGCTCGCGGCCGCGCCCGACGGCAGCGAACTCGTCATCGCCGCACGCCTGGCCGGCGACGGGTCGCAGCGCCTCACCCAACTGCGGCCGGGGACGCGGGTGCTGGTCGAGGGCCCGTACGGGCACATGACGGGACAGCAGCGGACCGCACGCAAGCTCCTGATGCTCGCCGCCGGGGCCGGCGTCGCACCCCTGGTCGCGCTCCTCGAGTCCGAGCCGTACGCGCCGGGCGATGCGGTGCTCGTGACTCGCGACCGGAACGACATGGATCGGATGCGGACGACGGAGATCGACAATCTGGCGGTCAGCCGCGGCGTGCGGCACCTGAGTCTGAACGGCTCGCGGGGCGAAAGCGCATCGTGGTTCCCGGCGACCCACGCGGCCTGGACCGGGAGCGACCTCATCCGTCATATCGCGCCGGATCTCGACGCGTACGACGTGTTCGTATGCGGCCCCGCCGGCTGGATGTCGGCTGTCCGCGACGACCTGCGTCGGGCCGGTGTGCGGGATGACCGCATCCACAGCGAAGCCTTCTCGGTGTGATGACAGGAGTGGACATGAAGAAGATCATCTACGGAACCCTCGCCACGGTCAGCGGACTGGTCCTCCTGTTCAGCTATCGGACCTCGCTGGGCGCGGACCTGGTTCCGGTCCCCACGGCGAGCACGACAGGGACCACGAGCGGCGCGACCACAGGCGGCGCAGGCAGCGGCGGCTCGGACAGCTCCAGCAGCACGGGAACGGACACACCCGGCAGCACGGGTACTGGCTCGACCGCATCCGGAACGCTGAAGAACGGCAGCTACACCGGCGACGCCGCCCAGACGCAGTACGGTCCCGTGCAGGTGCAGGTCACCGTCTCGGGCGGAAAGCTGACCGCCGTAGACGTGCCCGAATTTCCGACCGAGAGCCCTCGCGACGCGCAGATCAACGGCTATGCGGTGCCGCAGCTCGTCTCCGAGACGCTGTCGGCGCAGAACGCGCGGATCGACATGATCTCGGGGGCGACATTCACCTCGGACGGCTATCTGCAGTCGCTGCAGTCGGCGCTCGACCAGGCGGCGCGATGAGTGCGTGCAAACCGCGGAGGGCCTGGGTCGAACAGCTGATGGGCACTGCGGTCAGCATCCATGTCATCGGCGAGTCCGACGACGAGACCGCGGCCGCGGTGGCCGGATGCGTCGCCGAGCTGCGCGACATCGAGTCCGTGTTCTCACCGTTCCGGCGCGACTCCGACATCAGTCGCATCCGACGGGGCGAGCTCCGTCTCGAGAACGCCGATCCGCGCGTCGCACATGTGGAGGCGCGCTGCGTCGCTGCCGCCGCGCACACCGGCGGCCTGTTCGACGCCTGGTGGCGAGGCTGGTTCGACCCGACCGGCTTCGTGAAGGGATGGGCCGTGGATGTGGGCGCCGCGCGGCACCTCGCACCCCTGACCGCGCACCCCCAACTCGACGCGGTCGGCATCGGGGCCGGCGGCGACCTGCGCCTGTTCACCGCGCCGAGCGCCGACTGGATCTGGCGGATCGGGATCGCCGACCCCGATCACCCGGGCGGCGTGCTCGCGACCGTGGAGGTGCGCGACGGGGCGGTCGCGACATCCGGGACCGCCGAGCGGGGGGCGCACATCATCGACCCGCGCTCCGGTGAGCCGGCGACCGCCGTCCGCAGCGCGACCGTCCTGGCCGACGATCTGACGACGGCGGATGTGTGGGCCACCGCCGCGGTGGTGGCGGGCGATCTGCGGTGGATCACTCAGGCACCGACCACGGCCGGGATGCTCGTTGCGGGCGACGGGTCCACCCGGCGCTGGGTCGGTGGTGTCGAGGTAGCCGTGGTCGCAGGATCTCCACTCATGCCGACGGCAGCGTGAGCAGGAACACCGTTCCGGCCGGCGACGTCGCCTCGATCCGGATGCTTCCGCCGTAGCGGGCCGCAGCCTCGCGCACGAGGGCGAGACCGAGGCCGAAGCCCCGACGGCGGCCTGACTCGGCCGACCGTGCGAATCGCTCGAAGATCCGGGCTGCGTCCGGTGGGTCGATGCCCGGACCGGCGTCGGCGACGCGGATCTGGACCGTGTCGCCGGCCGCGGCCGCCGCCAGCGTGACCTCGGACCCTCCCGGCGCGTGCGCGATGGCGTTGTCGACGAGTGCCACGCACAGGCGCGTCAGCGTGACCGCCGGCATCCGGACCGCGAGAGCGGCGCCGGCATCGGTGCGGAGGGTGACGCCGTTCTCCTCGGCCAGGGGCGACATCGTCCGCGTCGTATCGTGCAGGCAGGCCGCGACATCCGCCCGCCCGTCTGCGGCTGTGCCCCCTTCGGCCGCCAGTAGCATGTCGGTGAGCACGTCGTCGAGCATGGCGGCGTCGCGACGCAGTTCGGTCACAGTGGCCTCGATCGGCTGCCCCCGGCCGAGCCGACGCTGCACGATCTGGATGCGCCCGGTGAGGGCGGTCAGCGGCGTGCGCAGCTCGTGGCTCGCATCCGACACGAAACCGCGCTGCAGCCGGAGCGCCTGGGACAGCGGCGCGACCGCCCACCGTGCGGCGAGCCAGGCCACGACGCCCAGCACGAGGATGCCGACGATCCCGAGCGCGACGACCCAGGGCAGGACCCTGTCCACATCCACGACGACGTGATCGTTGTCGGCCGGCGCGCCACCGTGCGGGTGCTCCGGGCGCCCGGTGGACACGATGACGATCACGAGGATCGTCACGCCCACGGCGATCGCGACGGCGGATGCCGCTCCCACCAGCATCCCGACCCGCAGCGCGGAACGCTGAACCCGCCGACGGTCGGCCTCCAGGCTCATGACGGCGCACCGGCTCGGTACCCGCGACCGCGCACCGTCTCGATGACCTCGGGAGCGGTCTTGCGGCGGATGTAGTGCACATAGGTGTCCACCGAGCTCAACGCGTCATCGGATGCGAACACGGTGTGCATGAGCTCGTCGCGAGAGAAGACGTGGTCGGGGCTCTCGGTCAGAACCGTCAGCATCCGCGTCTCGGTGGTCGTCAAGGCGACCCTCTCGCCGAACGGGCCGTAGACGAGAGAGGACTCGGGCACGAAGTTCCACTCGGCGATCGCACGACGACGGCCCTCGGCGCGGTGACCTCGGATCAGCGCGCGCAGCCGCGCCAGCAACTCGTCGAAGTCGAACGGCTTCACGAGATAGTCGTTGGCACCGGCATCCAGTCCGTCGACCCGGTCGACCACGGCGCCGAGCGCCGTCAGCATGAGCACGGGAGTCGTGATCTTCGCCGTCCGGATCGCATCCACGAGCGCGGTGCCGCTCATGCCGGGCAGCCGCCGGTCGATCACGAACACGTCGAACCGTTCGTTCAGCGCCTGGCGCAGCGCATCGCGGCCGTCGCCGACGTGCTCGACGTCATACACCTCGGACAGGACGGCCACGGTCATGTCGGCGATCGTGCGGTCGTCCTCGACATACAGCACCCGCGGCCGAGCGGTGTCGTGTCCCCGTGTCACCCGCGCCCTCTTCCCACCGGTCTCGCCTTCCGCGATTCAAGCAGACCGCGGGAGTGAGGGCCAGCGTCATTCAGCCCGCGTGCGGTCCCGCGTCGTACGTGAACACGAGTCGGGCGGGGACGGTACCGTGCAGCACCTCTGCCATGGCCTCGTTCACGTCGCCCAGTTTCCGCTCCGCGGCGATCACCTTTGTGCGACCGGCCGCATGGAGGGCGAACACCTCGGCGAGATCCTGACGGGTGCCCACGATCGAGCCGATGATCGAGATGCCCTTCAGCACGGTGTCGAAGATCGGGATCGTCAGGGTGCCGGCGGCCGGGAGTGAGACGAGCACCAACCGACCGCCTCGGTTCAACGACCGGAACGCCTGGTCGAAGACCGTGGGGGCCACGGCCAGGACGATGGCCACGTCGGCACCGCCGAGCTGCAGGATGGCGTCGACCGGATCGACCTCGGATGCATTGATCGCGTGGTCCGCGCCAAGGTCCAGGGCCAGGTCGAGCTTCTCCTGTGTCACATCGACCGCCAGAACCTGAGCCCCGACGAGTCGTGCGTACTGCACCGCCAGGTGTCCGAGGCCGCCGACGCCGAAGACCACCACCCGTTCGGCGGGGACCACGCACGCTGCTTTCACCGCGGCGTAGGTCGTGACGCCAGCGCACGTGAGCGGCGCCGCATCCAGAGGAGGGATCCCGTCCGGCACGGGGGTGGCGAAGCGCGCATCGGCGAGGGCGTACTCTGCGTAGCCGCCGTCGACCGAGTAGCCGGTGTTGTACTGCCGCTCGCAGAGGTTCTCGCGACCATCGATGCAGTATCGGCACTCGCCGCAGGCGTGACCGAGCCACGGCAGGGCGACGCGCTGACCGATCGTTCGCGAGGTGACACCGTCTCCGAGCCGTTCGACGACCCCGACGCCCTCGTGTCCGGGGACGAAGGGCAGATCGGGCTTGACCGGCCAGTCGCCGTGCACAGCATGGATGTCCGTGTGGCACAGTCCGCACGCCTCGATACGCACGAGCACCTGGCCCGGGCCAGGCGACGGAATCTGACGCTCTTCGATGGTGAGCGGCTCGGTGAAGCTGGTGGCGACGGCTGCATGCATGACGGGCTCCTTGTCTCGGTGTCTTCCACTCTGTGGCGGAGGGGCGGTCGGCTCGAGGACGAAGGTCCCGTGGACTGCGGAGCGTCGACCCGGGCTCATCGCGATCGAGAGCACCACTCCGCGCGGGACCTTCGTCCCTCTCCCCCGCGTGTGCTTGCGTCAACGTCATCCCATGGCAGTTGAAGAGGTACCCGCCGCGGGCGGCGCGGAGTGACCGAGCGTATCGTCACGCTGACGATGAACCCCGCGCTCGACATATCGACGTCCGTCCCACGCGTGGTGCCTGAGCACAAGCTCCGGTGCGATTCCGCACGCTCCGACCCCGGCGGGGGCGGTGTGAACATCTCGCGGGCGATCCGGAATCTGGGCGGAAGCTCGTACGCCATCTACCCCCTCGGCGGTGCCACCGGTGAGGACTATCGTCGGCTGGCATCGGCGGAGGGCCTGACCGGACAAGTCGTGCCGATCGCCGGTGACACCCGTGAGAGCTTCACCGTCGCCGAGGTGTCCACGGGTCGCGAGTACAGATTCGTTCTGCCGGGGCCGCATCTGAGCGAAGCCGAGTGGTCGGACTGTCTTTCGGCCACCGTGGATCATCTGCCGCACGGCGGGCTCGTCGTCGCCAGCGGCAGTCTTCCGCCCGGTGTCCCCGAGGACTTCTACGGGATGCTCGCCCGCCACGCAGCAGACGAGGATGTCCGGCTGGTCGTCGATGCGTCCGGTCCACCCCTCGTCCATGCTTTGGCGGAGGGAGTCTTCCTCATCAAGCCCAGCCGGGACGAGTTCGCCCAGTTGGTCGGCGGCGGGCATGACATGACCACCGCGGATCAGGTCGATGCGGCGACCGACTTGATCCGCGCGGGCAGGGCCGACATGATCGCCCTGACGCTTGGTGCTGCCGGTGCGCTTCTCATCTCCGTGACGGGGGTCCTCCGCCTTCCCACTCCGAGGGTCGCCGTGACAAGCACGGTCGGTGCCGGCGATGCGTTCCTGGCCGGCCTCGTGCTTCGAATCTCGCAAGGGCGACCGCCCGCCGAGGCGTTCCGCACAGCCGTCGCCGCGGGAAGCGCCACGGCAACGATGCTGGGCACCGGACTGTGTCTGCCGGCCGATGTCGCCCGGCTGGAGCGCTCCCTGACCGCGTGATCGCCCAGGCTGGCGTCGCCGGATCACCGTGGCAGCGGTGCCCTCCACTCGAGGCGGGTGCCGCCCGCGGCTCGTGGACGCAGCGAGAATTCGCCGCCCCGACTCTCGGCACGATCCCGCAGGTTCGCGGTGCCACCGGTCAGGGTCGCGTCCGATCCGACACCGTCCCCGTCGTCTTCGATGGTGACGATGATGGCCACCTCGCTCACCGACACGTCGACTGCGGTGTTCTGCGCCCGTGCGTGTCGCGCGATGTTCGCCAGTCCTTCGCGAACGACGGCGATCACGTCGTCGGCGACAGCCCCGGTGAGCGTCAGATCGATGGCGCCGGTGAAGGTGACGCTCGGAGACCCCCCGAGCGCAGGAGTCAGTTCACCGATCACATCGAGAATGCGATTGCGGGTGAGGCCCGCTCCCCCGGCTGCGGGTCTCGCGCGGAGGGTGAAGATCGCCGTTCGGATCTCAGCGATCGCCGCATCGAGTTCGGCGACGTGCGCATCGAGCCGTGCTGCGGCGGCGGGCTCGGCGGATGCCAGCGCTTGAAGGCCGAGTCCTGTGGCGAACAGACGTTGGATGACGTGATCGTGCAGGTCCCGGGCGATGCGACTGCGCTCGTCGATGACCTCGAGCTGCTGTCGGTCTCGGCGCGCCCACGCAAGCGAGAGAGCGATTCCCGCTTGGTTCGCGAACTCCTCGATGGTGTCGAGTTCGGTACGTGTGAACGGTCTGCCCGGATCGTCGCGCGAGACGCACAGGGCACCGATCGGACGCCCGCCGGCATTGAGCGGAACGGCAGCGCTCGGACCGAGCACGGCCCCTCGATCGCCGCGTATCCGATGCTCCGTGTCCTGATCTGCGAACGCCCCGGTCACGACCTCACCCGACTCGACCGCTCGTGCGCCGAGAGCCGAGGCGGCGGGGATGAGGATGCCGGTGAGCCCGGCCGCTCTGGCTCCCTGCGCCGAAGCGATACGCCAGTCATCGACGTCGACAGGGACCACGATGGTCACCAACTCGGTGGCCACCACCCCGGTGAGCCGCTCGGTGACCAGTGCGAGAACGTCTTCGGTGCCGGGATCCAGGAGTGCCGCGCTGATCTCCGACAGGGCCTTGCTCAGCCTCTCGTGACGCCGAGCCTCCTCATACAGCCGCGCGTTCTCGATGGCCACCCCGGCCGCAGCGGCGAGAGACTCGATGAGCGCCTCGTCTTCGTCGGAGAACGCCCCGTCCACCTGGTCGGTGAGATAGAGGTTGCCGAACACGGTGTCGCGCACGCGGACGGGGACGGCGAGGAATGAATCCATCGGCGGATGGCCCTCCGGGAACCCCACGGATCGAGGGTCGTCGACGATATGGGCCAGTCGGAGGTTCTGCCCTTCGTGGAAGACGATGCCCAGCAGCCCACGCCACTCCGGCAGATGGCCGACCGCTGCCACCTGCTCGTCGTCCATCCCGACGTGGATGAAGCGTTCCAGTGAGCCGTCCTGGTCCCTGACGCCGATGGCCCCGTATCGCGCCCGGGCCAGGTCCACTGCGGCCTTGACGATGCGGATGAGCACCTGCTCGATGTCGAGAGGCTCGGTCACGACGCGCGTCGCCGTGAGAAGCTGCCGCAGCCGTCCCTGGGTATCGAGGACGCGCTGCGCACGGGCGATCAGCTCCCGGATAGTCGTCTCGAGCTCACCCCGGGGGAGGTCGGGGGTCGGCAGGCCCTCTTCAGCCATGAGATGCACCTTCGATGCCCTCATCCTCGCATCTCTCCTGGGCGGATGATCCACTCGATTCCACGACGTCAGAGGGACGCCCAGCCGCCGTCGACGGGGAGGATCGCACCAGAGACATCGGAAGCGTCGTCGCTGAGCAGCCAGGCGATGGCTGCCGCGATCGCCTCGGGCTGTGCCACGGGCGGCACCGTTGTCTGGAAGATCGGTCCGAGGCGTTCCTGAGCGAAGGCCGACCGGAACGGCGCGTCGATGTTCGTCGCCACCGGGCCGGGCGCCACTGCGTTGCAGCGGATGCCCTTGGCCGTGTAGAAGAACGCCGTACTCAGCGTGAATCCGTTCACCGCATGCTTGGAGACGGTGTACGGGGTGCCCGCGGCGGACCCGCGCTGGCCGGCCTCGGAACCGACGTTGACGATCGACCCCCGACCGTGTTCGATCATCAGGAGGAGCACGGCCCGTGTCATCCGCATCATCCCCGTGACGTTCACCGAGATGACTCGTTCCCACGTCTCGTCCGCGATCTCGGCGGTCGGTTCGAATCCGTCCATGATGCCGGCGACGTTCGCGAGGCCGTCCACACGCGGGCGGGCCAGCGCCATCACGCGGTCGACCGTGAGCTGGCTGGCGAGGTCCCCGTCAATGGTGGAGACGCTCTCTCCGAGTTCGGCCTCCAGCGCCCGGAGCCGCTCGCGGGAGATGTCGACGCCGATGACGCGGGCTCCTTCGGCTGCGAGTCGGACGGCGGTGGCGCGGCCGATGCCGGAACCGGCACCCGTCACGATGATGGTGTGATCCTGGAAGCGGTTGTCGGCCATGCTGATTCCCTTCATAGCTGCGGTGCCCGGTCGGATGCTGTCAGCCAACTGCGGTCGATGCTCCGCGACCGGGCCGAAAGTCCCTTCCTCTTCTGTCCCGGTCGGATAGATTCGGCGCATGGTCTCCTGCCGGTGAACTGCGCGGGTGTGATGCGATCGGGGGTGGCGGCATGGTCACGATCTTCCTTGTCGACGACCACGAAGTCGTGCGTCGCGGAATCGCCGGGGTCTTGGAGACCCAGCCCGACTTCACGATCGTCGGTGAGGCGGGTACGGTTCGGGACGCGTCCGCACGGATCGCCGCCACCCTTCCCGACCTCGCCATTCTGGACGTGCGACTCCCGGATGGAAGCGGAATCGACCTCTGCCGCCATGTCCGGCAGGAGCATCCGGACGTGCGCTGCCTGATCCTGACCGCGTTCGACGACGACGACGCCGTGATGGCCGCTGTCTTGGCGGATGCCGCCGGCTACCTGCTCAAGTCGGTGCGCACCGTCGATCTCGTCAACTCGGTGCGCACCGTCGTCACCGGCGGCAAGCTGCTGCATCCGGCGGCGAGGATGCAGGCGACGCGGGTACTGCGAACCGCGTCGGCCGAGGATCCTCGGTTCGGATCGCTGAGCCTACGTGAACGACAGATCCTCAGCCTGATCGCGGATGCCCTCACGAACCGGCAGATCGGCGAACGTCTCGGACTGGCGGAGAAGACCGTTAAGAATTACGTGTCGACGATGCTCAGCAAGCTGGGGTTGGATCATCGCACTCAAGCGGCCGTGTTCGAGATCGAGCGCACGGGAGGCCCGCTATAGCCGCCCCGAAGAGATCCGTGGGCCCGGCGCCACAGTCCGCTGGCCGGGAGACCGCAGCGATCCGGTTGGCGCGGCTGGTCTGGTCGCGCCCGGTGATCGTGGTGACGGTGCTCGTGCTCGCCGCGGTCCTCGTGCTCACCGGCATCGGGGGCGAGCGTGCGGGCCGATGGCTGGCGATCGTCTGGGTCGCCCTCGTCGTCGTCTACACCCTGGTCGGGATGGTCCGAGACGTGATGCGAGGACATGTCGGTCTCGACATCCTCGCCGTCGTGGCGATGGTGGCCACCCTCGCTGTGGACGAGTACATCGCGTCGCTGATCATCGTGCTCATGCTCTCGGGCGGCGAGGCGCTCGAGGATGTCGCCGCGCGACGCGCGAAGCGGGATCTGACCTCGCTCCTGGATCGTTCGCCCCGAGATGCGCATGTCCTCGCGGACAGGCGCGACGGGACGGGTGAGGCCGTGGCCGATGTTCCGGTGGAGGATGTCGAGGTCGGTGACCTTCTCCTGGTCCGGCCGGGCGAGGTCGTGCCCGTTGACGCGACGCTGCTGGCCGAGGAGTCCTCATTCGACGAGTCCTCGCTGACCGGTGAGAGCCTCCCAGTGACCCGCCACATCGGGGATGAAGTGCCCTCCGGAGCCGTGAACGGCGAGCGAGCCGTGCGCATCCGGGCTCTTCGGCGCAGCGGTGACAGCCAATTCCAGCAGATCGTGGCGCTCGTGCACGAGGCGGAGAAGTCCCGCGCTCCCGTGGTCCGGATCGCGGATCGTTTCGCGGTGCCGTTCACGGCCGTCTCGCTGATCCTTGCGGCGATCGCGTGGGGCCTGTCGGGCGACCCTGTCCGCTTCGCGGAGGTGCTCGTGCTGGCCACGCCATGCCCGCTGCTGATCGCCGCCCCGGTCGCGTTCCTGGCCGGGCTGTCGCGCGGTGCGAAGACCGGACTGATCATGAAGAGCGGCGCGGTCATCGAGCAGCTCGCCCGGGTGCGGGTGGCGGCATTCGACAAGACCGGCACCCTCACACGGGGACGCCCCGAGCTCGTCGATGTCCGGCCCGCGAACGGATTCGGCGCCGATGACGTGCTTCGGCTGGCCGCGTCGGCCGAGCAGTATTCCTCGCACGCCCTCGCCGCGGGGGTTCGTCAGGCCGCGATCGATCGGGGGATGCCGCTGGCCGCTTCCGCTGATGCCCGCGAGGTCGCCACCAACGGGGTCACGGCGGTGATCGAGGGGCGCACCGTCACCGTGGGCAAACCCGCCTTCATCGCCTCACTCGTCCCCGCTCTCCAGCGCACCAGCCTCGCACCCGGTCAGGCCGCGGCCTACGTGGCGATCGACGCAGCGTTCGCGGGCAGCCTCGTGCTCGCCGACGCCCCGCGCACCGAAGCCGGTGAGGTCATCGGATGGCTCAGGGAGCACGGAGTCGAACGCATCGTGATGCTGACCGGCGACGCCCGCTCCACGGCCGAGTCGATCGCGGCGGACGTGGGGATCACCGAAGTGGAGTCCGAGCTGCTCCCCGGCGAGAAGGTGCACTTCGCCGCACAGCTGCGCCCTCGCCCGGTCATGATGGTCGGCGACGGGATCAACGATGCGCCCGTGCTCGCAGCATCCGACATCGGTGTCGCGATGGGCGCGAAGGGCGCGACAGCGGCCGGCGAGGCCGCAGACATCGTCGTACTCGTCGATTCGCTTCGCCCGGTGGTCGATGCGGTCTCGATCGGGCGCCACACGCTCCGCGTCGCATTGACCTCGATCTGGATCGGGATCGCCCTCAGCATCGCGCTGATGCTCGTCGCCATGACCGGCGTCATCCCCGCCGTGACAGGAGCGCTGGTCCAGGAACTCGTCGACCTGGCGACCATCCTCTACGCGCTGCGAGCCCTCGGTCGTGGGAAATCTCCCGCGGAACGTGGCGTTCGGGTCAGCTCATTCGCTGGACGCGCCGGGTAGCCGCACACCGGCCGGGACGAGGAATCTCCTCCCGGTGATCGACCTCACCATCAGCCTGATCACGAGCGCCTTCTCGCCCGGGAACCACGAGAGCGCGTCGGGCGGGGTGGGCAGCTGGACCGCGGCGTCGGTCGCGCTCACTTCGGCGGTCGCGTGGACGATGACGCTCCAGCGCACTCGCAACGCGCCGCCGTCCACTTCCATGGCGACCCGGGGATGAGCCGCGATCGAGCGGGCCTTGCCGTCATCGGCCGACCGGATGAGGATGACTCCGCGGTCGGTCTGGAAGTTCACCGGATAGATCTCAGGATCGCCGTCCGCATCGACGAATGCCAGACGCGCCAGGGACGCGTGCCCCAACAGCCGCCAGCATTCGTCCGACGGCACCTCCTCGATGCGTACGGCGGCGCTCGATCCGGAGGCGCCCCGCGAGACCTCTTCACCTTCAGTCATCGGGACTCCTTATGGGAATCATGTTCCTCTGATCGTCCGCTGCCCGCAATCTGCGCGGCGGGTCGTTGGTCCCTGCGATTCGCAATGGGACCAATGTCACTGGCGCGCGCCCACCCGATCAGACCACGATGAGATCATGCGTGTGACCAGCGGTCTCTTGGAAGAACCATCCGTTCCAGCGGGATCAGAACGGTGAGATCTCCGAAGACCGGCCCGCGGCCTCTGGCCGCGACGGTCAGCCTCGTCCGTGCGGCAGCCGGAGAGGATATCGCTGGCGTGCTCGCCTCAGTCGGGTCAACCCCCGCGGGGCTCTCCGACATCGACGTCACCGCACGTCGCGAGCGCTTCGGGCCGAACGCGCTGCGCGAGCACCGGGCTCGCCCCCTGCGTGTGCTCGGGCGGCAGCTGCGCAGCCCGATCCTCCTCCTGTTGTGCGGGACGGCACTGGTGTCGGCGTTCGTCGGCGAGGGAATCAGCGCACTCACGATCGCTGTCATCGTCACCATCAGCGTCGGGCTGGGCTTCGTGAACGAGTTTCGTGCGGAACGATCCGCCGTCGCACTCCATGAGCGGCTGCGCCACACCGCCGTGGTACTCAGGAACGGGGCACGGAGTCGCATCGATGTGAGTGGCATCGTGCCGGGCGACGTCGTCATCCTGTCCGTGGGAGCGGTCGTTCCCGCGGATCTGCGGCTGATCGCGACCACCGGGCTGGAATGCGATGAAGGCATCGTGACGGGCGAGTCGTCTGCGGTGGCGAAGTCGACGAATGCGGTGGCCGGGGCTGCCGCCCTCGGTGATCTCACCTGTTGCGCCTTGATGGGAACGGTGGTGCAGGCCGGAAGCGGCACGGGCCTGGTGGTCGCCACCGGAGGCGACACCGAGTTCGGCCGCATCGCACTCGGGTTGGACGTGCAGGAGCCGGTCACCGAGTTCCAGCGCGGTCTGGGGCAGTTCTCGACCTTCCTCCTCATCATCGCGGTGATCCTGACCTCGTCGATCTTCGTGGCGGCGCTCCTGCTCGGGCGTCCCCTGATCGATTCGCTCCTGTTCTCGCTCGCCATCGCCGTGGGCATCACCCCGCAGCTTCTGCCCGCGGTCGTGAGCGCGAGCCTGGCGGCCGGCTCGCGCCGACTCGCACGGCAGAAAGTGCTGGTCAAACGCGTGGTCTGCATCGAGGACCTCGGAGACCTCGATCTGCTCGTCACCGACAAGACAGGGACCCTGACCACCGGGAGCATCCGCTTCGACCGTGCCCTGCCCATCGAGGGCGAAGACGCGGAGCGTCTCTCTCTCCTCGGACTGCTCGCCACCGATGCGGACCCCCTCTCTGACTCCACCATCGGCCTGAACGCCCTCGATGCGGCGCTGTGGCGCTCGTGATTGGTCCGGACGGCGAGGCTCTCGTGGTCGCGAAGGGCGCGCCCGAGTCGGTGATGCCAAGGTGCACCGACGTCGCGGATGCCGACCGGTCAGCTCTGGCATCCCTCTACCAGACCGGTGCGCGCGTCGTCGCTGTGGCCTCCCGCCGCGCGCCGACGGCAACGGTGCTGCGCGAGGAAGAGAACGACCTCACCTTGAACGGCTTCCTCGTGTTCACCGACGGGATCAAGGCCGATGCCGCGGAGTCACTGGCTCGGCTCACGGCCCTGGAAGTCCGTGTGAAGGTCGCCACCGGCGACAGCGCAGCCGTCGCGGTCCACGTGTGCGAACAGCTCGGCATGCCGGTGGAGGGCACCGTGACCGGCGATCAGATCGACGCGATGGACGATGCAGACCTGGCTCGCACCGCACCGGACGTCACCGTCTTCGCCCGTGTGTCGCCGGAGCAGAAGGCGCGCGTCATCCTGGCGCTGCGGCAGAAGGGGCGGGCGGTCGGATTCCTCGGCGACGGGGTCAACGATGCGCTCGCACTTCATCGCGCCGATGTCGGGATCTCCGTCGACTCTGCCGTGGATGTCGCAAAGGATGCGGCCGACATGATCCTGCTCGAGAAGGATCTCGGTGTACTGGCCGACGGTGTGACGGAGGGTCGGCGGATCTTCGCCAACACGATCAAGTATGTGCTGATGGGCACGTCCAGCAACTTCGGGAACATGTTCAGTGCGTCCCTCGCGTCCCTCCTGCTGCCGTTCCTGCCGATGCTGCCCGGGCAGATCCTCCTCAACAACCTCCTGTACGACTCCAGCCAGTTGGCGATTCCGACGGACAACGTCGACGCGAGCCAACTCCGGGCGCCCTCGCACTGGGACATCCCCGCTATCCGGCGGTTCATGCTGCTCTTCGGCCCGATCAGCTCACTGTTCGACTTCGCCACGTTCGGCCTGATGCTCGTCGCATTCCATGCAGCGCCGCCGGAATTCCGCTCGGGATGGTTCATCGAATCGATCGCCACGCAGACGCTCATCGTCTTCGCGGTGCGCACGCGTCGTGTGCCCTTCCTCCGAAGCCGCCCCGCGCTGCCGCTCACGCTCGGCGTCCTCGCCGTCGTCGCACTCGGCACATGGTTGCCGTATTCGCCGGCTGCCGGCTTCCTCGGATTCACACCGCTGCCCGCGCCCTTCTTTCTCGCGCTCGTTGGGATGGTGGTCGCCTACCTGGTCCTGGTCGAGCTCGCGAAGGTGCTCTACTACTCCCGACTCGAACGGCCCCGAGATGCGGCGATCCGCCGTCGCGCGTACCGACACCGCATCGCCCGCCGCGCTGCACGGTTCTCGGTGGCGACGGGGGTCAGGACTCGTCAGGCCCGCCCCGCGTCCCCTCTTGCTGTCGGCGAGGATGAACGATGAGGACCGGACAGTGTCCATGCTCGGCGCACGCCGCGCTCACGGACCCGAGCAGCAGTCCAGCGAATCCGCCGTGGCCACGGCTCCCGAGGACGAGCATCGCACTGTAGGCGCTCTCTTCGATGAGCGTCAATGCGGCCGGCCCGATGAGAACCGCTCGATTCAACGGCGGCGGCACATCGGCGAACGCGCTCTCGATGGCTGTGTCGAGGACCATCTCCGCATCGCGCTCGGGCGACCAGGAGTCGGAAAGATACGGCGAGACGAATGGATGGTACGTCCAGGTGATGGCCACGGTGAGCGGTGACCCCAATGCCGTCGCGATACGAGCCGCATAGCGCAGCGCCTCGATCGACGAAGTCGAGCCATCCACGCCGACCAACACACGGTCCCTGTCTCTGCTGTCGTCCATACCCGCCACTCTGATGTCGGGGCGGTCGCGCCAGCAGGACGAAAGTCACATCTGAGCGCCTGCCCACACCCCGAAAAGCCGCCCCTGCAGAGCTCGGCGACACCGCGCACTACCGGCTGCGCTGCGACCACGTCGGCAGCAACGGGAAGATCAGCTTCCGCCGCGCCGGCCGCATGCACCACCTCGGCGTCGGTATCGCCCACCGCGGCACACGCGTCCTCATCCTCGCCGACGAGAACACCACCACCATCGTCCACCTGAACACCGGCGAGATCATCGCCACCAACACCATCGACCCCGACCGGACATACTGGCGCAACACACAACGAGAGCCCGGCCGATGGCCGGGCTCTCATCCGTGACATATGTCGCGACTCACCAGAGACCCATGTCCCGACTCATCACTCGGTGGCGAGTGAGGGATTCGAACCCCCGAAGGCTACGCCGGCTGATTTACAGTCAGATCCCTTTGGCCGCTTGGGTAACTCGCCGAGGCGCACCCGCCCAGCTTGTACAGTCGACCGGAGGCGCGATCACCTATATTACCTGCTCCCGCACCCCTCCGTGAACAGCCCGACCGTCTCCTCCCACTCGCCGAGATTGTCGTTTGTCCGCCGAGATTGTCGTTCGTGCGCCGAGATTGTGCACAACCTCGACGAACCGAAGACAACCTCGGCGAACGGAGCACAACCTCGGCGGGAGGGGGGTCAGGTGCCGAGGCGGTCGAGGTTCATCGCCGAGGCCGAGGCCGAGCCGGGCAGGCGCAGCAGCGCCCCGTGGAAGCGGACCGTCGCCGCCGCGATCGCCATCGCCTGCTCGAGGGCCTCCTCCCATGTCGGGGCGTCGGCCGGAGCATCCCGGACCATCGAGGCGACCACGGACGCGAACACGGCGTCACCGGCGCCCATCGTGTCCACGACCCCACCCGGCGCCGCCGCGATCGGCGCATTCACCACGGTGCCACCTGTCTGCAGCACCGCACCGGCCGCACCGGCCGTGGCCAGCACGACCTCGGCTCCGTCCTCAGAGAGCTGGGTGCGCAGGATGTCGAGCTCAGACGCATACAGCAGCGAGGCATCCTCTTCGCCCACCTTCACCAGGCGCGAGCGCCCGGCCAGCGACTCGAACCCGCGGACGAACTCGGCCCGATCGCGCAGCATCCCGGCCCGCGGATTCGGATCGATCGCCAACGGACGCTCCCCCACGGCATCCGCCAGCTGCTGCACCTGCTCGGCGTCGTCGAACGGGAAGCAGCTGACCGCCGTGATCGGGGCCGCCGCGATCGCCGCCCGCTCCGCGTCGCCGAACTCGACCCGGCGCCCGCGCGCGGCCGCATTGAACTCGTACACCGGCTCACCGCCGGTGCGGGTCGACACCGCGCGGGACGACCCCCGCGGCGCCGGCGACGCGAGCAGCCCCACGCCGTAGTCGTGCAGGTACGCGCGGATGTGCTGGCCCGCCTCGTCGTCGCCGACCATCGCGATCAGCGTCGCCGGAACGCCCAGACGCACCAGGCCGACCGCGACGTTCAGCGCGGCCCCGCCGACCAGCTCGGTCACCGACGTCCCGTCGCGCAGCTCGTCGATCAGCGCATCGCCGATCACCGCAACCGGGGCAACCTGTTCCATCCCGTCAGTGTAGACAGACGGATGCCGCAGCCGCCCGAGCCGCACGGCACCCGGCCGCACGGCGCCCGAGCCGCGCGCCCTACGCCGTCGCCGGCGGCGCCACCACCCCGGGCAGCGCCCATGCCGCGAACACCGGGCCCTCGGCCGACAGCAGCACCGAGCCGTCCGCGGCCACCCCGAGCGTCGCCTCGCCGAACGCCGCCTCGGCGGCGCCCGCCCCGATCACCAGCGGCGCCGGGAGCACGACATCCACGTCCCTGCGCGCGGCCAGCACCAGCACGCTGCCCGACGCGGCCTCGCGCACGAACACCACGGTCTGATCGTCCACGTGCAGCCACCGCAGCCCGCCGGTGCGCAGCGCCTCGTGCGCGTGCCGCAGCCCGATCAGGTCGCGGTACAGCGCGATCCGCTCGGCCACCTCCGGCTCGTCGATCCGGTCCCAGGGGATCGGGGTCCGGCTCATCTCGCCGTCCACGCCGGTCAGTGCGAACTCGTCGCCGGCGAACACCACCGGCAGACCCGGCAGGGTCATCGACAGTCCCACCGCCAGCGGCACCGTGCCGGGGGCGGCGTGCGTGGCGAACCGCGCGGTGTCGTGCGTGTCCAGCGGCTGCATGCAGCCCAGCCGCACCCGCCACGGGATCTGCGCGGTGAACAGCTGCAGCTGGGCCACGAACTGACGCGCGGTGTAGCGCGGCAGGCCGGTCGGGATGCCGAAGAACCACGCGTCCGCGGTCGGCTCGGACAGCCACGCCCACACGCCGCGGGTGAACGCCGGGTAGGTCATCGCCCCGTGCCAGGCATCCCCCTGCAGATCTCCCGCCGCGTCGTTGGTCGACTCGGCCAGCAGCAGCGTGTCGGGGTTCGTCTCCACCATGGTCCGGCGCAGGATGCCGCGGACCTCGGCATTGAGGTCTTCGGCGCCGAGCCGCCCGGTCATGTTCGCGACGTCGATCCGCCAGCCATCCACGCGGTACGGCGCGTCCAGCCACTTGGCCACGACCGAGTCGGGTCCTTCGATGAAGCGGCGCCGCAGCTCGGCCGAGTTCCAGTTGAACTTGGGCAGCGACGGCACGCCGAGCCACGCCTCGTACTCGGTCTGCGCGGCATCGCGGAAGTAGTAGAGGGCGCTCTCGGGCGAGCCGGGGTGCCCGTACGCCGCCTGGAACCACTCGTGCGCGTCGCCGGAGTGATTCGAGGTGAGATCGCCCATGATGCGCATGCCGCGGCCGTGCACGGCCGCGATCAGCCGCAGGTACGCCTTATCGCCGCCGAGCAGCGGGTCGACGGTCGCGAAGCTCGACGCGTCGTACCGGTGGTTCGACCGGGCGGGGAAGATCGGCGTGTGGTAGACCAGCGTCGCCCCGAGACCCTCGATGTGGTCGAGGTGGTCGATGATCCCGTCGAGGTCTCCGCCGTAGAGCTGGTGGCTGCGCCCGGGCGGCAGCGGGTCGAGCGGGGCGTCCCAGTCCGCGGGGATCGCCCAGTCCGGCCACCGGCGATCGGATGCCGCGGCCGACCGCGCGAACCGGTCGGGGAAGATCTGGTACATCACCGCCCCGCCCAGCCATTCCGGCGGCGGGTTGCCGGCGACCAGGGCGAAGTCGACCGCGTCGAGGGCTTCGAGCCGGCTGTGCCCGCCCTGGCTGAGCGTGGAGGTCGACCCGTCGGCGTGGATGAGGTCCCACCGGTAGCCGTGCCGCGGGTTGGCGACGATGATCCGCGCCGACCACCACTGCCAGCCATCGGCGTCGCCGTCGTGGGATGCCTCGGCCCAGACCGGCTCATGGTCGGGGTTGGACCGCACCAGCGCCCGCGCGACCGGAGCGGCACCGGCCGGCACCCGCAGCCGGACCACGACCTCGTCGCCGAGGGCCGGGTCGGTGGCCGAGACGTGCAGCGGCGATCCGTCGTGGTGCGGCGTCAGGTCCATGGCATCCATTCTCCGCGCAGATCACTTCACGCTGCCGGCGGTCAGCCCGCTGACGATGTAGCGCTGCAGGGACAGGAACAGCGCCATCGGCAGGATCGCGGCAAGCACCGCGCCGGCGGCGAACACGCTCCAGTTGCGGGCGGTCTCCTGCGAGACGAACTGGTACAGCCCGACGGCGAGGGTCTGCTTGTCGGGATCGACCAGCACCACCGAGGCGATCACGAAGTCGCTCGTGGTGCCGATGAAGGCCAGCAGCCCGATCACCGCCAGGATCGGCGCGACCAGCCGCAGGATGATGGTGAAGAAGATGCGTGCGTGCCCGGCGCCGTCGATCTTGGCGGCCTCGTCGATCGAGGCGGGCACGGTGTTGAAGAACCCGTACATCAGGAACGTGTTCACCCCCAGCGCGCCGCCCAGGTAGATCATGATCAGGCCGATCTGCGAGTTCAGCCCGAGCACCGGGAAGATGTCGCCGATCGCCGACATCAGCAGGAAGATCGCGACGAATGCCAGCAGCTGCGGGAACATCTGCACCAGCAGCAGGGTGAGCAGCCCGAACCGGCGGCCCGTGAACCGCATCCGCGAGAACGCGTAGGCGGCCAGTGCGCACAGGATGACGGTGCCGACCGAGCTGGCCACGCCGATCACGATCGTGTTCAGGAACCACGCCCCGTACGGGCGGGTCGGATCGCCGAACAGGTCGAGGTAGCTGCCCAGGTCGAAGTTCTGGAACAGTCCGTTCGCGGTCAGCAGCGTGCCGCCCGGGTTCAGCGACGCCGACAGCACGTACACCAGCGGGAAGGCCGCGAACACGAGCATGACGATGCCGACCAGGTGCCGCCATCCGGTCTCGCGGAACCAGCGCGGGAACGGCCGCCGCGGCTGCGGGGCGGCCGCGGGAGCGGGAGCGGCGGCGGGAGGGGGCACGGCGGCGGCGGTCGCCGTCGCGGGAGTGGAGTTCATCGCCATGTCAGTTCAGCTCCTCGAGGACCTTGGTCTGCCGGAAGCTGAGGTACGAGATCAGCGCCACCAGCACGAAGATGATGATCGAGAACGCACTGGCCAGACCATAGTCGCGGTTCGCGCCGACGAACGCGACCTTGTAGACCATCGAGATGAGGATGTCGGTCTGGCCGACGTTGATGCTTGCGTCGGCGATGCGCGGCCCGCCGCCGGTGAGCATGTAGATCAGGTTGAAGTTGTTGAAGTTGAACGCGAACGACGAGATCAGCAGCGGCGCCACCGAGACCAGCAGCAGCGGGAACTTGATATGGCGGAAGACCTGCCACACGCTCGCGCCGTCCACCCGCCCGGCCTCTTGGATGTCGTCCGGGATCGACTGGATGGCGCCGGTGCACACCAGGAACATGTAGGGGAAGCCCAGCCACAGGTTCACGATCAGGATCGCGGCCTTGGCCAGCCACGGATCCTGCAGCCACGGAATGGATGCCCCGCCGAAGAGCACCTGGTTGATGAAGCCGAAGTCCTGGTTGAACATGCCCGCCCACACCAGCGCCGACAGGAAGCCGGGGAACGCGTACGGCAGGATCATGATCACCCGGTAGAGCTTCCTGCTGCGCATCCGCGGATCGTTGAACACGATGGCCAGGAACAGTCCGAGGACGAAGGTGGTGGCCACCGACAGGACGGCGAACACGAACGTCCAGATCAGCACCTGCAGGAACGGGCCGCGGATGGACTGATCGGTGAAGGCCCGCACGAAGTTGTCCGCACCCACCCAGACCTGCCAGCCCGGCAGCAGCTGGGTCCCGTCGTCCGCGGTGAACGCGCCGTGACCGGTGTCGCGGTAGACCGTGCCGGTCTTGGTGTCGGTCATCGTGTCGGCTGCGGCATCCCACGTCAGCGTCGACGTGAACAGGTAGGCGTTGGAGCCGTCGGTGGTCTTCAAGAAGCCGTCGTTCGGGTCGGCGTCGCGCTGGACCGACAGCGCGCCGATGGCGTCCTGGTGCTGCACGATCTGACCGAAGTCCAGGGTGGTGTAGCCGGGGGCGCCGGTGGCGCCGTCGACCGGCTCGAGCGGCTGATCGGCGCCGCCCACCTCGAACGCCCCCGTGTCGGGGTCGGTGATCAGGAAGAAGAACGAGCCGTCCCGCTCGAGCACGGTCACCGGGAAGGTGGGCGAGTCCTCGACCCGGGTCTGCGACTGCTGCAGCAGTGCGTGCACCGCGTCGTCCTTCGTCGAGACGTGCCCGGATCCGTAGTTCGTGAACGCGATGTAGATCGTGTACAGGACGACGAAGATCTGGAAGATGAACAGGAAGATCAGGCCCGGCGTGAGGTATTTGGCCGGCAGGAGCCCGGGCTTGAGATAGACGAAGTTGACCAGGCCCGCGATCACGGCGATGACCAGCGGCATCAGCCACTGGCCCTGCCCGATCAGCACGAGCATCGCGTAGACGGCGAGGGCGTCGATCACACCGAGCAGCACGATCTTGGTCAGCCACACCTTCCAGCCGGCGCTCGCCGCCTCGGCGTGCGCGGCCGCGCGGGTGCGGCGGCGGACGGTCGCGACGTCCGGCTTATCGCGTTCGTCCTGGAGGATGGGACCTGTCATCGTCGACTCCTGTCGTGCGGGGCGCGTCAGCGACCGGGTGGGGGCGGAGCCGGTCCGGCCCCGCCCCCACCGGGTGCGCTACTTGAGCTTGGCCTCGATGTTCGAGGTCATCTTCTGCCAGCTCGAGGTCGGGTCGGCACCCTTGATGATGGCGGCCTCGGTCTTGCCCCAGTCATCCCACACCGAACCCATCTGCGGGATCGACGGCATCGGCACGGCGTTCTCGCCGACCTTGCCGAAGCCGGCGATGATCGGGTCGGACTGCGCGGCCTGGTACGCGGTGGTCAGTGCCGGCGGACGGCCGCCGGCCTTGTACAGCGCGGTCTGCACCGGGTCGGTGGCGATGTAGTTGACCAGGAAGTCGGTCGCCGACAGGGCGTTCTTCGACTTGGCGCTCAGGAAGAACGTCTGCACGCCCGCGAACGGCGCGGCGGTCTTGCCGCCGGCCGACGGGATCGGGTCGACCGAGACGTCGATGCCCTTGGCCTGCGCGTCGGCCACGTTCCAGGGACCGGTCAGCAGGTACGGCGCGTCGCCGGCCAGGAAGGCCTCCTTGGCGATGTCCTGCGAGAGGTTCAGGTTGATCACCTTGGTGCCCTTGGCGCCCTGCGATCCGAGCCAGGCGGCGAAGGCGTCGCCGGCCGAGTCGCCGATCGTGAGCTTCGAGGCGTCGTACGAGCCGTCTGCGTTCTGGGCGAACACCGAGTTGCCGAACGAGGTCTGGAACGGGTACAGGTGGTACGGATCGGCCGCCTGCGGGTCCAGGCCCACGACGAACGGGTACTTGGTGCCGGCCTTCTTGCCGGCGGCGATCATCGCGTCGAACGTGGCCGGGGTGGAGTCGACCAGCTTGGTGTTGCGCAGGATCGCGATGTTCTCGATGGCGTACGGCAGCCCGTAGGTCTTGCCGTCGTAGGTGACCGCCTGCAGCGCGACCTTCTCGAACTGGGACGCCTTGTCGCCGAGCTCGATCGGGGCGATGATGCCGTCCTGCACGAAACCACCGGTCCAGTCGTGACCGCCGATCGTCAGGTCGGGGCCCTTGCCGGTGGGCACCTGCGCGGTGAAGTCCTGCTGGATCTTGCCGTAGTCCTTGACGACCAGGTCGACCTTGATGCCCTTGTCCTTCTGGAACTCGGCGGCGACGTCCTTCAGGGCGCGGGCCCGGTCGGCGTCGACCCAGACGGTCAGGGTGCCGGCGCTCGTCTTCTTGGGCTCGTTCGCGGCCTGTCCGGCGCAGCCGGCCAAGCCGAGCATGCTCCCGGCGATCAGCGCCGCAATGGCGATGGCGCCCTTCTTGTTCACCTTCATCGGTGTGTGCCTCTCTGGAATCGGTGGGCAGGCCTCGAAGGGCCCCGCCCAGGATGCGCTCGCATTGCAAGCGCTTACATTGTCACCCAGGATGCTGCTTCCCACAATCCCGCAGGATGGCCGATACCATCTCGTGATCTTGTCGGCGCCATTGGAAGCGCTTCCATGGCGTCAGGCGTACGGCCGTCGCCGCCGGCGGGCGGGCTCGTTAGACTCGTCGTCATGGCTGACTCATCCTTCGACATCGTCTCCAAGGTCGATCATCAGGAGGCGGACAACGCCCTGAACCAGGCCCGCAAAGAGGTCGAGCAACGGTATGACTTCAAGGGCACCGGTGCGTCGATCGAGTGGAGCGGCGAGCAGATCCTGATCAAGGCGAGCACCGAGGAGCGCGCGGCGGCGGTGCTGGACGTGTTCCAGTCCAAGCTGATCAAACGCGGCATCTCGCTGAAGAGCCTCGAGTCGGGCGAGCCCGAGGCCAGCGGCAAGGAGTTCCGCATCACGTCCAGCCTGAAGGACGGCATCGCGCAGGAGAACGCGAAGAAGATCAGCAAGATCATCCGCGACGAGGCCCCGCGCGGGGTCAAGTCGCAGATCCAGGGCGACGAACTGCGCGTGCAGTCCAAGAGCCGGGACGATCTGCAGGAGGTCATCCGGCTGCTGAAGGCCGCGGATCTGGACGTCGACCTGCAGTTCATCAACTACCGCTGACGCCGACACACCGCTCGCGCAAGACCCTCATCGCCCTCGCCGAAACGCGAATCCACACCCGCCGCGAACGCAGGCTTAAGATTCGCTGAAGATCCGTCGTCTTGTCCCCCATTCGGTGGACACGCGGGATCGGCTGAGGGTAGGTTGAAATCACTTGACGCACTGGGACGGGTTTCGCCGAGTGACGAACGCCGGGCAGACGACTGGGGAGTCGAACACCGGCACGTCACGGCATACGGTGACGCCCAAACGCGGAAAGAGGGTGGGTGCCACGAGTGATCGTCTTTGGGGATCGAAGACTCGCGGCACCCACGATGGCTATGTCACCGCAGGCGACGGTCCCGTCTGGGGAACGGGCGCTTCATCGAGCTGGGGACCCGACGCGACGCCCGCGTGACCAACCGGTTCCACGCTACTTGTCGGCCCGACCGATGTCGAGCCGACCGGCGGCGCGCCGGATTCACCCGCCGCGCCCCCGCAGGGCCGGAGCCAGCCAGAGCGCGATGGTCTCAGCGTAGGACGGACGTGGCGCCGCGCGTCACTCGCCGCGGGAGATGCGCACCATCTCGTCGCGGGGCACGACCTTGATCCGGGCGCGCTCGTGCGGCGCGCCCAGGGCGATCTCGTGCGCGTCCAGGCGGTGCCAGCCGTCCAGGTCGGTCCAGGCGACGCCGCGCTCGGCCAGCAGCTGCGGGATCGACTCCTCCTCCGGATGAGCCGGGTTCCACCACGACGCCTGGTCGTTGATCACGTGCCGCACGGTCTCCATCGCGTCCGACTTGGTGTGGCCGATCAGGCCGACCGGCCCGCGCTTGACCCATCCGGTGGCGTACACACCGGGCACGTGCTCGTTCGACTCCTTGCGCAGCACCTGGCCCTCCCGGTTGGGGACGACGCCATGCCGCTTGTCGAAGGGGATGCCCGGCAGCGGCGAACCGAAGTAGCCGATCGCCCGGTAGACGGCCTGCACCGGCACCTCGCGCACCTCTCCGGTGCCGACGACCCCGCCCTGCCCGTCGGGGCGGGTGCGCTCGTACACGAAGGCGATCGCCCGGCCCTCGGCATCCGTGCGCACCTGAAGGGGTTTCGCATAGAAATGCAGGTGCAGACGTCGGGATGCCTCGCCCCCGGCGCCGTTCGCGCTCGGACGCTGGCGCCAGGACTGCAGGATGCGGTCGATGACCATCACCTGCTTGTTCGTGGCGATCGCCTCCTTCGAGGCCTCGTCGTAGTCGAAGTCCTCGTCGTACAGCACCATGTCGACGTCGCGCAGCTCGCCCAGCTCACGCAGCTCGAGCGGGGTGAACTTCACCTGCGCGGGGCCACGCCGACCGAACACGTGCACGTCGGTGACCTTCGAGGCGGCCAGTCCGTCGTGCACGTTCGGCGGGATCTCGGTGGGCAGCAGGTCCTCGACGTGCTTGGCCAGCATCCGCGACACGTCCAGGGCCACGTTGCCGTTGCCCACAACGGCGACGGATGCCGCCTCCAGCGGCCACTCGCGGGGCACATCGGGGTGACCGTCGTACCAGCTGACGAAGTCGCCGGCCCCGAACGATCCGATCGCGTCGGCGCCGGGGATCGGCAGCGGCGAGTCGCGCACCGCTCCGGTGGCGAAGATCACCGCGTGGTAGTGCTCGCGCAAGTCGTCCAGGGTCAGGTCGGTGCCGAACTCGACGTTGCCGAAGATGCGGATGTCGCCGCGGTCGAGCACGTCGCGCAGGGCCGTGATGATCCCCTTGATGCGCGGGTGGTCGGGGGCGACGCCGTAGCGGACGAGCCCGTAGGGCGCGGGCAGCCGCTCGAACAGGTCGATGGAGACGTCGAACTTGCGCTCGGCCTTCAGCAGGTTGTCGGCGGCGTAGATGCCCGCCGGGCCCGCGCCGATGATCGCCAGCCGGAGCTTGGTCATGGAGTCCTCTCGGAATGGTCGGGCGCGGCCGTTCGGCCCGGCCCGTGCAGAAGGGTCAGCTGCTGCGATCGGCGACGGCCTCGGCGAAGCGGGTGAGCGCCTCGCGGACCGGTCCGTCGGGCAGCGGTTCGATCGCCGCGATCGCCTCGAGCGACCACTGGCGGGCCAGTTCCCGCGTCTGGGCGGTGGCGTCGTGCTCGCGCAGGGCCGTCAGCGCCTCGTCGAGGATGCCGGGGTCGGCTCCGTCGGCGATCTCGGCGACGCCGGCGTCGATGCGGGCGTGCAGCGCGGCGGATGCGGCATCCGTGCGCTGCCCGAGCAGCAGGTAGGGCATCGTCGGCACGCCGGCGCGCAGATCGGTGCCGGGCACCTTGCCGGTCTCGTCCGGATCACCGGACAGGTCGATGACGTCGTCCAGCAGCTGGAACGCGACACCGGCCTTCTCGCCGAACGTGACCAGCGGCTGCCGGTATTCGTCCGGGCCGTTGCTGAAGATGACACCGGACTGGGCGGCCGCGGCGATCAGCGACCCGGTCTTGTCCGAGAGCACCTGCAGGTAGAACGCGACCGGGTCGTCGCCGGGCTGGGCGCCGATCGTCTCGTGCATCTGGCCGAGCACCAGGCGCTCGAACGTGTCGGCCTGCAGCCGGATGGCGCGGTCGCCATGGCGGGCCATGATCTGGCTGGCACGGGAGAACAGCAGGTCCCCGGTGAGGATGGCGATGCTGTTGCCCCACACCGAGTGCGCGGCCGGGACGCCGCGGCGCACGTCCGCGTCGTCCATCACGTCGTCGTGGTACAGCGAGCCCAGATGGGTCAGCTCCAGGGCCGTGGCCGACTCGATGACGGCATCGGTGAGGCCGTCGCCGAGCTGGCAGGTCAGCAGCACCAGCATCGGCCGGATGCGCTTTCCGCCGGCCTCGTAGAGGTACCGGGTGGTGGCATCCACGAGCGGATCGGTCATCCGCAGCTCGTCGGCCAGGGCGCTCTCGACGCGCGTCAGGCCGTCTTCGACGGTGCGCATCAGCTTGCGGGACTTGGCGCCGGCGAAGACCCGTTCGGTCAAGCCGAGCCGGCCCGCCACGCGCGAGCCCGGCACGGAAGGGCTCGGAGTCACCCCTCCAGCCTACCCGGCTGGTTTCGCAGGTCCGGCTTCGTGGCGCGGTGCAGCGCGACGATCCCGAATGTGAGGTTGCGGTAGGCGACATCGGTCCAGCCCGCCGCGCGGATCCAGGCGGCCAGGGCGCGCTGGTCGGGCCATTCGCGGATGGACTCGTTGAGGTATTCGTAGGCTTCGGCGTTCGTGCTGACGGCCTTGGCGACCACCGGCAGGATCCGGTTGTTGTAGAAGCCGTAGAGCCCGGCGAAGGCCGTCGACTGGGGGTGGGAGAACTCGCAGATCACCAGGTGTCCGCCGGGCCGGGTCACGCGCAGCATCTCGGCGAGCGCCCGCTGCGGCTCGTTCACGTTGCGCAGTCCGAACGAGATCGTGACGGTGTCGAACGTGTCGTCGTCGAACGGCAGGGCCACAGCATCCGCCTGCTCGAACGTGAGGTTCGGGATGCCGGAGTGCCGGCGGCGGCCTTCGGCGATCATCCCCGGCGAGAAGTCGGCGGCCACGACCTCGGCGCCGCTGCGGGCGAGCGAGACCGAGCTGGCCCCGGTGCCGGCGGCCAGGTCGAGGATGCGCCGGCCCGGACGCGGCGCGACCGCGCGCGTGGCCGCGATGCGCCACAGCTTGTCGTTGCCCAGGCTCAGCACTGTGTTGGTGCGGTCGTAGCCGGCCGCGACCTGGTCGAACATGCCGCTGACCCGGCCCGGGTCCTTGCCGAGGTCGGCGCGATTCGGCTCTGCACTCACCCGTCGAGTCTAGGCCGGGCGGCTCGGGTCAGCGGCGGAGTGCCGCGAGGCGGTCGAACCAGGGCGCGGCGGTGGCGTCGTCGAACGGCGGGGCGGATGCTTCGACCCGTCCCTTCAGCTCGGTGGCGAGCTGTTCGAGCCGGGCGACGACATCCAGCGGGTAGCCCTGGGCGATGCGGTGCTCGTCCCATTCGTCCTCGTCGTCGATCCAGATGCGGCCGTGCACGTCGCGGATGACGTCGAGGTCCATGTCGATGCCGCCCGGCTCCGTCCCGGTCCAGTGCACATCCCACGCGAGGTCGATGTACACGCGGTAGTCAGCGGGCGGCGCCTGGTTGAACGTGAGCGCGTATTCGCCGCTCGGCGGGATCAGCGTGACGTTCGGCCCGGCCGCGGTGATCTCGCGCCCCGGGCGGTGGCTGCGCCATCCCGCCGGCTGCCCGACCCAGTCGCCCCAGTCGTCCGAGCCGAGGAAGAGGCAGTCGTGCTCCCAGTGCGGCGAGCCGTCCCATTTCCGCCACCGGAAGGTCAGCCGAGTCCCGGGCCGCGGGCGGTCTGCGTCGCTCACCCGCCGAGTCTACGGCCCTCCCCTCTCCTTCCGGGATCTCCTTCCGGGATCGTACGATTTGGCCGAGTGAACATCATCCTGGGCCGAAATTGATGTGCACTCGGCCGAATCGTACGATCTCGAGACACAGGCAGGGCGGGACGAGGAGGGGCGGGACGAGCGAGGGGCGAGGGCGCCGTAGGCTGGAGGGGTGACCGGATCGCCCTCCCTGCGACTGCACGTCCGCACGCGCGAAGTCGATCCGGCGGCCGATCTCATCGAGTACGCCGACCCGGCGGCGCCCCTGGTCTGGCTGCGCCGCGGCGATGGGATGGCCGCCCGCGGCAGCGTCACCCGCATCGACGTCGACGCGACCGCGCACGAGCCCCGCGCCGAGGCGCTCTCCCGCGCCTGGACGCGTCTGGCCGCGCACGCCGTCATCGACGACACGGTCGGCATCCCCGGCACCGGCCTGATCGGCTTCGGCGCCCTCACCTTCGACGAGCGCTCGGCCGCGTCCAGCTCGATCGTCGTGCCCGAGCTGATCATCGGCCGGCGGGGTGGACGCGGCTGGGTCACCAGCATCCGTCTCGACGACGGGCAGGATGCCGCACCCGACCCCGCGCCGATCCTCTACGACCCGTATTGGTCGGCGACCCTGGGCCCGGGCGCGCTCGACCCGGACGGATACCAGGCCGCCGTCACCGCGGCGCTGGCGACGATCGCGGCGGGCGAGGTCGGCAAGGTGGTGCTGGCCCGCGACCTGGTCGGCACCGTCCCGGCGGGGGCCGACCTGCGCCGGCTGGTGCACGAACTGGCCACCGGATACCCCGACACCTGGACATATGCCGTCGACGGCATCATCGGGGCGAGTCCCGAGACCCTCGCCACCGTGAACGGCGGTCGGGTGACCGCCCGCGTGCTGGCCGGCACCTCGGCACGCGGCGCGGATGCGCCGGAGGATGCCGCGGCCGCCGTCGCTCTGGCGGCCAGCGCCAAGGACCTCGACGAGCACGCCTACGCCGTGCAGAGCGTGCTGGACGCCCTCACGCCGCACACCACCGGCCTGACCGCGGACGAGCATCCGTTCACGCTCGAGCTGCCCAACGTCTGGCACCTCGCCACCGACGTCGCCGGCACGCTGACCGACGGCGCGACTTCACTGGACCTGATCCGCACGCTGCACCCCACGGCGGCCGTGGCCGGAACGCCGACGAATGCCGCGATCGAGGTGATCCGCCGGCTCGAGCCGTTCGACCGCGGCCGGTACGCCGGCCCGGTCGGCTGGATCGACGCCCGCGGCGACGGCGAGTGGGCGATCGCGCTGCGCGGAGCGGAGTTCGGCACGCAGGCCGTCGGCGGCCTGATCCCGGTGACCGCGCATGCCGGCGCCGGCATCGTCGCCGGCAGCGACCCCGAGACCGAGCTGCTCGAGACCCGGGTGAAGTTCCGCCCGATCGTCGACGCCCTGGCCTGAGACATCCCGCCGCGGAAGTCGCGCGTTCAGATCGAGCGCTGGTAGCTGCGCAGCGCGCGCACCGCCCACCAGAATGCCAGCGCCGCCAGCAGCACGAGCCCTCCGGCCTGCCACCAGGCGCCATCCGGAAGCGACCCGGACAGCCCGCCCCGACCGAGCTCGACGGCCCAGGTCATCGGGTTCCATCGCGAGACGGCCTGCACCCAGGAGGGCATGAGTGCGGCCGGCATCATCGTGGTCGACAGGAACGTGGCCGGCAGGACGATCATCTGCGAGAGGCTGATGAGCGCGATCTGGCTGCGCGAGATCAGCGCGACCGCCGTCGAACAGCAGCAGAAGATCGTCGCCAGCACCGTCGCGACGGCCAGGGCCAGCAGCATCCCGCCGATTCCGCCCGGGTAGCGGGCGCCGGCGAGCGCGCCGATGCCGAGCACGATCAGGGACTGGGCGAGGTTGATGATCAGCTGCTGCACGAGCTGCCCGGTGATGATGGCCGAACGCCGGATCGGTGAGCTGAGGTACTGATCCATCACCCCCGAGCCGATGTCGTCGATGTAGCCGGTGCCGGCCCAGGCGCCCGAGTAGAGGACGGTCATCATCAGGATGCCGGGCACGAGATAGGCGATGTACCCGCTGCCCCCGAACTGCGGCAGCACCCCGAGCGACCGGAAGACCTGGCCGAACAGCACGATCCAGATCACCGGCTGCAGCAGGCTCATCACCGGTCCCCATACCTGCCGGAACGTGGAGATCAGCCAGCGGCGCAGCACCTGGCCGGTTTGCGTGAACCAACCCGCGCGGTACACCGCGGGGGCATGGATTGCGAGGGCGGTCATGCCGCGACTCCTTCCGGGACGTCGGCGTGCTCGCCGAAGGTGCGGCCGACGAAGTGCAGGTACACGTCGTCCAGCGTGGGGTGGGATGCCGAGACCTGGCCGTATCGGATGCCCGCGGCATCCAGCGCCACGATCACGGCGCCGACGGCGGCCGAGGCGTCGTCGGTGCGGGCGGCCAGGAGGCCGCCGACACCGGATGCCTCGACCACCACGTCGCGCAGGCCCGGCACCCCCGAGATCGCGGTGCGGACGGCCGCGGCATCGGGCTCGACCAGGCTCACGCGCAGCGAGTCTCCGTGCAGCGCGGCCTTGAGCTGATCGGGCGTGCCCGCCACGACGGCGCGGCCGCGGTTCACGACCAGCAGCTCGTCGGCGAGGCGGTCGGCCTCTTCCATGTAGTGCGTGGTCAGCACGACCGTGAGCGCCTCCTGGGCGGACAGCCGGCGGATCTCGGCCCACATCGTCGCGCGGGCCTCGGGGTCCAGCCCGGTCGTGGGCTCGTCGAGGAACAGCACCCGCGGCCGGTGCACGAGGGCCGCGGCCACGTCGAGTCGGCGACGCATGCCGCCGGAGAACGTCGAGACCGGGCGGCGGGATGCCTCGCCCAGCCCGAACTCGTCGAGCAGCCGGGCCGCACGTCGGCGGGCATCGCCGGTGCTCGCCCCGCGCAGCCGGGCGGCGATCTCGAGGTTCTCGGCGGCCGTCAGCACCGGGTCGGTGCTCGCGCCCTGGGAGACGTAGCCGATCGCGGCGCGCACGGCGTCGGCCTCGCGGCCCACGTCGTGCCCGGCGACCCGGGCGGTGCCGCTCGTCGGGCGCGACAGCGTGGTGAGGATCTTGGTGGTCGTGGACTTTCCGGCCCCGTTCGGACCGAGCAGGCCGAACACGCGGCCGGCGGGCACGGTCAGGCTGAGGCCGTCCAGGGCCCGGACCGCCGGACGGCGGCCGCGGCCGGGGTAGACCTTGACGAGCTCGTCGGCCGAGATGGCGTTTTCAGGCATGGCGAAGCATCCCTTCCTTATCGAGGTGGGTGACGGAGACGGTGGTGCGGGACGGCGGGGGCCGGGTCATCGCTCCTTGCGCGGGGCGAACATCATCCGGGCCAGCACGAGCATCATCGCGGCAAGGCCGCCGAGGAAGGCCAGCGGCGCCCACCACCAGCCGACCGTGAACACCAGCAGCACGATCAGGCCGAACGTGACCAGCCAGATCGCCGCGCTGTAGATGCCGAAGCGGGCGGCGGTCTCGGGCTCGGTCTCGAACCGGTTCGGCGGCATGTCGGCGTGCGCCTGGCGGGTCCAGGCTTTGTGGCGGTTGGTCTGGGTGGCGCCCAGGAACGCGTACAGGATGATCGCGCCGATCACGCCGACGGCGGCGAACACGACGGTCCAGACGGGCAGCGCCCGGGTGAGGATGAGCCCGACCAGGCCCAGGCCGAAGACGCCGAGGAACGTCGCGACCCCGTAGCCGGCGGCGCGCGGCTGCGGCATCGGGTGGTTGGTGGTGGTCTCCTGCGAGAGTGCGTCGCCCACCAGCATCCACGCCCCGGTCGAGGTGATGCCCAGCAGCAGGAACAGCAGCCCGATCGGCACCGGCAGGATTCCGGTCGCCCCGAGCGTGCCGAGGGTCAGCCCCACGACGACGGCGAGCGCCCAGGCGACGGTGCGCACGACGAACCCGGCTTTGGGCCGCACCCGGTGCACGGCGTAGGCGGCGGCGTCGTACCCGTCGCGCTTCGCCCGCGGGGTCACCGCTTCGCCCAGCAGCTCGCGCACATCGCCCAGCTCCGTGACGGCGCGGGATGCGGCATCCGTCGCCGGCACACCGGATGCCTCGAGCTCGGCGACCCGTGCGATCAGGTTGGCGCGGACCTCCTCCTTCAGGTCCTGCGTGTCCGGCGTCATCTCGATACCGGCGAAGGCCTCGTCCAGGAGGCGATGGATGTCGGTGTTCATTGCTCTGCGGCCTTCCGAGGGGTCTCGCCGGGGGTCAGGAGGGAGTCGATGATGCGCCGGGTCGCGACCCAGGCGGCGACGTTGGACGTGTAGACCGCACGGCCGGCGTCGGTGATGCGGTAGTACTTGCGGCGGCCGCCCTGAGTCTCGTCGCCCCAGTACGACTCGGCGAGGCCGTCGCGCTCCAGGCGCCGATACGTGGCGTAGAGGGTGGCCTCTTTGATCTCGTAGTCGCCGCCGGTGGCCTCGCGGATCGCCTTGTAGATCTCGAAGCCGTAGCTGTCGCCGCGCCGGAGCACGCCGAGCACGATGGTGTCGGTGTGGCCGCGGATCAGGTCGGCGGCGAAGGCGCTGTCTTCACTCACGTCAAGTACTGTATCACATCAACTACTCTACGAGGAAGAACAGACTGCCGGCGGCGAGAAGCGCTGCCGCGGTCGAAGTCAGGTCGCGCGCAGCCGCTCGCGCTCGGCGGCGACGTCATAGGTCGCGGCCGGCCAGTGCGGGCCGATGTCGGCCAGCGCATCGAGCATGAGGCCCTGCACCGCCAGCCGCGCGTACCACTTGCGGTTCGCCGGGACGACGTACCAGGGTGCGGCGTCGGTCGAGGTCCGGTCGAAGACCGTCTGGTACGCGCTCATGTAGGCGGGCCACAGCATCCGCTCGTCCACATCGCCGGGGTTGTACTTCCAGTGCTTGTCGGGGCGGTCCAGCCGCTCCATCAGCCGGTCGCGCTGCTCTCCCGACGAGATGTGCAGCATGACCTTCACGATGCGGGTGCCGGATGCCGCCAACTCGGCCTCGAACGCGTTGATGGCGTCGTACCGCCGCTCGATCTCGGCGGGGTCGGCGAGCTCGCGCACCTTGCCGATCAGCACGTCCTCGTAGTGCGAGCGGTCGAACACGCCGATCATGCCCGGCTCGGGCAGCCGGGAGCGCACCCGCCACAGGAAGTCGTGCGCCAGCTCCTCCGGGGTCGGCTTCTTGAACGCCGCCAGCGACACGCCCTGCGGGTCGACCGACCCGACCACGTGCCGGATGATGCCGCCCTTGCCCGCGGTGTCCATCGCCTGCAGCACGAGCAGGACCGAGGCATCCGTCCCCCCGCCGCGGCTCTCGGCGAACAACCGCTCCTGCAGCTCGCTCATCTCGTCCGCGCCGGCGACGAGGTCGTCGATCGAGTCGCGCTTGCGGCGGCCGTAGCCGGGCGTGGCCTCGGCATCCACCCGGTCCAGCCGGAATCCGCGCCCCACGCGCAGGAGGGTCGAGACGTCACCGGTCCAGTGCTTCTGGCTCTTCGAGGTCATGAGGCCATCATGGCCGCGGCCCGGCGGCGGCGCTACCGCGGCAGCGGCACCTCGATGATGCGGAGCCCGCCGGCGGTCAGCGCCTGGTCGAGCCCGGAGCGGGTGGCGACCCGCTCGTGCTCCCAGCCGTACGCGGCCGCCAGCCCGGCGATGTCGACCTGCTGCGGCGTGTACATCACGCGGGCCATGGCCTCGGCGTCCGTGGTCGCCGCGACCTCGAGGCCGTCGAAGATCGTGCCCCCGCCGTCGTTGCCGACGATGACCTGGATGCGCAGGTCGCGCTCGGGCTCGGGCAGGAGCAGGGCCCCCACGTCGTGCAGCAGCGCCAGATCGCCCAGCAGCACCCGGGTGACGCCGACGCCCCCGTCGTCGCGGAGGGCCGCGGCGATTCCGATCGCGGTCGAGACGGTGCCGTCGATGCCGGCAAGTCCCCGGTTGGCGTGCACCGGCACCTTCTTGCCCGGCAGGATGCCGTCGGCCACCCGCACCAGACGCGACGAGCCGAACATCAGCCGGTCATGCGGCCAGGTCGCGCGCCACACGGCATCCACCAGCAGTTCGCGCGACAGCGGGGTGCGCAGGATGTCGACCTCGGCCGAGATCGCGCTGAGCCGCTCGCGCGGAACGGCCGAGGCCAGTCCGTCCGCGTCGGGGGCGGGCGGGGTCAGATCCACCGCGGCCGCGCGGGAGGCCCGCATCCACTCCCCCCGCCAGTCGCGGTCGCCTTCGCCGTCGGCGACGACGACGGATGCCGCGGGCACGGTCGCCCCGTTCAGGTTCAACCGCTCGCCCGGCCCGTCGACGGCGATCACCTCGACGTCGCGCCGCGCCAGCAGCGCGGTGACCTCGCGCGACAGGGTGGGATGCCCGAACACGACCGCCCGCTGGACGCGTCCGCCCAGCTCCGGGTCGCGCAGCAGGGCGCGGTGCCCGTGCACGAGGTGACGACCGAAGCGCGCCCCGCTGACGATCTCGGCGACCAGCGGCCAGTCGCCGTCGTGGGCGAGCTGCTCGGCGGAAGGTCCGGCATCGGCTCCGGCGACGACGATCGTGCGCGGGCCGCGGTCGAGGATGCGCGGGCCGGTGCCGGCCGGTCTCTGCGGCGCCCGGCCCTTCGACTCGTCGCTGCGCTCCTCGCTCAGGGACCTGGCAGGGTCAGGTCCCGGAGCGAGCGAAGCGAGTCGAGAGGCCGGCAGCCATCCGGGCAGCGGCCCCGACAGCGGCTCGCGGTACGGCAGGTTCAGGTGCACCGGACCGCGGGGGCCGGCGCCGCCCTGCGCGGCATCCCACGCGGTGTCGGCGACCTCGCGCACCGCCGCGGCCTGCGGCGACGAGCCGTCTGGGTCGACGCCATCCGGGACGGGGAGGCCGATCTGCCAGCGCACGTGCGCACCGAACATGCCGGGCTGGTGGGTGGTCTGGTTCGCCCCGACGCCGCGCAGCTCGGGCGGCCGGTCGGCGGTCAGCAGCAGGAGCGGCACGCCGGAGTGATCCGCCTCCATCACCGCCGGCAGCAGGTTGGCGGTCGCTGTGCCGGACGTGCAGATCACGGCCGCCGGCATCCCCGATTCGCGGCCGAGGCCGAGGGCGGTGAAGCCGGCGACCCGCTCGTCGATGCGCACGTGCAGGCGGATCACACCGCGACGTTCGAGCTCGGCCGCGACCAGCGCCAGCGCCTGCGAGCGCGAGCCGGGGCTGAGCACGACATGCCGGATTCCCCGCTCGACGAGCCGGCCGAGCAGGGCGGCCGCAGCATCCGTGGCCGGCGACCCGTCAGCGCCCACGCGGGCTCGCCGGCGGGTCTTCGTCGTCGGGGTCGCTGCGGGCCAGGTCCTGCTCGAGCTGGCGGATGCGCTCCGCCTGCTCGGCGGCGCTGTGCCGTGCGGCATGCGGCCCGGCCGAGGACGGGCCCAGCCCGCGGAGGAATTCGGGGTCGTCGTCAGGGGCGATGACCCGCGACGCGCGGGCGCTCACGCGGCCCACCGTGAACCACAGGATGCCGCCCACGACCGGGAACACGATGACGATGACGACCCACACCGGCTTGCTCACACCCCGGTGGCGTGCGGGCGGCTGCACCGCGGCATCCACCACCGCGAACACCCAGAAGATCACCGCCGCGAGGACGAGGATCAGAAGCAGCCGAGCCATGCCCTCATCCTAAGCCGAGCCGCTGGGACGAGCCCCGTTCCGGAGCCCGCACACAGGCGTCCTGCATAGGATGGACAGGTGAAGACCCGATCCGTCGTCCTCTACTCGGTGCTGCGCCTGCTGGCGTTCCTGGTGCCGCTGGGGATCATGCTGCTGTTCCCGATCTTCCGGGAGATGTACTGGATCGCGCTGATCTTCGCCGCGCTGATCGGGGTGTCGCTGTCGATCATCTTCCTGCGTCGTCCGCTCGATGACGTCGCCTCGGGCCTGGCCGCTCGCCGTGAGCAGCGCACGCAGAAGACGGATGCCGAGAAGGACGCCGATCTGGAGGATGCCGCGAACGCGGCGCTGCGCCACGAGGACGCCGACGGCGACGCCGCGCGCTGATCAGCCGAAGTACGCCCACATCAGCAGCGCGCCGTACGCCACCGAGGTGAGCGATGTGATCCCGAGCGCCACCACCAGTTCGCGCGGCTCGCGATAGAGCCACACGATGAGCAGGGCGGGGATGCCGCCCAGCAGCGCCATGAACACGAGCCAGGCGATCGGGTAGAACACCGCGATCAGCCCGGCCACCGCGAACGCCAGCACGACGCAGGCCGTGAACAGGATCTGCGATCCGCGTCTGCCGATCAGCACCGACAGCGTCTTCTTGCCGGCCGCGCGGTCCTGGTCGATGTCGCGCAGGTTGTTGGCGACCAGCACCGCCACGGCCAGCAGCCCCGCGCCGATGCCGCCGAGCCAGGCCTCCTGGGGAGCCGACTGCACCTGGATCCAGGTGGTGCCCACCGTGGCGACGAGGCCGAAGAAGACGAACACGAACACCTCGCCCAGCGCGTGGTACCCGTACGGGCGCTTGCCGCCGGTGTAGAACCACGCGGCGACGATGCAGGCCGCCCCGACCAGCAGCATCCACCACTGCTGCGTGCGGATCACCAGCGCGAGCCCGACGATCCCGGCCAGGGCGAAGAACGACAGCGCGACGACCAGCACCGTGCGCGCCTTCACCTTGCGCGATGCGGTCAGGCGTGCCGGCCCGTGCCGCACGTCGTCGGTGCCGCGCACCCCGTCCGAGTAGTCGTTGGCGTAGTTGACGCCGATCTGCAGGAACACCGCGACCAGCAGACATCCGAGCGCCAGCACCCAGTGGAACCGGATGTCGATCACATGCGCCGCGCCGGTGCCGATGAGCACGGGCGTGATCGCCAGCGGCAGGGTGCGCAGCCGCGCGGCGCCGATCCAGTCGCCCGCCGTGGGCTTGGGGATGCGGCGCACGGGCGCCTTCGCCGGGTTGCCGCCGGTCTTGCCGCGGGCGCGGGTACGGGTGTTGCGCGAGGATCCAGCCACGAGAGCACATTGTAGGGGCCGGATCGGTGGATGCCGCATCCGGGCACCCCGTGCCGGGTGCTGCGCTCGGCTCAGCGCAGCGCCAGCACGGCCTGACGGATCGTCTCGCGGTCGGGCTTGCCGCTGTGCAGGGTCGCGAGCTGGTCGACCAGCACCAGCCGTGCCGGCCGCGCGTGCGCACCGAGCTGGGCGGCGACCGCCCGGCGGGCCTCGTCCAGCTGCCCGGACTCGCTGCGGCGCAGCGCGTCGCCGCGGGCGACGACGATGACGGATGCCTCGCCCCACGTGGGATCCGGGACGGCGACGACGACCGCGGTGGCCAGGCCCGGGACATCCCGGACGATGCGCTCCACCCGGTCCAGCGAGATGTTGATGCCGCCCGAGACGATCACGTTGTCGATCCGTCCGTGGACGCGCAGGACGCCGTCCTCGACGAGACCGGCGTCGCCGGTGCGGTACCAGCGGACTCCCTCCGCGTCGCGCACGAACACCCGGTCGGTCAGCTCCACGTCGCCGAGGTAGCCGTCGGCGAGCATGGGCCCGGCCAGCCGCACCTCGCCGTCGACGATGCGAACCTGAACGCCCGGCAGTGCGGCGCCGTCGTACACGCAGCCGCCGCACGTCTCGGTGGAGCCGTACGTCCGGACGATGCGGGCGCCGGCCTCCAGCGCGCGCTCGCGGACGGCCGGCGGCAGCGCCTGCCCGCCGACGAGGATCGCCGAGAAGCAGCGCAGCGCGGCGGCGACTGCCCGGTCGGTCTCGGCGACGTCCAGCAGCCGGCTCAGCTGTGCCGGCACCAGCGAGGTGTAGGCCGAGCCGGCGGGCATCATCAGCGCCGCCGCGGCGAATGCCTGGGGCTGGAACGATCCCTGCAGCAGGACGGGCTCGCACCCGGCCAGCAGCGACCGGCTGAGCACCTGGAGCCCGGCGACATAGCCGGCCGGCAGCGCGAGCAGCCACGTGCCCGCGCCGATCCGCTCCGCGGTGGCGTGGGCGCTGGCGATCAGCGCGTCCCGGCTGAGCACGACGCTCTTGGGCACGCCGGTGGATCCGGAGGTCGTGATCACGGCGGCCGTGCCCTCCGGGATCTCGGCGGCCGCGGCATCCGCCGTGTTCGCCGTGGGCGGGGCGCTGTCCCGTCCGAGGGCGAGTGCCGGCCCGGTGCCGTCGAGCACCGCGCGAAGCGCCGCCAGGACCTCGGCGGCGTCGCCCGAGACCGGTGCGAGCCTCATCAGAAGTGCCACGGATACGGCGACCAGTCCGGGTCGCGCTTGCCCAGGAACGCGTCGCGCCCCTCGACGGCCTCGTCCGTGCCGTAGGCGAGCCGCGTCGCCTCGCCGGCGAACACCTGCTGGCCCATCAGCCCGTCGTCGACCGCGTTGAATGCGAACTTGAGCATCCGGATCGCGGTGGGCGACTTGGTCAGGATCGTGCGGGCCATCGCGATCGCCTCGCGCTCGAGGTCGGCATGCGGAACGACCCGATTCACCGCGCCCATCTCGTACGCGCGCTGCGCCGAGTACTCCTCGGCGAGGAAGAACACCTCGCGCGCGAACTTCTGGCCGATCTGCCGGGCGAAGTACGCCGACCCGTAGCCGGCGTCGAACGATCCGACATCCGCGTCCGTCTGCTTGAACCGGCCGTGCTCGGCCGAGGCGATCGTCAGATCGCACACCACGTGCAGCGAGTGACCGCCGCCGGCCGCCCAGCCCGGGACCACGGCGATCACGACCTTCGGCATGAACCGGATCAGCCGCTGCACCTCGAGGATGTGCAGGCGGCCGGCACGGGCCGGGTCGGCGACTGCGGTCTCGTCGTCGGAGTATTTGTACCCGTCGCGGCCGCGGATGCGCTGGTCGCCGCCCGAGCAGAAGGCCCATCCGCCGTCCTTGGCGCTCGGTCCGTTGCCGGTCAGCAGCACGACGCCGATCCTCGGGTCCTGCCGGGCGTTGTCCAGGGCGCGATACAGCTCGTCCACGGTGCGCGGCCGGAACGCGTTGCGCACCTCCGGCCGGTCGAACGCGATCCGGGCGATGCGGCCGTCCCGCGAGACGTGCGCGGTGATGTCGGTGTAGGCATCGGCGCCGGGTGCCGGCATCCACTCATCCGGGGCGAACAGCTCGGAAACACTCACCCGACCAGCCTACGCACCGGTGGGCGCGTGCGAGACTGGAAGCCGGGCGATCGTGTCAGCAGCGGCGCCCCGGGAAGGCGCACATGAAGATCACCCGATCGTCGGACTGGCGCGAGGCCATCCCCTTCGAGACCCCGATGATCGCCGATTCCGTGATGCCGGGCGAGCCCGCACGCTGCACCACGTGCGGCATCGACTCGGAGCCGCTCGCGCGCACCCAGCTCTGGGCGGTCAAACACCGGCATCCGCATGATCCGGCCGGCACCGTCCGGCTGTACTGCGCCGATCACACGCCGAAGACCGCCGCTCCGGTGGCTGCGGCATCCGCCGCCGCGCGGGCGCCGCGAGAGCGCCGGACGCCCGCCCGCGCCGCAAGCCGGGCAGCGCCCCGGGCCGCGCAGCAGGCGGAGAAGCCGGCGGTGGTGTGCCCGACCTGCTTCGTCGAGGTGCCGCCGACGGGCGTATGCGGCATGTGCGGCGAGCGGGTCGCCTGAGATCGGCCGTCAGGAGTTGCGCGCGTCGCGCCAGGCAAGCCACTTCCGGACGAGCGGATAGTCGAAGTCCGGCCCCTGCAGCGCGAGGGTGAACAGGCGCACGCCGGCGTCGTACAGCTGGTCGGCGGTCCGCTGGTCGCGGCTGTGCAGCTCGTTCGACATGACGATGCCCGACGTGTCGCGGCCCTCTTCGGCGCCCCAGCGCTCGATGACCGACACCTTGTGCGCGAGCTCGTCGGCCGGCACGAAGCTGTGCCAGATGTCGGCGTGGCGGGCCACCAGGCGCAGCGTCTTCTGCTCGCCCTTCCCGCCGATCATGACCGGGATGCGGCGGGTCGGCGCCGGGTTCAATTTGGTCCAGCGCGCCTCGATGCGGCGCAGCCCCTCGGCGAGCGCGTCGAGCCGCGTGCCGGGGGTGCCGAACTCGTACCCGTACTCGTCGTAGTCGCGCTCGAACCAGCCGGCGCCGGTGCCGAAGATGAACCGGCCGCCGGAGATATGGTCGAGCGTGCGGGCCATGTCGGCCTGCAGATCGGGGTTGCGGTAGCTGTTGCAGTTGACCAGGGTGCCGAACTCGACCCGCGAGGTCTGCTCGGCCCAGGCCCCGAGCATCGTCCAGGCCTCGAAGTGGGTGCCGTCGGGGTCGCCGTACAGCGGGAAGAAGTGGTCCCAGTTGAAGAGGATGTCCACCCCCTCGTCTTCCAGGCGGCGCACGGCGTCATGCAGGTCGGAGTACTGGACGAGCTGGGGCCGCAGCTGGACGCCGAGGCGCACGGGCGTGTCGAGGAGCATGGCTCCCAGCCTATGGCGCGGCTTCCGGGTCAGCGCCGCGCGCCCCGGCCCCGGGGTCTGCCGAAATCGTACGATCTGGCCGACTGCACATGAAACCTGGCCCAGGATGATGTTCACTCGACCGGATCGTACGATTTCGACGCGGTCGCGGGCGTCAGCGGGGCGCGGGGCGCCGGGCGGGGGCGGACGCCGGGCGGCGCGCCGGGCGGGGGTCAGCGCCGCGCACGACGCGCCTTCAGGAACGTGTCGAGGATGTCCCACAGCGCGATCACGCCGATGACGAACCACGCGACGATCGTCACGACGCGATGCGCACCCGCGGCGCCGTCGGCACCGCCGACCGCCTCGAAGAAGCCCGGGTTGAGCAGATGCCCGTTGTTGTAGACCAGCGTGCCGACCGCCGCCAGCACGAGCACCGCGTTGACCACCGCGTCCCGCGCCGTCCAGCGGCCGTGCAGGTGCACCATGATGACGAGAACGGCGTTGCACGCCATGATCGCGAACAGGATGAGGATGGCGATCGGCCAGAGTTCGGCATCCAGCAGCGACACCCGGTGTCCGGGCACGAAGCCGAGCCACAGGTCCCACAGCATCGCGCCGGCCAGCGCCAGCAGCATCACGATCGACGCGACCATGTCGGCGAACGTCGCCCCGCTCTGCTTCGGCTCGGGCAGCCTCTCCGGCGTCCAGGGTCCGGCATCCATCGTCTCGTGGCCGGTGCGCTCGAGGATGACGAAGATGAGCGTCGTCCAGAACGCCACGTGCAGGATCGACGTGAGCACGGCCACGACCGTGGTGCCGATGATGCCGCCGGCGGGTGCCTCCGCGAGCACCTGTCCCAGTGCCACGCCGAACGCCGTGCACACCGGAACGATCCACAGCAGCACCTTCATCAGGCGCCACCAGTCGAGGTAGTAGCGCGGTCCGATCAGGTGCAGCTGACGGCCGGTGTAGCCGGCGGCGAGCACCTCCGGATCACCGAGTTCGGTGAGCACGGCGGCCTCGGCCGAAGCCGGAGCGTCGCCGGCCTCGATGCGCGCGTCGATCTGGTCGGCGATCGATGCGTGCAGCTCGGCGGACAGGTCGCTGCGCTGGGGCTGCGGCACGGTGCGCATCGCGGCGTCGACATAGCGTTCGGTGAGAGTGGCGGCATCCATGTCAATCCTCCTGGGGGAGCGAGGCGATCGCGTCGGCGATCGCGCGGAAGTCTGCGGTCAGGGTGGCGGCCAGGGCGGTGCCGGTCGCGCTGGTGCGGTAGAACTTGCGGGGACGCGACTCGTCCGTATTCCACTCGCTGGTCAGATACCCCTGCTTCTCGAGCCGCCGCAGGAGGGGGTAGAGCGTGTTGGCGTCGGTCGGGAACCCGCGTCTGCTGAGCTCTTCGAGCAGCCCGTACCCGTACCCGGGCGTGACGAGCAGCCGGAGGCAGGCGAGCACGATCGTGCCGCGCCGCAGCTCCTGGAGGTGCGTGTCAAGGATCTCGTTGTCGCCCACGCCTCACACTTTACTGTGTATCACACACTATTGTCCAGCCCACGCCCTTCGAGATCGTACGATTTGGCCGAGTGCACATGAAACCTGGCCGAAATTGATGTTCACTCGGCCGGATCGTACGATTTCGCGGGCCCCAGGGCGGAGGATGGATGCTGTGAGCCAGCCGTCTCTGTCTGAACTGCGCGCCACCGCGCGCGTGGTCGCCCTCCCGATGGCCGCCCGATTCCGCGGGGTGAGCGTGCGCGAAGCGCTCCTGTTCGAGGGGCCGGAGGGCTGGGCCGAGTTCTCCCCCTTCGTAGAGTACGAGGATGCCGAAGCCAGCACCTGGCTCGCCGCCGCCATCGACTTCGCCTATGCCGCGCAGCCGGCACCGGTCCGCGAGGCCGTCCCGGTCAACGCCACGGTGCCCGCGGTCGACGCTGCCGACGTCCCCGGCATCCTCGCCCGCTATGACCGCTGCCGGACCGCGAAGGTCAAGGTCGCCGAGCGGGGTCAGACCCTCGCCCAGGACGTCGCCCGCGTCCACGCCGTGCGCACGGCGATGGGGCCGGAGGGCCGCGTGCGCATCGACGCGAACGGCGGCTGGAACGTCGACGAGGCCGAACGCGCGATCCACGCCCTGGCAGACGCCGACCTGGAATACGTCGAACAGCCGTGCGCGAGCGTGGACGAACTCGCCGAGCTGCGCCGCCGGATCGTGCGCTGGGACATCCCCATCGCCGCCGACGAGAGCGTGCGCAAGGCCGAGGACCCGCTCGCCGTCGCCCGTGCCGGCGCCGCCGACATCCTCATCATCAAGGCGCAGCCGCTGGGCGGCGTGCGCCGCGCCCTCGAGATCGTCGCCGCGGCCGGACTGCCCGCGGTGGTCTCCAGCGCCCTGGACACCTCGGTCGGGCTCGCGATGGGCACCACGCTGGCCGCCGCGCTCCCCGACCTCGCCCACGACTGCGGACTGGGCACGGCCTCGCTGTTCACGACGGATGTCGCGGCTCGACCGCTGCGCCCGGTCGACGGCCTGCTGCCGGTCGGACGCGTCGCGCCCGACCCGCGGCTGCTCGACGAGCTCGCGGTATCCCCCGAACGCATCGCGTGGTGGCTCGCGCGGCTCGAACGCTGCCACACCCTGCTCGCCTGACTTTCGCCGCGCTGCTGGCCGACTGACTCCGCGCCGGCTCTGCGCCGGGCTGCCGCCCACGCCGCGCGCTACCCAGCTCGGGGCCGGACGCGCCCGCACCCCTCCACGAGATCGGGACTATGCACGATCTCGAGCCGAAATACGTGCACGAACCCGATCTCGCGGCGCCGGGCGCCCGCCGGCGCGCCGCCCCGGGCGCGCCCCGCCACGCCACGCCACGCCACGAGATCGGGACAATGCACGATCTCGAGCCGAAATACGTGCACGAACCCGATCTCGCGGCGCCGGGCGCCCGCCCGCCCCGCCCGCCGGCGCCCCGCCCCGCCGTCAGTCCGCGAAGCCCTCGACCACGGCGGCCACCAGCGCCTGCGTTCGGCTGTGCATCCGCGTCCCGGTGGCGGCGTCGTCCAGCTCGTCGATGACCGCGTTGACCAGGGTGCTCTCCCAGACCTCGAGCATGATCCGGGCGAAGTCGGCCGCGGTCAGCCGCAGCCGCAGCCCGTACGCGGCGATGAGGTCGTCGGCCATCCCGGCGACGCGCTGCACCATCCCCTCGGACCACTCCCGATACGACGCGGCCATCCGCGCGTCGCGCATCGCCCGCGCCCGGATCTCGCTCATCAGCAGCACGCCCTGCCGCGAGTCCAGCGACACGTCCACCAGCTGGCGCACGATCTCTTCGGGCCGCTCGGCCGGCGGCGCCTGGCCGGTGAACTCGCGCACCCGGTCGGTGACCGCCGTGAGCTTGCGCTCCGACACGGTCTGGGCCAGCTCCATGAACAGCTCGTCCTTGGACTCGAAGTTCGAGTAGAACGCCCCGCGGGTGAACCCCGCACGCTCGCACACCGCCTCGACGGATGCCGCATCCAGGCCGACGTCGGCGAACACGTCGAAGGCGGCGTCCAGCAGCCGCGCCCGGGTGTTCTCGCGGCTGCGGGTGGCCGTCGTCGGTGCGTCGCTCACGTTCTCTCCCCTGCCGCGGCATCCCGCCGCGCATTCACAACCGGCATCCAGTTTCACCTTTGCCGACCGGGCTACGATACACAACTGTATCCGATACACTTCTGTATTGGATACAGCGACGTATCGACATCGTCCGCTCCTCGATCCGGAGGCATCGTGTCCACACTCCTCGCCGCGCTCGGGCGCTGGTCGTATCGTCACCCGTGGCGGGTGCTCGTCTCCTGGCTGCTCCTGCTGGGGCTGGCCGGCGGCGGCGTGGCGCTGTTCGCACAGGGCACCGACAACACGTTCTCCATCCCCGGCACCGAGTCGCAGGCCGGACTCGAGCAGCTCAGCCGCACGTTCCCGCAGGTGTCCGGCACCAGCGCCCAGGCGATCGTGGTCGCGCCGAAGGGCGACCGGGTCGACGCGGCCCCGTTCACCGACGACATCCACGCCACGATCGACGAGCTCGAGAAGCTGCCCGGCGTGCTCGCGGTGAGCGATCCGTTCTCGGACCAGATCGACGGCCTCGTCTCGGAGGACGCCACGGCCGCCATCATCCAGATGCAGTTCGACGGCCAGGTCACCGACATCAGTGCGGCGACCAAGGCCGATCTCGAACAGGTCACGGACCACCTGCAGGCGGAGCTTCCGGCCGGCTCGCAGGTCGCCCTGGGCGGCGATCTGTTCGCCACCACGCTCCCGGCCCTCTCGCTGATCGAAGCGGTCGGCCTGGTGATCGCCCTGCTGGTGCTGATCGTCACGTTCCGCTCGTTCCTGGTGGCCGGGATGCCGCTGCTGACCGCACTGCTCGGAGTGGGCCTGTCGATGGCCCTGATCTTTGTGTCCACCGCGTTCTCGACGATCTCGTCGACCACGCCGCTGCTGGCCCTGATGCTGGGCCTGGCCGTCGGCATCGACTATGCGCTGTTCATCATCTCCCGCCACCAGGACCAGGTGAGAGGGGGGATGGATGCCGAGGAGTCCGCGGCGCGCGCGACCGGCACCGCCGGCTCGGCCGTCGTGTTCGCCGGCGTCACGGTGCTGATCGCGCTGATCGGACTCGCGTTCGCGAACATCCCGTTCCTGACCACGATGGGCATCGCCGCCGCCGTCGCCGTCGCGATCGCCGTGATGGTCTCACTCACGTTGACCCCGGCGTTCCTCGGCTTCGCAAAGGGCCGCGTGTTCGGCTGGAAGCGCCGAGGCCGCGCGCAGCGCGACACCCGGGTCCCTGAGCGAGGCCGCGCGCAGCGCGACCGAGACGAAGGGCCGGCCCCCGACGCGGCCCCCGCGGCCGGCGACCCTTCTCGCTCCGCTCGCTCCCGGACCTCCTTCGCCGCCCGCTGGGTCGGTCTGGTCACCCGGCATCCGATCGTCACCACCGTCGCCGTCGTGGCCGCCCTCGGCGGTCTCGCCATCCCCGCCACCAGCCTCGCCCTGGCGCTGCCCAACGCCGGGATGCTCCCCGCGACCAGCGAGGCGCGCCAGTCGTACGATCTGGTCGGCGAGCACTTCGGCCCCGGATTCAACGGTCCGCTGATCATGACCGGCACGATAGTGACCTCGAACGACCCGCTCACCCTGATGCAGGACATCGGCAAGGACGTCGAGAAGCTGCCGGGCGTGAAGACGGTGGCGCTGGCCACTCCGAACGCCACCGCCGACACGGGCATCGTCCAGATCATCCCCACCACCGCACCCGACGACCCGGCGACCGCCGATCTGGTCCGCGAGCTGCGCGCCCAGCACGACCGCATCCTGGACCAGTACGGCGTCGACATGAAGGTCACCGGATTCACCGCCGTCGCGATCGACATCTCCGACCGGCTCGGCGGCGCACTGCTGCCGTTCGGGATCTTCGTGGTCGGCCTGTCGCTGATCCTGCTGACGATCGTGTTCCGCTCGATCTGGGTGCCGTTGAAGGCCGCCGCCGGCTACCTGCTGTCGGTTGCGGCTGCCTTCGGCGTGGTCTCGCTCGTGTTCATCCACGGCGTCGGCGCCGAGCTGCTGAACGTGACGAAGGTGGGCCCGATCATCAGCTTCATGCCGATCGTGCTGATGGGCGTGCTGTTCGGTCTGGCCATGGACTACGAGGTGTTCCTGGTCTCGCGGATGCGCGAGGACTACGTCCACGGCCGGCGCCGCCGCGACGGACGCGTCGACCGCCAGGTGGCCACGGATGCCGTCCGCAGCGGCTTCACCGCGTCCGCCCGCGTGGTCACCGCCGCCGCCGTCATCATGTTCGCGGTGTTCGCCGCGTTCATCCCCGAGGGCGATTCGAGCCTCAAGCCCATCGCCCTGGGGCTGGCGGCCGGCATCGCCATCGACGCGTTCCTCGTGCGGATGACGCTGGTGCCGGCCGTGATGGCGCTGCTCGGCGCGAAGGCATGGTGGATGCCGCGCTGGCTCGATCGGATCCTCCCCCGCTTCGATATCGAAGGCGAGGCGGTCGAGCGCGAGATCTCCCTGGCCGAATGGCCCGAGCCGCACACCACCGCGGCGATCGTCGCCGAGGACATCGAACTGGCCGCCCACGACGGCGTCACGCTCTACCAGGACATCTCGGTCCGCGTCGAAGCCGGCGGATCGCTGCTGCTGACCGGGGTCGACCCGCGCGCGACCCGCGCCCTCGCCCTCACGATCGCCGGCCGGGTGGGCCCGACCGGCGGACGCCTCAAGGTCGACGGGCACCTCCTGCCCGAGCGCGCCGTCTGGGTGCGCGCCCACGCCGGGGTCGCCCTGCTCGGCGGCAGCGCCGACCCGGCGGCGGACGTGCGCCGGGCCCTGCGCCGCCGGACCCGCCTGCTCGTCGTCGACGGGCTGGATGCCGCGGCGACACCGGGCGGGCGCGATCAGGTGACCACAGCCCTGCGGGATGCGGCATCCGTCACCCCCGGCCTCGTGATCGTGGCCACCGCCGACGACGCCACTCGCGCCCGCAGCCTCCTCGCCGAGGCCGGACGCCCGGACGTGGACGTCGTCGATCTCACTCCCCCGCGGCGCACCGCCGCTCTTCCCCTCTCTGCCTCCGAGGTGACCGCATGAGACTGCCCATCGAACGCGCCCGCTCCCGCCGCCCCGTCACGTGGCTGACCCTGCTGGGCGTCCTGCTGCTGCCGGTGCTCATCGGCGGGGTGCTGGTGGCCGCGCTGTACAACCCGACCGAACGCCTCGACGCGATGAGCGCCGCGATCGTGAACAACGACGAGCCGGTCACGGTGGACGGCCAGACGGTGCCGCTGGGCCGGCAGCTCACCGCCGGGCTGGTGAAGGGCTCGGACGACGTGCCCAGCAACCTCGACTGGACGATCTCGAACACCGACGATGCCGAGGCCGGACTCGCCGACGGCACGTATCAGGCCGTCATCACGATCCCCAAGGGGTTCTCGGCCGCCGCCGTCTCGCCCGGGCAGGAGCTGTCCGGCACCGATGGCACGGCGCAGCAGGCGACCATCAAGGTCGAGACCGCGCCGGATGCCCGGGTGATCGACGACGCCATCACCGCGCAGGTGACCCAGGCCGCCTCCTCCGCCCTGGGCTCCACACTCTCGTCCACGACGCTGCAGAACGTGTTCCTGAGCTTCACCACGCTCGGCGACCAGCTGGGCACCGCCGCCGACGGCGCGACGACCTGGGCCGACGGCGCCGGCAAGACCGCGGACGGCGCGCGCAGTCTCGCCGACGGGGTGCGGCAGCTGTCCGGCGGCGCCTCGAGCCTGGCCGACGGCGCGGACGGCATCTCGTCGGGCGTCTCGCAGCTGTCGTCGGGAGCCTCCACCTGGGCCTCCGGCGCGCACGCGGCGGCGACCGGACTGGATCAGTGGTCGAGCGGGGCGCAGAAGCTTGCCGGCAGCACCAGCCAGCTGGCGGGCAACCTGTCGAAGATCGCGGCCGGGCTGTCGCAGGCGCCGCGGCTCCCGCAGGCGCTCGTCGAGGCCACTCACCAGCTCGCCGACAACAGCGCACAGGTCAAGCAGACCGTGACCGACACCGCCGACCAGCTCGACGCGCTCGTCGCCGACTGTGCGGCGCAGGGCGCGTCCGCCGAGTTCTGCGCCAACCTGACCCAGCTCGCGGACGGCGCCGCGAAGGCGCTGCCGCAGGTGACGGCCGTGATCGACAACTCGGGCGCGATCGCGCAGGGTGTGGACGGACTCAGCCGGCTGCCTCAGGTGGCGCAGGGGCTCACGCAGATCTCCGACGGGATGACCCAGGTCGCCGGCGGCATGACCGGACTCGCCGACGGGGCCACGGATGCCTCGACCGGCGTGGACACGCTGGCCGACGGAGCCTCATCCCTGTCGGTCGGTGCCGCACAGGCCGTCGGCGGAGCCTCGACGTGGGCCGACGGCGCGCACACCTGGGCGTCCGGCGCGGCCCAGTCCGCGGACGGCGCCGACACCCTCGCCGGGGGAACAGACAAGCTCGCCGACGGCGCCGACGATCTGTCGGCCGGCCTGCACAAGGCCTCTGACGCCCTGCCGAGCTTCACCGATCAGCAGGCGAAGAGCCTCGCCGCGGTGGTGGCCGACCCCGTCGCGACGCAGGGTGTCGGCGACTCGATGTTCGGCGCATCGGCGATTCCTCTCCTGGCCATGCTCGCGCTGTGGTTCGGCGGGCTGGGCTCGTTCGTGGCGTTGCAGGCAGTATCGCGCCGGGCTCTGACATCCCGCCGCCCCTCGGCGCTGCTCGCGCTGCGCGCGCTCGCTCCGGCGGCGGTCATCGGTGCCGTGCAGGGGCTTCTGGTGGCCGGGATCGTGCAGCTCGCGGCATCCTACGACTGGGGCACCTGGTCGATCTTCGCCGTCGTGTGCGTGGTGGCCGGCGTCGCGTTCGCCGCGGTGAACCAGGCGCTGGTGGCCGTCTTCGGCGGCGCCGGACGGTGGATCGCCGCGCTGATCGGAGCGCTGGCGGTCGCAACCGGGGTCGTCTCGACCGTGCCCGGGGTGCTCGTGGCGATCGCCTCGGTGCTGCCCCCGGCATCCGGGTTGACCGCAGGACTGGCCGCTCTCACCTCGGCCTCGGGACTGGGCGCGGGCATCGCGGGTCTGGCGGTCTGGGCTGTGCTGGCCTTCGCCGCGACCGTGCTGGCGGTCATGCGCCGACGCACGACGTCGGTGAAGGCGCTGCTGACGGAGCTGCCGGCCGCCGCGTAGGTCCGGGCCCGCGGCGAGGCATCTCGTAGACTGACGCGGGCGGACGACGAGGGGGATTCAGTGGCACGCAGGCTGATCGCGGGAGGCGTGCTGGCCGTCCTCTGGCTGCTGTTCGGCCTCGGATCATACTTCCTCCAGTTCGCCGGCGGATCGGCGGCGACGCTTGCCCGGATGATCCCCTCGCCCCTGCGCGGCGGCTTCTTCGGGCTGCCCACCGGGTGGGCCGTCACCGTCTACGGGCTGACGGTGGTGCTCATCGTCCTGGCCTACACCGTCATCGCGACCTGGTTCGCGCGCGGCGGGCGCGTGACGTTCGCCGCCGGATGGCTGGCCGCGGTGCTCACCGGGTTCGTCGTGGGCGGCATGCTCGATCTCGGCGACATCGCGCGCTCGTTGACCATGTCGATCAGCGTGCGCGGGGCCGCCTCGGCCACGGGCGCTGCCGCGCTCACCGTGTTCTGGGCCTTCATCGTCGGCTGGATCCCGGCGCTCACCGTCGCGCAGCGTGCAGACAGTGCTGTCGCTCAGGGTCTGCACAGCGATGGTCGCCCGGGCACCGAGGATCACCCGGCGGACGACGCACGGCGCCGGCCGCCCGCCCTGACCGCCCTCACCGTCATCGCCGCCGTCATCGCCGTGGCGCTGCCGATCGCCGCGCAGTCCGCGCACGCCGCCTCACAGGCCGAGCTGCAGCGCACCCAGGCAGAGGCGCAGGCGCAGGCCGAGGCGAACGCCGATCCGAACGGCGCCGCCCCGAAGGACCCACAGTCCACCGGCATCCCCGTCCCCACCGTCGCGGAGTCCGCCGAACCGGCGGCCGACGGCTCGTGCGCGTTCGATGACTCCACGATGATGGCGCCGCCGTCGGATGCCGCCACCGGCCACCGCGTGCAGCCCCTGCAGCTGGTGAACATCGGCGAGACCGCGTGCACCCTCGAGGGCTACCCCGATGTCGCGTTCGGAGATCAGAACGGGCATCTGCTGCCGGTCACGGTCGTCTACGGCAGTTCGTTCATGGCGACCGATCCCGGCGCCACCCTGATCACCTTGGAGCCCGGCCAGACGGCGCGCGCCGCGCTCGGCTGGGACGCGAACTCGGAGCACGGCCAGCTCGCCGCCCGCACGCTGTGGGCGGCACCGTCCGCGGGAGTGACGCGCACGACGTGGGATGTCGCGCTCGATATCATTCCGGGGACCACCGTGCACATCACGGCCTGGGAGACGGGTACCCCGGCCGCAGGCTGAGGCGAGCTCGACGCGCCGGGTGTCGGCTCCGGCGGCTCGTCGCCCGCGCGGGCCGATCGTCGGCGAGAGCGACCCGTGCCCAGTCCGTGGGAACCGGACGCTCACCGCCGCGGAACAGCTCGACGATCGTCGCCGCGACACCCCACACGGCGAGCACTGCCAGCACGATGATGATGAACATGGCAGAAATGCTATGCTCAGTGCATTCCTGCCAAAAGTGGCAGACTGGTCATAGTTCGGAGGAATCCTGCCAACTTCGCACCGCGGCATCCTGCGCATGGCTCACACGAGGAGGAAGCGATGAAGACGGTCGCCTGCGTGATCGACGACGGATTCGCGCCGTTCGAGTTCGGCGTCGCGTGCGAGGCGTTCGGCCTCGATCGCAGCGACGACGGCGTGCCGAACTTCGATTTCCGCGTGGTCGCCGCCACCCCGGGGGCGGTGCGGTCCAAGCTCGGCTTCTCGGTGAACGTGGAGGAGGATCTCTCGTTCGCCTACGGCGCCGACCTCGTCGTCTTCTGTCCGCTGCCCCGGGACTCCTGGACGCAAATCGACCCGCGCCTGGTGGCGCTGGCCCGCGACGCCGTCGCCCGCGGCGCGTGGACGATGAGCGTGTGCAGCGGGGCGTTCGTGCTCGCGGCGGCCGGAGTCCTGGACGGGCGGCGCGCAACGACGCACTGGATGTACGCCGACGTCCTCGCGGCGATGTACCCGCGGATCGACGTCGACCCCGACGTGCTCTTCGTGCAGGACGGGCGGATCATCACGAGCGCCGGAACGGCGGCGGGGATCGACGCGAGCCTGCACCTGCTGCGCATCGAGCTGGGCGCCGAGTTGGCCAATCGCATCGCGAAGCGGATGGTGGTGGCGCCGCAGCGTGACGGAGGCCAGGCGCAGTACATCGACCGGCCGCTGCCGGCCGCCGGCGGCGATGCCCTGGCTGCCGCCGCGGCGTGGGCCATCGCCAATATGCGGGACGAGCTCTCGGTGGACGAGCTCGCGCGGCGCGCGCACATGTCGCCGCGCACGTTCGCCCGCCGGTTCCGGGCGGAGTTCGGGACCCCGCCGGCGTCGTGGCTCACGCGGCAGCGGGTGATCCAGGCGCAGCGGATGCTGGAGCGCACCGATCTCGGCCTCGAGCAGATCGCCGCCGAGACGGGCTTCGGCTCGGCCGCGGTGCTGCGGCAGAACTTCACGAGAGTGCTCGACACCACGCCGACCGCGTACCGGGCGCGCTTCTCCTGCGCGGAGCCGGTCTCGGCCTGACACCGCTGCACGCGGATTGTTCGCCCGCAGACCCGATGCCGAGCGCTGGAGACAGGTGGCGGCAGCATCCGCGGCATACCATGACGTCCCGGACGGTCGCATGACCTCAGGTCCTACAGGCGACGCCGACGAGCGACGACTCGTCCGCGTTCGGAATGGTGGAGGGTCCTTGCCTAACGACCTCCACGCCGGGCACGACGTGAAGTTCGTGCTGCGTGCGACCGGTACGGGCCCTCTCTCCCTCACTGTCACCGACCCGGACGCCGCCACGCGGCCGGTGACATGGGGACCCGACCCATCTCAAGTACCTTTCGATCGGCCAGGCGACGGGTGGGGATCGGACTCTCGTTTGACGTCCCGGGGTGCTGGGAAGTCGCCGTCGGTCGCGACTCAGGGGTCGTCGCCCGGTTCTGGCTCCTCGTGAGCTGACTCTGCGGACGCTTCTCTGAAGGCGACGACTCCATGCCCGGCGCCGAGTGCACCGAACTCCGGAAGGAAGTGGCACATGAGGCGTCTGGGGCGGGTTCGACGCGCCCACCGTCACAATTCTCCGGAGTTTGGCACGGCGCAGCCGCGGGAACGTGCCACCGCGGCGCGGCACAATCGCGGCACGGCCCCTCGGGCGGTCCGGATCAGGAGGCGGCGCGGGCGACGCCGGCGGCGCGCTTGTGCTGCTGGTAGGCGCGCAGGGCCTCGTAGCGATCGGCCGAGCGCGCCTGGCGCTTGGCGGCCTCCTCGTCGCGCTTCTTGGGCGGCGCGGTGGTGACCAGGCCGTCGATCAGGTGTCGCGTCGCCTGCGCGATGTCGGCGACGGCCCGGTCGAACACGGCCTGATTGGCCTTGGAGGGCTTGGTGGTGCCGGCGATCTTGCGCACGAACTGCAGGGCGGCGTCGTGGCATTCGTCGTCGGTGGCGGCAGGCTCGAAGTTGTTCAGCGGAACGATGTTGCGGCACATGCGTGACAGGCTAGGCCGGTTCTCGCCCGGATCCAAGACCTCAGGTGGTCAGGCCGCTGTACGCGTGCAGTCCGTGGAAGAAGACGTTCACGATCGCGAAGTTGAACAGCACCGCGGCGAAGCCGATGATCGACAGCCAGGCCGACCGGGTGCCGCGCCAGCCGCGTGTCGCCCGGGCGTGGATGTACCCGGCGTAGAGCACCCAGATCACGAACGTCCAGACTTCCTTCGTGTCGAAGCCCCAGAACCGGCCCCACGCGTCGTTGGCCCAGATCGAGCCGGCGATGAGGGTGAACGTCCAGAAGATGAAGCCGACGATCGCGAAGCGGTAGGCCAGCGACTCGAGCGCCTCGGACGACGGCAGCGTGCGCAGGAAGCCCCATGCCTTGACCGGCTTGCCGTCCGCGGCCAGCACCTTGCGCTCCCGGCGCGACTGCATCAGCTGCAGCAGCGACAGGCCGAAGGTCAGGGCGAAGAACGCGGTCGCCAGCGACGCGACGAACACGTGGATGACCAGCCACGGCGACTTCAGCGGATCGGCCAGCGGAGACACGGCGACGTAGAACGACAGGCTCGATCCGCCCAGCAGCAGGACGACCAGTCCAGTTACCAGCGCCCCGAGGAACCGCAGGTCGTAGCGGAACAGCACGGCCAGGTACACGGCCACCATCAGCATGGTGCCGGTCAGGGCGAACTCGTACATGTTGGCCCACGGCACGCGCCCGGCCGCGATGCCGCGGGTGATGTCGCCGCCGACGTGGAAGAGGAAGCCCAGCCAGGTCAGCGAGGTGCCGATGCGGGCGAAGACCGGCCGGGCGCGCTGTGACGGCGCGACCACCAGCGGCGAGCGCGAGGAGCCTCCGGCACGTGCGCCGGCGACGGCATCCCCACCCCCCGCGGCGACGAGTTCGCGTTCCCGGACGGCGGCGGCGTCCTTCGCGTCCAGCGCCTGCGCCGACCGACGAGCGAGGTCGATCGTGTAGCAGATGAACGCCAGGGCATAGATCGCGACGGCTGTCCAGACGAGCAGCACGGAGATCTGATCGAGCGAGGGCATGGGCTCAGTCTACGCTCGGGCCGGCGCCGGCCGAGCGAGTGGCGTCCGTCGCCCGGTCGCGACCGGCGGACGCGTCGAGGGCGTCACCGTGCTTCTGCGCGAGCGCATCCACGGCGGCGGCCAGCGTGGGATCCTCGCCGCGCGCCAGCCCCGCATACTCCAGCCGGAGCGTCGGGCCCGCCGGCGTGGCCTTCACCCACAGCCGGCGACGCGGCATGAACAGGGCCAGCATCAGGCTGGCCAGCGCGAGCACCGCGAACCCGAGCACCCACGGGCCGGACACGTCGCGGTGGATCGACAGCGACACGAACCGCTTCACCGACTGCGAGGCATCCTTCGCCCCCTTCGGCGACGCGTCGTCGAACGTGATGGTGCCCAGGCCGTTCGGCAGATCGGCGGTCTGCCCGGGCGCGAGCTCGAGCGAGTCGACCCCGGAGTGGCCGCCGTTCAGCTGCGTCATGCCCGAGGTGTCCAGCGCGTACACCGAGCGCGGGATGCCGTCGTTGATGCCCAGATCGCCGGCGAACACGTTGATGGACAGCACCGGGTTGACCAGCGCCGGGTAGGCGGAGGTGAACGCCCCGAGCGAGTTCTTCACCTGCGTCGGGTAGAAGAACGCCTGCATCCCGAGCTGGCCCTTCAGCCCGTCGGGCACCTTGATGATGCCCAACGAGGTGAGATTGTTGTCCTGCGGCAGGAACGGGATGCTGTCGTGGAACACGACGTCCCCCGCGGGGTTGCGCACCGTGACCATCGGGGCGTAGCCGTTGCCCATCAGATACACCCGGTCGCCGGCGATCGTCAGCGGATGGTTGACCCGGATCTCGTCGTCGGCGGACTTCTGCCCCGGCAGAGTCGTGGTCAGGTGCGCGACGAAGTCGCCGGCCTGACCGGCCGACTCGGACCCGAGCGGCTGGTAGGTGACGTCGAATCTATCCAGCCGCATGGTGTACGGCGTGAGCGCGTCGGGGTCGACGAACCGGCCCGGGTTGAACGAGGAGTAGTCGGTGCCCACCGAGTTCACGAACGTGGTGTCCTGCACGATCACGCGCTGCCCGGTGTAGGTGAACCCGCCGCCGACGCCGACCGCGATGAGCACCCCCAGCAGTGCGATGTGGAACAGCAGGTTGCCGGTCTCGCGCAGGTATCCGCGCTCGGCCGACACGCTGAACGCCCCGCGGGAGTCGTAGCGCTGCACCCGGTATCCGCCGGCCTTCAGCTGACGCGCGGCGAGCTCGACCGCACGGGATGCCTCGGCCTCCACATCCGTTCCGGGAACCAGTTCGACCAGCGACTCGCGGTGGTCGGCGAGTCGCGACAGTCGCACCGGCGTGCGGGGCGGCCGGGCGCGCAGGGCCTTGAGGTGGTGCTTGACCCGCGGGATCACGCAGCCGATCAGCGAGATGAACAGCAGGATGTAGATCGCCGAGAACCACACCGAGGAGTACACGTCGAACAGCTGCAGCTTGTCGAGCACGGGCGCCAGCGACGGGTTGTCCTGGAAGTACTTCGTGACGCCGTTCGGGTCGGCCGTGCGCTGCGGCACGATCGAACCGGGCACCGCGGCGATCGCCAGCAGCAGCAGCAGCACGAGTGCCGTGCGCATGCTGGTCAGCTGGCGCCAGCCCCAGCGCAGCCACCCGATCGGCCCGAGCCGGGGCGAGACGATGTCGTCGCGGGTGCCGTCGATGTGGTCGGAGGGACGCAGCGGGTCGGCGGCCGCCTGAGCCGCGGCATCCGTCTGCACGGCGTCTCCCGCGGCGTCGGTGTGGTCAGAGCGCGGGTGTGACACCGGCGATCACCCCCTGCAACTGCGACATGAGCACTCCCCAGACCCCGGTGACCATCAGGACGCCGAGCACGATGAGCACCGCGCCGCCGACGAGGTTGACGGTGCGGATGTGGCGACGCAGGAACGCCACCGAGCGGGTCGCCCAGCCGAAGCCGAGCGCGATGAGCAGGAACGGGATGCCGAGGCCCAGCGAATACGCCAGGCCCAGGACGGCGCCGCGCGACGCGGAGGCCGAATCCAGCGACATCCCGAGGATCACGGTCAGGGTGGGGCCGATGCACGGGGCCCAGCCGACGCCGAGCGCCAGGCCGAGCAGGGGCGCGCCGACCAGCCCGAGGTTGCCCCGGATCTCGGGCTTGAACGTGCGCTGCGCGAACCCGAACAGGCCGATGAACACCAGGCCGAGCAGGATGATGACCACGCCCATGACCCGGGTGATGACATCCCGGTACGTGAGGAAGAAGAGACCGACGGACCCGCCGAGGATGTTCATCGCCATGAATACGACGGTGAATCCGGCGATGAACAGGAGGACGCCGCCCACCAGGCGTCCGCGTGCGGGCCTGACGTCGGCGCTTGCGGTGCCGGTCGCGCCGCGGCGCGGCGCGACCGCTCCCCCGATGAAGCCGAGGTAGCCCGGCACCAGCGGGAGCACGCACGGTGAGAGGAACGAGACCAGCCCGGCCAGCACGGCGATCGGGATCGCGATCCAGAGCGCGCCGCCCGCGACCAGGTCGGTCACTTCTCGTCCAGCGCCGTCGTGATCAGCGAGGTGAGGATCGAGGCGTCCGGCAGCGCGCCGATGATGCGCGCGGTCGGCCGGCCGTCCTTGCCCAGCACGACGGTGGAGGGGGTGGCGCTCAGCGGGACGACATCCGCGAAGGATGCCGTGACCGACTTGGTGTCCACGTCGATGACGCTCGGATAGGTGACGCCGAACTCCTTCGCGAAGCTGGCGGCGGTCGCGGCCTGGTCGTACGTGTTCACGCCGAGGAACGCGACATCCTGCCCTTCGAACTGCTGCGCGGCCTTCTCCAGCAGCGGCGCCTCCTGCCGGCAGGGCGCGCAGCTGGAGTACCAGAAGTTCACGACCGTCACGGTGCCGGCGTAGTCGGCGGCCGACACCTTCTTGCCGTCCTCGAGCGTGCCGGCGAAGGCGATGGCGGCGGGCCGGTCGTTCTGCCCGTACTCCTTCACGCGGAAGTCACCCGCGATGTATCCCTTGTCGGTGCCGGCCCGGTACTGCGCGGCGAGGTCGTCGTTCCCCCCGGTGCAGGCAGTCAGGCCTGCGGCCAGGATCACCGCCGCGGCGACGGATGCCGCCACCTTGAACACATTGCGCATCACACGGCTCCCACATCGACGGATCCCGCGGCGGTGGCGGGCTCGGCGTATCCGACCTCGACCCATCGGTCGCCGGCCCGTTCGAAGCTCGTCACGCTCGACAGCGCGCACCGCCGCTTGCGCGGGTCGTGCCGGGGCGAGAGGCCGGCGATGGCCAGATGGGTGACCCAGATCGGCAGCTGGTGGGAGACGATCACGGCGTCCCCGGTCTCGGTGCGGGCCCAGGCATCCGTCATCGCCGCGTCCATGCGCGCGATCACCTGGGCGTACGGCTCGCCCCAGCTCGGCTGCGCCGGCCGGCGCAGGTGCCACCAGTTGAGGGGGTTGAGGAGGGCGCGCTTCATGCGTCCGCCCTCGAACACGTTGGTGGGCTCGATGACCCGCTCGTCGATCACCGGCTCGATGCCGAACAGCTCAGTGAACGGCTCGGCGGATTCCTGGGCGCGCTGCAGGGGCGAGCTGACCAGTGCGGTGATCGGGCGGTGCAGCCCGTGGACGTACTCGGCGGCCTGACGGGCCATGCGTCGTCCGGCCGTGCTCAGCCGATAGTTCGGGAGTCGCCCGTAGAGCACGCGGCGGGGATTGTGGACCTCCCCATGGCGCACGAGATGAAGGCGATCGGCGGGCACCCGACAAGTCTACGGTGACCCCGCTTCAGAAGGCGCTGGGAGCCCCGCCCCCGCCGCCTCCCCGCCGAGGTTGTCCTCCGTCCCGCGAGATTGTCCTCCGTCACGCGAGATTGTCCTCCGTCACGCGAGATTGTCCTCCGTCACGCGAGGTTGTCCTCAGCCCCCAGTGACAACCTCGGCGGACCGAGCACAACCTCGGCGCACAAACCACAACCTCGGCGGACCGAGCACAACCTCGGCTCACAAACCACAACCTCGGCGAACCGAGCACAACCTCGGCGCATAAACCACAACCTCGGCGGACCGAGGACAACCTCGGCGTCAGGGGGCGATGGTGCGGGCGAGCAGCTCGGTGAGCAGGCGCTCGGTCACCGGATGCGGCAGCGCCTCGATCAGGGCCATGAACGGCGCCATGCGCTCGGGTAGGGCTCCCCCGGATCCGAGCCCGATCGCCGTCAGCAGCGCGGCCGCCGCGTCGGAATCAAGCCGCTCGGGCATGCCTCCCGGCATCGCCGCGAGCACGCCGGCGGGATCGACCGACGGGATGCCGCGCACGGCATCCGCGGCGGCGACGAGCGCCGGCACCAGCTCGGGCAGCCCCGACTCGGTCACCGGCGTCACGGTCAGATGCGTCGTATGCGGAAGACGGATGCCGTCGGCCTGCACGAGTCCGGGTTGCTGCTGCAGCACCCACCCGGCAACGCGCGCCTGATCGGCCCAGTGGTGCGGGTCGACGCGGCGCTCCGGCGGCACCGACTCGTCGGCCGCCACCGCGAACAGCGGGCCGGCCGGGGTTCCGACCACCCGCAGCCCCTCGATCCCGGCGACTGCGGCCTGGAGCGCCGCGGTCGCCCGGGCCGCCCGCCCGGCCAGCTGGGCGAATCCCTCGACGCCCAGCGCCCGGATGATCGCCCAGGCCGCCGCCAGCGCTCCCGCCGACTTCGAGCCGAGCAGCGTCGGGTTCACCACCGGGTACCCGGGCCAGTCGGTGGTCGCGAAGTACTGGGCGCGGTGCCGGTCCCGGCCGCGGTGCAGCAGCACGCTCACGCCCTTGGGCGCGTAGCCGTACTTGTGCAGGTCGGCCGACAGGCTCGTGACCCCGGGCACGCGCAGATCCCAGCCCGGCCGGGCCGCGGCATCCGGCCAGAACGGCAGGATCCACCCGCCGATGCACGCGTCGACGTGGCACGAGATGCCGGATGCCGCGCACGCGGCCGCGACCGGGGCGATCGGATCCATCGCGGCGAACGGGTAGGACGGCGCCGAGACCACCACCAGGGCGACGTCGGGCCCGAGCCGCTCGATGATCGCGGACGGCTCGACCGTGCCGGTCTCGGGCGAGACGGGCACGCCGTCGAAGGCCAGCTCGAACAGCTCCGCGGCTTTGCGGAACGCGGCGTGCGCGGTGACCGGGGCGACGATGCGCGGGGTGCCGATGCCGCCGGCGGCGCGCCACAGGTCCCGCGCGGTCCGCACCGCGAGCAGGCATGATTCAGTGCCGCCGGACGTGACCGAGCCGACGACACCCTCATCGCCCCCGAGGATGTCGCGGGCGAACGCGACGACCTCGCGCTCGAGCGCCGCGACCGACGTGAAGGTGGTGGGGTCCAGTCCGTTCACCGACTGCATCCGCCGCGAGGCCTGCGCGGCCAGCTCGTCCAGCTCCGGCATCCCCGAGTCGTACACATACGACAGCACCCGACCGCCATGGGTGGGGGCGTCGGCCCGGCGCAGATCGTCGAGCTCGGCCAGGATCGCTGCGTCATCGAAGGTCACCGGCCAATCCTAGACGCGGCCTCTCCACGCACGGCAGCAGGTCCGACGACCCGCGCAGCATCGTGACTCGTCAGAAGTGGCCGGAATTCCTGAACGAATAGCGACCGTTTTTGACCAGTCATGGACCCGAAGCGGCCGTGCGGCGGCGACGGGTGAGGGATGCCGCGGCCGCGCGTATCGTCGAGGGGAAGCACGAGCGCCCGAGAGCGCAACGACACAACGACACAACGACACAACGACACAACGGCACGGAGGAATCATGACCGTCACCGAGATCATGGCCGACCTGCGGGTGGACGACCTCGACGAGGCCCGCGGGTTCTACGTCCACACACTCGGCATGACCGAACAGCCGATGGGGCTGGACTGGGTGACGCGCTTCATCGACCCCGAAACCGGGGCCGCTCTGCAGGTGCTCACCCGCGATGCGACGGCACCGGAGGATCCGATCGCCACAATCAAGGTGGACGACGTCGATGCGAGCTACGCCCGGATGCGCGCGGCGGGGCGCGACATCGTGCACCCGCTCGTGACCGAACCGTGGGGCGTGCGGCGCTTCTTCGTCCGGGCACCGGGCGGCGTGCTGAACATCGCCCAGCGCCACGGGTGACGGGGCGGCGGGCCCGCGGCGGCCCTGCGGCATCCCCCGTAGACTGGTCCCTCGTGACCGAACGCATCCTCGTGAACCAGCTGGCCGCCCGTCCTGACGGCCCCGTCGTCGTCTCCGGATGGGTCGAGACCGTCCGCGATCAGAAGAAGGTGCAGTTCATCATCCTCCGCGATGAGACCGGTGCCGTTCAGCTGGTGAACCCGGCCACCCGTCCCGACCCCGAGGCGGAGCAGGATGCCGCGGCCCTGGCCCTCACCGACGCCATCTCGAACCTCGCCCACGGCACGTTCCTGACCGTGACCGGGCAGCTCAAGCACGACGAGCGGGTCAAGCTCGGCGGCATCGAGATCAAGATCGGCGCGCTCCAGATCGCCGCGGCCGCCCTGCCCGAGACGCCGATCGCGGCCGACAGCAGCATGGACAAGCGCATGGACTGGCGCTTCCTCGACCTGCGCCAGCGTCGCAACAACCTCATCTTCCGGGTGTCGACGACGCTCGAGCACGCGATGCGGCAGTACTGGGTCGACCGCGACTACGTCGAACTGCACACCCCGAAGCTCATGTCGAGCCCGTCGGAGTCGAATGCCGAGCTGTTCGCGCTCCCGTACTTCGAGGACAAGACCGCCTACCTGGCGCAGAGCCCGCAGCACTACAAGCAGATGGCGCAGGCCGCCGGCTTCGGCAAGATCTTCGAGATCGGCGACGTGTTCCGCGCCGACCCGAGCTTCACCAGCCGCCACGCGACCGAGTTCACGAGCGTGGATGCCGAGATCAGCTGGATCGACTCGCACGAGGATGTCGCGGCCATGCAGGAGGAGCTGCTGGCCGCCGCGATCCAGGCGGTGAAGGACAAGCACGGGGAAGAGATCGCCGAGCTGTTCGGCGTCGAGGTCACCGTGCCGACGCTGCCGTTCCCGCGGATCCCGCTGGCCGAGACGCACGAGATCGTGAAGGCGCGCGGCTACGAGATCCCCCGCACGGACGGCGATCTCGACCCCGAGGGCGAGCGCCAGATCTCCGCGCATGTACAGGAGACGTACGGGCACCAGTTCGTGTTCATCACCGACTACCACCCCGAGATCCGACCGTTCTATCACATGGTCGATCCGGCCACCGGGCTCACCAAGAGCTACGACCTGCTTTTCAACGGCGTGGAGATCACCACCGGCGCCCAGCGCGAGCACCGGATCGAGGTGCTCGAGCAGCAGGCGTTGGCCAAGGGGCTCAAGCTGGACGGGCTCGCGCATTATCTGGACTTCTTCCGCTACGGCATGCCGCCGCACGGCGGGTTCGGCATGGGTCTGGCCCGGGTGCTGATGCTGCTGCTGGGTGAGGCGTCCATCCGCGAGGTGACGTTCCTGTTCCGCGGTCCCACCCGCCTCGCGCCGTAGGCGGCCGATCGCCTCTATCGCCCGCGGCCCGGGACCGCTACCGTGATCTCAACCGCGGGATCGGCCCGCGTGAGCCGAAGGAGGCCATCGTGGCCGGCAAGTTCGAACTGTGGACCGACAAGGGCGGCGACTGGCGCTTCAATCTGAAGGCGTCGAACGGCCAGGTGATCGCCACCAGCCAGGGCTACAACTCCAAGTCGAGCGCGCTGAACGGCATCGAGTCGGTGCGGACCAACGCAGCCGGCGCCGCCATCGTCGAGATCGGCGGCTAGCCGCAGCCGCGCAAGGTCGGATTCCCTGCGCGCCGGAACCGGTGCCTCAGAGCTCGACGCGTCAGAGCTCGAAGTCGACGGCGACCCGGTCGGCGATGACGCTGCGCACGTACGCGACGACCTTCTGGTGCTCGGGGTGCACGGCGTAGGCCTCGAGCGCGGCGGCATCGGCGAAGTCGGCGACCAGGGCGACGTCCCAGTTGCCGTCGACCACGTTGGCGCCGGCCGACAGCGACCCGATCGAGGGCACCACCCCGACCAGCGCGGTGAGCCGGTCGGCGATCTCGGCCGCCTCCGCGGCGCGGGCCGCGGCATCCGTCGCCGCCAGCTTCCAGGCGACGACGTGACGCAGCGTCACGAGGCGAGCCCCTCGACGTCGCCACCCGCATCCGCACTCGCAGCGCCGGCAACATCCAAGAGGGCAGCATCCGAGAGAGCAGCATCCAGGAGAGCAGAGTGCAGCCGGTCGGGCGCGACCCGCCAGTGCGCATGCAGCTGTCCGTCGATGAGCACCACGGGGATCTTCTCCCACCACTGCGCATACAGCGCGGCGTCGTCGGCGATGGACTCCTCGACCACCTCGACACGGTCGGCGACGCGCTCCGGCAGCTCGGCGAGCACCTGCTCGACTACGCCGTGGGCGACATCGCACAGGTGGCAGTCGGGCTTGGCGATCAGGGTCAGCGTGGTCACGATCTCATCCTAAGCGGGGCGGGATGCGAGCTGCCCGATCGCGACGTCAGCGCTCGATCTCGAAACCGCCGGCGATCCACTCGCCGGTGCCGCCGTCGACGTTGGTCACGTCGTATCCGCGCGCCTCCAGCGCCTGCGCGACGCGCGCCGAACGCCCGCCGACCTGGCAGATCACGTGGAACGGCTCGTCGGGCAGTGCGTCCAGGTGATCGCCCAGCGTCGACATCGGCAGGTTCATCGCGCCCGGCACGTGGCCGGCCGCGTACTCGTCGGGCTCGCGCACGTCGACCAGGGGCACGCCGGCGCTCTCGCGCAGCTGCTGCACGGTGATGGACTTCATCGGTCTTGTCCTCCGGGGTACACGAAGCGCCCGTCCAGTGGACAGGCGCTCGGTGTCGGTGCCGCTACTTCTTGTTGCGGCGCTGGTGGCGAGTCTTGCGAAGCAGCTTGCGATGCTTCTTCTTCGCCATGCGCTTGCGGCGCTTCTTGATGACAGAACCCACGGAAAACCTCGCTCAGTCAAGGGGTCTGGACGCAGGAGATCCGCGTCCGGAAACGGGCAGTTGGAAAAATGCCTCAGGTCAGTTTAGCCGACATCCGCGATGGGACGATGCATGGCCTCGACGACGGCCGATTCCGGCACCCGATAGCTGCGACCGAAGCGCACCGCCGGCAGATCCCCGGCATGCACCAGTCGGTACACGGTCATCTTCGAGACGCGCATCAGTTCGGCGACCTCGGCGACCGTCAGAAATCGCACATCAGGCAACTCGGCCATGTCCTCTACCTTTCCCCAGCTCGGTCGTCCCCCCAGACTGCTGAGCACACTCTATGGTGTCAGAGCGAGTTGTGTAAACCCATGGGACTCCTGAGGCGGATGCTGTGTACTCCGCCGGGATGGCACGGCTCGCGGTTCGCTGGCTGCCGCCGCGTCCTCACGCCGTCCGCGCCGCCTCGTCGATCATCCGCAGCAGCGCCGCCGCATGCCGATCCGGCTGCCGTTCCTGCGCGTAGGTGAGCGCCGCCTGACCCGCCGCGCGCAGCAGGTCACGGTCGCGGACGGCGCGCACCAGCACGGCCGCCAGGCCCGCGGCATCCGGTGTGTCGGTGCCGAGCGCCGCGGCGCCGAACTCGTCGCGCAGCACCGGGTCGGTGACCACCACCGGGCGTCCGCGGGTGAACGCCTCCAGCGCGATCATCGGCTGGTTGTCGAACCCGAGCGAGGTGATCAGCACGGCGTGGGCGCCCGCGACCAGCCGCGCGACCTCGTCGCCGGGCACCCGTCCGTGGAAGACGACATCGGCCTGCGGGCGGTGCGCTCCCCCGGCCACGTGCAGCAGCACCCGCCCCGGACCGAGCGTCTCGCCGGCGATCCGGACGGCGTCCAGGGCGACATCCAGCCGCTTCTCCGGCGCGAACCGGGCGGCCCACACGAGGGTGAGCGGCTCGTCCGGCGGCGGGGCGGACGGCTGCAGCGGCTCGGACACGTTCGAGAAGGCGCGGGCCGAGCGCGCCCCCGCCCGGCGCAGCGCCTCGGCCTGGTGCTCCGAGGGCGACAGCACGACGTCGGCACGCACCGCGACCCGCAGCGTCATGCCGCGCAGCGCGTTGTTGATCGCGGTGCTGCCGGTGCTGCGCGGCGTGGAAGGCAGGTGCGTCAGCCGGCGGTGGAACCAGCGCACGCCGGGCGCGAGCGGGCCGAGCAGGCGCGAGGAGCGCCAGAAGAAGGTGTGCACGGTGTGCAGGACCGGGATGCCGCGGGCAGCGCCGGCCGCGAGGGCCACGGCGGCGAGGGTGAACTCGGAGTGCACGACGATCCCCCGCACCCCGTGCTGCACGATCAGCTCCTCCACCCGCACCCGCAGCTGCTCGGGCGGGCCCAGGATCGGCAGCCCCAGACCCGGCATCGTCCACCGCACGACCGGGGCCACCGCGGTGATGTTCTCGACCCCGGACAGAACGTCGGCGTCCGGGGCGACCACCACCACCGACCAGCCCTGCGCGGCGAGGCTGCGCGCCTGCCGCACGAACGCCGTCTGGGCGCCGCCGAGGTAGCGCAGCGAATAGTCGCACAGCAGCAGCACGGCGGGCTCGTTCACAACAGGGTCCAGCGGCACGGCGCGGCTCAGCGACCGGGGAACTTCTTCAGCGCCGTCTCCAGAACGTGCTTGGCGGATGCCGCGGTCCGGCCGACGACCTCGGCGGCATGGACGGCCGGCTCGGGCAGGGCCACGATCGGCGCCGGCTCGTCCAGGAACGGCAGGATCCACTCGTCCACCTCGTCCAGCGGAGCGGCCTCGAGCCGGTAGAACCGGTGCTGGCCCTCCTCTCGCGCGGCGACCAGCCCGGCCTCGCGCAGCACCTTCAGGTGCTTGGAGACGGTCGGCTGGCTGACCCCGAGTTCGGACACGATCTGCGACACGCTGGTGCCGTCCGATCCGGCGGTGGACCGATCCAGAAGCAGTCGCAGGATCTCGCGACGGGTGCCGTCCGCGATCACGTCGAAGATGTCCGCCATGTCCTTAGGTTAGCCGGGTGCCCGGCTGAGTACCATGACACGGGTGATGCCACGTCCCGATGACGCCGCGCGACCGTCCGCGCTGGCGCACGCGCTGCGCACCTGGCCGCCGGCGGCCTGGGACTGGTTCCGCGAGTTCACCACCGCATCCCCCGCCCGGTTCGCCGTGGGGGTGTACATCATCCTGATCGCGCTGTTCACCGCGCTGCTGTCGCTGCCGGCCGCCGCCGCGAACGGGGTCCGCACTCCGTTCGTGGACGCGGTGTTCACGGCGATCTCGACGGTCTGCGTGACCGGGCTGTCCACGGTCGACATGGCCACGCACTGGTCGGCGTTCGGACGGGTCATCATCTACATCGGAGTCAACGTCGGCGCCCTGGGCGTGCTGACCCTGGCCTCGATCCTGGGTCTGGTGATCTCGAAGCGGCTGGGCCTGCGGGCCAAGCTCATGGCCGCGAGCGACACCAACCCGCTGCGCGCCCACGGCGGCCCCGTGAACGAGGGGCAGACGGTGCGGCTGGGCGAAGTCGGTCCGCTGCTGGCCACGATCGCGGTGTCCACGCTGATCATCGAGGCCGGGCTCGCCGTGTTGATGTACCCGTCGCTGGTGATCGGCGGCGTCGACCCGCTGCGGGCGCTGTGGGAGGCGCCGTACTACGCGGCGATGTCGTTCACGAACACCGGCTTCGCCCCCAACCCCGGGGGGCTGGAGCCGTTCCAGCACGACTACTTCTTCCTCACCGTGATGATGGCCGGGGTGTTCCTCGGCTCGATCGGCTTCCCCGTCATCTACACGCTGGCCCGCCAGCGCTGGCACGTGCGACAGTGGTCGCTGCACGCGAAGCTGACGATCATCACCACGGTGCTGCTGTTCGTGATCGGCGCCGCCGTGTTCCTGGCGCTCGAGTTCGACAATCCGAAGACGTTCGGCGACCGCGACGCGTGGGACACGCTGTATCAATCGTTCTTCCTGTCGGCGATGACCCGATCCGGCGGGTTCTCCACGATCGACATCGGCAGCCTGCACGGCTCGTCGCTGATCGTCGGCTCGATGCTGATGTTCGTGGGCGGCGGCTCGGCGTCCACCGCCGGCGGCATCAAGGTGACCACGCTGGCCGTGCTCGCCCTGGCCGTGTGGAGCGAGGCGAAGGGACGCCCCAGCGTGCAGGCGTTCGGCCGCCGCATCCCCAGCGACGTGCAGCGGGTGGCGCTGTCGGTCGTGGCGTGGGGGGCCACCCTGGTCTCGGTCTCGACCGTCACGATCGCCCAGATCACCCAGGCGCCGGTGGTGGATGTGCTGTTCGATGTGATCTCGGCGTTCGCCACCGTCGGCCTGTCGTCCGGGCTGACCGAGGGCATGCCCGACCTGGCCAAGTACGTGATGGCGGCCACGATGCTGATGGGCCGCGTTGGTACAGTGACTCTCGCGGCGGCGGTCGCCGCGACATCCCGTTCGCAGCTGTACGCGCTGCCGGTGGAAAGGCCGATCGTTGGTTGAGCAGATCCGAGGCGACGCGCCCGTCCTGGTGATCGGGCTGGGACGGTTCGGCGCGGCATGCGCGGGCGAGCTGGACCGGCTGGACCGCGACGTCCTGGCGATCGACGCGAACCTCGAGCTCGTGCAGAAGTGGTCCGAGCGGGTCACGCACGCGGTGCAGGCCGACGCCCGCAACATCGACGCGCTCACGCAGATCGGCGCCCAGGACTTCCAGGTCGCGGTCGTGGCGACCGGCTCGTCGATCGAGTCGTCGGTGCTGATCACCGCGAACCTCGTCGACCTGAAGATCCCGCAGATCTGGGCCAAGGCGGTGTCGCACTCGCACGGCAAGATCCTCGCGCGGGTCGGGGCGAACCACGTCGTCTACCCGGAGCGCGAGGCCGGCGAGCGCGTCGCGCACCTGGTCAGCGGGCGGATGCTGGATTTCATCCGCTTCGACGACGACTTCGTGCTCGCCAAGATGTACCCGCCCAAGTTCATCCGCGGCATCGGCCTGAACCAGTCCGGGGTGCGCACGAAGTTCAACGTCACCGTGGTCGGCGTGAAGAGCCCCGGCCGGCCGTTCCGCTACGCCGAGGCCGACACCGTCGTCACCAACCACGACCTGATCATCGTGTCCGGGACCAACTCCGACATCGAGCGCTTCGCCTCGCTGGAGCGATAGCTCAGCCGCCGGCGGCCAGCTCCTTCGCGCGCGCCAGCGCGGCATCCGTCGCCGTGGCGAACACGGCGTCCAGGTGCGCGTCCTGCAGCACGGCGATCGCGCGCTCGGTGGTGCCCTTGGGGCTGGTCACGCGCCGGCGGAGCTCGGCCGGGTCCACATCGGATGCCGCCAGCAGCGCAGCCGCGCCGATGAACGTCTGCTCGGCCATGAGCCGTGCCTGCGCGAGGTCGAACCCCTTGCCGACGGCAGCGGCGGTGAGCTGTTCGATCAGCAGGAACACGTAGGCCGGTCCCGAGCCGGAGATCGTGGACAGCGCGTCGATCTGCTCCTCGTCGACCTGGATGACCGTGCCGACCGTGGAGAAGAGCTCGCTGACCACGGCGATGTCCTCGGCGCTCACCCCGGGGCCGGCGGCCAGCCCGGTCACCCCCTGGCGTACCAGCGACGGGGTGTTCGGCATCGACCGGATGACCGGGATGCCGTCGCCGAGGATCCCGGTGAACGTGCCGATCGTGACCCCGGCCGCGATGCTGACCACGATCGTGCCGGGCCGCAGCACCGGGGCGATCTCGCGCAGCAGGTCCGGGACCATGGCCGGCTTGACGCCGACCAGCACGACGTCCGCGGCGGCCGCGGCATCCGTGTTGCCGGCCGGCTCGTCCTCGAGCGCGACGCTGCGCACCCCCGGCAGGGTGCGCAGGGTGGCCGCCTTGGCGGCCGTGCGGTTGGTGACGGTGATCGATGAGGCGCGCTCGGACTCGACCAGACCGTGCAGGATCGCGCCGCCCATCGAACCGGCGCCGAGGATCGCGAGGGGAGGGAGCATGCGGCTCATCCTACGGCGGCCGGGCGCGGTTATAGTCGACTCAGGAGCGATGAGGAGGCCGATCCATGACCGTGTTCGACGGCATCGCCGCACGTATCGTCGAGACCCCACGGATGGGGGTGAACATCCTCGAGCGGACTGCCGACGACCGGGGCACGCCCAGCGAGCGCACGGTCGTGTTCGTGCACGGGAACGTGTCGTCGGCCCTGTTCTGGCAGGAGATCATGGAGGATCTTCCCGGCGACATCCGCCCGATCGCGGTGGACCTGCGCGGCTTCGGCGGCACCGAGAGCCTGCCGGTCGACGCCACCCGGGGAGTGCGTGACTTCGCGGACGACCTGCACGCGGTGCTGCAGGCGCTCGAGCTGGACGCGGTGCACCTGGTGGGCTGGTCGATGGGCGGCGGCGTGATCATGCAGTACGCGCTGGATCACCCGGTGCGCAGCCTCACGCTGCAGGCGCCGGTCTCGCCGTACGGGTTCGGCGGCACCCGCCGCGACGGCACGCGTCTGACCGACGATGACGCCGGGTGCGGCGGCGGCGGCGCGAACCCCGACTTCGTGCAGCGGCTGATCGACCATGACGAGTCGGCGGATGCCCCGACCTCGCCGCGCAGCGTCTTCCGGTCCTCGTACGTGTCGGCCGACTACGTGACCGCGCACGAGGATGTGTGGGTCGACTCGATGCTGACCACCTCGACCGCCACCGGGAACTATCCGGGCGACGGTGTGCCCAGCCAGAACTGGCCGGGGTTCGCCGCCGGCGCGATCGGCGTGCTGAACACGATGGCGCCGCGCTACTTCGACGTCTCGGGCATCGTCGACCTGCGCCCCAAGCCGCCGATCCTGTGGGTGCACGGCACGGCGGATGCGATCGTGTCGGATGCGTCGTACTTCGACTTGAACCAGCTGGGCAAGGCCGAGCTGGTCCCGGGGTGGCCGGGCGAGGAGGTCGCCCCGCCGCAGCCGATGGTCAGCCAGACCCGGGACGTGCTGGAGGCCTACCGTGCCGCCGGCGGCCAATTGGTCGAACTGGAGATCGAAGGAGTCGGCCACGCACCGCACCTGGAGCGCCCCGGCGTGTTCCGCCGCGCGCTGCTGCAGACGATCGGGTACATCAAGCCGCAGCACGACCCGTCCCCGCCGACCGAGACGATCATCCTCAAGTCCGAGGACTGACGCCGGCCGCGGCATCCCCGCCCCGGACCGCGCGTCCCTCCGCTGGACCGGGCGGTTCCCTAGACTCGAGCCCATGAGTGCATCCGGCGGCGGGACCGCGATCATCGCGGCGTTCCTGGCGAACCTGGGCATCGCCCTGGCGAAGTTCGTGGCCTGGTTCTTCTCGGGGTCGGCCTCCATGCTGGCCGAGGCGATCCACTCGGTCGCCGACAGCGGGAACCAGCTTCTCCTGCTGTGGGGCGGGCGCCAGGCCAAGCGATCCGCCGACCGCGAGCATCCATTCGGCTACGGCCGCGAGCGCTACGTCTACGCGTTCGTCGTGGCGATCATCCTGTTCTCGGTCGGCGGCCTGTTCTCCATCTACGAGGGCGTCGACAAGCTCACGCACCCGCACGAGCTCGACAACGTCTGGGTGCCGCTGCTGGTCCTGGTGATCGCGATCTGCCTCGAATCGTTCTCGCTGCGCACCGCGGTGCGGGAGTCGCGGCCGCACCGGGCCCAGGGCGAGTCGTGGTTCGCGTTCATCCGGCACGCCAAGGCGCCCGAGCTGCCGGTGGTGCTGCTGGAGGATGTCGCGGCCCTCACCGGCCTCATGTTCGCGCTGCTGGGGGTCGGGCTGTCCACTCTCACGCACAATCCGGTCTTCGACGCGGTCGGCACGCTCATGATCGGCACGCTGCTGATCCTGGTCGCCATCACCCTGGGGATCGAGACCAAGAGCCTGCTCGTGGGCGAGGGCGCGGGGCGACGCGACCTCGACGCCATCGTGCGGGCGGTGCAGGACGGGCCCGAGGTGCAGAAGCTGATCCACATCAAGACGCTCTATCTGGGTCCGGACGAGCTCATGGTCGCCGCCAAGCTCGGCTTCCCCCGCGACAAGCCGCTGGCCGCGGTCGCCGGCGACATCGACGCGGTCGAGCGCCGCATCCGCGCCGCGGTCCCGGCGGCGCGCGTGATCTACCTGGAGCCGGACGTCTACCGTCCCGGGGACGACCCGGCGCCGCCGACCGAGGCGTTCATCCTGAAATCGGAGGACTGAATGGAATTCTGCGTCTTCACCGAACCGCAGCAGGGGTTCAGCTACGACGAACAGCGCGTGTTCGCCCAGACCGCCGAGCAGCTCGGCTTCGACGGGTACTTCCGCAGCGACCACTACATGCGGATGGGAGCAGGCAGCCCGCTGCCCGGCCCCACGGACGCCTGGACCACCCTGGCCGGCCTCGCCCGCGACACGTCCCGCGTGCGGCTGGGCACGCTGGTCTCGTCGGCCACGCACCGCGCGCCGTCGATCCTCGCGATCCAGGCCGCGCAGGTGGACGCGATGAGCGGCGGCCGGGTGGAGCTGGGGCTGGGCACCGGCTGGTTCGAGGCGGAGCACCGGGCCTACGGCATCCCGTTCCCGGCGAAGAGGTTCGGGATGCTGGAGGAGCAGCTGTCGGTGATCACCGGCCTGTGGAGCACCCCGGTGGGCGAGACGTTCTCGTTCACCGGCCGGCACTACACGCTGGCCGATGCCCCCGCCCTGCCCAAGCCCGTGCAGGAGCAGGTGCCGATCATCGTGGGCGGCGGCGGGATGCGCCGCACCCCGGCGATCGCGGCGCGATTCGCGACCGAGTTCAACATCGGGTTCCAGCCCGAGGACGTCATCGCGCAGAAGTTCGCCGGCGTGCGCGCCGCCTGTGCGGAGGCGGGGCGGGATCCGGCGACGCTGAAGCTGTCGGTCGCGCTGCCGACGATCGTCGGCGACACCGAGGCCGAGCTGTCGCGCCGGGCCGAGACGATCGGACGCAATCCGGCGGCCGTGCGCGCCGACGATGTGATCGCCGGTCTGCCCGACGAGATCGTGGCCACGGTCGATCGGCTCCGCGGGCTGGGCGCGCAGCGCGTCTACTTCCAGCTGGTGGACATCCGCGACGTCGAGCACCTCGAGCTGCTGGGCAGCGTGCTGCCGCGGCTGCGGGCGCTGTGATCGGTCGCTGATCGGGCGGCGCGGGATGCCGCTGGTCAGCGTCGCTGATCGAAGAAGTCGCGCAGCAGAGCGGATGCGGCATCCTCCCGCACGCCGCCGATGACCTCGGCGCGGTACGGCAGGCGGCGATCGCGGAGCACGTCGTAGAGCGAGCCGGCGGCGCCCGCCTTCTCATCCCAGGCGCCGAACACCACCCGCGGGATGTGCGCCTGCAGGATCGCGCCGGCGCACATCAGGCAGGGCTCGAGGGTGACCACGAGCGTGTGCTGCTCGAGGTTCCAGGAGCCGAGGGATGCCGCGGCCCTGCGCAGCGCGACGAGCTCGGCGTGGGCGGTGGGGTCGCCGGTCTGCTCGCGCTCGTTCCACCCTTCGGCGATCGTGCGGCCCGCGGCATCCTGCACGAGGGCGCCGACGGGGACGTCGCCGGCGGCTCCGGCCCGCACGGCCAGAACCAGCGCGCGGTCCATCGCGGAGTCGAAGGCAGAGGTCACATCACGAGGGTACGGGGTCGGGTGGGAGCGAGGCCGACCAGTACCCTGGGAGCATGCGCGTGCACATCGCCGATCATCCCCTCATCACCCACAAGCTGACGGTGCTGCGCGATCAGCGCACGCCGTCGCCGGTGTTCCGGCAGCTCACCGAGGAGCTGGTCACGCTCCTGGCCTACGAGGCCACCCGCGGCGTGCGCGTCGCCCCGGTCGAGATCCAGACGCCGGTGACCACGACGATGGGGGTGCGCATCGACGAGCCGCGTCCGCTCGTGGTGCCGATCCTGCGCGCCGGGCTCGGGATGCTGGAGGGCATGGTCAAGCTGCTGCCGACGGCCGAGGTCGGATTCCTCGGCATGGTCCGCGACGAGGAGACCCTCGAGCCCAGCACGTATGCGGAGCGGCTGCCCACGGATCTGTCGGATCGGCAGTGCTTCGTGCTCGATCCGATGCTGGCCACCGGCGGGTCGCTGGGTGCGGCGATCGACTTCCTGTTCCACCGGGGTGCGCAGGACATCACCGCGATCTGCCTGCTGGGCACGCCCGAGGGGATCGCGAAGATCGACGAGCAGGTGGGCGACCGCGACGTCACGCTCGTGCTCGGCGCGCGCGACGAGGGCCTGAACGACCGCGGATACATCGTGCCCGGTCTCGGCGACGCCGGCGACCGCCTCTACGGCACCGTCTGACCCGCCCGCCCCTCCCTCCCATTCGCCGAGATTGTCCTCGGTCCGCCGAGATTGTCCTCGGTCCGCCGAGATTGTCCTCGGTTCGCCGAGATTGTCCTCCGTTCGCCGAGATTGTCCTCGGTTCGCCGAGATTGTCCCCAGGCATCCGAATGCATCCTGCGACCCAAGACAACCTCGCGCAACGGAAGACAACCTCGCGGGACGGAAGACAACCTCGGCGGACGGAAGACAACCTCGGCGGGGAAGGAGGAGGGGGCGAGGTCAGGCGGGGGCGGGGTCAGGAGGGGGAGCGCTTACCGGTCTCCTGCTCCCAGAACTCGAGCTGCTGGGTGAGCGCCTTGGCCAGCTCGAACACCTGCTCCGGGGGGATGCGGATGCGGCTGACCACCCGCGCCGGGACGATGGCGATCTGCTCCCCGGTGTCGGGGTGCGTCTCTTCCCGCGGCGGCTGGGCCAGGGTGACGAAGTCCATGACGAACACCGTCGGGGTGTGCCAGACGTTCGCGAAGTCTGCGTAGTTGCCGGGAATGATCTCAGGCGGCAGATCGATCTCGAACTGCTGGGGCAGGTCTTCGCTCATGCGCCGAGTCTACGGTGTGCCCCATCATCCCCTTCCGGGTCGTCGTCCACCCCGGCCAGGCGGGCGAACGCGCTCAGCCGGGTGACCCCGTCGGGCGTGCGCGGCAGGTCGTCGAGCAGCCCCGGGGCGTAGACGAGATAGGCCACCGCCTTGGCCCGCGAGATCGCGACGTTCAGCCGATTCTGCAGCAGCAGGAACTCCAGCCCGCGCGGGGCGTCCTTCCCGCTCGACGCGGCCAGCGACACGATCGAGACCGCGGCCTCCTGCCCCTGGAACCGATCGACGGTGCCCACCGGGACGGCACCGAATCCGGCGGCGTGCAGCGCCTCTTCGACCATCACCTGCTGCGCGTTGTACGGGGTGACGATGATCAGGTCGGACTGCTCCAGCGGCCGCGGCGGCAGCGGGCGGTCCTCTTCGACGTCGGTCCACGGGCGGCCGAGCAGGTCGCGCACGATCTCGACCACCACCGCCGCCTCTTCCGGCGACTGGGTGGCGTTGCCGTGGTGGCGCACCGGTACGGCGTGCACACCGGGGGCGACGCCCTCGATCCCCCGCAGCGCGGCGCTCGGGCGCGACGCGAGCTCGCCGTCGTACGAGAGTCGCGAGACCGGCTCGGCGATCTCGGGGCGCATGCGCCAGGTGCGATCGAGGAAGAACCCGTACGCCGGCGGCAGCACGTCGGCCCCGTCCATCACCCAGCCGAGCGCGGAGGCGTCCACCGGCTCGGGGTGGATCCCCTGGCTCACCTGCGGCAGCTGCTGCGGATCGCCCAGCAGCAGCAGGCGATCGGATGCCGCGGCCACCGCGATCGTCGAGGCCAGCGAGAACTGCCCGGCCTCGTCGATCACCAGCAGGTCGAGGGATCGCCGGGGCACCCGTCCGACGTGGCTGAAGTCCCACGCCGTGCCGCCGACCACGAACCCGCCCTCGGCGTGCTCCTCGGCGAACCCGGCCAGGCCGTTCTTCGGAAAGGCGGTGAACGACACGTCGCCCTCGGCCCCCGCCTTGCGCGCCTTGCCGACCTGGCCGGCCGGCACCCCCGCCGCCACGACCCGGTCGAGCATGTGCTCGATCACCGCGTGCGACTGCGCCACCACGCCCACCTTCCAGCCGTGTTCGCGCACGAGCCGCGCGATCACATGCGAGCCCACATACGTCTTGCCGGTGCCCGGGGGCCCCTGCACGGCGAGGTAGCTGCGATCCAGGTCGAGCAGCGCCGCCGAGATGGCGCCGATGTGGTCGGCGGGACGCGCCTGGTCACCCAGCGGCATGGTGCGGGTGCGCGGCGGACGGCGGCGCAGGATGTCGCTGGCCGGATCGGCCGGGAAGGCCGGAGCGGCGTGGACGACGGCATCCGCCCACTCGTCGATCGCGACCTGCTGATTGCCCGCCCGCGGCGGCGCAGCCGGGCAGATCGCGACCGGAAGTTCGTGCCACGTCTGCCCGTCCGCTGCCGTCTCGGCGACGATCGCGCCGTCGTCGAGCACCTCGACCACCTCGACCTCGCGCGCCACGTGCACCCATCGCGGCATCGCGTCGGCACCGAACGGCGGGGGCGTCTCGTACAGCACGAACGGCCGCGTCCCCACGCTCAGCCGGGTGCCGGGGGCGACCTCGCCGCGCAGCCGGACCAGGCGGCGCACCGAGCGGGGGCCGGGATGCCAGTCCTCGGTCACCCCGCTGTGGTCGGCGTCGACCACCACGACGTCGCGCGTGTTCTCCCACACCGTGATCGGCTCGCGCAGCCGCAGGAAGTGCGCCTGCCAGAACGACTTCGCCTCGCGCGGGTAGTAGTCGATCGCGGCCGCGCCCAGCCGCAGCGCCCCGGCGTCTGCTTCGGGCACACCCTCGTCGGCGGCCAGCCGCCGCAGGTCGTCCGCGCGGCGGGACGGTGCGTACGCGGTCTCGACCGACTCGATGTCGCGCGAGGGCAGCAGATCCGCCTCGCGGGCGCGGTCGACGAGCCAATCCCGCAGTCGCCGTGTCGAGACGCAGTCGTACCGGTTGTAGTCGGCGAGGTCGGCGAGTACGACCTGGGCGGCGGCATCCTGCCCGTCGTCGGACAGGCCCCGCGCCTGCACATACTTGACGATCGAGTCGTCGCCGCGCTGGACGTCGCTCGTCCGCACCTCGTCGCCCATGTACAGCGGCTCGAGCTTCTTGATGGAATAGGAACGCGAGCCCACCCGCAGCGCCCGCCGCACGATCGGATACAGATCGACGAACACACCGTCGCGCAGCAGCCCGTCGAGCTCGGCCTCGCGCACGCCGTGACGGGCGGCCATCGCCAGCAGATGGGTCGTCTCGTACGGCGCGTAGTGATAGATGTGCATGCCGGGATGCCGGTCGCGCACCGCGCGGACGATGTCGAGGAAGCGCTCGAATGTCGCCTTCTCGTCGGCGAAGCTGTGCGCCCACAGCCCGGTGTACTGCTCGCGCACGTCGACCCAGCCGAACAGATAGTCGATGCCCCAGTCCTGGGCGCGCGCGCCCTCGGTGTACAGCGGGTCGCCCTCGAAATCGAAGAACATGTCGCCCAGGTCCGGGCGCGGCAGCGCGCCGAGCGCCTTGGGGAAGACGACCTCGTACGTCGGGACGGCCGGCGCGAGAACCGCGACCGGCGGCGCGTCGGCGGCGACCGGCACCGCGGCGGAGGCCGGCGCCGGAGCCGGTACCAGCGCCGGGATGCCCGCCGGGCTCTGCAGCTGCAGCCGGGCCTGGGTGCGCAGCATCGCGAACGTCTCGGCGCTCATCTTCGGCGGCGCGGCGGATGCTTCGGCCAGCGCGTCGATCGTGCGGATGCCGGCGGCCCGCAGCCGCTCGCGCTGCACCGGCCGCATGCCCGCCACCAGCAGCAGGTCACGGAACGCGACGACCTCCTGATCGCAGGTCGCGCAGCGCCCGCAGGCGACCACGCCCAGCTCGCCGCGCTCGTCGCCCCAGGCGATCGCCTCGCCCTCGAGACCGCGCGCGAGCTGCCGGTCGGCGATCAGCGCGAGCAGCCGCGCGCGCCGCAGCCGGAACACCGGCATGAGGTCGTCGACCCGGTGCACGCTGGTGGTGCCGTCGCCCAGGAGCAGTTCGACCCGACCGGCTCGCGGCACCCCCAGCCGGTCGAGCTGATCGGCATATGCCGCCAACTGCATGAGCGCCGTGACCCGCGCGTGGCGCGCCAGCTTGGAGTCCTGCACCACCCACCGGCCGTCGTCCTCGCGGACGAGGAAGTCGGCGAAGCCGACGAACTCGGCGGTCTGGAACGTGGCCTGGTAGACCACCCGGGTCGCGGGGTCGTTCAGCGCCGCGATCGTGGCGGCCACGGCATCCGCCATCGCCGTCGCGTCCGAGGATGCGGCCGTGGGGATCTCGGTCACGGCGTCGCCGAGGCGCTCGCGGTACGCGGCCAGGACCCGCCGCTCGTGCTCGGTGCCCAGCCGGGCGGCCCGGGCGAGCGTCTCGTCCTCGGGGTCGACCACCGCCGGCACGCGCCCGACCTTCGCGTCGATCGCGCGCAGCCAGGCGAACTCGCACTCGGCCGCCGCCTTCAGGTCGCTGGCGCTCCAGACGATCCGGCCTTCGTCTTCGATGTACCGCATGCCTTCCCTTCCGCCTCGACCCTACAGACGGCCACCGACACCCCGGCGTCGGTGCCAGACTGAGGGGATGAGCCTGCCCTTCGCCAGCGCATACCGGCACGGGTTCGCGCGGGTCGCCGCATGCACGATCCCGGTCGCCCTCGCCGATCCGCAGACCAACGCCGACGCCGTCCTGGCCGCCGCCCGCGAATGCCACGACGATGCCGTCGCGGTGGCCGTGTTCCCCGAGCTGTGCCTGAGCGGGTACTCGATCGAGGACCTCGTGATGCAGGACGCCGTCCTGGACGGCGTCGAGGCGGCACTGGAGCGCCTGGCCGCGGCATCCGCCGACCTCTTCCCCGTCCTGGTGGTCGGCGCCCCGCTGCGGCACCGCAGCCGGCTGTACAACTGCGCGGTCGTGATCCACCGGGGCGAGATCATCGGCGTCGCCCCCAAGGCGCACCTGCCCACGTATCGCGAGTTCTACGAGCGGCGCTGGTTCGCCGCCGGCGCCCCGTTCGACGGCGCGGCGATCCGGATCGGCGGGCGCGAGGCGCTGTTCGGCACCAACCTGCTGTTCGACGTGCGCGACGTTCCCGGGCTGGTGCTGCACGCCGAGGTCTGCGAGGACGTCTGGGTGCCCGTCCCGCCCTCCTCGGTCGCGGCGCTGTCCGGCGCCACGGTGCTGGTCAACCTGTCCGGCAGCCCGATCACCATCGCCCGCGCCGAGGACCGCGCGACCCTCTGCCGGTCGCAGTCGCTGCGCTGCCTGGCCGCCTACGCGTATGCCGCCGCCGGCACCGGCGAATCCACGAACGACGTGTCGTGGGACGGGCAGACCATGATCTTCGAGACCGGCGAGCTGCTGGCCTCCACCGAGCGGTTCCCGGACGGGCCGCGCCGCAGCGTCGCCGACGTCGACCTGGACCGGCTGCGGCAGGACCGGCTGCGGCAGGGGACGTTCGACGACAACCGGGCCCTGATCGGCGATGCCGCGTTCGTGACCGTGGACGTGCTGCTGGACCCGCCGTCCGCCGACATCGGGCTGCGCCGGCCGCTGGACCGGTTCCCGTTCGTGCCGGATGACGCAGACCGGCTCGCACAGGACTGCTACGAGGCGTTCAACATCCAGGTGTCGGGGCTCGTGCAGCGCATGCAGGCCATCGGCAGCCCCAAGCCCGTGCTGGGCGTGTCCGGCGGGCTCGACTCGACGCACGCCCTGCTGGTGATCGCGCGGGCGATGGATCGGCTGGACCGGCCACGCAGCGACATCCTGACCTTCACGATGCCCGGCTTCGCCACCAGCGAGCACACGAAGTCGAATGCCATCGCGCTGGCCGAGTCCGTCGGGGCCTCGATCGAGACCATCGACATTCGCCCCGCCGCACAAGAGCTGCTGGCCACGATGGGGCATCCCTTCGCCAGCGGCGAGCCCGTGCACGATGTGACCTTCGAGAACGTGCAGGCCGGGCTGCGCACCGACTATCTGTTCCGACTCGCGAATCAGCGCGGCGGGTTCGTCGTGGGCACCGGCGATCTGTCTGAGATCGCCCTGGGCTGGTCGACCTACGGTGTGGGCGATCAGATGAGCCATTACGCCGTCAACACGGGCGTGCCCAAGACGCTGATCCAGCACCTCGTCCGCTGGGTGATCGCGAGCGGTGCCGACGAGGGGTGGCTGGATGCCGGGGCCGCCCACGTGCTGCAGTCGGTGCTGGACACCGAGATCAGCCCCGAACTCGTCCCGGCCGACGCCGACGGCGGGATGCAGTCCACCGAAGACCGGATCGGGCCGTACTCGCTGCACGACTTCACGCTGTTCCACGTGCTGCGCTACGGCTTCCGGCCGTCCAAGATCGCCTTCCTCGCCGCGCACGCATGGGCGGACCCGGATGCCGGAGCCTGGCCGCCCGGGTTCCCGGTCGACGAGCGGTACGGCTACGATCTGCCCACGATCGTGACGTGGCTGCAGGTGTTCCTGCAGCGCTACTTCGCGTTCGCGCAGTTCAAGCGCAGCGCGATCCCGAACGGGCCGAAGGTGTCGCCGGCCGGTTCGCTCTCGCCGCGCGGCGACTGGCGGGCTCCGTCGGACGGGAACGCCCGTGCCTGGCTGGCCGAGTTGAAGGCGGCGCTGCCGGACCTGGTGGACTGACCGGTCAGTCGGTGGCCGCCGACCCGCAGGCGAGGGTGATGATGAAGCCCTTTCGCGACAGGTCGATCAGCCGGTAGGCATTCGTCCGATCCGGCGTCCACGCCTTCGCGAACGGCGGATCCAGCCGCACCTGCTCCGGGCGCACGCTCACCCCACGCGGGTCGGCCTGGCGCACCGCCTGCACGCGCGACCAGTGCATGAGCAGCTTCTCGGTGCTGGCGTCCTCCCACAGGCTGTCGCCCCACAGGTGCGAGTGTCCGCGGATCTCGTGCAGCATCCCCTCGTCAGGCTGGTGGTCGCGGATGTCGAGCCCGACCAGCACCCCGGGCTCTGAGACGGCCACCACCGACGCCGACCGGAAGCTGGAGGTGTGCACGGCCAGGGGCACCTCGCGCCCGTCGACGACGGCGATCGGCTGCGGGTGATGCCCGAACTGCCGGGGCGCCTCGCGTTCGACGTTCACGAACACGGGGTCGATCTCGAGACGGTCGGCGAGGATCTCCTTGGCGAGCGCGCGGATCCGGGCTCCCGCTTCGGATCCCGGTTCCCAGCCCAGCCGCGCCGCGATCGGATCCGGGGCATCCAGCTTCGTCGATTCCATCTCAACCACTCCCCCTTCGTGGACCTGTGCTCTCCATCATGGCCTGTCGGCCCCGCATCGTGGGCACCGACGCTGTCAACCCCCCATGAGTGGACGCCGCAGGTGCCAGACTGGACCCATGGCACGACGAGCGACGATCGTCGGGAGCGGCCCGAACGGGCTGGCCGCTGCGGTCGCGCTCGCCCGGGCCGGCTACGGCGTACGCGTCGTCGAGGCGTCCGACACCCCCGGCGGCGGCGTTCGCACCGCCGCGCTGACCCTCCCGGGGTACCGGCACGACGTGTGCTCGGCCGTCCACCCGGCGGCGCTGAGCTCGCCGTTCTTCCGGGCGTTCGGACTCGACCGGATCGACTGGATCGTGCCCGAGGCCTCCTTCGCCCACCCGCTGGACGACGGGCGCGCCGCGGTGGCCTGGCGCGACCTGGACCGCACCGTCGCGGACCTCGGCGCGGACGGCCCGGCATGGCGGCGCATCGTCCGGCCGCTGAACCGACGGCTGGCCGGGGTGGCCGATTTCACCGGGAACCAGCTGATCCGGGTGCCCCGGCATCCGGTCACGGCGGCGCGGTTCGCACTGCGGATGGCGCAGCTGGGCACGACGGCCGGGCGGCGGGTGCTGCCCACATTCCGCACTGACGAGGCGGCGGCCCTGTTCACCGGGGTGGTCGCGCACGCCAACAGCACCCTGCCGTCGCTGGCGGCCACCGCGTCGGCGCTCTACCTGCTCGCGCATGCGCATTCGACCGGGTGGGCGTATCCGCGCGGCGGCTCGGACGCGATCGCCGATGCGCTCATCGACGATCTGCGCGCGCACGGCGGCGTGGTCGACACCGGCCACCGGGTGGGCGACCTGTCGGCCCTGGACTGGGGCGACCCGGCCGCCGGCGACCTGCTGCTGCTGGACACCGCCCCGCGCCTGGCCCTGACCCTGCCGGGCGTTCCGGCCGGGTATGCGCGGGCGGTCCGCCGGTACCGGTACGGGCCCGCCGTGGCGAAGGTCGACTTCGCGCTGGACGGGCCGGTGCCCTGGGCGAACCCGGATGTCGCCGCCGCGCCGACCGTGCACCTCGGCGGCACCCGAGCCGAGATCGAGGCCGCGGAGAACGCGGTGGCCGCGGGCCGGGTCGTGGACCGGCCGTACGTGCTCACCGTCCAGCCCGGCATCCTCGATCCGTCCCGAGCACCGGATGGAGCCCAGACGCTGTGGGCCTATCTGCACGTGCCGAGCGGCTCGACGCTGGATCCGACCGAGACCGTGACGGCACAGCTGGAGCGATTCGCCCCCGGCTTCCGCGACCGCATCGTCGCCTTCCACGTCATGACCGCCGCGCAGCGCCACGCGTACAATCCGGCGGACATCGGCGGCGACATCCTCGGCGGATCGTTCACGATGCGCCAGGCGTTCGCCCGTCCGGTGCTCTCGCGCACGCCCTGGCGCACCCCGATGCGGGGCGTCTACCTCGCCTCGGCGGCCACCCCGCCCGGACCCGGCGTGCACGGGATGCCGGGCTGGCTGGCCGCGCGGCAGGCGCTGCGCGACACCGCCGAGCCCACCGAGCTGACCGAGCTGTTCGGGTGAGCCGATGGACGGATTCGCCGCGGTCGATTTCGGCTTCGCACGCGAGGTGCTGCAGCGCGGCATCGCGGCGCTCTACCTGATCGCATTCCTGTCCACTCGCAACCAGTTCCCGGCGCTGCTCGGCGAGCACGGGCTGCTGCCGGCACCGCAGCTGCTGGACTGGGCCCGCTCGTCGGCGCGGGCGGGGCGGATGCTGCGCCCGACGCTGTTCCGGCGCTGGCGGTACACCGATCGGCGGCTGGCCGCGCTGTGCTGGTGCGGGATGGCGGTCGCGGCGCTGCTGGTGGTCGGCGTGCCGCAGCTGGCCCCGCCGTGGGTGCCCATGCTGTGCTTCCTGGCCCTGTGGCTCGGGTACATGTCGGTGGTCTCGATCGGGCAGACGTTCTACGGCTTCGGCTGGGAGATGCTGCTGCTGGAGGCGGGATTCCTGGCCGCATTCCTCGGCTCGAGCACCCAGCCGCCGCCCACGACGGTGATCGTGCTGATGTGGTGGCTGGTGTTCCGGCTGGAGTTCGGCGCCGGGATGATCAAGATCCGCGGCGGGCGGGAGTGGCGCGACCTGACCGCGCTGACCTACCACCACGAGACGCAGCCGATGCCGGGGCCGCTCAGCCGGCGGGCGCACCTGCTGCCGCGCTGGTTCCATCGCGGCGAGGTGCTCGGCAACCATTTCGCGCAGCTCGTGGTGCCGTGGTTCCTGTTCGCCCCGGTCCTCGGGCTCTGGCTGCCGGGTCCGGTGCCGACGATCGTGGGGGCGGTCGCGGCATCCATCGTCATCGCCACCCAGCTGTGGCTCGTGGCCACCGGCAACTTCGCCTGGCTGAACTGGGCGACGGTCGTGCTCGCGTTCTCGGGCTACGGCCTGCACCGGGGGGACGCGGCGGCCGGCGCGAACGGGACGGACTGGTGGGCGCCGGACGACATGCCGGTGTACTGGGTGGCCGTCACGTCCGCCGTGTTCCTGCTGTACCTCGTGCTCAGCTGGTGGCCGGCGCGCAACCTCGTGGCGAAGCGGCAGCTGATGAACGCGAGCTTCAACCGGTGGCAGCTGGCCAACGCCTACGGGGCGTTCGGGACGGTGACCAGGGTGCGGATCGAGTACATCATCGAGGGCACGCGAGACGAAGACCCGGATGCCGCGGCCTGGTCCGAGTACGAGTTCAAAGGCAAGCCCGGCTCGCTGCGGCGCCTGCCCCGCCAGGTGGCGCCCTACCATCTGCGGCTGGATTGGCTGATGTGGTTCCTGCCACTGGGCCGGTCGCTGGAGGACTGGTTCCAGGCCCTGCTGATCCGCCTGCTCGAGGCGGACCCGGCCACCCTCCGGCTGCTGGACTCCGATCCGTTCGACGGCGCCCGCCCCCGCTGGGTGCGCGTGGTGGAGTATCGCTATCGGTTCGCGACGCGGGCACAGTTCCGCGCCGATCGGCTGCGGTGGGTGCGCGACCGGCGACACGTCCTGGTCCGCCCGGTGTCGCTGTCGGCACGGGACGTGCAGCCTCCCTCGGCGCCGCATTCATAGGCGCCGCAGAGAATTCGTTAGGCTGATCGGACACCGACGTCCTTTGGAGGACTCTCTTGACCACTCCCCTTGACCCGTCCGGCAATCCGCTGCCCCCGGTGCCTCCGGTTCCGCCGGCGCCGAGCGGAGGTCCCACCGCCGCCGGACCCGTCGCCCCGGCGGCCCCGGCGCAGGCCGGCGCCTATCCGCCCCCGGCCCAGGGCGGCTACCCGCCGGCCGGCTACCCGCAGGGCGGCGCGCCTGCGCCGCGGCAGCCGGATGGACGGCCCAAGGTGCTCGCGATCGTCGGGCTGGTCCTGGCGGTCATCGGCCTGCTGGTCACGTTCGTCGGCTTCGTGCCGTTCGTCGGCGTGATCTTCGCGATCATCGGCGGCGTGCTGCTGCTTGCCGCGTTCATCCTGTCGATCGTCGCGCTGGCCAGCAAGGCACAGGGCGGCAAGGGCTTCGGCATCGCCGGGCTGATCGTCTCGATCGTCGGCGGAGTGGTGTTCGCGATCGCGCTCACCGTCTCGCTGCTGTGGATCGGGCTGGCCGCGAACTCGTCGCTGTCCGACTCGAGCTCGGGATCGGTTCCGTCGGCGCAGGCCTCGGACGACGCCACCGACTCGGAGACGACCGACGGCACCGACGGCGCCGCAGGCACCTACGACGAGGCCGCGTACGTCGAGGACGTGCGGCCGAAGATCCGCGATCTCGTCACGCAGATCCAGCCGGGTGCCACCGATGACCAGATCGACCAGCTCTACGCGGACGACACGCTCGTGCTCATCGGCACCGCGATGCTCCAGGCGTATGACGCGCTGGGCGAGGATGCAATCTCGACCGAGGCGCAGTCCATGGTCGATTCCAGCCAGGGCGCCGTGACCGAGGAGCAGGCGGAGCAGTTCATGCACGCCGTGCTCGCGTCGGCCCAGCAGTACCTCGTCAAGTAGCAGCTCACACCGGGTCGAGCGCGGTCTGACGGACCGTGCTCGGCCCGTGGGCGGCCGCTTCGACCACCAGCTGCGCGGGCAGCTGCTCCTTCATCGCCTCGACGTGGCTGATCACCCCGACGGTGCGGCCCCCCTGGCGCAGCTCGTCCAGGGTGCGCATCGCCAGTTCGAGCGTCTCGGGATCGAGCGATCCGAACCCCTCGTCGATGAACAGCGTGTCCAGGCGGATGCCGCCGGCCCGTGAGGTGACGACCTCGGCCAGCCCGAGTGCCAGGGCCAGCGAGGCCAGGAACGTCTCGCCGCCGGACAGGGATTGCGCGGGCCGGGCCTGCCCGGTGTACGCGTCCATGACCTGAAGACCCAGGCCGCTGGCGGCATTGCGTGCGGCCAGCGCGTCCGTGTGCTGCAGGCGGTACCGGCCGGACGACATCTCGTCCAGCCGCAGGTTGGCGGCGTCCACGATCTGCTCGAGCTCGGCGGCCAGCACGAACGTCTCCAGGTCCATCTTGCGATCGTTGCGTCCGGCGACGGCATGCGCCACCCCGGCGATCAGCCGGTGCCGCTGCTCGAGGTCGGCGATGGCTTCGTGCCCCCGGCGTGCACGCTCCTGCAGGCCGCCGAGCGTGCGCACGGCGTGCTCGACGGCGGCCGCCGCGGTGGCCGCCGTATCGGCGCGCTCCCGTGCGGCGGCCAGCGTGGCCGCACTGTCGTCCAGTGCGGGCAGCGGGTCGGGGATGCCGGCCAGCTCCATCTCGAGGTCCATCAGGCGCGCCCGCTGCACGTCGATGCTCTTGTCGTGCGCGCCGATCGTCTCTTCCAGCACCTGCCGCTCGGTGTCGTCGCGCAGCGCCTCGCGGGCTGCGGCGGGGTCGGCGAAGGCGGATGCCGCGACCCGCCGGTCCCGGTCGGCGGCGGCGGTGCGGGCCGCGGTCTCGGCCGCGGCACGCGCGACGAGGGCCTCCTGCAGGCTCACGGCAGCCGTGCGGCGGCGCTCGCCGTCCGCGATGCGCTCGGCCACCGTGGCGAAGTCGCCCCGGGCAGCGTCCACCGCCGTGATCGCGGCCGTCGCCCGTTCCCGCAGGGCGGCGATCTCTTCGCCCCGGGCAACCTGGCGGCGACCCAGCTCGGTGAGCTCGTCCGCGGTGCGGGCGTCCTCTTCGTCCAGCCGGGCACGATCGGCGTCCAGCGACTCGCGGACGCGGACGGCGGCCTCGGCCGCCGCGAGCCGCTCGCGCGCCTCGTCGTGGGCGGCCTGGGCGGCCGCCGCATCCATTCCGGCCGCGCGGCCGGCCGCCCCCGCATGGGCGGTGCGGGCGGCGGCGTACGCCTCGGCGGCCTCGCGGGCGCGCCGCTGCGCGGCATCCTTGTCTCGTTCGGCGGCGGCGAGCTGGTCGTCGGTCACCGGCGCGTCCGCGGCCGGCGCGGGCTCGGGATGCTCCCGCGAGCCGCAGACCGGGCAGGGCTCGTCTTCGGCGAGTCCGGCGGCCAGTTCGCCGGCGCGCTCCTCGACCCGGCGGCGCAGGAGCGCGGTGTAGGCGGCGGCCGCCGTCACGGCGTCGTCCTCGGCGGCCAGCCGGCGCCTCTCGGCCACCGCGCGCTCGTCGTCGCGCGCCTTCGCGTCGAGCGCCGCGGACAGGCGCGCCCCGGCATCGGCGACGGCGGTGCGCGCATCCTCCACGGTCGCAGCCGTCGCGGCCTGCGTCCGCCGCGCGGTCTCGAGCTCTGCCCGCCGGGCGGGCAGCTGTGCGCGCAGCGCCTCCAGCGCGACGATCCGCTCGGCTGCCGCCGCGGCGTCCGCCTCGCGCGCGGCCAGCGTGGTGCGCAGCTCGGACAGCGCGGTCTCGTGCGCGTGTGCGGTGTGCCACACGGCCAGTGCGCCGGTCAGCTCGTCGATCGCGGCGGCGAGGGACGCCTCGTCGGCGCCGCGGTCCACGTCGTCGGCGGTGTCGCCCCTGCCGTCCACCCTGCTGTTCACCCAGCTGTCCAACCAGGCGGAGCGCGCGGACGCCTCGGCATCGCGGTGCGCGGCGACCGCCGCCTCGGCCTCGGCCGCGGTCTCGAGCGGAGCGCGCAGGGCCTCGGCACGGCGCGCGTCCGCGAGCGTGCGGCGTGCAGTCGCGATCTCGTCGGCGCGCTCCTCCAGCGCGGACAGCGCGGCACGGGCGGCGATCCGGGCGGCCACCCGTTCGTGCAGGCGCTGCAGCTCGTGGTGGGCGGTCAGCGCGGCATCCCGTGCGGCCAGGGCCGAGGCCCGCTCGGTGTCGAGCACCTCGATCCGGTACCGGCCCCGCTCGGTGGCCCGCTCGATTCCGAGGAGGCGGTCCGGGACGGTCGCGGCCGGGTCGTCGTCCGCGCCGAAGTCGTGCTCGGCGATCACCCGGTCGGCCTCGTCGAGCACGGCCTCGACGCCGCGGAGCCCCGTCGCCACGGCCGCTTCGGCATCCTTGCGACGCTGCTCGAGGGCGCTCTCGTAGTCCTGGTAGCGACGCGAGCCGAACAGCGTCCGCAGCAGGGCCTGCCGATCGTCGTTGCGCGCGAGCAGGAACTCGGCGAACCGATTCTGGGCGAGCAGGATCACCTGCTGGAACTGCTCGCGGTTCAGTCCGATGATCTCGCCGAGCAGCTCGCCGGCCTCGCGCGGCTTCGCCGCTCGCCCCACCCATTCGCCGTCCACGAGCTCTTCCACCAGCGCCCGGTGGTCCTCGGTGGTGGTGCCGGTGCCGTTCTTCTTCGGCCGCTCGTACTCGGGCGACCGGGTCACCCGCCATCGCCGATCGGCGACGGTGAACTCCAGCCGCACCTCGGTCCGGTCTTCGGGGCGGCAGTGGTCGCTGCGCAGCCGCTTCGCACCTCCGTCGTACCGCGGCACCCCGCCGTAGAGGGCGAATCCGACGCCGTCCAGGATGCTGGACTTGCCGGCGCCGGTGCGCCCGGCGATGAGGAAGATGCCGTCGTCGTCGAACGCGTCGAAGTCGACGCTCTGGTGCTGCAGGAACGGGCCGAACCCCTCGAGCTCGAGCCGGTGCAGCTTCATGCCGTCACCTCTGCCGCCACGTGCTCGTCCAGCACATCGCGGATCAGGTCGGTCTCGGCCTCGTCGGCGCCTTCGCCGTTGCGGACGTGAGCGAGGAACGCCTCGACCAGCTCGGTCTCGGACTCGGCGGCCTTCACGCGCGCCGCGAACGACCGGGAATCGGCCGGTGCGCTGCGCTCCGGCGCATGCCGCACCTCGGCGCAGTGGGGGAAGCGCTGCTGCAGGCGCCGCATCGGATCCGGCTGCGCGGCCGTGTCGGTGTAGCGGGCGCTGACCCAGTCCCCTTCGGCGTCGGCGAATCGCGCCGCGGTGAGCAGCTCGTCCAGCGGCCCGCTGATCACCGTCAGCGCCCGGGGCACCGGCAGATCGACCCACTCGACCTGGGCCAGGCCCGCGACATCCAGCTCGACCAGCCACGCCCCCCGCGGCTTGTCGCGCTCGCCGAAGCTGTAGTGCAGCGGGGCGCCCGCGTAGCGGACCCGCTCGCTGAGCACGTTGCGCCCGTGGATGTGCCCGAGCGCGGTGTAGTCCGGCCCGTCGAACACCGACAGCGGCACGACGTCGAGGCCGCCCTGCTGGATGTCGCGCTCGAGCTGCGGCGTCGCCTCGACGCCCGCGGCGAAGCAGTGCGCGGCGACCACGTGCCGGCCGCCGCGCACGGCGGCGTCGGCGCGCACCAGGTCCATCGCGCGGGACAGCGCCTGCGCCTGGCTGCGCACACCCGGCCACTGGCGGCGCACGAGGGCGGGTTCGAGGTACGGGATCCCGTAGAAGTGGACGGGGCCGTGCTCGTCGTCGATCGTGATCGGCGTCGCGATCGCGGTCGGATCGGTCAGGACGTGGATGCCGTCGCGCAGCAGCTTCGCCTGGAAGCCGAGCCGGGCCGCCGAGTCGTGGTTGCCGCTGGTGACGACGACGCGCGCACCGGTGTCGCACAGCGCGACCAGCGTGTCGGTGAGCAGCGTGTAGCAGTCGGCGGCGGGGGCGGCGGAGTCGAACACGTCGCCGGCCACCACGACGACGTCGACCTCGCGGTCCCGCACCTCGACGACCAGCGCGTCGAGCACGCCGCGCAGCGCCGTCAGCGTCGAGCTGCCGTGGAAGGTCCGCCCGATGTGCCAGTCCGAGGTGTGCAGGATGCGCATGTCCCCCACGGTACGGGCGCCCTCCGACATCGCGATCGCGGCAGGCCGAGGCATCCGTCATCGCGTTCCGCGGCCGCGCGGATCCGCGTTCGTCTCAGGACGCTGAGCGCTGCGTCGTCGACGACGCCAGGATGCCGCGGTGCGCCGGGTTCGCGGTGAACCAGTCGGCGACATACCAGCACACCGGCCGGATGGTCCGGTCGCCGTCGGCTTCGAGGTCGGCCACCGCGCGGTCCACGAGTTCACCGGCGTAGCCGTGGCCGCGGAACGGCGGCACGGTGTAGGCGCGGGTCATGGCGACGGTGCGGCCGTCGTCGCGGTAGTCCAGCACGCTGACGAGATCCTCGCCACGGTGCAGTGTGTAGCGCGAGGCTTCGGGTTCCTTCGCGAAGATGAGCTCATCCACATCGCCAGGCTAACCCCGTGCGACGTCGGCGGCGCCATGGATCGCCCGAACCCAGGCATCCACTGCCCGCTGACCGCGCAGCCGCACGATCGGCTCGCCGTCGGCCAGGCGCTGCTCCATCCGCGCGCGGGCGACCGGATGCTGCGTCCATGACCACAGCACGATGTTCTCCTCGGGGTCGCGGCGCAGCCACGACGAGGGTCGCTCGTGGTTGCCGTGCCACAGCTCTTCGCGCAGGATCCCGCGGCGCGCGGTGCGCCGCATCACCCGGCCGACGGTCCGCAGGCGCGAGTGGTCGATCCAGACGATGACGTCGGGTTCGTGGGGCGGGTCGAGCACGTCGCCCAGCCGCGACGCCCAGTTGCCGTCCATCACCCAGCCGTCCGGGTGCGCACGGACGAAGTCGGGGATCATCCGATGCGCCTCGTCGAGGTCGCGGAGAGTCCAGTCCGCATCCCAGAACACGGCATCCAGCTCGAGTCGCGGCACGCCGAGAGCCTCGGCCACGCGCGCGGCCAGGCGCGACTTTCCGGAGCCCGATGTCCCGACGATGTGCACCTTCACGAGGGGACAGTCTGCCAGCCGGGTCGGCCCTCTCGGCGCTCGGACGACACTGCCATCGCCCGGTTGAGCAATCTGTCACATTTCGACGCGCGGCTGGGACGGGATCCGAGCGATTTGACACCTGCGGACGCATTCCGTCATAATCAGCGACATGACTCACAACGCCCGTTCTCTGTCCGCCCGGGAGGCGAACGGAACTGCCGGCATCATGATGCCCGGCCGCGTTGTCCTGTGTTGTCGAATGTGCCGCTGAGCCGGTAACCCCGCCGGGCTCGCACACGCCGCCTTCCCATCCTCGAAGGCCGCGCTGCTTGAGCCCCCGAGCACCTCGGCGCACTCCGCGCAAGGATGCCTCGCCCCGGCCCGCTTCGGGCCGTCATCGCAGCACAACCGCACACGCCGCCGATCGCATCGCCGACCGGCAGGTCTCTTCCGTCAAGGACGTCATCCCATGTCGAACACCGCCCTCCTCGAGCGCCCCACCGCCACGAGTTCCACCCGACCCGCCCTCCGCCTCGTCGCCGACATCCCCGACACCGCTCCCGCTCCGGCCGCGACCGCCGACCGCAACCTGCCCCCGGGGACCACGCCGCGCGGCTTCGCACTGTATGTCGGGTTCGACGAGATCAAGGCCGCCGCATCCGGAGTGTCGCTCGGCACCATCGTCGACGCGCTGCGTCGCACCCTCGCCGAGGTCGCGCCCGAGGCCGAGACCTACGCGACCGTCGCCCTCGCCCCGGTCGGCGCCGGCGGCCGGGATGTGGACGTCGTCCGCCTCGCGCTGCACGAGCCGAGCGCCGTGGCCCGCACCAAGCCCGAGCCCGACCCCGAGCCCGAGACGGTGCCCGGCGGCGTCGTGGTCGACATCTCGCGCAAGCGCGTCGTCATCGACGGCGAGTCGGCCGCGCTCACCTTCAAGGAGTTCGAGCTGCTGCAGTATCTCGTGCTGCGCGAGGGTCGCACGATCGAGCGGACCGAGCTGGTCTCGTCGCTCTGGCAGAGCGCGACCGAACAGGACGCCCCCGGCGAGCGCACGATCGACGTGCACGTGCGGCGACTGCGCGCCAAGCTCGGACGGTACGAGGATGTCGTGCGCACGGTGCGCGGCGTCGGCTACCGCTTCGACCGGCACGCCGACGTCGTGATCCGCTATGGCCACGGCACCCCGTCGCCCGACCGGTTCTGATCGGCGCCGCGGGCGCGGGTCAGCGCGCGGCGATGCCCTCGAGCGCGAGCTCGAACGAAGCCGACATCGCCGCCGGGTCGAGCGAGCCCTCTTGGAAGAGCAGGCGGAAGTAGATCGCGGCGTAGATGCGCTCGGCAAGCTCGTCGGCGGGCCGGTCGCCGCGGATCGATCCCTCTTCGATCCCCCGCGTGATGAGGACCTTGACGGCCTCGCGACGCGGGCGCCAGAAGTGCTTCTTGAACTCCTCGAGCGTGGCCGGATCGTACTGGCATTCGGCGATGAGCTGCGCCATCAGCCGCCCCTCATAGCCGTCATACACGGCGGCGAGGGACGCCAGGTGCTCGCGCAGGGCGTCGAGAGCCGGGAGGTCCTCGCGAACGGGTGTCGACAGGATGTGGTTCTCGAGGAACGTGTCGATGATGACGGCGGCCTTGTTCGGCCACCACCGGTAGATGGTGGTCTTGCTCACGCCGGCGTCCCGCGCGATCCGCTCGATCGACAGCTGCTGGATCGACACCGATTCCGGTTCCCGCTCGTCCAGCAGCTTCATCGTCGAGTGCAGGATCGCCTGCCTGCTCTGCTCACTCCGGATCGCCATGGGGCCGCCTTTCGAATCGACTCATCCGATACGATACGTCCACCGACGCCCGGTGCGGTCACCGACGTGCCGACGCGCCCATCTTCGCCCGGGCCAGGGCCGCATAGTCCTGCAGCAGGCCGGCGTCGTCCACCGCTCCGAGATCGACCACCTCGGTCAATGCCGCGCCCTGCAGGAGCCGCTTGACGGGAACCTCGAGCTTCTTCCCGGTGCGGGTGTGCGGGATGCCGCGCATCACGATGATGTCGTCGGGAAGGTAGCGCGCCGAAAGGTTCTTGCGGATGGCGGCGACCACCGCCGTGCGGGCTGCATCCTCGTCGACGCCCTCGCCCAGTCTGACGAACAGCGGCAGGTAGTAGTCCTCGTCACCGATCTCGGCCCCGACGACCATCGCCTCAGCGATCTCGGGCAGCGCCTCGACGACCGCGTAGATGTCTGCGGAGCCGAGACGGATGCCGTTGCGATTCAGTGTGGAATCCGATCGGCCCAGGATCTGGATTCCTCGGTCGGAGATCTCGATGAAGTCGCCGTGGCGCCACACTCCGGGATACGTGTCGAAGTAGCTCCCACGGTAGCGTGACCCGTCGTCGTCACCCCAGAAGCGCAGCGGCATCGACGGCATCGCCTCGGTGACGACGAGTTCGCCCTTGCCCTGCGTCGGATTGCCCGAGTCATCCCAGGCCTCGACCCGCACGCCCAGCGCGGGCGCCTGGATGTAGCCGACCCGCACCGGCTCGGTCGGGGCGCCCCCGACGAAGCACCCGATGATGTCGGTGCCGCCGCTCATCGACACGAGCCAGACGTCGCCCACGTTCTGGTAGACCCAGCGGAACCCGTCGGCCGACAGCGGGGATCCCGTCACCTGGATCGCACGCAGCGCCGAGAGGTCGTGCGCGCGCGCCGGCACGAGGCCGCTCTTGGCGCAGGCATGGATGAATCCGGCACCGACCCCGATCACAGCGGCACGCGTGCCGGCCGCCACCTCCCAGACCCGGTCGAGCGTGGGGAACGTGGGATTGCCGTCCACCAGCACGGCGACGGCGCCGACGCCCATCGCGCTGGCGAGCGTGTTCCAGACGACCCAGCTCGTCGAGGCGACCGAGAAGTAGCGGTCGCCGGCGCGCACGTCCCCGCCGAAGAGGAGCAGGTTCAGCTCCTCCAGCAGCGCGCCGCCGTGACCGTGGACCATGCCCTTGGGGATGCCGGTGGTCCCCGAGGAGAAGAGCACCCACAAGGGATGGCTGAACTCGACGTCGAGGTACTCCGGATCGACCGGCCGACGCACGACGTCGTCCCACGCGCTGGCGGGAACGGCCACCTCGGGCGCCGGGACGGAATCGGTGTGCGCGGTCACCCACACCACATGACGTACGCTCGGCAGCTGGCCGAGCACGTCGGCGAGCTCGGATCGACGGTCGCGGTCGGCGCCCGCCAGGTGGTAACCGGGCGCGGCGATCAGCACTGTGGGCTCGAGCTGCCGGAAGCGCGACACCAGCGCGCCGGGGCCGAACTCGGGTGCGCACACCGACCAGACGGCACCGATCGACGCCGTGGCCAGCAAGGCGACGACCGCGGCGGGCACGTTCGGCAGCACGGCCGCCACGCGGTCACCGGGCACGACACCGAGCGAGCGCAGGTGTGCGGCGAGCGCGCCGACCTGCCCGCGCAGGTCGGCGAACGACATCTCCTCGGTGGCGCCGTCCTCGGCGACCGCGATGAGCGCCGCGCCCTCGCGCCCGTCCAGGAGGTGCCGCGCGAAGTTGAGGGTGCGGCCGGGGAACCAGCGCGTGGCGGGCATCGGCGCGCCGTCGCGCGCCGGACCCGGCTCGCCGCCCAGTCGGACGCCGGCGAAGTCCATCAGTGCCGACCAGAACGCGTCCGGGTCATCGACGCTCCACTGCCACAGCGCCGAGTACCCTTCTGCGAGCGCGACACCGCGCGTCCGGACGAAGTCGGCGAAGCGCTCGGTCTGCGTCCGACCCGCGCGCGGATCCGGCCGCCAGATGATCTCGCCGTCGGCCGCGGATTCGTCGACGATCACGCCGACTCCGCGACGCGGGTCGCCGCGCGTCGCATCGCGATCTCGGCCGGGCTGATCGGGTCGGTCCCGACCAGCACGAACAGCACGCGCGCCGGCGTGTCCGTCCGGTTCGACCACGCGTGGGCGGTGGCGCGCTGGATGGCGACGTCGCCGGCCCTCATCGTGGCCTCGCCCTCGTCGACGAGGAGCGTGATCTCACCCTCGAGCACGACCGCGTAGTCGATCGACTCGGTGCGGTGGAACCAGAAGTGCTTGTCGGCACTGTGCGCACCGGCCGCCCGCTCGTCCTGCGCGCCGATCTCCTCGAACACGACGTCACCGGCATCCCGCGGATAGACATCGTCCGGCGGGAAGTCCGCGATGCGCACCACCGTCTCGCCGACGCTCGGGAAGTCGATCTTCGCGCCGGCCGGCGCCGGATCGCCGTCCGTCACGTGGTCGACGGCGCCCGCCGGCGTGAACCACGCGACCGTGGCGCCGAATCCCGGGATGGTGTCGGAGTCGAACGTGTTCGGCGCATCCGCATCATCGAAGAGGATGACGGCGCGCCCCTGATCGTCGTGGCCGGTGACGACCCGGCGCACGGGTCTGCGACCGGTCACGTCAGTTCTCCTCGAACGGGAAGGGCTGCGGCGTCGGCCACCATGCCGGGGACTCCTTCTCGGCCGCGATCCGGTTGCGGAGGGTGCCGACGCCCTCGAGCTCGAGTTCGAGCGTGTCTCCCGGCTGCAGGAACCTGCCGAGCTCGACGCCCGCGCCGAAGGCCATCGTGCCGGAGCCGATGAGGTCGCCGGGCTGGATGCCGTTGAGCACCGAGGCGTAGGCGATCGTCTCCTCCGGAGTCCAGATAAAGTCCTCGACCTTCGTGTTCGACCACACCTCGCCGTTCACGCGCACCTGGCCGGTCAGGCCGATGATCGAGGGGATCTCGTCGAGGGTGGTGATCCACGGCCCGATGCCGTAGGCGAAGTCCTTCGAGTGCTGGGCGCCCATGCCGATCGGCGACTCGAGCTTCTGCACGTCGCGCAGGCTCCAGTCGTTGAAGATGGTGATCCCGAAGACATGGCTCCAGGAGTTCTCCGGGGTCAGGCTCCGCCCGGGCTTGCCGACCACGTAGCCGATCTCGAGCTCGTAGTCGAGCTGCTCGGTGAAGTCGGGGTACGGGATCGTCTCGTCATGACCGTAGATCGTCGACGTCGTGCCCTTGAAATAGCCGGGGCGCTCGTAGACGGCGCGCGTCGGGGTCGTCTTCATGACGTTGCCGAAGAAGTTCTTGATGTGCCCGTTGAAGGTGAGCGAGTCGCGGATGACCGGGGGCTTGATCGCCGCTCGCCACGACACGTCGGCGATCGCGAGCGCGGCGTCGTCGGCCGCGTCGAGAGCCCGATGAGCCGCATCGAGGAAGAAGTCCCCCGCCGAGATGCCCTGCGTCAGATCGCGGAACGTGGCGTGCGCCAGATGGCGGGCGCCCTCCACTGTCGCGCCCCCCTTCTGCAGCGACAGCGCGTAGGCCCTCTTCAGATCGATGACCCGATCGTGCTCGGGCTCGGCCGCGACGACGCGGATCTCCTCCCCGTCCGGACCGTCGATGGCGATGCGTCCTAGCTTCATTGCAGACCTCCTGGCTTCTGTGACTCTCACAGCATACGATACGGACAGTATCGAATGCCAGTCCGGCTGCCGGGATCGCGGCGCGTCCGCTACATCGTCGCGCTGGCGCCCCCGTCGACGACGATGTTCGTGCCGGTCACCCACGCCGCCTCGTCCGAGGCCAGATACAGTCCCGCATAGGCGACGGCGAGCGGGTCGCCCGGCTTGCCGTCGATCGTCCGGGCCACGATCGGCGCGACGGGCGCCGCCTCGCCCAGCTCGGCGTACATCGCGAGGATCGGCGGAGTCGCCATCACGCCCGGGCTCACCGAGTTGACCCGGATGCCGCAGGCGATCCCCTCCGCCGCGAGCTGTCGGGTGAGGGCCATCACACCGCCCTTGGCCGCCGCGTGCGCGGCCTGCGGCAGCGCCCGCGCGCCCTGCAGCCCGGCCCCGGAGCCGATGTTCACGATCGCCCCGCGGGAGGCCGCGAGGTGGGGCCAGGCCAGCTGGCTGGCGTGCCACACGATGTCGAGCTCGTTGCGGATCGTGAACGCGTAGTCGGCCGCCGCCTGCTCGCCGAACGGCCCGAAACGCGGTGCACTCGCGTTGTTGTAGAGCACGTCGACGCGTCCGTGCCGTTCGACGGCGTCGGCGATCCAGCGCGTCACCGCGCCGCGGTCGCCGAGATCGATCGGCGCGGTGGAATGGATGCGCCCGCCCGCCGCGTCGATCAGGCGTGCGGTCTCGGCTGCGCCGTCGGCGTCCAGGTCGCAGCCGACCAGTGTGGCTCCTTCACGTGCGAACAGCTGCGCCGTCACGCGTCCCATGCCGCTGCCGATGCCGGTGAGCAGCACGACCTTCCCCTCCAGGCGACCTGTCGTCATCGTCGATTCCTCTCTCGTCGGATGTCGTCGGGAGTCAAGCACGAGGGGGGCGCGATGCGCCGCACCGTGCAGGTCCGGCACGATCTCATGCCGGGCGTGCACAGCGGAGTGACCACAGGGGGCACCGGCGATACAACGGCAGCACGAGCAATCCACTCGAGGACGAGAAGGAGAAACCGATGACCACCAGCACTGCGAACAGCCACCCGACCCCACCCGGGGTCACCGCGGCCGACCTCGGTCGCGCACTCGCCGCTTTCGTTGCGGCGATCGGAGCCGACAAGGTGAGTACCGACGAAGCGGTGCTCCGCGAGTTCCAGGATCCGTTCCAGGTGCCGGGAACCGCCACGAATCTCGCCTCGGCCGTCGTCTCGCCGACCAGCACCGAGGACGTGCAGGCGATCGTGCGTATCGCCAACGAGCACCGCGTGCCGCTGTGGCCGATCGGCCGTGGCAAGAACAACGGCTACGGCGGTGCCGCGCCCCAGGTGCGCGGCACCGTGATGCTGTCGTTCAAGGAGATGAACAAGGTGCTCGAGATCAACGAGGAGCTCGGCTACGCGATGGTCGAGCCCGGGGTGAGCTGGTACGACCTGCACGACGCGATCGAAGCGGGCGGCCATGACCTGGTGGCATCCATCGTCGACATCGGGTTCGGGGGTGTCGTCTCCAACACGCTCGAGCACGGTCTCACCTATATGCCGTACTCGATCGACCAGGCCTCGCACTGCGGTTTCGAGGTCGTGCTCCCGAGCGGCGACCTGCTGCGGACGGGGTCGGGTGCCATGGATGGCAACCCGACCTGGCCGCTGTACAAGCGCGGCCTCGGACCGACATCCAGCGAGCTGTTCATGCAGTCGAACTTCGGCATCGTGACCAAGATGGGCTACTGGCTCATGCCCAAGCCCGAGGTGTACATGCCGCTGTGGCTGCAGGTCTGGGACGACCACCAGATGCCGGCCGTCGTGGACGCGCTGCGCGAGCTGATGCTGGCCGGCACGATCGACATGCGCCCGCAGCTGTCGAACACGCTGTGCATGGCGTCGATGCTCACCGCCCGCGCCGACTGGTACGACCAGCCCGGGCCGATGTCCGAGGAGATCATCGACAAGATCGCGAAGGAACTGGGGCTGGGGCGCTGGATGATGCGGTTCGCCCTGTACGGCGACGAGGCCGTCGTCGACCACAACTTCGCCAAACTGAAGAAGCGCTTCGAGGCGATCCCGAGCGTGAGTGTTTTCGGCGCGAAGCACTCCGCCGCCGAGTGGGAGACTCTGCCCAACCCGCACGAGCGCGTGCAGATCGGCGTACCCAGCCAGGATCTCTACAAGATGGCGGGCTGGTCGGGCGGCGAAGAGGGCGGGCACGTCGATTTCTCGCCGGTCATCCCGCTCACGGCGAAGCACGCACGCGAAGCCCAGCAGCTCTTCCAGCGGCTCTGCCACGAGGCCGGGCTCGACTACCTGGGCGGGATGCTGCCGATCAACGCCCGCTCGACCACGTTCATCAACGTGATCCCGTTCGACACCAAGAATCCCGACCAGGTGGAGCGCGCGTACGACCACGCGAAGCGCATGGTCGCCATCGCCGGCAAGATGGGCTACGGCGAATACCGCGCGCACCTGTCGTTCATGGACCTGGCCGCCGACCAGTTCGGGTTCAACGACCACGCGCAGCGTCGCTTCAACGAGACGCTCAAGGACACGCTCGACCCCAACGGCATCATCGCACCGGGCAAATCCGGCATCTGGGGCAGCCGGCTGCGCGCGGCAGGATTCCCGCAGGCCTGATCGCCGCGGTCGCCGTGCGAGTCCGTCAGCTGCGGCGGCGGACCTCGCGCGGCGACCGGCCGAACTCCCGGCGGAACGCACGGGCGAAGCTGGCCGCATCCGCGTAGCCGACGTGCCCGGCGATCTGCGACACCGGGTGACTCGTCGCCCGCAGCTCGTCGGCAGCGGCATCCATTCGCTGCCTTCTGATCCATGCCGACGCACCGCCCGACGCGGCGAAGAGCTTGTGCACGTACCGCACCGAGACGTAGTGCGCCTCGGCGATCTGCTCCGGGCCGAGCTGCGGGTCATGCAGGTGAGCGAGTGCGTACCGGCGCATGCGCGGCAGGAGGCCCGACCGGGATGACGCCCGATCGCCCTCGCTGTCGCCGTACAGGCTGCGGATCACGGGCAGGAGCATCTCGGCGGCGACCTCACCTGCCGGCCCCGTGACCCCGCCGCCGTCGGCGGCCTTCGCGATGCCGGAGAGCAGCGGCAGGGCAAGGCGGATCAGCGGCGTGTCGACTCCCCCGACACGCGTGGCCGTATGCGCGACGACCTCCCGGGCCTCACGACCGAGCAGCCATTTGGGCACCGTGAAGACCAGGACGTCGAATCCGACGGGCGCTTCGAAGACCGAGGGCCGCGATGTGTCGTGGGCGCCCAGGTCTCCGGGGTGCAGTTCGCAACGGCGTCCGTCCTGCTCGATACGGCACGCTCCTTGCCGCACGAGGTAGAGCAGAATGCACTCCGGGTCGCCGCTGTCGACCAAGCGCGGGGTGCGAGCGACGCGATGCGCATTGCCGCTGATCGTGCGCACGAACAGGGGGCCGACATCGCCGCCGCTCAGCCGCGCATCGAACGGGGCGGCGTCGAACGGCTCGACGCGCACCGGAAAGAAGTGCGCGGCGATGCCCGCCGACCAGTAGTCGGAGCGGTCGGCCGGCGCCACCGCACGAGTGTCGAGCATCGTCGACATCGCTCACGCCGCTTCGTCGGGACCGCGTGTCGGCCGGCACCACAGGCCGGCGCCGCTCACATCCACTCGGTCTCCCAGGACTCGGGCGGCTGCGGGCCCCACATGTTCATGTGGTACCAGGGCTGCTGGTCGGCCATCGTCGGCGGATAGTCGAAGCCGACCGTCTCCATCGAACTGGTCAGTTCCAGCCGATTGCCGAAGGGGTCGCGGATGTAGAACGAGAGCATGTTCCCCTCGTGATGCCGCACGGGCCCGTATTCAGCCGGCCATCTGAGTGTCGCGAGGTGGTCCAACAGCGACCAGAAGGCGACCTCGTCGACCTCGAGTGCGACGTGATGGACGCCTTCCGCGCCGGTGAGGATCGCGACCTGATGGTGGAACTCGTTCGCGCGGACGAACTGGATGAAGAAGCCCTCGCCGGTCGGCAGCGGCACGAACGTGCTGCTGCGAAATCCCAGGACCGCGAGAAAGTCCGTGAGCCCCTTGACGTCCGTGGTGCGCAGCTGCAGATGGCTTGTGCGCACGTCCACCGAGCCCAACCCGTAGGCGCCGTCGACCGGAGCGGAGGGTGCGTCGTCGGGCGCCACGACGACCTCCAGCGCATGCCCGGTCGGCAGGTCCACTCGCAACGCGTCCGTGACGCCGGGGCGAGTCTCGCCGACATCGCTCCGTGTGCGGATCCCGGCCGCATCCAGGCGAGCGCCTACCGTCTGGAACACGTCCGGAGTCCGCGCACGGAAGCTCACATACTCCAGTCCGCGGCCGGTCTCGGACAGCGACAGCACGACCCGCCCGGTCACCGGACTCGCCAGGAACGCGCGCCCCGCAGCCTGTTCGGTGACCACGAGCCCGAGAAGCTGCCGGTACCACGGCAGCGCGGTCTCCAGGTCCGGGACGCGGATCGTGGTGTGGTCGGTGCCGGCGAGCGGTCCCTTCCACTGGACCGTCTCCGTCGTGTCGAGGACGGGATGTTCGATGTGTGGCATGTCTGTTCTCCTAACGCGAGGGGGTGTCGAACGGGGGCATGCCCCAGTAGGGCGTCCGGCCGCCCGCGTCCTCGGCGACGACGCGGTGGTGCTGGCGACCGAGGCCGCTGATGCGGATGTCCACCGTGTCACCGGGGACGAGCCAGCGTCCGCCGTGCACGGCGCCGTTGCCCGGAGGCGACCCCATCATCAGGAGGTCGCCGGGCAGCAGACGGAGCCGCTCGGACGCATAGGCGAGATACTCCTCGGGCGTGAAGATCATGTCGTCCGCCGGCCAGTCCTGCATCCGCTCACCGCTGACGTCGAGTTCGATGCGAAGGCCCGATCGGTCGGGGAAGAACTGCTTGGGCACGACGAACGGGCCGACCTGCTTGAACGTCGGCTGCTGCTTCGCGATCCAGTCGGCGTTCCACTTGATGTCGTCCCGGCTGAACAGGTCGCCGGTGTGCATGTCGTCGCCGATCGTGTAGCCGGCGATCGATTCGGCCGCCTCGTCGGGGGTCAGATAGCGACCGGCTCCGCCCGCCACGACGATGGTCAGCTCTGCTTCCCAGTCGTGGGCGCGGCCGATGCGGGGAAGCTCGATGTCGTCGTCCGGGCCGACCAGCGAGCCGTGGCTGGCGAGCCAGATGAACGGCATCCCCTGGGCGCGCTTGTCGTTGACGAACGCGGAGTTCCGCTGGAAGAAGTCCACGTCACTCTCCCCCGGGCCTCGTTCCTTCTGGTAATTGCCCTCGTTGAACGTGTACATCTCGGCGGCGTGCTGACGGTAGTTCGAACCGGCGCAGAAGATCTGCGGACGCAGGACGGGTGCGAGGACGCGGTACGCGTCCAGCGTGCCCGTCGACCGAGCCGTGCGGGTCAGACGCTCGAGCTCGTCGAACGTTGCCGGCCAGTCCTCATAGATCGCGTTCGGATCCGTGTATCTCGCCGAGATGTCGACGACGTCTCCGTCTGGGCGCACGATCGCCGAAAACGCCCGTATGCCGTCCGAGAGCCGAGCGATGCCGAAGGTTCCCTCGGCCAGTCCTGTGGTGTGCATTGCGAATCCCCTCCTCAGTACATCTGCACGAGCTCGGTGAACGCCGACTCGCGGACCCGGTGCAGATCCCGAGGATCGGCCTGATAGTGGACCTGGAGATCGAGCATCTGGCGACAGGCATCCACCGCCACGAAGGTCCGCCGAGCGCGTCGCCGTGCGTATCGCATCAGTGCCGAGTCGATGTCGTCATCGCCCGCAAGCTCCTGACCGAGCACGACACCGTCCTCAAGCGCCATCACTCCCCCGGCTCCCAAGTGTGCGGACATCGTGTGCGCGGCGTCGCCGATCACGAGGATGCGGCCACGGTGCCACGGGGCCGGCAGGTTGTGGAAGGTGTAGGGGCGGACGATGATGTCGTCCGAGTCCTCCACCGCCGTGAGGAGTTCTTGTACGCGCGGAGCCGGGAACTTGCGCAGCGCCGAGCGGAAGAGCTGGATCCCCTCATCGTGCCCCACGACACGGTTCTCCATATCGAGGCCGGCCGCGATGTACACCATCCCGTCGCGCAGCGAGTGCACGAAGACCGCGTCGCTCGCCTCGTTCACGAAGAATCCATCCGGGCCCGGGGGAACATCGCTCTTGACCCAGCGGAAGCTCATGTGACCGGAGTAGATCGGCTCGATCCTCCCGGGGAAGATCAGCTCCCGCGTGGGTGAGTGGGAACCGTCGGCCCCGATGACGAGGTCGAAGTCGTCAGAGGTCCCGTCGCCGTACGATGCGGTCACCCCGTAGCCGTGATCCACGAGTCCGGTCACGCGGAGTCCGTAGCGGGACGTCACGCCGAGCGCGGAGGCACGCGCCGCGAGGAGCTGCGCGAGACGGGGCCGGTAGAGGAAGAGGTAACCGGGCATGCCGTCCGGCTCGCGAGCAGGCAGGGTGGGCACGTTCCGCGGCGTGCCGGACGCATCGTAGAAGTCCCGGTCGTAGATGGAGTGGTCCCACCCCGCCAGGCCTGTCTCGAGCGCCTCCTCATAGACCCCGAGCTCTGCGAGCGCATCGGGTCCGCGATTGCTCAGGGTGATGGCTGCTCCGTCCGCAAGCGTCTCGGACCGCTCGACGATCGTGACCGCCCTTCCTGATTTCGCGATCGAGATCGCAGCGCTCAGGCCCGCGAACCCCGCACCGATGACGAGCACTCGCTCGATGACATCCGACATACCGTCCTCCAGTCGTCTGTGACCTACGCCGTCGAGGGCTCTCGCGGCGCGTTACTGGGAGCGTCGCCGGCATCGATCCTGACGCCGGCTAGGCCGGACTGCGGTCGCGGCTCTGCATCGCGAGCCCCAGCGCACCGATGAGCTCTGCATGTCGCGGAGCTGCGCCGGTGCACACCGGGCGGACGTTGCTCATGAGACTCCTCGTCGAGTCGTTCGGGATGTAGACATCCAGGGTATCACGATACTGTACGGTTCGTACCGTTGAGGCGAGTGGACTGATCAGAACCGGTCCCGCACGTGCCTCTCGCGCCCATACAGCGCCACCACCGCGAGGATGATCACCCCGTACACGATGCGGCTCTGCGCCTCGGCCAGTCCCCGGCTGATGATCAGAGTCGACACCAGCGTGAGGATCAGCGCGCCCAGCGCCGTACGTGTGAAGCTCCCGCGCACCGAGCCGAAGGTCGTCCCTCCCACGAGCACTGCCGCCAGCCCGGAGAACAGGTAGGGGTCGCCGATCGCCTGCGCCCACCCGGAGCCGAAACCCGCGATGAACATGCCGGCCACGCCGGCCAGCGCACCTGATACGGCGAAGACGAGGCTCCACACCGCGGAGGTGTTGATCCGGGTGAGAGCAGCCGCGCGCGGGTTGACACCGGTCGCATAGAGCTTTCGTCCCGCTGAGGTCTTCGACAGGACCAGCCAGAGGAGCACGCCGAGGATCACCACGATGAAGATGATCGGCGGGATCGGCAGCCCGAATGTGGTCCCCGTCAGCTGCACGAGTTTGCGAAGCTCCAGCGGCGGCTTGCCGTTGTAGTCTCCGTTGGCGACGAACATCGACCCCCCGGTGAGGATCGCGCCCGCTCCGAGCGTCATCACCAGCGGCTGGATCCGGAGCCGCTGGCAGAGCCAGCCGACCAGTGCCCCGACCGCGCCGCAGACGACGATCGTGACGAGGAACGCGAGCGGGAGGGACCAGCCGAGTCGACTCGTCGCGTTGGAGGCGATCATCGCGCCGAACGTGATGTAGCCGGCGATGGCGAGGTCGAGCCCGCCCAGGATGACCACCAAGGTCTGGCCCATGGAGGCGAGCGCGAGCAGCGAGGCGAGCACGAGGATCGCCACCGATGCCTGCGGGCGCGTGATGAAGGCGGGAATCGTCGATACGAGGAGCGCGGCGAGCGCGACGAGCACGACGATCTGGATGAGCGGCGTCTCCACTGCCTGGCGACGCAGTCGCTCCCAGGTCGTCGGCGCCGATGGCGGGGCCGTGAGCGTCCGGGTGACGCCCGTCGTCGATTCGCTCATGCGCGACTCCTCACCAGTCGTGGATTCAGCAATGTGGCCCCCAGCAGCACGCCGACCACCAGGACGAGGCCGTACGTCACCTGGACGAAGCTCGGCTGCACCCCGAACGCGGTCAGCAGCTGCTGAACGAGGTAGATCACGACGGCGCCGAGGAAGGTTCCGAGCAGACCGCCGGTCCCGCCGCCGAGGCTTGTTCCGCCCAGGACCGCGGCGGCGATGCCCAGCAGCGCGTAGGTGGTGGCCAGGGATGCCTGCGACGACTGCAGCAGCGCCGACAGCGCGATGCCTCCCACTCCGGCGAAGACCCCTCCGGTGGTGTAGGCGAGGACGCGGATCACGGTGATGTTCACCCCCGAGCCGTACGCGGAGATGTCGCTCTCGCCCGTCGCGAGAAGGTTGCTCACGAAAGCGGTGCGTCTGAGCAGGAGCCAGATGATCGCGACGACCCCCATCGTGATGATCGCACCCGGGAACCATCCGTACGAGCGCGCGAGGCCGTCGGACCAGTTCGCGGGAGCGGACACCGGCGTGTTGGCGATCGTGATGGACAGCCCGACCAGCACGAACAGCACCCCGGTGGACGCCACGACCGGGTGAAGGCGTACGACCGCGACGAGCAGACCGGTCACGGTGCCGATCGCCGCCGACGCCAGAAGCAGGATGGGGATCGCGAGGTACCAGGCGCCGATGCCATGGGGAAGCAGTACCGCGACGAAGAGGCAGTTGATGAAGGTGGCGAGCGGACCCACTGAGATGTCGATACCGCCCGACAGGATCGACGGCGTCGAAGCGAACCCCACCAGCACGAACGGCGCGAGCGTTGCGAGCGTCGCCGGCAGTCGTTCCGCCGACAGGAAGGTCGGGCTCACTGCGAGGTTGACGACGAGCAGGACCGCTGCCAGAAGCAGCGCGAACGCCCAGGAGCGTCGTTGGAAGAAGACGAGTATCCGGCTCATGCGGCGCTCCCGATCTGCTGTCCGAAGTAGGCGGCCACGACCGCCTCCGTGCTGAGGAGTTCCCGAGGGATCTCGGTGAACAGCTGGTTGTCTCGGAACACGAGCACCCGATCAACCAGCTCGACGAGCTCCTCGACCTCACTCGAGAGCATCACGATGCTCATTCCGTCGGCGCACAGCTTGTCGAGCGCCGTGTAGATCTCGCGCTTGGTCATGATGTCCACGCCGCGTGTCGGATCGTTCAGCAGCAGCACCTTCGGATCGGACGCCAGCCATCGGGCGAGCACCACCTTCTGCTGACTGCCCCCGGAGAGGGTCGCGATCGGATCGGTCTGGGATCCGAGACGGATGCTGAGCGAACCGACGAACTCGGCGAACCTCTGTGACATCCGCTTCGCACTGAGCAGGAGTCCACAGCGATCACGCCGCATCGTGGGCAGAGCGAAGTTGTCTCGGATGGACATCGGCTCGAAGATCGACTCGCCGCGGCGCTCGCGCGGGAGGTAGGCGACGCCGAGCTTCGCGCTGTTCGCTGACCGAAGCGGCACGGCGGGGCTCAGTGCCCGGGTCACCACTCCGGCTCCGGATGACACACCCGCCAACCGGCGGATGAATGCGTCCTGTCCGTGTCCTTCCAGGCCCGCCAGGCCGACGAGCTCACCGGCACGCAGCTCGAGCTCGATCGGAACCGCACCCGCGGCCAGCTGCACGCCGTCGGCCCGCAGCGTGATCTCCCCGAGCGTCCGCCGATGGTCGGCGCGATCGAACTGACCGGAGGTGCCGGTCATGTCGGCGATGAGCTTGTCCACCGACAGATCGGCGCGGTCGACCGTCGACACGGTGCGCCCGGACCGCAGTACGGTGACGTGGTCCGAGATCTGCTGCACCTCGTCCATGCGATGCGAGATGAACAGAACCGCGACCCCATCCTCGGTGAGCCGCCGGATCTCACTGAACAGTCGATCTCGGGTCTGGACGTCGAGCGCCGCCGTCGACTCGTCGAGGACGAGGACGCGCGGGTTGCGCACAAGTGCGCGGACGACGCAGACGGCTTGGCGCTCGGAGAGCGACAGCGTCGATGCCGGTGCATCGAGATCGATGCCCTCGATCAGACGCCCGAGCGTCTGGGCGGCGATGACGCGCTGTCGACTGCGGGTCAGCCGACGCGCGAAGACGCCGTCGGTGCCGAGCCAGATGTTGTCCAGCACCGACTGGGTCGGCGCGGTCAAGACCTCCTGGAACACGACGGCGATCCCGCGGCCATTGGCCTGGCGAGGATTTCGCAGCTCGGCTGCGTCACCGTCGATGGTGAAGTCTCCTCCATCGGGGCGATGAACGCCGCCGATGATCTTCACGAGTGTGGATTTCCCCGAGCCGTTCTCCCCGAGCAGAGTATGCACTTCGCCGGGCCTCAGGTGAAGGCGCGCATCGACGAGCGCCCGGGTGGCGCCGAAACGCTTGCTCACTCCGGAAAGCCGGATGCCATCGCCGGGATCGGACATTCCATCACTCCTCATCGAGTCCGCAGATCGGTCGACATGCGTCGGCCAGTTATCCAAAACTAGACGAATCGTATCGGATGTGTCTAGTCTGGTCCTGCGCACCAAGGCGCATGCTCAAAGAGGAGTTGTCACATGACCCAGCACACGCGCCCACGTCGGCTGCGAGCGGCCGCCACGGCCCTCGTCGCAGCCGGGGCTCTCGCCCTCGCCGGCTGCGCATCGACACCGACCGGAGACCCGACCGGTTCGGGAACACCGTCTGCCGGCCAGTGCGGTTCGGTCCCGAACGTCGGGGCGAACGACCCGGACGGCCTGCTCAAAGATCTCCCCGAGAAGATCCAAGCCGGATACAACGCGTACCCCCTGAAGATCGAGAAGTCGGCGTGGTCGGATTGGAAGTCCGACAAGACCAGTGGCTTCACCGCCGCGATCGTGGGTCAGGCACCCGCCGCCCCCTTCATCGCCGCGTTCCAGAAGCAGCTCGCGGAGTCGCTCACGGCGGAAGGCGTCAAGATCGTCGCGAACCTTGCGCCGAACGACCCGACCGACGTGCCCGGCCAGATCCAGATGTTCAACCAGGCCCTCTCCTTGAAGCCCGACGTCATCTTCTTCAACGCAGCCGCACCCGAATCCAGCGTGACCCTCGCCAAGCAGGCGTACGACGCCGGCATCCCGGTGATCTCCATGGTGGCGACGCTCGACAGCCCCTATGCGATCACGGTGGCCTTCAACACCCCGCTTCAGGCGATGGAGACCGGAGCGGGTGTGCTCGGCGCCATCGGCGGCAAGGGCAGCGTGCTCGAGGTGAACGGCATCCCCGGCATTCCCAGCCAGACACTGTGGGAGGCAGGCAGCAAGGCGGTGCTCGACCTCTGCCCGGATGTGAAGGTCGCCGGCCAGGTTCAGGGACTGTACCAGCCGCCGGCAGCTCAGCAGGCCGTGGTGCAATACCTCGCCACCAACCCCGCGGGCGTCGACGGCGTGCTCCAGGCCGGCACGATGGGCTTGGCGATCCGCGACGGATTCACCCAGGCCGGCCTCACCCCTCCCCCGATCCAGGACATCAGCGCGTCGCAGGGCATGATCGCCTACGCTGCCGCGAATCCGTCCTACCCCTACTTCGGCACTGCGACCCCGCCGATCCCACAGGCGAAGGCGACGGCACAGATCGGCCTGAAGGTGCTCGAGGGCGCAGGCCCGAAGATCAACCACATCGTCTGGGCCCCGTACTACATCGATCGTTCGCAGATCGCGGATCTCGTCGACCCGTCGTGGGCGGAATCGGACAGTTCGGACCTTGCTCCGGCCGGTGTGTACTTCACGGACGACGACATCGCGCAGTTCTTCAACGATCCGAAGCGCGGTCCGCAGACCACGAAGTGACCGTCAATGCGGCGGGGGGAGCCGGCAATGTCCGACTCTCCCCGCCGCCGTCGTTCTCGGGTGCGCGACCAACAGGACGCACGCCCGCGCTCGCTCACGCACGGGCGCCGATCAGGTGAGGTCGATCGGCGTGCAGACCAGCGCGCTCGACGCGTCGGGGTTGGTGAAGCGACGCTCGTCCGGCGCGAGCTGCTCCCGATACCACGCATTGTCGAACTCCGCGGCCAGAGCCTCGGGCGACGCGAACGTGATTGCGCCGACACCGTCGTACCGCGTGCTCGTGAAGCACGCCGGCGGCGGCACCGGCGCGGGCGTGTCTTCGATGCTGACAAGTCGACTCTTCGCGCCCGGTCCGGCCAGGGCGAGCTGCGCGTGCGCGCCGGTCCAATGATCTTCGAACTCGCTGAAACGGAGCGAGCCCCGGGCCACGGGGAGCACGATGACCGTCACCGGGGTCATGGCGTCGGTGAGCTCCCGTTCCCAGATCAGGTTCGGCCGCCCGCCGACCGCCGCCGGCCGCTCCCCCAACAGCTCACCGCGGTCGACGAGCCACTGCTGTTCGAACTCGTGCGAGGTGACCCAGTCGGCTGCGTCGTTGGTGCGCTTCCACCACGTCTCCACGACGGCATCGTAGGGCGCGGCATCCGCACCGACGATCGGCCGCTGCCCGGGAACGGGAGCGTGGAAGACATGGCGGACGAGGCCCGTGGCCACAATCGGACGGCGGCGTTCGCGCGTCAGCCACGCGTCGACGAACGCGCTCTGCGACAGCTCGCTGCGGCGCGTGAGCAGCAGCGTCAGCTTGTACGCCGGACTCACGTCAGCGCGCCTTCCGCTTCTGCGCGGCCCGCGCCGCCTTGTCGGCGATCGCCATCAGCACGGGGTTGCCCGCCGCCCAGATGAACAGGTTCTGTCCGGCGTTGGAGCGCTTCGAACTCGGACTCTCGCGGCCCATCTCCGGGTTGAGATGGCACTGCACCGGGACTTGGAGGATGAGCCGCCGCATGCACGAGTTCGCATGGTCACACCACACGATCTCGGCCTGGCGCCCCTCGATGACCTTGTTCGGGTAGTCCGGGTCGGCCAGCAGCTGGCGAGCCAGCATGGTCGCGTCGATGGTGCCATCCTCGATCGCCGCGGCCGCCTGTGCGGGGTCGGGCGTGCTGCTGACGAACAGCGCCACCCCCGGCCCGAGCGCGGCGCGGAAGGCCTGGGGCTCGCCCTCGCGGAGCATCTTGCCGGATTCGCTCGTGACGTTGTCCTTCATCGACTCGTAGTTGCCGTCGGTGAGGGCGACGAAGTCGAGGCCGGCTTTGGCGATCTCGGCCGTGACGGCTGCGAAGCCGTCGGGTCCCTGCCCGCCGGGCACGTGGTCGTTGGCGCTGAGACGCAGGCCGAGCGCGACATCTGGGCCGATCTCGCGGCGCACCGCTGCAACGGCATCCTTGAGTGCACGCGCGCGGTTCTCGACCGAGCCGCCGTACTCATCGGTGCGGAAGTTCGCCAACGGCGAGAGGAACGACGAGTAGAAGTAGCACATGTGCGCGGCGATCTCGATGCCGTCGAAGCCCGCCGCCTTGGCCCGGCGCGCGGCATCGACGACCGCCTGCTCGAGCTCCTTGATCTCTTCGACGGTCGCCTCGTTCGGCAGCGGCGTGATGCGGCCGCCGGGGATGTAGACATTGTCCGGCAGCCCGAACCCGCCCATGTCGACCGACTTCGGCGATGCCGACGAGATCCCGTGCCCGTCGCGGGGCACTCCCATCCGCCCGAAGGCGGGGAACAGCTGCGCGAACACCGCCACGCCGGTGCCGGTCGCGTGCACCTCGTCGACGAGCCGGGTGAGATCGGGGATGAACGCGTCGTCGTCGTAGCGGATGTTCGGCGAGAACGGCGACTCGCGGAATGCGCGCGCCGTCGCGACCGAGCCGCCGACGAACACCGCGCCGGCGCCGCCCTTCGCTCGGCGCGCGAGGAACGCGATCGACTGGTCGCTCGGGCGACCGTCCTCGGTGGGCTGCAGCGCGGCCATCGGGCCGAGGATGATCCGGTTCTTGAGCGTGAGCTTGTTGATCGTCAGCGGCTGGCCGAGGATGTCGGCGGGCGTTCTCGTGGACATCGGACTCCTCATCGGGGGGCGGGCGTCATCGGGTGGACAGCAGTGCGGACAGTGCGACATCGGCCGGCAGCAGCCCGAGATCACGGCGGATGTCGGTGAGCAGGTCGAGCCCCGCCGGGTCGACCGGCAGCAGCCCGGCCGACCGGAGCCCGGCCAGCAGCAGGTCGAGCTCAGGCGAGCCGAGGAGTGCGGTCCGCACGACGAGTCCCTGCCCGGGGAACGCCGGGAGCACGTTTCCGACGCGCAGCAGCTCGTGCATGCCGGCGGCCAGCGCCTGCCCGTCGAACGGAGGCCCGAGCAGCGTGGCGTCGGCGGTGCCGGCCACGAGCGCCTCAAGACGCTCCCGTACGCCGCCGACCTCGATGTAGTCGGGCTCGATGCCGTCAGCTCCGAGCAGGTAGCGGGCCACGAGGGCGAAGCCGTTCGCGAACGCGTCGACGGCGAAGCGGCGGCCGCCGAGGTCGGCGACCGCGGCGATGGACGGATCGGCATAGATCCCCAGCGGGGTCGTCGGCTCGACCTGGGCGACGAGCCGGACGTCCGCCCCGGCCACCGTCCATTCGAAGAGGTTGTCGATCGCCGTGACGACGAGGTCGAGCTCTCCGGCGATGAGGCCCGCGAGCTGGGCGGGGCTGCCGGAAGTGCGCGTCTCGATCAGGTCGATGCCGCCGAGCAGGCCGCGTTCCTGGGCGGCGAGCAGCGGTGCGGGCGGGACGAAGTACGAGATCCGGAGCGTCACGCCGTCGTCCTCGCCGCCGCTGTGCGCCGGGATGCCTGCCAGGGCGCCGGCACCCCGGAGGGCGCCCGGACCGGGGTGCGCTGCGTGCCGAGCCCGGTGATCGAGACCTCCATCATGTCGCCGCCGCGCAGGAACCGGTCGTGGTGCGAGCCGTTGCCGGCCGGCGAGCCCGTGATGATGAGGTCGCCGGGGTCGAGCACGGCGATCGACGAGGCGTAGGAGATGAGCTGCGCCACGCCGAACGCCATGTTCGCCGTCGAGGAGTCCTGCATCAGCTCGCCGTTCAGGCGCAGCTGGATGCGCAGGCTCATCGGGTCCGGGACGAAGCGTGCGGGCACCAGCACCGGTCCGGTCGGAAAGAACGTCGGCTGATTCTTCGCGCGGAACCAGTCGGTGCCGATCTTGGCCACGTCGGTGCGGGGCACCAGCGACCGGGCCGAGATGTCGTTGACGATGACGTAGCCGGCGACGAAGTCGAGTGCCTCGTCGACGTCCACTCGATGTGCGCGCCGGCCGATGACCACGCCCAACTCGGCCTCCCAATCGACATCCGCCCCGAAGTCGGGCAGCTGCACCGCGTCCTCTGCTCCCGAGACGGCGGACGGGATGCCGGTCCACATATAGGGGTCGCCGGTGGCGACCCGCTCGTCGATCTCGGCTGCGGCGTCCGCGAGCAGCTGCTCGTCCGACGCGCCGTCCGCGCCGAGCTTGTGCGCGACCGCCATCTGCAGGATGTGTTCGCGGTAGTTCACCCCGGCCGCCAGGATCGGCCCGACCGGCTGAACCGGCGGCAATACGTGCAGCCGGCCCGCCTGCGCGAGAGCCGCGCGCGACTGCGACGACGTCGCGGGCGCGCCCAGGAACGCCGTCAGGGCGTCGAGGTTCGCATCCCAGTCGGCGAACAGGTCGCCGGTGCGCTGGATGCCGGGGAGGATCGCACGGATGTCGTGGAGGTCATCGCCGGAGACCAGCACGGGTACGGCGGCGCCGTCGATCTCGAACGTGCCGATGGCGAAAGCACGCATGGCTCAGACCGGGGGCGCCACGAACAGGTGACGGTCGTCGGAGTCGTTGAACATCTCCTTGGTGATGAACTCGTTCATGTCGCCGCCGGTGCCCCACTGGTCGGAGGTCTCGGGCTCTTGCACGTCGTAGATGTGCGGGTGCCAGGTGTCTTCCTCGAGGTTCTCCAGCTCGGTCGTCATCTCCATCGTGTTGCCGTTCGGGTCGGTGAAGTAGGTGAACGTGTTGTCACCGGCGCGGTGGCGCCCAGGCCCCCAGAGCTTGCGGTAGCCGGCGCGGATGATCCGGCCGCTGCCGAACATGTACTCGTCGATGCCGCGCAGCTCGAACGACGCGTGCTGCAGCGACGCGTGCGGGCCGCGCGCGATGGCCATCGAGTGGTGCTGCGAGCTGCACCGCATGAAGTAGAACAGGTCGCCGACGTGCGGGTGGTTCAGCGTGTCCGAGAGCCGGAAGCCGAGATGCTTCTCGTACCAGTCGCGCATCGCCTCGGGCCGGTTCGAGTTCAGCACGACGTGCGAGAGGCGCACCGGGATCGACTCGCGCCGTTCGATCTTCCGGTGCTGGCGCACCGCGACGTCGGTGGAGACCTCGACCGTACGGCCCTCGAGGTCGAAGAAGCGGAAGCCGTAGCCCCCGCCGAGGGTCTGCAGATCGGTCGGCTCGAAGACGAGCTTCACGCCGGCCTGGATGAGGTCCTGCGCGAGGGTGTCGACCGACGCTCGGTCCGCTGCGCCGAATGCCACCAGGTCGAGCCGCTTGTCGGCGGATCGGCGCACGCGGGTGACGTACTGCTCGGGCGAGCCCTCGGCGGCGAAGTAGACGACGTCGCCGTCATCGTGCTGGACGGTGAGACCCCAGTGGTTCTTGTAGAACTCGATCTGCTTCTCGAAGTCCGGCACGGCGATGTCGAAGTGCCGAATGTGGGTGATGGGACTGAAGGTCATGGCGTTCTCCTCGCGATTTCAGACGGTGGATGTCGCGGCGTGCGCGATCGATGGGATGCCGGCGATGATCCGCTCGGCCTCGGCGGCGGTGTCACCGACGCCCAGAATGTAGTGATCGGGCCGCATCACCACTGCCCGGGCACCGGCTGCGGCCAGGATCTGTTCGATCTTGAGCGGGTCGGTCAGCGTGACGATGTCGGCGTCGTCGTCGAGCGCGATCTTGACGGCCGTCGCAAGCTCGGCGTAGAGCCCGCGGTCCACTGCCACGAGGAAGTGGTTTCCCACCATGTCGTCCAGACGAGTGCCGTCGACGAGGATCGGCTGGATGCCGAGCCGCCCGGCACGCTCGTCTCGGTCGCCCTCGTGCAGGCCGGGGCCGAGGGGCGGCGACGGCGGGACGGCGGACGCCTCGGGATGCGCACGGACGAACTCGTCCCGTCCCTTCGCGACCTCAGGATCGAGGGTCTGGATGATCTCGGCCTGCTGCGCGGCCGTCTCGACCCAGTACTGCGCGTGCGGCTTGCGCTCGCTCTCGTAGGTGTCCAGCAGCGTGGCATCGGCCGCGCCGCGTGCGACGAGGTCCATCTTCCAGACCAGGTTCGCCACGTCGCGGATGCCGGCGCACAGCCCCTGGCCGAACAGCGGAGGCGCCTGGTGGGCGGCGTCGCCGGCGAGGAAGACATTGCCGTCGCGCCAGCGCTGGGCGATGCGGCCGCGGAACGTGTAGACCGCCTGGCGATCGGGCGTGAATCGGTCGGTGGGCAGGATGCCGCGGCTGATGCGCTCGACAGCGGCAGGGGTGACGATCTCGGCTGGATCGTCTCCGGGGACGAGCATGAACTCCATGCGGATGCGTGTGCCGGGAAGTCGCAGCCACAGCGCCGGGCGGGAGTAGCGGGCGAACTGCACCATGTCTGCATCGCACCCCGGTGCGTCGACGAGATCGCCGTCGACGACGAGCCAGCGGGCGTCCTCGCCGTGCTTGTCGGTCTCGATGCCGAGGGCATGCCTCGTGGCCGAGCGACCGCCGTCGGAGGCGATGGCCCAGCGTGCCGTGAGCACCTCCTCATCGCCGTGAGCGTCGACGGCCGTCACCTCGACGCCGCCGTCGACCGTGCGGACGTCGGTCGCGGTGACGCCACATCTCAGATCGATTCCCGGACTCGCCTCGACGACCTCGCGCAGGAGTCGCTCGATGTCCGGCTGATGGAAGCTGATGTGTTCGTTCCACCCCTGGTCGCCCAGGCGGTCGGTGGGTGCGTGCGCGAGGACCTCGTCGGCCTCGTTGACGACCGCGACGTCCTTCATCGGGATGGTCACATCGACGAACTGGTCGGCGACCCCCAGACCCTGCAGGGTGCGCATCGTCTGGCCGTCGAAGTGCACCGCCCGCGCGGTCGGCCACATCTCCTGATCCTTCTCCAGCCCGATGGCCGTGAGGCCGGCTCGGCCGAGAAGGGCGAGCGCGGTGGTGCCGACAGGCCCGGCGCCGATCACGATCACGTCCACGTTCGTGCTCACGACACTCCTTTGTGATCCATACGTTCCGTATCGATTGCTGCACAGTCGAGTGCCGCGATCTGATCCTCCCCCTCCCCCGCGACTCAGGGAAGGCTGATTCCGGTATCACCGTCATCGGGATTCCCGATGACGGTGCGCCGCACCCGATCGATGAGGTCGCGGAGCCAGATGTGCTCCGCGTCCTGCTCCCGGTCGAGGTGCCACCAGAAGGCGTCGCGGACCGGGTCCAGGTCGAGCGGAGGCACCACCAGCCGCAGTCGCGGCTCGGCACGCACCGCCATTCGCGCAAATCCGGCCGGGACCATCGCGACCCGGTCGGTGCCGAGGATCAGCGAGGGCACGACGAAGAAGTGCGGAGTCGCCGCCACGACCGTCGGATCGATGCCCCGGAAGCGCAGCTGCTGGCGCACCGGGCTCGCACCCTCCCGCGCGGGCACGGTCTGCACCCACGGCCGGGTGAGCAGCTCATCCAGCGATGGATGTGCGGCCACCGCCGACGCGGCATCGACGAGGCACACCCAGGGCTCGGCGGGGAAGTCGAGGTGGGGCTGATCGGCGACGTACCCGTGCGGCAGAATCGCGCCATCGATCGTGCGCAGGGCGTCGGGCATGGCATGGACCAGGCGCCCGTCCGCCGCCGGGAACTCGAACCGCACGTTCGGCGCCTCACGCTCGACGATGCGCAGCAGGTCCGGCGCGACGCGCGCGGCCATGTAGTCCACGGCGGCGATCGTGAACGTCCGCGTGCTGGTCGCCGGCTCGAACCGCGACTGCAGGCCGAACACATGCTCGGTCTCGGCGATCGCACGCGGGAGCGCCGCCAGCAGTCGCTCGGCGAGCGGCGTGAGCACGTGCCGATTGCCGCGGCGCAGCAGCAGCGGATCTGCGTAGTGCGACCGCAGCCGCGCCAGCGCGGTGGACATCGACGGCTGTGACATGTGCAGGCGCTCGGCGGCGCGGGTCACGCTGCGCTCTTCGAGCAGCGCACGCAGCGGTCGCAGCAGGTTGTAGTCGATCGCCACTCGAAGCTCCTTCGCCTCTCGCCGGCCCGCGCGGACCCGTGTCGGGCTAAGCCTTCCAGACCGTCTTGAGATTGCAGAACTCGCGTTGGCCCTCGGCGGCGAGCTCGCGGCCGACTCCCGACGTCTTGATGCCGCCGAACGGCAGCTCCTGGTACGAGACGGTCATGCCGTTGATGAACACCGCCCCCGCATCCAGGCGGTCGATGACGTACGCCTCTTCGTCCGGATCGTTCGTCCAGACGGCGCTGGACAGGCCGAAGCTGGTCTGGTTCGCGATCCGCAGGGCCTCGTCGACATCCGCAGCGCGATACAGCGATGCGACCGGGCCGAAGGCCTCCTCCTGTACCAGGCGGGCGTCGTCGGGCAGGTCGGCGATCACCGTGGGGGTGTAGAACCAGCCCGGTCCGTCGGGGATGCTGCCGCCGGTCAGAATCGTCGCCCCTTTGTCGCGGGCATCCTCGACGAGGGCCACCATGTCGTCGCGGCCCGATTCGGTCGCCAACGGGCCGACCTGCGTCTGCGGCAGCAGCGGGTCTCCGACGATCAGTTCCGACATCTGCCTGGTGAACTCTGCGGCGAACGCGTCGTAGACCTCGGCGTGCACGATGAAGCGCTTGCCCGCGATGCAGGACTGCCCGTTGTTGCCGATCCGGGCTCGCACGGCGGTGGTGGCGGCCGCGGTGACGTCGGCCGTGGGCAGCACGAGGAACGGATCGGATCCGCCCAGTTCGAGGACCGCCTTCTTGATCTGATCGCCCGCGAGTGCGGCGACCGAACGCCCGGCCGGCTCGGAGCCGGTCAGTGTGACCGCCTGCACCCGTGGATCGGCGATGACGGGCCCGACGTCGGCGCCGGAGACCAGCAGGGTGCGGAACGAGCCGGCGGGAAAGCCACCGCGCTCGAAGAGGGTGTCCAGGAAGAGCGCCGCCTGCGGCACGTTGGACGCGTGCTTGAGCAGACCGGCATTGCCGGCCATCAGCGCCGGGGCCGCGAAGCGGATCACCTGCCAGAGGGGATAGTTCCACGGCATCACGGCGAGGACGACTCCGAGCGGTTCGTACCGGGTCCAGGCGCGCGACGCGCCGACCGTCGACGGGTCGACGAGCGGCACGTCGGCGAGGAATCCTTCGGAGCGATCGGCATAGAACCGCATCGCCCTCGCCGACTTCTCGACCTCGGCGATCGACTGCGCGATCGGCTTGCCCATCTCGACCGTGATGAGCTCGCCGAGACCCGGCGCCTGGTCGTCGAGAATGTCTGCAGCCGCCCGCATCCATTCCGCGCGCTGCGCGAACGTGGTGGTCTTCAACAGCTGTGCGGCGGCGGCGGCCTCGCCGATCCGCGCGTCGACCTCCGCCGGCGAGTGCGGTTCGATGATCATCTCGGCCTTGCCGGTCGTGGGGTTGACGGTCGCAATGGTCATGGGTGCACTCTCTTCTGTGGGGCGTCTTGCAGAAGCATAGAGGAAACAGATACGGTACGTATCGTGTTTAACAACGCCTGAGCACGACGAAGGAGTCCGGATGAGCGTCGAGTCTGCGCCGCCCGCGCGTCTGCCCCTGTTCCTGACGGACGCGGATGTCGGAGCGCTGGCCGATCTGCCCAGCGCCATCCGCGCAATCCGCGCCGCGTACGCGGCGCCCGCCGACGCCGAGCGGAACCCCGGGCGCATCTTCGCCGACAGCGGTCGGGAGTGGATGCGCGTCATGCCGTCCGTGCCGGCCAGCGGCCGACTGTTCGGTGCGAAGTCGATCAACGGGTCGTTCGCCGACGGGCTGCGCGTGAGCTACCTCATCTCGCTGTTCGACAAAGAGACGGCGGAGCTGGTCGCCCTGGTGGACGGCAATCGGGTCACCGGGCTGCGGACGGCGGCCACCACCGCCGTCGGCACCGGCGCCATCGTGCCGGCGCGACCGCTGAGGGTCGGCGTCATCGGGTCTGGATTCGAGGCGCAGTCGCACATCGCCGCGCTGAACCTGGTGGCCCGGTTCGCCTCCGTGCGGGTCTTCAGCCCGACGCCGGCGAACCGCGAGGCCTTCGCCGCGCGATTCACGGCGGAACTGGGCGTGCCGGTGACGGCGGTGGATTCTGCGGCGGCAGCCGTGCAGGACGCCGACCTGATCCTGTGCGCGGCGCGATCCCGCGACGAGAGTCCTACGATCCAGTCGGACTGGGTCGCCTCTGACGCGACCGTGGTCTCGATCGGCTCGACCACACCGGCACAGCGGGAGCTCCCCGTCGAACTCCTCGAGCGCGCCGCGCTCGTGGTCGCAGACGGAGTTGACGAGGTGATCCACGGCAGCGGCGACATGCTCGCCGCAGCGGCCGCCGGCATCGATGTCGACGCCATCACCATCTCGCTGAACGCCGCCCTGGCTCCCGATCGCGTGATCGATCGCGACCGCGGCATCCGGATCTACAAGTCCACCGGCGCCGGACTGCAGGACATCGTCGTCGCCGAGTCGTTCGTCGATCTCGCGCAGGCACGCGGTGTCGGCACCGCGCTGCCCGTGGGAATCGTCACCACCAGAAAGTAGAGACGCACATGGTCGAGTACACGAAGGATCAGGCCCGCACGTGGGCGAAACAGCACTGGCGTGGGGCCATCGCGGTCACGATGCCGTCGTACAGCCGAGACTTCTCGAAGATCAACGAGAACGCCATCCGCCACGACATCCTCAAATTGAAGGACCTCGGCTTCGCCGGCACTCTCCTGGTCACCGAACTGGCCATCACGCCGGAGGAGAACGCGCGCGTGACAGCTGTCGCACGTGAGGCGGGAGGGCCCGATTTCCAGCTGTTCTTCCACGCCGCGTTCAACACTCTCGAGGAGAACATCGCGGCGCTGAGGCTCGCCGAGAACGAGGGCGTCGACAGTGTGCTGCTGTCGTACCCGACGGCGTTCTGGCCGACGACGCTGGACGAGGTCTACGACTACACGAAGGCCCTGGCGGACTCGACCGATCTGGGGGTCATGCTGTTCGGCCTGCCCGCGTGGGGATTCGAGCGCATCGACAACGCCGGCATGCCCGTGCCGTGGGTGCGGCACGTGCTCGACACCATCCCGAACATCGTCGCCATCAAGGCCGAGCAGGGCAACCCCGGCATCCCGGGGATCATGGAGATGAACCATCACTTCCGCGACGAGGTGATCATCTCGTGCCCGATCGAAGGCGAGACCATCCCGCTCATGTCGGTGCTGGACTTCCAGTTCTCGGGCACGAGCAACACGAACTGGATGAGCGACTACTTCCCGACCGCGTTCGATCTCGCTCGAGGTGGTCAGTGGGAGGAGGCGATGAAGCTGTGGTGGCAGGTCGCACCGGCGCGTGCGGCCAACACCGCCATCCTCACGGGGTCGGCAGTAGGCACGACGGTGATCAACCGCACCGCCTGGAAGTACCAGGAGTGGCTGGCCGGCTTCAACGGCGGCGCATTGCGTGCCCCCGCGCCGCGCATCCCCGACCGGCTGATGAAGCAGGCGCGGGCTGCGCTGGTCGCCTCCGGCCTGCCCGTCACCGACGCACCCGACAGTGAATTCGTCATCGGTCGCACGACCGCCTGATGCCTCCATCACGGTGGCTCGGACGCTGGTCCGCGCCACCGTGAGGTTGGGTCATGCGCGCCGCACCGCGCGCGCCATCCCGCTGTATGTCGCGACCACGTCGCCGTCGGCGGTCACGATGACGTCGACGACGGCCCGCCGATCATCGTGCCAGCTCGTCTGTGCGGTCGCCACCAGCCGCTGACCGACGCGGGCGGGGGCGAGGTAGTGGATCTGCGCGTCGGCCGTCGCCGAGAAGTGCAGCACCGTGGTGGCCGCCATGGCGAACGCCTGGTCGGCGAGCGCGAAGACGAACCCGCCGTGCGCCATGCCGTTCGCGTTGACGTGGTCGGGTCCGACCTGCGTGGTCACGACGGCACGACCGCCCGTTGCTTCGTCGATCGTGAAGCCGAACCAGGCGAGCGACGGCTCGTCGGCGAGGATCTCGCGAACGAGCGGGTCGACCGCGCCCATCAGCTCAGCCTCTCGAGCACGAGCGCCATGCCCTGACCGCCCCCGACGCAGAGTGTCACCAGGCCGAGGGTGCCGTCGCGTTCCTGCAGCGCGCGGATGAGCGTACCCGTCAGCCGCACTCCCGTGGCCCCGAACGGATGCCCGAGGGCGATCGCGCCGCCGTGCACGTTCACTCTCTCGGAGTCCAACCCGAGCTGCCGTACGGTGGGGACGACCTGCGCGGCGAACGCCTCATTGAGCTCGACCAAGTCGAGATCCGCGACAGTGAGGCCCAGCCGGGCGAGCAGTTTCTGCGTCGCTCCCACGGGGCCGAGGCCCATGATCTCCGGGGACAGTGCGCTGGCACTTGCCCCCAGGATGCGGGCGAGCGGCGTCACACCGAGCTCCCGCGCCCTGGCAGCGCTCATGAGCACCGCAGCAGAGGCGCCGTCATTGAGCGGACTGGCATTTCCGGCGGTGACGGTGCCGCTCTCAGCGAAGGCCGGCCGGAGCGCGGCAAGGCCTTCGATCGACGTCCCCGGTCGAGGGCCGTCGTCCGCGGTCACGACCGTGCCGTCGACCCGCAGGTAGGGCACGATCTCGCCGTCGAACCATCCCGCCTCGACGCCGGCGGCCGCACGCCGCTGCGATTGCAGTGCCCACTCGTCCTGATCTCGTCGTGAGGTGCCGGTCAGGCCCGCGACGAACTCGGCGGTCCGGCCCATCGCGACGTAGACATCCGGCTGCAGACCTTCGCTGCGAGGGTCGGTCCACGCATCGCCCGATGCGAAGATGGCGTCGGAGCGGGCCGCGGGGACCTCTGAGCCGGGGTAGACATCCGTGGGCACCGGCGGCGTGCGCGACGTCGATTCCATCCCTCCCACGAGGAAGGCATCCCCATCGCCGGACCGGATCGCACGGGCGGCTGCGGCGACGGCCTGCACGGATGAGGCGCAGAACCGGTTGATCGTGGCGCCGGGCAGCGAGTCGTACCCTGCGTACACGGCTACCCGCCGGGCCGCGTTGTCGCCCTGGGCGCCTTCGGGGACCGCCGTACCGAGGTAGAAGTCATCCAGGGTGGCCGGGTCGACGGCCGGCACGTCGGCGAGCGCTCCTCGCACCGCGGCGAGGGCGAGGTCCTCCGGCCGCTCTGCGGCGAGGGATCCCTTCCGTGCCCGACCGAACGGCGTTCGCTTATACGCCACGACGACGGCGTCACTCGGAGTGAGATCCCTGATCACCGCGGTATCCTCTCGATCTCCTGTGCGCAATACTATCCAGCTCGTATCGTATCGCATCCGGCGAGAGAACCAACCGTCGATGTTCGACGCGCTTAGAGCTTGTCGGCGGACCGACCGTCGGGCAGCACGGCGACCAGTTCCACCTGGATCCGCGTGCCGGAATCGAACTGCGCGGCCATGACGTGGCGGGCCGGCCGGGATGCGGCATCCGGGAACATCGCCAGCCACTGCGCGTTCAGGGCGTCGCGGTCGCGATACTCGGCGAGCCAGACCGTCATCTTGACGATGTCGTCGGTCGATCCGCCCGCCGCGGCGAGCAGTTCGCGCACGCGATGGAAGGCGTTCGCCACCTGATCGGCGAGCGAGGCGGGCATCTGCCGGGTGACCGGATCCCGCCCGGTCAGCGCTCCGCTGAACAGGAACGGGCCGATCCGGCTCGCCGTAGGGATCGGGTTCTCGTGCGAGAACCCGCCGATCTCGATGCTCTGTCGCCGCGCCATGACCTCATTCTTCCGCGACGACGCGGTTCTCGATGGCTCCGAGGCCGTCGATCTCGGCACGCACGACATCGCCGACGCGCAGGAACCGCCCCGTCGGCGCCCCGATGCCGGCGGGCGTGCCCGTGGCCAGGATGTCGCCGGGCATGAGCGTCATCACCTGGGTGAGGTACGCGATCTGCTCGTAGATGTCGTAGATCATGTCCGAGGTCGGGAAGTCCTGGCGCACCTCGCCGTTCACGGTCAGCCGCATCTGCAGCTTCAGCGGGTCCTCGATCTCGTCGTCGGTGGTCAGCCACGGCCCGATCGGACCGTGCGTGTCGAACGACTTGCCCAGCGTGAAGGTCGGCGACCGCTTCTGCAGCCAGTCGCGCACCGAGACGTCGTTGGCGACCAGGTAGCCGGCGATCACCGAACGCGCGTCCTCGACCGCGACGTGCCGGCAGCGCTGTCCGATCACGACGCCCAGCTCGATCTCGTAGTCCAACTCCTCCGAGATCGAGGGCTTGACGATGTCGTCCTGCGGGCCGACGATGCACGTCACCTGCTTGTTGAACCACAGCTGGCTGGTCGGGGTCGGGATACCGGCGGCCGCGGCCTCTTCGGCGTGCTCGCGGTAGTTCATCCCGATGCCGAGGTACTTCTGCGGATCGTCGATCGGCGCGTGCAGCCGCACGCCGGCCAGGGCGAACCGGGGTCCGGATGCCGCGGCCAGCACGCCGGTCAGCTCGGGCAGTCGCGGCAGCAGTTCCCGCACCGACCCGCCCGCACCGGCCACGGCGGTCAGGTCGACGACCTCGTCGCCGTCGATCCGCCCGACGCGCACGACGTCGGATCCGGCCGGGGTGAATCGTGCGAGCCTCATGACGGCTCCTCCTGCGCGGCATCCTGCGCCGCGGCATCCTGCTCACTCGGCAGCTTCCCCCAGACCTCGTCGCCGTGCGGCGTCATCTGGAAGCTGACGTACCGCCACTGCCCGTCATCACCGCGGTGCAGCACCTGGGTGACCGGGCCGCCGAGGGTCCGCTCCCCGCCGCCGGGCGCGCGCATCCGGTTCGTGAGCTCGCCGACCACGATCGCGACATCCCCCGACACCCGGATGTTCAGCTCGCCGCGCCACATGTCCAGGTAGGCGCGCCGCGCCGCGACGTGCTCGAGCAGGTGCGCCTTGTCGTGCACGAGTCCGGGCGCGTGGATGTGCACGAGCGAGTCCTCGAACAACTCGTCCAGTGCCGCGAGGTCGCCGTCGATGAGCGCGCGCCGCCGTCGCTCCTCGACCGCGAGCAGCTCGGCGCGGGTGGCCTCGTCGGCCGCGGTGAGCTCGCTCATTCGGCCACGGCCACGTCGTGCGTGCGGAATCCGGTGGCGGCACCGGCGTCGTGGCCGGGCCGGGGGCTGCCCACGAGCGCGTGGTAGCGGCCGAAGATCTCGTCGGCCTCGGCCAGCGGCAGCACCTGTTCGATGTCGTCGAAGGGCAGCCCGTCCGTGCGATCGGCGACGATCCGGCGGATGACCTCGTAGCCCTCGCCGCGCATATTGTCGGTGATGCGGTTCACGACCTCGCGACGGGCCCCGTCGTAGGCCGTGAAGGCCGCGTGCGGGTCGTCCGGATGCGCGGCGATCTGCTCGACGATCACGCGCGCGTCGATCATCGCCTGGGTGATCCCGTTGCCGCCGCGCGGGTACATCGCGTGCGCGGCGTCGCCCAGCAGGACGACCCGCCCGTCCACCCAGCCGTCCAGCGGCGCATGCCGGATGAGCGGGAACAGATACACCTCGCGGGCATCGCGCATCAGCTGCTGCACGTCGAGGAACGGGATCTTCACGGTGTCGTACAGCGGGATGACCTCGGTGATGTCGCCGACCTGGTTCCAGTCCTCGATCGTCTCCTCGCCGTTGGTCTCGACCACCCAGTTGATGAGGTCCTTGCCGGTGCCCTCGAAGTCCTGGGCGATCGGGTAGACGATCATCGACGAGATGTGCGGGTTGCCGATGTGGCAGATCGTGTGACCGCCGCGGAACGGCTCGCGCAGCGTCGTGCCGCGCCACATCGTGATCCCGGAGAACTCCGGCTCGGCCTGGTCCGGATGCATCTGCCGGCGGATCGCCGACTTGATCCCGTCGGCAGCGATGACCGCGTCGTGCCGGACCTGCGCGGTGCGGCCGTCCCGATGCTCGAGGTCCAGCGTCACGCCGTCGGCATCCTGCGCATAGCCGGTCACCCGCGCGCCGAGGACGATCGAGTCCGCTCCGAGGCGCTCCCGGACCGTGCGATAGAAGAGCAGCTGCAGGACGCCCCGGTGCACGAAGCGCTGCTCGTGCAGATACCCCATGTGCACGCCGCACTTCTCCGCGTAGATCTCCTGACCGTTGTTGGTGAAGAAGATGGAGTCCTCGGCGTCGACCGAGATCGCACGGAACTCGTCGAGCAGCCCGAGATCGTCGATCTCGGCCGTACCGGCCGTCTTGATGTCGACACCGACGCCGAGCGGCTTCAGCTCTCCGACCGATTCATAGACCGTCGGCGAGAAGCCCCTCTGGTGAAGGCGGAGCGCGGTGAGCAGACCGGCGGGGCCGGCGCCGACGATGGCGATGTCGAGCATGGAAGTCCTCTTCCTCGAGGTGGGTGGACGACCATGATCGTACACGATGTCGTGCGCGATTTGGAGGTCGGGGGGCGGCGCCTTGCCCATTATTTCGGCATACTGGGGAGAGACTCAGCGAGATGGACTGGCGCAAACGCCGCCTTCTGCATATGATTTCGCACACGATGTCAGTATCGCGATGACGCGAACCAAGGGAGCTGCCAGCAATGACCGAGACTTCGACGACCGAGGCTTCGACGCCCGACCCGTATACGGGCGTGGTCGCCACTCCGCCTCGCCGCCGGCTCTCGTTCAGCTGGTTCAGCACCCGATTCGCCGTCATCGGCGTCTGGATCCTGCTGGCCATCCTGTTCAGCGTGCTGGCGCCGGGGACCTTCGCCACCGTCGGCGCCATGCACGCGATCTTCGGCGGGCCCAACAACACGACGCTGGTGTTCCTGGCCGCGGCGCTGCTGTGCACGATCATCGTCGGCGAATTCGTCGACATGTCGGTGGCCTCCAACCTGGGCCTGGCGGCGATGACGCTGACCGTGCTCAATGTCGATCTCCACCTCAACGCCTACATCGCCGCGCTCGTCGCCGTGGCGGTGTCCACCGCGGTGGGCGCTCTGAACGGCTGGCTCGTCGTGCGTCTCGGAGTGAACACGATCGTGGTGACGCTCGGCATGGGCACGTTCCTGCTGGGCATCGCGAGCTGGATGTCGAACCTGCAGCCGGTCAGCGGACTCGCGAAGTATGTGCAGTGGATCGCGAACTTCGAGATCGCAGGTCTGCCACTGGCGTTCTACCTCGGTGTCATCCTGATGCTCGGCTTCGCGTACGTCCTGCGCTTCACGCCCCTCGGGCGCAACATGCGCTTCGTCGGCGAGAACCGCGAGGTGAGCCGGCTCGCCGGCGTGCGGGTGCAGCGCACCCGATTCGGCGCCTTCACGTTCGCGGGCCTGATCGCCGGGGTCGGCGGGGTCATCACGGCGGCCGGCACCGGCGGCTTCGATCCGAGCTCGTCGAACGCGTATCTGCTGCCGATGTTCGCCGCCACGTTCCTGGGCACGGCGATCCTCGACCCCGGCCGCTTCAACCCGCTCGGCACCCTGCTGGCCGTCTTCTTCCTCGGCACCGGGGTCCTGGGACTCCAGCTGCTCGGCGCCAATTCCTGGGTCACGAACGTCTTCTACGGCGGCGTCCTCGTCGTCGCGGTCACGCTCACGACCATCCTGCACCGGCGGGCCCGCTGAGGGGCCGCATCGACCTACCCATCCCGATTGTCAACGAAGCCAACAAGGAGAATCACAGTGAACACAGCACACACCACCCGCGGGCGCCTCGTGGCGCTGGTGGGCACCGTCGCTATCGCAGCGCTCGCGCTCGCCGGTTGCGATTCGACCACCGGCGGCACAGACACGACGCCCTCCGGCGCCGCGACCGCCTCCGCGCCGGCCAGCGTGGCCGACCAGGTCGCCCAGCTCCAAGCTCCGCTGACCAGCTGGCCGACCCCGACCGAGTCCGTCTCGAACAAGGACGCGCTGAAGGGCAAGACCGTCTACTTCATCCCCATCACGCTCCAGGCGCCGCAGTTCGCGGCGACCCTGACCGCGTTCACCGAAGGGATCAAGGCGCTCGGCGGAAAGGTCCAGACCTGCGATGGCCAGGGCACGCCGACGGCGATCTCGGCCTGCGTCTCGCAGGGCACCCAGTCCCATGCGGCGGCGATCGTGGCTGCCGCGGTGGCATACGACCTGGCCGGCAACGCCTTCGATGCCGCCCAGGCCGCCGGCATCCCCGTCATCATCGCCGACCAGGCGCTGTCGGCCGACCACCCGAACTCGAAGACGCTCGTCACGATCGACGGCGAGGTCGGCTACCGGATGGACGAGGCGGTCGCGAAGTGGATCGTCGCGGACGCCGGCAGCACGCCCCCGGGGGTGCTCGCGAACGTCTCGGCGGATGGGCCGTCGCCCGCCGAGTTCTTCACGGCCGCACAGAAGGTCTACGACACCGCCGGGGCGAAGGTGACCGTCAACAAGGTCTCCACCGGCAGCTTCCAGCTGGTCGCACCCTCGACGAGCGCGGCACTGCTGAAGAACCCCGATGTCGGCTACCTGCACGTGCAGTTCGGTCAGTACTGGCAGGCCTCCGCCGGCGGCGTGCAGGCCGCCGGACGCAGCGGAAAGGTGAAGATCGCCACGACCGCGGCGCAGCTCGGTGAGCTCCAGGCGGTCAAGTCCGGCGCGCTGTCGGCGGCCGCGAGCTCGTCATCGACGTTCGAGGGCTGGATCTTCGCGGATGCCGCGCTGCGCATGGCCGCCGGCGACACCATCCCGGACTACACGGTGCCCATGCGGCTGTTCTCGGCCGACAACATCGGCTCGATCACCCTCGATGAGGCCTCGATGAACTCCGGTGCCTGGTACGGCCCGACCGAGCCGATCGCCGACGGCTTCGAGAAGCTCTGGGGCGTGAGTTGACAATGAGCATCCAGCCGGAGGCGCGGACGGCGACGTCCGCGCCCCCGGCGCGCCTCGAGGTCCACGACGTCACGGTGACGTTCGGCAGCAACCGTGTCCTGCGGGATGTCGCGCTCGAGGTGCGTCCCGGTGAGATCCACGGGCTGATCGGGCAGAACGGCTCGGGCAAGTCGACGCTCGCGAAGGTCCTCACCGGGCTGTACACCCCCGACCCCGGCGCACGCGTGCTGGTCGACAGCGAGCCGCTGCGCCTCCCGGTTCGCCCCGCCGAGTCCCGCGCGGCCGGCGTCGCCGTGGTCCATCAGAGCCTCGGGCTCATCGATCGGATGAGCGTCATCGAGAATCTGCGCATGGGCCGGCTCCGCGCCCGCGGCCTCGGCCGACGCATCGACTGGAAGCGCGAGCGGGCAGAAGCCGAGACCGTCTTCGACCGGCTCGGTCGACGCGTCCCGTTCGACGTCCCCGTCGGCGCGCTGCGCGAGGAGGAACGCGCGACCGTCGCGATCGCCCGTGCGCTCCAGGACGCGACCCCCGGCCACGGCCTGATCATCTTCGACGAGTCGACGCGGGCACTCGGACGCCGCGCGCTCGAGCACTTCTTCGCGATCCTCGACGAGATCGTGGCCACCGGCACGTCCGTCCTGCTCATCACGCACCGCCTGGAGGAGATCATCGACGCCGCCGACCGGGTGACGATCCTGCGCGACGGACGGGTGGTCGAATCCGGGCGCGAGGTGGCGGGGATGAGCGAAGCCACCCTCACCACGATGATGCTCGGACGCGGGCTGGTCGACCTCAGCTCCCAGGGCACGGCGCCGGCCGCGGCATCCGGCTCCCCGGTCGTCGTCGAGCATCTCGCCGGACTCGGCGTCGCCGACCTCGATCTGCACGTGGCCGCCGGCGAGGTGCTCGGCCTGACCGGCATCGCCGGCTCGGGTTACGACGATGTCCCCTACCTGCTCAGCGGCGCCCCGCCAGCAGCCGACGGCACGATCACGATGCGCGGCACGGCGGTCGCCGCCCGGCAGCTCAGTCCCGCCTCCGCGGTTGCCGCGGGCATCGCGCTCGTGCCGGAGGGCCGCGAGCACGCGGGTCTGGCGGGCAGCCTGAGCGTCGCCGAGAATGCCGCATTTCCGCAGACCAGCCGCTCCCGGCGGGCGCTCCTGCCGTATTCGGCCAAGGACGAGAAGGCGCTGGTCACGGGCTGGATCGACCAGCTCGACGTCCGGCCACCCGATCCGAAGTCGCTCGTGAAGAACCTCTCCGGAGGGAACGCGCAGAAGGTCCTGCTGGCGAAGTGGCTCGCGACCGACCCCGAGCTGCTGCTGCTCCACGAACCGACGCAGGCCGTCGACGTCGGCGCGCGCCACACCATCGTGGCCGCGATCCGGAAGGCCGCCTCCGCCGGCCGGGCGGTCATCGTCGCCGGCTCGGACGAGAACGAGCTGTCGATGCTGTGCGACCGGATCCTGGTGTTCGCCGATGGCCGGGTCCGGGACGAGTTGACCGGCCGGCAGAGTCCGGACGACATCGTGGCAGCGATCTATGCGGGCGGATCGCGCGCGACCCTGCGCGATCGCATCCCGCGCCGAGAAGAGGCGTGAATGGCCGGGTCATCAGGCAACGACATCGACGAGTTCTTCTCCACTGCTCGGGTCGCCGGCCATACCAGCGCGGTCGAACTGCCCGAGGGCGACTACCGCCGCTTCCTGTACTCGCTGGACGATGAGATCCTCGCGCCCTACCGCGAGATGAGCTACGAGCAGTTCCGCGAAGACCGCTATCGGGCGCCGTTCCTGCGCAGCCTCGTCGAATACTGGGACTCGCTGCTGGCCGAGCCGTTCGTCGGCATCACGACGGACGGCGACGTGGTGCCGGACCTGTACCGCCTGCCCGAGCCGTCCGGGCAGAACGATCCGGCGATCGTCGACGCGGCACGCAAGGCGCTCTCGCTGCTGGATGCCGCGGCCGTGCAGCGCCTGTCGTACCCGATCGACGCACCCGAGCGGAGGGCGTGGAGCAACCCGGAGTGGGTGTTCCACCGGGTGGGCGTCCGCCTCGAAGACCTGCCCGCCGAGCAGTCCGACGCGCTGCTGGGGATCGTCCGCGCCTCGCTGAGCCCCGAGGGCTGGGCGCGCGTCGACGAGGCGATGCAGCTCAACGGCTTCCTCGGCGAGCTGACCGGGCTGCCGCGGATCATGAACCACCGCAGCTTCTGGTTCTCGATCTTCGGCACGCCCTCGACCGACGAGCCGTGGGGGTGGCTGCTGTTCGGGCATCACGTCTGCGTCAGCTTCACCACCATCGCCGGTCGGCACGTGCTCGCCCCGGTGTTCCTGGGCGGCGAGCCGGCGCTCTCCGACGCGCACCCGCCGTTGTTCGCAGACCGCGAGGCGATCGCGATCGAGCTCGCCGAGTCGTTCACGCCGGAGCAGCGTCGCGCGGCGGTCGTCTACGACTCGGTGCTCGACCCGAGCATGCCGGAAGGGCGGCGGCATCCCGCCGACGAGCGCCACGTCGCCGGCGCCTTCCGCGACAATCGCGTCATCCCGTACGAGGGACTCGTCGCCCGGACGCTCGACGAGGGCCAGTGGGCCCGGCTGCGTGCCCTCATCGCCGACTACCTGCTCCTGTACCGCGAGGAGCAGCGCACGCTCACCCTGGCAGACGTCGACGCGCACCGCGACGACACGCACGTGTCGTGGTACGGCGCGACCGACGGGTCGACGCCGATCTACCTGCGCATCCACAGCCCCGTGATCCTCGCCGAGCTCGACCACCACGCCGGAGTCTGGCTCAGCAATCGGCTGCCGGCCCGATTCCATGTCCACACCACGCTGCGCCTGCCCAACGGCAACGACTACGGCCACGCCTATCTGGCGCAGCACACCGACCGATCGACAACCGAGACCGAAGGAACCGAGATATGACCGTCGTCGACATCAACATCCACCACCTGCCCGAGGATCTGTTCACCAACGGGAAGCTCCTGAACGGCTTCTTGAACTCCGCTCCGCGCGGATTCGGCGAGATCGCCTATGTGACCGAGACCGACCAGGGCAAGAAGCACCTCGTGCTCGAGAAGCCGGCGGGCCACCAGAACCTCAACTACGTCGACGGCGATTACTCGGCCGAGGCCAAGCTGGCCGCGATGGACGATGCCGGTGTCGACTACGGCATCATGCGCGTGCCGGTCTGGCAGGAGTGGCTCGATCTGGAGACCTGCCGGGCCGTCAATGACAACGCCGCCGATATCGTGGGGCGCTCCAACGGGCGGTTGTTCTTCACTGCCGCGGTGCCGCCTTGGGGTGGCAAGGAGAACATCGACGAGCTCAAGCGCTGCATCGACCTCGGTGCGGTCGGCGTGCAGCTGGCCTGCCACTACGGCCAGCTCTACCTCGACGACCCGGTGTTCGAGCCGTACTTCCTCGAGATCGAGAAGCTCGGCATCCCGGTCATCGCCCATCACACCCCGCTGCCGGTCGAGTGGCACTCGGTGATCGACTACACGAACCTGCGTCGTGAGTACGGGCGGATCATCGACCAGGGCATCGCCGTGGGCCGCGAGCTGTTCAGCGGAATGTTCGACCGGATGCCGGGACTGCGCATTGTCCACACGATGATGGGCGGCAACTGGTTCGCCAGCTCGGAGCTGCTCACGCCGCACGCACCCACGAAGAAGGAGTCGCTCACGCGACTGGACCCGACCGGGGGCGAGAAGATCCGGTCCTACCTGAAGGACAACATCTTCTTCGACATGACCCACCCGCACTCGTGGGGCAAGACGCAGGTCGAGGCGGCGCTTGAGATCAACGGCGCCGACCACTACATGTTCGGCTCGTCGTTCCCGGTGTTCAAGAGCTGGATGAGCCAGGGCGTCGACTTCATCAAGAATGAACTCGAGATCAGCGATGCCGACCGCGAGGCGGTGTTCTCCGGCAACGCGAAGCGCCTGTTCAACCTGCCGATCTGACCGCGTCGTCCCCTCCGGCTCCTCCGGACTTGATTATGTATCTAGGTCAGTATATATTGGCCTAGATACATAATCGGAGCGGACAGCTCACTACGACGGAGTAGGCGGAAGCGACATGGTTCAACGGACAGTACTGGTTGTCGGCGGCGGCATCGGCGGGCTCTCCGCGGCGATCGCGCTGCGACAGCAGGGGTTCGACGTCACGGTGATCGAGCGATACCCCGACCTGCACGCCTCCGTGTTCGGCGTCGGCATCATCCAGCCCGGGAACGCCCTGCGCGCGCTGGATGCGATCGGCTGCGCGGACGCCTGCGTCGCCGGCGGATATCCGGCGACGCAGTGGGGACGGATGCTGGATGTCGACGGCGAGCACCTGCATGACATGCCGGGGGTCGCGATCGCGGGTTCCACCTTCCCGCCACTGAACGGCATCACCCGTCCGCAGCTGCACGAGATCCTCACGTCCCGGGCGCTCGAGGTGGGCGTCGTCATCCACTACGGCACGACGTTCGACTCGCTGTAGGACGACGGCAGCTCGGTGACGGTCACCACCGAGACGGGCACGACGTTCACCACCGACCTCGTCGTCGGCGCGGACGGCGTGCGCTCGCGGGTGCGACGGCACGTGCTGAGCGAAGAGATCGAACCGCATTACATCGGGCAGTCGGCGTTCCGTGTGAACATCCCCCGGCTGCCGGAGATTGACTGCATCGTGCTGCAGGTGTGCGAGGCGGGGATGGCCGGCTACGTGCCGATCGGGCCCGACCTGGCCTACATGTTCTACAACGCGCACTTCGGGGACCACGAGCGCATCCCGGACGACCAGCTCGCGCCGCGGCTGCGCGAGTACCTCGCCCCGTTCGGTGGGCTCACCGGTCGCGTGCGCGACGAGTTCATCACCGACGACGCGGACATCGTGCTGCGGCCGGAGGAGTCGATGGGCACACCCACGCCCTGGCACAAGGGCCGGGTCGTGCTCATGGGCGACGCCGTCCACGCGATCACGCCGCATCTGGGCCAGGGCGCCGCGCAGGCCATCGAGGACGGGGTCGTGCTGGCCGACGCGCTCTCCCGCCACGACAACCTCGACACGGCGTTCGCCGAGTACACCGCACGGCGCTACGAGCGCTGCAAGCTCATCGTCGACACGTCCCTGGCGATCGGCGAGTGGGAGATGGGGCGGCTTCCCGGGTTCGACAACGTCGCCGCCACGAACCATGTGCTCGACGTCATGGCGCAGCCGCTCTGATCCATCCGCCGGCGCCAGCCGATAGCCTGGCGCCGGAGAAGGGGAGGGTGCGATGTCATCTGCGGCGGGCCGGCAACTGCCGGTGATCCTGCGCGAACTGGCCTGGACGATCCACAAACGGGCCCCGGATCGCGCCGGAGTGGGGCCTCTGCCGACCACCGAGGTGGCCCTGCTCAAGCAGATCGTGGATGCTCCCGGGTGCACGGTCTCCCAGCTCGCCACCGCACTCGGACTGCATCAGCCGAACGCGAGCGGTGCGCTGCGTGTGCTGGTGCACCGCGGACTGGTCGAACGTGCTCCCGACCCTGCCGACCGGCGCACGATCCGCGTCATCCCCACCGCGCTCGGCTTGACCGAGCACGAGGCGATAGCCGCCGGCTGGGCCGCAGACGTGGCCGACGCGATCGCCGAACTCGACTCGGCGCACCGCGACGCACTCGAAGCCGCCTCCGACGCGATGGTCCAGCTCACGCTGATCGTGCGCGGCGGCGAGCGCTGAAGGCTCAGGCCTCGGTCTGAGCGGCCAGAGCCGCCTCGTGATGGGCGATCGCCTCGAGCGTGCTCAGCTGATGGCGCCGCATCGACGTCTCGACCTGGTCGGGGTCGGCACCCCCTTCGATCAGGTCGAGGATGCCCTCGTGCTCGGCAATCGATGCGAGCGCACGCCCCGGCGCATACCAGAACGCGCTGCGGCGGACCATGTCCAGCCGGGTCCACTCGTTGTGGATCAGATGGGACAGATGCGCGTCGCCGCACCGCGAGCAGATGAATTCGTGGAACTGCCGGTTGAGAGTGCCGAAGCGGGCGACGTCGAAATCGGTCAGGGCCTGCCGCATCTCCGCGTTCAGCGCGCGCGCGTCGTCGATGTCCTCCGTGGTCAGGCGCGGGGCCGCCAGCGCGGCGCCGAGTCCCTCGATCCGGGCCAGCAGCCGCATGGTGCGGTGCCAGGAGTCGGTGTCGAACGTCTTCACCAGGGCGCCGACGTTCGGAATGATCTCGACCCAGCCCTCGGCCTCCAGCCGACGCAGCGACTCGCGCCACGGAACGGACGAGATCGAGTGCTCGCGGCCGAGCTGGTCGATGACCAGCCTTTGTCCCGGGCCGAACGTGCCGTCCATGATCCGTTCGCGCAGGATCTGATATGCCTGCTCGGCCTTGGTCACCATCGTTGAATAATAGCGGAAATCGCACACAATCCCCGCGCATTCCTCGGCAGAGAGTGGTTCATTGCGGCGAGATCCCGCGCATTCACCCGAAGGTTCCCACAATCGCGTGCGATTTCGCACACGATTACCGAGCCCGGACGTCGAGGCTGGCGATGAATCGCGCGATGACGGGATGCTGCGCCCCGCCGGGCCGGGTGAGCACGAGTGCCCGCAGCGGCGTCGGCTCGGGGTCGAGGCGCCGCACGACGAGGTCGAAGCGACGCAGGCTCGCCGCATCCGGGTCGGGAAGGACGCCCCAGGCGGCACCCGACTCGATGAACGGGATGCTCGTCTGGATCGTCTCGGCGGTGCGGATGGCGGCCGGTGCGATCCCGTGCGCGCGAAACGCCTCGTCGACGGCCTCGGGCAGGCTCGGCACCGCCGCGGTGCGCTGCGGGAGCACGATGCGGCGCCCGTCGAACGCGGCAAGCGGAAGCGGGTCGGGGGCGTCGGACTCACTCGGAGGCAACGCGGCCACCAGCGGAACCTCGCCGCCGTCCACGATGTCGAACTGGCCGCGGTGCCGCGCGGCGAACCGGTCGGGCTCGGCCACCATGATCATCGCGACGTCGACGGCACGACGCGCGAGCTGATCGATCGCCGTCCACGGCGGCGGATCCGTCAGACGGACTTCCACGTCCGGCGCGACATCCGCGAACGCCCGCAGCAGACGCGGCAGCCGATGCCACAAGAGGGTCGGCACGACCGCCAGCGCGAGCCGACCCGTCGTACCGGCGCCGAAGCGCCCCAGCGCCTCGGCGATGTCATCGACCTCTGCGAGCAGGCCGGCCGCGGCATCCAGGAGGTACCGTCCGGCGCTCGTCGGCTCGACCCCGCGCGGCGAGCGGACCAGCAGGGGCACGCCGACCGCGGTCTCGAGCTTGCCCACGGCCACGCTCAGCGACGGCTGCGAAAGATGCAACGTCTCGGCGGCCGCCGAGAACGACCCCGCCGCCACGACGGCACTGAAGTACCGCAAGTGGCGCAGCTCCATGGCTCAGATGATATCCGAGCCGTCGGTATAGCGCTCATCTATAGGTGCGCCAGCCGATCCGGGGCTTCTCCTTCGCGGCCATCGCGCACACGATGGAAGCACCGACCCGAAGGAGACACCGATGCTGCCCACCTGGAACCAGACTCCCCCATTCACCCTGACCCGCGCGAGCCACGTGCGCCTCGCGGTGACCGACCTTCCGTCCAGCCGCGACTTCTATCGCGACACGATCGGCCTGGTCGTCACCGAGGAGTCCGACGACGTGGTGTATCTGCGCGGTCTCGAGGAGTCCGCCCACCACAGCCTGGTGCTCGAGCGCGGCGACACGGCGCAGGCGCGCCAGATCGGGCTGCGCGTCCGCACCGATGGTGACATCGTCGCCGCCGAGCGATACTTCACCGAGACCGGCATCGCACACGAGCGCGTCGAGGTGCCGCACCAGGGGCCGACCCTGCGGTTCCGCGACCCGGTCGGCATGCACTTCGAGCTGACCAGCAGCATGGACCTCGTGCCGCGCAAGATGCAGGACTTCGACGAGTTCGTCGCCGGGGCCCCGCAGCGCCTCGACCATTACCAGGCCGTGACGCACGACGTGCAGACTGCGACCGACTTCTGGACCGGCCTGGGGATGCGCATGAGCGAATACACGGCGACCGACGGCACCGACGAGCTGTGGGGCACGTGGATGGAGGTCAAGGGCAACACCCACGACCTCGTGTTCACGAACGGGAAGGGTCCGCGTCTGCACCACTTCGCGTACACCGTGCCGGATGCCTCCGCCCTGCTGCATGCGGCGGATGTCGCCGGTGCGCGCGGGTTCGGCGACGAGATCGATCGCGGCCCGGGCCGGCACGGCATCAGCAACGCGATGTTCCTGTACCTGCGCGATCCCGACCAGCACCGCATCGAGCTGTTCACCACGCACTACCAGTTCATCGACCTCGAAGAGCAGCCGATTCGCTGGGATGTCAGCAACCGCCGCCGCGCACAGCTGTGGGGGCTGCCGGCATCCCGTCGCTGGTTCTTCGAGGCCAGCGAGTTCCCGGACGAACCCCTGCACGAGCCGCTGCTGACCGCGACCCCCGCCACGCTCGAGGACTTCCTCGGCGTGCACTGAGTTACAGGTGTCTGCTAGTCTTTCAGTCAGCTTAAACTCTGACGACGAAGACAGGAGGCGGCGATGACCATCGTCGAGACACCGATGGCGGCACGGGGAGCCGATCTCGATCCGCTCCGCGACCAGGCGGTGCTGCTGGTGCAGGGCCAGGATCGACCGGGCCTGGTGCGTGCCGTGTCGACCACGCTCGCCGAGCACCGAGCGAACATCATCTCGCTCGACCAGTACACCGATCACGCGAACGGCGGGCGCTTCTTCCAACGTGCCGTGTTCCGGCTCGAAGGCCTGGACGTCGCGCGTTCGGCACTGGAGGAGTCGCTGCGGGTCGCGCTGGGCGAAGGATTCGGGCTGACGTGGCGGCTTTCCGCGCTGGCGACGCCGAAGCGCGTCGCGATCCTCGCATCGACCAGCGACCACTGCCTGCTGGACCTGCTGTGGCGGCAGCGGCGCGGTGAGATCCCGATGACGGTGCCGATGGTGATCTCGAACCACTCGGTCGTCGCCGACGACGTGCGCTTCCTCGGCATCCCGTTCTTCCACGTGCCGTCGTCGGGGCCGGACAAGGCGGCCGCGGAGGACCGGATCGTGGAACTGCTGGCGGATAACGTCGACGTCGTCGTGCTCGCGCGCTACATGCAGATCCTCTCCGGCGACTTCCTGGCGAGGGTCGGAGTCCCCGTGATCAACATCCACCACTCCTTCCTGCCGGCCTTCATCGGCGCGGGCCCCTACCGCAAGGCGAAGGAGCGCGGCGTGAAGCTGATCGGTGCGACCGCCCATTATGCGACCGAGGACCTCGACGAGGGCCCGATCATCGAGCAGGACGTGGTCCGCGTGACCCACGCCGACACCGCCGCCGATCTGCAGCGTCGCGGCGCCGATGTCGAACGCGCGGTGCTCGCCCGGGCCGTCACGTGGCACTGCGAGGACCGGGTGATGCGCCACGGCCGCGAGACCGTCGTGCTGTGAACCCACCACCGAGAGGCGATTCGATGACGAACCCCACCACTACAGACCTGCTCGCCGACTTCTCGCTGGAGATGACCGGCAAGGACGTCGATGACCTGAACGCCGCCGCCGGCCTGCTGCCGCGCGGCACTCGAGTCAACGTGACCTTCCTCGGCAACGAGGACCTCACGATGCGCACGGCCGCCGCCCGCGCCGTGCGGACCGCCGGCCTCGAGCCGGTCCCCCACATCTCCGCCCGCCGCCTGCATGACCGTGCCGAACTGGAGACGTATCTCCGGGCTCTGCACGAGGTGGATGCCGCGACCAGCGTGTTCTGCGTCGGCGGCGACCCCGCGACACCGCACGGGCCGTACGCCGACGCCGAATCCGTGATCCGCACGGGCGTCCTGCCCGCGGCAGGCGTCCGTCATGTCAGCATCGCCGGGTACCCCGAGGGACACCCCGACATCCCCGACGACGTGCTGTGGAGCGCGCTGCGCGGAAAGGTCGCGGCCCTCGCTGAGCAGGGGGTGGAGGGCTCGATCATCACCCAGTTCGCGTTCGACGAGAAGCCGGTGCTGCGCTGGATCGAGCAGGTGCGCGACGCTGGCGTCCACCTCCCGATCCGGATCGGCGTGCCTGGGCCGGCCGGGGTGAAGCGGCTGCTGGGCTTCGCCCGTCGGTTCGGGATCGGCGCCAACACCCTGATCGTGAAGAAGTACGGCTTCTCGCTCACGAACCTGATGGGGACCGCGGGCCCGGAGAGGCTCATCGGCGCGCTCGCCGCCGGCTACGACCCCGGCCGGCACGGCCCGGTGCGCCTGCACTTCTACACCTTCGGCGGCATCCAGGCCACCTCCCAGTGGATCACCGAATTCCGCGGCCGATGAGCCACGGCATCCCTCGCACCAAAGGAGAACACCCATGACCATGCCTTCCCTCCAGGACGCGATCGACCGCGCAGGATCACCCATCCGGCTGCTGTGGCAGCCCGACGCCGCGCCGTGGGACGTGCCCGTCGTCGCCGCCGAGTACGCGGGGTGGCAGCGCGAGCAGGAGGCGTGGCGCAGCACGGTCGCGCTCTCGGACCTCTCGTTCCACATGTCCGACACCGTCTTCGAAGGACCCGACGCCACCCGGCTGCTGCGCGATGTGAGCGCGAACGACTACGACCGATTCGCGATCGGCCAGGCCAAGCAGTTCGTGCCGGTGTCGTACGACGGCAACATCATCACCGACGGCATCCTGCTGCGCGAGGCGCCGGACCGGTACACGCTGACCGGCGTGCCCGCTGCGCAGAACTGGGTCACGTTCCACGCCGAGCGCGGCGGGTACGACGTCGCGTTCTCCACCGACCCCGACTCGTCGGTGCGCAGGGCCGGCGACCCGAAGCTCTTCCGCTTCCAGATCCAGGGGCCGCACGCACTGGAGGTCGCCGCCCGCGCCTTCGGTGGACCGCTGCCGGAGACGAAGTTCTTCCACTCGGTCTTCGTGGACGTCGACGGGCGCCGGGTGCGCGCGCTGCGCCACGGCATGGCCGGGCAGGCCGGTTATGAGTTCATCGGGTCATTCGCCGACCACGGCGCCGTCAAGGATGCGCTGCTGGAGGCGGGCGAGCCGCTCGGCCTGGTGCCCGTGGGCGGCATGGCCTATTTCACGAACGGCGTCGAGAGCGGGTGGATCCCGACCCCGACCCCGGCGATCTACACCGATCCGCGCCTGGCGGACTACCGCCGGTGGCTGAGTGCCTTCTCGTACGAGGGCAAGAAGCCGCTCGGCGGCAGCTTCTACTCCGACGACATCGCGGACTACTACCTCTCGCCGTGGGAGCTCGGCTACGGGCGCTCGATCACGCTCGACCGCGAGTTCATCGGTCGCGACGCACTCAACGAGGCCCACGAGCTCGTCCGTCGCCGCAAGGTCACACTCGAGTTCGACGCCGCCGATGTCGCCGCAGTCTTCGGCGACGACCCCGGGTATGTGCGCACCTACGACCGCCACCGCGTACAAGCACAGGACGGAGCGCTTGTGGGCATGACGTTCTGGACCGCCACGATCGCCCCGCTCGACCGCATCCTCGCCCTGGCGCTCGTCGACGAGGGCGTCGCCGAACCTGGCACCGAACTCGAGGTGGTGTGGGGCGAGCACCCCGGGCACGGCACCGCGCCCGACGCCGACCTCGGGTTCCCGCGCATCCGCGCGACGGTACGGCCCTCGCCGTACAACGAGTACACGCGGACCGCCTACCGGGCCGCCTGACCGCGGCGCCGGTCAGGGGCGCCGGTCAACGGCCCGAGCCGGTGACCGGCCACATCGTGCCGGTGGGCACCTCGACGCCGTCGAACGTCGTGGTGAGGATCGTCAGGGTCTCTCGCAGAGCGGCCTGGTGCGTGGCATCCAGCACCGCGTCGATCTCGTGGTTCACCGCCGCCACCCGGGTCCGGCCCTCGTCCGCGCCGGCAAGCCCCGCCTCGGTGAGTTCGTACCAGATCACGCGCTTGTGCACGGGGTGCGGCAACCGCGTGACCCACCCCAGCTTCTCCAGATGGTTCAGCGCGGTGGTGACGCTCTGCGGCGTGAGCCGGAACAGCCGGGCGAGATCGGATGCCGACATGTGGCCGAGCTCGTCGAGGTGCACGCAGATGCCGAGCTGGGTGACCGTCACGCCGAGATCCTCGATGTCGTTCACGATCCGCTGGTGCAGGGCCTGATTCGCCCGCCACAGCCGGTACGGGAGCCCGTCGAGCCAGGCAGAGGGTTCGTCTTGCAGCATGTGGGACTCCTGTTCGTCGTCTGACAACATTATCCACGAACGGAATGGTTACAGAACACTGGTATTATTGCAGATGTCTGGTAATCTGGTATCCGCCCGCACCGACGCGGGCGAAACCCGAAGGGATGACATGCCCACTCTCGAAGACACGATCCAGGCAGCCGGCGGACCCCTCCAGCTGCTGCGCAGCGGACGAAGCGGATCGTTCATATTCCCGGTGACCTCCGAGTTCACCAACTGGCGCGACGAGCAGGAATCGTGGCGCACGAGCGCGGCACTGATGGACCTGTCGCAGCACATGCCCGACCTCATCGTGCAGGGACCGGACGTGTTCCGGCTGCTCGCGCACCTGGGCGCGAACACGTTCCGCGGATTCGGCCCGATGAAGGCGAAGCAGCTGATAGCGGTGGGTCCGGACGGCAACATGATCGGAGACGCCATCCTGTTCTGCCTCGGCGAGGACCTGGTGCGCATCGTGGGCCGGCCGCCGGCATTGAGCTGGGTGCAGTTCCACGCCGAGACTGGCAGCTGGAACGTCGAGCTCCGTCGGGACGAGCGCGCGATCATCGTGCCCCGCACACGCGAGCTCTATCGGCTGCAGCTGCAGGGCCCGACCGCCGGCGAGATCCTGGAGAAGGTCAACGGCGGCCCGCTGCCCGAGATCAAGTTCTTCCACATGGGCCGGTTCAAGATCGGACGTTACGAGGCGACCGCACTGAATCACCGGATGTCTGGGTTCCCCGGGCTCGAGTTCTTCGGTCCGTACGAAGACTTCGAAGGCGTGCGCGACACACTCCTCCAGGCCGGGGCCGAGTTCGGCATCACCCAGATCGGCGGGCGCGCGTACGCATCCGTCGCCACCGAATCGGGGTGGATCGCCAATACGCTGCCGGCCGTGTATTCGCAGCCAGAGCTGGCCGACTTCCGGCGCTGGCACAACGGCAACTCGTTCGAGGGCCGACTGGCTCTTGGCGGCAGCTTCGTCTCGGATCGCATCGAGGACTACTACGTCACCCCGTGGGATCTCGGCTACACGCACATCGCCAAGTTCGATCATGACTTCATCGGGCGCGAGGCGTTGGAGGCACGCATCGACGAACCGCACCGGCACAAGGCCTGGGTGGAGTGGAACCAGGATGACGTGGCAAAGATCTTCGCGAGCATGTACAACGAGGGCGACCAGCGCTACAAGTACCTCGACACCCCGATGTCGACGTACACCGCCTGCCAGTTCGACCGGGTGGAGAAGGACGGCCGTCACATCGGCAGCATGAACCTGTCGATCTACTCTTCGAACACGCGGTCCTGGATCTCACTCGGATCACTCGACGCCGACGCACAGCCGGGTGACGAGGTCGTGCTGACCTGGGGCGAGCCGAACGGCGGCTCGAACAACCGGGCGATCGAGCGGCACGCGCAGACTACGGTGCGGGCCACGGTGATCAACCGCCCGTTCAGCGAGAGCACGCAGGGATCCGGCAACCGCTGAGATCAGCCGGCATTTCGTCGCGTCGCCACGCTTCGCGTTCCGGCCGGTCGGGTCATGGGCAGAGTCGTGACGTCCACGCGCCGGTTGTCCGGCCGGAACGGGAGGGGCGCGACGACCGCGCGCACCTCGCGCTGCGGGGTGCCGGGGCGGCCCCAGACCACCGTGACCTCCGTGCCGACCACGCTGTGCTGACGCGCGATCGTGGCGAGCGAGATCGTCTTTCGCAATGTCGGGCTGAGCGTGCGACCCGTCGCGACACCGACCGGTCGACCACGGACGAGGACTGTGTCGAAAGCAGGCCCGGCGACCCGCGGCAGCTCCATCGGCTCGGGCAGCGGCCCGTCGGACAGCCCCGCGGCGAGCAGCGCGGCGACATCTTCGCTGTTCCACACAAGTCCCGCCAGCACGCGCGGCGGGTCGCCGGCAGTGCGGTCAGCCAGCAACGCGTCCTTTCCGAGGAAGTCATGCGTAAAGTCGCCGCGCACGTGCCATCCGAGTTCGACCGGCTTGCGGAAGTAGTCGGCGAACCCGTTCGTCGGCACAAAACTTCCCTCGACCCCGCCACGTCGGAAGTGCCACGCCGCGCCGGGCGTGATCGCCGACGACGGGAAATAGTCCAGCCCGTTGGTGGCGATGCCGGCCTCGATGTGTTGGACCGGCTGCGCGCGGATGCCGAGCTGGCGCAGGCCGAACGGCGCGCCCGCATCGCGGATGAGCCGCCAGATCTTGTCGGCGGCATCCGCTGGCCCGTGCACCTCGTACCCGAGCTCGGCGGAGATCCCCGCACGCAGGATCTGCACGTGCACACCGCCGAGCGTCGCCGAGCGGCTGCGGTTGAAACGGACCTCGCGCAGCGAATCAGCGAGAACGGTCTCCAGCACATGAATCGACGTCGGACCCTGGATGCCGAAGATGAATCTATCCGGGCTGATGTCCCGGACCGCGGCATCCCACGTCCCCTGGTTCAGCTGCCAGAGCAGCCAGTCCCCTGAGCCGGCTGTGAAGAGGAACTCGTCGTCGGCGAGCCGGAGGAGGATGCCCTCCGACGCGACCCATCCGTGCTCGTCGAGCTGCACGTGGTGCTTGATCTGGCCGATATCGAAGCGCGACAGGTCATTCATGCCGAGCTGGCTCAGGAAGGCGTGCGCGTCGGGGCCACGCACGACGATCTTCGCGAGCGACGACCAGTCACCGAGGTAAGCGGTCTTCACGTGGGCGGATGCCTCATCCGCCCAGTTCGTGTACTCCGATGGGAGGTACAGCGGCCCGAACCGCTTGATCGTCGTTCGGTCGTTGCCCTCGTCCTGCGCGGCCGCAGCCGGACTGAAGATCGCCGGACGGTCGATGCCGAGCGCGCCCTGCGGGTGCTCTCGCATCTGTTCGTAGAGTGCCCTGCGGTCGCTCGCCACGGCGGGCCTCAGTCCTGCCGGTACGCCGTGCGGGCGTACTCGTTGTAGGGCGCCGGCCGCACCGTGGCGCGCAGCCGCGGGAACCCGAGGTCGGCGTCGGGCGCGGTGCCGTGGCCGGGGTGTCGCCCCCAGACCACCTCGACGCTCGTGCCCGGCTCGGCGACGGCGGCATCGACGAGCGCGAGCCCCAGCACCGTGCGCTCGGGGTCGCTGTTGATGGTCTGGAAGGTCAGTCCGACGAGTTCGTCGTTCTGCTCGATGCGATGACGCCCGTAATCGTTGAGGTAGCCCGGGTCGGCGCCGAAGACCCGCTCGACGTCGGCGGCGTCGAACTCCAGCGTGATCTTCGCGCGGTGCGGCGCCTCCTTCGTCGCCCGCAGCGCATCCCGCCCGATGAAGTCGTGCGCGAACGAGATCGACCGTCCGTAGCCGAGTTCCCACGGGGACGTGTAGTAGTCGGCGAGATCGTCCGAGTAGAAGCTGCCGTAGAGCGGATTCTGCCCCTCGTACGAGAACAGGTTGACGCTCGCCCGAAGCCCGGCAAGCGCCGGATCCGTGTAGATCGCGGGCGTCGGGGTGGGGATCCAGCCGCTCTCCACGCCGTTGGTGGCGTACGCGAGCGCGCCGATGTGAACGATGCCGGACTCCTCGCCCGCCGCGAGCAGAGCATCCTTGACCCGGTCGTGGTCGGCGTAGTCGCCGATGAACTCGTACCCGGGCTGTCCGGCCATGCCATGCCTCAGCGCCCGGAAGCGGGCACCCGCGAGGGAGACCGGGGTGGAGTGGAAGAACTTCGTCTCGGGCAGAGGCCCCCCGAATGCACGGTGCACGACGTCGAGCGCACGCGGCCCCTGCACCTGCAGCCGGAACAGTCGGGGGTCACCGGGCATGAAGGAACGATCGGGATCGGTGGAGAACTCGACGTCGTACCCGCCCTGCTGCGCGTGGAACGTCACCCAGTGCTGGGCTGCCTCGACGCCGCTGAGCACGTAGGACTCCTCGCCGTCGCGCAGCAGGATGCCGTCGGTGACGATGTTGCCGTCGGCGGCGACCGGCACGAACTGCTTCGCCCGCCCGATTGCGAAGTCCTCGATGTTGTTGGCACTCACGTCGCTGAGCAGTCGCGCCGCGCCCGAGCCCCGTAGGAACGTGTCGGACATGTGGTACGACAGGTCCGAGAGCGCGACCGTGCTGCGCCAGGCATCCTGTTCTTGGCGCCAGCCCACGTACTCGCCCTCGACGACCGGCGGCGCCCACGGGCCGGCTTCCGGCTTCCAGAGCAGCCGGATCGGAGACCCTGCCTGAGCGATCCCCTGTTCCAGACTTACGAACTCCCATGCCATGTCGGGCTCCCTCGCTCGCCATCAGTGATATGAGACAGTCTAAGTCATCTGAAACCTGGGAGCAACGCTCACGCGGGCAGCAGAAGGGCCCGGTCCCCGAGGGCCGCGAGTCCCTCATCCGTCGTCGCGAGCATGCCATCGGGGATGCTGCGCGCCAGGGACAGGAGATACGCATCTGTCACCTGACGGTGCCCACGCACCTCCGACAGATTGCAGTCGGCATAGGAGACGGCATCCGGCCAGAACTCGGCTTTGGGATGCTGATGGACTCCGATGAGCACGCGCTGCGCGACATCGGCGCTCTCCCCCAGCCGCAGCAGGAAACGCACGAGCGCTCCTTCGACGATGGGGCAGAGCGCGAATCGGTCGATTCCGGCGAACCAGGCCACCGCGCGTTCATGATGCTCGTGCTCCACGACCGTCAGCGCGATGAGCACATTCGCATCGAGCAGGAAGACGCTCACTCCTCATCCAGCAGCCGCACGACCTCGCCGTCGGTGATCCGCCGGCCGATGCTGACCGCCGGCAGGCGCGTGCGTGGATCGAACTCGATCTCGACCGGTGCACCGAGCTGTGCGAGGCCGCGGATGGTGAGGTCGGCGATCACACCGGACACCGAGCCGCCCTGTTCTCTGGCCATCTCCTTGACGCGGCGGTGCACGGCGGGGGGAAGGTCGACGGTGGTGCGCATGCCTGCATCATAGCCGATGCAGACATGATGCAGGCCGGCTCCGCGGCGCCGTCGGCGACCGCGCGTAGGGTGGGTCCATGCATCCGGGAGCGAACGTCGCGCGCGTGCGCGACCCTCGTCCGGATGCCGGCGCGCCGCGCGAGACGGAGTACCGGCCGCGGCATCCCCTCGACCTGAACGCCACCATCGGAATCCACCGCCGCGGCCCGCGCGACCCCACGATGACCGTCGCCGGCTCGGTGATCTGGCGCGCGTCCCGGACGCCGGAGGGCATCGCCGCGCTCGCGCTGCGCGAGACGGCGCCGGGCACGGTGCGCGCCGCCGCGTGGGGACCGGGCGCCGCCTGGGCCCTGGCCCAGGTGCCGGCCCTGTGCGGGGCGCTCGACGATCGGGACGCATTCGAGCCGGCTGCCCATCCGCTCGTCGCCGACCTGCATCGCCGCCACCCCGGGCTGCGCCTGAGCCGCACCGACCTCACGTTCGACGCCCTGGCGGTCGCCGTGCTCGAGCAGAAGGTCACGGGCCTGCAGGCGTTCGGCGCCTGGCGGCGACTCGTCACCTGGTTCGGCGAGCGCGTGCCCGGCCCGACGCCGGTGCCGATGTTCGCGCCGCCGACGATCGAGCAGTGGCGGACGATCCCCTCGTGGGCGTGGCATCGCGCGGGCGTGGAGCCTCCGCAGTCGCGGGCCATCGTCACCGCCGCGCAGCGGGGCCGGTCCCTCGTCGCGGCGGTGGAGGCGGCATCCGACCGCGACACGCCCCTGACGGCGATCCGCGGGATCGGGGCGTGGACCGCGGCCGAGGTCCGCATCCGCGCGTTCGGCGATCCGGACGCGGTGAGCGTGGGCGATTACCATCTCGCGCACGAGGTCGGCTTCGCTCTCACCGGGCACCGGACCGACGACGACGGGATGCTGCGGCTGCTGGCCGCCTGGCCCGGACATCGGCAGCGGGTCATCCGCCTGATCCGGCTGGGCGGGCCCCGCGAGCCTCGCCGCGGACCGCGCCTGGCCCCCGAAGACCACCGCGACCGCTGACCCCTTGCGGGATGTCGGAGGCCGGCGCGACACTCACGGGATGGAAAGAGACGACGAGTTGATCGTCGATGACGCCGCGGCGTGGCGGCGGTGGCTGGACGCCTACGAGTCCACGTCGGACGGGGTGTGGCTGGTTCTGGCCAAGAAGGGAGCCACCGCCCCCACGCGACTGATCTACGACGAGGCGCTCGATGAGGCACTGTGCAGCGGCTGGATCGACGGCCCCAAGGGAGCGCGCGACGCCGCCACGTTCCATCAGCGGTTCACCCCGCGCCGCGCGCGGTCGATGTGGTCCGCGCGCAACGTCGAGCACATCGCGCGTCTCGCCGACGAGGGTCGGCTGCGCCCGCGCGGTCAGGACGAGGTGGACCGGGCGAGGGCCGATGGACGGTGGGATCGCGCGTATGCGGGTTCGGCAGTAGCCGAACCGCCTGCTGCACTGCTGCGCGCGCTGGACGCGCTCCCGGGCGGCCGCGCGGCCTTCGAGGCGCTCAGCCGCGCGGAACGGTACTCGATCCTGCATCCGCTGATCACCGCGCCGTCGCCGCAGACGTTCGAGGCACGCCTGCGCCGCGCCCTCGAGCGCCTCGCCGCGCGACCCGACCCACCGCCCGTCCACTGATCGTCAGTACGCTGGAACCATGGCGTCGACGGGATCGGGCTGGCCGCGCGGCCGCGTGCAGTGGATCATCGGCACGATCGTGCTGCTCGGCCTCGGCGCGCTGGTCGGCGTGATCCTGGGCAGCGTGTGGCTCGGTCTGATGCTCGCGGCGATCGTGTCGATCGGCTGGATCATGGCGTACGAGTCGTGGCGCGGCAAGGCGCCGCACCTGGACGACGAGGACGACGACGGGGCCCGCCTGTAGACGACGGCGCCCGCCCGCAGCAGTCAGCCGATCCGGTCCGGTCGGACCCAGTCCGCTCCGCGCACGTGCTGGTCGAGGAACGCGAACACGGTCTGGTACCAGACCAGCGCGTGCTGGGGCCGCAGCACCCAGTGATTCTCGTCCGGGAAGTACAGGAACTTGTGCGGCAGCGTGCCATCCGCGGCGGCGAAATGCTCATTGAGCTCGGACCACAGCCGCAACCCCTCCCCGATCGGCACCCGGTAGTCCCGGTCGCCGTGGATCACCAGCAGCGGGGTGCGGATGTCGCGGACGAACCGGTGCGGCGAGTGGGCGATCATCGCCTCGGGGGTGAAGATGCGCTGCCAGTAGCCGGAGTGGTCGGTGGTGCCGGCGAACTGGTCGAGCGCCCACAGGCTCGCGTGGGTGACGATCGCGCGGAACCGATCGGTGTGACCGGCGACCCAGTTCGCCATGTACCCGCCGAACGAGCCGCCCATCGCCGCCGTGCGGGTCTCGTCGATGTCGTCGCGCCCGACCACCGCGTCGGTGATCGCCATCAGATCGGTGTAGGGCTTGCCGCCCCAGCTATTCCACCCGCGCGCGATGAAGTCCAGGCCGTAGCCGGTCGACAGGGCCGGGTCCGGCAGCAGGACCGCGTAGCCGCGGGCGACCGCCAGCTGCGGGTTCCACCGCCAGCTCCAGGCGTTCCAGCTGTTCAGGGGCCCGCCGTGGATCCACAGCAGAAGCGGGGCCGGGGCCTCCGCCCCGCCGTCGTCGGCGGCCGGCCGCAGCAGCCAGCCGCGCACGCGCGCACCGTCCGCGGCGGTGGTCTCCACCTCGGTCATCGTGGCGGGCACCTCGGGCAGCGGCACGGGTGATGGAAGCGCCGTCACCCCGGCGGCCGACAGGCGCACCGGGCGGGGCGGCAGCATCCAGTTCGTCCGCAGGGCCACGATGTCGCCGCTGTCGCGGTCGACGGACGCGTTCAGATACGTGAAGTCGTCGTCGGTCAGCTGCGCGACGGGCGTGTCGTCGAGCGGCACGCGGAACACCGGTCCCCGGCCGTCCTGGTCGGCGGTGACGACCAGCGCCGCGTCGTCGGCGGCGAAGGCGAGGCTCGACGGCCAGCGATCCCATCCGCCGGCGATGCGACGGGCGCCGGAGCCGTCGATGCCGCTCACCCAGACCTCCTGGTCGGTAGGGGCGGCGGCCGTGCTCTTGACCGTGCGCACCCACGCGAGCGTGGTGCCGTCGTGCGAGATCGTCGGCGATTCGTTGTCGACCTCGTGCTCGTCGCGCAGCACGGTGTGGTCGCCGGTCGCGACCTCGATCGCGATCAGCCGCGCGCGTTCGTCCCGCCCCTCGGGTGCCTGCAGCGCCGCGACCACCGTGGTCCCGTCGGGCGTGATCGTCACTCCGAAGGCATCGGCCGACCGACCCGGATGCGGCGTCAGCTCGCGCGGGCGCGGCAGCGACGCCGGATACGGCCGGGACGCGGCATCCTTCTCGTCACCCTCGTCCTCGGCGCGATCGACGCCGACCGGATCGGCCAGCTCGCCGAGCGACAGCGCGAACAGGTGCGGCTCGTCCGGGCCGAGGTCGTGGTCCCAGTACCGCACCGGATAGCCCTCGTGCAGGATCGCGGCGACCTTGTGCTTCGTGCGCTCAGCGCGCAGGCGCGCGTCGTCCTCGACAGTGTCGGCCGACGGCAGCAGCGGGGCGCGGACGATCACGACATCGGATGCCGCGGCCACCGCCTCGATCGCCGACACGCCTCCGGCGAGCCGGGTGACCGGCCGTGCCTCTCCTCCTCCGGCCGGCAGCAGCCACAGCTGGGCAGGGTCGTCGTCGGAGCCCGAGCCGTCCGGGCGCGCCGACAGGAACAGCAGGTCTCCGTCCGCCGTGTAGGCCGGGGCCGACTCGCCCTTGGCCGAGCGGGTCAGCCGGCGGGGCGCAGCATCCGTGCCCGTGCCCGTGGCCGTGCCCGTGCCCGTGGCGTCGATCTCCCAGAGCGCCCGGTCGTATCCGGTGCCGTCCTTGTTCAGTGTCGCGATGGCCACGACCGCGCGGCGCCCGTCGGGCGAGAGCGCGAGCGAATCGGTGCGGGGCAGGGCGATGTAGTCGTCAAGGGAGTCGAACGGCGTTGCGCGCATCCCTCCACGCTATCCGTCACATCTCCTCGTGGGTGCGCGGATCCATGTCGCCGAGGCGTCCGCGCTCCAGGCCTGACAGTGCGGCGACCTCGTCGTCGGTGAGCGCGAAGGAGAAGACATCCGCGTTCTCGCGCTGACGACCGGCATGGGCGGACTTGGGGATCGGCGTCGCACCGAGCTGCACGTGCCAGCGCAGAACCGCCTGCGTCGGCGAGACCGCGTGCGCGGCCGCGACGTCCGTCACGACCTGCTCGCTGAGCAGCTCGCCGCGGCGGGTCAGCGGGCTCCAGCTCTCGGTGCGGATGCCGTGCGCGGCGTGGAACGCGCGCAGCGCGCCCTGCCCGAAGTACGGGTGCAGCTCGACCTGGTTCACCGCCGGGGTCACGCCGGTCTCGTCGATCAGCTCGGTCAGCATCTCCTCGGTGAAGTTCGACACCCCGATCGAGCGGACCAGGCCGTCCTCGCGCAGCCGGATCATCGCCTTCCAGGTGTCGAGGTATCGGCCGACCCGCGGGTTCGGCCAGTGGATGAGGTACAGATCGATGCGGTCCAGGCCGAGCCGGTCGAGCGATCCGCGCGCGCTGGCGAGCGTCTCGTCGAACCCGTGGTCGCGGCCGGGCACCTTGGTCGTGATGATCAGCTCGTCGCGGTCCACGCCGCTGCGGCGCACCGCCTCGCCCACTTCTTGTTCGTTCTCGTAGTTGACGGCGGTGTCGAGCAGGCGGTAGCCCGTATCGATCGCGCTGACCACGGCATCCACCCCCTCCTTCCCGTGCAACTTGTACGTGCCGAACCCGAGTTCGGGGAAGACGCCACCGTCGTTCAGGGTCACTGTGGGAATCGTCATCCCTCCATCCTGCCGCGCCGAGGTCACGGCCGCTCAGCCGGTCGTCATCGAAGACGTCGTCAGGTCCACCGTGCCGAACGGAAAGGGGAAGAAATACGGTCCCGTGCCGTCGCCGAGCGGGATCAGCGCGAACCACACCTGGCCAACGATCACACCCACCACAGCGACGAGAACGACAACCAGCAGCGTGCGATCGAGGACACGCACAGCGTGATCGATGTCGACGACACGAGACAGCAGGTGCGAGAGAGCGAAGACGATCGCGCCGATGAAGAAGGCATACATGAACGGGTTCGCATGCAGCGTCATGCTCACGCACATCGGAGCGGCGTCGACAGCATGGCCCTGCGCATCGAGGAATCCGCCATCAGCCGACACTCCCCCGGCGCACCCGCCCTTACCCGCCGTCATGAACGCGCCATAGGCGACCGCGGTGACCGCGGTGACCACGATCGTGCGACGCAGCCGGCTGAGAATCGGCGCCCCCGGCAATGTGGGTGTCGTGCGGATCTCGAATGATGTGGACACGGCGCTCCTTCCGTTCCTCACGATTATGGCCGGTGGGCTGCGGTGTGTCACCAACTGCCGCGCCTGTCGGCCGACCGCTCGCGCGGGGTAGTGTCACCGGCATGAGCACGATCTCGCCCGAAGAAGTCGAGCGCCGCCGGAACGCCCTCGAGCGCACCTTCGACGGCGGGTGGCGCCCGCGCACCCTGGCCGCCGTGTTCGACGATGCGGCGGCACGGTTCCCCGACCGCCCGTACACGATCACGGATGCCGCCACCCTGACATACGCGGATGTCGCGGAGCGGTCGCGCCGGCTGGCGGCCGGGCTCATCGACCTGGGCGTGCGCCCCGGCGACCGGGTCGCCATGCTCGTCGACAACCGGGTCGACTACCCGGTCCTGAAGTTCGCCGTCGCCCGCACCGGCGCGATCGCCGTGGCGCTGAACTACTCCTACCGCGGCGACGAGATCCTCCAGCGGCTCGCTCAGGCCGAGGCATCCGTCCTCATCAGCATCGACCGGTCGACGGCCACCGACTTCCTCGCGGTATTCGACGAGCGCTTCCCCGGGTGGGAGAACGGCGTGCGAAGCTCCGAGGTGCCCACCCTGCAGCACATCGTGCTCGTCGAGGACGGCTGGCGCGCGGGCGCCCTCACGGTTCCCGCGCTGGCCGGCCGAGGCGACGCGGCGACGGTGGATGCGGCATCCGCCGGCGTCTCTCCCAGCGACGTCGCCGACATCGTGTTCACGTCGGGCACGACCGGGCATGCCCTGGGCGCACAGCTCACGCACGACATGCTCCTGCGCAGCGCCTACGGCTCGGCGTATCACCGGGCGTTCGACGACGGGTGGCGGATCGGCTTCGCGCTGCCGCTGTACCACGTGTTCGGCTACATCGAGGGGATGCTGGCGGCGCTGTTCGCGGGCGGGGCGATCGTGCCGCAGAAGGTGTTCAATCCGCGCACGGCGCTGGAGCAGATCGAGCGGCACCGGATCAACGAGGTGCTCTTCGTGCCCACGATGACGGTCGCGGTGGTCGATCAGGCGGTCAAGCTGCGCCCCGACCTTTCCAGCCTGCAGTCGGTGTTCTCGGCGGCGGCGCCCGCGCCGGTCTGGCTGTGGGAACGGGTGCTGAGCGATCTTCGACCGCAGATGGTGTTCACCGGATACGGCCAGACCGAGGTCTCGGCCGCGACCGCGCTGACGCATCCGGGCGACCCGATCGAGACGGTCTCGGCGGTGGTGGGCGCGATGAAGCGAGGCGGATCGGCGGCGACGGATGCCTCGGGGCTGCTCGCCGAGTACCGCACGGTGGATCCGTTCGACGCTCATCCGCTTCCGACCGGCGCCGAGGGCGAGCTGGTGGTGCGCGGACCGCTCGTGACCCGCGAGTACGTCGGCGCGGATGCGCCGGAGGCGCTCGATGCCGACGGCTGGCTGCGCACCGGGGATCTCGGATTCGTCGACGAGGACGGCTACATCCATCTGCGCGGGCGCAGCAAGGAGCTCTTCAAGGTCGGCGGCGAACTGGTCGCGCCGAGCGAGGTGGAGCAGGTGCTCAGCGGCGCCGAGGGGGTGAGCCAGGCGTATGTCGCCGGCGTTCCGGACGAGCGCCGGGGCGAGATCGGCTGGGCGTGGATCGTGCCGAACGAGGGTGTGCACCTGGACGAGCGAGCGCTGCTCGCGCACGCCCGCGCGCACCTCGCGCCGTTCAAGGTGCCCCGCGGGATCACCGTCACGGCCGCCGAGGACCTGCCGATGACCACGACCGGCAAGATCCAGAAGTACCTGCTGGTGGCCGGCCTCGGGCCGATCCGCTGAGCAGCATCGGACGACGCATCCGGATATTCACCCGAATCTAGGCGGCGCGCCTCTTGATCTCGCCGTAGGTCTTCTGGAACAGCCAATTCGCCAGCTGTGCACGGAAGTCGGCGTTGTCGGAGTACAGCTTGTACAGCTGGGTCTCATCGGCGATGTACGCAAGCATCATGCGGTCGAGCGAGTCCTGCATGGCGACCTTCGCATTGGCCTGGTCGTTGTTGTGCACCGCGGTCACGTACTTCTCATCACCGGCCAGGCTGGTGGGCAAGTCCTCGGCGATGCGACGCTGCACGCGATCGTTGTCGGTGAACTCGGTGTTGCCGAGCATGGCGTTGAACGAGTCGAGGATCTCGCTGAGCCGCTCCATCTCGACATCGATCGTCCCTGCACCTGAACCTGCCGGAACGGGGTCGATCTCGGCGTCCTCATCGGCGAGCGCGATCTTCATCGCCTGCCGCTTCTCGGCACGGAAGGAATCCAGGTCGATGGATTCGAGGATTCCCTCTGCCAGGTCTTCCCCCGCCGGCGTGGGCAGCTTCGGGATGAGGTAGCCGAGGTAGATCGACAACTTCTCCCAGGTTGCGTTCGTGTACGGCAAGATCGCCGAGAGGAACCCATACGTGCGCACGAACGCCTTTGCGTCACCCTTGAACCCGATCTGCTCGCCCTCGTCCATCGTCTCGATGTACTCGGCCGCCGCGACATCAAGAAGCGGATGCAGGGTCTCGACGCCCTCACCGGCGAGGTAGCGGGCGACGAATGGGTCGACCTGATCGCTCGTGAAGACCGCCGCATCCCACAGCCGGAACGCCAGGTCGTTCAGCTTGTCCGGGTCGGTCTCTTCGGCCAGCACCGTGGTGCGATAGTACGGCTGGAACGACTTCTCGATGATGTCGCTGTCGTTGGCGAAATCCAGGACCGCGCAGTCGTGTTTCTGCGGGTGCGCCCGGTTCAGCCGCGACAGCGTCTGCACGGCTTTGACCCCGGACAGAGGCTTGTCGACGTACATCGTGTGCAGCAGCGGCTGGTCGTACCCGGTCTGGAACTTGTCGGCCACCACGAGGATCCGGTACGGGTCCTCGGCGATACGGTCCGTGATCTCGTTGCTCGCGAAACCGTTGTAGTGCGCCTCGGTGACCAGCGCGCCACCATCGTCCTTGAAGTCGCTGAATGCGACGATCGCCTGGTACGGCCGGTGCGATTCGACCAGGTAGGCGCTGATGGCCTCGTAGAAGTCGATGGCGCGCTGGATCGAGCTGGTGACCACCATCGCCCGGGCCTTTCCGCCGATCTTGCGCGGAGCGTAGACCTGTGAGTGGAAGTGGTCGGCAACGATCTCGGCCTTCTGCCGGATAGCGTGCTTCTGCTTCTCGACGTAGCCGCGCAGCTTCTTCGATGCTCGCTTCGCGTCGAACTCGGGGTCGCCCTCGATGGTCTTGACGAGCCGGTAGTAGGTGTCGACGGGCACGTAGTTGGCGAGCACGTCGAGGATGAATTTCTCTTCGATGGCCTGCTTCATCGTGTAACTGTGGAACGGGCGGTGCTTGACGACGCCGTCGACGGTGAACGGCACGCCGAACGTCTCGAGCGTCTTGTTCTTGGGTGTGGCGGTGAACGCGAAGTACGACGCGTTCGGCAGCAGCTTCTTCGACTGCATCAGCCTGGTAAGGGCATCTTCGACGTCGAACTCCGGGACTCCCGCCGCGTCTTCGCCCACCTTCGACAGCGCTTGCGCGATGGCCGCCGAGGCCTTGCCGCCCTGGCTGGAGTGCGCCTCGTCGATGATGATCGCGAACCGCTTGCTGCGCTGCGTGCCCCCGAGCTCCTCGACGATGTACGGGAACTTCTGCACGGTCGTGATGATGATCTTCTTGCCGGCCTCGATCGCTTCGCGCAGTTCACGGGACGTCTCGGCGTGCGCGACAGTGGACTTGACCTGTGTGAAGCCCTTGATCGTGTCGCGGATCTGCCGGTCGAGGATGACCCGGTCTGTCGCGACGACGATCGAGTCGAATGCCGGCGCAACCCCGTGGCGCACGCCGATCAGCTGCAGGGCGAGCCAGGCGATCGAGTTCGATTTGCCACTGCCGGCGGAGTGCTGGATCAGGTATCGCGTGCCCGCGCCGTGTTCACGCACGTGGGCGAGCAGCGTGCGTACGACGTCGAGCTGGTGGAAGCGCGGGAAGATCGCGCGTTCGCTCTTCTTGCCGGTCTTCGGATCCTTCTCGCGAATGACCGTGGCGAAGTTCTCGATGATGTCGGCGAGTGACCGCGGGGTGAGGATGCGCCGCCACAGGTAGTCGGTCATCACACCATCGGGATTGGGCGGGTTGCCGGCCGCGTCGTTGTACCCCTGGTCGAAGGGGAGAAACCATGATGCTTTGCCGGCGAGCCGGGTGCAGAACCGCACGGAACGGTCGTCGACGGCGAAATGCGCGATCGTCCGCCCGAAGGCGAAGATGGGCTCGCGCGGGTCGCGATCGGTCTTGTACTGCTGGACGGCGTCTTCGACGGTCTGCTTGGTGATGCTGTTCTTCAGCTCGAACGTGGCCACCGGCATCCCGTTGACGAACGTGACGAGGTCGAGCGACTTGCCCGGTGTCGCAGCGGAGAAGTGCACCTGTCGGGTGACGGTGAAGCGGTTGGCCGCGAACTGCTCTGCGGCCGACTGGTTGCCGACTGTCGGTGCCGGGTAGTACAGCTCGACGTGATGGGCGTTGTGGTCGATGCCGCCGCGCAGGCAGTCGACGATACCGCGCTTGGTGATCTCGCCCTGCAGCCGGGCGAAGAACTTGTGCGTGGTCGGCGAGTCGCCGTCGAGGTCGAGCGCGTCGATCAGGTGGGGCTGCGTGGCAGAGATGAACGCGCGAAAGGCGACGAGGTCGAGGCAGTACGAGGCGTTGAAGTCGCATGCCCCGCCCTGCGCCCACTGCGGGGCGCCGGATGCCGCATCCCCCGTCATCTGCGCGACGATGAGCGCCTCGAGGCCTTCTTCATTGATCTGCGTCGGTGACATCGTCGTCCCTGTTCTGCTCCAACGACCGCTCGGCGGCGATCAGCCGCTCAAGGTCGTGCTGCTCTTCGGTGAGTGATTCGTCGCGCTCGCTCGCGCGACGCCGCCCGTCGAACTCACGGTATCGGTCGGCGCTGATCTGCTGCATCTGCGCGGCCGAGACCCGGCCTGCGCCGGTCAAGATCGGGCGCTCATCGAAGTCGAGAAAGCGGTCGGTCTGATCGACCCATTGCTGCATCGTGATCTGCTGCCTGCGGCGAGCACGGTCTTCGGCGAAGTCGAGAAAGCGCGTCACCAGCAGGTTCAGGTCGCTCAGTTCACTGTCGCTCAGGTAGTTCTTCGCGATGCTCACGTCGCCCTTCCGCACCCGCGCGCCACTCCAGCTGGTGAGTCCCATGCTCGGTGCCGAGACGTCGATGCGCTGCGTGATCAATTCGGCGGCGGTGCGCCCGGTGATCGCATACAGCAGCTTGTTCTGGATCGTCGCGAAGAAGTCGTGGGCGAGTGGGGCCGACCCCGCATAGTCGACGCTCGTCGTCGCGAAAATGTCGCGCACCTTCTGGTAGAACCTCTTCTCGGATGCCCGGATGTCGCGAATGCGCTCGAGCAGTTCGTCGAAGTAGTCGGTCGCGGCGGGGTCTTTCAAACGCTCGTCCTGCAGGACGAAGCCCTTGACGAGGTACTCACGCAGCACAGTGGTCGCCCATTGCCGGAACTGCACGGCGCGGTCGGTGGTGACGCGGTAGCCGACGGCGAGCACCATGTCGAGGTTGTAGACCTTCACCTCGCGTCGCACCTGGCGCGGGCCCTCGGATCGAACCATTAACTCTGAGTTAATGGTTGCCTCGGTCTGCTCGCCGTCAGCGAGGATGCGCCCGATGATCTGGGCGATGTTCGGCACCGAGGTGCCGTACAGCTCGGCGAGTTCGTGCTGCGTGAGCCAGATCGTGCCACCGACCGCACGCAGCTGCACCTGAGCGCCGTCGCCCGAGGTGTAGAGGATCATCTCACCCGTCATGCAGGCTCCTCGGCGAGATACTCTTCGGCGTCATCGAGCGGGTCGGATGCTTCGTCGGCTTCGACGAGCTGCTCGTCGGTGAGGTCGGGGAGGGACGCTGCGACCTCGCGCACGTCGACCTGCCCGGTCACGACGTCGGACGTCAGCCGCGTTCGGAACTCCTGCAGGAGCGCGATCTCATGCAAAGCAGTTTGGACTGCTGCAGTTGCTTCAGCACTATCTTCCTGGATGTGCACACGGAGTTCGAGTTGCTCAGGAAGTGGTGGCAGCGGAATGCGCCAACTCCTAATTTGAGTGTGATTGATCTTCGGCATCGTGCCGCTTGATCCCCGAGCATCAGCCTCAATCTGATTGCGCCCGATCCTCGACAGGAGGACCGCCGCCAAGAAGTGCGCATCTACTGCGTCGGTGTGATCCAATCTATAAATCAAATCAGAGAAGATCGTGAGAGGCCGCGAGTTCTTGACAACGGCCACGTCACCAACGCGGGAGCGTGTGTTCGACCGAGTCAGGAGCAGGTCTCCATCCCTCAGTTCATACTGGGTTGGAACTCTCGCTGATCGCGCGATCGGTTTCAATGCATTTCTGTGGAACAGCCCTTTATCAACGGATGACAGAGTGAGGACGGCCCACTGGTCATCGGAGAGCACCTCTTCTGCCGCGACCGGGCTCCACCCCTGTTCAATACGCCATAGCAACCTTCCCAAAACGGGAACGTCCCAGTGCGCGGGTATCTCACCGACCCAAGGGACTCCCGAGTCCTTGAGCGGCACGGTCGGGTCCAGGCCGCGCGTGACGGCCTGGTGGATGACGGCCTGCTTCTGCTCTTCGAGCAGGGCGATGAGTTTGCGCTTGGCGGCAATGGCCCGGTCGATGCGCGCGTGCGCGTGTCGCAGATACTTCACGATCCCCGCCTGCTCGTCGGCGGGTGGGACGAGCACTGGCAGCGCACGAAAACGGGGCATGCTCAGGTCCCATTGCCCGACCCGGATCCCGTCAGAGGCGGCCGCAAGCATCCCCACATACCGACGACTACGCAGAAGCGCTGATGCGTATCGCAGGTCGGCCATGCCCGTCTTGAACACGAAGTACGCGGGACTGACGATTCCGTCGACCGGCGCGATGCCCAGTGACCCTTGCCACGCTTTCATCTTGTTGATGACCAGATCACCCGCGCGTGCGACCTTGTAGGTCGACAGATCGTCCGGAATCGCGTTGTGGTTATCGTCGTCGGCACTCCTCGCGAAGACGCCGCGCTCACGAGCTACCGACAAGAGCGGCAAGTTCGGCCGATCCCGTTCAACTCGCGGAGCCACCAGACTGCGCATCGCGCGGACGCCCCATGCTAGCGGGACGTCGCCGAGCATATGGTTGCCGCTCGGGCTCAGGTCGCGCCTCCTGTCGACTGCGAACATCACCCCGCGATCTCCTTCAGGAGGTCGTCGGTCTCGGCCTGCAGGGCACGGATGTCGGCGCGGATCTCGTCGAGGGTGCGCATCGGCGCGGGCTTGTAGAAGTGACGGGTGAAGCTGACCTCGTAGCCGATCCTCGTCTTGCTCGCGTCGATCCAGGCATCCGGTGTGTACGGCAGCACCTCGCGGCGGACGAACGCCTCGATGCCGTCCGCATACTCTTCTGTCGGCTCGGTCAGCGGAATCTGTTCGGTGTCAGACAACTCGGTGTCGCGTTCGTATTCGACGACGCGCATGACTCCGTCGATCTCGGTCTCGAACAGGCCGTGCAGCGGATCGGCGGGCGTGCCGCGCCGGTGCAGCTTCTTGATCACGCGAGGCCCGTCATCGGCCCGCTCACTCGTCACGCGCAGCTGCTTGATCTCGGCTGGCTTATAGACGCGGCCGGGGCCGGCATCCACCAGCCGCAGCGGACGGTCGACGGCGACCTTGTAGTACCCGAAGTCGCGATTGTCGAACACCTTCGACACGTCGGGGTCGGCGGCATCGAACGCCGCGAACGTGTCGAGGATCTTGTCGATGTCGGCGGGCGAGAGCTCGCAGTTCTTCTCGCCGAGGTTCTTACGCAGCGGTGTGAACCACGCCGTCGCGTCGATCAGCTGCACTTTGCCGCGCCGGCGCTGCTCCTTGCGGTTGCTGAGCACCCAGATGTAGGTGGCGATGCCGGTGTTGTAGAACAGCTTCAGCGGCAGCGCGACGATCGCCTCGACCAGGTCGTTCTCGAACACGTACCGGCGGATGTTCGACTCGCCCTGGCCGGCATCCCCCGTGAACAGGCTTGATCCGTTGTGGATCTCGCAGATGCGACTGCCCCGCGGGGTCTGCTTCATCTTGGCAACAAGGTTTGCCAGGAACAGCATCTGCCCGTCGCTGGATCGCGTGAGAAAGCTGAACTCGGGGTCGCCGTCAAAGTCCACGACGAACCTCGGGTCGGTGATGCTGCCCTTGCCGCCCAGGCGCTCGAGGTCGGTCTTCCACGACTTGCCGTACGGCGGGTTGGAAAGCATGAAGTCGAACTTCATGTGCGAGAACTGATCGTTCGACAGGGTGGAGTATTCCGGCCCGCCGACGATGTGGTCAGCGGCGGCCCCCTCGCCCTTGAGGATCAGGTCGGCCTTCGCGATCGCGTAGGTCTCGGCGTTGATCTCCTGCCCATACAGGTGCGTCGAGATCTTGCGCCCCGCGGCGACCTGCTGCAACGTCTCTTCGGCGACGGTCAGCATGCCGCCGGTGCCCATCGCCCCGTCATAGAGCAGATAGGTGCCGTCGGGGATCGTGTCGGCGACCGGGTCGAACATGAGCCGGGTCATCAGCCGCACAACGTCACGAGGGGTCCAGTGCTCACCGGCCTCTTCGTTGTTGGCCTCGTTGAATCGGCGGACGAGCTCTTCGAACAGCGTGCCCATCGCGTGGTTGTCGACAGCTGCCGGTGAGAGGTCGAGCTTGGGGTCGAGGAACTTCTCGAGCAGCGTGCCCAGTGCGTCGGCCTTTGAGAGGCGCGGCAGCTCGTGGCGGAAGTCGAAGTTCTCGAGGATCTCCTGCACGTTCGGCGAGAACCCGTCGAGGTAGGCTTCCATGTTCTGCCGCAGCTGCGTCTGGCTGGATGCCGCCCGCAGATCCGCCATGCGAAACGCGCTCGTGTTGTAGAACGCCTGACCTGCGGCAGCGCGCAGCGCGGCATCCTGATTCACGATCCCCGGCTCGTCCAGCGTCTTCTTGGTGTCGAGCACCTTCTGCTTGCTGGACTCCAATGCCAGGTCGAGTCGGCGCAGCACCGTCATCGGCAGGATCACGTCTCGATATTTGCCCCGCACGTACAGGTCGCGCAGCACGTCGTCGGCGATGTTCCAGATGAGCGAGGCGATTGCCTGGTGGGTGGCGCTGTTCACGTGTGCTGTTCTTCTCTCGATAAGCCTGAACCGAGCCTACCGAGCGGGTCTGACGTCGGTGTCGTACGCCACCACGATGGAGGCACACGGACTCCGATGCGGGAATGACCGGGCGCTGTCTGCGTTGCCCCTGATATGACCACAGTGGGAATCATCGGAGCAGGACACATCGGCAGCACCCTCGCGGAAGGCCTCGTCGCCCGCGGCTACGACGTCGTGATCGCCAACTCGCGCGGACCCGAGACGCTCCTCGACCTCGTCGCGAAGCTGGGCGACAGGGCGCGGGCCGCCACGGCCGCAGAGGCGGCGGAGTCCGCGGACTGGGCGATCGTGACGGTGCCGCTGAAGGCGGTCGACGACATCCCGGTCGCGCCACTGGCCGGCAAGACCGTGCTCGACACGTGCAACTACTACTGGGAGCGCGACGGCCGCATCCCGGCGCTGGACCAGAAGCAGAGCACGACGTCGCAGATCGTCCAGGACCACCTGCCGACCTCGACCGTGGTCAAGGCGTTCAACCACATCACCTCGACCGACATCCTCACCGACGGCACCCCCGCCGGCACCGAGAACCGGCGCGCGCTGGCGACCGCCGGCGACGATCCGGATGCCGTCGCCTTCGTGACCGCGCTGTACGACGAGTTCGGGTACGACACGGTCAGCGCCGGGCCGCTCGCGGAGAGCTGGCGGGTCGAGCGCGACCAGCCCGCGTACGTCGTGCGGCAGAACGCCGACGAGTTGCGCGCGAACCTCGCTGCGGCCCAGCGCTGAGTCACCGCGTCAGCGACACCTGCACGACCTGGCCGATGCCCGGTGAGCTGCTGTTGACCGTGACGTACGCGTCGCGGCCCTGCAGCGCCACGCCGTAGGGCGCCGGCAGTCCGCCGGCCACCACGGTGGCCGTGCCGCCGTGCCGCGGCACGCGCATCAGCGCGCCGGTGGTGTCACCGCTGAGCAGGCCGGCGGCCGAGATCTCCACCGCGTACAGGCTGCCGTCCCGGGCGAACGCCAGGTCGGTGACGTTGGTCAGTCCCGTCGCATACGGGGTGGGCGCATGACCGGCGCTGATCCGCCAGATCGTGGACCCGCCCTGCGGGAACGGGAACCCGGTGAGCTGGCTCACGTAGAGCGCGCCGTCGGGCCCGCGCACGGCGGATGTCGGCACGAACTGCATCGGCGTCATGACCCCGGGAGGGGCGAACGGGTTCTGCACGTCCACGTCGGCGAATTGGGCGAGCGCCCGGATGTGGTTCCGGGACCGCACCTGGAGGATGACGTTGGCACCCGCGTCGGCGATCAGGTAGCCGCCGCGATCGCGCACCAGCGAGACCGGGTTGCTGTCCGGAGAGTCGATCGGGTTCGTCCGGTACTCGTACTCCGCGAGACTGGTCACCACCCGCGGCGCGTGGTGGCTGCCGATCGTGCCGGTCACGAGCGCACCGGACAGCCGCGACAGGCCGTGCTCGGTCCATGGGTCGCACGAGGGATCCGGACCGGAGGCGACATCCTCGCACCCGACGCCGAAGCCGATCACCGCATCGTAGTGCCGGCCGTTCACGAGCACGGCGCTCACGCCGGATGCCTCGGTGCCGGCGCCGGTGGCACCGGGAGGCGGCGCCAGCGACGGCAGGCCGGTGACCACGCGCTGCTGGTGCCAGCCGTGGCGGGATGCCGTCAGCTGCGTGATCGAGGACGTGTTGCCGGCGCACACCCGGGTGCCGGCGGACGCGACGAAGCACGAGTCGGACTCCGGACCGCCGGTGCCGGCTTCGGCGACGTACAGCGCCCCGCGGGCGTCGACCGTGATGCCGCGCGGGTTGTTCAACCCCTCCGCGATGACGCGGTACGAGCCCGAGGAGGGTGATGTCGATGTCGTGTGCGCCGATGCGGGTGCGACAGCCAGCCCCAGCATCAGAAGGCTCGCCGACCCCACGGCGGCCACCACGCGAATGCGATGGATACGCATTTGCAGGCCTTTCTCTCCGACGGCGCGCCGGTCCCCAGTGAATCGGCGTCGGATGCGTCGCTGGGCCCCAGCATCCTCTCCCGGGCACGGTCTGTCGAGGGGGCCTGCGCACCCGCGGCGCGGTCGGACTACCGTGGTCACCATGACCGCTCCCACCGACGCCACCGCGACCTCTGCCTGGGCCGAGCTGCAGCACCTCAAGGACGACCTGACCCCCGACCTGCGCGGCTGGTTCGCCGCCGACCCGGACCGCGCCCGGCGCTTCACCCTGGACGCCGCCGATCTGCACGTCGACCTGTCGAAGAACCTCGTCACCGACGACGTCCTCGCCGCGCTGATCCGCCTGGCCGAGCAGACCGGGGTCGTCGAGCGGTTCGCGCAGATGCTCGCCGGTGTGCACATCAACACCAGCGAAGACCGCGCCGTCCTGCACACGGCGCTGCGCCGGCCCTCCGGCAGCCGGCCTCCGCTCGAGGTGGACGGGCAGGACGTCGACGGCGACGTGCACGAGGTGCTCGGCCGGATGCGCGCGTTCGCCGACCGGGTGCGCTCGGGTCGGTTCACCGGCGTCACCGGCAAGAGGGTCACGCACGTCGTCAACATCGGCATCGGCGGCTCCGACCTCGGCCCGGCCATGGTCTACGAGGCGCTCCGGCCATATGCCGACGCCGGCATCCAGGCCCGGTTCATCTCGAACATCGACCCCACCGACCTGGCCCAGACCACCGCCGACCTGGATCCCGAGACCACGCTGTTCATCGTCGCGTCCAAGACGTTCACCACGCTCGAGACCCTCACCAACGCGCGGCTCGCGCGTGCCTGGCTGTGGGACGGGCTGCAGGCCTCCGGCGCGATCGACGGGTCGGATGCCGCGAAGACGGATGCCGTCGCCCACCACTTCGTCGCGGTCTCGACGGCCCTGGACAAGGTCGCCGACTTCGGCATCGACACCGAGAACGCGTTCGGGTTCTGGGACTGGGTCGGCGGGCGCTACTCGGTCGATTCGGCGATCGGCCTGTCGCTCGAGCTGACGCTCGGGCCCGACGCCTTCGAGGAGATGCTGGCCGGCTTCCACGCGATCGACGTGCACACGGCATCCACTCCCCTGGCCCGGAACGTCCCGATGCTGATGGGTCTGCTCAACGTCTGGTACAACAACTTCCTGGGCGCGCAGTCGCACGCGGTTCTCCCGTATGCGCAGCTGCTGCACCGATTTCCGGCCTACCTGCAGCAGCTGACGATGGAGTCCAACGGCAAGAGCGTGCGCTGGGACGGGTCGCCGGTGACCACCGACACCGGCGAGGTGTTCTGGGGCGTGCCGGGCACGAACGGGCAGCACGCGTTCTACCAGCTGATCCACCAGGGCACCCGGCTGATCCCGGCCGACTTCATCGGCTTCGCGAACCCGGCCTACCCCCTGCAGGACGGCGACCGCGACGTGCACGGCCTGTTCCTGGCCAACTTCCTCGCGCAGACCAAGGCGCTGGCCTTCGGCAAGACCGCCGAAGAGGTCGAGGCCGAGGGGACCACGGGCGCGCTGGTGGCGGCCCGCACGTTCAGCGGCAACCGGCCCACGACGTCGATCTTCGCTCCGGCGCTGACCCCGCGGGTGCTGGGCGAGCTGATCGCGCTGTACGAGCACATCACGTTCACGCAGGGCGCGGTGTGGGGCATCGACTCGTTCGACCAGTGGGGCGTCGAGCTGGGCAAGCAGCTCGCGCTGCAGATCGCCCCCGCCCTCGAGGGCGACGCCGATGCCGTGGCGGCGCAGGATGCCTCGACCCGCGGCCTGCTGGAGTACTACGCCGCGCACCGGCGCTGACCGAATCAAGCATGCGCGCTCACCGGCGCGGAGCCCAGGAGCAGTGCAGCCGCACCGCCTCGGCGTCCGGCAGCCCGTCGGGGATCGACCCGACGAACGCCCAGTCGTCCTCGGTCACCCCGGCCGCGGCGGGCAGCTGCTCCCACGGCGCTGCGCGCACGGGGAAGACCGCGGTCGGCTCGGTCGCCGGGTTCACCACGGTGCCCGAGGTGTCGGGCACCGTGTACAGAGCGACCTTCTCCGGCGGGGCGTCCATCCACTCCGATCCCGGACACAGTCCGCCCCACGCCGCGACGGGCTCGGTCTGGACCGGCCAGAGGTCGCCCGCGCTGTCGTGCTCGATGCCGACGACCCGCCGCTGCACCCCGGTGCCTGGATCTGAACAGGGCACCGTGTCGTCCAGCGGCGACATCCGCAGGATCAACTCGAGCGCGAAGCCGTCGGGTGTCGCCGAGACTCCGGTGACCGCATCACCGCAGCGCGACGAACGCGCGACCGGCATCGGCACCTGCACGGCCGACTCGCCGTCGGCGACGAAGATGTACCACAGCGACTCCCAGCCGTTGCCGTCACTGCGCTCGATCGGCACGAGCGCGTCCTCGAGCCCGTCCCTGTTCGCATCGCCATAGACGGGCTCCTTCATCGCGTAGCCGACCCCGTCCACCTGTGCGGCGCCGTCGACGAAGTCGATGGTGATCGGTGCCGAGAATCCGCCTGGCGAATACACCCACTCTCCGTTCGGCAGGTCGATGTCATCGACCCCGATCCTGGTGGGAGTGGGCGTCGGGCTCGGAGCATCCGGCGTCGTCGGATCGGCGACCGGCGGCGACGCCGGACTCAGCGCGGAGCAGCCCGCCAGCGCGACCGCGATCGCGAGCGCGGACACCGCCCCCGCGACCCGCAGCCCACGCGACATCCGTGCACGCACCTGTGTATTCGACATCGTCTCGACCCCCAGAGTGAAGCGGATGTCCTCCGCTGCGCACAGCACAGCGTGGTGCGAGTCTCCCGACGACGACGCCCGGTGTCAACCCCTGCCTCGGTAGGCTGGCCCGCGTGTACCCGCCGATCGAACCGTACGCGTCGGGCTTGGTGCCGCGTCCGGACGGCGCGCAGATCTACTGGGAGTCCTCCGGAGACCCGGTCGGCATCCCCGCCCTGTACCTGCACGGCGGACCAGGCGGCGGGCTCGGCGCCGGCGGGTATCGCCGTCGCTTCGATCCTGCCCGATACCGGATCGTCGGGGTAGACCAGCGCGGCTGCGGCCACAGCATCCCGAACGTGCTCGACGACCTCGACGGGCTCGACGACAACACCACACCGGCGCTGATCGCCGACCTCGAGGCGGTGCGTGTGGAACTCGGCGTCGAACGCTGGGTGCTGCACGGGGTGTCGTGGGGGTCGACGCTGGCGCTCGCGTACGCCCTCGCGCATCCCGACCGGGTGTCCGCCGTGGTGAATGCCGCCGTGACCACGACGTCCCGTGCCGAGGTGGAGTGGATCACCGAGACGGTGGGCGCTCTGTTCCCCGAGGAGTGGGAGCCGTTCGCCGCCGCACATCGGCCCGGCGAACGCGTCGTCGAGGCGTATGCGCGGCTGCTGCGGGACCCGGATGCCGCGGTGCGGGCGCAGGCGGCAGCGGCATGGGACCGCTGGGAGGGGGTGCACGTCTCCCTGGACCCGCTGCACGCGCCCGGACCGCTGCATCCCGCCGACGCCCGGGTCCAGCAGGTCTTCGCTACTCTGGTCACCCACTATTGGGCGCACGACGGGTTCCTGGACGAGCCGATCATCGATCGCGCCGGCGAGCTGGCCGGCATCCCCGGCGTGCTCATCCACGGGCGCCACGACGTGAGCGGGCCGGCGATCACCGCCTGGCGGCTGCATCGCGCCTGGCCGGGCAGCCGCCTGCACATCGTCGAGAGCGAAGGCCACGGCGGGCCCGAGATGATGGAGCTGGTGGCGCGGGCGACGGACGAGTTCGCCGACAGCGCGGAGGCATGCCGCGTCGGGTGAGTGTCGGAGCCCCGCTCTACTGTGGAGGCATGGATTCCCTCAGCTTCTTCGACGGCATGGATGCCGCGACCCGGGATGCGCGGGGGCTGCTGGACGATCTGCAGGCCGATCAGATGGAAGCGCATCGGCGGGCCGCGTGCCGCGCGGAAGGGGTGCGGGCGGCGCTGGATCATGCCCGCATGCACCCCGAGGTGTACACAGATACCCCCGGAACGCTCGGGGTGCGGGCGGCCGAGCTGGCGGTCCTCCTGGAGATCGGGCTGCGGCTGCAGACCGGCGAGAACCAGATCCGCAATCTCGCGTACACCGCCCAGACCGCTTCGTTCCGGCTGCCGTTGCTGTGGCGGCGGGCGCACGAGGGCTTCGCCGCGTACCCGCTGGTCGAGACCGCCTGCGCCGCGATCACCCGGCTGCTGCCTCCCGACGACGCGGACGAGCAGGTGCGGCAGGCAGCGCTCGCCGCGATCGGGCTGGTCGACGAGCAGGCCGCTGAATGGGTGCTGCACCTGAGCGCGGCAGCATTCCGAGCACGACTGCGCGCCCTGATCAACCGCCTCGATCCCCGCGACAGCGCCGGAAGGCATGCCGCAGCGTTGGCGGATCGGCGGGTGGTCGTCCACGACGAGGACGACGGGATGGCGTGGCTCTGCGTCCTGATGCCCCGGATCGATGCGATCGCCACGAAGCGGTCGCTGACCTCGCAGGCCAAGCACCTTCAGAAGAACCCGGCCGAGACCCGAGGCCGCGACCAGCTCCGGGCCGACCTGGCCACCGCACGGCTGCGCGGGCAAGACACGGTCAACCCGGTGAAGACCAAGGTGTTCGTCACGATCCCGGTCGGCATCCTCACCGGCACCGCCGTCGGCGAGGGCGGCCGGTGCACCGTCTGCGGCGGTACCGGGTTCCCGGAACAGGCCCGCATCGTCGGCGACGAACTGCTCGACCCCCTCACCGCCAAGCAGCTGTTCCTGGATGCGAAGGCGTTCACACGGGTGATCACCGACCCGATCCACAGCGTGATCGTCGACATGGAACGCCACGCGAGACACGCGACGCGCGCGCAACGCGAATGGCTGATCCTCCAGCACGGCACCTGCGCCCGCGACGGCTGCACCCGCCTCGCTCTGGATGCCGACATCGACCACATCATCGCGTGGGCCGCCGGTGGGCGCACGAATCTGAAGGATCTGCGCCCGCTCTGCCCACCCGACCACGTCCGCCGGCACACCACCCGCATCCGCTACAGACCCCGCCCCGACGGCACGACGCAGGTGCTCACCCCCGCCGGTTACACCAGCGACGAACCTCCCCCGTTCTAAGGGGTGCGCCCTCATCACGCGGGCGGCTGTTCGGCCATCGCACCCTCAGCCCGCACGGATGATCGTCAGCAGCATCTTGGACGGCTCGAGCGCGCGCACGGCGTGCGGGATCCGGGCGTCCAGGTGGATGACGCCGCCCGGCCGAAGCTCCTTCGTGACCCCCTCGGCGGTGAAGGCGAGGTGTCCCTCCAGCGCCTGCACGAGAATCGGACCGGGGGCCGTGTGCTCGGTCAGCTCGGCGCCGGCGTCGAACGCGAACACGACCACGCGCGCCCCGTCGGCGGACAGCACCAGCTGCGAGGTGCGGGCTCCGGGCTCGACCCTGACCAGTGCATCCGCGTTCTCGATCGCCGTCATTCCCATGAGTCCATCCTGGCCCCCGCGCAGGGCACCCGGGGCGGCTGCTGGCGCGCGAGCTCGCGCACCCGACTCTGCGGCGTGGACACTGCCACAGCCTACGGTGCGGGCTCCTTGACGCTGCCGGCGGTCAGTCCGCCGTCGGTGCCCAGGAGTGCCGCGATCGTGCCCTCGAGGCGCTCGCGGACCTTCTCCTCCGGCTCCTGCCGGTAGAGCAGCTGTGCGGCCAGCCCCTGCGCAAGCGCGAGCGCCGCCCACGCGACGGTCTCCGGATCGATATGGGATGGCACCTCGCCCTCGGACCGCGCGCGTGCGACGAGCGAGGTGAGCAGTGCGCGCACGTGGTCGTCGCTCTCGGCGATCGCGGCGGCGATCTCGGGATCGACGAGGGCGCGCTGCGCGAAGGCGTCACCCTGCCTCTGCGCCGCGATGCGCTGCTCGTCGAGCGGGAGAATGCCCAGCAGCAGAGCCACGAGCCAGCCCCCAAGCGTCGGCCGTCCCGGCTCGCCCGGCGGCAGGGGCGCGGCGCGCGCACGCAGTCGCGCGAAGGCTCCCGCCAGCATCCGATCCTTCGCGGGGAATGCCTTCTGCACCGCACCGAGCGACCAGCCCGCCTCTGCGGCGACCGCCCGGAAGGATGCCGCGGCCAGGCCGTCGCGGGCGATGATCCGCAGGGCCGCGTCGGCGAGTTCCTCCTGCCGGACCGTCAGTTCCATGACCATCAGGCTACGGGTCCGCCGGGCGAACGGAACGGGCGATCACGCCGGGGTCCGCATCGTGCGGCGCCACAGTGCGATGGCGTAGACCAGCATGGCCGCACAAGCCACCCCGGTACCGGCCAATGCGGCGCCGGAGATCGCGTTCCCGCCCAGGTAGTTCACGAAGTCCCACGCCGCATGCCAAGCGATGGCCGGCCACAGGCTGCCGGTGAGCACGACCAGTTCGGCCGCGACGAGCCCGAACAGCACGGCGAACACAAGCTGCAGTGCGGCCGCGAACACATCCTCGCCGCCGGCCAGGTTCGCCAGGTGCAGCACGCCGAACAGTGTCGAGCTGCCGATCACCGCGACCCGTACCCCCGCGCCGCGCAGGACGGCGAGGACGATACCGCGGAACCACACCTCCTCGTTCACCGCCACGGCGATCGTCAGCACCGCATAGGATGCCGCCGTCGGCCACGGCACGTGGATGCCCTGCGTCGCGGCGGCCGCCACGATGCTGACGGGCAGTGGCACGAACCACCAGACCGCTGCCGCATCGGCCGGCACCCGAAAGCCATACCGGCGTGCGGTGGGCCGCGACCGGAACATGATCGCCAGTCCGACAGCCGCAGAGATGGCGGCGCCGGCTGCGATCACGAGCGCCGAGAGCGCCTCGTTCGCGTGCATGAGCTGCGCCATGGCGGACGCGACGGCGGTGAGGATGACGGGCACCAGCGCGAACCCGATCGCCACCGGCCAGCGGAAGCGGACTGCCCAGACGGCGGGCGCTCGGTCATCGCGGGTGTCGCGGGTGTCGCGGGTGTCGGTCATAACGTCCTCCAGGTGAATACATTCGTATTCTCAGAATTTAGAATACGACTGTATTCCGACGCCGTCAAGCACCCGTGCGCCAAGCGCAAGGCCCGGCGCCGTGGCCTCAGTCAGCGGTCACTTGACGCTGCCGGCGGTCAGTCCGCCCACCAGCCGTCGTTCGATCAGCATGAACAGGATCACGACCGGCACGATGGCCACGATCGAGACGCCGAACACGTACTGCCAGGCGGCGTCGTACTGGCCGACGAACTTCGTCAGCGCCACCGACAGGGGCTGGTTGGCGTCGGTGGACAGGATCACCAGGGATGCCGCGAACTCGTTCCACGATGCGACGAACGTGTACACGATCGCCGTGACGATGCCCGGCCAGACCAGCGGCAGCTGCACCCGGAACAGCACCGACCACTTGCCGGCGCCGTCCAGCTGGGCGGCCTCGTCCACCTCGCGGGGCACTCCGGCGAAGAAGTTGTGCATGATCCAGATCGCGAACGCCAGGTTGAAGGCCGCGTTGATCAGGATCATCGCCAGCCAGGTGTCGTTGATCCCGAGGGCGACCATCTCCTTGAACAGCCCGGTGGCCAGCACGGTCGGCTGCAGCATCTGGGTGACGATCACGAGGAAGAGGAAGACCCCGCGGCCGGGGAAGCGGAATCGGGCCGTGTAATAGGCCGCCGGCACGCACACGACCAGCACCAGCGCGGTGGCGAACACCGAGATCACGATCGTGGAGATCGTGTTCAGCGGCAGGGGCGTCTCCGGCGTCGACCACATCGTGAGGTAGTTCTCGGGATGCCAGGTGGTCGGCAGGTAGGTGGGCGGGACGGCGAGGATGTTGTTCCGGCTCTTGAACGAGCCGACCAGCATGATCAGGTACGGGATCAGGAAGACGACGGCGATCACGATCCCCGCGATCGTGCGTCCGGCGATCCGGGCGGGCGAGGCATCCCACACCCGCGCGTGACGGCGGCGGTGAGCGGGAACGACGAGGGCGCGGGTGCCGGTCATGACACGTCCTTCATCGGCTTGACGATCCACAGGTAGAGGGCGACGACGACCAGCACGATGAAGAAGTTGATCACGCCGAGCGCGCTGGACAGGTCGATGCGCTGCTCGTTCTGCAGCAGCTTGAACATGTAGGTCGTCGTCGTGTCGGCCTGATAGCCGGGAATCGATCCGGTCATGAGCTTGAGGATCGGCAGCGAGTTGAACACGTTGATGATGTTGATCAGGCTCGCCAGGGCGATCGCATTGCGCAGGTTCGGCAGGGTCACGCCGAAGTAGGCGCGCACCGGCCCCGCCCCGTCCACCCGAGCGGCCTCCATCATGTCGTCGGGGATCGCGGCGTGCCCGGCCAGCAGCGTGTAGGTGGTGAACGGCAGCGACACGAACACCGCGATGCCGATCGACGAGAGGAATGCCGGCAGCGGCTCCTTCGTGAACCCGAACGGCTGGGCGAGGATGTGCACGTCGACCAGGAATCGGTTGATGATCCCGTAGAACGGGTCGAGCCCGTAGACGAAGACCGTGGTGGTCATCACCACGCTGGAGGCCCAGGGGACGATGATGGCCATGCGCACCCAGCGGCGCCCGGGGAAGTTCTTGTTCAGGAACTGCGCGAGGGCGAGCGAGACCACCACGGTGAGGATCACCACCGCCGCCACCCACACCAGCGAGTTCAGCAGGATGCGGGCCAGTTCGGGCCGCGACAGGACGGCCAGATAGTTCGCGAACCCGACCGGGCCGTGGTCGACGCCGGCCACCGAGATCTCGCGGGTGGAGTTGTAGGCCATGTACCCGGCCGGGAAAAGCACGATCCCGAAGATGAGGATCAGCGCCGGAGCGGTCCAGGGGACCGCGTGCCAGAGGTCGGCGGCACCGCCGGTGCGGGGCGGGCGGGCGGGGCCGCGGCGGCGGGTGCGGCCGGTGGCCGTGCCCGGCGCCGCCGTCGTCGCGAGGCCGGTCATCGCGGGGGCGTCACTGCCCGTCGGCCTTGGCCTGGATCGACTTCAGGAGGTCGGCCGGCTTCGTGCCCTGGCCGAGCTGCCCGATCTGCGCCTGGATCGCACCCTGGGCTGCCGACCAGTGCGGGTTCGTCGACGGGTAGAACTTGGCGGCCGGCAGCAGATCGAGGAACGGCTTGAGCTCCTCGTTCGAGGCCATCTTCTCGGCACCGGACTTCGTGGTCGGCAGGAAGCCCTCGGCGGTGACCCACTTCGTGTACACGTCGGCCGAGTAGAAGTAGTCCAGGAACTTGGTGATGGCCGCCTTCTTGTCGGTCTTGTTCTTGAACGCCATCAGGTGGTCGGCCACGCCGAGGGTGAACGCCGAGCCGTCCTTCGTCGGGATCGGGGCGATCGCGTACTTCAGAGCCGGGTTCTTGTCCTTGATCTGGCCGACGATCGGCGGCAGCCCCACCTGCATGCCGATCTTGCCCTGCATGAACACGTTCAGCAGCGGAGTGCGGTCTGTCGAACCGGGATTGGCCTGCGTCCAGCCCTGCGTGATGAACTTCTGCATCTCGGTGGCCGCGGCGACGTTCTCGGGGCTGTCGATGGTGAGCGTGGACGCGTCGCCGTAGCCGCCGCCTCCGCCGTAGAACCAGATCGCGGTCTCGGCCTGGGCCTCCTCGCTGCCCAGCGGCATCCCGTACGGGGTGACCCCGGACTTCTTCAGCTTGGCGGCGGCCGCCTCCATCTCGGCCCAGGTCTTGGGCGGAGCGCTGATCCCGGCCTTGGCGAACAGGTCCTTGTTGTAGAACAGCGCGCGAGCCGATGCGATGAACGGCAGGCCGTACTGGGTGCCGTTCATCGACGCGTTCTGCACGAACGACGGCTGGAAGTCGGCGAGGGTGGCCGGCGAGACGATGTCCTTGGCCGGGTAGAGCAGGTCGTCCGAGGCGAAGCCGGCGAACGCGTCGATGTTCAGGATGTCGGGCTGCTTGCCGGCCTGGATCCGCGTCTTGATGACGTTGTTGATGTCGTTCCACGACTCGACGTCGAGCGTGACGGTGAGCCCCGTGTTCTTCGCCTCGAAGTCCTTGATGATCTGCTCCCACTCGGCCTTGGTGTTGTCCGAGTAGCTCGCGACCATGAGGGTGAGCGACTGGCTGGATCCGCTCGCGTTCCCGTTGCCGCCGCCGAAGCCGCAGCCGGTGAGGGCGGCCGCGGCAGCGCCCGCGGTCGCGGCCACGGCCATCCACCGGAGAGATGTCTTCATTGAGATCCTCGCTCTCGAAGGTCAATTGGAAGGCGTCCTAACCAATTACCCGGGAAACGATACCGTCGATCGGCGGACCCGACCAGGGATGCCGCGATGAGGGAGTTCTCATCGACGCGAGGATGTCGGGTCGCGCCTATCCGCCGGCCCCATACGCCGCGGCGATGTCCTCGGATCCATTCCAGCCCGAGTAGGTCGGATGCTGCGGCCAGCCCTCCGGCACGTCCTGCCATTCCTCCTGGCGACCCCATGGCAGCACGTCGACGAGCGCGAACGTGTGCGTGAGCTGCTCCGTCCCCCGCCCGTTCGTGTGCCAGGTGCGGTACACGTCGTCGCCGTCGCGGAGGAAAACGTTGACCGCGAAGCCGCCGTCGGGCGGGGCATCCATGTCCGCACCGAACGCACTGTCGGCGCTGGAGTACCACGTCATCCGATTGCCGACCTTCTCGCGGTAGGCCAGCGCCTCGTCGATCGTCCCCTGGGTGACGATCACGAAGCGCGCATCGTACGATTCCAGGAACTCGAGCCGGGTGAATTGGCTGGTGAAACCGGTGCAGCCCGAGCACTGCCACTCGGCTCCGGCATGCCACATGTGGTGGTAGGTGATCAGCTGCGAGCGGCCCTCGAACACGTCGACGAGGCGGACCGGGCCGTCCTGGCCGACGAGTGTGTACTCGGGCAGCCGGACCATCGGCATCCGGCGTCGCTGTGCCGCGATCGCGTCGAGTTCGCGGGTCGCGGCCTTCTCGCGGACGCGCAGTGCGGCCAGTTCCCGGGCCCAGGTCGCCTGATCGACGACGGGCGGCAATGCGATGCTCATGAGACCTCCGACGAGTGTGCGGCGCAGGCCGCCCGGTGGCGGGCTGCTATGTTTACAGTGTAAACATTGCGAGGCGGAGGTCAACCCCGCATCGGGAAGGATCGGATGCCGGAGCTGTCGCGCGCCACCTACCATCACGGCGATCTGCGCCAGGCGCTGATCGAGGCCGGCCTGGAGCTGACCCGCGCCGGCGGGCCGGACGCCCTCGCCCTGCGGGATGTCACCCGCCGCGTCGGGGTCTCGCCCAGCGCGGCGTATCGCCACTTCGCCGACCGCGACGCACTGCTGGCGGCGGTCGCGACCAGGATCCAGGACGACATGGCGCAGCGGATGCGGTCGTTCCAGGCATCCGCCCCCGATGCCACAGGCCGCCTGCGCGCCGTCGGTCTGGGCTACATCGCGTTCGCGCTGCGCGAGCCGGGCTGGTTCGAGGCGGCGTTCTCCACGATCGAGGCCCGGCCGGACAGCGCCGATGCCGCCCCGCTGCCGGCCCCGCTGGCCGCGCTGGTGACCGCCCTGGATGCGCTCGTCGACGAGGGCGCGCTGCCCGCCGATGAACGATCCGGGGCGGAGTGGCCGTGCTGGTCGGCCGTGCACGGGTTCGCGCGCCTGGCCCTGCACGGTCCGCTGCGCGCGCTGCCGGCGGCGGATGTCTGGACCTCGGCCGAGCGCACGGTCGATGCGGTGATCACCGGACTGCTGGCGTGAGTCGCCGGTGAGCCGGCCGCCGAGGCCCTGGGAGGATGGAACGGTGACCCCACCCGACATCCGCCTCATCGCCGTCGACATGGACGGGACGCTGCTGACCCCCGAGGGGAGGATCCCGGACGCGCTGTGGCCCCTGCTGGACCGGCTGCACGAGCGCGGGATCGCGTTCGCGCCCGCGAGCGGACGTCAGCTGGCCACGCTGCAGCGCATGTTCGGCCACGTCGAGGTCGAGCTGGACTACATCGCCGAGAACGGCGCGTTCGTCGTCCGCGGCGAGGAGGAGGTGAGCTCGGACGCGCTGGACGAGGACTTCACCGCCGCGTTCGTTGATCGGATGCGCACGCTGGTCGCCCTCGGCGCGCTGCACGCCGGTGTCGTGCTGTGCGGCAAGCGCTCCGCCTACGTCGAGAACACCGACCCGGCGTTCCTGGCCGAAGCGGACAAGTACTACGCGCGACTCGAGATCGTCGACGACCTCACGGCGATCGACGAGATCCCGATCAAGATCGCGATCTTCGACTTCGACGGCGGCGAGGCGCACACGGCGGTCGAGTTGGATGACCTGCGCGCGACGCACCAGGTGGTCGTGTCGGGCCAGCACTGGGTCGACATCATGAACATCGGCGTCGACAAGGGCGTCGCCCTGCGCAGCCTGCAGCACTCGCTCGGGGTGACGGCGGCACAGACGGCGGCGTTCGGCGACTACCTCAACGACCTCCCGATGCTGCAGGCGGCAGACTGGTCGTACGCGATGGCCGACGCGCACCCCGACGTCGCCGCCGCCGCTCGCTTCCGGGCGCCGTCGAACGCGGATGCCGGGGTGCTCACCGTGATCGAGCAGCTGCTGGGCTGAGCGGCTGAGCGGCCTGGCTCACCGAGCGTCGGCGGATGCCGCGCGCGCGGCCGCCGCAGCGCCTTCGACCCACTTCGGCGTCTGGCCGTAGCGCTGGAAGGGCATCAGCCGTCCGGCCGCGCTGTCGTCGATGAGCTGGCTGAGCCGTCGATCGCGCGTGGCCTCCTGCTTGGCCGAGAGCACCCAGTGGACGGCCTGCCGACGGTAGGTGGGGGTCGCGTGCTCCCAGAATGCCCAGGCCGCGACATCCGCTGCCAACAGCGCCTGAGCCGACGGCGGAAGCTCCTGCGCCGGCCGCTCGTGCGAGTAGACGCCCGAGCGGTCGGCCCGTCGCCGTTCGAACGCCGCGATGCCGGCCGGGTGCATCCGCCCCTCGGCCGTGAGCCGTTCGACCAGGGCGATGTTCACGCTCGACCAGTTGCCGGCGGGTTTGCGCGGCGTCCAGCGCTGGCGGCGGGCATCGTCGTCGATGCGCTGCGAGACCGAGTCGATCCAGCCGAAGCAGAGCGCCTCGGGGACCGCCTGCTCCCAGGTGAGGCCGCGGTCGGACACGTGCTTCAGGTACAGCCCCATCCATAGTTCGGTCGCGGTGGCGTGGTGCGCCTCGAGCCAGGAACGGAACTCGCCCGGACCGGAGAAGAAGACGGCGGGGCGTTCGGGCGTGCCGCCCGGGGTGCCGATGCTCGCGTCCATGGGGCCAGTCTGCCAGCGGCCTCCGACGTCGCCTCCGCCTGCAGCCACGGCTCGCACGCGACGACATGGCCGACGGCCGGCTTCTCGTGGATCCGTCGCTTGCCGCGCCGTCCGGAGGGGGTTGCGCCAGACGCGATACTGGAGCGATGGGAGACGCGCAGCCTCGAGCCGGCCGATTCCGGCGGTTCGCGGTCGCCGCAGCCATCGCGGTACTCTCGCGAGTGCGGTCGGCCAGGAAGGATCCCGCATGACGACACTGCGCGAAGTCGCCCCCGGAGTGATGATCGCAACGAGCCGGCGGATGTCGACGAACTCGACGCTGCTCGTCGGGGGTTCTGATGCGCTTCTCGTCGACCCCGCTTGGATGCCCGATGAACTCGATTCCCTCGCAGCCGAGATCCTGCGGCGAGGTCTTCGTGTGATTGGCGGGTTCGCCACCCACGCCCACCAGGACCACCTGCTGTGGCATCCGGGTTTCGGTGCAGCCCCGCGCTGGGCATCAGAGCCCACAGCGGATCTTGCGGCGGTCGAGAGGAAGACGCTGATCGATTTGCTCGGTCCCGGATTCCCCGCGCACCTGGTCGAACTGATGGGACGCGTTCGTGGCGTGGACGGGAGCATCCCTCGGGAGTCGGTGCCCGATGGAGTCGAGATCGAGCTGATCATCCACGATGGGCACGCACCCGGGCATACCGCGCTCTGGCTCCCAGAACAGGGTGTGCTGGTGGCGGGCGACATGCTCAGTGACGTCGAGCTGCCTCTGCCGTTCTACCCCGACGATCTTCCCGCGTACCTGGACGCGCTCGATCGCCTCGCCCCCTTCGCAGCGCAGGCGACGGTCGTCGTGCCCGGTCACGGCCATGTCGGCGGAGACCCCCTCGCCAGGCTCGAGGCAGACCGCCGGTACATCGAGGAGATGGCGATGCGCGGTGCATCCGATGATCCGCGGGTGCACAACCCCGGGATGCAAGAAGCACACGCGCACATGAAGGACATCGTGACGGCGCGGGCGTGAGAGTTGATGAGTTTGCCAAGAATCACGAAAAGATAACGCCGACCCCTGGTGCTCCGTTACCTTCCCGTTATATAGTCATTCCAGGCAGTTGTTTTGCTGTGGCAGCTGCCGACATGTGATTGCAGGACACTCTTGGTGCAAGGGAAAAAGGGCCGGTCGGGAGCCTCTCCGACCGGCCCTCACCATTTCCTCCCCCAGGGAGACCGGTGCGCGTCGTCAGCCCGGTGCCCGTCGCCGAGGCTCTCGCCCGGGCGGCGATTCCTCCACAGGTGCCGCTGTGCGGCGAGTCTGCGGAGTTATCCACAGAAAGTACCGCTGACCCGGGATTTGCCTTCGACTGGATGTCGGTGGTCCTTCCTACAGTGGAAGCATGGACATCGCATCCCCACCACTGCTCGAGACGCTCACGCGTCTCGACGCCGCGCTGGGTGACGCCGTCGGCGGCGCGCTCGGCGACGACTCGCCGCGGACGATGACGGATGCCGATGCCATCGCGCTCGCGCGGATCGCCGAGTCGCTCGGCCGGCGCGTGGATGCACTGCGCATCGTCGCCGCAGGCGAGATCGACCACCGCTCCCGGCCCGAACTCGGCGCGGAGCGGCTCTCCGGCCGCCACGGCTGCGTCAACGCGATCGACCTTCTCACGCGCCTCACCGGCGTCGCCTCCGGCACCGCCCACACCCGCGTGCAGACCGCCCGGCTGATCGCCACCCGGACGACGTTGACCGGACAGCCGCGGCCGGCACACTTCCCCGCGATCCGAGAGGCCGTGATCGACGGCACGATGGGACTGGACGGTGCGGCCGCGATCAGCCGCGTGCTCGGTCCGATCGCCGACCGCTGCGCGCCCGGGCATCTCGCGGTCGCCGAGAGCGAGCTCGTCGAGGCGGCGACCGGCGCCGGCGCGGCCGACGCACCGGCCTGCACCGCCGACGAGACCCGGCTGCAGGCGAAGGTCTGGCGCCTCTTCCTCGACCCGGACGGCACTCTGCCCGAGCAGGCGAGGGCGCTGCGTGATCGCTCCTTCATCCTGGGCCGCGAACGCAACGGGATCGTGCCCTTCCGCGGTGGGATGCTGCCGGATGTCGCAGCGCAGGTGCAGCGCCTCTTCGACTCCTTCTCGAACCCGCGCACGCACGACCGCACGGACGACCCGGGCGTCGCGTTCCGCGAGGTGCCGGACGAGCCCGAGCCGCTCGCCGATACCCGCACCCGCGCACAGCGACAGCACGACGTGCTCGCCGCGATCCTCGGCGTGGCCGCCCGCGCGGCCGAAACGCCCTCGATCGGCGGCGCTCCCCCGACGCTGCTGGTGACCATCTCGGCCGACGAGCTGCAGCGCGCCGACGGGGTCGGCTTCGTCGACGGGACCGACTGCGCGGTCCCGTCATCCGTGGCACGGCAGATCGCCTGCTGCGGCGGGATCCAGCGTCTCGTCCTCGACGAGAACGGCCGCATCATCGACCTCGGCTCGCCGCAGCGGGTCTTCACGTCACAGCAGCGTCGCGCCATCCACGCCCGCGACGGCGGCTGCGTCATCCCCGGCTGCCACGTCGCTGCGGAGTGGTGCGAGATCCATCACGTCGCAGAGCACGCGCGGGGCGGCCCGACGCACATCGACAACGGCGTTCCGCTGTGCTGGTGGCATCACCGCTCCCTGGACTGGAGTGGATGGGAGATCCGCATGGTCGATGGGATGCCGCAGGTCCGGGCACCCGCATCCATCGACCCTGCTCGCCGCTGGCGCGCGACCGCAGGATCGATGCGCCGGCAGTACGAACAGGTCGGGCGTCGGCTGGCCGGACCGAGGTCACGCGGCCGGCCGGCCCGGATTCCGCAGCGGACGTGAGTGCGATGCGCTCACACCCCGCCACCGCCACCGCCTCCGCCGCCGCCCCCGGCGGAGCCGCCGCCACCCGAACCGCCGGAGGTCGACGAGGCGGAGGATGCCGCGCTCGAGAGCGATCCGATGCCGGCCGAGAACGCGTCCGCGTCGAAGCCGTGCGTGCCCACGTACCAGTACGGCACGGCCGTGGCGCCGAAGCCGGCCGTGTACATCACCGCGAGCTGCTGCGCCCACTGCTTCTCCTGGCCGAATACCACCGCGTACGGCAGCAGCGACTCGTACAGCTTCAGCATCTGGCGCGGATCGTTCACGTCGACGGGCACGCGTTCGGCGCCCTCCGGGGACTGCAGCATGCGGATGCGGTCGGCCTCGGCCCACTCGATGAACACCTGGAGCCCCTTGAGATGATCGCGCACCTCGGCACCCTCGGCCGACAGCGGCTTGCGCGCCAGCAGCATCGCACTCGCGATGAACACCGCGATCCCGAAGATGAAGAGCAGGACGGGCACGGCGGGCGAGACGTCCGCGGCGAGGGCCAGGATCCCGGCGACCAGCGTGATCGCGCCGAACACACCGCTGAGCAGCAGGGGCAGCCCGCGCTGTCGTCGTGGGACCGGGCGGCGCAGTCCGATCACCGTGAGGTTCTTGTCAGCCCAGCTGAGGATGCTGCGGGCCGCGCTCGAGAACCGGGTGTCGGACCGGCCGAACTCGAACACCGCCCCCGGCGCGGGATCGTCGCCGAACAGGCCGGACAGCAGCATCCGTCCGTCCCGGTCGGCGCGCGACGGATCGACGAGTTCGGCCTGCAGTTTGTGTCCGCCGAACAGCCGACGCTCGCCCTCGACGATCCGGATGCTGCCGACCACCGCCTGCTCGAGCACCTCGGCGGGAATCGCCTTCGTGCTCCGCCCGAGCATGACGGCCGCCTGCAGCGCGTCGATCTGGGCCGGCGGCGTGTACTCGGCGATGATGACCGGGCGTCCGGGAGCATCGCCGAGCCGACGCACCCGGGTGACGATGACGGTGATCAGCGCCCCCAGGACGCCGAGGCCTGCGAGCCCCTGCACCCACCCCCACGGAGAGGCCAGGTACGACGGGTCGAACGGCACGAAGGTGCCCGCCGTGAACCCGACCGCGATCGTCATCGTCTCGAACGGCTTCAGGCCCCGGGCCTGCGCCGTCACCGTCGCCGAGCCGTCGGCCCCGGTCGATGCCGAGATGTCGCACGTGTCCGTGCCGCCGAACGCGCCCTGGTAGCAGGCCCGCTGCCCGGTCAGCGCCGACGCGAGCGCGACCGGCACGTGCAGCGTCGTGCTCACGGTGTCGAACGGCTGCGCCCAGTCGTTGCCGTTGACGTCCCAGTAGAACTCGTCGTCGCCCGTGTCGGGGAAGGTCCACGTGACGTGGCGCAGCGTGTACGTGAACACATAGGTCTGCGGGCCGTGCACGAAGTCGTCCGATCGCGAGGTGATCGAGAACACCCCGTCGTCCGAATCGGTCTCGGCGTCGCGCGCCGCGCCGTTCTCATCGGTCACCGAGACCAAGGTCGGGTCCAGCGGCTGACCGTTGTAGTGATCCGGGATGCTGCGGCGCATGCCGTGGTTCTGGTCGGTGTCGGGGAAGACCGCCACGAACGTCTCCACCACCCGCAGCGTGCTGGTCCCGTCGTCCTCGCGGCCGAGCGTGTAGTCGGCGTCCAGGCTGCGGAACGTGAAGTCGTCGACTCCGGAGGGCACCGGGCCGACGGCCTCCGGCACGGCCTGCGCTGGCGCGACGGCCTGCGCGGGCGTGGCGAGGAGGACGGGCGAGACGGATGCCGCGACCACGACGGCGACGGCAGCGAGGGCGCGGACGAATCTTCGCATGGGTGCCAGCCTAGGTGCCCGCTACGCTGGTGCCCATGACCGACCGCCGCCTCGCCGTCGCCGCGTGGGAGAGCCTGTTCCGCGCCCAGCACGAGGTGTTCGCCGTGATCAGCGAGGATTTCGAGCGCACCGATCTGTCCCAGGCCGAATACGACGTGCTGCTGACCGTGGCCCGCGGGCCGGAGCTGACCGCGCGGCTGCGCGACGTCACCGCGAACATGCTGATCAGCCAGCCGAGCGTGTCGCGGCTGATCGACCGGATGGTCGCGCGCGGCCTGATCCACAAGTGCGCCGACCCGGAGGACGGCCGCGGTGCGCTGGTGCAGGCCACGCCGCTCGGCGCGTCGCGGTTCCGCGCCGTGGGCGCCGCCCACGCCCGGTCGATCGCCGAGCGGATGTCGGTGCTCGACGACGACGAGCTGGACCGGCTGCTCGAGCTCACCGCCAAGCTGCGCGATCGCGACGACATCGCGGAGTGATCCGCGCCGGCCCAGCACCCGCCGAACGCCGACGTATCAGTCCGCGGTGCGCCAGGCGCGGGCGGCCAGATCGGCGAGTGCGCGGACGAACCGCTCCTCGTCGACGCCGTGCGGGTGGACACCGTCGTAGACGTCGCGCAGCACCCAGTAGTGGCTGATCGCCGAGACGACGACGGATGCCAGGGCCTCCCAGTCCGGATCGCCCACGGGCGTCTCGGGCTGGGCCTGCAGCCAGGCGGCCACCATCCCGACCACCGCCGCGAGCTCCTGCTCCCGCACCTGTGCGAGCAGATCCGGGAACGCGGCCAGGTCGCGCACGAGCAGCCGGTTCACATCGCGCTCGGTCTCGAGCCGGCGCAGCCCGGCGCGCGCGACCGCCTGCAGCCGCTCGCGCAGACCGAGGGCGGCGAGGCCGTCGGGGTCCTCGAGGAACGCTGCCAGGCTCCGCCCCTGCTCCGCCTGCCGTCGGAGCCCTTCTTCGAGCAGCGCGCGCTTGGATGGAAAGTGCCGGTAGAGCCCGCCCGCGCCCGGCGACAGGCCGGCGGCGGCCTCGATCTGCGCGATGGTGGTGGTGCGGTACCCCTGCCGGCCGAACAGCTCCATGGCGGCGTGCACCACCGTATCGCGGGTGCGGGCGGGTGCGGCATCCGCCTCAGTCATCGAGCGTCAGCTCGTAGTGGACCGTCGTCCAGCCCTTGCGCCGATGCAGCCAGGGAACGAGCCGCCGGTGCAGCACGGGATACTTGGCCGCCAGGAGCGTGCGGGCACGCGCCTCGTCGTCTCCCCTGATGCGGCGCGCGGTGCCGTCCACGGCCGGTCCGGTCGGACGCCCCCGCAGGGTGGTCGCCGGGGCGACACGCACCTGGGGGAAGTTGCGCAGCCGCTTGTACTTGCCGGCGGCGTCGTACGTGCGGAAGTAGAGTCGCCCATCGTCGTCCACGACGATGCTCACGGGCGTCGACACCCACGACCCGTCGCGCTTGCGGGTGGACAGCAGGATCGTGCGCTGCGTCCTCAGCGTGAACGCGTCCAGCGTGGTCGGTGTGCGGGACATGGCCGCCTCCTTCGTAAGTAACCACTTACTTACAGAGTACCAGCGATCGCGTCATCGGGTGCGGCGGCGCAGGGTGAGCGAGGCCAGGACGAGGCATCCCGCCAGGAACGCCACCACGATCAGCAGCGGCCCGAACACGTCCCACCCCTCGTCACCGGCGGTCACGGCGTTGATCGTGTCGATCGCATAGCTCAGCGGCAGCCAATCGCTGATCGCGTACAGCACGTCGGGCATCTGGTCGCGCGGCATGAACAGTCCGCCGAGGATGATCTGCGGGAACACCAGCAGCGGCATGAACTGGACGGCCTGGAACTCGGTGCGGGCGAACGCGCTGGCCAGCAGCCCCAGTGCGGTGCCCAGCAGCGCATCCACGACCGCGACCAGACCCAGCTGCCACAGCGGGCCCTCGACATCCAGTCCGCACACGCCGACGGCGAAGCCCACGGTGACGATGGCCTGCAGCATCGCCATCAGCCCGAACGCGAGCGCATAGCCGACGATGATGTCGGCCTTGCCGATCGGGGTGGTCATCAGGCGCTCGAGCGTGCCCGACCTCCGCTCGCGGAGGGTCGTGATCGAGGTGATCAGGAACATCACGATGAACGGGAACAGCGCCAGGATCGGTGCGCCGAACTGGTCGAAAACGCCGTCCTGGTCGCTGAACAGCCAGGCGAACAGGCCGACCAGCAGACTCGGCGCGATCAGCATGAGGGCGATCGAGCGCGGGTCGTGGCCGAGCTGCCGCAGCACCCGCCCGGCAGTGGCGAGCATCCTCATGATGCGGCCTCGTGGTCTCGGTGCGTCTCGCGGCGCAGGTGCGGGTGGGCCCGGGCGTCCCGCTCGATCAGCCGCAGGAACGCCGTGTCGGGATCGGATGCCCCGGTCTCGGCGAGCAGCTGCGCCGGGGTGGTCTGGGCCAGCACGCGACCGGTGTGCACCAGCACGATCTGGTCGCAGCGCACGGCCTCGTCCATGACGTGGCTGGACACCAGCAGCGTCGCCCCGGCATCGGCCAGCCGACGGAAGACCCGCCAGAGGCTCTCGCGCAGCACCGGGTCCAGGCCCACCGTCGGCTCGTCGAGCACCACGAGCTCGGGCGTGCCCAGCATCGCGGTGGCCAGCGAGACGCGTCCCCGCTCGCCGCCGGACAGCGACGCGATCAGCTGGGAGGCCTGGGGCTGCAGCCCGACCTCGGCGATGACCCGGTCGACCTCGCCCCGCCCGGCGCCCACCAGACGGGCGAAGTAGCGCAGGTTCTGCGCCACGGTGAGATCGCCGTACACCGAGGCGGCCTGCGTGTCGTACGCGACGCGGGTGCGCAGGCCGCGGGATCCCGCCGGCTGATCGAACACCCGGACGCTGCCGGCGTCGATCTTCTGCACGCCCACGATCGCGCGCATCAGCGTCGTCTTGCCGCCGCCGGACGGACCGAGCAGGCCGGTCACCATCCCGGCGGGAAGGTCCAGGTCGAGGCCGTCGAAGACGGTGGTCCGGCCGCGCCGCACCCGCAGCCGGCGGATCTCCACCGCATTGTTCATCATGTGATGAAGTATGGATGCCGCGGATCGCCGGCAGCGTGATCACATGCCGGGCACGACTTCAGCCGAGGACTCACCAGCGGTTGTGCACGTCCTCGGCCCACCCCTCGATGCCGTCGAACGCGATCCGCTCGCCCTGCGCGGTGACGAAGCTGCCCGCCCAGGTGCCGAAGCACTGATCGGTGCGGCTGGCCAGGACGAGCAGGTTCGTGCGGCTCTGCTTGTCGTGGAAGGGCGTGAAGGATGCCGTCAGCCCGTCCCCGTGGATGTGCCAGCGTCGCAGGTGATCGGCCGGGTCGTAGTCCCACACCAGCTCGTCGTGGATCTTGTGCAGCACGCCGTCCACGACCAGCCCGTTCTCGGTCTGTCCGGTGCCGTCGGTCCACTGTCCGCCGACCTGCACCCCGATGGTGCGCCCGCCCGAGACGCCGGATCCGGCGCCCCAGTTCCAGCGCACGTCGTACGGCCAGCGGCCGCGGCCGTGGTCGAGCACGGCCCACGAGGCCCCGGCGGGCACCTCGTGCACGGTGCCGTCCGTGGTGACGGTTCCGGAGGCCGGGAGGGCGACATCCTTCACCGTGTACTGGAAGCGGGTGTCACGCAACGGCACGACCACGGCGAGGCACTCGTGGCCGTCCGGGCGCGTGACGGTGAGGTCGAACCCGGCGCCCGGGATCCGCGCGCGCAGGCGGACCGACGTCGCCGCCTCGTCCCGCCGCTCCCGCGACGGCTCGACGTCGATCTCGAGGTCTTTCGCGCGGGCGCGGGCGGGTCCGGCATCCGATCTGGGCGGCAGCGTGACCCCGCGGGCCGGCAGCACGGTCGCGCCGCGGTGCCACGAGCGCCGCGTCTCGCGGTCGAAGATCCAGACCTCGTGCACGGCGGCGTAGTCGATCGACGACACCGTCAGGGCGAGCAGATGCGTGGGGGTGACCACACCCCAGTACTCCCAGCGCTTGTTGCGGCCCCACGCGGTGGGGACGGCGCGCGGGCCGGCGCCGATTCCGCCGGTGTCGACGAGCGGATGCCGCGCCCAGCCGACCGCGTCGGGGTTGAGCCGGCCGTCGGGGCCGGTGAGCGAGACGGGCGCGACGAGCTCACGGGCGGTCATCGGGATCCTCCTCCGACGCGGACGGGTTCGACGGCGGACGGGCCGCCGGCGGCCGCCCGCAGCGCGTCGTTCACGCCGCGCAGGACCTGCTCGTCCACCTTCACGAACCGCCGGTCGTAGGTGACCAGGCCGTTGTCCTCGTCTTCGACATCCGACAGCTGGGTGTAGACGAGCGCGGCCAGGCCCCGCCGCACGGCGGGTTCGATCTCGCGCTGGTGCAGACGGACCAGCGCATCCTGCAGGCGGGCGCGGGTGCGGTAGCGACGGTAGCCGAACGTGCGCGGCCCCCAGCCGTGTCCGGGAACGGCCAGGCTGTATCCGCCGTACTCGGTGACCGCGAGCACGCGCTCGTCGCGCCGGCGCGGCACCCGCACCGGCCGGAAGTAGATGTGCCGGCTCTGCAGGTCGCCGACGCCCTGGTCGTGCCAGCCGCTGGCGTGGTCGATCGGCCGGGTGGGATCGAGGCGGCGCACCAGCTCGGCGATCCGGGCCGCGTCGAACTGTCCCCAGCCTTCGTTGAACGGCACCCACAGCGAGAGCGACGGCACCGAGCGCAGGTGCGCGATCATCTCGGCCAGCTCGTGCTCGAACTGCTCCCGGCCGCGCTCGTCGGCGCGCCCGAACGCGCGATGGCGTCGGTCCGAGATCGCGGGCGCCCCGAACGCGGGAGCGGTGATGATCTGCGGCGCGTAGGCGGTGCCGCCGTTGACCGCGTCCTGCCAGACCAGCATGCCGAGCCGGTCGCAGTGGTGGTACCAGCGCATCGGCTCGACCTTGATGTGCTTGCGCAGCATCGTGTAACCCATCCGCTGGGCCAGCCGGATGTCGTATTCCAGCGCCTCGTCGGAGGGTGCGGTGTATCCGCCGTCGGGCCAGTAGCCCTGGTCGAGCAGCCCGACCGGCAGATGCGGCTCGCCGTTCAGCAGCAGCCGCGGCACGCCGCGGGCGTCACGGCCGACCCCGAACGACCGCATGCCGACGTATGAGAGCACCCGGTCGGCGCCGAGCGTCACCTCGACGTCGTAGAGGAACGGGTCATCCGGCGACCAGGGGCGGATCGGGCGCGGCAGCGGGATGCGGGTGGGTGCGCCCACGGGCACGGCGGCGGATGCCGCGACGTCGCCGTCCGCCAGGATCCGCACCTCAGCCTCGGCCCCGGCCGGTGCATGCTCGCTGCCGATCTCGACCTCCAGCATCCCGTCGTCCAGCTGCGGGGTGAGCACGAGCGCGTCGACCGCGATCCGCGGTACGGTCTCGAGCCAGACCGTCTGCCAGATGCCGGATTGCGGGGTGTACCAGATGCCCCCGCGGCGGCGGGACTGCTTGCCGCGGGCCAGCCACGCGGCATCCGTCACGTCGCGCACGGCGACGATCAGCTCGCACTCGTGCCCCTGCTCGTGCCCCCGGCGGTCGGCGAGCGCCGCGGTGACATCGAGCGTGAACGGCAGGTACCCGCCGGTGTGGCCGCCGACCTCCGTCCCGTCGACCGCCACGCGACAGCTCTGGTCGACCGCGCCGAAGTGCAGCAGCACCCGCTCGTCGGCGGCGGGATCGACCGTGAAGGTGCGTCGATACCAGAGCGATTCGTCGGGCTGCAGCATCCGCTGCACCCCGGACAGGACGGTCTCGGGCGAGAACGGCACGGTGATCGGTCCGTCCCAGTCGGGCGGCGCCTGCGTCGGATCGGCGACCGCGAGCGGGTCCGAGCCGCCGAACGGCGTGATCGCGTACTGCCACCGGCCGTTGAGGTTCTGCCAGGCCTCGCGCCGCAGCTGCGGGCGCGGGTACTCGGGCAGCGGGGCCGCGGCGTCCAGCGTCCGGCCCCAGCGGGTGAGCATCGTCATACCGAGACGTCCTCGAGGGCCGGCGCCGGCGCCCGGCGCAGCAGCAGCATCGGGATCACGACGAACACCGCGACGGCGGCGGCGGCCGGGAAGATCCACGGCGTCGGCACCTGCTTGACGATGCCGAGGTCGACGTAGGTCTCGTTCGCCCCGACGATCACCGCCGCGCCGATGAAGGGGCCGGCCACCATCGGGATGAGGACCATGGCGATCATCCGCAGCCCCTGCACCATGCCCACGCGCTCGACCGGGGTGACATCACGCACGCTCGCCGACAGCGCCGCGGTGGAGAGCATGAATCCGCCCATCATGATGGTGCCGAACACGATCACCGGGAGCATCTCGCGCACGAAGAACATGCCGACCAGCCCGGCGATCATGAACACGGTCGCGGGGATGATGGCGCGCACCTTCCCGATGCGGTCGATCACCCGGCCGCCGAGCACGCTGATCACGGCCGCGAGGATGAGGACGCTGGCCAGCACGATGGCATACCCCTCGATGCGCAGATACCGCTGGATGTAGATGATCAGGTACGGGATGAACACCTGCGTGCTGGTGCCGATGACCGCCCAGGCCGCCAGCAGCAGGTACAGCCGCGGGTTCGCGCGCACCGTGCGGGGCTTCAGGCCGTTGACCACGGCGGCGAAGTAGCCGTCCGGCGGAGTGCGGGTGGCGGCCGGTTCGCGCACCAGGAACCAGGCGATCACGCCGACCACCGCGGTGACCACGCCGACCAGGCCGAAGAACAGCTTCCACTGGCCGTCGCGGGTCAGCGGGTCGAGCGCCCCGAACACGATGAGCATGCCCATCAGGGGCATGATGGCCAGCACCCCGTCGACCCGGCCGCGGTTGGCGGGAACGGTCGACTCGGTCACCCATGCGTTGAACGCGGCGTCGTTCGCGCCCGAGCCGAAGAACGACATCACGCAGTCCAGGACGATGATCGCCACCACCGCGAGGCCGACGCTCTGCGCGGCATCCGGTCCGCCCGCCGGCTGGACGAACCCGAACATCGCCGTGGTGATGCCCCAGAGCACGTAGCCGACCGCGATGAACGGACGTCGGCGGCGCACTCGGTCGGATGCCGCGCCGATGAGCATCGTGGCCAGGGTCGCCGCGATCGCCGAGAACGCGACGAGGAGGGCGATCACGGTCGGATCGGTAGAGATCGTGTCGTACACGAACACGTTCAGGTACATGTTCTCGACGGTCCAGGCGAGCTGGCCGACCAGCCCGACCACCACCACGACGACCCAGGCGCGCGCCGGCAGCGGGGCGCGGGGACGGCGGGGAGCGGAGACGGCGGCGGCGACGCGCGCGGGCGTCACGGGGTCGACGGGCATCGGCATCCTTGCTGAAACTGACCGGAGTTCGGGTTTGACGATCCTACGCCGGATCGGACGGCGGATCGACTCTACGTCCTGAAGCGCGCGGCGCCGCGTGGTGGTGATGTGCGCGGTGGCGCGGCGGGTGCATTCATCTGTCGCCGTTGCACGCAGGCGAGGGATGCTGCGCCCAACAGCGACAGATGAACCGGCGGATGGGCGCCGCGCGCGGCGATTCCTCCCCAGCCGCGGGTCCGATCGCCGTTGTCCACAGATCCCGGTGCGGACGTCCCTCGGCCCGCCCCGGAACGCCAATGTAGACGGCATGCGCGGCACGCTGATCCTCCGACCGCGTCCCGGGGCGGTGTTCACCGTCCACGGGGCGGCGGCGGCCGGCGTCTCGCGGGGCCGTCTCGATCGGCACCCCGAGGTCCGTGCGCCTCTGCCCGGCGTCCGCATCCGCGTCCGCCCCGCCCGGAAGGACGAACCGCCCTGGGAGACGCGCCGCCGCACCGTTCTCCAGCTCGCAACCGCCTATCAGAAGGTCATGCCGGCGTCCGCGTTCCTCAGCCACACCACCGCCGCCGAGGTCTTCGAGGGGCGCCTTCCACTGCCGGCGCCGGGATCCGCCTATGACCTCGCACAGCCGGGCACCAGTCTGGCCGGCCTGATCGAGGCCTCCGCTCTCGTCCCTCGTCGCAGTCCTCGCGCCGGAATCGTCACCGGGCACCAGATGAGTCCCGGACTCTGTCACGTCGTCGAACATGACGGATACCGCGTCTCCGATCCGGCATCCACGTGGGCGATGCTGGCGGATCGACTCACCGTCGAGGAGCTCGTGGTCCTAGGCGATTCGTTCGTGCGACGAGCGCGGGTCCCCCGCACTCCGCTGGAGGAGGCCCCACCTGCGTCGGCCACCCTCGACGACCTCGCTGCCGCGATGAACGCAGGCCGTCGGGTCGGCGTGGACCGGCTGCGTCGCGCACTCCCTCTGATCCGGACCGGGTCCTCATCGGACCTGGAGACCTTGCAGCGACTCGGCATGCGGGACGACGAACTGCCCGAACCCACGCTCGACGTCGACGTGTACGACGAGTCCGGCACGTTTCTCGGCTGCAGCGAGATCGTCTACATCCGGTACAAGATCGCGGTGGAGTGCGAGGGCGACCAGCACCGGACGAGCCGCGCCCAGTGGAACCGCGACATCAGGAAATACCAGGCCTATTCCGAGGCGGGCTGGATGGTCGTGCGGGTGACGGGGCAGGATGTGCGCTACGACCGCGCCGAGGCGGTCCGCCGCGTCCGCGTCGCTCTCCTGCAGCGCGGGTGGCGACCAGGCGAGCCGGCATAGTCGCTCGGACATTCATCTGTCGCCGTTGCACACAGGCGAGGGATGCTGCGCCCAACAGCGACAGATGAACCCGCGGACGTGCCGATGGTCCGCGCGGCGAAGTCGACGCTCGGCCACCCGCGCAGCGCCTCGGCGACCTCGTCGTCGTCGCCGGACAGGTTCAGCCCGACCCCCAGCGACAGCTGGATCGCGGGGCGTCCGCCGCGTCGTGACTCAGTCGCCCAGGACGGCGGCCAGAAAGTCGCGGGTGCGCTGCTCGGTCGGCTCGGTGAACATGACCTCCGGCTCGGCCTCTTCGACGATCTTCCCGCCGTCGAACATCAGCACCCGATCGGACACCTCGCGGGCGAACTGCATCTCGTGGGTGACGATCAGCATGGTGATGTCGGTCGTCTGGGCGATCTGGCGGAGGATGCCGAGGACCTCGCCGACGATCTCGGGGTCCAGTGCGCTGGTCACCTCGTCCAGCAGCAGGATCTCGGGATCCATCGCCAGGGCGCGGGCGATGGCCACGCGCTGCTGCTGACCGCCGGACAGCTGCAGCGGGTGCGCGTCGGCCTTGTCGGCCAGTCCCACCTGATCGAGCAGCTCGAGGGCACGCGCCCTCGCGGCATCCTTCGGCTTCTTCAGCACGTGCACCGGCGCCTCGATGATGTTCTCCATCACCGTCATGTTCGGGAACAGGTTGAACTGCTGGAACACCATCCCGATGCGCTTGCGCACCTCGTTCTTGTGCTTCTCCTTCAGCTCGACCCGCTTGCCGCCGCGCAGCTCGTGCGTGAGTGGCTCGCCGTCGATGTAGATGTAGCCGCCGGTGGCCTCTTCCAGGGTCATCACCAGGCGCAGGATGGTCGTCTTGCCCGAGCCGCTCGGCCCGATGAGCGTGACGCGCTCCCCCTTCTGCACCTGGAAGTTCAGGTCATTGAGCACGATGTTGTCGCCGAACCGCTTCTGCACGTTGTCGAAGCGGATCACCGGCGCCGCCGACGCTCCGCCCGCCGCGGCGGGCTCGGGCACGGTGTCAGTTCGTGAAAGCAAGACGCTTCTCCAATCGCCCCACCAGCAGCGAGGTGGGGTAGCTCGCGACGAGGAAGATCACGCCGCACAGGGTGATCGCCTCGATGTATCGGAAGTGGTTGCCACCGAATTCGAGTCCCGCCTGGACGAGCTCGACGACGCCGATGGCGACGAGGAACGGAGTGTCCTTGAACATCGAGATCGCGTAATTGCCCAGCGCGGGGACCGTCGCGCGAAGCGCCTGCGGGATGATGACGGCCACCCAGGTGCGCGTGCGCGACATCGACAGTGCCGTGCTGGCCTCCCACTGACCGGTGGGGACCGCCTCGATGCCGGCGCGGTATACCTCGGACATGTACGTCGAATAGTGGATGCCGAAGATCACGATGCCGATGGTCATCGGGTCGATCGAGGTGAACGCGAAATACGCGAACATCAGCTGCACCACGATGGGCGTCATCCGGATGAAATTGACGATGAACCCCACGATGCCGGTGATCGGCTGCGGGGCCGAGCGCCGCACGACGGCGATGATCAGCCCGAGGACGGCGGCGATGAGGGTGCTGACCACCGTCACGACGAGCGTGACCTTCAAGAACGCGACGAGAAGGTCGGGCAGGACCTGCCACGCGAGATCCCATTGCCAGATCGGCTGGTCGGTCATCGGACACGCTCCCCATCGAGATCGGCGGCGCTGGATGCGACCGGATCGACCGGCGGCCGGGTGCGGAAGCTCAGCGCCTCGCGCAGCGACTGACCGCGGCCGATCTTGTGCTTCGCGTGCACCTCGAGCGCGTTCATCAGGAGCGTGAACAGGTAGGCGACGACGAAGTACATCACCAGGCCGATGCCGTAGGCGAAGTAGGTGCTGCCGGTCTGGATGCGCAGCTTGTCGATCCAGTGCGTGAGGTCTGCGAGGGTGATGAAGCTCACGATCGCGGTGGCCTTCAGCAGCTGGATGAGCAGGTTGGTCAGCGACGGGATCATCAGCGCCCACGCCTGCGGGAAGATGACCCGCAGCATCCGCTGCGTCGGCGACATGCTGAGCGCGGTCGTGGCCTCCCACTGCCCGGTGGGCACCGAGTTGATGGATCCGCGCACGACCTCTGCGCCATAGGCGCCGAAGTTCAGGCCGAGGGCGAGGATGCCCACCAGCAGCGGAGGCCACTCGACCCCGAACATCGGCATCACGAAGAACAGCCAGAACAGCTGGACGACCAGCGAGGTGCCCCGGAAGAATTCGATGATCACCCGGGCGATGCCGCGCAGCACGATGTTCTCCAGCCGCGCCATCAGGCCGAGAGCGATCGCGATGATCACCGCCAGCAGGGCGCCCGCGACGGTCAGCTCGACGGTCACCAGGACCGCCGAGCCGAGCGTCGGCAGCGCGCTCTGCAGGGCGCTCAGCAGATCAGCGGACAAGAGGACTCAGCCCTCGTCGCCCTTGCAGAGCTGCTCGGTGGTCAGGTCGGCCGGAGGCATGTTCTCCTTGGTGAACCCGTACTCGCCGACCAGGCCGAGGTAGGTGTCCTCGTCGCTCGTGATCTTGTCCAGCTGCTCGTTGTAGGCCTTCAGCAGCTCGGTGTCGCCCTTGCGGAACACCTCGGTGCCGGCGCCGATCTGCTCGACTCCGTCGATCTTCTGCACGAACGCGGGAGTGGTCTCGACCTTGTCGTTGCCGCTGTTCTTGGCCATGTAGTTCAGCGAGATGGCGGTCATGGCGAACACATCCGCGCGACCGTTGGCCACGACATCCATGCCGCTCTGCGCATCCTTGACCGACTGCGACACCTTCAGGCCCAGGCTGTCGGCGTACCCGGCTTCGATGCCGCCGTTGAGCACCGCGAGCTTGACGTCCTTGCCGGCATCCTGCGCCTTCTTCACGTCATCGAGCGTCTGAAGGCCGAGCGGATTGCCCTGGGCGACCATCAGGCCGGTCGTGTACATGATCTCCGGGTCGGCGAACGCCGCCTGCGCGCAGCGGTCGGGCAGGATCGACATGCCGGCGCTGACCGCGTCGAAGCGACCGGCGTTCAGGCCGGGGATCAGCGAGTTCCAGTCGACCTCGACGACCTTGACCTCGTCGATGCCGATGGCCTTGAAGATCTCCTTGTCGATCGCGATCGTCGCACCCTTGGCCTCGCCGCCCTCCTTCCAGGAGTACGGGCGCTCGTCCGCGACTGCGACCGTGATCGAGCCCTTCGCCTTCAGCTGCTCGAGCGTGCTCTTTCCGCTGTCCGAGTCGCTGGATCCTCCGCCGCCGCTGCAGGCGGCGAGCATCGTCAGAGCCAGGACGCCCGCGCCGGCGACCCCGATCCGGGTGAGCGTGGAACGCTTCGTCATCATTTCCTCTTTCGGTGGTGTGCGGGGCGAACCACTCAGCCAGCGCGGTGCGCGTGCCTGGCGACCCGGCCCGAAATGGGTGATGGCCGTCAACAACCTTATGCCGATTCGTGGACAGTCGTGCAATCTGAGCGTCTATTTGTCTGATTGTATGCAGAGTTGTTATCCTGACCTCGCCAATGACGGTCGCCGCTGGGGCGCGCCGGTACCGTGGACTCAGCGGAATGCCGGAGTGACGGCCGACGGTCAGCCGCCACCGTGCACGTTGAAGGAGCACCCATGTCCGCAGTGAAAGCGCCCCTCGGCTCGGGGAGCGTGTTCCCCGTTCCGCGCAGTTCGACCGTCGACCTGATCGCGATCGAGCTGCGCACCGCGATCTTCTCCGGTGCGCTGGCCGTGGGCAGCCCGATCGGCGAGGTGGAGATCTCGTCGCAGCTGGGCGTGAGCCGCAGCCCGCTGCGGGAGGCCGCGCAACGGCTCGTGCAGGAAGGCCTGCTGACGGCGACGCCCGGGCGCGGGCTGCGGGTGAGCGTCATCGGGTCCGAGCATCTGCAGGATCTGTACGACGCGCGTGCGGCGGTCGAGTTCGAAGCGATCCGGCTGATCGTCCGCCAGGCCGATGCATCGGTGCTGGGCGACATCGACGCCGCCCTCGCCGAACTGGTGCGCGTCAGCGCCGGCGAGGATGCCCGCGCCATCGGCGATGCGGATCTGGTGTTCCACCGGCGCCTGGTCGAGGCATCCGGCAACCGGCGGCTGTCGCAGTACATCGCGACGCTCGCGATCGAGACGCGCATCGCGAGCTTCAGCACCAGCGATGAGTACACCGTGCGGCGGGATGTCTCCCCCACCTATCGCGCGCTGGTCGACGCGCTGCGCGCCGGCGACGCCGACGCCGCGATCGCGGCCATGCAGACGCAGTTCGACGAGGCTGTGGCCCGCCTTTCCGGACGACTGGACGAGGTCGGCGTCGAGGTCGACACGATCGCGCAGCCCACCACTGAGCCGCCCGCGCTGCGTCCGCTGGGCGTCAGCGACGCGCCGGAGTGAGCGGCACCCGCCTTCGATCGGCCGTGGGAAAGACAATGGCCCCGGTTCCGAAGAACCGGGGCCAGGCACTGTCTCAACGCAGTGTGCGCTCGAAGGGACTCGAACCCCCAACCTTCTGATCCGTAGTCAGATGCTCTATCCATTGAGCTACGAGCGCTCGTGCACACTGCTGCGCACAGTCGTCAATCCTAACCGACGGACGGCGCCGGTGCGAATCCGCGCGGCACCCCCGGTCTACTCCAGTTCGGAGAGGTCGACGCCCGCGGCCCGGGCCGGGGCATCCGCCACGACCGGCTCGTCCTGCTCGCCGGACGCGCCCTCGGCGTTGCGGCGCCGGTGGGCGGCCAGCCGGGGCAGGTCGACCAGACGCAGCGACTGCATCCGCGCCTCGCGCAGCTTGTCGTAGTCCGGCTCGAGATCGGGGCGCGCCGCCTCGATGCGCAGCGTGCGATCGATGTTGCGCTCGACATCCGACCAGGCGGCCTCGCGCGCCCCTTCGACCAGGATGCGCAGCTGCTCCGGATCCTCGGCGCGCTCGCGCAGCTTGGCCGCGACCCGCTCGGACTGATGCTGGCGCCTGCGCAGATTGCGCACATCCCGGCTGCGGTAGTCGTGCGTGCCGTAGGAGTCGCTGTGCCGGCGGCTGGCGCGCTTGCGCGCGGCCTCGACCCGACGGGCGTCCTCCTCGGCCTCGGCTGCCACCCCCAGCAGCGTCTCGCGCGCCGCGGGCATGAACCGCTCCACGTCGAAGTCCTCGCCGAGGCTGATCGTCTCGACGAGGATGCGGTTCTTCAGCGCGAGTCGGGTCGCCGCCGACGCGACGTACAGCCCCTCCGCCACCATGTCCGAGACCGTCGCCCGCTTCGGGCGCCGGGACGGCCAGGCGCGCCGGGCCGCGCCTTCACCCTTGCTGTCCGCCACTGACTCTCCCCGCGGCTGCCCGACTTCCTGCTCTCAGCGTAGCCGTCGCCGATCACCGCCGATGCCCGGCCGGATCAGGCGGCGACGACTGATCCCGGGTCAGACGATCGCGGCGATCCTCCAGCTTGCGGTGGCGGTCTCGCCGGGCTCGACGACCGCCAGCCCGGTGTCGTACGGGTAGGCGTCGTCGTTGAACGCGTCCGGCGCGCACGTCATCGGCTCCAGCGCGACCCCGGCCCGGTGGGCGGGGTCGGCGGTGCCGCCGGGCTGGTCCGAGGTGAACACCTGCACCCAGGGGCACTCGGCGTCCCACACCATCTCCACCCCGGTGCCGTCGGCGGCCGTCACCCGCGCGGTGATCGCGTCGTCGGCGTCCGCAGTCAGCCCGGTGAACGCGTGGTCCAGCTGAACGCCGACCAGCGGCCGCGGCGCACGGAAGTCGAAGCGCGCCGGGTCCTCGGCATCCACCGTCGCCAGCCCGGCCGGGATCATCCGGTCCCCGGCCACGCGCAGCACCTCGGCCGCGGGCAGCTCGAGCGTCCAGTCGTCGACACCGCCGGCACCGGCCACGAGGTACGGGTGCGCGGACGTGCCCCACGGCGCCGGCTGCTCGGACTCGTTGACCACCGACACCGACTGGGTCAGCCCGTCGGCGTCGAGCGTGAAGGTGGTGCGCACGACCATGCGCCACGGGTAGCCCTTCTGCGCCTCGATGACCCCTTCGAGGGTGACGTGGCTGGGGCCCTTGGCGACCGCGACGAACTCGATCCACGACCCCAGTCCGTGCAGTGCGTGGCCGCGCGCGGGCTCGGTGAGGGCGAGCTGCAGCTCGGCGCCGTCGAACGTGTACCGGCCGTCGACGACGCGATTCGGCCAGGGGACCAGGGTCGCGCCGCGGTGTCCCGGACGCACTTCGTCCGGGTCGAAGGGCAGCACCAGGTCGCGGCCGGCGTGGGTCAGCGTCCGCAGGGATGCTCCGACCCCGGCGATCACCGCCTCGTAGTCGCCCGCCCGGAGGGCGTGCTGGGTGCCGGAGAGGGGGATGCGTGCCATGGGGATGTCTTTCTGAAGGGAGGGTGCGGGGTGGGCTTCGGGTGCGCCACGCGGGCCGATTCTACCCGCTGGGAGCGCTCACGCCGCGCGCGTCGTCCGCGACCGGTCGTAGGCTCGAAGACACGGAGGTGCCGCATGACCGAAGATCCCCGCGAGGCCGCCGCGCGCTATCAGCAGGAACGCGAGCGGCTCGAGCATCCCGAACTCCACGGCGACGAGCCCGAGCAGACCGCCACGCCGCGCACGATGAACGAGCAGCAGCGGTGGGCGTACGTGGAGACGAGCATCCAGCAGGCGATCCGGCGTGGCGAGTTCGACGACCTGCCCGGCGCCGGCAAGCCGCTCGAGGGACTGACCGACCATCACGACCCGGACTGGTGGATCCGGCGCAAGATCCAGACCGAGCAGCTGGGCGGCCTCGGCCCGCCCGCACTCACCCTGCGCGTGGAGAGCGAGCGGCTGGAGCAGACGCTGGACGAGCTGCGTCGCGAGCAGGACGTGCGCGAGGCACTCGAGGACTTCAACACCCGGGTCATCCATGCGCGGCGCCAGCTGCAGGGCGGTCCGCCGGTGGTGACCGCGACCCGCGACGTCGAGGCCGAGATCGCGGCGTGGCACCGGCGGCGCACCGAGCGCGCGCAGCGCGCGGCGGCCGCGCAGGCCGCTGCGGCGGCAGCGGCCCCGACACGCCGGCGCTGGTTCCGCTCGCGCGCGTCGTGATCAGGCGGGCAGCCCCGCGCGCAGCTCGGCGAACACCTCGTCGGCTTCGGTGCGGGTCGCCAGGGCCGCGGACTGTCCGGCCCACAGCGAGGCGAACGCGCCGAGCCCGCGCCGGCCGGCCTCGGCGCGGAACTGCCCGGTCAGCCAGTTCTGCGCGGGGAACGGCGCAATCGCCCCGTTCTGCTCGATCGTGCGCACCGCCTGGTTCGGGATGCCGCGGGCCAGCCGTCCGCTCATCGCCCGGGTGAGCACGGTGGTCGTGTCGGCGGCCGCAGCGATGGCGGCGCGGTGCGCGTCGGATGCCGCGGACTGCCGGGTGCGCAGGAACGCCGTGCCCACCTGCACGCCGGCTGCTCCGAGGGCGAACGCGGCGGCGACCCCACGCCGATCGGCGATGCCTCCGGCGGCGATCACCGGCGCCGAGACGGCGTCGACCACCTGCGGCACGAGCGCGAACGTGCCGATCAGAGACTCCTCGGCCGGGGCGAGGAACGACACCCGGTGCCCGGCGGCCTCGGCGCCGCTGGCCACGATCGCGTCGACCCCCGCGGCATCCATCGCCACCGCCTCGGCGACCGTGGTCACGGTCCCGGTGATCCGGATGCCGCGCGCGTGCGCGCCCGCCACCAGCTCGGCCGACGGCACGCCGTAGACCACGCTGAGCACGGCCGGCGCGGCCTCGAGCACGGCATCCAGCTGCTCGTCCACCGGCGGGAGGAACCGTTCCGGCAGCGGCGGGACCGGCACGCCGAGCTCGGCGAAGATCGGCGCGACGGCGGCGGCCGGCTCCGACAGATCGACCTCGCCGGGTGTCACCTCGTCGCCGGTCGGCAGCCAGAGGTTCACCGCGAACGGCTGCCGCGTGGCGGCGCGGAGCTGGGCGATGGTGTCGCGGATGCGATCGGGCGCGTATCCGTACAGTCCGTACGAGCCGAGCCCGCCGGCGTCGCTGACGGCAGCCACCAGCGCGACCGAGGACAGCCCGCCGAACGGGCCGAGGACGATGGGATGCTCGATGCCGAGCGCGGCGGACAGGTTCATGATCCCGACGCTACTCCGCCGGCGCCGGGCTGCCGCCGGGCCGTTCAGCCGGCGAGCGGGCGGACGGAGGCGTAGCCGTCGGGGAGCACGTCGGGGGCGGATGCCGCTCCCCCGAACACGCGCGTGGCGCCGGCCGACTCCGACCAGGGCCGCCAGCCGGGGGCGCCCTCGCGGACGAACGCCACCGCGGCCCCGTGCAGCGCGTCTGCCAGCGCCTGTGGCGGATCGTCGCCGGCGAGGACGTCGACCTTCTCGGCGTCGAGGCAGTCGAACCAGAACGGCACGTCGATGCAGTGCACGGCCCAGCCGAACTTCGGCGACGCCCAGGAGAACCGGCTCACCCAGGTCGGGCGCGATCCGCGGGCGTCGGCGACGCGCGCCAGCGGCGCCCGGAACAGGGTGTCGGTCGCGAACCGGCCGAGGACGGCCGCGGTGCCCTTGCGGCGCTGCGGCCCGTTGGCCGCCAGATAGGCCCGGCGGACGGCGCGGTCGGGGATCATCCGGCGCAGCAGGATCGACGGCGGGATGAACCGCAGCTTGCCCTTGGCGCCGTCGGTGGCCATCGTGAACTCGTCGTCGGCCGCGCTGAGCACGAGCGGCTTGTCGCCGCCGATGCCGCTGCGGATCGAGTCGAGCGTGGGCTCGGTGATGAGATCGCCGTCGATCATCGGCCCCCAGGGCAGACCGTCCGTGAGCATCGACTGCATGCCGGCCATCGGGTCGAGCTTGTCGGGGTTGGCCGCGTCGTCCTGCAGCTCGAGCACGCGGGTCTCGGGCAGCGACGCGAAGCCGTCGCGGGTCGGCTCGACGCCGGCGAGCTCCGCGAGCGTTTCGCTGAAACGCTTCGCGCGGTCCGGGCGCACATCGCCCACGGCGCCGGACAGCGACCACGCCGAGCGGAACAGGTGCTGTGCCGCCGGCATCCCGAGCAGCGTCAGCACGGCGCCGCCGCCGGCGGACTGCCCGGCGATCGTGACCCGTGCCGGATCGCCGCCGAACGCGGCGATGTTGCGCTGCACCCAGTCCAGCCCCAGCAGCCAGTCGCGCACGCCGCGGTTGGAGGGCGCCCCCTCGATCGCCCCGAAGCCGTCGAAGCCGAGCCGGTAGGAGAGCGACACCGTCACGACGCCGTCGCGGTTGAACGACCGTCCGTCGTACCAGGGGCTGGCCGGCGAGCCGGCGGTGAAGCCGCCGCCGTGAATCCACACCAGCACCGGGAGCGCCGTCTCGGGTCGGCCGGGCGCCGGGGTGAACACGTTGACGTTCAGCGTGGACTCGCCGGGGATCGACGGCTCGGGGATGAGCGTGATCTCGGCGAGCTGCTTGCGCTGCGGCGTCGGGCCGTAGGCTGAGGCATCCCGCACCCCCTCCCACGGGGCGATCGGCACCGGGGCTTCGAACCGCAGCGGACCCACGGGGGCCTCGGCGAACGGGATGCCGAGGAATGCGGCGGACGCGCCGCGCCACACCCCTCGGACCTGGCCGACGTCGAGGGTCACCAGCGGCCGGCCGGTCGCGGTGTCGGCGGTGGGTGCGCTCATGGGGTGGTGCTCCGTTCGTGGGGGAGGATGCCGAGAGCCGCGAGCAGGCGCTCGAGCTCGGCCGCCATGTCGATCGTCGGGTCCTGCAGCCACAGTGTCTGCAGCCCGTCCGCGGCGGCGGTGACCAGAAGGCCGACCGAGGCAGTGTCCAGGTCGGCCGGATAGCGTCCGGCGCGTGCGTCCGCTTCGATGATGTCACCGAACAGCGCGCGCATGCTCGCGCGGCGTTCGGCGAAGAAGCAGTGCGCGGGATGGTCGGGGTCGCTGGCCTGGGCGTGCAGCCGGGTGTAGAGCTCGACCAACCCCGGCACCTCGGCGTTGTGGCGCATGACCCGCAGGAAGACGCGAGCCGGATCGACGTCGGCCTCGGCCCGGTAGGTCGCGAAGTCGAGCTCGTCGCGCTTGCGCAGGATCTCGGTGAACAGCTCGTCCTTGGTGCCGAAATAGTGCAGCAGCCCGGCGGGGCTCAACTGCACCGCCGCCGCCAGTTTCTGCACCGATGCGCCGGCGTAGCCTTCGCGCGCAATGACCTCCAGCGCCGTGTCGAGGATCTCCTCGCGCTTGGCGACGCCCTTCGCATACGCACCTCGCTGAGCCATGCCCCGACCCTAAACCGAATCGTGCTTGCTTTTCAATACCGAATGCCTTACCGTTTTCGCTACCGGCCTCATCATCGCGGCCGATCCCCCGAAGGAACCACCATGACAATGCCGTCAGACCCACCCGCCTTCCCGCCCGCCGTCGAGCCCGTCCCCACCGCCTTCATCGAGGAGGCCACGGGCAACCAGGATCCGCCCGCACCCATCAAGGGCGTCCGGCGTCTGCTGGGATGGATCATCCCCGCGAACCTGGGCATCTTCCTGATCTGGGGCGCGGTCCCCGGCATCCTGCTGCCGCAGCAGATCACACTGCTGGACCCCGACCCGGTGCGCAAGGTCGCCAACCTGGCCATCGTCATGACGATCAGCGCGTTCGCGGCCATGCTCGCGCAGCCGATCGCCGGTCAGCTCTCCGACCGCACGCGCTCGCGCTTCGGCCGACGCACACCCTGGATCGTCCTGGGTGTGCTGGCAGGCGGGCTCTCGCTGGTGGGCCTCGCGTTCGCGAACAGCATCGTGGGCGTGGCCATCGCATGGGTGCTCGTCCAGGTCTGCTACAACTTCGCCCAGGGCCCGCTGAGCGCGATCATGCCCGACCGTGTCCCACTCTCCCGCCGCGGCACGTTCGCCGCGCTGTCCGGGATCGGCCTGATGGTGGGCGCGCTGGGCGGACAGATCATCGGCTCGCTGTTCTTCAACAGCCTTGCGGTCGGCTACCTCTTCTTCGCCGCCTTCTCGCTGGTGGCCCTGACCCTGTTCGTCGTCTTCAACCCGGACTACTCCAGCAAGGAGATGCCGGCCGAGCCGTTCCGGATGGGCGACTTCCTACGTACGTTCTGGGTGAGCCCGCGTCGGCACCCCGACTTCTTCTGGGCGTTCACCGGACGACTCCTCCTCTACACCGGCTACTTCGCGGTCACCGGGTATCAGCTGTTCATCCTCACCGACTATCTCGGCGTCACCGAGCCTCAGACCGTGATCCCGCTGCTGGGCATCATCAGCCTCGCCGGAATCCTGCTCGCCACGGTCGTGTCGGGCCCGCTGTCCGACAAGCTCGGACGGCGCAAGATCTTCGTCTTCATCTCGTCGATCGTCACGGGTGCGGCACTGGTATTCCCCTGGGTGTCGCCGACCCTCGGGTCGTGGATGATCATGACGCTGGTCGCCGGACTCGGCTTCGGCATGTTCCAGGCCGTGGACACGGCGTTGATGAGCGAGGTGCTGCCGTCGGCGAAGTCGTTCGCGAAGGACCTCGGCGTGGTCAATATCGCCGCCACCCTGCCACAGACCCTGGCGCCGGGTGTTGCCGGGGCCATCGTGCTCACGTTCGGCTACGCCGGGCTCTTCCCGGTCGGTATCGTGCTGAGCATTCTGGGCGCGTTCGCGGTGTGGCCGATCAAAGCGGTGCGCTAGCCGTGGCGTCGGCACAGAGCACGAGCGCCGCACTCGCAACCGACTGACCTCTCCACCAGAAGGAATGACGCAATGACCGACTCCCCGTCCACCGCCGCGCTCACCATCGAAGAGAAGGCGTCGCTGACCAGCGGCCGGGACTTCTGGCACACGAAACCGGTCGAGCACGCCGGCATCCCGTCGATCATGCTGACCGACGGTCCGCACGGGCTGCGCAAGCAGGCCGAGGGCGGCGACCACCTCGGTCTCGGCCAGAGCGTGCCGGCGACCTGCTTCCCGCCCGCGGCGGCCCTCGGCTCGTCGTGGGACGTCGAGCTCGTCGAGCGGGTCGGACGGGCGCTGGGCACCGAGACCGCGATCGAGAACGTCGGCGTGCTGCTGGGCCCGGGCGTGAACATCAAGCGCTCCCCGCTGTGCGGCCGCAACTTCGAGTACCTCAGCGAGGACCCGATCGTCTCGGGCGTGCTGGGGGCGGCGCTGGTGACCGGCATCCAGTCGAAGGGCGTGGGCACGTCGCTGAAGCACTTCGCGGCCAACAACCAGGAGAGCGACCGGATGCGCGCCTCGAGCGACGTCGACGAGCGGCCGCTGCGCGAGATCTACCTGCGCGGATTCCAGCGGGTGGTGCAGGACGCGCAGCCCTGGACCGTGATGTGCTCCTACAACCGGATCAACGGCGTGTACGCGTCCGAGGACCCGTGGCTGCTCACGCAGGTGCTGCGGGACGAGTGGGGCTTCGAGGGCCTCGTCGTCTCGGACTGGGGTGCGGTCAACGAGCGGGTCCCGGCGCTTCAGGCCGGTCTCGACCTGGAGATGCCGGCCTCGGGCGGTCGCACGGACGCGCAGATCGTCGCCGCGGTGCGCGACGGCTCACTCGACGAGAGCGTGCTGGATGTCGCCGCCGGCCGCGTGACCGAGCTGGTGCGCAAGGTGCAGGCCGGCGCCGGCCGGATCGCCGGGCCGCTGGATGTCGACGCGCACCACGCGCTCGCCCGCGAGGCGGCCGGGCGCTCGATGGTGCTGCTGCGCAACGAGGGCGGGGTGCTGCCGCTGGCCCGGGACGCGCGCCTGGCCGTGATCGGCGCGTTCGCCGAGCATCCCCGCTATCAGGGTGCCGGGTCGTCGATGATCAGCCCGACCCGTCTGGACAACGCGCTCGACGAGATCCGCGCCGCCGCGGCCGGTGACGTCGCGTATGCGGCCGGGTTCAGCCTGGCCGTGAACCCGAGCGGCGACGAGACCGCCGTCCTCCGGGACGAGGCCGTGGCCGCGGCGTCCGCCGCCGACGTGGCGGTGCTGTTCCTGGGCCTTCCGGCGCGGCTGGAGTCGGAGGGCTACGACCGCGACGACATCGACCTGCCCGCCGATCAGCTCGCCCTGGTCGATGCCGTGCTGGCCGTCAACCCGAACACGGTCGTCGTGCTCTCCAACGGCGGCGTCGTGGCGCTGCCGTTCGCCGCGCGCGTGCCGGCGATCCTGGAAGGCTGGCTGCTCGGCCAGGCCGGCGGTGGCGCGACCGCCGACGTGCTGTTCGGCGATGTCAACCCCTCGGGCAGGCTCGCCGAGACGATTCCGCAGCGGCTGAGCGACTCCCCCGCGTATCTGTCCTTCCCCGGCGAGTTCTCGCACGTGCGCTACGGCGAGGGTCTGTTCGTCGGCTACCGGTGGTACGACGCGCGGCAGCTGGACGTGGCGTTCCCGTTCGGTCATGGCCTCTCGTACACGACGTTCGCGTACCGGGATGCCGCGGCCGACCAGAACGCGGCCGGCGACATCGAGGTGCGGGTCACGGTCGTCAACACCGGCGACCGTGCCGGCCGCGAGGTGGTGCAGGTCTACACCTCGCTGCCCGGCGGCGCCGTGCAGCGTCCGGTCCGCGAGCTGAAGGCGTTCGCGTCCGTGCACCTGGAGCCCGGCGAGGCGCGCGAGGTGGTGCTGACGGTGCGGCGGGACGACCTCGCCTACTGGGACGGCCGGGTCGCCGGCTGGGTCGTCGAGGGCGGCAGCTATTCCGTCGAAGTCGCGGCGTCGAGCCGCGACATCCGCTCGTCCGTGACGGTCCCCGTCGACGGCGACGCGCTCGTGCTGCCGCTGACCCACGAGTCGTCGCTGGCCGAGGTGATGGGCCACCCGATCGCCGGTCCGCTCCTGCAGGGCGCGGTGGCGCAGCTGACCTCGGGGCTCGAGGGGATGGATTCGATCATGCCCGAGGGCGTCTCGATGGAGAAGATGATGGCGTCCTTCCCCATCGGTCGCATCTCGATGGTCGCCGGTGATGCGGTCACACCCGAGATGATCGACGGGCTGCTGGCCGCGGCCAACGCCGGGCGGCCGTAGTCCGCCCGACCGAGTGAGCGTCAGCCGAGCACGCGCCGCACGAAGGCGTTGCGGAAGCGCGCCTGCGGGTCGAACCGGTCGGCCAGCGCGCGGAAGTCTTCGAGCCGCGGGTACATGGCCGCGGCATCCAGCCGGTCGAAGACCTTGCCCCAGTGCGGGCGGGCCCCCAGCGGCAGCAGCGCGTCTTCGATGGCGGGCAGCACGGCGGCCACTCCCGGGATGTCGCGCACCCACGTGAAGTGCAGACCCACGACATCCGTCCCGGATGCCGTCGACAGCCACAGCCCGTCTGCGGCGACGGTGCGGATCTCGGTGATCTGCAGGACGTCGCGCAGCCGCGGACCGAGCGCACGCACCGCGTCGATCGCGGCGACGGCGTGCGCGCGCGGCACGAGGTACTCGGACTGGATCTCGGCGCCGGCTGACGGCGTGAACTCGAAGCGGAAGTGCGCGAGTCGCTCGCTCCACGGGCCGGGGACCCCGAGCTGCTCGGTCGTGTTGCGCACATCCATCCCGGCGATCATGTGCCGTGGCGCGGTCTCGGCCACCGCGCCGAAGAAGTCCTCGCCCACCCCGCCCGGCTCGTCCACGCGCTCCTTGATCCAGGCCAGAGACACGGATGCCTCCTCCCACCGCGTGAACAGCGACACGCTGTAGGCGGCGGAGAAGATGTCGTCGAAGCGGTCGGCGACGACATCCCACCCCAGTCCGGCGAACAGGCGCTGCCGGACCGCGAAGGTCGGCTCGATCTCCAGCGTCACCTCGACCACGACGCCCAGCGCGCCGAGCGCGACGACCGCGCCGTCGAACCCCGCGTCTCCGCGCCGCAGCTCGACGACCTCGCCGGTGCCGGTGACCAGGCGGATGCCGCGCACCGCCGTGGCGAGGTTGCCGTTGCGATCGCCGGACCCGTGCGTGGCGGTGGCGACCGCCCCGGCCACGGAGATGTGCGGCAGCGACGCGAGGTTGTGCAGCGCCCAGCCGGCTTCGTCCAGCGCTTTGGCGAGGTCGCCGTAGCGCACCCCGCCGCCGACGGTGACCGTGCGGGCGGCAGCGTCGATGGCGATATCGGTCGGGAGTGCGGACGTGCCGATGAGGAGGTCGTCGCTGTCGGCGATGTCGTTGAACGAGTGCCGGCTGCCCAGCACCCGCACCGCCGGCGAGCCGGTGATCAGTGCGGCGAGTTCGTCGACGCTTGCGGGCTCGGCGTAGCGCTGCGCACGATAGCGGTGATTGCCGGCCCAGTTCGTCTCGGTGCGCACAGCCGCCAGCCTATCCGCGCGGCTCGCCCAGGACGGGCTCGGCCCACGACGGGCTCACTCGAGGATGACGAGCTGCTGGGTCGCCCGGGTCATCGCCACGTAGCGGTCGACCGCTCCGGTCACCCCGTCGCCGAACATCCCCGGCTCCCGCATCAGGACCAGGTCGAACTCGAGGCCCTTCACGTGCGCGGGGCTCAGGGACCGCACCCGCTCGGCGCCGGCGTAGCTGTCGTCGCCGATGACGCACGCCGTCCCTTCGCCGTGCGCGGCGAGCCATTCGTCCACGATCCGGTCGCGCTCGAGCGCGGGCCGGTGCCGGACCGGGATGCCGGTGGCCCGCACCGACGCGGGGACGTTGGCATCGGGCAGTACGGCGCGGATCACCGGGGCGGCGGCATCCATCACCTCCTGCGGGGTGCGGTAGTTCACAGTCAGCGACATCTGCCGCACACCGCGCAGACCGATCCGCTCCAGTCGTGCCGACCACGACTCGGCGAAGCCGTGGCGTGCCTGCGCCCGGTCGCCGGCGATCGTGAAGGAGCGCGACGGGCAGCGGCGCAGCAGCATCTGCCACTGCGCGTCGCTGAGCTCCTGCGCCTCGTCGACCACGACGTGGGCGAACGGCCCGGCCAGCACATCGGGGTCGAGCGCGGGCAGCACCTCGTCATCGACCAGGCTGTTGCGCAGGTCGTCGCCGTCCAGCCAGGCCAGCATCTCGTCGCCGCCGTCCTTGAGCCGCTCGACCACGTCGGCCATGTACGCGCGCTGCGCGGTCGCGGCCGCCTCGCGCTCCCGGCGCCGGCGGGTGGCGGCCGGATCGCCCAGCCGCAGCCGCGCCGCGTCCAGCAGCGGCAGGTCGGCGTCGGTCCAGGCGGCGTCGGGGTCGCGCTGCAGCATCCGCACCTCGTCCTCGGTGAGCCAGGGCGCGCAGCGGCGCAGGAACGCCGGGACGGTCCACAGGTCGGCGACGACGACGGATGCCTCCACCACCGGCCACGCGCGCTGGAACCGCGCCGTGAGTCCGGCGTTCTGCCGCAGGGCGCGCTGCACCTGTGCGGGCGGGATGTCGGGATCGTCGAGCTGTGCGTGGAGGATGGCCACCAGCGCGTCCCACACCTGGTCGCGCGCGTCGTTGTGCGGGATGCCGGGCTCGGGCGCGGCGAACGCGTCGGCCCAGTCCGCGGCCGTGAGCCACAGGTCGGCCCACGGCGTCTCGACCTGCAGCTCGTCCTCGGGCGGCTCCTCATAGAACCGTGCGGCGCGTTCGATCGCCTCGGCCCAGCGGGCGTCGGCCTTCAGGGCGACGACCCGCGCGTCCGGCTCGGACGCGGCATCCGCCCCTTCGCGGACGAGGTCGGCGAGCAGGCAGGTCTGCACGCTGTCCTCGCCGAGGCTCGGGAGGATGTCGGCGACATAGGAGAGGTAGGCCTGGTGCGGACCGATGAACAGCACCCCGCCGCCTCCGCCGGCCAGCCGCGTGTCGGCGTAGAGCAGATACGCGGCGCGATGCAGCGCCACCACGGTCTTGCCCGTGCCCGGTCCGCCGTCGACGACCAGCGCTCCCCGCGAGGAGGCGCGGATGATCGCGTCCTGATCGGACTGGATCGTCGCCAGCACGTCGCGCATCTGCGGCGACCGGCTCGCGCCCAGGCTGGCGATGAACGCGGACTGGTCGTCCAGCGACGCCGTCAGGGTCGTGTCGGCGAACGCCTCGTCCCAGTAGTCGGTGATGCGACCGCCGGTCCAGCGGTAGCGACGGCGGCTGACCAGGCCCATCGGGTCGGCGGCCGTGGCGGCGAAGAACGGCGCCGCGGCGGGGGCGCGCCAGTCGACCAGGAGCGGGTCGCCGGCGGCATCGGTCAGCCCGATGCGGCCGATGTAGACCGGCTCGCCGGATTCGGGAACCATCCGCCCCAGGCAGATGTCCAGGCGGAACCGACTCAGCACTCCGAGGCGCGAGGTGAGTCGCCGCACCTCGGCGTCGCGCTCGATGAGGTACTGGCCGCGACCGGCGCGGTCGACGCGTGCAGTGACCAGGCGTTCCTGCAGCTGGTGCACCTCGTCGGCGATGCGGGCGGCGATGGTCTCGAAGCGGGTCTGGTCGGCGGCGGTCAGGGCGGGATCGGCCTTGGCGGCCAGGCGTTCGGGAAGGGCGAAGACCGAGAGTGCGGCTGTGGGCATGGTGCTCCTGGGAAGGCGGCGCGGGCAGAGGTCGATTCTGCACCCGCCGGGGGCCCTTGCCGCAAGCCCCCCTCCCTTCTCTACAATGGAAAGGGAAGGATGCTGGGGCCTGCCGCCGGCGTCCCCGGGGTTCCTCAGGCCCGCGGCGCCTGCACGATGACCGGCGCGCTGACCCGGTGCATGAGCCCCGAGGTCACGCTGCCGAGCACCGCCGCGCGCAGTGCCGGCTGGGTTCTGGTCGCCATCGTCACCAGGACGTCGCGGCGCCCCTTCAGATAGCCGGCCAGCGCGTCCACCGGGTCGCCGTGCAGCACCTCCCACTCGGCGTCGATGCCGTCTCGGCGCGCGAGGTCGGATGCGCGGGCGCGCACATACGCGTCTTCGCCGATGTCGGTGTCGAACCGGCTCGCATCGGCCACCTGGACGAGCACCAGCCGGGCGCCCAGGGCGCGCGCCCATTGCGCGGCCTGCGGCTGCATGGACTCGGAACGCGGTGTGCCGTCCAGCGGCAGCAGCACGGTGGCGATCCGCGGTGTGGGCGCGGATGCTCCGCCTTCGGGCCGGTAGACCAGCACCGGGTCGTGGCTGGACTGCACGTACTCGCGCGCGATGCTGCCCAGCACCGCGGTGCCCAGGCCGCTGCGTCCGCGGGCGGTGATGGCGGCGAGCGAGCCGGGCACCCGGTCGACCTCGCCCATGATCGCGTCGCTGATGGAACCGCGCGACACGATGGCGCGGCCCTCGGCCGCCCACGTGCGGGCGAGCGCCTGGACGTAGGCGTCGGCGCCGACCATCTCGCCCGGACGCTCCACGATCCGCACGAACGTCAGGCGTGCGTCGATCTGCTCCGCCATCGGCGCGACGCGCGCGATGACCTCTTCGGAGAACGTCGATCCGTCCAGTGGCACCACGATGCGCGCGTACATGCCGTCCCCGTCCGTCCGTGCCGATCCCTGGCCACAGGGTAGAGCAGCCCGCGCGCCGCCGCCACCATTTGCGAGGTAGGTTAGCCTACCCATAGTCGGACGACGAGTGTCCGTCGCGAGCAGAGGGATGGCATGGGGTTCACCGACGGCCGCAGGACGACGGGGCTGTACACCGCCGAGGTCAGCCGCACCGAGCGCATCAGCCCGCACATGGTGCGGGTGACGCTGCGCGGCGAGGATCTGACCCGACTCCCCCAGCGCGGGTACGACCACTGGTTCCGGCTGTTCCTGCCGCGCCGCGACGGCGAGACGAACTTCGACGCCGTGCCGGAGCACTTCACGTTCGGCGGCTACCTGAAGTACCTGACCTCGAAGTCGGGAACCCGGCCTGCCTTCCGCAACTACACGATCCGGGCGCACCGCCCGGGTGCCGGCGAGGTCGACGTCGACTTCGTCGCCCACGGCGAGGTCGGCATCGCCGGCCCGTGGGCGCAGCGCGCCGACGCCGGTGCGCGCGTGGCCATGATCGATCAAGGTCGCGGCTTCGATCCGCTCGAGCACACCGAGTCGGTGCTCCTGGTCGGCGACGAGTCGGCGCTGCCGGCGATCGCCGGCATCCTCCGCGACCTGCCGCGCGACATGCCGGGGGTCGCGGTGATCGAGATCCCGCACGCCGAGGATCGACAGGCTGTCGACGCACCGGCCGGCGTCGAGGTGCGCTGGCTGCCCCGCGCCGACCCGCACGACCGCCCCGGCATGCTGGCGCTTCACGCGGTGCGCGCGCATGCGCCCGCGCACACCGACACGCTGCACGCGTACCTCGCCGGCGAGCAGCAGCTGGTCGCCGAGAGCCGCCGGCACCTCGTGGCATCCGGTGTTCCGAAGTCCCGGATCGCGTTCACCGGGTACTGGAAGGTCGGCCGGGCGGGGTAGGCATGCCGATGTGATGACGTCGTCCCATTCCGATGTCGGGGGTCGCTTCTACACTCGAGATATGGACCTTTCCACGACCGAGACCCCGACCCGGGCGGTGCCGCCGACCGGGTGGGATGCGGATCTCGCGTGGCACGACGGCCTGGACGTGGACGACTTCGACCTGGCCGATGTGGACCTCGCCGAGTGGGAGGGCCGCGGGCCCGGCGGCAGTCCCGGCGAGCACGGGGGCGAGCTCGTCACGGGCCCGGGCGCGGTCATCGACGAGCTGGCGGAGACGGTCGCCCGTGCTCGGATCGCGACCGCGGATCAGTACCGGCTGATCGGGGACGTCATCCGCGACGCGCTGGCGGATCCGACGCCGTGGTGCGGTCCCGATCCCACCCTCCATCCCGACTGGCGCGACCCGCGCGACCGGGGAGTGGCGGCCGTCCGCCGCGACCGGCGGATGATGGCGGTCCGGGCAGCCGGCGCCGACATCGCCGTGCGTCTGCGCCTGAGCGAGGCCGCCGTGCACGGCATGAGCGTCACCACGGCCACGCTGCGGGAGCGCTGCCCTCGGATCTGGAGCCTGTTCCTGGGCGGACAGATCGGCGAGCCCAACGCGCGCTCGGCGGCCGACGCCGCCGGCACGCTTCCCGAAGACGCACCCGAGGCGTGGGCGATGTTCGACGAGCGAGCCGCCGACCCGGCCCAGTCCCTGACCCCGGGCAGATTCCGCACCCGGGCGCGCGTGCTGCGTGAACAGCTCCACCCGCGCACGATCGACGAGCGGCACGCACGGGCCCGGCAGGACCGGGACGTGTGGATGAAGGACGAGCCGGACGGGATGGCGTCCCTCGGACTGCGTGCGCCGGCCGCCGACGTGCATGCCGCGTACCGGCGCATCGACGCCATGGCGCGGCACCTGCGCGCGCAGGACGGCGAGACCCGCATCCTCAACCAGCTGCGCGCCGACGTCGCCTCCGAGCTGCTGCTCACCGGGCTGGGCACGGGCGACAGCCGCGATGCCGCCCGCGTCCGGCCGGTCGTCGCGATCACGGTCCCCGCGCTCACCCTCCTCGGCGCGGGCACCGAGCCCGCGACCCTCGAGGGGTACGGACCGATCGACCTCGAGACCGCGAAGCGGCTCGCCGGGACGGCGACATCCTGGGTCCGCATCCTCACCCACCCGGTCACCGGCACGGTGCTCGACGTCGATCGGACGGTCTACCGGGTTCCCAAGGCCATGCGGCGCTGGCTCGGCGTGCACCATCCGACGTGCGTGTTCAGCGGATGCGGGCGTCCCGCCCGCGACTGCGAAATCGACCACGACGTGGACTGGCAGTACGGCGGCACCACCTCGGTCGGCAATGCCACGCCGAAGTGCGAGCATCATCACCACATCAGACACGACACGCTGTGGCGATGCGATCATGTCGGCGACAGCATCCGATGGACCAGTCCGACCGGTTACCAGTCCGCCCCCGACCCTCCACCCTTCTGAGGCATCGGGCGGCGAGATCGGGTCAGAGCCCCTGCGCGAGGCGGTAGTAGGCCTGGTTCCAGCGGACCTGCCGCTGGAACTCGGGCAGCGTGGTGGTTTCGTCGATGGTGAGCAGCTCGACCTGCGCCATCTCGGCGAAGTCGCGGAACGCCTCGATGCCGACGGCGGTGGACATGACCGTGTGGTGCGCCGCACCGGCGGTCAGCCACGCGGCGGCGCTCGTGCGGAAGTCGGGCTGCGGCTCCCACACTGCGCGTCCCACCGGAAGGTTCGGCAGCGCGGCGCGCGGAGCGACGTTCTGCACGACGTTGGCGGTGAGGCGGAAGCGATCGCGCATGTCGCTGAGCGCGACCACCACGGCCGGCCCGGGGTCGGCGGTGAACACCAGCCGCACCGGATCCTCCTTGCCGCCGATGCCGAGCGGGTGGATCTCCAGAGTCGGCGTGGCCGTGGTAAGCGACGGTGCGACCTCGAGCATGTGCGCCCCCAGGATGAGCTCGCGCCCCGGCGTCATGTCGTAGGTGTAGTCCTCCATCAGGCTCGCCCCGCCGGGCAGACCCGCACCCATCACGTTGGCGATGCGCACCAGCACGGCGGTCTTCCAGTCGCCCTCGGCGCCGAAGCCGTACCCCTCGGCCATCAGACGCTGCACCGCCAGCCCCGGCAGCTGGCGCAGCGCGCCGAGGTCCTCGAACGACGTGGTGAAGGCGCCGAATCCGCCCTCCTCCAGGAACGCGCGCAGCCCGAGCTCGATCGCCGCCCCGTAGCGGAGCGACTCGTGCCGCGCCCCGCCGCGCTGCAGCTCGGGCACGACCTCGTAGAGCTCCTCGTATTCGGCGACGAGCGCGTCGATCTCGGTGTCTGCGGCCGCGTGCACGGCGTCGGCCAGTTCGCCTACCCCCCAGGTGTTCACCTGCACGCCGAAGCGCAGCTCGGCCTCGGTCTTGTCGCCCTCGGTCACGGCGACGAAGCGCATGTTGTCGCCGAAGCGGGCGAGCTTCAGGCTGCGGGATGCCGCCAGCCCGGCGGCCGCACGCTGCCAGGTGCCCAGCTCCCGGCGGACGCGCACGTCGCTGGCATGCCCGACGATCGTCTTGCGCGCAACGCCCAGGCGGGTCTGGATATACCCGAACTCCCGATCGCCGTGCGCGGCCTGGTTGAGGTTCATGAAGTCGAAGTCGATGTCCGCCCAGGGCAGCTCGACGTTGGCCTGGGTGTGCAGGTGCGCGAGCGGCTTCTGCAGGGCGTCCAGCCCGGCGATCCACATCTTGGCCGGGCTGAAGGTGTGCATCCAGGCGATCAGTCCGATGACGCGGTCGTCCGCGTTCGCGTCGAGCGCCATGCGGCGGATGGCCGCAGCATCCGTCAGCACCGGCTTCCACACGATCCGCACGGGCACCTCGGATGCCGCATCCAGCGTCTCGGCGATCCGCCGTGACTGCTCGGCGACCTGCGCCAGCGTCTCGGGGCCGTACAGGTGCTGGCTGCCGGTGAGGAACCAGACCTCGCAGCCGTCGAGGGAGGTGGTCAGCGGTGTGCGGGGCATGGGATGTCCTTCGGTGTCGATCGGGGTCGTCAGAGGGCGTCCACGGCGGCGGCCTCGATGGCCAGGCCCGAGCGGTAGCGGGCCAGGTAGTGCGCGAAGCCGGCGACGTCGTCGGGATCGGGCTCGGCGATGCGGACGTCCGCACCGGCGAACACCCGCGCGCTCAGGTAGGCGGCCAGGTCGCCGTCGTCGGCGTGCGCGAGGTACGAGGCGAGCACCGCGATCCCCCACGCGCCACCCTCGGCGGCCAGCTCGCCGACGCCGACCGGCGCATTCAGCGCGGCCGCCAGGAACCGCTGCGCGACGCCCGCCGTCCGGAACATTCCGCCATGCGCATACATGCGGTCCAGAGCGACGCCCTCGGCGTCCAGCACCCGCATGCCCAGGCTCAGGGTGCCGAAGACGCCGTAGAGCTGGGCGCGCATGAAGTTCGCCAGGGTCAGGTCGCTGTCCGGCGTGCGCACGAACAGCGGGCGGCCGTCGGCGAGACCGGCGATCGGCTCGCCGGCGAGATGGTTGTAGGCCAGGAGTCCGCCGGCGTCGGCATCCCCCGCGAGCGCCTCCCGGAAGAGCACCTCGAAGACCGCGTCCGCGCCCAGGGGCTGCCCGGCTGCGGCGGCGAAGCGGGTGAACAGGCCGACCCAGTCGGCGAGCTCGCTGGCGCCGTTGTTGCAGTGCACCATCGCGACCGGGTCGCCGGCCGGCGTGGTCACCAGGTCGATCTCGTGATGGACGTGTGCGAGCGGACGCTCCAGAACCACCATCGCGAAAATGCTGGTCCCCGCCGACACGTTGCCGGTGCGCGGTGCGACCGAGTCGGTGGCGACCATCCCGGTGCCGGCATCCCCCTCGGGCGGGCACAGCGGGATGCCGGGGCTCAGGGCGCCGGACGGGTCCAGGAGCGCCGCTCCCTCGGCGGTGAGCACGCCGGCGGGAGCACCGGCGGCGAGGACCTCCGGCAGGAGTCCGGCCAGCGGTGCGAGACGCTCGGACGTCAGCGTGTCGTAGGCCCGCAGCATCCGCTCGTCGTACCCGCCGGTCGCGGAGTCGATCGGGAACATGCCCGACGCGTCTCCGACCCCGAGGACCTTGCTGCCGGTCAGCCGCCAGTGCACGCAGCCGGCCAGCGTCGTCACGAAATCCACCTGCGGCACGTGCGGCTCGGCGTCGCGCACCGCCTGATGCAGGTGTGCGATCGACCAGCGCAGCGGGATGTTCACACCGAACAGCTCGGTGAGCTCGGCCGCAGCCGGGCCGGTGTTCGTGTTGCGCCAGGTGCGGAACGGCACGAGCAGGGATCCGTCCCGGTCGAACGCGAGGTAGCCGTGCATCATCGCCGAGACGCCGATCGCACCGAAGGTGGAGGGGCGCACGCCGTGACGCTGCTCGGCGTCCGCGACGAGGGCGGAGTAGGCGGCCTGCAGCCCCGCCCAGACGTCGTCGAGGGCATACGTCCAGAGTCCGCCGTCGAGCCGGTTCTCCCATTCGTGCGCGCCGACGGCCAGCACGGTGGAGGCGTCCGCGCCGATCAGGCAGGCCTTGATGCGCGTCGACCCGAATTCGATGCCGAGGCTCGTGCGTCCGGCGAGGATGTCGTCTCGCCCGGTCATCGCCCGGTTTCCGGGTTCTGGCCGTACACGTGCTGGTACCGCTCGAAGAGGCGGTCGATCGCCTCCTGCGGGATCGGGATCAGCGGTCCGGCCTCGCGCGCGTAGTGCACGGTGCGGGCCACGTCTTCGACCATGACGGCCGCCTTGACCGCGTCGGCCGCGTCCGTCCCGATCGTGAACGGACCGTGGTTCTGCATCAGCACGGCGCGGGAGCGGTGGCCGGTGAGCGTCTGCACGATCCCGCGGCCGATCGAGTCGTCGCCGATGATCGCGAACGGTCCGACCGGGATCGGTCCGCCGAATTCGTCCGCCATCGCCGTGATCACGCAGGGGATCTCTTCGCCGCGCGCCGCCCAGGCCACCGCGAAGGTCGAGTGGGTGTGCACCACCCCGCCCACCTCGGGCATATTCCGGTAGACGTATGCGTGCGCGGCGGTGTCGCTCGACGGTGAGCGCTCGCTGCCGGCCGAGCCGGCGATCACCGTGCCGTCGAGGTCGCACAGGATCATGTTCTCCGGTGCGAGGTCGTCGTACGCGACCCCGGACGGCTTGATCACGAACAGGTCGGCGGCGGGATCGTCACCGACCCGCACTCGGCCCGAGACGTTCCCGCCGGTCCAGACCACGAGGTGATTCCGCACGAGTTCGCCGTGCAGGCGTGCGACATCGGCGCGGACGGCGGCGATGGCGCGATCGCGGGGGGATGCGGGGCTGCTCACGGATACCTCGTCGTGTCGGGCGGCTGGTGTGACCGGTCACATCCATCGAACCACGACGGATGTCGGGCGTCAAGCATGCCCGACGAGCAGGCCGGGAATCGTCAGCGCGGCGGCGCGACCGACGCACGCGAGACCAGCAGCGGCGCGACCGGGGCGAGCTCGTCCTCCTCCGCCGGGTCGCCCGGTGCGGTCGCCCGGGTGAGCGCCGCGACCGCGCGGCGGGCGAGCTCGTCGAAGTCCTGGCGCACCGTGGTCAGCGGCGGCCAGAAGTACGCCGCATCCGGGATGTCGTCGAACCCGACCACGCTGAGCTCGTCGGGCACCGCGATCCCGGCCTCGTGCAGTCCGGTGAGCAGTCCCAGCGCCATCTGGTCGTTCGCGGCGAAGACGGCCGTCGCACCCGAGGCGCGGACCGCGTCGGTGGACGCATAGCCGGATCGGGCCGTCCAGTCGCCGGTGATCACGGTCCCGGCCGGCAGCCCGCGTGCGGCGAGCTCGGCGGCGAAGCCGGTGGCCCGCGATGCCGCCTCGAGCCAGTCCGCAGGCCCGCCGAGATGGGCGATCCGGGTGTGCCCGGCGTCCGCGAGTGCCGCCACCGCAAGCCGGGCGCCGGCGGCCTGGTCGACGGACAGACCCCGCGAGCCCCGACCGGCGCCTCGACCGGCACCCCAGCCGGCGCCCCGGCCGGCGGAGTGCAGGGTCAGCACCGGGATGTCCACCGGCAGCGCGTCCAGCGCCTGCAGAGTCCGTGCGTGCGGCGCGATCACCACGATGCCCTCGACCCCCTGGGCGATCAGATGCTGCACGGCGGCGGCCACGGACGCCGCGTCCCCCGAGTCGGCGAACGCGGCGCTCACCCAGTAGCCGGCGTCCCGCGCCGAGGCTTCGATCGCGGCGATGCTGCGCGCCGGGCCGTAGTGCTGCGCGTCCGACGCGAGCACGCCGAGCGTGTGCGAGCGCCGGGTGCCCAGCGCCCGGGCGGCATTGTTCATCCGGTAGTCCAGCGCGGCCATCGCCTGCTGCACGCGCAGCTTGGTGGCCGCCGCGACGTCGGGATGGTCGTTGAGCACGCGCGAGACGGTCTGCCGCGAGACGCCGGCGAACGCGGCGACGTCCCGCACCCCGACCGCCCGTGCCCGTCCCGCTCCGCTCGACTCGCCCATCGGCGATGAGTTTACGGGGCGGACGCCAACCCGAGCACGAGCGTGACACCGACAACCAGGTGCATGATCAGCAGCGCGACCAGCACGCCGCCGGTCGCGCCCATCAGCAGGGGCCCGAGCAGCGAGACGGCCAGCACGGCCCAGCCGATGATCTGCCAGATGCGGCGACCTCGACGCGACATCCGCTCGAGTCCTGCCAGCAGCGCCCAGGCGACGCCTCCGGCCAGGAGCGGCACGATGACGACCGCGAGGGGTCCGATCGTCTGCGCCGTCGCGCCGGCGCCGACCTCGAGGGTCAGGCCGAGCACGGGGACGGCGATGAGCCAGACGATCAGCGCGAGGATCGCCGCACCGACGAGCGCTGCGGAGCGACGCAGCCGTCGCTGCCGCATCATGCCCGGTGCGGGACGGGTGACGGCGGTGGATCGGGACATATCAGCCTCCTTGGTGGATCTCTTCCACGTTAGGAAGGCGCCGGCCCCGCGACCTGGGAGCGATGTCGTGTCCTGAGCGTGACGAATGTCACGGGGCGGGCGCGTCTGCGGGGCCCGCCGCGTCGACGACCGGCTGGCGCAGGATCGTGCGCAGACGCTCGGGCGCGGTCCGGCGGATATCGCTGAGGTAGATCTCGTGGTGCCGGCCGGCCAGGGCGAGCCCGGCGTCGGGGATGAACCGGTCGTGCAGCTCGGCGAGCACGGCCGCCTCGTCCTCGAACGGCCCGATGTGCAGGGTCTGCACGCACCGGCCCTCGTGCAGCGTCTCCAGCCGCACGCGGTCCAGCGCGGCCGGTCGATCGCCGGTGGCGACCTTCGCCCGCGCGGCGTCGAACATCTCGCGCGTGACCCATTCGGGAACGAGGAGCAGCAGCGTCCAATCCCACTGCGACTTGTCGCGGCGAGTGGTGAAGGCGGCCATGTCGGATGCCCACCACAGGCCTTCCAGCGGCGGGACGACGTAGTCGCGACCGAGCGCCTTGCTCGCGAACTTCAGCGCGTAGGCGAGCGGATAGAGCGCCGCGATCGCCTCGCCGTACTCCGGCGCCGTGTTCGGGTCGCCGTGCCCGTCCGCCATCAGGTACTGCCGCGGCGGGATGTCGAGGACGCGGAAGCGACCCGCTCTGGCCTGGTACGAGTCGAGGGTCTTCGTGAAGTCCGTCTTCGGCGCTGCATCGGGCATGGCCACCAGGGTGCCACACGGCACCGACATCGCCGCCGAGCGGCGAGCGCCGTCGTCGCGGATCAGCGCGCCGCGAGCACCGCGTCGACGACCCGATCGGGGTCGGCGAGCGGATTGACCGCGACCGATCGCAGCCACGTCACGTCGCCGATGGTCGCCGTGCTGACCCAGGCATCCGTCATCCGATCGCGCACGGCCGCGACATCGACGCCCCGCGGCCGCCACACCACCACCCCGGTCTCGGGTGGGGCGAACAGCTCGAGCGCCGGCTCGGACGCCACCCGCTCGGCGAGCCGCTGCGCGAGCGCCATGTCGGCGTCGATGCGGGCGCGCAGACCGTCGCGCCCCCAGGCGAGCAGCGTCGCCAGCAGCGGGAGCGCGGCGGCGCCGTGCGAGCCCAGCAGGCCGACGTTCGGGGCGGCGAGGTATGCGCCCCCGCTGCTGATCGCGTCGTGGGCGCGCGCGGCGTCGGCGAACAGCACCAGCGCGCTCTCCTTCGGCTGGTACAGCCACTTGTGCGCCGAGACCGCGACCGAGTCGGCGCCGTCGATCCCGTCGAGCACGTCGGCGTGTGATGACAGCCGCAGCGGCCCCGCCCAGGCCGCGTCGACATGCCGCCAGGCGGCGCCGGATGCCGCGTCCAGCGGATCGACGGCGCCGGCGATCGTGGTGCCGGCGGTGAGCACGACGATCGCGTCGCCGAGGTCGCCCGGCAGCAGGCCGACCCGCATCCGCTCTCCCGCGTCGACGGGCACGGCCACATACTCCAGGCCGAGGATGTGCGCGGCCTTCGCGACGCTCAGGTGCGACGCCGATGACGCGATCACCCGTCGCGCGCCGGTGAGATCGCGCGCCGCCCAGAGCGCGGTGAGGTTGGCCACCGTCGAGCCGGGGACGAGATGCCCGCCGTCCATGCCGAAGGCCGGGGCGAGCCAGTCCACGGCGAGCCGCTCGAGCCGGCGCGCCGCCGGGGCGCTGTCGGGATGCAGCAGGTTCTGATTCATCGCCGCGGCCCACTGGGCGGCGGCCCACGACATCCACGGCGTCGGCGGGTCCATGTGGGCGAAGAAACCCGGGTGGTCGAACCGGGTGGGCTGCGCGAGCGCGGGCGCGGCGAGCGCCGCGAGCGCCGCACGGCCGCCGACGCCCGCGTCCGGCCAACTCTCCGGCAGCGGGAGGGCGGCCTCGGGATCGCCGTGCGGTGTCCCCGGCATCCGCTTCGCCTCTGTCAGCAGGCGCAACGCCTCGTGCAGCCCCTCATCGTCGGGAGCGAAGTCGGCCTCAAGTGGCATGGATCCAGTAAAGCGGGAATCGCGCTGGGGCGGTACGACAGACCTAGGACCCGCCCAGAGACCCGGTCAGCCGGCCATGGAACATCCGGCTGTGCGGATTGAGGCCGGTCAGCTCCACGGTGGCGCCGTGGGCCGCGTACTTCGTCTCGATTGCATCGAGAGCGGCGACGCTGGAGGCATCCCAGACGTGGGAGCGGCTGAGGTCGATCACGACGCGGGCCGGATCATCCACGTACGAGAACTGGTCGACCAGGTCGTTGCTCGAGGCGAAGAAGAGCGGCCCGAGCACGCGGTAGTGGGCCACCTCGCCGTCCGCCGACACGCTCCGCGACACTCGTACGACGTGCGCGATGCGCCGCGCGAAGAAGACGAGTGCCAGGAGCACGCCGACGCCGACTCCGGTGGCCAGGTTGTTCGTGGCCACGACGACCGCCACGGTCACCAGCATGACGATGGTCTCGGGCAGCGGCATCCGTCTCAGTGTCGACGGACGGATGCTGTGCCAGTCCACGGTGCGCACGGCGACCACCATCATCACCGCGGCCAGCGCCGCCATCGGGATGGCCGCCATCACCGGCGAGAGCACGGCGACCAGCAACAGCAGGAACAGCCCCGCCACGAGCGTCGAGATGCGGGTGCGCGCCCGCCCGAGCTGCACGTTCACGACGGTCTGGCCGATCATCGCGCAGCCGGCGACACCGCCCCACACCCCCGCCAGGATGTTCGCGATGCCCAGTCCCCACGACTCGCGGCCTTTGCCCGAGCGGCTGTCGGTGATCTCGTCCACGACCTTCGCGGTCAGCAGGCTCTCCAGCAGGCCGACCATCGCGGCGGCGAACGCGGTCGGCGCGACGATGCGCAGCGTCTCGAGATCGAACGGCACCGTCCACGGGGTGAGCCCGGGCAGTCCCCCGCTCACCGAGCCCTCGTCCCCGACGGTCGGGACGTTCATGCCGAACACGATCGCTGCCGCCGTCACCAGCACTATCGCCACGAGCGGCGCCGGGATCGCCCGCGTGAGCCGCGGCAGCAGCACGACGATCAGGATCGTCACGACGAACAGCGGATACACCTGCCACGGCACGTCGATCACGTGCTGCACCTGCGCGGCGAAGATCAGCACACCGAGGGCGTTGACGAAGCCGATCATCACCGATCGCGGGATGTACCGCACGAGCCGCGCGAGTCCCGCCGCCCCGAACACGATCTGGATGAGCCCCGTCAGCAGCACGGCCGGCAGCACGTACGCGGTGCCGTGCGCCTGCACCAGCGGTGCGAGCACGAGCGCGACCGAACCGGCCGCGGCCGAGACCATCGCGGGCCGTCCGCCGACGAACGACATCACGATGGCCAGCACCACCGATGAGATCAGCGCGACATCCGGGCCGACGCCCGAGATGAGCGAGAACGAGATCACCTCGGGAATGAGCGCGAGCGTGGTCACCATGCCGGCGAGCACTTCGGTCGTCAGCAGACGGGGATGCCGCAGCACGGCCCGCATCGGCACCTGGCCGTTCGGCAGGCGGAAGGCGGTCGACGCGGGAGCGGAGGGGGCGACGGGCATCAGCGGGTGCGCCGGCAGCCGCGACGGCCGCGCGGCAGTCCTTTCGGCGGCGGGAGAGGTCGTGCGGCCCGAGAGGCCTCTCGGACGCTGCGGCGACCCGTCGATTCTACGGGGACGGGCGTGTCGTCGCGGGTGCGCGGGTTTCGACGTCTGCCACAGTGGGGGGATGACGGATGCTGCTGACGCCGAGTGGACGGTCGCTCGCCATCTCGCGGACAAGCCTGATTTCGCGATCGCGCTCTATCACCGGTTCATCGAGATGGTCGAGGCCGTCGGGCCGTTCACCTATGCGGTGAGCAAGTCGACGATCACGCTGAAGGGGAAGCGACGCGGATTCGCCGGCGCGCACCCGGTGCAATCGGGACTGCGCGGCTACTTCGATCTGCAGCGCGTGGTCAGCGATGCGCGCATCTCGTCTTCCGCCCCCTTCTCGAACCGGCTGTTCGTCCACTATTTCCGGATCGAATCCGCGGATCAACTCGATCACCGGTTCGCGGAGTGGCTCCGCGAGGCCTACGCGGTCGGCAATGGGGCGCACATCCGGTGAGCTGGGCGCACCTGTTCTCCGGCGGCGTCATCGTGACGAGGTGCTGACGGGCGTGGTCGAGACCCTCAGCCGACGAGAGCTCAACCGCGCCACGCTGGCGCGTCAGCTGCTCCTCCGCAGGAGTGACCGACCCGTTCCGGAGGCGGTGGAGCACCTGGCCGGTCTGCAGGCCCAGACTCCCCACAGCTGGTACGTCGGGCTCCGGAGTCGCCTCGCCGGCTTCCGCGCCGAGCAGGCGGCCGCGCTGCTCGCGGACCGACGCCTGGTGCGCATCGCGCTGATGCGCTCCACCATCCATCTGGTGACCGCGCGGGATGCCCTCGCGCTGCGCTCCCTGGTGCAACCCGCCCTGGACCGAGATCTGTACGCGAACGCCACGCATGGGGCTCCGATCCGCGGGGTGGATGTCGCAGCCTTGACCGCCGCCGGGCGCTCGCTGCTCGCCGAACGGCCGATGACCGCGAAGGAGCTGGGCGAGCAGCTGCACGCCCGGTGGCCCGACATCCCACCCGCCACCCTCGCGTACGCGCTGCGCAACCTGGTTCCGCTCGTGCAGGTGCCACCCCGCGGACTGTGGGGACGCAGCGGGCCCATCGCGCACCAGACCGCCGAGGCCTGGCTCGGTGTCGGTGCCGAACCCGACCAGACACTCGCCCACCTGGTGCTCCGATACCTGGCCGCGTTCGGTCCGGCCACGGTCGGCGACGCGCAGCGGTGGTCGGGATTGACGCGCCTGCGCGAGGTCGTCGACGCCCTGCGACCGCAACTGGTGACCTTCCGCGGCGAGAACGGGGAAGAGCTGTTCGACCTGCCTGACGCACCCCACCCCGATCCGGACACGCCCGCGCCACCGCGCCTCCTCTATGACTTCGACAACCTGCTGCTCTCGCACGCGGACCGCAGCCGCGTCCTCACCGACGACGTCGCTCGGCACTCCCGCCGCCCGCACGGCCCGGTGCCCTCGATCGTCCTCATCGACGGCTTCACCGCGGCCGACTGGATTATCGCCCGCGACGCCGACACTGCCACCTTGAGGATCCGGCCCTACGCCTCGCTGTCCGATTCGGATGCGACCGAGCTCGCCGTGGAAGGTCAGCGACTGCTCGACTTCACCGACCCCGGCGCAGCGAACCGCACGGTCGAGTTCGACGCGGAGCTGCTCGGATAGACGCGCGTCACGCCTCTCGCGACCTCCCGCGCGGGTTCACCACGGCACGGTCTGCCCGTGGCGATCGAGGTACTGCAGCCCCGCCGTACCGCGCTGCCTGTCGACCGTGTCGACGAGCAGCGGGATGCTGTCGCCGATCTCGAAGGTGGCGCCGGGGCCGCCCAAGTCGGTCTTGACCCAGCCGGGCGCCATCAGCAGCAACGCACGCTGATCGCCCTGATGCCGGGCCGCGTAGCTGCGCATCAGTTGGTTGAGCGCCGACTTGGTCGCCCGGTAGACCTCGAATCGACCGGAGAGGTTGTTCGCGATGCTGCCCTGGCCGAGCTCCACGGGCGCTCGGCGTCCGGAACGACGATCAGGTGTTCCGCGCCAGCCACGCCTGCCTCATCTCATCGAGCGCGCGCACACCGATCGAACGGACCCGTGATGCCCCCGAGCGGGCGCAGTCCACAGCGACGAGCGCGCGCGGCGCCGTGGCGCCGGTCATCCAGGAATGGCTCCCAGATCGAAACGTATGGACGGCGACCTCACCGTCGCCGTGCTCTACGAGTCCAGCGTCGTCAAGAAGGTCCTCAAGGTCACCCTCGCGAACATAGCCGTGCACCGTGCCGGACTGCCCGACGAGCCGCTCCCCCAGCACCTCGATCGCGGTTTCACCCGTGAGCGTGAGCGCATCGCGCACGATATCCGGATGCCGGGCAGTGAAGCGCCGCACCGTCACCGGCTGCGCCAGCTTGCGCCACAACACATCGGGCTCCGTCGTGCGGATCAGCGCTCGCGTCTTCGGGTCGGTCGCCTCCCCGTTCGAAAGCGCATCGATAACCGATCGCACCCGGTTCTCGGACCAGGGCCGGCCACCGGCGGTGGCGACGCGCGCGCGCTCAGCAACCGAGGCGAGATCGACCAGCCAACCCCGCGCGCTGATCCGCCGCCCGACCAGCTCGCCGGACCGCAGCATCTGACTCACCCGCTCCTGCGACAAGCCGAGACGCCGCGCAGCATCAGCCGTCGTCACCTCAGTCATCGTAACCCTTCGCTCGAACGAATGGTTACGATGATACTCGCAGCTTGAGGGAAATCGCAGCTCACGAGACGCGGATGCCGGCCTCCGCGAGCGCGTCACGGGCGCGACCCCATCGGCGGTCATCTGAGTAGATCTGCCATTGCTCGGCAAGACCCCCGTCATGGACGAGCTCCCGGAATCGTCGGAACGCGCCCGCCCCCTCGATCGCACGGATGAGTCGGTCCTGCAGCGCATGATCGCGTTGGCGGAGCGCAAAGGCCTGCATGTCCTCCCACCCCTCCCGCGATCCAGCCCGTTCGAGCCAGATCCACCGATCCGGTTCGGCGTCGATGTCGATCACCGCATCCTCTCCGACGATCGCTGGGTCGGTGAAGTCTCCACTGAATACCTCCCCGGTCAGAAGGTCGACGTAGACCGTGCTCGACTCCCCGAAGCCGCCCTCCAGGAGCGAACTGAGCTCGTCGAGGTCGACCGGGGCGGTTCGCGCCGACGGTGGCTCCCGCCGCAGCAGAGCAAGCAGGTCCTCGGCGAGCACCTGGTCACCGGGGCCGCCCCGCGAGGTGAGCCGGTTGATCAGCGAGAGCGCCACCGGCTCAGCTTGGCGGCGTCGGCTGCGCAACGCCACCGCCATGCCGGAGCCGAGCTGCTGGAGCGCGACATCGATCTCCCGTCCCGTGAGCGCATCGAGGAAGCCGGCCGCGTCGGCCTCCGCTACTGCGGCGCGGACGGTCCTGATGTCGAGCTCCGCCATGACATCCGCGGATGGCCACCGGTGAGCCTGCATCGGATGCAGCACCCGCGGCCGCTGCGGCATCGGGGACTCGCCGTCGTCGCCGTCCCAGTTCCTTCCGTACTGGTCGGGGATGCTCCCCCATCCCCAGTAGGGCAGTGGCTTGTCCGGCACGATCCCGAGCTCATCGAGCGGATCGATCTTGCGCTCGCCGACCACGCAGCGGTGAACCCAGTTGTCGCCGAGATCGAACGTGTACTGGAACTCGGCACCAAGCGACAGCGTCCGCCCCACCTTCGCCGACGCGATATCCACCGCCGCAACGACCGGTCCGAACGAACTGGATGCCATCTCCTGCCCGGTCTCATCGTCCGTGACCACACGACCATCGGCGAGCGTGAACACCGACAGATGCGAGCGATCCCACCGTGCGAACGCGTCGTCGATCGCGTCAGCCAGATCGAGGAACGTGTGCGACGGCGCCACCGCGAACATCCGACCCGGCCACGGCCACAGATCCTCACCCCGCCCGCCCAAGAGCTCTACCGTCACCGACAGCCACGTGCGCGCCATACATCGAGCATGCCACCCCGCCCCAGGCTCCCACGCCCGTTACGTTGGCGAGGACGTGAACGGCGCTCAACCCATCACTCTCGGCGCGGGGAACGAGACCGAGGGATTCGCACTCCCGGTCACTTGTGCAACGCTCATGAAATCGCCCTGAGCGCCGACAGCGCTTCGCAGATCGCCACAACTTCGCAGTTCGAGTTGCACGATCTGCTCACCCAAGTCGCCGCCGCGAACGTGGCAGAAGTGGCGGATTCCGTGGCAGGAGCGACATTAATGCCTCTTGATCAGGGTTTATCTGGCGGAGACGGAGGGATTTGAACCCTCGGTCCCCTTACGGGGACTCCACCTTAGCAGGGTGGTGCACTAGGCCTGACTATGCGACGTCTCCATGCGTTCGACGCCCGGGGCGCGAACACATCTGTCAATGATAACCGGTCGGTCGCGCCGAGACGGACCGCCGCCGAGAGCGGCCTCCGTCCCGCGACGCGATCGCCCGAACTCAGGTGAGCGCCCGGCGTGAGCCCTCCGGGGTGCGCGCCACGGCGAGGATGCCGACGGCCAGCACTGCGGCCCAGAACAGGGCGACCACCCACAGCGACCCGCCCGCCACGAGAAGCAGACCGCTCACGATCATCGGAGTGAATCCCGCACCAAGCGTCGACGCGCCCTGATAGGCCAGCGATGCACCGGTGTAGCGCACGCGTGTGGGGAACTGCTCGGCGATGAACGCGCCGATCGGCCCGTACAGCAGGCCCTGGATCACACCGTTGCCGATGATGTCGGCGGTGGCGAAGCCCCACACCGTCCCGTTGGTCAGCAGGAGCAGCAGCGGATAGACGGCCACGATCCCGAGCACCCCGCCGGTGATGAGCACCGTCCGACGTCCGATCCGGTCGCTCAACCGCGCGGACGCGAACGTGATGATGAGCGTGACGACCGCACCGATCGCCTTCCAGTTCAGCACTTCAGTGCGATCGGCACCCGCCTCGACCGAGGCCGCGACGCCCCACACTGTCACGATGCCCTGGCAGCAGTAGAAGCTCATGGTGGCCAGCAGCGCCCACACCACCGCACGCCAGTGATGCGTGAGCACCTCGACCAGCGGCAGCTTGCGCTTCTGACTCGACTGCTCCAGCCGCCGGAACAGCGGCGACTCCGTCACGCGCAACCGGATGATCAGCCCGATGACGATCAGCACCGCGCTCAACAGGAACGGGATCCGCCAGCCCCACACCAGGAACTGCTCACCGGTGATCGCCGAGACCAGCGAGACGACCAGCGTCGCCAGGATCGCGCCTGCCGGCCCGCCGGCGTTCGCGAACGACGTCGCAAACCCGCGCTTGCGCTGCGGCGCATGCTCGAGCGCCATCAGCGCCGCCCCGCCCCACTCGCCGCCGACCGCGAATCCCTGGATCAGACGGAAGCAGATGAGGATGAGCGGCGCCGCCACCCCGATCTGCGCAGTCGTCGGCAGCAGCCCCACCGCGGTGCTGGCCACACCCATCATGAGCATCGACAGGACGAGCATCTTCTTCCGGCCGATCCGGTCGCCGAAGTGCCCGAACACGATGCCGCCCACCGGACGGACGAGGTACCCGACGGCCAGCGTCGCGAACGACGCGAAGATCGCCACCGGCTCGGGCAGCGACGTGAAGAACACGTGGCCGAACACCACGGCCGACGCCACCGAATAGAGGATGAAGTCGTAGTACTCGATCGCCGTGCCGATGAAGCTCGACGACAGGATCCTGCGCATGTCGGGGGTGTTCAGCGACTGCTGCACGACCGTCTGGGTGTCGGCGGATTCCAGCTGTGGCTCGGCGGGTTTGATGGATTCGGTCACGATTCCTCCTTGAATCGACAATCGGGTCGCCCGGGGTTGGGCAGAGGCGGGGTGGTGTCGCGTCAGACCGGCGCGGGCGCCGGCTGCACGGTGATGACGTCGAGGTCGTCGGGCAGGATGAAATCGCCCGCGAAGCCGTCCGCCGCAGCCTGCCACACCGCGGCGGGTGCCGTCCCCGGCACGAGGTGGTGCAGCGCGAGCCGACGCGCGCCGGCTGCGGTCGCGATCCGCGCCGCGTCGCGCACCGAGGTGTGCGACTTGTAGTGATGGTCGCGCGAGGCGCGGGAGCCCTCGTCGACCCGCCCGGCATACATCGCCTCGACGAAGTCGAAGTCGATCGCCTCGTGCAGCAGCAGATCCGTGTCGCGCGCCAGCTCGACCATGTTCGCCGTCGGAGCGGTGTCACCCGAGATCGTCACCGAGCCGGATGCCGTGTCGAAACGGAACGCGAAGGCCGGCGCGATCGGAGGGTGCTCGACGAGCACGGCGGTCACCGTGACCAAGTCGTCCCGGTAGATCTCGAACGGCGCCATCCGGGGCGTCGGGTTGTCGGTGGGGTCGTAGCCGGATCCCGCGGGGATCGCGATGTCCTCCGCGACGAACAGATCCATCGGGTTGGGCCGCAGCCCGTCCATCACCCGGTCGTTCAGATCGGTGGCATGTGCCGCGATCAGCGTCTCGAACATCTGCCGCGTCCCCGGAGTCGGGCAGTGCGGCGCGACCGGCCGCGGCGGCACCGTCGCCCGCGGCGACACCGGCGGGAGCGCACCGCGATCGCCCGGGCCCAGCAGCCGGACCGGCGCGTCCGTGCGGTCCGCCATCTCGTAGAGCCCGAAGACCGCGAGGCTCGCCAGATCGATGGTGTGATCCGAGTGCAGATGCGTCAGGAAGATGCCCCGCAGGTTCTTCATGCCCAGGCCCGCCTCGTTCAGGCGCCGGCCGACGCCGTGACCGCAGTCGACGAGATAGAAGACGTCGCCCACGGCGATCGCCGTGGCGATTCCGGTGCGCAGGATCGGCTGCCCCGAACCCCACCACCGCGGACCTCCGGCCGTGCCGAGGGTGATCACGCGCAGCCCCGGTTCGATCTCGGCCATCCTGGTCTCCCTTCCCGCGCCCGCGGCACGGATCCACCGCCGTCTGCGATGAGCACTGTCCACTCTGGAGGCCGAACCGTGATATGAAAAGTCAATTGTTCTTAACGCTTCGATCAAGGATGCTTATGCACGATGTGACTCTGCGCCAGCTGCAGTACTTCGTCGCCGTGGTCGATCACGGCTCGGTCACCGCCGCCGCCAAGGCCCAGCACATCTCCCAGGCGGCGCTGTCCATGGCCGTCGCCCAGCTGGAGAACACCCTCGAGGCCGACCTTCTCATCCGCACCCGGTCCAAACGCGTCGTGCCCACGCCCCGCGGCTACCTGTTCGCGGCGCACGCGCGGCGCGTGCTCGACACGGTGGGCGAGGCGCTGGATGTCGTCGCCGACAGCGTCACCGCCCTGACCGGCACGCTGCGCATCGGCTGCAGCTTCACCCTCTCGCCCCGGCTCATCCCCGAGCTGATCACGCGGTTCGACCGCGAGCATCCCCAGGTCACCGTCGAGTTCGTCGAGGGCTCGGCCCACGACATCCAGGAGGAGGTGCGGATGGGGCGCCTCGACCTGTGCCTCGTGTACAGCCAGCAGGCCGATGACGACCTGAGGCAGGACCACCTCGCAGACGTGCGTCTGCATCTGGTGCTGCCCGCCGAGCACCCGCTCGCGGCCCGCACCGAGGTCGACGTCGCCGACTTCATCGAGCTGGATGCGATCCTGCTCAGCGTCCCGCCGACGATCGAGCGGCTCATCGAGCAGCTGCGGGCGGTCGGCGGCGAGCCGCGGATCCGCTATTCCAGCGGCAACATCCAGACGATCTTCTCGCTCGTGGCCCGCGGCTACGGGTACTCCCTGGTCAACAGCCCGCCTGCCACCAACGACACCTACGACGGCCGCCAGGTCCGCTTCATCCCCGTCCGCGACACCGCCGGCACCAACTCCATCGTCGCGCTGACAGCCGGCCACCACCGCGCCCCGCGCCGCGTGCGCGCCGCGATCGACGCGCTCACCGGCGTCTGAGGCACGCGCGCGCAGGAATACGGCATCCGTCCGATGTGAGGGGGCTACCTTAGCGCCGAGCGTAGAAGGTGCATCGAAGGAGAAATCATGACCATGCACCCCTCACTCGGCTACACGATCATCACCCAGGAGATCGAGGAGCGCGCCCGCAACGCCGAGCGCCGCCGCTTCATCCTGGATCACCCCGAACAGATCCACCGTCGGCCCGCAGGGTGGTGGCGGCGGATGCTGCGGCGCATCGTCACGGGACGCGCGCCGGCGGTGCCGCGCCCGGCACCGTGCGAGACCGCTTCCGCCCGGTGACCGTCCGCCCCCTTCTGGGCCGCACCGGTGTCGGTGGTGGCTGGCACGATGGGAGCATGCCCTTCACCGCCGATGCCCCGTCGAGCGCAGCCCGGATGGTCGGCCGCGACGACGAGCTCGCCCGCCTGCAGACCGCGTTCGCGCGGGCATCGGCGGGCGAGCCGTCCGCGGTGGTCGTGGCGGGCGAGGCCGGCATCGGCAAGTCGCGGCTGCTGCGCGAGTTCGCCGCCTCGGTCGCCGGGCAGGCCGACATCGCCACCGGCCGATGCCTCGACCTGGGCGGGACGCCGGTTGCCTACGGCGCGATCCTGGGACTGCTGCGCGACCTCGTCGCCCAGCGCGGCGCCGACCGCGTGATGCAGGCCGCCGGCCCGGGCCGGGCCGCGCTCCGGCTGCTGATGCCCGAGCTCGGCGACTCCCCCGAGGCCACGCTCCCCGATACCAGCCCGGAGCGGCTGCGCGAGGCGTTCGTCACCGCCGTCGAATCGCTCGCCGACACCCGCCCGCTGGTCCTGATGATCGAGGACCTGCACTGGGCCGACGGGGGCACCCTCACGCTGCTGTCCTTCCTGCTGCGCGTGGTCACCCGAGGGCGGCTGCTCGTCGTGCTCGCCTGGCGCAGCGACGAAAGCGGCCGCAACGATCCGGTCCGGCTCGTGCTCGGCGAAGCCGAGCGGGCCCATCTGATCGAACGCATCACCCTCGAGCGGCTGGATGCGGCATCCGTCCACGCGCTGGTCTCGGCGCTGGCCACGACCGACGACGAAGACATCCTGCACGGCCTCGCCCAGCGCGCCGAGGGCATCCCGTTCTTCGTCGAAGAGCTGTCACGATGCGCGACCGCGACGCTGCCCGACACCCTGCGCGACCTCCTGCTCGCCCGCTACGAGCAGCTGAGTGAGGATGCCGCGGCCGTCGTCCGCGTCGCCGCGGCATCCGATTCCCCGCTCGAGCACGAGACGCTGACCGCGCTGAGCGGCCTGGACGGGCCGCGACTGAACAACGGCATCCGCGAGGCCATGCGCACCGGCATCCTGGTCGTCGACGAAGACCGGTACACCTTCCGCCACGCCCTGCTGCGCGAGGCCGTCCACGACGAGCTGCTCCCGGGCGAGCGCGCCGCGCTGCACCGCGCCTTCGCCGAGCACCTGCAGGCCCTCGCCGACGCCGACCCCCGCCGCGACCTGCACGCCGCGCTCGCCCACCACTGGCAGCTCGCGCACGATCGCCGCCGCGCGCTCGTGGCCGCGACCGCCGCGATGTGGTCCGCCAAGGCGCGCTATGCGTTCTCGACCGCGGCGCGCTTCGGCCGGCTGGTCCTGGAGCTGTGGGATCAGGTCGACGACGCCGAAGACGCGGCGGGCATCGACCGGATCACCCTGATGCTGCGGATCGGCTCGATCCTCCGCAACGCCGGCGACAGCGAGCGCGCCCTCACCGTCGTCGACGGCGCACTGACCGAGGCGGGCACGACCGAGATCGACCCCGCCCTGCAGGTCCGGCTGCTGCGCGACAAGGCGATGTATCTGGTCAACCTCGGCCGACCGGGTGCCGCCGAGCTGCTGGCCGAGGCGCTGGACATCATGGACGGCCGCGTGCACGACGACAAGCTGAGCGCCATCGTCCTGTGCCAGTACGCGGGCCGGCAGATGGTCGCCGGGCACATCGCCGACGCGATCGACGCCGCCAGCCGCGCCTGGGACTGCGCGGTGCGCGCGGGTGTCGAGGAGCAGATGTCAGTGGCCCGCAACCTCCGGGGTACGTCGCGCGCGCACCGCGGCGACCTGGACGGCGCCTTCGCCGACTACGCCGCCGCCCGGGAACACGCCCGCACCCCCGCCGCGCTGCTGCGCTACCAGGTCAACTACTCCGACATGCTGGCCATGCTCGGGCGGTACCGCGAGGCGGTGACCGTCGCCGAAGAGGGCTCGGCGCAGGCCCGCGGAATGGGGATCGAGCGCACCTCGGGCTCGCTGATGATCCAGAACACGGTCGAGGCGCTGCTCGAGCTCGGCGAGATCGACCGGGTCGACGCGCTGCTCGCGCGCGATCTCGAGCTGCGCACCTTCCCCGTGTTCCGCATGTACACGACCACCTCGCGCGTGCGCGCCCTCGCCTGGCACGGCCGGCACGCCCGTGCCGCCGCCCTGCTGCGCGAGCAGCGCGCGGCGCTGGATGCCGCGGCGATGAGCGAACGCCAGGTCTGGTACTACGCTCTCCAGGCGCGCCTGGCGATCGCGCAGGCCGCCGACGACCCGCGCGCGGCGCTGGAGGTCGTGCACGAGATGCTCGACGACACTGCGCCGCAGACCGCCCACCGCGTCCGCATCCTGCTCGAGGCCGGTGCCATCATCGCCGCGCTGCGCGCCCGCTCCGACGAGGTGCCCGGCACCGTGGACCGGGTGCGCGCCGCATGGTCCGACATCCCCGAGATGCTGCGCCCCGCGGCATGGGCGCAGATCCTCGACGCCCTCCTGGCGCCGACAGCCGACACGCTGGAGGCGGCCGTCGCCTGCGCCGACGGCGACGACGTCCCCGCGACGTTCCGCGTCGTGGTCCGCCTCGAGCAGGCGCGGGCGCTCGTCGCGGCGGGTCGGCGCACGGATGCCGCAGCCGCCGTGGCCGCGGCATCCCAGCACGCCGACGACCTGCAGCACGAGCCGCTGCGCCGCGAGGTCGCCGCATTCGCCGCGGCATCCGGGCTCGCACCCGCCGCGGCCGACGTCGACGCGTCCGCGGCACTGGCCGAGCTCACTCCGCGGGAACGCCAGGTGCTCGACCTGATCGCCGAGGGGCTGAGCAACGGCCAGATCGCGAAACGGCTCTTCATCAGCGTGAAGACCGCGAGCGTGCACGTGTCGGCGATCCTGCGCAAGCTCGGCGTCACCAGCCGGACCGAGGCGGCCGTGCTGGCGGCGGCGCGAGGCGTCACTCGGGACGACGCCGCGCGTACCAGCCCGAGTCGGTCGTTCAGTCGATCGTGATGACCGTCCAGGAGCAGGGCGGCAGCGTCACGCTCACGGCGCCGTCCACCAGTGCGGCCGATTCGTTCGGCTTCGGCATGACGCGATCGGGCTGGTCCAGGGTGTTGGCGGCGTGGATGTCGTCGTCGAAGATCGAGGTGGCGTCCACGCGGCTCACCGCGCCGAGCGCCAGTGAGGCGATCTCGAGGGCGACGGCATCCGTCAGGCTCCGGTTCACGGCGAACACCGTCGTGCCGCCGGTCGCGGGGTCGTGCGTGGCCACCGCGTCCACGAGCGAGACCTCGCCGTAGCGCTCCGTCCGGTAGGCCGGGCTGTCCAGCTTGAGTTCGAGCGCCTGGCTCCGCGCGAGGCGCGACGTCAGCGAGAAGGGGTAGAACGTGGTCTGTCGCCAGGCCGGCCCACCGGGCTCGGTCATGATCGGTGCGATCGCGTTCACCAGCTGCGCGAGACTTGCCGAGGTCACCCGGTCGGCATGCCGGATGAGCGAGATCATGAGGTTCCCGAACACGACGGCGTCCAGCACCGAGTACGAGTCCTCGAGCAGGCGCGGCGCCACCGGCCACTCGTCGACATCCGTGATCTTGTCGACCTCGTTGAAGCGGGACTGGTACCAGACGTTCCACTCGTCGAACGAGATGTCGATCGTCTTGTCGGTGTTGCGCGTCGCCTTCACGTGGTCGGCGGTCGCGACCACGGCGTCGATGAACCGGTCCATGTCCACGGCCGAGGCCAGGAAGCTACCGTAGTCGTCGCCGGACGGCTCGTAGTAGGCGTGGCACGAGATGAAGTCGACCTCGTCGTACGTGCCCTCCAGCACGGTGCGCTCCCAGTCGCCGAACGTCGGCATCTGCGCGCCCGAACTGCCGCACACCACCAGCTCGAGGTCGGGGTCGAGCTGCCGCATGGCGCGCGCCGTCTTCGCCGCCAGCTGCGCGTATTCCTCCGCGCTGCTGTGGCCGAGCTGCCACGGACCGTCCATCTCGTTGCCCAGGCACCACATCCGGATGTCGTGGGGTTCGGGATGCCCGTTCGCCCGACGCCGATCCGACCACGCGGTGCCCGATCGCAGGTTCGCATACTCCAGGACGTCGAGCGCGTCGAGCACTCCCCGCGTGCCGAGGTTGACCGCATACATGAGCTCGCTATCGACCTTCGTCAACCAGGTCGCGAACTCGTCCAGGCCGATCTCGTTCGTCTCGGTCGAGTGCCACGCCAGATCGAGCCGACGAGGCCGATCCGCGCGCGGTCCGATGCCGTCCTCCCAGCGGTACCCCGAGACGAAGTTGCCGCCGGGATAGCGGATGGTCGAGACGCCGAGCTCGCGCACGAGGTCGATGACGTCGGTGCGGAACCCGTCCGCATCGGCGGATTCGTGCCCCGGCTCGTAGATGCCGTCGTAGACGCACCGCCCGAGGTGCTCGACGAACGAGCCGAAGAGGCGGCGATTGATGGGACCGACCGTGAAGTGCGGGTCGATGGTCAGGTGTGCTCGGATCATTCTCATCTTCCCGTGGTCGCCATCTCGACCTGACAGCGGAGGGTGTGGGATTCGAACCCACGGGACATTGCTGCCCACTGGTTTTCAAGACCAGGTCCATCGGCCGCTCGGACAACCCTCCCCGGCGGGCACGCCCGCCGGACCTGGTCGAGTCTACCGGGCGGTGGGGCCACGGACCCTTCGTCTCGGGCGCGCTGCGCGCGGCCCCGCCCAGCGAGCTGGGTGCCGGCTACAGCGCCCGGAGGACGGCCGCGACGCCGCCGTCCTGCACCGAGAGCGTGGTCTCGCCCGCGGCATCCCGCACCTCCTGCGGGCCCTGCGCCATCGCCACCGCGCGCCCTCCGTGCTCGAGCGCCCAGGCGAACATGCCCAGGTCGTTGCGTCCGTCGCCGATCACCAGGGTGTGCGCCCGGTCGATGCCCAGCCAGGCGCGCACGAGCTCCAGGCCGCTCGCCTTGTCGACGCCCATCGGGGCGATGTCCAGCCACGCCGTCCATCCGATCGCATACGAGACCTGGTTCAGGCCGATCCGATGCACGAGCTCGACGAAGTCCTGCTCGGTGCGGTCGGGCGAGACGACCACGACCCGCGAGACCGGCTGCGCGCACAGCTCGTCGAACGACACCCGGCGCGCGAGCCGGAGGTTCCAGTCGTCCATCGGCTCGGTGTACAGGCGCTGCCCGTCGGCCAGCTCCACCATGTAGTGCGCATCCGGCACGCTCTCGTGCAGCAGCCGGAGCACGCGCTCCGGGTCGAACGTCTCGGTGTGGAACCGCTCGTAGCGGTCGTATCCCGCCGGCCCGTCCTCGATCCGGCGCATGATCACGGCACCGTTCGAGCACACGATGTACTCCGGGTCCAGGCCGAGCGCGGACAGGACCGCGTGAGTCCCCTCCCAGCTGCGGCCGGTCGCGAGCATCACCTCGTGCCCCGCGGCCTGCGCGGCGCCGACGGCCTCGACGATCCCCGGGCTCAGCGACTCGTCCTGCAGCATGACCGTCCCGTCCACATCGAGGGCGATCAGCATCCGCGTCGCGACGCGGTCCGCGACCTGCTCGACCAGGTCCGCGGCCTCGGCCTGGTCCTCGATCTCGACGCTGCCGGTCGCGGGCAGCCGGGCCGACGTCACGCCACCGGCTCCAGCACTGCGAGCCCGCCGAGGTACGGCCGCAGCACCTCCGGCACCACGACCGAGCCGTCTTCGCGCTGATGGGTCTCCAGGAGCGCGACGATCCAGCGGGTCGTGGCCAGCGTCCCGTTCAGCGTCGCGACGTGCTGGGTCTTGCCGCCGTCCGGCCGGTACCGGACGTCCAGCCGCCGCGCCTGGAACGTCGTGCAGTTGGATGTCGAGGTCAGCTCGCGGTACGCATCCTGCGTCGGCACCCACGCCTCGATGTCGTACTTGCGCGCCGCGGACGACCCGAGGTCGCCGGCGGCCACGTCGATCACCCGGTACGCGAGACCGAGGTCCTGCAGCATCCGCTCCTGCATCCCGACCAGCCGCAGGTGCTCGGCCTCGGCATCCTCAGGCGTGGTGTAGACGAACATCTCCAGCTTGTTGAACTGGTGCACCCGGATGATCCCCCGGGTGTCCTTGCCGTACGAGCCGGCCTCGCTGCGGTAGCACGTCGACCATCCGGCATAGCGCTTGGCCCCGGCCGTCAGGTCGAGGATCTCGCCCATGTGGTACCCGGCCAGCGGCACCTCGCTGGTGCCGACCAGGTACAGGTCCTGCTTCTCGAGCCGGTACACCTCGTCCGAGTGCTGGCCCAGGAATCCGGTGCCCTCCATCACCTCTGGCCGCACCAGGGTCGGCGGGATCATCGGGATGAATCCGGCATCCAGCGCCCGCTGCAGCGCGAGCGACATCAGCGCGTACTCGAGCCGCGCGCCCACGCCCTTGAGGAAGTAGAAGCGGCTGCCCGACACCTTCGTGCCGCGCTCCATGTCGATCGCGTCCAGCCTCTCGCCGATCTCCAGGTGATCCCGGGGGGTGAACGCGAACGTCCGGCGCTGCCCGTGCGTGCGCAGCGTGACGAAGTTCTCCTCGCCACCGGCGGGCACCTCGTCGATCACGATGTTCTCGATCCGCGACAGCACCTCGTGCGCATGCTCCTCGGCCGCCGTCACCGCCTGCTGGGCCCGCTTGACCTGGTCGCTGAGCTCCTTTGCCTGCGCCACCAGCGCGGCCTTCTCATCCTTCGGCGCGGCCGCAACCTGCTTGCCGTGCGCGTTCTGCTCGGCCCGCAGCTGCTCGAACGCCGTGATGGCGGCGCGACGCGACGCGTCGGCGGCGAGCGCCTCGTCGACCGACTCCGGCGACTCGCCCCGCTTGACCTGGGAACGCTTGACCAGCTCGGGATGCTCGCGCAGGATGACGGGATCGATCATCCGACAAGTCTAGCCAGCGGCTCTGCCGGCCCCGGTGCCGCTATCGTGAGGCCATGAGTGAACAGCGCGCCCAGGATCGGCGCGCTGCGCTCATCTTCAACCCGATCAAGGTGGACGAGAAGAAGCTGCGCGCGCGCGTGCAGAAGGCGTCGAAGAAGGCCGGGTGGGGGCATCCGCTCTTCTACCACACCACGCCGGAGGACCTCGGGCAGGAGGCCACGGCCCAGGCGCTGCGCGACGGGGCCGATGCGGTACTGGTGGCCGGCGGCGACGGCACCGTGCGCGCGGTGGCCGAGGCGATGGCCTCCACCGGCGTGCCGCTGACCATCGTGCCCAGCGGCACCGGCAACCTGCTGGCCCGCAATCTCGAGCTGCCGCTGGCGGATCCGGATGCCGCGATCCGCGCGACGTTCGACGGCGAGGTGCGCCCCATCGATGTGGGGATGGCGCAGCTGACCCGCCCCGACGGCACGCACGAGGAGCACGCGTTCGTGGTGATGGGCGGGATGGGGCTGGATGCGGCGATGATCGCGAACACCAACTCGCAGCTGAAGAAGAGCATGGGGTGGGTGGCCTACGTCGACGGGGCGGCGCGATCGCTGCCGAACGCGAAGCCGTTCCGACTGATGTACGAGCGCGACGGGCACCGCCTGCACTCGGCGAAGGTGCAGAGCATGCTGTTCGCCAACTGCGGCACGCTGCCGGCCGGCATCGAGCTCATCCCGGGCGCCTCGATGACCGACGGCCTGCTGGATGTCGCGATGATCCAGCCCACCGGCTGGTTCGGCTGGCTGGGCGTGTGGCGCAAGGTGTGGTGGGACAACAGCGTGCTGCGGCGCACCCGATCGGGGCGGCGCATCGTCGAGCGCCGGAAGGACACGTCGATCCGCTACCTGCGCTGCCCGCAGATCGAGGCGGGCGTCGAGTCGGCGCAGCCGGTCGAGCTGGACGGCGACGAGTTCGGAGAGGCCGTCCGCATCCGCTGCTGGGTCGTTCCCGGGGCGCTGCAGGTGGCGATGCCCAGCAGCCGCACGGCGACGCGCCCTCGCGCCGACGCCGTCACCCCTTGACCGCGCCGCCGATGCCGCCGGAGTTCAGGAACGCACGCTGGAAGACGAGGAAGATCGCGACCGGGATGAGGGTGGCGATGGTCAGCGCGGCCAGGTAGACGCCCAGGTCGGTGGATGCCGCGATCTGCGGCAGCCGCACCGACAGCGGCTGCACGCTGATGTCGTTCAGGACCAGGTTCGGCCAGAGGAAGTCGGCCCATGAGGCGTTGATCGCCAGGATCGAGACCACCCCGAGGATCGGCTTGGACATCGGCAGCACGACCGACCAGAACAGCCGGAACGTGCCGGCCCCGTCGGTGCGCGCGGCCTCGAAGATCTCGCGCGGCAGCGAGTCGAAGAAGCGCATCACCAGCAGCACGTTGAACGCGCTCGCTCCGGCGGGCAGCCACACCGCCCAGAACGTGTTGATCAGCGAATGCCCGATCAGCGGCGGGTGCAGGATCGTCAGGTACAGCGGCACGAGCAGGACGACCGCCGGGATGAACAGCGTCGCCAGCACCAGCGCGCTGACGATCTTCCCGTACCGGGGCCTCAGCACCGACAGCGCGAATCCGCCGGTGGTGGCCACCAGCAGCTGCACGCCCCACGACCCGGCCGCCATCGCGATCGTGTTGAAGAAGAAGTCCCCGATGTGCACTTCGTTCCAGGCGCGCGCGATGTTCGACCAGGCCCAGTCCTGCGGCAGCAGGGCCAGCGGGTGGGTCAGCGTCTCCTGCGTCGGGGTGACCGCCGACTTCAACAGCCACAGCAGGGGCAGCAGGCCCGCCGCGACCAGGGCGATGCCCAGCAGCCAGTTCAGCACGGTGCCGAACCAGCGCACGTGCGGGCGGCGCCAGTCGGCGATCGACAGGATGCCCCGGTCTGCGGCATCCGCCGCCTTCGGACGGCGCCGGCGACGGGGGGCCGGCTGCGCGGCGACATCCGCCCGCTGCAGCTGCGCCGGGATCGAGGTCGTCAATTGTCGCTCCATCTCCGGGTGACCCGGAAGTAGACGATCGAGAGCACCGCCAGGAACACGGCGAGCATGAGGCTCAGCGCGGTCGCCTTGCCGACCCCGACGCCCAGGCTGTTGGTGAACGCGTACTGATAGATCAGCAGCAGGATCGTGGTGGTCGAGTTGGCGGGGCCGCCGCCGGTGAACAGGAACGGCTGCAGGAACACCTGCGCGGTGGCGATGACCTGCAGGATCAGGGTGATGAACAGGATGCCGCGCAGCTGCGGCATGGTCACATGCCAGACCTTGCCCCAGATCGACGCGCCGTCCACTTCGGCCGCGTCGTACAGCTCGGGGGCGACCGAGGTCAGGGCGGCCAGATAGATGATGATGGTGCCCCCGGCGGCGGCCCAGGTCGCCTCCAGCACGAGCGAGGGCATGGCCGTGGCGGCGCTCTGGATCCACGGCTGCGGCGGGATGCCGACCCAGCCGAGGACCGTGTTGAACACGCCGTTCGGTCCGGCGTCGTAGAAGATCTTCCACAGCAGCACCGAGACTACCGGCGGGATCACCACCGGCAGGTAGGCCAGCACGCTGTACACGCCCTTCATCCGCTTGAACTCGCTCATCAGCACCGCCGCCAGCAGCGGCAGCGGATAGCCGAACAGCAGCGCGAGGCCGGCGAAGTAGGCGGTGTTGCGGATGGCGATCCAGAACACCGGATCGTGGAAGACCGCGACGAAGTTGTCCCAGCCGACGAAGGAGGCCGGCGTGACCAGGTTCGTCTTCTGGAAGCTCATCACGACCGCCTCGACGATCGGCGTCCAGGAGAAGACGCCGAAGACGACCAGGGTCGGGATCAGGAACAGCAGCGTGGTCAGGCCGCCGCGCTGCACCCAGGTGATCGGGTTGTGACGGCGGGGCGCCGGACGGATGTCGGCTGCGGCATCCGTCGGTGTCATGGTCGCGGTCATGGCGATGTGCTCCCGGGGTGAGGCGTGCGGTCGGGCGCCGGGGCGTCCCGACCGCACGCCTGGCGGTCACTTGCTGTCGGCGTCGATCAGCGCTTGGATCTTCGTGTCCACGCCCTGCAGCAGGGAGTCGACGTCTGCATTCTTGTCGGTCAGCACCGCCTGGACCACCGCATCCAGCGCGCCGTACAGATCCTGCGTGTGCTGCGGCGGCTCGGGGGCGATCTTCTGGTCGAAGATGCCGGAGGTGAACGGTGCCAGGTTGGCCGCCGGGATGTTGGCGTAGGGCTTGACCCACTCCTGGTTCTGCTCCCAGGTCGCCTTGTCGAACACCGGCAGCGTCGGCGCGTTCACGGCCTGGTTGCCCGCCTGCAGGGTCTTCGCGTTCTTGATCGCGGCGTCCTTGTCGGCGGTCGGGCCGGTGCGGTAGAAGTCGATCCACTTCACCGCGGCGGCGATCTGCTCGGGCGTGTCCTTCACATTGACCACGTCGACGTTGCCCCCGGACAGGATGCCGGCGTCCGCGGCATCCGCGACCGGGAACGTGGTGACCCCGTACTTGGCCTGATCGAACCCGTTGGCCTGCATGAGCGAGCCGATCACGTCCGAGCCGCTCATGTACATGCCGATCTTGCCGGCGGCGAACGCCTCGTTGATGCCGCCCCAGTCGAACAGGAAGTTGCGGCCCATCGAGTCGTCGGTCCAGCGCATGCCCTTCAGCCACGCCAGTCCGGCCTTGGTCTGGTCGTTGTCGGCGGTCACGGTGGCCTTGCCGTCGGCACCGACCTCTTCGAGCCGACCGCCGAGCGACTGGGTGAGGGTGGCCAGCTCCCAGCCGCCGGTGTTGCCCTGCGTCATCTGCATGTAGCCGGCGGTGCCCGGCACCTTCTCGGAGATGGTCTTCGCGGTCGCGGCGATCTCGTCCAGGGTGGTGGGCGGCTTGTCCGGATCCAGTCCCGCCTTCTGGAAGATCTCGCGGTTGTACGACAGCGCCATCGCATACGGCCCCCACGGGATGCCGTAGACCTTGCCGTCGTCGCCGGTGGCGACATCCAGCACGTTCTTGTTCCACTTGTCGGCGGTGGAGGTCTCTTTGAAGTCCTTCGTGATGTCGGCCAGCTGGCCGTTGTTCGCGAGGGTCTTCGAGTCGGTGAACGGCACGTTGAACACGTCCGGCAGCGTGCCGCCGGCGAGCTCGGCGGCGAACGTCGTGCCGGTCCACTGGTACTCGATGGCCTTCACGTCGATGTCGGGGTTCGCCTTCTCGAATTCTGCGACACGGTCGGCGAGCGCGCTCAGGGCGTCGGCGGTGGCGCCCGGCAGCACCGGGGCGACCACGATGTGGACCTTTCCGCCGTCGGTGCCGCTGCCGCCGTCGGACGAACAGCCCGCGAGCGCGCCGATCGTCGCGACGGCGACGGCACCGGCGAGCAGGATCTTTCCTGGTGACTTCATCGTCTTTCCTTTCGTGTGAGGGCGGCGTCGGCCTCTCGGCGCCGGATCATCCCTCGGGGTGGGTGGTGGTGTTCGAGTTCTCGGCGGGCGCGGATGCCGCGGCATCCGCGTCGGTCCGCAGCCATGCGGCGGAATTGCCCGGCAGGCGACCGCCCGACAGGGGGGCGCTGGTCAGCAGGACGGCCCGGTGGGAGGGCAGGGCGAACGGCTCGTCGCCCGTGTTGACGATGCAGGCGAACTCCTGGCCACGGCGGAAGGCGAGGATGTCGCGGCCGAGGCCCTCGATCCAGGTCAGCGGTGCGGCGGGGATCTGCCGGCGCAGCTGCAGCGCCGACCGGTACAGCCGCAGCGTCGAGCCGGGATCGGCCTCCTGCGCTGCCACGGTGAGGGTGCGCCATGATTCCGGCTGCGGCAGCCACGGCGTGATGGGTGCCGCGCCCGCCTGGTCCGGGCTGAAGCCGAACGGCGGCTCGTCTCCGGCCCACGGCAGCGGGACGCGGCATCCGTCCCGTCCCGGGTCGATGCCCCCCGACCGGTAGTGCATCGGGTCCTGGATGAGCTCGCGCGGCAGGTCCTCGACCTCGGGCAGACCGAGCTCGTCGCCCTGGTAGATGTACAGGCTGCCCGGAAGGGCGGCCACCAGGAGTGCGGCGGCGCGCGCCCGGTGCCGGCCGAGCTCGGGGTCGGTGGGCACCCCGAAGCGCTTCTTCAGGAATGCGAAGGCGGTGTCTTCGCGCCCGTACCGGGTGACCGGGCGGGTCACGTCGTGGTTGGAGAGCACCCAGGTGCTGGGGGCGTGCACCGGTGCGTGGGCCGCGAGCGTGTCCTGGATCGAGTCCCGGAACTGGTCCGCACCCCACGGCCGGGCGAGGAAGTCGAAGTTGAAGGCCGTGTGCATCTCGTCCGGGCGCAGATAGTTGGTGAAGCGCACGATGTCGGGCACCCACACCTCGCCGACCAGGATGCGGGTGCCGGGATACGAATCGGCGACCGCGCGCCACGCGCGGTAGACGTCGTGCAGCTCGTCCCGGTCCTCGGTGGGATGGTCCGGCTTCTCGCCCACCTCGGGCAGGTCGGGATCCTTGATCAGCAGCGCGGCCGAGTCGATCCGCACGCCGGCAACGCCCCGGTCGAACCAGAACCGCAGGATGTCCTCGTGCTCCCGGCGCACGTCCGGATGATTCCAGTTCAGGTCGGGCTGCTCCGGGGTGAAGAGGTGCAGGTACCACTCGCCGGGGGTGCCGTCGGGGTTCGTGGTGCGGGTCCAGGTCGGCCCCTGGAAGTTCGACTCCCACCGCGTGGGCATCAGCTCGCCGTTCCGGCCGCGGCCCGGGTGGAACCAGAACCGCTCGCGCTCCGGGCTGCCCGGCCCCGCCGCCAACGCGGCCTGGAACCACGGATGCCGATCGGAGACATGATTCGGCACGACGTCGATGATCGTCCGGATGCCGAGGGCCAGCGCCTCGGCGATGAGCGCCTCGGCCTCGGCCAGCGTGCCGAATCGGGGGTCGATGGCCCGGTAGTCCTGCACGTCGTACCCGCCGTCGGCCAGCGGGCTCGGGTACCACGGGTTGAACCAGAGCGCGTCGACGCCGAGGTCCTTCAGATACCCGAGGTGGGAGCGCACGCCGGCCAGGTCGCCGGTGCCGTCCCCGTTGCCGTCGGCGAAGCTGCGCACGTACACCTGGTAGATGACGGCGCTGCGCCACCACTGTGCGTCGGCGGACGAGGGCGTCGGCCAGGCGTCGTGACGCGATGGCTCATCGTCGTCGCGCCGGTCCACTCTGGTCAGGACGTCGTCGTCCACAGGGCTCCTCATTCGATCGATTTCCTGCAATGCGTCGAATGTAGCTTTGTTCATGGCTGAGTGCAAGACTTGAACAGAAGTCTGCAAAACTATGATTTCGGAGGGGTTGGAGCGAGGGCGCGCATGCCGGGGCGTGCCCGAGGATGCCGGAGCCGGGCGCGCCCGAAGATGCCGGAGCCGGCGCGCCGGATCATGCCAGGGTCAGGCCGCGACGGGCCCGGTGGATCCGCGCAGCACCAACTCGGGCTCGAACAGCAGCTCGTCGCCGCCGGCCGCCGTGCCTGCGATCTGCGAGAGCAGCAGCTCGATGACCGTGCGGCCCATCGCCTCGATCGGCTGGCGGACCGTCGTCAGAGGCGGCTCGGTGCAGCTCATCAGGGCGGAGTCGTCGAATCCGACGACGCTGACGTCCTGCGGGACGCGCAGGCCGGCCCTGCGCGCGGCGCGCACCGCACCCAGTGCCAGCGGGTCGCTCGCACACACCACCGCCGTCGCGCCGTTGCCGAACAGCCGGGAGCCGCCGGCCTGACCGGACTCGAGCGAGTACAGCCCGTTCACGATCATCTCGTCGGACAGCGGGGTGCCCAGCCGTTCCAGCAGCGCGCGCGCCGCGGCGAGCTTGCGCTGCGACGGGATGTGATCGGCCGGGCCCATCAGCATCCCGATCCGGCGATGCCCGAGCTGATGCAGATGCAGCAGCGCCTGCTCGGCGGCGGCCCCGTCATCGGTGGACACCGTCGCGAAGGCCAGTCGCGGGATGCGCGCGTTGACCAGCACCGTGGGCAGGTTCACCCGGCGCAGCCGGTCGTAGTGCTCGTGGGCTGCGGCGGCCTGACTGTAGTTGCCGCCGAGGAAGATCACGCCCGACACCTGCTGCTGCAGGAGCAGGTCGACATAGTCGGCCTCGGTGACGCCGCCCGCGTTCTGCGTGCACAGCAGCGGGGTGTAGCCGTTCTGCGTCAGCGCCCCGCCGACGATGTCGGCCAGCGCGGGGAAGATCGGGTTCTGCAGCTCGGGCAGCACCAGGCCGACCAGCCGGGCCCGCTCGCCGCGCAGCTTCGTCGGGCGCTCGTAGCCGAGCACGTCCAGCGCGGTCAGCACGGCCTGCCGCGTGGCATCCGAGACCCCCGGCTTGTCGTTGAGCACGCGACTGACGGTCGCCTCGCTGACCCCGACCTTGCGCGCCACTTCGGCGAGACGCTTCGACATGGCGCCCAGTTTACGCAAGAACTTGCGTGAATCGCGCAAGTGGCGTTCTCTGCGTCTGCGTCGGTCCCGCCGTCCGGGAATGACGGATGCCTCGGGCCGGTTGCACCCGGAGATGAGCACTGCAACCGCGCCCGCCCTGTCCGTCCTCGACCTGGTGCCGGTGCGCACCGGGCAGTCCAGTGCGGAGGCGGTCGCAGCATCCCTCGACCTGGTCGCCCGCGCGGACGCGCTCGGTCTGCGCCGCTACTGGTTCGCCGAGCACCACAACATGCCCGCGGTGGCCTCGACCACTCCGCCGGTGCTGGCGGCTGCGGCCGCCGCGCGCAGCGCGCGCATCAGGATCGGATCGGGCGGCGTGATGCTGCCGAACCACTCGCCGCTCGTGGTCGCCGAGCAGTTCGCCGCGCTCGAGGCGCTCGCCCCCGGCCGGATCGACCTGGGCATCGGCCGGGCGCCCGGCAGCGACCCGGTGATCACCCAGCTGCTGCGGATGTCGGGCACCACCAGCGACGTCGAGCGCTTCCCCGACCACGTGCGCGACATCGCCCGGCTCATCAGCCCCGAGGGCGCCTCGCTGAAATTCACCAGCGGGCAGCTGTACGACGTGCACGCCACGCCCGCCGCGACGGGCGCACCCGTGCTGTGGCTGCTCGGCTCGAGCGACTACTCCGCCCAGCTGGCGGCATCCGCCGGTCTCCCGTACGTGTTCGCGAACCATTTCTCCGGCGAGGGGCTGGAGCGCGCCCTGGGCCTGTACCGGAGCCAGTACCAGCCGAGCGAGGCTCACCCCGAGCCGCAGACGTTCCTGACCGTGAACGCCGTCGCGGCGCCCACGGCCGACGAGGCCGAGGCGCGCGCACTCCCCCAGCTGCGCAGCATGGCGCGGCTGCGCACGAACCAGCCGATGCAGCCGCTGGAGACCGTCGAAGAGGCGCAGGCCGGCGCGCTGGACGGCATGGCGCAGACCATCGTCGACGCGATGCGCGCCAAGTGGCTGGTCGGCACCGGCGACGAGGTCGGCGCGGCCCTGCGCGCGTTCGCCGACCGCTGGGGAGTGGATGAGGTGATGGTCTCGCCGATCGCCGGCTCCTACGCGGGCGAGCCGCTGGATGCGGCTCCGGGCCGGGTTCAGACCCTCGAGCTGCTCACGGCATCCCTCTCGAGCTGAGCTGCCGTCGGGTAGGACGGCTGCGCACCGGGTGCGGTGGCGGCCAGGGCGGCCGCCACGTTCGCTCGGCGCGCCGCATCCTCGAAGGCGCGGCCGGTGACCAGACCCGCGGCGAGAGCTCCGAGGAACGCGTCGCCGCACCCTGTCGTGTCCACCGCCTCGACGCGGTGGCCGGGAATGCGCGTGATCACGTCTGTCCGGGCGATCACCGCACCCGCGGCGCCGAGGGTCACGACGAGCGTGCCGACCCCCAGGCGGGAGCGTGCGGCGCGAACCTCGTCATCGGCGGTGCCGCCCACGAGGGCAGCCAGCTCGGCGGCGTTGACCACGAGGATGTCGGTCCATTGCAGCGTCTGCCGGTCGAACGCCGCGACGGGCGACGCGTTCATGATCACCGTCGCCGACGCGTCATGGGCCCGGCGCGCCGCCTCGGCCACGAGGGCCGCCGGGGGCTCGCAGCAGAGGGTGACGACGTCCGTCGGCGAGAGCACGAGGTCGTCGAGGTCGTCGGGTGAGAACAGGTCGTTCGCGCCGGTCGACAGGACGATCGTGTTCTCCGACGCGTCGTCCACGCAGATGAACGCCGACCCGGTGGGGGCATCCGTGCGGATGCGCACCTCGGCGGTATCGACGCCCGCATCGCCGAGGGCACGAAGAGCGAGCCGCCCGTGGTCGTCATCTCCCACGCACCCGACGAAGCGGGCGGGCGCGCCGAGCCGGGCTGCGGCCGCCGCCTGGTTCGCGCTCTTCCCGCCGGCGGCTTCCGACACGTCCCGAGCGTGCAGCGTCTCGCCGGCCGCGACCAGATGCGGCACCCGGAAGATGACGTCGACGTTCGCCGATCCGATGGCGACGACGCTTCCCACCGCTCAGGGCCCCTTTCGGCCGATCGCGTCCGTGAGCGTCGTTCCGGCGAGACGGGGCACGCTGATTCCGGCGAGCGGAGCGTCGAGGGTGATCTCGGCGGGGATCCACCCGCCGCCGAACAGCGCCGCGGCCGCGGCACCGGCGAGGGCGGCGAGCGTCGTGCCGTTGCGGCCGGTCGCCCCCGTGCCCAGGAGCAGCGCCGTCGCGTCGGAGGCGGCGCTGACATGCGCGAGCAGGACGGCGAGGGTCTCGGGCGCAGCGACCGGGTAGCTGTAGATCCAGTCGCAGACTTCGCGTCCGAGTGCGACCGCGAGTCCCAGCGGGTCGGCCGTGTCCTCCGCGGTCTCCAGCGCCGCGTCGGTCAGCCGTCGGGTCCAGCTCTCGGCCGGCAGCGCGGCTGCCGCGGCCCGTGCCGCATCCGGTCCGGATGCGCCGTGGCCGAGCGCATGGAACAGCACCACCGCGGCATCCGCCGCCCACACCCCGTCCAGGTCATGCGTGGCATGGGCGTCGACGGCGGCGAGCTCTCGGGCCGTCTGCTCGTCGTCGTGCAGCAGCGAAGCCCCGATCGCCCGCACCATCGCCAGATCGTCGAAATAGTGCGGATTGTCATGGCCGGACTGGGGCGGACGCAGCCCCCGGCGCATGTTGCCGAGCGCGATCGCCGTACCCGGGCGCCGGCGCGCTCCCTCCTCGCCGGACAGCGCGATCCATCCGGCCGTGATCGCGCCGGAGTCCGCCGTCGCGATCAGCGGCGCGCTGAAGGCGAACCACTCGGCGTTCTCGCCCGGGCCCTGCAGCAGCTGTGGGGGCGAGGAGTGCGCGTACGGGCGCGTGGGCGTGACCTGCGTGTGCTCTCGATCGAACGCGTGGAGCACCTCCATGCGCGCATGCCGCTTGGGCGGAAGAGCGTGGATGCGGAACTCGAGGTTCGCCGGATGCAGGCTCTCGCCGGCGACGAGTCCGCGGACGATGTCGGTGTTCATCGGTTCTGCTCCCAGAGGTCGATCAGGGCATCGGCGGCGTCGAGCGGGTGGATGCCAGCCGTCGATCGGATGCACGATCCCTCGACCGGGCGAAGTGCCTCGACCCAGTCGGCGGGGATCGCTCCGACGCCCGAGATCGCGCCGGCGATGCATCCCGCCATCGCGGCGATGGTGTCGGCGTCGCGGCCGAGGTTCACGGCGAACAGGACGCTCGCACGGAAGTCGCCGTCACCGGCCAGCACCGCGGCCATGGCCAGCCCCACCGCCTCCGGGGCCAGATCAGCCCAGTAGTAGTCGTCGACGGCGAGGCGCCCGTGCAGTGCGATCGCCAGCCGCCCCGGGTCGGACTCGGCGTCGACCAGGGCGCGGCCGGCCACGAGGTTGCGCGCCGTCCACGAGTCCGCCGGTATGGCCGTCAAGGCCGCCGCATACGCGTCCCGAGCGGTGGCCCCGCTCATCGCCGCCGACACGGCGACCGCGACCGCGACCCCCGCGTGGATCCCCTCGCCGCTGTGGCTGACCTCGCCGTCAGCGATCGTCAGCCGGGTGGCGAGATCCGTGTCTCCGCCGGACACGATGCCCAGCGGCGCCACCCGCATCGCGAGACCGTCGCTCCACGCGTGGATGTGGTCGCCGGACTGCGGCGGGCGGATCCCGCGGCGCAGATTGTCGATCGCCGCCATCTCGCTGAAACCGCCGCCGGCGAAGTTGTCGAGTTGGGGAAGGACGTCTTCGATCCAGGTCTGTGCGAAGTCGTCGGCTGTCGCCGCGACGCCGACGCGGTGGATGGTGCGGGCCGTCAGGAGCGCGTACTCGGTGTCGTCGCTGCCGGCCGGCGGCCACTGCAGGTAACCCTCGACCCGGCCGTAACGGTCCTGGATCTCCTGCGCGGACAGACCCTCCACGGGGCGGCCGATGGCATCGCCGATCGCCAGCCCGGCCATCGACCCCCGCGCGCGATCGCGGGCGGAAATGGTGCTCACTGCTCCTCCTTGCCGACGCCGAGCGCCGTCGTCCGACGTGCGACTTCCGAGATGGCGACGCCGTCCAGGCCGGGAAGGCTGGTGGCGATCCGATCGTGCAGCGGCGCCGTCCAGGACGCGGGGAGAGCCCGCGCGCCGGCGATGGCACCGCAGACCCCGCCGACGGTGGCCCCGACCGAGTCGGTGTCCCAGCCGGCCATGACGGCCAGGGGCGCAGCCCGCTCCAGTCTGCCCCCGCCGCGCGTCAGCGCCCACGCGATGGTCGCGGCGTTGTTCACGACGTGCACCCAGTGCACCCCCGCGTACCGTTCGGCGAGGGCGGCGAGGTCGTCGTCCAGCGTTCCACCGCTGTGGCCGAGCCGACGCCCGAACGCGACGGCATCGGCCAGATCGCTGGAGGAGGGGACGACGGCGGATGCCGCATCCAGCACCGTCTCGACGTCATCGCCGACCACGGCCGCCGCCGCGAGCCCCGCCGCCCAAAGTTCGCCGTACAGACCGTTGCCGGTATGGCTCAGCCGCGCATCCTCGAAGGCCATCCGCGCGGCTTCACGCGGGTCCCCCGGCGAGATCCAGCCGAAGACGTCGCCGCGGATCAGGGCCCCGATCCACTCCCGGAACGGATTGCGCACCCGTGCGCACCTCTCGGGATCGATGCCCTCCAGCAGATGCCGGTACGCCGCCCGCTCCGCGGTGAAGACCCGCCCCGCGGGAAGCTCCGCGAGCCACGCATCGGCCACGTCGTCGACCGTGAATCGGCGCCCGATGCGCTCGACGAGGGCGAGATTGAGCAGGGGATAGTTGAGGTCGTCGTCCTCCGGCATGCCGTCGATGTTCTCGACGAGGGATGTCGGAGCGCTGCGACGATTCCACGGCCAGCGGGCGAGCGAGTCGGGGGCGACGCCCTCGGCGGTGAAGTAGAAGTCGAGCGGCCATCGGCCGGCGGATGTGAGCAGTTCGCGGATCCCCTCGGGCGGGATCTTCTCGACCGGCTTTCCGAGGAGACATCCCGCGGCACGTCCGAGCCATGCTCCGTGGATGCGGTCCTCGATGTCGCCGGACGCTGCTGCAAGCCGTGGGACATCGGGGGCCGCCGAGATGATCTGGTCGAATCCCTCAGGCCGTCGCGGATCGGCCGGCATCGGCAGTGCGTCGAGCTCGTCCAGCAGGCGGACGGCGACGGCACGGCTCTCGTCGCTTGCGCGCTGCGCGGAGGCGCCGTTGCGCGGGACCTCCAAGACCCCGCCGACGGCGGTCCACGCCTCGGCGACCGCGGCAACATCCCGTCCTTCGTCCCGGGACGCGACGATCTCCTGCGCGACGAGATCTTCCGGCTGCGACCAGCTGAGCCTCATGAAGCCGCCCCGGCGAGCGCACCCAGCCGCTCAAGGCGCTGCCGGATGCGGTCTGTGTCGTCGCGGAGGATCTGCTCTGCCGCGTCGGCGAGCAGACCGGCGTAGTGGTCGAAGTCGATGCGACTGCCCTCGGTGACCCCACGGACCCATTCCGCCGGGATCGCGTCGGCCCCGCCGAGCGCGGCGGCGATCGCGCCGGCCATGGTGGCGATGGAGTCGCTGTCTCGCCCATAGTTGACGGCGCCGAGCACGGATGCGCGGAAGTCTCCGCGGTGCGCCACCAGGAATCCGAGGGCGACCGGCAGCTCCTCGATCGACTTCGTGCGGGAGGGACGCCGGGCGTCGGCGTCGGGTTCTCGATAGTCCGGCCCGACGGTGTCGAACGGGATCACCGCCTCGCGCAAGGCTGCCGCCAGCTCACGAGGTGCCGCGGCGGCGTTCCGGCGTGCCGCCTCGACCACCGCCTCGATCGCCGCGCGGGTGCCGTCGTGCGACACTGCGAGGGCGGCGGCCACGGCCGCCTCGGCATCGGCACCGGGGGTGAGCGCCGCTGAGATCGCGGCAGCGAACGCTCCGGCTGCCTCGCGACCGTAGCTCGACTGGTGTGCGCCGGCGAGGTCGATCGCTTCGGCGTACGCGGCCGCGGGGTCGCCGGCGTTCACGACGCCGACCGGGGCCATATACATCGTCGCACCGCAGTTGACGGTGTTGCCCACCCCCGCCTCCCGGGGATCGACGTGCCCGTACCGCAGACGCAGCACGAGCCACTTCTCAGCGAGGAAGATGCGCTGCAGCAGCACGGTCTCCCGCTCCAGTTCGGGGATCCAGCGCACCTGCTCGGTCAGAAGAGGCACCAGATCCTCTGCGATGTCGAACGCATCGAGATGGCGACGGCGCTTCGCGTACACCTGGACGAGCGCCTGCGTCATCAGGGTGTCGTCGGTGACGTGCCCGTCGCCCTTGTGGTATGGGCTGATCGGTTTGCGGGTCTGCCAGTCGGCGAAGAACGGCGGAACGATGCCCTCCACCCTCCCGCCATACCGCTGCTCGATGGCTTCCGGGGTGAAGCCCTCGGTGGCACCGCCCAGGGCGTCGCCCACGGCGGCTCCCGTCAGGACGGCGGCGGTCCGCTCACGCAACCAGTTCACTGCTCTCTCACTCTCGATCGTGCGGTCCGGGGATGCGGCCGGCGTCGTCTCCGCCGCCGGCCGCACGCGTCACTGGTTGGTGCTCGCCCAGCCGTCTTCCAGTTCCTTGGTGAGCTGATCGGTGTCGATCTGGCCCGCAAGGAACTTCTGATAGGCGGGGTTGGCCACCGTGCTCTTCCAGCTCTCGTACTTCGTGAACGTGTTCCACTGCGGGTTCACGAGGTTCTTTCCGGACGCGAGCACCTGTGCCCAGCCGGTCTTCCCCTCGGTGAGCTTCGCCGCGGCGGCCTGGGCCGAGGTCGTCGCCGGGATCTCCCCGTCGGCGATGTTGATCTTCGCCAGGTTCTCGGCCGACTGGTAGAACTCGACGAAGGCCGCGGCAGCGGGGATGTTCTTCGAGGACTTGGAGATCGACAGCGTGATCGGCGCGGACATCTGCTGCGATCCCTCGCTGCCCTCCAGCGCCGGAAGCACGATCCAGTGGAAGCCCTTCGGAGCCTGCGACTCGATGTTGGCGATCTGATAGGAGCCGGCGACGGTCATCGCCGCCTTCCCGCCGTAGAAGGTGGGCAGCGTCTCAGACGTCGACTGGGTGACACTCGTCTTGTCGACATAGCCCGCGTCGATCATCGACTTGACGCGCGTCGGGACCTGCAGCTCGGCTTCGCCGATGGATGCCTTCGCCCGGCTCTCGTCCGCGCTGGTGAAGAACTTCGCGCCGAAGCCGAGCCCGAAGCTGGCGAACACCGAGGTCGGACTGCCGAGCCCCCATGCGAGGCCCTTGACCCCACCGGTGGTCGTCGTCTTCGCGATGTCCTCGAACTGGTCCCAGCTCATCGTGTCGCCGCTGGGAATGGTCACGCCTGCCTTCTCGAGCAGGTCCTTGTTCGCGAACACCACATAGCTCTGCTGTTCGGTGGGCACCGCCAGCAGCTTGCCGTCCTGCTGCAGCCCTTCGCGCACGCTGTCGGGGATGTCCGAGACCATCTTGGCCGGCAGCAGCGAGCCGAGATCGGTCAGGTAGTCGGCGAAGCGCAGGGTGCTGCCGGGCGAGTCGTTCTGGACGACGTCCGCAGCGACGCCGCCCGCGTACTGCACCTGGAGCTTCTGCTGCAGGCTGTCGGCGGGAGCCACCTGCAGCGTCACCTTGACGTCGGGGTACTTCTTCTCGAAGTCCGCCACGATCTGCTTTGTCGCCTCGATCGCCGCCGGCTGGTTGTTGAAGTATTCGTACGTGATCGCCCCGGTGGGCTGCCCGGAGGCGTTGGTGGACGGCGTGTTCGAGCCGCCTCCGCCGGAACAGCCGGCGAGCGCGGCGATGCTGACGACGGCGACGGCGCCGGCCAGGATGGGACGCATTCTCATGATCTCGATTCCCTTCTGATGTGTGATTGCGGTGATGTGGAAGCGGGAACGCTCAGCCTTTGACCGCCCCGGCGAGCATGCCGCCGGTGAGTCGCTTCTGGAGGATGGCGAAGAAGACGATGCTGGGGATGCTGGCAAGCAGCGCACCGGCGGCGAGGGGCCCGATGAGGCTGATGCCTTGACCGTTGACGAACGTGCTCAGCGCAACCGAGAGGGTGTACTTGTCGCTGCTCTGCAGCAGCACGAGCGCGAAGAAGAACTCGTTGTAGGCCGAGACGAACGTGAAGATCGCGGTGGCGATGAGTCCTGGCCGCAGCAGCGGCAGCACGACGCTGGCCAGCACGCGCAGCCGGCCGGCTCCATCGATCGCGGCGGCCTCCTCGATGTCGATCGGGATCCCCGCCACATAGCCCTGCAGCATCCACAGCGCAAAGGGAAGCGAGTACACGACGTACACGATCCCGAGGCCGCCCAGTGAGTCGAAGAGCCCCATCGAGCGCAGAATGAAGAACATCGGGATGATGATGATCGGGACGGGGATGATCTGGCTGACCAGGATCCAGCCAACGCCGGCCGCGCGGATCCTTCCCCGGTAGCGCGCCATGACGTAGGCGCCGGGTACGGCGACCAGGACCACCACGATGGTCGTCGCCAGCGACACCACGATGCTGTTCACCGCCGCCTGCACGAGTCCCTGGGACTGGAGCGCCTGCACGAAGTTGTCGAACGTCGGCTCGGTGGGGATCAGGTGGACCGCGAGCGAGTTGAGCTCGCGGTCGCTCTTGAACGACGTCGAGATCAGCCAGACGAACGGGAAGCCGAGGAACACGATGAACAGCGCCAGCACGATGTACTGGAAGAAGCGGGCGAGGGGCGGAGTGCGATTCATCTGCTCACCCCCAGACGACGCAGTCGCGTGAGCTGGGACAGCAGCAGGATCACGACGAGCACCAGCAGGATGACGAACGTCATCGCGGCCGCGACGCCGGTGTTCCCGTTGTGGAAGGCCTCGTCGTAGACGAACAGCATGGGAAGCAGCGTCCGCCCGCCCGGGCCCCCGCCGGTGAGCACATAGACGATGCCGAACGAGTTGAAGTTCCAGATGGCGCTGAGCGTCGCGATCGAGACGATGACCGGTCGCAGCCCGGGGAGGGTCACGTGCACGAAGCGCGCCCACGCCCCCGCTCCGTCGACGGTCGCCGCTTCCATCAGCTCACTCGGGATCTGCTGCAGCCCGGCCAGCATCGTGATCGTGTTCTGCGGGATGCCGGTCCAGACGCCCACGAGGATGACCGCCGGCAGTGCGAGCGTGAAGTCGCCGAGCCAGTTGATGCTGTCCGGCCCGCCGAGTGCGGCGATGAGCCAGTTCAGCGGCCCGTTCGTGGGCGAGTAGATCATCTTCCACATGATCGCCACCACCACCGGCGGCATCGCCCAGGGGATGATCGCCAGGACCCGCGCGAACCCGCCGAACCGCATGTCGGTGTTCAGCAGGAGGGCGAGGCACAGCCCCAGCACGACCTGGAGGACCGTGACACTGATCGTCCAGATGGCGCCGATCCCGAACGAGTTCCAGAAGGCCTCATCGCGGAAGACCTTCCCGAAGTTGTCGAGCCCGACGAACTGCGGTGTCTCGGTGCTCGCCAGCTGGGAGTCGGTGAAGGCATAGCCGAGGCCGATGAGGATCGGCAGCACGCTGAGCGCGACGACGGGGATCAGCGAAGGGAGGACGAGGGCGGCAGCCTCGTTCCGCCGAGTCGCCGACAGCTTCCGCTGGCGCGGCGGGCGGGGCCCCGCGGGAGCGAGCGCGGTCACGATGCCAGGACTTCCGCGGTGCTGATCGTCGTCGACCGACGCACGACGAGGCGGGGCTCGACGCTGACGAGATGAGGGGCGCGATGCGGCTCTTCGAAGCGCTGCAGCAGGAGCTGAGCGGCGAGCCGACCCCGCTGCGCCGCCTCGAGCGAGACGCTCGTCAGGCTGGGGTTGTACACGGCCGCGATCTCGGTGTCATCGACTCCGGTGAACATGACGTCGTCGGGGATGCGCAGTCCGGCATCGGTCGCGGCGTTCATCGCGCCGATGGCCATGAGATCGTTCGCCGCGATCACGGCATCGGGACGGTCGACGGCTCGTCGGCGCTGCCAGCCCGCGAACAGGTGGGCGGCGGTCTTTCGGGCGGCGGAGACGGTGAAGTCGTCGGCGAGAACCTGCCGGCAGCGGTCGGGGTCCAGCCCGCCGGTGCGGATGGCACGGTAGAAGCCGCGCTCGCGCGAGGATCCGGGGTTGGTGTCCAACGGTCCATTGAGGAACACGAGGTTGCGCCGTCCCAGCGCGGCGACGTGTGCCACTGCGGTGCCGATGCCCTTCGCGGAGTCGACGTGGACGACGTCGACCGGGGCGTCCTCGCCCAGGGAGCCGATCACGACCACCGGGATCGGCGAGTTGGTGATCGCCCGCCGCAGCCGGTCGTTCACCCGAATCGGGGAGATGATGATGCCGTCCGCCGCCGTCGCCGCGTGGCGGACGAGTTCGACGGCCTGATCGCTGCTGCCGGTCGAGGTCACACTGACCGACGGACCGCCGTGGCCGACTTCGGCCTCGATGGCGCGCAGCATCGCGACGTAGTTCGGGTTGCCGATGTCGTCGACGGCGAACGTGATCCGCCGGGGAGCGCCGGTCCGCAGTGCGCGTGCCGTCGCATCCGGGAAGTAGCCGAGCTCCCGCGCCGCAGCCCGCACCTTCGCGATGGTCCGGGGGCTGGCGACACCGCCCGACAGCGCGCGTGATGCCGACGCGATCGACACGCCCGCCGCTGCCGCGACCTGATGAAGCGTCGGTCTCGCCATCGTCATCTCCTCATCGAGCGGGGCAGTGGAAACGATTACAGTTTGGAGCCGCGGCTCCGGTCAGGTGCGCACACGATAGCGACCCGGAAACGCGTCGTCAACCGGCAGCGCGATCGAGCAAGGTACGGGCCCTCCCGAGCATCGCCGCGTCGATCATCTGCCCGTCGGGCAGACGACGGACCCCGCCCCCGCCACCCATTGCGGCGACGACATCCCTGGCCCAGGCGAGGTCGGCGTCGGACGGGCGGAACACCGCGGCGATCGGAGCGATCTGCGACGGATGGACCGCCATCCGTCCGACAAGGCCCTGTGCGGCCCCCCGGCGAGTGTCGGCGACGAGCCCATCGAGATCGGCGATCGCGGGGTAGGCGGAGAGCATCGGCGGCACGAGTCCGGCGGCGCGCGCGGCGTAGACGGCCGTGAGGCGGGCATGGTCGATGACCGGTTGACCACCGCCGAGTTCGCTGCGCAGATCGCTCTCGCCGAGGGCGATCTCGGTCACGGCGGGGTGGGTCGCGATCGCGACCGCCGACAGCACCGCACCGGCCGACTCGAGCAGTGCCGCGATGGGGCGCCCGGGAGCGATCTCCGCCGCCGTCTGCACCGTGGCGACGTCCTCCACCTTGGGCAGGCGCAGCCCGACCGACGGAGGCAGCGCGCTGACGGCTCGCAGATCGTCGATGTCGCCGGCGTTCACCCTGATCTGGATCGTCACGCCGTCCGCCGGATCGTGGTCCGCGGCCCAGGCGCAGGCGGCGACCCGCGCTGCGGCCTTCGCGCCGGCGGCGACGGCGTCCTCCAGATCGATGACGACGAGGTCGGCACCGCTGGCCACCGCCTTCGTGAATCGGTCGGGTCGATCGCCCGGGACGTACAGGCCCGCCATGCGCCGCACCGTCATATCGTTCCCGCCTCCCTGAACGCCGCCAGCTGCGCGTCGGTGTAGCCGAGCCCGCCCAGAACGGCGTCGGTGTCCTGTCCGTGCCCGCGCCCTGTCCATCGGATGTCGCCGGGCGTGCGCGACATCCGGAACAGGACGTTCTGCATGGCGATCGGGCCGAGATCCTCGTCCTCGACGCGCACGACCGTCCCGAGTGCCCGATACTGCGGATCGTCCATGACACCGCGCACGTCGTAGACGGGTGAGATCGCGGCGTTCGCGGCTTCGAACGCGGAGACGACCTCTTCGGCGTCGCGTCCCCCGATCCATTCCTGCACGGCGGTGTCGAGCTCGTCGGCGTGCAAGGCACGGTCATGACCGGTCGCGAACCAGCGCTGTTCGACGACGTCGGCCCGGCCGACCAGCCGCATCACTCGCTCGGCGATCGACTGCGAACTGGTCGAGACTGCGAGCCAGACGCCGTCCTTCGAGCGGTACACGTTGCGCGGCGCGTTGTTGACCGAACGGTTGCCGACGCGCGGCTGCACGACGCCCAGCTGGTCCCATGCCGTGATCTGCCCGCCGAGCATCATCAGGATCGGCTCGATGATCGCCATGTCGATCACCTGGCCGCGTCCGTCTCGCTCGGCCCCGCGTATGCCGACCATGATCGCGTAGGCCGTCGCGAGGGCGGCGATCCCGTCGGCGAGTCCGAAGGGAGGGAGCGTCGGAGGCCCGTCAGGGTCGCCGGTGAGCGCGGCGAATCCGCTCATCGCCTCGGCGAGGCTGCCAAACCCCGGCCGCGAGGAATAGGGACCGAACTGCCCGAACGCCGTGACGCGGGCCAGCACGAGTCTCGGGTTCGCCTCGAACAGGCGCTCAGGACTCAGCCCCCATCGTTCGAGCGTTCCGGGCCGGAAGTTCTCGATCATCACGTCGGCGTCGGCGACCAGACGCAGCAGGATCTCGGCGCCCTCTGCCTGGGACAGGTTGATCGTCACATCGCGCTTGTTGCGCCCGAGCGTCTTCCACCACAGACTCGCGCCCTGCTTCTGGGGCCCGTGTCCGCGAGCCGCGTCGGGCCGATCGGGATGCTCCACCTTGATGACGTCTGCCCCGAAATCACCCAGGAATGTGGCGGCCAAGGGCCCGGCGAACAGGGTCGACACGTCGAGGACCCGCACGCCGGCCAGCGCCGCTGGAGTGGAATCCGTTGCAGTGTTCTGCTGATCTGGCGCGTTCACCGGCTCATGATAGCCAGCGCGACAGTTCGTCCACGGCGGGTGTCCGGGCGGCGCCGCAGCTGAGGAGCCGCTCACTCGTCCGGTTCGCCGGCGATCAGGCCGCGCAGCCAGTCGCGCGCCTCGACGAACACCTCGTCGGCGTAGCGGTCCGGGTAGTGCACGATCGCGCGGTCCGCACGCGGGTAGGACCCGAGGAACACGACCTGCGGACTGAAGCGACGCAGCCCGAGCAGCGCGTCGGCCATCCGCTCGTCGAACACATGGCCGTCGGCATCCACCACGAATCGGTAGCGGCCCAGTTCGTCGCCGATCGGACGCGACGCCAGCAGCGACAGATTGATGCCCCGCGTCGCGAACTGCTCGAGCATGTCCAGCAGGGCGCCGGGGTGGTCGTCGGGCAGCTCGACGATGAGCGAGGTCTTGTCCGCCCCGGTCGGCGGCGGGGGCGTGACCGTGCGCGAGACCAGCACGAAGCGGGTGACCGCCCGCGGGTTGTCGCCGATGTTCTCGGCCAGCAGCGCGAGCTCGTGATGATCGATGATCCCGGGCGGCGCGATCGCGGCATCCGCGTTCGAGGTGCCGTCCAGCATCTCCAGCGCCGCCGCGACGTTGCTGGATGCCGGCAGGTGGGCATGCGCCGGGAGGTTGTCGGTGAGCCAGTGCAGACACTGCCCGTACGCGACCGGATGCGCCGCGATCAGGGACACGTCCTCCAGCGCGGTGCCTGGACGGGCCACCAGCACGAACTGGACCGGCACCAGGTACTCGCCGACGATCCGCAGCCCGGGGATCGTCGCCAGCGCATCCTGCGTCGTGCTCACCCCGCCGTCGACCGAGTTCTCGATCGCGATCATCGCGGCATCCGACCGTCCCTCCACGACATCGGCGAGCGCCTCGGGGACGTTGCGCACGGTCCGCCAGATCTGCCCGCGCGCCTCCGGGACCTGCGCCAGCGCGGCCTCGGTGAAGGTGCCGGCCGGCCCGAGATAGCTGTAGACGCGGCGGGCGGGGGATGCGGCGGACTCGGTCACCCGCTCAGCCTAGAGGGATGCCGGTCGGCGCGGATACAGTGGCGGATGCGGGCGCTCGCCCCGCATCCGCCCGATCCCGACCGGACGCCGACGTCCCCAGGAGCCTGTGATGCCCGAGCCGATGACACCTCTGACCCCGCAGCAGCTGGCCGAGCGGATCCCGGCGGGCTTCGTCATCGGCACCGCGACCGCGGCCGCGCAGATCGAGGGCGGCGTGCACGCGGGCCGCCGCACGCCCAGCGTCTGGGACCGATTCAGCGAACAGCCGGGGCGCATCCTCGACGCCAGCACCACGGCCGTCACCGCCGACCACTTCCACCGGCACGCGGAGGACGTGCGGCTGATGAGCGGGCTGGGCGTGGACGCGTATCGCTTCTCGCTCGGCTGGACCCGGCTGCAGCCGGGAGGGCGCGGCCCGCTGGACCCCGACGGTGCCGCCTTCTACGACCGGCTGCTGGACGAGCTGCTGGCGGCCGGCATCTCGCCCTTCGCGACCGTGTCGCACTGGGACCTCCCCGAGGAGTACGCGCACGGCTGGCGAGACCGCGACACGGCGCTGCGCCTCGGCGAATTCGCCGGACTGGTCGGCGAACGCTTCGGCGACCGGATCGAGGGCTGGATCACGATCAACGAGCCGGCCACGGTCACGCTGAACGGGTACGCCCTGGGACTGCATGCGCCCGGCGAGAGCCTGCTGTTCGACGCACTGCCCACCGCCCACCACCAGCTGCTCGGCCACGGCCTGGCGGTGCAGGCGCTGCGGGCCGCCGGCGTGCGCGGGCAGATCGGCATCACCAACGCGCACACGCCGGTCCTGCCGGCCGGCGACGGCGAGCAGGACGCGGTCATGGCCCTCCTGTTCGACGTGATCCACAATCGCGTGTTCGCCGACCCGGTGCTCACCGGCCGCTATCCGGAGGTGCCCGACGAGCTCGCCGCGCTGTTCGGGGCGCTGGCCGAGGTGCCCGCCGAAGACCTGGCTGTGATCTGTCAGCCCCTCGACTTCTACGGCCTGAACTACTACATGCCCAGCGTCGTGGCCGCCGGCTCCGGCACCGGCGACAGCCCGGACGGGGTCAGCGCGGCGATGGCCGAGCTGCCCTTCCGGCTCGAGGCGCTGCCCGCTCACGAGACCACCGGATTCGGGTGGCCGATCGCGCCCGAATACCTCGGCACCGTGCTGGCGCAGCTGCGCGACCGCTACGGCGACGCCCTGCCGCCCGTGCTGATCACCGAGAACGGGGCGAGCTTCGACGACGTGGTGCAGGCGGACGGCACGATCGCCGACATCCGCCGCGCCGACTACCTGGCCCGCCACCTTGCCAGCGCGCTGTCGGCGGTCGCGCCGGGCGGCGAGGCGGAGGGCGTCGACCTGCGCGGCTTCTTCGTCTGGTCGCTGCTGGACAACTGGGAGTGGGCGGCGGGGTTCACACAGCGCTTCGGGCTGGTCCATGTCGACTTCGCGGACGGCACCCGCACCGAGAAGGAGTCGTACCGCTACCTCGCCGAGGTGCTGCGCAGACGAGACCGAAGGTGACGGCAGCGGAGGATTCGGGGCAGACTGGAGGAATGAGCCGTGCAGGACAGCCCGCCGCCGAGTCCGATCTCATCGACATCGACGAGGTCATCAACGCCTACTACGACCTGAAGCCGGATGTCTCCCTCACCACCCAGCGCGTGGTGTTCGGCACGAGCGGCCACCGCGGCTCGTCGCTGAACCGCAGCTTCAACGAAGACCACATCCTGGCCACCAGCCAGGCGATCGTGGACTACCGCAACGCGCAGGGGATCGCCGGCCCGCTGTTCCTGGGTCGCGACACGCACGGCCTGTCGCGCCCGGCGGAGCGCACCGCGATCGAGGTGCTGGTCGCGAACGGCGTCGACGTGCACATCGACTCCCGGGACTCCTGGGTGCCGACGCCGTCGCTGAGCCACGCCATCCTCACCCACAACCGCGGACGCGAGGCCACCGACCCGGCGCGCGCGGACGGGATCGTCGTCACCCCCAGCCACAACCCGCCGGCCGACGGCGGGTTCAAGTACAACCCGCCGAACGGCGGACCGGCCGACACCGACGCCACCGGGTGGATCGCCGACCGCGCGAACGTGCTGATCGCCGGCGGCTTGGAGGACGTGCACCGCACCCGGTTCGCAGACCTGGACGCGGGCACCCTGGGGCGATACGACTTCCGTCAGCGGTACGTCGAGGACCTGCACACCATCATCGACGTCGAGGCGATCAAGCGCGCGGGGGTGCGGATCGGCGCCGACCCGCTGGGCGGGGCGTCGGTGGAGTACTGGGCGCTGATCGCCGAGCACTACGAGCTGGATCTGACCGTGGTCAACCCCGAGGTCGACCCGACCTGGCGGTTCATGACGCTGGACTGGGACGAGAAGATCCGGATGGACCCGTCCTCGCCGTCGGCGATGGCCGCCCTGGTCGCCAAGCGCAGCGAGTACGACCTGCTCACCGGCAACGACGCCGACGCCGACCGACACGGGATCGTCACCCCCGACGCGGGCCTGATGAATCCCAACCACTACCTGGCCGTCGCGATCGACTACCTGTTCGCGCACCGGCCCGACTGGCCGGCGGATGCCGCGGTCGGCAAGACGCTGGTGTCGTCGATGATCATCGACAAGGTCGCAGCATCCCTCCGCCGTCCCCTGCTCGAAGTGCCGGTGGGATTCAAGTGGTTCGTGGCCGGGCTGCTGGACGGCTCGGTCGCATTCGGCGGCGAGGAGTCGGCCGGTGCGTCGTTCCTGCGCCGCGACGGCTCGGTGTGGACCACCGACAAGGACGGCATCCTCCTGGCGCTGCTGGCCGGCGAGATCATGGCGGTGACCGGCAAGACCCCGTCACAGCGCTACGCCGAGCTCGAGGCCGAGTTCGGGGCATCCGCGTACCAGCGGGTGGACGCCCCGGCCACGCCCGAGCAGAAGGCCGCGCTGGCCAAGCTGGCGCCCGAGGCGGTGACCGCCACCGAACTGGCCGGCGAGCCGATCACGGCCAAGCTGTCGCACGCGCCCGGAAACGGCGCCGCGATCGGAGGGCTCAAGGTGCAGACCGAGCACGCCTGGTTCGCGGCGCGCCCGTCCGGCACCGAAGACGTCTACAAGCTCTATGCCGAATCGCTGCGCGGACCCGAGCACCTGGCGCAGGTGCAGGAAGAGGCGCGCGCGGTCGTCGCGGCCGCACTCGAGGGCTGACCGGCCGAGGCGCTCACCAGTCCAGCTCGCCGGCCTCCAGCCGCGCGATGAGACCCGAGATCCACGCGCGCTCCGCGCGCAGCTGGTCGTCTTCGTACTCCGCCTCGATGATCAGCACGGGCGGAAGATCGCCGGTGGCCTCGAGATCGGCTGCGGCCACGGCGATGTCGGCGTCGAGGGTCGCCACGCGCGCCCGCAGCGCGAGCACCGCCTCGCTGCGCGGAAGGATGCCGATGAACGAGAGCGCCGCGACGGTGATGGTTCGGTCGGCCTGCGGCACGGCGAGCAGGGTGCTCACGCGCCGGCGCGCCTCGGAGCGTCCAGCGTCGGTCAGCGCGAACACCGTGCGCTCGGGGCGGCCCCCGGCCTGCTCCGAGCCGATCGGCTCGATGAGGTGCGCCGCCTGCAGCCTCTGCACGGCGTGGTAGATGCTGCGGGGCGCGCCGAGGACGAAGTCCTTGCGCGTCTCGACCACGAACCGGTGGATGTCGTACGGATGCCGCGGCCCGCGGGTGAGCAGGGCCAGCACCGTGAGACCCGGCAGATCGCGCTCGTCGCGGGTGAGCTGTCGGGCGGTCTCGGTCACGCGCCCGAGTCTACGACTTGACAGCGGATAGTGCAGTTTGCATTAATTAATAGTGCGACTTGCCATAAGGAGATCATGATGAAGCACAGACGAACGTCCCCCAGGGCGTGTACGACGCGCTGGACCGGATGCGGCAGGCATGGGACGCCGGCGATGCCGGCGCCTACGCCGACGAGTTCACCGCCGATGCGACGTACGTGATCTTCGCCGGGATCGTCAGCGACGGTCGCGACGAGATCCATCGGGACCACGTGCCGGTGTTCGAGCGCTGGCAGCGCGGGAGCCGGATGGCGATGCGCGTGCTCGATGCGCGCCCGCTCGGCGCCGACGTCGCCGTCGTGCTCACGGAGGGCGGCCTCTACAAGGGCGAGCCGAAGCGGGTGCGGTACGACAAGGTGCAGACGTTCGTGATGGTCCGCGAGGGCGACACCTGGCGCTGCGCGGCGTTCCAGAACACCAAGCGCAACCGCATCATGGCGGCCGTCAACGCACGGGAGAAGCGCCGGCTCGCGGCGTAGACGTGCCGACTCCGCTCCTGCGCACCGGGCAGAATGAAGTGACCGTGATCGAACTCGAGCAGCTGCTCGCGGCCGGCGCCCGCTTCGCGTCCGCCCCGCTGCTCGGCCCCGCAGAGGAGTGAAATGACCTGGCTTGTCACCGGCGGAGCCGGCTACATCGGCGCCCACATCGTCCGCGCCCTTGCGGCCGCGGGGCTCGAGCCGGTCGTCATCGACGACCTGAGCAGCGGCCACGCCGGCTTCGTGCCGGACGGGGTTCCGCTCGTGCGCGGCTCGATCCTGGACCGCCCGCTGGTCGAGGACACACTGCGTGAGCAGGAGGTTCAGGGCGTCATCCATGTCGCCGGGTTCAAGTACGCCGGCGTCTCGGTGCAGCGACCGCTGCACACCTACGCGCAGAACGTCGAGGGCACGCGGGTCGTGCTCGAGGCGATGGATGCCGCCGGCGTGGCCAACCTGGTGTTCTCGTCGTCGGCCGCGGTGTTCGGCACGCCGGATGTCGCCCTGGTCACCGAGGACACCCCCAAGCATCCGACCTCGCCCTACGGCGAGTCCAAGCTCGTCGGCGAATGGCTCATCGCCGATCAGGGCGTCGCGACCGCCGGGTCGCCGCATCCGCTCCGGCACACCTCGCTGCGGTATTTCAACGTCGTCGGCTCGGGCGACACCGCCGTGTACGACACCAGCCCGCACAACCTGTTCCCCCTCGTGTTCGAGGCGCTGCTGGCCGGGCGCACGCCGAAGATCTTCGGCGACGACTACGACACGCCGGACGGCACGAACCTGCGCGACTACGTGCACGTGGCCGACATCGCGGCCGCGCACGTCGTGGCCGCGCAGCGGCTGGCGGGCGGGCAGCCGGTCGAGCCGGCCTACAACCTCGGCTCGCAGAACGGGCTGTCGGTGCGCGAGATCATGGATGCCGTGGCCCGGGCCACCGGCATCCCGTTCACTCCGGAGGTCGCCCCGCGCCGTCCCGGCGACCCGGATCGCATCGTCGCGACCGGCGAACTGGCCGCCCGCGACCTGGATTGGGCCAACCGCTACACGGTCGACGAGATGGTGCGCAGCGCCTGGGAGGCACGACGCGGGGCCACCAGCGCCGCGAGCTGACGCCGCGCGTCGGCGATCCGCGCCGGCAGATCGCCCGGATCGTCCTCGCCGATCCACTCTTCGAAGCCGACCTTGAACACGGCCACGCCCGCCTCGGCGGCCAGCGCCGCGGCCGGATCCGGCACGCCGCAACGCCGCAGCGCGTCGGCCATGGCCCGGGCCAGCATCGCGAGTTTGAGCAGCTCGCGCTCCATCAGCCCGGCGTTCGCCGAGATCGCCGCCGCACGGCGCACGGCGAACTCGCGGCGCGGCTGCAGCGCGGCGCCCGCGTGCACCATCGCCTCGCCCACCACGTCGATCGCAGACGCGGATGCCGGCGCCTGCGCGATCGCCTCGGTCACCAGGTGCTCGAGTTCGTGCGCGCCGTCGAAGAGCACCTCGCGCTTGTCGGCGAAGTGGCGGAAGAAGGTGCGTTCGGTGACCCCGGCGCGCGCCGCGATGTCGGCCACGGTCGTCGCATCGAACCCGCGATCGAGGTAGAGCTGCAACGCCGCTTCGGTCAGCCGACCGCGCGCATCCGGTTCCCATCGGGCCATGGCCTCAGTCTAGGTGATGACAGCGCCTGACATGAGGTGTACGGTGAGGACGGAAGTTGATGACAGGAACTGACATCAACCGTCGACATCGGAGTCCGGTCGAGGGACCGGACAGGCAGGAGAGCATCATCATGCGCGTTTTCGTCACCGGAGCATCCGGATGGATCGGCTCGGCCGTCGTCCCCGAGCTCATCGCCGCCGGACACCACGTCGTCGGACTGGCACGCTCGGCAGCATCCGCGGCCGCGATCGAAGCCGCGGGCGCCACACCGCGCACCGGCAGCCTCGACGACCTCGACAGCCTGCGGTCGGGAGCGTCGGACGCCGACGCGGTGATCCATCTGGCCTTCATCCACGACTTCAGCGACTTCGCCGCATCCGGCCGGGCAGAGCGCGCCGCGATCCGGACGTTCACCGACGCCCTGGCGGGATCCTCGCGCCCGTTCCTGTTCGCCTCGGGTGCCGGCGGCATCACCCCCGGCCGCCTGGCCACCGAGCACGACCGCGTGGCGGCCACGGGTCCGGATGCGCCACGTGGCGGGGCCGAAGAACTCGCCTTCGCGGCCGTCGACCGCGGAGTGGGATCGGTCGCTCTGCGCTTCTCCACCAGCGTGCACGGCGAGGGCGACCACGGCTTCGCGGCGCAGCTCGTCCACATCGCCCGCGAGAAGGGCGTCGCGGCGTACATCGGCGACGGCGCCAACCGGTGGCCGGCGGTGCACCGCCTCGACGCCGGGCGGATGGTCCGGCTGGCCCTGGAGAAGGCGCCCGCCGGAAGCGCGGTGCACGCGGTCGGCGACGAAGGGGTGCCGACGCGCGAGATCGCCGAGGCCATCGGACGCGGACTCGGCGTCCCCACCGTGTCGATCCCGGCCGAGGACGCGGCGGACCACTTCGGGTGGCTCGGAGCCATCTTCGCTCTCGACATCCCCGCCTCCAGCGCCATCACGCAGTCGCTGCTCGGCTGGACGCCGACCCACCCCGGACTGATCGAAGACCTCGATGCCGGGCACTACTTCCGCGCGGCATCCGTCTGACGCCGGACCGGGGACAACCTCGGCGGACCGAGGACAACCTCGGCGGACCGAGGACAATCTCGGCGAACCGGGGACAACCTCGGCGGGTCAGGGTCAGGCGGGGGCGGGGGCGGTGCTGGAGCGGATCACCAGGGGCGCCGGCACCGCCTCGAATCGCCAGGGACCGCCGTCCTCGATCCCCGAGACCAGGGCCGCGACGGCGCGCTCGCCGAGCCGATCGAAGTCCTGCCGGACGGTGGTCAGCGGCGGACGATAGTCCGCGGCATCGGGCAGGTCGTCGAACCCGACGACACTGACCTGGTCGGGCACCGGGCGGCCGGCGTCGGCGAGCGCCCGCAGCAGCCCCAGCGCCATCTGGTCGTTGGCGGCGAACACCGCCGTCACCGCGGGGTCGGCCGCCAGCGCCGCCCCGACGGCATGACCGGATGCCGCGGTCCAGTCGCCGCGCACCGGTCGCGGAGCGCGCACCCCGGCTGCGGCGAGCGCCGCCCGCCAGCCGCGCGCCCGCTCGACGGCGGCGAAGGAGTGCGGCGGCCCGGCGAGGTGGTGCACGGTGCGGTGGCCGAGTCCGAGCAGGTGGGCGACCGCAGCCTGCGCACCGGCGACGTGGTCGGTCTCGACGATGCCGAACCGGTCGTCGGCGGGCGAATCCACCACGACCAGCCGCAGGCCGGTCGGGGTCCCGGCCTCACGCGCGAGCTCGGTCGCCTCGTTGAGCACGACGGCGCCGTCCACGCCCTGATCGCGCAGCCGCGCGAACGCGTCCCCGATCTCGCCGCCGGACCCGAGGGTGATGACGGTCAGCGCATACCCGCGGGCGGCCGCGGCATCGGCCACCGCCTGCAGCATCCGCGAATTGCCGACCGTCGCCAGCGACGACACGACGAGTCCGATCGTCTGCGAGCGGCCGGTGCGCAGCGCCCGGGCCGCGTGGTGCGGGCGGTATCCCAGGTGCGCCATCGCCGCCTCGACCCGCGCGCGGGTCTCGGGGTCGACGCGCGGGCTGCCGTTCACGACCCGCGACACCGTCTGTCCCGACACGCCGGCGCGGGCCGCGACATCCGCCATCGACACGCGCCGCTCGGCCTTCTCCACCGTGTCTGCGTCGCCCATCTCGCCCGCCTCCCGCGCGTTCCGGCCCCTGGCGCCCGCCGCGTCCCGTGCAGGACTCCGGAGAACTCGTCCGTGTTGACGATAACATGGCGGTGTTGCTACCGTGTGAACGTCAACATGGAGGAGTTCTGCACATGACCTCAGAGCAGCCGGCGGCCCCCGCGCCGTCACCGCCCGCGCAGCAGTTGGGCGCCGGCGTCGTCAAACGCGCCACGCGCCTGGCCGACGGCCGCGAGCTCTTCTACTTCGACGACCCGGACACGACGCTGGCCGCCGACCGCGCCGTCGACACGCGCATCCTCGATCCGCGCCCGGACACGGCCACGATGCGGCTGGACGTGCTCACCGGCGACTGGATCTCGGTCGCCGCCGCCCGCCAGAACCGGGCGTTCCTGCCGCCGGCCGAGCTCGACCCGCTCGCGCCGCAGTCGGCGACCAACCCGTCCGAGATCCCCTCCCACTACGACGTGGCGGTGTTCGAGAACCGCTCGCCCTCGTTCGGCCCGGCCCTGGCTCAGGCCACCGGGACGGCGCCGGCCGCCGTCGATCCGCCCCGCGGCCTGGACGACCTCGCCGCCCCCGGCCTCGGCCGCACCCGCACCGGTGTCGGGCGCTGCGAGGTCGTGTGCTTCAGCCCGGACACCAGCGGATCGTTCGGCACCCAGACCGTCACCCGCGCACGGACCGTGATCGAGGCGTGGGCCGACCGCACCGCCGCGCTGTCGATCCTGCCCGGGATCGAGCAGGTGTTCCCGTTCGAGAACCGCGGCGAGGCGATCGGCGTCACCCTGGGCCACCCGCACGGCCAGATCTACGCGTACCCGTACGTCACCCCGCGCACGACCCGGCTGCTCGACCAGATCGCGCGCACCTCCCCCACCCTGTTCCACGAGATCCTGGAGTTCGAGCGGGGCTCGGACCGCGTCGTGCTGGCCGGACAGCACTGGACCGCCTTCGTGCCCTTCGCCGCGCGCTGGCCGCTCGAGGTGCACGTCATGCCGCATCGGCACGTCGCCGACCTCGCCGAGACGACGGATGCCGAGCGCGATGAGCTCGCACCGCTCTACCTGCGGCTGCTGCGCGGCGTGGACGCGCTGTATGACTCACCCACCCCGTACATCGCGGCGTGGCACCAGGCCCCGGTGCACGTCGGACGCGACGCCGTGCGGCTGCACCTCGAGCTGACCAGCCCGCGCCGCGCCGCCGACAAGCTGAAGTTCCTGGCCGGCTCCGAGGCCGCCATGGGCGCCTGGATCGGCGATGTGCCGCCCGAGACCGCCGCCACCCGGCTGCGGACCGCCATCGAAGGAGTCTCACTGTGACCGCCGCGCCGGCCGCTGCCCGCGCCCTGTTCGCAGAGCTGTCGTACGGCCCCGCCGCGGGCGCGTGGTCGGCTCCGGGCCGGGTGAACCTGATCGGCGAGCACACCGACTACAACGACGGCTTCGTGCTCCCCTTCGCGATCGACCGGCGCACGCACGTGGTCCTCGGCACGAACGAGGGCGGCGACATCCGCGTGGCCTCGACGTTCGCCGACGCACCGGTCGTGGTGCCGCTGGACGGCCTCGACCGGATCTTCCCGACGACCGGGCAGCCGGCGGTCCCGGAATGGGCGGCCTACCCGCTCGGGGTGGCCTGGGCGCTGCGCCACGCCGCCACGGCTCCCCAGGTGGGCGTCGACATCGCCATCGCCTCGGACGTGCCGGTGGGCGCGGGGCTCTCGTCGTCGGCGGCCATCGAGAGCGCGACGGCGACCGCTCTCAACGACAGCTGGCGGCTGGGGCTGGACCCGGTCGACCTGGCCCGGATCGGGCGGCGCGCCGAGAACGAAGCCGTTGGTGCCCCCACCGGGATCATGGATCAGATGGCCTCGATGCTCGGCCGCGCGGACGCGGCGATCTTCCTGGACTGCCGTTCGCTGGACGCCGAGATCGTCGACCTCGGCTTCGCCGGCGCCGGCCTTCAGCTCATGGTCATCGACACCGGCGTCACGCACGCGCACTCCACCGGCGGCTATCGCGACCGGCGCGACGCCTGTGAGCGGGGCGCCGCCGCCCTGGGCGTGCCGGCGCTGCGCGATCTGTCGGTGGATGACCTGGGCCGTGCCGAGCGGATGCTGGATGCGACGACCTTCCGCCGGGTGCGGCACATCGTCACCGAGAATCAGCGCGTCCTGGACACGGTGCGCACGCTGCGCGCGCAGGGACCGGCGGCCATCGGCGCCCTGCTGGATGCCTCGCACGCCTCGATGCGCGACGACTTCGAGATCTCCACCCCGGAGCTGGACACGGCGGTCGCGGCCGCGCGGGCGGCCGGGGCGATCGGCGCCCGGATGACCGGCGGCGGATTCGGCGGCGCGGCGATCGCCCTGACCCCGCACGACCGGGTCGACGAGGTGGCGCTGGCGGCGGCATCCGCGTTCGACGAGGCCGGGTTCGCCGCGCCGCACGTGTTCACCGTCACGCCCTCGGACGGCGCCCGCCGCGACGAGTGAGAGACCTCCCGTCGTTCGGCATATTCTCGTAGGCATGGCACGCAGAGGGTCCTACGCGAAAGGCGTCGCGAAGCGCGAGGAGATCCTCACCCGCGCTCTCGACGTGATCGCCCGCGAAGGCTACCGCGGGGCGTCGGTCAAGGAGCTCGCGGATGCCGTGGGTCTGAGTCAGGCCGGGCTGCTGCACTACTTCGACTCGAAGGAGGAGCTGTTCACCGAGATCCTGCGCAAGCGCGATCAGGTCGACTCGGCCGGCCTCCCGCCGGCGGCGTTCGACACGGCCGAGCTTGCCGACATCCGGCGCGGCTACCTCGACATCGTCCGTCACAACGCCGAGGTGCCGGGCCTGGTGCAGCTGTTCTCCCGGATGTCCGTGGACGCCGTGGACCCCGAGCATCCGGCCCACCGGTTCTTCGTCGAGCGCAGCACCGGGCTGCGTGCGGTGTTCACGGCGGCGCTCGAGCGGCGCCGGCAGGACGGTCTGCTGTCGCCGGACGTCGACCCCGAGGCGCTCGCGCGCGCGTTCCAGGCCGTCGCCGACGGACTGCAGCTGCAGTGGATGCTCGAGCCCGACGTCGATATGGCCGCGGTCGTGGACGCTCTGTTCACGGCGCTGCTCGGCCCCGCCGACGCCGGCGCCCCGGCTACGCCAGCGCCGGGATGACCTCGCGCTCGAACAGCTCGACCCCGGAGCGATCGTAGGCCAGCTCGGGGAAGTAGTGGATCGCGTACCCGACGCCGTGGGCCGCCCGGACCCGCAGCCGCTCGACGATCTGCTCGGGCGTGCCGAACGCGTCCGAGCTCAGGTACTGCGCCTCGATCGCGTCGGCCTGCTCCCGGCCGACATGCGGCAGCAGCCGCGCCTTCACCGCCGCGAGCCGGTCGTGGGCCTCGGCCTCGGTCGGCGCGACGATCGTGTTGAAGTTCGAGGAGCGCACGATCTCGGCCTGGTCCCGCCCGAGCGCCGCGCAGTGCCCGCGCAGCGCGGCATCCTTCCGGTCGAACTCGTCCAGCGTCCCGGTGAAGTTCGTGTACGACGCGTACCGCGCGGCGATCTTCAGAGTCACCTTCTCGCCGCTGCCGGCGATCCAGAACGGGATGCCGCCGGCCTGCACCGGCAGCGGACGGACGATGGCGCCGTCGACCTGGTACTCGCGGCCGTCCAGCGTCGCGGTGCCGTCGGTCCATGCCTGATGCATGATCTCGACCCCCTCGCGGAGCCTGCGCAGCCGCTCGGGCACCGCGGGGAAGCCGTAGCCGTACGCGCGCCACTCGTGCTCGTACCAGCCGCCGCCGATGCCCATCTCCAGACGGCCGCCCGAGACGTGGTCGACGGTCGCGGCGACCTTGGCCAGGTAGGCGGGGTTGCGGTATCCCATGCACGTGCACATCTGCCCGAGCCGGATGCGGGAGGTCGACGCGGCGAAGGCGGCCATCAGCGTCCATGCCTCGTGCGTGGCCTCGGTCGAGGGCACCGGGCTGGTGTGGAAGTGGTCGTACACCCACGCGGACTCCCAGGGGCCGGCATCCGCGTGCTGCGCGAGGGCGCGCATGGTGTTCCAGTGCTCGGCGGGGTCGATGCCCACCAGGTCGAAGCGCCAGCCCTGCGGGAGGAAGGTTCCGAATCGCATCTGCGTCCTTTCACGGTGATCGGTCGAGGCTATCCGAGGTCGTGCGCGATCCGCGCGGCGGTCTCGCGCAGCAGCGGCACCCGGGAACGGAGCACCTCCAGATCGCAGGCTACATCCGGACCCCCGACGGTCAGACGACCTGGGCCTGCGGCATCCGCCGGCGCATGACGGCGATCGCCTCGGGGTTGTCGTCCACGAGCACGGCGTGGCGGCCGAGGGCCGCGGCGACCGCCCCGGTGGTGCCGCTGCCGGCGAACAGGTCGAGCACGCGGTCGCCCTCGCGGGTGGAGGCCTGGATGATGCGGCGCAGGACGCCCTCCGGCTTCTGCGTGGGGTATCCGGTCTTCTCCCGGCCGCCGGTGGGCACGATGGTGTGCCACCAGACGTCGGTGGGCAGCTTGCCGCGCGCCGCCTTCTCGGCCGTGACCAGGCCGGGGGCCATGTACGGCTCCCGGTCGACGCCCGCCGAGTCGAACCAGTAGCGCTGCGGATCCTTGACGTAGACCAGGATCGTGTCGTGCTTGGCCGGCCACCGGCTGCGCGCCTTCGCGCCGTAGTCGTAGGCCCAGATCAGCTCGTTCAAGAACCGCTCGCGGCCGAACAGCGCGTCCATCAGCACCTTGGCGTAGTGCGCCTCGCGGAAGTCCAGGTGCAGGTACAGCGTTCCGTCGTCGGCCAGCAGCCGCCATGCCTCGCGCAGCCGCGGCTCGAGGAACCCCCAGTAGTCGTCGAACCGGTCGTCGTACCGGCGCAGGTCGCCGCGCAGCCGCTCGTACTCCCGGCCGCGGAATCCGCGACGCACCGCGCCCGGGGTCGCGTCGACGGAGCCGCCATCCCGCGCGGCCGATCGCTCGCGCACCCGTCCGGTGTTGAACGGCGGGTCGAGGTAGACGAGGGTGAACGCGCCGTCCGGCAGCGAGCGGGCCGCGGCCAGGTTGTCGCCGTGGTGGATGACGATCGTGCCCGCGCCGGTCACGGCACGCGGTTCAGCCACGCGTCGGTGGCGAACTTCGACGCCACCAGCGCCTCCGCCTCGGCATATTCCTCTTCCGTGATATGTCCCGGGGTCGCGCCGTACAGCGTCCCGAACGTCTCGATGAACCGCTCGATGATCGCCTCCCGCGGCAGCCCGGTCTGGCTGCGCAGCGGGTCGACACGCTTGGCCGCCGACACCGTGCCCTTGTCGCTGAGCTTCTCCCGGCCGATGCGCAGCACCTCGGTCATCACCTGGCCGTCCATGTCGTAGCTCAGCGTCGCGTGATGCAGGATGCCGCCGTTGGCCAGCCGCTTCTGCGCTGCTCCGCCGATCTTGCCGGATGGGCCGGTGATGTCGTTCAGCGGCTGATACACCGCGTCGATGCCGAGCGAGCGCAGCGCCTGCAGCACCCAGTCGTCCAGGAACGCGTACGAGTCGGCGAACGTCATCCCCGCCACCAGCGTCCCCGGTGCGTACAGCGAGTAGGTCACGATCGAGTTCGCGCCCATCAGCATCGCGCCGCCGCCGGAGATCCGGCGCACCACGTCGTAGCCGTGCCGGCGGGCGCCCTCCGGGTCGACCTCGTTGCGCAGCGACTGGAACGACCCGATGACCACGGCCGACTCGTCCCACTCCCACATCCGCAGCGCCGGCTTGCGGCGTCCGTCGCCCACCCGGGTGGTGAGCACCTCGTCCAGCGCGAGGTTCATCCGCGGCGAGACCGGCTTCTCGTGCAGGATCTCCCAGTCGAAGTCGCTCCAGCCCGGAGCGGTGACCAGCGCCCGCCGCACCGCCGTGCCCACCGCCTCCGGCGTGAAGCCGAGCAGCTGGGCGCCCTCGGGCAGCGCTCCGCGCACGGCGGCGGCGATCGCCGCGACATCCGCCGTGGTGGCCAGCCCGTTCACGGCGGCGTCGATATCGGCCAGCGCCGAGTCCGGCTCGAGGAAGAAATCCCCCGCCAGATGGAAGTCGGCGATCCGCCCGTCGCGCTCCTGCAGGTCGACGACGACGAGCTTGCCGCCCGGAACCTTGTACTCACCGTGCATGTTCTCAGCCTACGTGCCGGTAGGATGGATGCTGCGGCCCTGCCGCTGCGTCGTCGACACGCTCCCCTGGCCTGGTTCCCCGAGCCCGCCACGGTTTCTTTTCGAACGGCGAACCGATGCGCACCGTCCTGGTGCGCCGTCGCCTCCAGCGCGCCGATCCGAGTGCGCGCCTTCACCGAAAGCATCCCCTTGTCTACTTTCCTTTCTCTCGGCGTGCCCGAGAACCTCGCCGCCGTTCTGTCCGCACAGGGCAAGACCGAGGCGTTCCCCATCCAGCGCGACACGCTGCCCGACGCCCTGGCCGGCCGTGACGTGCTCGGCCGCGGCCGCACCGGCAGCGGCAAGACCATCGCGTTCGCCCTGCCCCTGGTGGCACGGCTCTCGGCCGCCCGCGTCTCGCGCCGCCCGGGCCACCCGCGCGGACTGGTCCTGGCCCCGACCCGCGAGCTGGCCACCCAGATCGCCGCGACCGTGACCCCGCTGGCCGACGCCGCCGGCCTGACCGTCACGACGATCTTCGGCGGTGTCAGCCAGCGCCCGCAGGAGCAGGCGATGGCGCGCGGCGTCGACATCGTGGTGGCCTGCCCGGGCCGCCTCGAGGACCTGATGAAGCAGGGCATCGTCTCGCTGGACGCCATCGAGATCACGGTGCTGGACGAGGCCGACCACATGGCCGACATGGGCTTCCTGCCCGGCGTCACCCGCATCATGAAGGCCACCCCGGTGCGCGGGCAGCGGATGCTGTTCAGCGCGACCCTGGACCGCGGCGTCGACACGCTCGTGCAGCGGTTCCTGCACGACCCGGTCCGGCACGAGGTGGACGAGTCCAGCGTGCCCGCCGGCGTGATGACCCACCGCGTGTTCGTGGTGCCGGATGCCGACGCCAAGAAGGACCTCGTGCAGCACCTCGCGCGCGGCCGCGGCCGCCGCATCCTGTTCACCCGCACCAAGCACCAGGCCAAGAAGCTCGCCAAGCAGCTGACCGCGGCCGGCATCCCCGCCGTCGATCTGCAGGGCAATCTGTCGCAGCCGGCGCGCGAGCGCAACCTCGCCGCGTTCAACGCCGACCCCGCCGCGGGCGGCGTGCGCGTGCTCGTCGCGACGGATGTCGCAGCCCGCGGCGTCCACGTCGACGACGTCGAGCTGGTCGTGCACGTCGACCCGCCGGTCGAGCACAAGTCGTACCTGCACCGTTCGGGCCGCACCGCCCGTGCCGGCGCCGAGGGCGTGGTGGTCACCGTGGTGCTCGCCGAGCAGCGCCGCGATGTCACCGATCTGCTCCGCAAGGCGCAGATCCGCGTCGGACTGGAGTCGGTCGACCCGAACGGCACCCAGGTCACCGACCTCGTCGGCGACCCGGCTCCGTATGTGAAGCCGGCGGCGATGCAGCCCGTGCAGCAGCAGCGTCCGGCGAAGGCGTCGTCCAGCCGGGGATCCAACGGATCCGCCCGCGGGGGGTCGGCGCGCAACGGTTCGCGAGGTGGGGCGAACGGCGATCGTCCGGCCGCGGCCGAGGCCCCGGCCCGGTCGGGCTCGCGGCGTCGTCGCGGCAACGGCGGGCAGGGCGGGTCTGCGGATGCCTCGGCCCGCACGCCCCGCACGGATGCGGGCGCCGCCCGCGCCAAGGGCGGGAAGGCACCGCACGCGCAGTCGTCGCATGCCCCGGCCCCGCAGAGCGGGCGCACCGCATCCGGCAAGCCGACGATGGGTGCCACCGTCGGCGGCATGCGCTCGGGCGGCTCGCGCCGCGCTTCGCGCCCCGGCGGGCGCTGACCCGCGCCGCGGCCCGGCGGGCTCAGTCCCGCGCGGCGAAGCGCGCGTTCAGCCAGGCCAGGACGTCCGCGCGCACCTCGTCGGCGATCGTCTCGTTGAACAGCTCGTGCCGCGCATCGGGGTAGACCAGCGTCGTGACATCGGTCAGCTTGGATCGGTTCCGGTACGCGTCGGCGAGCTTGTGCACGCTGCGCGGCCCGCCGACCGGGTCGTCGCGGCCGACGATGAGCAGCAGCGGGATGTCGCGGCCGAGGTCCGCCCGCGGACGACCGAACAGACGCAGCGACTCGATCGGGCCGAACAGCTTCAGCAGCGGGGTCTCGACCGTCAGCGGATCGTCGTGGAACGCCGCGGCGACGCGCGGATCGGTCGAGAGCCACTCCAGACCCGAGGCATCCGGCCCCTTCCACTTGGCGTTCAGGTCTCCCGCGTTCAGCGATCCGGGCATCCGCAGCGCCGACCCGGACAGGATGACGCCGTCATAGGCCTCGGGATGATCGTTCACGAGGATCTGGGTGAGGAACGATCCCCAGGAATGCCCGAGGATCACCAGCGGCAGGTCGGGGTTCTCGTCGCGGATCAGCTCGGTGAACCGCCAGCACGCCGCCACGGCGGCGCGGTGACCGCCCGGTCCGAGTCGGCCGAGGCGCGCGGCGTTGCCGCCGTGCTGCGTCATGCCGGTGCGCCCGTGCCCGCGGTGGTCGTCGGCGTAGACCGTGTAGCCCTCGGCGTTCAGCGCCGCGATGACCTCGCCGTAGCGTCCGGCGTGCTCGCCCACCCCGTGCAGCAGCTGGACCACCGCCCGCGCCGTCCCCTGCGCCGGATGGAGGTCGTAGGCGATCGCGATGCCGTGTGCATCGATGAACTCGGGCATGACCCAGAGCCTAGCCTCGCCCGACCTCCGGCATTTACTTAGCGAGACTAATAAGCTAGACTAACGATCTGTATGGTCATCTCGCACGAACCCTCCGACGTCCCCGAAGTCCCCGAAGAGGATGCCGTCACCGCCCGCGATCTGCGGATGGCGACCTTCCGCCTCAGCCGCAGACTGCGCTCCCAGCGCGCGCTGGACACGATGAGCGACGCCCAGTTCGCCGTGCTCGCCACGCTCAAGGGGCACGGACCGCACACCCTGGGCGAGCTGGCCGAGCGCGAGCGCGTGACCGCCCCCTCGATGAACCGGACCGTGAACTGCCTGGAGGAGGCGGGCTGGATCACCCGCACCCCCGACGAGACCGACCGCCGCAAGGTCAACATCGAGATCACGACGCAGGGACGCGAGCTGGTGGCCGAGACGGTGCGCCGCCGCGACATGTGGCTGGCACAGGTGGTCGCCGACCTCACCCCGTCCCAGCGACGGACCCTCGCCCGCGCCGCCGCGATCATGAGCGAGGTGGCCGCGCGATGAAGACGATGTTCCGCTCCCTCGGCCTCTTCAACTACCGGGTCTGGTTCTTCGGCGCGCTGATCTCCAACATCGGCGGGTGGATGCAGTCCACCGCGCAGGACTGGGTCGTGCTCACCGAGCTGACCCACAACGACGCCACCGCGATGGGCGTGACGATGGCGCTGCAGTTCGGGCCGCCGCTGGTGCTGGTCAGCATCACCGGGTGGGTCGCCGACCACTTCGATCGGCGCAAGCTGCTGATGTGCACGCAGACCGCGCTCGGGCTGCTGGCGATCACCGTCGGCGTGCTCCTGCTCACCCACGTCATGACGCTGCCGATGATGTGGATGTTCGCCGGCTTCTTCGGCGTCGCCAACGCGTTCGACTCCCCCGCCCGCCAGGCGTTCGTCTCGGACGTCGTCTCGCGCGAGAACGCCGCGAACGCGGTCGCTCTGAACTCGGCATCCTTCAACACCGCGCGTCTGATCGGACCGGCCGTCGGCGGCATCGCCATCGTGCTGGTCGGCACCGGGTGGATGTTCATCATCAACGCCGCCACGTTCGTGGCGATGCTCCTGGCCCTGTCGCTGATGCGCCGCGACGAGCTGCAGCCGCGGGTGCGGGCGACCGATGCCACGCGGATCGCCGACGGCTTCCGCTACGTCGCGCGCCGCCCCGACCTGCTCGTGCTGTTCGTGATGGTGTTCCTGATCGGCGCGTTCGGCATGAACTTCCCAATCTTCGCCTCGACCATGGCGCTGGAGTTCGGCAAGCAGGCCGACGGCTACGGCGCCCTCAGCTCGATGCTGGCCATCGGATCGCTCGCCGGCGCGCTCATGGCCGCGCGCCGCGAGAAGGCCCGCATCCGGGTGGTGATCATCGCGGCCGGCGGATTCGGACTCGCCTCGATCATCTCGTCGGTGATGCCGGAGTACTGGATGTACGGGGCGACCGTCGTGTTCGTCGGCTTCTCGACCGTGTCGATGCTGACGACCGCCAACGGGTACGTGCAGACCACCACCGACGCCCAGCTGCGCGGACGCGTCCTGGCCCTCTACATGGCCGTGATCATGGGGTCCACGCCGATCGGCGCCCCCATCGTGGGATGGGTGGCCACCGCGTTCGGCCCGCGCGCGGCGATCCAGGTCGGTGCCGCAGCAGGGATCATCGCGTGCGTGATCGGCGCGGTCTGGATGATCAGCTCGGGCCGGCTGCACCGGCACAGCACGAGTCGATTCCGCCTGACCATCGACGAGACGCTGCCGATCCGCGTGATCGAGCAGCCGATCCCCGAGGAGTTCAGCGACGGGCTGGCACAGACCACGCCCATCCCGCTGCCGAACCGGGCCGGCGACGAGTCGCCCGCGTCCCGCGATCGCTTCCGGCACGCCGACTGACCGCCGTCAGGGGGCGGGCCGCTACCATTCGAGTGGTGAGGGCAGACGGATGCTGACGCCGGCCGACCTCGTGGTCCGCGCCATGGCGTGGTACCTGGGGCGCACAGCGCTGCGCCCCGATCCCCGCACCGACATCGACACCGCCTCACTGAAGCGCCGCTTCCCGCGTCTGGCTCCGGTCGAGGTCGGCGATGTCCCGATCATCGGCCCGCACGGGCCGGTCCCGGCACGGCTCTATCGTGCGCCGGGCCGGGCGCGCAGCGCCTTCGTCTGGGTGCACGGCGGAGCGTTCGTCGGCGGCGACCTGGACATGCCCGAGTCGAACTGGGTCGCCCTCGAGTTCGCCGCCGCCGGCATCCCGGTCCTGTCGGTGGACTACCGCAAGGCGCTGCGTGGGGTGCGGCATCCGGTCCCCGCGGACGACCTGCATGCGGCGTGGCTGCACGCGACGGCGCACGCGGCGGAGCTGTTCGGGGTGGATGCCGGAGCCGTCCATCTCGGCGGCGCGAGCGCCGGCGGGGCGCTGGTGGCCGGCCTGGCGCTGCGGCTGCGCGACGAGCACGGCCCGATGCCGGCATCCCTCGTGCTGAGCTACCCGTTCCTGCACCCGATCCTCCCGCCGAACACGCCCGAGACGCTCGCGCTGACGGCGAAGATGCCGGCGCGGCTGCGGTTCCGGCCCAGCGTCGTGCGGGCGCTGGCCAAGCACTACGCCGGGTCGGCGGCGATGAGCGACCCCTACGCGTTCGCCGGGACGGCCCCCGACCTGCGCGGCTTCCCGCCGACCTACATCCTGGTGGCGATGATCGACGACCTGCGCTCGTCGGGCGACCTGTTCGCGCAGCAGCTTCGCGCTGCCGGTGTGCGGGTGGAGCTGTTCGCCGAGCGCAGCGCCACGCACGGCCATCTCAACCACCCCGAGGCGAACTCCGCGCAGCGCAGTGTGAGGCGGATGATCGCCTGGGTCGACGCGTTCGGATAGCTCAGGGAGCGGCCGAGAGCCGGGACGAGGCGGTGGCCATGTGCATGGCCATCGCCGAGGCGGCGGCATCCTCGTCGCCTTCGGCGACCGCGCGGGCGATGGCATCGTGCTCGGCGACCGCGACGCGTGCCTGCGCGTCGTCATGCACGGCCCGGTCGGCATACACCTGCAGAAGCGAGCGGACCACGTGCAGCAGGTCGATGAGCGCGGCATTGCCGGCGACCGCCGCCAGCTGGTCGTGGAACGCCAGATCGGCACGGGCGAACGCCTTCAGCCCGGCGGCCGTGCCCTGCAGAGACTCCCGCATCCGGGCGAGGTGCCCCTCCAGCGCCGCGCGCGCCGCCGGGTCTCCCCGCTTGGCCGCGAGCCGGGCGACGTAGATCTCCAGCCCGGAGCGCAGCTCGAGCAGCTCGGCGGTGTTGCGCTCGCCGATCAGCAGGCCCCAGCGGAGGGTCTGTGGCAGCAGTTCGCTGGCCGTGCCGCGCAGATACGTGCCCGAGCCGGCGCGCACGTCCACGATGCCGAGGATCTCGAGGGCGGCGAGCGCCTCGCGCACGGCCGAGCGGCCCACCCCGAGCGTCTGCGCCAGCTGCCGCTCGGGCGGCAGGCGCGTGCCCGGCGCGATCGATCCGCTCGTGAACAGATCCAGCAGGCGTCGCGCGACCTCCGACACCGGCGTCCCGGTGGGCAGCGCGCCCAGACCGGCCGTGATCTCGGCAGCCGGACCGGAGGGGTATGCGGGCATGCCGACAACCTACCGCAGCACAGCGGGATCCGCCCTTGCAATTGGTCAACCGGTTTGCCAGACTTAAGACGTGATCGGCCTGGGCACCTACGCGTTCTTCTGGCAGCACTCCGACCGGGTGCCCGAGCCGCTGTCGCTGATCGGCGCGTTCGAGGCGACCCGCGAGCTCGGCGTCGACCTCTTCCAGATCTGCGACTACGCGCCGCTGGAGGCCATGACCGATGCCGAGATCCGGGATGCCGCGGCCGCCGCCCGTGAGTTGGGGGTGACGATCCAGCTCGGCACGAAGGGCATCGATCCCGAGCATCTCGCCCGGTTCCTCGGGCGCGCGACGGTGTTCGGGGCGGACCTGGTGCGCTCGATGCTGCACGGCCCGGACTCCCGCCCCCGCCTCGCTGACGCCGAGGAGCAGCTGCGCGCCGTGCTGCCCCGGTACGAGGCATCCGGGGTCACGCTCGCGCTGGAGACCTACGAGCAGGTGGCGACCGACGACCTGGTCGCGCTCGTCGAACGCCTCGACAGCCCGGCCCTGGGGATCTGCCTCGACCCGGCCAACGTCGTGGCGCGACTGGAGCGACCCCGGGACTGCGTCGAGGCCACCGCGGCCCTCACCCGGAACGTGCACGTCAAGGACTTCGCATTCGCCCGGCAGCCCGGCTGGGTCGGCTTCACCTACGGCGGCGCCCCGATGGGCACGGGGCTGCACGACTATCCGCATCTGCTGCGCGCCGTGCGACCGCGCGAGCGCGGCATCGACGAGATCGTCGAGCACTGGCTGAGCTGGCAGGGCGACGCCGAGACCACCATCCGAACCGAGCGGGACTGGACCCGCACGGCCATCGACTATCTGAGGAGCACGATATGATCACCAGCACCGACACCTACCGGATCGCCGTCATCGGAGCAGGCGGCAAGATGGGCATGCGCGTCTCGGACAACCTCGCCAAGACCGCTCATCGGGTGGCCTACGTCGAGAACTCGCCCGCCGGGCAGCAGCGCACCACCGACGCCGGGCGCCCCCTCACTGATGCGGCCACGGCCGTCGCCGACGCCGACATCGTCGTGTTCGCCGTCCCCGACCTGGCGCTGCAGGCGGTCACCGCCGAGCTGGTGCCGCAGCTGCGCTCGGGCGCGATCGCGCTGACGCTCGACCCGGCGGCCGCCTACGCCGGGCTGCTCACCGATCGCGACGACGTGATCCGTGCGGTCGCCCACCCCTGCCACCCTTCGATCTTCCTGCAGCGCACGACGCCCGAGGAGTACGCCGACACGTTCGGCGGCATCGCCGCCCCGCAGGACTCGATCGCCGCGATCGAGTCGGACGACCCGGCCAAGAAGGCGATTCTGGACGCGACCGTGCGGGCCATCTACGCCCCGGTCATCGACGTGCACTACGTCACGATCAAGCAGCTCGCCCAGCTCGAGCCGACCCTGGTCGAGACCGTGGCCTGCATGATCGGCAGCCTGCTGAACGAGGCGCTCGACGAGGCCGTGCACACCATGGGCGTGCCCGAGGCGGCGGCCCGCAGCATCCTCTACGGACACACGCAGGTGGCGCTGGCCAACGGCCTGCGCGGTGACAACCCGTTCAGCGACGCCTGCCTGATAGCGATGGAGTACGGTCGCGAGAGCATCATCAAGGACGACTGGAAGAAGATCTTCCGCGACGACGAGCTCGATGCGAACCTGGCACGGATGCTGCACCTGGACCACATCGAGCGCTGACCCGGGCGACGCTGCCGGATCGGACACGGAGGAGCAAGATGGGCATGCTGGAGGGCAAGACCGCGCTGGTCACCGGCGCGGGCACGGGCATCGGGCGCGGTGTGGCCGAGCGGTTCGCACGCGAGGGCGCCCGGGTCGTGATCGCGGATCGGGACGCGGATGCCGCGGCCGGCGCGGCCGCGGCGATCGGGGCCGCCGCACGTGCGGTGGTGGTGGACATCTCGGACGAGGCCTCCGTCGCGGCCGCGTTCGCGACGCTCGAGTCGGACGGCTGGGCGCCCGATGTCGTGGTGGCCAACGCCGGCGTGCAGCTGTTCGGGCAGGACGCGAAGGCGGCCGACCTCGACCTGGACGTGTGGCGCCGCACCCTCGATGTGAATCTGACCGGCACGTTCCTGACCGTCAAGCACGCGGTGCGCTCGATGCTCCGGGGCGTGGACGAGGCGGCCCGGGGCGGGTCGATCATCCTGACCGGCAGCCCCACCGGACTGAACGGCGAGGGCGCGGACTTCACCGCGTACAGCGCCACGAAGGCCGGGATCCATGGGCTGGCCCGCACCGTCGCCGCCGCGTACGCCGACCGGAACATCCGGGTGAACACCGTCGTCCCGGCCTACACCGAGACGTCGCTGGTGACCAGCATCTCGACGAACCCCGAAGACCGCGCGGCGATCATCGGCCGCATCCCGCTCGGCCGGCCGGGCGCGCCGCGCGACGTCGAGGGCATCATGGTCTTCCTCGCCTCGGACGACGGCGCGTTCGCGACCGGTTCGCTGTTCGCCGTCGACGGCGGAATGTCGACGCTCTGAGAGGGTGCGTGTGCAGATGAGCTGGTACCGGGAGCACCGCACCTGGCGCAGCGGCGCCTGGGGGTTCGAGCTGCGCGATGACGAGATCGCCGACCTCACGTTCGAGGGACGGCGCGTGCTGCGCAGCATCCGCGCCGTCGTCCGCGACGAGGACTGGAACACTCCGGTCATGGTGGTGGACGCCGTCGATGACGGCACGCCCGGGCAGCTCATGCTGCAGGTGCACTCCACGGGCTTCGGCGCCGACCTGCATGGGACGCTCACCGCGACCGCCACCGGGGACGCCTTCGAGGTCGAGCTCGAGCTGGGCGCGCATGACGAGTTCTGGACGAACCGCACCGGGCTGGTCGTGCTGCACCCGCCGCAGACCGCCGGCACGCCGTTGAAGGTCGTCCATTCCGACGGCACGGTCGAGAAGACCGCGTTTCCGCGGCAGATCAGTCCGCATCAGCCGGCATTCGACATCGCCGGGCTGCAGTGGCGGGATGCCGGCGCCGACATCCGGCTGCGCTTCGGCGGCGACGTGTTCGAGATGGAGGACCAGCGCAACTGGACCGACGCGTCGTTCAAGACGTACAGCCGCCCGCTGGCGCTCCCGTTCCCGTACCGGCTGGCGGCCGGTGAGGTGATCAACCAGACGCTGCGCGTGCGGGTGCACGAGACGACTGCGACGTCGGCGGCGGTCGGCACTGACGCCCGGATCACGCTCGCTGCCGGCGGCGCCTTCCCGGTACTCGGTGTCGGGGCGGCGACCGCGCCCGATCCCGCTCCGGCGTTCGAGGCCGCGGGCATGCCGGTGCTCGTCGAGCTCGACCTGCGGACGCCGAACTGGCGCGCCGCGCTGGAGCGTGCGGCTGCCGGGGCGACCGCACTGGACGTGCGGTTCGTGCTCGACGGGAGCGGCGGCGATGGTGCGGCATCCGACGTCCTGGGTGACGGAGTGCGCGCGCTGGCCGGCCTGCCGCTGCTGCGGGTGGCGGCCTTCCCGTCCGACGGCCCTGCTCGGCACGTCTCGGATCGCGCGGCGACGGCGGCGCTGCGAGCGCAGCTGGCCGCTGCGAGCCTCGACATCGCCGTGGTCGGCGGCGTCCGGTCGCACTTCACCGAGCTGAACCGCGAGCACGCCCGGCTGCCGGAGGACCTGGACGGCATCACGTTCAGCATGACCCCGCTGTTCCACAGCCCGGCCACCGAGCAGCTCGTCGAGGCCGTCGCCATCCAGCGTCTGGTCGCCGAGCAGGCGGTCGAGATCGCCGGCGGCGCGCCGGTGCACGTCGGACCGGTGACCCTGCGCCCGCACTTCAACGACGTGGCCACCACGCCGCCGCCGGGCCCGGGCCGCACCGATCTGGCCGAGGGGTACGGAACGCAGCTGACCGACGCCGACGACGAGCGCTACGACGCGCCCGAGCTGGCGGCCTGGACGATCGCGAGCTTCGCGGCGCTGGCAGTCCCGGGCGTGGCGACCGTGGCGCACTTCGAGCAGTGGGGTCCGCGCGGATGGGTGCGTGCGGACGGTTCCGCCCGGCCGGTTCTGGCCGCACGCGAGGCGCTGCGGACGCTGATCGGAACGACACTGCTGCACGGCGACAGCCCGGATGGCCAGGTGTGGGCCGTCGGCGGCGTCGCGGCGGATGCCACGACCGTGCTGGTCGCAAACCTCGACCGCCGGCAGCGCACCCTCATGGTGGGTACGCCGTCGGGCGAGGCATCCGTCGCCCTGCCACCGGGCGGCTGGCAGCGCGTCGAGATGCGCTGACACCGATCAGAGGCCGGTCAGCGCCCGGTCAGCCGCGCCAGGACCGCGCCGCGCTCGTCACGCGTGATCTGCTGTCCCGTCCACGGTTCGTCATCCACCGCCGCCTGCGCGGCGGCGAGCTTGCCCTTCATCGCCTCGCGCACCTCGATGTAGGCCGGATCATGGTAGACGTTGCGCACCTCATCGGGGTCTTCGGCCAGGTCGTACAACTCCCATTCGGCCGGGTACTCGAAGAAGCCGGCGCCCGGCAGCCCGAGGCTGGCGTTGTAGAAGTAGATGATCTTGTAGCGATCGTCACGGTAGCCATAGTGCGCGGGCGCCTTGTGGAACCAGTCGTCGTTCTCCCAGTAGCGGTAGTACATCCCCTCTGCCGGTGGGGATGTCGGCGCGCCGATGAGGTCGCCCCAGAAGCTGCGGCCCTGCATCCGCTCATGCGGAGCGGCACGGGCGGCGTCGAGGATCGACCGGGCGAAGTCGACGTTCGTGACAATCCCATTGTGCACAGTGCCCGCCGCGATCTGACGCGGATAGCTCATCACCATCGGCATCTGCAGCGACTGTTCGTACATGAAGCGCTTGTCGAACCAGCCGTGGTCGCCGAGGAAGAAGCCCTGGTCTGACGAGTACACCACGACGGTGTCGTCGAATTCGTCGCGGGCGTGCAGCCAGTCCAGCACACGGCCGACGTTGTCGTCCACGGATGCCACGCACCGCAGGTAGTCCTCCATGAAGCGCTGGTACTTCCACAGCGCCAGTTCCTCGTAGCTGAGGCCCTCGGGCGGGTCGACCTTGAGGTCCTCTTTGTTCAGGTAGTCCACGATGCGCATCAGCGCGCGGCGTGCCGACCCCGAGCGGGTGTCGTAGTCATCCCAGAACGTGCCCGGCACCGGCACGGGGTCGGTGTACATGTCCTGGTGCTTCGCATCCGGCTGCCACGGGCGGTGCGGCGCCTTGTGCCAGATCAGCACGCACCACGGTTCTTCGCCCTCCAGGCTCTCCAGCCACTTCAGCGCGAGGTCGGTGATCAGGTCGGTGGCGTACCCCTCCTCATGGCGGATGCCGTCGGCCGAGAGGAACCGCGGGTTGAAGTACTCGCCCTGGTTGATCAGCACGTCCCAGTAGTCGAAGCCTTGCGGATTCGCCTCCGGGCCTTCGCCCATGTGCCACTTGCCGACCACCGCTGTGCGGTAGCCAGCCTGCTTGAGCTGCGAGATGAACGTGGGCTGGCTCGCGTCGATCGGGGTGAACAGCGTCGTGACGCCGTTGATGTGACTGTAGGTACCGGTCAGGATCGACGCCCGGCTCGGCGAGCACAGCGAGTTCGTCGCATAGCAGCGGTCGAAGCGCACCCCGTGCTCGGCGATCTCGTCGATGCGCGGCGTCCGGTTGACCACCGACCCATACGCGCCGATCGAGTGCGCGGCGTGGTCGTCGGTGAGAAAGAAGATGAGGTTGGGGCGGCGACCGGTCTCTGTCATGGGAGCTCCTGTTCGGGTCGGATCGGCTGATCAGCGTGCGCGCACCACGACCTGCGTCGTGGTGGACGCCAGCGCGTCGGCGGTGGCTGTGACCTGGACGGTGCCGACCGCGCCCGCACGCACGACGGCCAGCAGTCGACCGTCGTGACTGGTGCAGCTCGGGCCGGCGAATGACTCCTCGGTGCGTGCGCGGCCCGACGCGAGGCCGGCGAGTTCGCCGCCGTCCACCTGCACGGTGACGACCGCGTCGTGGTCGCAGGGCACGGTGCCGGCGGCATCTTCGAGTGTGATCGGCAGGTAGACCAGGTCACCCGGCGCCACGAGATCCGCCTCCGGACGCACGACGAGCCGTACTTCCTGGGCCGCGGAGCGCAGCGTGTGCGAGCCGATGATCACCCCGGCCCGCCGCGCGACAGCGGTCAGCTCACCGGGGTGGTAGGCCACCTCGAACGTGGCGATGAAACGCTTGCGCTGACCCACCGGCGCGGTGCCCAGCGACCGGCCGTCGAGCAGCAGCTCGACCTCGTCGGCGTCGGCGTACACGTCGACGGTGACCGGTGCGCCGGCCGCGGCATCCCAGCTCCACGACGCGACGGAATCGTTCCAGCTCCACGGGGTCGTCGCCGTCGGCCGCCCGTGGTCGGCCGGCGGATGCACGGCGATGTACGGATCCGCGCGCAGGCCGAACACGATCTCGCGGTAGTACGAGATCGGGCGACGGAAGCCGGTGATGTCAATGTCACCGCAGCCTGCCAGCAGATACGGGTAGGGGCCCGCCGTGCCGGTGGGCTGATAGCCGGGCTCGTCGCTGTAGTCGACCCGGCCGATGCCCGCCTCACCGATGTAGTCCCAGCCCGTCCAGGTGAAATCGCCGATCACGTGCGGCAGCTCGTGCACGAGCGCCCACATCGCATCGATGTGCGCCGGGAAGGTCTCAGAGCCGACGATCACCCGGTTCGGATAGTCGGCGGCGTCCTGCCGGTACCGCGAGTCGGCGTAGTTGAAGCCGACGACGTCGAGCACGGATGCCGATTCCTCGATCGAGTCCGACACGAACGCCGAGGCGTTCATCCGCGCCATCTGCTCGCCCATATCGGCCATCATCGTGTTCGCGCCGGCATCGAGATCCGCCGCGATAGCAGCGGCCAGCTTGTCCATGTTCGCGATCACGCCGTTGATGCCGTTGGTCACGAACCGGGTCGGGTCCAGGCGCCGGAACTCCTCGGCGAGCCGGCGCCCCCACACCGCCCCCAGCGGCGTGGCCAGCTCGAGGATCTCGTTGCCGATCGAGTACAGGATCACGCTGGGATGATTGCGGTCGGCGGTGACGATGCGCGCGACGTCGTCGGGCCACGTGTCGGGGAAGGCCAGCGAGTGGTCGAAGGGCGTCTTGGCCCGGGTCCACACGTCGCTGAGCTCGTCCATCACCAGCACGCCGTGCCGGTCGCAGGCATCCAGCAGCGCGCGACTGGCCGGGTTGTGCGCGCTGCGCACGGCGTTGAACCCGGCGTCCTTCAGCAGACGCACGCGGCGGTCCTCGACCTGTGCGGTGGCGGCGGCGCCGAGCGGCCCACCGTCGTGATGGATGCATGCGCCGCGCAGCGTCACCGACTCGCCGTTGATGCGCAGACCGTGCTGCCGATCCAGCTGCAGGGTGCGGATTCCGAAGGTCGTGGCATCATCATCGACCACCCGGCCGTCGATCGCCAGCTGCGTGCGCACTGTGTACAGTGCGGGGTGCGCGCTGCTCCACAGCGCCGGATCGGTCACGGTGAGCCGGGCTCGGGCGGTGGCCCGCTCACCGGGCAGCACGGTGATCGGCGAGGTGCCGGCGGCGACCTCGCGATCCGCCGCATCGAGCACCTGCCAGCGCAGTCTGGCCAGCGCGGTGTGCCGGGTGCGGTTGACCACATCGGTGGCGACCTGGACGATGGCCCGCTCGGCGTCGACGTCGGGCGTGGTCACCGCCACCCCGGCGAGGGGAATGTGCACCGGGTCGGCGACGACCAGGTGCACCGGCCGATAGATGCCGGCGCCGGTGTACCAGCGGCTGTCACCGTGGGCGCGCGCCTCGACGGTCAGCACGTTGGGCCCACCGAACCGCAGAAATGCGTCGGCGTCGACGGTGAAGCCGGTGTAGCCATTGGTGTGCCGGCCTGCGAGCGCGCCGTTCAGGTACACCGCCGCATCACGGTAGACGCCCTCGAACTCGATCGCCACGACGCGGTCACGCCAGGCCTCGGGTATGTCCAGCACGCGTCGGTACTCGAAGACCCCGCCGGGAATGTAGCCGGAGTGCACGCCATGCTCGGCAGCGCGCGGCAGGTCGCGCAGCGCGTCATGCGGCAGCGTCACCGCTACCGGGCCCGCGCCGTCCGGGGCGGCCTCGAACACGCCGCGCTTGGGCTCGACGGTCCAGCTGCCCAGCAGTGGCCTGCGGATCATGATGCGCTCCCGCTCCCGTCTGCCGCGAAGTCACGGACCAACCCGCTGATGAAGCTGTTCAGTTCGCGCGCCATGTCGGTCGCGCTGCGATCCAGCAGCCACTGCACCTGCAGCCCGTCCATCAAGGCGATGGTGGCCACCGCCGCACGGTACGGATCGACTCCGGGTGCCAGCCGCCCGGCGGCCGCGACGCGCTCGAACACCGCGGTCGTGGCGGTACGGACGAACTCATAACGCTGGATGAAGTAGTCGTGCGCCGGGTGGTCCGATGTCGTCGCCTCGGCCGACAGGGTGCAGTACAGCTCGACCACGCCGGGGATCGATGCGTTGCGCGCGGCGAGCGCCACTAGTCCGTGCAGCGACTCGGCACCATCGGGTGCATCGAAGTCGACGAGCTCGCGCGCCCGGTCGTCGCGGTGGTCCAGCACCGCCTGCAGGAGTGCGCTCTTGTTCGGGAAATGGTGCAGCAGACCGGCGCTGCTCATCTCCACGCGTGCGGCGATCTCGCGCAGCGAACCGGCGCGGTAGCCCGACTCGGCGAAGACCTCCAGCGCCGCGTCGAGGATCGCTCTCCGGGTCAGAGCGCTTTTGGCGTACTCTCCGCGGGGCTTAGTCACGCGTGGCGTGGCCCGTGCGGTCGTGCTGTTCGACATGGTGTCACCGTATCCTCCGACCGCGCCGCACCGGCGAGGGAGAAGACCTTCCGCCGTCAGTTCTATAACGAATTTCTCGCATTCGTTAGGTTTCCGTGTTGAAAACCTATCGCATGATCGAAATTCGTGTTAGCTTCTCCGCCAGACGGCGATCCACAGGGGTATCGCCCAAGAAGGGATAACGATGTTCCGTTGGAAAGCTCCAGCCGCAACAGCCGCGGTCATCGCTGCCGCTGCTCTCGTCCTCGCCGGTTGCTCCTCCGGCGCCAGCGATGACACATCCGGCAACGCCTCCGGCGGCACACTGACCCTCGGCGCGATCGTCGCGCCGCAGACCTTCGACCCCGCGGGTGCACAGTGGGGCAATGCGTCGCCGTTCTACCAGGCGGTCTACGACACGCTCATCCTGATGAAGCCGGATGGCACCGTCGCACCGATGCTCGCCACCAAGTGGGTGTACAACGACGACGACACCGTGCTGACGCTGACCATCCGCGACGATGTCACATTCACCGACGGCAGCAAGCTCACCGCCGATGTGGTTCGCGAGAACCTGCAGCGCTTCAAGGACGGCACCTCACCGGATGCCGCAGGCCTTGCCGGCGTCAAGAGCATTGAGGCGCCGGACGACACCACGGTCGTGCTGACCCTGGACGCACCCGACCCCGCACTGCTGAACAATCTGAGCCGCGACGCGGGGCTGGTCGGCAGTGCAAAGTCGCTGACCGCTGCCGATCTGGCCACCAACCCGGTCGGTTCGGGCCCGTATGAGCTGGACACCAAGGCCACCGTCACCGGCACGTCGTACACCTACACGAAGAACCCGGACTACTGGAACAAGGACCTGCAGCACTACGACAAGCTCGTCATCAATGTCTACTCCGACCCGACCGCAGCACTGAACGCGATCAAGGGCGGCGCAGCCAACGCCGTCAAGCTGGCGAGCAACGACAGTCTCTCCGAAGTCGAAGCCGCCGGCTGGACGGTCAACAAGAATGAGCTCGACTTCCAGGGTCTGATGCTCTATGACCGCGCGGGCACCATGAACAAGGCGCTGGGCAACGTCAAGGTGCGCCAGGCGATCAACATGGCCTTCGACCGGGCCGCTCTACTGAAGGCGGTCGGCGGCGGATACGGCACGGTGACAGAGCAGGTCTTCCCCGAGAGCTCGGTCGGCTTCGACAAGGCGCTGGACACCACGTACAGTTACGACCCGGCTGGCGCCAAGCAGCTGCTGGCCGACGCGGGGTACCCAAACGGCTTCACGCTGGAGATGCCATCCACCTCCCTCCTGGGCTCCAACACCTTCAATCTCCTGGCCCAGCAACTCAAGGACATCGGGATCACGGTGAAGTACACCGACTCGGGCACCAACTACATCACCGACATGCTCGCCCCGAAGTTCCCCGCGGCCTTCATGGCACTGGAGCAGAACCCGGACTGGCAGCTGATCCAGTTCATGATCTCGCCGACTGCATCGTGGAATCCCTTCCACTACTCGGACGACACCGCCAACGGCTACATCGCGAAGATTCAGAACGGCGACGAAGCCGCCGTCAAGGACCTGAACAAGTACATCGTCGACCAGGCGTGGTTCGCGCCGCTGTACCGCGTGCAGGGCAGTGTCGCGTCGGATGCGAACACGTCGGTGAAGATGCTCGTCACCAACGCGTTCCCGGCCATCTACGACTTCACGCCGAAGTCCTAGGGACCCATCACATCGGGATCGGGTCCGCCTGCGGGCGGGCCCGATCCTCGATCTCCGGGAGCATCGCATGTTCATGTTCATCGTCCGCCGTGTCATCTCCGGCGTCGTCATGGTGTTCGCGATCTCAGTGATCGCCTTCACCCTGCTGTACCTCGGTGGCGGCAACATCGCCCGCAATCTGCTGGGCACCAACGCCACCCAGGACACCGTCCTGAAGAAGGCGCACGAGCTGGGGCTGGACCGCCCGCTGCTCACGCAGTACTGGGATTGGCTCACCAGTGCGCTCGGCGGCGACCTCGGCCGCGCCTGGACCACCGGCCAGCTGGTCTCGGTCTCGGTGACGACCCGCCTGTCCGTCACGCTGTCGATCGTGATCGGCGCGGTGCTCGTCTCGGCCATCCTGTCGGTCGTGCTCGGCGTGCTCGCCGCGCGACGCGGCGGCTGGATCGATGCCGTGGTCCAATTCATCGCCGTCGTCGGGTTCGCCGTCCCCGGGTTCCTGATCGCGCTATATCTGGTGCTGACCTTCGCGATCAACCTGCATTGGTTCAAGGCCGTCGGCTACGTGCCGATCACCACTTCGCTCAGCGGCTGGCTGGCATCGGTCACGCTGCCGATCGCCGCGCTGTCCATCGGCGCGATCGCCTCGGTATCGCAGCAGATCCGCGGATCGGTCATCGACGCGTTATCGCGCGACTACGTACGGACGCTGCGCAGCCGGGGCCTGGGTATGAATCGCGTCGTCTACAAACACGTGCTGCGCAACGCCGGCGGCCCCGCCCTGGCCGTGCTGGCACTGCAGTTCGTGGGACTGATCGGCGGCGCGGTCGTCATCGAACAGGTCTTCGCCCTCCCCGGCATCGGGCAGCTCACGGTGCAGGCGACCACCGCCGGAGACATCCCGGTGGTCATGGGCGTGGTGATCGCCACGGCGATCATCGTCATCATCGTCAACCTCGCCATCGACCTGGCGCAGGCAGCCCTCAACCCGAAGGTGCGACTGTCATGACCGCCATCGACGTCACCCCGACCGTTCCAATTCCGCCGACCGCTCCCGCCCATGCCGGCCTGGTGCGCCGCCTGCTGCGCCGCCCCCTCGGCCTGGCGTCGGCGATCTTCCTCGTCATCGTCACGATCATCGCGATCATCGGCCCATGGATCGCACCGTACGACCCGAATCACGCGTCCATCCAACTCGTACTGGCCCCACCTGGGCCAGGGCATCCGCTCGGTGCCGACAGCAGCGGTCATGACGTGCTCTCGCGCCTGCTCGCCTCGACCCAGACGAGCATGGCGGCAGCGCTGCTGGCCCTGGTGGTCGCGGTCATCCTCGGCGTGACCTCGGGCCTGATCGCCGGCTACTACCGCGGCTGGTTCGACGGCGCGGCCACATGGGTGACCGGGCTGATCATGGCGCTGCCCGGCATGGTCGTGCTGCTGGCCGCGCGCACCGTGCTCGGCCCGTCGGTATGGCTGGCGATGCTGGTGTTCGGCGTGTTGCTGGCGCCCGCCTTCTACTGGCTCGTGCACGCGGCGGTCACCGCGGTGCGCAAAGAGCTCTACGTCGATGCGGCACGCGTGTCGGGTCTGAGCGACTCCCGCATCATCGGCCGGCATGTGCTCTCGGTCGTGCGCGCCCCGATCATCATCCAGGGTGCGATTGTGATGGGCATCGCCATCGCGATCCAGGCCGGGCTCGAGTTCCTGGGCCTCGGCGACACGACCGTGCCGACCTGGGGCCAGATGCTCAACGACGGCTTCATCAACATCTATAAGGCGCCGCTGCTGATGCTGTGGCCGTCATTGGCCATCGCGCTGACCTGCATCGCACTGACGCTGCTGGCCAACGCGCTGCGTGACGAGCTGGAGCGCACCGTCGTGGTGCGCCGCCGACGCCGCCGCGCGGTGACCACCGCGACCGGCTCGATCGCTGCGGTCACCACCTCGGTGTCGACCAGCGGCGGAGACATCGACCCGTTCGAGGATTCCGGCGAGCTGCCGCTGATCGGCGAGACGATCGTGCACCCGGACGCCTTAGCCGACAAGTCTGCGACGCTGCTGCGCGTGCGCGATCTGCACGTCGGCTACGACCAGCCGGACGGGTCGCTGCTGGAGGTCGTGCACGGCGTCAGCATGGACATCCGTCGCGGCGAGGTGCACGGCCTGATCGGTGAGTCGGGTTCGGGTAAGAGCCAGACCGCGTTCGCCGTGCTCGGGCTGCTCCCCCGCGGCGGCCGGGTGTCGGCCGGCACCATCGACTACGACGGTGTCGCCCTGGCGGATGCCGCCGAGCGGGCCTACCACGGCATCCGCGGACGCCGTATCGCGTACATCCCGCAGGAGCCGATGTCGAATCTCGATCAGTCGTTCACGATCGGCAGCCAGCTCGTCGAACCGCTCCGGCTGAACCTGGGCCTGGGCAGGCACGAGGCGCGGGAGAGGTCGCTGGCACTGCTCGAGCGGGTCGGCATACCGGATCCGCAGCGCACGTTCGACGCCTACCCGTTCCAGGTTTCGGGCGGCATGGCCCAGCGCGTGCTGATCGCCGGCGCGGTCTCGACCGATCCCGACCTGATCATCGCCGACGAGCCGACCACCGCATTGGATGTCACGGTGCAGGCCGACGTGCTCGACCTGCTGCGCGACCTGCAGCGCGAGCGCGGCATGGCGATGCTGCTGGTCACGCACAACTTCGGCGTCATCGCCGATCTGTGCGATCGGGTCACCGTGATGCAGCAGGGGCGGTTCGTCGAGTCCGGCCCGGTGCGGACCATCCTCGGCAATCCCGCGCATCCGTACACGAAGACGCTGCGCGACGCCATCCTGGAGGGCGGCCCGGCCCGCCCCGCCTACATCTCCGGAGCTTCGTCATGACCGATCCGCTGCTTTCTGTTGACAACCTCACAGTGGAGTACCCGGGCAAGGGCCTGCGCGCGGCGCCATTTCAGGCGCTGAAGGGCGTCTCGCTCGACATCCGCCCCGGCGAGACGGTGGGCCTGGTCGGCGAATCCGGGTCGGGTAAGACCACACTGGGTCGTGCGCTGCTGGGTTTGGCGCCGGTCACCTCGGGCACCGTCAGCTACGACGGCGCCGACATCTCGCACCTGCGGCGCCGCGAACGGCGAGTGCTGGCCGGCGAGATCCAGGTGATCTTCCAGGACCCGTACTCGTCGCTGAACCCGAATCTGACCATCGAGCAGATCCTGACCGAGCCGCTGACCGCCAGCGGTACCGACCGCACCGTGGCCCGCACCCGGGTGCGCAGCCTGCTCGAAGAGGTGGCCCTGCCCGCCGACACGCGCAGCCGACTGCCGCGCGAGTTCTCCGGCGGCCAGCGGCAGCGCATCGCGATCGCGCGCGCACTGGCCCTGGACCCGAAGCTGATCGTGTGCGACGAGCCGGTCTCGGCGCTGGACCTGTCCACGCAGGCGCGCGTGCTGGATCTGCTGATCGACATCCAGCAGCGCACCGGGGTGGCGTATCTGTTCATCACCCACGACCTCGCCGTGGTGCGTCACATCAGCCATCGCGTCGCGGTCATGTTCCGCGGCGAGATCGTCGAGAGCGGCGACGGCGATCAGGTCACCTCGCACCCGGTGCACCCGTACACGCAGCGACTGTTCATGGCCGCGCCGGTGCCCGATCCGGATCGGCAAGAGCAGCGCCGTCGCGAGCGGCACGAGTTCTTGGCCGAGTTCGCCGTCGAATCAGGAGAAGTCGTATGAGCACGCCCACCACGACCGACAGCGTCTCGGTCGCCCACCTGCGACCTCTGCTGAACAGGCTCACCCTGGAGCAGAAGGCCGCGCTCGTCCAGGGCGCCGACTTCTGGACGACTGTGCCGCTGCCCGAGATCGGGCTGCGCGCGATGACGCTGTCCGATGGCCCGTCCGGGGTGCGCGGTCCTCGGTGGGACGAGCGCGAACCGTCCTTGAACCTGCCGTCCGGGTCGGCGCTGGCCGCCTCGTGGGACGCGGACCTCGCCTACCGGTACGGTGCGGCCGCGGCATCCGAAGCCCGCCGCAAGGGCGTGGATGTCGTACTCGGCCCGACCATCAACCTGCACCGCTCACCCCTAGGCGGCCGGCACTTCGAGTGCTTCAGCGAAGACCCCGAGCTGACCGGCGAACTGGCCGCGGCATACGTGCGCGGGATGCAGGAGAACGGCGTCGGCGCCTGCCCGAAGCACTTCGTCGCCAACGACTCCGAAACCGACCGGTTCACGATCGACGTCGACGTCGACGAGCGCCCGCTGCGCGAGCTGTACCTCGCGCCGTTCGAGCGCGCCGTGCAGGCCGGCGCCTGGACCGTGATGAGCGCATACAACTCGGTGCACGGCGTCACGATGACCGAGAGCGACCTGCTGCAGACGCCGCTGAACAGCGAGTGGGGCTTCGATGGCGTGGTCATCAGCGACTGGACCGCGGTGCGCAGCCTGGCTGCCGTCCGTGCCGCGCAGGACCTCGCGATGCCCGGCCCGGCGCCCGCCTGGGCAGACCTGGTCTCAGCCGTCCGCGACGGCCGCGTGGATGAGGCAGACCTTGACCGCAAGGTGCTGCGGATGCTGCTGCTCGCCGAGCGGGTCGGCGCCCTCGGCGACGTGCCGGCGACAGTGCCGGCGCCCATCGACGGTGTGGCGTTCGCCCGCGAGGCGGCCGTGGCGGGCACGGTGCTGCTGCGCAATGACGGCGTGCTGCCGCTGGACGGCGCGGCGCTGCGCCGGGTCGCCGTGATCGGGCACAACGCGCGCGATGCGCGCACCCAGGGCGGCGGCAGCGCCACCGTGCTGCCCGACCACATCGTCTCGCCGTTGGACGGCATTCGCGCGGCATTGCCGGGCGCCGAGGTGACATACGAACTCGGCGCCGTCGTGCAGGAGGGCGTCGCCGGGTTTCCGCTCGCACAGATGACCAACCCCGCCACCGGCGAACCCGGCCTGCGGGTCACGTTCCTGGGCGCAGATGGTGCCGAGCTGTTCACCGAGGACCGCCGCGCCAGCGAACTGGTGTGGTTCGGCGGTGATGCCCCGATCGCACAGACTTCGACCGTCGTGCTGGCGACCCGGTTCACGCCGACCGAGACCGGCAGGATCGAGCTGGGCTTCGCCGGTGTCAACCCGGGCCGGATCTTCGTCGACGGCGCGCTGCTGCTCGAGGACACCCCCAGCATCGGCGAGGGCACCGACCTCGGTGCCGCGTTCTTGAACCCGCCGTCGGTGACGACGCCGGTCGCGGTCACGGCCGGCGTGCCGGTGATGCTGAGCGCAGAGATCCGACTGGAATCCGAGTCGGGGGTGGGCGGGACGCTGAGCGCGTCGCTCGGCGTGGCCGCGAAGGCTGACGACCCCGATGACCTGATCGCGCAGGCGGCGGCAGCCGCCGCCGCGGCCGACGTCGCGATCGTCGTGGTCGGCACGAACTCGAAGGTCGAGTCCGAGGGCTACGACCGCACCAGCCTGGCACTCCCGGGCCGGCAGGATGACCTGGTGCGCGCAGTGGTCGCCACCGGCACGCGCACGGTCGTGATCGTCAACGCCGGCTCGCCGGTGCAGCTGCCGTGGGCCGACGAGGTGTCGGCCGTCGTGCAGGGCTACTTCGGCGGCCAGGAGTTCGGCAACGCGCTGGCGGACGTACTCACCGGTGCGGCCGAGCCGGGCGGGCGACTGCCCACCACCTGGCCCAAGGGGCTGGCCGACGTTCCGGTCACCGATGTCACCCCGACCGACGGCGTGCTCCGCTACGCCGAGGGCATCCACATCGGCTACCGCGCCTGGCTGCGCGCCGATACCGAGCCCGCGTACCCGTTCGGGCACGGCCTGGGCTACACGACCTGGTCGTGGGATGCCACCCAGCGCGACGGCGACGCGCTGCGGGTGACGCTGACCAACACAGGCGCGCGCGCCGGCAAGCAGGTCGTGCAGGTGTACGCGCAGCGGGTCGATTCGACGCTCGAACGTCCGGTGCGCTGGCTGGTCGGCCATGCCGTGGTGCGCGGCGCGGCAGGCCAGACGGTGACCGCGGCGATCGAGCTGCCGGCGCGTCGGTTTGCGCACTGGGACGGCGCGTGGGTGCACGAACCGGGCGGCTTCACGCTGCAGGTCGGGCACTCGGTCGCCGAGCTGCCCCTGCAGATCGACTGGGAGGTGTCGGAGTGAGGGCGGTCACCGGCGCGCTGCGCGGCGAGGCCGACGAGCGCCTGGCCGAGATCGTCGACCGGCTGCAGGCGAGCCTGGCTGCCGACCCGGACCTGTCGTTCCAGGCGGCCGCGTACCACGACGGCGCGCCGGTGCTGGATGTCTGGGGCGGTCCGCACCTGGAGCGGGACTCGCTGATGGTGCCCTTCTCGGTCACCAAGAACACGATCGGGCTGACCATCGCGCTGCTCGTGGAACGGCGAGAGCTCGACCTCGACGCGCGCGTGGCGCAGTACTGGCCGGAGTTCGCCGCCAAGGGCAAAGGCGAAGTGACGGTGCGGATGCTGCTGTCCCACCAGGCGGGGCTGCCACAGGCGACGCCGACACTGGCGTGGGCGGACGTGCTCGATCATCATGCCGCTGCGCACAAGCTCGCGGCATCCGCCCCGTTCTGGCAGCCCGGCAGTGGCTTCGGCTACCACGCGGTGACGATCGGCAACCTGGCTTCCGAGCTCGTGTTCCGGGTCACCGGGCGCACCCTGCACGACGTGTTCGAGCACGACATCCGCGCGCCGCATGACCTCGACGTCCATCTCGGCCTGCCGCCAGAACTGGACGCGCGCCGGGTGCCGGTGCTGCCGATGATCCAGCCCGTATCCGACACCACCGCACGAGGGTGGTCGGGCCTCGCGGAGCGGACCATGACGATGGCGGGGCCGCCGGTGGACCTGGCGAACGACGAGGCGAGCTGGCGGTTCGGCCACCCGGCCGGCTCCGGCACCGTCACCGCGCGCGGCCTGGCCCGGATGCTCGCCCTGGCGGTCACCGGCGTCGGCGACGCCGCGCCGTTCCTGAGTGCCGACACCGTCGAGGTCGTCGGGCGCCAGCAGGTGCGCGGCTACGACGAGGTGCTCGGCCAGCACGGCCGCGCGCACGCGATCGTATTCCAGAAGCCGTCGGCGCAGCTCGCGTTCGGCGGACCGCGCGCGTTCGGGCACGACGGCGCCGCCGGAGCGCTGGCCTGCGTCGACCCCGACACCGGCGTCACGTTCGGCTACACCATCGCCCGCGGGCCGTGGCCTGGCGGCGCCGACCCCCGCGCCGTGGCGTTGGCCGCCGATCTCGGCCGCATCCTGACCTGACCCGACGAAGAACGGACGCCATGACCGCCCTGTACAACCCGCTCGTGAGCGGCTTCCACCCCGATCCGAGCGTCGTCCACGTGGGCGACTGGTACTACCTGGCGACATCCTCGTTCGAATACCTGCCGGGCATCCCGATCCACCGCTCCCTCGACTTCGAGACGTGGGAGTTGATCGGCCACGTTGCGACCAGACGCGGCCAGCTCGGCGCGGCAGACGTGCCGACCGGGGGCGGTGCGTGGGCGCCGACCATCCGCCATCACGACGGTGCGTTCCACCTGGTGATCACCGACGCGATGGGCCGCGGCATGCTGCACTTCACCGCGACGGACGCGGCGGGACCGTGGAGTGACGGCGACCTCATCCGCGTCGCAGACGGCGCCGACGGCGTCTCGGGCATCGATCCCGACATCGCCTGGGATGCCGACGGCACGACGTACATCACGTTCTCGGGCCTGCTGTTCGACGGCGCGATGGACCCGAACGCGCCGACCCACCTCGGCATCCAGCAGGTACGTGTCGACCTCGCCGCGCACCGGGCACTCGAGCAGCCGCGCTTGCTGTGGTCGGGCACGGGCCTGATGTTCCCCGAGGCACCGCACCTGTATGAGATCGACGGGCACTGGTATCTGCTGATCGCCGAGGGCGGCACCGAGCGCGGGCACGCCATCTCGATCGCTCGCGGCACCGCGCCGACCGGCCCGTTCGAAGGCGCGCCGGGCAATCCGCTGGTGTCAGCCCGCTCGACGCCGCGGCCCGTGCAGAACACCGGGCACGGCGATCTCGTGCTCGGGCCCGACGGCACCTGGCTGTGCGTGCTGCTCGGCGTACGACCGCGCAGCGGAACCCGCGCGTTCTCCGCCCTCGGCCGTGAGACGTTCGTCACCCCGGTGACGTGGGTCGACGGCTGGCCGGCCATCGCGCCGGTGGCCCTGCACCCGCGGCCCGGCACCCGCGTGCAGGTCGGCTTCGACGAACCACTGGATGCCGAGTGGATCGCGGTGCGCCGCTTCCCCGCCGACGTCGCCGACCTCACCACCCGCCCCGGATGGCTCACGCTGCATGCGGACGGGTCCGGGCTGGACGACCCCGCGCCGGTATTCGTCGGCCGCCGCCAGGAGCATCTGGCCAATGCCGTGACAGTACGCCTGGATGCCTCTTCCGGTGCCGGTGGTCTTGCCGTCCGCTACTCCGAGACCTTCCACGCCGAGATCGAGGTCGTGGGAACGACGATCACGGCACGTGCGTCATTCGGCGGGCTCGTGCAGGAGTGGTCCGCGCCGACGCCGGGCGGTGTCGTCGACCTGCATCTGGATTCACGGCGTCCCGAAACGGGTGCCGCCGCACTCACGTCGACCAGCGACGTGTTCCATCTCGGCTTCACACCGGACGGCGGGCAGCGCGTCGACCTCGCCACCTTCGATGGACGATTCCTCTCCAGCGAAGTGGCCGAGTCGTTCACCGGCCGCGTCATCGGAGTGTATGCGACAGGCGGCGTCGTCCACGTGCAGCGCTGGGTCGCGGAAGGCGAAGACGAATGAACCCGATCGCCACCCTGCGGGCAGAGTTGCGCGAGGACAGCTCCTTCGTCGCCCGTGCCACTCCGCGGCTGAGCTGGACGGTCGCGGCAGACGAACCCGGCTGGATCCAGGCTTCCGCCGATCTCACCGACGGACTCACGACGATCACGATCGACGGACGCGACAGCGTTCTCGTCGCGTGGCCGTTCGCGCCGCTGGATGCCGGCGAGGTCAGGGACATCCGCGTTCGCGCGCGCTCCACATCGGGCGGTGCAACCGGGTGGAGCGAACCTCTGCGCGTGGCCGCCGGCTTCCTCGCCGACGGTGAGTGGATCGCTGAGCCGGTGGGTCTGTCGGCTCCGGACCGCGAAGCGCAGCCGGCACTGGTGCGGACGACGTTCACGCTGGATCGCCCCGTCGCCCGGGCTGTGCTGTTCTGGACCGCGCTGGGCGTCGCCGAGCCCGAGATCAACGGGTCGGCCGTCTCGGACGACGTCCTCTCCCCCGGCTGGACCGCCTACCGTGATCGACTCGTGCACGAGACCGTCGACGTGACCGCCCTCGTGCATGCGGGTGAGAATGTGCTCGGCGCGACGATCGCCGGAGCCTGGTACACCGAGAAGTACGGCTTCTTCGCGTTCGCCGACCGTCTGTACGGAACGCAGCCGTCCTTCCTCGCCCAGCTTCGCGTCAGCTATTCAGACGGCTCGACCCAGACCGTCGCGCCGACCGGTGCCGGGTGGACGGCGACCGGCGACGGTCCCATCGTCGACAGCGGCATCTACCCGGGAGAGCATCAGGATCTTCGTCGGGCGATGCCGGGCTGGTCGCGACCGGGCACGGACGCGACGGGATCGGGAGCGCGGACATGGACGCCGGCGCGCGTCGGCGCGGCCGCGAAACCGGGCTACGAGAACGTTCCGGTGCCCGAGGCGCGCATCGCACCGCCCGTGCGAGAGATCCAGACGCTTCCGGTCGCCGAGGTGCTGACGACACCGTCGGGCCACAGCATCCTGGACTTCGGTCAGAATCTCGTCGGCCGCCTGCGAATGCGCGTGCGCGGCCGTGCCGGGCAGCGCGTGGTCGTCCGCCATGCCGAGGTGCTCGAGAACGGCGACCTCGCACTGCGCCCCCTCCGCAACGCGGCTGCGACGGCGACGTTCGACCTGACCGACCAAGCGGCCGTGCTGGAGTCTCGCTTCAGCTTCTACGGATTCCGGTACGCCCGGATCGACGGGATCGACATCGAACCGGCAGACGTCGAGGCCGTCGTGCTGCACACCGACATGACGCGCACCGGCTGGTTCTCGACATCAGACGAACTGCTCGATCGACTGCACGAGAACGTGGTGTGGGGAATGCGCGGCAACTTCCTGTCGATTCCCACGGACTGTCCCCAACGCGACGAGCGCCTGGGCTGGACCGGCGACATCCAGGTGTTCTCGCCGACGGCATCGTTCCTGTACGACAGCGATGCCTTCCTCACCTCGTGGCTGCGCGATCTGGCGCTGGAGCAGCGCCGCAACAACGGCGCCGTCACCCTGGTCGTGCCGGCGGCGCTGCCGGCATTCGGCGGCGGGGGCGCCACGGCCGCGTGGGGCGACGCGGCGACCGTGCTGCCGGTCGTGCTGTACGAGCGCTTCGGCGACCTCGGCATCCTGGCCGCGCAGTACGCGAGCATGCGCGCGTGGGTCGACACCGCGCTGCGGGACGCGGACGACCGCGGCCTCTGGGCAGGCCGGATGCAGCTGGGCGATTGGCTGGATCCGGCCGCCCCGCCGGACAAGCCGGGGCAGGCGAAGGTCGACGGCGACATCGTCGCCACCGCCTACCTCGCCCGCTCGCTGCGCCAGGTTGCGGACGCGGCGGTGCTACTGGGCCGGGAGGCGGATGCCGCGCACTACGCGGAACGCGCCGAGCGCAGTCGCGCGGCCTTCGTCGCCGAGTACGTGACGCCCGCGGGGCGGATGATGAGCGACGCGCCGACCGCGTACGCGCTCGCGCTCGAGTTCGGCCTGGTGACCGATCCCGGCACCCGCCAGGCGCTGGCGGACAGACTCGCTGCGCTCGTGCGCGAAGGCGGGTATCGCATCGGCACCGGGTTCGTCGGCACCCCGCTGGTCACCGACGCGCTCACCGGCGGCGGCCATCTCGCCGCTGCCGCAAGGCTCCTGTTCCAGACCGAGTGCCCCTCGTGGCTCTACCCTGTGACGATGGGCGCGACCACTGTGTGGGAGCGCTGGGATTCGATACTGCCGGACGGCACCGTCAACCCCGGCGAGATGACCTCGTTCAACCACTACGCGCTGGGAGCGGTGGCCGACTGGCTGCATCGGAGCGTGGCCGGCCTCGCTCCGGCGGAACCGGGCTACCGCCGCATCCGCATCGCGCCGCAGCCGCTGACCGGTCTCGACAACGCCTCCGCACGGCACATCACACCGTACGGCGAGGCATCCGTGTCCTGGGAGCGAGATGGCGCCGAAGTCGTGGTGCGCGCCGTCATACCTGCCAACACGACGGCCGAGGTCGCCGGCCGCGACGGCGATCTCGGATCCGGTGCGCATGAATGGCGCATGGCCGCGGCCGCACCCGACGTACCACCCGTCTTGGATGGGCTGAACGCATCACTGGCCGAGGCCATCGACGATCCCCGTGCCTACCGTGCCATCCTCGACACCATCGCCGCCGTCGACCCGCCTCGCGCGGAGGCGGTCCGCGCAGATACCGTCTGGGGCGCGGCACGGACGCTGTCCACCGCGCTGATGTTCACGCCGCCGGACCTGCTGGCCGCCGTCGACGACGCGGTCCGAACCGCCACCGCACGATAGGAAGGAACCCGATGTTCGACCGCCGCTCCACTTTCGGTGACGCCCTGGATGACCCCGCTGGACGCGCGATCCTGGAACGATATCTTCCGGGAATCGCCGCTTCACCGATGGCGGCCCAATACCGCGACGGCCGCCTCGGCTCGCTCGTGGCCTTCGCACCCACTCTGGAGGACCCGGCCGCACGCGAAGAGCTGTGGGCGGCGCTGGCCGAGGTGGGAGATGACGTGCAGCGCGCCCCGTACGCACCCGCGATCGACCCCGACCCGAGCTACGAGGGCGACGAGGTGACGCCGGGATCGGCGCAGCTGACGCTGCCGCGACCGGTCCCGCAGTGGGACGTGCTCGAAGTGAGACTTGACGGTCCGTCGCACGGCAACCCGTTCGTCGACGTCGAACTGGACGCCGTGTTCACCAGGCCGGACGGCAAGACGGTGCGGATGGGCGGGTTCTACGACGGCGACGGCACCTACCTCGTCCGGGTCCTCGCCGACGTCGAGGGCGAATGGACGTTCACGACCCGCAGCACCGCACGATCGCTGGATGGCATCACCGGATCGGCGACGGTGGTCGCACCGCGGGACGGATGCCACGGCCCGGTGCGCGTGGACGGCTTCCATTTCCGGCACGCCGACGGCACCCGGCATCGGCCGATCGGCACCACCGCCTACGCATGGACGCACCAGCCCGAAGCACTGCAGGAGCAGACACTCGCGACTCTGGAGGCGGCGCCATTCCGCAAGCTGCGGATGTGCGTGTTCCCGAAGTCGTACCTGTACAACGCGAACGAGCCGGACGACTTCCCGTTTCCCGGCTCGCTGGCCTCCGGCTTCGACCTGGAACGGTTCGACGTCACGTACTTCCGCCGATTGGAGAAGCGTATCCGGCAGCTCGCCGATCGCGACATCCAAGCAGATCTCATCCTCTTCCACGCCTATGACAGGTGGGGCTTCGCAGACCTGGGGCCGGCCGTGGACGAGCGGTACCTGCGCTACGTCGTGCGACGGCTTGCCGCCTATGCGAACGTGTGGTGGTCGATGGCCAACGAGTACGACCTGCTCTGGGCGAAGGACGTCGAGGACTGGGAGCGGCTGGCGGCGCTCGTCGGCGTCGAGGATGCCGTCGGCCACCTGAACTCGATCCACAATTGTCGTCCGTTCTACGACTACGGCAAGCCGTGGATCACGCATGTCAGTGTTCAGCGGGTCGATGTGTACCGGACCGCGGAGAACACCGACCAGTGGCGCGAGAGGTGGGGCAAGCCGGTCGTGATCGACGAGTGCGCCTACGAGGGCGACATCGACCAGGGCTGGGGCAACATCACCGGCGAAGAAATGGTGCGCCGCTTCTGGGAGGGCGCGGTCCGCGGCGGCTACGTGGGCCATGGCGAGACCTACCTCAGAGACGACGAAGTGCTCTGGTGGTCGAAGGGCGGTGTGCAGCAAGGGTCCTCGCCCGACCGCATCGGCTTCCTTGAATCGCTGCTCGCCGAAGCACCCGAGGGAGTATGGGATCCGCTGCCGTCCGACTGGGATCTCCCCTGGGGCGGCACCGACACCCACCGGGTCGGCTACTTCGGCTTCAACCGCCCGCGCTTCCGCAACCTTTTGCTCCCGGACGGCGACTGGAGCATCGACGTGATCGATACCTGGAACATGACCGTGGACCGACTGCCCGGCACATATCGCGGCACCGTTCGCGTCGACCTGCCCGGGAGGCAGTACATGGCCGTACGGGTCATCCGCGTCTGATGTGCAGCGCGATTGATCTGGTCTTCGCTCTCGAGTAGTTGCAGCACCCCGAAACCATCGGCCGATCACCGACGACGCAGATGTGATTCCTCACATCACGAGGGGGCGCCCCGTTCGGCCAGCAGGCGGCCGGCCCCGCGCAGCCAGCGCTCCGGATCGGAGCGCGCCGCCTCGGCGCTTCCGGCGAGCGCAGCGAGCGAGACGGATGCCGCGAACGACGAGGTGTCGGCGTCCGGCGCGATCCGCCCGGCCACGAGCGCGATCGGTACTCCGGCGGCCGCCGCCAGTGCGGCCACCTGCGCCGGCGCCTTTCCCGCCGCCGACTGCGCGTCGAACGACCCCTCCCCCGTGACGACGAGGGATGCTCCGGCCAGCGCCTGCGGCAGCCGCACGAGGTCGGCGACCTCGGCCGAGCCGGAGACCAGACACGCCCCCCACGCCTGCAGCGCGAAGCCGGTGCCGCCGGCGGCGCCGGCACCGGCGGCGGCCGCATCGGCGTCCGGGAGGGCGGCGGCCAGGACCTCGGACCAGTGCCGGAGCGCGGCATCCGCGTCGGCGACGTCGCCGGCGGCGAGGCCCTTCTGGGCGCCGAACACCGCGGCCGCACCGGTCGGGCCGAGCAGCGGATTGGTGACGTCGGACAGGACGAGAGCGCCGCCGGGCGGCGGCATCCGCATCCCGGCGACGTCGACGGCCGTGACCGCCCGGAGCCCGCGCAGGCCCAGGGCCCCCGGGAATCGCGCACCGAGCGCCCGCAGCATCCCCGACCCGCCATCGGTGGACGCGCTCGAGCCGATGCCGAGGATCAGCCGCGAGACGCCGTGGTCCAGCGCGGCGGCGATCGCCTGGCCGAATCCGACCGTGTGCGCATCGAAGGGCAGACGCGCCTCGCCGAGCAGCTCGATCCCGCTCGTGCCGGCGAGCTCGACGACCCCGGTGCCGCCCGGGGCGTCCGGCGCGGGCGGCAGCAGCATCCATTCGGCGGGGATGTCGCGACCGGCCGGACCGGTGACGACGACGGGCATGCGACGTGCGCCGGGGACGGCGGCGGCGAACGCGTCCAGCGTGCCCTCTCCGCCGTCGGCCATCGGGCGCGCGACGAGTCGCGCGTCGGGATCGGTCTCGCGCCAGCCGGCGGTGAGGGCGTCACACGCGGCCGCCGCCGTGATCGATCCCTTGAAGCTGTCGAGGGCCAGGACGACGGTCGCGGTCACGCCGCTCAGCGTAGCCGTACCCGGCGTTCTCTCGATCTCACCCGAATCGATTCGATAGACTCGAGTCCGCAGGCGACCGGCTCTCGGTCGCCTGCCTTCTTCCGTCTTCCGTCCCGCGAGAGCACCCGCATGACCACTTCCCTGACCACGGGCCGTCCCTGGCGCGTCATCCTCGCCTTCTCGATCCCGCTGCTGGTCGGCAACGTGGTCCAGCAGCTGTATCAGTTCGCCGACACCATCGTGGTGGGTCGGCGCCTCGGCGTGGATGCACTGGCCGCCGTCGGCGCCACCGGCAGCCTGCTGTTCCTGCTGCTCGGCTTCGCCTGGGGCCTGACCAGCGGGTTCGCGATCCCCACCGCCCAGGCGTTCGGTGCGCGAGACCACGCCGGGGTGCGCCGGTCCGTGGCCGCCGGGACCATCCTCACCGCCATCACCAGCGTGATCCTGACCGTCGCAGCTCCCCTGATCGCCCGCCCGGTGCTGGTGCTGCTGCAGACCCCGCCCGAGCTGCTGGCCGATGCCACCGTGTTCACGCAGGTGAGCTTCCTCGGCGCCGGGGCCACGATGTTCTTCAACTACTTCGCCGCGATCATCCGCGCGATCGGCGACTCCCGCACCCCACTGGTGTTCCTCACCCTGGCCTGCGGCCTGAACGTCGGCCTCGTGATCTGGATGGTCGGCCCCCTGGGCCTGGGCGTGGCCGGCGCCGCGCTGGCAACCGTCGTCTCGCAGGCGGTCTCGGTGCTGCTGTGCCTGGAATTCGTGCGCCGCCGGGTGCCGGTGCTGCACGTGCGCCGGGAGGACTGGCGCGTCGCCCGCGCCGACCTGGCCGAGCACCTGCGCCTGGGTCTGCCCATGGGGTTCCAGGCCTCGATCATCGCGATCGGCACGCTCACCGTGCAGGTCGCGCTGAACCTGCTGGGCGCCGACGCCGTCGCCGCCTACACCACCGCGTCCCGCGTGGACTCGATCGCCGTCGCCCTGCTGCAGTCGCTCGGGCTCGCCGTCTCGATGTACGCCGCGCAGAACCTCGGCGGGCGCCGCCCCGACCGCATCCGCCGCGGCGTCGTCGAGGCCACGTGGATGGCGATCGCGGCCTCAGTCGCCCTGGGCGCCCTGCTCGTGGCGTTCGGCACCCAGATGGTGCGGGTCTTCATCGGGGACGGCTCGGACGAGGTGGTGGAGCTGGCCCACCTGATGCTCATCATCAACGGGGTCAGCTACGCGGCCCTGGGCACCCTATTCGTGCTGCGCGGGGCCCTGCAGGGTCTGGGGCGCACCCTCATCCCGACGGTGACCGGCGTGATCGAGCTGGTGATGCGCGTGGCGGCCGCCCTCATCCTGGGCGGACTCATCGGCTACCCCGGCGTCGTGCTGAGCAACCCGCTCGCCTGGCTGGGGGCGGCGGCGCTGCTGATCCCGGCATATCTGGCCGCGCACCGGCAGCTGGCCGCGATGCCGGTGGCCCCCGACCTGGCCACCGAGACCACCCCGATCGCGGTGGTCGGTCCGACGGACGGGTCGATGGTGGTGGATGCCGTGGTGACGGCGTCGGTGCCGGTCGTCGGCGCTCGCTCCCCACGACGGACGAAGGCCCCGCGGCGTCCACGCCGGACCGGTCGACGGGCGGGTCGCGGCATCCGCTCGTGAAACGATGGGACGATGCACGACTACCCCGCCGCACGCCGCGATGACCTGACCGAGACGCTCCACGGGGAGGATGTCGCCGACCCGTACCGGTGGCTGGAAGATGCCGATTCCGCCGGGACGGCCGCGTTCGTGGCCGCGCAGAACGCCCACTCCCGGCCGTTGCTGAATGCGCTCAGCGGCCGCGAGGAGTTCCTCGAGGACGTCACCGCGCTGCTGACCGCGCCCACCCGGGGCTGCCCGTTCGAGCGGGGCGACCGCGTGTTCGCGTGGCACAACGACGGACAGAACCAGAACGTGCTGGTCGTCGCCGACAGCGTCGACGGACTCGAGGACGCACGCGTGCTGCTCGACCCGAACCTGCTCTCGGATGACGGCACCCGGGCGGTGACCACCGCCTCGGTCAGCCCGGACGGCGCCCTGCTCGCCTACGGCATCGCCGACGGCGGGTCGGACTGGCGCACGATCCGGGTCCGCGACGTCGCGACCGGGCAGGACCTGCCCGATGTGATCGAGTGGACGAAGTGGAACTCCCCGGTGTGGCAGCCCGGCTCGCGCGCGTTCACCACCTGGCGCTACGACCCTCCGACCGGCAACGCGCTGACCGACGAGCAGGGCGCGGGCCGGCTGGCGGTGCACGAGATCGGCGAGGATGCCGCGTCCGACCGCGTCGTGTTCACCCGTCCGGACGAGCCGCGGCTGTTCGCCCGGGACTGGCCGCACGACGACGTCTGGTTCGTGCTGCACACCGACGGCGGCTCGTCGTCGGGCAACGACCTCGCGGCCCGTCGCCACGACGAGCCGGCCGAGGCGCTGCGCATGCTCGTGCAGGGCCGCGAGCACGAGTGGCACTCGATCGGGGTGCGCGGCGATGTGCTGTACACCGTCACCGACCAGGACGCGCCCCGGTATCGCCTGGCGGCGTTCGACCTGGTCACTGGCCGGCAGTGGACCCTCGTGCCCGAGCACCCCGAGGACGTGCTGCTGGATGCCCATCTGACCGCGAGCGGCCTGGTGCTGGAGTACTCGCACGACGCCGCCCATCGCGCCCAGGCGGCGACCTTCGACGGCGCGCTGGGCGACGCCCTGCCGCTGGGCGACGGAGTGAGCATCACGGCGATGTCGACCAGCGACGAGACGAACCGCGTGTTCGCCACGACGTCGAGCTTCGTCGACCGGGGCACCCGGCACGTGATCGAGGTGGACGGCGCCTCGGTGCTGACCCACCGGACGCTGCCGACGCCCGGTCCGGCGGCCCCGGCGGCGACCGCGACGCGCGTCCGCGTGACCGGCTCCGATGGCGTCGAGGTGCCGGCGTTCGTGGTGCGGCCTGCCGACGACGACGGCGCGACGCCGCGCCCGACGCTGATCTGGGGGTACGGCGGGTTCAACATCCCGATGAATCCGGAGTTCCGCCCGATCCTGGCGACCTGGGTGCAGGCCGGCGGCGTGCTCGTCGTGCCCAACCTGCGCGGCGGGGGCGAGTTCGGCTCGGACTGGCACCACGCCGGGACGAAGGAGCGCAAGCAGCAGGTCTTCGACGACCTGTACGCGGTCGCCGAGCATCTGATCGAGACCGGCGTCACCACCCGTGACCGGCTCGCCCTGCATGGGCGGTCCAACGGCGGCCTGCTGGCCGGCGCCGCGCTCACCCAGCGGCCCGAGCTGTGGGCGGCGGTGCTGCCCGGGGTGGGCGTGCTCGACATGCTGCGGTTCCACCGCTTCACGATCGGGTGGGCGTGGATCAGCGACTACGGCGACCCGGACGAGGCCGAGGCATTCGCGTACCTGCGCGCGTACTCGCCGCTGCACAATGTGCGGGACGGCGTCGCGTACCCGCCGACGCTGATCACCACCGGGGATCACGACGACCGCGTGGTGCCCGGCCACTCGCTGAAGTTCGCCGCCGCGCTGCAGGAGGCGCAGGCATCGGATGCCCCCATCCTGCTCGCCGTGGACACCCGCGCCGGGCACGGCATGGGCAAGCCGAAGGATGCCGCGGCCGCCGAGTTCGCCGATCAGCTCGCGTTCGCCGCCCACTTCACCGGCCTGCGCTGAGCTGTGACTCTTGCCTCTCATGAATGGCGCTATGACGACAGCATTGACAATCGCCGTGTTCGCGGCAGCGGCCCTGCTCCCACTGCGCCCCCGGCGCTCCACACCGTTCAATGTGCAGTTTGCGCTCTCCTGGTGGATGAACGAGCTGCCGTTCATCGGCCTGTGGTGGCTGCTGGCCGGCACCCTCGCCACCCTCCTGAACCCGGGGTCCAGCTTCTGGTGGTGGCTGATCGCGGCTCTCACCTTGGCCGTGACGCTGATTCTCGCCTGGATCCTCGTGCGGGCGCGATTCGCGCGGCGCGCACTCACGGCGGCGCTCCAGAACGTCTATGGGCCTCGCGGGCGCCCGCATGAGACCCGCTCCCCGTGGTGGCGCATCGTGCTGCTGCCCATCGTGGCGTGGCGCCCCGACGTTCGGCGCATCCGCAATCGTCGATATGGCCCGGCACGCTTCGGAAACCTGCTCGACGTCTATGTCTCGCGCCGCCGAAACCGACAGGCCAGGGCACCCGTGCTGGTGTACCTGCACGGAGGAGGAGGAGACAAGGCAATATTCGCCCACGCGCTCATGTATCAGCTCGCCGCCAGGGGGTGGGTCTGCATGAGCGCGAATTACCGGATGCTCCGAGTGAATTATGGCGATCAGCTCGCCGATGCCCAGGATGCCATGAGCTGGGCGCGCAGGCATGCGGAAGAATTCGGCGGCGACCCGGCTTCCGTCATCGCCATCGGTGCGTCGTTGGGCGCAAACCTGGCTGCATCCGCCGCACTCTCCGGGGCGCAGGTCCGCGGCGTCGTGTGCCTCTACGGTTACTATGGCCCTGCCGGCGCGACAGGCACGGGCCCCCACTCTCCGGCCGGCAGAATCACTTCGGAAGCCCCGCCGTTTCTGGTTGTCCACGGCGCGCAAGACACCCTCGTGCGACGCGAGGATGCTCGGGACTTCGCCGAACGACTCAAGTCGCGTTCACAGGAACCCGTTGTGTATGCGGAACTGCCGGGAGCGAATCACAACTTCGATTTCTTTCCGTCGTTGCGTCTTCACGCTGTCGGTGATGCAATCCAGCGCTTCACCAAGATCACGGTCGGGCAAGCAGCCGCGTAGCGTCCAGCCGGTTCACCCTCCCGCCTAGTTCTCGGTTGACTGCGCGCTGAGCACGCAGCGCGATCGCCCTCCCGCCCGCGGGGACTCGGACGTAGGCTCGGGATCGTGAACGTGTCCACCGGAGGGCGCTCGGCCGCGGCCGGGGTGGCCGCCGTCGTCCTCGGCGCGGGGCTGGGCGAACTCGTCGCGGCAGCGTTCGCCCCGTCGTCCAGCCCGATCGCGGTGATCGGCGATGCGCTCATCGACCTGGCCCCGCCCTGGGCGAAGGAGGCCGCGATCTCGGTGTTCGGCACGAACGACAAGCTCGCGCTCGTGATCGGGGTCGCCGTGGTCCTGGTCGCGGCCGCGGCCGGCATCGGCATCCTTCAGGCCCGCTTCCCGCCGATCGGCCGCATCCTCTGCGCGGCGCTGGGTCTGATCGGCATCATGGCGGCCGTGAGCCGCGCGGATGCCGGCGGTCTCGCCTGGGCGCCGGCGGCGGTGGCCGGTGCGGTGGCCGCGATGGCGATCGGCCCGCTTGCGCGTCGCGCCGCGGCGCCGGCCGCTCCGCACGGCGATTCCGACGCCCGGGTGGCAGACCCCGACCGGCGGCGGTTCTTCGCCTGGACCGGCGCCGCCGCCCTCGTCGGGGTGGCGGCGGCCGTCGGCGGGACACTGCTGCAGTCGGGCGCGCGTGCGGCCAGCGCGGTGCGGGCGAGCCTGCATCTGCCCATGCCGGCCCGGTCGGCGGCGCCCATCCCCGCCGGCGCCGACCTCGGTGTGGCCGGGGTGGCCCCGCTGGTCACGCCCAACGACCGGTTCTACCGGATCGACACCGCCCTGCTGGTCCCGCAGATCGATCCCACGCAGTGGTCGCTGCGCATCCACGGCATGGTCGACCGCACCGTCACCCTCACCTGGGACCAGCTGCTCGCCCTGCCCCTGCAGGAGAGCTACACCACCCTCGCCTGCGTGTCGAACGAGGTCGGCGGCGATCTGATCGGCAACGCGAAGTGGCTCGGATACCCGATTCGCGAACTGCTGGCACGGGCCGGGCCGCACGCGGACGCCGACATGGTGCTGTCGCGGTCGGCCGACGGGTTCACCGCCTCGACCCCGCTGGCCGCGCTCACCGACGCCCGGGACGCGATCCTCGCGGTCGGCATGAACGGGCAGCCGCTGCCGGCCGCCCACGGGTTCCCGGTGCGGATGGTCGTGCCCGGGCTGTACGGCTACGTGTCCGCGACGAAATGGGTGGTCGACCTCGAGGTGACCCGCTTCGACCGCGCCACGGGGTTCTGGACGACGCAGGGCTGGGCGCCGCGCGGGCCGATCAAGCTCGAATCGCGGATCGACGTGCCGCGGCCCGGCGACACCGTGCCCGCCGGGGATGCCGTGATCGCCGGGGTGGCCTGGCAGCAGCACACGGGCGTGTCGAAGGTCGAGGTGTCGGTGGACGACGGGCCCTGGGTCCCCGCCGAGCTGGCTCCTGCGATCTCGGTCGACACCTGGGTGCAGTGGCGCCTGCCCTGGCGCGCCGAGGCGGGCGACCACGTGATCCGGTGCCGGGCGACCAGCCGCACCGGCGAGGTCCAGACCGCGCACCAGGCGCCGCCGGCGCCGGACGGCGCCAGCGGCTGGCACCAGGTCACGGCTCACGTGGGGTGATGCCCGGCCTCACCGCCGTCACGGGCGGGCAGCGAGGGCCCACGCGGTGAAGGCTTCCACCCCGTCGACCACCGCCTCGAATCTCGGCGAGTGGAACACGTCGAAGGAGTGCTGGCCGCCGGGGAGTTCGGCATAGACCACGTCGTTGACCCCTCCCTCGCGAGCCAGACTCGCGAAGTGTCTGGCCGCCTCGACCGTGCCCCAGCCGTCGTTCGTCCCGTGCGCGATGAACAGCGGAGGCGTACGACCGGTGAAGTAGCCCTGCGGCTGGAGCACCGACCCCGGCTCGTCGGGCGCATCCGTCAAGTAATGCCCGTAGTACCCGTACAGAAGGATCGCACCACTCACTGTCGTGTCGGCGTGCTCGAACCCGGGCTGGAACCGGGGATCGTTCGGGGTGAAGGCGCACAGCCCCGCCAGGTTGGCTCCGGCAGAACTGCCCGATACGAACACCCTCGTCGGGTCGATACCGTAGACATGCCCGTGCTCCCGGGCCCAGGCGATGACCTTCTTCGCGTCGATCTGATGGTCGGGGAAGTCTGCCTCGGGACGCAGCCGGTAATTGGCGCTGATGCACACCCATCCGCGGCTCGCGAGTCGGGTCAGCAGCGGTCTGGCCTCATGGCTCTTCCTGCCCGTGCTGAAGCCACCGCCGTGGAAGTAGACCAGCACCGGAGCATGCGAGGGAGCGTCGCGGGGGCGGTAGATGTCCAGCAGGTTGCCGCGTCCGGCGTCGCCATAGCGGATGTCCTTGATTCGCTCCACATCCGGCCGCCACTGGACGAACGGAATCAGAAGGATGCGCAGCCAGGGCCGGTGCCGACGTGGCTTCACGTGCACGCTGCTTCGCCAATCTGCTCCCAGTCCGCGGTCCAATGCGCGCTCGACAGCGCGATCGCTGCGCGCCCCTCGCCACGCCACGATCACGAGGCCGACGATCACGAGACCGGCGATTCCGGCCGCGCCGCGACCGGCGAGCGAGTCGAGATCCCCCTCTGAAGCCGCGAGCACGGTGGAGGCGATCAGGAAGTAGATGGCCAGGAACGGCACCTCGTTGACGATCATGCCGAACAACCAGCTCGACTTGGCAAGCAGGTTGGGGCGGCGGGGTGCCACGCATGCGAAGAACGTGCACCAGGCGACGATCGCCACGGTGACCACGTACCCGACCGGCCACGTCATGGTCGCCCCTCGTTCGGCGTGACGGCATCACCTGCGTGCTGATAGCCGCGATGGTGTTCCACCAGCCTCTGCAGCAGTGCGACCAGCTGGAGTCGTTCATTCGGCGAGAGCGGTTCGAGCATTTCGTCCTGCGCGGCCGCGGCTGCCGCCTCGAGCTCGGACAACGTCACGCGGCCGGCAGGCGTGATCTCGACGGCGTTGCGACGACGGTCGTTCCGATCCTGCTGTCGCACGACCGACCCTTTCGCCTCCAGCCGCTTGAGTACGGCGACCAGGTCTCCGAGGTTGATCCCGAGACGGCGGCCGAGGATCGCCTGACTGACCGCGCCGTACTGGGCGAGCCCGGCGAGGACTGCGAAGTCGGTGCGCCCGGTGGAGTTCCCGAAGGACTGCGCCACGAAGCGCCGCGCATCCACCACCGCATGCCCGATGAGCCATGTCGCCAACATCCAGAGCTTCTCCGGGGGCGCCGCCGCCTCAGATGAGTCTGCCTCAGCCATGACAGGAAGCGTAACAGATCGTTTGGCTGACAAACGATCTGTATGGTCGAGCCCCGGGGCGGCCGACGCCCGGCGTCACCCTCGCGACGCGCCCTGATCCAGCCAGTTCGCGACATCGGCCCCCAGTACGCCCGCGGCTTCCAACGGAACCAGGTGCCCGGCCTCGGGGATGATGATGGTGTCGACGACCCTGGATATCCGCGTGGCCAGCTCAAAGGCCTGCGCCACAGGAATCCAGGGATCAGCCTCACCCCACGCGACGCGAACCCGGCACGCCACACGTGCGAGGTCATCCACGATCGGTCGCGTGTGCGCGGGCTTCAACGCGGCGATCTGCCGGTAGAACGCGCGCTGACCCTCCGGCGTGCACCATGGACTCGCGAGCCGAGCTGACACGCGGGCGTCGAGCTTGCCGTTGCTCGCCCCAGAGATGTACTCGTGCACCAAGGCCGCATGAAGGCTCGCAGGCAGAGCGCCGAAGACCTCTTCGTGCTGCGCGACGAGCTGAAAGAACGGCGAACCCCATGGGTCGAGAGTCACGACGTCGGCCAGATACAGCGACGACATCTGAACCCCCTCGAGAAGATGGGCGCCGAGCGCGACCGCTCCCCCGATGTCATGCGCCACCACGTGTGGGCGACTCAGCCCCCAGTGGTCGAGCATCGCCGCGAACCGGCGGCGCTGGGTCACCAGGTCGACGTCCGACGAGCAGGCGCTGATCGAGGCGCCGTATCCGGGCATGTCGTACAGGTACACGCGACGGGCTGACGCGAGGTGATGCGCCACCGGCGACCACACCGCCGCAGACCAGGGCGTGCCGTGACAGAGCACCACGTCGCCGATCGGCTCCGCGCTGGACGGCTCGAACACGTACGTCGCGATGCGCTCGCCGTCGAGATCGACGTACCGAGGGGCAGGGAGCGAGAGCCGATCAAGCACGCCGTCCACGCTAGGACCCATGGGCATCACACGGGCGCCGGCTGTTCAACGGGTCCCCAGGTCGATCAGCAGCTCGGCGACCCTCGCCGGGGCTTCGCGCAGCGCGTTATGGCCCGTGGGGATGTCCTGTACTCGCCAGCCCGGGTCGGCATCGAGACGGGCGCGCAGGCCCGCAAAGGGCGTCCCGTCCTCCCATCCCGAGCAGTAGATGAAGTCGCGTCGAGCAATGGTCTCGACGGCTCCGGTCAGCCGGATGCGCTGTACGAGGGAGGCCAGCGGGTGCGGGCGGCGGCGAGCATCGCCGCCGTGCGGAGCCCGGAACGGCGGGCGAACGGCATAGCCCAGCTCGGCTGCACCGTCGATGAAGGCGTGCCGGTAGGCGTCCGTCGTCAACGACCAGCAGGAGTCGCCGTCGCGAGGAACGTACGCGTCGAGATGGACCAGGCGGGAGATTCGCTCGGCCGCACGATCCGCGGCGGCCGAGATGACCATCCCGCCGTAGCTGTGTCCGACGAGCGTCGCCTCGGTGATCCCGGCCGTCTCCACGACCCGGATCACGTCGTCTGCGTGGGTGTCGAGGTTCGCGCGTGCCACCGCCGCTTCGTCTGGATCCGGCCCCAAGCCGGTCAACGTCAGGGCGTGCACGGTGTGACCAGCCGCCTCCAGGAGCGGCGTCACGGCTTCGAACGCCCACGAGCCGTGCCACGCCCCGGGGACGAGAACAAACGTTGCCATCACTGCCTCTCATCTGCGTCCATCACTCACGCGGAACTACCTTCACACACACTCCTTTCGTGATGCAAGCGACTCCGTCCCTCCTGGTCGTCAAGACTGGACGTCGGTGACCCCGGCCCGAGCCCGCCGCCGCGCGCGACGGACGGATGCCGCGGCCACGACGCCGGCGCCGATGCTGGCGACCAGGCACCCCGCCATCACCAGCGCCGTCGGCAACGCCGTGTGCGAGCCGGCGACGCCGCCCAGCGGCGAGACGACGGCGCTGAAAGTGAACTGCAGACAGCCCATCAGCGCGGCGCCGGTGCCGGCGGCGAACGTCGCCCGCGACATCCCCAGCGCCGTGCCGTTGGCCAGCACCGACGAGATCGCCGCAGAGCCGATCATCACCACCACCAGGTATCCGACGATCGTGGGCCGCCCGGCGGCGACGACCACGAACGCGACCGCGGCGGCGAGCGCGACGCCCTGCCCGGCCAGCAGCATCCGGCGCGGGCCGAAGCGTCCGGCCAGCGGCGCGTTCAGCCAGCTGCCGCCCATCACCGCGACGGCGTAGCAGGCGTAAAGGATCGCATAGCCCCACGTTCCGGTTCCCAGCACCTCCTGCGCGATGAACGAGGACGCGCTCACGTGCACCGACAGCGCCCCGAAGGCGAGGGCGACCGCCGCGGCATCCCCCGCGAACGGCACGTCGCCCAGCAGCCGCCGGTAGTTGCGCAGCAGCGGTGCCAGCCGCAGCGGCGCCCGGCGCGCGACGGGAAGCGTCTCGGGCACCGTCATCCCCGCCACCACGAGGTAGACCACGGTCACCACGAGAAGTCCGACGAAGATCGTCCGCCAGCCGCCCAGCTGCAGCAGCGCCGTGCCCAGCAGCGGCGCCACCAGCGGACCCGCCGCGAGGATCCCCATCAGCACGCTGAACGCCCGCGCCGCCTGCCGCCCCCGGGCGACATCCGACACGATGGCGCGCACGACCACGATCGCCGTCGACGACCCCAGTCCCTGCAGCACCCGCGCCCCGATGAGGATCGGCGCGGCGGGCGCCAGCGCGACCGCCACCGTGGCCGCGGCCAGCACGCCCAGGCCGACCAGCAGCACCGACCGGCGCCCGAGCGCGTCGGTCAGCGGACCGCCGAACATCACCCCGACGGCGACGCCGAGGTAATACCCGGTCAGCGCCAGCTGCACCACGGCGATCGACACGCCCAGATCGTCGGCGATCGCGCCGAGCGCGGGCAGATAGATGCTCGCGGTGATGGGGTTCAGCGTCATCAGCAGCCCCAGCACCGCGAGCAGCCCGGGCGACAGGCCGTGCCCGGAACGGGGCACGGCCGCCGCCTCAGGCCGTCGCGGTGCGGAGCCCGTAGACCGACTCATGCCACGGGATCACGAACCGCTTGGCCTCGTTCACTATCAGGTACAGCACCAGTCCGATCAGCGCCAGGAGCAGGATGATGGCGAACGTCCCGGCGGCATCCAGCGAGTTCATCGCCCGCACCACCATCGCGCCGAGCCCGACGCTGCCGCCGAGGTACTCGCCGACGATGGCGCCGATGGTGCCGAGCACGATCGCGACCTCCATCCCGGCGAACAGGTAGGGCTGCAGGCTGCGCAGCTCGAGCTGCGTGAACGTCTGCGACCTGCTGGCGTTCAGGCTCGTCATGACCTCTTTCTGCCCCTGCTCGACCGACCGCACCCCGAGGAGCACGTTGAGCATGACCGGGAAGAACGCCAGCAGCGCCGACAGCACGATCTTCGAGGTCATCCCGAAGCCGAACCAGATCACGAACATGGGGATGAACGCCACCTTCGGCGCGACCTGGGCGATGATGATCAGCGGACGGATGCTGATCTCCAGCCACGGCAGCTTTCCGAGCACCACGCCCACCGCGACCCCGAGCACGACCGCGATCGCGAAGCCGACGACGATCTCGGTGACGGTGACCAGCGCCTCCTGCCAGGTGGCGGGGTCGAGGATCAGGGCGAGGAACGCCTTGCCGACCGCCGCCGGCGGCGGGAAGACGAACGGGTTCACCTGGCTGACCATGACGAACACCTGCCAGCCCGCGATGAGCAGGATCACCAGAGCCGGGGTGACGATCCACGGCAGCAGCTTGGCCATGCGCGATGAGGGCATGTCATTCCTCCTCGTCGAGGTCGTGGCGGAGGGCCCGCACGATGTCGTTGAACTCGGGGGTCGTCTGCAGCTCCACCGAGCGCGGCTTGGCGAAGTCCACCGGCAGGATCTGCCGGATCCGGCCCGGCCGCGGCGTCAGGTGCACCACCCGATCGGCCAGGAACACCGCCTCGGGGATGTCGTGCGTCACGAACACCACTGTCGATCCGGTCTCCATCACGATCCGCTGCAGCTCGAGGTTCATCCGCTCGCGGGTCAGGGCGTCCAGCGCCCCGAACGGCTCGTCCATCAGCAGCAGGTCGGGCTCGGTGCTCAGCGCGCGGGCGATCGCGGCGCGCTGCCGCATCCCGCCGGACAGCTCGCGGGGATAGGAATCGACGAAGTCGGCGAGTCCGACCAGCTGGGCCAGCTCTGCCGCCCGCGCCCGCCGCTCGGCCTTGCGGATCCCGCGCAGCTTCAGCGGCAGGGCGATGTTGTCCAGCACGCTGAACCAGGGGAACAGGTTGCTCTCCTGGAACACGAATCCGAGCTTGGTGACGGCCGAGCTCTCCACCCGGCCGTCGCTCCACAGCTGCCGGCCGTCCACGGCGATGGTGCCGGCGGTGGGGGCCAGCAGCCCGCCGATCATCCGCAGCAGGGTCGTCTTGCCGCATCCGGATCGTCCGATCAGGGCCACGAACTCCCCGATCCGGATGTCCAGATCGACTCCCGACACGGCGTGTGTGATGCCGGACCGGGTGTGGAAGTCGCGTCCGATGCCGCGGATCCGCAGGCGGGGGATGTCGCCGCCGACGTCCGCGTCGGGCACGGGCGGGGCGAGTGTGTCGTTGGTCACGGGTGCACCTTCTTCACTCACTCGGGCAGGTAGTCGTTCGTGATCCAGTCGCTCGGATCGTGGCCGCCCTGCAGCATCCCGGCCTCGACGTACGTGTCGTACGTCTTCTTCCAGGCGTCGACGTTGTTCTGCAGCAGCGGCACGTCGCCGGAGGCATCCACCCAGGTCTGGCTGGTGTACACGTCCAGGGCGTCGGCGGCCACCTGATCGTCCTCGAGCGCCGGGAACTTCCAGTCGCCGCTGTCGCGGAGCGTCTTCAGCACGTTCGCGTAGTGGTTGGGCGCGTCGTCGATCACGGCCTGCACGGCCTCGCGGATCGCGGCCAGGAACGCCGTGACCTCCTTCGCCTTCTCCGGATCCTTCAGCGTGGATGCCGTGGCCAGCCACGTCTGGATGTCGGGCGAGTCGCCGAGTCCGGCGTCGTCGACGACGGCGTCGTCGTTCTGGGCGCCGATGCCGATCGAGGTGTCCAGGCTGACGATGTAGCCGTCCAGCTGGCCCTTGCGCACGACCTCGAGCGTGGCGGCGGTGACGGGGACGGCCTGACGGGTGACGTCGTCCTTGGCGATGTCGTTGGCGTGCAGGGTCAGGTCGAGCATCTTCTCGCTGGTGCCGCCCACCGAGCCCATGCCGATGGTCTTGCCCTTCATGTCCTGCGGAGTGGCGACCGGGTTGTCTTTGACCGAGATCATGCGCAGGTTCGACTTGTAGGCCATCGTGCCGACCGCCTGGATCGGCTGGCCCTTCTCCATCGCGGGGAACACGTCCACGGTGCTGGCCCGGGTGATGGTGGCCGCGCCGCCGAGCAGCGACTGGATGGCCGCCGCGGTGCCCTTCACCGGCTGCAGGTCGACCTTGAGGCCGTGCTTCTCGAAGTAGCCCCCGGAGTAGGCGAACATCTCGGGGGTGAAGGTGAAGGACTCGAGCGGGAGGAACGTGACGACGGTCATCTCCTTCAGGCCCTCCGCGTCGCCGCCGGCAGCCGACCCGGAGCCGGATGCACAGCCGGTCAGCGCGAGTGCGGCGGCTGCGGTGAGCGCGGCGGCCGCTCGGAAGAGGCGCCGTCGGGAAGAGGGGGTCGTTCGCATGAGGAGACTCCTTTGTCGCTTCGTCGGTGTTGCACCGTCTGTACTGCTGCGTCCACGGCTATGCGGACGGGTCGAGTCTGGCCACGGTCCGCGGCCCGGACCAGAGGCCTTTTCATTCAACGAAAGAATGCGCCCGCTCAAGGATCGTGACCGTGCCGGCGTCGCCGTCCACCCGCACCAGGTCGCCGGTGCGGATCGCCTGAACCGGATCCGGCGTCGCGCCGACCACGGCCGGCACTCGGGTCACGATCGCGCCGAGCGCCGCCTTCGTGGTCATCGTCGTGAACACGAGCGCAGCCGGGGCGGTGCCCATCAGCCGGGTGCTCTGGAAGAACCCGGACCACCCGGACGACCCCTTCGCCCCGGGGAAGACCAGCACCTGGCCGGTGAAGCACACGCCGAACAGCTCGTGCCGCGGCTCGATCACGGTGCCGGTGGCCACGTCGATGCCGCCGAACCCCGAGATCGCATCGTGGGTGACCAGGGCGCGCGCCTCGACCACTCCGCCCACGATGCCGCGTCCGCGCAGGACCGTCATGCCGCCAGGCCTCCGTGCCAGCGGCCGGTGACGGCCGCGTCGATGCACTCCCCGAGCGTGCCGAACCAGGCCTCGATGCCCAGGATCGCCGGCAGGTAGTGCGCCTGCTTGGCCGAGTCGGTGGCGAACACACGCGTGCCGGGCGGGGCGGCGCGCGACATCGCGGGGCACGAGTCGGTGAGCACCCGGCCGCCGGCCCGCGTGATCGCCCGGGTGAAGCCGCTGCGGTCGGCGACCGAGCGCAGCGCCCGCGGCGTCATGACCCACAGTTCGGTGTCCGGATGCAGCGTCCGCCCGTCCAGCAGCCCGGCGATCTCGGCGAGCTGGTCCAGCGAGGCGTGCGGGCAGCCGAGCAGGATGAAGTCCACGTCGTCGCTGGAGCCCTGACTGTTCAGGGCGTCGTACACCTCCCGGCGGGCCCGCTCGTCGTAGACGATCGGCTCGGGCACGGCGCCGCCGCCGAACGCGGCGGCCAGGTCGGGGGCCTCCGGGGTGATCCCCGGCAGGTGGTACAGCTCGACGCCGCCCGAGGTCGCCGTCGCCGCGCCGAAGTGCTTCAGCGCGGCGGCGTCGGGCTGCCCGAGTGCGCCGACCACGGCGGGCCGGGCCTCCTGCACGGCGTCGCCGACGAAGTAGCCGAGCATCCCCCAGTCCTGGAACGAGGCGACCTCGACGTCGGCGCGGATCAGATGGGTCGCGGACCGGTTCTCGGGCAGATGATTGCCCCAGTACGGGATGCGACCGGTCAGCGCCGCCGCCCCGGTCGATGTGGAGCCCTCGCAGTTGGTGCGGGCCCCCAGCACCGAGTTGCAGTAGACGACGGCCGAGGACTCCATCCATGCGCAGTGCTCGCCGCGCACCGGCAGGTTGCCGACCTGGTACGGGGTGCACGTGGCCAGGACCGTGACGCCGCGCTCGCTGAAGTACGCCTCGGCGTCGTCCTGCATCGCGATGGACGAATCCGGGTAGCCGGTCAGGCCCGCGGCATCCGTCCCGAAGCCGTGCTGCAGCTGGCAGGTGGGCACCTTCATCCGCGGGATCTCGATGTCGTCGTCGCAGTCCAGGTTCGTCACCGCGTACACGTGCGCCCACCCGCCCTCGGCGAACAGCTGCGCCTTGGCCGGGGACGGCTGGGTCATCGTGCCGGCGACATTGCGGGTGGGCACCAGGCGCTCCGCGCCGAGCGCGTCGCCGTACCGCACGAGCAGGTCCATCGCCGCGGCGACCGCGGCGCCCTCGGCGCCGTCGTGCATCCGCTTCTCTTCGTCGGTCAGCAGCATGCGTGCTCCCCTCAGTGCGCCCCCGGCAGCTCGACCCGCTCCACGTCGTACGGCGTGTCGGCCAGTGCCGAGGTCATGATCGCGGTCATCACCGGCGCCGGCACGAGGCAGTCCGCGCAGGCGCCGTCGGTCGCCGAGATCCGCACCACGATGCGATCGGGACTGGCCGGCTCCCAGTTCAGCAGGTAGCCGTCGGCGGCCATCATCTCGGTGAACTGCGCGAGCGCGGCATCCACCCGGTCCGTGTCGATCGTCATCGTCGTGCTCCGACCTGCGCGTACGAGTACGGGTTCTCGCGCGGCGGGTTCAGCGTGAACACCTCGACGACGGCCGAGACGCCGGCGTTGTCGGCGCCGGCCACGACCACCTGGATCGACGTGGGGTGGCTGAGCACCGGCACAGTGTCGGGCTCGGCGCTGCCGCTGGCGGTGTCGGGCGTGGCATCGGGATGCTGCGCCGAGAGCCGCCACCGGCTCTTGTGCGACAGCGCGTCCTTGCCGACGGCGGCCAGCTCGTCCCGCGAGCGCACGGCGTGGTCGAACACGTACCGGCGCAGGTCGTCCTTGCTCCAGCCGGCCGACGCGAACACGTCGGCATGCTCCGGGGTGAGCACCAGCAGCGCGCTGGTGTACTCGTGGATCAGGGCGCCGGTGCGGCGCACGCTGTCGGCGAAGTCGAGGGCGAGCTGCTCGGGCACCGAGGTGTGCCGTGCCTCGATGTGCATCACCGAGCGGATCACGTACGCGGTCACGACGCTGTCGGCGGCGTCGAAGCCGTAGTCCACGTGCAGCGGGGGCCAGGGACTCTGCTCCTCGTTCTCGCCGATGCAGGCCGAGTACTTCGCCGGCGTGGCCTGGGTGGCCTGGTCGAGCTTGTGCGGATGCAGGCCGAACACGTTGATGCAGGCCAGGCGGATGGCCCGGCCGATGGTCGCGTTCGCACGGAACCCGGAGCCGAAGATGTTTCCCCGGCTGTTCAGCCCGATCTCGGTGCGCACCGGCCCGTTGACCACGAGGAAGGGTGCCGTTCCGGTGGTGGACTGCCAGATGCCCCGCACCGGGTGCGGCTCCTGGGCGATGGCCTCCCACGCGGCCAGTATCACCGGGAAGTACTCGGGCCGGCAGCCGGCCAGGCCGGCGTTGATGGCCGCGGTCCGCACCGTCAGGCTGCGGTTCAGGTGCGGCATGGTGAACAGCACCTCGTCCGGGTCGCGGTCCACCGTGTCCAGGAAGCGCCGCAGATACGACTCGGTCACCGGCACCACCGGCAGGCCGTCGGTCCATTCCTGGTCCCAGTAGTACTCCAGCACCTCCCGCATCCGGTCGGTGTCGGCATCCGGTGCCGCCGTCTCGTCCACGATCGTCGACATGTCAGTCCTCCACTCCGAGAATCCGCAGCACGTTCGGCAGCGCCTCCAGCGCCCGCTCGTGCACCTCCTGCGCCGAAAGGCTCGCCATCGGATGCCTCACCGCATGGAAGTCGAAGCCCGCGAAGCCCTGCACGTGCGCCATCGCACGGCCGGACATCAGGAACGAGTCGGAGGTGATGCTCACCGTCGGCACGCCGGCGCGTTCCAGCAGGATGCCGTCGGCCACGGTCGCGGCGCTGCACGAGCCGCAGTCGCCCACGGCGGTGACCACCACATCGCACTCGTCGGCGATCTGCGCGATCAGCTCGGATTTCGCCGGCGTGCCGAAGTAGTCCTTCGTGTACAGGCGGGTCTCGGCCGCACCGTGCCGGCCGGTCAGCAGGGTGCCGATCTCCTCCAGCAGCAGCGTCGCGTTCGGCTTCGTGTTGTCCAGGAGCCCGATCGTGAGACCGCTGAGCGTGACCGGGCGCGGTGAGAGCGTGCTCTCCTGTGCGCCCTCCGCCGCCCCGGTGGGGTCCAGGAGCAGTTCGTGTGTGGCCATTGCCACCCCTTTCGTCGTCGGCGTCACTCTGGCACGCGACATCCGCCTGGATCCTTCCCGGTTTCCACCGTGCGAAAAAGTCCGTGAGCGCGGCACGGCGGAGACGGCATGCTTCTGCTGTCGACGACAGCTGTCGACGGGAGGCGCGGACGCGGGCGTCCGCGCGGGACGGAGTGATCACGTGACGGCGCCGCACTACAGCGACCTCTGGCAGGCCATCGCACGGGCAGACCCCGAGCGCCCCGCGGTGATCACCCGGGACGAGACGGTCGGCTACGGCCGGCTCGCCGCCGAGGCGGGGGCACTGGCCCGCCACCTCAGCGAGCGCGGGGTGGGCTTCGGCGACGCCGCCGCCCTGCTGCTGTACAACCGTGCGGAGTACCTCGCGTTCTTCTGGGCGTGCCTGGCCATCGGGGCGGCGCCGGTCGCCATCAACTACCGGTACCGTGCCGGCGAGGTCCGCGAGCTGCTGGACGACTCGGGGGCGCGGGTGCTGCTGACCTGCACCTCGCTGGGCGAGGTGGCCGCCGAGGCCGCGGGGCAGGATGTCGCGGTGATCGCGATCGACGACGGCGGCCCGGCGGTGCCCGGCGCGCTGTCGTACGCCGAGGTGATCGCCGGTGGCGGCGTGCTGCCGCCGGCGGCCCCGCGCGGCGCCGAGCTGCGGCTGTACACCGGCGGCACGACCGGTCGCCCGCGCGCGGTGGTGTGGGACATGGACACGCTGCTGGTCGCCCGCCGCCAGTCGACGTGGGGGATCCTCGGGATCACCCCGCCGGACGACCTGGACGCGGCGGTGCGCATCGCCCTGGACCCGGGGATCGTGCGCCCGGTCACCCTGCCGCTGCCGCCGCTGCTGCACGGCACCGCGCAGTCCACCACCATGGCCACCCTCGCCCTCGGCGGCACGGTCGTGCTGCACGCGGCGGCGCGGATGGACATCGACGAGGCGCTCCGGCTGATGCTGGCCCACCACGTGACCCGGATCATCGTCGCCGGTGACGCCCTCGCCCTGCCCCTGGCCGAGGCCGCGGAGCGGTCCGGCGCGGGGCTCCTGCACGTGCGCACGATCATCAGCTCGGGCATGCGGTTCAGCGACGACGTGAAGCGCCGGCTGCACGCGCTGGGCGAGCTGACCATCATCGACATGGTGGCCTCGAGCGAGGGCGGCCCGTACGCGTTCGGCACGACGCAGGGGGTCGACGATCTTCCCACCCGGCTGGAGATGACCCCGGGCACGGTGCTGCTGGACGAGGAGCTGCGCGAGATCCAGACGGATGCCGGGGCCCTCGGCATCCTCGCGTTCCGCGGAATCCTGCCCACCGGGTATTTCGGCGATCCGGAGAAGACCGCGCTGACGTTCCCGACCATCCGCGGGCACCGCTACGTCATGCCCGGCGACTGGGCGCGCGCGGACGGGCGCGGCGGGATCGAGCTGCTCGGACGCCTCAGCGCCGTGGTGAACACCGGCGGCGAGAAGGTGTTCCCGGGCGAGGTGGAGGAGAGCCTGCTGGCGCACCCGTCGGTGGATGACGCGGTCGTGTTCGGCCTGCCGGATCGGCGGTTCGGCGAGGTCGTCAGCGCGATGGTGTCGCCGGCGCCCGGGGCGGTCATCGACGTGCCGGCGCTGCTCGGATTCCTCGACGGGCGCCTGGCGGGCTACAAGCGGCCGCGGCACGTGTTCGTGCGTCCGTCGCTGGAGCGCACTCCGACCGGCAAGGTGGAGCTGGCCCGGGTCAAGGCCGACGCGGAGAGCGAGCTGGCCGCACAGGCGAGCTGAGCGCGACTCAGCGGCGGGGGCTCAGCGGGCGGGGCTCAGCTCTCGGCGCGCCCGAAGCCGGACGACGCCAGCGCACGCCCGATCGAGGTGGCCGTCAGCCGCACGAGGTGGATGAGGTTCTTCGGGTCGGCGCCCTGCTCATCCAGGGCGAGCGAGACCGCCGCGACCACCGAGCCGTCCGCCCCGCGCACGGGGGCGGCGAAGCCCACGTGCACCTCGTCGACCTGCCGGTCGCTGACCGCGTAGCCGGCCCGCTCGACGTCGACCAGCACCCGGCGCAGGGTCTCGACATCCGTGTACGTGCGCGTGGTGAACGGCTCCAGTCCGCGCTCCAGCACCTCGTCCTGCACCTCGGCCGGGGCGTGGGCGAGCAGCACGAGGCCGATCGCCGTCGCATGCAGCGGGTAGCGGCTGCCCACCAGCGGACGCCGCACCCGCCGGCGCGGGCTCTGGAAGCGCTCGATCGAGACGAGTTCGAGGCCCTCGCGGATGGCGAGGTGACAGGCGTACCCGGTGGTCTCGTAGAGGTCCTGCATGTAGGGCCGGGCCAGGCGCTGCAGGCCGACCGAGCGCGGCGCGAACGACGCGATCTCCCACAGGCGCAGGCCGATGCTGTACCGGCCCTCGGCGTCGCGCTCCAGCGCCCCCCAGTCGGTGAGGCGCGCGACGATGCGATAGCACGTGGCGATCGGCAGCCCGGTGCGGCGGCTGATGTCCGACAGGCTCTGCCGCGACCGGCCGCCCTGGAACGTGCCGATGACGGCGAAGGCGCGATCGATCAGCGAACGCGCCCCGCGCGGGTCGTCGTCCTCCGTGACCTCCGTCGCCTTCGCCGTCACGTCCGCTCAGCCCTCCAGCACGACGCGGAGCTGGTCCAGCGCCCAGTCCAGTTCGGTGGCGCGGACGACCAGCGGCGGGGCGATCCGGATGGTCTGGCCGTGGGTGTCCTTCACGAGCACGCCCCGCGCCAGCAGCCGCTCGGCGATCTCGCGCCCGGTGCCGATCGAGGGGTCGATGTCGACGCCGGCCCACAGCCCGGCCACCCGCACCTCGGTGACGCCGTGGCCGAGGAACGCATCCAGCTTGGTCTTGAGGTGCTCGCCGAGGGCGGCCGCGCGCTGCTGGAACTCGCCCGAGGAGAGCATCTCGACGACCCGCAGGCCGACCGCGGCCGCCAGCGGGTTGCCGCCGAACGTCGAGCCGTGCTCGCCGGGGTGGATCACCCCGAGCACGTCCCGGTCGGCGACGACGGCCGAGACCGGCAGGATGCCGCCGCCCAGCGCCTTGCCCAGCAGATACACGTCCGGCACGACGCCTTCGCGGTCGCAGGCGAACGTGGCGCCCACCCGGCCCAGGCCGGACTGGATCTCGTCGGCGATGAACAGCACGTTGTTCTCGGTGCACAGCTCGCGCACACGCGCCAGGTAGCCCTCCGGCGGGATGATCACCCCGGCCTCGCCCTGGATCGGCTCGACCAGCACCGCGGCGGTGTTCTCGTCGATCGCCGCCGCGATGGCATCGGCATCCCCGTACGGGACCCGCACGAAGCCGGGCGTGAACGGTCCGAACCCGTCGCGGGCGCTCTCGTCGTCGCTGAAGCCGACGATCGTGGTCGTGCGGCCGTGGAAGTTGCCGTCTGCGACGATGATGGTCGCGGCATCCGTCGGCACGCCCTTGACCCGGTACGCCCAGGCGCGCGCGGTCTTGATGCCGGTCTCGACCGCTTCGGCGCCGGTGTTCATCGGCAGCACCAGGTCCTTGCCGCACAGTTCGGCCAGGGCGGTGGCGAACGCGCCGAGCCGGTCGTTGTGGAACGCGCGGCTGGTCAGGGTGAGTCGGCCCAGCTGCTCGGTCGCCGCGGCGACGAGGGCGGGATGCCGGTGCCCGAAGTTCAGCGCCGAGTAGGCCGACAGCAGGTCGAGGTAGCGCTTGCCCTCGACATCCGTCACCCACGAGCCCTCGCCCGTGGCCACGACCACCGGCAGCGGATGGTAGTTGTGGGCGAGGTGGTCGTCCTCGGTGCGGATGATCCGGACCGCCTTGGTGTCCAGGTTGGTCGCCGTGCTCATCGTGCACCCCCGCGCAGCTCGAGGGTGCAGCACTTGATGCCGCCGCCGCCCAGCAGCAGCTCGGACAGGTCGACGTGCACCGGCTCGTAGCCGCGCTCGCGCAGCAGGGCGTCGAACCCGGTGGCACGCGGCGAGATGAACACGTGCTTCCCGTCGCTGGAGGCGTTGATGCCGAACACGGCGCCGTCGGCCTCGGGCACGCGGATCGCATCCGGGTAGCGCTGCTCAAGGATCGCCCGGCTGGCGTCGTCGAAGGCGCTCGGCAGGTAGGCGATGTTGGCCCTGTCCACCCCGCCCGGACCCTGCACCGGATCCAGCACGCAGATCGCCGTGTCGAGGTGGTAGAAGTTCGGGTTCACGAGCTTGAGCGAGACGACCTCCCGGTCGAACACGCGGGCGATCTCGGCGTGGCTGGCGATGTCGGAGCGGAAGCCGTGGCCGGCCAGGATCACATCCCCGACCAGCAGGATGTCGCCCTCGCCCTCCTGGATCGCGACCGGCTCGACGACCTCGAAGCCGTTTCGGGCGAACCAGTCCATGAACGGACGCTCCTCGCCGCTGCGCTCCCCCACGCTGAAGCGGACGCCCAGCGCGGTGCCGTCGATGATGAACCCGCCGTTGGCGGTGTAGACCATGTCGGGCAGGCCCTCGATCGGGTCGATCAGCTCGACGTCGTGGCCCAGGGCGAGGTACGTGTCGTAGAGCGTCTGCCACTGACGCACGGCCTTGGGCGTGTCGGTCGGGTCGGCCTTGTGCATCCACGGGTTGATCTCGTACGCCACGGTGAAGTACTCGGGCTTGCACATCAGATAGCGCCGATGCTGCGCGATCCGCTCGGATGCCGGGGCCGAGGCGTGCTCGGGCGCGGCGGTGTTCTGCAGGGACATATCGCTCCTCACTGAGTGTGGTGGCGGACGCCGTCCTGTGGCCCGGCGGCACTTCGACCCACACTGTCGGGTGAGGAAGAGGCGACACGAGCACGCCGCATCCATTCTCTCACCGCCGGGTGCTGTCCTCGGTCAGTCGGCTCTCAGCGGGTCGAGGCGCCTCACAGCTCGTTGAGCGACGTGCTGCCCCAAAGCCTGTTGAGCGACGAGCGCAGCGAGGAGACGAAACGCGGTCAGCCGGGCCCAGTCAGACCGCCCCACAGCCCGTTGAGCGACGAGCGCAGCGAGGAGACGAAACGCGGTCAGCCGGGCCGGTCAGACCGCCGCACAGCCCGTTGAGCGACGAGCGCAGCGAGGAGACGAAACGCGGTCAGGCGGGCCAGTCAGTCCGCCCCTTTGTTCGCATCTCGGTCACGCCTGAAGGCAAGGACGAGGGGATGCTGATACCGACCGATCTTACGGGATAATCATGAATTGACCATTGACATGGCGAAGCTTCGTTCGATACACTGAAGATAGTTCACCCGAGGAACAGACCGGAGGTTTCGCTGATGTCATCATCGTCTGCGGGCCGGTCTGCGGTGCTGTCGGAGTTGGATCAGCTGGTCGAGGACCTGACCGGGTCGCGGGCTCTGGCGGCGCGGGCGTTCGCGGCGGAGATGTTCTTCTTCGAACGGGTCGCCGGGGTGGTCCAGGAGCGGGAACGGGAACGCGCCATCCGGGACGGCGACGGGGCGGTCACCGCCTCGTCGCAGTTGGGCATGCGGGAGGTGTATGCCGAGGTCGCGGCCGCGTTGCGGCTCAGTGAGTGGCAGGTGGCGCGGAAGGTGTCGCAGGCGTGGAGCCTGACCCACCGGTTCTACGAGACGTTGTGCGAGGCCAGCGACGGCCGGATCTGGCCGGAGCACGCGACGCTGATCGCGGAGACCGGTGCGGTGATCGAAGACGATCAGGTGCGCCGTCAGTACGAGGCGGTCGCTTTGGATATGGCGGGGGAGATGACCCCGGCCCAGCTGCGACCCGCGCTGTCCGGGCTGGTGTCCCGGCTGGATCCGGAAGGCACCCAGCAGCGGGTCCGGGACGCCGTGAAACGGCGGAAAGTGACGGTGCGGGAGTTGGAGCCGGGGCTTGCCCGGATCACCGCGGACCTGCCCACCGTGCAGGCCGTGGGCGCATACAACCGGGTCCAGCAGATGGCCACCGACCTGTACGAACAGAACCAAACCGACCAAGCCGCAGCCGAAGCCGAAGCGGCCGCGAAGGCCGCGAGTGCGGGGGATGCCGCGGCGACCGGTAGCGCTGATCACGACGCCGCAACCGGCGCTCCGGCGGATGCCGACGCCGATCCGGACGCTGCGGGGCTGGTGGTTGATGAGCGGACCCGGTCGCAGATCATGGCGGACGTGTTCTGTGACCTGCTGCTGACCAACGTCCCGGACGGGCACGGCACCACCGAGCAGGCCAGAGAGAACCTCGGGGCGATCACCGGGACGGTGCAGGTCACGATCCCGGCCAGCACCCTGACCGGGCAGACCACCGGCGGGGCGACCGTGACCGGGTTCGGGGCGATCGATGACCAGACCGCCCGGGACCTGGCCGGGGCGGCCCGGGTCTGGACCCGGGTGTTCACCGACCCGTGCACCGGGGTCCCGACCAGTGTGGACCGGTACCGGCCCACCAACAGACAGCGGCTGTTGTTGCAGGTGCGGGATGAGCACTGCCGGTTCCCCGGCTGCCGCCGCCCCGCCCACAAATGCGACATCGACCACACTGTCGCGTACGCCGAGGGCGGGCAGACGTGCCTGTGCAACCTGGCACACCTGTGCAAACGCCACCACACCCTGAAGCACGAGACCGACTGGGTCGTCATCCAGCTGCCCGGCGGGATCCTGGAATGGACCGCCCCCACCGGCCGCATCCACCACACCCGACCACCCGGCACCGTCAGATTCCAACCCATCACTGCGAACGCCCTCGCCCGCGACCCCGCACCCTTCTGACGCGGAAGCGCCGGCGCGTGGCGCGCGGCCGGTCAGAGCAGTGGGTCTGCACTCACACGTGCAGGCAGAGTCACCGGCGCCGCACCCGCAGCGTCGCGATCTCGAACGGACGCAGCGGCAGCTGCACCGTGCCGTCCACCACCGGCAACGACTCCCCCGGCCGCTCCAGCAGATCGGCGTGTACGACGTCTCCGGCCGGCAGGGTGAGGGATGCCGTGGCCCGCCCGCCGCGCGCCTCGTACACCCGCACCACCAGATCGCCCGAGCGATCGTCGGCAAGCTTCACCGCGCTCAGCGCGGCACCCGTCACGCGCACGAGGGGTGCGACCTCGGGCCCCGTCGCCGGGAGGAGCGGCGCCGCGAAGCGGGATGCGGCGGCTGCGGCATCCGTCTCATCCGCGCCGATCACGAACCCGTACCGCATGCGCTGCACGCCCTGATCGGTATGCGGATCGGGATACCGGGGCGCGCGCAGCATCGAGAACCGCGCGACCTGGACGATCCGGCCGTCGTGCTCGACCCGGGTCGCGTCGAACCCGTAGCTGCTGTCATTCAGGAACGCGATTCCGAACCCGGGCTCGCCCAGCACGAACCAGCGCTGCGTGTGCTGCTCGAACCGGGCGGCATCCCACGACGTGTTCGTGTGCGTCGGCCGCGCGTGGTGGCCGAACTGCGTCTCGACGATCACCTGGTCGCCGAATACGTCGAGCGGGAACGCGAGCTTGAGGAACTTCTCGGTCTCGCGCCAGTCGACCTCGTTGTCGATGTGAAGGGTGCGGCCGTCGTCCGACAGGGTCAGCCGCTGCGTGATGGCGGATGCGCCGAACGTCGCCCGCACGACGATCGCGTCGCCATCCCGCTCGGCACGGCCGCCGGTGACATCGACGGCCGAGCCGCGATAGTGCGCGTCGACGTCCCACGCATCCCACGCATTCGGGAAGTCCTGATGCAGCTGCAGCACATTGCCGGAAAGCCCCGCAGGGATCGCGTCTCGCCCGGTCGCGCGCTGAATCGCAGAGGTGATGCGGCCGGCGGCATCGACCGCGACACGGACGTGCGCACTCTCCAGCACGAAGCCGTCGTCGGATGCCGCGACCCGGCCGACCGCGGCATCCGTGCCGACGCCGACCCCACCGGCCGGCACGCCGCGCTGCGCGACGACGGCGGGGTTGATGAGCATTCCCCCCTCGCCATGGCGCACCCCGAGCGCCCGCAGCGCCTCGTCGACGATCCCCTGCAGCGTCCGCTCGATCCGCGCGTACCGCTCGCGCGCCTCGCGGTGCACCCACGCGATCGACGATCCGGGGAGGATGTCGTGGAACTGCAGCAGGAGCACCTCGCGCCACGCCCCGTCGAGCGCCTCGTACGGATACCGATGCCCGGCCCGCACCGCCGCGGTCGCCGCCCACAGCTCGGCCTGACGCAGCAGCTCCTCGCTCGTGCGATTGCCCTGCTTCATCGCGTGCTGGCTGGTGTAGGTGCCCCGGTGCAGCTCGAGGTACAGCTCGCCGCGCCACACCGGCGGATCGGGCAGCTCGGCCTTGGCCTGTGCGAAGAAGTCGTCCGGCGTCTGCCAGGCCACACGGGCGCTGCCCTCGAGGTCGCCCAGCCGCGCCGCGCGGGCGATCATCTCGCGGGTCGTCCCGCCGCCCCCGTCGCCGTGACCGGTGGGGGCCAGCGAAGAGGACGCCACCGCCTTCTCGGCGAACTGCCGCGTCGCGCGGGCGAGCTCTGCTCCCGACAGCTCGGCCTCGTAGGTGTCCATCGGCGGGAAGTGCGTGAAGATCCGGGTGCCGTCGACGCCCTCCCAGGCGAAGGTGTGGTGCGGGAAGCGGTTGGTCTGATTCCACGACATCTTCTGGGTGAGGAACCACTCGAACCCGGCTCCGGCCAGGATCTGCGGCAGCGCTCCGGAATAGCCGAAGCTGTCCGGCAGCCATGCGCCGCGGGACTCGACTCCGAACTCCTCGCGGAAGAACCGCTGTCCGTAGGCGATCTGTCGGATGAGCGACTCGCCGCCCGGCAGGACGGCATCCGTCTCCACCCACATCCCGCCCACCGGGATGAAACGTCCGTCGGCCACGGCCTGCCGGACGCGGGCGAACACCTCGGGTCGCTCGTCGCGCAGCCACGCGTACTGCTGCGCGCTCGACATCGCGTAGACGAACTCGGGATGCTCATCCAGCAGCCGGGTCATGGATGCCGCGGTCCGGGCGACCTTGCGCACGGTCTCGCGCAGCGGCCAGAGCCAGGCCGAGTCGATGTGCGCATGACCGATCGCCGCGATCCGCTGGGCGCTGGCCTCGGCCGGCGCGGCGAGCACGTCGGCGAGGGCGGCGCGCGCGGATGCGGCGGTCCCGGCGACCTGCTGCAGGTCGATCAGGTCCAGCGCCCGGTCGAGTGCGTGCAGGATCCGGGCGCGGCGGGTCGAGGCATCCGGCAGCTCGACGGCCAGCTGCAGCAGCACCTCGACATCGTGCACGAGCTCGAACACCTCGGGCTCGAACACGCACAGGTCCGCCCGCCTCAGCCGATACAGCGGCGCTTCACCCGCGGTCTCCCATTCGCCGACACCTGTGGGCCGGAACGGCGCGGCCAGGTCGAGCATGACCGGGTTGGACGCGGCCTCGATGAAGAACTCGACGGTCGCTTCGACGACGGTGTCCCCCGTCTCGATCGGCACCCACTGCGCGCGGGGATGCAGGGCGCGGATCGGGGTGCCGTCGGCGCGGTAGACCAGCCCCTCGGCCTGGAACCCCGGGACGGCGCTGTTGAAGCCGAGGTCGATGACCGCCTCGACCCGCTTCCCGGCGAAGGATGCCGGCACCCGCCCGCTCACCCGGAACCACGTCGTGTCCCACGCCCGCCCCCAGGCCGCGCCGATCGCCGTCGGCCCGAAGGGCCCGCTCAGTCCCTCGGCGACCGGGATCGGCTCGCCGCGGACGACGTGCGCCGCCAGCTCGAGCGGATGCGGATCGGAATGGATCGCCGGCCGCAGCCGCTCCTCGAGCACCCGGCGCGCCCGTCCGATCGTCAGGGTCTGGTGGTCGTGCATGCGTGCTCCTTCAGGTGGGCCGCGAGGTACGTCCCGGTGATGCTGCCGGGCGCTGTCACGAGGTCGTCGACGGTGCCGGCGAACACGACCCGCCCGCCGTCGACTCCGCCGCCCGGGCCCAGGTCGATCACCCCGTCGGCGTTCGCGATCAGGTCGAGGTCGTGCTCGATGACGATCACCGTCGCACCGTGCTCGACCAGGCGCTGCAGCACGCCGATCAGCACGCGCACGTCGAGCGGATGCAGGCCGACCGTGGGCTCGTCCAGCACGAACACGGCGCCGTCCTGCCGGCGCCGCAACTGACCGGAGAGCTTCAGGCGCTGCGCCTCGCCACCAGACAGCCCCGGGGTCGCCTCGCCCAGCGTGAGGTAGCCGAGCCCGAGGTCGACCAGCGTCTGCAGGTGCGGCCGCACCTGCGGCATGGCGCCGATCGCGTCCAGCGCGCCGGCGACGGTCAGCGCGAGCACGTCGGGCAGGCTCATCCCGTTCTCCAGCCGCGCCGCGTCGGCCTCGGGCGCGTATCGCGAGCCCCGGCACACCGGGCAGGTGATGTCGATGTCGGGCAGGAACTGCACGTCCAGCGACACCTCCCCGGTGCCGTCGCAGCGCGGGCAGCGCAGACTCCCGGTGTTGTACGAGAAGTCGCCGAGACCCCATCCCCGGCTGCGTGCCGCTTCGGTCTCGGCGAACGCGCGGCGCAGCCGGTCCATCACGCCCGAGTACGTGGCCACGGTCGAGCGCACGTTGATGCCGATGGGTGCGGCGTCCACCACGTACACCTGCGTCAACGGCGCACCGGTGGTCTCGAGCGCGGTGACGGGGTGCGGCATCCGGCCGCCGTCGATCCGTGCCCGCAGCGCGGGGATCAGCGCCTCCAGGACGAGGGTGGTCTTGCCCGAGCCCGACACGCCGGTCACGGCCATCAGGCGTCCACGCGGGATGTCGACATCCAGCGCGTGCACGGTGTGCAGCGGGGCCGTCGCCAGGTGGATGCGCCCGTGCGCGAACAACTCGTCCGCACGCGCGCGGTCGCGGACGAGCACCGCCGTGCCGCCGGACAGGAACGGTCCGAGCCGCGACGCCACAGACGCCGCGAGCTCGTCTGCGGTGCCGGCGGCGATCACCCGCCCGCCGTCGGCTCCCGAGGCGGGGCCGATCTCGATCAGGTGCGACGCCTGGCCGAGCACCTGCACGTCGTGGTCGACGAACACGACCGAGTTGCCGTCGGCCAGCAGGTCGCGCATGACGCCGACGAGCCCCGCGACGTTCGCCGGGTGCAGCCCGATCGACGGCTCGTCGAGCACGTACAGCACACCCGTCGTGCGGTTGCGCACGGCCCGGGCCAACTGCACGCGCTGCCGTTCGCCGGTCGACAGCGTGGCGCTCGCCCGGTCGAGGGTGAGGTACCCGAGCCCGAGCTCCCGCAGCCGCCGCGCCATGCCGGCGAGCGCGTCCACCAGCGCGGATGCCATGGCGCGCATCTCGTCCGGCAGCGCGGCGGGCACGCCCGCGGCCCACTCCACGATCTGCTCGAGCGTGTAGGCGGTGGCTTCGGCGAGGTTCACCTCACCGATGCGAGGCGCCCGTGCCGCAGGCGACAGCCGCGTTCCCCCGCAGTCGGGGCAGACCGTCTCGGTGAGGAACCGTGCGACCCGCTGGTAGCGCTTCTCGTCGGTGGCGCGCTCGAGCTCCTTCGTGACCGTGAGGCGCGCGTTTCGGAAGGTGAAGTCGAGGTCGTGCAGGCCCCTGCGGCTGGTGACGACGATGTGCTTCTTCTCTTCGGGCCCGGCCAGCACGACCTGCTTCTCACGGTCCGTGAGGTCCCGGTACGGGATGTCGGTGCGCACCCCGAACTCGCGCACGATGTCGGGCTGCACGTTGAACCCGAACATGTTCCACGGCGCGACCGCGCCCTCATCGATCGTCTTGCCGGTGTCGGGAATCAGCGCGTCGTCGTCGACGCCGCGGACGATGCCGGTGCCGGAACAGGTTGGGCAGGCGCCTTCCGAGTTGAACGCGAGCGCTTCGGCCCCGGGCGGATGCACCTCCTCGCCACAGACCGGGCAGAACATCGGGGTCTCGGCGGCCACGTCGATCGTCGGCGGCACGCGGTGGCCGTTGGGGCACACATGCGAAGAGAGCCGTGAGAACATCAGCCGCAGCACGTTCAGCAGCTCGCTGGAGGTGCCGAACGTCGAGCGCACCCCCGGCACGCCGGGTCGTTGGCGCAGGGCGAGCGCGGCGGGCACGTGTTCGACGCTGTCGACGTCGGCACGGGATGCCTGCGCCATCCGGCGCCTGGTGTACGTCGACAGCGCCTCCAGATACCGACGCGACCCCTCGGCGTAGAGCACGCCCATCGCCAGCGACGACTTGCCCGATCCGGACACGCCCGCGATGCCCACCAGCCGTTGCAGCGGCACGTCGACGTCGACGCTCTTCAGGTTGTGCACGCGGGCTCCGCGCACCCGGATCCGATCGGGCGCGGAGGTGGGCTCGGTCTGTGTCATCCCGCCATTGTCCCGCGCCATCTCCCACGTCGTCCGGGCGCTCACAGGAGCGCTCGCTCGAACTCGAAGACGTCGGCGCCGGTGCCCTGTCGAACACCGAGCTTCGGTCCGCGGAGGACTACCACGGTCATATCGCCGCCACCGTCGACACTGACCGTCATCACCGTCGCGCCGCTCTCGCCCGGCTCGCTGTCGCCTCCGCCTCCGCCTCCCAGCTGCCATGTGCAGTCGGCCGAGTACGGCTCCCCATAAGGAGGTCCCATACCGTCTTCCACCCCACGGGGAAGTCCCGTGACATGACACGTCCCGTCCTCGGCGAGGTCGAGCGCGGCGTTCGTCTCGAAGTTCGTCCACGTGCCGAGCAGCTGCGTCCTGTCTGGCAGAACGAGCTGCGCGCATGCGCTCATCGCCATCGACAGCAAGACGAGGCTCCCCGCGCTGATGGCGAGTCGCTTACCGCTCGCGCCCAGCCCCATGCTCATGGCCGAACCTTACAACCCGCCCCGCGCGAGCTTCACGGGGGTCAGATCACATTCTCGGACCAATCGTCGGGGTTGCCGAAGCGGTGCGCGGTGATGGCGATCGCCTGCTCGTGCAGGAACGGCAGCAGCTCGAGCCTGCCCGCGGTGGTCACCTCGTTGTCGTACACGGCCAGGTCCGGGTCGCCGTCCACGGCCGCGGCGAGCGCTCGGTGCAGCGCGGACACGCTCTGCGGCCGGCCGATCAGCCGCACCCGCGGCGGTCGAGCGCCCGCGGCGCCGACCCGCTGCATCCACTGCGCGTCGCTCTCGACGAACACCGGCACCTCCTGCGCGGACAGCACTCGTCGCACCTCGGCGGGCAGCCCGGTCGACAGCGACAGCGTGAACGCCGACCCGGCCCGCACGCCGGCCAAGGCCACGCGCAGCACTTCCTGCAGCTCGGCGTCGGCGGTGGCGCGCACCGCGACCGGCAGCGGCCGATAGCGGAACAGGTTGCGCTCGACGCCCAGATGCGAGACATCCTTCACCTGGCCGAACTCGCGGTCCCACCCGATCGCGTCCGACAGCGCCGCCCGGCGCAGCCATTCGAAGGCGGGGTAGTCCAGCGACGGCTGCGCGGCCTCGATCACGTCCGTGATGCGCGAGTCGAGCCCGCGCAGGTGCAGGGTGGTGGAGGCCGCCGCTCCGTGCGAGGCGCGCCACGACCCGAGGCCGATGAGATAGTTCGGGCCGCCGGCCTTCGTGCCGGCCCCGACCGACGAGCGCTTCCACCCGCCGAACGGCTGACGCTGCACGATCGCGCCGGTGATGCCGCGGTTCACGTACAGGTTGCCCGCCTCCACGCGGTCCAGCCAGGTGGCCAGATCGTCCGGGTTCTGCGTGTACAGCCCGGCGGTCAGACCGTACGCGACGGCGTTCTGCAGCTCGATGGCCTCGGCCAGCGACGACGCGTGCATCACGCCCATCACCGGGCCGAAGAACTCCTCGCGGTGGAAGCGCGAACCGGGTTCCACGCCCACGCGCACTCCGGGAGTCCAGAACCGACCCGCCGTCTCGGGACCGAAGTCGAGTGAGCGCGGCTCGATGAGCCAGCTCTCCCCCTCGGCGAGGGTGGTCAGGGCCCACTCGAGCTTGCCCTGCGGCTTCTCGATCACCGGGCCGACCTCGGCCATCGGGTCGGAAGGCGGACCGACGCGCAGCGAGGTCACCGAGTCCATGAGCTGACGGCGGAACCGCTCCGACTTGGCCACGGCGCCCACGAGGATCACCAGTGAGGCGGCCGAGCACTTCTGGCCGGCATGTCCGAACGCACTCTTGACGAGATCGGATGCCGCCAGGTCGAGGTCGGCGGAGGGCATCACGATCATCGCGTTCTTGCCGCTGGTCTCGGCCAGCAGCGGCAGCTCGGGCCGCCACGAGCGGAACAGCGCCGCCGTGTCCCACGCCCCGGTGAGGATGATGCGGTCGACATCCGCGTGCGTGATCAGCTGCCGGCCGAGCCCGCCTTCGTCGATGTCGACCAGCGCGAGCAGCTCCCGCGGCACCCCGGCCTCCCACAGGGCCTCGCTGATGACGGCCGCGCAGCGGCGTGCCTGCGGGGCGGGCTTGAACACGACCCCGGACCCGGCGGCCAGAGCGGCCAGCACACCGCCGGTGGGAATGGCGATCGGGAAGTTCCACGGCGGCGTGACCACCGTCACCTCGGACGGCACGAACACGGCCCCGGCGATGCTGTCCAGCTCGCGCGCGCAGGCGCCGTAGTACTTCGCGAAGTCGACGGCCTCGCTGACCTCGACATCCCCCTCGCTGAAGACCTTCCCGGTCTCGGACGCCGCGACCTCGATGAGCTCGCCGCGGCGCGCCTCCAGGCTCCGTGCGGCAGCCTGCAGGACGGCCGACCGCTCGGCCGCCGGCGTCGCACCCCAGGCCGCGCCGGCCGCCCGGACCCGCGCGACGATCTCGTCGAGCGCAGCCGGGTCGGTCACGCGCGCCGCCGCCAGCGTCGCATCGCCCGCCGTCGAGGTCTCGATCCGACCGATCACCTCGTCAGCCCACTCGCGGTTCGCCGGCAGCGCCGGGTCGGAGTCGGGTGTGTTGCGGAACCCGGGTGCGCCCACCGCACGGGTCCCGGATTCGCGCGGCGAGAACACCGCGGTCTCGACGAACCCCTCGCCGCCGAACAGCAGCTCCTCCGCGTCCGGCGAGACGCCCTCGGTGTCGGCGAGCGCCGACACGACCTGATCGGCGGCTGCCGAGCGGGCGATGCCGATCACGGCCTCGGTCAGCCCGTGATCCGGGCCGGACGGAGCATCGCGCCGCCGTCGCGCAGGCTCGCCGTTGGCGGCGACCTCGGCGGTGCGATCCTGCGTCCGGAACGGTCCGGTGTGCAGCGCCGGGTCGGCCGAGCGCTGCACCGACGTGAGGAAGCGCCCCTTCTCCCGGTCGAACAGCGAGAGGTCCTCGTGCAGTTCGAACGCGGCCGAGAGGAAGTTCTCGGTGGAGGCGTTCTCCTCCAGGCGGCGCACCAGATAGCTGATCGCGACATCGAACTCGCTCGGCTTGACCACCGGGACGTACAGCAGCACGGGACCGACCTCGCGCGAGACGGCCTCGACCTGCCCCTGGGCCATGCCCAGCAGCATCTCGAACTCGATGCTGTCGCGCACGCCCCGCTCGCCGGCCAGCAGCCACGCGTAGGCGATGTCGAACAGGTTGTGTCCGGCGATCCCGAGCCGCACCGCGCGGGTGCGTTCGGGGTGCAGCGCCGCGTCCAGGCACCGCAGATAGTTCGCGTCGGTGTCGAGCTTGCGCGAGTACGGGGCTGCCGGCCACCCGTGCATGACGGCGTCGACGTGCTCCATCGCCAGGTTCGCGCCCTTCACCAGGCGCACCTTGATCCGTGCACCGCCGGCGTCGACCCGTCGCTGCGCCCACTCGGTGAGCCGGTCGAGGGCGGGCTGCGCATCCGGCAGATACGCCTGCAGCACGATCCCGGCCTCGAGGCCGCGCAGCGCGGGCTCGTCGAGGATGCGGGTGAACACCTCGACGGTCAGGTCGAGGTCGCGGTACTCCTCCATGTCGAGGTTGACGAAGGTGCCGGTCTGCGCGGCGGTCAGATACAGGGGGGTGAGCCGTTCGACGACGGACGCGACGACCTCGTCGTACGCCCACATCGACAGATGGCTGACGACGGCGGAGACCTTCACCGAGACGTAGTCCACGTCGGCGCGGCGGATGAGCTCGTGCACGCCCTCCAGGCGCCGGTGCGCCTCGGCCTCGCCGAGCACGGCCTCGCCGAGCAGGTTCAGGTTGAGGCGGTGGCCGGTTCCGCGCAGCTTCTCGATCGTCGGGCCCAGCTTGTCGGGTCGCGCGTCGACGATCAGATGCCCGACCATTCCGCGCAGCACCCGCCGCGCGATCGGCACCACCGGATACGGCAGGATCGGGGCGACGGCGCCGCCCACCCGCACGGCCGCGCGCAGATACCAGGGCAGGAACTCCGGCACGAGCGGTGCCACGCGACGGAGGTTGGATGCCGCGGCCGCCAGGGACTCGGGGCGCATCACGCCGTCGACGAACCCGAGCGTGAACGGCAGCCCGTTCTCGTCCTGCAGCACCCCCGCGAGTCTCTGCGCGGCGGGGTCCACCTGCGCCGCCGCCGACTCGTCCACCCATCGCTGCGCCAGAGCCACGGCCTCGTGGGCGAGCTCCGGCGTGTGCGCCTCGTTCATCTGCACTCCCGTCTGGCTCATCCCAGACTGCACCACATCATGCTTCACCCTTTCAGAATGCGGCATCCGACTCATTGTAAATAGTGATGATCTACGATGGATTCACATCGGCTTTCTCGATGACTGAAGGGGTTTCATGTTCGAGCTCCGCCGGCTCCGGATGCTGCACGAGCTCGCCCTGCGGGGCACGCTCGCAGCCGTGGCCGATGCGCTCGCCTACAGCCCGTCGACGATCTCGCAGCAGCTCGGACAGCTGGAGCAGGAAGCCGGCGTCACGCTGTTCGAACCGGACGGCCGCGGCGTGCGGCTGACCGCGCACGGGCGGCTGCTGGCGGCCCACGCGGAACGCGTGCTCGAACTCGACGAGCAGGCACGGGGCGAGTTGGAGCGGCTGCAGCCGGGCGCGGCGCCGGTGCGCGTGGCCGTGATGCAGACGGCGGCGCAGGCGATCCTCGCTCCCGCCCTCTCGATCCTGGCCGACACCGAGCCCGGTCTGCGCGTCGAGGTCGCCGAGGTGCCGCCGGAAGAGGGGCTGTTCGAGCTGTCGGCACGACGGTTCGACCTCGTGATCGCCGAACAGTACCCGGGGTCCGCGCGCGAGCACCGGGCCGACCTCGACCGCGTCGTGATCGGCCGCGACCCGATCCGGCTCGCGCTGCCGCCGCGGGACGACGCCCGGGCGCTCGCCCGGCTTGCCGATCGGGCCTGGGCGATGGAGCCGCGGGGCACCGCCGCGCGGCGATGGGCGGTCGAGCAGTGCCGCGCCGCCGGGTTCGAGCCCGACGTGCGGTTCGAGATCGCCGATCTGACCGCGCAGGTGCGGCTCATCGCCGCCGGGCACGCGGTCGGGATGCTGCCCGACCTGGTCTGGACCGCCGTCGCACCCACCGCGACGCTCGTCGACCTGCCCGGCGCGCCGGCGCGCGAGCTGTTCACCGCCGCACGGCGCTCGACCGCGCAGCGCAGCGGCATCGTCGCGGTGCGCGCCGCCCTGGATGCCGCGTTCGACGCTCGCTGAGCCGGCGCTACTCCCAGACGCTCGGCGCGGGCGCCTTCGTCGACGGCAGTGCCGAGCCGGTCGCCCACGTCTGCACCCACGGCTCGAGCGGCGGGAGGTCATCGGGGCGGTAGAGGGCCTCGAAGAGCTCGTCGAGGGAGACGATGCCGCCGCTGCGTCGGAGGAAGCGGGCGCGGACGATCATCTCGGCGTATACCTCTCCCTTCACGACTGCGCGGTGCACCATGTACACCGACTTGTCGTCGTGGCCGGCGAGGCGCGACTCGACGGTGAAGCGCTGCCACAGCTGCAGTGACTTGCGGAAAGTGATGGTCTCGCTCGCAACGACCGCGTACCAGCCGCGCTGGTTGACGACATCCCACATGCCGGTTCGGATGAGCAGGTCGAACCGGCCGAGGTCGAACAGCGAGCCGTACCGTCCGTTGTTCATGTGGCCGAGCAGGTCGATATCGGTGGGCAGCGTGCGCAGCCGCACGCGCCCGACAGATCGCGGCGCTATGACGCCGTTGCGCCGCAGCATCGCCTTCGCGCGCAGGATTGTCATCAGGGTCCGCCACCACACGTTCACGAGGGGCGATGCTAGCGCTGTCAGCGATGGGTCGCCCTCATCGATTGTGTGATGCCCACAATTCAGCGAAAAGCGTGACTCGTCATAAGTGGTCGCTCTGACTGCGATCATTCCAGCCACTCGCGTCACATGACGCGAGATTCAGGTTCGCCACTCACCTACGTAACCCTGCGTTGACCCGCCGATTTCCCCCCGGCGACCGGGCCGCGTAGAGTCTGGCCATGGAAGCCGAACTGCAGACCGACATCGTCGTCCGTCCGGTCCGGGACGTGGATGCCGAGGCTCTCGGCCGCGTGCACGCGACGTGCTGGCATGAGACCTACGACCATCTGATCAGCCACGCGGCCCTGGAGCGGATCTCGCCCCGGCGCCTCGCCGAACTGTGGACCCACTGGGCCGTCCAGGGCGACGAGTTCAAGATGAGCGCCGCCCTCGTCGACGGCGAGATCGTGGGATTCGTGGGCTCGGGGCCCGCCCGCGACAAGGACGCCCCGCGCAACCGCGAGCTGTACTTCATCTACCTGCTTGCGAAGTACCACGGCAGCGGGATCGGCAAGCAGCTGTTCGACGCTGCCGTCGAGGAGGGCGAGCCGCTCTACCTCTGGGTCGCCGAGGACAACCCGCGTGCGCACCGGTTCTATCTGCGCAACGGGTTCGCGCTGGATGGCGCGAGCCACACCGAGCCGTTCCTCGGTGAGCAGCTCACCGAGGTCCGATTCGTCCGCTGATCGTGCTGCAGATCTGGGCCCTCGAGGGCATCCCCGAGATCAGCACCGGCGTCGACCTGGTACGGGTCATCGCCGACGCGGCGGACGGCACCCTGGCCGACGGCGACATCCTCGTCGTCACGTCCAAGATCGTCTCCAAGTCCGAAGGGCGCACGGTCGCCGCCGATGACCGCGAAGCAGCCATCACCGCCGAGACCGTGCGGGTCGTGGCATCCCGCACCTCCGAGTCGGGGCACATCACCCGGATCGTGGAGAACCGGCTGGGAGTCGTCGCGGCCGCCGCCGGGGTCGACTCGTCGAACACCCCGCACGGCACCGTGCTGCTGCTTCCGCAGGATCCGGATGCCTCGGCCCGCGCGATCGCGACGGGTCTGCGCGCCCTGCTCGGCGTGACGGTCGGCGTGATCGTGTCGGACACCCTGGGCCGCGCCTGGCGCGAGGGCCAGACCGACACCGCCATCGGCGCCGGCGGCGTCCGCGTGTTCGAGGACCTGCGCGGGCAGACGGATGCCGAGGGTCGGCCGCTGGTCGTCACCATGCCGTGCGTCGCCGACGAGCTGGCGGCGGCCGCCGATCTGGTCAAGGGCAAGGCTTCGCGCCTGCCGGTCGCCGTCGTCCGCGGCCGCGCCGATCTGGTCGGCGACCTGGATCTGCCCGGCGCCCGTTCGATCGTGCGCCCCGCCGAGCGGGACATGTTCCGCGTCGGCACGGACGAGGCCTACGACCAGGGCTACGCCGCCGGCGTGGAAGACGTGTGGGAGGACGGCGGCTCCGGCCGCTGACCTCCCACCGTCCCCCGCTCGTCAAGGGCGCTCGTCGAGGGCGCTCAGCGCCCCGAGCGGAGCACGACGTGCCCGGCCGAGACATCCACGTCCACCGTGCTGGACGCCCCCGGAGTCGAGCCGATGCGATTGTCGAACGAACCCGCCGAGAGCTGCGAGGTCACGTCGTACTCGCCGGCCGGCACCGTCACGTTCATGGCTCCCGCGCTCGCGCTCAGCTTCACCTGGTCCGGCTGCGCGCCGGTCAGAGTGGCGTCGATGTCGCCCGCGCTCACCTCGAGATCGGCGGTGCGCACCCCGGAGAGCCGGATGTCGGCATCCCCGGCGCTGAGGTCGGCGGAGACCGACTGCGCGCTCCCGCTCACGGTCAGGCGCCCCGCTCCCACGGTGGCCTCGAGGTCGCCGAAGTCGCCCTCGACGGTGAGCGTCCCGGCCGCCTGGTCGAGGTTGACGTCCAGTCCGGCCAGGGACTGCGGCAGCTGGAGCACGGCCTCGCCGTTGCCATGGCCGAACCAGCCGCCCCACCAGTGGAATCGTCCGTCGGGCGCGGCGACCACGAGCTCCGAGCCGTCCCGGCGCAGCGTCCACTGGTCGGCACGGAACGTGCTGGTCACGGTGAGCTGCGCATCGTCGACGTCCGAGAACTCCACGCGCAGCGAGCCGGCGTTCAGATCCGCCGACAGGGCGTCCACCCCGTCAACCGCGATCGATCGGCTCGTGGTCTCCTGCGATCCGGACAGGAGGGTGGACAGCACGGCCGAGGTGACGCCCCCGACGACGATGAGGGCGCCGAGGACGATCGCCACGATCGCCACCACCCGCGCAGTGCTCGACCCCGGCGCCGGCGGCTGCGGGGTCGGCGGCTGCGGCGCCGGCGACGGCGGGAGCGGCGGGGCGCCGGTGGTGTTCATGGTGCTCATCGGGTCTCTCCTGACTGCGGCGTGTCGCCGCTGTGTGCGATGTGGGCGAGCGCGGCCTGCACCCGCCGGTTGCCCGACTGGTCGGGCTCGAGCTCGAGCTTGGAGAACACCGAGGTGATGTGCTTCTCGACGCTCCCCTCGGTGATGTACAGCGTCTGCGCGATCGCCTGATTGGACTTGCCCTCGGCGATCAGCGCCAGCACGGTGGCCTCGCGTCCGGTCAGCCGCAGCATCCGTTCGTCCTGGGCGCGCCGGCTCAGCAGCTGGGCGACGACCTCGGGGTCGAAGACGGTCGCCCCGGCGGCGATCTGCTCCACCGTCTGGACGAAGTCCGCGACATCGGCCACCCGGTCCTTCAGCAGGTAGCCCAGCGCCCCGCCGCGGCCGGCGATGAGGTCGGCCGCGTAGCGCTCCTCGACGTATTGCGACAGCACGAGGATCGGGAGGGTCGGATGCTGATCGCGGATGCGCAGCGCGGCCCGGATGCCCTCGTCGGTGCCGGTCGGCGGCAGCCGCACGTCGAGGATGCACATGTCCGGCGCGGTCTCGGCCAGCGCCTCGTCCAGACCGTCGGCATCCGGCAGTGCGGCGACCACCTCGTGGCCGGCGTCGTCCAGCAGTCGGGCGAGCCCCTCGCGGAGGAGGACGGAGTCCTCGCAGATCAGAATGCGCACGGGACGCTCACCTCCACGCTCGTCGGGCCGCCGACGGGGCTGTCCAGGCGAAACGTGCCGCCCACCCCCAGGACCCGGTTGGACAGTCCGTCCAGTCCGCCGCCGGCGACCACGGTCGCGCCGCCGATGCCGTTGTCCTCGATCCGCGCCCAGAGGACGCCGCCGTCGCGCTGGCGCACGGTCACGCGGCACTCCGCCGCGCGGGAGTGCTTGGCCGCATTGGTCAGGGTCTCGGCGATGACGAAGTAGACGGCGGCCTCGGCCTGGGGGCTGCAGCGCTGGGTGATCCGCGCGTCCAGCGCCACCGGCACCGGCGAGCGGGCGGCCAGGGCCGACAGCGCGGCATCCAGTCCCCGGTCGTCCAGGACGGACGTGTGGATGCCGCGGGCCAGCTGTCGCAGCTCGGTGATGGCCGCCTTCGTCGACGTGTGCGCCTCGGCGATCAGCGCCTTGGCCGCCGTCGGGTCGTCGTCGATCTTCTGCTGGGCCAGGCCCAGTGTCATCCCGACCGAGACCAGCCGCGGCTGGACGCCATCGTGCAGATCGCGCTCGATGCGGGTGCGCTCGACGTCGGCGGCGCGCACCGCGCCCACCCGCTGCTCCTGCGAGGTGCGGGCCTGCTCGGCCAGCTGCGCCTCGCGCGAGGGCACCAGGATCGCCCGGGAGAGCACGCCGTGCAGCGCGGCCAGGCCGACGAGGCCGGCGAGGCTCGCGACCAGGGCGATGATCCCCACGACCACGGCCCAGCTGATCGGCACGTCCACGCCGATGCCCTGCAGAGGCACGGTCGAGTCGTCGCCGCGCACCAGCGGGGCGAAGGCCACCACGACGCCGGAGGCGGCGATGGTGACGAGCGAGAGCGTCGCCCAGCCGAGGACGGCCGAGACGCCGGCGTTCGCGATCCCGCGCCACATCGAGCCGTCGATGAACTGCAGCCAGACGGTGCTGAGGAACCCGACGAATCCCGGCCGTCCACTCACCCGCGGCCGGCGGGGCGCCAGGCCGAAGCCGTACAGCCCCTCGACCCGGGCCACTTCGAGCCAGGAGAACCCGAACAGCGCGTAGACGAAGAAGAGCAGCACGAGCAGCCCGACACCGAACGCGAAGGTGAGTCCGATCCCGGTGGCGAACAGGGCGATGAGGATTCCGAAGATCACCGCCCAGGCGACACCGACGAGGGCGAGCTGCGCGATCGCGCCCAGGATGAGTGGGGGCGAGAACAGCCGGACGGTCGAGCCGGGCCCCGCAGCGGAGGGGGAAGTCGTGGTCATGACTCCACGGTAGGGCGAAGCATCCCCCCGCACAGCGTGGGGATCTGGAGACGTGACTTCGGGTTATCCCCCGGTCAGCGGCCGCTCACCGTGCCGAACAGCCGCGCGATGGGGGCGAGCACGAGCGGGCGGGCCGCCACCCAGCCGATCCAGACGACGACCATCGCGCCGATGAAGAACCAGAACCCGACCCAGCTGCCGCCGCCGTTGGCCGCGAACATGCTGTTCAGGTTGTGCAGGGCTCCGGTGGTCAGCACGAGGAACACGTGGCCGACGATGAACAGCGCGAACACCAGCATCACCGGGAAGTGCACGGCGCGCGCCCACTCGACCGGGTAGGCCTTGTTCAGCGCCTTGGCGTTCTGCGGCCAGATGCCGCTCATCCGGACGCCGGTGACGGCCGCCAGCGGAGCGGCCAGGAACACGATCGCGAAGTAGGTCAGCTGCTGCAGGCTGTTGTAGTTGACCCAGCCGTCCTCGATCGGCCAGTCCAGCGACACGTACTGCAGCCCTGCCGAGATCGCGTTCGGGATGACGTCCCAGCTGGTGGGCACGAGCCGCATCCACTGCCCGGTGGCGAATAGCAGGATCACGAAGATCACACCGTTGACCAGCCACAGGATGTCCAGCGACTGATGGAACCACAGCGCGAGGGTGATCTTGCGCTTCGGGTTCGTGCGCGGACTCCAGTACGCGCTCGGCCGCTTCTGGTGGCGCACGGTCAGACCGGAGCGGATGATCAGCACCATCAGGAAGATGTTGAAGAAGTGCTGCCAGTTCACCCAGGCGGCGAAGCCGACCGGCGCGGTCGACGGCAGCGCGTATGCGCCCGGGTAGGCGGTGAGGAACTCCTGCATGAACGAAAGGCTGAGGAACCACCGCATCAGCAGCACGACCATGCCGGCGGCGAACAGCAGTCCCGCGCCGGCGACGATCACGGCGCCGGCCCACTGGACTCTGGTGAAGGGGCCGTAGCGCTTCGGCTCGTCAGCGACGATCGGGGTGCGCTTCGGGATCGTGCGGGCCCGGTCGGCCTCCCAACGCGCCGCGGCGGTCCCGGCGAACACGGTCTGCTCGTACGGGAGCGGCGCCAGGGCAGGGGCGGCCGGTTCCGGGACGGATGCCGCGACCTCGGCGGGCGCGGGAGCCGTGGCGGGTGCCGGAGCCGTGGCGGCGGCCCCGGGACGGGGCAGGCCCGTGCGGCGGCCGGCCCTGGCCGGCTCCGGAGCCGCTGCGACTGACTGGGCGGGTTCGGCGACCTGGTCGACGGTCGGCCCCGCGGACTCGGTTGCGACGGCGGCCGCGGAGCCCGCGGGCGGCCAGGGGTCGCCGCCAGAGGTGCGCGGCAGGCCGCGGCGCAGTGCACCCCCGGAGGTCCCTGAGCGAGGAGCGAAGCGACGAGACGAAGGGCCGGTCGCCTCTTCGGCGACGACGGGAGCCGCTACCGGCCCTTCGTCTCGCTCCGCTCGCTCAGGGACCTGGGCGTCCGCTCGCTCAGGGACCTGGGGGGCAGCAGCGACAGCGAGTTCGGCGGGCGGCCACGGCTCGCCGCCAGAGGTGCGCGGCAGGCCACGGCGCAGTGCGGGTCCGTAGGTCGCCACGGCTACTGCTTCCGCGCGTTCAGCGTCTCGATCAGCTGCGGCACGACGGTGAACAGATCGCCGACCACGCCGAAGTCGGCGATGTCGAAGATCGGGGCATCCGCGTCCTTGTTGATCGCCACGATGGTCTTGGCCGTCTGCATGCCGGCCTTGTGCTGGATCGCGCCCGAGATCCCCAGGGCGACATACAGCTGCGGCGAGACCGAGACACCGGTCTGACCGACCTGGTAGGACTGCGGCACGTACCCGGCATCCACCGCCGCCCGCGAGGCGCCGACGGCGGCGCCGAGCGCGTCGGCCAGATCGTCGACGAGCGCGAACTTGTCGCCCGAGCCCAGCCCCCGACCGCCCGAGACCACCTTCGCGGCGCCGCGCAGCTCCGGCCGAGACGACACCTCGGTGGACTCCTGCACCGACTCCACGGTCGCCGCCTTGCGACCGGATGCCGTCACCTCGAGCATCTCGGAGGCGACCGGCTGCGCGTCGGCGCGGGCGTCCACGGCACCCTCGCGCACGGTGATCACCGGCGCGCCGAACGTGGCCGCCGAGTCGACGTTGTACATCCCGCCATAGACGGAGTGATGAGCCACGACGCCCTCTTCGTCCCGCGAGACGCCGACGGCGTCGATCGCGAGCGCGGAACGGGTCCGGGCGGCGTAGCGGCCCGCGACATCCCGCCCGTCCACCGAGTGCGAGACGAGGATCGCATCCGGTCCGACGGCGTCGGCCGCGGCGGCCAGGGCGTCCACGATCGGAACGGTCAGGCCCTCGCCTGGGCTCGCGACCAGGACGCGCGCGGCACCGAGGGCGGCCGCGGCATCCGCCAGCTTCTCGTCGCCGACGACCAGCGCGACGGGCGTGCCGATGCCGGATGCCGCGCCCAGCAGGGCGGCGGACGATTTGGCGAGCTCGCCCGACGGGGCGACGTCCAGCAGGACGAGGATCGAGTCTGCAGCGTATTCAGCCATCTGTGCCACCTCAGGCCAGTCGGTTCGAGATAAGGAATTCGGCGAGCTTCGTGCCGGCATCGCCCTCGTCGACGATCTTCGTGCCCGCCGTGCGCGGCGGCTTCTCGCTGATCGCGACCATGATCGACCGGGATGCCGCCGGGTCGGCCGGATCGATGCCGAGGTCGGCAAGCGAACGGGTCTCGTACGGCTTCTTCTTTGCCGCCATGATCCCCTTGAAGTTCGGGAAGCGGGCGTCGGGGAGCCGCTCGGTGATCGAGATCACCGCGGGGAGCTGCGCCGACACCGTCGCCGTACCGCCGTCGATCGCTCGCTCGCCCGACACCTGCGCGTCGGTCAGTTCCACGGAGTTCAGGCTCGTCAGCTGGGGCACGTCCAGCAGCTCGGCGAGCATGGCCGGCATCACCCCGCCCGAGCCGTCGGTGGACTGATTGCCGGTGATCACCAGGTCGAACCCGGTCTCACGGATCGCCGCAGCCAGCGCCTCGGCCGTGAGCCCCAGATCGGCGCCCTGCAGCTGCTCGTCGACGATCTGCACCGCCGAATCGGCACCCATCGCCAGGGCCTTGCGGATCGTGGCCTGCGCGGATTCGGGGGCCATCGACAGCACGACCACCTCGGTCCCCGCGTTCGCTCCGGCGTGAGCGAGCGCCACCTCCAGCGCACGGCCGCCGATCTCGTCGAGCACCGTCTCACTGGCCGAGCGATCGGCCAGGCCCGTCTCGAGATTCAGTTTTCGGTCCCCGTAGGTATCCGGGACCTCCTTGACCAGGACGACGATCTTCATTGGCTCTCCTTCGTCGTGTTCGAGTCTATTCAGACGGCGGGGTCCGCCACAGCCGCCAGTGGGGAAACGACTACCGTGGACTCGGAAGAACCGGAGGTGATTGTGGCTCGCGTGAAACGACTGCCCGTCGACCCGATCGCCGAGGCGCGGCGGCAATGGCTCGCGCACGGGTGGACGGATGCCGCAGGCGGCATGACCCTGGTCACCTCGATCATGCGCGCCCAGCAGCTCCTGCTCGCGCGGGTCGACGCGACGCTCAAGCCGTTCACGCTCACGTTCGCCCGCTACGAGCTGCTCACGCTGCTGCGCTTCACGCATGACGGACGGATGCCGATGGCCTCGGCATCCGCTCGCCTGCAGGTGCACCCGACCAGCGTGACGAACACGGTCGATCGGCTCGAGGCATCCGGTCATGTGCGGCGCGAGCCGCATCCCGAGGACGGACGGGCCACGCTCATCGTGCTCACCGACAGCGGGCGCGCGCTGAGCGAGCGGGCCACGGACGCGCTGAACACGGCGGTGTTCGAGCAGCCCGGGCTCTCGGCGCAGGACACGGATGCGCTCGTCGGTCTGGTGGCGCAGCTGCGCCGCAATGCCGGGGACTTCGAGGACCCCCGCCCGGCGCCCGACCCGCTCTGACACCCTTCTACGTCCGCTCCACGCTCCGCCGAGAGATCGGCGCTACTCAGTGCTGCCAACTACCGGTACCTAGTGTTATCGTCTACTGATAGTCAGCAACACCAAGTAGTACCGAGCAGTGGGAGGACAGATGGGCAAGCAGACCACCGAGATGCTCAAGGGCGTTCTCGAGGGCATCATCCTCGCCGTCCTCGCGCGTCGCCCGGCGTACGGATACGAGATCACCGCGTGGCTGCGCGAGCAGGGATTCGCCGACATCGTCGAGGGCACCGTCTACGCCCTCCTCGTGCGGATCGAGCAGCGCGGACTCGTGGATGTCGAGAAGGTCCCGTCCGAGAAGGGGCCACCGCGCAAGGTGTACTCCCTGAACGCGCAGGGCCGGGACCAGCTGACCGAGTTCTGGAGGACCTGGAGCTTCCTCGTGAACCGACTGGAACAGCTCCGTGAAGGAGAAGACTGACATGGCCGCGAAGTGGATCGAGACCCTCACCGGCTCACTCGAGCAGAAGAAGCAGTACAGGCAGTACAAGGCACGCATCGAGGCGCTTCCCGCGCCGTACGGCTCGGTCGCGAAGGCGGTCGAGCGGTACCTCATGGTCTCGGGCGTCGTCCTGGACGGCGACACGATGGTCACGATGTTCGGCGACCTCGCCGATCTGTGGGACCGCGCCGCCGCCGACGGCACGCCGGTGCGCGACATCGTCGGAGCCGACCCGGCTGAGTTCGCCGAGACGTTCGCCCAGGCCTACTCGGGCCGGCAGTGGATCGACAAGGAGCGGGCGCGCCTGACCAAGGCCGTCGAGGACGCAGAGCGCGCGGAGCGGAAATGACCGCGACAGCACCGCCGGCGATCCGGGTGCAGGGCCTGGAGAAGTCGTACAAGGATCTGCACGTCCTGCGCGGCGTCGATTTCGAGGTCCCGCGAGGCAGCATCTTCGCCCTCCTCGGCTCGAACGGCGCCGGCAAGACGACGGTCATCCGCATCCTGTCGACCCTGCTCAGCGCGGATGCCGGAACCGCCCAGGTGGCCGGCTTCGACGTCGTCACGCGCGGCGCCGACGTGCGCGCGGCGATCAGCCTGACCGGCCAGTTCGCCGCGGTCGATGAGATCCTCAGTGGCCGGGAGAATCTGGTCCTGGTCGCGCAGCTGCGGCATCTGCGCAAGCCCGGCGAGATCGCGGACGACCTGCTCGCCCGGTTCTCACTGGCCGAGGCGGGTGACCGCAAGGCCGGTGAGTACTCCGGCGGCATGCGGCGACGGCTGGACATCGCGATGAGCCTGGTCGGCAGCCCGCCGGTGATCTTCCTCGACGAGCCGACGACCGGTCTGGATCCGCAGGCTCGCCTGGAGGTCTGGGCCACCGTGCGCACGCTCGCCGAGAACGGCACGACGGTGCTGCTGACCACGCAGTACCTCGACGAGGCCGAGCAGCTGGCCGACCGCATCGCGATCCTGCATCAGGGCCGGATCCTCGTGGAGGACACGCTCGAGGGGCTGAGGACGCTGCTGCCGCCCGCTGAAATCACCTACGTCGAGAAGCAGCCGTCGCTGGAGGATGTCTTCCTCGCCCTGACCGGCGAGACGGACGCCGACCGATCGAAGGGAACACGACCATGAGCACCGCGCACTTCTTCGCCGACACCGCCGTGCTGACGGGCCGCTCGCTCAAGCACATCACGCGGAGCCTGGACACGATCCTCACCACGGTGATCACCCCGATCGCCCTGATGCTGCTGTTCGTCTTCGTGCTCGGCGGAGCGATCGACACCGGAGCCGTCTCGTCGATCGACTACATGGCCCCCGGCATCCTGCTGATCACCGTGGCATCCGGCGTGTCGTACACGTCGTACCGCCTGTTCATGGATCTGAAGGGCGGGATCTTCGAGCGGTTCCAGTCGATGCCGATCGCCCGCAGCGGGTTCCTCTGGTCGCATGTGCTCACCTCGCTGGTGGCCAACCTCATCTCGGTGGCCGTCGTGATGCTGGTGGCCGTGGCCTTCGGGTTCCGCAGCGGGGCGAGCGTGGCCGCCTGGCTGGGGGTGACGGGCATCCTCGTGCTGTTCATCCTCGCTTTGACCTGGCTCGCGGTGATCGCGGGGCTCGGGGCGAAGACCGTCGACGGAGCCGGCGCCTTCGCCTACCCGCTGATCTTCCTGCCGTTCATCAGCTCGGCATTCGTCCCCACCGAGACCATGCCCGGCCCGGTGCGCTGGTTCGCCGAGAACCAGCCGGTGACCTCGATCGTCAACACCATCCGGGCGCTGTTCGCGCAGCAGCCGGTGGGCGCCGACATCTGGATCGCGCTGGCCTGGTGCGTGGGCATCCTCGTCGTCGCCTACGTCGGGGCGATCGCGGTCTATCGACGCCGACTCGGCTAGCGCCTCACTCGGCCGGGTGCACGCCCTGGATCCAGAAGATCTCGTGTTCGGGTCCCTCGGTGTCCTCGTCGAACTCGTCGATGACTTCGTGGATGCGGCGGTGCAGCTCCTTTCCACGGTCCTTTGTCAGGCGCAGCTGGGTGTGCGTGTACGAGGACGGCCACGGCGTGCCGTCGGGACTCATCGGCGGGCCCGCGGAGAGCAGCCGGGTGACCTCGGTGAGGATGTTCTGCATCATCGCCCGCCCCATCGCCTCATCCGGCTGGCCCGAGATCTCCAGGCCACTCCCCCGTGCCCGCCAGGGACGCTCCCGCCCGTCTCCCGAGTCGTCGCGCTCGATGTACCCGGCTCGGGCGAGCTGATTGAGGTGGTAGCTCATCGCCGAGGGCGAGAGTCCGGTCAGCTCGGCGGCCTGCGTCGCGGTGAGCGTCTCGGCGCGTTCGAAGAGCTCGGTGAGCACCTGCCAGCGCACGGGATGCATCGCCGCGCGCATCTGGCCCAACTCGGTCACTCTGATCGGATCGCCGCGCACGCTCGCAGTCTACTTGTGGATCCGGTTCCTGAAGCATATGCTTCATAAATTGTGAAGCGTTCCTTTCAGAGTTCCATCTGGGCCATCCGCGACGCCCGGATCGCGCTGTCGGCGCGCGCGGTGAGCACGGCGGGGACGGCGGTGACCTCGATCGCGGCGATCCTGCTGCTGCACAATGCCTTCGCCGACCGGGGCGTCGCCGACGAGGGCACGGCCGCGTTCGTGGTCGCGGCGTTCCTGGCGGCGCTGGTGATCCCGACCATCGCGACGATGGGCGTCGCCGGGCGGGTCGCCGACACCGTCGACTCCCGGCTCGTGCTCACCGTGACCGCGCTGGTACAGGCCGCGGCGGTCACCGCCCTCGGCTTCGCGCCGGTGCCGGCGATGATCTTCGTCACCGGCGTGATCATCGCCCTCGCACAGGCCTTCGCACAGCCGACCTGGTCGGCCCTGGTCCCGCGGGTGGTCGGCGAGGAGAAGATCGGCCAGGCCATCTCGTGGCAGCAGGGACTGGCGGCCGTGGCCTCGCCGATCGGCGCCGCCTTCGGGGGTCTGCTGGTCACCCTCGACGATGTCGCGTGGGGGTTCTGGGCGGATGCCGCGACCTACCTCCTGCTGGCGGGGGCGGCCCTGTTGATCCGCACGCGGCGGAAGGGCGCAGCATCCGGATCCGACGACGCGTCCGCAGCGGCGCCGACCGCCTCGTGGACGGCGGGGATCCGGGTCGTGGCCCGCGACCGCATCCTGCAGCCGCTGTTCGCCTCGATCCTCGTGTTCGTCATCCTGGTCGAGGGCATCAACCCGGTCGAGGTGTTCCTGGTGCGCGACGCCCTGCACGCGACGAACTGGCAGTACGGGCTCAGCGAGTTCTTCGCCGGCGCCGGCGGCCTGATCGGGGCGGCGATTGCCGGACGCATCCTCAGTAATACGGTCCGCGCCCGAATCGCGACGCTGGGATTCGGTGCGGCGGCCGTGATCATGGTGGCGATGGGGCTGGCGCCGAGCTTCTGGGCATACGCTGTCTTGCTCACGCTCCTGGTGGCGGCATTCGGCACCGGCAACGCGACGTTCGGGGCGCTGCTGACCAGCCGCACGCCGGATGCGCAGCGCGGCCGGGTGTATGCCGCGCTGAACGGGCTCGCCCGGACGGCGTCGCTGATCGCGCTCGGCCTGGGCGGCACGGCGAACGCCGTGCTGGGGCCGCGTTCGACGTTCGCGGTGGCGGGCATCGCCGGTGCGGTCACCATGGCGGTCGCCGGCGTCGCGGTGCTGCGGGCCCAGCGGGCCGAGGCATCCGCCCTCGCCGCCGCCGCTCCCCCGGCCTGACCGGCGACCGGTCAGCGGTTCTCGAAGGCGGGGGCGCGCTTCTCCCGGAAGGCGGCCATGCCCTCCTTCTGATCGTGCGTGTCGAACAGCGACGCGAACGCCTGCTTCTCGAAGCGCAGGCCCTCGGCCAGCGGCGTCTCCATCGCGGCATCCAGCGCCGCCTTCGCGGCGAAGACGCTCGGCAGCGACTTCGAGGCGATGGTCTCGGCGGCCGTGGATGCCTCGGCCAGCAGCTCTGTCGCGGGCACCACCCGCGAGACCAGTCCGGCGCGCTCGGCCTCGGCGGCATCCATCAGCCGCCCGGTGAGGACCAGCTCGGCGGCCTTGTAGTAGCCCACGGCGCGGATGAGGCGCTGCGTGCCGCCCATGCCGGGGATCACGCCCAGGTTGATCTCGGGCTGGCCGAACTTCGCGGTATCGGCGGCGAGGATGATGTCGCACATCATCGCGAGCTCGCAGCCGCCGCCGAGGGCATAGCCCGACACGGCGGCGATCACCGGGGTGCGCACGGCGGCGAAGTCGGCCCAGCCGCCGAAGTGGTCGCCCATGACCATGTCGAGGCCGGTCTTGGACTCCATCTCCTTGATGTCGGCGCCGGCGGCGAAGGCCCGCTCGCTGCCGGTGACGACGATCGCGCCGATGTCCGGATCGGCGTCGAACGCGGTCGCGGCGGTGACGACCTCCGCGCACACCTGGGAGTTGAGGGCGTTCAGCGCCTCGGGACGGTTCAGGGTGATCCAGCCGACGCGCCCGCGGGTCTCGACCAGGATCGTCTCGTACTCGGTCATCCCCCCATCGTGTCACGCTGTTCCCGCGTCGAGATCGTACGATTTGGCCGAGTGCACATCAATTTCGGCCGAGGATGATGTTCAGTCGGCCAAATCGTACGATCCCGTGGGAGGGAAGGGGATGCCGCGGGCGGCGCCGAGGGCGGCGAGGTCGCGCCGCGTCTTGGCGGGCAGCGGGATGCCGCGGCCCGATGCCGCGTTGCGGTTCTCGAGCTCGCCCGGGTAGAGGATGTCCTCGGCGCCGGGGGCTGGGCGCACGCCCTTGACCTGGCCGATCAGCTGCGACATCCGCTCGTCGAACGCCGCGAGCGGCTGGAACGCGGCGATGTCGATCGCGATCGCGAGGTGACCCGCGCCGCTGTGCGCATCGGGCTGCCACGGCCCGCCGACGTCCGTGCCGAACGACGAACCGGTGAGCACCCCCGAGAACACGTCCATCATGAACGAGATCGCGTACCCCTTGTGCCCGCCCAGCGGCAGCACGACGCCGCCGTCGAGCGCCGCCGCGGGGTCCGTCGTCGGGTGGCCCGAAGAATCCAGCGCCCACCCCTCGGGCATCGGCTCGCCCTTCTCTGCGGCCGCATAGATCTTGCCCCGCGCGACGCCGGTGTTCGCGATGTCGAGCACCGCGGCATCCCCCTGCCCGTCCGGGGTGGCGAACGACCAGGGGTTCGCGCCGACCGCCTTGTCCATGCCGCCCCACGGCGCCATCGCGGGCGATCCGTTGGTCGTGAGGATCGCCGCGCATCCGGCGGCCGCGGCCCGTCGGGTGAAATACGCCGCAGTGCCGAAGTGGTTCGAGTTGCGCACCCCGACGACGCCGACCCCGTGCACCTTGGCCCGTTCGACGGCCAGGTCCATGGCGCGCGCCGCCACGACCTGGCCCACGCCGGAGTGGCCGTCCATGCTGACCAGCGCACCGGTGTCGTTGAGCACCTCCATGCGCGTGACGGCCTCGATCCGGCCGGTGCGCAGCCGCTCGACGTACCAGGGCAGCCGCAGCATCCCGTGCGACGGATGCCCCCACTCCTCGGCGACGACCAGCGAGTCGGCGACCAGCTCGGCGTCGGGCGTCGGCACCCCGAACGTCTCGAGCACGCGGGTGCCGAACGCGCGCAGGTCGGCGGCAGAAGCCATCATGCGTCCTCCTCCGCGGTCGCGCCGGCGGCCGGATCGCGCGGCACACCCGTCCCCGACCACGCCGCGACCAGCAGCATCACGCTGCTGGCGGCCAGCACGCCGGCGGCGCCGGTCGCCGCGGCGAGGATGCCGAGGCTGGCCGGCAGCACGGTCTGCCCGAGTCGATTCGCCGCCAGCCGCATCGACATGGCGAGTCCGCGGGTGCCGGGCGGGGCGATGAGCGAGATCCACGACATCGTGATGGGCTGGCAGATCCCGATCACGAACCCGTATCCGCACGCGAACGCGATCAGCGCCCACGGCGGCAGGTCGAGCACGAAGCCCGCGAGCATGACCGCGGAGAGCAGGATGCTGCCCACCAGCAGTCGTCGGCGTCCCAGCATCCGCGACAGCGCCCCGAGGAACAGGCGCGAGAACATCGAGAACCCGGACCGGGCGATCAGCATCAGGCTGATCACCAGAGCGGGGAACCCGCGGTCGTGCCCGATCAGCGGCGCGTACGCGATGAAGATGTCGACCGATGCCAGCACCAGGCTGCCGGCGACGAGGGCGTTCGGCAGCCCCCGCGTGGACAGCACGCCGCGGGCGGTGCGCAGCATCCCGAGCCGCTCGACCAGCCCGGAGCGGGCCGGAGACCGGATGAACAGCGAGACCACCAGCATGAGCACCGCGCAGGCGAGGCTGACCCCGAAGATGAGCGTCACCGGCGGCATGTCGACGGTGCCGCCGGGCAGGATCAGCATCGCCGGGCCGACGGTCTGCCCCAGTGCCACGGCGAACCCGTAGATGCCGAACGTGGTGTCCGAGCGCCGCGCGGTCGAGATCGCACCGACATAGGACTGCTCGCCCAGCACGGTGAACATCTGGCCGCAGCCCAGCAGCACCGAGGCCACCATCAACGTCACCAGCGACGAGCCGGCGAACACGGCGACGGCCGCGGCGGCGGCGACCGTGACCGCTCCGATCACCATGCCGCGGCGTTCGCCGATGAGGTCGGTGACCCGGCCGGCGGGCAGTGCGAGGAACAGAGCCGGCAGCGCGTAGAACGCCGACAGCACGCCCAGCACGGCGGGCGAGCTGCCCAGCCCGAGTGCCGCGTACGACAGCGACGGGCGCATGCCGAAGATGATGATCTGCATCAGGGCGGCGTGGATCAGCAGCAGGATCAGCCCACGACGCCCAGTGGCCATCAGCGCCCGCGCCCGCGGTCGAGCTGGTGACGCAGCACGTACTTCATGATGCCGCCGTGGCGGTACAGCTCGCGTTCGCGCGGCGTGTCCAGGCGGACGGATGCTGAGAACTCGATGTCGCCGGCCTGCACCGTGACCTGCCCGGAATCGAGGTCCGCCAGGCCCCGGATGTCGATCGGCTCGGCGCCGGTGAGCCCGAGCGCATCGGCACCCTGGTCGGGCTGGAACTGCAGCGGAAGAATCCCCATGCCGATCAGATTGGCACGATGGATGCGCTCGAACGACTCGGCGAGCACCGCGCGCACCCCCAGCAGGGCGGGAGCCTTGGCCGCCCAGTCCCGGGATGACCCCGTGCCGTACTCCTTCCCGCCGATCACCACGAGCGGCACGTCGGCGGCCCGATACGCCTGCGCGGCATCGAAGATCGTCTGTTGAGAGCCGTCGAGCAGGTTGCGCGTGTACCCGCCCTCGACTCCCGGCAGCAGCCGGTTGCGCAGCCGCACGTTGGCGAAGCAGCCGCGCATCATCACCTCGTGGTTGCCGCGCCGCGATGCGTAGGTGTTCAGCGCGCGCGCCGGAACGCCGAGGTCGGCCAGGTAGCGCCCCGCCACCGACGCGGCCGGAATGGCCCCGGCCGGCGAGATGTGGTCGGTCGTGATCGAGTCGCCGAGCAGCGCGAGCACCCGGGCGCCGACGATGTCCGCCGGCGCGTCGGCGTTCGCGCTCATCCCGTCGAAGAACGGCGGATGCCGGATGTAGGTGCTGTCCGGATCCCAGTCGAACACCGCCTTCTCGGGTGCCGCCAGCGCCCGCCAGCGGTCGTCGCCGGCGAACACGTCGCGGTAGGCGGCGGTGAACATCTCGGGGCTCAGCGTCCGCTCGATGAGCGCGGCGATCTCGTCCTCGGCGGGCCACAGGTCGGCGAGCCGGATCGGCCGGCCCGCGGCATCCTCCCCCAGCGGATCGTGCACGAGGTCGATGTCCATCGTCCCAGCCAGGGCGTACGCGACGACCAGCGGCGGTGAGGCGAGGTAGTTCATCCGCACGTCGGGGTTGATCCGCCCATCGAAATTGCGGTTGCCGCTCAGGACGGCCGCCACCGCGAGGCCCTGCTCGCGCACCGCGTCCTGCACGGCGGGGATGAGCGGGCCGGACGCCCCGATGCACGTCATGCAGCCGTAGCCGGCGGTGGTGAAGCCGAGGGCGTCCAGGGCGGGGCTCAGCCCGGCCTTCTCGAGGTACTCGGTGACTACGAGCGAGCCGGGCGACAGCGTCGTCTTCACCCACGGCTTGCTGCGCAGACCGGCCGCCACCGCGTTGCGGGCGAACATGCCCGCGGCGAGCATGACGGCGGGGTTCGACGTGTTCGTGCAGGAGGTGATGGCGGCGATCGCGACGGTCCCGTGTCCCAGGGATCCATGCCCCAGCTCGGCGGATGCCGCGGGCAGCGGCACCTCGAAGCGCTCGGCCGGATCGGAGCCGGCGGGCAGCAGCTCCGGGAGGGTCGCGCGATGGGAGGTCCGGGCGTCGGCCAGGGCCACCCGGTCCTGCGGGCGGCGGGGGCCGGCCAGCGATGCGGTCACGGTGCCCAGGTCGAGCTCGATGATCTCGGTGTAGGCCGCGGTCTGCTCGGGCCGGTGCCACAGCCCCTGCCGCTTGGCGTACGCCTCGACCAGCGCCACCCGCTCCGGCGAGCGCCCCGTGAAGCGCAGGTAGCGGATCGTCTCGGCGTCGATCGGGAAGTAGGTGCAGGTCGCGCCGGCCTCCGGGCTCATGTTCGCGATCGTCGCCCGGTCGGCAAGCGTCAGCCGGGTGACCCCGTCGCCGAAGAACTCCACGAACGAGCCGACCACGCCGTGGCGGCGCAGCATCTCGGTCACGGTCAGCACCAGGTCGGTGGCGGTCGTGCCGGCCGGCAGTGCGCCGGTCAGGCGGAAGCCGACCACGCGGGGAACCAGCATCCCGAACGTCTCGCCCAGCATGATCGCCTCGGCGTCGATCCCGCCGATGCCCCAGCCCAGCACGCCGAGTCCGTTGACCATGGTGGTGTGCGAGTCGGTGCCCAGGCACACGTCGGGGTAGGCCCAGCCGTCCGCGGCCTCGACCACCCGGGCGAGCCGCTCGAGGTTCACCTGGTGCATGATCCCGGCGCCCGGCGGCACCACCTGGAAGCCGTCCAGTGCGTGCTGCCCCCATTTCAGGAAGCGGTACCGCTCGGCGTTGCGCTCGTATTCGCGCTCGACGTTGCGCTCGCGCGCGTCGGGCGTGCCGAAGAAGTCTGCGATGACCGAATGGTCGACCACGAGCTCGGCGGGGATCCGCGGGCCGATGGCCGCCGGGTCGCCGCCGAGCGCGGCCATCGCATCGCGCATCGTCGCCAGGTCGACCAGGGCCGGCACCCCGTTCGTGTCGTGCAGGAAGGCGCGGGACGGGGTCAGCTCGATCGCGGTGCGGAATGCGGCATCCGTCCCCCACCCGATCAGGGCATCGGCCTGCGCCCGTGTGACGCGGTGCCCGTCCTGGTTGCGCAGCACGTTCTCCAGCAGGATGCGGATCGAGTACGGCAGTCGGTCCGGCGCGACGCCGTCCAGGGCCGCGATCCGGTAGCGGCCGAAGGCGGTGGTCAGGAAGGCGTCGGACTCAGCCATCGGCATTGATCGCGGCGGCCACCGCCGCCGCGAAGCCGCTCGTCGAGGCCGAGCCGCCGAGGTCGCCGGTGGCGGTGCCTGCGGCGACCGTGTCGTCGACCGCCGAGCGGATCCGCCGCGCCGCCTCGACGAGCAGGTCGTCGTCGTGGCGGGCGCCCAGCCACTCCAGCAGCATCGCGGCCGAGAGGATCATCGCAATCGGGTTCGCGATGTCGCGTCCGGCGATGTCGGGGGCCGACCCGTGCGCGGCCTGCGCCATCGCCTGGGTGAGCGAGCTGTTCAGCGAGGGAGCGATCCCGAGCGACCCGGCCAGCTCGCCGGACAGATCGGAGAGGATGTCGCCGAACATGTTCTCGGTGACGATGACGTCGAAATCGCCCCCGCGACGCACCAGGTGCACCGTCATCGCATCGATGTGGAAGTCGTCGATGCGCACCTCGGGGAAGCGCGAGCCGACATCGCGGCACACGTCCCGGAACAGGCCGGTGGTCAGCGCGAGCACGTTCGCCTTGTGCACGATCGTGACGTGCTTGCGCCGCTGCATCGCCAGTTCGAACGCGGCCGTCGCGATCTTCTCGGTCGCCGCCCGGGTGATGATGCCGTGCGCGATGGCGACGTCCGGCGTGGGCATGAACTCACCCGTGCCGGCATAGGTGTTGCGGTCGGCGTAGAACCCCTCGGTGTTCTCGCGCACGATCACCAGGTCGGTGTCGGGCACGGGGGCCCGGCTGCCCGCGAACGAGGTGGCGGGACGGATGTTGGCGAACAGGCCCGCATGCTTGCGGATGGTGCCGCTCGGGTTCAGCCGCGACCGGTGCGGCTCGGGGTACGAGACGCTGTCGTGCGGACCGAGCATCCACGCTTCCAGCCCGTCCAGCGCGGTCAGGGTCTCGGCCGGCACCGCCGCACCGTGGGTGTCGATCGCGGTGCGGCCGAGCGGCAGTTCGACCCACGCGATCTCAGCGAGCCCGACCGCCCGGACCGCGGCATCCACGCACGCGACCGCCGCCGGGACGATCTCGGGTCCGATGCCGTCGCCGTTGAGCAGGCCGATCCGATATGCGTCCGTGCTCATGCCGCCACCTTCATCAGATCGAGGACCTCGGTGGACGGCCCGGACGCGCCGGGGAAGACATGCGCGTCGCCCGGCGCGAAGACCAGGCGCACGGCGCCGTCCAGCGAGCCGTCGGGGGCGACCACCTGCACCGCGATGTCGCCCAGCCGCAGCATGTACTCGTACCGCGACCCGACGTACGCCTTGGTCACGACCTCGGTGTCGAGCACGTTCAGGTCGCGGCTGCCCGGCTCCTCGGTCACGATCTTCAGCTTCTCGGGCCGCACCGCGACCGTCACGGGAGCGCCGGGCAGCCAATCCTCGGTGGTCGCCACCGACACGATGGCACCGGTGGCCTGCAGCCGCACGTCCACCTGATCGGCGCGCATCTGCTCCACGGTGCCGATCAGGAAGTTGCAGCTGCCCACGAAGGCGGCCACCGCCGCCGTGGCCGGGTGCTCGTAGACCTCGTGCGGAGTGCCGACCTGGGTCATCACCCCGTCGAACATCACCGCGATCCGGTCGCTCAGGGTCAGCGCCTCGTCCTGATCATGCGTGACGTACAGCGTGGTGATCCCGAGGTCGGCCTGCAGCCGCTTCAGCCACGCCCGGGCCTGCTCGCGCAGCTTCGCGTCGAGGTTGGACAGCGGCTCGTCCAGCAGCAGCACGCTCGGCGAGTACACCAGGGCACGCGCGAGCGCGACGCGCTGCTGCTGCCCCCCGGACAGCTGATGCGGGTAGCGGTCCTTCAGGTGCGCGAGGCCGACCTTGTCGAGCGCCTCGTGGATGCGGGCGTCCTTGTCGGCACGGCTCGCCTTGCGGATGTTCAGCGGGAACGCGAGGTTGCGCCTGATCGTCATGTGCGGCCACAGCGCGTACGACTGGAACACCATGCCGAGGTTGCGCTCCTCGGTCGGCACGTAGACGCGCTCGGCGCGGTCCACCAGCGGCCGGTCGCCGATCGAGATCGACCCCTCGGTGGGATCCTCCAATCCGGCGATGCAGTTCAGCGTGGTCGACTTGCCGCAGCCGCTCGGGCCGAGCAGGGTGAAGAACTCGCCGTCCCTCACCTCGAAGTCGATGTCGTTGAGGACCTTGACGTCTCCGAACGTCTTGGCCATGTGGGAGACACGGATCTCAGGCATCCTTCTTCTCTTTCATCAGGAGGTTCGCAACACCGACGACGACGGCGGTGATGGCGATCTGGATGGTCGCGAGGGCCGCGACCGAGCCGGTGTTGGCCTGCACCCAGAGCTCGAGCATGGTCGTGCCGATCACATTGGTGTTCGCGGACGACAGGAACAGCGCGGCCGAGTACTCCTTGAGCATCGTGACGAACACGAGGAGCATCGCCCCGGCGAACGCCGGCACCAGGAGCTTGCGCAGAATGCGGACGAACACCCCGACCCAGTCGGCCCCGACCACCCGGCCGGCGTTGTCGAGTTCGCCGGCGATCTGCATCAGCGCCGGCGAGATCGAACCGAAGGCCGTGGGCAGCGCCCGCAGCCCGAACGCGATGATCACCGCGGCCAGGGTGCCCTGGATGACGCTGCCGCCCGGCATGATCGCGAACGCCCAGAAGAACCCGATGCCGACGATGATGCCGGGGATCGCCTGCGGCGCCAGTGCGAGGTACTCGACGGCCCGGGCGAACCGGAACGTCGAGCGTTTGGCCACCACCACCGCGATCAGAGCCAGGGCACTGACCAGGACGGCGCCGACGACGGCGATGATCACGCTGTTGTAGATCGACTGGATGTAGGTCTGGTAGGTGAACACCGTCTGGTAGTTCTGCAGGGTCAGGGTCTTGAGCGGGCTCTGCAGCGGGGTGAAGATGAGCGTGAACGAGCGGAACACCAGGCCGAGGATCGGCAGCGCCGCCCCGAACACCACGTAGATGACGATGAGCACGGTGGCCACCCACTTCAGCCAGCCGAGGTCGAGCCGGCGCGGCCGGACGGCCTTGCCGCGCACGGAGACGAACCGCTGCGCGTTCTTGAGCACCTTGGCCTGCAGGGCGACCGTCGTGATGGTCACGGCGAGGATGATGGTCGACGCCGAGGCGAGGATGCCGTAGTCCGGCTGGATCGACTGCAGTCCGTGCGTGTACAGGAACGTCGAGAACACCTCGATGCGCACCGGGGTGCCGTACAGCAGCGGCACGCTCAGCGTCTCGATCGACATGCTGAAGATGAGGATCGACGCGTAGACGATCGGCGGGCGCAGCAGCGGCACGACGACCTGGAACAGGATGCGCAGCGGACCCGAGCCGCAGACCTGCGCGGCGCTCTCCAGCGATGCGTCGGACTTGCGCAGCGCGTTCGCGCAGAACACGTACGCGATCGGGGCGAGACCGACGGCTTCGGTCAGGGCCATGCCGGGGATCGAGTAGAGGTTCCACGGCACGAACCCGATCCACCGCTGCACCTCGACGCTGACGAAGCCGGCCGGACCGTACAGCGCGATCCAGCCGAAGCCCAGCAGCAGCGAAGAGATGAAGAACGGCCATTGCATCGACCCGGCCAGCAGCCGCCCGAACGGCAGCTTGGTGCGCACGACCAGGACCGCCATCGGGATGGCGAACAGCAGCGTGAGGAACGTGGTGAGGAGGGCGAAGATCGCGGTGTTCAGGATCACCTGGCCGAAGCCGGCCTCGGTGAAGAGCTTGACGTAGGAGGCGAGCGTGAACGCGCCGGTGGAGTCGTACAGCGGCTTGCTGCGGATCGACTGGTACAGGATCGGCACGATCGGCGCGATGACGAACAGAGCGACGATGATGAGCACCGCCCACTGCACGACGCGGTCCCGCCCGACGCCGAAGAGGCGCAGGTACTTCGGCGCCGGGAGCGCCGGCGACCGATCCGCCGGCTTCTCCGGAGCGCTGGTCAGAGTTGTCATGGGTTCATTTCCCCTGTCGGAGGATGCCGCGGGGTGGCCGGGGCGATCGCCCCGGCCACCCGAGCGATCACTTTCCGAGCATCCCGTTCCACTTGTCGGTGAAGGCCTTCACGTCGGCGTCGGAGGTGACCTTGTAGGGGACGCGGATGATCGCGTCCTCACCGGCCAGGTCGACGATCTCCTGGTAGGTGTGCCGGCCCTCGACCTGCTTGACGCTGTCGCGGTAGGCGGTCAGGCCTCCTTCGGCGACCGCGTTCTGGCCCTCCTCGGACAGGACGAAGTCGAGGAAGAGCTTGGCGGTGGCCGGGTGCGGCCCCTTCGGGGTGATGCCGATGCCGCGGCCGAGCACGACCGTGCCGTCCTTCGGGTAGACGAACTTGAAGATGCCCGTCGCCTTCGTCTCCTGCGGGAACGCGACGGCGCTGGAGATGAAGAAGCCGGCCAGGTACTCGCCCGAGGTGATCTTGTCGATCTGCGTGCCGGAAGAGGTCTCGGGCCGTGCCGACGGCAGGATCTTCTCCAGGGACGACCAGGCGTCCGGGTTGCCGTCCACGAAGCCCTTCGACACCGTGAAGCCGAACGAGCCGCTCACGTCGCGCGTGGTGATCTTGCCCTTGAACTTCGCCGGATCGGCGGAGACGGTCTTGGCCAGATCCGCGATGCTAGTCGGGTTGCTGCCCAGGAGCTGCTCGTTGTAGGCCAGGCCGACCGGGTCCATCGACAGCGCGTACACGTTCGGCATGACCTGTGCGAAGTCGGGCAGCTTGGACAGCTCCGGCGATGTGTAGTCCAGCACGCGGTCGGGCTCGGCGTCGTACTTGGTCCACGCCTGGACGGCGTTGGTGACCAGGATGTCGGCGGGCGCGTTGCCGGTCGCCGTCTCGCTGAGCTGCTTCTGGAACACCTCGTCGGAATCGAGGTTGTTCGCGGCGATCTTCGTGACGAACGGGTACTTCTTCTGGAAGTCGCGGAAGATCGGGGCCCAGTTCTCCTGGTCGGTGTTCGAGTAGATCGTCAGCGTGCCGCCCTCCTTCTTGGCGGCGTCGACGATCTTGCCGTAGTCGGACGGATAGTAGCTGGGCCACACCCCCTGCGAGATCTTGTTCTCCGGCGCCTTGGGCGCGGAGTCGCCGGCGCAGGCGCTGAGCGAGACCGCGAGCCCTGCCACCGCCACGGTGGTGACCGCGATGGTCGACCAGCGTCGACGTGTGCGGCCCGGCTGCGATGAACGCGACAGACGATTCATGTTTTCACTCCCTTGTGATGCACGGCCGGGGCGTGCGACCCCGGATCGAAGATCACAGTATGGTTATAACGAGAACACGTCAAGGGCCCGCTGGGTTTATCGAACTTTCCGCTAGTTTCGTGCATTTAGCTCATGCGGCCCGAGATTTCGCGGGACTACCGGAATCCTTCGTTATAACCACCGCCATCGTATGTTATAACGGAGGGACTGACTTCCCGACGATGGGCACCGATGAGCACAGCGACCCCCGACTACGCGGTCAAGAGCGATCTCGCCTACGCGGTGGTGCGCGAGCGCATCCTGTCCGGCGAGTACCCGCCCGGCTCGGGGTTCAATCAGGCGACCCTCGCGGTCGAGCTCGGCATCAGCACGACGCCGCTGCGCGAGGCGCTGCGCAAGCTGCAGTCCGAGGGTCTGGTCGACCTCGGCGCGCATCGCGACGCCACCGTGACCCGCCTCAGCGTCGAGGAGGCGCGCGACCTGCTGGAGATGCGACTGGCCCTGGATCCGTTGGCGGCCGGGCTGGCCGCCGAGCGGCGCACCCGTGACGACATCGCGCAGATCCGGGCGGCGTCCGAGATCCATGCGCTGCCCGGACACCCCACCCTCGACCAGCTCGTCCGGCACCGGCGGTTCCATCAGGCGATCTACCGCGCCTCGCACAACGACGTGCTGATCACGACGCTGGACGCGCTGTGGGACAAGTCCGACCGCTATCGGCTCGCCGCCCTGCGCCACGACCGTGCCGACGACGAGCTGCACGAGAAGGACGCGGAGCACCACCGGATGATGATGTGCGTCATCGCCGGCGATGTCGCCGGGGCGACCGAGGTGATGCGCCGGCACATCCGATCCAGCCTCGGTGCGACCGCCACGCAGCTGCTGCAGGCCGAAGCGGACGCCTGAACCCGTCCCGGAAGGACACCACATGACCACCTCCACCGCAGACCTCTGGGACGAGCGCGGCGATCAGCTGAGCTCGCTGACCACCCAGTTCCGCGACTTCGGCGGCCTCACCCGCTTCGCCGGGCCGGCCCGGACCGTGCGCTGTCACGAGGACAACGTCGTGCTGGCCGCGCTCCTGGAGACCCCGGGCGACGGTGCGGTGCTCGTCGTGGACGGCGGCGGGTCGCTGCACTGCGCGCTGATGGGCGACCGCATCGCCGGACTGGCCGTGGACAACGGGTGGGGCGGCGTCATCATCAACGGCGCCGTCCGCGACAGCGCGGCGCTGGCCGTCCTGCCGATCGGCATCAAGGCCCTCGGCGTGAACCCGCGCAAGAGCGGGAAGGCCGGGGCGGGCGAGGCCGACGTCGAGCTCTGCTTCGGCGACGCGGTCATCCGCCCCGGTGCCATGATCCACGCCGATGAGGACGGCGTGGTCGTCGACCGCTGACATGGCCGAGACATCCCCGAGGATCGCCCTGGTCGGCGCGGTCGCCGCCGCGGCCCCGCCGGCCGAGCAGGCCTTCGCCGCCGTGTTCGGCGAGGCGCAGACATGGAACATCCTCGACGATCGGCTGATCGCGGACGCGCTGGACGCGGGCCGGGTCACCGCACCGCTCGCCGCGCGGATGACCGCCCTGATCGACTACGCCCTGGCGCACGGGGCCGCCGGCGTCCTCCTGACCTGCTCGATGTACGGGCCGGTCGCGCACGCGGTCGCCGCCCGTGCCGCGGTCCCGGTGCTCGCGTCGGATGACGCCGCGTTCGCGGATGCCGCGGCCGGCGGATTCCGGCGGATCGCCCTGGTCGCATCCCTGCCCATCCCGCTCGCCGACGCCCGCGCGCGGTTCGACGCGTTCCGCTCGGGCCGCGAGGCCGGTCTCGAGGTGGTGGACGTGCTGGCCGCCGATGCGGCCGGCGTCACGGATGCCGCGGTCCTGACCGACGCCCTCGAACGGGCGGTCCGCGGCATCCCGGACCTCGACGCCGTGCTGCTCGCCCAGTACTCGATCGCCCCCGCGGCCGACGCGCTGGCCGCGCGCCTCGGCATCCCGGTGCTGGCCGGCCCGGGTCGCGCCGCCGCGCTCATGCGCGACCTGCTGCACACGGACGCGCGATGATCGGCGCGGTGGCCGACGACCTGACCGGCGCGACCGACGTCGCCGCCGCGTTCGGCTCGGCGGGGCTGCGGGTCGGGCTGTTCTTCGGCGGCATCGACGACGACGCCTCGAGCGCCGACCTCGATGTCGTGGTGGTGGGACTGAAGACGCGCACCGTCCCCGCCGCCGACGCCGTGTCCGCCGCTCTCGCCGCGACCCGCGCGCTGATCGCGCGCGGCTGCGCGCAGGTCTTCTTCAAGTACTGCTCGACCTTCGACTCGACTCCGGCCGGGAACATCGGGCCGGTCGCCGATGCGCTCGCGGCCGAGCTCGGCGCCGGGCCGGTCGTGTTCGCCCCGACCACCCCGGTGCAGGGGCGCACCGTGTACCAGGGCCACCTGTTCGTCGGGGACGTGCTGCTGAGCGAGTCGACCCTGCGCGACCATCCCCTGACCCCGATGACGGATGCGCGTCTTCCGCGGGTGCTGGCCGCGCAGGCCGTGCACGGGGTCGGCCTGGTCGACCTCGCCGTCGTGCGGACCGGCAGTGCCGCGATCGAAGAGCGGATCGCGGCGCAGGCCGCCCGCGGGCGCGAGTTCGTGATCGTCGACGCCGTGGACGACGACGACCTCGACGCGATAGCCCACGCCGTGCGGACCCGGCCGCTGGTCACCGGTGCCGCGGGACTGGCCGCCGCGCTGGCCCGCGCGCATGCCGCAGCATCCGCCCCGGGCAGGGCGGCGGTCGCAGACGACACCGCCGACCGGCTGACCGCCGCGGGAACGGCCGCCGCGATCGCGGGAAGCTGCTCCGCACGCACCCGCGAGCAGATCGCACGGTGGCAGGAGAGCGGGCCGGCGCTCCGGCTCGACCCGGTCCGCCTCCCCGACAGCGAGGCGCTCGCTCAGGATGCCCTGGCCTGGTACGACGGCGCCCGCGCCGAGGGGCCGGCGCTGATCTACTCCAGCGCCGGACCGGGCGAGCTGCGCGAGGCTCAGGAGGCCCTGGGCGCCGAACGCGCCGCGCAGCTCGTGGAGCACGCGCTCGGACTGGTCGCCGCCGGGCTCGCCCGCCGGGGCGTGGATCGCCTCATCGTCGCGGGAGGCGAGACCTCGGGCGAGGTGATCCGCGCCCTCGGCATCGGCCACGGCCGGGTGGGCGCCGAGGCCGCACCGGGCGTGCCGTGGATCTTCGCCGATCGACCGACGCCGATGGCGCTGCTCCTGAAGTCCGGCAACTACGGCGATCCGGACCTGCTCGTCCGCGCTGCGGAGGCGCACCGTGTCCACTGAGGAGGATCTCGCCCGGCACGCCATCGTCGCCGCCGCGCACTCCGCGTTCGCCCGCGGTCTCACCCATGGGTCGACCGGCAACATCAGCGCACGGGTCGGCGACCGGGTGCTCGTGACCCCGACCGGCAGCAGCCTGGGCACCGTCGGCGTCGACGACCTGTCGGTGACCGACCTCGACGGGCGGCACCTGGACGGGCCGAAGCCGTCGAAGGAGGCGTTCCTGCACACCGCGATCCTGCGGGCCCGGCCGGATGCCCGCGCCGTCGTGCACACACACTCCACGCACGCCGCGGCGGTCTCGTGCCTGGCCGACCTCGACCCGGACGACGTCCTGCCCGCCGTCACCGCCTATTACGTCATGCGCGTGGGCAGGATGCCGCTGATCCCGTACTTCCCGCCGGGCGATCGCCGGCTCGGCGAGGCCGCCGAACGGCTCGCACCGGAGCATCACGCCCTGCTGCTGGCCAACCACGGGCCGGTCGTGGCCGGAGCGAGCGTGGCGGCCGCGATGGATGCGGCGGAGGAGATCGAGCAGACCGCCCGCCTGTTCTTCCTGCTCCAGGGCCACCGCACCCGGGCGGTGCCGTCCTGACCCGTCAGTCGTTCAGCACCGCGCGGCCGACGATCACCCGCATGATCTCGTTCGTGCCCTCCAGGATCTGGTGCACGCGCAGGTCGCGCACGACCTTCTCGATGCCGTAGTCCTGCAGGTAGCCGTACCCGCCGTGCAGCTGCAGCGCCTCGTTCGCGACCTCGAATCCGGCGTCCGTCGCGAAGCGCTTGGCCATCGCGCACTGCATCGCGGCGTCCGGGGCCTCCGCGTCGACGGCGGCCGCGGCATCCCGCACCAGCGCGCGCGCCGCGGTGAGCTTGGTCGCCATGTCGGCGATCGCGAACATCACGGACTGCTTCTCTGCCAGCGGCTCGCCGAACGTGAACCGCTCGTGCACGTAGCGCACGGCCTTGTCCATCGCCCATTGGGCCCCGCCCAGCGAGCACGCGGCGATGTTCAGCCGGCCGCCGTTCAGGGCCTTCATCGCGATCTTGAACCCCTTGCCGACCTCGCCCAGGACCGCGGATGCCGGCACCCGCACCTCGTCGAAGATCACCTGGCGGGTGGGCTGGGCGTTCCAGCCCATCTTCTTCTCGTTGGCGCCGAAGCTCAGGCCGGGCGTGCCGTCCTCGACCAGGAACGCGGTGACACCGCGGGCGCCGGGCTCGCCGGTGCGCGCCATCACGACGTAGACGGATGCCTCGCCCCCGCCCGAGATGAACTGCTTGACGCCGGTGAGCACGTACTCGTCTCGGCCACCGTCCGAGACCCGGATCGCGCTGGTGGTCAGGGCCGCGGCATCCGACCCCGCCCCGGGCTCGGTGAGGCAGTAGCCGCCGAGGGCGCTCATCGTGGTCAGCCGCGGCAGCCACTCGCGGCGCTGCTCCTCGGTGCCGAAGCAGTCGATCATCCACGCGACCATGTTGTGGATGCTGATGTACGCGGCGATCGCGGGGTCGCCCATCGCGAGCTGCTCGAAGATCGCGACGGCCTCCGCGCGGCCCAGACCCGCCCCGCCGACATCCTCTCGGACGTAGATGCCGCCGAGTCCGACATCACCGGCCCGCTGGACCACGTCGCGCGGGAAGTGCTTGGTCTGATCCCACTCCTGCGCGTGCGGCTCGAGCTCGGCCGCGGAGAAGTCGCGCACCGCCTCCAGGATCGCCTGCCGCTCTTCGGTCGTGGTCATGCTCATGTCGGATCCGCCCATCGATCGGCCCCTCGACCGGGCATTGTGTGCCCTGGGGGCGATGCCCATGTGGGCATCACGATCATTTTACATGGACGTCCTAGTATCTGCGCGGGCGTCCGCGGATGCGGCGAACCGGGCTACAGCCGCTCGATGATGGTGGCGTTGGCCATGCCGCCGCCCTCGCACATCGTCTGCAGTCCGTAGCGGCCGCCGGTGGCCTCCAGGTGCGCGAGCAGGGTGCCCATCAGCCGGGTGCCGCTCGAGCCCAGCGCGTGCCCGAGCGCGATCGCGCCGCCCCACGGGTTCAGCCTGTCCGGGTCGGCCTGCAGCTCGTGCGCCCAGGCCAGCGGCACCGAGGCGAACGCCTCGTTGACCTCGTACGCGTCGATGTCGCCGAGCGACAGTCCGGAGCGCTCGAGGACCCGGCGGGTGGCCGGGATCGGCCCGGTCAGCATCATGATCGGGTCGTCGCCGACGACCGCGAAGGCGTGGAACCGCGCCCGCGGGGTCAGGCCGAGTTCGACGGCCTTCTCCTCGCTCATGATCAGCACCGCCGAGGCCCCGTCGGTCAGCGGTGACGAGTTGCCCGGGGTGATCCGCCAGTCCAGCTCGGGGAACCGGGTCTCCATCTGCTCGGTGCGAAACGACGGGTTCAGGCCGGCCAGGCCCTCGACCGTGGTCGCCGGGCGCACGGTCTCGTCGACGGTGAGCTCCGCGGCGCCGGGCACCGGCAGGATCTGGCTGTCGAACCGGCCGCTGCTCCAGGCATCCGCCGCCCGTCGGTGCGACTCGGCCGCGAACGCGTCGAGCACGGCGCGGTCCAGGCCCCACTTCGCGGCGATGAGCTCGGCCGACACGCCCTGGTTGATCAGGCCCTCGGGGTAGCGCGCCGTCAGCCCGTCGGACGGCGTGCCGCCGTGCGCGGACGAGCCGAGCGGAACCCGGCTCATCGACTCCACGCCGCCGGCGATCACGATGTCGTACGCGCCGGCGATCACGCCCTGCGCGGCGAAGTGCGCGGCCTGCTGGCTCGAGCCGCACTGGCGGTCGATGCTGGTCGCCGGGACGGTCTCGGCGAAGCCGGCCGCCAGCACCGACTGCCGGGCCACGTTCAGGCTCTGGTCGGCGACCTGGCTGACGCATCCCCACAGCACGTCGTCGATCTGGGTCGACTCCAGTCCGTTCCGCTCGAGCACCGCGCGCAGCACCCCGGCGGACAGATCGACCGGGTGGACGCCGCTGAGCGCTCCCCCGGGCTTGCCGCGCCCGACGGGGGTGCGGACGACATCCACGATGACGGCGGTGGTCATGACTGCGCCTCTTCCGGCCGGTCCGCGACCGCGGCGACCGCGGCATCCGGCACGTAGCCGTCGATGTGCCGCTCGTCCGGCCCGTTGTAGGCGGACAGCGGCCGGATCAGGGCGTTGGATGCCTGCTGCTCCATGATGTGCGCGGTCCAGCCGGTGATCCGGGCGGCGACGAACAGCGGCGTGAAGGTCAGCGTGTCGAACCCGATGAGGCTGTAGGTCGGCCCGGACGGGTAGTCCAGGTTGGGGTAGATGCCCTTGCGCTGGACGAACTCGCGCTCCAGCGTCTCGTACAGCGCCAGCACATCGGGCCGGTCGTAGTGCGCGACCAGGGTGTCCAGCGCCGCCTTCATCGTGGGCACGCGCGAGTCGCCGCGCTTGTACACGCGGTGGCCGAAGCCCATGATCTTGCGCTTGCGCGCCAGCGCGTCATCCAGCCAGGAGCTGACCTTCTCGGCCTCGCCGATCTCGTCGAAGATGTGCAGCACCGCTTCGTTCGCACCGCCGTGCAGCGGACCCTTCAGCGCCCCGATCGCGCCGACCACCGCCGAGTAGAGGTCGCTCAGGGTCGAGGTGATCACCCGCGCGGTGAACGTGGACGCGTTGAACGAGTGCTCCGCATACAGCACGAGCGACCGGTTGAAGGCGTCCACGACGACCGGGTCGGCCTCTTCGCCGAACGTCATCCAGAGGAAGTTCGCCGCGTAGTCCAGGTCGTCCCGCGGGGGCACGAGGTCCTGCCCGCGGCGCCGCCGCTGGCCGTAGGCGACCATCGCCGGAAGCGCCGCGAAGAGGCGGATGCTGCGGTCCAGGTTCTCCTCGACGCTGCCGCTGGCCTCGAGCACGTTGCCGGCGCCGGCGGTGTCGTCGGCGCCGATGATGCTGACCGCGGTGCGCAGCTCGTCCATCGGGTGCGCCTGCAGCGGCACCAGGTCGATGGCGGCCTTGACGTTGTCGGCGAGGGCGCGGTGCGCATGCTCGGCGGCACGCAGCGCGGCCAGCTGGCCGGCATCCGGCAGCTCGCCGTGCCACAGCAGGTAGGCCACCGCCTCGAACGGCTGGGTGGCGGCCAGCTCCTGCACCGGGTAGCCGCGGTACAGCAGCGAGTTCGTGTCGGGGTTGACCTTGCTGACCGCGGTGTAGTCCACCACGACCCCCGCGAGCCCCTTCTTGATGTCGATGTCTGCCATGACTCTCCTATCGGGCGATCTGGAAGTTGAAGACGCCGGTGTCGAAGTGGTTGTACCCCTCGTAGTCCACCAGATCGTAGAGCTCGGCGCGATGCTGCATCTCGCCGAGCTTCGACGTGAGGTGGCCCTCGTCGATCAGCGTATCGAGCGCCCGGTCGGCGGCGCCCATCGCGATGCGCAGCAGCGAGACGGGCCAGATCACGATGTTCACGCCCACGTCGCGCAGCTGGTCGACCGAGAACAGCTCGCTCTTGCCGAACTCGGTCATGTTCGCCAGGATCGGCACATCGACGGCGCGGCGGATCGCGGCGAACTCGTCCAGGGTGCGCATCGCCTCGGGGAAGATCGCGTCGGCCCCGGCATCCACCAGCGCCTTGGCGCGGTCGGCTGCGGCATCCAGCCCCGCCGCACCGTCGGCGGTGGCGCGGATGTCGGTGCGCGCCATGATGAGGAAGTCCGGGTCGCGGCGGGCATCGGCGGCGGCCCGGATCCGCTTGATCGCCGTGTCCTCGTCGACCACCTGCTTGCCGTCCAGATGCCCGCACCGCTTCGGGTTGACCTGGTCTTCGATGTGGGTGCCGGCCAGGCCTGCGTCCTCGAGCGTCTGGATGGTGCGGGCCACGTTCATCGGCTCGCCGAACCCGGTGTCGGCGTCGATGATGGCCGGCAGCTCGGTCATCCGGGCGATCTGCTGACCGCGGCCGGCGACCTCGGACAGCGTCGTCAGCCCGATGTCGGGCAACCCGAGGTCGGCCGACAGCACCGCGCCCGAGATGTAGACGCCCTCGAAGCCCTTCCGCTCGATCAGCCGCGCCGACAGCGGGTTGAACGCCCCGGGGAAGCGCAGCAGCTCGCCGGACGCGAGCCGCGCGCGCAGGGCGCGCCGCTTCTCGGCTGCGGGGGTCTGCGCGTACAGCATCAGAACAGCCCCTTCGGTGCCGGCGCACCGGCGAGGATGCCGTGCCGGGCGACGATCGACAGCTGTCTGACCTCGTCGGCGGACAGCTCGGGCAGACGCTGGGCGAGCGCGAGGAAGCGCTCGATCTCGTCCGGCTCGAGCACGGGTTCGGCCAGCATCCGGAACTTGCGGATGTAGTCCTCGCGCGCGAACGGCCGGGCTCCGAGCGGGTGCGCATCGGCGACGGCGATCTCCTCGACGAGGGTGCCGCCGTCGGCGAACGTGATCTCGACGCGGCCGCCGAACGCCTTCTCGGCGGGGTCCTCGGAGTGGTAGCGGCGCGTCCACTCCTCGTCCTCGGCGGTGGTGACCTTGTGCCACAGCGCGACGGTGTCCGCGCGGGCCGCGCGCTCGGGGGCGTACGAGTCGACGTGATGCCACGTGCCGTCCTGCAGCGCGACCGTGAAGATGTACGGGATCGAGTGGTCCAGCGTCTCGCGGGATGCCGCCGGGTCGTACTTCTGCGGGTCGTTCGCCCCCGAGCCGATCACGTAGTGCGTGTGGTGGCTGGTGTGCAGCACGATCGAGGCGACGTTCTCCGGCGAGAACGCGTCCGGGTGCTCGGTGTGCAGCTTGCGGGCCAGGTCGATCCAGGCCTGCGCCTGGTACTCGGCCGAGTGCTCCTTGGTGAACGAGTCGAGGATCGCGCGCTTGCTCTCCCCGTCGGCCGGCAGCGGCACGCCGTAGGAGGCGTCCGGGCCGTCCAGCATCCAGGCGATGACGCCGTCCTCGCCCTCGTAGATGGGCGACGGGCTGGTCTCGCCGCGCATCGCCCGGTCGACGGCCTCGATCGCCATCTTCCCGGCGAACGCGGGGGCGTGCGCCTTCCAGGTGGAGATCTCGCCCTTGCGCGACTGGCGGGTGGCCGTCGTGGTGTGCAGCGCCTGGCCCACCGCCTGGTAGATGGTGTCCACGGGCAGCCCCAGCAGGGTGCCGATCCCGGCGGCGGCCGACGGGCCGAGGTGGGCGACGTGGTCGATCTTGTGCTTGTGCAGGCTGATGGCGCGGGCGAGGTCGATCTGGATCTCGTACCCGGTCGCGATGCCGCGCACCAGTGCGGCCCCGTCGCTGCCGGCGTGCTGGGCGACGGCGAGGATCGGCGGGATGTTGTCGCCGGGGTGGGAGTACTCGGCCGCCAGGAACGTGTCGTGGTAGTCCAGCTCGCGCACGGCGACGCCGTTGGCCCAGGCCGCCCACTCGGGGCTCGTGCGGCGTTCCAGGGCGCATCCGAAGATGGTCGCGCCGTCGCCGGACACCGAGACCGCGTGGTCCAGGGCCTGCTGGCGGGCGGCGCTCACGGGAGCGCGGGTGAGGGATGCCGCGGCCACCGCCGCGTTGTCGATGATCCGGTTGATGATCATCTCGACGACGTCCTGGTCGGCGGGGATCGGGTCGGCGGCCACCTCGGCGATCTTGTAGGCGAGCTGCTCGGTGCGCGGCAGGCTCTCTTCGCTCTTGTGGACGCGGACGCGATGCGTGACGGTCATGCTGCTCCTTCGTGTGCGGTCGTCGTCGGCGCCTCGACGGAGGCGAGGATGCTCTCCAAGGCGTTGTGGACGTGGATGTGGGTGGCGTGTGCGGCCAGTTCGGCGTCACGCGCGGCGATCGCCCGGGCGATGGTGCGGTGCTCGGCGACGGCGGCCGCCACGCGGCCGGGATTCTCGCGGGCCAGCCGGCGCACGCGCACCAGGTGGGTGCGGATCGTGCGCAGCGCGGCGGTGAGGTAGTCGTTGGCGACGGAGGCGTCGATCTGCGCGTCGAACTCGGCGAACAGCTGATCGTAGGAGGCCGCCGGGTCCCCGGCATCCGCGCCGACCCGATCGAAGCCCTCGGCGAGCGCGGCGAAGGCCGCGGCATCCCCCCGCTGCGCGGCCAGGCGGGCGGCGGTCTCTTCCAGTGCGCGGCGGACCTCGAACAGCTCGCGGATGTCGTCGGCGTCGATCTCGCTGACCACGGTCACCCGGGGCGACTGCTGCACGGCCAGCCCGTCGGCGGCCAGGCGCCCGAGCGCTTCGCGCAGGGGCGTGCGGCTCACACCGAGACGGGCGGCCTGCTCGACCTCGCCGAGGACGGTGCCGGGCGCCAGTGCGCCCGACTGGATCTCGTCCAGGAGGGTGCGATACGCCCGATCGCTTGCTCGCACAGCCGCCCTCCCTCGATTCACCCTGCCCGTCCAGTGTATACACAACCTCCCATCACTGGCGCGCGGGTGCCGCTGACCGGCGATACCGTATACATTCTGTCGGACCTGGCATCGGTGCCGAGTGGCGACTGCCCGGGCGGCTGAGGAGGCGGTCAGCGCAGCAGGACCACCGTGACGCCGAGCACCGGCGCGTTCGACAGCCGCGCGTCCGAGGTGAGCAGGTCGGCGTCGAGCAGGCGCGCTGCGGCGACGTAGAACGCATCGCTGATGCGCAGCGATGCGCGCAGTGCCCACGCCTCGGCCGTGATCAAGGCGTCGTCGACGCGGCGGATCGGGACGCTCCGATGCAGCGCAATGGCGCGTTCGGCCTCGTCGGCGCTGATCTCGCCTGCGCGCACAAGGCGCCACAGCGTCGACAGCACCTCGAGGTCGATGATCGCCGGCGCCCACAGTTCGCATCCCTGCAGGGCAGCCAGCGCAGCGTCGCGCTGCAGCGTGGGAAGGATGGCGTCCACGAGCGCGCTCGCGTCGACGACGCGCCTCATGCGGCGTCCGGGTCGTACTCGCCGCGAGCCCCGTCGAGCGATCCCAGCACATCGATCGCACGCGCCGCGCCGGCCGCCCGCGCCTCGGTGGCCCAGTCGTCGAACAGCGGGCGGTCGAGGTCGACGCGGAGCACGCGCGTCACGTACTCCGACATCGAGATGCCCAGCCGGGCCGAGCGCTCCCCCAGCTTGGCGTGAAGATCGTCCGGAAGGTTGCGAACCTGCAGCGTGCTCATATCATGAGGCTAGCATGCACTTATCATGCACGTCGGGATGTCGAGGGAGTGACAGCCGGCAACGGACGGGGCGCGGCATCCACCCGATGATGGATGCCGCGCCCCGTTGTGCGCCGGATGTCAGACCGTGGCCTTCTCCGACTCGTCGTCGACCAGGCCCGCGGCCTCATCGGTGACCCGCAGCTCGGCCTCGTCGATGTCGCTGTCGTCGGCGAACGGCAGTCCCGCACGCGGGGCGTTGTACAGGTCGAGGTCGATGATGTGCTCGCGCTTGGCGACGATCGTCGGCACCAGCGCCTGCCCGGCGACGTTGACCGCGGTACGCCCCATGTCCAGGATCGGGTCGATCGCCAGCAGCAGGCCGACGCCCTCCAGCGGAAGGCCGAGCGTGGACAGCGTGAGCGTGAGCATCACGGTCGCGCCGGTGGTGCCGGCGGTCGCCGCCGATCCGAACACCGCCACCACGATGATCAGGATGTACTGGATCGGCGTGAGCGCGACACCGAAGAACTGCGCGACGAAGATCGCGGCGATGGCCGGGTAGATGGCGGCGCAGCCGTCCATCTTCGTCGTGGCGCCGAACGGCACCGCGAACGAGGCGTACGAACGCGGCACACCGAGGTTGCGCTCGGTGACCCGCTCGGTCACCGGCAGCGTGCCGATCGACGAGCGGCTCACGAAGCCGAGCTGCACCGCCGGCCACACGCCCGAGTAGTACTGCCGGATCGACAGCCCGTGCGTCTTGACCAGGATCGGGTACACGACGAACAGGACGATGGCCAGACCCACGTAGACGGCGACCGCGAACCAGATCAGCGACGCGAGCTTCTCCCAGCCGTAGTTGACGACCGCGCTCGCGATCAGGCCCAGGGTGCCGATCGGAGCGATGCGGATGATCCACCAGAGCACCCGCTGGATGATCTTCAGGAACGACTCGACGACCGCCAGGAACGGCTCGGCCTTCCGGCCGGCCTTCAGCGCGGCGATGCCGATGACGGCGCTGACCACGATGACCTGCAGGATGTTGAACCCGACCGCCGAGCTGACGCTGTCTCCGTCCAGCGAGCTGGAGACCTGCAGCCCGAGGAAGTTCTGCGGGATCAGCCCGATGAGGAAGTTCCACCAGGTGCCCACCGAGTGCGGCTCGCCGGTCTGCAGTCCCTCGCCGGCGCGGTTGCCGGGCTGGATGACCAGGCCCAGCACGATGCCGATCGAGACCGCGATGAAGGCGGTGATGGCGAACCACAGCAGCGTCTGCCCGGCCAGGCGCGCGGCGTTGCGCACCCGGCGCAGGTTCGAGATGCTCGAGACGATCGCGGCGAAGATCAGCGGCACGACCGCCGCCTTCAGCAGCGTGACGTACGACGAGCCGATCACGCCGAGGGTCGCGGCCAGCCCGTTCGGGTTGCCGGCGCTGTCGTCGCCGATCGACAGCGCCCACAGTCCCAGCACGATGCCGAGGACGAGGGCGATGAGGATCTGGAATCCGAAGTTGGTGAGCAGGCGCCGGGCAGGTCCGCGCTCTGCCTTGGCGTCGCGTGACGCGGTCTTGGTGCTCATGCGAGTCCGTTTCTGAGAGAAGACTGGGTGAGCCCGATGCTATGCAGGGCGAGCGGCCGCTGGTGCCGGTGTGACGTTTCGTGACGTCATCCCGCGTCATTTCAGAGTATTCACTAATTTGTGAAATCGGCGTACACTCGCCATCCATGACCACAGTGATCGACACCGGCGACCTGCACAAGCACTACGGTCGCGTCCACGCCCTCGACGGCCTCGACCTCCGCGTCGACGCCGGTGCGGTGCACGGCTTCCTCGGCCCGAACGGCGCGGGGAAGACCACCACCATCCGCGTGCTGCTGGGCCTTGCACGCAAGACGTCGGGGGCGGCATCCGTGTTCGGGATGGACCCCTGGACGGATGCCGTCGCCATCCATCGGCACACCGCGTATGTGCCCGGCGACGTCAGCGTCTGGCCGAACCTCAGTGGCGGCGAAGCCGTCGACCTGCTCGTCCGCCTGCGCGGCACCCCCCGCGCCGACCGGGCCTATCGCGCCGAGCGCGAGCGGCTGATGGCCGAGTTCCAGTTCGACCCCCGCAAGAAGGGGCGCAGCTATTCGAAGGGCAACCGGCAGAAGGTCGCGCTGATCGCGGCGTTCGCCGTGCCGGCCGACCTGTACATCCTCGACGAGCCGACCAGCGGACTGGACCCGCTGATGTCGGTGACCTTCCACCGCGAAGTGGCCCGGGTGCGGGATGCCGGTGCCACGGTCCTGCTGTCCAGCCACATCCTCTCCGAGGTCGAGCAGCTGTGCGATCGCCTCTCGATCATCCGCGCGGGACGGATCGTCGAGTCGGGGACGCTGGCCGAGCTGCGCCACCTCACGCGCACCGAGGTGTCGTTCGCCGCCGACGGGCAGGTCGCCGAGCGTCTGGCCGCGATCCCCGGCGCCCACGACCCGTCGGTGCAGGAGGGACGGGCGCGGTTCACGGTGGACAGCGACAAGATCGCGCAGACCCTGCCGGCGCTGGCGCAGCTGGGCGTGGAGGGGCTGCGCGTGGCGCCGCCGTCGCTGGAGGAGCTGTTCCTGCGGCACTACGGCGACGACGTCGCCGAGCTCGAGACGGCCGGGGCCGAGCGATGAGGCGGCTGACCGCTCTGCTGCGCCAGCGCGTGCGCCGGGACTGGCTGCAGCTGCTGCTGTGGATCGTCGGCACCGCCCTGATGGCCTACGCCGGCTACGCCGGAGTGACCCAGTCCTACTCCACCCTCGCCGACCGGCAGAACATCCTCGCCGCCGCCGTCGCCAACCCGGTCATCCTGATGTTCCGCGGCCTGCCGTCCGGCCCGAGCGAGGGCGCGTTCCTGGCATTCGAGATCCTGCCCTGGCTGGCGATCCTCGCGGCGCTGATGACGACGTTCCTGGCGGTGCGGCACACCCGCGGCGACGAGGAGGCGGGCCGGACCGAGCTGCTGTCGGCGACCCCGGCGGGCCGCACGATGCCCACCCTGGCCACGATCGTGCACGGCGTGCTCGCCAGCGTCGTGCTCGCCATCCTCACCGCCCTGGCGCTGATCTCCACCGGGCTGGGCCCTGCCGGATCCTGGCTGGCCGGTGCCGCCGCCGGCGCCACCGGCATCGCCTTCCTGGGCATCGGGCTGATCGCCGCCCAGCTGGCCCGCACCTCGCGTGCGGCCAACTCCATCACCATCTGGGTCCTGGTGGGCACGTTCCTGCTGCGCGGAATCGGCAACGCCGCGGGCACGCCCAGCGACGACCTGACGCACATCACCAGCAGCTGGCCGGCCTGGATCTCGCCGTTCGGCTGGGCCGAGCAGACGCGTCCGTTCGATGAGGGCAACTGGTGGCCGGTGCTGCTGTCGGTCGGGGTCGGGCTCGGGCTGAGCGTGCTGGCCACCGTCCTGCAGTCGGTCCGCGACATCGACGCGAGCTTCCTCGTGGGGCGGCAGGGACGGGTGCATGCGCGGCCGGCACTGTCGACGTCGCACGCGCTGGTGTGGCGCCTGGCGTCCGGCTCGATCATCGGGTGGGCGATCGGCGGGGCGCTGACCGGCATCCTCGCGACGAGCTTGGGCGGCATCGTCGACCAGGTCGCCGGTTCGAACCCCGCGGTGGCCGACATCATCACGAAGCTCTCGCAGTCGGGCTCGATCGACGAGGCGGTCGTGACGGTCTTCTTCACGATGCTCGGCATCGTGGCCGGGTGCTGCGCGGTCCAGACGGTCGTCCGCGCCCGGCAGGAGGAGGCCCACGGCACCGCAGAGCCGGTGCTGGGAACGCTGGTCGGCCGCGTGCGCTGGCTCGCCGACTACCTCATCGTCGCCAGCTGTGCGGTGCTGATCATCGTCGTGGCCGCCGTCGCCGCCGGATTCCTGGGGCTGGCCGCGGCCGGCGGCGACGGCGACCTGTACCGCACGGTGCTCGTGGACGGCGGCGGCCAGTTCGTGGCGGCATCCGTGTTCACGGTCGTCACCGCGCTGGTGTTCGTGCTCCTGCCCCGCGCGACGATCGGGCTCGCCTGGGCGCTGCTGCTGATCGCCACGATGCTGGGGATGTTCGGCCCGCTGTTCGGCCTGCCCGAGTGGACCACGAACTTCTCGCCGTTCGGCGTGACGCCGGTGGTCTCGGGCAGCGACGTGGACGTGCGGGGGCTGTGGTGGCTCATCGCCGCGGTCGTGGTCGGGGCCGCCGCATCCCTCACCCTGATGCGGCGGCGCCAACTGGCCGCCGACGGATAGATTCGATGTGATGAGCCAGCACCGAGCGAGCGAGCAGGCCGAAGAGGCGGCGGCCGTGATGACGGCCGCCGGCATGCCCCGCATGCCGGCCCGGGTGCTGATGGCGCTGCTGGCCGCTCCCGACGGCGGCTACACCGCCGCCGAGCTCGGCGATCGTCTCGGCGTGAGCGCCGCCGCCGTGTCGGGCGCGGTGCGGTATCTGCAGACGCTGCACTTCATCCGCCGACGTTCCCGGCCCGGGCATCGGCGCGATCGCTACGAAGTCGTCTCGGACTCGTGGTTCGGCGTGATGACGGCCAACGCCCCGGTGTACAACCGGCTCGCCGACCTGATCGACGGGATCCGGGCCGCGCAGGACGACCCGGATGCCGCGGTCCATGCGGCCGAGATGTCCTCGTTCCTGCGGTTCATGGCCCGGCGGATGCCGGAACTGGTGCAGGAGTGGGAGGCCGAGCGGAACGGGCCGGAGGGCGCCTGAGCACCCTCCGGCCCGTCGGACTCAGGCCGACTTGGTCTCGCCGCCTGCCTCGAGGACCGACACCGTGCCGGTCGCGACGGCCATCAGCGCCTCTTCGGCGTCGATGTCGGTCGCGGCCTGCTCGAACTGGGCCTGATACAGCCGCCAGTACGCGCCCTCGCGCGCGATCAGCTCGTCGTGCGTGCCCTGCTCGACGATGTCGCCGTGCTCCATCACGAGGATGAGGTCGGCGTCCCGGATCGTGGAGAGCCGGTGGGCGATCACGAACGAGGTGCGGCCCTGGCGCAGCACCGCCATCGCGTGCTGCAGCAGCAGCTCGGTGCGGGTGTCGACCGAGCTGGTCGCCTCGTCCAGGATCAGCACCGACGGCTGTGCCACGAACGCGCGGGCGATGGTGATCAGCTGCTTCTCGCCCGCCGAGACGTTCGACGCGTCCTCGTCCAGCACGGTGTCGTACCCGTCCGGCAGCGAGTGCACGAACCGGTCGACCCGGGTCGCGGTGGCCGCGGCGACGATCTCGTCGTCGGTGGCCGACTCGCGCCCGTACCGGATGTTCTCGCGGATCGTGCCGGCGAACAGCCACGGGTCCTGCAGCACCATGCCGGTGCGGCTGCGCACGTCGTCGCGGGTGAGCGCGCCGATGTCCTGCCCGTCCAGCAGGATCCGGCCGCCGTCCAGCTCGTAGAACCGCATCAGCAGGTTCACCAGCGTCGTCTTGCCGGCCCCGGTCGGTCCGACGATCGCGACGGTCTGCCCCGGTTCGACCCGGAACGAGAGATCGCGGATGAGCGGATGCTCGGGGTCGTACGCGAAGCGCACCCCCTCGAACTCGATCACCCCGGCACCCGGCTGCAGCGCGGGCGCGTCGTCGGAATCCGGCTCCTGCTCGTCGGCATCCAGCAGCTGGAACACCCGCTCGGCCGACGCCGTGCCGGACTGCACGACCGCGGCCATGCCGCCCAGCTCGGACAGCGGCTGGGTGAACTGCTGCGAGTACTGGATGAACGCCTGCACATCGCCGAGCCGCAGGTTGCCGGACGCGACCATCAGTCCGCCCAGCACCGCGATGCCCACGTAGGTCAGGCTGCCGATGAACATCATGCCGGGCATGATGATGCCGGACAGGAACTGCGCCTTGAACGAAGCCTGGAACAGCTCCTCGTTCTCGTCGGCGAACTTCTCGCGCGAGTCGCGCTCGCGGCCGAACACCTGGACCAGCGCGTGGCCCGAGAACGACTCCTCGACGCGGGCGTTCAGTCGCCCGACCTTGCGCCACTGCGTGTTGAACGCCTTCTGCGACTTCGGGCCGATGACCCCGAAGATGACCGCCATCAGCGGCAGCGAGACCAGCGCGACCAGGGCCAGCTGCCACGAGATGGTGAACATCATGATCAGCACGCCGACCACCGTCAGCACGCTGGTCAGCGCGCCCGACAGGGACTGCTGCATCGTCTGGGTGATGTTGTCGATGTCGTTGGTGACCCGCGAGATCAGCTCGCCGCGCTGCACCTTGTCGAAGTACGACAGCGGCAGCCGGTTCAGCTTCGCCTCGACCTCTTCGCGCAGTCGCCACATGGTGCGGACCATGATCACGTTGATCACATAGCCCTGCACCCAGCTCAGCAGCGCGGAGGCCACATAGATGACCAGGACCCAGGCGATGATGTAGCGCAGCCGCTCGAAGTCGACCCCGGCGCCGACGTGGAAGTCGCTGAACGCGGCCACCATGTTGGCGATGTCGGTCTGCCCCGCCTGCTGCAGCGCGTCGACGACCTGCTGCTGGGACGCCCCCGCGGGGAAGTTCGCCCCGAGCGCGGCCGAGATGACGCCCTCGAAGATGATGTTGGTCGCCTCGCCGAGCACCTTCGGTGCGATCACGGCCAGGGCGACGCCGATCGCTCCGGCCAGCGAGACCAGGGAGAAGGCGATCCAGTGCGGCCGCAGCAGCCCGATCATCCGGGTGAAGCTGGCGCGGAAGTTCGCGGCCTTGCCGGGCGCGACCCCGCCGCTCCAATCGTCGGCGTTCAGCCTCGCCTGCTCGGCGAGCTCCTGCTCGAGCCGCTCCTCTTCGGTGAGCATGTCCGGCGCGCTCATGCCTGCACTCCCAGCTGCGAGTCGACGATCTCTTTGTAGGTGGAGCAGGTCTGCAGCAGCTCATCGTGCGTTCCGATGCCGACCACCCGGCCGTCGTCGAGGACCACGATCCGGTCGGCGTCGGTGATGGTGGACACGCGCTGCGCGACGACGATCTTGGTCACCTCCGGCATCCGCTCCCAGAGGGCGTGTCTGAGCCGGGCGTCGGTGGACAGGTCCAGGGCCGAGAACGAGTCGTCGAAGATCAGGATGTCGGGCTGGTGCACGATCGCTCGGGCGATCGCCAGCCGCTGCCGCTGCCCGCCCGAGACGTTCGTGCCGCCCTGGGCGATGCGCGCCGACAGCCCGCCGTCCTTCTCGGCGACGAAGTCGCGGCCCTGGGCGATCTCCAGCGCCGCCCACAGCTCGGCGTCGGTGGCCTCTTCTCGGCCGAAGCGCAGGTTCGAGGCGATCGTCCCGGTGAACAGGAACGGGCGCTGCGGGACCAGCCCGATCCCCTTCCACATCTGATCGAGGTCGGCCTCGCGCACGTCGACGCCGGCGACCCGGACGGCGCCGGAGGTCGCATCGAACAGGCGCGGGAGGAGCGAGACCAGCGTGGTCTTGCCGGCGCCGGTGGAGCCGACGATCGCGACCGTCTCGCCCGGCTCGGCGCGGAAGGAGATGTCCTTGAGGACCGGCTCGTCCGCCCCCGGGTAGGCGAAGGTGACGTGGTCGAACTCGACGGCGCCGCGCTGCGGGAAGGCGGCCACCGGGGCGTCCGGGCGGGCGAGCGAGCTGTCGGTGTCGAGCACCTCGCCGATGCGCTCGGCCGAGACCGCCGCACGGGGGATCATGATCGTCATGAAGCTGGCCATCAGCACGCCCATCAGGATCTGCCCGACGTACTGCATGAACGCGAACAGCGTGCCGATCTGCACGTCGCCGTCGTTGACCGCGATGCCGCCGAACCAGATGACGCCCACCACGGTGAGGTTCAGCACGAGCATGGCCAGCGGGAACAGGATCACGAACAGCGATCCGACCCGGCGGCCGATCACCATGATGTCGGTGTTCGCACCGCGGAAGCGGTCCTCTTCGATCCGCTCCCGCACGAACGCGCGCACCACGCGCACGCCGGTGAGCTGCTCGCGCATGATGCGGTTCACCGCGTCGAGCTTGAGCTGGTAGCGGCGGAACAGCGGCACCATCCGGCTGACCACCACGATCGCCAGCAGCAGCAGCAGGGGCACCGAGACGGCGATCAGCCAGCTCAGCCCGACGTCCTGCTGCAGCGCCATGATGATCCCGCCGATGGCCAGCAGCGGGGCCGTGACCAGCATGGTCGCGCCCATCATCGCCAGCATCTGCACCTGCTGCACGTCGTTGGTGTTGCGGGTGATCAGCGAGCCGGCGCCGAAGCCCGAGATCTCGCGCTCGGAGAACGAGCTCACCCGGTCGTAGACGTCGCGGCGGATGTCGCGGCCCGTGGCCATCGCGGCCCGGGCGGCGAAGTAGGTGGCGATGATGGACGCGACGATCTGGCCGAGCGAGATCAGCAGCATGAAGCCGCCGTGCGACCAGATGAAGGCGGTGTCGCCGACGGCGACGCCCTTGTCGATGATGTCGGCGTTCAGCCGCGGCAGGTACAGCTGCGCCATGACCGACGCGAACTGGAACACGAGCACCGCCAGCAGCAGCCAGCGGTAGGTCTTGAGATAGCGGAACAGGACTTTCGCGAGCACGGAGGACTCCAGAGGGGGATCGCGCGAGTGCGCGGACGTACTAGAGTGCCACGGACCGCCGACACTCTGCTAGTCGGCGGCATCCACCAGTGCGTCCAGGGCCGGCCGCTGGCCCTTCACGAGCCGCGTCCGGGCGCTCTGGATCGGCGTCCACTCCGCCCGGTCGACCTCTCCGAACGCGTGCCGGGTGCCCGAGTGCGGTGGCCATTCCAGCTCGAACGTGCCATAGGTGAACACGGATGCCGTGAACCCGGTGCCGTCGACGGCGAACACCGTCACCCGCTTGCCCGAGGAGTACGCCCAGGTGCCGAGTTCGAGGCGGGGCCCGTCCGGCGGGTCGACGCCGAGCTCCTCGCGGAACTCGCGCTCCGCGGCATTCGCCGCCGTCTCGAGGTCCGGATCGAACTCGCCCTTGGGGATCGACCAGGCCGCGGCATCCTTGCGCGCCCAGAACGGGCCGCCCATGTGCGCGATGAACACCTCGAGCGCACCGCCGGTGCGGCGATGCAGGAGGAGCCCCGCGCTGCGGATCATCAGGCCGGTCGCGTCTTCGGCGACACCTCGTACGTCTTCTGCGGGTCGCGCACGACGACGTCGCCGAGCGCCGCGTCGATCGCCGCGAGCGCGGCGGCATCCAGCGTCACTCCGGACGCGGCCACGTTCGACGCGATCTGCTCGGGGCGGGATGCCCCCACCAGCGCCGAGGCCACGTTCGGGTTCTGCAGCACCCACGCGATCGCCAGCTGCGGCATCGTCAGGCCGGCCTCGGCTGCGATGGGCTTCAGCTTCTGCACCGCCGTGAGCACATCGTCGCGCAGGAAGCGCCGGATGAACGCGGCTCCGCTGTTCTCATCGGTCGCGCGCGACCCCTCGGGCACGGGCTCGCCGGGGAGGTACTTGCCGCTGAGCACGCCCTGCGCCATCGGCGACCACACGATCTGCGAGATGCCGACCTCTTCGCTGGCCGGCACGACCTTCTCCTCGATGACCCGCCACAGCATCGAGTACTGCGGCTGGTTCGAGATCAGCGGCACATGCAGCTGCACCGCCAGGGCGGATGCCTCGCGCAGCTGCTCGGCCGTCCACTCGCTCACGCCGATGTACAGGGCCTTGCCCTGACGGACGACGTCGGCGAACGCCTGCATCGTCTCCTCCAGCGGGGTCTCGTAGTCGTAGCGGTGGGCCTGGTACAGGTCGACGTAGTCGACCCCCAGTCGCCGCAGCGATCCGTTGATCCCCTCCAGGATGTGCTTGCGCGACAGGCCCGCGTCGTTCGGCCCCTTCGGCCCGACCGGCCAGTACACCTTGGTGAACAGCTCCAGCCCCTCGCGGCGCTGACCCGACAGCGCCTTGCCCAGGACGACCTCGGCGGCGGTGTTCGCATACGTGTCAGCCGTGTCGAACGTCGTGATCCCGGCATCCAGCGCCGCGTGCACCGTCGCGATCGCGGCGCTGTCGTCGATCTGCGAGGCGTGCGTCACCCAGTTCCCGTAGGTGATCTCCGAGACCTTGAGTCCGCTGTTTCCGAGGTACCGATAGTTGACCATTCCATTACGCTACCGGTGTCGCACGGCACCCTGTTCATCTCGCAGGACATTCGACCGCGGCATCCGCGACACGCCGTTCGACACGCTGAGACCGCACAGATCTTCCTGCGATCTGAACGCGGTGGGGCGGATGCCGAAGCCGGCGCGGTCTGTCAGCCGGCGCTTCCCAGGGCGATGCCGGCCCGCTCGTTCCAGCTGCGGCTGGTGACGCGGTCCAGCGCGACCTGCCGGCGCAGGGCGTCGGCCTTCTCGTACAGCGACGGATCCCCGTAGCTGGTCAGCACCTTCACCAGGACCGGCAGCAGCTCGATCATGAAGAACAGCGCGGCGATCAGCCAGTGTGCCCAGGCCAGTGTCGGCTCCTTCTGCGAGAGTCGGTCCAGCGCGCCGATCTGGCTGAGCAGACCGACCGCGTCGGCGTTGCCGCCGGCGACCGACGATGCACGGGCGTCGTAGGCGGCCAGGGCCGCCTTGTAGGTCGCGCGGGCGGCGGGCAGCTGGTCCTGCGCCTGCTTCTTGTTCTGCGCCTCGGCCGCGCCGACCGCGGCCGTGCCCGAGGCGTCGGCCGCGGCGAGCGCGGCGTTCGCGTCCCGCAGCTTCGCAGCCAGGGCGTCGTACGACGACTGGGCGGCGGCCAGCTGGTCCTTGGCGGCGGCCGAGCTCGCGCCGGAGCCGACGACGCCGGTGCAGCCGGGGACGCTGCCCTGCCCCTTTCCGGTCAGCTCGCACTGATAGAGGGCGCGCGCCCGGTCGATGACCTTCTGCTGCGCGGCGAGCTTCGCATCGAGGTCGTCGACCGTCTGCTGCGCGGCGACCGACGCCGCCGACGTCGACGAGGTGCCCGCGACGATCCCGGTGGCCGCCTGGTTCTCCAGGGCGGCGACCCGGGTGGTCGCGGCATCCATCGCCTTCTTCTCCGGGCCGTCCGAGACGCCCTTCTGATCGGCGAGGGCGTGCGCGACGTTGCTGGAGGTGACCTCGCGCGCGATGTCGTTGTGGAACACCTGCAGCACGAGGGGCTCGGCCACCACGATGCCGATGATGGCGGCCATGACCACTCGCGGCAGGGCCAGGCCGAGCAGCTTCAGCACACTGTGCGTGGCGCGCATGGTCGAGGTGAGGAACCGGTCGAGGTTGAAGATGATCAGCGCCCAGACCAGGGCGATCGGCACCGCGACCCACACTGCGACGCGCACGCCGGTCATCAGCGCGAAGAACATCGACAGCGCCGAGACGAGGGCGGTGCCGGCCAGGACGAAGAACATCTGCACGAACCGGGGCGTCTCGATCGGAACCTCGGCCAGGACGTCGGCGTCGGCGCCGCCGAGGACGGCCAGCCGCCGGGTCCATGGCATGCCGGCGCGCGCACGACGCGGGCGGCGGGTGGGCGCGGGCTCGGCGGGTGCGTCGGGCGTGGGTGCGGGCTCGGCGGGCTCGGGCTCGGCGGGGGCGTCCGGGTCATCCATCCCCTGCAGGTCGCTCAGATAGAGCGGCTCGGTCTCGTCCTCCGCGTCGGGTGCGTCGAGCTCGATGCGGCCGTCGGAGTCGAAGCGGCCCGGCCGGTGGACGGAAAACGACATCGTGCCAGCGTAGACGGCCGCGGCTGGACGCCGGATGGGCGGCGGTTGTGTGCGCGGTGTGACCCGGGTCAGACCTCGACCGGGGTCGCCTGCGCCGCCTGCTGGTCGTCTTCGGTGGCCACGAGCTGTCCGCAGGCGCCGTCGATGTCCTTGCCGCGGGTGTCGCGGATGGTGGTGGGGATGCCGTGGGCCTCGAGCCGGCGGACGAACTCGTCCTGCGCCTGCCGGGTGGACGCGGTCCACACCGACCCGGGCGTCGGGTTCAGCGGGATCGGGTTCACGTGCACCCAGCCGTGGCCGCGGGCGTTCAGCTTCTCGGCCAGCAGGTCGGCCCGCCAGCCGTGGTCGTTCATGTCCTTGATCAGCGCGTACTCGATCGAGACGCGACGTCCCGTCTTCTCGAAGTACTCGCGGGCGGCATCCAGTGCCTCGTCGACCTTCCAGCGCGAGTTGATCGGGATCATCTCGTCGCGCAGCTCGTCGTCGGGCGCGTGCAGCGAGAGCGCGAACGTCACCGGCACGCCCTCATCCGACAGCTTGCGGATCGCCGGGACCAGCCCGACCGTCGAGATGGTGATGCCGCGGGCGCTCATGCCCAGGCCGTGCTTCTTGTCGGTCATCACGCGCACCGCGTGCATCACCCGGGCATAGTTGGCCAGCGGCTCGCCCATGCCCATGAACACGATGTTCGAGACGCGCTCGCCGGTGTGCCCGACCGCGCGCGGGTCGCCCAGCTCGCCGTCGGCGATCACCCGGTTGGCGCGCACGACCTGGGCGACGATCTCGGCCGCCGACATGTTGCGGGTCAGTCCGGCCTGGCCGGTGGCGCAGAACGGGCAGTTCATGCCGCAGCCGGCCTGGCTGGACACGCACAGCGTGATCCGGCCCGGGTAGCGCATCAGCACCGACTCGACCAGCGCACCGTCGTGCAGCTTCCAGAGGAACTTGATCGTGTCGCCCCGGTCGGTGCGCAGACGCCGCACCTCGGTCAGCAGCGGGGGCAGCATGCCGTGCACGAACGCCTCCCGCCCCTCGGCGGGCAGGTCGGTCATCGCGGCCGGGTCGTGCGTGCCGTGGGTGAAGAAGTGCTTCTCCAGCTGTGCGGCGCGGAATCCCGGCATCCCCAGCTCGACGACCTTCTCCACGCGCTGGGTGTGCGTGAGGTCGGCCAGGTGCACCGGCGGCTTGCCGCGGCGGGGGCTGGCGAACTGCAGCAGCGGCTTGCCCTCGGCATCCTTCTTCTGCGTCCACCCTTCGGTGCGCGGCCGGACCTGCGTCGCGGGCGGGGTCGAAGGAGGGGTGGAGGTCATCCGTCCAGGGTACGCGAGCCGCCTGCGCGCTCGCCGAGTCCGGCTGCCGTCCGGTTCTGCGAGTCCTCGGATCACACCAGGAGGTACAGCGAACCCACGACCGTGAGCGTGATGATGATGCGGTCGAACAGCACCTGGCTGATCCGGCCGGCGATGGCGCGGCCGACGAAGGCCGCGCCGACCACCACCGGGATCAGGACCAGGTCGACCAGCAGTCCGGACGGGGTGATCAGGCCCAGTCCGATCGAGAACGGCAGCTTTGTGACGTTCACGATGGCGAAGAACCAGGCGCTGGTGCCCAGGAACGCCTTGACCGGGAACCGCGCGGCCAGGAAGTACATCGACATCACCGGGCCGGCGGCGTTGGCCACCATCGTGGTGAATCCGGCGAGGCTGCCGTAGGTGGCTGCGGCGGCCCGGTGCGAGCCGGCGGTGCCGGGGGCGGGCTGGTGCGATCCGGCGGTGCCGGGGGCGGCCTCGCGCCGAGCCTGCCGCGCCCGCCGCCAGAGGCTGACCGCCACCACCGTCAGGAGCAGGATCGCGATCATCCGGCGCACCCACGTATCGGAGGCGAAGGCGAGGAACACCGCTCCCCCGACGAGCCCCACGATCACGGCGGGCGCCAACCGTATCAGGGTGCGGATGTCGGCGTGCCGGCGATACGCCCACAGCGCGAAGACGTCACCGACGATCAGCAGCACCAGGATCGTGCCGGTGGACTGCTTGGCCGGGAGCACCGCGGCGAACAGCGCCACGGCCAGGGTGGCGGCCCCCGGCAGCGCCGCTTTGGACAGCCCGATCACGGCGGCCCCGACCGCGAGCGCGACCCACGCCAGCGCGCTCAGCTCGGGCATCGGCGCGGGCATCGGATGTGTCGGGTCACCCGCTCACGCTACCGCGCGGCAGCCGCGATGCTCAGTCGAGGAAGATGTCCGGGAACAGCTCGGCGTCGGGCGTGCCGGGCACGGCGGCGTAGCCGGAGAAGTCGTCGACGCCGGCGGCGGCCAGCACCTCTTCGACGATCAGCGACTGCCCGGTGAACTCACGCGCCGGCCGGGTGATGACCGCGTAGGCGGCGTCGGCGTAGATCTCCGGCGTGCGGCTGACCCGCATCATCCGGTCGCCGCCGAGGGCGAACTGCACCGCCGCGGTGGCGATGGTCGTGCGCGGCCAGAGCGTGTTGGCGGCGATCCCGTCGGCGGCGAACTCGGCGGCCATGCCCAGCGTCGCCATGCTCATGCCGTACTTGGCCAGCGTGTATCCGGTGTGCGCGCCGAGCCACTTCGGCGACAGGTTCAGCGGCGGGGACAGGGAGAGGATGTGGGGGTTGTCGGCATCCTTCAGGATCGGCACGGCCGCGCGCGACAGCATGAACGTTCCGCGCGTGTTGACGTCCTGCATCAGGTCGTACTTCTTGGCCGCCAGCTCGAGCGAGCCGGACAGGTCGATCACGCTGGCGTTGTTGATCACGACGTCGATGCCGCCGAACTCGCCGCGGGTCTTCAGCACCGCCTCGGTGACGTCCTCGTCGTTGCGGACGTCGCCGACGATCGGCAGGGCGTTGCCTCCGGCATCCCGGATCGCCGCGGCCGCCGTGTGCACGGTGCCCTCGAGCTTGGGATGCGGGGTGTCGGTCTTGGCGAGCAGCGCGACGTTCGCGCCGTCCCGCGCCGCGCGCAGCGCGATGGCCAGGCCGATGCCCCGGCTGCCGCCGGACAGGAGGATGGTCTTGCCGGCGAGAGGGGTGTCGGTCATGTCGGGTCTCCTGATCGGGTCGGGGGATCGGTCAGCGCTGTGCGAACGCCCGGATGCGGGCCTGGGCCTCGGCGGTGTCGAAGGCGACGCCGATCGAGCGGGCCTCCTCGCTCAGCTGCTCGATGAACGTGCGCGCGGGCTGGCTGCGGATCAGGCGCTTGGCCTGGCCGTACGCCCCGCGGGCTCCGGACAGCCAGAATCGGGCGACCTCTTCGGCGCGCAGCCCGACGGCGTCCGGCGCGGCGATCTCGGCGATCAGCCCCCACTCCAGCGCCTCGGTGGCCGACAGCATCCGGTCCTGCAGCACGAGCTGCAGGGCGCGCCGCTCGCCCACCGCGCGGGTGAGCTGCGCGGTCACCGAAAGATCGGGGGTGAGTCCGACGTTGGCGTATCGGCTGCCGATCTGCGAGTCCTCGCCCACCACGGCGTAGTCGCTGGCCATGAGGATTCCCAGGCCGCCGCCGGCGGTCGTGCCCTGCGCGGCGGCCACCACCGGCACCGCCGATTCGGTCAGCGCCCGGATGCCGGTGTTGATGACCTCGGCCAGCGCCGTGATCTCGGCCCCCGAGCCCATGTTCTGGGCCATGTCGCGGACGTCGCCGCCCGCGCAGAACGCGCGGCCCGCGGCATCCAGCAGGATCGCCCCCACGTCGTCGCGACTGGTGGCCTCGCGGGCGACGTCGGCCCAGGTCTGCGCCGCCTCGGCATTGAAAGCGTTGAGCCGATCGGGCCGGTTCAGCGTGATGCGGGCGAGGCCCTCCTCGACGTGCAGCAGGATCGGGGCGCTCATCGCGGTGCCATCCGGATGGCGCCGTCGAGGCGGATGGTCTCGCCGTTGAGGTAGCCGTTGTCGATGATGGACAGCACGAGGCGGGCGTACTCGTCGGGGACGCCGAGTCGTGCCGGGTAGGGCACCTGCTGGCCGAGCGAGTCCTGCGCGGCCTGCGGGAGTCCGGCGAGCATCGGGGTCTCCATGATGCCCGGGGCGATCGTGCACACCCGGATGCCGTACCGCGCCAGCTCGCGGGCGATCGGCAGGGTCATCGCGTGCACGCCGCCCTTGCTGGCCGAGTAGGCGGGCTGCCCGATCTGGCCTTCGAAGGCGGCGACCGACGCGGTGCTGACGACCACGCCGCGGTCGCCGGTGTCGGTGGGCTCGGTCTTGGCGATGGATGCCGCCGCCTGCGAGATCACATTGTACGTGCCGATCAGGTTGACCTGGATGACCTGCGCGAAGGCGGCCAGCGGCGACGGCTCGCCGTCACGGTCCAGCACTTTGGCGGGCGGGGCGATCCCGGCGCAGTTGACGACGACCCGCAGCGGGGCGGCGGAGGCGGCGACCTCGACCGCCGAGGCGACCTGCGCCGGGTCGGTGACGTCGGCGGCGGCGAACGTGCCGCCCAGTTCGGCGGCGATCTCGGCTCCCCGGGACTGCGGCAGGTCGACGATCGTGACCCTCGCGCCCTTCTCTGCCAGCCGCCGCGCGGTGGCCAGGCCGAGGCCGCTGGCGCCGCCGGTGACGAGGGCGGATGCTCCGCTGATCTCCATCTGTTCTCCTTCGAACCGTCCCGAACCGTCTCGAACCGCCGACCTCGAGCAGCCGACATTCCGTGCCAGCATACGCGGGACTCAGTCTCACCGTGTGCGGGCCGGCGGCGTTCTCCCCCAGGGTAGCCCGGACGGGTGTTGACTGGGGGCATGGAGATCCGGATCAAACGGGTGTACGCCGAGGCCGAGGCATCCGACGGGTTCCGGGTGCTGGTGGACCGGCTGTGGCCGCGCGGGCTGTCGAAGCAGAAGGCGCAGATCGACCTGTGGGACAAGGATGTCGCCCCCAGCACCGAGCTGCGCACGGCGTTCCACCACGATGGCATGCCGTTCGATGAGTTCGCGCGGGTATATGCCGCCGAACTGGCGGGGAACCAGGATGCGCTGGACGCGCTGCGGCAGAGCATCGCCGGGCACGACGTGGTCACGCTGCTGTTCAGCTCGCAGGATGCCGACCACACCCACGCCGGGCTGCTGCGCGACGCGCTCGCGGCCTGACCCCGTTCCTCTTCGAAATCGTACGATTTGGCCGACTGCACATGAAACTTGGCCGAAATTGATGTTCACTCGGCCGGATCGTACGATTTCGCCGCGCGGCGGGTCAGCCTGAGCGCCAGCGGGCGCGGGTCTGGCCGGCCTTGACGCTGCACACCATGGGCGTGCCCTTCGTGGTCACGCCGTGCGCGCCGATGGGCGCGCAGAACGACCCGGGATGCACGGTCTTCGGCGCGGCGGGCTGGGGCGCGGCCGGCTTCGGGGCGAACTTGGGCGCGGCCGGCTTCGGGGCGGGCGCCGTGCCCACAGCATCCGGCATCAGCGTGATCGTCCCCGCGGTGGCGGCCTTCTGCTGCGGGCACGTCTGCAGGATCCGGGTCATCGCATCGCGCTCGGGCGGTGTCACCCACAGGTCGTAGTCGGCCTTGACCATGATCTGACGGGCGACGTATGCGCAGCGATATCCCATGGCCTTCGGCAGCCAGGTCGCGGCGTTCCCGGCCCCCTTCTGCGCATTCGACGGCCCGTCGACGGCGAGCAGGTTCAGCGGATCGTTGGCCAGCGCCTCGCGCCGGGTCTGGCTCAGCTGCTGAGCGCCGCTCTGCCAGGCATCCATCAGCGCGACGACGTGATCGATCTGCACCGCGTTGGAGGTGCCCCGGCCTCGCACGAAGCTGATGGTCTTGCCGGTGTACGGGTCGTGCAGCATGCCGGTCAGCACGAGGCATCCGTGCGTGCCGGCCTTGATCACCACCCTCGTCAGATCGCGGCGCAGGATGTCGTTGCGGGTATCGCATCCGTTGCGGTCGACGTCCTTCCACGCCTGGCCGAATACGACGGTGCGGTCATAGCCGGTCTTGGGCGCGCGGCCCTTCACCGGGATCGTCGCCAGCAGTGCGAGCGCGGTGCCGGCGGCCGGAGGGCGGGATGTCGGGGTCGGCGTCGCCGTCGCCGTCGGTGTCGGCGTTGGCGTCGCCGTCGGGGTCGGGGTCGGCGTCGGCGTGGTCGTCGCGGTGGCCGCGGCATCCGCTGCCGGCTGCTCGGTCGCCGACATCGATACGGATGCCGGGGGCGCGGCATCCGGCGGAAGGGTGGCGCCATACACCCCGGTGCCGGTGATGACCACGGCGCAGGCGACGATCGTGACGACCGCGCCTGCGGCCCGCCCCTTCAGCCCGGCCCAGGAGGGGCGGCCGATCAGCAGCGTGTAGAGCCCGGTGCCGAGCGCGACCAGGCCGGCCATGATCAGCAGGCCGCCCAGTCCGCTCGCGCTGACGGCGACGAGGAGCAGCACCCCGGTCAGACCGATGCCCACCCACAGCGAGGGCCGCTTCCAGAGTCGCCTATTCATCCCGCCGATCTGCCGTTCCGCATCGATCCGGTTCCGCCACCCCACCGATCGCAGATGAGAGCTCTCTCATGTTAGTGGGTGCGCGAGGCAGTGAGGCCGGGTAGCCGCCGCCCGATCCGCGTGCGAGACTGCCGCCCATGCAGCTGACCGACGTCGCCGACCTGCTCGCAGGGTTCGAGGGCGTGCGCGCCACCGGCGGTGACGGCGAACCGGCGCAGTGGCGGTATCACGGCCGGATGGTGGCCCGACAGCTCGATGCCACGCACATCGTCATCCGGTCGGCGTTCGACCATCGGGAGGGGGTGCTGGCGCGGCATCCCGGCACCTTCAGCGTGCCGACCCGCTTCCGAAAGCACATGATGGTGGTCGCGGACCTCGAGACCGGCGACGAGCGCGCGATCGCCGACGCGCTGGCGGCAGCCTGGCAGCTGCAGCGCTCACCGCACTGATCCGGAGCCGGTCGCGCGATCGCGGTCGAACTCGCCCGCGCCGGCTTCTTCGTCTACGCGGCGGGGCGCAGCAGCCGGCACGGCGCGCCGAGCGAGATCGATCGGCCTGAGACCATCGAGGACACCGGGGACCTCAACGCGGCTGCCGGTGGGACCGGCGCGGCGCGCGTCGTCGACCATGAGGACCCGGCGGCGGTCGGGGACCTGGTGGCCACGATCGAACGCGACCCACCAGGCCACGCGGCCCCGATCCTGCTCACCACCCGCCTCGCACGACGCTGCCAATGGAGATCCTCGCCACCACGACCACCCACACTCCGCCCCACCGCCGTCGCCTGATCCGATAGGCAGGCAGGATGGACGCATGTCCACCCCCATGACGCCGGTGGCGGTTCCCGCCGCCGTGGCCGAGCTGGCGCGCGGCGCGGCGCTGACGCCGATCTGGCAGAACCAGCTGGGCGGACTGACGTTCCGCACGGACGACGGTCGGTACATCAAGTGGGGTCGGCACGATCCGGAGGGGGATGCCGCGGCCCAGGCGCAGCGGCTGCGCTGGGCGGCTGCGTACACGCGCGTGCCCGAGGTGCTGGCGGTCGGCGCGGACGGCGAGCACGAATGGCTCGTCACGGCCGCGATCGAGGGCCGCTCGGCCATCGATCCGCGGTGGATCGCCGATCCGGCCACGGCCGTGCGCGCCGTCGGAGAGGGGCTGCGCCGGCTGCACGAGGCTCTTCCGGTCCAGGAGTGTCCGTTCGACTGGGGCGTGCCGCAGCGGATCGCGAACGCGGCGGGCCGAGGCATCCGGGTTCCCCACGCGCTGCGCACTCCCCCGCCGATCGACACGCTCGTCGTCTGCCACGGCGACGCGTGCTGCCCGAACACGCTGCTGGATGCCGCGGGCCGGCCGATCGCGCACGTCGACCTGGGCGCGATGGGCGTCGCCGACCGGTGGGCCGACATCGCCGTCGCGGCCATGAGCACCGAGTGGAACTACGGGCCCGGCTGGCAGGACGCGCTCATCGAGGCGTACGGCGTGGCGCCCGACCAGGACCGACTCGCCTACTACCGGTCGCTGTGGAACGCGACGTGAGACCGTGACCCTCGTCCGAGAATGCCCGTGCGGCAGCATCCGTTCCTATGACACGTGCTGCGGCCCGCTGCACCGCGGCGAGCGCGAGGCCGGCACGGCGGCGGAGCTGATGCGGGCGCGATACAGCGCCTACGCGGTCGGGGTGCTGGATTACGTGTTCCGCACCTGGCATCCGCGCACGCGGCCGGCCGCGATCGAGCCCACGCCGGGGATGACCTGGACCGGACTGGAGATCCTGGCGACCGAGGACGGCGGGCCGGAGGACGAGTCCGGTGTGGTGGAGTTCCGCGCGCGGTTCGCGGCCGACGCCGGCGACGGGATGCTGCACGAGCGCAGCCGGTTCGCGCGGCGGGCGCGGCGGTGGGTGTACGTGGATGGCGAGATCCGGTAGCGCTGTTGCGCCGCCCGCCTGCATCGTCCCGCCGCCTCACGCCGACCCGCACGCCTCGTCCCGCCGCATCACGCCGAAACCACATCAATTCGCCGAGAGCACATCAAACTCGGCCCGAACTCATGTGCACTCCGCCAAATCGTACGATCCCGGCGAAGAAGGAGAGGGGAGGGGAGGAGAGGAGAGGGGGTCAGAGGGACCAGACGAACGTCCAGGTGCCGGCGGCCAGGGCCGCCAGGACGGATGCCGCGGCCACCGCCGCGGCGATCAGCACGAGCACCGCATCGCGGGGCCGCAGGACCGACCGCCGCGCCCACGTCCGCGCGCCCGGCGCCCCGAACCCGCGGGCCTCCATCGCGGTGGCCAGCTTCGTGCCGCGTCGGATCGCCAGCACGAACAGCGCGAACGCCTGCCCGGACAGGCGCCGCACCCGCCCGGTGTCGGCCACGCCGCGGGCCCGCCGCGCGAGCGAGAGCTCACGCCAGTCCTCGATCAGCAGCCCGACCAGCCGCAGCCCCGCCAGCGCGCCGAGCACGAACCGGGCCGGCAGCCGCAGCAGCTGCGACAGTCCGTCGGCCAGGTCGGTCGGGTCCGTGGTCGACAGCAGCACGACGGCCGGCAGCGAGATCGCCAGCACCCGCAGCAGGATCGCCGCCGCCAGCTGCAGCGACCCGTCGCTGACGTGCACCAGCCCCCACTGCAGATAGGTCTGGCCCGCCACCCGGCCGTACAGGACGGTGGCCGCCGCGCCGAGCACCGCCGCGATCAGCAGCGGCCAGGTGCGCAGCCACAGCATCCGCGCCGACAGTCCCGACCACGGCATCAGCGCGAGCACCAGCACCAGCGTCACCCCGGCCGAGACCGGGTCGATCGACAGCAGCAGGGTGACCGTGATCAGCAGCGTCGCCACGAGCTTGGCCACCGGGTTGAACGACGAGACCCGGGCGCGCGGGTCGGCGACCAGGATGCTCATCCCCCGACCTCCGCCGGCACACCCGACAGGCGCAGCTCGTCGTCGGCCAGCGCGTCGACCAGCTCGCGGTCGTGCGTGACGAACACGACCGCGGTCCCGGCATCCCGCACCTCGTCGATCAGGTCGGCCAGCTCGCGCCAGGTGCGGGCATCCTGCCCGTAGGTCGGCTCGTCCAGCACGAGCACCCGCGGCCGGGTCGCCAGCGCCGCGGCCACGGTGAGCCGCCGTTTCTCGCCGCCGGAGAGCGTGAACGGGTTCACCGCGGCCAGCCGGGTCAGGCGCAGCCGTTCCAGCAGCGGGTCGACCCGTGCCGCGATCTCGTCGTCGCCGAGTCCGGCGGCGCGAGGCCCCACCGCCAGCTCGTCGCGCACGCGCGCGGTCAGCAGCTGGTGCTCGGGGGTCTGGAACACCATGCCGATGCGGGTCAGCAGCTGCCGCGAGGTCCACGCCGCCGGCTGCGGGCCGATCCCGTCGCGCAGCGCCGCGTCGGCGGCCAGCTCGCCGCCGACCGGCGTGAGCAGCCCGGCGAGGGTCATCGCCAGCGTCGACTTGCCGGCGCCGTTGGGTCCGGTCACGGCGAGGGCGCGGCCCGCGTGCGCCGACGCGGTGATGCCGGATGCCGCGACCTGCGGCATCCGCGATCCGAACGAGCGCCGCCCCACGGCGAGGCCCTGCGCGTGCAGCAGCGGCACTTGCTCGCCCCGGCCCCGTTCCCGGGGCGATCGCCAGGGCGTCGCGCCGGGCACCCACACGCCCGCCTCGGCCAGCACCGCCGCGTGCCGGCCGAACACCGCGGCCGGCGGCCCGTCCGCCAGCACTCCGTCCGGCCCGAGCACCACGACCCGGTCCATGTGCGCCGCCCACAGCTCGACCCGGTGCTCGACGACCACGAGCGTGGCGCCCGCCGCGGCGTGCAGCACGGCGTCGCGCACCTCGACGGCCCCGTCCGGGTCGAGGTTCGCGGTGGGCTCGTCCAGCAGGACCAGTCCGGGTCGCATCGCCAGGACCCCGGCCAGCGCGAGCCGCTGCTTCTGCCCGCCCGACAGCTTCGCCGTCGGATGGCCGCGGCCCAGCCGCAGTCCGACCGCGTCGAGCGCCGCATCCACCCGCCGCCAGATCTCGTCCCGCGGCACGCCGAGGTTCTCGCACGCGAACGCGACGTCGTCGCCGACCCGGGCCAGCACGACCTGCGCATCCGGGTCCTGCAGCACGAGGCCGGCCCGCCCGCGGGCGGCCGCGGGCGGCATCCCGTCCACGAGGAGGCGACCGGTCTGCTCGCCGTCCTCCTCTTCGCCGAGCACGCCGGCCAGCCCCCGCATCACGGTGCTCTTGCCGGCACCGCTCGCGCCCAGCAGCAGCACCCGCTGCCCGGCGGGAATGTCGAGGTCGAGCCCCGTCACCGCCCAGCGGCGGCGGCCGGCATGCCGCCACCCCCATCCTGCGGCGGTCACGGCGACCGGGTCGAGGGTCACGTCCGGCTCCTAGGCGGCGTCGGGATCGTCCGACTCGCGCGAGCGCGCCTCGCGTCCCGCGCCGAACCGGTCCAGCGCACCGGTCGCGGCCAGGGCCCGCACGATGAGCCACGACACCAGACCGGCCAGCAGGATGCCGGAGACGATCGCGGCGACGAAGTAGATGGCGCGCGGGCCGAACTCGTAGGCCGCGATGGAAGAGAAGTTGGTGTCCAGGATCGCGGTGGACAGTCCCGCGACGGCGCCGGCGACCAGTGCGCCGAGCAGTCGCCAGTTGCGGTACAGCAGGATCGCGAAGCCGATCTCGGCTCCCAGCCCCTCGATCACGCCCCAGATGAAGGTCTCTGGTCCCCACTGCGTGCCCACGACCATCGAGACGACCGAAGCCACGATCTCGGTGTACAGGGCGGCCCCGGGCTTGCGGATCACCAGCCCGCCGAGCACGCCGGCGAACAGCCAGCCGCCGGCGAGCAGGCCGTCCAGTCCGGGCAGGAACGACAGCCCGGTCGACAGCGGGGTCCACGCCTGGCCCCACAGCCAGAAGATCACCCCGGCGGCGACGCCGATGACGCTGGCCACGACGATGTCGACGACCCGCCACTGGAAACGGCGGGCGGATGCCGAGGTGACGGCGGATTCGGACACAGCAGAATGCATGCGATGCTCCCTTCCTGCGCTGGCATGACCCAGATCAGGTTCGACGGTCGAAGCGTGGGTCGCTTCCTCTCAGCCCGGCTCACCGGACTCCCGTGGTTGTGCCGCCGAGTATAGTCGTCTGTCCGGTACCGTGGGCAGGTGCCCTCCGCCGACGTGACGCCCGACCCGCCGGCCGCCTCGCCCGCGGGAACGGGCGAGCCCGCCGCATCGGTCGAAGCCGGCGAAACGGCCGAGCCCGCGACATCCGTCCTCGATCTCGAGGAGCCGGACGACGCGGCGCTGCGCTGGTGGGACGGCGGCACCCTGACGGCGGTGCACATCCCCAGTTCTCTGGACATGTCGACCTCGCTTCCGGCGTCGGTGTCGCTGCTGGCGGTGCGCCCGCGCCGGTCACTGCGACGACCCGGCGTGCTCGTCCCGCTCGGGCTGGTGGTCCTGCTGGTCGCGGCCTACTGCACCACGATGGCGCTGTGGCCGCTGAACGCCGTCGCGCCGACCATCGCGGCGGTCACGGTGACGCCGCACGGCGCGGCGGCGGCATCCCTGGCGTGGCCGAAGGCGGGCGCGGCGGGGGTCGCCGTCGAGGGGTTCGGCGCGCCGCTGGCCTCCACCACCGAGCAGAGCGCCATCGCCAGCATCACCAAGGTCGTCACCGCGCTGGTCGTGCTCGACAAGAGCCCGGTCACCGCGAAGGACCAGGGACCGAAGTTCACATTCACGTACGCCGACAACGCGGAATACTGGAGCTACCTGCGCAACAACGAGTCGGCGCTCGACGTGCCCATCGGCGGTTCGCTGACCCAGTATCAGCTGCTCGAGGGGATGCTGATCGGTTCGGCCAGCAACTATGCCGCCCGCCTGGCCGACACCTGGTGGGGCTCGGACCAGTCCTTCGCCGTCGCCGCGAGCGGCTGGCTGGACGAGCACGACGTGACCGGCATCACGATCGCCGACCCGACCGGCTTCAACGCCGCCAACACGGCGACTCCGGCCGCCCTGATCCAGGTGGCGCGGCTGGCGATGGACGATCCGACGATCGCCGAGATCGTGGCGAAGAAGTCCGTGAAGCTGCCCGGCGCCGGCACGGTCAAGAACACGAACGACTTGCTCGCCGACCCGGATGTGGTGGGGATGAAGACCGGCACCCTCGACGGGTACAACCTGCTGGCGGTCAAGGACCTGAAGATCGGCGACGTCTCCCTGCAGATCGATGCGGTCGCCCTGAACCAGCCCGATTCCGACGCGCGGTGGGCCGCGGTGCGCTCGCTGTTCGCCCAGGTGGACAAGCAGCTGCAGCCGACGACATCCGTCGCGGCCGGCACCCCGGTCGGGACCGTGCACACGGCGTGGGGTGCGTCGGCCCCGGTAGTGACGGCATCCGGCGCCGACCTCGTCCTGTGGAACAGCGCCAAGGCGAGCGCGAAGACCCAGCTGCGGCTCGGCACGGATTGGGATCGGGGCGCCCATGCCGGCACCCTGACCGCCAGCGGCCCGGTGAATGCGGCGACCGTCGACACGACGCTGGCCGCGCAGCTGGACGGCCCCGGGTTCTGGTGGCGGGTCACGCACCCGATCGAGCTGCTCGGCTGGTTCGGGGCCGACTGAGCCCCGAGCCGGCTCAGGCGAAGCGGACGGTCTGATTCAGGCGGGTGCGCACGTCGAAGATCTCGTTGCCGCCGATCTCTCGCGCGCCGGTGACCCCCAGCCGCAGCAGGCGCGGCAGCGCGCTGCGCGCGCACACCACCGTGCGCATCCCGCGGACCTTGCCCAGCTCGTCGATCGGGTGCACCACGTCGTCGTCGGGCACCACCACGATCGCCGCGCCGAACCGGACGCGGGCGGCGCGTGAGACGGTGCGGATGCCGGCGATCAGATCCGCGATCGGAGTGCCGGCCACGGCATCCCCCACCAGCTCGCCGCGGCGCACGTGCACCGGGCCGCCGACGTCCTCGGACAGGATGCCGTAGAGCCCGGACGGCGCGAGCACGATGTGGTCGATCTTCTCATCCGGATTCCGCCCGGCGGCCACGTCGTGCCACACGGTGTAGCCCATGCCCAGGTCGGCGACGATCCGCGCGGTGGCCTCCTCGGCGAGCGCGTCGGCCAGCAGACGCCGGATCTGGAGCGGGGCGCGGCGCACGAGGGCGGGGTCGTACGGGTCGGGCAGCTCGACGCCGCGGCCGGCCCACTCCCGGATGAGCCCCAGATACTGCTCCCGCCGCCGGCCGCCCGGCTGCCCCTGCGACCGGGCGCGGGGACGCGTGTCGGTGCGCGGCACGGGGGCACGCCATCCGCTCCACTGCGCCGCAGCGTCCGGATGCACGGGATCCTGCCCGAAGCCGTGCCCACGGTCGTAGGCGGCGCGGGCGGCGGCACTGCCGACCAGCTCCCACGCGCGCTGCACCTGGATGAACATCGCGGCATCGCCGCCGGTGTCGGGGTGGGTCTGCCGCAGTCGCAGACGGTACGCCTTGCGCAGCGCCTCGTCGTCCGCCGTCGGGGCGACCTGCAGCACCTCGTACGCCGATGCGGACAGCGGACTGTCGAACACCGGTCAGCTCCAGAGCGGCAGGGGCGGCGTGTGGGCGAAGGCGGAGGCCACGGTCTCGGCCGTGACCGCGTCCGGGTCGGCGGGCGTCCACTTCGGGTCGCGGTCCTTGTCGACCAGCTGCGCGCGGATCCCCTCGACCAGGTCGGGCTGGGTGGCGCCGAACCACATCACCAGGCCGTACTCCTGGGCGAGATCGGCGCGCAGGTCCGGCAGCTCGCGGGCGCGGCGCACCGCCTCGAGCGTGATGGCCATGCCCGTCGGCGAGAGCTGGTCCATGGTGTCGGCGGCGGCGGATGCCTCCGGCTCGGGCCGCGCACGGAGGCGTCGCCCGATCTCGGCGACGGTGTCGGCCGAGAACGCGTCGTCGATCCAGGCGCGCGCCGCCTCGAGCCGGGACGGCGCGGGCGTCTCGTCGAACAGGAGCACGATCCCCGTCCGGGAGGGCGGGTCGGCGCGGGTCTCGAGCGCCTCGCGCAGGGCGTCCAGGCGGTCGCTGGGGACGAAGTGGTCGGCGAAGCCGGCGTAGATCGCGCCCGCAGCATCCATCGTCGCTCCGGTCAGCCCGAGGTATTCGCCGATGCGCCCGGGGGCGCGACCGAGCAGCCAGGTGCCGCCGACGTCCGGGGTGAACCCGATGCGGGTCTCGGGCATCGCCAGCTTCGACCGCTCGGTGACCACGCGGATCGCGGCGTGCCCGGCCAGGCCGATGCCGCCGCCCATCGTGATCCCGTCGGCGAGCGCGACGATCGTCTTGGGGTACTCGGCGATGCGGTCGTTCAGCGCGTACTCGGCGCGGAAGAAGGCGGCGGTGTCGTCGGCGCGGCCGGCACGGATCTGGTCGTACAGGCTGCGCACGTCGCCGCCGGCGCACAGTCCGCGGTCGCCGGCGCCGTCGAGCACGACGAGCTCGACATCCGGGTCGTGCTCCCATTCGTCCAGGGCCCGGGCGATCTGCCCGATCATCTCGAGGTCGAGCGCGTTGATCGCGCGCGGGCGGTTGAGCGTGATCCGTCCGAGCCCGCCGCGGGAGCGGACGAGGACGGTGGGCTCGGCCGTGGGTGCAGGCTCGGGTGCGGACGGGGGTTCGGTCCTGGGCGACTCGGTCACGGTCGCCACGTTACCCGCTGCATGGTCGGCACCCGCAGGCGGCCGGGGCCGCTCCGTGCGAATCAGGGGAGGACGCGAGGGAGGTTTTCCGACAAGATAGGGAGGTACTGCCCGCGACGACGAGAGGTTCGGCATGCCCGAAGGTCAGGTGCTGGAATTCGCGGGGCTCTCCAAGCGATTCGGTGCGGTCGTCGCCGTCGACGGGTTCTCGGCCCGGGTCGAGCCGGGCGCGGTCACCGGATTCCTCGGGCCGAACGGGGCGGGCAAGACGACCACCCTGCGCATCCTGCTCGGGCTGGTGCAGCCCTCCGCCGGGACGGCGACCGTCGGCGGCGTGCCGTATGAGAAGCTCCGGCATCCGCTGCAGACCGTCGGCGCCGTGCTCGAGGCATCCAGCTTCCACCCGGGCCGGTCCGCGGCGAACCATCTGAAGGCGTATGCGCAGGCCGCCGGGCTTCCGGCTGCGCGGGTCGACGACGCCCTGGGCACGGTGGGCCTGGCGGATGTCGCCGGGCGCAAGATCGGCGGGTATTCGCTGGGGATGCGTCAGCGACTCGGGCTCGCCGGGGCGCTGCTGGGCGACCCGGGAGTGCTCGTCCTGGACGAGCCGTCGAACGGCCTGGACCCCGAGGGCATCACCTGGATGCGCGGCCTGCTGCGCGAGCTCGCCCACCAGGGGCGCACCGTGCTGGTGTCGTCTCATCTGCTCGCCGAGGTGCAGCAGACCGTCGATCGGCTGCTGATCATCTCGCGTGGCCGGCTGGTGTTCGCCGGCGGGCTGGAGGACCTCTCCGATCCGTCCGAGCACGCCACGGTCGTGGACGCCCCCGACCGCGCGCAGCTGACGGCAGCCCTGTCGGCCGCCGACATCCCGTTCGAGGTGCTCCGCACCGGCCTGACCATCCGGGGCACCGACCCGACCACGGTCGGCCGGCTCGCCGCGGACGCGGGGGTGTCGCTGTCGCTGCTGCAGCGGCGCGGACCCGCCTTGGAAGAGGTCTTCTTCGACCTGGTCAACGGGCTGCGGGTGCACGGGTCGGGACAGGGCGCGGCGGGGACGGATGCTGCGGGTGCGGGTGCGGCGGGTGCCGTGGGCGCGGCGGGTGCTGTGGCCGCGGGCGCCCTGGGCGTTGCGGCCAGTGCGGACGACGATGCCGAGACCGAGCCGACTGTGGATGAGGCGGCGCGGGCCGAGGCGACTGTCGATGAGGCGGCCCAGGCCGAGGCCGAGGCGGCCGAAGCTGAACAGGCGGCCGAAGCCGAGCAGGCGGGGAAGCCTGACGTCACGGCCGAGGGCGAGCAGGCAGGTGCCGAGGATGCGGCGGCCATGGCGCTGGCGGACGGCGAGGACGCCGAGCCCGACAGCCCGGCCGACGCCACCGCGACTCCCGCCTTCGCGGTCGCGGCCACCGGCGTGATCGACATCATTCCGCCGGAGGAGGCGGAGGGCGACGTCGTCGCCGAGGAGGACGTCGTCGCCGAGGAGGACGTCGTGGCCGGCGAGCCGGACGCGCTTCCGGAGGACGACTGGCGGCACGAGGAGAAGACCGAGGCCGACCTCGCCGCGGACGACTTCTTCCACGCGTTCGACGGCTCCGCCGAGGGGGCTGTGGCGTCCGAGGCAGGGCTCGAGGCCACCGCCGCAGCCGACGAGGGGTCGGAGTCCGCAGCATCCGAACCCGAAGAGACAGCCGAACCTGAAGAGACAGCCGAACGTGCGGCGTCCGAACCCGAGCATCCCGACCATCCCGAGGTATCCGAACCTGAACCCGGCGACGACGAGGAAGGTGACCGGTCATGAGCCTTGCCACCTCGGCACGGTCGGAGACGACCAAGCTGTTCACGACGGCGATGTGGTGGATCCTTGCCCTCGTGCTCGTGGTGTACGTCGGGATGACCGCGGCCGGTCTCGGCTTCGTGTTCTCGGCGTCCGCGACCGGCGCGCTGCCCGGCGAGGGCAACGGCCCCCAGGTGCCGGCCGACGGCGTGGCCGGCGTGCTGTACAGCATCGCGGCGTCGGTGGGATACGTGTTCCCACTGCTGATCGGCACGCTGATGGTGACGGCGGAGTTCCGGCACAAGACGCTGACCCCCACGTTCCTGGCCACCCCGCGCCGGGGCACCGTGCTGTGGGCGAAGGCGGTCGTCGGCGTCGGGATCGGGGCGGTCTACGCCGTGCTCGCGATCATCGCGGCCGCCGGCCCGGCGGCCGGGTTCCTCGCCGGTTTCGGGCTGGACACCGACCTCGCCTCGTCCGACACGTGGGCGATGTTCGGGCGGATCGTGCTCGCGTTCGCGCTGTGGGTGCTCATCGGCATCGGTGTGGGTGCGCTGGTGCGCAACCAGGTCGCCGCCGTGGTGATCGTGCTGGCGTTCACTCAGTTCATCGAGCCGATCGGCCGGGTCGCCGCCGCGTTCGTGAAGGGCCTCGACAAGGTCACCCAGTTCCTGCCGGGGGCGGCCAGCGATGCGCTCGTCGGGCAGAGCATCTACACGTCGATGGGCCAGTCCACCGGCGCGGCCCAGCTGGAGTGGTGGGCCGGCGGCATCGTGCTGCTCGGCTACGCGGTGGTCCTGATCGTGATCGGCAACTACGCCAGCTGGCGACGCGACGTCAGCTGAGGCACCGGGCGCGGCTCAGGCCTGCGCCGGGCGCGGCTTGCCCGCCCGCGGCTTTCGCGTGGGCTTCGCGGTCATCTCGGTGACGTCGGCGAGTTCGTCCCCGGCATCCATCCGCAGGGCCTTGACTAGGGCCAGTCCGTGGCGCGTGGTCAGGATCACCCGCTGGAACTCGGCGTTGCCCTCGAGATCGATCACGACACTCGGGCGGCGGCGCCGGATGACGGCGAAGTCGCGGCCGCCGGCGGACTTCCAGGTGCCCATCGCCGCGGCGGAGGGGATGTAGGTCCCCGGGTCGGGCACACCGCGCAGCCAGGTCCAGGCGTCGTCGGTGAGCTGCACCTTCACGATCTGCGAGCGCTCGAGCGCCACATTCTGCTTGCGGAATGCGAGCAGGTGCTCGGTCGCCGAGAGCACGACCTCGAGCTGCGTCGCGTCCAGCAGCAGGGTCACCATGTCTCCAGTGTGCCAGCGTTCCCGCCGGCCGACGGGCCGTTTCGCTCACAGTGCGGCAACAATCCCTCCCCGAAATCGTACGATCTGGCCGACTGCACATGAAACCTGGCCGAGATTGATGTGCACTAGGCCAAATCGTACGATTTCGACGCAAGGGGAGGGGGCGAGGCGCGGCGGTGCGAGACTGGGACGGTGACGCTGATCGAGCCCGCTCCCGCGCGCGACCTGCCCGCACCCGCGTCGGCCCTCGCGGCCGCGGCGGCGGGCGCGCGGTTGGACGCAGACCAGGCCGAATCCCTCCTGCAGGTGGACGGCGCCGACTTCGAGCGACTGCTCGAGCTGGCGGCATCCGTCCGTGACGAGGGCCTCGCCGCAGCCGGGCGGCCCGGGGTCATCACCTACTCGCGTAAGGCGTTCGTCCCGCTGACGACGCTGTGTCGCGACCGCTGCCACTACTGCGTCTTCGTGGACACGCCGGGTCAGCTGGCAAAGCTGCACAAGCCGGCCTACATGTCGCCCGAGCAGGTGCTGCACGTCGTGCGGCAGGCGCAGGCGAAGGGCTGCAAGGAAGCGCTGATCACGCTCGGCGACCGGCCCGAGGACCGGTGGCCCGAAGCCCGCGCCTGGCTGGACGAGCACGGCTACGCGTCCACCCTCGAGTACGTCGGCGCCATCGCACGGCTGATCACGGCCGAGACCGGGATGCTCGCACATCTGAACCCCGGCGTGATGTCGCGCGCCGAGCTCGACGTGCTGCGCCCCACGGCCCCCTCCATGGGCATGATGCTCGAGACGACCTCGCGGCGGCTGTTCGCCGAAGCGGGCCAGGTCCACTACGGCTCGCCGGACAAGGACCCGGCGGTGCGACTGCAGGTGATCGAGGATGCCGGAGCCGCCGGGATCCCGTTCACCACAGGCATCCTCGTCGGCATCGGCGAGACGCTGCAGGACCGCGCCGAGTCGCTCATCGCGCTGCGCGAGCTGCACGAGCGCCACGGGCACGTGCAGGAGGTGATCGTGCAGAACTTCCGCGCCAAGCCGGGCACCGCGATGCGCGGCGCCCCCGATGCCGAGCTGCGCGAGTACCTCGCCGCCATCGCGGTGGCCCGGCTGGTGATGGGGCCGCGCATGCGGATCCAGGTGCCGCCGAACCTGTCGGATGCCGCCGAGCTCGCGCTGCTGGTCCGCGCGGGCGCCGACGACTGGGGCGGTGTCTCGCCGCTGACCGCCGACCACGTCAACCCGGAGCGCCCCTGGCCGGCGCTGGACAAGCTCGCCGCCCGCACCGCCGAGCTCGGCTTCGCGCTGCGCGAGCGGCTCACCGCGCACCCCGAGTACGTGCGGGATGCTGACGCCTGGATCGACCCGGAGCTGCACGACGCCGTCGCGGCGCTGGCCGACGAGCAGACCGGGCTGGCGCGGGCGGAATCCGCCGCGGCATCCCCTCTCCCCGCCGCCGGCACCCGAACCGATCGCGTGCAGAACTCCGGAGGATCGCGCGCTGCGGCGCCCGCCACGCCGGAATCGGCCCGAATCGGCGCGGATCTCCGGAGTTCTGCACGGCTCGACGACGTGCCCCGCCTCGCCGAGACCGCGGCGTCGGACCCGCTCGCCCTCGACGACGCACAGTGGGCGGCCCTGCTGACCGCGACCGGCGCCGACCTGGATGCCCTCACCGCGACCGCGGACGACGTCCGCCGGTACACGGTGGGCGAGGCGGTCAGCCTCGTCGTGAACCGCAATCTCACCACGACCGGGTTCCGGTCCGCGCCCGACGCCGACCCGGCGACGTTCACCCTCGACGAGGTGGGCGCGATCGCCGCCGACGCGTGGGAGCTGGGCGCCACCGAGCTGTGCATCCAGGGGCGGGTGCCGGATGCCGCGGACCCGGCGAGCTACCTCGACATCGTCCGCGCCGCCCGGCGGGCGGCCCCGCACCTGCACCTGCACGCGTACCGGCCGCAGGACGTCTGGGACTTCGCCGAACGCTCCGGCCTCGGGCTGGACGCGGCCCTGCACGCGCTGCGCGACGCCGGCGTCGGCAGCGTGCCCGGCACCGGGGTCAAGGTGCTCAGCGAACGGGTGCGCGGCCTGGTCGCGCCCGGCGACCTCGAGATCGACCGATGGGTCGAGGCGATCACGGCCGCCCACCGCGCCGGCCTGCCGTCGACGAGCGTGCTGTTCTACGGGCACGTCGAGACCGCCGCGGAGCGCATCGCCCACCTGCGGATGCTGCGCCGCATCCAGGATGAGACCGGTGGCTTCGCCGAGTTCGTCCCGATCCCGCTACCGCCCGCCGCCACACCGCCCGCCGCCGCACCGCACGGGGCCACCCCGCACGGGGCCGCACCGCCCGCCGCCGCACCGCACGGGGCCGGCGGCGTGCCGCTGGTGCCCGGCCGTGCGCCGATCGACGAGCACCGGGCGATGGTCGCCGTGTCGCGGCTGCTGCTCAGCGGCAGCATCCCGCACATCCAGGTCCCGTGGCCGCGGGTCGGGCGGGACGCCGCCCGCACCCTGCTGCAGTCCGGCGGCGACGACCTCGGCGGCGCCCTGCTGGACGGGCGCGTCCTGCCGAAGGCGGGCGTCGAGCACGGCAGCGAGCTGCCGGTGGCGGATGCCGCGGCCCTGGGCGCGCACCTGTTCCGGCCGTTCCGCCGCCGGACCACGGACTACCGCGAGGCGACCCGATGACGCACGCCGAGGTGGTGGTCGTCGGGGCCGGCTTCGCGGGCCTGGCCGCGGTCATGGCGCTGCGCGCGCAGGGCATCGAGGACGTCGTCGTGCTCGAGCGGGCGGCATCCCTCGGCGGCACCTGGCGCGACAACACCTATCCGGGGGTCGCGTGCGACGTGCCCAGCCACCTGTACGGGTTCGCCGGTCACCCGAATCCCCGCTGGTCGGGGGTGTTCGCGCGCGGCGACGAGATCCGCGCCTACCTCGAGCACGTGGCCGCCGCCGAGCGCATCGCGCCCTGGCTGGAGACCCCGATGCTGGACGCGCGATGGGATGCCGGCGCCTGGCGCATCCGCACCGGCGGCGCCCGCCCGGGGCAGCTCACCGCCGACGCCCTGGTCCTCGCATGCGGCCGGCTCACCGAGCCGCGGGTCCCCGACATCCCGGGGCTGGAGTCCTTCCCCGGGCCGATGTTCCACTCGGCCCGGTGGGATCACCGGGCCGCGCTCGACGGCGCGCGCGTCGGCGTGATCGGCACCGGCGCCTCGGCCGTCCAGCTGGTGCCGCAGCTGGCCCGCACCGCCGACGTGACCCTGTTCCAGCGCACGCCGGCCTGGATCGTCCCGCGTGAGGACCGCCCCTACACCCCCGCCGAGCAGGCGACGTTCGCCGCGCATCCCGACGCGCTGGCCCGGCTGCGCGACGAGCTCTACCGCGAGGGCGAGGCGCGGTATGCGTCGCGTTCCGGCGATGCGGATGCCGCGGCCGCCGCCCGCGCCGTCGCGCTGACCCATCTGCACGCCCAGGTGTCCAACCCCGCGCTGCGCGCGGCCCTGACCCCGGACTACGCGTTCGGCTGCAAGCGGGTGCTGCTGTCGGACACGTTCTACCCGGCGCTGGCCTCCGGCGCTGTGCGACTGGAGCCGTCCGCCCTCGCCGCCGTCGCCGGCCACACGCTCGTCTCCGCGTCCGGCGCCCGGCACGACGTGGACGCGCTGGTGCTGGCCACCGGGTTCCAGTCGACCCGCCAGCCGTACGCCGAGCTGGTGCACGGCGAGGCCGGCACGCTCGCCGAGCACTGGGACCGCGGCATGACCTCGTTCGGCTCGACCGTGGTCGCCGGCTTCCCCAACCTGTTCGTGCTCGACGGGCCCAACGCATCGCTCGGCCACAACTCGTCGGTGCTGATGATGGAGGCCCAGGCCGGGTACACGGCTCGCACGCTCGCGAACCGGCGGGGCGTGCTGCGGGTGGACCCCGACGCCGAGACCGCCTACACCGCCGAGATCGACCGCGCAGCGGCATCCACCCCCTGGCTGGCCGGCGGATGCCGCAACTGGTACGTCGACGAGCGGTCCGGGCGCCTCACCCTGCTCTGGCCGGGCACGGTCGACGCCTTCCGGGCGCGGCTGGCCGCGGCATCCGGTTCCGAGTTCCTGCCCGTCCCGGTGGAGAAAGGCGCATGATGACACTGCGATTCGGCTACAAGGCCTCCAGCGAGCAGTTCGGTCCGACCGAGCTGCTGCGGTTCGGCGTGCTCGCCGAGGAGATGGGGTTCGACTCGGTCTTCCTCTCCGACCACTTCCAGCCGTGGATGCACGAAGGCGGGCACGCCCCCGCCGCCCTGCCGTGGCTCGGGGCGCTGGGCGCACGAACCTCGCGGGTGCTGATCGGCACCTCGGTGCTGACCCCCACGTTCCGCTACCACCCCGCCGTGATCGCGCAGGCGTTTGCGACGCTCGGCGTCCTCTACCCCGACCGGGTGATCCTCGGCGTCGGCACCGGCGAGGCGCTGAACGAGGTGACTCTGGGGCTGGACTGGCCCGACCCGCCCGAGCGCTTCCAGCGGCTGAAGGAGGCGATCACGCTGATCCGCGCCCTGTGGGCGGGCGAGCGGGTCAGCTTCGACGGCACGTTCTGGCAGGTGACGGATGCCACGGTCTACGACCGCCCGGAGCACGAGGTGCCGATCTACATCGGCGCCTCGGGACCTGCCGCCACCCGGCTGGCCGGGCGGATCGCCGACGGCTACATCACCACGAGCGGCAAGGATCCCGCGCTGTACACCGACACGCTGCTGCCCGCCCTGCACGACGGCCTGGGCAAGGCGGGCCGGGCGGCCGCCGACGTCGACACGCTGATGGAGGTCAAGGTCTCGTACCACCCCGACCGTGACACCGCGTTGGAGAAGACCCGGTTCTGGGCGCCGCTGGCGCTGTCGCCGGAGGAGAAGCGGGACGTGCACGACCCGATCGAGATGCAGCGGCTGGCCGCCGAACTGCCGATCGAGCGGGTCGCTTCGCGGTTCATCGTCTCCACCGACCCGGACGAGCACGTCGAGCAGATCGGCCGGTACATCGAGCTCGGCTTCCGGCACTTGGTCTTCCACGACCCGGGCGCCGACCAGGAGGAGTTCCTGCGGATGTACGGCGCCGAGATCCTGCCGCGCCTGCGCGCGAAGTACCGGTCGTGAGTCGGGCGCGCGTGCAGAACTCCGGAGTGTTGACGTGAACACGGTGCCCCGGGGGAGATGTGCACGATAACACTGAGAAGACTCCGGAGTTCTGCACGGGGTGGACCGTCGTCATCCCGGTCAAGCACGCCGCACACGGCAAGTCACGGCTGTCCGCGGCCGGCCGGGACCGTGCGGCGCTTGCCCGCGCGATCGCCCTGGACACGATAGCGGCCACCTGCGGGGTATGCGCGGTGTGGGTGGTGACCGACGACGACGACATCCGCGCGGCCGCCCGTGCCCTGGGTGCCACGGTCGTGCCCGAGGGCGAGCGGCGCGGCCTGAACGCCGCGATCGCGGCCGGCATCACTGCGGCCGTGGCCGCTCTGCCGAACGTGCACCGGGCCGCACTGCTGGGCGACCTGCCCGCCCTGCGCGGCACGGACCTGGCCGCCGCGCTGCGGGCCGCGGCATCCGTCGATCGTGCGGTGGTGCCGGATGCCGAAGCCACCGGCTCGACGCTGGTCACGGCGCGCACGGGGGTGGCGTGGGAGTCGGCCTTCGGCGAGGGCTCGCTCGCACGGCATGTGGCGCTCGGGTGCGTCGTGATGGATGCCCCCGCCTCGCTGCGTCGCGACATCGACACCGTCGATCAGCTCGAGGCGGCGGCCGGTCTCGGGCTCGGGCCGCGCACCGCGGCCGTGTTCACGGGACGCCGAGACGCGGCGGAACTCTAATCCGGACGGCGGACGCGCAGCACGAGCGCCGTCACCGCCAGCAGGATGACGACCACGCCGTAGCCGACGCACACGGCGCTCAGGCCGGCCACGGGCACGAGCATTCCCGCAAGCACCGACGGCACACCGAACGACAGATACGCGAGCAGGAAGATGACCGCGAACGTGTCGGCGCGTTCGGCGGCGGGGATGCGGGGCGTCAGAGACCCGAGCACACCGGAGAACGCCGTGCCGAACCCCGTGCCCGTGACGGCGACGGCGCCCAGGTAGAACCAGAGCGATCCGAACGCGAGCGCGACCAGCGACAGGGTCGTGCCGGCGGCCAGCGCGGCCGTGCCGACGATCAGCGAGGTGCGCGGCGCGCGCCGACGCAGCAGGAACGCCGCCAGCGCTCCGACGCCGGCCAGCACCACGACGGGCAGGGCCTGCCAGAGGTGGGTCGTCCCACCCGGCTGCTGGCGCACGATGTTCGCGCCGAGCGACAAGAACAGCCCGCCGGTCGCCCACCCGGCGACGATCGCCGGCGCCGACCACCAGAAGTCGGCCCGGATCGCGGCGGGCACCGACAGCCGGAACCGCAGCGACCCCCATGCGCCGGTGCGGCCCGGCGACGTCTCGGGCACGGTGGCGAACAGCGCCGCCACCACGAGGTAGGTCGCCGTCAGCGACAAGAACACGTCGGCGAGCGCGGCGTCTGCCACCTCGAGCGCGATCCCGGAGACGAGCGCTCCGAGTGCGAGGCCGATGCCCGGTGCGAGTGCGTTCCACAGGGCGGCGAGACCGGGGCGGTGCGCGGGGGCGAAGTCGAGTGCGGTCGCCGACAGCGCCGAGATGAGCAGCCCGCTGGCCAGACCCTGCACGGCGCGGGCGAGGACCAGCATCGTCACACTGTCGGCATGCCAGAACAGCACCATGCTGCCGGCCAGGACGACGAAGCCGGCGATCGCCACCGGGCGCCGCCCGATGTAGTCGGACAGCGAGCCCGCCGTCAGCAGGGTCAGCAGCAGGGTGACCGCGTAGACGGCGAACACCGTGCCGATCACGGACGTGCCGAAGCCGATGCGGTCGGCCAGCACCGGGTAGAAGGGCGAGGGCGCACTGGCACCGGCCAGCATCAGGATCTGCGCGGCGATGGCCAGCACGAATCCGAAGCGGTTGCCGAGGACGCCGGTGCGTGCCGATGCGGCCGTGCGCGCCTCGGCTTCAGAGCGGGTGACGCTCACAATGGACTCCCCCACAGTTCGAGATCTATCGAACGACAACGCGATGCCGCACGCGCCATTCCCCGGCCGGCGGGTTTCGGTGCGGCGCGACGTCGCCCGGTGACGGTCGTCACGCGTTCAGCGCGGCCGTCGCGATCGCGGCGGACGCCTCGACGTCCGTCATCCACAGCGGCGCGACGACCGCGCGGATGCCGAGGGCCGAGACCGCCGGGGCGAGGGCGGCGTCCTCCTCGGCCATGACCCAGGCGTCCAGCAGCCCTCCGTCGGCGCGCGCGCCGTAGTGCGCGGCGACGGCATCGGTGCGGGTGTCCACGCCGATCGCCGTCAGGCACACGTCGGCCATGCCGCGGACGACGCGTCCGCCGATGATGCCCGAGACCCCGACCACGCGGGCGCGGGTGGCCCGCAGGGCGTCGCGCAGGCCCGGGACCGCCAGGATCGGCCCGATCGAGACGACCGGGTTCGACGGCGCGAGCACCACGACGTCGGCCGCGGCGATCGCCTCGCGCACGCCCGGGGCCGGTGTGGCCCGGTCGATCCCGGGATTCTCGAACGCCCGCGGGGCGAGGGCGGCGCGGTGCCGCGTCCACCACTCCTGGAAGTGCATCCGCCGCCCGTCCGCCAGCAGGACGTGCGTGTCGACCTCGCTGTCGGTCATCGGCAGCATCCGCACGCCCAGCGGCCAGCGACGCGACAGCTGCTGGACGACCTGTGTCACCGACATCCCGTCGCGCAGCCAGCCGGTGCGCGCCAGGTGGGTGCCCAGGTCGAGGTCGCCGAGCGTGAACCAGGGCCATCCGGCGCCCCACTCCTGCAGCTCGGCGTTCACCCGCTCGGTGTCGCCGGACCGACCCCAGCCGCGGGCGGTGTCGTTCTGCCCGGCCAGCGCGTAGAGGATCGAGTCGACGTCCGGCTGCAGGCGCACGCCGGACAGCCACAGGTCGTCGCCGGTGTTCACGACGGCGGTGGCGGGATCGGCGCTCGTGGACGCGAGCGCCGCGCGGACGCCGAGCAGGAACTTCGCGCCGCCCACGCCGCCGGCCAGGACCACGACGCGGGCGGATGTCACGGGCAGCCGCTCAGAGGTGGAATTCGTCGCTGGCATGGGGCAGCGGCAGCGACGAGACGGCGTCGATCAGGTCGTCCACGGTCTGCCGAGGGGCGACCACGTCGACGGTGAGCCCGACCCGGCGGGCGTCCTTCGCGGTGCGCGGTCCGATCGCGGCGATCACCGTCTCGTCCGGGATGTCGGCGAACTGCTCGCGCACCTGCTGGGCGACCGAGCCGCTGGTGACCAGGATCGCGTTGATCCGGCCGTTGGCGACGTCCCGCGCGATGCGCTCGGTCACCGGCACCCCGACCGTGCGGTAGGCCACGACCGAGCGCACATCGTGACCGGCGGCGATCAGCCGCTTGGTCAGCACCGGCTTGGCGATCTCGCTGCGGAGGGTGAGGATGCGCTTGGGGTCGGGCTCGAGCGCGATCATCTCGTCGGCCATCCCGGCAGCCGAGTTGTCCTTCTCCGGCACCAGGTCGACCCGGTAGCCCACCGCCTGCAGCGCCGCCGCCGTGGTCTCGCCCACCGCCGCGACCCGCGTGGAGGCAGGGATCACCGCGCGGTACGCGTACAGCACGTCCACGGTGGTGGCACTGGTCAGGGTGAGCCAGTCGAACCGGCCGTCGCCGAGGTCGGCGAGCGCCTGCTCGAGCCCGGCGAGATCCTCGGTCGGGGCGAAGTTGATCAGCGGCGCCACGACCGGAACAGCCCCCTGCGCACGCAGCGTGGCGGCGACGCCATCGCCCCACGGGCCCCCGCGGGGCACGAGGACGCGCCATCCGGTCAGGGGCTTGGCGACGATGGCGCCGGTATGCGGGTGGGCTGTGTTCATCATGTGGTGTTCAGGGTCGGCTCACGGATAATGACGTCGGCCGCCCCGTGTTCGAGCAACCGACAGGCGCATTCGACCCCGGCGCGCATCTGCGCGTTTCGGGTTCGCGCCGTCGGCAGCACTCGCACCATTGCCACTGCCTAGCCACCGAGCATACCCCCGCCCGGGCCGTGCTCCTACCTGAGCGCCTCCCGGAGCGTCCGGCACAGGCCGTGCGGGCCGCCGGATCTCAGCGGGTGTAGAGCCGGACCAGACCCCACACGGTCAGTCCCACCGCCGTGGCGACCCCGGCCACAGCGACCACCGCCATCGCCGGGTTCTTCCGGGCGAAGGTCCGGGCATCGGCCGCGCCGCGCTCGGCGGCGCGCGAGATGCGCTTGGGCACATTCGCCTTCTCTTCGATCGCCGCCAGCGCCGCCTTCAACTCGGCGCGCGCGCGTTCGACGGGGTCGTCGATCCCGAGGGACACCGCCGTGCGCGGCACCGGGACGTCGGTCTCAGAACTCATCGGCCACATCCTTCACGATCTTCACGTCACGGGCGACGGCCTGGCCCGGATTCTCGCGCCTGGTGAGCCGGCGGAACCGCAGCAGGCCGAGCAGGGCGAACACCGCGGTGATCACGATCATGATCCCGAACACGACGATCGCCGACAGCCAGACCGGCCACCACGACGACAGGCCGGCGATCAGGAACGTGCCGAACACGGGAACCGACCAGAACAGGAAGAACAGCGCGACGACCATCCATCCCGCGCCGAACCCGGCATCCTTCGCGGTCTTCGCGACCCACGCCTTGGCTGCGTCGATCTCGGCGACAACGAGGTTGCGGATCAACTCGGGCAGATCGCCCAGAAGGGTCAGGAACCCGTCATCGGCGCGGTCGCGGAAGCCGCGTGGAGTGGTCATCTCAGCTCCCATCGCGGTCGCGGAGCGCGTCCTTGACCTCGTCCGCCGTCGTCTGGGCGGCCCGGGCGACGTCGTCGCCCGACCGCGTGCCGGCGCGGACCGCGGCATCCACCCGCTCACCCGCCGTGCCGCGCGAGCTCGCCGCGCGCGTCACCTTGACCGCGCCGTCCCACAGCGCGTTCGGCAGCGCCATCACGGCGGACTTGCCGAAGTCCTTGGCCCGATCCACCTGCTTCTGCACCGCGGGAAGCTCCCAGACCCGCTCGGCCTGTTCCTTGATCTGCTCGTAGCGCTCACGACCTGCCCGCGCGCCCAGGACATATCCCGCAGCCAGTCCGATCACAAGTCCGACTTTTCCCCGCATCAGGTCTCTCCTCACGGTTGGTGTCCACCCCAGGGTAACGCTGTATTCCATTTCAGGCATCCACCCCTGAAGACGAGGGCTTCTCGCCGAACAGGGCACGGCGGCGCAGCCGGTCGGCAGTGGCCGCGGCATCCGGGACGACCTGTGCGAGCCCGCTCCCGGACAGCCAGGCGCCGGTCGCCGCCAGGCGCGGCAGGGCTTCGACCGCGCTGCGCACCCGGTCGGCGGCGGCGGTGCGGCCCATCAGGGCCCGGGGCGGGGCGAGCGTGAAGCGGGCCCGGTCGAAGGCCCGCACCTGCTCCGGCCGCAGGGCGACGCCGAACAGCGCGGATGCCTCGGTCCGCGCGAGCTCCGCGGCCTCCGCCTCGTCCATCCCGGCGGTGGGCGGCGGCATGCCGGGTCCGCCGAACGCGACCCGCACGAGGTGCCGTCCGCCGGCGGCGGGGATCGCCCACTTGGCGGTCAGGTGCAGCGCACCCGAGGCGGCGCGGGACCCCGGTGCGGCGACCACTTCGGCGCCGCGGGGGCGGGCGTCCAGCTCGGGTGCGTCCAGGACGAGGGTGACGGTCTCGACCGGGGTGCCGGCCGGCGCCGCGGCCGGCAGGCCGGGCACGATCGGTTCGAGCAGACGCCGGGCCTCGCGCTCGGGCACCGCGAGGATCACCGCGTCGAACCGCTCCGGCGGGGGCGCCTCGTCGGTGGTGTCGAACTCGTCCGAGGATGTGTGCACGATCCATCCCGCACCGGACGACGCGCCGGCGGCCTCGAGCGCCGAGACCGTGACGCCGACCCGCACGTCCGCACCGAGGTCGTCCAGCCGGGCGGCCAGCGCGTCGACGAGCCGCGACATCCCGCCGGCCATCGATCCCGCGCCGGACTGCCGAGACGTGTCGCCGCGCACGATCGCGACCGCGCCGGACAGCGAGCCGGCACGGGTGAGCGCGGCGTTCAGGCCGGGGGCGGCCAGGTCGACGTCGATGTCGTCGGGCAGCGCCCCGAACACGCCCGCGGTGAGCGGGGCGACCAGGCGGTCGAGCACCTTCGCGCCCATCCGGGAGCGCACCAGGGTCGACAGCCGCCGTTCGTGCCCGATGGTCAGCGGCGGGCGGAGGCGGTCGAGGTAGGCCCGCCATGCGCCGCCGGTGCCGAGGATCCGGCGCACCTCGTCGCCGAACATGTTCTCCGGGATGCCGAGGACCGCGTCCGCCGGCAGGGGGGCGGCATCCGTCCCGCCCTCGATTCCGCTGACCCAGCGCGTCTCTGTCACCGGGGCGATCACCGCCTCGCTCAGCCCGAGGTCGGCCACCAGCGCGGCCACCGCACCGCCGCGTGCCGAGAACGAGTCGGCGCCGGTGTCGGCCGGGATCCCGTCCAGGTCGACCGTGCGCACGGTGCCGCCGAGCCGGTCGGCTGCTTCGTACACGGTGACCGACAGCCCTACTTTCGCGCACTCCAGCGCGGCGACGAGACCGGCGATCCCTCCGCCGACGACGGCCAGCCGGACGGCACCGGCCTGATCGGCCAGCTGATCGAGCGGGATCGGCTCCGAGCCTGGTCCGGCCGTGGGCGCGGGATCCTCTTCATGCGATGCCACGGGTCCATCCTTCCATCCGGGCCCGGACGCCGCCTGGGATCTACTGGAGCGCGGAGGTGAGGCGTGCGATGTTGTCCAGCACCGTGGAGCGCAGCGGCTGCCGCATCCATTCCTCCAGGGTCAGCTCGCGCGAGAGCTGACGGTACTCCTCCTCGATCCGGCGCATCTCGGCGACGAACTCCGCGCCGCGCACGAGCATCGAGATCTCCAGGTTCAGACCGAACGAGCGCATGTCCATGTTGCTCGAGCCGATGATGGCGACCTCGTCGTCGACGGTCATCGACTTGGAGTGCAGGATGAGCGGCCGCCGGTACAGCCAGATCTTCACCCCCGCCTTCAGCAGCGCCTCGTAGTAGCTGCGCTGAGCGTGGTAGACCATCGCCTGATCGCCCTCTTCGGACACGAACAGCTCGACCTCCACCCCCCGGTGGCACGCGGTGGTCACCGCCAGCAGCATCGCCTCGTCGGGCACGAAGTAGGGGCTGACCATGATGACCTTGCGCTGCGCGTAGTACAGCAGCGCGAGGAACAGCTTCAGGTTGTTCTCGAATCGGAAGCCCGGTCCGCTGGGCACGATCTGGCAGTCCAGGTCGCCCGAGCTCGGGGTGATCTCGAACAGCTCGACCTCGTCCTCGAGCGTCTCGTCGGTCTCGCTGTACCAGTCCGAGAGGAACACGGCGTTCACCGACGCCACCACCGGGCCCTCGATCCGCACCATCAGGTCCACCCAGTGCAGCCCGCGCCGGATGTTCTTGCGCAGGTTGTAGGTGGAGTCGGTCACGTTCTGCGAGCCCATGAACGCGACGTCGCCGTCCACCACCAGCAGCTTGCGGTGGTTGCGCAGGTCGGGACGCTGGTATTTCCCGCGCAGCGGCTGGACCGGGAGCATGAGCTGCCAGTGCGCGCCCATCGCGGTCAGCCGCTTCAGGGTGCGCCGGTAGTGCGGCTTGCCGCGGTTCGCCCAGTGGTCCAGCAGCACCCGGACGGTCACCCCGCGGGCCGTGGCCTCTTCGAGCGCTCGGAAGAAGTCGTCGGTCGCGGCATCCGCCTGCAGGATGTAGAACTCGACGTGCACGTACTTCTTCGCCTGGCGGATGGCCCCCGCCATCGCCGCCAGGCTGGCGGCGTAGTCCGAGATGAGGTGCGCGTCGTTGTCGCCGGCCAGCGGCATGGCGCCGAGCGTGCGGTTCATCGTGACCGTCGAGGTGAACCAGTCCGGCGCATGCGGGCGCAGCGTGCCGAAGTCGAGGTGCGCGCTGGTCTCGCGGATGTAGTCGTTGATCGCGTCCTGCTTGCGACGCCGCTTGCGCGGCAGCCGCGGGGTCCCGATCAGCAGGAACAGGAACACCCCGACGAAGGGGATGAAGTAGATGGCCAGCAGCCATGCCATCGCGGCGGTCGGGCGGCGGTTGCGCGGCACGATGATCACCGCGGCGATGCGGATGGCGATGTCGACGATCAGGATGACGATCGGCCACCACGTCGCGATGAACGCCGTCATCCGGCCCCCTCTCGGCGAATCCTCGCTCCAGCGTAGCGGGCGCGCGCCGCCAGCCGTGACGCCCACCGCGGAGGCGTCGCGAGGATCGAGCGGGTCGAGCGGGTCAGTGCTCGGAGGCGGGCGGGGCGGGCGGCATCCCCCGCTTGGCACGCTCCTCCGCCTCGACCTTGGCGTAGGTACGGCGCTCGTTGCGATCCATCCGCACGACCGAGCGCAGGATGAACAGGAACAGCCCCAGCACCACGACGGTCGGGATGAGCGACCAGAACGCGGCGACCCAGAAGTTGTCCATGCCTCCATCGTACCGGCGCCGCCGGAGCACCGGATCCGCTACTTGACCAGCGGGAAGAGGATCGTCTCGCGGATGCCGAGGCCGGTGATCGCCATCAGCAGCCGGTCGATGCCCATGCCCATGCCGCCCATCGGGGGCATGCCGTGCTCCATGGCCCGCAGGAACTCCTCGTCGATGCGCATCGCCTCGACATCGCCGGCGGCGGCGAGTGTGGCCTGCGCGACGAACCGCTCTCGCTGGATGACCGGGTCGATCAGCTCGGAGTACCCGGTGGCCAGCTCGAAGCCGCGAATGTACAGATCCCACTTCTCCACCACGCCGGCGATCGTCCGGTGCTCGCGGACCAGGGGGCTCGTGTCGACCGGGAAGTCCATCACGAATGTCGGACGGGTCAGCCCGCCCTTGACGAAGTGCTCCCACAGCTCTTCGACCCACTTGCCGTGGGTGGGATGCGGCGGCTCGTCCACTCCCTGCGCGTCGGCCAGCGCGCGCAGCTCGGCGAGGGAGGTCTGCGGGGTGACGGTGACACCGGATGCCGCGCTCAGCGAGTCGTACATCGAGATGCGGTCCCAGTCGCCGCCCAGGTCGTATTCGGTGCCGTCGGCCCAGGTGACGGTGGTGGATCCGGCGACGGCGATCGCAGCGTTCTGCACGAGCTCCTGCGTGAGGTCGGCGATGCCGTTGTAGTCGCTGTACGCCTGGTAGGCCTCGAGCATCGCGAACTCGGGGCTGTGGGTGGAATCGGCGCCCTCGTTGCGGAAGTTGCGGTTGATCTCGAACACCCGGTCGATCCCGCCGACGGCAGCGCGCTTCAGGTACAGCTCGGGAGCGATGCGCAGGTACAGCTCGGCGTCGAACGCGTTCGAGTGCGTCACGAACGGGCGCGCCGACGCCCCGCCGTGCTGGATCTGCAGCATCGGCGTCTCGACCTCGATGAAGTCGTGCGCGGCGAAGGTCCGGCGCAGGCTGGCGTTGACCTGGGCGCGGGCGCGCACGGTCTGGCGCGCCTGCTCGCGCACGATCAGGTCGAGGTACCGGCTGCGCACACGGCTCTCCTCGTTGAGCTCGGTGTACATGTTCGGCAGCGGCAGCAGCGCCTTGGACGCGATGGCCCAGTCCTCGACCATGATCGACAGCTCGCCGCGGCGGCTGGAGATGACCTGGCCGCGCACGTAGACGTGGTCGCCGAGGTCGACCAGCTCCTTCCAGCGCGCGAGCTGCTCCTCGCCGACGACGGCCAGCGACACCATGGCCTGGATGCGGCTGCCGTCGCCGGACTGCAGCGACGCGAAGCACAGCTTGCCGGTGTTGCGGCTGAACACGACCCGGCCGGCGACCGCGGCGGTGACGCCCGTCTCGGCCCCCGCCTCGAGGTCGCCGTAGCGGGCGCGCAGGTCGGGGATGGTGTCGGTGACCGGCACGCTCACCGGATACGCGCCACCGGCGGCATCCGCCCGCTCGGCGATGAGCCGCTCGCGCTTGGCCATGCGCACGGCCTTCTGCTCGATGACGTCCTCTTCGGTCGTCTCGGGCGCGTCGGCCGGTGCGGTGCGGGGGGTGTCGGTCATGCGGCGGGGCTCCTCGGAAGTCGCCGTCCAGTCTATCGGCGCGGCACACTGGTACTCGGAGGCGATCGTATGGTCCAGCCGAGGCACCGCGCGCGGGCGGCTGCCGTCCTTGCGACGCTCGCGGTCGCCCTCGTCTCCTGTGCGCCGGCCCCCACCCCGACCCCGGTTCCGACACGCACCGCGTCGGCCCCGGCATCCGCCTCTCCGAGCGCGCAGGCGACGACGACGCCGATCCGGCACCTCGTCGTGATCTTCGGCGAGAACGTGTCGTTCGACCACTACTTCGGCACCTACCCGGTCGCCGCCAACACCGACGGCACGCCGTTCCATGCGGCATCCGACACTCCGCATGCGGACACGCTGACCACGTCCGGGATGCTGACGCACAATCCGAACGCGTCGGCGCCACGCCGTCTCACCCACGAGCAGGCGCTGACCTGCGACCAGGACCACGACTACACCGACGAGCAGCGCGCAATGAACGGCGGCCGGATGGACCGGTTCGTCCAGCACACGTCCCGGGATGCGTGCCGGACCGGGTTCGGCGAACCCGGGCTGGTCATGGACTACTACGACGGGAACACGGTGACGGCGCTGTGGAACTATGCCCAGCGGTTCGCGATGAGCGACAACTCGTGGGACACGGTGTTCGGCCCGTCCACGCCCGGCGCCATCGACCTGGTCTCCGGGCAGACGTGGGGCATGACCCTCGTCGATCCGCACAGCGGCGCGGTCGTCCGCGATCCGGCACGGGTCGCCGCGCCGGACGCGCAGGGCCGCGGCACCCTGATCACCGACGTCGATCCGGCCCTCGACGACTGCAGCCGGCGCGGCGCGAATGCTCCGCTCGGCCGGTTCCCGGCATCCTCCCGCACGATCGGCGACCTGCTGTCGGCCGCGCACGTGACGTGGGGCTGGTTCTCCGGCGGGTTCCGCCCGACCTCGGCATGGGATGCCGCCACCGGCGCGCCCGCGCAGTGCGGGGCGAGCCGGACGAACGTCGGCGGGGCGCGCATCGCCGACTACGTCCCGCACCACGAGCCGTTCCAGTACTACCCGTCCACCGCCAATCCGCATCATCTGCCCCCGACGTCGGTGGCGATGATCGGGTACGACGATCGCGCGCACCATCAGTACGATCTGACCGACTTCGACGCCGCACTGACCGCCGGACGGCTTCCCGCGGTGTCGTTCCTGAAGGCGCCGGGCGCGCAGGACGGCCACGCGGGCTCCTCGGACCCCCTCGACGAGCAGGCCTTCCTGGTGGGCACCCTCAACCGGCTGCAGACCTCGGCCGACTGGGCCTCGACCGCAGTCGTGATCGCGTACGACGACTCGGACGGGTGGTACGACCACGTCGCCCCGACGATCCTCAACGCCTCGCGGTCATCCGACATCGACGCCGCCATCTGCGCCGACGCGGCCGCGCCCGTCGCCGGCGGTCAGATCGGGCGCTGCGGGCCCAGCCAGCGGCTGCCGCTGCTGGTGATCTCGCCCTACGCGCGGGCGGGGGCGATCGACCACACCGCGACCGAGCAGACCTCGATCCTGCGGTTCATCGAGGACAACTGGCGCACCGGCCGCATCGGCGGCGGCAGCTTCGATGCGCGGGCGGGCACCCTGGACGGCCTCTTCGACTTCGCCGGCCCGCCGCACGCCGAGCCGCTGCTGCTTGACGCGAACGGGTCCGTGCGGCGCTGAGCCGCGTGCCCCTCCCGTCGTCGGTTCGGTCGACACGAATGGCTGTCCTGGGGCCGAATCGACCGCCATATGCGTCGACCGAAACTCCGCGGGCCGATTCGGTCGACGCGAATGCCTCCTCGCGCGCCGAACCGGCAGCCATATGCGTCGACCGAACGGGCGGATGCCGCATCCGCCCGCCGCTCAGGGCTTGAGGTCGGCGGCGTCGCCCGGGTCGGCGAGCGCCTGATCGACGCTGGAGTGCACGATCGTCGACAGGAACGCGCGCGGGTTCTCCACGCCGGCCGAGGCGAGCAGATCGGATGCCTGCCGCACGATCGATCGCGAGAACTCGGTCGCGGTCGCGATGGCCTCCGCATAGGCCGGGCGGTCGGCATCCGCCACCACCACCGGCTCGCAGCCCAGCTCGACCGCGAGCGCCTGGGCGATCGGCAGCACGGCCGCCGGTGCCGTGACCGCGGCGAACGCGTCGGTGAGCTGGCGGATGTCCATGGATGTCCCGGTGAACGTGATCGCCGGGTGGATCGCCAGCGGGATGGCGCCGCGGGCGGCGGCGGGCGCGAGCACGTCCAGGCCGTGGCCGGGATCGGTGTGCAGCACCAGCTGGCCGATCTGCCACGCCTCGACCTCGGCGAGGCCGGTCACCAGCCCCGGCAGTTCGTCGTGCGGCACGGCCAGCACGACCAGCTCGGCGCGGCGCACGATCTCGGGCGTGTCCAGGAAGGGCACCCCGGGCAGCACCGACTCGACCCGGTCGTCGTCCGACCCGTGCGTGATGCCGACCACGGCGTGTCCGGCGCCTGCCAGCGCCGCGCCGATCACCGGGCCGACCCGGCCCGCGCCGATGATCCCGACCCCCAGGCGCCCGTCGGCCCTCACAACCGCCCACCCCCGCCCGGCGTCGCCGGATCCTCCCCGGCCCAGCGGTGGCTGCGGTCGGTGGCGCCGGCCGCGACGGCGGCGGCCTCGGCGCGTGCGAACAGCGCGACCGCGGCATCCCGGTCCACCGCCCCGAGCTGGCCCGAGACCCGCCCGGGGATCGTGTGCGCGTGCACCTTGGCCGCGCCCAGCGCGCGCGCGAGCGGGCCCTGATGCAGCCCGACGCTCTGCAGCCGCGCGAGCGGGAAGATGCCCAGGCTGCGCCACACCATCCCGCGGCGCAGCAGCAGTCCGGCCTCGGCCAGGAGGAAGCCGTTGCGCCGCCACGACAGCGGCCGCAGGATCCGCGCGCGGCGCGGCGTGTTGGTGTACGGGTCGGCCGCGCCGGGGCCGAGGATGCCGTGCTCGAACACGAGCGGCCACTGCTGCTCCGGCATCCCGGGCATGACCAGCCGCAGCACCCGCTCGACGTCGGCGCGGTCGCCCACCGGCAGCACCTCCGAGAACTGGTCGGTCTGACCGGAGTTCGCGCTCTTGCCGCTCATCCGGTTCACCCGCACCGCCCACCAGCCGAACGCGCGCCACATCAGCGGCTGGCTGATCTCGACGGCGTGGATGCGGCCGGGCGGCAGCGTCTCGGTCACGGTGGTGAACAGGCCGTAGGTGATGCGCACGCCGTCCGGCGTCGGGGCGATCGAGTACCGCAGCGACTTGGTGATCGACCGCATCAGGACGGCACCGAACGCGAGGAACATCGGCACGATCGTGAACAGGATCCACGGCGTGCCGACGATCGAGCCCCACACGGCGATCGCGATCAGGGCCAGCAGCACCAGCGTCCGCCCGCCGAACAGGTGCGCGAGGATCAGCCGCACCACCGGGATGGACACGACGGATGCCGGTTCGGCGACCGGCTCCTCCGCGCCGAGGACGAGGGAGTTCACGGCGTCGGTGACCACGGATGCCGCGGCCGCCACGCGCGAGCCGGCCGGGGGCGCCGCGCCCCGGGCCCGGGCCTCGGCCAGCTTGCGGCCCGAGGCCAGGCGCAGGATGTCGCCCCGGACCGCCTCGGCGTTCGAGGTGGACAGGTAGTCGAGCTTGACGTTGGCGTCCGAGCCGGCGCCGACGACCTCGAGCTTGGCCATGCCGCACAGACGGGCAAGCATCGGCCGGGTGAGGTTCACGCCCTGCACGCGGTCCAGCGGGGCACGGCGATGGCTGCGGAACAGCACGCCCTGCCGCACCTCCACGTCGTCTCCGGTGATGCGGAACGTGTGGAACCGCCACGCCAGGTAGAACAGGCCGATCAGGACCAGCACCACCACGAGCACGGCCAGCAGTGCCAGCAGCACGAGGTTGTGCGACAGGATGAAGTCGATCGGGTCGCCGCTGTCCTCGAAGTCTCCGGCATCCGGCACCGCGGAGTTCACGAAGAAGTCGATGATCCGCTCGCGCAGGTTCGAGATCACGAGGCCCGCGACCACGACCAGCACGAACCCGCCGCGGAACAGCGGCGTGAGCGGGTGCAGACGGTGCCAGTCGCCGTCGCTGAGCGGCGAGCGCGCGCCGGGCAGCGGAGCCCCCTGCGCCGGCGGTCCCGCAGCCGGCGGCACGGGCTCGGCGGTGGTCATAGTCCGGTCCTGCGGGTCTCCGCCACGGCGATGAGGGTGTCGCGCAGCCGCTCGGCCGCGCCCTGGGTGAGCCCGGGGATGACGACGCCGGTGGATGCCGCGGCCGTCACGAGCTTGAGCTGCGCGATGCCGAACGCCCGGTCGAGCGGGCCATGGGTGATGTCGACCAGCTGCATCCGCCCGTAGGGCACCGCCACCTGGCGCTGCCAGAGGATGCCGCGGCGGAACACCAGATCGTCGTGACGCAGCTGATACCCGAACGACCGAGCCTGCCGCGGGGTGATCACGGCGGTGGCCGCTAAGACGGCGGCGGCGATGCCGCCGGGGATCCACACCCATGCCTCGTGGGCGAAGACCGACAGCGCCGTGGCCGCGATCAGCACGACCACCAGCATGGCGGTCACCGAGATGAGCCGCACCCAGACGTAGGCCCGCGCGAGCTGATGCCAGGTGCCGTCGCCGAGCGGCAGGCGGTTGTCGCCGCGCGGCTCGAGGACGACGTCGAACGTGCGGTCGTCGAGCACCGCGTCGCCGAGCTCACCGGGGGTGGGAGCCTCCGGCGAGACCGGAGTCGTCCGGTCTGTCGGATCCGGACCCGCCTCGGGGATGTTCGTCATCGTCGTCCTTCCGGATCGTGCAGAGGTGCTCGGCGATCAACCCGCCGGCCACCAGCAGGGCGGCGCACACGACGGTCGCGATCAGCGCACTCAACGAGCCTACCGACGGGTCGTTGGGCCGGGTCAGCAGAAACAGGATGAGGCCGAGTCCCAGCCCGACGAACAGCGCGCCCAGCAGGCTCGAGGCCTTCGCCAGCATCGCGACCCGCACCGCGTGGAACGGGTTGACCGGTCCGGCGGACCGGCCGTGCGTGGCCCTGTGGATGGGCAGCGCGAACAGGACGACGACGATGCCGAGGACGACCAGCATGATCGGCAGCGACACCATCGGGGTGAACGTGGGGCGCCCGGCCGCAGTCAGCAGCTGGTCGAACAGGTAGCCGGCGCCGACGCCGAGCACGGCGGCGATGATCAGCGACAGCGGTCGGGTGCGCTTCATCCGTCCTCCCCCAGGCGGTCCAGCAGCGCGCGCACGGGGCCGGCGCCGGGCAGCTCCGCGTCCGGGTCGAGGGCCAGCCACGGCGCGAGCACGAACGAGCGCTCGGCGGCGCGCGGGTGCGGCAGCGTCAGCGCCGGATCCGCGCTGAGCACCGCGCCGTACGCGATGATGTCCAGGTCGAGCGTGCGGTCTCCCCACCGCTCCGCGCGCACCCGGCCGTGACGCGCCTCGATCTCGTGCAGCGCCGCCAGCAGCACCGACGGGGCCAGCCGGGTGCGCAGCGTGGCGACCGAGTTCAGGTATCGGGGGGCCGCGGCATCCGGCCCGTCCGGCTTGATCGCGATCGACGAGATCGGCTCGGCGACCCGCACCCGGTCGGTCAGCGGCAGGGCGCGCAGCTCGGCGGCCGCGGCATCCAGAGTCCCGTCCCGGTCGCCGAGGTTCGCACCCAGCGCGATCACCACCGGGGTGCCGGGCGGGGGCTCCGGGACGAACCCCTGCGCGAGCCGCCGGCTCATGCCGACTCCCGTTCGCGGCGGATCGTGACGGTCACATCCTCGAACGGGACCGTGATCGGGGCGTCCGGCTTGTGCACGGTGACGGCCACCGCACGCACCCCCGTGAACGAGAGCGCCCGCTCGGCGATGCGCGCGCCCAGTGTCTCGATCAGGTTGACCGGCTCGCCGGCGATGATCTCGGTGGCCGCCACGGCGACGTCGCCGTAGTGCGCGGTGTCGGCCACGTCATCGGATGCCGCGGCCGCCCGGGTGTCGACGAACAGTGTCAGATCGACCACGAACACCTGCCCCTCGCGCCGCTCGTGCGGGTAGACGCCGTGGTATCCGAACGCGCGCAGGCCGCGCAGCGTGATCTCGTCGAGCTCGCCCATCATCCTCTCCACGCCTTCGCGACGCGCAGCGCGTCGCGGGTGCCGGCCACATCGTGCACCCGCACCCCCCACACGCCGGCCTGGGCGGCCAGGACGCTTGCCACCGCGGTCGCCAGGTCGCGGCGCTGCTCCGTGGCGGGGCCGGCGTCGTCCTCCTCGAGCAGGTCGGCGAGGAACCGCTTGCGGCTCGTGCCGACCAGCACCCGCGGGCCGAGCCCCACCAGCGCCGGCAGCCCGCGCAGCATCTCCCAGTTCTGCACCCCGCGCTTGGCGAAGCCGATGCCCGGATCCAGGATGATCCGCGCCGGGGGGATGCCGGCGGCCGCGGCCGCCTCGATCCGCCCGACGAGTTCGGTGACGACATCCCGGGCCACGTCGTCGTACTGCGCATGCGCGTACATGTCGTCGGAGTGGCCGCGCCAGTGGCTGATCACGATGTCGACCTCGAGGTCGGCGGCCACCCGCAGCATGTCCGGGTCGGCCAGGCCCCCGGCGACGTCGTTGATGATCCGCGCCCCGGCCTCGACCGCCGCGCGCGCGGTCGCCGCGTGCATGGTGTCGACGCTGATCAGTGCGCCGGCGGCGGCCAGTTCGCGGATCACCGGCACGACGCGATCGCGCTCCACAGATGCCTCGACGTGCGCGGCGCCGGGCCGGGTCGACTCGCCGCCGATGTCGAGGATGTCGGCGCCGTCGGCGCGCAGCGCCAGTCCGTGCGCGATCGCGTCCTCGGTGTGCAGATACCGTCCGCCGTCGCTGAACGAGTCCGGGGTGACGTTGACGGCTCCCATGATCAGGGTCATGCGCTCTCCCGTCCGATCAGGGCCACGAGTTCGGTCCGTGCCGCCGGGTCGGCGAGCTCGCCGCGCGCGGCGATCGTGACGGTCGAGGCATCCGTCTGCTTGCCTCCGCGCATCGTGACGCACTCGTGCACGGCGTCCAGCACCACCAGCACGCCCCGGCAGTCCAGCGCCTGGGCGATGGTGTCGGCGATCTGCTCGCCCAGCCGCTCCTGCACCTGGGGCCGGTCGGCGAGGATGTCGACCACCTTCGGCAGCGCGCCCAGGCCCACCACCTGCTCGCCGGGCAGGTAGGCGATGTGCGCGCGCCCGGCGAACGGCAGCAGGTGGTGCTCGCAGACGGAGCGGAAGCGGATGCCGCGCAGCATCACTGCGCCGGACGGCGTGGTGTCCGGCGCGGGGCCGGACGACACCGAGATGGTGTGCGCGAGGGGGGCTGAGGCATCCTGCCCCACCCCGGCGAAGAAGTCGGCGTACAGCTCCGCGACCCGCTGCGGGGTCTGTCGCAGGCCGGGGCGGTCCGGGTCCTCCCCGATCGCGTCGAGGAGCTCCCGGACCAGGGAACTCACGCGCTCACGGTCCACGGCCACACGCCCGAGCCTACGCTGTCGCGGGACGCGCCTGCCCGCTGGGGCGACGGCGCGCTCCGGCGTGCGAACCCTCCTCGGCCTCGGTCGAGGCGGCGATGCCGGCCGGCTGGCGCGGGACCTCGACCGGGGGCATCGCCGAGACCGGACGCTCGTCGCTGGAGAGCCACTGCGGACGCTCCGGCAGCTTCGTGATGTCGGTGAAGATATCGGCGATCTCGAGGTGGTCCAGCGTCTCCTTCTCCAGCAGCGCGAGCGCCAGCCGGTCGAGGACCTCGCGGTTCGCGTTCAGCACCTGGTAGGCCTCGTTATGCGCCTGCTCCAGCAGCGCCCGGACCTCCTCGTCGACGGTCTCGGCCATCGAGTCGGAGAAGTCGCGGCCGTGGCCCATGTCGCGGCCGAGGAACATCTCGCCCGAGGACCCGCCCAGCTTGACCGGCCCGATGGCGGCGGTCATGCCGTACTCGGTGACCATCTTGCGGGCGATGCCGGTGGCCTTCTCGATGTCGTTGGATGCCCCGGTGGTGGGGTCGTGGAACACGATCTCCTCGGCGACCCGGCCGCCCATGGCCCAGGCCAGCTGGTCCTGCAGCTCGTTGCGGGTGATCGAGTACTTGTCATCCAGCGGCATGACCATGGTGTAGCCGAGGGCCTTGCCGCGCGGCAGGATCGTGATCTTCGTGACCGGGTCGGAGTAGTTCATCGCCGCGGCGGTCAGGGCGTGGCCGCCCTCGTGGTACGCGGTGATCAGCTTCTCCTTGTCCTTCATCACCCGGGTCCGGCGCTGCGGACCGGCGATGACCCGGTCGATCGCCTCGTCCAGGGCGCGGTTGTCGATCAGCTGCGCGTTCGAGCGGGCGGTCAGCAGCGCGGCCTCGTTGAGCACGTTGGCCAGGTCGGCGCCGGTGAACCCCGGCGTCTTGCGGGCCACGACCTCGAGGTCGACCCCGTCGGCCAGCGGCTTGCCGCGCCCGTGCACCTGCAGGATCTGCAGGCGGCCCTGCAGGTCGGGGGCGTCCACGCCGATCTGCCGGTCGAAGCGGCCCGGACGCAGCAGCGCCGGGTCGAGGATGTCGGGGCGGTTGGTCGCCGCGATCACGATGACGTTCGCCTTGGGGTCGAACCCGTCCATCTCGACGAGCATCTGGTTCAGGGTCTGCTCGCGCTCGTCGTGGCCGCCGCCCAGGCCCGCACCGCGGTGGCGGCCGACGGCGTCGATCTCGTCGATGAAGATGATCGCCGGGGCGGTCTCCTTCGCCTGGCTGAACAGGTCGCGCACGCGGCTGGCGCCGACGCCGACGAACATCTCGACGAAGTCCGAACCCGAGATCGAGTAGAACGGCACGCCGGCCTCGCCGGCGACGGCACGGGCGAGCAGGGTCTTGCCGGTTCCGGGAGGGCCGTACAGGAGCACGCCCTTCGGGATCCGCGCGCCGACGGCCTGGAACTTCGCCGGCTCCTTGAGGAAGTCCTTGATCTCCTCGAGCTCTTCGATCGCCTCATCGGCCCCGGCGACGTCGCCGAAGGTGACCTGGGGCATCTCCTTGGTCACCAGTTTCGCGCGCGACTTGCCGAACTGCATGACCTTGCTGCCGCCGCCCTGGGCGGAGGAGAGCAGGAACCAGAACAGCAGACCGAGGATCACCATCGGCAGCAGCAGCGACAGGAAGCCGTCGAACCAGCTCGCCTTCGGGACGGCGTCGTTGTAGCCGTCCTTCGGGTTGGCGGCGTTGATCGCCTCGACCACCTGGTCGGCCCGCGCCGACACGTAGTAGAACTGCACGTCGGTGGAATCCTGGTACGCCGTGGAGAGGGTCATGTCCACGCGCTGGTCGCCGTCGGTGTTGACGACCTTGGTGACCGTGTCGCCCTTGAGCAGATTCAGGCCCTCCTGGGTGGTGATCTGCTTGGCCCCGCCGAGGCTGGAGATGAGGGAGAAGCCGACGATCAGCAGTACCCCGATGAGCAGCACATACATCAACGGGTTGCGAGTGATCTTCTTGAAATCCATGGTGGGGCGACGCCCGAGCCCTTTCCTTGCGATCCGCATGCTCGCGGATTGTCGTTTCAGGGTATCGCGCGCCCGCTAGGGGTCGTCTGTGCATTCGCCCACGGCGTACAGGCGCCGGGGCCGCACAGGCTCAGCTGTAGACGTGCGGGGCCAGCACCGCGACATCCCGCAGATTGCGGTACTTCTCGTCGTAGTCCAGGCCGTACCCGATCACGAACTCGGGCGGGATGTCGAAGCCGACGTACTTCGACTCCACGTGCACCTTGGCCGCCTCGGGCTTGCGCAGCAGGGCGAACACCTCGACCGAGGCGGCACCGCGCGACGCGAAGTTCTCCAGCAGCCAGCTCAGGGTCAGGCCGGAGTCGATGATGTCCTCGACGATGAGCACGTGCTTGTCGTGGATGTCGGTGTCCAGGTCCTTGCGGATCTGCACCACGCCGCTGGACTTGGTGCCGCTGCCGTAGGACGAGACGGCCATCCAGTCCATCGGGACGACCATCGGCAGCGCCCGGGCGAAATCGGCCATCACCATGACGGCGCCCTTGAGGACCCCGACCAGGAGCAGATCCTTGCCCGCGTAGTCGACGGCCACCCGGGCCGCGATCTCGGCGAGCTTCTCGCGGATGTCCTCCTCGGTGACGAGGACGGTCGTGATCTGATCGGAGATGTCCGCCGCGCGCATGCCTCGAGTCTACGGGCCGGTCCCGGACGCGCCGAATGCCCGGGATTCACTGCGCGGTGGAATCACTGCGCGGTGAACTCGATCCGCGCGCCGCTGCGCTGCGCCCGGCAGCCGGGCAGATCGATCGGCCCCTGTCCGCGCCAGTCGATGACGAGCCGGGCGACCTCGAGGGTCTGGGCGCGGGTCAGGCTCTGCCCGAACTCGCTGGCCACCACGTGCCGGATGACCCGGTGGCGCAGGGCCGCCGGGTTCGCGGCGAGCGCGGCCACCGATACGGCGATGCCGGCCTCGGCGGGCTCGACGATGTCCTCGATGGTCTCGTCGATCATCTCGGCGAAGGCCGCGGCATCCTCGCGCAGCTGGTCCGCGGTGCGTGCGAGCGCCTCGGCGATGCCGGGCCCGAGCTCGGCCTCCAAGACCGGCATGACGGTGCGGCGCACGCGCACCCGCGCATAGGCGGGGTCGTCGTTCTGCGGGTCGTCCCACGGCTGCAGCCCCTGGGCGGAGCAGGCCGCGCGGGTGGTCGCCCGCGGGATGTCCAGGAACGGCCGCAGCAGGGGGATGCCGTCCAGATCGGATGCCGCGGCCATGCCCTGCAGGCTCGCGGCGCCCGATCCGCGGGCCAGGCCCAGCAGCACGGTCTCGGCCTGGTCGTCGCGGGTGTGGCCGACCAGGACGGCGGCCGCGTCCGCCTCGGCCGCGACGCGGGACAGGGCCCGGTAGCGGGCCGCCCGCGCGGCCGCCTCCGGCCCGCCGTCGGCGCCGACCTGCACCCGTTCGACCCGTGCGTCCAGGCCGAGCTCCTCGGCCTGCCGGGCGGCGGCCTCGGCGACTTCGCCCGAGCCGGGCTGCAGGCCGTGGTCGACGGTGACGCTGATCAGTGTCATCCCGCGCTTGGGCGCCTCGAACGCGGTGGCCGCTGCGAGGGCGAGCGAGTCGGCGCCGCCGGAGAGCGCGACCACCACGGCGCCGGGCCGCACCTCGGCCAGGGCCGCCCGGACCGCCCGACGGGTGTCGGCGACGGCGGGGTCGAGGCTCGGCCGGTGCTCCATTCCCTCACGGTACCGCCGCCGCACGCCGATAGGCTGGTGCGCGGAATAGGCTGGTGCGCGGAATTCCCGTCACCGAAGGAGCACAGCATGGGCGCGTACGACGCCGTCATCGAGATCCCGCGCGGCAGCCGCGTGAAGTACGAAGTCGACCACGAGACCGGGGCCGTCCACCTCGACCGCATCCTCTACACGGTGTTCGGCTACCCCGCGGAGTACGGGTTCTTCGACAAGACGCTCGGCGAGGACGGCGACCCGCTGGATGTCCTGCTGCTGCTGGACCAGACCCTGTTCCCCGGGGTCCACGTCACGGTGCGCCCGGTGGCGGTGCTGAAGATGAGCGACGAGGCCGGCGGCGACGACAAGGTGGTCGCGGTCCTGGCCAAGGACCCGCGCTGGGCGCACATCCAGGACGTCGACGACATCCCCGAGCACACCAAGAACGAGATCTCGCACTTCTTCGAGCACTACAAGGACCTCGAGCAGGGCAAGTGGGTCAAGGTCGACGACTGGGCGAACGCGGCCGAGGCCGAGCGCCTGGTCGGCGAGGCGTACGCGCGCTTCGAACAGCACTGACGCACGGCTCGAACGGGTCCGGCGCCGGAGCGGTCAGACCGAGATGCCGCGGCGGGCCATGAACGGCACGGGGTTGGTCGTGCTGCCGTTCACATAGACCTCGAAGTGCAGGTGGCAGCCGAATGAGTTGCCGGTGTTGCCCTCGCTGGCGATGACCTGCCCGGCGCTCACGTACTGGCCGTACCGGACGTGGATGCCGCCGGGGCGGATGTGGCCGTAGCCGGTGCCGATGCCGCTGCCATGGTCGAGGCGGATGTAGTTGCCGTATCCGCCGTTGTAGCCGGCGTAGGTGACCCGGCCGGAGTGTGCGGCGTAGATGTTCGATCCGCACGGGCCGGCCAGGTCGACGCCCTCGTGGAATCCGCTGGAGCAGTACGCACTGCCGCACCAGACCATGCGCGGTCCGTAGCCGGAGCTCTGCCCGCCGCTGTTCGGCCGGCACCAGCCGGAGCCCAGCACCGAGCCGCCCCCGCCGGAGCTGGCGGGTGACCCGCCTCCCCCGCTGTTATGGTGCTTGGCCGCCTCGGCGGCGGCCTTGCGGGCCGCCTCCTCCGCGCGTTTGCGCGCGGCCGCTTCGCGGCGCTTGCGCTCCTCCTCGGCCTTGCGGCGCGCCTCGACCCCGGCCCGGTAGCCGGCGATCGTCTTGGCGGTGTTGTCCTTGAGGGCCGCCAGCTGCGCCTGCAGCACGTCCAGGTGCGCGTTCTGGTTGGCCACGGCCGCCTCGGCGGCGTCGGCGGCCTGCTGCGCGGCCACCATCTTCTTCTCGGCGATCTTCTGCAGCCGGTCGCGCTCGGCGCGCTGCTTCTTCGCCTGGTCGGTCAGGCTCTGGGCGGAATCCCGGGCGGCCACGGCATCCGAGTACACCGCTCGGTTCGCGTCCAGCAGCTTGTCCATCGTGCCCAGGCGGGCCAGCAGGTCGTCGGCGTTCGCGGCCGAGCCGGACAGGAACAGCTCGAGCGAGGCGTTGTCGCCGCCGTTTCGGTACAGCTGGGCGGCGACGCGACCGGCCTTGTCCGCGGCATCCGTCGCCGTCTTCGCCTGCGCGTCGGCCTGCGCCTGCAGGTCGTCGGCGCGGTGAGATGCCTCGAGGAACGCCTGCTGCGCCTCGAAGTACTCCTGGCCCCGCTGCTCTGAGAGCCGCTGCGCCTCGGCCGCCGCGTTCTTCAGGTTCTGGATCAGCGTCTCGATCCGGCCGATCTCGCCGTTCTTGGCCGACTGGTTGGCCTTGGCGCGCTTCACGTCGTCCCACGAGGGATAGTCGGCCGCGTACGCGGCGGGGATGCGGGGTGCCGCTGCGACGCCGACTGCGGCGACCCCGACGATGCCGAGCGCGAGCGCGCCTCGTCGGGTGACCGTGCTCGGCCACAGTGCACGTCGTTCGCGCTCGGTGGGGGCGCAATCGCAGGCGTCGGGATCGACCTGTTCGTCGAGCACGCGGCCTCCTCTTCGTTGCGGTGTCTCACCGGGCACTATCGGCACAACTCGCTCCACAGTAACAACATCCGTCACAGATGCAACAGATTCCGCTCGTGTTCGGGCACCCCGACCATCTTGCGCCCCGCCCTTCTCCCGCCGCGGAGCCCGCCGGGCGGGTCGCCGAATCGGCCCCCTGCCCGATTCGCGAAACGGGACCGAATCTCTTATGCTTGAGCGTCGGCAAGCGTGAGCACCAGGCCTGCGAAGGCAGGGGTTCATCGGGCCCCATCGTTTAGCGGCCTAGGACGCCGCCCTTTCACGGCGGTAGCACGGGTTCGAATCCCGTTGGGGTCACTCTTCCGATACAATTTCATAGTTCTGGCCCTGTAGCGCAGCTGGTTAGCGTGCCGCCCTGTCACGGCGGAGGTCGCGGGTTCAAGTCCCGTCAGGGTCGCTCCAAGCGACGGGCCCTTTCCGAAGGGCCTTTCGTGTCGGACGCGGCGGATGTTGCACACGGATGCCGCGTGGCTCTGTAGCTCAGTTGGTAGAGCGCACGACTGAAAATCGTGAGGTCACGGGATCGACGCCCGTCGGAGCCACACGGATGATCATTACGTCATCCTAGAAACCCTCGCGGAGCTTCTATCCGCGGGGGTTTTGCTTTGCCCTGGTGAGAGCTAGTCATGCGTTCCAGCCACGCGACGACGCGTACTCATGGATGCTGTCGACCATCCGCCCGATGAACGGGTCGTCGCCGAGCTGCGCTCGCGCAGCATCCGCCGCCGCCGCGTAGGCGATCACGATGCCGTCCGTGATCTCATGGGCGCGCGCCTCAGCCCAATCGCGGTCGAGGCCGACCCGCGCCGCCACCCTGACCAGCGAATCGAGGCTGATCCGTCCGACGCTGTACTCCCCCTCGATTGACATGGCGAGCTTCGGGTTACCGCCGTCGGCGGCGAGGTACGGTGCGTAGCTGCCGAGGTCATAGAGCGGGGCGAGCTTGGCACGATCACGCTGCAGCAGAAGCGAGTAGTTCTTCGCGTGCGCGTCGGTGCCGAGAGACGCTACCGAGAATACAAGGGCCTCGTAGAACTGTCTTGCGTTGCCCCGCCGGTCTTCGGCGTCAGGCAGGGAGTTGATGAGGCGGGCAATCGCGGCGATACCTGGTCCGCCCTCGGACTGATACTTCATGTCCGGCGGCACGCTCAGCGCCTGACCGAGGTCCTCCTGATGGAGCCGATGCCAACGCCCGTCTTCGAGCCGGCGGTCGTAGCGCGTGGAAACGAACACCGCGTGACCACGCTCGGTGGTCACCAAGAAATCGTCAGCGACGTGAAGCCGCAACCCACGCGCCGCGGCCGTCGTCATGAACTCATTGATGTGATGGTCCGGATAGGGCGCGACCGCTGGCTTCAGTATGTGCGTGGTCGGTGTCGAATCCTGCGGCACCGCCCATCGTTCCTGCTCGGTGCGGAACAGCGCGACTTTGGGCTGCGCACCGGGAAGACTCCAACGCGCGTCATCCGTACGCCTCCCCCAGGTATCACCGTTGCGGACAAGATCTGCCACGAGCTCCGCGAAGTCGGTGTCGGAGAGTTCTCTCACATCGCCGTGACGTTCGGCTGCGTCAGCGCTCGCCTCACCAGGTGGAAGCAGCTGCACCGCACCGGCCGCGTCACGACCAATGTGCGAAAGCAGAGCAAAAGGATTACTGGCGCTGACACGATACTCGCGTCCAAGCTCCGTGAGCCGGCCCGGACTGTCGGGAAGCAACCCCTGCAGAAAAGCGCGCACCGGCCTGTTCTTGTGCCCGGCGCGCACAAGCGGCATGGAGAGTGAGAGCGGGGTCGCATCGCGCCGGGACCGGTAATCAGCGTCGTAGGTGAATGACAAGGCGCCACCAGCCGACTGCTCGACGACGCCGATCGCTTCGCCATCGAGATACGCGAACAGTTCACTCGACATCGTCGACCTCGCTGACGTCGACGACGAGGCCGAGCTCTCGGAGAACGCGCATGAGCCGGAAGAGCGTGACGGTTGTGGACCCGTTCTCCAGCCGCACGACCCACTCGCGAGTGACGCCGGCGCGGCGCGCGAGCTCAGCTTGAGACAGACTCAGACCTTCGCGGCGCTCAGCAACGAGGGCCCCGAAGTCGGATGCAGCGCGTACTTCCATCTCCACCTCACAAGTGACTTATAACGCACAACTCTACATGTGACTTATAACGCACACAAGGGGAAGTGACTTATACCGCACGTTCCTGTGTCGCCGAGCCACGCGACAACCCACCACTGGAACCCTCGCGTGGCTTCTACACGCGGGGGTTTCTTTCATAGTCTCAGCGGGGATTCTTCTGTTCGGTGCGGCGACGCGAACTGCATGGGTTGGCGAACCGTCACCTACGGCACCGTAGGACGGGTCATCCTACGGATCTCGGCAGCGTAGGCATCCAGGACCCCGAGGATGCCGCGGTGCTGCCAGACGCGATTGCGGCCCCGGCCCGTGGTCTCGGTGAGCACCTCGCGCTCCGTGAGCGCATCGAGCGCGCGGAGGGCTGCCATCTCGCCGAGGCCGAGGTGGGTCATGAGGTACTTGGTGTTCACGGCGGGCTGTCCGACCAGGTGCGGCAGCACCTTCCAGGCCGCGGCATCCGAGCGAATGCCCTTCATCTTCGCGCGGGACTCGTTGAGTTGCCCGACCATGTCGTCGACGAGCCGGCTGCCGGTCTTCGCCGCGATCCGGCTCGCCATCGCGAACTCGCGAATGATGGGGCCGGCGTCGCCATCGCGGAAGGACCCGAGGGCTGCAAAGTACCGGTTCGTGTCGACGAGGAGCCCCGCCGAGATCGGCACGGCGGTCGATCCGACCAGGCCCTTGTTGCGGAGGATCGACTGCGCAAGGGCGCGCCCGGTCCGACCGTTGCCGTCGACGAAGGGATGGATGGTCTCGAACTGGGCGTGGGCGACCGCGACCTGAACGAGCACCGAGATGTCCTGGCGGCGGGCGAAGGCAACCAGATCCGCGATCGCACCGGGGATGCGGTCATGGTGTGGGCCGATGAAACGGGCGTCGCGAGGGCCGGCGTTGTCGCCCCCGATCCACACCTGCTCCTGGCGGTACCGGCCGGCCTCGTGCTCGAGACCGGGCTGATGGGTCAGCAGCGCTCGGTGCATGGCGAGGATGGAGCCCTCGCTGATGTCGTCGGCCATCTGGAGAGCGGCCTCCATCGCGCGGACGTTGCCGATGACGGTCAGTGCGTTCGCCTCGTCGCCCTCGTCGATCTCGGCGAGGGCGAGTTGCTTGGCCGACGTCGTCAGCTGCTCGATCTGCGAGCTCGAAGCGGACTCGGTGCGCAGCAGGATCGCGGTCATTGGCCCGAGCGCGGGAGAGTCCGTGCCGAGAGTGCGCTGGGCGTGCTGGTCGAACTCGACCAGTCGGCGGATGGCGTCCTCGACGTCGGCCGCGTCTTCACCGGAGACATCGGGAAGCCACGCGGCGATGGGCGCTGTGACGGTCGCGTCGTACGGCCCGGTCTGCCGAGCCACCTCGGCGCGCGAGTACCTCTGGGGCGCGTGCGGCGTCCACTCGAAGGTCTCGTGCGAGACGGCTTCGACCGGGATCGAAGATGGTGCAGAAGCCGTGATCATCCCGCCATCTTACCAACACCTAGCTTCTTATGTGTTGGTTTGAATGGACGAACGACACAGAAGATGGACTGCCCTCGACACGCACTCGGCTGGCGTCGATGGGTGTGAGCGTCGTCACTCGTGTCGCGCGCGCTGATCACAGCCTCACCCGCCGCTGAGCTCGCGCACCATCGGCAGATCCGGCTCGGCCCAGTCCAGGGCCGACAGCTCGGCAGGGCGCACCCACTCCATCCGGTCGTGATCGGTGCTGTCGGTCGGACGCTCCCCTGACAGGGTCGCGGCCAGACAGGTGAGGCGGATGCTGCGGCCTGCGGCATCCGTCACGTCCGTCCGCAGGACCTCCCCGATGCGGATGTCGATGCCCAGCTCTTCGCGGACCTCGCGCACGAGCGCCTCGGCCGGCGACTCCCCCGGTTCGACCTTGCCGCCGGGGAACTCCCAGCGGCCGGCGTCGGCCTTTCCCTCACGGCGACGGCAGGCGAGGATCCGGTCGCCGTCCACGATCACCGCGGCGACGACGTCGAGCGGGGCGGCGGTCATGTCGGCATCGTCGCACAGCGCACGGATTCCGTCACCGCACGCGCCGGTGCCCCCGAGAATGACGCCCGGTATCACCGCGCAGACGACGACCTCTTGCAGGGTGAACGTCACGGTGTGACACGGATCCGCGGTATCCCTTCCGCAACGGACCCGGGCACGATAGAGTGACAGCGGCTGGAGCAGTGGGATGCTCCGATCATCGGCCGTGGGAAGCCGATGAGCCGTCTGGGGAATACGACAGGTGGGAACCTGTCGCGACATTACTGGGGAAGTAAAGATGTCGACTGGGGACGCGTTGGCACGCGTGCGCTTGACCGCGCGTGCACTATGACGGCGATCGACGCACTGCCGGGAGTGATCGGCTTCGATCAGCTCACCCCGTCGCGCCACGCCGAGACATCGCACACGGCTGCCGTGACGACCGGCGTCTCGCCGCGCGTCCAGCCCGCGCTGGAGCGCCGCCTGCTCTGGGAGCGACGCTACCGCCGGCGGCTGCGGGTCTCCGACGCGATGATCGTCCTCGGCGCCTCCGCGGGCGCCGGGGCGCTTGCCCTGCTCACCGACGCCTCCGGGTCGATCGACGCCTGGGCCATGCTGCGGATCCCGCTGCTGACGGCCGCGGTCTGGATCGGGATGCTGTCGCTGTTCGGCACGCGGACGATGGCGATCCTCGGCGGCGGCGCGACCGAGTACAAGCGCGTGGCGCATGCGACCGGTCTCGCCTTCGGGATCGTCGCGATGCTGTTCGTGGTCTTCCAGTGGCACGGGGTGCGGATGCAGCTGATCGCCGCGCTCCCGCTCGGCCTGTTCGCCGTCCTCGTCGGGCGGTGGAGCTGGCGCCGCTGGCTCATCGCCCAGCGCGAGTACGGCCACTGCACGGCACGCACCCTCGTGACCGGCACCCGGGACGACGTGGAGTACGTCATCCGGCAGCTGCAGCAGGACACGAACAAGGGCTACTCGATCGTCGGAGCGGCGCTCGAGGACGGGTCTCAGACCCCCATGATCGTCGACGGACGCACCTATCCCGTTGTGGGGACGACGGGTACGGTCGCGCTGCGCGCGCGCCAACTCGGCGCCGACTCCGTCGTCGTGGCGAGTCGACTGGACAGGGAGCCGGATTTCATCAAGCGCTTGAGCTGGGAGCTCGAGGGCACGGCATCCGAGCTCATCCTGTCCAGTCGTCTCGCTGATGTCGCCGGCCCTCGGATCTCGCTTCACCCGATCGACGGCCTGCCGCTGATCCACGTGAAGATCCCCGAGTTCGAGGGCGGACGGCACCTGCTCAAGCGCGCGATGGACATCGCCATCTCTGGGCTGGCGCTCATCCCGATCACGCTGATCGGCCTGCCGATCGCGCTGCTGATCAAGCTCGAGGACCGCGGCCCGGTGTTCTTCCGCCAGGTCCGCGTCGGTCGGGACGGCACGGAGTTCAAGATCCTCAAGTTCCGGACGATGCACGTGGACGCCGAAGCCCGCCTGGCCGAGCTGAGGGACGCCAACGAAGGGTCGGGTCCGCTTTTCAAGCTCAAGCACGATCCGCGCATCACCCGGATCGGCACCGTGCTGCGCAAGTTCTCGCTGGACGAACTGCCGCAGTTCTGGAATGCGCTGCGCGGCGACATGAGCGTGGTGGGCCCGCGCCCGCCGCTGCCCAGCGAGGTCGACGCGTACGGCGGCGCCGTGTATCGCCGGCTGTACATCAAGCCGGGCATCACCGGCCTGTGGCAGGTGAGCGGGCGCAGCGACCTGTCGTGGGACGAGAGCGTGCGGCTCGACCTGCGCTACGTCGAGAACTGGTCGGTCATGACCGATCTGATGATCATGTGGCGGACCTTCCGCGTGATGATCGACCCGAAGGGGGCCTACTGACTCGTTCGGGTGCCTACAGCATCCGAACCACCGACTGGATCCGCGACCATGCTCCCCTTCCCAAAGGACACGATCGCCGCATGGCACGTGTCCCCATGGTCGCGGATCCCTCCCACGTCGGCGCAACGACCATTGCGCCCCTACTCTTGCTCGCTACTCTTGCTCGCTCCGGCTCTCGACTCCGAAATCCGCGCGGCGCGGCGATCGTGCCACCGCAGGTAAACCAAGGCGACCACGGCGCCGACGCCCGCGCCCACCACGTTGGTGAGAATGTCTCGAAGACTGGCGGTACGCGCAGGCAAGAGCGTCTGCACGAGCTCCGCGCTGACCGACAGCGCGAGAGCGATGAGCATCCCCAGCCAACCGGGCCGGAGGACGCATGTCATCAAGAATCCGAGCGGCACGAACAAGATGACATTCAGTGCGGCATCCACGTGCCCTGTCCGGATGAATGCCCATCCGAGGCCGTCGTGCAGCACTCTCACAACCGCACGCACCACGAGCTCTGGCGAGACGGGCGCAAAGAGAAGCGCGACGGCAACGGCGGCATAGCAGATCAACGCGATCAGTGCCCAGCGTTTTCGCGTGATCCCCATAAGCACCCATTCTCACACTGCGAGAGTGCGCAGCACGGGAGCCGGACAGGTACCGCGCCACACCAACAGGTATCGGCGGCCGGTCCCATATGGAAGCGCGAGAGCTCACCCCTGCCTGAGCGAAAGAGATGAAGTGCCGTGCTCCTATTGGGCCGTGTCGAGCACGGCTAACGGATGCTCCGTGGCCAATATCATGGCGTGCTCCATCTGATCGTCGGCGAACACATCAGAGCGAAATGTGGCACTGAAGTAGGTCCGCCCTCCTGACGTCGCGATGACCCAGCCAATCGTGCTCGGTTCCGCGGAGTCCGTGGCAAGCCGAATAGAGCGCGAACTCGCGTCGCCGGTCCACGGCAAGCCCTCCCAGCCCGGCAGAGTGGGCAGAGCACTCATGGAGAGCCGAGCGTGCGACGGGACCGGCACGTGGGCGTCCACTGGCGGGGGTGCGGCGCGTCTAAGTCGCTGACTCGCCAGCCTGGTCGCAATAGAGGCAAGAGGGCGCCCCGACGCTATGCCCGCCCTCACGTCATCTCCCAGGTCGGCGGGAAACGTGCGCGGATCTCTTACCCGAACTGGCAGACTGGCAATGAAGTTTCCCGTCGTGGAGACGTCCGGAGGCAAGTAGCGTCGCAGATCCACAAGAATGTATCCTTCGCCGCTTGTGGCAATGCCGCTCGCCTCAAGCGCACGGGACGCGAGATACGTCAGGGTTGGCGCCATCGAGATTCCCTGCTGCCGACCCCACGACCTGACTGCACGCAGCAGATCGGCATCACACGAGCCGAATACGTGGCGGGTGAGGGCCGATCCAGCTGCGAGAGGGACACTCTGCTCACGTGACTGCGTCACGAGCGGGAGCGGCATCTCGCGCTGTCGGACGCGATGATGACGAACATCGCGGACGAGCCTGCTCCATGACCGTGGCCGGGCACCGAAAGTGGCTATGAGCGCTCTCACCAAGGGCGCTCTGCTCGATGCGGGGAGTGATGTCTCACGGCCGCTCGCTGTGTCGAAGAGCAGCACGGGGAGCCTCACCGCTACCTGCGCGTCGAACAAAGTGTGGTCGATCGAAATGCTGACGTAGTCCTCCTGCAAGGCGATCTGGACCGGTAGATCGTCGATCAGGTTGTCAGCGAGCCAGCATTCCAATGAGTGATCCTGCCCAGGCGCTGCTACCCGGACGATCTCGCTGAGCCGCGACTGGATCGCAGGAGCGATCCACTCCCACTGACCGCTGCGGTGGGTCCGATATCCCAGTCGAACCGGATTTCCACCAGCGGCCAACGTGTGAAACGCTGCGCGGACTGCTTCGACAGGCGGCACCGCGACGGGGCCGAAGGTCATGAGGATCCTCGCACCGGTCATCGCCTGATCTAGGGCGGGCCGGGCGACGAAGGTCCTCATCTGGTCTCGCTCTCATGCCAGGAGTCGGCGTTCTGGGCTGACTCCTCACACCGAGATGGCGACGAGGAGGACGGTGGCCGGCCCCCTGGCCCTGAACCTGCCCGGTGACGCGGATCGCAGAGCAACCACGATGGGCGCATCAAGGCCGCCGAGACTTCTTCCCGTGAACGCAACCGAAACCTGTCATGAAGGAACCATCATCATGTGAGAAGCGATTCATTATAGCGGATTGGAGGCCCCCGCGCCCGTATGCTGAACACGGGTCTCACCTTCCTACCCGAGGAATCCCCATGAAAAAGCTCATTGATTCGGCTCTGCGCACGAGAACCCGGAGGTTCTCGGTCCTGGCCCTGGTCCTCGCGTGTGCGATCATCGCCTCGACGCTGACAGTGTTCGCGATCAACGCATCGTCCGCCTCGGCAGTGACGATCTGGGGGGACGACACGCCTCATGATGTTCAAGTCGACTCCAGCATGAGTACGGCCGAGATCGGCACGCGCTTCAGCCCCACCGTCGACGGCTCCGTGTCTGCGATTCGCTTCTACAAGGCCAAGGGTACTACTGGCTCGCACACAGGAACGCTGTATACCGAGGCCGGGAAGGCACTTGCCACCGTCCACTTTGCGAACGAGTCGTCGTCTGGCTGGCAGGTCGCATCGCTGCCCAAGTCCGTCACCCTCAAAGCCGGCAAGTCGTATGTGGTGTCCTATCGCGCACCGGACGGCGGTTCCTATGTCCAGACGCCGAACTACACGTTCATCTCGAAGAGCCCGGCCTTCTCGGTGTCGCACAGTGATGCCGGCGTGTTCCGCGCCACCACGTCCGAGAGGTTCTCGCGCCACACCTGGCGCTCGAATCAGTACTGGGTCGACGTCGTCTATCACCCCGCGAAGAAGCCGCATGGAACCTCGCCGTCATGGCCTGCGGGGTCGGCCTCCGCGTCCACGCCGACCACGAGTGCAGCACCCCTGCCGTCGCCGATGCCCACTCCGACGACGAGCATGAAACCCACACCGACCAAGAGCGCGAAGCCTACCCCGGCACCCACCGCGACGACGAGAACGCCGACGCCGACGCCGACGCCGACGCCGACGCGATCGCAGTCAACGTCACCATCTCCGACGCCCGTAGCGAAGTCGTTCCCCACTGCTGCGACCACGGGCGTGCCGGCGGGATGGAAACCGAAAAAGGAGGTGAAGGGGGACTATACGATCGGAGATGACGGTGCCGTCGTCCAGGATCTGCGCGTCACCGGCGGAATCCTCTACATTCGAGGCAGTAATGTAACCCTCCGACGAGTTGAGCTCGTCAGCGCGCGGATCGTCAATGAGTATGCGGGCGTCTGCTATAACGGCCTGAAGATCGAGGACACCACCATCCTCCGTGGCCCCACCGATCTCGAGATGCCCGTCGTGGAGTCGGGTGGCTATACGGCCACCCGCGTCAAGATCGACGGAGTATCGGAAGGATTCCGCGTCGCCGGAACTGACGTGGGATGCGGCCCGGTAACGATTCAAGACTCCTGGGTCCGGGTCGTTGCTCCTGAGGGCTGCACGGACAACTCCTCCTGGCACGGTGACGGCATTCAGGGGTACCTGGGTGTGGCCCTCACGCTCCGCCACACAGCGGTCACACTCGCGGAGCGGCCCAGCTGCACGGGCACGTCGGCGTTCTTCTATCCCGATCAGGGCAACACGAGAGCGACGATCGACAATGTCCTGCTCTCCGGCGGTGGATATGTCTTCCGGCTCGGAACAGCGGGAAGCGTATCCAATCTGAAGATCGTCAACAACTCGTGGGACTTCGCACCGCTCGACATCAGCAGCTGTAAGCAGGTGACGTGGGGCCCGGGCAACGAGGTGGTCGATGTGGCGGCCAACGGCTCTGTGAAGTCGGTGAAGCCGCTCACCTGCATGAGCCACTGACGGGCCGGATGACGAGGGAGTCCGGTCACATCTCGGGCCGGATGCCTTCACCGTCGTCCAACCGGCGCAGGAGACGGGCAGGAACCCCCGCGTAGAGCGCATGCGGTTCGCAGGATGCGGTGACGACCGCGCCCGCGGCAACGACTGCTCCGGCTCCCACCGTCACGCCCGGCAGGATGATGGCGCGCGCCCCGATCCACGCCCCGTCCTCAACGCTCACGTCGGAAGCAGTGAGTGTCCCCGCTCTCCGCGTTCCATCGCCGATGGCATGGGAGCCGGTCAGCAGCATGGTCTCCATCGCGATGTGGACGTCGTCGCCGACTGTGATCCGTGCGAGTCCGTCGAAGAAGACGCCTACGTTGATGAACGTGCGGTCACCGATGATGACGTCGGGGCCGCCAAAAAAGCATCGAGCGCTCACGGCCGATCGACCCAGCCGGATGCCGCTCGCTCGCAGCAGGACGCGGCGGACGCGCGAGGGGAGGAGCGGCGACCTCGCCATCACGTTGACAACGAGCGTGAACAGGAGTGAGCGCAGTGCAGTCATTTGCCACTCCTCCTGTACGACGTGCGGGTGGTCGGGCGCTGCTGGCGAGTCGTCTCAGACTATCGGCGCTGGCCGCCGACCGGTGCTGTGGCGGCCGAGAATCAGCACAGAGAAGCGGATGGCCAGCTTCCCACGCCTCACTACAATTCGGATGTGATCACTTCAGCAGTCGCCATCATCGTGACTTACAACAGCCGCGAGCACATCGACGCACTGCTGGACAGCCTTCCGGCGGCCTTCGGGGACATCGGGCACTCGGTGGTGGTCGTGGACAATGGCTCGGTCGACGGGACGGCCGATGTCGCAGAGCGGCGGCCCGAAGTCACGGTCGTGCGCTCGACGAACACCGGATTTGCCAGCGGGATCAACACGGGCGTAAGACTCGCGGCTGTTGACGCGACGATCCTCGTGCTGAACCCGGATGCGACGATGACGCCGGGGAGCGTGTCGGCGATGATGGATGTTCTTCAGCGAACTGGCGTCGGTGTCGTGGCACCACGGATGCATGAGGCAGACGGTAGCCTGTCACCGTCGCTCCGCCGTGAGCCGAGTCTGATGCGGGCAGGGGGTCTGAGCTTCACCGGCCTCGCCGCGTTCGCTGAACGGATCGAGGACCCACAGGAGTATGAGTACGAGCACGAGGTGGACTGGGCAGTCGGCGCCGTCATGCTTATCTCGCGTCCATGTTTCGACGCCCTTGGCGGTTTCGACGAGACCTTCTTCCTGTATTCCGAAGAGACCGACTTCTGCCTTCGCGCGAAAGACGCCGGCTGGCGCACGATGTACACACCGGCCGCCCGGGTCATGCACATCGGCGGCGGCTCCGGCGAGTCCGCCACCACACATACGATGAAGATGGTCAATCGTGTGCGGATCTACGGCCGCCGCCATGGCCGCATCTCGACGTGGGTGTACTACGGGATCGCAGTCCTGACGGAGCTCCGCCGGGGCCTGTTCGGACACTCGCAGTCATGGGTCGCATTCCGCGCCCTCCTTTGTCCCTCTCGCCGGCCCCCAGAGATCGGGGCGAACGACCGTCTGCTGCCGGCATGAGTGGAAGCTGGTCATGATCGCAGTCGAGAAGGCGGGCGGTTGATGCGACTCCTCCTCATCGCGCCCGCCGCGAACCGCGAGTCCACCGGCGAGGCGCGCATCGCGTACGACTGGGTCAGCCGGCTCTCGGAGCGACACGATGTCACCGTGCTCAGCTACTACCAACGAGCGCATGGGCCGCTGGCGAATCAAGTAGTGAACGCACGCGTCGTGGAATGGCCTGAGCCGGCACTCGTGGGCAGGTACGAGCGGCTCAACGCCATGATGAACCCCGGCTACATCCCATTCCGCAGGCGCGCCCGTGCATGGATCAGATCCGCGATCGCACACGGCGAGCGTTTCGACCTCGGGCATCAGGTGGCACCGGTGTCACTGCGGTATCCCTCGCCGCTCGCGGGCGCCGACATCCCTTATATTGTCGGTCCCGTGGGGGGGAGCATCGAATCGCCGTCAGGTTTCTCGGCGGAAGAGGGCGGCGCCCCCGGCTTCACTGCCCTGCGCCGCCTCGACCGCGCGCGGCTGCGCCACGACCCGCAACTGCGCCGATCATTTGCAGAAGCTGCGTGCGTGATCGGCATCGCCGACTATGTACGCGATATTCTCGCCGACGTACCGCTGAAGTCGTTCGAGACGCTCGGCGACACAGGCATCGACCAGCTTCCGCGGCGCGCCGTAGGGAGCACACGCACCGAAGCCGTGCGGTTCCTCTTCGTCGGCCGCGTGATCCGCACCAAGGGCGTGCGCGACGCCGTTCGGGCCCTTGCCCTCCTCCGTCCTGGACGCGCGATACTCGATGTCGTCGGCGAGGGATATGACCGCGCAGAGTGCGAGTCGCTCGCAGCGCAGCTCGGCGTCTCGTCGCTCGTGCGGTTCCACGGCCGCGTGCCGCACAAGGATGTGGAAACCCATTACTCCGCGGCCGATGTATTTCTTTTCCCCAGCTACCGGGAGGCCGGCGGGATCGTCGTGGTGGAGGCGATGTCATACGGGTTGCCTGTGATCGTCTCTGATCGTGGCGGACCGGCGACCACCGCGAACGACGCCAGCGGTCTCCTCGTTCCCGCGGTCGACCCGGAGCAGTATTCACGGGCCCTGGCAACCGCGATGGACAGGTTGGCAGGTGATCCTGTCCTCCGCGCGCGGATGGGCGAGGAGGCGCGAGCGCGGATCGAGAAGAACTACTTGTGGGATCGACGGATCGCGTGGATGGAGGCCCTCTACGGTCGGCTGCTCGGCACGTGATCGAACCTTCGTGCGGTAGCTTCCCGGAGAGTGCTGGCTTTCGAGTATCCTACGTTTCGAGCGCCGGGGATCGCTGCGTGGGACACTGGCACCGCTAACCGGGGCGACCGCCTGCATCCAAACCTCGAGGAGACCCGCAATGCTCGACTACGCGGTCGTCGTCGCGACACGTAACCGTCAAGACATCCTCGGAACGTCCCTTTCGACCTTCGCGGAGCAGACCAGGTCGCCTTCGCGCATCATCGTCATCGACCACAGCGATGATCACGCCGCGGTGAGGGAGATCGTCGAGTACGCGGCGGCGGCGGCGGCGATCCCGTTCGAGGTGCACCATGGCGACGCCGCCAACCTCCCGCTCCAGCGAAACCAGGGTCTCGCTCTCGTGACGGAGGCCGTCACAATGTTTCCCGACGACGATGTGCTCTGGTATTCCGACACCGCCGATTCGGTGATGAGAGTCTACGACGCGGACGTGAATGCGCGATATGGAGCAGTCTCCGCGGTGGATGTGTACGAGTCACCCGTGCCCCTCGGCCATGACGCCCCTGGGCGTCACATCCGCTTCACCGACCGTCGGTCGGTCATGACCGTCCGCAACGCGATCGAGGCGGCCGTGGTGCCCCAGCCGTTCGAGGTGTACGGGCGAGAGCGCACCAAGCAATTCGAATCAGGCGCCCGCGCAGACGGTCTCTCTGACAAGCTCGTCGGAACGATCGGCGGCTATCGCATGACGTTCCGCACCGAGGTGGCACGGACGCTCCAGTTCGATCCGGTCTTGGGCTCGCGTGTCGGATACGGCGTGCACGAAGACAAGGATATGGCGCTGCGCGTGCTCGCCTCGGGCTCGCTCATCGCGGTGGCCGAGTCGGCCCGAGTGTTCCACAATGTGCATCCCGGAAAGCGCACGAGCGGCATGTCGTATGGCTTCTTTCATATATTCAACTACGCATACGTGTGTCACAAGATCTTTCCGGAAGACAGTCGCGCCCGCGCCGCCATCAATCGCTACCTGCGCTACAAGCTCGCGCTCTACCGTCTGCGCCGCCGAGATCAGTACGACCGCGACGTCTATGAGGGGGCGATGGTCGCCTTCGATGAGCTTCCCGGGCTCTTTGCGGCCTCCGCAAAAGAACTCGCCGATCGATACGAGGAGATATGCGTCCGTCATTTCGACCGAGCATGAGGTCTGCACCATCGGTGGGTTGGCCGGCATGACCCCGGCCCGAGAGCCGTGGATCATCACGCCGACCCCTCTGATGAGCACGGACGGGAGTGCGGTGCGCACGCCACCACGCGCACCGGAGGATCGCGAACCCGGCTACACCGAGAAGTACGACGACGCGACCCTCTTCTATGACGTGTTCCGCTGCGGCCAGCGGGTGCTCGCCGTCGGTCCTCCGGCGGGTACCCTCCGTTCGGAGATCGAAGCGATGGAAGTCCGCGCGGCGCGCGGGCCGTCCATGAGCCTCCGTATCGATCGGGGGCTGGACCGGGTGGGCAGGTTTTGGACACGGGCACTTTCGCCGTCGAACGAACAGACCCTCGAGGTCCACAGCCGGCTCTCCACGTCGCCGCTTCGGGTCGGGGATGACCTCGCGGCCGTCTTCCGGGGCAGCCGGGCGGCGATGACGGTGTCGAAGGATAACGACCTCACCTGGGTACGGGACTGGGGAAGGTGGCATGCGCGATACCACGGTGCGGATGCTCTCGTCGTGTACGACAACAACTCGACGGCATATTCTCTCGATGAGCTCTGGGAGACGCTCGCGGGTATCGCGGGCATCATGACGGCGGCGGTGGTCGCGTGGCCCTTCAAGTACGGACCGGTCACTCGCCTGCAGAGGCATTGGGATTCGGATTACGCCCAGCGTGGCGCGATCGAGCACGCACGATGGCGGCTGCTACGGGATGCCGCAGGCTTCTTGAATGCCGACATCGACGAATTGGTGCTCGATGTCAACGGCCGATCCGTCTTCGACGTTGCCACAGCCATCAGGAGCGGCGTCGTCGAACTTCCAGGCCGATACACGTATCCGGACCCGGACACGCCACGAGGCGAGCGACCGGTCCATGCCGAGTCCTTCTGGGTGAAGACCTTTCCCCCGGAGATGCCGTCGGCCCCGAAGTGGTGCGTCGTCCCCTCGCGTGTTCCGCGCGCGGCGCAGCTTTCGGTTCACAATGTGCGCGGGGTATGGATGACACCGGTGGAGGGCCTCCGCTTCGCCCATCTTCTGAAGATCTCGACCGACTGGTATGGAGCCCGCAGCGATTTCCACGTGGTCCCCGAGCAGTACGAGATCGACGAGGCGGTGCTCGCCCACCATGAAAGCAGGGCTCCTCTCAAGGGCGCCGCGGACAGTGGCGTCGCACGGATGTCGTGGAGAAGGACACTCGCCCACCGCGTCGTCGGCTGGGCCTGGAGGTGGAAGCTCCGTCTCGGCTCACGCTGAGACTCCCCCATGGTCGGTCGTCCCAGCTCTCTTCGAGATGTCGATCGGCTAGAATGCCCTGGGGGCGTCGCACGCGAGATGAGGACCGCACTGACGGCGAGAACACGTCGGGTCCTGCCGCCGATCCGGGGTCGGACATCATTCGAAGAAGGCATCTGATGGGCACGCGGAACTTGGCCTCGGCGGACCGGCAACCGACCGCCGAGAGACAGTTGTCCACCTCATGACCGACGAGTCACTCACCCGCCGGACCTCTGCCGGCGTGATGTGGATGACAGCCCAGAAGTGGGCATCGCGCATTGGCGGCCTGCTGGCGATCGTGATCCTCACTCGGGTGCTCACTCCCGAGGACTTCGGGCTCGCCGCTGCCGCCACCACAATGATGCCGTTGCTGTACGTCCTCGCGGACGTCGGGTTTACGACCTATATCGTGCAGACCGAGTCGGCGGAGCCTCGAACGCTCAATACCGCGTTCTGGTTCTCCGTCGTATCAGGTCTCCTGTTGGCGGGCATCGTCGTGGCCGCTGCTCCGCTCATCGGCATCGCCCTCCAGCTTCCGGCCGTCGTCCCTCTTCTGCAGGCCATGGCTGTGTCCGTCTTCGTCATCGCGATCGCCTCGGTTCCGATGGCGTTGATGCGCCGCCGTATGGCGTTCCGTTCGCTCGCGCTCATGGAGGTCTCGGCTGCACTCACAGCCCAAGCCGTTGCCATCACCGCGGCCCTGCTCGGCGCGGGCGCATGGGCGCTGGTGTTGCAGGCGCTGGTCTCGCAGCTGTTCGCGACGGTCTGGGTCTGGATCGCGGTGCGCTGGCGGCCTAGTGCCGAGTTCTCCGGCGGCGAGTTCAAGACCATCGGATCGTTTGGCGTGAAGGTGCTGGGCAGCGAGCTGGTCGGAGTCTCGCGCGCGTGGCTAGAGACCGCGATCATCATCGCGGGTCTCGGCGTGCGTGAGATGGGATATGTGAACATCGCACAACGGCTTGTGCAGACGGCTCAGGATCTGAGCGTCGCGGCACTCTCTCCCGTCTCGATGGTGGCCTTTTCCCAGGTGCGTGACGATCCCGTGCGGCTGCGCTCCTCATATGTGCGTGCGTCCTCCATCGCGTACACGGTGGTCGCGCCGCTCATGGTCTACGTCGCCGTTGCCGCACCCGTGCTCGTGCCCTTCCTGTTCGGGGCGGACAAGTCGCCGAGCGCGATCGCGGTGCCGGCGCTGGCAGCCGTGTTCCTGATCAGCGTGGGCTGGCCGATCGACCAGGGCCTCCACATCGGCATGGGTCGTCCAGGTCCTTGGCTCGCGCTGGTCGCTATCGCCTATACGAGCTCGACGGCGATGCTGGCTGTGGGGGTGCAATTCGGTCTCACCGTGCTCTTGCTCACGTGGGTCGCTGGCGCCTTCGTGGAGTCGGTGATCCGTTGGATCGCGGTGAGCAGGCTTACAGGCGTGACCGTCTGGCAGGCGGCCAGGCCACTCTTGGGCGCTCTCGTGCCAGCCGTGATCGCAGCTGTTGCGGGGCTCGCGCTGATGCAGGCGATGGCGCACGCCCCGCAAGTTCTGACCCTGGCCTGCGTTGGCATCCTCGTCGTGCTCGTCTACCTTCTTGCGCTGCGCTTCCTGCGCCCGACAGCATTCACCGATGTGGTCGCAGTGCTGCCGCAGCAAGTCTCGAGGTCCTTGCGATGGACCCTTCCCCGCCGACTGTGGGCACGCAAAGAAGCCGCGGACGTTCCCGGCCCTGAACAGCCGCACAGCTAGGCTGAGACGAGGTCACGCTCGGAAGGCAAGCGAGGCTGGAGGCGACGCAGGCGACGTCGTTCAAGCAGCGCAACCGCGAATAGTGTCAACGCCGCCCCGACGACCACGGTCATGCCTTGTGCGCGCCGGCGGTCACCGCTCATCTCCTGCATAACCGGCGTGCTCGGGGTGAGCTGCACAGTGATGCGGTTCACCTTGTCGACGTGCTGCTCGTCCTGCATCTTGTCCAACTCGTCCGCGATGGCGGAGAACGCGTCCGACTGCCGCTCTCGCACCAGTTCGGGCGACGAGCCGGCCACCTGGATGTCGAGGGCTTGGACGTTATAGTAGGCCGACCACTGGCCCCCGTTGTCGACGAGTGTGATCTTGGTACCGTCATAGATCCCGCGGCCCACTATGGTCGCATCCGTCGACGCGACCTTGGCGATGGTCGTGGTTCCGTTGAGTCGCTTCGCCACCGCGCCAGCCGTGTCCACGAGATCCAGCGACGTCGTGCTCAATACGTTCGGGTAGACGGTGCTGGCGGGAGCGAAGAAGTACGCCGAGACCCTCGAGTAGTAGACCATCTGCTGATCCGAGACGACGAACAGCGCGAGAATGGTGGCGATGACGCCGAACACGGCGACTGCCCAGTGATGGCGCAGCGCCACCAGAGTGTCCCAGATGGTCACCCGACTCCCTCCTCGCACGAGAGATGCTGTCATGCGGAACCCTGAATTGCCTGTGCGATCCTCGAACGATGTGGCGCAGTGCAGCGCGGTCGTTACGATGGGAAGGCATCAGACTGACTGATGCTCGCGGTGCTCGTGTTCGTCGGCGCCGACATCACGTGTGCCGGGGGGTATCGAATGGGTTTGGCCGATGTGCTTCGCGCGATGTTGCGTCGCTGGTACATCATCGTCGCCGGCGTGCTCGCCACGGCCGGGCTGGCATTTGCGGCATGGCACATCATCCCGCCGGTCTATCAAGCGGAGGGCACCATCCTACTGCTGCCGTCCAAGAGCACGGTGAGCCAGGGGGGCCAGAATCCCTTTCTAAACTTGGACAGTCTCAGCGCCCCCGCCGCCCTCGTGATAGCAAGACTTGACGGCGAAGCCGAGCGATCCGAGCTGAAGAAGACGGCACCCACCGCCAAGTACTCGGTCGACACGGACCCGACGATGCGCGGGCCGACAGTCCTGATCACCGTCACGGACAAGACCGCCGCCAGCACGGTGGACACGCTCAACTCGATGCTCGACACTGCCACCGAGATCCTCAGCGACATCCAGAAGGAACAGAAGGTTCCCAGCGACGCCGTCATCGGCTCGATGCGCTTGACGGTCGACAGCAAGGCCACGCGCGTGACCGACGACGCCGTTCGATTCGTGGTCGCGACAGCGGTCGCGGGTGTCGTCGCAACATTGGCTCTCGCCGTGGCAGTCGACGCATGGCTGCGGCACCGGGCGGCGACCCGGCCTTCGCGCCTCACTCGGAAGAAGAAGAAGGATGAGGACGCGGTGGATGAGACCCGCCGCGCCTCCGAAAGGGACGACGACCTTCTGTCGAACCTGCTCCACAGCGAACCGTAGCGGTCGCGGTCGATGACGCTCCCTGAGATCGTTCCCTCACCGCGGCGCCGCACGGACGCGGTGACGTGGCTCACCCTATATGTCATCATCCTCTTTGCGATACCGACGAGCCTCGTGATCGATGCGCTCGGCAGCGCAGGTGCTCCCTCGATGCTCATGGGGCTCCTGAGCTTCGGCGGTTGGGGGCTGATGCAGCTCAGCGTCACCTCCGGGAGCACCACAGGGTTCGAGCGTCGCTCCGTTCGCACGGCGTTGATCGCCTTCGTGATGTGCGTCGGGCTGGGCTACATTGCCGGGATGACCCGCCCCATCGACGGGGACGAGATCAGCCCCGCAGACGTGGCCATGCTCTCGGTGGTGGCATGGGCCGGCACCGCTCTGGTCACCAACGATGGTATCCCGACTCTCGATCGCGCGAGAGCGCTGGCGCGCCGGCTGGCATGGGCAGGGGGCGCGCTCGGCCTGCTGGGCATCGGTCAGTTCCTCACCGGACAGACGTTGATCAACTGGATCGCTATTCCGGGTCTGCGCCCGGGTGTCTTCGAGATCTTCACTCGTGATGGAATGGTGCGGCCCTCCGGCACCGCGACCCATCCGATCGAGTTCGGCATCATTCTCACAATGCTGCTTCCGCTTGCGCTCCACGTCGCATTCACGGATCTCGCTCTCAAGCGCTGGCTCCGCTGGCTTCCCGTGCTCGTGCTCGGTGTCGCCGTGTCGCTGACTTTCTCTCGATCGGCCTATGTCAGCATCGCCGTGGCTGTGGTGATCCTCGTCATCGGATGGCCCATGCGCAGACGTGTGGCGTTCCTCATCGGGGTGGCAGTGCTCTCCGTTGCGCTGTTCGCCGCTGTGCCCAGGCTCTTCGGGATCATCAACTCGCTCTTCCGCAATATCGGGAACGACCCGAGTATCTCGTCCCGTACCGACAGCTACGAACTCTTCTGGGAGTTCTTCGTGAAGTGGCCGTTCTTCGGTCGCGGCCTCGGTACTTTCCTTCCCAAGTACCGCATTTTCGACAATGAGTACCTCGGCCTTCTTATCGGCGTCGGAGTCGTGGGGACGATTGCTTTCCTCGCTCTGATCGGTGCTGCGATGATCAGTGCCTTCCGGGTGCACCGTGAGGTCAACGATCCGGCGCTGAGCGATCTCGGACTCACCCTGATCGCGTCGATCGCCGCCGGGGCGATGAGTCTGACAGCGTTTGACGCGTTTGCCTTCCCGATGACGATGGGAACGCTGTTCCTGCTCCTCGGTCTCGCCGGTGCTCTCCGCAGGCTGAGCTCGTCGGCACAGGGGACGGCGTTCCAGAGGCCGGCGATGTACGCCCCGCCAGCCCAGAGGGGACCGCAGTAGCGGTCCCCTCGCCGCGTACGGTAGTCTGGCGCGGGGCGGTGTATGGGACGCCGTTCCCCGAAGCGGTGGGGAGACCTACCGCCTCGACAACAACCACACTGGGGAGTCGGGTCGTGGTCGCGAGAAAGCGCCGGACAGTTCTTACGCTCGTTTCGGTCGCGAGCTTCATCGTCGCTGCGGTAGCAGTGCCCGCGTTCGCGACGGCGGCGGAGGGTTGCAACGGTTCGTCGATGTCCATCGTCGCTCATGAAGACGACGACATCCTCTTCATGAATCCCGACATCCAGGAAGACGTCCGCGACGGAGCGTGTGTGACGACCGTCTTTCTGACGGCCGGAGACGACGGACGCGGCGCGACGTATTGGCAAGACCGCGAGCTCGGGCCGCAAGCCGCCTACAGCACGATGCTCGGCACGTCGACGAGTTGGACGACTCAACAGCGCACCTACAACGGGCACTCGTTGTCCACGGCCACGAACAGCCACGTCACCCTCGTCTATCTCCGCCTGCCGGACGGCGGTCTCCAGGGCAGCGGCTACGCGTCCACCGGCAACCGCTCGCTGAGCCAGCTATGGAAGGGCTCGATCACCTCCCTCAGCGCCCTCGACGGCAGCAACAGCTACAGCAAGACCGACTTGATCGCGACCCTCTCGGCGATCGAGTCCGCCGTCGCGCCCGCGACCATTCGGCTTCAGAACGCCTCGTCCGACCCGACCGATCACCCGGATCACCTCACGGCGGGCCTCTTCGGCCTCGCATCGACCGCGGGCTCGGGCTTCGCGGGCAGCGTGGACGCGTATCAGGGGTATGGCGTGAACGACAAGGCGGCCAACGTCTCGGGCGATGCCCTGGCTCTGAAGAGCGCCGCGATCGACGCCTACTCCGCACACGACGCGCTTCTGTGCGGAAGCGAGCCGGTGTGCCCCGCCGGCGGATCACTGAAGCTGGCAGAGCGCCAATATACCCTTCCGCTCGCCTCGCCCGTGCAACCCGTCGCGGGTCCCGCTCCGTACTCCGGTCCCGACGTCGGGCGCAATGCATCGGTGGTCGCCTCGTCCCAGACGGTCGGTTCTGAGGCGACGAAGGCGATCGACGGGGTCGTCGACGGCTATCCCGGTGACTATACGGCGGAGTGGACCACCGCGTCGGAGAAGTCGGGTTCATGGATCCAGCTGAGCTGGACGAGTCCTCAGCAGATCAACCGGGTCGTCCTCCATGACCGGCCCAACGCGACAGATCAGATCACCGGAGGCACTCTCACGTTCTCCGACGGCACCACCGTGACCGTCCCGACGCTGAACAACGACGGCACCGCAACGACCGTGAGCTTCACGGCGCGGTCGGTCACGAGCCTCCGAATCACGGTGACGAGCACATCGGTCGGCACCCAGAACAGCGGACTAGCTGAGATCGAGGCCTACACGACCGATTCCGGATCGACGCCGACTCCGACTCCGACACCGACTCCGACTCCGGACCCGACGCCCACGCCTGATCCGACGCCGACGCCCACGCCTGATCCGACGCCCACGCCGACGCCAGATCCGACGCCGACTCCGGACCCGACGCCGAGCACGAACGTCGCTCGCAACGCGACGGTGACCGCGTCGTCGCAATCGACCGGGCAGGAGGCCGTCAAGGCGATCGACGGGGTGATCGACGGGTACCCCGGCGACTACGCCGCCGAATGGTCGACGACCGGGCAACAGGCCGGTGCTTGGATTCAGCTGAACTGGTCGAACGCGCAGCAGATCGATCAGGTCACCCTCTACGACCGGCCGAATGCAGACGACCAGATCACCGGCGGCATCCTCACCTTCTCCGACGGGACGACGGTGACGGTGCCCGCGCTGAATAACGACGGCACCGCGACGATCGTGACCTTCGCCGCACGCTCCACCACGAGCCTGCGACTCACGATCACCACCACCTCCGGCAGCACCCGCAACATCGGACTCGCCGAGTTCGAGGTCTACGATGTGGGCTCCGACGGATCGGGCGGTACACCGACTCCGGACCCGACGCGCACGCCTGATCCGACACCTACCCCGACGCCGACTCCGACTCCGACTCCGACACCGACACCGACACCGACTCCGACTCCGGACCCGACGCCCACGCCTGATCCGACGCCGACGCCCACGCCTGATCCGACGCCGACGCCGACGCCAGATCCGACGCCGACTCCGGACCCGACGCCGAGCACGAACGTCGCTCGCAACGCGACGGTGACCGCGTCGTCGCAATCGACCGGGCAGGAGGCCGTCAAGGCGATCGACGGGGTGATCGACGGGTACCCCGGCGACTACGCCGCCGAATGGTCGACGACCGGGCAACAGGCCGGTGCTTGGATTCAGCTGAACTGGTCGAACGCGCAGCAGATCGATCAGGTCACCCTCTACGACCGGCCGAATGCAGACGACCAGATCACCGGCGGCATCCTCACCTTCTCCGACGGGACGACGGTGACGGTGCCCGCGCTGAATAACGACGGCACCGCGACGATCGTGACCTTCGCCGCACGCTCCACCACGAGCCTGCGACTCACGATCACCACCACCTCCGGCAGCACCCGCAACATCGGACTCGCCGAGTTCGAGGTCTACAACGGCGCGGGTTGAGCGGCCGTCGGCGACGCTGCCGAGCCCATTCCCCGTGCACGTCAGAAGAGCGAGCGGGGTTCGTCAGCGAGCACATGAGCGCATCGGAGACCGCGCTCATGACGTCTGTTCGAGCAGTGCCCTATCGGTCGAACGGAATCCTGTAGTTCAGCATGGCGCTGTTGTCGTAGTCCTTCGCGAGGACCCGGCCGGGATTGCCACCAACCAGACACCCCGGGGGCACATCGCGCGACAGCACCGTCCCTGCCGAGATCGTCACGCCGTCGCCTACCTCGATCGCCCCGATGATGGTCGCGCCGGTACCGATCCACACGTTGTCCCCGATCGTTGGCACACCCCGGTCACCGCCCGCGACACGCTGGCCGATCGTGACGTTCTGATGGACGACGCAATTGCTGCCGATCACGGCAGGCCCAATCGTCACGCCGTGGCGGTGCATGAGCAGGAATCCCGGCCCGACCCTCGCGCCGTGGTTGATCTCGCAGTGGTGCTGGTGGGTGTTCCAGCGGTTCCAGATCCGGTACGCGAAGACGCCGAGCGCGCCCACCAGGCGATGCCGGCGCCGGACGCGCTCGGCGGCCTGGCGGAACCTGTACGCGGCCACACAGTGAAACTCCGAGTTCGTCAGCCAGAGTCCCATACGCTGACGCAGAGACGGGTTCTCGTCCGAGAGCAGGATGGTGTACATCTTGTGCAGATCGATCGCGAAATCGCTCACATGTCTCACCCTCTGGCCGAATCCGGGAGACGACGGATCGACCGTCCTGTCTCAACCAAGCTTCCGCGTCACGAAGGCGGTGAGCCGGGCCACGCCATCGAGGTTCTCGGGAACCGTCTCGACATCGTCCACCTGGACGCCGAACTCCGTCTCGAGAAACTCGATGATCTCGAGGATGCCTGTCGAGTCGACGACACCGGTCTCCACGAGCGAGTCTTCGGGCGCCGGCATCCGCGACTCGTCGCCGAGCAACACGTCATCGAGAATGAACGCCTCGATCCGCCTCTGCACATCTTCCATCTGTCGTTCCCTTCCACCTGCGAGGAACTGCGTCACACCGGGCCCCGTGCTCTAGTGTGTGCTCAGCCGCAATGCTCGCGCCGACATGCGCTTCTCAATCGCGCATTCACAGCTAGGGGGATTCTATGGCCCAACTCGCACGTCGTGTGATCGTGGAAGAGCTTTCGCGCCTCCGACGCATCACGGGCGACGATGCGCTGGACGCCTTACAGGTCGCGATGTACCTCGAAGACGCCCTGGACATCACCCTGCCCGACCAGTTCTTGACCGCCGAGCATCTCGGGTCGACGGCCGCCGTCGAGCGAACTCTGGCCGTCATCGCCGGCAAGCGCTGATGTGCGGGATCTGCGGGACGAGGACCGCGTCCGGAGCACCGGACGTCGCAATCGTGATGAAGATGATGGCCGCGCTGAGCCACCGTGGCCCTGATGGGAGCGGGTATTTCCGCGATCGCCGCGTCGCCCTCGGGCACACGCGCCTAGCCATCGTGGATACTAAGGGCGGCGTCCAGCCGATGTGCAACGAGGACGAGCAGGTGTGGGTGACCTTCAATGGCGAGATCTTCAATTACGTCGAGCTCACGGAGACACTCCGTCAGCGAGGCCATCGCTTCCGCACGCGCAGCGACACGGAGGTCGTCGTCCATGCGTGGGAGGAATGGGGGCCGACCTGCTTCGAGCGCTTCAACGGTCAGTGGGCGCTGGCCATCTGGGACCGCCGGACGGCCGAGCTGATCCTCTGCCGCGATAGATACGGCGTCCGTCCGCTGTTCTACACTCACGTCGGGAGCGAGCTGCGCTTCGCCTCTGAGGTGAAGGCATTGTTTACTGACGCGGCCGTCTCCCGCGCGCTCGACCCAGCGGGGATCGATGAGACACTGACGTTCTGGTCGACGATCGCGCCCAGAACGACGTTCGCCGGAGTGAGCCAGGTACCCCCCGGCTCATACGTTCGAGTGGGCGACTCCGGGGAGCAGACCCATCGCTACTGGGCGCCGACGTTCCCCGAACGCGGAGCGGAGCCGCGGCAGAGCATGCCGGCGAACGTGCAGGAGCTTCGCGACGCCGTCGTGGAGGCGACACGCCTGCGCTTCCTCCGCAGCGACGTGCCCGTCGGCGCGTATCTGTCGGGCGGGATCGACTCCGCCGTCACCGCCGCGGTAATCTCGCACTACACGGATGCTGAGTTGCACACCTTCTCCCTCCGGTTCTCGGACGACGAGTTCGACGAGGGCCGCTATCAAAACATGATGAGCCGACGACTCGGTACCGTGCACAGCGAGGTCGTCGTAGATGAACGAGACATCGCAGAGGTATTCCCTGAGGTGGTGTGGCATGCCGAGAACCCCCTCCTGCGCACGGCCCCTGCGCCCATGTACCTGCTTTCGAAGCACGTGCGGGAATCAGGGTACAAGGTCGTCGTGACCGGCGAGGGATCGGATGAGGTCCTCGCCGGCTACGACATCTTCCGTGAAGCGAAGGTCAGGGACTTCTGGGCACGCGATCCTGGCTCGCACGTCCGCTCGCGGGCGGTGGAGCTGCTCTACCCGTGGATGAAGCGCTCCCCCAACCTCGCCCCCGCCTTCGCGAAGAGCTTCTTCGGGAAGGGACTCACGGCGCTCGACGCCGCGAAGTCGCACCGCCCTCGCTGGGATACGACCTCGGCCCTCAAGTCCATGCTGGCCCCCGAGGCCCGAGCGGCGGAGGGAGCGCGCCCCGATGAGGACCTCGTCGCGCAACTGCCCGCGGACTACGAGCGTTGGGACCCGCTGGCGCGGGCGCAGTGGCTCGAGATGTCGACACTGCTGCCGGGATACATACTCGCGTCACAAGGCGATCGGATGCTCATGGCCAACTCGATTGAGGGCCGCTTTCCGTTCCTCGACGTCGATGTGAGCGCACTTGCGAAAGATCTCCCCGCGCGTCAAAAAATCCTCGGTCTCGATGAGAAGCATCTTCTCAAGCGCGCGTTCGCCGATCTCATTCCTGAGAGCATTGTGGATCGACCAAAGCAGCCGTATCGAGCGCCCGACGCGGCTAGCTTCTTCGGAGGCGGCAAACCCGACTGGCTCGACGCGGTCACTTCGCCCGCCGCCGTCGCCGCCGCCGGGCAGTTCAAGCCCGCAATGGTCGAGCGGCTGCTCGCCAAGTGCCGCTCCAGCGGTGGCCGAGGTCTCAGCAACACGGACAACATGCGGCTGATCTCCCTGCTCTCGGTCCAACTCCTGCATGCGCAGTTCGTCGACCGTGGGCATCCGTCCTCTGTCGATCCCCCGTCGCCGATGGCCGTCTTCGACTACATCGACACAGACCCCACAGACCCCACAGACTCGGAGGAGTGAACATGGAATTCGGACCGGAGACTCTCGTCCTCGATGAGGCGGCAGAGGTCACGCACATCGTCGACGCCATCCGCCACTACGCTCGCTCGTACCGACGAAAGGGCGCGGTGATCGCCGTCTCTGGCGGCATCGACTCGAGCGTCGTCGCCGCCCTCTGCGTGCGTGCGCTGGGGCCGGATCGCGTGTTCGGTCTGCACCTGCCCGAGCAGGAGTCGGACACGGAGACATTGGCATTCAGCACACAGCTGACCGACTGGCTCGGCATCCCCTCGACAGTCGAGGACATCTCCCCCATCCTGCGCGCAGCGGGTTGCTATCGCCGTCGCGACGAGGCTATACGCATGGTGATCCCGGAGTTCAATGAGGGATACAAGTCCAAGATCGTGTTGCCGAGCGTCGTCGACTCCGACGCTTTCCGCCTCTTCTCCGTCGTCGTGGAGGCCCCGGATGGGACCCGCACCAGCAAGCGCCTCCCCACGGCGGCCTACCTCGAGATCGTCGCGGCGTCGAACTTCAAGCAGCGCACGCGCAAGATGCTCGAGTACTACCACGCGGATCGGCTGAACTACGTCGTCGCCGGCACCCCGAACCGGCTCGAATACGATCAGGGCTTCTTCGTGAAGCTCGGCGACGGCGCCGCAGACATCAAACCGATCGCCCACCTGTACAAGACTCAGGTGTATGCCCTGGCCGCCCATCTGGGCGTGCCCGCCGACATCCGAAGCCGCCCGTCGACGACCGACACGTACTCGATGCCGCAGTCGCAGGAAGAGTTCTACTTCTCGTTACCGTATCCACGGATGGACCTCTGCCTGTTCGGACTCAACAACGGCGTGCCGGTCGAGGATGTCGCAGCGGCCACCGACCTGACGGTGGAGCAGGTCGAGCGCGTGTTTCGGGACATCGAACAGAAGCGCCGCACCACGGCGTACCTCCACATGGGACCGGTGCTCACCCAGCCCGTCGAGGAGATCACGGGATAGCCGCGACGCGGGTGGCGGTCGCGAAGGCCGTCGCCACTCCCCGGGCGACCGACATGGTCGCCCGTACGCGGCAGACCCCGGCGCGAAGCGCCTCCGCGGCCGCCTCGTCGTGCAGGATCACCGTGACCTCGGTGCTCCCCGAGACGGCCACGACCTCGATCGACCGCCACACGATCGGCCGGTGCCAGCTCCCGACTCCGAGCGTCTTCCACACGGCCTCCTTGACGGCGAAGCGGGCAGCGTACGCCGCGTCGGGGCGGCAGCGGTCCTCGGACTGCGCCCGCTCGACCGGAGTGAACCACCGGCGCGTAAACCTCTCGCCGGTCGAGACCAATCGCCCGAACCGAGCGACATCGACCACGTCGACGCCGATGCCGATGACCGTGGCCACGATATCCTCCGGCATCCCCACGCCCGTCAGATCGACCTCTTCACGAGGCTTTTCGTCCGGCTTACCGTCTCGGACAACGGCCGCGGACGGCGGAGGATGCCGGCGACGGTCTCGATGTCGTCGCCAGCGGTCAGGCTGTAGCGCGCCTGCAGCCGCGCCCCCTCCTTCGCAGGGAACCGGTCACTCGTGAAGACTGTGCGGTAGCCAGCGCGGCGCAGGCCCCTCAGGGCAGCGCGATCGTACCGGCCGAGAGGCAGGGCCACGTCGTCGATCGGGCCGCCGCTCGCCCGCTCCAGCTCCGTGCGGGCATCGACGAACTCGCGGCGCGCGTCGTCCGCGCCGAGCCCCCGGAACGGGATGTGCCTCCACCCGTGAGAACCGATGCTCATGCCCGCACCGCGCAGAGCGACGAGGTCGGCGGCGCTCAGGCTCGCGGGGTCATCGAGCCGCCCGGCCAGCGCGAAGATAGTCGCCGGCAGCGCGCGCTCCTCGAGCGCGGGGAGGGCGACGTCGAGGTCCGACCGGTTCCCGTCGTCGAAGCTCAGCCGGACGTCGCCTGCCTCGGCGACCAGGTCGAGCACCCCGAGGAACGTGTCCCGCGTGATCCAGTACCGGCGCTCCCCGGGCTCCCGCTCGACCGTGCACGTTCCGATCCCGTGGAAGCAGAGGTTGGTGATCATGACCGCGCCCCCTTCTGGCGAGTGCTCTCGTCGCGCCCCCAGCTCTCGTCGCCTCCCGAGCGCGCACGGCGCGCTCCCGAGCGCGCACGGCGCGCGGCGACGATGGTGATCAGGGCGTACGCGACACCCTGCGGCATGAGCCAGGGCCGCCGGGCGACGACCCTCGCCCACGCCCAGCGGTCAGACGGGCGGACGACGGCGCCGACCTCTCCTGCGGCCGCCGCGACGCGCATCTGGGCGTTCCCACGGCGGACCCGGACGAGTCGACCCAGCAGATCCGCCGTCGTGTAAGGTGCCTCGACGGCCACTTCGACGTCGGCCCCCGCCTTCTCGGCGCCGGCGAACTGGGAGTCGAGGAAGAGGTCGTCGGCGATGAGCGTGGGAAACTCGTCGAAGCGCGCCCGGCCCCGCTCTGACACAGCGATCAGGCCGCGTCCGAAGAGCCCGTCACGGAAGGCCGGGAGCCGCTCGTTGACCGCGAAGTACGCGCGGACCGGCCACGGGCGTCCTCGGGTCTCGACGCGGCGCCGGGGCACTACGGCGAGCGCGGCCGGCATCTCGTCGAAGCGTTCGATGAGGGCGGAGAGTCCGCGGTCGGGCACCACGATGTCGGCATCGAGGTATATTCGCGGAAAAGAGGACGCGATCCGCTCGGCCGCGTTGATCGCCGCGGCCTTTCCGGGCTCGGCGCGCTCGATGACGATGGCCCCGCGCTCACGGGCGATGCGCGCGGTGCCGTCGCTGCAGGCGTTCGCGCTCACGATGACCTCCATGCCGCCGTCGGGCTCCTGTCGCAGAAGTGCGTCCAGGCACGCGCCGATCACCGCCTCCTCGTCATGCGCGGCCACGATGACCGACGTCATGCGCGGATCCTCCGCGCGGCGGTGTGCCCTAGGCTGACTCCATGAGCGGACCGGCCGTCGCAGTGCGACCGATCACGGGGGACGATGCCGCGGCCGCGGCCGCGTTCCTGCACAGGGAGTTGAATCCACGGGTCTCCCCCGAGGCGTGGATGGGTCTCCTGCGGCCCCCGTGGGCCGACAGCGGGCCGAACCATGGCTTCCACCTCCAGACCCCTGACGGGGCGATCGTCGGCGTGTACGCGGCCGTGTACTCGACGCGCGGCGGGGTCGCGGTCTGCAACCTCGCGGCGTTCTGCGTGCTCGAACCCTACCGTGCGCAGGGGCTGCGCCTGATTCGGACCCTCCTGGCGCAGAAGGGACTCATCTTCACCGATTTCTCGCCGAGCGGCAATGTCATCGCGATGAACGAGCGCCTCGGCTTCCGGCGGCTCGACACGTCCACACGCCTGGTGGCGAACATCCCCGGCCGGGCGGAGCGCGGGACGCGTGTGACCTCGGACCCCGCGGCGATCACGGCGACCCTGGCCGGCCCCGACGCCGACGTGTACCGCGACCACGCGAGGACTTCCGCCGCTCGCCACGTCCTGGTGCGGCGCGGCGACCGCTACGGCTATCTCGTGTACCGCCGCGACCGGCGCAAGCGCCTGCGCCTGTTCGCCTCGCCACTGTACGTCGGGGGCGACCGCGGCCTCGTCGCAGACTCGTGGGGCCGCATCCGCACCCACCTTCTGCGGCGCGGCCTGCCCTTCACCCTCGTCGAGCACCGCATCCTCGGCGACGCGCGGGGACCGGGGCGCGAGCTCACCGCCTCTCGAGCGAAGATGTACCGCGGCGAGGGCCTCGACCCCGGCGCGATCGACTACCTGTACAGCGAGCTCGCGCTCGTGGAGTGGTAGCGCGTCAGCTCGCACTGCGCTTCGCATCGACGAAATCCGTCAGCGTACCGACGGTCTCGAACAGGTCGGCGCCGAACTCGTCGTCGTCGATCGTGATATCGAAGCGCTCCTCGACCGCAGCCACCAGTTGCACGACCCCGAACGAGTCGAGCTCCGGGAGAGAGCCGAACAGCGCAGTGTCGCGGGTCAGGTCAGCGGGGCTCTGCGACAGCTCGAGGGTCTCGATCAGGACGTCGCGCACGGTGTCGATCGTGTCGGTCATGGCTTCTCTCCTTGGGATGCGGTCAGACGAGCACCTCGGCCGGTGCCGGGTGCCCGAGGAAGGCGGTGGGGCTGGCCGTGAGGCCATACGCGCCCTGCTGGAAGATCACGACGAGGTCGCCGACGTCGGCGACCGGCAGGGCGACGTCGTCGCCGAGGAGGTCGAGCGGCGTGCAGAGGCATCCCACCACGGTGGCGCGGTCGTCCGCCGCGACGTCGACGCGGTTGCCGACCACGAGCGGGTAGTTGCGTCGGATCGCCTGTCCGAAGTTGCCGGACGCAGCGAGCTGGTGGTGCATCCCGCCGTCGACCACGAGGTAGGTCCGGCCGCGCGACACCTTGCGGTCGAGCACGCGGGTGACGTAGACGCCGCTTTCGCCGACGATGTACCGGCCGAGCTCGATCACGGGCGTCGCCTCCGGCAGGCGCTTGGCGATCGGCCCGTCGACGAGCTCACCGAGGTCGACGGTCACCGCGTCCAGGTCCAGCGGCCGATCCTTCTCGGTGTAGGGGATGCCGAAACCTCCGCCGAGGTTCAGGTAGCGCACCGGCTTGGGCAGCTGCTCGGCGAGCGCGCTCACGAGGTCGACGGTGCGCCGTTGCGCCTCGGCGATGATCGCGGCGTTGAGATTCTGCGAGCCGGCAAAGACGTGGAAGCCGAAGATATCGAGACCCGCCGTCCCGTACTCGCGCAACACGGCGGGCACCTGCTCCGCGTCGATGCCGAACTGCTGCGGACCGCCGCCCATCCGCATGCCCGACCCCTTCACTGCGAAGTCGGGGTTGACGCGGATCGCGATGGTCGGCGTGAGCCCGAGCTCGTCGCCCGCGGCGATCACCCGCCGGATCTCCGTGGTCGATTCGACCTCGACGATGATGCCCGCGGCGACCGCCTGGCGGATCTCAGCGGGCGCCTTCCCAGGACCCGCGAAGCTCACCCTCTCCGCGCGGATCGTACTATCCAGCGCCGCTTGCATCTCGAGCGCGGACGCCACGTCGATGCGGTCGACACGGCCGGCGAGGTGCTGCACCACCGCGGGCATGGGATTGGCCTTCATGGCGTAGCTGAGCTCGACGCGTGCAGGCAGCGCCCGGCGCAGCCGATCGATGCGGGCGTCAAGCACGCCGCGGTCGTAGGCGAAGAACGGAGTCGAGCCGACGCGCGCGGCCAGCCGTGACAGCGGCATCCCGCCGACGCGGAGCTCGCCGCCGATCGTGCCGAACGCGGCGACGTGGTCGTGCGGGCTCATCCGGACACCTGTGCCTTCATCAGGTTGCGGTCGAACTTTCCGTTGGGCGAACGGGGCAGCTCGTAGCGCACGTCGACGTGCGACGGCACCATGTAGAGGGGCAGCGCCCGGCGCAGCGCGACCGTGAGCGCCGCGACGTCGAGCTCGCCGTCAGAGGATGTCGCGACCAGCACGACGCGATGGCCGATGCCGGGTTCATCGATGCCGAGTGCCACGACGTCGCGGACCATGCCGGTCGCATACGCGGCCTCCTCGATCTCGGTGGGGCTCACCCGATAGCCGGACGTCTTGATCATGTCGTCGGTGCGCCCGACGAAGTAGAGGAAGCCCTCCTCATCGGCGACGACCGTGTCGCCCGACCACACCGCCAGTTCCGGTGCCCGCCACGGCTGGCCCGGGTGGTGCACGAGACGGTACCGCTCACCGGTTCGCTCCGGGTCGTTCCAGTAGCCGAGCGCCACCAGCCCGCCGCGGTGCACGAGCTCACCCTCCTCGCCGGGTGCGCAGCGCGTACCGTCCGGGCGCAGGACGAGCACCTCGGCGTTGGGGATGGCCTTGCCGATCGAGTCGGGACGGCGGTCGACCTCGCTCGGGTCGAGGTAGGTGGAGCGGAACGCCTCCGTGAGGCCGTACATGAGATACGGGTCGGCATCGGTGAAGATGCCGCGGAGGCGGTCTAGGACCACCCGAGGCATACGTCCACCGGTGTTCGCCCAGTACCGGATGCGCCGCGCGGTCTCCTCCGGCCACGGCACCTGGGCGATCTGAAGCCACAGCGGGGGGACACCGGTGATGCCGGTCACTCCATGCTCCTCGCACAGCCTCGGCACCTCACGCGGCAGGAGGTAGTTCATGAGCACGCAGTGCGCACCCACCGCGAACGCCGTCGTCACCTGGCTGAGGCCGGCGTCGAAGCTCAGCGGCAGAACGCTCAGGATGACGTCATCTGCCGTGTTCTTCAAGTAGGTGCTGACGCTCTCCGCGCCGACGATGAGATTCCGATGACTGAGCACCACGCCCTTGGGGCTGCCCGTGCTCCCGGATGTGTATAAGATCGCCGCCGGATCGATGTCGATCGCGGCGGGCGTCGGGAGTTCGGTGGCGGCAATCGCCTCCGGCCACGCGTGCACCTCGACACGCTCGGCGGTGGCATCCGGTCCTCCCACGACAATCGCGTACGCCACCTCGCTGCCGGGCAGCACCTCCCGCAGTTGCCCGAGGCGGTCCGCCGAGGTCACGAGGAACCGAGCGCCGCTGTCACGAAGGATGTGTCCCACCTGGGGAGGCTTGAGGACATGGTTGATCGGGACGAAGACACCGCCGGCGGCGGACGCCGCGAAGATCGCCGCCACCGTTTCAACGCGCTTTTCCAGGGAGATCGCGACCCGGTCGCCGGGGCGCAGTCCGAGCCGGAGTATTCCGGCCGCGACCGAGCGGACCGTACTCCAGAGCTGCGCGTAGGTCACCGTCTCGCCCTTGTACGTGACCGCGGGGGCGGTCGGGCGGACCGCGGCCGACTGTGCAAGCAGGTCGTGGACGTGGGCCCTGATAGTCATGGCGCCCTCCGCTCCACGAGGTATCTGTCGAACTCCTCCCGATCGTCGAGATCGACGTAGCGGCGGCCCTGAGGGTCGGACTCGGCGGATGAGCCGTCGTCGGGCACCGCTGCACCTGCCCGCGAGAAACCGGTGACCTCGTCGAACACCGCAACGTAGGCCTCTGCCTGCGGGCGCCAGTCGAGCTGCGAGGAGACGCGTTCGCGACCCTTCCTGCCAAGTTCCGCCCGCAGCACGGGATCGTCAATGAGCCGCTCCACAGCGTCTGCAAACGCGGAGATGTCACCGGAGGGCACGTACATGAGGCTGTCGCCGCCCGATACCCGCGTCTCGACAAGATCGAACGACACCGAGGGCAGCCCGTAGGCCATGTACTCCATCGTCTTGTTCATGGTGGAGAGGTCGTTCAGCGGCGTCTTGAGATCGGGGCACACACCGATGTCGGAGCGGCTCAGGTGCTCGGCGATCGCGACCCGGTCGACACGACCGGTGAAGTTCACATTGGCGTCGAGTCCGAGGCGGCTGCACTGCACCCTCAGGTCCTCGAGGCAGTCACCGAAGCCAAGGAGGGTCGCCGTCAAGTTCTCGCGGCCGCGTCGATGCACGAGCTCATCCATCACAAGCAAGACTTGATCCACGCCGTCCTGCGGGCCCATAATTCCCAGGTATACGAGGTTCACCCTGCCGGCGGGGCGCGGGTTCTCCGGGTAGATCGGCCGCATCTGCCGCGTATCAGGCCCGCTGCGCACCACCGTGACGTGTCCTGGGCGCCTCCCGCCTCGGCGCTCGGCGATCGACTTGTACGACTCGTTGGTCGAGATGACACGGTCCGCCACGCGGAAAGTGCGCCGCTCGAGCCACTTGAGACCCGCGAACTGAAGCCGCTGCGCAAGGCGGCTCGGCAGGCCGAAGCGGGAGACGAACAGCTCCGGATTGAGGTCGTGGTGGTCGAACACGAACCGGACACCGCGGATGCGCCACAGCTGGGCGAGCAGCCAGTACGTGTCCGGCGGGTTACAGGCCTGAATGACGTCGAACCGGCCCCTGCGCCACACCTTCAACGACAGCCATGCGGTGCGTACCCAGCTGTACGCGAACTCCCATGCAAACCCGAGGAATCCCCCCGCCTCCGGCGCGGGTGCGTACTTGTAGATGTCGACGCCGTCGATGTGCTGCCGGTCCGGATCGCCCGGACCCTTTGGGCAGATGACGCTCACCCGGTATCCACGCGCGATCAATGCCTGACACTCCAGCCACACTCGCCGATCGAGCGGCACCGGCAGGTTCTGCACGATGATCAGGACGTGCGATGGTGGCATCCCTGTGTTCCTTTCACGGCTGCTCATCGATGATCCGGCGCTCGGTGAATCCCGTTACAAGCCAGCACGCTCTCGGTGGGAGTATATCGGCGCAAGAGCAACTGACCGTGCGCATGCGAAACGAACACCTAAGACTTCTCGTGCCCGCGCATGCGAGGATCGACCCGTGGCCGACCCTGGCTTGTGATGTCAAGCAGTCTTTGGAAGGCAGAAATGAAGAACAGCGACCTCCCCATCCTCCGGCGCCGAGTATGCACCACGTAAGTCACCTCATCCGCATGCACAGCGCGGGCGGGGGGGTACTCGCCCCCCTCCGGATCGCTGCGGCAGAACGTGCACGTGGCCGAGTTGTCACGGTGGAAGCGATCATCGCCGAAGAGTTCGACGCGGTGCGCGCGATGGCGGAACGTTCCGGGTTGGAGATCCGGCGCGTCGATGTGCGCGGCCTGCTGATGGAGCTCGCTCGAATGCGGCTCCTTGGCGCTCGGCCGGATGTGATGCATGTCCACTCGGGCATGGATATGTTGTCGGAGCGTCTGCGCACCATTCGTCGCGTGCTTCCTCGTTCCGTGCGGTTCGTAGTGTGGTTGCACGGCTCCGGCGACCTGGCTAGCGCGAGCATCGAGCAAGTGCGCGAGCACGTTGCCGTGGCCGCGTCGGCCGACGCGGTCGTGGTGCCGAGCGCGAGCCAGCGGGACGAGCAGGTCGCGGCCGGCATCGACCCATCGTGCATTCACGTCGTCTCAGCAATCGTGCCGCCACCCATCGCTGCCGTCGGCGCCGCGCGGGCGAGACTGGGCATCGACGAGCAGACGCGAATCGTCTTCTTCTGCGGTCGGATGGTCGCGTCCAAGAATCCCCTCCTGGCGGTCGAGGCGTTCCGCGCCTGCACCTTCACGGATTCGGTACTGGTCATGGCGGGGGACGGCCCGTTGATGGACGAAGCGCACGCGGCCGTGGGTGACCTCGGTGAGCGCGTCCGGATCCTCGGCCACGTCGAGGACGTGGACACGCTCTATGCGGATGCCGACGTTTTTCTCTCGCCCTCCACAACCGAGAGCTTTGGGCTCACCGCGGTTGAGGCGCTGCAAAGCGGCGTGGCGTGTGCCCTCTCCCGCATCCGGCCGTGGACGGACTACCTCCGAGACGAGGAGCATGTCGACTATTTCCTTCCGGACGCCTCGGCTGCGCAGATCGCGCAGGTCCTCGACCGACTTCTCTCCGACGATGCCCTTCGCACGGCCCGCGCAAATGCCGGTCGACACGTGATGCAGTCGCTCTTCGGCGAGGACAAGGCCATGGCTGCGCTCGATGTCGTCTACCGAGAAATCGCCGCAAGCCGCCACGTCTGAGAATCGCAACCCGGGAGCGACCGGCGACGGGTGCGGCGACAGGTCTGCTTGTAGGATGCCCCGAAGGGTGACCTCGTGCCATCGGCAACGCGATGCGGTTCAGCACGGAAGGCAGAATTCGACAGTGAAAAGCCACGACGGTCCGGCTGAATCCGGGCGAGTCCCGGGTTCAGAAATCAGCGACGTGCTGCCGCCCGGCTATGCGTTCCGGCTCTCACTCTTGAGTGCCGCGCTACAGACGCTCATAGACAAGCCGGAGGAGAACGCGACCAGCACGTTCTACGCGTTGTGGTGGCTAGCCGCCGGACGCCGTGTCTCTGCTGTCGCGGCGACACGCGCTCGCCCGCCGGCGCTCAACCGCGCAGGACTCCAGCAACTCGACAGCCTCATCAATCGGCGTCTCTCCGGAGAGCCCCTTGCCCACATCACCGCGCGCCAATGGTTCTCCGGTATGGAGATGCTCGTCGGCCCAGAAGCACTCGTGCCGCGACGAGAGACCGAACTGCTGGCGAAGACCGGAATCGAGCTGGCGCGCGCGACCATCGCGGAGAAAGGTCACGTGAATGTCGCTGACGCCTGCACCGGGTGCGGCAACGTCGCGCTGGCAATCGCCGCGCGCGTCCCGCTGGCCCACGTCTTCGCGGCGGACCTGAGCGAGGCCTCCATCGCGCTGGCGCACCTCAACGCCGAGCATCTCGGTCTGAGCCGTCGCGTGGAATTCACCGCGGGTGATCTGGTCGCGCCATTCTTCCCCTACGCGGGTCGGATCGATGTGCTGACCTGCAACCCGCCATACATCAGCACATCGAAGGTCGGGGATATGGCAACGGAGATCGCCGAACACGAGCCATCTATGGCCTTCGACGGCGGTCCGCTTGGGGTAAATCTATTGCTACGGCTGATCGAGGACGCACCCAAAGTGCTGACTGACGGCGGCTGGCTTGCCTTCGAGGTTGGACAGGGGCAGGGGCAGGGTGTCATGAGGCGACTGAGCCGGAACGATAACTACTCCGAGGTGCGCGGTGTGGAGGATTCAGAGGCAACGATCCGCGTAGTCTGCGCGCGCGTCCGAACGGCCTGCGCGGGCAAGGATAGTTAGCGTCCCTGGTCAAATCGGGACCGACCGTGCCCCGCCTATTTGACATGCATCCAGCCCACCGCCGACGTCGACGGACGCGCCGACATCGGCGCGGACATACGCGCGAGGACGGCGAGACGCTGACCCTCGTGTGAGGGCACAGCGCTTCGTCTCGCTGCGCTCGCTCAGCGATCTGCGGGAGGCCGGAGCGGAACTGGCGATCACATGCCATTCCGATGGTATTCTCATGGTATGCGGACCACCATCGATCGTTCCGGACGCCTGGTCGTCCCGAAGGAGCTGCGGGACGCCGTCGGGATCAGCGCTGGGGTCGTCGACATCCACGTCGTGGGGAACGTACTTCAGATTGAGGTGCCCGACGTCGCAGATCCTCTCGTCCAGGACGAGGACGGCCGCCTCGTGGTGGCGGCCAGCGGTTCGACCATGACCGACGACGACGTCCGCGAGCTGCGCCTTGGCCTCCAGCAGCGCTGAGCGTCTCCTCCTGGACACGAGCGCCGCCATCGCACTGCTCGTCCTCGATCACGAAGCACATGTCGCCGTCGCCGCGCGGGTCCGCGGCCACGAGCTCGGACTGGCCGGCCACGCCGCGTTCGAGACGTTCTCGGTATTGACCCGTCAGCCCCGGCCGTGGCGGTTGTCGCCTGCGGCCGCCCATCGAGCCATCAAGGCCGGATTCCCCGCAGGTCACCAGTTGTCGACTGACGGGGCAGATCGCCTGTTCGCGCAGCTGCCCGCAGCCGGCATCGGCGGAGGGGCGGTGTTCGACGCCCTCGTGGCGGCGGCCGCCCACGAGGCGGAGACGCTGATGATCAGCCGTGACCGACGTGCGGCCACCGTCTACCGTGCCATCGGGGCCGTGGTCGAGTTCGTCTGAGATCCGACGACCAGGGCGCTTCGTTCCGGGCGCTTCGTCTCGGTCGCTTCGCTCCCTCGCTCAGCGAGCTGAGGGGGGGCGACCGCGCTTCGCTCCCTCGCTCAGCGAGCTGGGGGGTGGCGACCGCGCTTCGCTCCCTCGCTCAGCGAGCTGAGGGGGTGCCTCGAGCTCGCACAGCGAGCTGGGGGTGGTCCCCCGCTACAGCTCGCCGGGGGCGATCGCCTGGGCGTCGAGCTCGTCGACGATCTCGCGGGCGACCGAGGGTGCACCGGCCTTGCGCGGCGCGTAGACCACGAGCGAGTGGAACATGAACCGCACCACGAAGGCGAGCGCCAGGGTGATGGCGGCCGCGATCACGCTCGACAGGTGCCACGTGTTCACCAGCAGCGCGATCATCGGGATGCGCACGACCGCCTCGGCGTTGTTGAACGCGAACGACTTCGCGAACCGCGACCACACACCGGATGCCTCGCCCTTCATGTCCTGGAACACGAAGCGCTCCTGCAGCACGAAGTTGCCGACGATCGTCAGCTCGGCGGCGATCACGGCGGCGGGGATGTAATGCATCCCCAGCTGCGTGAGCGCCCACATGATGATGAGGTTCGCCACGGCGCCGAGCCCGCCGATGATGGCGAACAGCGACATCTTGCCGAACCGCAGGCCGGTCAGCTGCACCAGGAAGTGCACGCCCTGGCGCACCGACGCCTTCGACTCGCCGGCGAACCGGTCGGCGAACCGGAACGGCACCTCGGCCACGCGCAGGCTCTTGCGCGCGAGGATCTCGAGCAGGATCTTGAACCCGCGCGGCTTGAGCCCGTCCAGGTCGATGGTGCGCCGGTCGACGATGAAGAACCCGGTCATCGGATCGGACACGCCGCGCAGCCGGATCGGGAACATCGCGCGGGTGATCATGGTCGACAGCCGCGAGATGAGCACGCGGGTGCGGTCGGCCAGCCCCTGCGCCGACCCGTCGCCGAGGTAGCGGGATGCCGCGACCAGATCGACGTCGCCTTCGGCGAACCGGTCCCACAGCAGCCGGATGTCCTCGGGCGGATGCTGCAGGTCGCCGTCCATCACCAGGCAGACATCCGATTCCGCCGCGCGCATGCCCTCCACGACGGCGCCGCCCAGGCCCCCGGTCGCGTGCTCGCGATGGATCAGCCGCACCGGCACGGGCGCATCCGGCCCGCCCTGCAGCCCGGCCGCGGCTTCGCGCACCGCGGCGGGTGTGGCATCCGTGCTGTCGTCCACGAAGATGATCTCGGCATCGACGCCGCGGATCGCCGCGACCGTGCGACGCACGAGTTCGGCCACGTTGGGCGCCTCGTTGTACGTCGGGACGATGATCGACAGCTGCATGGGACTTCCGTGATGCGGACGACGCGGGGTGCGTCGTGCCGGTTCCATCGTCGCATGCGCACCTGACGTTGTGCTGGCGTCATCGGCATTGCTCAGCCGACGCTGGGCGAGCTCACCAGGGCCCCGGATCGCTCCCCGGTCGAAGGCGCCCCGTAGGATCAGGAGCCATGCGAGTCAGTGTGATCGGGTGCGGGTATCTGGGGGCGGTGCACGCCGCGGCGATGGCGCAGCTGGGCCATGACGTGATCGGCGTGGATGTCGACGAGGTCAAGCTGGCCGCGCTGCGACGCGGAGAGGCTCCGTTCTTCGAGCCGGGCCTGCCCGAGCTGCTGCGCGACGCGACCGCCAGCGGCCGGCTGCGCTTCACCGACGACATCGCGCAGGTCCGGGGCGCACAGGTGCACTTCGTCGCGGTGGGCACCCCGCAGCTGCGCGGCTCGCACGGGGCCGATCTGCGCTACGTCGATGCCGCAATCGAATCGCTGCTGCCGCACCTGAATGCGGGGGATGTCGTGGCCGGCAAGTCCACGGTCCCGGTCGGGACCGCCGCCCGACTCGCCGAGCGGATCGCCGAGGCCGGGTCGGGGGCGGTGCTGGCCTGGAACCCGGAGTTCCTGCGCGAGGGCTTCGCGGTGAAGGACTCGCTCACCCCGGACCGCCTCGTGTTCGGGCTGCCGCCCGCGGCGGACGCGGCATCCGCCGGCGAAGCCGCCCTGCGCGAGGTCTACGCGGACGCGATTGCGGCCGAGACGCCGCTGGTGCTCACCGACTATGCGACCGCCGAGCTGGTCAAGGTGTCGGCGAACGCGTTCCTGGCCACGAAGATCTCGTTCATCAACGCGATGGCCGAGATCGCCGAGGCGACGGGCGCGGATGTCACCCAGCTGGCCGATGCGATCGGCTTCGATCCACGGATCGGACGGCGCTTCCTCGGAGCCGGGGTGGGGTTCGGGGGCGGATGCCTCCCCAAGGACATCCGCGGATTCATGGCGCGCGCCGAAGAGCTCGGGCGCGGGGAATCGGTCGCGTTCCTCAAGGAGGTCGACGCGATCAACCTGCGCCGGCGCCGCAAGGTCGTCGACAACGTGGTCGAACTGCTGGACCACGAGCCGTACGGCAAGACCGTGGCGGTGCTCGGCCTCGCGTTCAAGCCGCACTCGGACGACGTGCGTGACTCTCCCGCACTCGATGTCGCGGTGCGGCTGAAGGGGCTGGGCGTCGAGGTGCGCGCGACCGACCCCGAGGCGATCGAGAACTCGCGCGCGCTGCACCCGCAGCTGGACTACCGCGCCTCGTTCGAGGATGCCGTCCGCGGCGTCGACGCGATCGTGCTGGTCACCGAGTGGGACGAGTACCGCTACCTCGACCCCGAGGTGGTCGGCGCCCTGGTGGGCGCGCGGAACGTGGTGGACGGTCGCAACAGCTACGACCCGGCCCGCTGGCGTGCCGCCGGCTGGACCTACCGCGGCCTCGGCCGCCCCTGACCAGCCCTTTCTCGCGTCGAAATCGTACGATGTGGCCGAGTGCACATCATCCTGGGCCGAATTTGATGTGCAGTGGGCCAAATCGTACGATCGCGCACAGCGCCGACCCAGCAGGAGGTTGGGAGAATGGAGGCATGACGACCTCCGCGACCTCCATCAAGATGTTCGGCGCCGAATGGTGCGGCGACTGCCGCCGCACCAAGAAGCAGCTCGACGAGCTCGGCATCGACTACGAGTACATCGACCTCGTCGCCGATCCCGCCGCCGCCGATGTGGCCAAGGAGATCTCGGGCCGCACGAACATCCCGGTCGTGCTGTACCCGGACGCCTCGCACCAGGTCGAGCCGTCCAACGGCGACGTCGAGGCGAAGCTGCGCGAGCTCTCGCTCATCTGACGCCCGCGCACCGGTCCCCGGGCGGGGCGCTTCGTCTCGCTGCGCTCGCTCAGCGACCTGCGGGCAAGCTCACGCGCTCGCTCAGCGACCGGCGGGCAAGCTCATGCGCTCCGCTCAGCGACCTGCGCGACCTAAGCTGAGACGGTGGACGACGGCGTCGAGCGCAACACCCGGACGATCGAAGAATCGGTGATCACCGACTTCGAAGACCGCATGACCTACAGCGGATACCTGCAGCTGGGCACCCTGCTGCAGGCGCAGCATCCGCTCAGCTCGCCCGAACACCACGACGAGCTGCTGTTCATCATCCAGCACCAGACCACCGAGCTGTGGCTGAGGCTGATCCTGCACGAGCTCGGCGCGGCATGCCGGCTGCTGCGCGAAGACGAGCTCGCCCCGGCGCTGAAGTGCATCGCCCGGGTCAAGCACATCCAGAAGACGATCACCGACCAGTGGTCGGTGCTGGCCACTCTCACCCCGAGCGAGTACGCGCAGTTCCGCGGTGTGCTCGGCAACGCGAGCGGCTTCCAGTCGGCGCAGTACCGCGCCGTCGAGTTCACCCTGGGCAACAAGCACGCCGGGATGCTCAAGGTGTTCGCCGCGGATCCGGAGAACCTCGCGCTGGTCGAGGCGGCGCTGCGCGCACCGAGCCTGTATGACGAGTTCCTGCGGCTGCTGGCCCGCGCCGGGCATGCCGTTCCGGCCGAGGTCCTCGAGCGCGATGTCACGAAGGCCTGGGAGTACACGCCCGAACTGCTGCCAGTGTTCGCCGAGATCTACGCCGACCCGGCAGCGCACTGGGGCGCCTACGAGACCTGCGAAGAGCTCGTCGACCTCGAGGACAACTTCCAGCTGTGGCGGTTCCGGCATCTCAAGACGGTCGAGCGGATCATCGGCCACAAGCGGGGCACCGGCGGATCGAGCGGCGTGGGGTTCCTGAAGCGGGCGCTGGATCTCACCTTCTTCCCCGAGCTGTACGCGGTCCGCACCGAGATCGGGGCCTGAGATGGCGCATACGGATGCCGAGGCCCTGCAGGCCCTGCTCGGTCCGTCGGCCCGATTCTGCCGCCGCGGTCTGACCGGCCAGGACGGCGTCGCGCTCGCGCCGCTGATCGACCACCACCTGCATCTGCACCTGGTCGACGAGCATGCGCTGCCCGCCCACGGGATCGCCGGCGCCGTCGATCTGGGCGGCGATCCGGCGTACTTCGCCCGACGACCGAAGCACGGCATGCCGCAGGTGGAATATGCGGGTGCGTTCTTGACCGTCCCGGGCGGCTACCCGTCGTTCCGGTCGTGGGCGCCCGCCCAGATCGTCCACATCGTCACCTCGGCCTCGGCGGCGCCGGGAGTCTCGGGTGGGGCGCGGACCTCGGTGGACGAGATGGCGGATGCCGGGGCATCCGTCATCAAGGTGGCCCTGCACAGCACCGAGGGCCCGGTCTTCGACGCGCATACCCTGCAGGTGCTGGTGGCCGCGGCGCACGACCGGGGTCTGCCGGTCGTCGCCCACGTCGAAGGCGACGGGATGACGCGGCTCGCGTCGGATGCCGGAGTCGACGTGCTCGCCCACACCCCGTTCACCGAGCGGGTCGACGAGGACCTCGTCGCCGCGGCGGTCGCCGCCGGGCAGCGGTGGATCTCGACGCTGGCGATCCACGATGACCCGCAGCTCGCCATCGACAACACCGCTGCGTTCGCCGCCGCCGGCGGCCGGGTGCTGTACGGCACAGACCTGGGCAACGGCGATCGGCCGGCCGGCCTGGTGCCGGCCGAGCTGCGCTGCCTGCACCGGGCCGGGATCCGCGGCCCGGCGCTGATCGGCGCACTCACCGACCCGTGGCCACGCGCCGCGTTCGACCGCGGCGTGGCGACCTTCGTGACCGGCCCCGCGCCCGACGCCGAGGCGGGCATCCCCGCCTGGCTCGGCGGCGCGACCGTCGTCCCTGCCGAGGAGCTGATCACCCGTGAGCCCTGACGCGGCGCCCACCCTCGCCCAGGCGCAGGCCGAGGCATCCGGTCTGGACGCCGCCGACCCGCTGCGCGCCCACCGCGACGCGTTCGTCGGGTCCGAGACCCCGCTGATCTACTTCGACGGGAACTCGCTGGGCCGGCCGCTGCGGGCCAGCGTCGACCGGGCGGCGTCGTTCGTCCGCGACGAATGGGGCGGGCGCCTGATCCGCGGGTGGGACGAGACGTGGATGGACCTGCCGTTCTCGCTCGGCGACCGGATCGGCGCGGCGGCGATCGGCGCGGCGCCGGGGCAGACCGTGATCGGCGATTCCACCACCGTGCTGCTGTACAAGCTGGTGCGGGCGGCCTTCGATCTCGCGCACTCGACCGACCCGCGGCGAGCGGAGATCGTGGTGGATCGTGACAACTTCCCCACCGATCGCTACCTCGTCGAGGGCATCGCCGCCGAGCGCGGCGGCCGCGTCCGCTGGATCGATGTGGACATGGCATCCGGCGTGACCGCGGCGCAGCTGCGGGGTGCAGTCGGGCCGCAGACCGCCGTGGTGCTGCTCAGCCACGTCGCATACCGGTCCGGGTATATGGCGGATGCTGCGGCTCTCACCACGATCGCGCACGACGCCGGCGCGCTCATCGTGTGGGATCTGTGCCACTCGGTCGGTGCGGTCGAGGTGACCGCGGACGCCTGGGGGTTCGACCTGGCGGTGGGGTGCACCTACAAATATCTGAACGGCGGACCCGGCTCGCCGGCCTTCGCGTACGTCGCCCGCCGGCACCAGGAGCGACTTGCCCCACCGATCCAGGGATGGATGGGTGCGGCCGACGTGTTCGCGATGGGGCCGGAGTATCAGCCGGGAGCCGGAATGCGCCGCTTCGTGTCGGGCACGCCGTCGATCACGGCGATGATCGCGCTGCGCGACATGGTGCCGCTGATCGAAGAGGTCGGGATCGGGCCGATCCGCACGAAGTCGATCGCCCTGACGTCGTTCACGATCCTGCTGGCCGACGCGTGGCTCGCACCCCTGGGCGTCACCGTCGCCTCGCCGCGCGAGGCGGCGCGGCGAGGCGGACACGTCACTCTCGCCCATCCCGCCATGCGCGCGGTGACGGCGCGGCTCTGGGAGCAGGACGTGATCCCGGACTATCGCGATCCGGGCGGCCTGCGCATCGGGCTCTCCCCGCTGTCGACCTCGTTCGCCGAGGTCGTGACCGGGATGGCGCGCGTGCAGGAGGCGCTCCGCGCGGTCTGAGGCGGTACGGGCGGAGCGGGCCGGCGCGGCGCGGGCCGGCGCGGCGCGGGCCGGCGCGGCGCGGGTACGCAGGCGCCGGGCGATCCCGCCGGCGGCCGTACACTGGCGCGATGAGCAACGACGCTCCCGACACCGCTTCGCCCGCGCCCGCGCCCGAACCCGAACCCGCCGGGCCGCCCGCGCACGAACCTGCCGGGCCGCCCGCGCCCGAACCTGCCGGGCTGCCCGCCCAGGCCGCCGCCACCACCCCGCCCGCGCCGCGGCTGAGCGTGGGCGTGATCACGCGCTACGCCATCGGCTCGATCGGCACGGGCGGGTTCGCGACGCTGCCCGGTCTGGTGCTGACCTATTACCTCACCGACTCGCTCGGGGTGGCGGCGATCGTGGCGGGGCTGGTCATCACCCTCGCCAAGATCTGGGACGTCATCATCGACCCGGTGGTCGGCGCACTGAGCGATCGTGACCGCGCGCGGCACGGGTCGCGGCGGCGGCTGATGCTCATCGGGGCGTGCACGATCCCGCTCTTCTTCGCCCTGACGTTCGCCGCGCCGCCGGCGTTCGGCCCGACCCTCGGCGCGGTGTGGGTGGTGATCGCCTTCCTGCTGACCGCCACGTCGTTCAGCCTCTTCCAGGTGCCCTACATCGCCCTGCCGGCCGAGCTGACGCCGGGGTACAACGAGCGGACGCGCCTGCTGACCTGGCGGGTCGTGATGCTCACCCTCGCGATCCTGCTGTTCGGCGCCGGTGGCCCGGCGCTGCGCCGCGTGACCGGCGACCCGGTGACCGGCTACCTCGTCATGGGCGTCGTCGCGGGCGTCGTGCTGGGCCTCGGGATGCTGGTGGCCACGACCGTCGCGCGACATGCCGGTACTGCCAGCACGGTCGCGAGCACGACTGCGAGCACGGTCGCCAGCACAGCCGCGAGCACAGGCCCGAGCGCGTCCGCGCTGTCGGCGGAGGGCGGCATCCGCGCGAACTATGCGGCCGGCATCGGCGCCCTCCGCCGCAGCGCCCCGTTCCGCACGCTGCTGACCACCTACCTGCTGCAGGCGCTGGCGACCGGGCTCATGCTGGCCGGCGCGCAGTACGTCGCGACGTGGGTGATGCACTCCGAGTCGGCCGTCGAGCTGCTGTTCGTGGCCCTGATCGCGCCCGCGTTCGTCGCGGCGCCGCTGTGGGGGCTGCTGGCCGACCGCATCGGCAAGGAGCGGTCCTTCGCGATCGCCAGCGTCGTGTTCGCCGTCGCGGCGCTGTCGCTGCTGGGCCTGCAGTGGAACACCGGCGACTGGGCGTACCTGCCGGTCGCCGTCGCCGGCATCGCCTACGCCGGGATGCAGTCGCTGCCGATGGCCATGCTCCCGGACGTGATCTCGCACGACGAGCGCACCCACGGCCGCGGCCGCGCCGGCGCGTTCAGCGGCGTCTGGACCGCCGGCGAGACGATCGGCTTCGCCCTCGGCGCCACGGCCCTGTCGATCATGCTCGCCGTCACGGGATACGTCTCCTCGACCGCCGGGACCACGGTCACCCAGCCGGATGCCGCGGTCACCGGCATCGTCATCAGCTTCAGCGTGCTGCCCGCAGCCCTGATCGCCGGCAGCCTGATCGCGCTGGGACGGTATCGGCTCCGCCGCCACGACATCGAGTCGGCGGCATCCGGTCGCACCGACGGTGAGACGGGGTCCCATGCGTAGACTGTGACCGAAGCGCCCGAAGGAGAGCGTCGTGCCCACCAGCAACACCCCGAAGCCGGCCCCGAAGCGGGCCCCCGCGAAGCGCAAGGTCGCCGCATCCGCCCTGTCGGATGACGTCCGGGCACCCCTCGATGCCGCGATCGCCGCGGTCCAGCGGGGGGCACGCTCCTGGAGCCATCTGACGCTGGAGCAGCGGGCCCGCCTGATCGAGCGCATCCGCGCCGCCGTGGTCACCTGCGCCGACGAGTGGGCGATGACCGCCGCACGATCGAAGGGGCTGGACGAGACGCATCCGCTGTTCGGCGAAGAGTGGCTGTCCGGACCCTACGCGATGCTCACCGCCCTCGACGGCTACCTGGCCACCCTGCGCGCACTCGCGCGCGGCGCCAGCCCGCTGGACGGCGTGAAGACGGATGCCGCTGCCCACGGCGGCCTGCGCGCACACGTCTTCCCCGCCTCGCGCATGGACGGCCTGCTGCTGTCGGGCTACACCGGCGAGGTCTGGCTGCGACCCGGGACGACTCAGGCCGCCGCGCGCGACGCCGCCGGCCTCGGACAGCGACGGCCCGCCGAACCCGCCACCGTGGGCCTGGTCCTCGGAGCCGGGAACATCACCTCGATCCCGGTGCTGGACGTGCTGTACGAGCTGCTGGCCTCGAACCGGGTCAGCGTCCTGAAGGCGAACCCCACGCAGGACTCGCTGGTACCCGTCTACGAGCGCGCGCTGGCGCCGCTGATCGAACCCGGGTTCCTGCGCATCGTCCAGGGCGGTGGGGATGTCGGCGCGTATCTGACCGGGAATCCGGCCTTCGATCACATCCACATCACCGGCTCGGCGGCGACGTTCGACGCGATCGTGTGGGGCACCGGCGCCGAGGCGACCCGACGACGCAAGGCCGACGACCCGAAGCTGACCACGCCGATCACCGCCGAGCTCGGCGGCGTCTCGCCCATGATCGTGGTGCCGGGGCGCTGGACCGACGCGGACCTGGCGTACCAGGCATCCCATATCGCGACCATGCGCCTGTACAACAGCGGCCACAACTGCATCGCCGGGCAGGTCGTCGTCATCAGTCGCGACTGGCCGCAGCGCGACGCCTTCCTGGCCGCGCTGCGCGCCGCGTACGCCGCCGCGCCCCCGCGGCCGATCTGGTACCCGAACGGCGAGCGCCGGCTCCAGGAGGCGGCCGAAGACTATCCGGACGCGGAGTGGTCGGCCGACCGCACGCGCGCCCTGATCGACGTGTCCGGCGATGGCGAGGCGACTGCGCTGGAGACCACCGAGTACTTCGCCCCCGTCCTGGGCGTGGTCGAGCTGGACGGCAACGGGCAGGAGTTCCTCGACGCGGCCGTCGCGCACGCCAACGACAAGCTGGCCGGCACCCTCGGCGCGAACGTGCTCATCGACCCTGACACCCAGCGGTCCCTCGGCTCTGGGTTCGAGCGCGCGATCGCCGCGCTGCGCTACGGCGGCATCGCGGTCAACGCCTGGACCGGCATCGTCTTCGCCACCCCGATCCTGTCCTGGGGCGCGTTCCCCGGCGGCACGATCCAGGACGTCTCCAGCGGCATCGGAGTCGTGCACAACACGCTCCTGCTCGACCAGGTCGAACGCTCGGTCATGCGCGGCCCGTTCCGCCCCTTCCCCCGTTCGGTCGGCGGGAGGAACCGCTTCTCGGCGCTGCCCAAGCCGCCCTGGTTCGTCGATTCGCGCACGGCCACCCCGGTCGCCGAGGGACTCACCCGCTGGCACATGGACCACAGCATCCCGCGCCTGGTCGCCACCCTCGCCCAGGCGATGCGGTCGTGAACCTCGACGCCGACTACGTCATCGTCGGGGCCGGTTCGGCCGGCGCCGCCCTCGCGGCCCGCCTGAGCGAAGACCCCGCCGTCTCGGTCCTGCTGCTCGAGGCCGGCGGGCCGGACAAGGCGATGGAGCTGCACGTCCCGGCCGCGTTCTCCACGCTGTTCCGCGGCCGGTACGACTGGAACTACGACACCGTGCCGCAGGCGCAGCTCGAGGATCGCACCGTGTACTGGCCGCGGGGCAAGACGCTCGGCGGCTCGTCCTCGCTGAACGCGATGATGTGGGTGCGCGGGTTCGCCGCGGACTACGACGCGTGGGCGGATGCCGCGGGGGAGCACTGGTCGTGGGACGCCCTCGTGCCCTCCTTCCGTCGTGCCGAGCGCACCCAGGACGCCGCCGACCCGACGCAGGGCATCGACGGCGCACAGCCGGTCGAGCACCAGCGCGATCCGCGTCCGCACACGGCCGCGTTCCTGCGGGCCGCCGACGAGGCCGGGTACCCGGTCACCGCGGCGAACCTGCCCCGGGACCAGGGCTTCTCACAGACGATGGTCACGCATCGGCGCGGCGCGCGGGCATCCACCGCCGATGCCTACCTGCGCCCCGCCCGCCGGCGCCGGAACCTGACGGTGGTGACCGGCGCGCTGGTGCGGAAGGTGACGTTCGCGCGCTCCGCCGAGCACGCCCCGCGCGCCACCGGCGTGTACGTGGACATCGCCGGGGTGACCCGGCACGCCCGCGCGCGGCGCGAGGTGATCCTGTGCGGCGGAGCTGTGAACACCCCGCAGCTGCTGCAGCTCAGCGGCATCGGGCCGGCCGCCGAGCTCACCGCGCATGACATCCCGCTCGTCGTGGACGCGCCCGAGGTCGGCGCGAACCTGCAGGACCACCTCGTCGCCGGGCTCGCGCCGGCCGCTCGAGGCGGCACGCTGTTCGGCGCGGAGAGGCCCGCGCAGCTGGCGGACTACCTGATCCGCCGGCGCGGCATGCTGACCTCGAATGTGGCCGAGGCGTACGGATTCGTGCGCACCGACGTCGCCGAGCGCGCCGGCGGACCGGCCGGGCTCCCCGACATCGAGATCATCTTCGCCGCCGCACCGTACGTGGGCGAGGGGCTCGTGCCGCTGCCGGGCGAGGGGATCACTGTCGGCGCGATCCTGCTGCAGCCGCGCAGCCGCGGCACGGTGCGGCTGGCCTCGGCCGATCCGACCGCCAAACCGCTGATCGACCCCGCGTATCTGAGCGACCCGGTCGACCGGGAGACGCTGCTGGCCGGCCTCGCCGTGTGCGAACGGCTGATCGACACCGAGGCGCTGCGCGCGGTGACGACCGGCTCCTGGGTGCAGCCCGTCGGCGGAGAGCGGATGTCGCCGGCCGAACGCGCCGAGGTCTCGCTGCGCCGCTACTCGCACACGCTGTACCACCCGGTGGGCACCGCGCGGATGGGGCAGGATGCGGCATCCGTCGTCGACCCCCGCCTGCGGGTGCGCGGCGTCGAGGGCCTGCGCGTGGCGGATGCCTCGATCATGCCCACCATCATCCGCGGGCACACCAACGCCCCCGCGATCGTGATCGGCGAGGTCGCCGCCGACCTCATCCGGGGATGAGGCCGACGACGACAGCCGGTGGCACCGTCAGGCGTGGACCGCGTAGCCGGCCGTCCAGGCGACCTGCTCGCGGACGGCGAGGACCATCTGCAGGAAGCCGAGCGCCTCGAGCTCGCGGGCGCGCTTGAGGCTTCCCGCGTCGACGGTCTTCAGCCCGGCGGCCTCGATGACGCCGCGCAGGCTGTCCTTCGCCGCATCGTCGTCACCGGCGAGCTGCACCGTCGTGACGGCGCCGCCGACAGCTCCGGTGGCCAGGGTCGCGGCGAAGTTCGTGTTGAACGCCTTGACGACGCGGGACTGCGGAAGGGCGGCCGCCAGCTCGGCAGCGGCGGACGAGTCGGCCGGGACGACGAGCCCGTCGAACGTGGCGAAGTCGACCGGGTTGGTGAGGTCCACCACGACCTTGCCGGCCAGGCGGTCGCCGATCTCGCCGGCGATCTCGGCCAGCGCGGGGTACGGCACCGCGAGCACGACGATCTCGCCCGAGACGGCGTCCAGCCCGACGGCCGTGCCGCCCACCTCGGCCGCCAGCTCCTGTGCCTTGGCGGTGTCGCGCGCGGCGATCTGGACGACGGCGCCGCCCTTCGCGGCGATCTTCGCGATGGCCGATCCCATGTTCCCCGTGCCGATGACGGTGACAGTGCTCATACTGGGTCCTTTCCCATAAAGTTGTAATGGCAACTATCTAGTGGAACGGGTTCTGCGGCAGGATATTCCCGGAGGTGCAGGATGAGTGCCCAGGTCCCCCGCATGGACGAGCGCGAGGCGCGCGCCTGGCTCGCGCTGATCGGCACCGCCCAGCTGCTGCCCGCCGCGCTGGACGCCCAGCTGCAGGCCCAGGCCGGGATGACGCACTTCGAGTTCATCGTGCTCTCGGCGCTGCGTCGCTCCCCCGAGGGAATGCTCGGGATGTCGCAGCTGGCCGCCGTCACCGCCGCGACCCTGCCCCGCCTGTCGAAGGTCGTGCAGAAGCTGATCGGGAGGGGACTCGTGGAACGGCGCACGGATGTCGCGGACCGCCGGGCGGTGAACCTCACGCTCACCTCCGCCGGCCGGCGTGCGCTCGTGCGCGCGACCCCGGGCCATATCGCCCTGGCCCGGCACCTGGTCATCGACGCCCTGACCCCCGCGCAGCTGGACGCGCTCGCCGACGCGCTCGAGCCGGTCGTGGCGGCGCTGGACCCCCACCGGAGCGTCCAGCGGATCGCCGGCGGCGACTGACCGCGCGGGGCTACCCGCGGTCGGCGAACCGGTCCGTCGCCGCGCGCAGCGCCCGGGCGATGCCCGGCTCGCCGGCCGAATGGCCGGCATCCGGGACGATGACCATCTCGGCCTCGGACCACGCGCGATGCAGGTCCCACGCGGTCATCGCCGGTGTGCACACGTCGTAGCGGCCCTGCACGATCACCGCCGGGATGCCCCGCAGCCGCGCCGCGTCGTCGATGAGCTGGCCCTCGCGCAGCCAGCCCCCGTTGAGGAAGTAGTGGTTCTCGATCCGGGCGAAGGCGACCGCGTGCTCCGGCTCCACAGCCTCGGCGACGCGCCCGGGATCGGGCAGCAGCGAGACGGTGGACGCCTCCCACCGACTCCACGCCACCGCGGCCGGCACGTGCACGGCCGGGTCGGGGTCGCACAGCCGCCGGTGGTACGCCTCGATCATCCGGGAGCGCTCCAGCAGCGGGATCGGGGCGATGAAGTCCTCCCACAGATCGGGGAACAGCACCGATGCCCCGCCCTCGTAGAACCACTCCAGCTCATGGCGTCGCAGGGTGAACACGCCGCGCAGCACGAGCTCGCTGACCGCCTCGGGATGCGCCTGCGCGTACGCGAGGGCGAGCGTGCTCCCCCATGACCCGCCGAACACCTGCCACCGGTCGATGCCGAGGTTCTTGCGCAGCAGCTCGAGGTCGGCCACCAGGTGCCAGGTCGTGTTGTGCCGCAGATCGGCGTCCGGCTCCGAGGCGTGCGGAGTGGAACTGCCGCAGCCGCGCTGGTCCAGCAGCACGATGCGGTACCGCTCCGGGTCGAAGAACCGCCGATGCCACGGCGCCGTGCCGCCGCCGGGGCCGCCGTGCAGGAAGACCACCGGCTTGCCCTCGGGATTGCCGCTGACCTCCCAGGCCACCCGGTTGCCGTCGCCGACCAGCAGCATCCCGCTGTCGTACGGCTCGATCTCCGGATAGAGGATGTCGTCGAGACCCGCCGGTGTGCTCACCGCTCTCCCCCTGTCACGACGCACAGATCGCGCCCCTGACACGTTATCGTGCCCGACCGCCGGAACCCGGCAACCCCGCCCGCAACCCGTTCCACGGCGTGGGCCCGAGGAATAGGCTCGGGAGGTACGCCCGACCGCGAGACCGCTCAGGAGCACGCATGGAACCGATCATGCTGGGACTGCTCATCGCGGTGGTCGGGGTCCTGGTCATCGTCATCGTCACCGCGCTGGCCCAGCGGCTGGGCGTGGCCGGCCCCCTGCTGCTGGTGGCCGTGGGACTGGCGATCGCCCTCATCCCGACGGTCGAGATCCCGCCGATCCCGCCGGAGATCATCCTCGTCGGCGTGCTCCCGCCGCTGCTGTACTCCGCGTCGGTGAACCTGCCGGCCGTCGAGTTCCGGCGGGACTTCACCTCGATCTCGGGGCTGGCCGTGGTGCTCGTGCTGGTCAGCGCGCTCGTGCTGGGCGTGTTCTTCTGGCTGGTCGTCCCGGGGCTGCCGCTGCCGGTGGGCATCGCGCTGGGCGCCATCCTGAGTCCGACGGATGCCGTGGCCACCTCGATCGCGAAGCGGCTGGGGATCAGCCCCCGCGTGGTGACGATGCTCGAGGGCGAGAGCCTGCTCAACGACGCCACCGCCCTGGTGCTGCTGCGCACCGCCGTGGTGGCGATCGCGGGGAGCTTCTCGGCCTGGGCGGCGATCGGCTCGTTCGTGTGGGCGGTGCTGGCCGCGCTGATCATCGGCGGGGTCGTGGGCTGGCTGGCGCTGCTGCTGCGCAGGTGGATCCGCGGGTCGGCCGCCAACACCGCCATCAGCTTCACCGTGCCGTTCCTCGCGTATCTGCCCACCGAGCAGCTGGGCGGCTCGGGCCTGGTCGCCGCGGTGGTGGCCGGGATCGTCACCGGTCAGGCCGGCCGGCGTCTGCTGACCCCGGACCAGCGTCTGAGCGACACGATGAACTGGCACACCATCGAGCTGATGCTCGAGGGCGCGGTGTTCCTGGTCATGGGCCTCGAGCTGCGCGAGGTCATCTCCGCGAACATCGCCGGCTCGGGCGGTCTGTGGCACGGCGCCTGGCTGGCCCTGTCGGCCCTGGCGATCGTGCTGGTGGTCCGTGCCGGCTACGTCGCGCTGCTCGTGTCCGGCAGCGGGCGCCGCGCCCGGCGCGTGGACCGGGACCGGCTCAACGGGTTCAGCGCGCGGCTGGATGCCGTGGCCGACGGGCGCGAGACGCTGCCGGACCGCAGCCGCCGCGGTGACCCCGAGCGCACCGACCGACGGGTCAACGCGATGCGCACGCGGGTCACCCAGTCGCTGGCCGACCTCGACTACTACGAGGGCTCGCCACTGAACTGGAAGCACGGATCGGTCATCGTCTGGGCGGGGATGCGGGGCGTCGTCACGCTCGCGGCCGCGCAGACCCTGCCGCGCGAAGGTCTGGACCACCGGGCGCTGCTCGTGTTCGTCGCGTTCCTGGTGGCCCTGATCAGCCTCATGCTGCAGGGCTTCACGCTGCCCCTGCTCGTGCGCCGGCTGGGCCTGGGCGGCGAGGCGGCCGAGGCGGTCAGCGCCGAGGAGCGGGCACGGCTGGCCGCCGAGCTGCAGCAGGCCGCGGTGACCGCGCTGCAGAACGGAACCGTGGTCAAGCGGGACGGGACGCCGTTCACTCCGGGACTGCCCGAGAAGGCGGCCGAGCGGATGAGCGCGCCGCCGGCCGAGGACCGGTCGGTGGCGGCCCGCGAGCGGCTGGAGCTGCGGATGGCCGCGATCGAGGCGATGCGCGCACGCCTGGACACGCTCTCGCACGACGGCACCTTCAGCACCGCCGCGCTGCGCCATTCGCTCGCCGAGCTGGACGCCGACCAGCTCAGTCTGCAGCTGCGGCTGCAGGATGAGTGATGGGCGGGCCGCCACGGGGCAGAATGAGAGCATGCACGACCACACGCACCCCCCGATGCACTCCGCCGCCGAGTGCCCGGAGTGCTTCGTCGAGCTGCAGCGCGACCGCGGCTGGTGGCAGGCGCGGCCGGCCGGCTCGCGGCTGGTGGGCCTGGTGGTCGCCCGCGACGACATGCCCTCGATCATGCAGCAGCGCGACGACCTCACCCGGTTCGGGGTGCCGATCGAGGGGTTCCGCCACCCGGCCCCGGAGACGCTCGAGTCGTGGGAGGAGCGGCTGGTCCGCCTGTTCGGGACGCTGCGCCGCGGCGATGTGCTCGTGGTCGCCAGCATCCACGCCCTCGGCCGCGACATCAGCGAGGAGACCCGCACGGTGGCCGAGCTGCAGCGGCGCGGGGTCGTGGTGAAGGTGCTCAGCCACGAGGGACGGCACCTGTTCGACGCCGGACGCTGAGATTCAGGCGTCGTCCTCGTCGTCGCCGGCCTCGGCGTCCAGCAGCGGGAGGTCCTCGCGGGTGACCAGGCGCGCGGCGATGGCATGCTCGACCAGCCGCACCCGCCGGTTCGTCGCGTAGGAGCGGGCGCCTCCGCGCATCCCCGGCACGCCGATCCGGTCGAGCTTGTCGCACACGTTGTCGAGCTTGCGGTTGAACCGGGTCAGCGTCCAGCCCAGTCGCTGCGCGGCCTGCGCCGACGTGGGCAGTTCGCTCATCCCGGCTCCTTCGCGCCGCAGCACGGGCTCGGCCAGCGCGAGGATCATGACCCGCTGGCTGTGGGTGAGCGGCACGTCGCCGATCGTCGACTGGCCGTCGTCCTCCTCGAACCGCACCGTCTCGCGGAACGCCGGCTCGGCGGCATGGACCACGAGCTCGTACGTGGTGGGTCCGGCGCTGAAGATCACCGTGGTCGTCTCGAACACGAGCGGCAGGCGGGCGCCGGGTGCCAGCCATGCCTGCACGCGTCCGCCCGAGTCGGTGACGGTCGCGGCCAGCCGCGACCCGACGTTGGAGAGCAGCCACAGCCCGTCCTGGCACTGGATGGTGAGGAAGTGCCGGTGCAGGAACAGGTTGTCCTCGAGCGCCAGGTCGCCCTCGCGGCCGACCGTGAACACGCTCCCGGGATGCACCGGGAACCGCTCCCCGGCGAATTCGACGGTGACCGGCTCGTCCTTCGTCTGCGCGTCGGTCATGACACGCACTTCGTCGTGGCCTGCGAGCTGCCGCCGTCGGCGCGCAGCGTGCTGACGGCGATGCAGGTCCGGCCGGAGTCGTCGGCCGGCTGGGTGACGGTCGCCTCGTCCACCTTGCGGGGGCTGCCCGGGGCATCCGCCCGCGACACGTCCTGCCAGAGGAAGACGTCGTCGGCGGCGCCGTCCGCGTTCTTCCACGTCCACACCACCTGGCCGCCCTTCACGGTGCCGGTCAGGTCGGTGGGGGCCGGCACGGTCGCCGGCAGCGCGTCCTGCGGCTTGCTGGTCGTGCTGCTGGCCTTCGGCTCGGCGCTCGCGTCGCCCAGGAGCGCGGGCAGGGCGACCAGGGCGACGATGACGATCGCGACCACGAACACTCCCGCGCCGATTCCGGCCCACAGGCCGATCTTCGGCCGGGAGCGGGCGGCCGGGTCGGCGGGCGCATCGGCGAGGGCGGGGGCCGGGGGCGACCCCGGGATGTCGGGGATGCGCATCACCGTCTCGTCCAGCGACGGCGCGGTCGCGTGCGCGGCGGCCGGCGTACGCACGACGGTGTCCTCGGAGGCGGCCGGCCCGGGCAGGGTGGGCGCCGGCCGGGTCGGGGCGGTGGTCGGCGGGCCGGCGTGGGTGACGTCGGCGGGATGCGTCAGCCCGGCCGCCGGCGCGGTCTCGGGGTCGATGCTGACCACGCCGCGCACCCGGGTGAGGCCGTCGTCCTCGTCCTCGACGATGTCGTCGGGCATCCCGTCGTCGAGGATGTCGATCGGGGCCATCGCCAGCGACAGCTCGATCTGCACCTTCTGCAGCGCCCGGGCCAGTTCGAGCGCGGACGGGAACCGGTCGGCCGGGTTCTTGGCCATCGCACGTTCCAGCGCGCGCTGCAGCGACGGGGGCACGTCCTGCCGGCCGAGCGGCGGCACCGGGATGGTCTCGATCCGCTGGATGAGGTCGGCGGCGGTGTTGCGCTGGCCCTGCAGCTCGAACGGCGAGCGCCCCGCCAGCAGCGTGTACACCGTGGCGCCGAGCGCGTACACGTCCGAGCGGACGTCGCTGCGCGGCACGTCGGCGAACGACTCGGGCGGCGACCACGGGATCGACAGCCCCGCCGACTCGGCGGCCGCCGTGGTGGTGGAGGCGATGCCGAAGTCGGTCAGCGCGGGCCGGTTGTACTCGGTGACCAGGATGTTGGCCGGCTTGATGTCGCGATGCAGCACGCCGGCGCGGTGCGCGGTCTCGACGGCGGCCGCGACCTGCACGCCCACGCGCAGCGACTCGGCGACCGAGAACGGCTCGCGCCGGTAGCGCACCTGCAGGTTCGGCTTCGGGCAGTACTCCATCACGAGGTAGGGGCGTCCGTCGCCGGCCACCCCGGCCTGGTAGATGGTCACGATCGCGGGGTGCGTGGACAGCATCGCCATCACGTTCGCCTCGTCGGTGAACTCGCGCACCGAGCCGGACGACATCCGATCGGTCAGCAGTACCTTCACCGCGACGCGGCGGCGCGGCAGCTGCTGCTCGTACAGGTAGACGTCGGCGAACCCGCCCGACCCGAGCAGGTCGATGTACGTGAAGCCGGGCAGCTCCGGCGGCGCGGCGGGGGTCCGACGGGGGCTCACGCGATGTCCTCCACGGTCACCGTGATGCCGTCGCCGAGGTCGAGCACGTCGCCCGGCACGACGACGTTCCGCTCGCCCGGGTGCAATCGGACCGGGTCGGCGCCGATGCGGCGCAGCGTGGTGCCGTTGGTGGTGTGCAGGTCGGTGGCCAGGATGCTGTCGCCCTCCACCCGCACCTCGAGGTGGCTGCGCGAGATGTCCTGCTCGGGGCTCTCGACCGCGATCAGGTGCGGCAGATCGGTGCCGGTCACCCGCGTGGAGCGCGGACGGCGGCCGATGACGACCGTGCGATCCAGGGCCACCAGCTGCCCGGTCGACAGGCGCAGTCGCCCGGGTGCGGTCGGTCGCGGCGGGGCGAGCGGCTCGTGGGCTGGGTCCTCGGCCGTAGCCGCGCCGCGCAGGGCACGTGCCTGGGCGACCGAGACGGTCTCGCCGTCATGATCTCCGCGGACACGCACGGAAGCCACTGTATCGGCGACGTCCGTCGCGTCGGAGGTGTCGGCGGCCGGCACACCGTGGGGCGGAGTGGGCGCGAGATCGAAGGGGATGCCGGTGATCTCGGGGATCAGCGTCGCATCCGCCGGCACCCAGGTGTCCAGGCTCGGCTCGGTCCCTTCCGCCGGCTTCGGCTCGGATTCTTCCGGCTCGGCCTCGGGTTCGGGGTCTTCGGCCACGGGCTCTTGCACGGCCGCGGGCGCGGGTTCTTCGGGGACGGCGGGGACGGGGACGGTGGCCGTGACCGCGGGCACCGGCTCGGACCGGTCGGCCGCGGCATCCTCGTGGGTCCAGTCCACGGTGACCGCCGACGCGCGGACCACGCCGTCGCGCAGCGGCAGGCGGACGTCGCCGCCGTCCCCGGGGGCGGACAGCTGGATCTCGGTGCGGGTGATCCCGGACAGGACCCGCTCGGACCAGGTGGTCACCCCGACGCCGGTCAGGCGCGCGGGCGCGTCGCCGCCGAGGGCGGTCACGGTGATGTCGCCGCGCACCGCGACCCGCAGGCCGTCGGGCTCGGCGACGGCGACCACGAACGGCGGGATGGCGACCAGCGAGGTGCCGAAGGCTCCGGTGAGCGCCTCGAGCACGGCGGCCAGGCCCCGTCCCTCGTCCACCTGCCGCCAGATGCGGGTGAGCAGATCGGTGGCGATGTCGGCGTCGATGAGCACCACCGTGGCGCGGGTGGCGACCAGGTGTGCCTGGCCCGGGGCATAGCGCACGGCGACCATCAGCGGGCTCCTTCGCTCAGACGCGGTTCACGGGGTCGGGTGTCGGCATCCAGGTCATCATCGTCGTCCGGGAAGACCGGCTGCGTGCCGCGGCCGCTCGAGCGGCCGTCGCCGAGGACGCTGATGGCATCGATCACGAGTGCCGTGATGTTGTCACGCCCGCCGTGCAGGATCGCCTCGTGCACGAGCCGCGTCGCGGCCGCCTGGGGGTTTGCCTCCTCGCGCAGGATCGCGTCGATCCGCTCGTGGTTCAGCTCGCCGGTCAGCCCGTCCGAGCAGACCAGCATCCGGTCGCCCTCCTCGGCCGGGATCAGCCAGTAGTCGGGATCGCCGTCGCTGCCGGCGCCGATGGCCCGGGTGATGACGTTTCGCCGCGAGTCGCGCGTGGCCTGGGCCTGGTCGAGCTCGCCGCGGTCGATCAACTCCTGCACCACGGAGTGGTCGACGCTGATCTGCTCGAACTCGCCCTGGCTGAGCCGATAGGTGCGCGAGTCGCCGACGTTGATGGCCAGCCAGTATCCGTCGCCGTCGATGTCGGCGATCGCGACCCCGGTCAGGGTCGTGCCCGCTCCGGCGCCGCCGGCGTTGGGCAGCCGCTCGACGCCCAGCCGTGCCCGGTCGAACGTGGTGCGCAGGTCCTCGACCGAGACGCTCGGCCGCCCGATCAGGCGGGAGAACTCGTCGATCACAGTGGCGCTGGCGACCTCGCCCGCCTGGTGGCCGCCCATTCCGTCGGCGACGAGGAACACCGGGGACGTCGCGACGTACGAGTCCTCGTTGAGCCGGCGACGCAGGCCGGTGTCGGTGGCGGCGCCGGCCTGCACGGTGATGACCGGGGTCACGGCGGGATCCTGCGCGGGGGCGGTCACTGTGCGGCCTCCACGGTCACGCTGCGATCGCCGAACTCGAGGCGGTCGCCGGGTCGCACCGGGGTGCGCATGCCCGCGACGAGGCGTGCCCGGCGTCCATTCCGCTCGAGCACGACGCCGTTGGTCGAGTGCCGGTCGATCACCCAGGCGCCGTCGGCGTCGCCGCCCATCTCGAAGTGCGTCTTGGACAGCGAGAGGGTCTCGTCGCGCACCGCCACCACGGTAGCGCCGTCCTCGTGGGCGGGGTTGCGGCCGAACAGCGTGCGCCCGCACACGCCGGTGCGCGTGCCGTTGTCCCAGGCCAGGAGCGCGGCGGGCGCGCTGGCCGCGGCCGGCGCGGGTGCGCTGGCCGCGGCCGGCGCGGGCGCGGGCGCGGCGTCGACCTGATCGCGCGCGACGGTCGCACCGAGCGTCTGTCCCTCCGCCGCGGGCATAGCCTCGCGGCCCTCGCCGGTCGGCACCAAGGGATCGGCGGTGCTTCCGGAACGAAGGACAGCGTCCTTCTTTGCAGAAGCTTCCGCGAACGGGAGTGCCGAAGGGCCGGATGCCGCCAGCTGCCCGTCGCCGGACGCCTGCGCGCCGCGGATTTCGGGGACGGCGAAGATCACCCCGGAATACTCGATCGGGAGGGCGGGAGTGGCGCGCGGCGGGGCCACGAGCACCAGTGGGGTGGAAGACGGCGGGGTGGAAGACGGCGGGGTGGAAGACGGCGGGGTGGAAGACGGCGGCGTGTATGCGGCGGCCGGCGGGGGCGCGTATCCGAGCACCGGTGCGACGGAGCCGGTGGGGGGCACGGCCGGCGGGACGGAGACGGCCGGCGCGACCGCAACCGGTGGTCCCGACGGCGCCGCGGTGCGAGCGCGCGCGACGACGGATCGGGCTGCCAGATCGTGCCATCCCTGTCGATACGGGCTGCGGTCGAACAGGGGGCTGAAGTAGCCCACCACGATCGATCCGGCCAGGGCCCACACGATGTTACGCACCAGTGCACGCCAGAAGCCGATGGGCGCTCCGGTCTCGCGGTCGGCCAGCTCCACGCCCAGCAGGCGCTGACCGACCGAGCCGGCGCCACCTTGCATGAGCGTGTACACGATGCCCCACGCGATCGCTATGACCCAGACCACGAGCTGCACGATCAAGATCGCGGCGGCAAGCGTCCCGGGGTCGGCGGGGCGCAGCGAACCGAACACCGCCGCGGCGACCAGGCCGCCCACCAGCAGGACCGCGCCCAGCGCGATCGCCGCGTCCACCACGTAGGCCAGGGCGCGCGCGCCCAGAGACGCCCCTGCGTTCATGCGGTCTCCTCCTGCGGTCGCTGCTGGTCCGCATCGGTGCCATTCTGCCCGTGCTCGGCACGGTCTGCGCGCGGGCGCGGCGTGCGCGCGGGCGGGAGCCACCGCTCCAGTCGGGTGCCGAGCAGCAGCGAGCGGAGATTGAGCCGGGCGCCCATCCGCCGCCAGAACCCGTGGGAGCGGCCGATGTCGCCCACGATCTCGTCGACGTGCTGCCAGAACCGGTCGACGTCCTGGTCGGTCGGGTCGGCCGGCCCCCACACCTGCGCGTCGGCGTGCTCGGCGAGAACCGTGACGGACGGCTGGGCGAGCGCGGTGCGCACCGCCGCGGCATCCTCGTTCCGGGTCGCGCCGGTGCGCACCGGCGTGCCGTAGTCGACCGCCCGATCCATCAGCTCGTCCCAGCCGCCGCTGATCCGGTCGGATGGGCGCTCGGCGAACTGCCGCTTGCGGCGGCGGCTGGTCTTCAGGGCTCCGATCACGAGGAACGGCGACGCGATGAGCGCGAGCACGCCCGCACCGATGCCGACGGCGCCGAGGATGGCCAGGAGGATGCCGGCGGCCGGGTTCTTGTCGTCCTTCTTGCCGTGGTCGGCCGGCACCGTCGGCGGCTCGTCCGCCGGCTGCTGCTCGGGCGGCGGCGGCTGGAGGACCTGCGGCTTGGGCTGCGACTTGGGCTTCGTGGCCTGGTCTGTGGGCACGTGGTCTTTGGGCGGCGTCGGGTCGAACGAGACCCAGCCGACGCCGGCGAACGGCACCTCCACCCAGGCGTGCAGGTCGTCCCCGGTGGCCGAGAACGTCGTGGCGGACGCGGCATCCTCCCCCGGGTAGAAGCCCATCACGACCCGCGCCGGAATGCCGAGCTCGCCGGCCAGCAGCGCCATCGCCGCCGCGTACTGCTCGTCGTCGCCGACCATCTGCTGCGAGCCGAGCAGCGCCGAGATGCGCGCGGCCCCGTGACCGGCCAGCGAGCGCACCTCGCCCTCGAGCCCGTGGCTGAAGAACCCGCCGTCGGCCAGGTACTTCTGCAGCTTGCGCACCTGCTCGATGGGTGTGCTGGCGTCCGCCGTCGCCTTGGCCGCGATCGCCGCGAACGACTCCGGGACGCCCTCCTGCGTGGGGATCTTCACCGGCGCGAACGGCACCTTGGCCAGCGCCTTGTCGGTGGGCTGGTCGGCGACCACCGTCTGCAGATCGTACTCGTCGCCCTTCTGCAGGCTCGCGGTGACCAGGCCGGTCGAGGTGGCCTCGTTGTACAGCGCGGACCGGCCCAGATCCTCGGCGCGGGCGCCGGTGAAGGTGACCGACTGCACGGCGCCGACCTCGGGCAGCCAGACGCCGTCCAACGCGCCGATCTCCACATGCACGTCCGCGGGCGTGCCGGTCGCGGCGGCGGACATGTTCGCGCGCACCGGCGAGAACGCGCTGGACGAGCCGAATCCGGTGTCGGACACGTTGTAGACGGTGCCGCTGTATGCGTCCATCACGGCGAGCCGGACGCGGGCGCTCCCCGGCAGCCCGTCGACGGTGAACAGGGTCTTCTCGCGGTCGTCGCGAACGTACTTGCGGAACGACTGCAGCGGGCTGGCGTAGTCGTGGATGTCGAACGGCGGGATGACGACATCCCGCAGGACGTACCGCGGCGCCACCGGAGCGGCGAACCCGCTGGTGACGACCCCGGCGACCACGGCCAGCACGATGATCCCGGCGCTGGTGGCCAGTCGGCGGCGCGTGCCGGAGCGCGTGGCCTGCCCGGTCTCGCCCAGCGAGACCACGGTCTCAGCCGGCGCCCATGCCTGCCGGAGGGCGAGCCAGCCGACCGCGACGACGGCGAACACGATGCCCTGCACGATCGGGGCGGCCGGGCTCGAGGTGCCCAGCGCGATCTGCACGATGAGGCACGCCCCGGCCGGCAGCAGCGCCCAGGCGGGCCGGCGGCGCAGCGCGAGGCTGCCGGCCAGCACCGCGGCGACCAGCACGAGCAGGAACGGCATGATCCCGAAACCGTCGGCCACCGTCAGCGGGGCGACCGTGGTGACGACGTCCTTCCACGACGTGATGACCCCGGCCGCCAGCGCGCGCAGCGAGTCGAGGGTGGGCACGAACCCGAGCAGGGCGCTGTGCGGCACCGCCAGCGCCGAGCCGAAGACGAAGTAGACGCCGATGGTCGCGGCCGCCACGATCAGGATGCCCCAGCCCAGACGGGCGCCGAGCGCGGCGACCCCCAGCCCGAGCACGAGACCGCCGAGCGCCGGCAGCAGGTACGACGGTCCGCCGAACGTGGGCCAGAAGCCGATGATCGGGACCAGGAGCAGCAGGGCGATCCCGGACAGGTCCAGGACCCAGCGCCGGGTCGGCAGCGAGACCGTCACGACAGCACCTTCCGCAGGGCCAGGGGCAGCTCGTCCAGTGCGCCCACCGTCACCACCGACGCCTCGCCGATCCGCCGCATCGTGGGCGCCACGCCGGCTTCGGCGCGGATGGCCAGCACCCGGGCGCCGTACGGCAGTCGTGAGCAGGCGAGCCGCAGGCGCGCAGCATCCACCGTCGATCCGCACACCAGCACGACGATCGACGCGAGCGGGACGGCGGCCGCGACCGCGCCGGCGAGGTCCTCGATCCGCCCGTGCCTGGTGCGGGATTGCTCGAGCGCGGCCAGGGAGTCGAGGAACCGCTTGCCGCTGGAGGCCGGCAGCGTGCGCCCCGGCACGTGCACATCCACCCGGCGCGAGTCACGCAGCGCGCGCAGGCCGAGCGAGCCGGCCACCGAGATCGCCAGCTCGAACTCCTGCGGTGTGCGGAAGTCGCCCGGCACCGTGGACAGCGCGATGACGAAGTGCGACCGGCGGGTCTCTTCGTACTGGCGGACCATGAGGTCGCCGGTGCGCGCCGTGGAGCGCCAGTGCACGTGCCGCAGGTCGTCCCCGGGCTGGTACTCGCGCAGCGCGTGGAACGACACGTCGTCGGGCGACAGATCGGAGGCCGGCAGCCCCTCCAGGTCACGCATGAACCCGAGCGTCTGCCCGTCGAACGCGATCGTCTTCGGGTGCACGTACAGGTCGACCGGCTCGTCCTTGCGGTGCACGCGCTCGAACAGCCCGATCGGGTCGCCGCGCACGACGCTGACCGGGCCGATCGGGAGCACCCCGCGCCGGCGGGTGGGGATGGCGAACAGCTCCTCGACCGACTGGCCCGGGGCGAGCCGCTGCACGGCGAACACCCCGCGCCCGGCACCGACCGGCAGCACCACGCGGGACGGCAGGATGGCGCGACCGGACGGGTTCGAAAGGGTCAGTGCGCCGACGGCGCGCTCGCCGACGACCACGCGGGTCCGCGTCAGATCGAGGTCGACGTCGTAGGCGGTGCGGCCGATGAGCAGCAGTGCGCACAGTGCGAGGATGACCGTGAGCACGACAGCGGCCACGACCATCTCGGACCAGCCCATCGTCTCGCCGCCGATCCACAGCGCGGCGGTGACGGCGATCAGCACCCACGTGATGGGGCGGATGACGCGGGCCGCTGCCCGCGCACCGCGGAGCATCGCGGTGCCGGCGCGGGCCGCGGCATCCTGCCACGGCGACCGCTCATCGGTCGCCGGTGCGCTGATCGTCGACGAGGTCATCAGGCCACGGACCTCGCCTGCGGCGCGGCGACGCCGTCCAGGACGCGGGCGATGACGGTGTCGGCGGTCACGCCGGAGAACTCCGCCTCGGGGTCGAGCACCAGCCGGTGCGTCCACACCGCGGCGGCGAGCGTCTTGATGTCCTCGGGGATGACGTAGTGCCGGCCCTGGCCGGCCGCCCACACCTTGGCCATCCGCACCATCGACAACGACCCGCGCACCGAGACGCCCACCCGGGTCGACTCGTCGTTCCGGGTCGCCTCGGACAGCTGTGCGGCGTAGCGCAGCACCGCGGTCTCGACGTGCACGGTGGCGGCGAGGTCCGCCATGTCGGCCACGGCGCCGGTGGTGATGATCGCCTGCAGGTGCGCCGACGGGTTGCGGTCGGCGGATCCGGCGAGGATGCGCTCGGCCACGGCCAGGTCTGGGTAGCCGATCGAGGTCTTGATCAGGAAGCGGTCCAGCTGCGCCTCGGGCAGCTTGTACGTGCCGGCCTGCTCGATCGGGTTCTGGGTGGCGATGACCAGGAACGGCCGACCCACCTCGTGCGGCTGGCCGTCGACGGTGACCCGCGACTCCTCCATCACCTCCAGCAGCGCGGACTGCGTCTTCGGCGAGGCGCGGTTGATCTCGTCGGCCAGCACGATGGAGGCGAACACCGGTCCCCGGTGGAACTCGAAGGTGCGGGTGTTCTGGTCGTAGATGGTGACCCCGGTCACATCCGACGGCAGCAGGTCGGGCGTGAACTGGATGCGACTGGACGTGCCCTGGACGGTGGCGGCCAGCGCCTTGGCCAGGCTCGTCTTGCCGGTTCCGGGCGCGTCCTCCAGCAGCACGTGGCCTTCGGCGAGCATCGCCGACAGCACGAGGGCGACCACCTCGCGCTTGCCCATCAGTGCCTGGTCGACGTTGTCGACCAGGCGGACGAAGGTGCCCTGGAACCAGGCGGCCTGTTCCGGTGTCATTGTCATCTCGATATCCGTCCTTCTGTGACCCGCGTTACCACGTGGATCGCCCGTAGTCCTTGCCGTCGATGGTCACCCAGACCTGAGCGCCCGGGTCGCCGAAGAAGCAGCCCAGTTCGACGGCGCCGTCGGCCGGGAAGCTGTGGCGGGAGCCACCGGCGAAGGGAGTGCCGCCATAAGGCCCGGTGGCGTTGCAGTACACCGTGTAGCTGCCGGCGTTGAAGTTCTTCACCGTCACCTTGAAGTAGGAGCAGGACGACGTCGTGCACAGGCCTGCCTCCTTGTGGGGGGTGCCGCGCGACACTGTCGCGGTCGGGTTCGGCGGATCCGCCGTCCTCGCACTGGCCGATCCGATCGATCCCCAGCCGGCCGAGTTGTGCGCCTGCACCTCGATCTTGTGGGTCGTGGAGTAGCGGTACGTGTCGGACGTCGATCCGCTCGACGACTTCGTCTGCCAGCTCCCGCCGTCGATGCGGATGCGGGTCTGGTCGATGGCGTCGCCGTTGGCCGACCCCGCCGACCAGCTGTACGTGATCTTCTGCCCGCTGGCCGACGCGCTGGCCCCGGGCGTGCCGGGCACGCCGTAGGGCTTGGCGCCGGCGGAGGAGCCGGATGCCGCACCGGTGTAGCTCGCGCCGTCGACGGTGGAGACCGCCCGCACGCGCACCTTGTAGGTGGTGCCGTTGCTCAGGCCGGTGATGGTGTTCTTCGTGCCCGTCCAGCTGCCGGCCCAGGCACCGCCGTTGACGCTGTACTGGTAGCGGATCTCGCCGCTGGTCGCGCCGTTGCCTTCGGCAGCGGCGTAGCTGACCGTGATCTTCTTGTCGCCGGCGGTGGCCGTCGGCGTGCCCGGGGCACCCGGCGCGACGACACCGCGCCTGGCATCCGACACCGGGCTCCACGCGCCCCAGCCGGCCTTGTTCTCGGCGCGCACCTTGTACACGTAGTCGGTCGTCGAGGTGTCGACGGTGACCGCCTGCGATGTCGTGCCGCCGCCGACGGTGACGGTGCGCAGCGTGGAGGACCCGCGCATGACCGCGAGCTGGTAGCTCGACACCGCGTCGCCGTTGTCGTTCGGCGCGTTCCACGACACCTTCATCTGCGCCTGCGATCCCACCGGCGACATCATCGACGTGGTCGGCTTGCTGGGCGCGTTCGGCGCCTTCGCCGGGATCTCGGTCGCCGACCAGGGGCTCCAGCTCGACGGCTCGGGCGCACGGTTCACCGCCTGCACGCGCACCTGGTAGGCGACGCCGTTCTCGAGCCCGTCCCACGTCATCGAGTTGCCGCTGACCTTGGTCTTCTGCGCGATGCCCGACGGCGGGGCCGGCGAGATCTCCAGGTTGAACGACTCGACCGGCGAACCCGGCGTGGGCGGTGTGACCCACGAGACCTTCAGGCTGCTGTCGCCGAAGACGAGCTTGGGCGCCTGGGGCGTGTCGGGGCGGGCATCCGGACGTGCCGTCTCGGACGCGGGCGAGGCTGGCGACGGGCCGACCCGGTTGGTGGCGACGACGGTGAAGTTGTACTCGACGTTGTTCGTCAGCCCGTTCAACGTGCAGGTGGTGGCCTGGCACGCCTTGCTGTACCCGCCGCCGACGGCGGTCACGGTGTACCCGGTGATGGGCGCGCCGTTGTCGACGGGCGGCGCCCAGGACAGCACCACGGTGCGGTCCTGCACGCTCGACACGGTGGGCTTGCCGGGGGCGGCGGGCACCCCCTGGACCGTGACGATGACGTGCCCCTCGACCTCGCGGTCGGGGTCGCCGGTGGCGTCCTGGATGCGGTAGCGCACCGTCATCCGACCCACGAAGTCGGCGCTCGGGGTGATCTGCAGGTGGTCGCCGGCGACCTCGACGCCGCCGGAGCCGGCCTCGGTGACCGCGGTCGTGATCTTCAGCGGCTTGTCCGGGAACGGGTTGAAGTCGTTGTCGAGCACGTCGACGCGGATCGTCTTGCCCTGGTCGGCCTCATCGATCACGTCGTCGTTGGCCGTGGGCAGCGGACGGGTGGATGCCGTCACCTCGACCGCGACGGATCCGGCGACCGGCTTGGTGTGGCCGTCCGAGATCTCCAGGCCGATGCGCGCCCGCGTGCCCTTCGGGGTGGAGGCATCCGCCGCCACCTTCAGGGTCTGCCCGTCGATCGTGGCCGTCAGCCCGTCCGCGGCGCCCCCGGTGATGCGGTAGCTCATGCCCTTGAGGTCGCCGGCATCCAGATCCTTCGTCAGCGCCCGCAGGTTCAGGCCGACCGCATCCTCGCCAGGCGCGACCTTCATCTGGCCGTTGGTGAACGTCGGCTGCACGTTGTCCGGCGGGGTCACCGTGATCGGCAGCACGAGGGTGGCCTTGTGCCCGTTCACATCGTCCGGCCCGGTGCCGTCGGTGACCTCGAACGTGAGCGCGTCCGGTCCGGCGTACCGGCTGGCGGACGTGTACACCAGCGTGTGCTGATCCTTCACGAGGTCGGCACCGTCGCCGTGGATCGCGGTGACCTTCTCGGCCTCGGTGATCACCGCGCCCCCACCGCGCGAGACCCGCACGTACTCGTTCAGCGGCAGCTCGACCGTCTCGCCGCTCTTGACGGTGATGCCCTCGGCGGCCATCAGCGACGGCGGCAGCGAGGTCAGCGAGGGCACGTGGATGAAGGCGGATGCCGTCAGCCCGTCCTGGTCGGTGACGGTGTACGTGAGCAGCTGGTCGTCGTCGCCGACGGCGATCTTCACCCTGCCGCCGGAGAGCACCTGCGCGGTCTCACCCGCCACCGACACGTCCAGCGCCTCGATCGTGCCGTCGGGGTCCTCGTCGTTGTCGAGGACGTTGAGCGTGACCGATCCGTCCTTGATGTCCTCGGGCTGCACGCGGTCGTCGCGGGCGACCGGGCGCAGCAGCGGGACGTCCTTGCGCACCGAGATCTGCAGCACGCCCACCGCGGTCGCGCCGTTCGTGTCCTGGATCGTGTACTGCAGGCTGGTCTCGACCGGCTCGTCCGGGGCCGTGACCACGACCCGGTCGCCGAGCACCTCGGCCGACAGGCCCGCCACGTCGGGCAGGATCAGTCCGTCGGCGACCAGCCCCACCCGGTCGCCCTCGGGGTCGGAGTCGTTGGTCAGCACGGGGACGGCGACCGAACGGCCGGGCCGCATCACGACGGTGTCCTTGATGGCGTACGGGGGCTGGTTCTCGGCCGCGGCCGGGGCGATGCCCACCCGGATCGTCGCCAGACCCTCCTTGCCGAGCCGGTCGCGCACCCGGTAGGTGAACGAGTCGACGCCGCCGTCGCCGATCGCCTGATAGTCGATGTAGTCGGCACCGACGTCGTCGATCCGGCCCTTGCCGGGCGCCGAGGCGATTCCCACCAGCTGCACCGAGTCGCCGTCCGGGTCGATGCCGTCCAACGGGATCTGGATGCGCACCTGCGACCCGCTGAGCACGCGGGCCGTGACATCCTTCGGCCGCGGAGCCTGGTTCGATTTGGCGTCCACCGGCAGGATCTGGATCGTGACGTAGCCGGCATCCTTCTGCCCGCTGTCGTTCACGGCCTCGTACGTCACGTAGGCGGTGCCGGCCTTGCCGCCGGCGCGGAACCGGACGGTGTCCTGCGAGACGAACGCCTCGCCGTCCTTCGGGTCCACCAGCGGCGGCACCAGGTCGGGGGCGACGTGCAGCGTGGCGCCGTTCGGGTCCGAGTCGTTGTCCAGCACCGGGATCGTCACGACGTCGCCGGCGCGCACGACCGCCTGGTCGTCGTCGGCGACCGGGGGACGGATGGTGGATGCCGCGGCCACCGGGATCACCACGACCTGGCCGTTCGCGCTCTGCGTGCCGTTGGAGACGGTGTAGTCGATGACCACCTGCTGGGCGAGCGAGCCCTGATCGCCCACCCGCAGCGTCTCGTGGTTCAGGACGGCGACCGAGATGCCGGCATCCTGCGGCACCGAGACCGACTGGACCACGAGGATGCCGCCGGCCGGATCGGAGTCGTTCGCGAGCACGTTGACCAGCGTGTCGCCGCCGGTGGGCAGCAGCGCGACGTCGCGCACCGCGACCGGCGGGAGGTTCTCGTCCTCGGGCTCCTTCACGTCCACCCGGACCACACCCTCGGCGGTGGCCGTGCCGGTGGCGATCAGGTACGGAACGTAGTAGGTGCCGGCCGTCGAAGACCGGAACGTGAACGTGCGGTCGCCGAAGGACGGGGTCACGGTGGCGCCGGACACCTTGTCGACGCGGGTCAGGCGCAGCTCCTGCCGGCTCGCGCTGTAGTCGTTGCTCAGCGGCGACACCGTCACCGTCTGGCCGACGTGGGTCACGACGTGGTCGGCCGTGGCCACCGGTTCGGTCGCGCCGCGCGGGCGCACGTCCAGCCGGACGGTGCCCTCGGTGGTCTTCGTGCCGTCCGAGACGTAGATCTTCACGTCCTTGCGGCCGAGCGTGCCCGACACCGATCGATACGTGATCTGGCCGTCGTTGGTGGTCTCCACCTCGTCGCCGGGCGCCGGCTCGGCGCCGCTGAGGTAGACGTCGTCCCCGTCGGGATCACGCCAGTCGGGCAGCACGTTGTAGGTGAGAACTCCCCCGGACTCGACCGTGAGCGAGGTCACCCGGGTCTGCTTCGGCGCCTGGTCCGGGTCGTCCCATGGGTGCACCTTCAGGGTCACGGTGGCATCGGCCTTGCCGCCGCGCCCGTCGTCGACCTGATACGAGAACGTGCCGGTGCCGACCGCGTCGTCCGGGACGGCGATCTGCAGGCCCGAGCCGTTGTTGATGCTCTGCAGCGTGCCCAGCGACGGATCGCCCTTGGGCACGCTCACCGTGAGCACGTCGCCGTCGGCATCCGTGTCGTTCTCCAGCACGGGGAGGATGGTGGTCCGTCCAGGGCGCACGCCGTAGCTGTCCGGGTTCGCGATCGGCGGGGTGTTCTTCGCCGTGCGCTTGGGGAGGGTGGACTGGATGGTGTCTTCGGTGACCTTCTCCTCGTTGTCCTCGGTCTCGCCCTTCGGAGGGGTGAGGTCGTCCCAGTTGTCCACCTGCTGCAGGCTGTCGCTGGCCATCCAGGCGGTGCCGCCGATGATGTCGTTGAGCACCACGATGTCGCGGTTCTGCCGGAACGTCAGCTGCGCCGTCTTGGCGATTCCGGGGATCTCGGTGGCCAGATCGTCGGCGTCGCCGGTGCAGTCGCGGAGGAAGCGCGCCGAGCCCGCCCACGCGCCGTAGGCGCAGCCGTTCAGCCAGACCGGGGCTGCGGGCGTGCCCGTGCCCCCGGCATCCCGCACCGTCGGCTTCGAGCCGTCCAGCGGCACCCGCAGCAGCGCGGTGGCGGTCGCGACCGTGACCGCGTCGCCGGCCGGCGAGGGCTGCTGCAGCACCGCTCCGGCGGCATCGGGGAGCTTCTGGTCCAGCCCGGAGCCGTCGATCACGGTGCCGGTGGCGGCGTCGAGCACGACCGGCGTCTGCCCGACCGCGGTGATCGAGACCTGGGCCTTCCTGCCCAGGCCGTCCAGCTGCCGGCGCTCCGGCTCGGCGGGCGCACCCTGCGCGTCGACCCGGACGGTCGTCAGGGTCTTCTTGGTGGGCGAGACCGCATAGACCGTGCCGTCCATGGCGACCGTGGCCGCCGCCCCGGCGCCGAGCCGGGCCGTCGGCTTCACGCTGGCCGCCTTGAACCCGCCGATCGCGGCCGCCGGCAGGACCCACAGCGAACCCTTGGTCGCGTCCAGGATCGCGACGGTCTTCGCGCCGAGGAGCACCTGCGCCCCGCTGGGCACGTTCGTCGAGCCGGTGAGGGCGACCGTGGCCGGGTCGACCGTCGAGACGGCGTTGCCCGACTCGTCGTGCATGAGCACGGCCTGGGAGGATTGGAGGATGTCGTAGTGATCGCTCGCGGTGCGCAGACCCCCGTCGAGCACGGCGGACTCGTGGTTGAAGTGGCCGACCATGAGGCTGGACTGCTTGGTGACCCACACGCTGCCGTCGTTGAGGTCGAGCTCGGCGGTGGGGTTGCCCTGATACACGAACGCGAGGGTGGTGATCGCGACCGCGCCGGCGGTCACGATCGCTCCGGCGGCGAGGGTTCGCGGGCGCGCGCGCAGCCACGCAGAGATCCTCATGCGGTATCGGCTCCTCCGGGGATTCCGCGCAGGGGCCGCCCGGTGGGCACACCGACATCCTGCCGCGGAGCGTCCGCACCGGCCCGGGAACGGAGCTTCCCCGGCCCGCGCGGGCGCACACGGACATCGTTCAACTGGTGTCGGCCGACGGGCCGACTTCAGCAGACTATGCGAGGTTCCTTGAAAATTCGATGGGGACTAATCCCCATCGGCCGGCCCGTCAGCCGGCGACGGCCTCCGGCAGCGGGATCGCGAAGTTGTCCGCGAACAGCCCGTCCGGGTCGACGCGGCGCTTGATGTTCTGCAGCCGATCCAGGGTCGCGGGCGGGAACGCCTCGGCGATGCGCTCCGGGCGCAGGGAGCTGTCGAAGCTCAGGTAGACCCCGCGCGAATGCGCGGCGAGCGCGCTCCATGCCTCGGCGAATCGGCGCGGATGCGCACCGAATCCCACGACGGAGAAGTTCGCGGCGCGGTGGGCGTAGGCGGTGGCGTCCTCCGGGACGTCGGCCACGGCCCCGCCGACCGAGCGGATCTGGAAGAAGTAGGACTCCCCGGCCTCCAGCATCCCGACCGCCGCCGCCGCGAACTCCGGCGTGATCTCGTCGAGCTGGGCGGACCGGGCCAGCGGCTCGCCCGCCCCGCGCTGCGGCCCGATGTCGGCGTTCGCCATGATCTGCGCATACGAGGTGAGCTGCACCTGCTGGTCCAGCAGCGGGCCGAGCTGCGCGAAGGGCTGCAGCAGTTCGATGATCTCGTCCGGGTCGCCGCGGTCGACGGCGACCATCACGTTCGCGACCGCGGGCCGGCCGGCCCGGGCGGCGCCGAGGATGAGGAAGCTGGTGACCTCGCGCGGGGAGGCCTGCACGATCCGGCCCCAGTCGACGAGGAACTGCGCAGTCTCGGACGCGTCGAACGCCAGCCGGGCGAACCCGAGCGGGCCGACCTCGTCGACTTCGAACTCGAACGACGTGACGATCCCCATGTTGGCTCCCGCTCCGCGCATCGCCCAGAACAGCTCGGGGTCGGATGCCGCGTCCACCCGCGTGACGGTGCCGTCGGCCAGCACCATCTCGACCGCGCGCACGTGGTCGATGGTCAGGCCGTGCTCGCGGGCGAGCCAGCCGATGCCGCCGGCTGTGGCCAGGCCTCCGACCCCGACCGCGCCGTAGTCGCCCGAGCTGAGCGCCCAGCCGTGCTCGCCGAGGGCGGAGGCCACCGACGTCCACCGCGCCCCCGGACCGATGCGCACGAGGCGTCGTTCCGGGTCGATGACCTCGACCGCGTCCAGGCGACGCAGGTCGATGACGATCCCGCCGTCGTTCGTGGATCGGCCCGAGACGCCGTGACCGCCGCTGCGCACCGACAGCGGCACGCCGCGGTGGCGGGCGGCGAACCCGACGGCGGCGGCCACCTGGGCCGGCGAGTCGGGCTGCAGGATGATCCCGGGCGCACCGCCCCGCAGGTAGGTGGACTTCAGGTCGGGGTAGTCGAAGTCGCCCGGCTCGATCGCGTGCACGCCGGCGGGCAGGTCGTCGTAGTCGATGCCGGGCCGCCGGGCGGCCAGCGCCGCCGTCGAGCGCACCGGGACGGCGGATGTGCCGCGCTCGCCCCGCTCGCGCTCGACCAGTTCGCGCACGGCGGGGGCGACATCCTCGCCGAACACCTGCATCAGGCGCGCGTCGTCGGCCGCGAGGATGAACGTGCTGATCCCGTCCTCGAGGGTCAGCTGCGCCAACTGCTCGATCCACCCGTTCAGCTCGCCCTGCGGCCCGCCGATGTTCAGCAGGCGCCGGATCTCGCGCGGGTCGCGGTCGACGGATGCCGCCGCCTCGTCGATCCGCGCGTTGCCGGCGGCGAGGTCGCCCGGTTTCATGTAGCCGTGCGACGGCAGCCAGCCGTCGGCCTTCCGGCCGGTGAGAGCCAGCATCCGCGGCTTGTACGCGCCGAGCCAGATCGGGATGTCGTGCGCGGGCCGCGGCCCGCGCTTGGCGCCGTGCGCCTGGTAGAACCGGCCGTCGCTGGTGATGCCGCCCCGAGCCCCGGCATCCCACGCCGCTCGGATCAGCCCGATCGCCTCTTCCAGCGCCGAGACCGCCTGACCGGGGGTGAGCCGGCGCCCGCCCATCGCCTCGATGGCGTCCCAGAAGGCCCCCGACCCCAGGCCCAGATCGAACCGGCCGCCGGAGAGCAGGTCGAGGCTGGCCGCCGACCGCGCCACCACCAGCGGCGGGCGCAGCGGAAGGTTCAGCACATTCGGCGCGATCCGGATGCTCTGGGTCTGCGCCGCGACGTACGACATGAGCGTCCACGTGTCCAGGAACGCCGGCTGATAGGGGTGGTCCTGGAAGCTGACCAGATCCAGACCCGATCCCTCGGCCGCCCGGGCGAGCGCGACCGGCGCCTGCGGCTCGGCATTGGCAGGGGTGATGAAGACGCCGAATCGCAGCGTATGTCCGTAGTCCACGTGGTTCCTCCGCCCAGGCCAACCCTCCCCGGCCTGGTGCTATTCCGGTGCGGCGCGGGTCGGCCGTGTGCCGAGCCGGGCGCCGAGCCGTGTGCCGAGCCGTGTGCCGAGCCGTGTGCCGAGACCGGGGAATCGCGGCGAGACCGAGGCGGACGTCCCCCGGTTGACGGCAGATCCCCGGTCTCGGCGAGGGCGGGGCGGGCGGGGAGGGCGGGGCCGGGCGGGCGCGGCGGGTGCGCCGGGCGGGGGCCGAGCCGGGCGAGGCCGTAGGCTGACCGACGATGAGCACGGTCAGTATCGTCATCCCCTCGTACAACGACGCCGAGATGCTGCGCGGATGCCTCGCCGCGCTCGCGGTGCAGACGCGGCCGCCGGACGAGCTGATCGTCGTGGACAACGGGTCGACCGATGCGACGGCCGCAATCGCGCGTGCCGCCGGGGCGCGCGTGGTGACCGAGCCGCGACGCGGCGTGCTGCGGGCCACCGCGGCCGGGTGCGACGCCGCCGGGTGCGAGGTGATCGGACGCCTCGATGCCGACTCGCGCCCGGCGCCGGACTGGACCGCGCGGGTCGCGGCCGCCTTCGAGGCCGATGCGACGCTGCACGCCCTCACCGGCACCGGCTCGTTCTACGGCTGCGGCCGGCTCTGGCGGTTCGTCGGCCGCTACCTGTACCTGGGCGGCTACTTCTGGTCGATGGGGATGCTGATGGGGCATCGGCCGCTGTTCGGATCGAACTTCGCGATCCGCCGCACAGCCTGGCGCGCCGTGCGCGAGCGCGCGCACGTGGACGACCCGCACGTCCACGACGACCTCGACATCAGCTTCATCCTCGACCCGGACATGGGCGTCGACTACGACCGGGCGCTGCAGGTGCAGGTCTCGGCCCGGCCGTTCGCGAACGTGGCCGGGTTCCAGCGGCGGGCCTCGTGGGCGTTCCACGACATCGCGCTGAACCTGCGCGAGGTCGGGGTGCTGCGCCGCCGGGCGGAGGGCGCCCGCGGGCGCCGCCGGCGCCGAGCGCGGCAGGCCGAGCTCGCGGGCCGGGCCGCAGCGTCCGACCCCGCGTAGTCACCGCCCGGCGAAGAACGCGGACATCGCCTCGGCGAGCTGGTGCGGCGCGGTCTCGCACGGGCTGTGCCCGGCGTCCAGCACGACCAGCCGGCCGCCCAGCTGCGCGGCGAAGGCGCGGTGCGCGGCCAGCGGCCACACGTCGTGCGCTCCCACGACGACCAGGGTCGGGATGCCGTGGGCGCTCACCGCGGACGCGACATCCGGCGTCTGCTTCATCAGCCCGAAGATGTCGATGACGCTGGCGATGCTGGTCTGGTCGAATCGCGCGGTGACGAAGACGGCGCGGTCCCGCGGCGCCCCGTGCACGTTGTGGCGGAGCACCCAGACGAACAGGCGCCCGAGTGCGGCGGCCGACAGCATCCCGCTGAACGGTCCGAGCACCTTGAACGCACGCAGCGCCTGCCCCGACCGGGGCGTCGTGGACAGCAGGGTGAGGCTGCGCACGAGCTCGGGATGGGTGCCGGCCACCGCCGCGGCGACCGTGCCCGCGAACGAGTAGCCGAGCACGTGTGCGGGGGTGGCGCCGGCCTGGAGCACTGCGCGGAGGTCGGCCTCGAACAGCGCCATCGTGTAGTGCGCACCGGGCGGGATGAGGTTCGCCGGTCCCGCCGCCCACGATTCGTACTGGCCGGCCATGTCGAACGCCTCGACCCGATGACCGGATGCCGCCAGCAGCGGCATCACGCGGACGAAGTCCTCCTTCGAGCCGGTCATCCCCGGCATCAGGACCACGCGCGGGCCGTCGAGCGGGCCCATCGAGACGCGAGCGAGCAGCCCCGACGGCGCCGTCACGACGTCGCGCTGAGCGCCCGCCGGCAGAACGCTCCAATCGATCGGCCGCATCGCGGCATCCTTCGCCGCCGCCTCGCGCATGCGATGCGTGGACAGCCCGTCGTCGCTGTCGATGGTCACAAGCCAGATCCTCCCATCATCCGGCCGCGGGGACGGATGCCGCGGGCTTGAGTCGTCCGTCGTGCAGCTCGAGCACGCGGTCGGCGCGGGCCAGCAGGGCCGCATCGTGCGTGGCCACGACCGCGGCCGTGCCGCGCTCGTGCGCGAGCCGGGCGATCAGCTCCATGATCTGGGCGCCGGTCTCCGAGTCGAGCTGGCCGGTGGGCTCGTCGGCCAGCAGCACGGCCGGCTCGGTGACCAGCGCACGGGCGATGCCCACCCGCTGCTGCTGCCCGCCGGACAGCTCCGCCGGGCGCTGCGCCGCGTGCTCGGCCAGTCCGACGGCATCCAGCATCGCCGCGACCCGCCGGGTGCGCTCTGCGACCGGGATCCGGCGGATGCGCAGCGGCACCTCGACGTTCTCGGCGGCCGACAGGATCGGGATCAGCCCGAAGGCCTGGAACACCGAGGCGACCCGATCCCCGCGCAGCGCGTGACCGGAGGCTTCGAACAGGTCGCGTCCTTCGATGTGGACGCTGCCCTCCTCGGGCCGCTCGAGTCCGCCCAGCATGGTCAGCAGCGTCGTCTTGCCCGCCCCGGACCGCCCGCGGATGGCCACCAGCTCGCCGGCGTCGACGGTGAGGTCGACGCCCCGCACGGCCGGGATCTCGCCGGCCGCGGTCCGGTACACCCGGACCAGGCCGGTGGCGTGCAGCGCGCTCATGACGTCTCCTCCGTGCTCTCGTGCGTGCTCTCGCCCGCCGGCGGCAGCTCGGCTGGCGGCAGCTCGGCCGGCGGCACGGACGACGGGCGCACCTCGATCCGATCGGGTTCGAGCGAGAGGCGCACCCGCTCGCGCAGCTGCAGCGCCGACACGTACTCGGCGGGCAGCTGCATCCGCCCGGCGCGGTCCAGCACCGCGTACTCGGCCGCCGTGCGCACGCTGCGGCCCTGATCGTCGGTGTGCGTGGTGCGCAGCGTCTCGGTCGCGGTGCGTCCGTCGCGGATGCGGACGGTCCGGTCGACGTGCTCGGACACGGCCGCATCGTGCGTCACGATCAGGGTCGTCACGCTCCGGTCGCGGTTCACCGACTCCATCGCCGCGAGCACCTCGGCGCTGGTCGCCTCGTCGAGTTCGCCGGTCGGCTCGTCGGCCAGCAGCACCCGCGGCTCGTTGGCCAGCGCGACCGCGATCGCCACCCGCTGCTGCTGTCCGCCCGACAGCTCCGCAGGGCGATGGTCGGCGACGTGCGCGACGCCCAGCTGGTCGAGCAGCTCGTCGGCCAGCGCCTCCCGGCGGCCCCGCTCCACCACCCCGGCCACCGCGTGCACCATCGCGATGTTCTCGCGTGCGGACAGGTACGGCAGCAGGTTGCGTCCGGACTGCTGCCAGACGAACCCGACCGTGCGCCGCCGGTAGTGCACCCGCTCCCGCGCGCGCATCGCACCCACCTCGTGCCCGGCCACCCGCACCCGGCCGGCGCTGGGCGCGTCCAGCCCGGCGAGGATCCCGAGGAGCGTCGACTTGCCCGACCCCGAGGCGCCCACCAGGGCCACCAGCTCGCCGGGCTGCACGGTCAGCTCGAGCCCCTGCAGCGCCTGGACCTCCACCCCCTGCGCGGTGAAGATGCGCACCACGCCTTCGCAGAGGATGTCCGGCTGCTCACCCGTCATCTCCGCCTCCCTGTCCACATTCTTCACGTTCCGACCTCCTCGTCGACCCGTCGAAGCGTCGCCGACGCCGTCGCCCGCGCGGCGATCGCGGCCGCGATCAGCACCGCCAGGGCGCCGACCAGCACGAATCCGAGCGCCACGGCCCCCGGCATCCATCCCTGCACCACCGGCGCCGGCTGGATGCTGCCGCCGACGAACGGCGTGAGATCCACGGCCGGGATCAGCAGCGGGGGCAGCGCGAACCCGGCGGCCAGGCCGACCACGAGGGCGACCAGCAGCGGCGGTGCGAGCTCCCACACGACCAGCGGCAGCGCCCGCCGGCGGGGGTACCCGACGGCGGCGAGCAGCCCCAGCATCCGTCCGCGCACGCCCGCGGTGCGCAGCAGCGTCATCGCGATCGCGCACACCAGCAGGATCGCGGCCGCCGCCAGCGCCGCCACCAGCGCGGTGCGCATGGCCTGCAGCGCCGGATCGGCCTCCAGCCCCTGCTCGACCTGCGCCGGGGTCACCGTGGCCGCCCCGGCCCCGGCGATCTGCCGCGCCGCACCGGCCACCGCCGCCGTGTCGGCGTCGGCATCCAGCCGCAGCAGCACGGTGTGGGTGGTGTGGTCCGGTCCGATCAGCGGGGCCGCGCGGTCGCGGTCCACGGCGATCCAGCGCGCGTCCGCGCCGAACGGGACGGTGGAGGTCGTGGCCACCCGGTCGATCGGGATGTCCTGGATGGTCAGGGTCGCATCGCCGACCTCGCCCGCGAGCACGTCCGAGAACACGGCGGGAACGGCGTCGCCGCCCGCGCTGCCGCTCGGCTCACTCAGTGCCGCCGGCAGCGGCAGCGCGCCCGGCACCCCCTGCTGCACCCGAGCCAGCTCGGCCGGGTCGATGGCGTACACCGTGACCGAGACCCAATGCCCGGGCAGGCTCGCCACCACCCGCGGGTCGGCGTACACCGGGGCGATCGCGTCCACCCCGTCCAGCGCCCGCAGCCGATCCTGCGCGGCGGCATCGATGCCCGTGGCCGTCAGGTTCACGTCGGCGCCGACCTGGCCGCGGGCGGTCGCGGTCACCCCGGCGGCCACGGTCGCGGTGAACACCGCCGCGAACAGCGCGATCGCCACGCACACCACGGCGGCCAGCACCGGGGCGACCCGCACGGTCGCCCCGCGCCGGGCCTGCGCCGGGCCGAGCAGCGCCATCAGTCCGCGGCCGCGGGCCAGCGCCGCCTCGAGCAGCCCGACCAGCGGGGGCACGAGGCGCAGCGCGAGGACGCTGGCCAGCGCGACCAGCGCCAGCGGCGCGGCGACCAGCACCGGATCGATGCCGGGGGTGCCGATCCGGGTCGCGGCCAGGACCAGCACCGCGAGGGCTGGCAGGACGACCGCCGCCTCGACCAGCAACCGCCGCCGGCGGTGCGGACGGTCGGCGCCGCCCAGGTCGGCGCGGGCGGTGCGGGATGCCGCGGCCGGCGCCTCGATCGCGAGCACCACCGCAGGGGTGAGCGCGACGAGCACGCACACGGCCATCGCGGCCGGCGACCACGTCCTCGAGACGCCCGCGCCGACCGCGGCGCCGACCACCCCGAGGATCAGGCCCTCGACGCCCAGGAGCGCCGCCAGCCGGGCCGTCGAGGCTCCGCGGGCGCGCGCGAGCCGGACGGATGCTGCGCGCCGGGCCGCCAGCATCGTCCCGGTCATCCCCACCACCACCACGGCGACCCCGAGCGGTGCGATCGCCACCAGCAGCACCACCGCGTTCAGCGCCCGTACCCGTGCGGCGCCGTCGTCGAGGAGGTCCGGCGCGGCGCTGCGCATCACCAGTCCGGTGTAGAACTGGTTGCCGGCGTTCACCGCGAACGACTGGTTCTCCCCCGCCAGTCCCCGCAGCTGCGCGGCCACGGTCGCGGCGTTCTCGCCGGTGATCCGGTCCACCAGCAGCGGGAACCAGACGGTCGTCGACGCGCCGTCGGCCTCCGCCGCCATCCCGGTCAGCAGCTCGGCCGGCGCATACGCCATCGCCAGGTGGATGATGTCGCCCATCTGACTCTGCGCGATGCCCGGCGCCAGACCGGTGGGCTCGTGCCGCCAGGCCGGGTCGTCCGGATCCCGCGCCTCGAACGTGCCGGTCAGCGTGAGGAGCCGTCCGTCGGGCCCGCCGATCCGGCGCTGCGCGCCCACCGCCCAGTCCAGGGTCTGCGCCGCATCGCGCGACAGCGCGACCGGCGTGGCCTGTTCCCCGTCGTCGTCCGCGGCATCCGGCCCCACCGTCGGCAGGGTGCCCTCGACGATCCGCACCCGCGCGGCGAGTCCCGGGTCGAGTGCGAGCTGCACGCTGTTGCTCGGCACGGCCGGCCCGTCAACCGGCAGCGTGACGGCGGGGTCGGTCGCGACGAACACCTGCGCGTCGCCCACGACCGTGCGCAGCGGCGCGGGGAGGGACGTCTGGATCCGCTGCGCGGCGGTGAGGGGGCCGCCCCACACGTCGGCGAGTGCCGGATCCAGTCCGAACTGCCCCGATCCGGGCCCGGGAACGGCGGTGCCCCGCGCGGTCGCGGTGGGATCGAGGGTCTCGGCCGGGGCGTGCCCGAGCGCGGCCCGCACGGTCTCGGTGCCGGTCCGCTCCAGCAGCGCCGGCGCGATCGAGCCGGCCAGGGCGACCAGCGCCACCACCACGACCACCAGCAGCGAGGCGAACGGCGCGGTGGTCGCCGCCCGCACCGCGATCCGGAACCCGCCGATGCGACGCGCGGTCACAGCACTCCTCCCCCGCTGAGGGCGCCGAGCAGCGCGGGCCCGAGCCACAGCGCGATGAGCACGCCCGCCGCCCCGCCGGCGACCACCGCGAACAGCGCGGTCGCCGCCAGCTCGAGCGCGGTCGCCCGGGCCTGCCGACCGGGGCCGAAGCCGAACGCCCGCAGCGGCACCACGTCGGCGCGGCGCGCCTGCACCGCGCCGACACCGGTCACCATGGCGCCCGCCGCGGCGAGGGCCGCCACCAGCGCGATGCCGGCGGCGAACAGCGCGAGGATCGGGTCGATCACGGCCGCCGTCCCCGCCGAGGCGGCGGTGATGATGTGCACCGGGCGCTCGGCGACCGCCCGCAGCGCGGCGGCCGTGGCATCCACGTCGGCCGTGTGCGCCCAGAGCTGATCCGCCGCCGGCACCGATCCGCCGAACTCCAGGGACTGCGCCACGAGTGCGGACAGCGGGACGGACACGCCGGATGCGGCGCCGATGCCGGGCACCTGGTCGCGGATCGCGGCGACCTCGACCGGGATCGGCTGGGCGAGGGTCCCGAGCCGGAGCGACACCGCCTCGCCGGCGTGCAGCGCGAGCCGATCGGCGAACGCCCTGGTGACCACGGCGGGCACGGCATCCGGCATGTCGTCCACCGTCAGGGCTCGGCCGCGCTGCGCGTCGGCCCCGACCGCGATCGACAGCGGGGCGCCGCCGCTTCTTCCGGCACTGCGCTTATCGGCACCGCGCTTATCGGCACTGGGCAGCTCGACGCGGACGCTGAGGTCGATGCCTCCGGGCGCCGCTTGCACGTCGATCGCCGCCAGCGACAGGCCGGCGGCGATGCCGTGGACGCGCAGCGCATGCGCGTGCGTGTCCACCGGGACGCTGCCGAGCGCGATCGCGCGCGCGGCCCCGTCGACATCGGTCAGCCACGCCGTCACCGTCAGCCGCGTTCCCGGAGCCGCGCCCGGCACCGTTCCCGCCGTCGCGGCGGTGACACGTGCCTCGAGGTCGCCGTCCAGCGGTCGCGGCGTGCCCGACGCCAGCCGTGCGGCGTCCACGTCGGTCGCCGCGGCCAGTTCGCCGGCCGGCACGGCGACCAGCGACGTCGTCGTCTGCCCGGCGGTGACGCTGGTCCCCAGGGCGGCGAACACCTCGCCGGGCGCCGAGACGTCGCTCGCCGACACCGCCGGATGTGCGACATCCACGGTCGGCGAGATGTCGTACACCGCGCGGACGTCCGCGCCGATCCGCTCGCCCAGCTCGGCGTGGATCGCGGTGTTGGCGGACGCCACGGCGACCGCCGCGAACGCGATGGCCGCCGCGGCCAGCGACAGGCTCACGATCCCGGCGATCAGCACCCGCGACTGCCGCGCGACGCGCCGCAGCGCCAGCACCACGGTCAGCCCCCGCCCGCGACGGGCCAGCTGCGCGGCACCGGCGGCCAGCGGCGCGGCCACCAGCGCGGCGATCAGCGCCACGGTGACCAGCGCCGCGGCGGGGGATGCGGCGGCGGCGACATCCGCCCGCCCGCCGGGCGCCAGCCCCGTGGTCAGCAGCTGCGCGGCCGCGAGGCCGGTCAGCACCGCGATGACCAGCGCGAGCCCGGCCAGGCCCACGACGCCGCCGCGGGCGATGTCGTCGCGGCCGGTCGGCGGGGCGAGCGCGCCGCCGGCGTGCGCGACGGTCACGAGCGCGAGCAGGGCCAGGCCGCACCCTGCGGCGAGCGCCGCGACCGCGGAGGGCGCGACCCCGAGGGCGATGCCGACGATGGATGCCGCGGCCAGCGCGCCGATCGCGGGCAGCGCGGCGATCCCGGCCGATTCGGCGATCACGGCCGCCGCGGCGGCGCCCCGGGCCCGCAGCAGGTGCACGTCCGGACCGGCCCGGCGCCCGGCGGCGCGGGCGAGCAGCCCGATCACCAGTGCCCCGACCACCAGCAGCAGCACGACGGGCACGACGACGATGCCGCGCGCGACGTTCCCGGCGTCGGCGGCGCGCGCCAGCGTGGCATCCCATCCGCCCACGGCCCGCAGCCCTGCCCCATCGCGGTTGAGGTCGTCCAGCGCGGCATTCAGCCGGCCGAGGCCGGCGCGGTACGCCGGGAGTTCGGCGTCGGCGACCGGATGCCGCGCCGACACCGTCCAGTGCACCCGGCCCGAGTCCGCGGCATCCGGGAACCGCGTCGCCTCGACCAGGACCGGGCCTGCGGCATCCTCGGTCCGGCCGGAGAACACGGCCGGCTGCCCGCCCCACGTCGGGTCATCGGATGCCCCGGCCCAGACGCCGACCACGTGCACGGTCCGATCGCCGAGTTCGAGGTCGTCGCCCAGCCGCAGGCCGGTGGACTCGACCGCCGGCGCGGCGACCGCGATCTGGTCCGGTGCCGTCGGCCACACGCCGTCGACCAGGGCCGCGTGGGCGGCGATGTCGGCGTCGGCCACCAGGAGCACGGGGTCGGAGACGGCCGTCGACGACGCCGTTCCCCACAGCCTCCGGGCGACGTCGATCGGCGCACCGCGGAAGGCCTCGTCGATCGCGGCGGTCACTGCGGACTCGTCGGTGGCGCCGAGCGGTCCGTCGATGACGACGCCCTGGTCGGCCGGGTCGGCGGATGCCACGGTCCGATCGACACCGGTGTCGATGATCCGATCGGTCAGGGCCGAGGCAGCGGCCAGGGCGCCCCCGACGACCACCGCGACCGAGATGATCGCGAGGAGTTGTCCGCCATGCCGCAGCGCTCGACGGACAGCGAACAGCATGCAGGGCCTCCGTTGGGTGCGTCCGCCCAGGCTAACGTCCCCGCCAGCACCCTTGCACATGGTCGTCGACCATGCCGGCCGACTGCATCAGCGCGTACAGCGTGGTCGGACCCACGAAGCGGAAGCCGCGGCGCCGCAGCTCGATGCTCATCGCGGTCGACTCGGCGGTGACGGCGGGCACCTCGGCGAAGCCAACCGGGCGGGGGCGGGCCGCCGTGGGGGCGAACGACCACATCAGCGCGTCGAGTTCACCGGCCGGCATTCCGGCGACGATGCCCGCGTTGCCGATGGCCGCGCGGATCTTCGCGCGGTTGCGGATGATCCCCGGATCCGACATCAGCCGCTCCACGTCGTCCTCGCCGAACGCGGCCACGGTCGCCGGGTCGAACCCGGCGAACACCTCGCGGAAGCGCGGCCGCTTGCGCAGGATCGTGATCCAGCTCAGCCCGGCCTGGAATCCCTCCAGCGACAGCTTCTCGAACAGCGCGACGTCGCCGTGCAGCGGCGTGCCCCACTCCTCGTCGTGGTAGCGCCGGTATTCGGGGTCCTGAACCGACCACCGGCACCGGGCACGCCCGTCCTCACCCACCACGACATCAGCAGACATCAGCACCTGGCATCACCCGGTCAGACTACCGGCGGCCCCCGACGTGCCCACCTGGCCGCCGTCTCGCCCGTTCGGTCGACGCAAACGGCTGCTCCCGGTCCACGCACACCGCACATCGCGTCGACCGAACCGCGCCACCCCGCAGCATCCACCCTTCGGTCGACGCAAACGGCTGCTCCCGGCCCACGCACACCGCACATCGCGTCGACCGAACCGCGCGGTGCCACGGGATGCTGCACCCGCACGCCGTCGCCGGATCACTGTGCCCGACGCGAAGGCGGGGACCGCGATCCCGATCGCGGTCCCCGCGAAGACACGCGCCCCGCATTCGCCCGACTGCGAGGTCATCTCAGAGATGCCTTCATCAGAGAAGTGTCCGCACAGCCCGATTCCTGACAGGGAATCGGCAAACGTTGCCGATTCGTGATCTTGCCGCGGGCTACTTCTTCTGCTTGCGCAGGGTCTTCTCGCTGACCGGCGCCTGCCCCGACGCGATCAGCTCGGCGTAGTAGGCGCGGGCCTCGTCCTGCCGCTGCCGCTCGGCGCCCGAGGCGATCGGGGCGCGCACGTGCTCGGGGGCGAAGCCGAAGGCGTCGACGAGGTCCTGCGCGTGCGGGCGCAGCCGGGCGCAGAGCCGGTCGATGTAGCGGGTGACGGATGCCGCGCGCTGCGTGGACAGCCGCCCGTTGATCAGGTACCAGGCCAGGTGCTTCTCGATCAGCCAGAGTCCGAACAGGTCGCGCAGCCAGGTGAGCACCTGGCGGGTGCCGGCATCCGGGATCTGGCCGACGACCTCGGCGAACGCCTCCCACTGCAGCAGCTCACCGTGGGCGCGCGCGGCCTCGATCAGCGCCGACTGGTGCTCGTTGAACAGTGCGGCCGCGTCGGCGGGCGACAGCGTGGATGCCGGGCGCAGGGCGGTCGCGACATCCGTCACCATCTGCTCGACGCGGCCGGCCAGCAGCTCGTGCTGCTGCTCGGCGCGCAGACCCAGCTCGACCGAACGCGCGGTCGATCCGAAGTCGGCGACGGACTGGCCGAGCCGGCGGAGCCCCGCGCCGTGGAAGATCTTGCCGGCGGTCTGTCCGACGGCGTAGCGGGCCAGGGCCGCGGCATCCTTCCCGGTGAGCTGCTTCGCGAAGTCGCTGAGCAGACGCTTGCCGACCAGCTGCAGCAGCACGTTGTTGTCGCCCTCGAACGTGGCATACACGTCGAGGTCGTGGTGCAGGCCGACCAGCCGGTTCTCGGCCATGAACCCGGCCCCGCCGCACGCTTCGCGGCACTCCTGGATCGTGTCCAGCGCGTTCCAGGTCGACAGGGGCTTGAGCGCCGCCGCCAGGGTCTCGAGGTTCTCCCGTTCGGCCGGGATGTCGTGCGCGCCGCCGAACACGCCATCGAACGTGCGCAGGAGCTGGTCGTGTGCGAAGAACTGCGCGTAGGTCTGCGCCAGGCGCGGCAGCAGGCGGCGCTGGTGCCTGCCATAGTCCAGCAGCACGACCTCGTCGGTCCCCGTGCCCGAGTCGAACTGGCGACGCTGGTTGCCGTACGTGATGGCGATGTATTCGGCCAGCGCGGCGCCGGTGGTGGCGGCGCCGTCGAGCGACACACGGCCCTGCACGAGCGCGCCGAGCATGGTGAAGAAACGGCGACCGGGGCTCGGGATGTCGCTGGAGTAGGCGCCGTCGGCGGCCACGTCGCCGTAGCGGTTGAGCAGGTTCTCGCGCGGGATGCGGACGTGGTCGAATGCGAGCCGCCCGTTGTCGATGCCGTTCAGTCCGCCCTTGACCCCGTCATCCTCACTCGTGACGCCGGGCAGGCAGGCGCCGTCCTCGTCCCGGATCGGCACGAAGAAGCAGTGCACGCCGTAGTTCACGCCCCCGGTGATCAGCTGCGCGAACACGGTGGCCGCACGCCCGTGCAGGGCGGCGTTGCCGAGGAACTCCTTGGTCGCCGCGCGGAACGGGGTGTGGATGACGAACTCGGAGGCGTCGGCGTCGTAGGTCGCCGTGGTGCCGATGGCCGCGACATCCGATCCGTGCCCCATCTCGGTCATCGCGAACGCCCCCGGCAGCGTGAGGGTGCGCACGTCGGACAGCCACTTGTCGTGATGCTTCTGCGTGCCGAGCTGCTGGATCGCCGAGCCGAACAGCCCCCACTGCACGCCCGCCTTGATCTGCATGCTCGGGTCGGCCAGCACGAGCTCTTCGAACGAGGCGAGGTTCGCGCCGTTGTCGTTCTGCCCGCCATGCGCGACCGGGAACGCGCGGCCCGCCGCGCCGGCGTCGACGAACAGCTGCAGCTGCCCGAACACGCGCTCGCGGTGCTCGGCCATCGGCTGGCCCGGGATCTGCCAGAACGCCTCGTCGCGGATCATCTCCCGCGCCTCGCGGCGGGCCTCGCCCCACGTGCCCAGCAGCAGGTCGGTGACCGCGTCGCGGTCGATGCGGGGCTCGCGTGCCTCGGCGGCGCTGTGTGCGGCAGTGGGCGCACCGCCGGCGGGGTGACGCGTGTGGACGGACGGCTTCTTCGTGCGGACGGCATCGACCATGGGGGGGACCTTTCGACGGGATCACCCCAACGGTAGGACTCCCACAATCACGCTTCAAATGCGTTGATGGATGCCACAACCGGGCGCCATCCCGCGGCAGCGCCTGATTGTGGCATCCCGACACCAGGCCCCGCCCCGCGGCGCGGTCGCGTAGGGAGACGAATGCGGGAGCCGATCCGATCCGACAGCGAGAGGTCTAAAGGCGCCCGTTCGACAGCGCCGCATCGACGGCGTATGCCATGCTCGCGGCGCAGCCGCCGACGGCGGCGCGTTCCACAGACGCGCTCATCGCGGTGCATGCGCTCAGCCTCGGCATGCCGCTGATCACCGCCGACCAGGGCTTCACCCGTTTCATCGGGCTTGAGGTCATCTGCGAAGAGTGATCGACGGCGGGATGTCGGGGGCCGAGGGGAGGATCGGAGGATGAGGATCACGCTGGAGCCCTGGGCCGAGACCGACTTTCCGCTGCTCGAGCGCGCCAACACTCCGGAGATGACGCGGTTCATCGGCGGACCCGAGACGGCCGAGCAGCTCGTCGAGCGGAACCGGCGATACCTGCGGCTGTCCGCGTCCGGCGAGGCCGAGATGTACCGCATCGAGGTGGACGGCGAGCCGGCGGGCGGCATCGGGTTCTGGCAGGTCGACCACGAGGGGACCCCGGCGTACGAGACCGGGTGGAACACGCTGCCCGAGTTCCAGGGACGCGGGGTCGCCCGCGAGGCACTGCGGATGCTGATCCCCCGCGTGATCGCACGCGGCGACCGCGAGCTGCTCACCGCCTATCCCGGCGTCGAGAACCCCGCGTCGAACGCGCTGTGCCGCGGCGCCGGCTTCACGCACACCGGGTCGGGCACCGAGCCGTGGCGCGGCGGCGTGCTGGAGTACAACGTGTGGGTGCTGCGTCTGTGACCGTGGCATCCCTCCGCTGACCGTCTGCGTGATTCCGCTGCCATGCGGAATAGGCGAGGCACCCCTCCGGTTCAATCGTGATGTCCGGAGGGGTGCCTCACTTTGACGCTCGAACCGGACTCCCGGCGGAAGACCCCGTCGAGACATCCATCACGTAAGGAGTACGTCATGAGCAGCATCAGCATCATCGGCTCGGGGAACATGGCACGAGCCATCGGCACCGCGGCCCTGAGGGCGGGCAACACCGTCGAGATCGCGGGTCGCGATGCGGTCAAGACCGCAGACGCGGTCCGGGTGCTCGGCGACGGCGCCACGGCCGGCACGTGGGGCGCACCGCCGTCGGGCGACATCGTGATCCTCGCCGTGCGGTTCGACGGCGCCGTGCCGGTGGTCACCGAGTACGGGCAGGCTCTGGCCGGCAAGGTCCTCATCGACATCACCAACCCGTTCCGCGGCGACCTCGGCGGGATGAGCGTTCCCGATGACACCTCCGCCGCACAGCTGATCGCCCAGGCGGCCCCGGCCAGCACCCGGGTCGTGAAGGCGTTCAACACGCTGTTCGCCCACATCGTCGCCGCCGGCGACCCGGTGGACGTGTTCCTGGCCGGCGACGATCCGCAGAGCAAGGCGAGCGTGTCTGCGTTCATCACGGGCCTCGGTCTGCGCCCCCGTGACGCCGGAGGCCTGAGCATGGCGCACTGGCTGGAGGGCGCCGGCCTGCTGGCGGTCAACCTGGCCCGCACCGGCCTGGGATTCGACTTCTCGCTCGGCGTCAACACCGGAGCATCCAAGTGAGTGCGGGCACGCTCGATCGCGAGGAGACACGATGACACTCTTCCGACTTGACGCGAGCGTCTTCCCCGGCCGGTCCGCCAGCCGAGAGCTGGCCGACATCGTCGAAGCGGAGTGGACGGCCGCTCATCCCGGCGAGGCGGTGGTCCGCCGCGACATCGGCACGGACCCGCTCTCGTCGACGACATGGGCCGAAGCGGTGGTCGGGCACCGGCTGCCGCAGGGCGACCGCAGCCCCGCCCAGCAGGCCGCCGTGGAGCTGGCGACCACGCTGGCCGACGAACTCTTCGCCGCCGATGCGCTCCTGTTCGCGGTGCCGCTGTACAACTACGGCGTCTCGCAGCACGTCAAGGCCTGGTTCGACATCCTGTACACGGATCCCCGCGTCGACGAGGGCGGCGCCCCGCTGCGCGGCCGCCCCGCCCTCCTGGTCACCGTCACCGGCGGCAACTACGGGCCGGGGACGCCGAAGGAGGGATGGGATCACTCCACCGGCTGGCTGCAGCGCGTCCTCACCGACGTGCTGGCGCTCGATCTGACCACCGTCCAGCGCCGGTTCACTCTGGTCGGCGTCAACCCGGCGCTCGACCGGTTCACCGACATGGCCGCCACGATGCACCGCGAGGCACTGCGCGAGGCCGAGATCGAGGGCAGAAGGTTCGCGGAGCGCGCCGCCTGACCCGCCTCGACGACTGCGCCCCCGGGGGAGACCCCGGGGGCGCAGTCGTCGTCGCAGTGTCGCCGCTCAGCCGCCCACGGCAGCGAGAGACGGATAGTCGGTGTAGCCGCGATGGTCTCCGCCGTACGCCTTCGACAGGTCGGGCAGCGTCGGCTGTGCACCCACCGCGAGCCGATCGACCAGGTCAGGATTCGAGATGAAGAGACGGCCGAACGAGAGCATGTCGGCATCGCCGCGCGCGACTCGCTGCAGCCGATCGACGTGGGTGAGCGGATCGGGATCGGCCGCATTCAGGATCAGCGGACCATGCCACAGCTCGCGAAGCACCGGTGTCAGTTCCGGCGCCCCCGCCTCGATCAGATGCAGGTACGCCAGCCCCCGCCCGTCCAATTCGCGCACGAGCATCGGGTAGACGGTCGCGTAGTCGGGTTCGACCGTGTCGCCCAGCCCGTTCGCGGGTGAGATCCGCAAGCCGGTGCGCCCCGCCCCGATGGCGTCGGAGACCGCCTGGACGACCTCGACGGTGAACCGGATGCGGTTCTGCGGGCTGCCGCCCCAGCCGTCGGAGCGCCGGTTCGCGTTCGGCGCGAGGAACTGGTGCAGCAGGTAGCCGTTGGCGCCATGGACCTCGACCCCGTCGAAGCCCGCATCGATCGCATGGCGGGCCGCCGCGGCGAAATCGTCGATCGTGGCGGCGATCTCGGCCTCGTTCAGCGCGCGCGGGGTGACGTAGTCCGCCCGCCCGGCGGGCGTGAACACCTGACCGTCCGCGCGCACCGCCGAGGGCGCGACCGGGATCAGCGCACCGTGCCCGACCGCTTCGGTCGTGCTCGGATGGCCGATCCGTCCCGTGTGCATGAGCTGGGCGACGATCGTGCCGCCGGCCTCGTGCACGGCGTCGGTCACCGACCGCCACGAGGCGATCTGCGCGGCCGAGTGCAGGCCCGGCGTGTCGGGGTAGCCCTGCCCCACGGCGCTGGGCTGGACGCCCTCCGTGATGATCAGGCCGGCCCCTGCCCGCTGGCTGTAGTAGGTCGCCATGCCGGCCGTCGGCACGGTGCCGAACGCCCGGTTGCGGGTCATCGGCGACATCACGATGCGGTTGCGCAGCTCCAGGTCGCCCACGGTGATGGGCTCGAACGCGGTCGTGCCGGCGGTGGTGGTGAGATGTGTCATCAGTTGCTCCTTGTCCTCATTTACCTAGCCGAACAACTAAATCGGCGGACCTATTCCTGTCCGAACAACTAATCCAGCGAGGGCGCCCGGAACCGGCGTCCCTCGTCGTACTCTCGCTATGTGGACGAACCTGCATCTGCGCTGCCGCTCAGCCGCGCCATCTTCCGCGTCGCCCGGGCCCACAAGAGCCTCGCCGCACGTCTGCTGCGCGGGGCGGGCCTGCGGCCCGGGCAGGAACTCGTGCTCATGACGCTGTGGGAGGACGGTCCGCAGCGTCAGGTCGACCTCGTCGAGGCCCTCGAATCGGACGCCGGGACCATGACGCGCAGCATCGCCCGGCTCGAGAAGGTCGGTCTGGTCCGCAGGCGGCCGTCGCCGACCGATGGTCGCGCGGTCATCGTGGAGGTGACCGACGCCGGCCTCGCGCTGCGCGCCCAGGTCGACCAGGCGTGGACAGAGCTCGAACGCGTGACGCGAGGCGAGCTGTCCGACGATCGGGTGGCGCGGATGATCGACGATCTGGCCGACCTGGAACGGAATGTGGCCGCCGCATCGGCGAGTCGGCGCGACTCATCGACGCCGCTCAGAACAGCCCGCTGATCCGTCCGTCGGCGTCGACGTCGATGGATGCCGCGGCCGGCCGCGCCGGCAGGCCCGGCATCGTCATGATGCTGCCGCAGATCATCACGATGAACCGCGCGCCGGCGGCCAGCCGCACTTCGCGCACGTTGACGGTGTGCCCGTCCGGGGCGCCCAGCAGCGCGGGGTTCGTCGAGAACGAGTACTGGGTCTTGGCCACGCACACCGGCAGCTCGCCGTAGCCGTCGTCCTGCAGACGCTGGATCTGCGCGCGCACGCCGGCGTCAGCCGAGATGCCGACGGCGCCGTACACCCGGGTCGCGATCGCGGTCATCTTGTCCCACAGCGTCGCCGCGAGCGGATAGGTGTACGTCGGCTCGACCGGCGCCGGCGGGCAGGCGTCCACGACCTTGCGGGCGAGGTCCTCGGCTCCGGCCCCGCCGTCGGCGAAGTGCGTGGCGACCGACGCGGTCACCCCGAGGCGCTCGCACGCGGCCAGCAGCGCGTCGATCTCGGCGGGGCTGTCCTCGGCGCGGTGGTTGATCGCGACCACGGCCGGCAGGCCGAGGATGTCGCGCACGATGTGCAGGTGCCGCTCGAGATTGCCCACGCCGCGGCCGAGCGCGTCGACATCCTCGGTCGGCAGGTCCGCGACATCCACCCCGCCCTGGTACTTCAGCGATCGCACGGTGGCCACGACCACCGCCAGCGACGGCCGCAGGCCGGTGGACCGGCACAGGATGTCGACGAACTTCTCGCCGCCCAGGTCGGCGCCGAAGCCCGCCTCGGTGATCACGTAGTCGGCCAGGCGCAGCGCCGAGTTGGTCGCCAGATACGAATTGCAGCCGTGGGCGATGTTGGCGAACGGCCCGCCGTGCACGAACGCGGGCGTGTGCTCGATCGTCTGCACGAGGTTGGGCGCCAGCGCGTCGCGCAGCAGGGCGGTCATCGCTCCGTGCGCGTCCAGGTCGCGGGCGCGGATCGGCCGGCGGTCCCGCGTCTGGGCGACGACGATCTCGCCGAGGCGCTGCTTCAGGTCGTCCAGGCCGGTGGCCAGGCAGAAGATCGCCATCACCTCGCTGGCCACGACGATGTCGAAGCCGGACTCGCGTGGGAAGCCGTTTCCGGTGCCGCCCAGGCCCAGGACGACGTCGCGCAGCGCGCGGTCGTTCACATCGAGCGCACGCCGCCACGTGACCCGGCGGACGTCGATGCCCAGCGCATTGCCGTGGTGGATGTGGTTGTCGATGAGCGCGGCCAGCAGGTTCGCCGCCGCGGCGATCGCGGCGAAGTCGCCGGTGAAGTGCAGGTTGATGTCCTCCATCGGCACGACCTGGGCGTAGCCGCCGCCGCACGCGCCGCCCTTCATGCCGAACACCGGGCCCTGCGCCGGCTCGCGCAGGCAGATCATCGCCTTCTGCCCGATCCGGGTCAGCGCGTCGCCGAGCCCGACGACCGTGGTGCTCTTGCCCTCGCCGGCCGGTGTCGGCGAGGTTCCGGTCATGAGGATCAGCCGGCCCGGCGGCCGATCGGCGAGGCCCTGCAGATACGGCAGGGCGATCTTCGCCTTGGTCGTGCCGTACGGGATGACGGCGTCCGGCGGAATCCCCAATCCGGTGGCGATCTCCCCGATGGGCAGCAGCTGCGCCGCCTGTGCGATCTCGATGTTGCTCAGGCTCATCCTCGAACCTCCGGCTCTCGTCCGCGACCGTCTTGTGGACGGCCTGCGGCCAGCCTACGGAGCCGTCCCCGCGCGCGACACCCCCGGTGCGCTCGTCATTCGCCGCGGGCGGGGCCGGTCGACCCACGCACGAGCAACGTCGTGGGCAGCAGTTCCGGACGTGCCGCGTTCGGCCGGTGATCGGCGTCCGCGGCCAGCAGCAGCTGCACCGCGCGCCCGCCTGCCGCGACCAGGTCGGCTGCCACCGTCGTCAGCGGCGGCACGATGAGTTCGCTGCCGAAGATGTCGTCGAATCCCGCGACGCTCAGCTCATCCGGGACGGTGATCCCGCGCGCGGCCGCCTCCTGCATGAGGCCGATCGCCATGAGGTCGTTGTACGCGATCACAGCGCTCACGTGCGCCGCGCGCACGCGCCTCAGCGCGTCCCGGCCCCCGGCGATCGTCGGGGGGTTCGGGCCGATCTCCACGATCGCGATGCGGCGCTCCTCAGCGGCGGCCAGGATGTCGGACCACCGCCGGGCATTGATCCAGGACGTGTCTGGGCCGGCCAGATATGCGACCGTGCGATGCCCCGACGACGCGAGGTGTTCGACCAGTTCGACGACACCCGCCTCGACGTCCGGCAGCACGCCATCGACGCCGTCGACGGCGCGGTTGATCAGCACCACCGGCTTGCGCTGCGCGAGGTCGGTGATCGCGGACGCGCTCAGGCGCGTCGTCGCCAGTACCAGCCCGTCCACGCTCGGCAGCAGCCGCTCGACCACCTCGGCCTCGTTCTCGCCGGACTCCTGCGACTCCGCGATGACCAGCGTGTACCCAGCCGCGGCCGCAGCGTGCTCAGCCCCGCGAACGATGCCGAACACGACCGGGTTCGTGATGTCGGCCAGCACCAGTCCCAGCATCCGGGTCTTGCCCGTCTGCAGCGCCCGCGCCATCGGGTTCACCCGGAAGTCCAGGCGCTCGGCCGCCGCGCGCACCTTGGCCGCGGTGCCGGCGCTGATCCGTCCTGGCTTGCCGAGCGCCCGCGACACCGTGGACGGATTCACCCCGGCGAGCTCGGCGATGTCGTAGATCGTCGCCGCTCCGCCGCGCGCCCGGACACGGGCAAGAATCGCCTCGGCGGCGTCACCATCCGTCGAGGACTGCGCGCTCATTCGATCCGTTCCATGGCCTGCTCGACCAGGGCATCCACGTCGTCGGCGAAGTCCAGCGTGAATCCGGCCTCGTCCGAGCCTAGATCCTCCAGCGTCTCCAGCTGTGACCGCAGGAGGCTTGCCGGCATGAAGTGCCCGGCGCGCTTCCGGATCCGCCGACGGAGCACGTCGCTGTCTCCGGTCAGGTGCACGAAGACGACCTCGGGGGCGGACGCGCGCAGCCGGTCGCGGTAGCGGCGCTTCAGCGCGGAGCAGGCGATCACGACCGGACCGTCCGCGAGCCGGGCGGCCACGGCATCCAGCCACGGCCTCCGGTCGTCGTCGTCCAGCGGCACGCCTGCCGCCATCTTGTCGACGTTGGCCTGCGGGTGCAGGTCGTCGGCGTCGACGAACGGGATGTGGAGCCGATCGGCCAGCGCCTGGCCGACCGAGGTCTTCCCCGATGCCGACACGCCCATCACCACGATGGGGGGCGCTTCGGCGGTCATGCCGGATCACCAGTCATGAACGGTCCCGTCGGCGAGTCGGTTGTAGGGCAGATAGGCCTGCTCATAAGGGTACTTGCCGGCCTCGTCCTGGTTCAGCTCGACGCCGAGGCCGGGCTTGTCGCCGGGGTGCAGCATCCCGTTCGCCCAGGTGAACGACTGCTCGAAGACCTGGTCGGTCCGCGAGCCGTGCTGCATGTACTCCTGGATGCCGAAGTTGTGGATCGCCAGCCCCAGATGCATCGCGGCCGCCATGCCGACCGGCGAGATGTCGGTCGGGCCGTGCATGCCGGACTTGATCTGGTACATCGCCGCGTAGTCGAGGGTCTTCTTCAGCGGCGAGATGCCGCCCATGTGGGTGACGGCGCCGCGCACGTAATCGATCAGCTGCTCGCGGATGAGGTCCTTGAAGTCCCACGCAGTGTTGAAGATCTCGCCGATCGCCAGCGGTGTGGTGGTGTGCTGTCGCACCAGCCGCAGCGCCTCCTGGTTCTCGGCCGGCGTGCAGTCCTCGAGCCAGAACAGGTCATAGGGCTCGAGCGACTTGCCGAGCTTGGCCGCCTGGATCGGGGTCATCCGGTGGTGGCCGTCGTGCAGCAGCGGGAGCTCGGGCCCGAACTCGCTGCGCACCGCCTCGAACACACCGGGCAGGTGGCGCAGGTAGGCGCGAGTCTCCCAGTCCTCCTGCACCGGCTTGGCGCCGCGCACCGCCGGCTCGTGGTCGTAGCGCACGCCCGGCTCGCCCTGGTCGGCGCCCTGCGAGGCGATGCCGTAGATCGCCTTCAGCCCGGGCACGCCGGTCTGGATGCGGATGGCCCGGTATCCCTTCTCGAGATGGTCGCGGACCGAGTCGAACAGCTCGGGCAGCTCCTTGCCCGACGCATGGCCGTAGGCGAGCAGCCCCAACCGGCTGGCTCCGCCGAGCAGCTGGTACACCGGCATCCCGGCGGTCTTGCCCTTGATGTCCCACAGCGCCATGTCGACCGCGGCGATCGCGGCCATCGTCACCGGGCCGCGGCGCCAGTACGCCGAGCGGTAGAGGAACTGCCAGGCGTCCTCGATGCGCGAGGCATCGCTGCCGATCAGCAGCGGCACCACATGCTCGCTCAGGTAGGCGACCACGGCCAGCTCGCGGCCGTTCAGGGTCGCATCGCCCAACCCCGTCACACCGTCGTCGGTCGTGAGCTTGAGCGTCACGAAGTTCCGGTCCGGGCTGGTGACGATGACCTCGGCCTTGTCGATGATCACGGGGGTCTTCTCCTTGCTTCTTCAGTGCTTCTTCAGTGCTTCTTGCGCGAGAGCCGCGCGGGGCGCGCCTTGCCCGCGGCGAATGCCGCCGTCGACAGGCTCACATCGGACGCCTCGGCATCGACGCCCGCCGTCTCCAGGCTGATGCCCTCTCCGGCGACCGTGATCGCCGCTTCCGCTTCGGACGCGGCGGCGTCCTCGTCGGCGCGGCGCTCGGCGATCTGGGCGACGATCTGTGCGTGCGCCGTGTCCGTGAGCGGATAGAGGAACATGACGACAGCCGCCAGCACGACGAAGATCGCGGGGATCAGGGCGGCACCGGCGCGAATCCCCCACTCCGCCTGCGTCGTCAGCGTCGCGGCACCGGCAGCATACCCGCCGATCCCGATCGCGTACGCCGCGACCGCACCGCCGAAGGCCTGCCCGGTCTTGCGGGTGAACGAGAACAGCGCGTACGTGATGCCCTCGGTGCGCACGCCGGTCTTCCACTCGCCGTATTCGACGGTGTCGGCCTCGATCGCCCACATCAGCATGCTCACCAGCATCACCCCGATCATGCCGAGGAACAGCGCGACGAACGCGACGCCGCCGTTGGGCGCGAAGGCCGCCGACAGCATGCCGATCGCTCCGAGGAAGGAACCGGCGATGTAGGCGGTGCGCTTGCCGAGCTTGCGCACCAGTGCGGGCACGAACGGCGCCAGCGCGAAGACCAGCACCAGCTGGCCGATGGAGAGGAAGGGCACCAGATACAGCGCGTGGAAGACGTCGCGCATGAGGTAGATCTGCGCGGTCGACATCGAGATCATGCCGGTCAGGAACAGCAGGGAGCTGATGCACAGGAGCAGCAGAGGCTTGTTCCCCTTCAGGGTGGCCATCGATTGCCGCATGGATACATGAGGCACCGCGCGGTGCACGCGCTCCTTCGTCGTGAACACGGTGAACAGGTACAGGGCGACGCCGATGAACACGAAGCACACCGTGACCGTGGTGAACACGCCCTGCAGGTTGTCCTTGGCGCCCAGCAGGGGCGAGACCACGATGCCCAGCGCGGCACCGGTGATGACGGCCCCGATCGTGCGGGCGGTGGCCAGCTTGGCCCGTTCGCTCGGGCTCTGCGTCATCGCCGCGGCCAGCGCCCCGTAGGGGATGTTCACCAGCGAGTACGCGATGTTCAGCAGGCCGTACGTCAGGTACGCGTACAGCAGCATGCCCGACTGTCCGATCTGCGGCACGTGGAAGGTGGCCACCGTGAGCAGCAGCAGGGGCAGCGAGCCGAACAGGATGAACGGCCGGAACTTGCCCCATCGCTTCGTGTTCACCTGGTCGACGAGGCGTCCCACCGCGACATCCGCGAACGCGTCGAGGATGCGAAGGACCAGGAACAGCGTGCCGACGGATGCTGCGGCGATGCCCGCGACATCCGTGTAGTAGATGAGCAGGAACATCGTCGCCGTGGTGAAGGCGAGGTTGTTCGCAGCGTCACCGGCACCGTAGCCGATGATGCTGATCTTGGGCAGTTTGTCCTTCACGCCGGTGGGCGTGCGGTCGGATGCGGACATGGGCGAGGCTCCTTTGCCGTGGGATGGTGCGGTAGGGCGGCCCCGCGGACACACCGCGGGGCCGGTCGATCAGTCGTCGGATGTCGCCGTGCCGGATGTCGCACTGCGGTCGCGCAGCGCGGTCCAGCGCGCGCGCAGCGCGTGGGCGGCGGCCTTCGGCTTGCGGTCTCGAGTGAACACGCCCTTCTTGTTGCCATCGACGCGGAAGAAGCCGGACGAGGTCTGGAAGTCGGCGAAGTTCCATACCTGTTCGCCGATCATGGTCTCCACACGGTCGAAGACGCGGTGGTACATCGCGAGCATGTTCGCCTGGTATTCCTCGGTCCAGGGCTGGTCCCACACCGAGTGGTAGCCGGCGATGGTGTCGGCGCCGTACTCGGTCATGATCATCGGCTTGCCGTACATCACCTCCCAGCCGCGCAGTTCGGCCTCGAGATGCGCCTCGGCCGAGGCGAGATCGCCGCCGTCGACGTACCAGCCGTAGTAGCGGTTCAGGCACAGCACATCGGCGAACTTCGAGACCCGGCACACGTTCGGCGGTGCCATCATCACGTTCACAAACGTGACCGGGCGGCTCGGATCGAGCTCGCGCGCGAGCGCGAACAGCGGCTCGAAGTAGGTGTCGGTGCCCTCGCTCATCGTGTCGGGTTCGTTCGCGATCGACCACATCACGACGCTGGGGTGGTTCTTGTCGCGGCCGATCAGCTCGCGGATCTCGCGGCGGTGCGCGTCCTGCATCTTCGGGCCGAAGCCGTCGGCGAAGTCTTCGTCGGCGGCGCCGCCGAGCATGTCGGCGATCCCGCCGCCGATCTTCTTGTTCAGCCCCACCGCGGCGGTCTCGTCGATGACGACGATGCCATGCCGGTCGGCGAAGTCCATCACTTCTTCGGCATAGGGGTAGTGCGAGGTGCGGAACGAATTCGCGCCGATCCAGTCGATGAGCTGGAAGTCGTGCACGAGGTAGGCGTCGTCGTGCCCCTTGCCTCGCACGGCGGAGTCCTCGTGCTTGCCGAACCCGGTGAAGTAGAACGGCTCACCATTGATCAAGAACTTCCCACCGTCGACGGCGACGGTGCGGATGCCGACGGTCTGCGGGTACTCATCGACCACGATCCCGTCGACGGTGACCTCGACGACCAGCGTGTACAGATACCCGACACCCGGCTGCCAGAGGTGCGCGTCGGCCACACGCAACGTGCCCGTGGCTCCCTCGGCGGCGGCCACCTCGACGCCGGTCGCATCGGTCAGGCGCACGCGCACGTCGGCGGCGGTGCTGATCCCTGCAGTCTCGCCCACCACCGCGCGGTAGTCGACGACGCCGACGGTGCCGTCGATATCGGTGACCACGGTGACGTCGTCGACGTGCACGGCCGGACGGCTGGTCAGCCACACCGAGCGGGCGAGCCCGGCGTAGTTGTAGAAGTCGTGCATGTAGGTCTGCGCGAAGCTGCCGTCGGCGCGGGTGGTCACCGTGCCGGGCGGGATGGTGTCGGGCGTCAGGCGGTTGTCGACGCCGATGGTCAGGCGGAATTCCTCGCCGGCGCTGACCAGGTCGGTGATGTCCGCCTCGAACGGCAGGTATCCGCCCTCGTGCTCGGCGACGTGCCGGTCGTTGACATAGACGACCCCGTGGTGGGTCGCGGCATCCACGCGCACGATCACCCGGTCGTCGGCCCAGCCGCGCGGCACGCGCACGGTGCGCTGGTACCAGACCCAGCCGACGTGGTCGCGGATGGCCGGGTCGGTGAACAGGTCGTTGTAGCTGGCCGGCACGGGGGCCTCCAGCGTCGTCTCGAGCGGGCCCGCCCAGGGGGTGGCGTCAGCGCCGGTCTCGAGCGCGAACTTCCAGACGCCGTTCAGTGAGACCAGCTCGCGGGTGGCCGTGATCTTGGGCTTGAGCATGACTGCCTTTCTCTGCGCGTCGTTACGCGATCGGGGTGAGTGCGCGACGGGCGCGCACCCTGGTGATGAAGTCGGGGTCGATGTCGGCCGCGACGAGGGCCAGCAGCGCGGCGACGGGATCGGGGGCGGATGCTGCAGCCGCCACCGCGTCCGCTTCCCGATCGGCGACGGGGATGCCCGCAATGGCGGCGGACACCCAGTCGGCGAGCGCGGCGATCGTGCCGGCGGCATCCTCCCCCCGCGCGCGCAGCTGCCGCGCGATCGGGACGAGCCGGTAGCGGATCTTGGTGGTGGTCTCGGCGGCGATCTGGTCGAGCCGGTGCACGATGCGGGCGTTCGCGAAGCGCCTGGCCAGCTGCCGGCGGTAGGCGACGTGCTCGACCTCGGCGGGCAGGCACGTGACGGCCTCGGCCCAGAACGCGTCGACCATCGCACGGCAGGCGGGGTCGGCGAAGGCCTCTGCCACCGTGGTGTGGCCGCGGGGCGGGCCGGCGACCGCGAGGATCGTGTGCGCGCCGTTGAGCAGCCAGAGCTTGCGGTCCTCCCAGGGGCCGATGTCGTCGACGAAGCGGGCGCCGGCCTCGTGCCAGGCCGGGCGGCCGGCGGGGAACTCGCCCTCGAGCACCCAGTCGGAGAACGGCTCGGTGATCACCGTGGCGTTGTCGTGCCAGCCGGCCTCCCTCACGGCCTCGACCTCGCCGGTGTGGGCCGGAGTGATCCGATCGACGCTGGTGCTGACGAACGAGACGCTGCCGGTGACCCACGCGCCCAGTGCGGCGTCGACCTCGGCGGCCAGGCGCGTCAGCGCCCGGCGGGTGACGGCGCCGTTGGCCGGGATGTTGTCGCACGACACGACGGCGATCGGCCCGGCGCCGGCGGTGCGGCGTGCCTGCAGCCCGCGCACGAGGCGGCCGAGCGGGGTCTTCGGGGCGCCCGTCCCGCGCAGTGCGCGGATGTCGGCCGCGACATCCGGGTCGTCGAGGTCGAGGGCTCCGGCGGCATCCAGCCGGTAGCCGGCCTCCGTGATCGTCAGCGTGACCACGCCCACGGCCGGGTCGGCGATCAGCCCGCTGAGCCGGTCGAGGTCGGCGCCGTCGCGGGCCTCGACGATGCTGGTGATGACCCGCACGGCATCGCCGTCGACGCCGCGTTCGACCAGCGCATACACGCCGTCCTGCGCGGCGAGCGGCCCGGCGGCCCGCGGCGATCGGCCGGTGAACGCGGCGATCCCCCAGCCGTCGCCCGCCCGCTGGGTGTACCACGCCTGGTGTGCACGGTGGAAGGCGCCCAGCCCGAGGTGGACGATGCGCACCGGGTCGGGAGCGGAGGGGATGCCGGCGGCCGACAGGCTCGCGCGATTCAGCTCCATCACAGCTTGAACACCTCGCGGGGGATCGCGTCGACGAGGTCGCGTGCGATCCGGCGGGCGGTGGGCGGGCTGATCCGGCCTTCCACGACCAGCCGCGCCAGGAACGAGGCATCCATCCGCCGCGAGACATCGTGCCGCGCGGGGATCGACAGGAACGCGCGGGTGTCGTCGATGAAGCCGCTCGAGCGATAGAACCCGGCAGTCTCGGTGACGGCCGAGCGGAAGCGGAGGATCGCGTCCGGCGCATCGAGGAACCACCACGGGGCGCCGATGTACAGGCTCGGGTAGAAGCCGGCCAGCGGCGCGATCTCGCGCGAGAAGCTCGTCTCGTCGACCGTGAACAGCACGATGTGCAGGCCGGGCGCGGTGCCGAACGCCTCCAGCAGCGGGCGCAGGTTCTCGGTGTAGTCGGTGCGCACCGGGACGTCGTGCCCGGTGTCGGGGCCGAAGGCGTCGAACGTCGGGCGGTGGTGGTTGCGGCGCACCCCGGCGTGGATCGTCATGACCAAGCCGTCGTCGACGCTCATCTTCGCCATCTGGAAGAGCATGTGCCCGCGGAACTCGCGGGCGGCCCGGGCATCCAGCCGATGGTCGATCGCATGCGCGAACAGATCCTGCGCGGCGGCCGGGTCGAGGTCGGTGGTGTACGGCTCGAGCACGCCATGATCGGCCGAGACGGCGCCGTGCGCGACGAAGTGCGCGCGGCGCTCGCGCAGCGCCATCAGGTAGCCGGCGAAGGATGTCGCCTGCCCGGTGGTCTCGACCAGTCGGCGGACCCGCTCGCCGAAGCCCTCGGCGTCGGGATCGAGGTAGGCGTCGGGTCGGAAGGTCGGCAGCACGCGCCCGCCGAAGCCGGGGTCGGCGGCGAGGGCGGCGTGCGCGGCGAGGTCGTCGAGCGGGTCGTCGGTGGTGGCCAGCACCTCGATCCGGAACCGGTCGAACAGGGCCCGGGGCCGGAACGAGGGCTCGGCCAGCTTCATGCTGATCGCGTCGTAGAGGACGTCGGCGTTGTCTGCACTCGGCTCGTCGGCGATGTCGAACAGCGTGCGCAGCTCGTAGTCGAGCCAGTACGCCGACGCCGTGCCGGCGAAACGGTGCCACCGCGACGCGAGTGCGCGCCAGATCTCGCGCGGGTCGGCCGACGCGCCCGCGGCGCCCACGCCGAGCTGTTCCAGCGGCACGCCCGAGGCGAACAGCAGCCGGGTGACGTAGTGGTCCTTGGTGATCAGCAGCTCGGCCGGATCGGCGAACGGCATGTCGTGCAGCAGCATCCCCGGGTCGACGTGGCCGTGCGGCGAGATGATCGCGGCGTCGGCGACCTCGGCATACAGCTCGAGGGCGACATCACGGGTCTTCTCATCGGCGGGCATCAGCGCCATGTCGGTCTGCGTCGTCGCGGGCATGGGTCCATCATGCGCTCGTCCGGCCGTTTTGTCAACCGATTGCCAGAGGTGATTCACAGGCGCGTTCTGCGCACTGAGATCCTAGTGACAACCGGTTGCACGAAGGCGCCCCGCGGCGACGCCGGTGCAGAAGTCCGGAGATCCGGAGCGGCACACCCCCAATTCGGGGGAGCCGGGCCGTGCGTGCTCGAAATCTCCGGAGTTCTGCACGGCCGCCGGGCTACAGGCTCAGCCCGTGCCCGAACCGGAAGAGCGGGTCGGCCGTGTCGAAGGGCACGTCCGGGCGGGATGCCTCGACCGCCGCCATCGAGCGCGGCACATCGAACGGCAGCCGGCCCTGTGCCGGCGCCGCGCCGCTGAGCACGTCCAGCAGCGCGGCCGGGCTCACGCCCCAGTCCGCCACGACCGCGTCGGCGGCCTCGACGATCGGCGCCAGGATCGCCGGGCGGTCCAGGAACACGTCGACCACGGTGGGGACGGATGCCGCGACCTCGGCCACGTGCGCGATCACCTCCGGGGCGAAGTCGAGCGAGCCGGCGTGGAAGAAGTTCTCGAACATGGTCGCGCGCTGCTCGTACGGCGCCTGCAGGCGCAGGATCGCGAGGTCGGCCTCGCCCGGGGTCGCGACGACCTGCCCGTACGCCCCGGCGACGGTGGCGTCGATGCCCTCGACGTACAGCCGGGCGCCGGCGGTGAACGGCAGCGCTCCGCCGTTGCTGAGCACGGCGATCGAGCGGCGCTGTGCGTCCTCGCCCGCGGCGCGGAACTCGGCCGACCCGACGATCGCATCGGCGGCCGCGGCATCCACGTACGGGTTCTCGAACAGACCCAGCGCGAACTTCTCGCGCAGCAGCCGGCGGGCCGAGACATCCAGCCGCGCCTCGCTGACCGCACCGGATGCAACCAGCTCGAGCAGCAGATCGACGCAGGCCTCGCCGCCGAACTGGTCGGCTCCGGCATCCAGGATCTTCTGCATGCGCTCGGCCGGCGTCAGGTGCTCGACGCCCCAGGCACGTGCCGGGAAGGGCTGACCCATGATCTCGTTGTCGGTGATCAGGCCCCAGTCGGTGCAGACGATGCCGTCGAAGCCGAAGCGCTCGCGCAGCAGTCCGGTGAGCACCGACTTGTTGAAGCCGAAGCCGACCTCTTCGTACTCGGTGCCCACCGGCATGCCGTAGTACGGCATGATCTGGCGGCCGCCGGCGGCGAAGACCTTCTCGAACGGCGTCAGGTGCAGTTCGAACTGCCCGCCGGGGTAGACCTGCTCGCGCCCGTAGGCGAAGTGCGGGTCTTCGCCATCGCGCTGCGGGCCGCCGCCGGGGAAGTGCTTGGTCATCGTCGAGACCGACCCGGGGCCGAACGACTCGCCCTGGAAGCCACGCACGTAGGCCGCACCGAGGTCGCCCGCGAGCTCGGGGTCCTCGCCGAACGTCTGCAGCTGCCGCGCCCAGCGCGACTCGGTGGCGAGGTCCACCTGCGGATGCAGGGCGACGCGGATGCCGACCGCGGTGTACTCCTGCCGGGCGATATCGCCGAAGCGCTGCACCAGCTCGGGGTCGGCGGTGGCGGCCAGCCCGAGCGGCTCGGGCCACTGCGAGAACGGCCCGGACAGCATGGAGGCGCCGGGGTTCTCGCTGAACGCATGCCGCGGATCGGTCGAGATCGTCACCGGGATGCCGAGGCGAGTGGATGCCGCCAGCTCCTGCAGCTTGTTGTGCCAGCGTGCGATCTCGCCCGCCGTGGGAGCCACCCCCAACAGGTTGAAGTGCGTCATGCCCTTCTCGATCACGTACTCGCGGTTCGAGGGCAGCCCGAAGGTCGGGTCGCCGTCCGACAGCTCACCGCCGGCGCCCATCGCGATCATCGTGTGGAAGAGCAGACCCGCCTTCTCTTCGATCGTCATCTGCCCGAGGAGGATCTCGACGCGCTCGTCGGTGGGAAGGGAGGCGTCGCGGTATCGGGCGTCGACGGCAGCGTCTTCGGAGAGGTCTCGTCTCATGCCCCCAGCATAAAACGAATATCGTTCGGTTTTCTAGTGTGCCTCGGAGACTCAGCCCGGACCCGGTTGCTCCCACTTCACCCCGGGGAACCGGCCGAAGTCTGAATCGAACGTCACGACTGTTGCGCCGTACTGGACGGCAAGCGCTGCCAGATGAGCGTCGTTGACGATGTTCCCGCCCGACGCGGCGATCGGAGTGAGCAATTCGCGCATGCGATGGGGATGGCGCGCGTCCGGTACGGGAGCGACGGATACCGCGCGCTCCAGCCATTCGTCGACCACCCGCAGTGCCTCATCCACGGCAACGGGGCTCTCGTGGATACGCGGATTGCTCACAATCCGGATGAAGCCGATAAGACTCACCCACGGCAGCAGAACGGTGTCAACGCCCCCGAACGCGCGCTCGAGCCACTCCTTCGAACGCGCATGGTGCGGCGCATCCGAGACCACGGCGTACACGAGAACGTTCGTGTCGACGAGCTTCATTTGCCGAACTCCTGCTTGCGCAGGTAGTCCTCGTCGTCGAGTTGCCCGAGCAGACCCTTGATGTCATCCAATGGGACCCGCGTGCCGAGGGTGAAGGAGGGCAGCACGTATCGTTCGCGTGCCTCATGGCGTGGCGCACTGAGAATGGCGGAGTTCACAGCCTCTTTGAACGACAGCTTCCGCTCGTCCATCATGCGGCGGATCACCGACTCGGCCTCGGGCGTCAACGTGATGGTGGTGCGCATGCCTGCATCATAGCATCACCATGACTGATGCAGTGATGCTCGGGACTCTGTGGTGCCGGATCACGCCGCCGCGATCACGGCGACGACGGCCTCGCCGTAGGCCTCGCGCTTCTTGGCTCCGATGCCGGTGATGCCATCCAGCGCGTCCACCGACGTCGGCCGGTGTTCGGCCAGGGCCCGCAGCGTCGCGTCGTTGAACACGACATAGGCCGGCACGCCCTGCTCGCGCGACTGCTCCGCCCGCCAGGCCCGCAACGCCTCGAACAGCCCACGGTCGGCCGGGGCGACAGCATCCGACGCCTTACCGGCCCCTGAGCGAGCGGAGCGAGACGAAGGGCGCGTCGTCCGGCCGAGCACATCCCGCCGCAGCGGCACATCGGTCTCGCCGCGCAGCACGCCTGCGGCCGCCTCGCCGAGCGCCAGGGTGCCGTACTCGCCCTTGGCCACGAGCAGGCCGCGCGCGAGCAGCTGCCGCACGACGCTGCGCCAGTCCTGATCGCTCAGGTCGGCGCCCACGCCATACGTCGCGAGCTGCTCGTGCCCGAACCGCACGATGCGCTCGGTGGTCGCGCCGCGCAGGATGTCGATCAGGTGGCCCGCTCCATAGGCCTGCCCGCGCTCACGCTGCAGCCGCACGATCGTCGACAGCAGCTTCTGCGCCGGGACGAGCCCGTCGAACGTGTCGGGCGGGGTCAGGCAGGTGTCGCAGTTGCCGCACGGTTCGGATGCCTCGCCGAAGTACGCCAGCAGGTTCTGGCGGCGGCATCCCACCGTCTCGCAGAGGGCGAGCATGGCGTCCAGGTGCTGGCCCAGCCGCATCTTGTAGGTGCGGTCGCCGGGTGACGAGTCGATGAACCGGCGCTGCTGGACGACGTCGCCCAGGCCGTAGGCCATCCAGGCGACCGAAGGCCCGCCGTCGCGGCCGGCGCGGCCGGTCTCCTGGTAGTAGCCCTCGAGCGATTTGGGCAGGTCGACGTGGGCCACGAAGCGGACGTCGGGCTTGTCGATGCCCATGCCGAACGCGATCGTGGCGACCATCACCACGCCGTCCTCGCGCAGGAACCGCGACTGGTGCCGCGCGCGCACCTCGGCCGGCAGCCCGGCGTGGTACTCGAGCGCATCGATGCCCTGCCCGCGCAGATGCTCGGCGGTCTGTTCGACGCTCTTGCGGCTGAGGGTGTAGACGATTCCGGCCGCACCCTCGGGCATGGTGCGGATGAACTGCACCAGCTGTCGGCGGGCGTCGACCTTCGGCTCGATCCGGTACTGGATGTTCGGCCGGTCGAAGCTGGCCACGTAGTGCTTCGCGGCGGGCAGGTGCAGCCGCTCGGTCAGCTCGCGGTGGGTCTCGCGGGTGGCCGTGGCGGTCAGCGCCATCCGCGGCACGCCGGGGAATCGCGCACCGAGATCTCCGAGCGCGAGGTAGTCCGGTCGGAAGTCGTGGCCCCACTGCGACACGCAGTGGGCCTCGTCGATCGCGATGACGCTGAGTCGTCCGCGGCCGAGCAGCGCCGTGGTCTGCGCGACGTTCAGCCGCTCGGGGGCGACGTAGAGCAGGTCGAGCTCGCCGGCCAGGAACGCCTGCTCGACGGCGGTGCGCTCGGGGACCGACTGCGTGGAGTTCAGGTACGCCGCCCGCACGCCGTTGGCGATCAGCGCGTCCACCTGGTCGTGCATGAGGGCGATCAGCGGGCTGATCACGAGTCCGGTGCCCTCGCGCACCAGGGCCGGCACCTGGTAGGTGACGGACTTGCCGCCGCCGGTGGGCATCAGGACGACGGCATCGCCGCCGGACACGACCTGCGCGACGATCGCGGCCTGTTCGCCGCGGAACGCGTCGTACCCGTACACCTCGTGCAGCACGTGCAGCGGGTCGGCGCCCGTGAACCTCTGCCCGCCCCCGGTCGTTGAGCGAGCGGACTGCCCCCCGGTCGTTGAGCGAGCGGAGCGAGACGAAACGACGCTCTCCGCCCCATGCCCGTCCGGCGGTGGGCCCACGCGCCCCGAGGCTCCGCGCAGCGCGCCGGCGGTGCGCGCGTCGGGCGGCGGCATCCACTCGTCCTCGGGCGGAGCCCACTCGTCCGGCGGCGCGTCGTCGTCGCTCCAGACGATGTCTGCGTACGGGTCGCCGGCGGGAGTGCTCACCGGTCCAGGCTAACCGGGCCCGGCGACACGGTGGCCGGCGCCAAGGCCGACATCCTCCGCTCCTGGTGGGCGTCGGCGCCCGCCTTTAGACTCGCCCGCATGCTCGTCTTCGACCACCTCAGCATCTCCGTCGCCGACATCGACCGCGCCCGTGAGCAGTTCGACCCGGTCATGCAGGCCCTCGGCTTCGAGCGGTTCGACCGCGAGAACGATTCGAGCTGGCAGCGCGATGACGAACCCGAATTCATCCTTCTCCCCGCCCGCGAACCTGACAGCGGACCGCACGTGCACGGCCGCGTGGGCTGGCAGCATCTCGCGTTCGAGGTCGGGTCGCGCGCCGAGGTCGATCGTCTGCACGAGATCGCGACGGACGCGGGCTGGTCGGTCGTGCGGGCGCCGAAGCTCTACCCCAGATTCACCGACCGGTACTACGCGTCGTTCGTCGAAGACGACAACGGCATCCGCATCGAGTTCATGAACAATCCGCCGCGCGAGGGCTGAGCCCACTCACCCGAGTCGCGCCTCGGGCAGGGTCGGCTCGAACAGCTCGACCGGGTTGCCGGACGGGTCCTCGATCAGCACCTGGCGGCCGCCCACGCCCGTGACGATCTCGTTGCGGAAGCGCACTCCCGCCGCGCGCAGCATGCGGACGATCTCGTCGAGATCCGTCACCCCCAGCGCGAACCGGTTCCAGCCGCCCGGCTGCGGCACGGTGCCGTCGGGCATCGCCTGCCCGCCGCCGCCCTGCGCGCTCGGCGAGCTGAGGTTCAGCCGCAGATCGCCGCGGGAGAGCATCGCGAACGACGGCGCCGGGTGCATGACCTCGTGAAACCCGAGGTGACGGGTGTAGAAGTCGATCGCGGCATCGACGTCGGCCACGATGTATCGCACGCTCACGCTGACCATGACAGCTCCCTCGATGTGCGGGCGCCCAGAGTCTACGCCGCCGCCCGCAGATCGACATCGCGGAACGCCATCCTTCCCGCCTCGGCCGCCGCCCGGATGCGGCGGGCGCGGTCTACCCGCTGCTGCTCGTCCCCCAGCTCGGCGAGCTTCGCACGCACGGCGATCTCGACGGCGGACGTCTGGTTCACACCCAGGCGCCGGGACAGCTCGCGGACGGCCGCGTGAACCTCGTCGTTCTTGATGTTCAGGCTCATGGCAGAAGTCAACCCTCGCGGTCTCCATGTCTACCTGCCGTGACCGGCGCCCAGCGAGACCGGGGATTCTCCGCGAAACCCAGGCGGACGTCCCTTGTCTCGCGGCGATCCCCTGGTTTCGGCGAGTTGCGGCCGCGGCTCGGGCCGCGCCGAGCCTCGGGCCGAGGCGGCGGCGCGGGGGTTGACGGTTCGCAAAGGACACGCTCACACGATCCGGCGTCGCTCCAGCCGGAGCCCTCGGTATCGGGATCGATTGATCACCTCGCGCACCGTGAACACCTGGGTCGGCGACATCCACCCCTGCGACGACTTGTTCAGTGCATATCCGCCGCCGAGCGTCACAGCAGCGTGCGCAGGCTCGCCGCGCTGATCTCGCCACAGCAGCACGGTTCCGGGCTCGTCGTCGGATCCGCCGTCGATGGTGGATGCTTCCACCCAGCGTTCGAACGGCGCGATCTGCATCCACTTTCCCGCAGCGCCTGTGACGCCGGCCGCAGCCATCACGACGCCGAAGCAATTAGGTCCGCTGCCATCCGGAAACGTTCCGCCAAGCTCGCGGGCACCCGGCAGAATCCATTCGGTCACTTCGGTGTGACGGCTGGGTAGTCGCGCACGCTCGACGAACCGGACCGTCCGCTCGATGTCGGCGGAGACATCCCCTGTCGGCCAGCGGTGTCGCGCACGCTGCGTCCGCCGCAGATCAGGAGGCAGCGAACGTGCCTGCGTCCGGTCGAGGAACGTCAATTCGGCGCGCTCATCGCTCCAACCGCGGACCGTCGCGACGTCTCCGGGAATGACAAACGGCTGGCATGCGGGCATGAGCCATTCGCGCCAGCGCGCGGCGAGCACGGGGGCGACATCGATGCCGAGGACGTCCACCTCGTGAGCCTAGCGGTCGTGTCGGCACCGGGCAGCGGGGTGGAATCGCCTCCAGCGCCGTCAGATTCTGCGCATCGCGACCCCGGCGAGACCGGGGATCCTCCGCGAAACCCAGGGGGACGTCCCTTGTCCCGCGGCGATCCCCTGGTTTCGGCGAATTGCGGCAGCGGCGCGGGCCGCGGCAGCGTTCGCGCGGCGCGGGCCCAGCAGCGGCGCGGGCCCGGCGCCGGCCAGCGCGCAGGCTACAGCCGCACGACCTCGGTCACCCGGACCACGGCGGCCCCGGCATCCTCCGATTCGGCCAGGTCGACCTCGGCGCGGATGCGCCAGTCGTGGTCGCTGGCCGGGTCGTCGATCGTCTGCTCGACCCGCCACAGACCCGACGCGGCCGCTCCCTCGTCGATCGTGCACAGACGCGGCGACCGAGCGCGCCCATCGATGCCCATCGTGTCGTGCTCGGCGAAGTACTCGTCCAGGGCCTCGGGCCAGGAGGCATCCGGGTCCAGCGCGACCAGCTCGTCGTCGCGCTGCAGGGCCGCCAGCTGCACCCGGCGGAACAGCTCGTTGCGCACCAGCACGGTGAAGGCCCGGTGGTTCGCCACCACCGAGGGCGGGGCCGGCGGCACCACCGGGGCATCCGGGTCCACGGCGGGATGCACGAGCTGCTCCCACTCGTCGACCAGGCTCGAATCGACCTGGCGCACCAGCTCGCCCAGCCACTCGATGACGTCGAGCAGCTCGGAGTTGCGGGCCTCCAGCGGCACGGTCTGCCGGATCGCACGGTACGCGTCGGAGAGGTAGCGCAGCACGAGCCCCTCGCTGCGGGCGAGCTGGTAGAACGAGACGAACTCCGAGAACGACATCGCCCGCTCGAACATGTCGCGCACCACGGTCTTCGGCTTGAGCTCGAAGTCGCGGATCCAGGGCTGGCTCGACGCGAACACCTCGTACGACTGCCGCAGCAGCTCGTCCAGGGGCTTCGGGTACGTGATCTCCTCGAGCGCGTCCATGCGCTGGTCGTAGTCCAGCCCCTCGGCCTTCATCGCGCCGATCGCCTCGCCGCGCGCCTTGTGCTCCTGCTGCGCGAGGATCGCCCGCGGATCGTCCAGCGTCGCCTCGATCACGCTCACGACGTCGAGCGCGTAGTGCCCCGAGCCGGCGGAATCCGGCGCGTCCTCCGGGTCGAGCAGATCGATGGCGGCGAGCGCGAACGGCGACAGCGGCTGGTTCAGCGCGAAGTTCGGCTGCAGGTCGACGGTGAGGCGGATGCTCGGTGTCCCGGGCGTTTCGTCTCGCTGCGCTCGCTCAACGACCGGGGGCTGCGCTCGCTCAACGACCGGGGGCTGCGCTCGCTCAACGACCTGAGTCTCGACGATCCCGGCATCGCGCAGCGTGCGGAAGATCGCCAGCGCGCGCCGCGCGAGCGCGTACTGCTGCGGCCGGGTCTGGTGGTTGTCGAACACGAGCGAGCGCACGTGCGCGAACACGTCGCCGCCGCGTGCGATCACGTTGATCAGCATCGCGGCGGTCAGCGGCAGCTGCGGCACGAGCGGTTCGGGGACGGCGGCCACCAGCCGCTCGAACGAGCCCTTGCCCCAGTTCACGGCACCGGTGGGGGCCTTCTTGCGCACGATCTTCTTGCGCTTGGCCGGGTTGTCGGCGGCCTTGGCCAGCGCGGCGGCGTTCTCGATCTCCCACTCCGGGGCCATCACCACGACGTTCCCGTACGGGTCGAAGCCGGCACGGCCGGCCCGGCCGGCGACCTGGTGGAATTCGCGGGCGGACAGCTGCCGCATCCGGGTCCCGTCGAACTTGGTCAGCTCGGTGATCACCACGGTGCGGATCGGCACGTTGATCCCGACGCCGAGGGTGTCGGTGCCGCAGATCACGCGCAGCAGCCCGCGCTGGGCGAGCGTCTCGACCAGCCGGCGGTACCGGGGCAGCATCCCGGCGTGATGGATGCCGATGCCCGCCCGCACGAGGCGGGACAGCGTCTTGCCGAATCCGGTCGAGAAGCGGAACCCGCCGATCGCCTCGGCGATCTCGTCGCGCTGGGCGCGGTTGATCACCTTGACGCTCGACAGCGCCTGGGCGCGTTCGACGGCCGCCGCCTGCGAGAAGTGCACGATGTAGACCGGGATCTCGCCGTCCCGGAGCAGCAGCTCGAGCACCTCGTGCACCGGGCGCACCTCGTACGAGAAGTGCAGCGGCACGGGCCGCTCCACGCCCGTCACCAGCGCGGTGCGCCGGCCGGTGCGCCGGGTCAGATCGTCGGCGATGTCGGTGACGTCGCCGAGGGTCGCCGACATCAGCAGGAACTGCGCCCGCGGCAGCAGGAGCAGCGGCACCTGCCAGGCCCATCCGCGCTCGGGGTCGCCGTAGAAGTGGAACTCGTCCATCACGACCTGGTCCACCGGTGCGTCGGCGCCCTGCCGCAGCGCCATGTTCGCGAGGATCTCGGCGGTGCAGCACACGATCGGCGCGTCCGGGTTCACCGAGGAGTCCCCGGTGACCATGCCCACGTTCGCGGCGCCGAAGATCTCCACCAGTGCGAAGAACTTCTCACTGACCAGCGCCTTGATCGGGGCGGTATAGAAGGTGCGCTTGCCGGATGCCACGGCCGCCGCGTGCGCGGCGACCGCCACCAGCGACTTGCCGGTGCCGGTCGGCGTGGACAGGATCACATGCGCGCCCGAGACCAGCTCGATGACCGCCTCGTCCTGCGCCGGGTAGAGCGTCAGCCCGCGCTGGCCCACCCACTCGACGAACCCGTCGTACACGGCGTCCGCATCGGCGCCGGCGAGCAGATCCATCAGGGGGGCGGTCATCACTCGAGTCTGCCGTACCGGGTGCGGCATCCGCCCTCGCGGAACACACCCGGCACGGCCTACGTTGGAGACTGCGACGAGAGGAACCCGCATGGCTGACTCAGAGACCGCCGTCTCGCGCGACGACGCGAACGGCCGCTACGTGATCACGGTCGGCGGCGAGCTGGCCGGCTACACCCAGATCAGCACGGATGCCGCCGGTCGCCTGGTCATGCCGCACACGGTGATCATCCCAAGCTTCCGCGGGCAGGGTCTGGCCGGCACGCTGGTCGCGGGCGCGATGGCGGATGTCGCGGCCCGCGGCGAGACGGTCGTGCCGCTGTGCCCGGTGGTGCAGAAGTACCTGCACGAGCACGACGTGGACGGTCTGACCGTGGAGTGGACCGGCTAAGGCTACCCTCACCTCGCCGATAGACTGGACGGATGCCCGCGACCTCCGCCCTCTCCACCCGCGTCCTGCTGGTGTGCGCGGCGATCGGCGTGGCCTCCGGCATCCTCGGCGGTATCGCCGGCTGGGTGACCCCGGTCGTGATCGCGGGGGTGCCGATCATCTACGGCTTCGTCCTGGGCGCGCACGTGATTCCCGGCATCATCGCGCAGGAGGTGCTGCGTCTGCCCTGGGTGGCGCTGCTGGCGCATGTGCTCGCGGCGCTCGTGGCCAGCGCGATGGCGCCGCAGTGGGCGGGGCGGTTCCTGGGCACCGCGGTGCTGTTCGGCGGCATCCAGGAACTCGTGGCCGCCGTCACCCGATACCGGGTGTGGCGGGCGTGGCGCTTCTTCATCTCCGGCGCGGTGATCGGCATCCTCGTGGCGGTCGTGGTCGGCTTCGTCGTCAACCTCGCCTCGATGGCGCCGTGGGCGCAGATCTCCTACCTCGTGCTCTCGGTCCTCGGCCCGATCGCCTGGACCGCCATCGCCCTGGCGATCGGCGCGGGCCTTCGTCAGGCCGGCATCGGCCGGCGATGACCGGGTCCGTGCCGCTGCTGCGCGTGCGCGATCTCGCCATCCGGCACGCGGGCGAGGATGCCTTCACCCCCGCTGCTGCGACGTTCGAGGTGCGCCGCGGCGAGGTGGTGCTGCTGCTCGGCCCGAGCGGATCCGGCAAGTCGACGCTCACCCTGGCCCTGAACGGACTGATCCCGCACGACATCCCCGCCGAGGTCACCGGGATGGTCCGCGTGGGGGGCCTGGACACCGTCGAGACGCCGGTGTCGGTGCTGTCCACCCGGGTCGGCATGGTCTTCCAGGACCCCGACGCCCAGCAGGTCACCGGCACGGTGCTGGACGAGGTCGCGTTCGGGCCCGAGAACCTGCGGCTGCCGGTGGCCGAGGTGCTCGGCCGCTCCGAGACCGCGCTGCGGCGCGTCGGCCTGTGGGATCGCCGCCACGAGAACCCGGACGCCCTGTCCGGCGGGGGGCGCCAGCGCCTGGCGATCGCCGCCGCCCTGGCCCTCGGATCGCCGGTGCTCGTGCTCGACGAGCCGACCGCCAACCTCGACCCGCAGGGCATCGAAGAGGTGTACGCCGCGCTGGCCGAGATCGTCGCCTCCGGCGACCGCGCCATCGTGCTGGTCGAGCACAACCTCGATCACGCCGTCGAGTTCGTCGACCGCGTGGTGGTGCTGGATGCCGCGGGCCGCACCATCGCGGACGGTCCGGTCGACGACATCCTGCGCGCACGGGCGGCCGAACTGCACGCGCTCGGCGTGTGGCTGCCGACCTCGGCGCTGGCCGCGCTCACGCTGCGCCGCGCCGGATACGCGCTCGACCCGCTGCCGCTGACCCCGTCCGAGCTGCGCGCCGCGCTGGAGGCCTGTCCAGCCCCGGCCCCCAGGTCGCTGAGCGAGACGGGAGCCCCGGCCCCCAGGTCGCTGAGCGAGCGGGGAACCCCGGCCCCCAGGTCGCTGAGCGAGCGAAGCGAGACGAAGCGCCGGGACATTGCGGTGGCCGGCCCTTCGTCTCGGTCGCTGCGCTCCCTCGCTCAGGGACCTGAGACGTCCCCGCTTGGACCTGACACGTCCCCGCTCGGACCTGACGCGCATCCCGTCGTCTCGGTCGGGGGTCTCACGCTGCGCCGCGGCCGGACCGAGGTGCTGCACGAGGTCGACCTCGACATCCGCGCCGGCGAGTTCGTCGCCGTGATCGGGGCGAACGGGGCCGGCAAGACGAGCCTGCTGCACGCGATCGCCGGGGTCACCCGCCCGCCCCGCGGGACGGTGCGGATCGACGGCCGCGACATCACCCGGATGAAGCCGCGCGAGGTGACCGGACGGATCGGGTTCGTCTTCCAGAACCCGGAGCACCAGTTCGTCGCCCATACCGTGCACGACGAGCTGGCGTACGGCCTGCGGCATCTGCCGCGCGCGGACGCCGAGGCACAGATCGCGGACGTGCTCGCGCGGTTCGGACTGACCGACCGCGCCGACGTGCATCCGTTCCTGCTCTCCGGCGGGCAGAAGCGCCGCCTCTCGGTGGGCACGGCCCTCGTGGCCGGCGCGCCGGTGCTCGCGCTGGACGAGCCCACGTTCGGCCAGGACCGGGCCCGCGCCGACGAGCTGCTCGATCTGCTGGCCGGGCTCAACGCCGACGGGACCACCGTCATCGTGGTCACGCACGACATGCAGCTGGTCACCGAGTACGCGTCCCGCACGGTGGTCCTCGGCGACGGGCGGGTCCTCGCCGATGGGCCGACGGCGGATGTCTTCGCCGACGCCGCGCTGATCGCCCGGGCCGGGCTCCGCCCACCGCCGCTGCGCCTCGCCCTGGCCGAGCTGGCCGGCCACCCCGAGCTGGCCGCCATCACCCGGCTGGCCGACCTGCCCGGCCCCGTGGAGGGCGCACCGTGAGCACCGCCTCCCTGCCGCTGGACCCGTACGCCGAATCGGCCCCCGCCTCGCCGGTGCGCTTCCTGTACCGGCTGAACCCGCTGGCCAAGCTGCTCTCGCCGGCGCCGGCGATGATCCTCCTGGTCTTCGTGCGCGACCTGGCCACGCCGCTCGCCTTCCTCGCCCTCGCATATGCGGTGGTGCTCGTCGGTGCGCGCCTGACCGCGCGGCTGGCGGTCATGCTGTTCGCGGTGATCCCGGTGCTGGCGGCGGTGATGAGTCTCGGCTTCTCGCTGTGGGCCGATCCGGCCGGCGTCGACCACGGTGTCACCGTGCTCCGGATCGGCGACTGGGTGCTCTACGGCGCGGCCCTGCAGACCGGCCTGTCGACCGGCCTGCGGCTGGCGGCGATCATCGCCCTCGCCCTGATCGCCGGCCTGACCACCACCGGGCCGGACCTGGCCCGGTCGCTGGTCCAGCAGCTGCGCGTGCCCTACCGCGTCGGCTACACGGCCATCGCCGCCTTCCGCTTCGTGCCCCGGTTCGGACGCGAGCACGAGGTCATCCGGCAGGCGCATCGCGTGCGCGCGGCCGGCGACCAGCGCGGTCCGTTCGCCGCGCTGGGTCGCGGCCTCGGCTCGATCGTGCCCCTGCTGGCCGGCGCCATCCGGCACGCCGAACGGGTGGCGCTGGCGATGGATGCCCGTGCCTTCGGCGCGTTCCCGGACCGAACCGAGCGCCACCCGGTGCCGTTCCGTGCGCGCGATGTCGTGTTCGTGCTGCTGTTCCTGGCGGTCTCGGCAGCCCTGTTCGGCACGTTCTTCCCCTGGCAGCCATAGCTGCTGCCGCGGAAGAAGGCCCCGGACCGTTCGCGAGATCCGGAATATGCACGCCCAGGGACCCGAAACCGCACATATTGCCGATTTCGCGTGGGCGGGGGATATATCAACACCCCGGCTCGGGCCGCGGCAGGTCGGGACGCCCCGGGATGAGCCCGGCCGTCGTCATCTGCAGCGGGAAGTGGCAGGCGACCCGGTGCGGCACTCGCCCGCACCGTCACCGAGTGCCGCGGCATCCTCCGCGTCCTGCGACGGTCCGCCGCCGACGCGCAGCATCGGCTCTCCTCAGTAAGCACTTCGGAATGACAAAGACCGCCCAGAGCGCGCTGAGCGTTCCTTCTGCGTCGGATCAGAACTCTGAGAACGTCTCCGGGCGATCGGGTGTCGGCGACAGCGCCGCGGCCAGGTCTTCGCGACGCTGCACCCCGAGCTTGCCGAATGCCTGATAGAGGTGGGACTCGACGGTACGGACAGAGAGTGTGAGCCGCTGCGCGATCTCGGCGTTGGCCCGTCCCTCCGCGGCGAGCGCGGCGACTTCCTGCTCGCGCCGGCTGAGCCGGAGCCTGCCGGTCGGCGAGCGGGGCATCTCCACGCCGCACTGCCGGGCCAGTCGCAGAGCGCGCGCCTCCAGACGTGCGGCGCGCGCGGCCTGTCCGTCCTCGCGGAGGAGGCGAGCGGCCGCCGTGGCCGCGTCCATCGCCTCCAGCCGCAGCCCCCGCTGTTCGAACCGCTCGCCGATTCGGGCCAGCGTCGTCGGATCCGACGCCGCCAGCGCCGAGACGGCATCGGCGATGAGCGCGACCAGCTCGGATTCGCAGGCCGCGGCATCCGCCGCCAGCTCCGGGGTGAGCAGTGCCGCATCGCCGCCCTGCAGGGCGGCGAGGTACCGCAGCTGGGCCCGGTACACGGTGAACTGCTCGATTCCGTCCCCGCCGGCGTGTGTCGTGCCGGCGAGGGCGATGCGGGCGGCCCCGGTGCGGTCGCCGGCCGCGGTGCGCACGCGCACCTCGGCCAGGATCAGGTCGAACCGCGAGCGGGCGGGCACGGGTGTGCGGTGCTGAGCGCGGCTCTCGTCCAGCGCCTCCTGCGCGGCGCCCACGTCGCCGCGCAGCGCCTCGATCTGGGCGAGGATGCTCAGCGCCCAGGGCAGCGCGCCGTCCAGATCGGTGCGGCGCAGCAGGTCGACCGCCTCGCGCATGGTCTGCGCGGCCTCGGCGATCCTGCCCTGTCCGAGCCGGCACCGCCCCGCCACCAGTGCGGCGAGCCCGACCGTGGTGTGCTCGTGGCCGGCCACCAGCATCCGGTAGACGCCCTCGGCGACGACGGATGCCTCGTCGACGCGGCCCTCCAGCATCTGGCACATCAGCTCCTGCAGCGCCGCGTAGTCTCCGGCGCGCTGCGCCTCGGGCACCCCCGCGTCCTTCAGCGCGTAGAGCATCCGATGAGTCTGCCGCGCGCTGTGGGTCAGCCCCATCGTGGCCTGCGCTTCGCCGAGGGAGGATGCGGCGACCACGGCGGCGTAGTCCGGCGGCGCATCGTCGCCCAGGACGGCGCGGGTCAGGTCGACGGTCTCGGCCAGTCGCCCGTCGTCGGCGAGGATGTTCGCGCGCAGCGCGCGGGCGAGCCGACGGTCGGCGGGGCGGGCGGATGTCGCGGCCTCGACCCGCTCGAGGAGGTGCTCCGCGTCCGCGGTCCGGCCCAGCCCCTGGTGCAGCGCGACCACGCTCGCGTCCAGCCACTCGCGGCGGAGCGCCGGCGAACCGGTGCGCAGGACATCGCGCTCGGCCACGGCGAGCAGCCGCGCGGCCTCGGCGAACCGCACCTGCTGGTTGCAGGCGATGGCCCACACCACGCGCGCCTGCGCCGCATCCGCCGCGCCCGCATCGATCGCCGCCTCGGCCAGGCGCGAGGCCCGTGCCGGGTCGAACGCCGTCAGCGCCAGTCGTGCCGCGCGCACGAGGTCGTCCGGCGGCGGAGCGATCCCGCTCTCCAGGCGCCACGTGGTGCGGCGCAGCAGGTCCTCGCCGGGAGAGAGCTGCTCGGACGCCTCGACCAGGATGCGCAGCGCGGCACGCGTGGTCGCCACCCCCGCATCCGCCAGCAGCACGTCCGCGAACACCGGATGGTCCAGGCGGCACAGCCCGTCCTCGATCCGGATCAGGCCTTCGCGCTCGAGCCGGGCGAGGGCGTCGGGCTCGGCGACCCGCTCGGCGAGCCCGAGCGACAGCGGCTCGCCCACCGCGAGCCGGGTCAGCGCGACGCGGTCGTCGGCCGACAGTCCGCCCAGGCGGCGGCCGACGGCATCCACCAGCCGATCGCCCACCACGACGGTGCCGTCCCAGGTCCAGACTCCGTCCGTCTCGGCGAGCGCCCCCGAGGCGACCGCGGCGCGCACGAGCTCCCGCGCGTACAGGGCGTTGCCGGCCGCGGTGGCCGCGAGCCGGTGCGCACTGGCGGCGGTGATGCGCTCGTCGAGGGCGGCCCGCAGCACCTCCTCCAGCTCCCGCGGGGGCAAGGGCGTCAGGTCGATCCGCGTGACCAGCTCGTCCGCCCACAGCGCCGTGATCGGGTCGGGGACGACGGCCCCGCGGCGCACGGTCGCGATCACCGTGACCGCCGCGGTGATCACCAGGTGCAGGATCAGGGCGGCGCTGGCCGGGTCGAGCAGCTGCGCATCGTCGACCACGAGCAGCGGTCGCGGGTCGGCCGGCAGCGCCGCGGCGACCGCGCGGTACCGGGCCGCGGCATCCTCCTCCGGCCCCGTGTGGGCGGCGAGGTGGGCGACCGCCGCGTACGGCGTCTGCCGCGTCGCACGCGTGCCGACCACCCGCAGCGTCGGGATGCCGCGGGCGGCGGCGGCCTGCGCGGCCTCACGGGCGAGCCGCGTCTTCCCCACACCCGCACCCGCGACGATGACGGCCCCGCCCGGAGCATCCGGAGTGTCGACACCGGCCCGGATCGTCGTGCACAGCGCGTCCAGCTCGGCGTCCCGGGCAAGGAACGGCCACTCCCGATCCGGGTCGTACGCCATGCACTCCCCTTCCGCTGCCCGCCCCCAGGCTAACGAGCGGACGCGACGCGCGCAGGTGCGTCGCCCGCGACCGGAAGCGCGAGGTCGTCCGCCCCCTGGACGAACATGCGGCGCACGATCGGACGCGCGGGTCGCGACATCATCAGCCCGGTCATGACCCGCGAGAGGACGGCCTCGGCGCGGCTCGCCGGCACCATCCGCTGGATGCCGCCCCCGGGAACCTTCTTGCCCGCCTCGGCGAACGGCGCGACGTCGGCGTCGTATCGCTGCAGCGCGCCGGTCAGGTCGCCGCCGGCATCCGCGATGCGCGCGGCGAGCAGGTAGGCGCCGACGAGGGCGGTGGCGGTGCCCATGCCGGTCATGGGCGAGCCGCACGAGGCGGCGTCGCCGAGCAGCGCGATGCGGCCCTTCACCGCGCTCGGCAGGTCGATGCGCAGCAGCTCGTCGAAGTAGAAGTCGGATGCCGCGCCCATCGCGTCGAGGATCTCGGGCGCGCGCCATCCCGCATCCTGCAGCAGGCCGCGGATCAGCGCCTCCTGCCGGCCGCGGTCTGCGCGCAGCCGGGGATCGCTGTCCACGCGCAGGGTCAGCATCGCCTTCGCCGTCGTCGGGTCGAGGTCGGGCCTGATGCCGAAGGTGGCCCCCGGCACGAACCGCATCGAGAACCATCCCGGCTCGATGTCGGCGGGCGTGGGCATCGTGAAGAAGGCGGCGTATCCGCCCAGCCCGGTGGCGTACCGCTCCTCCGGCCCGAAGGCGAGCCGCCGCGTGGCCGAATGCACGCCGTCCGCGCCGACCACGACGTCGTAGCGCTCGGGCGCGCCGTGCTCGAATGCGACGTCCACGCCGTCGAGGGCAGGGTCGAGCGCCGTGATCCGGTCGTCGTAGCGCAGGTCGAGCAGGCCGGGCGCGGCCTCGGCGGCGGCAGTCAGCTCCGCCAGGAGCACGTCGGCGAGGTCGCCACGTGCGATCTCGACCTCCGCGACGGCGCCCTGTCCGTCGAATGCGGCCATCGACATGCGGCCGAACACGCGTCCGCGGCCGTCGACGTAGGCCAGGCCCTCCTCGTGCAGCCGGTGCGGCTCGATGCCGGGCATCAGGCCCATCCGCTCGGCCACCTCACGACTGGCGCCGCGCAGGTCGACCGCCTGCCCGCCGGGCCGGGGCGCGCTCGCGCGCTCGACCACGGTGGTGCGGACGCCCTGGCGGACGAGCTGCAGGGCGAGGGCGAGGCCGGCGATGCCGCCGCCCGAGACGAGGACGCGGATGCTGCTGTCGTGCGTGGTCATGAGGTGCTCCAATCTGATGAGACAAATGTCTAATACGTATGTCTAACAGACCGCTTGCACATCTGTCTAGTACGCGCGTCTCATTCATTTGTCTTAGACTGGCGCCATGGGCAACCGCGAAGACCTTCTCGCCGGCGCGCGCCAGGTGATCCTCGAGCACGGAGTGGCCCGAGCGACCGCGCGCGAGATCGCGACGGCGGCAGGAGTCAGCCTCGCCGCGATCGGCTACCACTTCGGGTCGAAGGAGCAGCTGATCACCGAGGCGCTCACGCAGTCGCTGGGCAGCGGCATCGGCGATGCCATGGAGAACGTCGTCGCCGAGCACGCCGACGCCCCCCTGCTCGACGGGTTCGCCGCGCTGTGGAACCGCATGCCCGAGATCTTCGCCGCCAACCGCGAGGCGCTGCTGGCGAGCCTGGAGAACGCGGTGCGCGTGCTGCGCGACGGGACGACGAGTCGCGAGCTCGCCGCGGCGACGGGTCAGGGCTACGCCGGCATGGCCGAGCAGCTGCGCGCCGCTCGGCCGGAGCTCGCCGACGCCGACGTCGAAGCGGTCGCGAAGCTCGACTACGTGCTCGTGCAGAGCCTCGGCATCCTCTGGCTGATGAGCCCGGATGCGATCCCCACCGGCGACGAGCTCGCGCGCGCGGTCGCCGTCATCGCCGCGACGCCGGCCGCCGACGCCTGAGCCCCGGCCCCTACTTGCGGCCGGTCACCTGACGCGCGACGATCTCGCGCATGACCTCGTTCGTACCGCCGTAGATGCGGTGGACGCGCGCGTCGGTCCAGGCGCGGGCGATCGGGTACTCGAGCATGTAGCCGTACCCGCCGTGCAGCTGCACGCCCAGGTCCAGCAGCTCCCATTCGCGCTCAGTGGCCCAGAACTTGACCTTCGCGGCCTCCTCCGGCGTGAGCTTGCGGTCCTTGTAGAGCAGCATCGCACGATCGATGTACGCCCACATCACGTCGACCGTGGTCGCCATGTCGGCCAGCGCGAACCGGGTGTTCTGGAAGTCCGCGACCGGCTGCCCGAACGCATCCCGGCTCAGCGTGTAGTCCAGCGTCCACTTCAGCGCGGCCTCGCCGGCAGCCGCGGCCGCGACGCCGATCGACAAGCGCTCCAGCGGCAGGTTCATCATGAGCTGGATGAAGCCCTTGCCCTCGACGCCGCCGATCAGGTTCTCCTCCGGCACGAACACATCGGTGAAGCTGAGCTCGGCGGTGTCCCAGCCGTGGAAGCCGACCTTGTTCAGCTTCTTGCCGTGATCGAAGCCCTCCATCCCGTCCTCGATCAGGACGAGGCTGAACGCGTCCGGGCGATTGCCCTCGCCCGTCTTGACGAACGTCACGACGACATCGGCGGTCTTGCCGCTGGAGATGAACGTCTTCGCGCCGTTGACGAGGTAGCCTCCGTCGACCTTCTTGGCGGTGGTCTTGATGCCGCGCAGGTCCGAGCCCGCGCCCGGCTCGGTCATCGCGAGCGCGCCGAGCACCTCGCCGGTGGCCATCTTCGGCAGCCACTTCTGCTTCTGCGCGTCGGTGCCCATGTGCACCAGGTAGGGCACTGCGAGGTCGTCCTGGATGCCGAACGCGCCGGCCAGCGAGCCGTTGCCGGACTGGATGGTCTCTTCGAGCACGATCGCCCGGAAGCGGTAGTCCTGCAGCATCCCGGCGCCGCCGAACTCCTCCGGGACCGACAGGCCGATGATCCCGGCCTCGCCCGCGGCGAGCATCGTCGCCCGGTCGATCTCACCGTCGGCATCCCACTGCTCGCGCTTCTCGTTCGTGGCGTAGCGCTTGATGAACTCCTTGACGACGTCGCGGAACGCCTCGTGGTCCTCGTCGTAGATCTCCCGGTCCATGGCGGGCAACCCTCTCTCTTCACCGAGTGTTCAATGGGCGGCGCGCTGCCGCGCCGCGGCACGTCGATCCTACGCGGCATCCAGTGTCATCGTCGATGGCATTCAGTGCCACCGACAAGGAAACGACGGATGCCGCGCCCCGGCCGCACCGGAGTCCACAAACGACCGGCGTCAGCCCGCGTAGTCGGGCGCCGCCGGCAGGTCGAAGAACTCCTCGAGCGTGTGGCAGCCGCCGTCGTGGTAGGCCTTCGCCAAGTCGATGCCGATGTAGCGCAGGTGCCACGGCTCGGGCAGGTAGCCCGAGACGTCGGTGTGGCCCTTCTCGTAGCGGATGATCCAGCCGTACTGCCACGCGTGGTCGACGATCCAGTCGCCCTGCGGCGTCCCGGCCAGGTCATCGAGCGTGCCGCAGGTGCCGCCGTCGCACGGCACGAGGTCACCCGCGAGCCCGGACTGGTGCTCGCTGTACCCGGGGCGCGCGCTGACCAGGTCGGCCTTCGCCGTCCCCCGCATCCGGACCTGCTGCCCGTACGAACTCTGCTGCGTCTTGTACGAGCGATACCCGCTCTCCAACGCGATCTCGCCGGCGCCGTCGGCCTTCGCCGCCTTCACCATCCGGGTCAGGGCGGTCGCAGCATCCGCCCGCAGCCCGTCACCCTCGATGCTGCGCACGTCGACGGGCCCCCGCACGGGCGACGGCGTGTAGTCGACCGGCTCGAACGGTCGGGTCTTGTCGACCACGGTCCACAACCGGGTCGGGTCGGACAACGACACACACGGCGCCTGCCCGTCGACGACCGCCGTGCGGAACCGTTCGCCGCCGCCGGCCGTCGCGATCGCGGCGACATCGTCGTGCGCGGCGAGGGCTTTGGTGAAGCTCGGGGTCTCGCACAGGGCGAGGGATGCCGGGGCGGCGACGGTCCCGTCGACCTGACCGGTGATGGGGCTCGGCGTGCGGGCGGCAGAGGTCGGGGCCTGGGCGGCGGTCTCGGTCGGGGCAGCCAGGAGCTTCGAGGCGGTGATGTCTGCGGTTGCCGAGATCGGCTGGTCGGCGGGGCCGGGGCTCAGCGCGAGGGCGCCGGCGGCTCCCCCGCCGCCGATGACGAGGAGGGATGCCGCAGCCATCGCCACCCGGGCTGCCACGCGGTGCCGGGGGCGCCGGGCGTGCCGGGGCCGGCTCGCCTCGGCGGGGCGCATGGCGATCAGCGGCACCGGACGCGTGCGGACGGGCGCGGTCTGCGCGCGCAGCGGCGGGGGCGGCGGCTTGAAGATCGGCGGATGCGACGGGATGTCGGAACCGGCTGAGACGATCGGAATCGGAGCAGTCGGCGTCTCGGCCGCAGCATCCGCCCTCTCGTGCGCGGCGCGCAGCGCACGCCGCGTCATCGGGGCACGATCGATCGGGGGGTCGTGCGGGTCGGGAACCGTCACCCGCCCCATTCTGCCCCGCTCGGCCTGAGGATGCGAGGAGAACGCGCGCTCTTCGAGAGTCGGATTCCGCTGCTTGACATGCGTTCGTATTTCTGTTCCCATGGGAGCATGCGGTGGCAGGGTCAGGAGCTGGGAGCGGTGGATGTCGCCGCGCTGCCCGGCCTCGACCGCATGGACGGGTTCGTCCGCTCGGTGACCACGCCCGACTTCGTCGGCATGACATTCCACGAGGTGATGGCCAAGAGCGCCCTCAACCGCGTGCCCGGCATGTCGGCCATGCCGTTCGACTGGACCGTCAATCCGTATCGGGGATGCAGCCATGCATGCGCATACTGCTTCGCTCGGGGCACGCACGAGTACCTCGACCTCGACGCCGGGCACGACTTCGACTCGCAGATCGTGGTGAAGGTGAACGTCGCCGAGGTGCTGCGGCACGAGTTGGCCCGCGGCAGCTGGGCACGCGAGCCGGTCATGCTCGGCACCAACACCGATCCGTACCAGCGCGCCGAGGGCCGGTACCGGCTGATGCCGGACATCATCGCCGCGCTGGCCGACTCGGGCACGCCGTTCTCGATCCTCACGAAGGGGTCGCTCCTGCGCCGCGACCTGCCGATCCTGACCGACGCCGCGTCCCGCGTGCGCGTCTCGCTGGCGATGTCGATCGCGGTGTTCGACGACGCCCTGCAGCACTCGATCGAGCCGGGGACTCCGACCGCGACGGCGCGGCTGCAGACGGTGCGGGCGGCGACCGACGCCGGGTTCGCGGTGACGGTGTTCCTGATGCCGATCCTGCCGCACCTGACCGACTCCATCCCGCAGCTCGATGACGCGTTGTCCCGGATCAGGGCCGCCGGAGCGGTGCGCGTGGTCTTCGGCGCGCTGCACCTGCGGCCCGGAGCGAAGCAGTGGTTCCTGCAGTGGCTCGAGCGCGAGCATCCCGAGCTCGTGTCGTCGTATCGCGGGCTGTACCCGGGCGCCTCCGCCTACGCGCCGAAGGGGTATCGCACCTGGCTGAACAAGCGGGTCCGGCCCCTGCTGCGCGTGCACGGGCTCGGCGGCCACGCCGAAGAGGACGATCCGCCGCGCCGGCCATCGGCCCCGTCGGCCGCGGCGGCCCGGGCCGCGGTCGTCACGACGTCGCGCGGCCGCGCCGTCGAGGCGGACCGGCTCTTCTGAACCGGCCACCCGCCACTCCTCCTGCTCCTCCGCCTCCCACCCGCAACTCTTCCCGCCCGCCGCCTCGGGCCTCCCACCCGCGACGCTTCCTGCCCGCAGCCTCCGGCCTCCCACCCACCACTCTTCCTGCCCGCAGCCTCCGGACTCCCGCTTTCTCCACGCGAGATCGGGAAGATGTCCCGCCGCACGCCGGCGTTCGTGACATTTCCCCGATCTCGCACATCCATCGACTTCAGCCTGTGGATAACCGCCGCACGCAATCGGCCGGTTTCGCGATGATCGAGGGATGCCGCGCAGACTTCCGGACGAACCGCTGGGATCGACCTTCACCTACGCCGATGCGCGTCAGGCCGGCGTCTCGCGTCGACGTCTCGCACACGCCGACCTCGGGCATCCGTTCCACGGCGTCTACACGAACGGCGTCGATCTGAGCAGCCTCACCGAGCGGTGCGAGACGCTGCTGCCGGTGATGCGACCCGACCATTGGTTCAGTCATCGGACGGCCGTCAGGCTGCGGGGCGGTCCGCTCCCCGACGGCGACGATGCGGCCGACGACCTGGACGTGCTCGTCATCGGCTCGCACCATCGCTTGGAGCGTGCAGGCGTCCGCAGCTGGGGAAGCTCCGACGCGGCGATCGAACGCGAAGTGCGCGGCGGCCTGCCGATCGTCGCCGCGCACGAGGCCTGGTGCCAGCTCGCCACGTTGCCGCCGGAAGACGGTCTCGGCGAGGAATGGCTGGTCGCGGTCGCCGATCATCTCCTCAGCGGGACCTACGACGGTCGGAGGTGGCATCCGATCTGCACGGCGAAGCAGCTCGCCGACGCCGTCGCCCGTCGCGGCCGCGGCCGCGGCACGCGGGTCATGCGCGCGGCCCTGGCCCGCGCACGGCACCCGGTCGGCTCGGCGATGGAGACCCTGCTGCGTCTCGGTCTCGTCGACCGCGGGCTGCCCGAACCCGACGTGCAGGTGCCCGTCGCGACACCGGTCGGGGTGCTCCACGCCGACCTCGGCTGGCCGCGGGCGAGGCTGCTGATCGAGTACCAGGGCGACGAGCACCGCGTCTCGCGGTCCCGCTGGCTCAAGGATCTCACCCGGGTGCAGATGTTCGAGGATGCCGGATACAAGACCCTGCTCGTCGGCCACGACGACATCTCTCCCGACTGCACTGCCCTGGCCGCACGGATCTCGCGCGCGCTGGCGGCCCGCTGACCCGCGGCATCCACTTCACCCGCGGCATCCATGCCCCTGCGGCATCCATGCCCCTGCGAGATCGGGAGAATGTCTCATGACAGACGCGAACGCGAGACATCCTCCCGATCTCGCGTGGTGAATGGATGGATGCCGGGCGGAACGGCGGGTCAGCGCTGCCAGGGACCCCAGACGGGACCGGGCGTCTGATCGCGCGTCCACCAGCGGGCGGTGTACGTCGCCCCGCGGAAGGTGACCTTGTCGCCCGTGTTGTAGACGCGGTCGGCGTACCACGGCTGCACGGTCGACGGATTCACCCCGCATGCGGTCAGGGTGCTCCACGGGCCGGTGTTCGAGGCGCCCGGCACCTGCCGCTTCGCATACCAGCGGGCCTCGTAGACGTGTCCGTCGAGGTACACGCGGTCACCGGAGTGATACGTGGTCAGCGCGTTCCAGGCGTGGGATGCCGCATCCGGCGTGTTCTGGCAGAGCACAGCCGGCGAGCCGCTCACCGGGCCGCGGTCGGCGTGGCGCAGCACGGTCGCCGTGGCCGACGACAGGTTGCCGTCGACATCCTGGGCGAGGTCCCAGAAGTCGATGCCGCCGAGTCCCTGCGCGGTCGCCCAGGTCGTCTTCTCGGCCACCGCGAACGGGTCGTCGAACGACCAGAACTCCTTCGTGGCGGGGTCGAATCCCCACGTCGCGTTGAAGTCGCCCTCGGCGGTGTAGTCGTGATGGATCTGGAGCTTCCGATCCTTCAGCGCGTCCCAGGACTGCTGGGGGATGCCGGTACCCGGCGCCCACGGCTGGGCCGTGGCATCCTTCCACCCCTGGCCGTATGCGGGGATGCCGAGGTTCAGCTGCGCGGGATCGACGCCCGCGTCGGTGTATGAGGCGACGATCGTGTCGAGCCCGAGGTTCCAGTTGTGCGCCGAGTCGCCGTGGATGTTGCCCTGGTAGCCGGTGGTGTCGGCCCACGACCCCCACAGGTCGTAGCCCTGCAGGTTGCCGTAGTCGAGGTATTGGAACAGGTCGGCGGCATTCCAGCCGCCGGCGGTGATCACGGTCGGACTCGCCGGCAGGAACGCCGAGATCTGGTACGGCGAACCGGTCTGGGCGGTGAGGGCATTCAGCTGGGTGCGCAGCTCTTTCACGAAGGCGAGGAAGTTCGCGGCATCCTTGTGCTCATCGACCGTGTTGCCGACCTCCTGCGCCCAGTCCGGCGCTCCCGGCCACTCCCAGTCGAGGTCGATGCCGTCGAAGATCCCGGCGGCGGCGCCGTCGCCGCCACGCCCGTCGATGGTCGGCAGATTGCCCCTGATGTACAGGTCGATGCAGCTGCTCGCCAGCGCCGCCCGGCTCTCGGGGGTGGCCACGGCGGTCGAGAACGACTTCGACCACGACCAGCCGCCCAGCGAGATGTTGATCTTCAGATCCGGGTACAGGCGCTTGAGCTCACGCAGCTGGTTGAAGTTGCCGGCGAGCTTCTGCGTCTTCGTGTCGGCCACGCCCAGCACCGACTCATCCGCCGAGTACGCCCGCACGAAATCGTTGCCCGCGTCTCCGGCCGCGTCGGTCTGGCCGGCGGCCGGGGCGGCCTGATCCGAGACGAAGCAGGTGCCGGGCTCGACGTCGTCCAGGCCCTGCGCGCCCGCCGTGCGTGCGGCATCCAGCGCCTTCTGCGTGCCCGCGATGTTGCCGAACGCGTAGTTCAGGTGCGTGATGTTCTTGGCCGCCGGGGTGTCGACGAACAGCTTCTTCACGGTGGCCTTGGCGTCACCGGTGGCCTGCCACCCGCCGTAGTAGCCGACGTTGCGGTAGCCGTTCAGCGTGGTGGTCACCGCCTGCTCGGAGGCGGCGGCACGAGCGGAGGACGCCGCCGCGGGGGCCGCCATGAGTGCCCCGCCGACCAGCACGCCCACGACAGCGGTGACCGCTGCGGTGAATCGGGGGGACACGTCCACAAGCTCCTTCGGCTGCGCGCGCTCGGGCAACCGGGTCCGAGCCGGACGCCTGCGCCGGGTAACGCACGCCGTCCTGACAAACGCTCGCGCCCCATCCTGGCAGAGACCTCGCTCGGACGGAACCCCTCTTCCCGCTCCGTGAGAGCGCGCCCACCCGCCCCGCTAGGAGGCGACCGGGTCGACCTGGCGGCCGGCGAGCTCCTCAAGCAGGTCGTCCCCGGGGCGGACCTCGTCGAACGGCGCGTCGATCTCGGCGCGGTCGAGCATCTCGGTCATCCGCCGGCGACGCTGGCGCGGGATCATCGTGACCACCGTTCCGGTGCGCCCGGCACGGCCGGTGCGGCCCGCGCGATGCAGATACGTCTTGTACTCGTCCGGCGCGTCGGCCTGGATCACCAGGTCGATGTCGTCGACGTGGATGCCGCGGGCCGCGACATCCGTCGCCACCAGCACGTCCACCTTGCCGTCGGTCAGACGCTTCAGGTTGCGGGTGCGCTTGGCCTGGTTCAGGTCGCCGTGCAGGGCGACGGCGCGGATCCCGGCATCCTCGAACTGCTCGGCGAGCATCTCGGTGTAGGCGCGGGTACGGGCGAACACCAGCGTCTTGCCCTCGCGATCGACCAGCGACGTGAGGATCTCGGCCTTGTCGCGGTGGTCGATGACGAGCACCCGGTGGTCGATCGTGCTCGAGGCCTGGTCTTCGCCGGCGACCTCGTAGACGGCCGGGTCGACGAGGAACTCGTCGACCAGCGCGGCGACCTCGCGGTCGAGCGTGGCAGAGAACATCAGCTTCTGGGCGCCGTTCGGGACGAGCCGCAGGATCCGCTGCATCGGCTCGAGGAACCCGAGCTCGGACATGTGGTCGGCCTCGTCCAGGACGACGGAGTGGATGTCGGAGAGAACCAGTCGACCCTGCTCGATGAGGTCTTCGATGCGGCCGGGGGTGCCGATCACGATGTCGACGCCCTTCTTCAGCGCACCGACCTGGCGCGCCTGCGGCACGCCGCCGTAGATCTGGGTGGTGAACAGGCCCACGCTGCGGGCGATCGGCTGCACGGTGCGGTCGATCTGCAGCGCGAGCTCGCGGGTCGGAGCGAGGATGATCGCCCGGGGTGCACGGCCGAACTCACGCTTCTGGCCGGCCTGCGCGCGCAGCAGCGCCTCGACCAGCGGAGCGCCGAAGGCGATCGTCTTGCCCGAGCCGGTGCGACCGCGGCCGAGCACGTCCTTGCCCTCGAGGATCGGAGCGATCGTCGCCGCCTGGATCGGGAACGGATGCGCCGCGCCGAGGTCGGCGAGCGCGCTCACGATGTTCTGGCCGAGACCCAGGTCGGCGAACGACGCTGTCGCGCCCTCGTCGGCCTGCACCGCGTTGGCCTGCAGGCGCTCGTGGACGACGTCCACCTGCTGCTCCTGCTTCGCGTCGCGCTGCGGTGCACGCGACGCGTCGCGTGCCGGGCGCCGGTCGTCGCGGAACGGCGCACGCTCGCGCCGGTCGTCGCGGAAGGTCGAGCGCTCGGCCGGACGTCCCGTGCGACGCTCGCCACGGTCGTCGAAGGAACGCTGGGGTCGGTCGCCGTAGGAGCGCTGACCCCGGTCATCCTGCGAACGCTGCGGGCGATCCCCATACGAACGCTGCGGCCGGTCCCCGTAGGAACGCTGGGGCCGGTCACCGTAAGAGCGCTGACCCCGGTCATCCTGCGAACGCTGCGGGCGATCCCCGAACGAACGCTGCGGCCGGTCACCATAGGAGCGCTGGGGCCGGTCATCCTGCGAGCGCTGCGGGCGATCCGCGTAGGAGCGCTGCGGACGGTCCCCGTAGGAACGCTGGGGCCGGTCACCGTAGGAGCGCTGACCCCGGTCATCCTGCGAACGCTGCGGGCGGTCCCCATACGAACGCTGCGGCCGGTCCGCGTAGGAACGCTGCGGGCGATCCGCATAGGAACGCTGCGGGCGGTCACCGTAAGAGCGCTGGGGCCGGTCATCCTGCGAACGCTGCGGGCGCTCCGCATAGGAACACTGCGGGCGGTCGCCGTAACGCGCGGTCCGATCATCGGATCGGGGCGCGCGGTCGCGTCGCTCGGCGCCGCCGCGGATGCTGCGGGCCTCGTCGCGTCCGGCGCGCTCCTGGGCGGTCCAGCGCTGCTTGCGCTCCGCGCCCTCCGACTCGGCCGGCCGGTATCCGCGGTGGTGCGGGCTGCGGCTGCCGGGCTTGCCGGTGGAGGAGTCGCCGGGTCGGCGCTTGGCGGCGCTCGCGTAGCGGGGGTCGAAGTTCTGCGCCGGACGTCCGCCGGCGGGCTTCTTGTTCTTGGGCATGGGAGTGTCCTTCTGGGTTCTCTCGCACGAGAACAGCGCCCGAGATCGTCGCTCGGGCTGCCCGGACATCCGTCGGCCGGGGCCATTCATGTGATGGTCATGTGCGTCGATCGACGCTCACCATCGGCCCCTGAGACTCACAAACCCACCCGCGTTCACCGCGGTGTCTCGAGCCGACCGATCCAGCCTAGCGGCCCCGACCTGTGAGCTCGCCTGGCCGAGGCCGGGCAGCCCGAAATCAGCCCCGGCCGGCGCTCCCCGAAACATCGGATATCGCGGAAGGGTGCTTTTCTCAGGAGAACGCGCATAATATCGTTTCGACGGCTTGCCGTCGTGCTGGGGAGCTTTGGGACGACTGCTACCCGGCGCCGCATACGTTACCGGGAGGCTGGGGAGCCAGGGGGCCGGGGGCGGATGAGGCGCCCCGAACACTGTGGGCTACCCGAATGGCTCTGCTTCTACCCGTACCGCCGACACCCGTTTCCGGCGACATACACCCTCCGACGTTCGACGTGCGCGCCGCGATGACCAGTCCCGCCCTGGCGGGGATCGTCATCGCGTTCCTCACGCTCGGCACCTCGCTGTCGATCGTGACGACACCCGACCGCAGCTGGTGGCAGCTCCACTTCAGCGAGCTGGGCACCTTCCGCGATTTCTCCGGCGATGTGTTCAATGCCACGATGGGCGCCACCGGCCTGCTCATCGTGGTCCTCGCCGTCCGACTGCGCCGCGACATGCACGCCCTCCAGGACCTGCGGGGCGTCAAGCGCTCGCGGCTTTTCAGCGCCTTCGTCGCCTCGGCCGGGCTTCATCTGGCGGCGGTGGGCGCGATCCCGCTGAACGTGAACGGATTCCTGCACGACCGCGCCGCCTCCGGGATCATGCTGTCATTCCTCGGGCTGCTGATCGTGGTCGCCGTCCGGCGACGCCAGTACTCGGCGCTGATGCTGCGCGTCACCCTCGGCGTGGGCATCGTCCTGGTCGCGGCGATCACCGTGTTCCTGTGCGGCGGACTGACCCTGGCCGCCCTCGAGCTGGTCGGCTTCGTCCTGATCTTCGGCTGGATGGGCGTGTTCTCCACCCGGCTGCACCGCACCCTCGCGCAAGCGCGCCGGACGGCTCAGTCCTCGCGCCCCGTCCGCCGCTCCCGCCGCAGCTTGCCCTCGTTCAACTGGATCGGCGCCGCCGGCGGCAACCCGCCCAGGAACGGCTCCTGCACCGCTCCGCCGTGGTCGACCACGCTCCCGTCGGACGCCGTCGTGCGCCGGGTCGTCCCGGATGAGACAGATGCCGTACCCACGCCGACCTGGACGTCCTCCGGCACCGCCTCGGTGTCGCTCGCCGCGCCCGCGGCCCGTCCCGCCCGCCGCGCCGTCCGGCGCTCGCGCGCACCCTCGACCAGGTTGTACAGCGTGGGCAGCACCAGCAGTGTCAGCACGGTGGACGAGATCAGCCCGCCGATCACCACGATCGCCAGCGGCTGGGAGATGAACCCGCCGTGGCCGGTGATCCCCAGCGCCATCGGGGTCAACGCGAAGATGGTCGCCAGCGCCGTCATCAGGATCGGGCGCAGTCGCCGAGAGCCGCCGGCCAGCACCGCGTCGTGCGCGGACAGCCCCTTCACGCGGTACTGGTTGACCAGGTCGACGAGCACGATGGCGTTGGTGACCACGATGCCGATGAGCATGAGCACGCCGATGAGGGATGCCACGCCCAGCGGGACGCCGGTGGCCAGCTGCAGCAGGATCGCGCCGGTGGCCGCGAACGGCACCGACACCAGCAGCAGCAGCGGCTGCCGCAGCGACTTGAAGGTCGCCACCATCACGATGTAGACGATCAGGATCGCGGCGAGCATCGCCAGGCCGAGCTGCGAGAACGCGGTGCCCTGCTGTGAGAGCACCCCGCCGATCTGGGCGTCGGCCGACTCGGGCAGGTCGACGGTCTCCAGGGCGGTGCTGATGGTGGCGGATGCCGCGGTCAGGTCGTCGGTGGACGGGGTGACCGTCACCGTGGCGGTGCGCACGCCGCGTTCGGTGCTGATCGAGGTCGGGCCGGTGGTCTGCTTCACCGTGGCGACGCTGTCCAGCCGGACCGGACCGGTCGCGGTGGGCACGGTCATGGCCCTCAGCGCGTCGAGCGAGTCCGGCGTCTCGGATGCCGCGAGGTAGACGGTCAGACCGGTGTCGTCGATGTCGACGGTCCCGATCGACTGCGCCTGCATCGTGTTCGAGACGAGCCCGCCGACGGCGACCTCGCTCAGACCGAGGGCTGCGGCCTTGTCGTGGTCGACCTCCACCGCGATGTACGGCAGCGAGGCCGACAGGTTGGTGGTGACCTGACCGACGCCGTCCTTGCCGGTCACGGCATCCACCACCGCGTCCGTCGCGGTGTTCAGCGTCTGGCCGTCCGGCGCGGTCACGTCGATCTCGACGTCGCTGGAGCCGAATCCGCCACCCGAGGTCGAGACGGTCAGGGTGCCGACGTCGTCGAGGTCGGCGACCGCGGCCTGGACGTCCGCGCGCACCTTCTCCTGGTCGGCGGCGGGGTCGGTGGTGATCGAATAGGTGACGCCGCTGCCGCCGCCCGAGAACGCATCCCGCAGCGCCGAGCCGGAGGATCCGATCGAGACCTGCACGGTCTGGATGCCGTCCACGTCCTTCAGCGCGTCCTCGACCTTCTTCGCCGCGGCATTCTCCACGTCCAGCGAGGCGGCCTGCCCGAGGTCCTGCGTCATGGTGAACGTGTTCTGGCCCGAGTCGCCGAGGAAGTTCGTCTTCATCTGGGGGGCCAGGGCCGCCGTGCCGCCGAGGACCAGGATCGCCAGCAGCACCGTCACCCAGGAGTGCTTGAGCGTCCACCGCAGGATCGGCAGGTACGACTTCTGCAGGCGGGAGGGCGGGGCATCCGGCGATTCCGGGTCGATCGGGGCCCCGGCGGCGTCGGTGATCGCCTTGCCCGGCTTGAGGAACCAGTACGCGAGCACCGGCACGATCGTCAGCGCCACCAGGAGCGAGGCGACCATCGCGATCGTCACGGTGAGCGCGAACGGGCGGAACAGCTCGCCGGTCATGTCGCCCACGAACGCGATCGGCAGGAACACCGCCACCGTGGTGATGGTGGATGCCGAGACCGCCATCGCGACCTCGCGCACGGCGCGGATGATCGCGGTGAGCTTGTCGGCGCCCTCGACGTAATGTCGCTTGATGTTCTCGATCACCACGATCGAGTCGTCCACCACCCGCCCGATCGCGATGGTCAGCGCGCCGAGCGTGAGGATGTTCAGCGAGTAGCCGAACGCCTGGATGCCGATGAAGGTGATCAGCACGCTGGTGGGGATCGAGATCGCCGTGACGAGGGTGGAGCGCACCGACAGCAGGAAGATCAGGATGATGATCACGGCGAACAGCAGGCCGAGCAGGCCCTCCTGTGCGAGCGCGTCGATCGACTGCTGGATGTAGGGCGCCTGGTCGAACACCACGGTGAACGTGGCGCCGTCCAGCTTGTTCTCCAGATCGGGCAGCGCGTCCTGCACGGCCTTGGAGACGTCCACCGTGTTCGCCGAGGGCAGCTTGGTGATCGCCAGCGTCAGGGCATCCTTGCCGTCGACCCGCGAGATGGTGGTGACCGGGTCCTGACCCAGCACGACATCGGCCACATCCGAGATCGTCTGCTCGCCGCCGGCCGCCTGCGCGGGCGAGGTGGGCACCAGCGGCAGCGCGGCGATCTGCTTCACCGAGTCGAGCTTCGTGCCGGTCTGCACGGTGAGGGTCTTGCCGCCCTCGGTGATGTCGCCGCCGGGGAACAGCATCCCGTTCTGCGCGAGGGCGTCCTTGATCGCCTGGGTGGTGAAGCCGGATGCCGCGAGCTTGTCGTCGTCCGGGGTGATGGTCACCCGCTGCCCGCGGCCGCCGACGATCTGCGCGGCGTTGACCCCGGGCAGGTCTTCGATCTCGGGCACGATGGTGGACTGCAGCCGGGACTGCACCGCCTCTTGATCGTCGTAGCCGGTGACGGCGAGCTGGATCACGGGGAAGTCGTCGATGCTGGCCGAGATGACGTTCGGATCGACCCCGTCGGGCAGCGAGTCCTTGATCCGGCCGATGGCCAGCGAGATCTTCTGCTCGGCGGTGGCCAGGTTCGTGCCGTAGGTGAACTGCGCCTGGACGATCGACGAGTTCGTCGTGCTGGTGGCGCTGGTCTGCTCCAGACCCGGGACCCCCTGGATCGCGGTCTCGATCGGGGTGGACACGTCGTTCTCGACCACGGCCGGCGAGGCGCCGGGGTAGGTGGAGACGACGACCAGCTGGGGGAACTCGATCGAGGGGATGAGCTCCTGTTTGAGGTTCACCAGCGCGAGCGAGCCGAACACGGCGGCGACGATCGTCACGAGGGCGATGAGCGCGCGGTTGCGCAGGCTCAGGACGGCGAGCTTCGACACGGAAGACCTTCGATCGAGGGGGATGCGACGGCACGACGGCACGGCGCGGGCCGCGCTCGGCTCAGTATTCCACGCGGGCATATGTGCGTTCGCCGCGAGTCCCCGTCCCGGCCGGGCAGCCCGGTTCTCCCCCGCTCCGGTGCGCCCCCTTGCGGGGAGGGTCCGCGTTTGCCACGGTGGGTCCAGACCGCGGATCCATTCCGCGGACGGAACGAGGAGATGCTGCTATGAACATCGCCCTGATCATCATCATCGTGGTCGCGATCATCGTCGCGATCGTCAGCGGGCTGAACGCTGCGCTGCAGTGGCTGCTGTGGGTCGCGCTGATCGTCGGGGTGATCGCCCTGATCGCCTTCCTGTTCCGGGTGATCAGCGGCCGCAACCGCACCTGACGCCGCGTCTCCCCCGGCGGAACGTCATGTTCCGTCATCTGCGGTCATGCAGTGACAGGGAGGCCCCCGACAGCGCGCGACCGGAATAGCGTCCTGCCATGGCCTCTCCCGCTGCGCGCCCCGGACCGACCATCGATCACGCCTTCGGGATGTCGCTGTCGGCGGCCGAGTTCAAGGCGCTGTTCCGCGGCCATCCCGGCGGCGTGGCGGTGATCACCGCCGACGCGGGCGACGGGCCGGTCGCGCTGACCGCGACATCCGTCGCCTCGGTGAGCGCCGAGCCGCCGCTGCTGATCTTCTCGATCTCGGGTCAGTCCTCGGCATCCCCCGTGCTGGCGCGTGCCGAGACGGTCATCGTGCACCTGCTGGATGCGCACGATCTGCCGCTGGCCACCCTGGCCGCCACCAGCGGCGTCGACCGGTTCGCCGACGCCTCGGCCTGGTCGCGTCTGACCACCGGCGAGCCGGTCTATCACGGCGTGCGGGCCTGGGTGCGCTGCGCGGTCATCGGGCGGATGGATGCCGGCGGCTCGACCGTGATCGCCGCGCACGCCCTGCAGTCGCGGGTCTCGCGCGACGTCGAGCCGGGTGCCCACGGCGACGCGCTCGTCTACCACAACCGCACCTGGCATCGCCTGGGCGATCGGTCCCGGATCGACTGAGCGGAGCTCCGCTCCGGCGGATTCGCCGGGCCCCGCGGCCGGGGCATAGCCTGGCACGGTGCCCGACGCCTCCCTCTCCTCCCGCGGGGACGCGGTGGCCCGTTCCGGGCTGATCCTGGCCGGGGTCCTGCTGCTGGCGATGAACCTGCGCGCGGGCATCACCTCGGTCGGCCCGGTGCTGGGCGAGATCCGCGCCGACCTCGGGATCGGCGGGGCCGCGGCATCCTTCCTCATCAGCCTTCCGCTGATCGGGTTCGCCGTGATCTCGCCGATCGCCCCGCTGGTGGCCCGCCGCATCGGGCTGGAGTGGTCGCTCGGCGGCTCGGTGCTGGTGCTGGCGGGGGCCATCGTCCTGCGTTCGATGCCCGTCCCGGGCGCGATCTGGGTGGGCACCGCTGTGCTGGGCATGTCGATCGCGATGCTCAACGTGCTGATCCCGGCCCTGGTCAAGCGCGAGTATCCGGCGCGCGTGGGAGCGATGACCGGCATCTACTCGGCCGCGCAGAGCACGATGGCCGCGCTCGCGGCCGGGCTGGCGGTGCCGATCGCGGGGCTGACCCCGGCGGGCTGGCGGCTCTCGCTCGGCGTCTGGGCGGCGCTGGGCCTCATCGGCTTCGCCGTGTTCCTGCCGCAGATCCGCCGCCGGCACGATCGGGCAGCGGATGCCGCGGCCGTGGCCGCGGCGGATGCCCCGGCCGCCCCCGCGCAGGTCGGATCGATGTGGGGCTCACCGCTGGCCTGGTTCGTGACGGTGTTCCTCGGCCTGCAGTCCACGGTGTACTACACGGTGATCACGTGGTGGCCAACGATCGAGCACGATGCCGGGGTGAGCGTGGCGACCGCGGGCGTGCACCAGTTCGTGTTCCAGGCGTTCGGCATCGCCGGGAGCCTGTCCGGCGCGTGGCTGCTGCATCGGCTGCGCAGCCAGAGCGGACTGAACGCCGTGCTGGCGGTGGTGGCGATGCTGGGCATCGTCGGGCAGATGCTGCTGCCCGCGCTCGGTCTGCTGTGGGTGATGCTGCTGGGCATCGCCGGCGGCGCGGCCATCACCAGCGCGCTGTCGCTGTTCGGCCTGCGCACGCGCAACCACCATCAGGCCGCCGCCCTGTCCGGGATGGCGCAGTCGATCGGCTACCTGCTGGCCTCGCTCGGACCAGTCCTGGTGGGTGTGCTGCACGATGCGACCGGCTCGTGGGCCATCGCCCTGATGGTGGTGGTGATCGGCATCGTCGGAATGTTCTTCTCCGGCATCCTCGCCGGCCGCCCCCGCTTCGTCGGCGACCGGCTCCGCTGAGCCCGCTCACTCCTCCTGGCTGGCCATCGCCGCCGCACGACGCTGGATCTCGTCCACGACGGTCGGGTCGGCCAGCGTCGTGGTGTCGCCCAGCGTGCGGTTCTCGGCGACATCCTTCAGCAGCCGCCGCATGATCTTGCCGGACCGGGTCTTGGGCAGCTCCGGGGTGAACACGATGTTCGCCGGCTTCGCGATCGCACCGATCACCTTCGCGACGTGGTCGCGCAGCTCGGACGCCTTCGCGGCGTCGCCCTCGACGTCCCCCTTCAGCGTGACGTAGGCGACGACCGCCCGGCCGGTGACCTCGTCGGGCCGGCTGGTGACGGCCGCCTCGGCCACTTCGGGGTGGTCGACGATGGCGCTCTCGATCTCGATCGTCGAGAGCCGGTGCCCCGACACGTTCATCACATCGTCGATCCGGCCCATCAGCCAGAAGTCGCCGTCGGCGTCGACGCGTGCGCCGTCGCCGGCGAGATAGCGACCGGGGAACCGGCTCCAGTACACCTGCTCGTACCGCTCGTTGTCGCCGTACAGGCCGCGCAGCATCGACGGCCAGGCGCTCGTGAGAGTCAGGTAGCCGGCGGCGCCTCCCGGCGCGATGGCGTTGCCCTCCTCGTCGAGCACCTCGGCGGTCACACCGGGGAACGGGCGCAGCGCGGCGCCCGGCTTCAGCGTGGAGACGCCGGGCAGCGGCGTGATCATGATCATCCCGGTCTCGGTCTGCCACCACGTGTCGACGACCGGCGTGCGCCCGCCGCCGATGGTGTCGCGGTACCAGATCCACGCTTCGGGGTTGATCGGCTCGCCCACCGAGCCGATCACCGTCAGCGAGCTCAGGTCGTGCTTGTCGGCGTACTGCGTGCCCCACTTCATGTGCGTGCGCACGGCGGTCGGGGCGGTGTACAGCACGGTCACCCTGTAGCGCTCGATGATGTCCCACCACCGGTCCCGCTCGGGGAAGTCGGGGGTGCCCTCGTACATCACCGAGGTGGTCGCGTTCACCAGCGGACCGAACACGATATAGCTGTGCCCGGTGATCCAGCCGATGTCGGCCGCGCACCAGTACACGCTCTCCGGCTTGATGTCGAAGACGTAGCTGTGCGTGGTGGACGTGCCCAGCAGGTAGCCGGCGGTCGTGTGCATCACGCCCTTGGGCTTTCCCGTCGTGCCGCTGGAGTACATCACGAACAGCAGATCCTCGCTGTCCATCTCGGCGCACGGGCAGGATGCCGCATCCTCGCTCTGCCCGGCGATCACGTCGTGCCACCAGAGGTCTCGATCCTCGGCCATCACCACGTCGTTGCCCGTGCGGCGCACCACGATCGTCGTGGTCACCGACGGGCATCCGGCCACCGCCGTGTCGACGTTGGACTTCAGATCGACCACCTTGCCGCGACGCCAGGAGCCGTCCTGGGTGATCACGTGCGTGCACTGCATGTCGTCGATGCGACCGGCCAGCGAGTCGGGGCTGAACCCGCCGAACACCACGGTGAACGGCGCGCCGAGGCGGGCCAGTGCGAGCATCGTCACGACCAGTTCGGGCACCATGCCCATGTAGACGGCGACGTGCGTGCCCCGGGTGATGCCGGCGCTGCCGAAGCCGTTGGCCGCGCGCACCACCTCGCGCTGCAGATCGGCGTAGGTGATCGTGCGCTTGTCGTCGGCCGGCTCCCCTTCCCAGTAGAACGCGACCTTGTCGCCGTTGCCGGCTTCCACGTGCCGGTCCACGCAGTTGTAGCAGGCGTTCAGCCTGCCGCCGGTGAACCAGGTGACGTACGGGACGGCGCCCTCCTTCAGTGCCGTGAACGGGGTGGACCAGCTCAGCCGGTTCCGCGCCTCGGTCTCCCAGAACTCGTCGGGGTCACGATCGTAGATGTCGGGCCGGGCGTTGGCCTGCTCGGCGAACTCGGCCGGCGGCGGGAAGGTCCGCGCCTCGTGCATCAGGTTGGCGATGGTGCTGCTCTCATCAGACATGTCGATGTCTCCTTCCGCGGTCAGCGCGCAGCCGGCGCGAGCGGCCACAGCGGGAGCAGCGTGCGCTTGTAGGTGAAGTTGGTGACGGTGGCGGACGAGCCGTACCAGGCGAAGATCGCGGTGATGATCCCCAGCCAGCCGCCGATGATCGTCCAGGTCGACGATCCGGCGAACTCGCCGGCCGCCAGTGCGAAGTAGGTCAGCGTCAGCGCGATGAACACCAGGAGCACCACGACGTTCGTGCGGCTGGCGGCGATCGCCATGTACAGCGTGAAGATCCCCCAGGCCAGGAGGTAGATGCCGATCGCCGATCCCGCGCTGTCGGCCGGCAGCTTGGTCGCCGTCAGCAGATACCAGAACGACATCCAGAAACCGCCGTACGAGCAGAACGCCACCGCCCCGAACGTGTTGTGGTTCGCGAACTCCCACAGGCCGGCGAGGATCTGCACGGCGCCGCCGTAGAACAGGGCGAGGCCGAGCACGACGCTGGAGGCCGCTTCGGGGAACCATCCGGCGTTGAAGGTGCTGAGCACGAACGTGGTCAGCGCGAACGCGGCGAGCCCCAGACCGGCCGGATCGCCGAACGCGGCCGGCGGCGGGGCAGAGATGTGGCCCTCGGGAACGTGTGAACGCAGCGGTTGTTCTGATGTTGACATGATGACAACTCCTCATGCCGCCGGCGCCGTCGCCGGCGATCCGCCCGTCACGCTACTCCTGTGGCGCAGGTGTGTACCAGGGGTGGTGAAAGCCACAGCAGAGTCATATAGTCCGCGACGCGGCCCGGGCTCAGCGGGCGGACAGGGCCCGGCCCATCCGCTCGATGGCGGCGCGCAGGATCGGGCGGGGTGTCGCGAAGTTCAGCCGGAGGTGCCCGGCGCCGACCTGCCCGCAGTCCGCGCCGTCGGTGCACGCCACCTGCGCCCGCTCCAGGAAGAAGGCGGCAGGGTGATCGCCGAGGTCGAGCGCGCGGCAGTCCAGCCAGGCCAGGTAGGTGCCGTCGGGCGGGCGGTGGACGACCCCGGGCAGATGCTCGGCGACGAGTTCGGCGAGCAGCCGGCGGCTGCCGTCGAGATAGTCCAGGACCTCGGCCAGCCACGGGCCGCCGTCGGTGTACGCGGCCGTGTTGGCGAGGATGCCGGGGATGCTGGCCCCGTGCTCGATGAAGCGCGCCTTCGCGGAGTCGGCCCAGGCCGCGGCATCCTCGTCGTTGGAGAGGATGAGCTGCGCGCACTTCAGCCCCGGCAGATTCCATGCCTTCGAGGCGGATGCCGCGGTGATCGTGTGCGCGGCAGTCATCGGCGAGACCGACACGTACGGAGTGTGGCGGGTGCCTTCGTACACCAGCGGCGCGTGGATCTCGTCCGAGAACACCCGCCCGCCGTGGCGCTCCACGATCTCGGCGACCGCCCGCATCTCGTCGGGCCGGTACACGCGGCCGACCGGATTGTGCGGGTTGCAGAGGATGAGCATGCCGCCGCCCGCGGCGAACGCGCGGTCGATGCCGTCCAGATCGAGCACGAGCTCGCCGTCCTCGATGAGCATCGGCACCTCGATGACCTCGCGGCCGACCGTGGCCGGCACCGTGAGGAACGGCATGTAGGCGGGCGTGGGCAGGATGATCGCGCTCCCGGGAGCGGTGAACAGCTCGATCGCGGCGGTCAGCCCGGTGAGCACGTCCGCGAGCGGACGCACGCGCTCGGCCGGAACGTCCCAGCCGTAGCGGTCGCGCTGCCAGGCGGCGCAGGCCGCAGACAGCGCGTCCACGATGCGCGGCGGCGGGTAGCCGAACAGTGCGTCGTCGACCGCGCCCTGGACCGCGGCGCGCACCGGCTCGGCGACGCCGAAGTCCATCTCGGCGACGAACATCCCGGTCGCCTCGGGGTACAGCGACCACTTCATGCCGCCGATCTCGCGCAGCCGGTCCTCGGTGATCGCGTCGAACGCTGTCATCTCTGCCGTCATCCCTGCTGTCTCCTCGTGGTCGGCGGCTCGGGCACGCGGATCGCGGCGGTCACGGCATCCAGCGGCACCTCGACGAGGCCGCGGCGGGTGTCCACCACGCAGGTGTCGTCGGTGATCTCGCGCAGGTAGCCGAGTGCGTCCGTGTAGCCGCTGTCGATGCGGCGGCGCACCGTCACCCGGGTGCCGGGTGCGCACGCGCGCAGGAATTCGACCGGGTCGCCCATACGTCTCAGCCTACGGGCGGCCCGGTCGATCGGCGGCGGACGGCCCGGGGTCACCGGTGATGTGCCGTGGCGCTACAGGTGCGCCTCGGGGCTACAGGTGCGCCTCGGCGTACACGCGCAGCGCGTCGCGCACCAGGGTGGCGCCGTCGAGGCCGCCGTAGCTGGCGGCGAACCGCGGGTCGGCCACGTACATGTCGCCGAGCCCGGTGACGTATCCGCGGACGTCGCCGCCGGGGGTGCCCGCGGGCGTGCCGGGGATGCCGATGAGCCACTGCACGTGCCGCTCAGCCAAGGCCTGGGCCCCGGCGCTGTCCGGGGCGATGCCGCGGGCCGCGGCATCCGTCCAGTCCCGGCCCAGGTCGCGGGCGCGCTGCTGCCACGCGGTCCTCTCGTCGGCGCTCAGGCCGCGCCACCAGGCGTCGCTGCGCGCGTACGCGTCGGCGCCCCAGCGGGTCTCGACCTCTTCCCGGTACTGGGTGTGGTCGAATCCGTCGAACATCTTCTCTGCCATGGGGGTCTCTCCTTCGGTCAAGGCGTGGATGGTGGAGGTGACGGCGGCGATGCGCCGGGCCAGCCGGTCCTGCTCCTGCCGCAGCAGGGCCAGGTGGGTGGTCAGCGCGTCGGTCTCGCTCGTCTGGCGGGCCAGGACGTCGGCGATCTGCGGCAGTCCCAGCCCGAGCTCGCGCAGCAGCAGGATGCGCTGCAGGCGCACGAGCGCGCCCTCGTCGTACCGGCGGTAGCCGTTCGAGCCGATGCGGGTCGGGGCCAGCAGCCCGATGTCGTCGTAGTGACGCAGCGTGCGGCTCGTTGTGCCCGCGAGCTTCGCGACCTCCTGGATCGACCAGTCCATGCCCCTCCTCCTCGCCGTGCCCTCGACGCTAAACCTTGCCGCAACGTCAATGTCAAGCCCGCGAAATCGTACGATTTGGCCGAGTGCACATCAATTTCGGTCCAGGGTGATGTGCAGCCGGCCAAATCGTACGATCCCGCGAGGGAGACGGGGGGTGGTGGGACGCGATATATCGTGTTAGGGTCGGTGAACGCGATATATCGCGAAGTGGAACCAACCGGGAGGAACCCATGACCCTTGAGAAGTGGCTCATCGAGCCGGGGCAGACGCGCGTGATCGACATCGAAGACGTGCGCAAGCTCAAGATCAGCCTCGTCGGCGGGCAGGTGGATGTCGTCGCGCACGACGAGCCCGGCGCCCGGATCGAGGTGCACGCCGTCACCGGCAAGGAGCTGCGCGTCGAAGTCACCGGCGACACCGTCGAGATCGACCATCCCCAGCTGCGCTGGGACAACTTCCTCGAGGTGTTCCGCAACTTCGGCTCGGGCGGGCCGAAGGCCGAGATCAGCGTCGCCGTCCCCCGCAGCATCGCCCTCACCCTCGGCGTGGTCAGCGCCAGCGCGCTCGTGACGGGCATCCGCAACGACGCCAAGCTGAACACCGTCTCGGGCGACATCATCGTGGACGGCCTGGTCGGCGACCTGGGCGTGAACGCCGTCTCCGGCGACGTGCAGGTGCGCGGCCTGACCGGCACGCTGTCGGCCAACAGCGTCTCCGGCGACGTCGCCGCGACCGGCAGCATCCGCAAGACCGTGATCGACACCGTTTCAGGCGGGATGCTGGTGGACTCGACCGGTGAGGTGCACCAGGTGGGCCTGAACACGGTCAGCGGCGCGTCAACGGTGCGGCTCGACGAGGACCTGGCGGTCAAGTACGCGGCCCGGTCGGTGAGTGGACGCGTCCTGGTCGACAACGTCGTGCGCTCGGGCAGCGGGTTCACCACGAACTTCACCGGCTCGACCGGCGAACTGTCCGGCTCGTTCGCGGATGTCCGGGTCAACTCGGTCTCGGGTGACCTGACGGTCGTGCGGCGGCCCGCGCCGGACGGCGGCGCGAACCCGGCCTCGCAGCACGAGGAGCAGCTGTGATGGCCCCGGTCTTCTCGCACGGCGACCTGCGGCTGTACCTGCTGAACCTTCTCGATGAGGAGCCGCGCCACGGCTACGACCTGATGCAGGCGCTGTCGGATCGCACCGGCGGGACGTACACGCCCAGCGCCGGGACGGTCTACCCCCGCCTGGCCAAGCTCGAAGAGGAGGGCCTGGTCACCAAGGCGGTCGACGGCCGCAAGACGGTCTACCGCATCACCGACGCCGGCCGCGCCGAGGTGGCCGCCCGTTCCGGCGAGCTGGAGGGCATCGAATCGCACCTCGCCGATTCGGTGCGTCTGATCGCGGACGAGGTGCGCGGCAGCGTGCGCGCGGCGATGAAGAGCCTGCGTGCCGATCTGGCCGCCGCCACACAGGAGGAGCGCCGGACCGGCGGCTCCGCCGGCGCGCCGGCCGGAGCATCCCGCTACGACGATGCGCGCGTGATCAGTCGCGAGCAGCTGCAGCGGGCGGATGCCGCGGTCAACGGCTTCCGGGCGCAAGTGCGCGCCGAGCTGCGCGGGCATGTGGCGCGGGGCGGCGAGCTGGCGGCGTCCGTCGTGGACGAGCTCGGTCGCGCCCTGGACGAGGTGAGCCGCACGATCTCGCGCGACCTGCGTCGGTAGAGGTCGGCCGGTGTCGTCAGCGCCGGCCGGTCACCAATCGAAGTCCTGGTCGTCCGGGATGATCTCACTGATCGGCACCACGAGCACGGGCCGGGTCTGACGGTGCGCGAGGCGGACGGCGACCGACCCGGTGAAGAACTCCCGGATCGACTCGCCGATGCCGCCCTTGCGGGTCCCGACCACGATGAGCCGGGCGCGCACCTCGTCGGCGAGCTTCTTGATCGCCAGCGCCGGGTCGCCGACCAGCTGGCGGAACGACCACGGCACGCCGCAGCCCTCGAGTGCCGCGGTGGTCTCGCTCGTGAGCTGTTCGACCTCGCTCTCGCGACCGGCGATGCTCAGTTCCAGTGGGGCGGTCTGCACGAAGCCGTCGGGGTCCTCGTAGGCCACGAACCGGGTGACGTCGACGTTCACGACCAGCAGCGGAGCGCCGAAGGCCTTCGCATAGCGCGCGGCCTCCTTCACGACGCGCGGCGGCTCTCCGGGGACGACGCCGACGATCACCGCACCGGTGAGCGCGGGGTCGACGGGGCCGTCGGCGGGGACGTCGGATGCCGCTTCGGACATATATCGCTCACCTCTCGTTCCGGCCGGACGAACACCCTGCCTGGACAGGGCCGGTCATCGCCCCGCGTGTTATCCTGAATGCTACTCTTACCGGTTTGAAGCCGGATATCGTGAACGCGTCGGGCCATGCACTGCCCGCGACTTGACCATGAGGGGGTCTCGCATGGGGCGTGGCCGTCAGAAGGCGAAGCACACCAAGATCGCCCGGGAACTCAAGTACGACACCTACTCTCCGAACTTCGGGGCGCTGGAGCGCGAGCTCGGCCATCCCGACGGCTCGGAGAACGAGTACGTCGACAAGTGGGCCGACGAGTACGGTGACGAAGACGAGGACGAGGCCGACCCCTCGTACCCTCAGCGCCAGCAGGCCTGAACTGTCGGCGGCCGCGGGCCTCAGGACTCCTGCGAGCCCTCGACCCAGGCCAGGTATTCGTCGGTGACCGTCCCGGTGATGTAGCGACCGTCGAAGCAGCTCATGTCGAGGTCTTCGATCTCGGAGCCCTCGAGGATCGCGGCGCGCAGATCGTCGATCTCCTGGAAGACCATGTAGTCGGCACCGAGTTCCTCGGCGATCTCGGGGATCGTGCGCCCGTGCGCGACCAGCTCGAGCCGGGACGGCATGTTGATGCCATACACGTGCGGGTACCGCACGGGCGGCGCAGCAGAGGCGAACGTGACCGATTCTGCCCCGGCATCCCGCGCCATCTGGATGATCTGCTTGCTCGTGGTGCCGCGCACGATCGAGTCGTCGATCAGCAGCACGTTCTTGCCCTTGAACTCGCTGGACATCGCGTTCAGCTTCTGCCGCACGCTCTTCTTGCGCACCGCCTGCCCGGGCATGATGAACGTGCGCCCCACATAGCGGTTCTTGTAGAAGCCCTCGCGGTACTCGATGCCGAGCTTGCGGGCGACCTGCATCGCCGCCGGTCGCGCCGAGTCCGGGATCGGCATGACCACGTCGATCTTCTCGCGCGGCACGTGCTTGGCGATCGTGTCGGCCAGCCGCTCCCCCATCCGCAGCCGTGATTCGTACACCGAGATGCCGTTCATCACCGAGTCGGGGCGGGCCAGGTACACGTACTCGAACGAGCACGGGAACAGCTGCGGGTTCGCGGCGCACTGCCGGGTGTGCAGCTGTCCGTCGAGGTCGATGAACACGGCTTCGCCAGGCTCGACATCCCGCACTACCTCGAAGCCGGCGTTCTCCATCACCAGCGACTCACTGGCCACGATCCACTCGTACCCGCCGCCGGCCGCCTCGCGCACGCCGAGGATCAGCGGACGGATGCCGAACGGATCGCGGAACGCGAGCAGTCCGTAGCCGGCGATCAGCGCGATGGCCGCGTACGAGCCCTCGGCCCGCTCGTGCACGCGGGTGACGGCCTGGAACAGCTCGTCCGGTCCGAGCTCGAGACCCGAGATCGAGGACTGCAGCTCGTTGGCCAGCACGTTGACCAGCAGCTCGGTGTCCGAGCTCGTGTTCAGATGGCGCCGGTCCTTGTGGAACAGCTCGTCGGTCAGCTCACGGGTGTTGGTGAGGTTGCCGTTGTGCACCAGCACGATGCCGTAGGGGGCGTTCACATAGAACGGCTGCGCCTCTTCCTCACTGGATGCCGTGCCCTTGGTCGCGTACCGGCAGTGCCCGAGTCCGATGTTTCCCAGCAGGGTGCGCATGTCGCGGGTGCGGAAGCCCTCGCGCACCATGCCCTCGGCCTTGTGCAGGTGGAACACGCCCGACGGCTCGGCCGTGGCGATGCCGGTCGAGTCCTGGCCGCGGTGCTGCAGGAGGAGCAGCGAGTCGTAGATGTCCTGATTGACCGGGCCGCGCCCGACCATGCCGACGATGCCGCACATATGCTCTTACTTCGCCCCGTCTTCCGCGTCGTCCGCATAGCTGCCGACCAGCCGCACCGCGCCGCCGTCCACGCCCTTCGCGCCCTGGCTGAACTGCCCGGCCGGGCGCGCGCCGTCGGCGACCACGCCCACCTGCCACGTGGCGATCCCCTCCGCGGAGAGGGCGGATGCCGCATCCGCCGCGGTCGCCGCGTCCACGACCGCGAGGAACCCGATGCCGAGGTTCCAGGTCTCCTCGGTCGCCTGCAGCGCGATGTCGCCCAGCTCTGCCAGCACCCGGAAGACCGGCGCCGGCGACCAGGTCGCCCGGTCGAGCTCGACCCAGGTGCCCTGCGGCAGCACGCGCGCGAGGTTCGCGGCGATGCCGCCCCCGGTCACGTGACTGAGGGCGTGGATGCCGTCGCCGAACTGATCGATCAGCGCCAGCAGCGGGCTGGTGTACAGGCGCGTGGGCTCGAGCAGTGCCTCACCCCAGGTCGTGCCCAGGTCGGCGGAATGCTGCCCGTACGAGATGCCGGCACCGGCGGCGATGTGGCGCACCAGGGAGTATCCGTTGGAGTGCAGTCCAGACGACGCCAGGGCCAGCACCGCGTCGCCGGGACGGACGCGGTCCGCACCCAGCACGCGATCGGCCTCGACCACGCCGGTCGCGGCCCCCGCGACGTCGTAGTCGTGCGCGCCCAGCAGGCCCGGGTGCTCGGCCGTCTCGCCGCCGACCAGGGCCGTCCCGGTGAGCTCGCAGCCGCGCGCGATGCCGGACACGATGTCGGCGATGCGCTCCGGCACGACCTTGCCGCAGGCGATGTAGTCGGTCAGGAACAGCGGCCTGGCACCGACCACCACGATGTCGTCGACGACCATGCCGACGAGGTCCTCGCCGATCGTGTCGTGCTTGTCGAGCGCCTGGGCGATGGCGACCTTGGTGCCGACGCCATCGGTGCTCGAGGCCAGCAGCGGACGGGTGTATCCGCGCAAGGCGGACGCGTCGAACAGCCCGGCGAAACCGCCCACGCCGCCCATCACCTCGGGACCATGGGTGCGGCGGACGGCCGACTTCATCAACTCGACCGCGAGATCACCGGCGGCGGTGTCGACTCCGGCTTGGGCATAGGGATTCGCAGAGGGGGATGCGGCCACGTGCCCAGCCTACCGGCGCGGTGGCTGGACGGATGCCGCGTGACCGGCCCCGCCCTACAATGGCGGCATGCAGAGCGCCGGCGGTCCGGAGTGGGTGATTCGCGAGGACGCGAGTCACCCTGTGCTGCTCGCTCTGTGTCTGCGACAGCTGGTGGGGATCCGCGCACCCGACGAGCTTCCGCACCTTCGCGGCATCCGCCCCCGCGTGAACGACCGCAGCCCCGACGCGCAGGCGATCCTGGAACGGCAGTGGAGCGCGTACTGGGATCTCACGGTCGAGCCGCAGGCCCACCCCTCGGCGGTGCCGCTCGAGCTGGTCGACGGGTTCGAGACGCTGATCGCGCTGCCGGTTGACGGCTTCGACGAGCTGCGGGCGGCGATCACGCCGCACGCCGCCGAGGCGCTCGCGGTGTCGCAGACGATGCACGCCCGGCACACGAAGAACGCCGGGGCGAACCCGGGCACGTCCTATCGCGCGTACGCGAGCGCGATCGCCGAGCACGAGCGCACGGTCGGGCGGCGGGCGCATTCGTTCGAGCTGAACGTGCAGGTGCTGCCGCTGACCCAGCGGGGCGTGTGGTGGATCGGTGCGCTGACCATCGCCGTGACCGACGGGCTGCGTCAGGATGTGGCGGCGTTCGACGCCGCCATCCATCCGATCATCGCCGAGCTGGCGTGAGCGTCACTCGACGTTGGTGACCGTCTCGCGGTCGACGCGGACCCGGCGCGCACGACGGCCGGCGGTCCAGTCGAAGACCAGCGCGACGATGCCGCCCAGCGCGACTCCGGCCACACCGCAGACCAGCACGAGGAACCCGAACACCTGGCCCTTCGAGTAGCTGACGGCGCTCATGCTGCTCGCCTCCATGCCCGACCCGTCGGCGATGCCGAACGCGAAGGTCAGGATGGCGGCGACGATGACGCCGAGCGCTGCTCCCAGGACGAGGAACACCGCGATCTTCGGCGCGCGCCGCAGGGTCGCCTGCTCGACGCTCTCCTCGATCAGCTCCGCGGATGCCGTCGGTCGGCGCTGCGCGGGCGGGGGAGGACTCACCGGATCGGCCATGTCTCCATTGTCGCACCAGGCGCGAGCACTGTCCCCTGCTCTTCGTGACGGAGCTCTTCGTGACGGAGCTCTTCGTGACGGAGCGGGCGTGCAGAACTCCGGAGATCCCCACGCCGACCGCGGTGAGCGACGGCGCGTCGCGGGCGCGGGCGCGATTGTTCCGGAGTTCTGCACACGGCAGAACTCGCGGCAGTGGCTTCAGGGGCGCAGCGGCAGCAGGTCCGAGATGTCGGCGCGCACCCCGGAGCTGAGGATCCGGCCGTCGCCGGCGGCATCCTGCCACTGCTGATTCCCGAGTGCGAGCGAGATCCATGTCATCGGGTCGGTCTCCACGACGTTCGGCGGGGTGCCGCGGGTGTGGCGGGGGCCCTCGATGATCTGGACCGCGCCGAACGGCGGAACCCGCACCTCGACGGTGTGGCCGGGCGCCTTCTCTGCCAGCAGCTGCAGCAGGTAGCGCACGGCCGTCGCCAGATCCGTGCGCCCGGGGTCGCCGCTGTTCACGCCGGCGAGGGCGGCTCTGCCCTCCTCCGTGTCGATCTTGCGAGGCATGCGTTCACGCTACTCCGGATGCCGTCACGACCGGGCGGCGGATCGGCCCCGCCGATAGGCTGAGGGGGTGAGAATCCTCGTCCTCGGCTCGGGCGCGCGCGAGCACGCCATCATCCTGGCGCTGCGCGCGGAGGGCACCGCGCACGAGATCTTCGCCGCTCCCGGCAACGTCGGCATCGCGCAGGACGCGGTCGTCGTGGCGCTCGACCCGAACGACCCGGGTGCGGTCACCGGATATGCCAACGACGCACGCATCGACCTGGTCGTGATCGGCCCCGAGGCTCCCCTGGTCGCCGGTGTCGCCGACGCGCTGCGCGAGCGCGGCATCCCGGTCTTCGGGCCGGGCCGGGCCGCCGCGCAGCTGGAGGGCTCGAAGGCCTTCGCCAAGCGGATCATGGAGGCCGCCGGCGTGCCGACCGGTCGTGCAGTGCGCGCGCACACGGCCGACGAGATCGGCGTCGCGCTGGACGAGCTGGGTGCCCCCTATGTCGTGAAGGCCGACGGGCTGGCGGCGGGCAAGGGCGTCATCGTGACCTCCGACCGTGACGCGGCGCTCGCGCACGCCGCGCAGTATCTGGGGTCTGCGCCGGTGCTGGTCGAGGAGTTCCTGTCCGGTCCCGAGGTGTCGCTGTTCTTCCTGGCCGACGGCGACCACGTGCTGCCGTTGAGCCCCGCCCAGGACTACAAGCGTCTGCGCGACGGCGATGAGGGACCGAACACCGGCGGCATGGGCGCTTACTCGCCGCTGCCGTGGCTGCTCGAACACTTCGGCGGAGAGGACGCGTTCGTCGACCTGGTCACCCGCACGATCGCCGAGCCGGTGATCCGGCAGCTGGATGCCGAGGGCACGCCGTTCATCGGACTCCTCTACGCCGGACTCGTGCTCACCGACGGCGGCGTGAAGGTCATCGAGTTCAACGCCCGCTTCGGCGACCCCGAGACCCAGGTGGTGCTGCCCCGGCTGGTCGACCCCCTCTCGGAGCTGCTGCTGGCTGCGGCATCCGGTCATCTCGAGGACTGCCCGCGACCGGCCTTTGCCGACGCGACCGCGGTCAGCGTCGTGCTGGCCAGCGAGGGCTATCCGGCTGATCCGATCACCGGTCGGGCGCTGCGGGGGCTGGATGCCGCGGCCGCCGTGGACGGCGTGCATCTGGCGCATGCGGCCACCGGGAGGAGCGATGAGGGGATCGTCGCGACCGGCGGACGCGTGCTGAACGTCGTCGCACTGGGCACGACGTTCGCCGAGTCGACGCAGCGCGCATACGAGGCGCTGGCGAAGATCGAGCTCGCCGGCGGCCAATACCGCACCGACATCGCCGCCCGCGTCGTCGAGGACTGACGCGGCCCCGTCAGGGCTCGACGAGTCTCAGGCCGTCAGCCTGCGCGGCGGCGTTGAGCTCGGCGTCATATGACAGGAATCCGGTGACGATGTCGCCCAGCTCCAGCGCGGTGGCCAGGTGCAGCGCGTCGAGCGTGCGCAGCCCCGAACGAAGAATGTTCGCTCGATCGGCGACGGCATCATCCAGCGAGGCGAGCGCGATCCTGTCGACCACGCGGGCTGCCGCATCCGCGTCGATACCTCGCCGATCGACGACCGCCTGAAGTTCGACCGCGAACAGCCGCGATGAGATCAACGGCGCATCGCCCGAGAGCAGCGCGCGCATCTGCACGCTGCCGGACTCGTCGACGAGCGCCTTCACAGCGGCCGACGTGTCGAGGTAGATCACGAGCGGTCCGCGCGGATGTCGGCGATGATCTCCTCTGTGCTGGCGTCGACTCCGCCACCGACGACGGTCACGCCACCGGGCACACGAGCCGGGATGATCTTGCCCGCCGCCACGAGTTCATCCCAACGCGATCGCAGCGGAGGAGTCAGTTCAGCGATCGGTCGGCCGCGATCGGTGATCGTGATGCGCTCGCCGGCCACGACCCGCGCGAGCACCCGCGCGGTCTGCTGATTCAACTCGGTCCGACTCACCCTGCCCACGCCAATGAGTCTACTACTTCTAGTATTCGGCGGTCAGAAGGGTGCGGGGTCGCGGGCGAGGGCGTGGCTGATCTCGTGTCTGTGTCGTGGTTCGTCGACGATCAGCGCGACCGGTTGGAATCTGACGGTGCCGGGTGGTCGGGTGTGGTGGACGCGTCCGGTGGGTGCGGTCCATTCCAGGATCCCGCCGGGCAGCTGCACGACGACCCAGTCGGTCTCGTGTTTGAGGGTGTGGTGCCGTTTGCACAGGTGTGCCAGGTTGCACAGACACGTCTGCCCACCGTCGGCGTACGCGACAGTGTGGTCGATGTCGCATTTGTGGGCGGGGCGGCGGCAGCCGGGGAACCGGCAGTGCTCATCCCGCACCCGCAACAACAGCCGCTGTCGCTTCGAGGGCCGGTACCGGTCCACACGGGTTGAGACCCCGGTGCACGGGTCGGTGAACACCCGGGTCCACGCCCGCGCCGCCCCGGCCAGGTCCCGGGCGGTGTCATCATCGATCGCCCCGAACCCGACCACCTCACCCCCGCCGACGGTCTGACCGGTCAGGGTGCGGGCCGGGATGGTGACCTGCACGGTCCCGGTGATCGCCCCGAGCTGGTTCCGGGCCTGGTCGGTGGCACCGTGCCCGTCCGGGACGTTGGTCAGCAGCAGGTCACTGAACACGTCCGCCATGATCTGCGACCGAGTCCGCTCATCGAACACGACCTCCCCAGAACCCGGCCTCTCCAGACTCGGCCTCCTCAGACGGGGCATCATCGCTGCCGCCGTCCGCGACACCGTCCGGCTCCGTGTCCGCGTCCGCGTCGGCGTTGGCACGGTCGCTGTTCGGGTCTGCATCCGCGTTCGCGTCGGCGTCGGTACGGTCGCCGTTAGGGTCTGCCCCGGCGTTCGCATCGGCGGTGGCAGCCGCGGCTTCGGCTTGGGCTTCGGCTTCGGCTTGGGCTTGGGCGCGGTCGGCGGCGTTCTGTTCGTACAGCTGATCGGCCATCTCCTGCAGCCGGTTCACGATCCCGACACCTTGGGTGGTGGGCAGGTCCGCGGTGATCCGGGCAAGCCCCGGCTCCAACTCCCGCACCGTCACTCTCCGGCGTTTCACGGCGTCCCGCACCCGCTGCTGGGTGCCTTCCGGATCCAGCCGGGACACCAGCCCGGACAACGCCGGCCGCAACTGTGCCGGGGTCATCTCCCCCGCCATATCCACCGCGACCGCCTCGTACTGACGGCGCACCTGATCGTCCTCGATCACCGCACCGGTCTCCGCGATCAACGTCGCGTGCTCCGGCCAGATCCGGCCGTCGCTGGCCTCGCACAGCGTCTGGTAGAACCGGTGGGTCAGGCTCCACGCCTGCGACACCTTCCGCGCCACCTGCCACTCACTGAGCCGCAACGCGGCCGCGACCTCGGCATACACCTCCCGCATCCCCAACTGCGACGAGGCGGTGACCGCCCCGTTCCCGTCCCGGGCGGCGCGTTCCCGTTCCCGCTCTTCGACCACCCCGGCGACCCGCTCGAAGAAGAACATCTCCGCCGCGAACGCGGATGCAGCCCGCTCCCGCGACCCGGCCAGATGATCGATGATCTCGTCCAACTCCGACAGCACCGCAGACCGGCCCGCAGACGATGATGACATCAGCGAAACCTCCGGTCTGCTCCTCGGGTGAACTACCCCCAGTGTATCGAACGCAGCTTCGCCATGTCAATGGTCGGTTCATGATTATCCTGCCGAACCCGTCACCCTCGACATCCCTCGTCCTTGCCCTGAAATGTGACCCAGATACGAACACAGCAGCGGCTCACCGCAGCCCCACCGCGCCGACGTCAGAGCTCACGCAGCCGCGGCAGCACGTCGGCGGCGAGCGTCTCCACCGAAGCGAGCTGACGGTCAGGCCGTACGCCGAACACCACCAGGTCGATGCCGAGAGCGGCGAAGCGCTCCATGGTGGGCCAGAACTCCGGGCTCGACGGGTCGAGTCGGCTGCCCATCACCTGCTTCTCGATCGCGTCGTAGTCGGTACCGACCGCGTCGCAGTGCCGCCGCAGCACGTCCAGCAGGTGCGCGGTCTCATCGGGGTCGCCGGTCATCAGATTGACGATCTGCCCGTACTGGGCGGCGATGCGCAGGGTCTTGCGCTCGCCCTTGCCGCCGATCATCAGGGGCGGATGCGGCTGCTGCACCGGCGCCGGACTGTTGAGCGTCTCAGCCAGCGCGTAGTGCTTCCCCTCGAACGGACCGGTCTGATCGCCCCACATCTGCAGCGCGATCCGGATCGCCTCCTCCAGCCGCTCGAAACGCTCGGCGATCGCCGGATACGGCACACCCAGCGCATGGTGCTCGCGCTCGTACCAGGCCGCGCCGATGCCGAGCGCCGCCCGGCCGCCGCTGAGCACATCGAGCGTGGTGACCGTCTTGGCCAGCAGGCCCGGGTGCCGATACGTCACGCCGACGACGAGCGGGGCCAGCCGCATCCGCTGCGTCTGCCCGGCGACGAACGCCAGCGTCGAGAACGCCTCGAGCATCGGCTCGGCGGGGTCGCCGGCAGCCTCCATCTGGAACCAGTGGTCCATGACGGTGAACTGTTCGAAGCCGCCGAATTCGGCGGCGCGGGCGGTGTCGGCGAGCACCGTGGGGATGGATGCCGACGCCTGCGGCATCGTGTAGTTCCAGAAGTGGATTCCTGCATGCATGTCGTCAGGCTATGCCCGGGTACGACCGGTGTCACTGACAGTCCGCTGCGCGCTCCACGCATCCGCGCATCCGGGTGCGGACCTCCCCCTGCTCCGTCGCTGTCTCATTCAGGCGGCGCCGGCGCACGGCGACCAGCAGGACGAGCCCGGCGCCGAGTGCCACCGCCAGCGCACCCAGCGTGGCAGCCCCCACCGCGTTCAGAGCCGAGCCGGTGATGGCCAGGATGCCCGACGTGGCGGGGTCTGCACCGGCCGAGCTCCCGTCAGCGGCCGAGCTCCCGGACGACCCTGCCGGCGCGGCCACGACGGTCAGCGGCGCAGTCTGCTCGAGCTGCGTGCCGTCGGGCAGGGTGGCCACGGCCTGCATCTCGTGTGCCCCGGCGACCGTCCCCGCCGGCACCGTGAACGGGCGCGCGAACGTGCCGTCCGAACCCGTCCTCGCGACCCCCGCGGCGACCGGGTCGGAGTGGAACGTGAACGCCACCGTCGTGCCCGGAGGCAGCACGCCGCCGCTCATGTCCACGCCATCCCCGTCGAAGACCGTGGACGGGGCGACGAACAGGCGGAACGAGGTCGGGTCCAGGATCGTGAGCGTCGCGGGGTCGGCGAGCCCCACGAACACGTAGTTCGCGGCATCCCCGCCGTTGCAGGTGATCGGGTAGACGCCGGGCCGTGACAGCGGTGTGATCGGGGTGAGTGCGGCATCGAACACGGCGCACGTCGATGCTGTCGTGACGACCGTGGCGTCGTCGCCGGCGACGAAGCCGTCGTAGCCGATCGTCAGCGGCGGCATGGGAGAGTTGAACGCCATCGTCACGTCCGCCGGATGCACGGTCAGCGGCGCGGGCATCACCGTGAGGTGCCCGACCGCGTAGGTGATCGTGTAGTTGTCGGATGTCGCGCCGCTGCACGTGCTCTCGTAGTCGCCGATCGCATCGCCGGCCGCATACGCCGTCGTCTCGCAGGTCGGCGATGTCGACAGGTCGGCGGCGTCGTCCGAGTTGACGAACCCCGTGTAGACGGGGTCGACCGACGGGGCGGCGTCACCATAGGTGGCCTGCGTGCCCGACGCCGTCACCGTCAGGGGTGCGGGCGTCACCTGCAGAAGTCCGCCCACGTAGGTGTAGGCGTAGTTCCCGTCGGCATCCGTCGCGGGGCCCGTGCATGAATCGGTGTCCATGCGGTAGAACGCCACGCCCAGACCAGTCATCGACTGGCCGTCGACCGTCGTGCACGACAGGGCGGCGTCACTCGGAAATGCGGCGCGGTCAGACGGGTCGCTCGACGACACCTTGGCGGAGAAGACCGGCGTGCCTCCATATGTCTGGGTCGCACTGATCGTCACCGACAGCGACTTCGCTGCCACGGTGAAGTTCGCCGAGTTGTAGTGGAGCGTGTAGTCGTTCGCGGAGCCGCCTGTGCAGTTCGCCGTGTAGGAGCCGATCGGCATTCCCGCCGCGTAGTCGGACGAGCAGGTGGGGGCCGGGTCCAGCACCGAGGCATCCTCGCCGTTCACGAACCCGCTGTAGCTGGGGGTGACGTTCGCGTCCGAGCCGTACACCGCATCTGTGATGCTCGGGGTGACGGACAGGGGTGCGGTCGTGACGGTGAAGGTGCCGCTCGTGTAATTGGGGCTGTAGTTGCCGGTCGTGTCACTGGCAGGTCCGTTGCAGGAGTTCGGATCGATGCGATAGCCGCCGAGCAGGTAGTGCAGGCCGGTCAGCGTGTCGCCGTCGGTGTCCTTCGCGCAGGTGAGACCGTCAGAGAGGTCGAAGGAGAGCCCCGTGTACGCGGGGTACAGATGGAACTCCGGAGCCTCGCCGTAGCGCATGGTGCCGCCGATGCCGACATCGACCGACTGCGGATCGACGGTGACGTGGCCGGTACCGCTGACGATGACATAGTTGCGCGCGGCCGCGCCCGTGCATGAGGTCGCAGAGGTCCCGACATCCGATGCCCTGGTGTAGTCGGTGCTGCACGAGGTCGGCGCGGTCAGATCGCCGGCATCGATCAGGTCGGCGGCCGTCTCGTCGTTGACGAAGCCGCTGTAGACCGGGGTGATCGTCGGCACGGCGTCCTGGTAGGTGACCGTCGCGTCCGAGCCCGAGACCGTCAGGGATGCCTTGCCCTGAGTGAAGCCGCCGTCGGTGAACGTGAGCTGGTAATGGGTCGCTCCCGTGCCGTCCAACGACCCGCTGCAGGTCGACGGATCGATCGCGTAGTCGTCGGCATCCAGCGAGCTGCTCCACGTGACGCCGTCCAGATCGCACGAGACGGTTCCCTGGCTCAGGCCGTCGGGGATGTCGCTGGACCGGATGCGGAAGACCGGGGCCTGATCGCCATACGTCGCGGAACCCGACACCTGCACGTGCAGGTCCACGGACTGGGAGGATGCCTGCACCGCGCCGATGTCACAGCCCGAGGTGGGCTTTTCCTGCCCGGCCTGATCGAGACCGGCGTCGCCGTCGGCAGCGCCGTCGGTGCATTCGCTGCCGTTGCCGAGGGCGGCCGCATGCGGCGTGTAGCCATAGGCCTCCCACCCTCCCGGCAGGGTGTATGTGGTCAGCAGGGTGTCGTACTCGGCCGGCACGACGGCCGGGTCAGCGGCATCCGCCGTCAGGTGCGTGTCGCCGCTGCCACCGGTCATACACGCCGCGGAAGCGTTCGCAGATGCGGCGTAGATGACGTTGTGCCCGCCGGAGGACACCGTCATCGACCGAACGCCGTAGCCCGGATCGGCGTTTTCGGTGCCCGGGTCGCCGCCGGTCTGATCCACGACCGTGCGGCAGTCGGCGGGCAGGTGCCGCGCCCCGTCCGTGGTCTTGAGATAGTTCGGACCGACGATGCTGCTGCTCACCGACACCGACCGGGTCGGCACCCAGCCCAGCGGCGTCCAGGGCTTGCTGTGCCAGTTCGGGCTGTCCGGACCCCGAGCCAGGATGAAGGTGTCGGAATCCCACGCCTGCATGATGCCGGCGTTCAGCTGCCAGGCATCGTCGAACTCGTCGGCGTCCAGCTTCAAAGTCGTGGTGTTGTCGGTGATGGTGGATGCCACGACCGACATCGCGCCGTCACCGGCGACCGCCGAGCCGACGCCGTGGTCACGCCACATCGCATCGCAGACCTGCATGTTGTGCGTGGTGGACTGTCCGGATTCCTTGTACTTCTCGCAATCGGTGTACCGGTTCGGGTTGCTGGCACCCCCACCCGGCTCGGCGGCCGTCTTGGCGACGGTCGACTCGGCGAGCGTGAAGCTGCCCAGGGCATTGCCCGTGGTCGCATCGTCGGAGTATCCGTCGAAGAACACCGCCGCGCCCAATGCGTCGCCCGCGATGCCAGGTGCCCCCGTGTGCCCATCGTCGCCCGCCGTCCCGGCGGCACCGCCTGCGGCGCTCGTGCCGCCGGCGCCGACCCCGGCACAGGCGATGTCCTCGCCGCCACTCACGTCGCCGGCGGCGCCCGCCGCGCCACGGGATCCGGCGTCGCCTGCGTGCGCCGTGTTCTGGACGATCGAGGTGCGCTCGATGCGCACGTCGCCGAACCGCGCATAGACGGCCGCCCCGAACGCGCGGCCACCGAGGCTGCCGGCGCCGCCGTCGCCGCCCCAGCCGGAATCGCCGCCGTCGGTGCCGGAGTGGGCGCCCCCGAGGGAGGTGCAGTACGCATCGGTCCCCGGGGCACCGTCGCCGCCATCGCCGGCGTCACCACCGGCACCGCCGTCACCGCCGGTCACCGTGTTGTCGGAGAACACCGAGTCGGAGATCGTGACGGTCGACCGAATCGCGTACAACCCGGCGCCGAAGGCCGACCCACCGCCGGCGCCCTCTCCGCCCCAACCGCCCCAGCGGCCGGAGTCGGTGACGGTCCCGGCCGTCCCATCGCGCCCGATGCCGCCATCACCACCCGCGCCGCCGACGGCAGTGCTGCCGGTGACGACGACGCGGGTCAGCGTCAGGGTTGAACCGTCGACCGAGATGGCCCCGCCGTACACCGAGGCGCCGTCCGCCCCGTTCTTCCCCGAGCATCCCGAGGGGTGACCGCCGTCGACGGAGCAGAGCAGATCCGGGTCGCCGTCCGCCCCGTCCGTGCCGGACGCGCCGGTCACCTTGCCACCCTTCAGCACCGCATCGGTGATCGTGAGGTCGCCGGGGTTGTTCACCGCACCACCATCAGTGACCGTGAACAGACGGAAGGGACCCGCACTCTGGGCACGCGCGATCGTGTGACCGTGGCCCTGGATCACGACGGGAGCGCCGAAGAGTTCAGGGAGCGGGCTCGTCAGGGTGACATCGTCGGTGAGACTCATGATCACCGGCGTGGCCTGGTTTCCCGCGCCGTGTTGGGCGCCGCACGAGACCGCCTGAGAACCGCCGTAGTAGCGGCTCAGAGCGACCGCGACCGCCATTCCCCGCGACAGCGTGCAGTCGCCGTCGATCGTGAAGTGGATCTCGTCCGCCGCCCGCGCCGGCGCGGCGGGGGCCACCAATGCGAGGCCGGCAGCGGCCGTGAGCGCGGCCGTGCCGACGATCAATGCGCGGTGCAGCATCCGACGGATGCCGCGGACAGACGATCTCGGACGCGTGCGCACGTATGCTCCCCAGCTCGGTGACAGACGGCTCACACGGTACGCACCGCCGGCCTTCGGCACCTCAGTAGTCCGGTACTGGTTTCCTCCGACCCGATAACAGCCCCGTAACGGCCCGGTGCACCCGAAGGCGGCTCACAGCGCATCGTCCTACGCTCGGTTGTCGTGAGACTTCCCCTGCCCGGTCGCCTGAACCGCTACGTCGCGCGCGCCGGCCGGGCGGTGCAGTCCGAGCGGATCGCGTACAGCCGATCCAAGCCGATCCAGCACGACGTCGTCCTGTACGAGTCGTTCGCCGGCAACGGAGTGCTCTGCAACCCCGAGGCGATCTTCCGCTACCTGCTGAACCGACCCGAGTTCGACCATCTGTGGCACGTCTGGTCGATCGCCGACGAGGCCGCGATCGCCCGGTTCGAAGCGGAGTTCGGTGCGCATCCCCGTGTCTCGTTCGTCCACCGGGGCAGCTTCGAGTACTGGCGGGTGCTGTCCACGGCCGGCTACCTGGTCAACAACGCGACCTTCCCGCCGGCGTTCGGCAAGCGCCCCGGCCAGGTGTATCTGAACACCTGGCACGGCACCCCGCTGAAGCTCATGGGCTTCGATATGCCGGACGGCGCCATCGAATCGGCGAACACGCTGCGCAACCTGCTCGCCGCCGACTATCTGCTCGCGGCGAATGCGTTCATGGCCGAGACCATGTACGAGGACGCGTACCGGCTGCGCAACGTCTACCAGGGCCGCATCATCGAAGAGGGCTACCCGCGCATCGACCGGCAGCGCCTCACCGACGCGCAGACCGCCGATGTCCGGCTCGAGCTCGAGCGGGCCGGAGTCGAGCTCGGCGAGCGCCGCATCGTGCTGTTCGCTCCGACCTGGCGCGGCGCCTCCTTCAGCGACCCCGACGCCGACCTCGACGAGCTGGCCGCGCAGGTCGCCGCCATCCAGGCCCGTCTGGACGACGACACGGTGGTGCTGCTGAAGACGCATCAGATCGTGCACGCGCTGGCCGCCGCCCGGCCCCGGATGCGCGAGATCCTGGTGCCGAACACGATTCCCACCAACGTGCTGCTGGGTGCGGCATCCGCCCTCATCACCGACTACTCGTCGATCTTCTTCGACTACCTGGCCACCGGGCGCCCGATCGTGTTCTTCACACCGGATGCCGATGCCTACGCCACCGGTCGCGGCACGTATCTGCCGTTGGACGAGCTGCCGGGCCCGGTCACCGCCGATCCGGTCGAGGCCGGCCGGCTGACCGCCACCCTGCTGGCCGGCGCCCGGGCGCACCCGCGGTATGACGAGTGGGCGCAGCGGTTCGCCCCGTACGAGGACGGAGAGGTCACCCGACGCGTGACCGACATCGTCTTCCGCGGCCGCATGGTCGGCCGCCGCGTGCGCACCGCGCGCAACGACGGCCGCACGCGCCTGCTGTTCTTCCTGGGCGGGATGCGCTCCAACGGCATCACCACGTCGGTGCTGAACCTGCTGAACGCGATCGACCACTCGCGGTACGACGTGACCGCGCTGATGCCGCGCTTCCGCGCGGAGGACCCGCTGGCCAACCGGGTGCTGATCCACCCCGCCGTGCGGCAGGTGTTCCGCATCGGCGGGATGAACGGGTCGAAGGCGCTGCAGCTGCGCCGGCACGCCCGCGACCGCCGAGGCCTGCCGCCCGCGCCCCGCGACGAGCGGTGGCACGCCCAGCTGTGGGACAGCGAATGGGCGCGCGTCTTCGGCTCGGCCACGTTCGACTGGCTCGCCGACTTCAGTGGCTACAGCCCGATCTGGACCAACCTGCTGCTGCACTCGCCGTACGCCGCCCGCGCGATCTGGCTGCACAACGAGATGGCCGCCGATCAGCAGCGGACGGTGGCCGGCAAACAGCCGCACCGTCGCTCGCTGGGACTCGTGTTCGCGCAGTACGCCGCGTTCGACCACCTGGTGTCGGTGTCGCCGAGCCTGACCGAGCTGAACCGCGCCGAGCTTGCCGACTACGCCGCGCCGGAGAAGTTCGTGACGGTGCGCAACCTGCCCAACGTGGCGCGGGTCTCGGAAGGCATGCAGGCGCCGCTGCGCAGCGTGCTGGACCCGGACGAAGTCGCCCCGGAGTGGCTGACACAGCTGGAGCAGCCCGGACACGACACCGTCTGGTTCGTGACGGTGGGGCGACTGTCCACCGAGAAGGACCATGCGCGGCTGATCCGCGCGTTCGCCCAGGTGCACGCGCAGGACGCGCGGGCCCGACTCCTGATCGTCGGCACCGGGCCGCTCCAGGATGAGCTCGAGCGGCTGATCCACCAGCTCGGCCTGGGCGGTGCGGCGTTCCTGGCCGGCCTGCGGCGCAATCCGTTCGCGATCCTGGCGGCGGCCGACTGCTTCGTGCTCTCCAGCGCCTACGAGGGCCAGCCCATGGTGCTGCTGGAGGCGGCCCTGTGCGAGCTGCCGATCGTCTCGACCGCCTTCAGCTCGGTGCGCGATGCGCTGCCCGGAGACACCATCCGCATCGTCGCGCAGGACGACGACGCGCTGCGCGACGGGATGCTCGCCCACCTGGCCGGCGAGGTCCCGGTGACCCGATTGGATGCCGCGGCCTACGCCGCCGAGGTCGCGACCGAGCTGGCGGCCGTGATCGACGCCGGCCGCGCGGCGGCCGCGACCGGGTCGATCCGCACGATCCGGCACAGCTGAGGCATCCGCCCGCCCCGGCACCGCGATTCGCCGAAACCGGGTGATCCCCGCGAAACCGGGGACACCACCCTCGGCCTCGCGAAGAATCCCCGGTCTCGACGCCGGCGCCCGCCCCGTCGGGTCTCATGATTGGCTAGGGATGTCGCGATCTGCGCGGCACGAGGAGGGATGTCATGACGGATGTCGTTGCCGACGAGTCGGCGCTGTTCCACCGTGAGGGCGGCCGCAACCGCTTCACCGCACGCGAGGCGACGGTCGTGGCGGTCAGCACCCCGGCGCCGGAGTACATCCGGGTCACCCTGACCGGCCCCGACTTCGGCGACTTCGTCAGCGCCGGCCCGAGCGACCACACCCGCACGTTCTTCCCCGACCCGTCCACCGGCGAGCTCGTCGCCCCGCACGCCGCACCCGACGGGGACGGCATCGTCCGCCCCGCCGAGGCGACGTTCGGGCGCGATTTCACCCCGCTGAACGTCCGCGACGAAGACGGGTCGCGCCTGGTCGACCTCGACATCCTGCGCCACGCCGATGCCGGCCCGGCCGCGCAGTGGGGAGCGAAGGCGGCCGTCGGCGACCGCCTCGTGCTCGTCGGCCCGCGCGGTTCCAAGCGCGCCACCCAGAACGCCCCGCGCATCGTGCTCGTCGTGGACGGCACGTCGCTGCCTTCGGCGGGACGCTGGCTGGCCGAAGTGCCGACCTCGACCGCCGTGGAGATCATCGCGCAGGTCGACGACCTCTCCGCGGCGCGCGGCTACCTCGCCGGATTCCTCTCCCGACAGGGCTCCGACCGCACGTTCGGCCTGCACTCCCCCGAGCCCGGCGCCGACCTCGTCGGCACCCTCACCGCGGTGGGGGTGGATGCCTCGACCTACGTGTTCGCGGCGGGCGAGGCATCCGCTCTCGTGCCCGTGCGCCGCCACCTGCGGCACACCCTGCATCTGCCGCGGGAGCAGTACAGCGTGTCCGGCTACTGGCGGGTCGGCGTGCAGGCGTGGGATCACCACGCCCCGATCGACCCCGTCGACCCGGACTGAGACCGAGCGAAGCGGCCCCGCTTTGAAGGGCCGGCACCCCGCACGGCGGGGGCCGGCCCTTCGCGTCGTGCGCTACTGGTGCGCGTCGTGCCAGGCGGCCGAGTCGGTCGGCTTCATGAACAGCACGACGATGACGCCCACGGCCATCACGATCGCCGGCAGCAGCATCGCCTGCGCCATCGCGTCCGAGAATCCGCCGGCGATGACCGCCGGCAGCTGGCCGCCCGTCCCCATCGCGCCCGCGTGCTCGCTCGCGCCCGGCAGGTTGGACTCGAGCCGCGCCTGCATGAACGAGGCGATGGCCGCCGACCCGAGCACCGAGCCCATGGTGCGGGTGGTGTTGTAGATGCCGGCACCGGCCCCCGCCTGCCGCGGCTGGAGGCTGCGCGTGGCGGTGGTGGCCAGGGGTCCCCAGACCCCCGCGCTGCCCAGGCCCATCAGGGCGGAGGGGAGCAGGAACATCCAGATCGGCGAGTCCATGTTCATCAGCGCGGCGTACCAGAACAGCGCGGCCGCGAACAGGCCGACGCCCGGAACGAGCAGGAATCGTGCGTCGATGCGGTCCAGCAGCCGCCCGGCGAACGGGGCGAGCACGCCCGCGAGCACGGCCATCGGGATCATCAGCAGCGCCGACTGGGTCGGCGTGAGCCCGCGTGCGAGCTGGATGAAGAACATCATCGGCAGGGTCATCGACGTCACGGTGAACCCGACGATCGCGATCCCGAGGTTCGACACCGAGAAGTTGCGGTCGGCGAACAGCACCATCGGCACGAGCGCTTCGCTCTTGGTCTTGGCCTGCTGCCAGATGAACACGCCCAGCAGCACGGCACCGAACAGGATCAGCTCCCAGACCGTGATCGGTCCCCAGATGGCGCCCCAGTCGTACTTCTCGCCCTCCTGCAGGCCGAACACGATGAAGAACAGCGCGGCCGCCGACAGGAACACCCCGACCATGTCGAACCGGTGCGGATGCGTGGGCAGCTTGGGCACGAGGATCCAGGCCAACACGAATCCGATCACGCCGACCGGAAGGTTGATGAAGAAGATCCACTCCCACCCGAAGCCGTCCACGAGCAGGCCGCCGGCCAGCGGCCCCACGAGCATCGCAACGCCGGAGGTGGCGCCCCACAGCCCCATGGCGGCACCGCGCTGGTTCGGCGGGAAGGTGCGGGTGATCACGGCCATCGTCTGCGGGGTCATCAGCGCAGCGCCCAGGCCCTGCACCGCGCGGAACGCGATCAGCATCGGCAGCGTGGCCGACATCCCCGCGCCGAACGAGGCGAGGGTGAACACGGCCAGACCGATGAGGTAGATGTTCTTCGGGCCGAACCGGTCGCCCAGGCGCCCGGTGATCAGCAGCGGGACGGCGTAGGCGAGCAGGTAGGCGCTCGTGACCCAGACCACGTTGTCGAGGTTGTTGGTGTCCGGATCCAGCGCAGCCTTGATCGCAGGGTTGGCCACCGAGACGATCGTGGTGTCGACGAGGATCATGAAGAACCCGATGACCAGGGCCCACAGGGCCGGCCACGGGCTGCGCGGAGTGGCGCCGCGGCGGACGGATGTCGTCGGGGCGGTGCCGTTCGCGGCGGTGCCGTCGGGGACGGATGCCGTCGGCGGGGGCGTCTGTGTCATTTCTGGGCTGCCTTTCGCAGTTCCTGATGGTGCGCGATCTGAGCGGGGCTGAGATCGGCGACGCCCCAGAGGTAGTCTTCGTCGGCGAGCCGCGCGAGGAAGGAATCGGTCCACTCGAGTTCGGCCCCGAGCAGATGCAGATGGCGTTCGACCTCGACCATGAACTGGCCGGCCGTCCCGCGCGCACGTGCAGACTGCAACCCGATGCGCAGCGCCTCGTATTCCTCGGCGAGTCCGGCGCGTCGCGTCGCGAGCTGGGCGGCGACCTCCGTCCGGCTGAGGTTGTGCGCCTCGGCGAGCGCGACGCGGAAACTGGCGGCGCCGTCCGTGCGCGAGAGGTGGGCGCTCACCCACTCGGCCAGCGCCGGCGGGCCCGCCGGCGTCAGCGCGTACGTCGTCCGCTCGGGGCGGTTGCCCTCGCGGTCGGTGCCGGCCTCGGCGATCAGCCCGTCCCGCTCGAGGCGGGCGACCGTGTGGTAGAACGTGCCGTTGGTGAGCTTGACCATCCGGTCGTCGCGGCGGTGCCGCAGCATCCGGATCATCTCGTACGGGTGCATGTCGCCCTCGTGCAGCAGCGCGAGCACCATCGCCCCGAGGGGCGTGAGCGCGGCATCCGTCACCATATGCTCCTTATCGACTAGTCCAGATGGACTATACACGTTCCGACCCCTCGCTGAAAGTGCGGTCCGACGGAAGTGGGAGGATGGGCGGGTGACCGCCCCTCTCGAACTTCCCGGCTGGACGCACACTTACTCCGGCAAGGTGCGCGACCTCTACGTCCCCGCCGGTCTGCCGGCCGGCGGCGAGCCGGACCGGATGCTGGTGGTCGCCAGCGACCGGGTGAGCTCGTTCGACGTGCTGCTCGAGCCGCCGATCCCCGGCAAGGGCGAACTGCTCACGACGCTGACACTGTGGTGGTTCGATCGACTCGCCGGAGGCGACGGCGGACCCGGCATCCCCAATCATCTGATCCCGGATGCCGAGATCCCGGCCGCCGTCCGGGGACGCGCGATGGTGGTGCGAGCGCTGCGGATGCTCCCGATCGAATGCGTGGTGCGCGGCTACCTCACCGGATCGGGATGGGGCGAGTACCAGGCGAGCCAGACCGTGTGCGGCATCCATCTGCCGGACGGCCTGCGCAACGGCGACCGGCTGCCGGCGCCGATCTTCACCCCCGCCTACAAGGCCCCGCAGGGCGCCCATGACGAGAACATCTCGTTCGAGCGGACCGTCGAGCTCGTCGGCGTCGAGCACGCCGAGCGCATCCGGGCGCTGTCGCTGCAGATCTACGAGCGGGGGGCGGCCACCGCCGATGCGCGCGGCCTGATCCTGGCCGACACGAAATTCGAGTTCGGCGTCGACGCCGACGGCGCGGTCACGCTGGCCGACGAGGTGCTCACCGCGGACTCGTCGCGGTATTGGGATGCCGCGGCCTGGGCGGCCGGCCAGACACCGGCCGAGCGGATGGCGAGCTTCGACAAGCAGATCGTGCGCGACTGGCTCGCCGCACACTGGTCCCGAGAAGGCGAGCCGCCGACGCTGCCCGCCGACGTGGTCGAGCGGACCGCGGCCCGCTACCGCGAGCTGATCGAGCGCCTCGCGGGATAGTCGGGCTCAGGAGGTGCGGCTCACAGCATCCTCCCAGTAAAGTCGTCTGGGCGGCATCTGCGTCGTCCCCCGACCCCCTGGAGCCCGCATGCCCCTCTGGACCCTGCACGGAAACGGCCGCACCGTCGCCCCCGGCGAGGTGGTGCACCCCGGTGAGCGGCTGAACTGGCCCGCGACCATCGCGATCGGGGCGCAGCACGTCGTCGCGATGTTCGGCGCGACGTTCCTGGTCCCGATCCTGACCGGCTTCCCCGTCTCGACCACGCTGCTGTTCTCCGGCATCGGCACGATCCTGTTCCTGCTGGTCACCCGCAACAAGCTGCCCAGCTACCTGGGATCGTCGTTCGCGTTCATCGCGCCAGTGACGGCGGCCACGGCATCCGCCGGCATGGGCACGGCGCTGGCCGGCATCGTGGCCGTCGGCATCCTGCTGGCCGTCATCGGTCTCGTGGTGCAGTTCGCGGGGATCTCGTGGGTCGACCGGTTCATGCCGCCGGTGGTCGCGGGTGCCATCGTCGCCCTCATCGGCTTCAACCTCGCGCCGGCGGCGTGGGGCAACGTCGAGAAGCAGCCGCTGACCGCCGGGATCACGCTGGCCGCCGTCATCCTGTTCAGCGTGCTGTTCCGGGGATTCCTCGGACGCATCTCGATCTTCCTCGGCGTGCTGGTCGGATACGTGGCCGCCGGGATCCAGGGGCAGATCGACTGGAAGGCGGTGTCGGATGCCGCGTGGGTCGGGCTGCCCGAGTTCCACTTCGCGAACTTCGCCGCGCCGGGCACCTGGGCTGCGATCGCGATGTTCCTGCCGGTCGTGCTCGTCCTGATCGCCGAGAACGTCGGGCACGTGCGCGCGGTGGCGACCATGACCGACAACTCGGTGAACAAGCAGACCGGACGGGCCCTGATCGCCGACGGCGTCTCGACCGCGATCGCGGGCACGTTCGGCGGCTCGGGCACGACGACCTACGGCGAGAACATCGGGGTGATGGCCGCGACCCGCGTCTATTCGACCGCGGCGTACTGGGTGGCCGGCATCGTGGCGATCCTGCTGGCGCTGTCGCCGAAGATCGGCGCGCTGTTCAACACCATCCCGGCCGGCGTGCTGGGCGGGGCGACCACGGCGCTGTACGGCCTGATCGGGATCATCGGGATCAAGATCTGGGTCGACAACCGCGTGGACTTCTCGCGCCCGGTCAACCAGTACACCGGGGCGGTGGCCCTGGTGATCGCGATCGCGAACTTCACGATGGGCTGGGGCGACTTCCAGCTCACCGGGATCGTGCTCGGCGCAGCCGCGGCGCTGGTCATCTACCACGGGGGCAACGCGATCGCGCGGGCTCGGAAGACCGGCGCCGACGATGGCGGACCGATCCCGGCCGTCGGCCCGCTCGGCGGCGACCCCGAGTAGCCTCCCGCCCTCGTCGAAATCGTACGATCTGGCCGAGTGAACATCATTCTGGGCCGAGTTTCATGTGCAGTCGGCCAGATCGTACGATTTCGCGGACAGGAGGGCGGGGAATGCGGGAGACGGCCCACGGGTTGTCTATTCATATGAATACGCAGCTCGCCGCGGCCGACCGCATCGCCGCCGCCACGGCCATGGGGGCGGTCACCCTGCTGGTGGCCGACCTCGACGCACAGACCCGCTTCTACCGCGATGCGGTGACGCTGCAGGTGCTGGACGCCTCCGGCGACACCGTCACGCTCGGACGCGCCGGCCGCCCGATCGTCATCCTGCGGCACGAGCCGAGCCTGCGCCACGCGGCCGCCGGGTCTGCCGGGCTCTACCACACCGCCATCCTGTTCGAGTCGCAGCCGGCGCTGGCCGCCGCGCTGTACTCGGCCGCCCAGCATGCCCCGGGCACGTTCACCGGCAGCGCGGATCACCTGGTCAGCCAGGCCTTCTACTTCACCGACCCGGAGGGCAACGGCGTCGAGCTGTACTGGGACCGCGCCCGCACCGAGTGGTCGTGGACGCACGGTCAGGTCGAGATGTCCACGCTCTTCCTCGACCCGAACGCCTATCTGCGCGAGCATCTGACCGAAGAGGTGCTGGCCGGATCCACCGCGCAGGACGCCGCATCCGTCGGCCACGTCCACCTCTCGGTGGGGGATGTCGCGACCGCCCGCGCCTTCTACGTCGACGCGCTGGGGTTCGACACGACCGCCACGCTCGGCAACACCGCCCTGTTCGTCAGCGCCGGCGGGTACCACCATCACATGGCGATGAACGTCTGGGATTCGCGCGGCGCCGGCCCGCGGATGCCGGCGCTCGGCCTGGGCCGGATCGACCTGACCCTGCCGGACGCCGACGCGCTCGGCGCGCTGCACGAGCGGCTGCGCCACTACGGCTTCGCGGTGCGCGACGACGGCCGCACGCTCGGCTTCGACGATCCGTGGAACAACGCCCTGCACGCAACTGTGCAGCAGCGGGCGGCATAGACCCGCAGAAGCCCCCTCAGGCCGAGGCGCGGACCACGAGCTCGGTGGGCAGGACCGTCTCGTGCGGCGGCTCGCCGCCGGCCAGGATGTCCAGCAGGACGGCGGCCATGCTCTCGCCCTGCTCGAACGACGGCTGCCGCATCGTGGTCATCTGCGGTGAGACGGATGTCGCGACCGGCGAATCGTCGAAGCCGATCAGCGCCACCTCCTCGGGGATCCGCACACGCTGTTCGGCGAGCACGCCGAGGGCTCCGCGTCCCATCAGATCGCTGGCCGCGAAGACCGCGTCGGGTCGGTTGCCGGACTGAAGGATGCCGCGCATCGCCCGCGCCCCGCCGTCCGAGGTGAACTCGCCGTCGACCACGGCGACCTCGGTCAGGCCGGCCGCGCTCAGCGCGTCGCGGAACCCCTGCAGCCGGTCGCGCGACGCGGCCATCGTCAGCGGGCCGGTGATCATCGCGATCCGCTGGTGCCCCTGCGCGATCAGATGGTTCGTGGCATCCCGCCCGCCGACCAGGTTGTCGACGTCGACGTAGTAGTCGGATGCGCGGTGGCGGATCGGACGCCCGCCGTACACCACCGGCATGGTCGCCGCGATCCGGTCGATGAAGGTGTCGCTGGTGTGGTGCGAGACGATGATCGCGCCGTCGACGTTGCCCCCGCGCATGTAGCTGGTCATCTTGTCGCCGGGGTCGTCGCTGGCGATGAAGAGGTTCAGCACATAGTCCGAGCGCGTCAGCCGCGCGTTGATCCCGGACACGATCGCGGCGAAAAACGGGTCGCCGAAGAACTTCGTGGTGTCCTCGGGCACGACCAGCGCGATGGCGAGGGTCTGCCGGCTCGCCAGCGAACGGGCCGCCCGGTTGGGCACGTAGTTCAGCTCGGCGATCGCGCGCCGCACCGATTCCAGGGCCGCCGGGCTGACCGACGTGGATCCGTTCACCACGCGCGAGACGGTGGAGCGCGACACCCCGGCGGCGGCGGCGACCTCTTCGATCGTCGCGCGCGTGCTCGGTGTGCTCATCGGACCCCCTCCCGTCGGATGTTAGCGCGCGGCGACGGCGGCGATGTCATCCAACTCCCGGGCGCCGATGATGCGAGCGTATTCGAGGCCGCTGTCCTTGACCGTCCGCTCCTGCGTGTCGTAGTCGACGTGGACGATGCCGAACCGCTTGTCGTAGCCCCATGCCCACTCGAAATTGTCCAGCAGCGACCAGTAGAAGTAGCCGCGGACGTCGGCTCCGGCATCCACCGCATCCAGCACCGCACCCAGGTGCCCGCGCACGTACTCGGTGCGCTCGTCATCGTGGATGCGCACCGCGCCGTCCTCGATGACCGGCTCGTCGTCGTAGGCGGCCCCGTTCTCGGTGACGTACAGCGCGGTGCCGGCCGCGCCGGCATACTCCTGCTGCACGCGCACGAGCAGGCGGGTCAGCCCCTCGGGCTGGACCTCCCAGTTCATCGGGGTGCGCGGCAGGTCGCGGTCGTGCCAGAAGATCCCGTCGTGCGAGGGGAAGGGGGATGCCGTGGCCCGGGCGGTCGGCGCGTCTCCGCCGGTGACCGCCTCGGCCGGGGCGTGTCCGCCGACGAACTCGCCGTGGTAGTAGTTCACGCCGAGCGTGTCGATGGGCGTCGCGATGACCGGCAGGTCGCCGGGCCGGACCGCGTCCTCGAGGCGGGCGACGGCGTCCGCGTCGACGGCGCGGATGTCGTCCACGACGTCGGCCGGGTACCGGCCGCGGAACACGGGGTCCAGGAACCACCGGTTGAACTGCCCGTCGATGCGCCGTGCGGCATCCCGGTCGGCCGGATCGGCCGGGTCCACCGCGTCGGCGACGGTGAGGTTCAGGGTCAGCCCGAGGTTCAGCGCTGCATCGCGAGCCCGCAGCTCGCGCACGGTCTGGCCGTGCCCGAGCAGCAGGTGGTGCGCAGCGAGCAGCCCCTCGGTCACGCTGGTGTGCCCGGGCGCGTGCACGCCGGCGGTGTGGCTCAGGAACGACGCGCACCAGGGCTCGTTCAGCGTGGTCCACACGTTGACCCGGTCCCCGAGCGCGTCATGCATGTCCAGCGCGTACTCGGTGAACCGGTCGGCCGTCGAGCGCACGGTCCAGCCGCCCTGCTCCTGCAGCGCCTGCGGCAGATCCCAGTGGTACAGCGTGAGCCACGGCAGGATGCCGGCATCCAGCAGCTCGTCGACCAGCCGCCGGTAGAAGTCCAGGCCGGCCGCGTTGACCGCGCCGCCGTCGGGTCGGACCCGCGCCCACGACGTGGAGAACCGGTACGTCTGCACGCCCATCCGCTTCATCAGCGCGACGTCGTCGCGGTAGCGGTGATAGTGGTCGCACGCGACATCCCCGTCGTCGCCGTTGATGACGGCGCCGGGGACGCGGCAGAACGCGTCCCAGATCGAATCGCGGCGGCCGTCCTCGTGGGCGGCGCCCTCGATCTGGAACGCGGCGGTGGCGGCACCGAACAGGAACTCGGTGGGGAAGGGCCGGGCGGGCGTATGGGTCATGGCGTGGAGATTCCCTGTCGTGGCGGACGTCGTGGTGGTGGTCGTCGTCGTATCCATCATCCCTTGACCGCACCTGCCATGATCCCCGACACCAGCTGCTTGCCGGCGACGACGAGCACGACGATCAGGGGGAGGGTGGCCAGGACGGCTCCGGCGAGCACGACCGCGTAGTCGACGTACTTCGCACTCTGCAGCTGGCTGAGCGCCACCTGCAGCGTCGGATTCTGCGGCACCACCAGCAGGGGCCAGAGGTAGTCGGTCCACGCGGTCATGAAGGTGAACAGGCCGAGGATGCCCATGGCCGGACGCGCGGCGGGCACTCCGACGTGCCAGAACGTGCGGAACATGCTGGCGCCGTCGATGCGGGCGGCCTCGATCAGCTCGTCGGGGATCACGTCGACGAGGTACTGCCGCATGAAGAACACACCGAACGCCGTGACCAGCGTCGGGATGATGACGGCGCCGAGGGTGCCGGTCCAGCCGAACTGCTTCATCAGCATGAACATCGGGATGATGCCCAGCTGGGTCGGCACGGCGAGCGTGGCGATCACGAACACCATGAGGCCTTCGCGCCCGCGGAACCTCAGCTTCGCGAACGCGTAGCCGGCCAGCGTGGAGAAGAGGATGACGGATGCGGTGATCACGCCGGCGACGATGATCGAGTTGGCGAGCGCCTTCCAGAAGTCGATGGTGTCGAAGACCTCGGCGACGTTCGTCCAGAACTGTCCGCCCGGCAGCAGCGGCGGCCAGGTCTGGGTCAGTGCGGCGTTGTCGCGCGAGCCCATGACGAACGACCAGTAGAGCGGATAGGCGCCGGCGATGAAGAAGACCGCGACGAGGGTGTAGCTGAACCATCCGGGCCGGCGTTCGATCCCGAAGCCGCCACGGCGGTGCCGCCGCGAGCGCGCGGGCGCCGCGGTGAGGGTCTGCGCGGTCATTCGATGCCCCTTTCGGTTCCGGGCGGCACGACGGGTGCGGCGGGTGCGGCATCCGATCCGGCATCCTGCGCGGCACGCACGCGGTCGAGGCGGCGCTGGCGGCGCCGTGAGACGGCCTTGGCTTCGACGCCGGAGATGCTGCGGGTGATCAGGAAGTTCACGATGCCGATCGCGACGATCATCAGGAACAGGATCCAGGCGACCGCCGCGGCCTTGCCGAACGATCCGCGGTTGAAGGCGAGATCCCACAGATACAGCACGGTGGTCTGGTACTGCCGCTGCGGCCCACCGGGGGTCGAACTGGCGGCGTTGAACAGCTTCGGCTCGGTGAAGATCTGCAGGCCGCCGATGGTCGCGGTGATCACGACGAAGATGAACGTCGGCCGGATGCTGGGGATCGTGATGGAGAAGAACCTGCGCACCGCTCCGGCGCCGTCGATGGCGGCGGATTCGTGGATGTCGCGCGGCACCGCCTGCATGGCGGCCAGCAGGATCAGGGCGTTGTAGCCGGTCCAGCGCCAGTTGACCATGGTGGCGATCGCGAGGTGGCTGGGCAGGGTGTCGGTCTTCCACATCACGTCGGGCAGGTTGAGCGCCTCGAGGAGGTTGTTGATCAGCCCGTACTTCTCGCCGAACATGTTGCTGAAGATCAGGGTGACGGCGACCGGGGTGACCACGTACGGCAGGATCACGCTGATGCGCCAGAACGTCTTCGCGCGCAGGTTCTGGTCGAGCACCGCGGCGATCACCGTGGCGGCGATCAGCTGCGGGATCGCCGACAGGAAGAAGATGCTGAAGGTGTTGAACACCGAGTTCCAGAACAGCGGGTCGGTCAGCTCCGTGCCGAAGTTCTCGAAGCCCACCCAGTCGCCGGCCCCGGTGAGAAGGTCCCAGTCGTTCAGCGAGACCACGAACGTGTACACCAGCGGGAACAGGCCGACGAGGCCGAAGAGAACGAAGAACGGCGCGACGTAGAAGTACGGCGAGTAGCGCACGTCCCAGCGGCTGAGCCGCTGCCGGAACGTGAGCGCCGGGGTCGGACCGGCGGGTCGCCGGACGGGCGATGACTGCTGCCGAGTCGGCGGTTGGAGCGTGGAGGTCATGTCTGCTCTCTACCTCTGGCGGGATGCGGGGGCGTGGTGAGCCCGGTGGGATGCGGGCGGGCCCCCGAGGGATGTCCGGAGGGCCCGCCCGGTGCTGCAGCGTCGAGCGCTACTTGTTGATGACGAGCTGGTCGAGCAGCTTCATGGCGTTGTTCCACGCCTTGGTGCCGTCGGCCTTGCCGGAGTCCAGCTGCTGGATGCTCGGGCCGAACACCTGCTCCTGGATGACCGCGTCGTCCGGACCCTTGTACTGCGCCTTCACGCCCTCGGCGCGCTTGGCCAGGATCTCCCCGATCGGCGCGTCGTTGAAGAACTTCGTCAGTTCGCTCTCGCCGGTCACGCCGGGGTCGCTCTGGGCCTTCACGACGCTCGGGAACGCGCCGGCCTTCTGGAACTCGGCGACCTCAGAGGAGGCGCTGGTCAGGTACGCCGCCAGCTCTGCGGCCTCCTTCGGGTGCTTCGAGGTGGTCGGCACCGTCAGGAACGAGCCACCCCAGTTGGCGGGGCCGCCGGGGAAGACATCGGCGAAGTCCCAGCCGGTGCTCGCGTCGCCGCCGGCGGACTCCGCCCCGCCCTTGACGTTGCCGAGCATCCAGCCCGGGCAGACGAAGACGGCGAACGAGCCGTCGGTGAACGCCTTGCCCCCGCCCCAGTCCCACTGGGTCTGGTTGCTGCTCAGACCATCGGCCGCACCCTGCGCGAGAAGGGCCCAGCGCGCCTTCAGATCGGCGTTGTCCTTGACGTTCAGCGTGCCATCGCTCTTGTAGTAGCCCTCGGGCAGCTGGTTGACCATCGAGTTCCAGACGAAGCCGGACTGGTCGTACCACGCCTTGCCGGTCTTGTCGTGGTAGTCCTTTCCGATCTGGAAGAACTTGTCCCACGTCGCATCGGCGCCGCCGAAGTATTCGGCGACCTTGTCGCGGTCTGTCGGCAGGCCGGCCGCAGCGAACAGCTTGCTGTTGTAGCAGAGCCCCTCCGGTCCGATGTCGGTGCCATAGCCGATGATGCGGCCGTCCTTGTCGGTGGCCTGCTGCACCTTCCACGGCACCCAGTCGCCCTTGGTGTCGTCGGCGCCGTACTTGGTCAGGTCGGTGAAGCTGTCGCTGACCTGCATGACCTTGCTCAGCCAGCCCTCTTCGACGGCCTGGACGTCGGGAAGACCCGCCCCGGCCGCCTGCTTGGTCTGCCAGTCGGTCAGTGCGTTGCCACCGGTGTCGATGTTGGTCGCCTTGATCGTGATGCCGGGGTGGTCGCTCTCATACTGCTTGTAGAGGTCGTCCATCCCCATCGCGCCGAACGTGGTGACGGTCAGCGTGATCTTCTCGTTCGAGTCGCCGGAGTCGGAGCCACCGCTGCCGGCGCAGCCGGCGAGGGCGAGAACAGCAGTGGATGTGGCGGCGATCGCGACGGCGGTGCGTCGCAGTGCACGTGATTTCACGGGTCACTCCTTTGTGGTGTCGGGTTCTTGCAAGTACGGGCTTCCTGCACGGCTCGTGTCGCAGCTCCAGATGGGAGCGCTCCCAAGCACGCGACCGACTCTATGGGACCGCTCCCATCTGGGTCAAGGGAGCGCTCCCACGAAATCGGTCACGATTTGATCACGGCGCCGTGGGTGCCGCTTCGCGCGGCCGGAATCGGCATCCGCTGTCGCTTCTTCCGGGCGCGGATGCTGATTCCGCTAGCGTGAGCGTGTGGGAGTGGGCGGCCGGGTCGGCATCATCGGGGGCGGCATCGTGGGCATCGCGCTCGCCCGCGCCCTGTCGGGCCGCGGCGACGAGGTCACCGTGCTGGAGAAGGAGGCGCGCCTCGCGCAGCACCAGACCGGACACAACTCGGGTGTCGTACACGCCGGGCTGTACTACGCACCCGGTTCGCTGAAGGCCACGCTGTGCGCGGCCGGGCGCACGTCGATGCGCGAGTTCTGCCAGGACAAGGGCCTGCCCTTCCGCGAAGTCGGCAAGCTCGTGGTCGCGGTGGATCCCTCCGAGATCCCGGCGCTGGACGAGATCGAGCGGCGCTCCCGCGAGAACGGCGTCCCGGACCTCGCCCGCATCTACGACGTCACGCGCCTGCGCGAGATCGAGCCGCACGCGGCGGGGGTGGCCGCGGTGCACTCGCCGCACACCGCGGTGGTGGACTACTCCTCGATCACCGAGGCGATGGCACAGGACGTGCGCGCCGCCGGGGGCCGGATCCTGCTCGGCCACGAGGTCACCGCGATCGCCGACGAGCGCGGCCGGGTCCGGGTGACCACGCCGGTCTCGAGCCACCTGTTCGACCGGGTGATCGTCTGTGCGGGGCTGCAGTCCGACGTCGTCGCACGGTTCGTCGGAGCCGACCCGTCGCCGAAGATCCTGCCGTTCCGCGGCGAGTACTGGGAGCTGCGGCCGGAGCGCACCGGTTCTGGTGAACGGGATGATCTACCCCGTTCCCGATCCGCGCTTCCCGTTCCTCGGCGTGCATTTCACCCGCGGCGTCTACGACAACGTCCACGTCGGACCGAATGCGGTCCCGGCCCTGGCCCGCGAGGGGTACACCTGGTGGCAGTGGTCGGCCCGCGACACCTGGCAGTCGCTGGTCTGGCCCGGTGCGTGGCCGCTGGCCAAGGAGCACTGGCGGATGGGTGTGGACGAGATCAGCGGATCGCTGATCAAGCGCCGCTGGTTCCACAAGGCCCGCCGGTTCGTGCCCGAACTGACGATGTCCGACCTGACGCACAAGTCCGCCGCCGGGGTGCGTGCCCAGGCATGGGCCCGGGACGGCGCACTGGTGGACGACTTCGCGGTCGACCAGGTCGGGGCCGTCACGCTGCTGCGCAATGCGCCCTCCCCCGCGGCCACCAGTTCGCTCGCGATTGCGGAGTACGTCATCGAGAATCACCTGGCGGCCGCACCGTAGACTGGCGGTGCCCCTTTTTCCGCGACATCCGGAGCCTCGAATGCCCACCATCGTCGTCGACGTCATGCCCAAGGCCGAGCTGCTCGATCCGCAGGGGAAGGCCGTCGCCGGCGCTCTCGCGCGGATCGGCGAGACCCCGTTCCGTGCGGTGCGCATCGGCAAGCGCTTCGAGCTCACCGTGGACGGCGAGGTCGACGACGCCACGCTCGCGCAGGCGCGACAGGTCGCCGCCGACATCCTGTCCAACGCGGTGATCGAGGATGTCGTGGGCATCGAGGTCGTGGAGTGACCACGCGGATCGGGGTCATCACGTTCCCCGGATCGCTCGATGACCGCGACGCGCAGCGCGCGATCCGCATCGCCGGCGCCGAGCCGGTGGCCCTGTGGCACGGTTCGCATGACCTGGAGGGCGTGGACGCCCTCGTCCTGCCGGGCGGGTTCAGCTACGGCGACTATCTGCGCTCCGGCGCCATCGCCGCCCTCTCGCCGATCATGGCGGAGGTCAAGGATGCCGCGGCCGGCGGCCTGCCGGTGCTGGGCATCTGCAACGGCTTCCAGATGCTGGTCGAGGCGCACCTGCTGCCGGGCGGCCTGATCCGCAACGCCGGCCAGCAGTTCGTGCGCCGGGACCAGCGGCTGCGGGTGGAGAACGCGGCGACGGACTGGACCGCCGAGTTCGCGGCCGGCGAGGAGATCGTGATCCCGCTGAAGAACGGCGAGGGCGGCTACATCGCGGACGCCGAGACGCTGGCGCGCATCGAGGGCGAGGGCCAGGTGGCGTTCCGCTACGTGGGTGTGAACCCGAACGGCTCGCTGAACGACATCGCAGGGCTGTCCAACGAGCGCGGAAACGTGGTTGGGCTGATGCCCCACCCCGAGCACGCCGTCGAGCCCGGCTTCGGGCCGAACACGCCCGACGCCATGCGCTCGGGCACCGACGGGCTGCGCTTCTTCTCCGCGGCGATCTCCGCAGTCGCCCGCGCCGCAGCCTGACCCTCCCGCCGAGACGGGGAACGTGCTTGACTTGCGGCACGGAGGTGTCCCCGGTGTCGCAGAAGATCTCCCTGATCGCGCAGGCGCGTCAGCAGCTCAGTCTCGCCGCGCACGCGCCCAGCGGTCGCAGCGCGAAAACCATCTTCGGCGGGCACGAGCGGATGCTCCGGCAGACCGTGATCGCGCTGTGCGCCCGCCGCGAGCTCGAGGAGCACAACAACCCGGGCGAGGCGACCCTGCACGTCATCCAGGGGCACATCCGGCTGATCGCCGGCAGCACGGTCTGGGAGGGCCTGCCCGGCGACTTCCTCATCGTCCCGACCGCGCGCCATTCGGTGCAGGCGGTCGAGGACTCGGCGTTCGTGCTGACCGTGGTCAAGACCGTCTGAGGCAAGACCGTCTGAGGCGACGCCTTCTGAGTCAGGACCTTCTGCGCCGGCGGTAGCGTGGGAGGATGCCCCGTCTGGTCGTGTCCGTGCCCACCGAGTCGCTCGCCGAGGACCTCGCCGATCTGCCCGACGACGTCGAGCTGATCGTCTGGCCGATGGATGCCCCGACCGACCGCGAGGCGATCGACATCGTCGTGCCGCCGTACATGGGCGGCAGCGCCGCCGCCGTCTTCGCGCAGCTGCGCGACGTGCGCACGCGGCTCATCCAGGGCCAGTCCATCGGCTACGAGCACGTGGTGCCGCACCTGCCGGCCGGCCGCGTCTTCGCCAACGCCGCCAGCGTGCATGAGACCTCGACCGCCGAGATGGCGCTCGCGCTGACCCTGGCCGCCCAGCGGCAGATCCCCGACTTCGTGCGCGCCCAGGACGAGCGGCGGTGGCAGCCGGTGTTCGCTGCGAGTCTGGCCGACCGGCGGGTGCTGCTGCTGGGCTACGGCGGCGTGGGCAAGGCGACCGCGGCGCGCCTGGCCCCGTTCGAGGTGCGGCTGACGGTGCTCGCGCATCGGGCACGCGTCGAGGACGACATCCCGGTGCATGGATCGGACGAGCTCGCGGCGCTGCTGCCGGATGCCGAGATCGTGATCGCCACGCTGCCGGGAGGCGACCAGACCCGCCACCTGATCGACGACGCCGCGCTGTCGCTGCTGCCCGACGGTGCGCTCATCGTCAACGTCGGGCGCGGGGCGATCGTCGACACCGACGCGCTGGCCGACCACGTGGGCCGCGGCCGGATCCGGGCGGCGCTGGATGTCACCGATCCCGAGCCGCTGCCGGCCGACCATCCGCTGTGGACGCTGCCCGGTGTGCTCATCGCGCCGCATGTGGGCGGAGCATCCACCGCGATGGCGCCGCGGATCGCGCGGCTGATCCGCCGGCAGGTGGAGCGGATGCTCGCCGGCGAGGCACCGGTGAACGTCGTCCTCCCGGCATCCTGACCCGGCGCGGACCGGACGGCTCAGGCGCGGAAGACGGTGTGCACGTCGCCGACCAGGGCGCGGCCGCCGAGGGCGGTGAGCTCCATCAGCACCGACGTGCCGACGACCGTGCCGCCGAGCTCGGCGACGAGGGTGTGCGCGGCCTGCAGGGTGCCGCCGGTGGCCAGCACGTCGTCCACGAGCAGGAGGCGGACGCCGGGACGGATGTCGTCGTGCGCCTCGATGGTCGCGGTGCCGTACTCGAGGGCGTAGTCGACGGATGCCGCGGGCCGGGGCAGCTTGCCGGCCTTGCGGATCGGCACCAGTCCGACGTTCGCCGCGATCGCCACGGCGCCGGCGAGCAGGAATCCGCGTGCCTCGACCCCGGCGACGACGTCGAACTGCCCGGCGAAGGGCGCGATCATCGCGTCGATGGTGGTCCGCAGGGCACGGCCGTCCGCCAGCAGCGGCGTGATGTCGCGGAACAGGACGCCCGGTTCGGGATAGTCCGGGATGCTGCGGATCAGGCTCTCCGCACGCGCAAGCTCATCGGGCACCCGTCCACCCTACGCGGCCCCTTCCCTCCCCGACTCTCCCCGGTCCGTCCCCGGTCCGTCCCCGGTCCGTCCCCGAAATCGTACGATTTGGCCGAAACCACATCAATTTCGGCCCAGGATGATGTGCAGTCGGCCAAATCGTACGATCTCGCGGAGAGGAAGGCGGGCGCGGCGACATGTGTAAGCGCTTGCACTACGCTGTTCGCATGACTTCGCCCGCGCTCGACACCGCCCGCGCCCTGCCCACCGCCCCGGGGTCGGAGTGGTGGCGCTCTGCCGTGATCTACCAGATCTATCCCCGCTCGTTCGCGGACGCCAACGGCGACGGCGTGGGCGACCTGCCCGGCATCACCGCCCACCTCCGGGACCTGCAGACCCTCGGCGTGGACGCGGTCTGGCTCAGCCCGTTCATGACCAGCCCGCAGAAGGATGCCGGCTACGATGTCGCCGACTACTGCGACGTCGATCCGCTGTTCGGCACGCTCGAGGACTTCGACCGGATGCTGGAGCGCGCGCACGAGTGCGGCATCCGGGTGATCGTCGACCTGGTCCCGAACCACTCCTCCGACCAGCACGTCTGGTTCCAGGCGGCGCTGGCCGCCGACCCCGGCAGCCCCGAGCGCGCCCGCTACCTGTTCCGCGACGGCCGCGGCGAGCACGGCGAGCTGCCCCCGAACAACTGGGAGTCGGTGTTCGGCGGTCCCGCCTGGACCCGCGTGACCGCACCGGACGGCACCCCCGGCCAGTGGTACCTGCACCTGTTCGACGCCTCGCAGCCCGACTTCGACTGGACCAACCCCGAGGTGCGCGCAGAGTTCCGCCGCATCCTGCGGTTCTGGCTCGACCGGGGCGTGGACGGCTTCCGCGTGGACGTCGCCCACGGCCTGATCAAGGCCGACGGCCTGCCCGACTACACCCCGGCCGTCGACGGCGGCTCGATGGGCGGCGACGAGACCGACGTCCCGTACTGGGGCCAGGAGGGTGTGCACGACGTATACCGCGACTGGCATAAGGTGCTCGCCGAATACGACGGCGACCGCGCCCTGTGCGCCGAGGCGTGGCTGCCGACCATCGCGCAGACGGCGCTGTGGGTGCGCCCGGACGAGATGAACCAGGCCTTCAACTTCGGCTACCTGATGAGCGAGTGGAACGCCGGCGCCCTGCGCCGGGTGATCGCCGACTCGATCCGGGAGTACGGCGCGGTCGGGGCCCCGAGCACCTGGGTGCTGTCCAACCACGACGTGATCCGGCACGCGTCGCGGCTCGCGCTGACCGCCGACAGCCCGCAGGGCGAGGGCATCGGCCCGAACTCCCCCGGCAAGCCCGACCCGGTGATCGGCCTGCGCCGCGCGCGTGCGGCCACGACGCTCATGCTCGCGCTGCCCGGCTCGGCTTACCTGTTCCAGGGCGAGGAGCTCGGGCTGCCCGAGGTCATCGACATCCCGGATGAGGCCCGGCAGGATCCGACCTGGTTCCGCACCGGCCACCAGCGGTACGGCCGGGACGGCTGCCGCGTCCCGATCCCGTGGCGGTCGGATGCCCCGGCGTACGGCTTCAACACGACCGGGACGTCGTGGCTGCCGCAGCCGGCCGAGTGGGCGCGGCTGACCCGCGACGCGCAGTCGCAGGACCCGACATCCACCCTCTCGCTCTACCGGCAGCTGCTCGCCGAGCGTCGCACGCGCGGCCTGGGCGTCGGCTCCCTCGCATGGATCGACGCCGAGGGGACTGGCTCCGAGCGGACGGATGTCGTCGCATTCCGCAACGGGAATGTCGCGGTGGTGGCGAACATCGGCGCCGAGCCGATCCCCGTCCCCGCGGGGCGGGTCATCCTGTCCAGTGGACCGCTGGCCGACGGGATGCTGCCGGTCGACACCTCGGTCTGGGTCGAGACGGACTGAGGCGGACTGAGACGGCCGGCCGGGAGGCGCCATGGTGAGCATCGACGAAGTCGCGCGGCTGGCCGGCGTGTCCACCGCCACCGTGTCGCGCGCGCTCAGCGGCCGCGGGCACGTGTCGGACGCCTCGAAGTCGCGGGTGCACGCCGCCGCCGAGTCGCTCGGCTATGTCGTGTCGGCGTCCGCGTCGAGCCTGGCATCGGGGCGGACCCGCAACGTCGGCGTGCTGGTGCCGTTCCTGCAGCGCTGGTTCTTCAGCACGGTCCTGTCCGGCGTGGCGGACGAGCTGATGCGGCACGGCTACGACATCACCCTGTACAGCCTCACCGAGGACCAGGAGCTGCGTCGCAACGTCTTCGACACGCTGCTGCGCCGACAGCGCGTGGACGGGGTGATCTCGATCTCGATCGAACTGGGGGATGCCGAGATCGAGCGCCTGCTCGCCCTGGGCATCCCGGTGATCGCGATCGGCGGGTCCGATCCGCGGCTGACCACGCTCACCGTGGACGACGTCGCGGTCGCCGAGCTGGCGGCCGACCACCTGCTCGCGCTCGGCCATCGCGAGATCGCGCACATCGGAGCCAGCCCCGAGTTCGATCTCGACTTCCATATCCCGACCCAGCGCCGGCAGGGCTTCGAGCGCGCGCTGGAACAGGCCGGGGTCGAGGTCAGGCCGCGGCTGTTCGAGCCGGCGGATTTCACCATCGACGGCGGATTCCGGGCGGCCAAGCAGCTGCTGGGCCGGCCCGGCGAGAAGCCGACCGCGATCTTCGCGGCCTCGGACGAGATGGCCGTCGGCGCGCTGCTGGCCGCACGCGAACTGGGCTTCCGCGTTCCCACCGATCTGTCGGTGGTGGGGGTGGACGGCCACGAACTGGGCGACTTCTTCCAGCTCACCACGGTGGACCAGTTCCCGGTGCGCCAGGGCGAACGCGCGGCCGACGCGATCCTGCGCTTCCTCGAGCCCGGCGCGCATCCCCGTCCCGAGCCGGGAAGCCTCCCCTTCGAGCTGGTCGTGCGCGGCACGACCGCCCGGCCCGGGGCGGAGTTGTTGGGCGCGGCGGCGGGGTGATCGGGGTGATCGGGGTCGAGGCCTTCAGGATGGGTAGCGACCAAGCAGCCCTTCACCGGTCGAATCGCCTCCGACTGTCACGGTGTGCCCGCGTTGCGGGGTGATCGCGGGCTCTCAGGGCCGCCGGGAGGTGGCGCTTGTCGACGCGCCCAGTTTCGACCAGCCCGTGCGTGTGGTCTGGCGCAAGACTGGATCACGAACACCAACCCGATGGAGCGGGAGCATACTTGAACTGGGAGAGTTCGCGTTCAACATGCGAGGTGCTGGGTTGTGACGATGGCTCAAGCGAGTCGCAGTCAGGGTGCGGGAGAGGTCCTGGCTTCTAGGCTCACGCCGAGACACGTGGTCATCCCTGTCATCGTCGCCTTCATCGGCTGTGTCCTCGGCATGGGAGGGCTGTGGGTGATTGGAGCATATGCGGGCCTGCTCTTCGCTCTGGTCGCGCTTCCATCGGGGTTTGTGGTGGTGGGCGTGCTGCGGCGCCGCAGCATGAAGCATCCGGTGCGCGCGTATCTGATTCTGGTGATCTGCCTGTGGCTCCTCGCGGGAGCAGCTGCACTCATGCTCAACGTCGCTGTCTCCCTGGTGATGAGCGCAGAGTATGACCCGAGCGGGCTCGTGCAGTTCTGGTGGATCTGGGCAATAGCTCCGACGCTGGCGATCGTGTCGACGATTGTCTGCTCAGTGTGGCTGGCGCGGCACGCGCCACGAGTTCGTTGATTCTCGCTGGACCGCCAGTCTGAGGCGCCGGCACCGCCTCTGTAGGCACTCCGAGGTCGGGTAACGCCTTCCAGTGCCGTCTGCGGTCCGATCGGCGGCCTAGCATGCCGTTATGGCCGATGCATCCCCCACCGCTCCCGCCCTGCGTCACGTGACCAGCATCCGGGTGGAGGTGGACGAGCCGATCGACCTGGGCTCCGGACCGGACGGGTGGCGCCGTATCGTGCCGATCCGCTCCGGCACCGCGACCGGCGAGCTCTCCGGCCGCGTGCTCGGCGGCGGCGCCGACTTCCAGGTTCTGCGGCCGGACGGCGTGACCGATCTGCAGGCGCGGTATCCGATCCAGGTCGACGATGACACGGTGATCGAGGTGGTCAACACCGCGATCCGGGCCGGAACGCCGGAGGACATCGACCGGCTGATGCGGGGCGAGACGGTGGACCCCGACCGGATCTACTTCCGCTGCGTTCCCCGGCTGCGCGCCCCGCGCGGCGCCTGGGACTGGGTGAATCGCACGATCTTCGTGGGCACCGGCGTGCGGCACCCCGATGCCGTCGAGATCGCCGTGTTCGCCGTCGTCTGACCCGCGCCCGCGACGCCGTCCGACCCGCCCTCGCGGCGGCGCCGCCGACGCGCGAGATCACCTCTTGATCACGGGATGCCGCGCATGGCCGCGTCGCGTTGCAACCGCCCCCCGATAGGCGTAGTGTCACGCGCCGTGACAACAGAAGATCGTGATCCGGCGCCGGAGTCGCCGATCGCGAAGCGCATCCTCCTCGGCGACCCGTTGGCGTCGGAGAAAGCGGACGAGCACCTCCTGCCCAAGCGGATGGCGCTGCCGATCTTCGCGTCCGATGCGCTGTCGAGCGTGGCCTACGCCCCGCAGGAGCTGCTGATGATCCTGCTGACCGGCGGATTGGCGTTCCTGGCCTTCGCGCCCTGGGTCGCCGCGGCGGTCGTGCTGCTGCTTGCCGTGGTCGTCCTCTCGTACCGGCAGCTGATCCGGGCGTACCCGTCCGGCGGCGGCGACTACGAGGTGGCGCGGACGAATCTCGGCGAGGTGCCCGGCGTGGTCGTGGCATCCGCTCTGCTGGTGGACTACATCCTCACCGTGGCCGTGTCGACGGCATCCGGGGTCGACAACATCATCTCGGCGCTGCCGGGGCTGAACCCGTGGCGGGTCGAGCTGGCGGTGGGATGCGTCATCCTGATCATCGTCGTGAACCTGCGCGGCGTGCGCGAGGCGTCGCGCGCCTTCGCGATCCCCACCTACGTGTTCATCGCGTCGGTCGGCGTCATGGTGGTGGTGGGCATGGCGCGCACCTTCATCGGCGCGGCCCCGGTCGCCTCCAGCGCCCAGTACGGGCTGCACGCGCAGAGCATCTCGCAGGCCGCGGTGATCCTGCTGGTGCTGCGGGCCTTCTCCAGCGGCTGTTCGGCGCTGACCGGGGTGGAGGCGGTCTCGAACGGCGTGCAGGCGTTCCGCAAGCCCAAGATCCGCAACGCCCGCGCGACCCTGGCGCTGATGGGCACGATCGCCGGCCTCATGTTCGCCGGACTGGTCACGCTGGCGCTGATCTCGGGGGTGCAGTACTCCGAGAACCCGTGCGATCTGGTCGGCTTCGACTGCAAGAACCTGCCGCAGCCGAGCCTGATGGCGCAGCTGTCGGCGGCGACGTTCGGAATGAACTCGGTGCCGTTCTTCATCGTGCAGGCAGCGACCGCGTGCGTGCTGCTGCTGGCGGCCAACACCGCCTTCAACGGGTTCCCGCTGCTGGGTGCGGTGCTGGCCCGCGACGGCTATGCGCCGAAGGCGCTGAACACCCGTGGCGACCGCCTGGTCTACTCGAACGGCATGATCGTGCTCGGCATCGCCGCGATCGCGGTGCTGGTGGTGTACCGGGCGAACCTGAGCAATCTGATCCAGCTGTACATCATCGGCGTGTTCGTGTCGTTCTCGCTGGGCCAGATCGGGATGATCCGACATTGGATCCGCGGCCTGCGCCGGATCCAGGCGCTGCCCGCCGACGCCCGCGCGCAGGAGTCCGCCCATCGGCAGGCGCGCAGCTATCGCAAGGGCCTGGCCATCAACAGCGTGGGCGCGACCATGACCGTGGCGGTACTGATCATCGTGACGATCACGAAGTTCACGCACGGCGCGTGGCTGGTGTTCCTGGCGATCCCCATCCTGTCCGTGCTGATGATGGGGGTCTACCGGTACTACCGGGATGTCGAGCACGAGATCCGGATGGATGACACCGTGCACTTCGGGGCGGCGGGGGATGTCGCGGTCATCCTGGTGAACCGGCTGCAGAAGCCGGTCGTCAAGGCCGTGGACTACGCCCTGGCCGCCCGGCACGACAAGACGATCGCGGTGCACGTCGGCGTCACCGAGGCCGAGTCGCGCGCGCTGCAGAAGGACTGGCAGCAGCACGGGATGCCGGTGCCGCTGATCACCATCGAGTCGCCGTTCCGCAGCTACGCCGGCCCCGTCATCGAGTTCATCAAGCAGTATCGCGCCGAGCACGGGTCGGCCGTCGTCACCGTCTATCTGCCGCAGTACATCGTCGGGCACTGGTGGGAGTCGATCCTGCACAACCGCCGCGCGCGGCGGATGGCACAGCAGCTCATGCTCGTGCACGGCGTGACGATCACGCTCGTGCCCTGGCTGCTGGATTCGTCCGAGCTCATCTACGGCCGGCGCTCGCGTCCGGTCCCCGGTCAGGATCGCGCCGGGCGGCCGTTCGCGCCGCAGACCCTGCCGCCGCCGGTGAAGCCGCACACCCCGGACCGCTGACCACGGCCGGCCGCGGCATCCGCTCCGCCCGCTGCGGAACGGGCCTGTTTGAACCGGCCCGGCACCAGGCCTAGGGTGAGGGTCCATGGTCTCGTTCTGGAACCTCGCCCCTGCCCTGAACGCCCTGATCCTGCTGGTGATCGCCGCGGTGATCGTGATCGCCGCGGCCTATGTTCTCGGTCGCGTGCTCGGCGCCCTCGCCCGGCGCCGGCCGTGGCTGGACCTTCTCCGCCGCCGCACCCGTGTGCCGTTCCTGGTGGTCCTCTCGGTGATCCTGGCCTGGATCGCCCTGGCGGCGACCCTGCCCCTGACCGACCCCGGCGCCGTGCTGATGCGGCACGTGTTCGTCGTGCTCCTCGTGCTGTCGGCGGTGTGGGCGATCGGGTCGGTGCTCATGTTCGCGGCCGACATCGGCCTGTCGCACTACGCCACCGACGGCTCGGACGGATGGCAGGCGCGGCGCGCCCGCACCCAGGTGGTGGTGGTGCGTCGCCTGATCGGCGCGGCCACGGTGGTCATCGGCGTCGGCGCCGCGCTGCTGACGATCCCGCAGATCGCCGCACTCGGAACGACCCTGCTGGCGTCGGCCGGATTCCTGTCGGTGGTGGCCGGCCTTGCCGCCCAGTCCACGCTGGGAAACCTGTTCGCCGGCATGCAGCTGGCCTTCAGCGGGGCGGTGCGGCTGGAGGATGTCGTCGTGGTCAACGGCGAGTGGGGCTACATCGAAGAGATCACCCTCACCTATGTCGTGGTGCGGATCTGGGACGAGCGCCGGCTCGTCCTGCCCTCCACCTACTTCACCCAGCAGCCGTACGAGAACTGGACGCGCGAGTCGACCGCCGTGCTGGGCACGGTCTTCTTCGACCTCGATTGGGGCGTCGACATCCCGCGCATGCGCGCGCAGCTGGACCGCGTGCTCGATGAGAGCGGGCTGTGGGACGGAGCGGCCTCGTCGCTGCGCGTGACCGACACGGTCGGCGGGTATGTCCAGGTGCGGGCGCTGGTCAGCGCCGATGATGCGTTCAAGATGTTCGATCTGACGCGGACGGTGCGCGAAGAGATGCTGCTGTGGCTGCAGCACGAGAACCCCGAGGGCCTGCCGCGCACCCGCATCCAGACGATCCAGCGGGACGGCGAGCAGCTTCCGCGCACGCACCGGGCGCCGGTGGGCGGCGCTGCGACGGAGGATGCCGCGGACCACCGCTCGCGCGGGGATGAGACCCGGCCCATCCCGGTGATCGCGGACGCCGACGCGGATGAGGCATCCGCCGCCGACGCCCGCGACTGACGATCAGCCGAGCACCTCGCGGAGCCGGGCGGCGAACCCCGCCGGGTCGCCGGGCATGCCCGGCTGATCGGTGAAGCCCGCATGGTGGCTGGGCACGTCCGTCACGCCGATCCCGACGGCGGCGGCGACGGCACGTCCGGCGCGTGCCGGCATCGTCTGGCCCGACTCGACGCCCACCGCGATGACCAGCCGGTCGCCGAGGGCCCGCAGGGCGTCGAGGTCGGGACGGTGATCGAGGATGTCCGGCATGTTGCGGAACAGCGGGTTCGTGCGGGTGCGGTCATCGACCGCCGACATGCCGAACATGGCGGGGTCCGGTTCAGGCCGCTGGAGGTAGTCGTCCGGAACGGTTCCGTCCAGCATCACGAATTGGATGAACTTCGCCATGGCCGGGCCGTCGCCGCGCTCGGCGTACGTGCGCTTCAGGTCGTCGACCACGGCGTGCACCGCGCGCTCGTCCGGCAGCAGCGCGGCGGTGGCCGGCTCGTGGGCCACCGCGTAGCGCACGTCCTCCGGGTGCGCGGCGACGAGGGCGAGCAGGTTCACGCCCCCGCCGCTGGTGCCGAAGGCGTCCACGGCGCCGACGCCGAGCGCCGAGATGACCCGGTGCAGGTCGTCGGCGTGCCGGTCGACGGTGATGTCGGCGGTGCCGAGCGGATTGCGCCCCGTGCCGCGCGGGTCGTAGGTCACCACCGGACGGTCGGTGAAGTGACCGGCCAGCAGGCCGAATCCGGTGGCGTCCATCGGAGCGCCGAAGAGGAACAGCACGGGGCGTTCCGGAGTCGCCGTGGCGAGGTCGCCGAGGATGTCGTAGGTGATGGCATCGTCGCCCTCGCCGACCAGCTGGGTGGTCACGGGGCGCGCCGCGTTGTCGTCGGTCATGCGGATTCCTCTCGGTCGTGCCGGGTCACGCCGGCAGCAGTTCGCGCTCGAGGCGCCGGTAGCTGGTCTCCATGCCGTCGACCATGCCCGTGGCCAGGACGATGTCGCGGGTCGCGGCATCCGGGTACTCGATGAGCAGGGTCAGGAGCGTCGCACCGTCCTCCTCGTAGAGCTGCAGGTCGTTGACGGTGGCCGGGTAGTCGGTGCCGGTCATGTGCTCGGTGGTCACCGCGCGGCGCGGCGCGTCCGAGACGAGCGTCTCGCCGTCGAAGCCGAACGCCTCACCCTCGGTGCCGGTTTCGGGCTCCCACGCGTACCGGTAGGTGCCGCCCGGGGCGGAGTCCACCTCGCACACCGTCATCCGCCATCCGTCCGGACCGAGCAGCCACTGCTTCAGCAGCTCGGGGTCGTGGTGCGCACGCCAGACGAGCTCGCGCGGGCCCTCGATCAGCCGGGTGATGCGCACGTGCTGGTCGTCCAGCACCTCGAGCCGGGTGCCCTTGCCGGCGGCGTAGTCGCGCAGGTCCTGCAGCACGGCGTCCAGCTGGTCCATGGCCATCCGGGTGCCCTCGACCATGCCCATGCCGACGGCCTTCTCGAGGTCGTCGACCGAGTGGAAGTACGTCGCCCCGTTCAGGCGCGTGCCGGTCGAGGTCGGCTCGAACGCGAACACCATCCGCATCGCCGGCATCGCGTCGTCCAGCTCGCCGTTCTCGTCGGCGAAGCCGTCCAGCACCTCGAACGAGCGGGGCGCGTCGATGGTGAGGAACTCCCAGCGACCGCGGGAGGTCTCACCGCGGGGACCGGTCATCCGGTACTGCGCGAGGCCGCCGGGCGCGAACTCGAACCCGGTGAAGGTGGCGGGCCACCCGGGGGGACCCCAGAACCGTTCGAGCTGGCGGGGATCGGTGAAGACGCTCCACACGCGCTCGGGCGGGGCGGCGAAATCGGCGACGATGTTCATCGTCAGCTTCTCGGGATCGCTGGTGATGTCGATGACGGGCATGATCTCTCCTTGTGTGACGGATGCTGTGCGGTCATTCCTCGGGATCCTCGGCCAGCAGCGCGTCGATGCGATCGATGCGGTGCCGCCACAGGTCCTGGTAGCGCTCGAGCAGCTGCTGCGCCCGGGCGATCATCTCGGGATCGGTGCGCACGAGACGCTCCCTTCCCTCGGCCCGCTTGACGATCAGGCGGGCGGCTTCGAGCACGGCGACGTGCTTCTGCACCGCCGCGAACGACATGTCGTAGTCGGCGGCAAGCGTCGACACCGACTGCTCCGCGGCGATCGTGCGGCGCAGGATGTCGCGCCGCGTCGCGTCGGCGAGGGCCCGGAAGATCCGGTCCACCTCGTCGTCGCTGAGTCCAGTTCGTGCAACCATTTGGTTGTACGTTATACCCGCTCCCGGTGCCCGTCAACCCTTCGCTGCAGAATCAGGCGTACCCGTGGCCCAGCAGGCGCTTCGACGCCTTCGCGAAGTCGTCGGCGCTCGGGATGTCGAAGTCGAGCGCGTTCGCGTAGCGGGTGATCACGTGGAACACGGCGGCGACGGCGGCCGCGTCCTCCAGCTGCTGCGGGCTCACGCCCGCGGCGAAGGCGGCGCGGGCGTCGGCCGCGTCGACCCCGTCCGGGTCGCGGGTCAGCTTCTCCAGGAACAACAGCGCCGCCCGCAGCTGCGGCGAGAGCGGTGCCGCCCGGTAGTCGTCCAGCGCCCGCGCGACCACGTCGGCGTCCATGCCGTGCACGGCCACCGCGCTGTGCGCCCCGACGCAGAACGGGCACGAGTTCCAGGTCGCGACCAGCGCAGCCATCAGCTCCCGCTCGGCCACCGACCAGTCGCTCTCGCCGCGCATCGCCGCCTGCGTCCACGCGTTCAGCGCCGGTCCGACGTAGTCGGGGTGGTACATGGCCACCCGCGCGGCGTCGGGCAGCCGCATCCCCGAGACGGCGGAGACGAACCGGAACAGCAGCCGGGTCTTCAGCCGGTCGCCGTGCTCGACCTCATCCAGGCGCATCGCCGGCCTCCGCGATCGCGCGGACCGCGGCATCCCACCGCTGCGCACCCGCACCGGATGCTGCCGCCAGGATCACCTCGAAAGCCGCGCTGTCGCCGCCGGCGGCGGCGCGCACCGCCGAGACGTCCGCATCGGTGACCCGAGACGACTCCTCGCGGACCCGCTCGACGAGCGTGCGGTACGGCGGGCCCAGCGCCGACAGATCGCCGGCGAATGCCGCGGCACGCACGCCGAGGTCGCTGGTCCCCGCACCCCGCACCGCCGCTTCGAGCCGACGGCGGAGGGCGGCGTGCCCCTCGTACTCGCCCATGCCGGCAGGGTAGCCCGCTGTACGGCCGCTCACCAGACCCGACACGTCCCACCCTCGGCCAGGTCTGCGACGCGTAGCCTGGAAGATGTGATCCCCCTCGCCGAGACCGGCGCGCTCGACGTCGCCGCCGTCCGCGCCGACTTCCCGATCCTGGCCGAGACGATCGGCGGCGCACCGCTGGTCTACCTCGACTCCGCCGCGACGAGCCAGAAGCCGCGCGCGGTGCTGGACGCCGAACGCGACTTCCTCGCGCACGGCAACGCGGCCGTCCACCGCGGAGCGCACACGCTGGCCGCCGGGGCCACGGAGCTGTTCGAGGATGCCCGAGCCACCGTGGCCGCGTTCGTCGGCGCCGCCGGCGAGAACCTGGTGTGGACCTCGGGCGCGACGGCCGCCCTCAACCTCGTGGCGGCCGCGATCGGCAATGCGAGCATCGACGGGTCACGGTATGGGCTCGCCGCGGGTGACGAGATCGTCGTGACCGAGGCCGAGCACCACGCGAACCTCATCCCGTGGCAGCAGCTGGCCGCCCGCACCGGCGCAGTGCTGCGTCACATCCCGGTCCGCGAGGACGGCACGCTCGACCTCGATTCGGCCGGCCGGCTGATCGGCGAGCGCACCCGCGTCGTCGCCTTCGCGCACGTCTCGAACGTGCTGGGCGTCGTCAACCCGGTCGCCGAGCTCGTCGCGCTGGCTCACGCCGTCGGCGCCCTCACCGTCCTCGATGCCTGCCAGTCGGCCCCGCACCTGCCCCTCGACCTGCCGGCGCTCGGCGTCGACCTCGCCGCGTTCTCGGGCCACAAGATGCTCGGCCCGTACGGCATCGGGGCGCTCTACGGCCGCAGCGAGGTGCTCGACGCGCTGCCGGCGGTGCTCACCGGCGGCTCGATGGTCACGACGGTCACTCTCGATCGCGCCGAGTTCCTGCCCGCGCCGCAGAAGTTCGAGGCGGGCACCCAGCCGGTGTCGCAGGCCATCGCCCTGGCCGCCGCCGTGCGATACCTCGACGCGCTCGGCATGCACGCCGTGCACGCGCACGAGCAGATGCTCGAACGGCGTATGCGCGACGGGCTGCGCCGGATCGACGGCATCCGACTGCTGGGGGATGCCGCGGCCGACCGCGTCGCGCTGTGCGCATTCGAGGTGGCCGGGGTGCATGCGCACGACGTGGGCCAGGTGCTCGATGACCGGGGCATCGCGGTGCGCGTCGGCCACCATTGCGCGCAGCCGCTGCACCGCCGGTTCGGGGTGACCGCGACCGTCCGGGCGAGCGCGTCGGTCTTCACCACCGCGGACGAGATCGACGCGTTCCTGGACGCCGTCTCGGGCGTGCGGGCGTTCTTCGGGGTGTCGCGATGAGCGGGCTCGAGTCGCTGTATCAGGACCTGATCCTGGACCATTCGCGCACCCCGCACGGCTTCGGGCTGAGCGCCGACGAGCACGCGGCGACCTCGCATCAGCGCAATCCCGTGTGCGGCGACGAGGTCACGCTGCGCGTGCGCGTGGACGGGGACGTGGTGCGCGACGTCACCTGGGAGGGCTCGGGCTGCTCGATCTCGCAGGCGTCCGCGTCGATGCTCGCGGTGCTGGTGGACGACGCCGACGGGATGTCTCGGGCCGAGGCATCCGCCCTCATCGCATCGTTCCGCGAGGCACTGCGCTCACGCGGCGAGACTCCGCTGGATGAGGAGCGGTTCGGGGATGCTGCGGCTCTGTCGGGCGTCTCGAAGTACACCGCCCGGGTCAAGTGCGCGATGCTCGCCTGGGTCGCGCTGGAGGACGCCCTCTCGCGCGCCTGAACGGCGAGGTGTATCGTTGGTGTATGACACGCACCAACATCGACCTGGACGACTCTGCCGTGGAGTCCGTGATGCGTCGGTTCGCGTTCTCGTCCAAGCGGGATGCCGTCAACTATGCGCTGCGCGCCCTCGCCGCCGATCCGCTGGACGTCGACCAGGCGCTGGCCTTGCGGGGGTCGGGGTGGGAAGGCGATCTCGACGCGCTCCGCGAGAACCGGGCATCCTGAGGTGCTGGTCGACTCGTCCGCCTGGATCGAGTATCTGCGCGCGACAGGTTCGCCCGCGGATGCTGCCGTCGAACGGCTGATCCGCGAACAGGCTCCGCTGAAGACCTGTGAGCCGGTGATGATGGAACTGCTCGCCGGCGCGCGCTCGGACACCCACACACGCCAACTGGAGCGACTGCTCGCGCGCGCGACCCTGCTGCCGACCCAGCCGACGGATTGGGTCGACGCCGCGCGCATCTATCGCATGGGACGTCGCCAGGGGGTGACGGTCCGCAGACTCGTCGACTGCCTCATCGCGGCCATCGCCCTGCGCAACGACGAATCGATCCTGCACCACGACGTCGATTTCGAGGCCATTGCTCGCGTGACCTCGCTGACCGTCGCGCGCGACTGACCGCGGCTGCTCGCGCTCAGGGCAGGTCGTCGACGAAGCGCACGGCGGCCGCGGAGATCTGCGCACGGGCATCGTCCGCGCTGATCGTCGGCGTTCCGTCGCCGGCCTGCGGGCCGTAGGAGCCGAACTGCGCGTGCGACGCGCCGTCGATCTGCACGAACTCGGCGCCGGCGGGCAGGTTCGCCCGCGACGCGTCGACCTTCTCCGGAGTGGACAGGCCGTCCTTCGACCCCGAGATCGACAGCACCGGCACGGTCAGCGACCCGCTGATGTCGTTCGCCGGGTAGGACGCGAAGAACATGAGCCCGACCGCGGGGTGCGTCGCCGCGGCATCCGCCTCATCCGCCTCGATGGCCGCCACCGTGCCGCCGAGAGAGTGGCCGGCCACGACCCAGCCCGTGACCTCGGCGAAGCGCGGACGCGTGGCGTCGAGCGCGCCGATGGCGAGGAACGCGATGCCCAGCGGCTGCTTCGGGATGACGACCGTGTGCCCGGCCTCGGCCAGCGGACGCAATACGGCGGCGTATGCCCGCGCATCGACGAAGGCGCCGGGCTGGAAGAGCACGCCGACGTCGTCGACCTCGCCGGTCGGGGTCATCACGATCTCGGTGGCCGACTCGGCGACGGTGACCGCGGCATCCGACCGCATGGCCTCCAAGGCCGGTTCGACGGCCGTGTGCGGGCGCATCCACACCGTGAGGGCGAGCCAGCCGACGCCCAGTGCGATCGCGACGATGCGCAGGGTGAGACGCGCGGTCCCCGGGCGCCGGCCGCGAAGACCGACCACCCCGGTCAGGACCGACGCCACAACCGTGACGGCCAGCAGCACGGCGTAGGCGGGGTGTCCGTGCACGACGCCGCCCCACTGCGTGACGCACACCCAGACCACCACCAGCACCCCGACGCCGCCGAGCGCGACCAGCGTCCAGCTGAGGGGGTCGCGAGAGCGCGACATCCTATGCCGCCGTCAGGGCGCTGCGCCCGGCGACCAGGCACCACGCGCCGATCGCGAGGAATATGGGCGCGCCGATCAGCCCGCACCAGAAGCTCGGGGCGGCGAAATCGCGCGGCAGGAATGCGGCCACGATCGCGAGGGCGGTCAGCAGTCCGCCGGCCAGGTGCAGCACGGGCTGGCCGAACACGACGGCGAGCGCGAAGAAGTGGATGCCGACGATCGCCAGGATCAGCGGGGCGACCAGATCCGACCGACCCGCCCGGATGACGACGAACGCGAGCACGCCGGCGATGACGAACTCGGCCCAGAACACGATGATGTAGATGACGAACGCACGGGTGTGCGGGTCGATCGCCGTCCCGGCGCCCCAGTTCTTGATCGCGAGCGGGATGCTGAGGGCCGCCAGGGCGACGCCGAGCAGCGAGAGCGCGCCCAGCACGACGCGCCATCCCGTCTGGGCAGGCGGACTCTCCTGCGCCCACCCGGCCCACATGAAAGCCGCGACGCCGAAGATGGCGCCGATCATGACGAGGTCGCGCGGATGGCCGAAGTCGAGCATGATGCCCCTTCCGATGTCTGCGCCTCACCCTAGCTGTGGCGCCCTCTCGCCGGCCAGGGGCGGCAGCGGGGGCGAGGGGCGCTCGTTCCGTCGGTTCTCCACAGATTGGACAATCCGTCGGCTGTCCACAGATTGGGCGATTTTACTTCGGATGTCGGGAGCCAGTGTCAGGATGAAGTATGTCATTTTCATCCGAGCTTCGGGAGGCGGCAGACGCCCTCGCTTCCCGCCCTGAGCTCGGTGCGGCCACGCCGGATCTGCCCCGCGCGCTGCGCCACATCGATGGCGATGACCTCGTGCGGCTGCTGCGGGACGCCGCGACCCTCACCCGCGCCGTCGAGAAGGTCCGCGTGATCGGCGCCGGCATCCTGGCCGAGCGATCGGCGCGCGATATGGGGCAGTCGGGGCTTGCCGCGAAGCACGGCCATCGCACCCCGGTCGAATTCGTGCAGTCGATCGGCGGCGTCACCCGGGCCGAGGCGCGGCGGGACGTCACGCTGGGCGCGTCACTGCTGGATGGCCCTGGGGATGAACCCGGCGACGGCACGGGTGCCGGCATCGACGCGCCCGCGCCGCCCGACGCTGACAGGCCGCAGGACTGGCGCGCCCCGCTGCGCGCGGCGCTGCTGAACGGCACCCTCTCGACCGCGCAGCATGAGGCCATCCAGCGTGGGCTCGGGGATCCGCCGGAAGATCGCGACGAGGGCGAGGCGGCCGAGGTGTGGCGCATCGCGGCCGAGCAGCTGACGGTCGAGGCGGCAGCGATGCCGGTCGAAGAGCTTGCGCGACGCGCTCGACAGGTGCGGGACGTGCTGGATGCCGCAGGAGCCGAGAAGAGATTCGCGCAGCGGTTCGAGCGCCGGTCGTATCGCAGCTGGACCGACCAGGACGGTCTGCACCACGGCCATATCGTGTACGACGACGAGATGGCGGCGTGGGTGCGCTCGATCACAGCGGCGGGACTGCGGCCGCGCCGCGGTGGACCGCGCTTCCAGACTGACGAAGAGCGGGCCGCCGAGCAGAGCCTCATCGACGATCCGCGCACGAACGAACAGCTCGAGTACGACCTGCTCATGCAGGTGCTGCGCGCCGGCGCGCTCGCGACTGCAGCCGAGGTGTTCGGCGCGCGCCAGCCCGGCGTGCGGATGGTGACGATCGTAGATTCCGCCGGCCCGCGCGACGCGTTCGGGCGCGCGCTGATGACCGGGCACCTCGAGGACGGCGGCGATCCGCTGCCGGGTTCGGTCATCGCGCGATCCTTGTGCGAGACCGGAGCAGTGCCGGTCACCGTCGATTCGTGCGGCAACCCCCTCGACGTCGGTCGAGAGCAGCGTCTGTTCACCGCGAAGCAACGGATCGCGCTGGCGATACGAGATGGCGGATGCCTGTGGCCCGGGTGCGTCGTGCCCGCGTGGTACTGCGAGGCGCACCACTGCGACCACTGGTCCGCCGACCATGGGTCCACCGACATCGACCGGGGCATCCTCCTCTGTCGATTCCATCATCTGCTGCTCCATAACGCCGGCTGGCACATTCGGCGCGGCGGCCACGGGCCATTCCTCCTGCACCGGCCGGACGGTGGTCCTCCGATCCCGGTCATCTCCCGTTCGCCGCTGCGGTGGGCGTGGGATCCACCACCCGACCGCGGCGATTGGCGTCAAGATCACGGGGGGCAGGAAGACCGACCGGTCGGAGTGCCGACTCCCGGCAGAGCTCGTGGTGCCCCGAACTAGACTGGGCACGCGGTCCCCTGTCGGCCGCCCGACACCGCCGGCTACCGCCCGGCATCCCGAACTTGGAGCTCAGTCGCGTGACCAACCCCACCGCTCAGGCACCAGCATCCGTCACCGCCAGCTCCGTGGCAGACACCGTTGAGAACGCGGCCGCGACCCCGGAGCGGGAGCAGCCGTACGGCGCCCTCGGTCTGAAGGACGACGAGTACGCGCAGATCCGCGAGATCCTCGGCCGGCGTCCCACCAGCGGCGAGCTGGCCATGTACTCGGTGATGTGGAGCGAGCACTGCTCGTACAAGTCGAGCAAGATCTACCTCAAGCGGTTCGGCCAGAAGGTCACCGACGAGATGCGCGAGCGGCTCATGGTCGGCATGGGTCAGAACGCCGGTGTGGTCGACATCGGCCAGGGCTGGGCGGTCACCTTCAAGGTGGAGAGCCACAACCACCCCAGCTACATCGAGCCGTTCCAGGGCGCCGCCACCGGCGTCGGCGGGATCGTGCGCGACATCATCTCGATGGGGGCCCGCCCGGTCGCGGTGATGGACCAGCTGCGTTTCGGCGCCATCGACCACCCCGACACCGCGCGCGTGGTGCACGGCGTGGTGTCGGGCATCTCGTTCTACGGCAACTGCCTGGGCCTGCCCAACATCGGCGGCGAGACGGTGTTCGACCCGGTGTACCAGGGCAACCCGCTGGTGAACGCCCTGGCCGTCGGGGTGCTGCGCCACGAAGACCTGAAGCTGGCCAATGCGTCCGGCACCGGCAACAAGGTCGTGCTGTTCGGCGCCCGCACCGGCGGTGACGGCATCGGCGGAGCATCCATCCTCGCCTCCGACACGTTCGCCGCCGGCGGGCCGACCAAGCGTCCGGCCGTGCAGGTGGGCGACCCGTTCGCCGAGAAGGTGCTCATCGAGTGCTGCCTCGAGCTGTACCGGGGCGAGCTGGTCGAGGCGATCCAGGACCTGGGCGCCGCCGGCATCTCGTGCGCGACCTCCGAGCTGGCCGCCAACGGCGGCTCGGGCATGCGCGTGGATCTGGAGAACGTGCTGCTGCGCGACCCCTCGCTCACGCCCGAAGAGATCCTCATGAGCGAGAGCCAGGAGCGCATGATGGCCATCGTCACGCCGGACAAGCTCGACGCCTTCCTCGCGGTGACCGGAAAGTGGGATGTCGAGACCAGCGTGCTCGGCGAGGTTACCGGCGACGGCCGCCTGAAGATCTACTGGCACGGCGAGCAGATCGTGGATGTCGACCCGTCGACGGTGGCCGTCGACGGCCCGGTGTACGAGCGCCCCGTCGCCTACCCCGCGTGGCTGGACGCGCTGCAGCAGGACCCGGCGGCCGCGCTGCCGCGGTCTGCCGATCCCGACATCCTGCGCTCGCAGTTCCTGCAGCTGGTGGCCGGCCCCAACCAGGCCGACACGTCCTGGATCACGAACCAGTACGACTACTACGTCGGCGGCAACACGGCGCTGGCGTTCCCCGATGACGCGGGCATGATCCGCGTCGACGAGAACTCGGGCCTCGGCTTCGCGATCGCCACCGACGCGAACGGCCGATACTGCCAGCTCGACCCGTATCAGGGCGCCAAACTCGCCCTCGCCGAGGCGTACCGCAACGTCGCCGTCACCGGCGCGACCCCGGCGGCGGTCACCGACTGCCTCAACTTCGGCAGCCCGGAGAACCCCGAGGTCATGTGGCAGTTCAGCCAGGCCGTCGACGGCCTCGCCGACGGATGTCTCGAGCTCGGCATCCCCGTCACCGGCGGCAACGTCAGCTTCTACAACCAGACCGGCGAGGTCCCGATCCACCCCACGCCGGTCGTGGGCGTGATGGGCATCATCGACGACGTCGCCCACCGCATCCCGTCCGGCTGGCAGGACGAGGGCGAGAACATCTACCTGCTGGGCGTGACCGCCACCGAGCTGAGCGGATCGGCCTGGGCGGCCACCGTGCACCAGCACCTCGGGGGGCGGCCGCCGGCCGTCGACCTCGAGGCCGAGAAGCGCCTCGCGCACCTGCTGCGCGCCGCCAACGACCAGAACCTGATCTCCAGCGCGCACGATCTGTCCGAGGGCGGGCTGGCCCAGACGCTGGCCGACGGTGTGCTGCGGTTCGGCGTCGGCGCCCGGGTGTGGCTCGACGAGATCATCGACCGCGACGGGGTGGATGCCGCATCCGCCCTGTTCGCCGAGTCGACCGGCCGCGTCATCGTGTCCGTGCCGCGCGAAGAGGACGTCAAGTTCCGCGGGCTGTGCCAGGGCCGCGGCTACCCGGTGCTGCGCATCGGCGTGACCGATCAGGCTGGTGCCGACGCCGCACTCGAGGTGCAGGGAGTGTTCACCGTCCCGGTCGACGAGCTGCGCGCGACATCCGCCGCCACCCTGCCGGCGGCCTTCGGACCGACCATCGCGGAGTGATCACCGGGCGGCGTCCGCGCCTGCCCCTAGACTTGAACGCATGTCGAGCGATGAGGACTACGGGCCCCTGAACGAGCGGCGCCAGCGTCGCATCAAGGTGATCGCCTGGGTCGTCATCGTCGCGCTCATCCTCGTGGCCGGCGGTGCCACCGTCCTCGCGCTGCTGTTCGGCTGACCTCGGGCCGAGCGCCCACCGCCGTCATGGGTACCATGGCAGGGTGGATGACTTCTGGCAGTTCGCCGGCAGCTACTGGTGGCTGATCTTCCCGCTGATGGGCGTCCTCGGGGGCGCCGGCAAGGCGTGGGAGCGCAACGCGCGCAGCCGGCACGAGCGGCGACTGGAGATCCTGCACGCGAAGGCCGAGATCACCTCGGCCAAGGCGGCGGCCCGGGGGCCGGGCCGGGGGACGGGCCGGGCGGTCGCGGCATCCCCCGCTCCCATCGAGCAGTCGCACGCCGAGCAGCTCACCCAGCTGTTCCGCGCACACGACGCCGTGACCAAGCGCTGGCTGGACTACGAGCTGGATGTCGCGAAGCTGATCGCGTTCCCCGCGATGAGCGACGGACGCCAGCCGCTGACTGCGGCGTTCCTGCGGGCGAAGAAGGTCGCGGACCGGTTGCGCCCGGACTCGGAGAAGGCCCGGGTGACGAAGGAGCAGCTGGACGAGTACCGCAACGCGGTGACCGACTTCGAGGTGGCGTTCGACGTCGCCGAACAGGATGCCCGCCGACTCCGGGACTCGTCGTTCACCGAGCCCGAGCGCAAGCGCCTCGACACGGCGAAGCAGCTGCTGACCGTCGCCATCGACCAGGCGGCGACCCCCGCCGAGCGCCAGGTCGCGTACAAGCGGGTGCGCGAAGAGCTCGACGGACTCATCTCGCTGTCGGACGGCGCGATCGAGGTGCTCGAGAAGAAGGTGGCGCTGGCCCTGCCGCCGGGTGCCACGCTTCCGCCGCCCGCCGCGGAGACGCCTGCCGCGACGCCTGCCGCGACCACCCCCGGTGCGACCCCGACGCCGGGCGCCGCAGATGCGCCCTGGCCGGTCCCCCGCCGCAGCGGCGCCCCAGACGGCCGCGCCTGACCATCAGCCAGTGGCCTGATCCAGCACGGGGCTCATCCAACACCGGGCTCATCCAACACGGGCCTCATCCAGGACCGCGCTCATGCAGTACCGCGCTCATCCAGGACGGGATGCAGGTGCTTGGTGGTGAGCACGGTCGCCGCATGCCGTGCGCCCGCGGCGAGCGCATCGGGCGTCTCGGCCCCGTCGAGCGTCGCGTCCAGCACGCCGACCAGGAACGCATCGCCGGCGCCGTTGACGTCGACCACCTCGACCGGGACGGCGGCGACACGGTGCTCGCGCCCGGCCGCATCCACCGCGACCGCGCCGTCCGCGCCCAGCGTGCACACCGCAAGCGACGCCCCGCGGTCGACCAGGGTACGCAGGAACGGCAGGGGGTCGCCGATGGCGTCCGCGTTCATGAACACGGCGTCGGCTGCCGCGACGAACGGCCGCGCGAACTCCGCGGTGCCGTCGTAGTCGTGCACATCGGTCCAGATCGGGCGACCGGTCCGCCGCGCCTCGGGGATGAGCCGGCGCGCCTCGGCCGCGAGATCGAGCACGATGGCTGCGGCATCCGCCATCGCGGCCGTGACGGCCGCGGCGGTCCGGGCACGGGATGCGGCGGAGGCCTCACCTGGTGCCGACAGGTACACCGAGACGCGCTCGCCCGCCGGCGTCATCAGGTTGAGGTGGCGCTCTGTGGCGTCGGCCGCCCCGGTGATGAGCTCGACGCCGGCACCGCGCAGGGCCTCCGCGATGCGGGCGGCCTCGGCATCCTCGCCCAGCAGCGTGTGCAGAACCGGCCGTCGACCCAGTGCCGCCAGCCCGAGCGCCTTGCCGGCCGACGTGCCGCCGACCGTCTCGTGCTCGGCGAGCGCGAACTGCATGTGCGGCACGGGGTCGGGCAGTCGGTCGAGGAGCACGATGCGGTTCCATGACGCGGGGCCCGCGATGAAGACTGTCACCGGTCCATCCTGCCGCCTCGGTCCGGCCGATCGGTGTCGCAACGGCAGGGCGGATCGCGCGTTTCGGCGTCGCAGCGACCCCGAGTCCGCGATCCGGCCTGCCGTTGCCACCGGCCAGCGTGGTGCCTGGCGGGGCGGGTCAGACCTCGGTGGCCTCGACCTTGACGGTCTTGGCCAGCTCGGCGTCGGTGACGGGCACGTCCGCGCGGTTGCTCGGGATGAACAGGGTCAGGACCGCCGACGCGGTCGCGGCGATCGCGGCGACGAGATAGACGACCTGGAAGCCCGAGCCGAGGGATGCGCCGGCCAGCCCCATGATGTCGCCCTGCGATCCGCTCAGTGCTGCGATGGCGCCGTCGACGGTCGCCTGCGGGGCGCCCGAGGCTCCCAGCTGAGCGGCGAACTGGCCGACGACGCCGTCCCAGCCCGAGAGCCACGCCAGCGGGGGCACCTGCGACAGCCCCGCGACGGCCTCGGCCGGCAGACCGGCACCGGTCAGCACACCCGCGATCGGTGCGGCGAAGGCGGCCGCGCCGAGACCGAACGCAATGGCCGAGCCCACGACGGGCCCGAGCGTGAAGCCGAGATCGCGCATGAGGCTGGTGGTCGCGGACGCCATGCCGATCTCGTGCGGCTGTACGGTGTTGATCGCGACGGCCGTGATCGAGCCGATGGTCAGCGCGAAGCCGATGCCGAGCAGGAGCAGCGGTGCGAGGAAGTCCTGCCATGGCGCGCCGCCGAACTGCGCGGGCACACCGACCTTGTAGGTGGAGAGCCAGTATCCGCTCGCGGCGATGAACGCGAACCCGACGGTGAGGATCCACCGCGGCGACACGGAGTGGATGAGGCGTCCGACCAGCGGCGCCAGCACGAACGCGGGGCCCTGGATGCACACGAACAGCACGCCGAGCACCCACACCGGGCTCTGCTGGAGGGCACCGACGGAGATCGAGGTGGAGAACGCCGTCGCGAGGAACGCGAACATGCCGATCACGGCGACAATGCTGCCGATCGAGTATGCGCGGTTCTTGAAGAGCGACAGGTGCAGCAGGGGCGCCTTCGAGCGCAGTTCGATGACGATGAACGCGGCCAGGGTCACCGCGCCGACGATGTAGCCGGCGATGACCTGCCACGCCGACCATCCCGAGTCGACGGCGGTGACGGTGGCGTAGAGCACCGCGATCAGGCCGACCGCGAACGTGATCTGGCCGGGGATGTCGAGCTTGCGGCCCGCCGGCGCCGACGAGTCGCGGGTGGCCAGCGACACGAAGACGAGCACGATCGCGACGACCACGATCACCCAGTACGACACCCGCCATCCGCTGAAGACGTTCGGCGCCCCCGGCGCCGCCCCCGGGACGGTGAAGAACTGGTCGGTCAGCCCGGCCATGACGGGCGAGATGACGGCGCCGAGCGAGAGGAACCCGGCCCACGTCGCGATCACGCGTGCACGCCGCCTCGGATCGGGGGTCAGCGCGGCCACCATCGCCAGGCCGATCGGGAACAGCAGCCCGGCCCCGATGCCGATCACCGCCTGGGCGAAGATCATGAAGCCGATCGTGCCGGCGACGGCGGACAGCGCGGCGCCGACGATCACCAGGGCGCTGCCCGCGACCATGAGCTTCTTGCGACCGAACAGGTCGCCGAGCAGTCCGAACGTGAGCTCGAAGGCGACGATGCCGATCTCGAAGATGGCCGTGATCCAGGTGAGTCCCGCCCCGGAGGCATGGAACTCGGCGGCGAAGGCGCCGTTCAGCGCTCCCGGTATCGCGTAGGCGGTCTGGGCGAGCGCCACGGAGAGGAACGCGGCGGCGAACGTCGCCCGCACCGATCCGCGCGAGGCGATGATCGTGGTGGTCTGTGTGCTGGACATGGCTGCGGGAACCCCTTCGTTCCAAACGACGACGCGGCACGTGGGTGCGTGCTGTGATGATTGAACACGTTTCTTTACACTCTGTCAAGTGACTTGTCGATGTGTGAAACGAGCATCGACCGGGGGTCTTCGCCGGCAGAGGTCGAGAGACGGTTCAGACGAGGCGAATCAGGCCGCGATGGCCGGGCGAGTGAGAGCGCGCAGGCGCGGCACGGCCACACGCATGTTCCATGCGGCGGCGGTGGCTGAGCCGTCGGCGTGCGGCCAGCGCAGGACGGCGCGCCGCTCATCGAGGTCACCGTCGCGCACACAGGGGGCGCCGTCGACGGGAAGAGGTCCACAGACCTTGATGCTGTTGCCGAACTGCTCGGTCCAGAAGTAGGGCTGATGGGCCACCTCGTCCGCGGCGTCGCCGAGCATCAGGGCGGAGGCGGCCGCCCGCGCCGTCTCAATCGCGTTGGTCCACAGCGGGACACGCCGCAGTCCGCGCGCGGTGGGATACGCGGCGACGTCGCCCGCCGCCACCACCCCTTCGGCGACTCGGCAGTGGGTGTCTGCCACCAGCATCCCGTCCTTCAGCAGCGCCGTACCCGTCAGCCACTCGGTATTCGGCCGGTCGCCGACGGCCGAGACCACGAGGTCCGCCATCAGCTTGGTGCCGTCGTCGAGTGTGACGACGGCCTCGTCCGGGCGGTCGACGATGCGTGTGCGGGCGGACCGATGGAACACCGCGCCGGCAGCCACCGCCGACTGCGTCAAGACGTTCGAGAGGAATGCGCCGACATGGCCGACCATCGCGGCCCGACGCACGACGATCCGCACGTCGCACCCCGCCTCGACGCAACCCGACGCGACCTCCATGGCGAGGGCGCCACCGCCGATGACAACCACGCGCGGTCGGTCGGCGAGCAGTGCGCGCAAGGCCCACGCATCGTCGAGGCTGCGCAGTGTGACCTCGCGCTCGGAAGCCCCGAGCCGTCGGGCGCGCGAGCCGCTCGCGATCACCAGACCGTCGTAGGGCAGTTCGGAGCAGTCCGAGAGCTGCAGCCGTCGCCGCACGTCGTCGATGCCGACCGCCGCACACCCGCGCAGTTCGACGCCCCCGTGATCGGGAGCGGGCAGCACGTGCGCGGTCGGGTCACCATCCTGGGTGAGGACCGCTTTCGACAGCGCCGGCCGGCTGTACGGGGCGTGCTCCTCCGCGCCCACGATCGTGAGCTCGCCCGCGAAGCCGAGGCTGCGCAGCGTGTCGGCGGCGGTCACCCCCGCGATGCCGTTTCCGACCACGACGATGTTTCGGAGGCGCGACGGGTTCACCGCAGCCTCAGGGCGGCCACGGGACAGACACGCACAGCCGCACGCGCCGCCTCCAGATCGGCCTCGCCGACGTCCTCGACATCGACGACGAGCTCGCCGTCATCATCGAGGTGCAGCAGATGCGGCGCCACTTCTTCGCACAGTCCGTGCCCTTCGCAGCGCACGCGATCGACTTCCAGCTTCATCATCGTGACCTCCTCGCGATGCCTCCCCTGTGCCACGTTGCGGCAGGGGAATGGGGCATCACTGTCAATCTAGAATGGTTTACAGCATGTCAGTCAAGTTGACATTGCGTATCTGTCTCATGCGTTCCGCGAATGAAGGGCCGGCAAAGATGACGAGACTCGCCGCCGGCGACCGGGAGCTCTCGCGTCTGGCCGCCACCGATCTGAACCTGCTGGTCCCGCTGCTCGCGCTGCTGCAGGAGCGCTCGGTCACCCGCGCAGCCGAGCGCATCGGGATGTCCCAGCCCGCGATGAGCCATGCGCTGCGGCGATTGCGATTGCAGCTGCATGACCAGCTGCTCGTACGCAGGGGCGGCGAGATGGTGCTCACGCCGCGCGCCGAGAGCCTGTTCTCTCCGGTGCATCACGCCCTGCACGAATCGGCGCGGGCACTCCACCCCTCGTCATTCGATCCCGCCACGGACGCCCGCACGGTGACCATCGCGTCGACCACCACGACCGCGTTCGTGTTCGGACCGCGACTGAGCGCGGTCCTGGCCGAGCGTGCGCCGTACGTGACGCTGCGCATGATCTCACCGGACATGGGTTCGCCGACCGTGTTCACTGACGACAGTGTCGACGCCGTGCTCCTGACTGAGGGGATGCCGTCTCCGCATCCGCGGCAGCGTCTGTACGAAGACCGCTGGATCGTGCTGGCATCGCCGTCGATCCCAGCCGAGACTGCGCCGGTGGGGATGCTCTCGCGTGAAGAGCACATCCGCTATGAGGCGGCCGGTCAGCGGATCCGCCCGTACGATGTCCTGGATCAGCATCGCGTGCCGTACCGCATCCGTGAGATCGTTTCGGATTACACCGTGATCCCGCATTTTCTCGCCTCATCGCGACGCGTCGCCCTGCACCGGTTCCAAGCGGCAGAGGAGTTCCGGCACCTGCTCGGCCTGCAGACGGCCGAGTTCCCATTCCCGATCGCCGGCCTGAGCATCGACGTGGTCTGGAACCCGTGGCTCGCCGACGACGAGTTCCGTCGCTGGCTGGGCGCGGCGATGCGCGACGCCGCCGCACCCCTGCGCCGACGAGCCCGCCGCCCCTGACCGCGGCAGGTCGAGGCGAGCGCGACGAAGATTCATCCCCCGCATGGGCATCATGCACCGGGAGGTCTTGCCGCACGGGCCCCGTGCCGATTGCATGGAATCCGTGCGCGGCGACGAGGCCGCGGCAGACGAATGATGAGGCAAGAGACATGACCGCCGTTCTGCAGACTCCAATGTCGACCCTGGACATCTGGTCGGACGAGATCCTGGCCGACCCGCATGACGCCTTCACCGAGTTGCGCGAGCAGGCCGGCGCAGTCTACCTGGAGGCATCCGACGCGTGGGCGATCACGCGCTATGACGGCATCCGCAGTGCGATGGCCGACTGGGAGACCTTCACCTCGACCCGGGTGGCGTTCAACCCGCAGATGAACGAGGTGCTCACCGGAACGACCCTCGCCAGCGACCCTCCGCTGCACACGACCCTGCGGGCCGCGCTGAGCGAGAACCTGACGCCTCGCGCGCTGCGCGGGTTGAAGACCACGATCGATGAGAAGGCCGACCGCATCGTCGCCGACCTCGTCGGCCGGGACTCGTTCGACGCGGTGCACGATCTGGCCCGCGAACTGCCACTGCAGATCGTGCTCGATCTCATCGGAGTGCAGGGTGACGTGCGTGAGAAGATCCTCGACTGGGGTGCTTCCGCCTTCAACCTGCTGGGACCCATGAACGAACGCTCCCAGGAGAGCTTCCCCCTTGCGGGCGAGCTCTTCGAGTGGACGCACGGGATGGACGGCAGCCAGCTCGCCGAGGGCTCGATCGGCCGTGCGGTGTTCGACGCCGGCGCCCGCGGTGACATCCCGCCCGGGCTGTGCGGCCACATCATCCATCAGTACCTGGCAGCCGGCATGGACACGACGATCGGCGCGATCGCCAACGCCATCCGCGCATTCGGCGACAACCCCGACCAGTTCGCCCTGGTCAAGAACGACCCCTCGCTCATCCCCGCCGCGTTCAACGAGACGCTGCGTTACCAGGCGCTGCTGCACGCCGTGGGGCGTGGCACCACCCGCGACGTCGAAATCGACGGCGTGACGATCCCCGCCGATTCGCAGGTGGCGATCCTGCTCTACGCCGGCAACCGCGATCCGCGACACTACGAGGACCCCGACACGTTCATCGTCGAGCGCAACCCGATCGATCACCTCTCGTTCGGCTACGGGGTACACGGCTGCGCGGGTCAGGGCCTGGCCAGACTCGAGGCGTACGCTGCCATCGACGCGTTCTGCCGCCACGTCTCGTCGTTCTCGATCGGCACCGCGGTGCCCAAGCTCAACAACTCGAGCCGCGCCCTGGCGTCTCTGCCCGTCTTCGACGTCGTCGCCGTCTGACGGGCGTCGTGCCCACGCAACGCGTCCCGCGCTCGCCGTTCTCTCAGAGCGTCGGGCGCGGGTTGCGGGGCGATCGTGCGGGCACTACCTCACACCGTGAACGGCAGCACGAGCCGGGACGGATGCTGCGCGTCGCGGTAGATCGTGTGGGTGACCGGGCGGCCCACCGGCAGGTGGAACGCGTCGGGCGGCAGCAGCGCGTTGTGCTCGTCGCTCAGCGGCTCGTCGCACGACAGTTCGGCCACCAGCCTGTGCCCGGGCAGGATCGTCGCGGCGAACGGGTAGATCCGCAGCACGTACTCGGTGATCTCACCCGGCACCACCGGCACCTTGCGGGTGTGCGGGTGCACCGGGCCGCCCTCGGCCGACCGGTCGGGGTCGAGCTCGCGCTGCGACGCCTTCAGGTACGCGGTGGTCAGCAGCTGCCGCGTGCCGCCGGGCGCGGCATCCCACAGTCGCAGGATGAAGTTCGTGTCGTCCTGGTCGATCGCGGCGTACAGGTGGAACGCACCGGTGCCGATCAGCTCGGCCGGCTGCTCGAACGCGGCGGTCGACCACGACAGCACCTCGACCTTGTCGGTCACCGTCAGCGGCGCCTGGAAGAACCCGTCGGGCGCGGCCGCCTCGGGCCCGAAGACCTCGGGCTCGGCCGACAGGGCCCGACGCGTGCGCAGATACAGCGGCCGGTGCTCGACCGGCTTCGGCGGCCACTGGTCGGCTGTGACGACCTCGCGCGACCCCTCGACGAACACCTCGACGGCCGGCTCGTGCTCGACGCCGTTGGAGATGCCCTTCAGCCACCGGTCGTACCAGCGGAACATCTTGTCGTGCTCTTCGATCCACGGCCGCGACTGCATCGGCGGGTACGACCCGATCGACAGTCGCTTGTGCGGGCCGGGCAGCGCCAGGAACAGCTCGATCGTGCCGTCCAAGGTCCAGCCGCGGCCCTGGTCGAGCTGCAGCCACACCGGGATGTCGATGTTCGGTGCGACCGTGATGGGGTTGCGCTCCTCGTACCAGGGGCCGTCCAGGTCGTTGGTGACGATGTCGAACCACGCCTCGTGGTGCACCGGGTAGTGCAGCGTATGCACGAGATTCGGCCACGCCTGGATGTCGGGGTCGGCCAGCCGCTCGGCCACGCGGCGCTCGACCTCGCCCGGATCGACGTTCTGCAGCATCCGGCTCTTGATCCGGTCGGTGAACGCCCAGCCCGAGTCGCCGCCGCGGCCCTCGCGCGCGGCGCGCGGCATGAACCACATGATGCCGCCGTGGTACGTCGTCTCGTAGAAGTCGTAGTGCCCGCCCGAGACGAAGATCGCCTTCAGATGCGGAGGGCGCTCGGCGGCGGCCAGCACCTGCATCGACCCGAAGTACGAGATGCCGATCATGCCGACGTTGCCGTCGCACCACGGCTGCGCGGCGACCCACTCGATGACGTCGTACGCGTCCTGCCCGAGCGAGACGCCGCCCGCGTTGTAGTTGCCGATGTGCTCGCCGCCGGATCCGCCCGATCCGCGCAGGTCGCCGATCACGTGCACGTACCCTTCGCCGACGACCCGGGCGATGTCGCCGGCCTCGATGCAGCCGTCCCACATCGGCGAGGGCCGCCGCTGCGGCGGCATCGTGAGCGCGAGCGCCTGCAACTCTTTGCCGTACGGGCTGAGGGCGATCAGCGCCGGACGGGCCTTCTCGTCCGGCGCGTGGTAGGCATCGGCGACGAGCGTGACGCCGTCGCGCATCGGGATCTCGAGGTTCTTGCGCACCGCGATGGTCTGGGTGCCGGTCGTCACGGTTTTGATCATGATCGTGCTCCTGGGGAGTGCGTCGCGTAGCCGCGCATCGTGGTGAAGAAGGGGGACGGCTCGAGCATCGGGTCGCCGGTGTAGCCGAGGGATGCCGCGACCCCGGCGTACGGCGAGTACACCGAGTCGTCCGGCCGAGGCGGGTGCGCCGCCACGGCCGCCCGGATGCGGGCTTCGTCGGCCAGGCTGCCGGCGAGCGCCTCCTCGGCGTCGACGGCGTCGAGCGCGACCGGGAACGGCGAGCCGTCGGCCCGGCGGTAGGGATGCCCGAGGTACAGGTGCGCGGGATGCAGAGCCTGCAGGCGCTGAAGGCTGGACCGATACGCGTCGGGGTCTTCGTATCCGGGGAATCCGCTGGCCGCGCCGTAGGCCTGGACCGCGTCGCCGGCGAACACGTGTCCGTCGACCGCGTAGGCCACCCCGCCCGCGGTGTGCCCGGGGACGGCGTGCACATCGACCGTCACGCCGCCGAGGTCGAGCCGGTCGCCGTCGTCGACCACGCGGGTCGGCTCCAGCTCGCCCGAGATCGCCGCGGCCGCTTCGGCGGTCTTGGCGGCTTCGAGCCCGGGCACGCGGTCGCCGCGCAGGGCGAGCGCCTCGTCGACGTGCGCGCGGCGCGTGCGCAGGAACGGGGCGTCTCGCCGTCCGATCACGACCTGCGCCTTGCGGCCGGTCGCCTCCCACAGCGCGAACGCACCGCCGACGTGGTCGATGTGCCCGTGCGTGAGCAGGATCCATCGGATGTCGCGGGTGCGGCGGCCCAGCCCCTCGAGCGCGGCGGGCACCCCGGCGGCCGATGCGGTCACGCCGGTGTCGACGAGGGCCGGCTCGGGCGCGTCGATCAGGAAGCTGTAGAGGTGGAACCGCCCCCACGGCGCGGCGATCGGGTGGACGACGACGGTCATGGCGCCCCCAGGAACGCGGCCACCCGGTCGATGGTCCGTCGGCTCTCGTCGATGGCCGGGAAGTTCTGCACGAACCCGTGGTTGACCCCCAGCATCCGCACCACCGTCGCATCGACGCCCGCCCCGCGCAGGCGCTGCCCGTACCGCTCGCCTTCGTCGCGCAGCGGATCGTACTCGGCGGTGACGATGAGGGCGGGCGGCAGGCCGGCCAGGTCGACCCGCTTGATCGGCGACACGAGCGGGTCGTCGGGGTCGGCGCCGCTGCGCAGGTAGAAGGCGTTGAACGGGGCCAGGCCGGCGTACTCAAGCCCGTAGCCGGTGGCGTTCTCGACCAGCGACGGGTAGCGGCTCTGGTCGAAGTCGAGGTCGAGCGACGGGTACAGCAGCACCTGGTGGGTGATGCGGTCGAACCCCTCGTCGTGCAGCCGCGCGGCGACGGCGGCGGCGAACGTGCCGCCCGAGCTGTCGCCGGCCACCGCCAGCACCGGGCCGGGGAACCGGTCGGCTGCCCACCGCACGACGCCGGTCGCGTCGTCGAGCCCCGCGGGGAACGGGTTCTCAGGCGCGAGCCGGTAGCCGGCCGCGACGACGGTGAGCCCGGTCGCCGCCGCGAGCGCGCGGGCGACGTGGTCGTGCGTGTCGAGGCTGCCGAGGAAGAACGCTCCGCCGTGCAGGTAGACCAGGATGCCGCGGTCGCCGTCGCCGTCGCGGTAGATGCGCACCGGCACGTCGCCGTGCACGGTGTGCGCGATCTCGTCGTCCACCCGCGCCACGACCGGGCGCTCGGCCACCGGTGCCAGGTGCGCCTCGTCGGCTGCGCGCAGCGCGACGGGGTCGATCGGTCCGGGCGACGGCGTCGGCAGCGACGCGAGGACCTGCGCGATCACGGGGTTCAGCGGCATCCGTCAGCCCTTCGCCGTCGCCGCGAGGTCGCCGGGCTTCTGCCCGGGGAACACGGTCTGGATCTCGTCTTCGCTCCAGCCCTCGCGCGACACCTTCTGCAGCCCGTCGGTGATCGGCTTGCGCGCCGCCTGGTACTGCGCCAGCGCCGCGGCGACCGAGTCGGCGCCGGCCAGGGCCTCGGCCAGCACCTGCGCATCGAGGATGGCCGAGTTCGCGCCCTGTCCCTGGTGGTGGCACATGGCGTGGGCGGCGTCGCCGACCAGCGCGACGGCCTCGGAGTGCCACACCTCGATCGGGTCGATGTCGTATACGGCGCGGACGTTGACGATGCCCATGTCGAGGTCGCGGGTGGTCTGCACGATCGCGTCCTCGAAGCCGGCGACGGTGGCGAGCATCGCCTGCTTTCCGTCGCGCGGGTTCGGCGTCGGGTCGGGGTTCAGTGCGGTGATGTCGAACGAGATCTGGCCGCGGTGCTGCAGCGGCAGCGAGTAGATCTTCGTGCCGTGGCCCAGGTACATGCGCAGCTTGTCGTCGAACGGCAGACCGTGCGCGTCGGCGATGTCGATCACGGCCCGGTAGGCGTGCTCCCCCGCGTAGATCGGCGGGCGATCGTCGAACAGCTGCTCGCGCACGAGCGAGCGGATGCCGTCGGCCCCGATCACGAGATCGGCGGTCACCGTCTTGCCGTTCGCGAACTCCAGCACGGGCCGAGTGCCGGTGTCGTCGATGCGGGTGAGCGTGTGCGAGGTGTGCACCATCCCGTCGGGCAGCTCGCCGATCAGGGCGTCGATGAAGTCGCCGCGGTGGACGAACCGGGTGGTCAGGCCGAAGACGTCCTTCTCGGGCCACTCCTCCTCGGCGATGCGCTGCCCGGTCGCGGTGAGGATCTCGAAGCTCTCGCTCGGGCTGGTCACCCGTTCGATCGCGTCGAGCATGCCCCAGGAGCGGAATGCGGCCAGCGACGACGGCCGCAGCCCGATGCCGGCGCCGACCTCGCGGATCTCGCGCGCCTTCTCGTAGACGTTCACCGTCGCGCCGAGCCGGCTGAGGGCCTTGGCGGTGGCGGCCCCGGCGTAGCCGGCGCCGACGATGGCGATGTCGAGATTCTTCAGGTCCATGACGCGTCCTTGTCGTTCTGGGGTCGTTCTGGGGTCGTTCGGGGTCGTTCGGGGTCGTTCGGTGTTCGGGTGTCAGCGGTCGATCGCGAGGAAGCCGGCGGGGTTCGTCACGAAGATCCGGTGGATGGTGTCGTCGTCGATGTCGGCGGCGTGCAGGGCCGGGATGAGCTGTTCGAACAGGTAGTTGACGGTATGGCCCTTCACGCCGGGCCAGCCCAGCGGGCTGCAGTTGGCGTCGGCCGAGGCCAGCAGCCGGTCGACGTGCCCGGCCCGCACCAGGCCGAGGAAGTGCGCGAGCCGCTCGTCGCGGTGGCGTCCCCAGAACGGCGGGTCGGGCAGTTCGAGGTCGTACCCGAACGTGTCGAAGCCCAGCCGCCCGCCCGCGGCGAGGATCGCCTCCTGGTTCACCCTGCCCTGGCTGACGCCGTCGTCGGCGTGGCCGAACAGCACGCGGTCCAGCGCGAGCCCCTCCTCGGCGAAGATCGCCAGCGCGGGCTCGACGTCGACGGCGAGGTGCGTGAAGACCGGCACCCCGGTCTGCAGCGCGGCGCGCGCGGCGGCGCGGTAGATGCGCAGGTCGAGCTCCTTCATCCGGAACCCGCGGCTCACGCCGACCTTGATGATCCCCGCCGCAGCCCCGGTGCCTTGGATGCCGACCGTGATCTCGTGCACGAACTGGCGGTAGAGGTAGTCGACGCTCGCGTCGGCGAAGAACTTCAGCGCGGTGTCGCCGCCGACGAAGCCGGTGCACGCGACGATGTGCACACCGGTCTTCTCAGACAGCGACTGGTAATAGGGCACGTCCCGGCCGTTGCAGATTCCGGTCGCGTCGACGAACGTGCCGCCGCCGTTCTCATGGAACGCGCGCAGCTTCGGGACGGTCTCGTCGTAGCGCTGTTCGGGGCTCTTCCACCACTGGGGGTCCAGCTCTGACCCCGGCATCCCGTACCCGATGTGCTCGTGCACGGCGACGAAGCCGAGCTCCTCGGGGGCGACGGGGCCGAGGACGGTGTTCACGTGCGCCATGTCAGTGCTCCTTCACAGCCAGGAGGGCGGCCGGATTGTCGACGAGCAGGCGATGGATGTCGTCATCCGGCACGCCGGCATCCCGCAGCATCGGCACGAAGACCTCGAGCACGTGCGCGTACTCCGGCGCGGTGTCGGCGTCGGCATCCGGGTGCCCCTTCGCCACGCCGATCGCACTCGACGAGAGGATGATGCGGTCGCCGTGGCCCGCGGAGATGAGCTCGGCGACCAGCTGTGCGCGCTCGAGGTCGGTCGGCAGGTCGGCGCCGAGGTGTCCGACGTGGTCGATGCCGACGTACGCGCCCGCTTCGGCGACGGCGACCGGGGCGCCGGTGGCGAGGGCGTCGGGCCGGTCGAGCCCGCCGACGACCACGCGGTCGACCGGCAGGCCGGCATCGCGCACGACCTCGAGATCGTGCACGGCGTCGGCGCCGAACCGGATCGACAGCGCCGACCCGGTCACGACGGCCGCCCGCGCGGCGCCGCGGGTCTGGCTCTCGTCGGTCGGCGTCATCCCGGCCGGCGTCACGCCGATCGCGATGAGGCCGGCGCGGCCGCGGCGCTCCACGCGCGGCACGACCATGCCCTCGGTGATCTCGCGCGCGTACAGTTCGGCGAACCGCTCGGCCGGCCACGGTGTGGGCGGGTTGGTCTGCGGGGTGAGGAAATAGCCGCCCAGTTCGTCTTCGGGCCCCTGTCCGGTCGAGGCCACGATGTGCACGCCGGTCGCCCGGGACAGCGCCTCGTAGAGCGGCAGGTCGCGCCCGTGGAACATCCCGGTGGCGTCGACGACCGTGCCTCCCCCGGCGGCGGCGAAGGCGCGCAGCTTCACGGCGAGGGCGGCGAAGATCTCGGACCGGTCGAACGGGATGTCGTACGCGTACTGCGCTCCGGGGACCACCGACAGCAGCGCTTCGTGCGTCGCGACGACGCCGAGCTGGTCGGCGGGGATGTCGCCGAGGACGGTGTGGACTGTGCCGCTCACAGGATTCCTCTCCATCGAGTCGGGTGATCCGGCGGGATCGCTCTCCAGCTTCGCATTCACTTTACAGCTTGTCAAGTGAGTGACCGCAGTGACCGGCGACCCCGCCGAGCAGAGTTAGGCTCGGATCCATGGCGAACCTACGGCAGCTGCAGAAGGAGACGACCCGCAGGCGCCTGCTCGAGGTCGCGCTGGACCTCTTCGTCTCACGTGGCTACGTCGCCACGACGATCGACGACATCGCATCGGCCGCCGGCACGACTCGAGTCACGTTCTATGCGCATTTCGAGTCGCGGCAGGATCTCATGCGCGCGCTGATCGCCGAGCTGAACGAGATCCTCGACCGGCACGCGCGCGCCGGCACCGGGGGATCCACAGCCAGTCCGCTCGTCGAGGCGGTGCAGATCGGCTCGCGTGAGCTGCTCACCGAGTGGCTGCGCAATCAGGCCGTGCGATGGCCGCGCATCCGCCCGTACATCCTGTCTGCCACCGAGGCCTCAGCCGTGGACCCCGACATCCGCGGCCTGTTCTCCGGATGGGTCGAAGAGGTCGTGGCCGACGTCGTCGAGGGGCTGGATGCGGCGGGCAGGTTCGATCCCGCGAGTCGGCACTTCCGCGGCGAGCTCGCGTTCGCGAACCTCGATCAGACGGCGCTGTACTGGATGCGCACCGGCGGCTTCGAGCCGGGCTCAGGTACGGAGTTCGACGTGCTCGCCGAGACCTGGTGGCACCTCGTCGGTGACGGCGGCTCACGCTGACCGCTCCCGCTCCGTCCCAGGTCCCTGAGCTGAGCCGCTCCCGCTCCGTCCCAGGTCCCTGAGCTGAGCCGCTCCCGCTCCGTCCCAGGTCCCTGAGCTCAGCCGCTCCCGCTCCGTCCCAGGTCCCTGAGCGAGGAGCGCAGCGACGAGACGAAGGGCCGGTACCCGCAGAACACGCGGTACCGGCCCCTTCGCCTCGCTCGGTGACCTATCGGGTCACGAGGTGAGCGAGTCGACGTAGTCCTGGTTCTCGGACATCCACTTCTTGACGATCTCGGGGAACTCCTTCTGCTTGTGGTCCTCGCGGAACATCACGTTCTCGAGCGAGAACAGCAGGTCGGAGTCCATCTTGAACGCGGCGAACCACTTGTTCGCGTCGGCGAAGTCATCCGCGAACCCGGTGCGGGTCACGGTGTGGATCGACTCGGCGGCACCCAGGGCGCCCTTCGGGTCCTTCAGATCCTTCAGGTCGTACGCGTCGTAGGCCCAGTGCGGACGCCACAGCGTGACGGCGATGTTGTCACCGGCGTCCAACGACTTCTTCAGCTCGGCGAGCATGGAGGGCGTCGACGAGGTGAGGAAGTCCATCTTGTCCAGCCCGTACTCGGGGATGACCTTCTTGTTCATCGCCTCGGTGAGCCCCGCGCCGGGCTCGATGCCGACGATGCGGTTGCCGAACTTGTCGGCGTTCGCCGCCAGCTGGTCGATCGAGTCGATCGGCGCATCGGCGTTCACGGCGAGCGTCAGCTTGGCGTCCTCGTTCCAGGTGCCGACGTCGACCAGGTCGTCGCCGTACTTCTCGAAATAGGTCTTGTGCGTGGTCGGCAGCCAGCCGTCGAAGGCCACGTCGTAATCGCCCTTGGCCAGGCCGAGGAAGACGGGGCCGGCGTCGGCGTACTCGAGATCGACGTTGTAGCCCTTGTCTTCAAGGAGCTGCTGCCACAGGTACGAGGCAGCCTCGCCCTCGGGCCAGCCGTTGAACACGCCGACGGTGATGGTGCCCTTGTCGCCCGAGTCGCCGGAGCCGTTGTCCGAGCCGGACGAGCTGGAGCAGCCGACCAGCGCGATGCTGGCCGCGGCGCCCATGGCGAGGGCGCTGAGCAGTGTGCGCTTCTTCATGTGATTCCTTTCCTCCCGTGTGCTGTCACGGGTGTTGGGGAGGCCCGGGGAGGATCCGCGGGCACGACGGCGCGCGAGCGCGCCGAGTATTCGGACCCCGGCGTCAGCCCTGGGTCGGGCGAGCGCCGGCGACGACGACGGCATCGGCATCCGCGCGTCCGGATGCCCCAGCCGGGGCCTCATCGGCGGACGCTTCGGATGACGTGCGCCGGGGCCGCTTCACGGTGCCGAGGGCACCCGTGATGCGATCGAGGATCATCGCGATGATGACCACAGACAGGCCGGCCTCGACGCCCAGCGCGATGTCGGTGCTGTTCAGCGCCTGGATGATGTCCTTACCCAGGCCGGGCCCGCCGACCATGCTGGCGATCACCGCCATCGACAGGGCGAGCATGATGATCTGGTTGACGCCCGCCATGATCGACGGCATCGCCAGCGGGAGCTGGATCTGGCGGAGGATGCGGCCCGGGGTCGCGCCGAAGGCGTTGCCGGCCTCGACCACCTCCTTGTCCACTCCACGGATGCCGAGCTCGGTCAGGCGCACGCCGGGGGCGACCGCGAACAGGATCGTCGCGACGATGCCCGGCACCACGCCCACGCCGAACAGGAAGATCGCCGGGATCAGATAGACGAAGGCGGGCATCGTCTGCAGGAAGTCCAGGATGGGGCGGACAAGACTGGATACGGTCTGCGAGCGTGCCGCCCAGATGCCGACCGGGATCGCGATGGCCACCGCGATGAGCACCGCCACCAGGGTCAGGGCGAGCGTCTGCATCGCGTTCTCCCACTGGTCGACCGCGACGATCACGAGCAGCCCGATGACCGTGCCGACGGCGAGCTTCCACCCCTTGACCAGCCATGCGATCGCTGCGATCACGATGATCATGACCCAGAAGGGCGGAGTGACGAACAGCCACTCCGCGCCGTCGTAGAGCCCCTGGAAGATCGTCGATACGACCTCGAAGAAACCCCCGAGCACATCGATGACCCAGTTGATGAACGTCTCGACCCAGTCGCCGAGCGGAATGCGGAACGCGTCCATCAGCGCTCACCCCCCTCTGCCGTGGCCAGATCCGGCGTGGCATCGACGGGGCCGGCCGCCGCGGCGAAGGCGCCGGGGGCGAGCTCGGTCAGCTCGGTCGCGAGCGAGAACGCCGTGCTGGGCACGATGTCGATCGCCTGGGTGGTCGGCGGCACGTTGCCGAGCGCGGCCAGCAGGGTGATGCGGGGCACCACTCCCAGCAGACGCCCGCTCTCGTTCACGACGGGCAGCGGCACGGGGCTGCCGACCGAGTCCTCGACGATGTCGGTGAGCAGGTCGTCGGGTCCGACCCGGGTGACGGTCTGGTCGGCGATCGTGCGCAGATCGGTGGTCCCGGCCTTCACAGCCCGGATCACGGTGCGGTCGGTGACCACGCCCAGCAGGCGGCGGTTCTCGACCACGAAGACCTCGTCGACCTGCTCCTCGCGCATGATGCGCAGGGCCCCGCGGATGCCGGCCGAGACCGGCACCGCCAGCGGACGCTCCATCACGGCGCTCGCGGTGAGCACGCGCGCCCGGTCGACGTCCTGCACGAACTGGGCGACGTAGTCGTTGGCGGGGTCGGTGAGGATCTCCTCCGGCGTCCCGTTCTGCACGATGCGCCCGTCGCGCATCACGGCGATGCGATCGCCGAGGAACATGGCCTCGTTCAGGTCGTGCGTGATGAAGATGATGGTGCGGCCGAGCTCCTGCTGCAGCTCGACCAGCTGCTCCTGCATCTCGCGCCGGATCAGCGGGTCCAGCGCCGAGAAGGCCTCGTCCATCAGGAGGATGTCGGTGCCGGCGGTGAGCGCGCGGGCCAGGCCGACGCGCTGGCGCATGCCGCCGGACAGCTCGTCCGGCATCGCGTCGACGCGGTCGCCGAGGCCCACCTTGCCGAGGATCTCCCGCGCGCGCTCGCGTCGCTCCGCCTTGCCGACGCCCTGGATCTCCAGCGCATACGCGGCATTGTCGAGCACGCTCAGATGCGGCAGCAGGGCGAAGTGCTGGAACACCATGGACATCGACCGGCGGCGGATGTCGCGCAGCTCGGCGGGATTGGCGTTCGTCACATCGGCGCCCTGCACGAGCACCTGGCCGTCGGTGGGCTGCAGCAGCCCGTTGAGCATGCGGATGATCGTCGACTTGCCCGAACCGGACAGGCCCATGATCACGAAGATCTCTCCGGGCTGGACGGTGAAGCTGGCGTCGATCACGGCGGCGGTGCCGGCATCCTGCACGTCGGCGCGGGATTGTCCGGCCTTCAACCTGCGGACGGCGTCCTTCGGATTGCGTCCGAAGACTTTGAAGAGGCTCTTCGCCTCGACTGCTGGTGGGATGGTCACGTTGCTTGGCCTCGGGCAGCCGATGGAACAGGCTGCTTTTGGTTACGCCCGGGTGACGATCTTCTGCGCATCGCGGCACCGCACGAGCGGCTCCAGATAATACGCGTACCGGCGACACACATCGGGTCCGTCGCCAAGACCGCCGACCATACGCCCACGTGTGCGGCTCCCCAGGAGCAGACGACGCGGTCGCGGACTGGTCGTCAAGGGCACAAGGCCCATCTAACGACATTACGCCCGTCGATAGAAACCCGCAAACCGAGCCCGCTTTCGGGCGACCCGCGCTTGACATGGGGCGGCCCCACTGGTTACCTAGTCAAGCAACTAACCGAGGAACATCGAGGAGCAACGTGGTCGATGACGGCAGAGCGCTCTTCCTGCAGATCGCAGAGAGCGTCGAAGGCTCGATCATCGACGGCAGCCTCGCCGAAGAGACGCAGGCGCCGTCCACCAACGAGCTGGCCGCCTTCTACCGGATCAACCCCGCCACCGCCGCGAAAGGAATCGGAATGCTCGTGGACAAGGGCGTGCTGTACAAGCGCCGTGGAATCGGGATGTTCGTCGCGCCCGGAGCGCGTGCGCGCCTCCTGGCCGAGCGACGCACCGCCTTCGCCGAGCGCTACGTCGATCCCCTCCTGATCGAGGCGCGCCGGCTCGAGCTCGAGCCGGAGGAGTTGGCCGCACTCATCCGCGAGCGCACATCCGCGAGCGTCCAGCCCGCAGAAGGGAACACACCATGACATCGGTCATCGAGGTCGAAGGCCTCACCAAGCGCTACGGCGACACCCTCGCCGTGGACGACGTCAGCTTCACGATCGAGCAGGACACCATCTACGGCCTCCTGGGCCGCAACGGCGCCGGCAAGACCACGGTCATGTCGATCCTGACCGCGCAGAGCTTCGCCACGCACGGCGAGGTGCGCGTGTTCGGCGAGCATCCGTACGAGAACGCTCACGTGCTGCAGCGGGTCTGCTTCGTCCGCGAGGGGCAGAAGTACCCCGACGACGCCCACGCCCGGCACGCATTCGCCACCGCGCGCCTCTTCTTCCCGCACTGGGATCAGGACCTGTGCGAACGGCTGATCGAGGACTTCCAGCTGCCGCTGAACCGGCGGATCAAGAAGCTGTCCCGCGGCCAGCTGTCCGCGGTCGGGGTGATCATCGGACTGGCCTCGCGCGCCGAGATCACGTTCTTCGACGAGCCCTACCTCGGACTGGATGCCGTGGCCCGGCAGATCTTCTACGACCGACTGCTCGCCGACTATGCGGAATACCCGCGCACCATCATCCTGTCCAGCCACCTGATCGACGAGGTCTCGAACCTGATCGAGCGGGTGCTGGTCATCGACGCCGGGCGGATGGTGATGGATGAGTCGACCGACCAGCTGCGCGATCGCGCGGCCACGATCGTGGGCGACGCGGCGTCGGTGGACGCATTCGTCGCCGATCACGAGGTGCTGCATCGCGAGCGGCTCGGCCGCATCGCCTCGGTCACGATGCTCGGCCGGGTCGACGACGAGGACCGCCGCCGGCTGGCCGCCGACGGCCTGGACGTCACACCCGTCTCACTGCAGCAGCTGATCGTGCGCATGACCCAGCACGCGGCCGAGTCCGGCCGCGCCACAACGGAAGGAGCAGTGCGATGACCGCCATCGCCCAGCCCGTCACGGGCAGCGGCAACCGCATCGTCAAGGTCGTGCGGATGCAGCTGATCAACCGCATGACCTACATCTGGATCCCGCTGATCATCTTCGTCAGCATGGTGGTGATCACGCTCGCGATCTTCGCGATCGTGCGCAGCGCGGGTGGCGACGTGGCGATGTACGGCGGCGGTGCGCAGGCGCCGCTGTGGTACTTCGGAGTCGTCGGGATGCAGGCGCTGACCCTCACGTTCCCGTTCTCCCAGGCGATGAGCGTCACCCGGCGCGAGTTCTTCCTCGGCACTCTGCTGACCGCCGCGATCACCAGCGCGATCCTGTCGGCCGTGTTCGTGATCGGCGGTCTGCTGGAGCAGGCCACCCACGGCTGGGGCATGAACGGCTGGTTCTTCGCGCTGGATTGGGTGTGGGCGGGCGGTGTCGCGACCGCGGCGCTGTTCTATTTCATGGTGGCGATGCTCTTCTTCGTCGTCGGATTCACCGCCGCGACCGTGTACAAGCGGTTCGGCACGATCGGACTGACCCTCGTGGGCATCGGCCTGGCCCTGCTCCTGGTAGTAGCAATGTGGATCGTCGGGCGGCTGAACGCGTGGGTCGCCGTCTTCAGCTGGTTCGCGTCGCTGGGCGCGATCGGCCTCACCCTCTGGGGGCTGCTGCTGGTCGCGGTGCTCGCCGTCGTCGCGTTCGCGCTGCTGCGCCGGGCCGTCCCCTGACCTGTCAGCCCTCCTCGGCGGCCGCCTCGTGATGGCGGATGACCTCGGCCACGACGAACCCGAACCACTTCTGGGCGAACTCGGGGTCGAGGTCAGCCTCTTCGGCGAGGCGGCGCAGCCGTCCGATCTGCTGCTCCTCCCGAGCCGGATCGGACGGCGGCATCCGATGCACCGCCTTGAGCCGGCCGACCTGCTTGGTGCATTTGAAGCGCTCGGCGAGCAGATAGATGAGTGCGGCGTCGATGTTGTCGATGCTGCCCCGCAGTCGCCGGAGCGTGTCGATCGGGTCGGCGTTGCCGTCGTCGGTCATGGCGTCCTCCCTGCATCCGCCCGCACGCGAGCGCGCGAATTCGAGGGTATCGCGCACACCGCTTCTGCCCGCGCCGCATGACGGCGCGCGGCATCCGTCCCGGTCCCGGACCCACCCCGCCCATAGAGTGTCTGCATGACCGACGCCACCAGCGAGTCCGCCGCAGCATCGGATGCCGCGGCATCCGCCCCCGCACCGGTGACGACCGCGCCGAGCGGCTCGACCGGCGCCGCCACCGACGCCATCGCGGCGCAGTCCGGCGAGGCCCCGCCGTCGCGCACGTTCTGGGCGAGCCTGAACCACCCGTTCGCCCTGGGCTTCTTCGTCACCCTGGGCGCCCTGGTGGCGATCCTCCTCGGCCTGGCGGTATCGAACCTGTCGACCGTGATCATCTACGTCGTGTTCGCCCTGTTCGCCGCCCTCGGCCTCGACCCGGTGGTGCGGTTCCTCGAGCGGCACGGCGTCACGCGCGCGTGGAGCATCGTCATCGTCTTCACCGGGTTCGCGGTGATCCTGGTCGGCGTGCTGTGGCTGATCATCCCGACGGTGGTCCAGCAGATCAGCCAGTTCATCAGAGACATCCCGGCGCTCATCGCGAACTTCCAGAACTCCGCGCTGTTCGCCTGGCTGCAGGACAACCTCGGCGACCAGGTCGGCGACATCCTCAAGCAGATCCAGGGCTTCCTGACCAACCCGTCGAACATCGCGGCCATCGGCGGCGGCGTGGTGAAGGTCGGCATCACCATCGGCACGACGATCTCGGGGCTGATCATCGTCCTGGTGCTCAGCCTGTACTTCCTCGCGTCGCTGCCCGCCATGAAGGTCTCGTTCGCGCGGCTGACACCGGCGCGCAACCGGCCGACGGTCACCTCGATCACCGAGCAGATCACCAACTCGATCGGCGGCTACCTCGGCGGCATGGTGGTGCTGGCGTTCTTCAACTCGATCGTCGCGTTCCTGCTCTACACGTTCCTGGGGCTGCCGTTCCCGCTGCTGATGGCGGTGGTGGCGTTCTCGATCACGCTGATCCCGCTGGTCGGCTCGGTGCTGTTCTGGATCATCGGGTCGATGATCGCGCTGTTCTCCAGCCCTCTGGGTGCGCTGATCTTCGCCATCATCTACCTCATCTACATGCAGATCGAGGCGTACGTGCTGACCCCGCGCGTGATGAACAAGGCGGTGTCGGTGCCGGGCTCGCTCGTGGTCATCGGCGCGCTCGTGGGCGGCACCCTGCTGGGGCTGCTCGGGGCGCTCGTGGCCATTCCGGTCACCGCGTCGATCCTGCTCATCATCAAACAGGTGCTGATCCCCCGCCAGGACGCGAAGGTCTAGCGGGATCAGCGCGTCGGCAGCAGGCAGGTCGGCGACGGCACGGCGGTGCGGTACCGCACCCGGCCGGGCACGCCGGAGTGCGCGTCCAGCGTGAGCGAGGCGACCTCGTTCGAGCGCTGGCCTGCCGCCAGCAGCGTGTCGCGGAGCACGACGTGGTGCCGCGGCCAGTCCACGCCGGAGTCGACCAGCGCGATCGACTGCAGCTCGGATCCGTCGCCGCGCACGCGCAGCGTGGCGATGGTGTTCGAGCCACGGATGCCGGCGTAGAGGAACTCTCCGTCGCGGGATGCCGCCAGCTCGGCCGCCGTGTCGTCGTCGAGCAGGCCCGGGGCCAGCGGAGTGCCGCCGACCACGCGCCAGGTCGCCGATGCGTCCGGCACGAGCACGAACACCTCGCGCGAGAGCTCGGTGATCACGTACAGGTGGCCGCTGGGGTGCCAGCGCATGTGCCGGGGACCGCAGCCGCGCGGCAGCACGACGGCGCCGGCGGGCCGCAGCCCGGTGGCTGCCGGGCGCCAGAACCGCACGAGGTCCAGACCCATGTCGGTCGTGGCCACGAGCCCGCCGGGCAGGAAGATGGCCTGGTGCGTGTGCGACGTGCGCCCCCCGGCGTCCCCGTCCCTGTCCCCGTCATCCTCGTCTCCGCCGCCATCCCCGCGAGGGTCGGAGGCGGGATGCCGCAGGTCGACCGCCCCGGCGAACAGCTGTGCGTCGGACTCGGCGAAGGGGTCCGGCTCGGCATACGGGTCGACCGCCGCCTCGGCGATCACCGGCGCGGACGGCCGGCCGTCGGCATCCAGGCTCATCCGCACCACGCGCCCGTCGCCCCAGCAGGATGCGACCAGCGAGCCGCCGTCCGGCGCGACCGCGACGTGGCAGGTCAGGGCGCCGGCGTCGACCGGCGCGCCCAGCCTGGTGAAGGACGCCTCGCCCGTGCGGGCGAATGCCTGCACGGCGCCGTCCGCCTCGAGCGCGGCGTAGACCACGTCCCGCGCGGGGTGGGCGGTGATCCACGACGGCGACCCGCCGGTGGCCACGGCATCCCCCGCGAATCCGAGCGGGCCGCCGGCCAGCACGTCGTCCGCGGCGCCGGCCAGCAGCGTGCCGATGCCGGTGGCCGCGCCGTCCATGTCGGCGGTGTAGCCGCCCGTGAAGAGCCGCATCAGTCGACGAGGTCGTGGCGCACGACCACCGCATCGCGAGCCGCGCCGACGCCGATCACCGAGATGCGGGTGTTGCTCATGGCCTCGAGTGCGAGCACGTAGTCTCGGGCGGTCTGCGGCAGGTCGTCGAACGATCGGGCCGTGGTGATGTCCTCGCTCCAGCCGGGCAGGTACTCGTAGATCGGCGTGGCGTGGTGGAAGTCGGTCTGATTGACCGGCACCTCGTCGAAGCGGCGACCGTCCACGTCGTAGGCGACGCAGACCGGGATCTGCTCCAGCCCGGTGAGGATGTCGAGCTTGGTCAGCACGAGGTCGGTGATGCCGTTGATCCGGGTCGCGTAGCGGGTGACGGGGGCGTCGTACCAGCCGACCCGGCGCGGCCGCCCGGTCGTGGTGCCGAACTCGAAACCGCGCGAGCGCAGCCACTCCCCCGATTCGTCGAACAGCTCGGTCGGGAACGGCCCCGAGCCGACGCGGGTGGTGTACGCCTTCACGATCCCGACGATCCGGTCGAGCCGGTTCGGCCCGACGCCGGCCCCGGTCGCCGCTCCGCCGGCGGTCGCCGAGGACGAGGTCACGAACGGATAGGTGCCGTGGTCGATGTCGAGCATCGTGGCCTGGCCGCCCTCGAACACGACCACGTCGCCGGCATCCAGCGCCTGGTCGAGCAGGAGCGCCGTATCGGCGACCATCGGCCGGAGCCGGTCGACGTACGACAGCAGGTCGTCGACGACCTCGTCGCAGGTGATCGCGCGGCGGTTGTAGACCTTCAGCAGCAGGTGGTTCTTCTGATCGAGCGCCCCCTCGACCTTCTGCCGGAGGATGTTCTCGTCGAACAGGTCCTGCACCCGGATGCCGACGCGGTTGATCTTGTCGGCGTACGTCGGGCCGATTCCGCGACCCGTGGTCCCGATCTGCCGCTTGCCGAGGAACCGCTCGGTGACCTTGTCGAGGGTGCGGTGGTACTGCGTGATGATGTGCGCGTTGGCGCTGATCTTCAGCCGCGACACGTCCACGCCGCGGGCGGTGAGCGCCTCGAGCTCGCTGAACAGCACCTCGAGGTCGACCACCACTCCGTTGCCGATCACCGGCGTGACGCCGGGGGTGAGGATGCCGCTGGGCAGCAGGTGCAGCGCGTACTTCTCGTCGCCGACCACAACCGTGTGGCCGGCGTTGTTGCCGCCGTTGAACTTCACCACCCAGTCGGTGCGCTCACCGAGGAGGTCGGTGGCCTTGCCCTTGCCCTCGTCCCCCCATTGGACTCCGACGATGACGATTCCTGGCATGAGTGGGCCCCCGGGTTGTGGTCGAACGGGTTACGCCCCATCCTATCGACCGGGCTCCGGCATCCGCGGTCGTATCGCACCGCCGCCCGCTTCCCTACAGTGGGGACATGAGTCGACCCTCGGGCACGTTCGCGACCGTCTGGACGGCGCTCCGGCTCGTGCTGGCCGTCGCCATCCTCGTGGCGGTGATCGCCCAGTTCACGACGTCGATGTCGACCTCCGCCGAGCGGGGCCGGGACCTGGCCACCACCGCGGCGAACTTCTTCAGCTTCTTCACGATCCTCTCCAACGTCGCGGCGGCGATCGTCCTGCTCTGGGCGGCGGCATGGTACTGGACGCGGGGGAAGAGCGCGACCCAGGAGCCGAACGGGCTCGCCCTGGCGCTGGCATGCGTCTCGACGTACATGATCGTCACCGGCGTCGTCTACAACGTGCTGCTGCGCGGAATCACGCTTCCGCAGGGCAGCGAGCCGATCCCCTGGTCGAACGAGATCCTGCACCTGATCGCGCCGCTCTTCCTGCTCCTGGATGTGCTCCTCGGCGCGCGGCGACGATCACTGCGCCGGCGCGCGCTCTTCGTCATCGCCGCCTTCCCGATCGCCTGGGCGGTGTACACGCTCGTGCGCGGCCCGCTCACGACGAGTCCGGTGACCGGCGACGGCTGGTGGTACCCCTACCCCTTCCTGGATCCGCACAATTTCGCGAACGGCTACGGCACCGTGGCGCTGTACATCGTCGCGATCGCGATCGTGATCGTGGGCGTCGGCGCGGCGGTCGTGTGGACGGGGCGGAAGCGGGCGGCGCGGGTGCGGCATCCCGCCTCTTTGTAGACTTGGGCGCATGTCCAAAGTCCTGCAGTCCCTGCCCGTCGGCGAGCGCGTCGGCATCGCCTTCTCGGGCGGTCTTGACACCTCGGTGGCCGTCGCGTGGATGCGCGACAAGGGCGCCGTGCCCTGCACCTACACCGGCGATCTGGGTCAGCCGGACGAGGACGACATCGAGGCGATCCCCGGCCGTGCGCTCGAGTACGGAGCCGAGGTCGCGCGGATCGTGGACTGCCGGCGCGCCCTCGTCGAGGAGGGCCTGGGCGCCCTCGCGTGCGGCGCGTTCCACATCCGCTCGGGCGGTCGCACCTACTTCAACACCACGCCGATCGGGCGCGCCGTGACCGGCACCCTGCTGGTGCGCGCGATGAAGGAGGACGGCGTCGACATCTGGGGCGACGGCTCCACCTACAAGGGCAACGACATCGAGCGGTTCTACCGCTATGGGCTGCTGGCGAACCCGGCGCTGCGCATCTACAAGCCGTGGCTGGACGCCGACTTCGTCAGCGAGCTCGGCGGCCGCCAGGAGATGAGCGAGTGGCTCGTCGCGCACGGCTTCCCGTACCGTGACTCGGCCGAGAAGGCCTACTCGACCGACGCGAACATCTGGGGCGCGACCCACGAGGCGAAGACCCTGGAGCACCTGGACGTCTCGCTCGAGACGGTCGAGCCGATCATGGGCGTGCGGTTCTGGGACCCGGCCGTGCAGATCGACACCGAGGACGTGACGATCGCGTTCGCCGAGGGGCGCCCGGTGGCGCTGAACGGCGTCGAGTTCGGCGACCCGGTCGAGCTCGTGCTGGAGGCCAACCGCATCGGCGGACGGCACGGCCTGGGCATGAGCGATCAGATCGAGAACCGCATCATCGAGGCGAAGTCGCGCGGCATCTACGAGGCGCCGGGCATGGCCCTGCTGTTCATCGCGTACGAGCGCCTGGTCAACGCCATCCTCAACGAGGACACCCTCGCCACGTACCACGAGCAGGGGCGGCGCCTGGGCCGGCTGATGTACGAGGGCCGCTGGCTCGAGCCGCAGTCGCTCATGCTGCGCGAGTCGATCCAGAAGTGGGTGGGCTCGGTGATCACGGGCGTCGTCACCCTGCGGCTGCGCCGCGGCGAGGACTACACGATCCTGGACACCGTCGCCGCACACTCGTCCTATCAGCCGGAGAAGCTGTCGATGGAGCGCGTCGGCGACGCCGCGTTCGGTCCGGTCGACCGCATCGGGCAGCTCACGATGCGCAACCTCGACATCGCCGACTCGCGGGGCCGGCTCGAGCAGTACGCCGGGCTGGGACTGATCGGCGGAGCGACCCGCGACCTGGTCGGACAGCTCGAGCAGGGCGCCGCCGACGAGATCTCCGAGGCGGGATCCGAGACGCAGCAGGCGGCCGCGGCGGTCAACGAGGCCGTCGAGGGCGCCGCCTTCGACGCCGGCACCGACTGAGGGCCGGCGCCGACTGAGGACTGGCGCTTCCGAGGACGAGCGGACCGCGGCATCCTGCGAGTTTGCACAGTCTTGTGCAAACTATTTGTGCACAGAGGTGTGCAAGTTCTATCCTGGATGTCGTGAACACAGCACTTCCCCCGCGTCGGCGCGACGCCGAGCAGAACCGGGCGGGCATCCTCGGCGCGGCACTCTCCGTCCTCGCCGACGACCCGGCGGCCTCGGTCGACACCATCACGCGCGCGGCCGGCCTGACCCGTCGCGCCTTCTACGGTCATTTCGCCGACCGCGATGCGCTCATCGACGCGGTGATCGCGAGCGGCGCCGAGCGGTTCAATGCGGTCGCGGCGGCCGTGACCGACGACGACCCGCGCGTCGCCCTCGCCCACCTGGCCCGCGAACTGTGGGCCGAGGCCGAGCACGTGCACGCCGCGGCGGCCCTCGCACTGCAGGATCGCCTCGTCGCCCGCACCGCCGATGCCCTGGCGCCGGTGCGCGCGCGGCTCGCCGAGATCTGCGCGCGCGGCTACGAGCGGGACGTGCTGCGGCGCGACATCCCGCCGACGGTGGCGGCGCGTCTGGTCGAAGAGGCCGCGCGCGGCGTCATCACTCGGGTCGACCCCGAACTCGCCCGGGATCACCGACTCGCCGCGCGGGCCGTGCTCGGCGCCGCCGGTCTGAGCTGGACCGAGTCCGATGCGCTGTTGGCCGAACCGGCGGAGGAGCGGGAATGAAGATCGAACTCCACGCGGTCGCCAAGGGGCCGCAGCGGGCTCGGGCGCTGGATCCGGTGTCGGTGTCGTTCGCGACCGGGCAGGCGGTGCTGATCGAGCCCGAGACCGAGCAGCGACCCACCGTGCTCGGCCTGGTCGCCTCGGGGCGGATGCGGCCGGACGCCGGGCAGGTCCTGCTCGACGGCGCAGACGCCGGCCGCGAGATCCGTCGCCGGGTGGCACTCGTGGATGCGCCGGAGGTCTGCGATCCGGCCCCGAACGTCACCGTGCTGGGGCTCGTCGAGGAGGAGCTGATGTTCGCCGGACGCGCGTCGAACGTCATCTCGGCCCGCCGGTGGCTGGATGAGAACGGCTTCGCCGGATTGGTGCGGATGCCGATCTCGGCCGTCGCCGCACGAGACCGCGTGGCGCTGCTGCTCGAGCTGACCGCGCTGCGGCGCGACGTCGAGGGCATGGTCCTGGTCTCGCCGGATCGGCACGGCGGAAGCCCGTTGGACTGGTGGGAGGTCGTCGACGGCTTCGCCGCCCGCGGGTACGCCATGCTCGCGATCACCGGCAGGGCCGCCGCGATGGTGCTGCGCGCCGTCTCGCCGGAGGCTGAGGAGGAGGCCGGGCCTGAGGCTGAGCCTCTTGACGAGCCGACGGGAGAAGAAGATTCCGCCGAGGGAAGGACGTTCGAGGACTCGGGCATCCTTCTCTCGCCCGAGTCTCCCGCCGTCGCAGACGAGACGTCCGACGAGCCACTCGCCGACGAGGCGTCCGAGCCCGAGGCATCCGAGCCCGAGGCATCCGAGCCCGAGGCATCCGAGCCCGAGGCATCCGACGACGCACCCGAGCCCGAGGAGGACCGGTGAAGATCCCCGCGATGATCACAGCCGAGCTGCGGCGGCTGACCTCGACGAAGATGGCCGTGCTCGCGCTGATCGCGCTGATCGCCGTGCCGATCCTGTACGGCGGGCTGTACCTGTGGGCGAACCAAGACCCGTACGGCCAGTTCAGCGAAGTGCCGGTGGCGCTGGTCGTCGAGGATGACGGCGTCGCGGCATCCCACGATGCGGATGCCGTGAACTACGGCGATCGGGTGGCGGACGAGCTGCTTGCGGGCAAGGCGTTCGACTGGCACCGCATGACGGCCGCCGACGCCGCCACTGCCCTGCACGACGGCGAGGTCGATTTCACCGTGACGCTGCCCAGCGATTTCTCCGCGGCGCTGACCAGCGTCTCGGGCGCTGCTCCGCACCAGGCGCTGATCGAGCTGGAGACCAACGACGCCAACAACTACCTCGCGTCCACGATCGGCGACCAGGCCGTCGAGAAGATCCGCCGCTCGGTGGCTGAGCTCGTCGGCCGCGAGGCCGCCGGGCGGCTGCTCACCGCGCTGTCGGACATCCGCGGCAGCCTGGTCACAGCGGCCGATGGCGCCGCCCAGCTCACCGACGGCGCGGCCCAGGCGGGGACGGGCGCCGCGACGCTGCACGACGGTGCGACCGACCTCGCCTCCGGCGCGAGCACCCTGGCGACCGGCGCCCATCGAGTCGCCGACGGCTCAGCACAGCTCGTCACGGGCGCGCAGAGTCTCACGGCGGGCGCGCAGCAGGTCGCGGCCGGCACCCGGCAGATCGCGGACTATGCCGACCGCGCAGGCACGGCCGTGCAGCGGGTCACGGATGCGCTGCCCACCGCCCGCGCCGACATCACCCGCGTGCTCGCCGACAAGGGACTGGATGCCGCCGACATCGATGTCGTCCTGGCTACGCTCGACCCGCTCGCCGAGAAGGCGCGCGCCGGCGATGCGCAGGTGCAGGCCGCCGTCGACAAGGTCGACCAGCTCGCCACCGGGGCCGACCAGGTCGCCGGAGGCGCCGGCGAGCTCACCAGCGGTGCGCGTCGAGTCGCCGACGGCGCATCGCAGGTGGCGGACGGGGCGGATGCCGCGGCCTCCGGATCCGCGCAGCTGCGCGACGGCGCCGCCCGGCTGCAGACCGGGCTCGGCACCCTCACGGACGGCGCGGCCGAGCTGCGCGACGGCCTGCGCGACGGGGTCGGACAGATCCCGGCATCCACCGCCGACGTGCGGGCCGCGCAGGCCAAGACCATCTCGGACCCGGTGGATGTGCACTCGGCGAAGGCCGCATCCGCGGCGAACTACGGCGCGGGACTGGCGCCCTTCTTCGCGGCGCTGGCGGGCTGGATCGGCATCTACGCCCTCTTCCTGATCGTCAAGCCGGTCTCGCGTCGGGCGGTGACGGCCCTGCGCCGGCCGGTGCGGGTGACGATGGCCGGTTGGCTGACGCCGGCCCTGCTCGGCGGCGTCCAGATGGTCGGACTGTTCGGGGTGCTCGCGCTGGCCCTCGGCTTCGGGTTCGCGAACCCGTGGGGCACGCTCGGCGTGATGGTCGCGGCATCCTTCACCTACGCGGCCATCATCCTTGCGCTGAACGTGTGGCTCGGCTCGGTGGGCCAGTTCCTCGGGCTGGTGCTGATGGTGCTGCAGCTGGTCGTGGCCGGCGGCACGTTCCCCTGGCAGACGCTGCCCGCGCCGCTGGCCGGGCTGCACCACGTGCTGCCGATGGGCTACGTCGTCGATGCCATGCGGCAGCTGATGTACGGCGGCGACCTGGCGCGTGCCGGGGGCGACCTGCTCGTGCTGGCCGCCTGGCTGGTCGGGGCGCTCGTGCTCGCGGCGCTCGGTGTGACCCGGATGACCCACCGCCGCACGCTGCGCGACCTGCAGCCCAGCCTGATCGGCTAGCCGCCCCCGCCCCCTCCTCCTCCTCGTTGAAATCGTACGATTTGGCCGAATGCACATCAGTTTTGGCCGAGATTGATGTGCACCCGGCCAGATCGTACGATCCCGAGGCGAAGACGGGGGACGATACGATGCCAGGATGCCTGCGTCACCCGAACCCGCGGGCGCCCGCACTGAAAGAGCGTCAATGTCGCACACGTCCCCCGTGCCCGAGTCCGCCACCCCTGGCACCCCCGGCACCCGGCCGAAGCGATCGCTCGGCCGCAGGATCGGGATCATCGCGTTCGCGGTCGTCGCCGGACTCACCGCGATCGCCCTCGTCGCCGCCGGCGTCGTCACGTTCACGATCCAGCGCTCGTTTCCGCAGCTGGACGGCACGGTCACGGCACAGGGTCTGAACCACGCCGTGACGGTGCAGCGCGATGACCGCGGCATCCCCACCCTCACCGCCGCGGACCCGCACGACCTGTTCTTTGCCCAGGGGTACGTGCACGCGCAGGACCGGTTCTGGGAGATGGACTTCCGCCGGCACGTCACCAGCGGCCGGCTGTCCGAGCTGTTCGGGAAGTCTCAGCTGGGCACCGACCGGTTCCTGCGGACGCTGGGCTGGCGCGCCGTCGCCGAGAAGGAGGTCGACCTCCTCTCGGACGACGCGAAGGCGTACTACCAGGCCTACGCCGATGGCGTGAACGACTACCTCGCCGCCCACGACGGCGCCGCCGTCTCGCTCGAGTACGCGGTGCTCGGCCTGCAGAACCCGGACTACACGATCGAGAAGTGGACGATCGCCGACTCGCTCGCGTGGCTGAAGGCGATGGCGTGGGATCTGCGCTCGAACCTCGTCGAGGAGACGTCCCGCGCCCTGCTGGCCGCCGACGGCTACTCCGCGGCGCAGATCGACGAGCTCTACCCGAAGTATCCGTTCGATCAGAACCCGGTGATCGTGCCGACGCTGACCACGGATGCACCGAAGGCCAAGGCGCCCCCCACGTCGGTGGCTCCGGCATCCGTGACCTGGTCGCACGTCGACTCCGTGATCGAGGCGGCCAGCGCCCTGGTCGGCGGGGCCGGCGAGGGGATCGGCTCCAATTCGTGGGTCGTCTCGGGCGACCTGACCGCCTCGGGCAAGCCGCTGCTGGCCAACGATCCGCACCTCGGCGCAGCGATGCCCAGCGTCTGGCATCAGATCGGCCTGAAGTGCGCCACGGTGTCGGCGAAGTGCCCGTTCGACGTCGCCGGATTCGGCTTCTCGGGCGTGCCCGGGGTGATCATCGGCCACAACGCGACGATCGCCTGGGGCTTCACGAACCTCACCACCGACGTCACCGACCTGTACCTGGAGAAGATCCAGGGCGAGAAGTACTGGCGCGACGGCACGCTCGTGCCGCTGACGATCACGCACGAGAAGATCAAGGTGGCCGGAGGGAAGGATGTCGATCTCGAGATCCGCTCGACGAACAACGGTCCGATCATCTCGAGCGTGAACGGCGACGACGAGACGATCGCGAAGGATCCGCACACCGGCACCGGCGGCACCGTCACCGCCCCGACCGATGCGCCCGACGGCGAGACGGCGGTGGCCCTGAAGTGGACCGCGCTGACGCCCGGCACCACCGCCGAGGCGATCTTCACGCTGGACACGGCGCAGGACTTCGCCGGGTTCCGCGCGGCGGCGCGGCAGTTCGACGTCCCGGCGCAGAACCTGATCTACGCCGACATCGACGGCAACATCGGCTACCAGGCGCCGGGCAAGCTACCGCTGCGCGGCAAGGGCGACGGGTCGATGCCGCAGCCGGGATGGGATCCGGCGTACGACTGGAAGGGCTTCATCCCGTTCGAGAAGCTCCCCGTCTCGTACAACCCCGATTCGGGCTACATCGTGACCGCGAACAACGCGATCGTGGGCAAGGACTACCCGTACTTCCTCACCGATGACTGGGACTACGGTTGGCGCGCCGCGCGCATCGTCGACCTCATCGAGCGCAGGTCCGCCTCGCACAAGCTGACCGCCGAGGACATGCGCACCATCCAGGCCGACACGGACTTCTGGATCGGCAAGAAGCTCATCGCCGCGTACTCGGACATCACGGTCGACGACAAGGACGTGCAGTCGGCGCTGGACCTGTTCGATCTGTGGGACGGCCACAACGACGTCGACTCGGCGGCCGCCGCGTACGCCAACGTCGTCTGGGACGAACTGGCGCAGGATCTGTTCTCGCGTCGGGACGCCCCGGCGCCGGTCACCGACCAGGCCCGGCTGTTCCTCGTCGTCGACACGCTGCTCGGCCAGCCCGACTCGTCGTGGTGGACCAACGACACCATCGGCGTGTCCGGCCGGGACCAGATGCTCGCCAAGGCCGCGACCGACGCCTACCGGCGCCTTGCGAAGACCGAGGGCCCGAACCCGGAGAGCTGGACGTGGGGCGGCATCCACACCCTCACTCTGACCAACGGCTCGTTCGGCACCAGCGGGATCGCGCCGATCGAGTGGCTGTTCAACCGCGGGCCGTTCCCGGTCGGCGGCGGCTCGTCGGTGGTGGATGCCACGGGCTGGGACATCGGCGACGACTTCAGCGTCGTCACGGTGCCGTCGATGCGCATGGTCGTCGACCTGTCGGATCTGGATGCGTCGACCTGGAACAACCTCACCGGCGAGAGCGGTCACGCGTTCCATCCGAACTACTACGACCAGACGGATGCCTGGCAGCATGTGACCCCGCTGCCCTGGCCGTTCTCGGCCAAGGCGGTCGCCGCCGACGCCACGCACACGCTGGTACTGGCCCCGTAGTACCGCGCCCGACGCACGTCGACACGCCGATTCGTTATCGGACCGTTATCACCTCCCGGTCAGGCTTCTCGGATGAACCGTCCAGAAACCGCCCTTACCGTGGTCCAGTCCGCCGTTCGGCACCCGAGTCGTGGGGTGGATGTCTCGGTCCGGCCTCCGCGGTCGAACGGTTTCAGCATCCTCCGTCGCCGTGCGCTGGAGGACATGCCGTGCCGAGAGGACCAGCCCGTCCGGGTTGCGCGAGCTGAACGCGTGCCTGTCACCCACCGCCCCACAGGAGCGGTGGGCACACGGCGGGACAGCATGAACATCGGAGCCCCGTGCGCCTTCGCACCCTCACCCGCCCCCGCAAGTTCCTCCTCGCCGCGGTGACCGTCGCCGCATCCCTCGGAGTCGTCGCCGTTCCCGCCAGTGCCGCCCCGCGCACCGCCGTGGCCGTCGCCGACCCGGTCGCGGCCCCCGTCGTGCGCACCGTGGACCGCGATGCCGCCTACTTCGCCAGTGTCGCCGTCGGCACCGCGAAGCTGGCCCACGGCAAGGTCAGCACCGGCAACCTGGGCGTGCAGATCGCTCTCGTCGAGCAGTCCGAGAGCATGTCGGCCGACACCGCGAAGACCCTGACCGCCGATCTGCGCAAGATGACGGCATCCGTCGCCGCGCAGGTGGTGCACCACGACAAGGTCCAGGCCAAGAAGGCCGCCGAGGCCAAGGCCGCCAAGGAGCGCGCGCGCAAGGCCGCCGCCGCCGAGGCGAAGCGCCAGGCCGCCGCGCGTGCCGCCGAGCAGGCGTCGGCCCGCTCCGCCGCACCGGCCTCGGTCGGCTCGTCCGCACCCGCCTCGTCCGGAGGCAACTCCCCGTCGGCGGCCCGCGCGTTCGCGCGCAGCTACATGGCCGGCACCTACGGCTGGGGCGGCGACCAGTTCTCGTGCCTGAACTCGCTGTGGAACCGCGAGTCCGGCTGGAACTACCACGCCGCCAACCCGAGCGGCGCGTACGGCATCCCGCAGGCCCTCCCGGGCTCGAAGATGGGCGCCGGCTGGCAGGACAGCGCCACCGTCCAGGTCAAGTGGGGACTGGGCTACATCAAGAGCCGCTACGGCACCCCGTGCGGTGCCTGGGGCCACTCGCAGGCCAACGGCTGGTACTGACCCGCCCGGCGACCCCGCCGCCGGCGGCGGGCGGCGGGCGGCGCAGCCGCGCGCGGGATCAGGCGTCGGGGTCGCGCGCGTCGCGCAGTTCGTCGACGACCATCGAGGCCTCGTCGATGCGACCGTTGCGGTAGGCCTGCCGGCCGACCATGTGCGCGGCCAGCGGCGCGGTCGCCAGCTGGATCAGCACCACCGGCACCAGGAACGCCGTGATCGGCCACGACCGCAGCGCGAGCGCGACCGCCAGGCAGATCAGCATCAGCCCGAGCACCTGCGGCTTGGTCGCCGCGTGCAGCCGGGTGGGCACGTCCTTGAACCGGGCAACGCCGATCGCCGCGGTCAGGCACAGCAGCGCGCCGACCAGCACGAGCACGCCGGCCGCGACATCCATCACCGCGTCCATCACTGCTCCTTCCGCGCCACGAATCGGGCGATCGCGATCGAGCCGAACACTCCCACGGCCGCGATGATCAGCAGCACCGGCAGGGTCTTCGTGTGGTGCGCGAACACCATGTCGGCGCCGAGGACGCACATCACCTCGGTCAGCAGCACGTCGGCCGCGACGGCGCGGTCCAGGATCGACGGGCCGCGCACGATCCGCCACAGCGTCACCAGCGCCGCCACCGCGAAGACCGCGTAGACCACTCCCATCAGCCAGATCATCGTCCGCCTCCCGAACTCGCGGCATCCCGCACCTGCTGCAGCTGTGCACGCGAGCCCACGGCGCGCACGATCCTCGCCTCCCAGTGCTGCACGTTGCGGCGCAGCTTGTCGACGTCGCCCATCGAGCGCACGCCGATGAAGTGCAGATAGATGATGCGCCGCTCACGGTCGGTGTGCACCACGAGCGACCCGGGGATGAGGGATGCCGTCACCCCGACGTGCGTCATGATCAGATCGTCGTCGGTGCGCAGCGGGACGGCGATGATCGCGGCGCCGGGCTGACGGCGCCAATCGACCGCCTGCCAGGCCACGGTGAGCGAGCCCACCACCACGGCGCCGAGGAACGTGATGATGTACACCAGGCCCCACCACAGGTTGATCCGACCGGACAGCTCCGCCGGGGGCAGGCGGAACACCCGGGTGACCACGAGCGCGACGACCAGCCCGGTGACGAACGCGAGGACGGTGAACTGCCCCCACAGCAGCATCCACAGCGCGATGAGCCAGACGAAGAACGGCATCTGCCGCCAGGCGGACCTCAGGGCGTTCATTCCCCGGCCTCCTCATGCAGCTGCTGCAGATGGACCGGCTGGGCGATGCCCACGCCGATCCGCGCGCACAGGTCGTACAGCGGGCCGGCGAACACGGTCAGCGCGATGGTCACACCCACCATCCCCACCGTGGCGGCGGTCATGATGCGCGGGATGACGCGCTGCTCGGTCTCGACCGCGGCCGCCGGAGCGCCCTTCAGATAGGCCACCCGCGACAGCGTCTCGGCCTCGGCCTCGTCGGGTTCGTCCTCCTCGCGCCAGAACGAGAGGTTCCAGGCGCGCATCAGCGCGTACAGGGTCAGCAGCGAGGTGACGATGCCGCCCACGATCAGTGCGATCATCAGCGGCGTGCCCACCTGGGCGGCCGCGTCGAACAGCGCGTACTTTCCGATGAAGCCCGAGAACGGCGGCAGCCCGCCCAGGTTGATCGCCGGGATGAAGAACAGCACCGCCAGCAGCGGGGCCGCGCGCATCAGCCCCTTGACCTTCAGGATGGATGTCGAGCCCGCCCGCCGCTCGATCAGCCCGACCGCCAGGAACAGCGTCGTCTGCACGACGATGTGGTGCACGATGTAGTACGCCGTCGCCCCCAGACCCGCCGGGGTGGCGATCGCGAGCCCGAACACCATGTACCCGACGTGGCTGACCAGGGTGAACGACAGGATCCGCTTCAGCTCGGCCTGGGCCAGTGCGCCCAGGATGCCGACGACCATCGTGGCCAGGCCCACGATCAGCAGGACCGTGTTGATGTCGCTGCTCGCGAAGAGCTGGGTCTCGGTGCGGATCATCGCGTACACGCCGACCTTGGTCAGCAGCCCGGCGAACACGGCCGTCACCGGCGCGGGGGCGGTCGGGTACGAGTCAGGCAGCCAGAACGACAGCGGGAACACGGCCGCCTTGATCGCGAACGCGATCAGCAGCATCAGATGGAGCACAAGCTGGGTGGAGTCGGGCAGCTCCCCCATCCGCTCCGAGATCTGCGCCATGTTCACCGTGCCCAGGGCCCCGTAGATCATGGCGATCGCCGCGAGGAACAGGATGGACGAGACCAGCGAGACCACGATGTAGACCACGCCGGTGCGGATCCGCGACTCGGTGCTGCCCAGCGTGATCAGCACGAACGACGCCACCAGCAGGATCTCGAACCCGACATAGAGGTTGAACAGGTCGCCGGCGATGAACGCGTTGAAGATCCCCGCCGCCAGGATCAGGTAGCTCGGGTGGAAGATCGAGATCGGCGTCTCGTCGTCCCCGTCGGCGGCGCCCTGGCCGACCGAGAACAGCAGCACCGCCAGCAGCACCACCGCCGAGACCCCCACCAGCAGCGCCGAGAGCCGGTCGACGTACAGGACGATGCCGAACGGGATGGGCCAGCCGCCGACCGAGACGGCCAGCGGTGTGTCCGAGGCATCCACGGCCACCAGCAGGATCGCGGCGATCACGAGCACGGCCGACAGGGTGATGACGGATGCCGCGACCTGGACGCGCCGGCGGCGTGCGGCCGCGAGCGTCACGGCCGCGCCCAGCAGCGGCAGCGTGACGATCAGCGGGATGAGCCCGTTCACGAGCGGTCCCCCCGGTCGGTGGGCGCGTCGTCGTCGATCGCCGGGTGGTCGCGATGGTGCAGCACGGTGATCGGGGCGGTGGAGGTGCCGATGAAGTCGGTCGTGACTTTCTCGTCGGCATCCTCGACCTCGACCTCATCGTCCAGGGCGTCCTCCTCGGTGACCCACTCCGGCCCGCGCAGCGCGACGTCCTCCACATCGTCCTCGACGGTGTCGGCCTGGCCGAGCTGCCAGGACCGGTAGATCAGCGCGAGCAGGAACGCCGACACCGCGAACGTGATCACGATCGCCGTGAGGGTCAGCGCCTGCGGCAGGGGGTCGCTCATGGTGTCCTTGTCGGCCTCGCCGAAGAACGGCGCGTCGCCGGGGACACCCATCACGATCAGCAGCAGCAGATTGGCCGCGTTGCCCAGCAGCAGGAAGCCGATGAGGACCCGGGTCAGGCTCCGCTCGAGCATCGCGTACACGCCGCACGCGAACAGCACGGCCATGATGACGATGAGCACGCCGCTGACGTTCATCGCGCACCCGCCTGCTCGGCCGTCAGCTCGTGCAGCTGCCGGTCGACCTCGGCGCCGAGGCTGCGCAGCACGTCCAGCACCAGCCCGATCACCACGAGGTAGACGCCGATGTCGAAGATGGTGGATGTCACGAACTCGACGTGGCCGAGCACGGGCACCTCCGCCTCCAGCACCGCACTGGTCAGCGGTGCCGCCCCGAAGAACACCGGGATGATCGCGCAGGCCACCGCCAGCGTCATCCCGGCGCCCAGCAGCCGGCCGGCGTCCGTGGGCGCGGCCGCGCCGAGCTCGTATCGGCCGCCGGCGATGTAGCGCATCACCAGGGCGACGCCCGCGACGAGTCCCCCGGCGAATCCGCCGCCGGGCAGGTTGTGGCCGGCGAACAGCAGGTAGAGCGAGATGACGATGATGGTGTGGAACAGGATCCGCACGATCACCTCGAGCATGATCGAGCGCTCCCCCGCGCTGACCCGCTGCCCGCCCACCAGCCACGCGCGGCGCCCGCGCGTCTGCCCGGTCTGGCGGCGCAGGCCGTCCGCGGTCTCCACCAGCGGCCGGCGGGAGCGGCCGACGGCGGCGGGCAGGGCGGCGGTGGAGGACAGCAGGTCGGCGCGGTGGGTGACGAAGACGAGGGATGCCACGCCGGTGGCGGCCAGGATCAGCACCGACAGCTCGCCCATCGTGTCCCAGCCGCGCAGGTCCACCAGGGCCACGTTCACGACGTTCCGGCCATGGCCGAGCTGGTACGCGAGCTCGGGGAAGCTGTCGGAGACGGGGGCGGCCTGCCGCGCACCGGTGGCCACGATCGCGATCGCCGCCATGGTCAGGCCGACGGCCGCGCCGAGCACGGCGCGCGCGACCGGCCACACTGAGGCGTGATGGTCGCCCATCCGCGACGGGATGCGGCGCAGCACGAGCGCGAACGTGATCATCGTGACGGTCTCGACCAGCACCTGGGTCACGGCGAGGTCGGGGGCGCCGCTGGTCGCGAACAGCAGGATCATGCCCAGTCCGGTGACCGAGACCAGCACCACGCCGGTGTACCGCTTCCGCGCACGCACGGCCACCAGACCGGCCACGATCATCAACGGTGCCACCAGCAGCTGCATCGGGGTGTGCCACGCCGCCAGGTCGGCGCGCCAGTCCGATCCCGCCAGCAGTGCGGTGCCCTCGGCGGCGACGAAGACCACGAAGATCGTGGCCACGTACAGCGGCAGCGATCCGCGCTGGGTGGTGCGGGTCACGGCGACAGAGACGCGCGCGACTCCGCGCAGGGCGAGGTTGTACACCTCGACCGCGGTGAACGGCAGGACCCGTCGCCAGCGGTCCCACTGCACGGCACGAGCGGCGGCGAACACGAGGGCGCCGACGGCCAGCGTGCCCAGCGAGACCCACAGGGCCGGCTCGAATCCGTGCCAGAGCGCAAGGTGGGCGGGGTGGGCGCCCGGGCCCGCCACGGTGTCGGCATAGCCGGCCAGGACCGGATCCAGCAGCGACGCTGTCAGCCCGGCGACGATCGTCAGCCCCGACAGCAGCACCGGCGCCGCGACGAATCCCCGCGGCGGCACCGGCCATGCCGTATCCGGCATATACGCGCCGTCGGGGGCCTTCTTGCGCCAGAAGGCGCCCCAGACGAAGCGGATGCCGTAGGCCGCGGTGAGCACGGAGCCCAGGACGACCCCGATCAGCGCGACCAGTCCCCACGCCTGGGTGGTCTGGTCGATCAGAGCCGCGAGGATCCCCTCCTTCGCGGCGAAGCCGATCGTGGGGATCACCCCCGCCATCGAGCAGATGGCGATGATCGTGAACGTGGCCAGCACCGGGGTCTGCCGCCCCACCCCGCTCAGTTCGCGGATGTCACGGGTGGACAGCTGCCGGTCGATCACGCCGACGACCAGGAAGAGGCAGGACTTGAACAGCGCGTGGCTGATCAGCAGCGCGAGTCCGGCCAGGGCGAGGTCGCGGGTGCCGTACCCGAGCACCACGGTGAGGAATCCCAGCTGGCTGACCGTGCCGAACGCGAGGATGCGCTTGAGGTCGGTCTCGCGGAGCGCCTGGATGCCGCCCAGCAGCATCGTGAACGTCCCGAGCGCGATCAGGATCGGCCGCCACGGCCCGACGAGGGCGAAGGCCGGGGCCAGCCGCGCGATCAGATAGATGCCGGCCTTGACCATCGCGGCGGCGTGCAGGTACGCACTGACCGGGGTGGGCGCGGCCATGGCTCCGGGCAGCCAGAAGTGGAACGGGAAGATGGCCGACTTGCTCAGCGCGCCGACCAGGATCAGCACGATCGCCGCATCCACGATCGGACCGGTCGGGGCCAGCGAGATGATTCCGGACAGGCTCGTCGTCCCCGCCTGCACCACCAGCAGCACCACGCCGACCAGCATCACCAGGCCGCCGACGGTGGTCACCAGCAGCGCCTGCAGCGCCGCCCGACGGCTGGCACCGCGCCGGTGGTAGAAGCCGATGAGCAGGTAGCTCAGGACGCTCGTGACCTCCCACAGCATCACCAGGACGACGAGGTCGTCGGTGAGCACCAGGCCGTACATGGCGCCGGCGAAGGCGAGCAGCACGGCGGCGAACTGCCCGAGTCCCTCGTTCGAACCGGCCGCGAAGTACCAGCGGCAGTAGAGCAGGACGACGGCCCCCACGCCCGTGACGATCAGCGCCATGATCCAGCCGAGGGTGTCCATCCGCAGTGAGATGCTGACGGAGAGACTGGGGATCCAGCGATATTCCTCGAACGGAATCCGCCCGGCCAGCACGTCGGGTGCCTGCAGGGCGGTGTGCACGAAGGCGACGATCGGCACCGCGGCCGCGGCGTAGAACGCGCGGGGACCGAGCAGGTGGACCAGCCACGGGAGCACCAGGGGAGCGAGGGCGAACGCGGCGAGGAGCAGCAGCACGGTGCGGCCTCCTCGTGCTCGTCACCCGTGCCGCGGCAAGTACCGTGCCCGGGCAGGGACGTTCGGGGTGTGGACTCAATCCTACGGGCCGGTGCCTGCTCGCCGTGTCACGGCTGTCAGGCCGGGCCGGCGGTGTTGCCCGAGTGGAACGTGGAGGTGAAGCGGAAGGACGCCGCGTCCTGTCCGTTCAGCATGGCGGTGACCGCCTGGCCTGCGGCACGGCCCTTGTCTGTGGCCGGCTGGGCCATGGTGGTGAGGTCGTACGGCGCCAGACCGTCGACGCTGATGCCGTCGAACCCGGTCACCGTGAGGTCGGCGGGCACCCGCAGCCCTGCCTCCTCGGCCGCACGGATCACGCCGGCGGCGAGCAGGTCGCTCTGGGCGAGGATCGCCGTCGGCCGCGTGAGCGGATCGGCCAGCAGGATGCGCCCGACGATCAGGCCCTCGTCGATCGAGCTGGCCGCGGCGGCGAAGGCCCCGGCATCCGGATACACGTCCCGGAACCCGGCGAGCCGATCCCGGGTGACGTCGACGGTGATCGGTGCGTCGGGGCCGATCCAGCCGCGCTCGCGCGACTCGTCGCGGGGCAGGGTCACCATCGCCACCCGCTCATGCCCGAGCCGGCGCACGTGCCGGGCGACCTGCCCCTGCGCCTCACGGTTGTCCAGGTCGATCTGCGGGACTCCGGCGCCGGCGTCGCCCTCGATCACGACCACCGGGATGCCGCGGGCCCGCAGTGTCTCCAGCGACGAGCGCATCCGCGGGTTGCAGCCCACGAGCACGGCGGCATCCAGCGGAGCGGTGGTCAGCGTCGGCTCGCGGTCCTCGTCGTCGCGCAGCAGGAGGAGGGCCGCCCCGAGATCGGCGACGCCGTCGGCGATCCCGTCCATCATGATGCGGGTCACCGGATCGAGGAACACCGTGCGCAGCGGCCCCTGGAAGACGATCCCGACGATCCCGCTGCGCCCGCGGCGCAGCGAGGCCGCGCGCGGATCCGGCCCGGTGTAGCCGAGCGACGCCGCCGCGTCGAGCACGCGCCGGCGGGTGGCATCCGAGGTCGGCGTCTTGCCGCTGAACACCACCGACGCCGTCGAGGCCGCGACCCCGGCGGCCCGTGCGACATCGGCGATCGTCGCCCTGCGAGTGCTCATCGTCTCGATGCTACCGGCATCGGTCGTTCCCCTCCGAATCGATTCGATACACTGGCCCGATGGATCTCGCCCTCACCCGTTCTCAGCTCGTGCGCTGGCGCACCGCGATCTTCGCGATCTTCCTGGCCAGCGGGTTGAGCATCGCCACGTGGTCGGCGCGCGTCCCTGCGATCCGCGACACGCTCGGCATCACCCGCACCGACGTCGGGCTGATGCTGCTGATCGGCGGGGCGGCATCGATCCTCGGCCTGTCCACCAGCTCGGTCTTCCTCGCGCGGTGGGGGGCCCGGCGGGCGATGCTGGCGATGATGGTCACCTTCGCGATCGGGATCGCGGTCATCGGCATCGGCACGGATGTCGCCGGATCCTGGCCGGTCGTGACCGTTGGGCTGGTGCTGTGGGGCTTCGGCAACGGCTGTCTGGACGTGATCATGAACGTCGAGGGCGCCGCCATCGAGAAGCAGGTGAACAAGACGATCCTGCCGCTGTTCCACGCCTTCTTCAGCTTCGGCACCGTGATCGGCGCCGGGCTGGGCGTGCTGGCCATCACCGTGGGCATGGTCCCCGCCGTGCATCTGCCGATCATCGCGGCGATCATCGTCGTGGTCGGCGTGATCAGCGTGGCGAACGTGCCGCGCCGCGAGGCGGCCATGGACGCCCCGCAGCCGGCGGCGCAGAAGCAGGACTGGCGGGAGCGGCTGCACATCGCGCTGTCGGCGTGGAAGGAGCCGCGCACGTACGCGCTCGGCCTGATCATGCTGGGCATGTCGTTCGCCGAAGGGGGAGCGAACGACTGGCTTGCGCTGGGCGTGGTCGACGGGCATTCCGCGCCCGAGGCGATGGGCGCCGCGGCCCTGGCGACGTTCTCGGTGTGCATGACCGGGATGCGGGTCCTGGGCGGGCCGCTCGTGGATCGCATCGGCCGGGTCGCGACGCTGCGCGTCCTGTCGGTGCTGGCCACCGCCGGCCTGCTCCTGTTCATCCTCGCGCCGAACCTCCCACTGGTGTTCGTCGGCGCGGCGCTGTGGGGGCTGGGCGCGTCGCTCGGCTTCCCGCTGGGGATGTCGGCCGCGGCCGACGATCCGGCCAAGGCCGCCGCGCGGGTCAGCGCCACCGCCACGATCGGCTACGTCGCGTTCCTGGCGGGGCCGCCGGTCCTCGGCTACATCAGCGACCACATCGGCCTGCTGAACACCCTCTACATCATCGTCGCGCTCATCGTGCTGTCCGGCCTCGCGTCGGGCGCGGCCCGGCCGATCGCGGGATCGCACGTCGGGGCGGGGCATCCCTCCGACCACGACGCTCGCTGACGGCCCCGGCCGACGGCGGGCGAGCAGCGACAGTTGAGCGGTCACGCCCGACGGCGCAGGGCGGATGCCGCGACGAAGGCGACGACGAGATGCAGGACCGCCATCGCCACGGCCGCGATGACGACGACGCCCCACGTCCCGGCGTCCACGCCTCCGGCCAGGGCGCGGCCGAGCACCACTGTCGCCGCGATGGCACCGAGGTAGCGGGTGGACTGCAGCAGACCGGATGCCACGCCCAGCGCGTCCGCCGGCGCCGCCCGCCGCACAGTCTCCGTCATCGCCAGCGAGCCCATGCAATAGGGGACCCCCATCACGGCCGACATCACCAGCATCCAGATCGGGGATGTCGTGAGCACGCCGATCCCCAGCATCCCGGCGGAGACGACCAGCAGCACCGCCATGGTCAGCAGCACCGGGACCAGCCCACGACGGTCGATCAGCCGCGCGACCACGGGAGCCAACGCGATCGTGATGCCGGACAGCGGCAGCATCAGGAGGCCCACGACGGCGGTGGAATACCGGCCGTACCCCTCAAGGAGCTGGGGCAGTCCGAAGAGGGCGAGGTAGTACAGCGCACTGAATGCGGCGAAGCCGGCATAAGAGAGGCTGAGCACGTGGTTCGCCGCCAGCATCCGGACGTCGATGAACGGGACCCGGGCGCGCATCTCGCGCCACACGAACAGCGCGAGCACCAGAATCCCGAGCGCCACCAGCGGCCAGACCATGCCGGGGGCGGCCCCGAGGGCGACCATCAGCAGACTGACCACCGCAACCGCCAAGGTGGTCACGCCCAGCGGATCCAGGACGCGGATGACCGCCGACGCGGTGACCGCCGCACGCCGGGCGTCCTTCGGGGCGAGCAGGGCGACGCTGATCAGCCCGGCCAGTCCCAGCGGAACGTTCACGAGGAAGATGGCCTGCCACCCGGCGAAGGCGATGAGCAGTCCTCCGACGACCGGGCCGAGACCGGCCGCCGTCGTGTTGGCGATCTGGATGCGCGCCAGCAGCCGCGGGGGACTCGTGCCTCCGGCGACCGCGAGCGGCCCCACCAGGGCCACGGCCGCCGGGAACGCCCCCGAGGTCCCGATGGCCAGGATCACGCGCGAGACCAGCACGAGTCCGAAACCGCCCAGCGGGGCGATCGCTCCCGCCACGACGACGAGCACCATGCCGGCCACGAACGTCCTCCGCGCACCGAACGCGTCGACGATCCGCCCATCAGCGGCTGCCCGACGACGGACGCGATGTAGAACAGCGTGACCACCCAGGTCACGTCGACGATGCTCAGTCCGAAATCGTGCTGGAGCGCCAGCAGCGCGACCGCGATCATCGAAGAGTTCAGCGGATTCAGTGTCGTACCCAGGCTCAGTGCCGAGACCGCCCACCCCGCCCGCCGGGCGGCGGCACTCGCCGTTCTGGGGTCCACCCATCGATCTTCTCGCACTCACCCGTCGGCAAGCCGGTGCGGCCGTCAGGCGGGTGTGTCGGCGCGGGTGACCGGGTCGTGTGCGCGCGCTCGCTCCCGCGGCATTCCGCAGGCGGCCAGCAGGTGAATCACCGCGAACATCCCGACCACGGCGAACACCGCGATGCTCGCCTGGAGGACCGCCGCCGGATCCTGCTCCCCAGCGCCACCGCGCTCCAGGATCGATTTGGCCACTGCACCGAGCACCGCGACGCCGAGGGCCTGGCCGAGCGATCGGAAGAATGTGATCAGGCCGGTCACCACCCCACGCTGGTCCCACGGCACGCTCTCCTGGATCGCGACGAGTCCCGGGATCGTGGTGAACCCGAAGCCGACTCCGACCAACGCCGAGCACGCGGCGACGATCCATACCGAGGGGAACGGCGCCAGCAGCGCGAGCCCGGCCGCGCCCATCAGGGCGATGACCGCGCCCACCACCGTCGTCGGGCGCACACCCCAGCTCAGGTACAGTCGCGCCGCCCACGCCGACGACACCGGAGTGCCGATCGCCATGGCCGCCACGGCGACGCCCGCCCAGACCGGCGAGATCCCCGCCGAGACCTGCAGATAGGTGGGGGCGAACGCGGTCAGCCCGACCATGATGCCGCCCATCATCACGCCCAGCACCGCCAGCATCACGACGAGGCGCCGACGGAACAGGGCGAGGGGGATCACCGGCTCGGCTGCCCGCGTCTCCCTGAGGGCGAACAGACTCAGCAGGACCGCCCCACCGCCGAACACGCCGAAGCTCGCGGGCGAGGCCCACGCCCACGCGTCTCCGCCTTCCAGCAGCCCGAGGATGATCAGCGTGAGGCCGCCGGTGATGAGGATCGCCCCTGCGACGTCGATGCGGTGCGGGCGATGCGTCACCTTCTCGCGGATGTTGCGGTGGATGAGCCACGCGGCGAGCAGGCCGAGCGGGAGGTTGATCAGGAAGACGAGGCGCCACAGGTCGAGCATCGCGAACACGCCGCCCACGGCAGGGCCGAGGACGGATGCCGTGGCCAGGGTGACCGCCAGGTACCCCTGCACCCGGGCACGCTCCGTGCGCTCATACAGATCGCCGATCACGGTCAGGGCGAGCGGCTGGATGGATCCCCCGCCCAACGCCTGGACGATGCGGAAGACGATGAGCGACGGCATGCTCCAGGCCAGACCGCACAGCACCGATCCCAGGATGAACACGGCGAGCCCGAACAGCAGCAGGCGCTTGCGCCCGATCGTGTCGGCGAGTTTGGAGAACACGGGCACGGTGACCGTCATCGTCAGCAGATACACCGAGAACAGCCACGGGAACGAGGCGAATCCGCCGATGTCGGCCACGATCGACGGCACCGCGGTCGAGATCACCCACGCCGACATCCCGATCAGGAACGTCGCGACCAGCAGCGCGAGCAGTGCCGGTCCCCGCTGCTCACGCAGTCCGACGGCGGCCATCCTCAGATGAGCTCGGCCGGCTGACGGCTGATCGGCTCGAGCCGCACGCACACGACGGCGGGCTGACCGGCCGCGACCCGGGCCAGGGCCGTGACCAGCGCGTCCTCCAGCTCGTCGAACGAGCCGACGGTGGCACCCCACGCGCCGCCTGCGGCCGTCGCGATACCGGGAAGATCTGCGCTCTGCTGCAGATTCACCCAGTAGCGGTCGGTGCTGTCGGCGGTCATACCCGGGTGCTGTCGATGGAGATTGCGCTTAGTCGCGTTCCAGCCGCCGTTGTCCAGGATGACCGTCAGCACCGGAAGGCGATACCGATCGGCGACCCAGAACGCGGACGACGGGATGCCGAAGAAGTAGGTGCCGTCGCCCACGATGCTCACGACCGTGCGGTCGCCGACCGCGAGCTTGACCCCGAGGGCCCCACCCCCGGACCAGCCCAGCGATGTGCCGCGATTGCCGTACAGCGTGCCGGGCCGACGGCGGGGGAGGTGCCGCCACACGACCGATGCCTCCGAGATGGCCTCGTTCAGCACGACCGTGTCGTCATCGATGAGACCCGCCAGGACGTGGGCGACGCTTCGCGGTGTGAGCAGTCCCGCCGCGACATCCTGCTGCGCACCCGCGACCCAGGATGCGCGCTGCTGCTCCGATCGTTCCTGCAGCTCGGCCGCGCGCCGCGCGTGGCGGCCCGTGGGCGGCACATCGTCGACGAGGTCGAGCAGCTGCTCGAGCACGAGGTCGGCGTCCGCACGGATGAGGTGATCGGCCGGCAGGTACCACAGGGGGATCCGCTCCTGCAGCGGGTCGTCGTTGATCAGGTAGACGGTCGCGTCCTCGCGGGGGCGGGCGGCCGCCGGCATCCAGGGGGCATCGGTGTCGACCGCGACGATGACGTCCGCCTCCTCGAGGAGGGGCAGCGGGTCGTCCCCGAGATGCAGAGGATGGTCGGGCGGGAAGCTGAGCACCTCGGCGTTCACTTCCACCACCGGGATTGCAAGTCGCTCGGCGAGTGCGACCAGCCGCGCCACCGCGCCCTGCCGACGTCCGAGATAGCTGGTGACGATCAGCGGATGCCGCGCGTCGCGCAGATCGCGCGCGAGGGATTCGATCAGCCCACCGGGTGCGGGGATGGCGTCGATCGTCGCCCACCCCGTCGCGCGGATCCGCGGGTCGGGCACTTCCTCGGCCAGCACCTCGCGGGCCCCGGTGAGGTAGACCGGTCCGGCGGGCGCGCTGGCCGCGAGCTGCAACGCCCGTCGAACGACCTGAGGCACGTTCCGGCCGGTGCGGATGTCGTAGTTCCACTTGACGTACTGGCGGACCAGTGCGTGCTGGTCCGGGGCGTCCTGCAGGTGGTTCACGTGGGTGTTCCTGGTCCCCGGCAGCTCGCCCTCGAGCGTGTACGGCGTGAGACCGGCGAAGATGAACACGGGAATCCGCGAGCGGGCCGCGTTGTGCACGGCACCGCCGAGGTTCGCGGTGCCCACGTCCGTGTGCACGAAGACGGCCTGAGGCCGCCCCGTCACCGCCGCGTAGCCGTGGGCGGCACTCAGCGCCGTGTACTCGTGCGGGCAGAGGATGACGGCGGGGTCGGAGACCCCCCGCTCGCGGTCCTCGGCGAGGGCCTCGATGATGGCGGGATGGTCGCTGCCGAAGTTGGCGAACAGGTGGGTGATCCCGGCCTCGCGCAGCGTCGTCACCAGGAGCGCCGCGGCCGACACGGTCATCGCTGCCCCTCGGTCCCGTCGCCCGCCGGCAGCGTCTGGACGTCCACGCTGTGGAACTGCAGGTATTCATCGAGTCCGTACGGGGACGCCTCCCAGCCGATCCCGGACTGCTTCCACCCTCCGAACGGGATCTCGCGCGTGCCGACCGGGCTGAACAGATGGCTGTTGACGATCGTCATCCCGGACTCGATCCGTTCGGCGACCCGGGCGGCCCGATCCAGCGAGCGCGACCACACCGACGAGCACAGGCCGTATTCGGTGTCGTTGGCCATCGCGATCGCCTCTTCTTCGGTGTCGTACGCGACGACCGGCAGCAGGGGGCCGAACTGCTCCTCCCGCACGAGCTCGTCGTCCGGCGCGGCATCCAGCACCACTGCGGGGCGGAGGAAGTATCCGTCGTCCCAGGTATCGGGGTCCAGCATCGTGCCGAGTTCGCGGACGTCCCGCCCGGCGGCGCTGGCGCGCTCCCGCAGGCTCCGCACCTTCTCGAACTGGTCGGCGTTGTTCAGCGGGCCCATCGTCGCGCGCGGATCCAGCGCATCGCCGACGACGATGCGGTCCACCCGCTGGACCAGCAGTTCGCCGAAGGCGGCCAGCCGTGCACGCGGGACGTAGATCCGCTTCACCGCGAAGCACACCTGCCCCGCCCGACGGAACGCCGAGTCCGCGATCCGGTCCGCCGTCACCGCCAGGTCCGCGTCGTCCAGGATGATCGCGGGGTCGTTGCCGCCGAGCTCGAAGTGCACACCGGTGAGCCGGTCCGCGGCCTGCCGCATCACGTGACGGGCAGTCTCGCCGCCGCCGGTGAACGAGACCTTCCGCACCGCCGGGTGGCCGATCAGGGCCGCACCGACCTCGCCTTGCCCGTTGACGACGTTCACGACGCCGGCGGGGAGGACGGATGCCGCGATGCGGCCGATGAGCGTCACCCCCAGCGGCGCGAACGGCGATGGCTTGAGCACGACCGCGTTGCCGGCGGCGATCGCCGGCGCGATCTTGTTGGCCGTGAGGATCAGCGGGGCGTTCCAGGGCACGATGCACGCCACGACGCCGAAGGGCTTGCGCGACACGGTGACCGACGCGCCGCCAGGCCCCGAGTCGTGGCGGACGGACGCGAGCTTCTCGACCAGGAAGGCTCCGACATCGCGGAAGGCGGCGGCCGCACCGAGGAGTTCGCGGCGGATGATCTCCCGCACGCTGCCGTTCTCCTGCGCGACCAGGGTGGCGAGGCCCGCCGCGGCCGCATCGATGCCGTCGGCGATCTGGGCGAACAGGCGGACGCGCTCCTCGGGCGGCGTCGCGGCCCACGCGGGAGCCGCCGCGGCCGCCGCGCGGACGGCAGCGTCGACATCCGCCACCGTCCCGGCAGCCACGGTGCCCACCAGCTGCGCGACCCGGCCCGGATTGTGCACCTCGATCACCGCCTCGGACTGCTCCTCACGTCCGTCGATGAGCTGTCCCAGGCGCACCGGCGCCGTCGTGTCGATCGTGTGTGTCACGGTCTCTCCTCGGATTCGATCAGGCAGGGGTCAGTGTTCGCGCGGCATCACCAGCGACAGCAGGTGGCTGCGCAGGGCGAGGAACTCCTCGCTGGCGCGCGTCTCGACCTGTGACCGCTCATCGCCCAGGTCGACCGGGACGATCTCCTTCACTACGCTCGGGCTGTTGGACAGGACCACGATCCGGTCGCTGAGATAGATCGCCTCGTCGATGTCGTGCGTGACCAGGACGACGGTGATCCCTCGCTCGCGCCGCACGCGCAGGATGAGATCCTCCAGGTCGAATCGCGTCTGGGCATCCACGGACGCGAACGGCTCGTCCATGAGGAGCAGGTCAGGATGGTAGGACAGTGAGCGGGCGATCGCGACCCGCTGCTGCATCCCGCCGGACAGCTCCCACGGGTACTTCCTGCCGACCTGCGAGAGACCGACGCTGTCCAGCGCGTCTTGGATGCGCTCAGCGCGCTCTGCTCGCGGGATGCGCCGCGCCGCCAGCGGCAACGCGATGTTCTTCGCGTTCGTCAACCACGGGTACAGCGAACGGCTGTAGTCCTGGAACACCAGGCCCAACTCGTCCGGCACGCTCGTGAGCGGCCGACCTTCGAACGTGATCGAGCCGGAGCTTGCCGGTGCGAGGCCGGAGATGCAACGGAGCAGCGTCGTCTTGCCGGCGCCGCTGGGACCGACGATGCAGACGAACTCGCCCTTGGTGACGGTGAAGGTGACGTCGTCGATGGCGAGGTTCGCCTGCTCGGTGCCTTCGTTGTAGATCTTGCGCAAGCCGTCGACCGCGAGCACGGTCTGTGTGGTCTGAGCGATGGTCATGACAGCCTCCTACGAACCGCTCAGCGCACGCGACCGGTAGTACCACCGGAGGACGATGCGCTCGACGAGCATGAACAGGTAATTGAGCGCAGTGCCCAGCACGGCGAGGACGAGGATGCCCGTCCACATCTTCTTGATCGCGAACGAGGCCTGCGCCTGCAGGATGAAATAGCCGATCCCGGACTGCGCGGCCACCATCTCGCTGACAACCACGAGGATGATGCCGACGGTGAGACTCGCACGCATCCCGGCAGCGATCTGCGGTGCCGCACCGGGCAGGACGAGCGAGAAGTACTGCCGCCATCCGCCGAGCCGCAGTGCACGGGCCGTGTCGAATTTCACCCCGTCGATGCCGCGCATCCCGTCGAGGGTGTTCAGGAGCGTCGGCCAGATCGAGCCCAGCGCGATCAGCGCGATCTGGCGCATGTCGCCGATGCCGAAGATCGCGATCATCGCCGGCAGGAGCGCCGGGGCGGGAAGCACGTAGAGGAAATAGATGATCGGGTTGGTCGCCGTGCGCACGAGACGCAGCCGCCACAGCACCGATCCGCCCACCAGCCCGATGAGTACGCCGGCCGCGTAGCCGATCAGAAGGTTCTGGACGCTGCTCACGGCGTTCGTCCATGCGCCGAAGAGAATCCACTGGTTCCACGTCTCGACCAGGATGTCCTGCAGCGGGGGGAAGAAAGGCGATGTGCTGCGCGCGGAGAGCACCCACCACGCCGCCACCAGCAGCACCGGCAGCCACAGAGGGGTCAGGACGCGACCGAGCCCTCTCAGCGGGATGGGAGGAGAAGAACGCGAGACGCGCACGACGCTCGTGGTGAGCCGGCTCATGCCCCCACCGCCCCGTTGGACGCACGGATGTTCCGTTGCGATTCGTGCCAATGCATGAGTCTGCGCTCCAACAGGAAGAAGGCACCGGTGAGGACCAGCCCGAGCAGGCCGGCGACGAGGATGTAGGCATACATGGTCGGGTAGGCGGAGGTCCCGGAGTTCTCCGCGAGCAGGATGTTGCGTCCGATCCCCTCGGCACCCCCGACGATCTCGGCGACGACCGCGAGGATCAGGGCCTGTGCGGAGGCGATCCGCATCCCGGTCACCAGGTACGGCGACGCACTCGGGATGCTGACCGCGAAGAACCGTCGGATGCCGCGCACTCCGAGCGCCCGCGAGGTGTCGAGCACGACCTGGTCCATGGACTGCACGCCGTAGATCACCTGGATCACGAACGGCCAGAAGGCGGCGAAGCAGATCAGGAACACCTTCATCGGCAGGGTGGAACCGGCGACCAGGATCACCAGGGGAAGGATCGCGATGGCCGGAATGGCCTTGAAGATCTCGATGACCGGCGCCGCGCTGCGCAACGCGAATCGATTGGACGCGAGAGCGGTGCCCACCGCTATCCCCAGGGCGATCGTGATGATCATCCCGATCAGCCACCCCAGGAGCGTTGCGCCGACGGCGCTCCACACCCGCCCCGAGACGACCTCATGCCACAGAGCCGCCATCGAGTCGGCCATCGTCGGGAACTGGACCGAGCTGACGATCCCGGTCGATGTCACCCCCTGCCACAGGAGGAGCACGATGAGCACCGTCGCCGGCGGCAGCACCCATGCGGTCCACATCCTCTGCGTGCTCATCACGCTCCTCCCTTCGCCGGAACGGGTCTACTTCTTCTGGAGCGCGCCCGGATACACCAGAGTGCTCACGTCGAGCGCTTCGGTCGCCGAGGCCGCCGCCTTGTCATCGGAGTACTTCACGAGGAAGCTCTGCGCCGTCGTGAACGCGTCGAGGCTCACATACGGGACGCCGCCGATGTTCCACTTTGCCTCTTTCGCCTGCTCCTCGCTCAGGCCCATCCCGGGGATGAGCGCCTTGCGAGCCGCATCCGGGTCCGCGTTCGCCGCATCGATCGATTCGATCATCGCCTCAGAGAACGCCTTCACGGTGTTCGGGTTCTGATCGATGAACGACTGCGAGGTGTTGAAGAACGTCGTCGCCGTGTTCCCGAACATGACCCCGTTGTTGTAGGCGAGCACCTTGCCACCCGCGTTGAGCGCGTCTCCGGCGAACGGCCACTGCATCACGGCCGCGTCGACGTCGCCGTTCGCAAGCGCGGCGGCCATCTGACCGAACGGCAGCTGCACGAGCTTCATCGACTTCGGGTCGATTCCGGCCTTCTCGGCCAGCGCCCACGAGGTGAGGGTGTTCATCGACGAGAGGCCCACGGTGGCCAGGCGCTTGCCCGCCATCTGCGAGAAGTCGGTGATGCCGGAATCCTTCGACGCGATCGTCACGGTGCCGTCGTCGTCCGGCTTGAGCTGTCCCTCGATCGACGAGACCGTCCGGATCGGGATGCCGTTCGCATTGGCGGTGAGCACGTGCACGACGGTCGCGAAGCCGAAATCGTACTGGCCGCTCGCGATGCCGGAGATGATCGCCGCGATGTCGGTCTGCGGCACGATCTTCAGGGTCAGGCCGTGCTTCTTGAAGATCCCGGAGTCGATGCCGTAGTACATCGGCGCGAACTGGGAGGACGGGTTGATGGCGACGGTGAGGTCCGCCTTCTCTGGTCCGCTGCCTGCGGAATCACCGGAGCCGGACGGTCCTGACGAGCATGCGGCCAGGAGGAGCGCGGCGGATGCCGCGAGCGCGACCGCGCCCAGCTTCCTTCTGCGGAGCAACTTCATTGTGTGCCTCGATTCTGTGTAGGTGGTGCGTCGGCAGCGCTACAGCCCCAGGAGCTGGGTGACGTTGCCGTGGTAGATCGCTTCTCTGTCGGCATCCGTGAGGATGTCCATCTCCTGGAGATTGGCGATCGTCGACCGGGTGTAGCCCGGTCCCTTCTCGGGATCGAAGGGGGTGTCCGATCCGAAGAGCGTGCGATCGACGCCGAAGAACTTGATCGCGGTGCGCATCGCGTCGCCGGCGCCGAAGTATGCGGTGTCGACGTAGAAGTTCTTGAAGTAGTCGATCGGCCGTTTTGTCAGCGGGTAGCCGGTGATGTCCTCGCGCTGGCTGTCCGGCGTCCGCGCGCCCAGCTGGTCCCACCCGGGGCCCACACGCCCGGCGAAGTGCGGGATCATCGCACCGCCGTGATGCATCAGGATCTTGATGTCGGGGAGTCGCTCGAAGATGCCTGCGAAGACCACGCGCGACATGAACGCCGCCAGGTCGTACTCCCACCCCAGCGTCCACCAGATCTCGAATTTCGACCGTTCTTCGGTCTTGTAGTCGGCCCAGCTCGAATCGCGGCAGGGATGGACCTGGATCATCTTGTTCCCGCGCCGCGCCACTGCTTCGTAGAACGGGAAGAAGCGCTCCTGGTCCATCGGGCCGCCATGGTGGTGCGTGTAGATCTGGACGCCGACGGCGCCCAGCTCGTCGAACGCACGCTCGGCCTCTGCGATGGCCGCCTCGACGTCGTCGAGCGAGACCGCAGCGCAGAAGCCCGCGAAGCGGTCAGGATGGTCCGCGACGAGCTCGGCCATGCCGTCATTCGCGATACGTGCGAGTTCGGTCGTGCGCGAGGCCGGTCCGAGATCCTCCAGCGGAGGGGCTGCGGTGTTGATGACCTGCCGATAGTCGGATCCGAACTCATCCATGAACGCGAACCGCACGTCCATGTCGACCAGTGCAGGGACTCCGCTCACCCTCTTCTGGATGTTGCGTGCCACCGGGCTGTCGTCGATCGCGAAGAGGCGGTCGGCGTAGGCACGCGGGAGCAGATGGCAGAAAGCATCAATCTTCATCGCTGAAGTTCCTTTCCGGGCCACTTCGACGCGGCCCGACGACGTCCTGTCACCCAACCGCGCGCCGGTGACAGGGGCAATGGAGAGCCCCCGCCGATTCCGCTGTGCGGAATCAATGAGGGTCGGTCGAGGCCGAGACGCCTCTCACCGGGCCAGGTCGGCGCGGATCTGCCGCGCGCACTCGCGCAGCTGGATGACGATCTCGCGCAGGTCGAGGCGCTTCAGTCGTGCGGTCGGGGCCGACATGGCAACGGCTGCGATGGTCCGACCGAGGTGGTCCTTCAACGGCACCGCGACGGCGCTCAGCCCAGCCTCGCTCTCCCCGTGGTTGATGGCGTAGCCCCGCATCATCACGAGCGACAGTTCGTCCACCAGCTGGGTGAACGTGTTCGTTCGTGACGTGAGCTTGCGCAGTCCGTGCGGATACATCGCCTTCAGCGTCTCGCGCGGCAGCTCCGCGAGCAGCACCTTGCCGCCCGAGACCGCGTACGCCGGCAGAAGGGTCCCGGTGAGCACATGCGTGCGCACGCGTTGATCGCTCTCATACCCCGCGATGAAGCGGACCGACGTGTCTTCGAGGACGAGGAGGTTCACGGTCTCGCCCATCCGTCCCGCGAGCGCCTTGAGGTGCGGTTCGGCCGCCACGCGCACGTCGAACGAGCCGGTGCTCTGCAGGCCGAGTTCGATCAGCGCGGGTCCGGCACGATACGCCCGACTGACCCGGTCCTGGGTGACGAAGCGACGGGCCTCGAGCGTGCTCAGCAGTCGGTGGGCGGTGGACGGGGCCACACCAAGCTGCCTGGCGGCTGAGGTCACCCGCAGCTCGGGCTGCTGATGAAGCAGAAGGAGGAGCCGAAGCGCCGTGTCGACGGACTCGACGCGGCTGCGGGCCGGGTCAGCGCTCATCGTCTCCTCGCTCGCGGTGCACGGGCGTCACGGCGCTGACGCATCGGGTATGGTGAGCCGGACTCCGCGTCGCCGCTGCCGCAGGAGCGAGAGGAACCCCATGCCGGAACTGCCCGTCCGCTTCGATCCTAGCCGCGCCGCACTGATCGTCATCGATGTGCAGAACGACTTCTGCGATCCCACCGGGGCCGTCGCACGGCTGGGAAGCGATGTGGCCGCGGTCGGTGCGATGGTGCCCCGGCTGGTCGCCCTCATCGACGCGGCGCGAGCGGCATCCGTGCCCGTGGTCTTCGTGCGCACGACGCACGACGAGACGGATGACACCGCCGCCTGGTTGAGCCGGTACTCGGCGGATCCGGCCGACGCTCCGGCGGGTGTGATCTGCCGCACCGGCTCGTGGGGAGCGGAGTTCTACGGCGTCGACCCGCTGCCCGGCGAGATCGTCATCACCAAGCACCGCTACTCCGCGTTCGTGGGCACGAACCTGGACATGACGCTGCGCACGCTCGGCGCACGTTCGCTGCTGTTCACCGGCGTCGCCACCGAGGTGTGCGTCGAATCGAGCCTGCGTGACGGGCTCTCCGCCGAATACCTCGTGTCGCTGGTGGCCGACTGCGTGGCGACATACACGCCGCAGGCGCAGGACGCGTCGATCGCCGTGGTCGCCCGCAGCTTCGGCATCGTGACCTCGGCTGCCGAGCTCACGACGACCTGGGGAACAGCGACCCACGGGTAGGCTCATCGGGTGCGCCTTGTCATCGCCCGCTGCTCCGTCGATTACCACGGGCGTCTCAACGCGCACCTGCCGTTGGCCACGCGACTGCTCGTGCACAAAGGCGACGGCAGTCTGCTCGTGCACTCGGACGGCGGATCGTACAAGCCTCTGAACTGGATGAGCCCGCCATGCACGCTGGTGGTCGAGCAGCCGAGCGAGGATGCCGCATCCGCCGGCGTGCTCGAGCAGTGGCGCGTCACCCACCGCAAGAGCGGCGACGAGCTGGTCGTGCAGATCTACGAGCTGATTCACGACTCCCACCACGAGCTCGGCCTCGACCCGGGGCTGCAGAAGGACGGGGTGGAGGCTGACCTGCAGCGGCTTCTCGCCGAGCAGGTCGATGTGATCGGCGACGGTCTCACGCTCGTGCGCCGCGAGTTCCCCACGGCGATCGGGCCCGTCGATCTGCTGCTGCGCGATCCGGCCGGGGGCACGATCGCGGTGGAGGTCAAGCGCCGCGGCGACATCGACGGCGTCGAGCAGCTCACCCGCTACGTCGACCTGCTGGATCGCGACCCGCACCTGACGCCGGTGCGCGGCGTGTTCGCCGCCCAGGAGATCAAACCTCAAGCCAAGGTGCTGGCCGCGGACCGCGGCATCCGCTGCGTCACCCTCGATTACGACGGGATGAAGGGCATCGAGTCCGGGGCGCCCCGCCTGTTCTGATCCGGATCCGAGCTGCTGGATTTGGTCCTGACGGACTGCCCACCGCGTCAGAAGGGTGCGGGGTCGCGGGCGAGGGCGTGGCTGATCTCGTGTCTGTGTCGTGGTTCGTCGACGATCAGCGCGATGGGTTCGAATCTGACGGTGTCGGGTGGTCGGGTGTGGTGGATGCGTCCGGTGGGTGCGGTCCATTCCAGGATCCCGCCGGGCAGCTGGATGACGGTCCAGTCGGTCTCGTGTTTGAGGGTGTGGTGCCGTTTGCACAGGTGTGCCAGGTTGCACAGACACGTCTGCCCGCCCTCGGCGTACGCGACAGTGTGGTCGATGTCGCATTTGTGGGCGGGGCGGCGGCAGCCGGGGAACCGGCAGTGCTCATCCCGTACCTGCAGGAACAGCCGCTGTCTGTTGGTTGGCCGGTACCGGTCCACACGGGTGGGGACCCCGGTGCACGGGTTGGTGAACACCCGGGTCCACGCCCGGGCCGCCCCGGCCAGGTCCCGGGCGGTGTCATCGTCGATCGCCCCGAACCCGACCACGGTCGCCCCGCCGATGGTTTCGCCGGTGAGGGTGCGGGCCGGGATGGTGACCTGCACGGTTCCGGTGATCGCCCCGAGCTGGTTTCTGGCCTGTTCGGTGGTGCCGTGCCCGTCGGGGATGTTGGTCAGCAGCAGGTCGCTGAACACGTCCGCCATGATCTGCGACCGGGTCCGCTCATCGAACACGACCTCCCCAGACCCGGCATCCCCAGACTCGGCCTCTTCAGACTCGGCATCATCGCTGCCGCCGTCCGCGACGCCGTCCGAGTCCGCGTCGGCGCCGGCACGGTCGGCGAGGGCATCCGGGTCCGCGTCGGCGTCGGCACGGTCGCGGTTCGGGTCTGCCCCGGCGTTCGCATCCGCGGCCGCATCGGCGACCGCAGCCGCGGCTTCGGCTTGGGCTTCGGCTTGGGCGCGGTCGGCGGCGTTCTGTTCGTACAGCTGATCGGCCATCTCCTGCAGCCGGTTCACGATCCCGACACCTTGGGTGGTGGGCAGGTCCGCGGTGATCCGGGCAAGCCCCGGTTCCAGCTCCCGCACCGTCACCCTCCGGCGTTTCACGGCGTCCCGGACCCGTTGCTGGGTGCCTTCCGGGTCCAGCCGGGACACCAGCCCGGACAACGCCGGCCGCAACTGTGCCGGGGTCATCTCCCCCGCCATATCCACAGCGACCGCCTCGTACTGACGGCGCACCCGATCGTCCTCGATCACCGCACCGGTCTCCGCGATCAGCGTCGCATGCTCCGGCCAGATCCGGCCGTCGCTGGCCTCGCACAACGTCTCATAGAACCGGTGGGTCAAGCTCCACGCCTGCGACACCTTCCGCGCCACCTGCCACTCGCTCAGCCGCAACGCGGCCGCGACCTCGGCATACACCTCCCGCATACCCAGCTGCGACGAGCAGGTGACCGCCCCATTCCCGTCCCGGACGGCGCGTTCCCGCTCCCGCTCCTGGACCAGCCCGCCGACCCGTTCGAAGAAGAACATCTCCGCCGCGAACGCCCGCGCCGCCAGGGCCCGCGACCCGGTCAGGTCCTCGACCAGCTGATCCAACTCCGACAGCACCGCAGACGATGATGACATCAGCGAAACCTCCGGTCTGTCCCTCGGGTGAACTACCTTCAGTGTATCGAACGAAGCTTCGCTGTGTCAATGATCAATTCATGATTATCCCGTCAGATCGGTCGGTATCAGCATCCCCATCCTTGCCCTGCGATCTGGTTCAGATGCGAACAAAGCAGCGGCTCGCCCGCACCCGTCGACGCTCGCCCGAACGACCTTCATCTGTCCCTGATGCACGGGAAACGCCGGCTTCGCGTACATCAGCGACAGCTGAAGCGGGCCGAAGATCGCGGCGCGCGCCACCCCCACGGCGCGGGGCGATCAGACCGCGCGGACGATGCCCAGCGGAGTCGACTCGTGGCCCTGACCGAGCGGGTTGTCCCTCAGGATCGCCCGCAGCCGGTGTTCGTCGACGGCCTTGTCCAGCGTGGAGCCGAGGATGTTCCCGCCGAGGTCGTCGATGTCGACCACGGCTACGTCGCAGGCCAGGACCGCGCCCACCGGGCCCCTCCTGAAGGATCCGTGCCAGCCCGCCACCGTAGGCTGGGGGACATGTCCGCCCTCTCGCCGTTCACCTGCATCCTCTGGGACGTGGATGGGACGATCGTGGACGCCTCCGAGGGCATCCTGCGCCGCCTCTCCATCGCCCTCGAACACTTCGGCCATCCCGCCCCGACGCACGACGAGCTCGTGCACTGGATCGGACCGCCGATGTTCGACTCGTTCCAGGCGAACGTGGGGATGAGCCCCGAGCAGTCCGCCGAAGCGGTCTCCTACTACCGCACGATCGGCAGGGCCGACGGCTACACCACGGGCGCCCGGCTGTTCCCCGGAATGGCCGCCCTCATCGCCGAACTGGGCGCCGCCGGGATCCCCCAGGCCACGGCCAGTTCCAAGCCCGAGGTGCAGGTGGTGGCGCTGATGGATCACTTCGGCCTCGCCCCGCATCTGACCGCCACCGTCGGCTCCACGCCGGACGAGCAGACCCTGAGCCGCAAGGCCGACATCATCGGCGAGGCGCTGCGCCGGCTCGCGGCGGCCGGGGCGGATGTCTCGCGTCCCGTCCTGGTCGGCGACCGGCATCACGATGTCGAAGGCGGCGCCGAGCGGGATGTCCCGGTGATCTTCGTGCGCTGGGGATTCAGCTGGCCGCACGAGGCCGAGGGCGCCCAGGCGGCGGTGGACACCGTCGCCGAGCTCCGCGCTCTGGTGCTGGTCGGCGAGCCCGAGGCACCCAGGCCCGAAGAACCCAGGCCCGAAGAACCCAGCCGGGCCACCGCATCCCGACCCGCATCCGTCGAGATCGGCTGACATGCCGTTCGCGGGGGTGGTCGGCGAGATCGTGCGCTGGCTCGTGCCCGCGCTGGTCGTGATCGTGGTCGCCGCGGTGGTGATCGTGGCGATCGGCTGGGCGGTGAGGTCTGCGCGCCGCTCCCCGCGGGCCACGGCGGCAGCCGCCGCGGCGCGCACCGCCGCGGGCTCGGCCCTGGTTCGACTCGATGACGAGGTGGGCGAGCTCGACCTCGAGGTCGGCCTGTCCGGAGCGCTCTACGGCGGCGGCGCCCCGGCGTCCCTGCGCCGCGCGCGCATGACGGCCCAGCACGTGCGCGACGAGGCCTTCGAGGACTATCGCGCGATCGGCGACGAATCCGGACTGCTGCCCGCCGAGGTGCAGCGCCGGGCAGGGCTGATCACGAGGCACGTCGCCGACGCCCAGGGCATCATCGCCCGCGCCCGCGCCGAGCACGAGGAGTGGATGCGCGCCAACACCTCGGCGCCGGCCCAGATCGACGCCGCCCGCACCCGACTGACCCGGCTGCGGGAAGAGCTCGGCGACCCCACCGCGCTGCTGCGCGAACTGGGCGAGCGGTTCGATGAGTCGGAATGGACGGATGCCGCGGCCGGCGCCGCCGCGGCCGTGGCCCACGCCGACGAGGCCGCCGAACTCCTCGACCGGGCGGCGGCGAGCGCCCACGACCCGTCCCGCAGCGCTCTGAGCGACCTGGCCCTGGCCGAGCGCCGCATCCGCTCGGCTCAGTCCGAGACCCGCCGGATGGAGGAGGTGCACCGCCTGATACGCCAGGCGTCGGCCGCGCTGCCGGACGAGTTCGACGCGACCCGCGGGGCGATCCGGCAGGCGCTGACGGTGCGCGAGTCGCTCGAGCCGGATGCCTCCGCCCGGCTGGGCGGTGCGATCGACGAGGCGCAGGGCGCCCTGGCGGCGCTCGAATCGGATGCTGCGCGCCACCCCACGGCGGCGGTCGAATCGATCGCGCGGCTGCGCGATCGGCTCGACCTCGCGCTTGGAGACGCCCGCACCGCGCAGCAGCGCCTGCGGGGCGCGCGCACGGCACTGCCGGGCACGATCGCGGCCGCTCAGAACGCGGTCGCGCGGGCCGAGGCATCCGTCCCGGGAACCGGCGCCGACGCGCGCGCACGCCTCATCGGCGCGCAGGAGGAACTCGCCACGGCACGCCAACTGCCCGATCCGGTCGAGGCGCTGGATGCTGCGCGACGCGCACTGAGGCACGCCGAAGACGCACAGGCCCTGGCGGCATACGACCGGATGAGTCCTGCCTGAGGTCGCTGAGCGGGCGCGACGCCGTGCGAGCCCGCTCAGCGACCGAAAGCCGCGCTACAGCGCGCGGATGTTCTCGGCCTGGAGACCCTTGGGTCCCTGCGCCACGTCGAATTCGACGCGCTGGTTCTCCTCGAGCGAGCGGTAGCCGCTCGATTCGATGGCGGTGTAGTGCGCGAAGACGTCAGCGCCGCCTTCGTCGGGGGCGATGAATCCGAACCCCTTCTCGGAGTTGAACCACTTGACGGTGCCCTGCGTGCTCATGTATTGCCATTCTGTGCGTTCCGACACACCGTGCGCCGGATTGCCTCCACCGTAACGAAGTCGCGTGTTCGATGGCGGGTCTGCGACAGATGGTGACGGAAATGTTGCACGACGGGCCCCGTCGACGCCCGGACCGGGTCTGAGACCGACGGTCCGGGCGTCGACGTATCCCCCCGGATAGGCCACGCGCACGTGGCACCCCAACTGTACCGATATATCGGCCCGGTGCCCTCTCGCCACGCAAGATCGCCTGGTGCCCTGATAGTCACGGCTGATATATTGCGACGCATCCCAGTGCTGTTGTTCTCCTCGACCGACCCCCCACCGATCGAGACCCCCTGACAGAAGACTTGGGCAACCCATGACCAGCGATGTAGCTTTCGCGCCGCTCGACCCGCGCGGCGCCATCCTCGGCGACGAGGTGTACCGCGTGCTCGGCGAGGCCATCCTCGACGGCCGGCTCCGATCCGGCGAGCGCCTCCGCGACACCGAACTCGCCGAGCGACTGGGCGTCTCACGCACTCCCGTCCGCGAGGCGCTGCAGCGGCTGGAGCGCTCCGGCCTGGTCGAGGTGTCGGCCAACCGGTGGACGCGTGTGTCCGTCCCGGACGACAGCCTGCGCGCGGCGACCCACGAGATGGTCGTCTACATGATGGGCACCGCGGTGCGCATGGCGCTGAGCCGCTGCTCGGACGAGACAGTGGACCAGCTGCTGGCCGGGATCGATCAGATGATCGCCGCCTCCGACGCCGACGACCGCGACGACCTGCTGCGGGTCAGCATGCACTTCTTCATCCTGGTCACGTACGCCACCGAGAACCGGGTCGTGCAGATGATGCTCGAGGAGTCGGAGTTCGCCCTGCGCCGCAACCTGCACAGCTGGAGCCCGCACGTGACCGACCGCGCCGAGCGCACCGACATCTACCGGGTGTTCCGTGAGGCTGTCGCCGCGCGCGACGGCGACAGCGCGGAGCGCATCCTGCGCATGCAGCACGGCCTGGGCTGAGGCATTCCCGCGCGAGCCCCGCGCGGGTACGGTGTCGGCATGGGCCACATCGAGCTGCGTGACCTGGACGACGACGACCTCGACGCCGTCTTCGAGATGCTGCGCGATCCCGAGGCCATCGCGATGGCGGCCTTCACGGCGCGGGATGCCGCGGACCGCACCGCGTTCGACGAGTGGCTCGCGGTGCGCCGTGCATCGCCGGACGTCTCGCTGCACGTGATCACCGAGCGGGGCGGCTTCGCCGGCACCGTCGCGGCGTTCACCCTGGACGGCGACCGCGAGGTCACGTTCTGGCTACCGCGGCACGCGTGGGGGAGAGGCGTCGCGACCGAGGCGCTGCGCCTGCTCGTCTCGCGCGAGCCGACGCGTCCGCTGTTCGCCCGCGTGGCCGCACACAATCCCGGCGCGATCGCCGTGCTGGAGCACAACGGCTTCACCGAGGTGTCCCGCGACGTCGCGCCCGCCCCAGGACTCGGCCGCGACGTGGAGGAGATCGTCTACACCCTCGTGCCCGCGCTCGAATAGCGAGGGGCGCGAGGACGACACAGCCCCCGGTCCGGGAACCCGGATCAGGGGCTGTCTCTGCTGCGTGCGCGAGGGGGGACTTGAACCCCCACGCCCTTGCGGGCACTGGCACCTGAAGCCAGCGCGTCTACCAATTCCGCCACTCGCGCGAGTCGGGAAACCCCGAATCTCAACTTGTCGAGGATAGCACGGCTCGACCGGCCTCCGATCCTGGCGCTTACCGTCGCATCGCCCGTCGCATCGCCGCGCGAGCGCCCTCCCCGCCCCGCGCCTCGCGCTGTCGTTTTCCGCTTTCGCGCCCGGCTTTTTCGGGCGCGGATGCCGGAAGCAGCAGCGCGAGCCGCAGGGGCAGGTCGAGAACGGCCGCGCGAGCGGGAAACGGCCGCGCGAGCGGGAAAGGACCGCGCGAGCGGGAAAGGACAGCGCGAGCGGGAAACGACAGCGCGAGCGGGAAACGGCCGCGCGAGCGGGAAAGGGCAGCGCGAGCGGGAAACGACAGCGCGAGCGGAAGGGACAGCGGGCCCGCGACACCGAATCCATCGTCTCCCCAGGCGGGGGAACTAGCATGTAGCCACTGATCTGCCTGCCTGAGGAGTCGTGTGGGACTACTTGACAGCTTCGAGAAGGGTCTCGAGCGCGCCGTCAACGGCGCGTTCGCCAAGACCTTCCGCAGCGGCATCCAGCCTGTCGAGATCGCATCCGCTCTGCGGAGCGAGCTCGACAAGAAGGCCGCCGTGGTTTCCCGCGACCGCATTCTGGTGCCGAACACGCTCACCGTGCGCCTCGCGCCGTCCGACGACGAGAAGATGGCGGCCATCGGCCCGGCACTGATCGGCGAACTCACCGAGATCGTGCGCACGCACGCGGCCTCCCAGCACTACTCGTTCGCCGGCCCCGTGTCAGTCACGCTCCAGCGCGACGAGCGGCTCTCCACCGGCACGCTGCGGGTCGCCTCCCGCACGGCCGAGGGCACAGTGTCGTGGCGAGGCGTGGTCGACATCGACGGCACCCGGCATCCGCTGCGCACCGGCCGCACCGTCATCGGCCGCGGCAGCGATGCCGACATCACCGTCGCCGACTCGGGCACCAGCCGCAAGCACGTCGAGATCCTCTGGGACGGCGAGCGGGCCATGGTGCGCGACCTCGGCTCGACCAACGGCACCAAGCTCGACGGGCAGCCGGTGAGCCAGGCTCCGCTCCCGCCCGAGGCGACGATCACGATCGGCCGCACCGAGATCGTGTTCCGCGTCGTCCCGCAGGCCGCGCCGCCGGTGCCGAGATCTTCGGCGGCGGATGCCGCGACCCGCATGTTCGACGTCGGGGGTGGCGACCGTTGAGTGAGCTGACACTTCTCCTGCTGCGCCTCGGGTTCCTGGTGCTGATGTGGTTCTTCGTGTTCGCGGTGGTGTACTCGCTGCGCGCCGACCTGTTCGGGGTGAAGGTGCGCAAGATGCCCGCCCCCGAGGCCGCCGCAGCCGCGGCATCCCCCGCCCCCACGTCCAGCCCGAACGAGCTGACCACGCCCGTGCAGTCGCTGGCGCCGTCGGCCGCCGGCGGGGGAGCGACGACCGCGACGGTGTCGCGCATCGTGATCACCAGCGGCCCCAAGGCCGGACTCGAGCTGCCGCTGGGCACCGAGCCCCTGACGATCGGCCGGTCCAGCGAGTCGGGCCTGGTCGTCCGCGACGACTACACGTCCAGTCATCATGCGCGCCTCGTGCTCTGGGGCGACCAGTGGATGATCCAGGACCTCGACTCGACGAACGGCACCTGGCACGACGGGCGCCGGGTGGCCTCCCCCACTCCGGTGACCATCGGCGCGCCGATCCGCGTGGGCGCGACGACGTTCGAGCTGCGGAAGTAGGCGCCGCCCGCCATGGTCTTCCAGGGTTCGAGCGCTGCTCTCTCGCACACCGGCAAGGTGCGCGGGAACAACCAGGACTCCGGCTACTCCGGATCGAACCTGTTCGTCGTCGCCGACGGAATGGGCGGTCACGCCGGCGGCGACGTCGCCTCGAGCATCGCCATCGACCGGCTCGAGGGGCTCGACCACACCTATGACACCCCGGCCGACGCCGAGCGCGCGCTCCAGCGGGCGCTCACCGCGGCGGCCGGCGCCCTGATCGACACGGTCAAGATCAAGCCCGAGCTGGCCGGCATGGGCACGACCGTGTGCGCGATCATCATGGTCGACGAGTACGCCGTCATCGCCCACATCGGCGACTCGCGCATCTACCTGTACCGCGACGACGCGCTCACCCAGATCACCACCGACCACACGTTCGTGCAGCGCCTCGTGGACTCCGGCCGGATCACCCCCGAAGAGGCGCGCTACCATCCGCGCCGGTCGGTGCTGATGCGGGTGCTCGGCGACATGGATGCCGACCCCGAGGTGGACACGTTCATCATGCCCACGCAGCCCGGCGACCGCTGGCTGCTGTGCTCGGACGGTCTGAGCGGGGTCGTGGACGACGCGCACACCGCCAAGACGCTGGGCCTGGGCCTGGCCCCCGGCCGCACGGCCGACGTGCTGCTCAAGCATGCGCTGGATGCCGGCGCGCCGGACAACGTCACCATCGTGATCGTGGATGTCGGCGGTCAGCATCCGCTCGTGTCCGGGACGCCGACGATCGTCGGTGCGGCATCCACCCCAAAGGGCGTCGAGGTGCCGCTCGCCCGCCCCGGACGCGTGTCGTGGCTGCACCTGACCCGGCAGGCGGCGAACGAGCCGACCCACTTCGAACCCGACGCCGAGTACCTCGAGGAGCTCATCGAGGAGGACCGCCGACGCGGCCGGCGGCGGCGGATCGGCTGGATCGCCGGGCTGATCCTGGTGCTCGCGCTGATCGGCGCCGCGCTGTTCGGCGCCTACCAGTGGACCCAGACGCGGTACTTCGTCGGTGCCGACGAAGACACCGTGGTGATCTTCCGCGGCATCCAGCAGAGCATCGGCCCGATCTCGCTGTCTTCGCCGTACGAGGACACCGGCCTGCCGCTGAGCGTGCTGCCCGAGTTCGAGCGCCAGGTCGTGCAGGGCACGATCTCAGCGGGCTCGCTCGCGGACGCCGAGCAGATCGTCGACCAGCTTCGACAGAACATCGGGGGTGACTGATGCGCACGCCCCCCGGTGGAAACACCCCGGTCCGCCCCGCGCCGACCCCGGCACCGACCGACGGCGGGTCGGCCGACACCGCGGTCCTGCGCGCCCTGCGCAAGATCCGGGTGCCGCAGACCCAGCGCAACCGCGAGCTCGCGCTGCTCGTGTTCGCCTTCCTCATCAACGGCGCGGCGGTCGTCCTCGTCCAGCTGGGCGCGGCCGGCGAGATCGACCCGAAGTTCCTCATCTATCTGGGCGCGCTGACCGCGTTGGCCCTGGCGCTGCACATCGTGCTGCGCCTGGTCGCCCGCGACGCCGACCCGTTCGTCGTGCCGATCGCGACCCTGCTGACCGGCATCGGGCTGGCCGAGATCTATCGGCTGGACGTGCACTGGGGCCGGCACGGCTGGGAGGCCTATTCGACCCGACAGCTCGCGTGGGCCGGGATCGCCCTGGTGGGGGCGATCGTGCTGGTGATCCTGCTGCGCAACTACCGCGTGCTGTTCCGGTACACATATATCTTCGGCCTGGTCGGCATCCTCCTGCTGCTGCTGCCGATCGTCCCGGGCCTGGGGACGGATGCCAACGCCGACGTGTGGGTCTCGCTCGGGTTCTTCTCGTTCCAGCCGGGTGAACTGGCCAAGATCTGCCTGGCGATCTTCTTCGCCGGGTACCTGGTGCGCACCCGCGACAGCCTCACCTCGGTGGGCACCCGCTTCCTCGGGATGACCTGGCCGCGCGCCCGCGAGCTCGGGCCGCTGCTGGTGATCTGGCTGGTGTCGCTGGGGATCATCGTGATCCAGCGCGACCTCGGCACCGGGCTTCTCATCTTCGGGATGTTCGTGGCGATGCTGTACGTGGCCACGAGCAAGACCAGTTGGGTCCTCATCGGCGTCATCCTCGCCGCCGGCGGCGCGTTCCTGGCATCCCGCTTCCTGCCGTACGTCGGCGGACGGTTCACGAACTGGCTGGACGCCTTCAACCCCGACCTGGTCAACGGTAGCAGCTATCAGCTCGTGCAGGGCATCTTCGGGCTCGCCCAGGGCGGGCTGATCGGGACGGGGCTCGGACAGGGCCGCCCGTGGCTGACCCCGGTGGCCGAGAGCGACTACATCTTCGCCGCGCTCGGCGAAGAGCTCGGCCTCATCGGCCTGTTCGCGATCCTCGCCCTCTACATGGTGTTCACCAGCCGCGGCATCCGCATCGGCCTGAACGGTCAGGACGACTTCGGCAAGCTCCTCGCGGTGGGCGTCTCGTTCACCATCGCGCTGCAGGTGTTCATCATGGTCGGCGGTGTGACCCGGGTCATCCCGCTGACCGGGCTGACCACGCCGTTCCTGGCCGCCGGCGGCTCGTCCCTGGTGGCGAACTGGCTGATCGTGGCGCTGCTGCTGCGGATCTCGGACGCCGTGCGCTCACGTCCGCGGGTGGTGATCGGCTGAGATGACCAAGGAACTGAGACGGCTGTCCATCATCATGCTGGTGATGTTCCTCGCGCTGTTCTGCTCGACCAGCGTCATCCAGGTGGTGCAGGCCGACACGTTGGCACAGAACCCGAACAACAAGCGGGCCATCTACGACTCGTTCGACGTGCAGCGCGGGTCGATCATCGCCAGCGGCTCGGCGATCGCCTCGTCCGTGCCGTCCAAGGACGTCTACAGCTGGCAGCGCACCTACGTCGACCCGCAGATGTGGGCACCGGTCACCGGATACATCAACCCGGTGCTCCGTTCGTTCTCGCCCGCACCGGGCATCGAGCAGACGATGAACCAGCAGCTGTCGGGCACCGGCAGCTCGCAGTTCCTGTCGCGGGTCGAGCGCATCGTCACCGGCCAGCCGGCGCGCGGATCGAACGTCGTGCTCTCCCTGGACGCGAAGGTGCAGAAGGCCGCCTACGACGCCCTGGGAAAGCTGCAGGGCGCCGTGATGGCGATCGAGCCGAAGACCGGCCGGATCCTGGCCATGGTCACCAGCCCCAGCTATGACACGAACGCGCTCGCGTCCCATGATCCGGACGCCGTGAACGCCGCCTACGACAAGCTGAACGACGACCCGAGCCATCCGCTGTACAACCGTGCGATCGCCGGCAACCTGAACCCTCCGGGGTCGACCTTCAAGCTGGTCACGGTCTCGACGGCGCTGGCCTCCGGCGACTTCACCCCCGAATCCAAACTCCCCAACCCGGCGCGCTACACGCTCCCGGGCACCTCGCAGCAGATCTCCAACGACACCGGCGGCACATGCGGCCCCGGCAAGGAGGTCACGATCGCCGATGCGCTGCGGCTGAGCTGCAACATCCCGATGGCCGAGCTCGCGGTCAAACTCGGCGACGACGCCATCCGCGCCGAAGCCGAGAAGTACGGCTTCAACTCGTCGTTCGACCTGCCCCCGACATCCACGGCATCCTCGTACCCGAAGGCGCTGGATGACGCGCAGACCGCACTGACCGGCTTCGGCCAGGGCCAGGTCACCGCCACCCCGCTGCAGATGGCGATGGTCTCGGCCGGCATCGCCAACGGCGGGAAGCTGATGAACCCGCGGATGGTCGATCAGGTCGTCGGGCCGGACCTGTCTGTGCAGCAGCGGTACGAGGACAAGGAGTACGGACAGGTGCTCGATTCTGATCTCGATGCCGAACTGGTACAGATGATGGTCGCCAATGTCAGCAGCGGCGTGGCGACCAATGCAAGAATTGACGGGGTCGATGTGGCCGGCAAGACCGGCACCGCACAGAACGGGCCGGACAAGCCCTTCTCGCTGTGGTTCACCGGGTTCGCCCCTGCAGACGACCCCCAGGTTGCGGTGGCGGTCGTCGTGGAGAATGGCGGAGGTCAGGGGCAGTCGGGCAGCGGCAACACCATCGCCGCTCCTATCGCGAAGAAGGTCATGGAGGCGGTGTTGGGTAAATGAGACCGACGCAGGGTGTGACCTTCGGCGGCCGCTACGAGCTCGACTCGCGGATCGCGATCGGCGGGATGGGCGAGGTCTGGGAGGCCACCGACCACGTCATCGGCCGCACCGTCGCCATCAAGATCCTCAAAGACGAGTACATGGGCGATCCAGGGTTCCTGGAGCGCTTCCGCGCCGAGGCCCGCCATGCGGCCCTGGTCAACCACGAGGGCATCGCCAGCGTCTTCGACTACGGCGAGGAGAACGGCTCGGCCTTCCTCGTGATGGAGCTCGTGCCCGGCGAGGCGCTGTCGACGATCCTCGAGCGCGAGACCCAGCTGTCCACCGACAAGACCCTCGACATCGTCGCCCAGACGGCCACGGCGCTGCAGGCAGCACATGCGGCCGGTCTCGTGCACCGCGACATCAAGCCGGGGAACCTGCTGATCACCCCGGACGGCCGGGTCAAGATCACCGACTTCGGCATCGCCCGGATCGCCGACCAGGTGCCGCTGACGGCCACCGGCCAGGTCATGGGCACGGTGCAGTATCTCTCGCCGGAGCAGGCGTCCGGGCACCCGGCATCCCCCGCCACCGACATCTACTCGCTCGGCATCGTCGCGTACGAGTGCCTGGCCGGCAAGCGCCCGTTCACGGGCGAGTCGCAGGTCGCCATCGCGATGGCGCAGATCAACGAACAGCCGCCCCCGCTGCCTGCGACCGTCGCACAGCCGGTGCAGAACCTCGTGCTTTCGATGATCGCGAAGAAGCCCGAGGACCGGCCCGCCTCGACGGCGACGGTGGCGCGGGCTGCGACGGCGCTGCGTCGGGGCGACATGGCGGCCGCGATCGCGGCCGTCCCCGCCATCGGGGCGGGAGTGGATGCCGCGACCCAGCTGCTGACTCCTGCCGGCGCCACGGCCGCCACCACTGCGCTGCTCCCGTCCGGTGCTCCCGTGCCGCTCGAGGAGGAGAAGAAGAAGAAGCGCAGCCCGTGGACCTGGCCGCTGATCGCGCTCATCGCGCTGCTGATCATCGTGCTGGGCGGCACGCTCTGGGCGATCTTCGGCCCCCGCGGTGACGAGGGGAAGGTGACCGACAGTCCGTCGACGCCGATCTCGTCGCCCTCCAGCCCGACGCCCACTCCGGTGAACATCGATGCGCTGGCACTGACCACGATGAGCTGCGACGACGCGGCGGCGCTGTTGACCGATCGGGATCTGAACCCCGAGCGCCAGGACGGCTCTCCGGCCCCGTCGAAGGACAAGCAGGGCTGGGTCGAGTCCGTGCAGCCGGGCGGCAATGCCGAGAAGGGCACCACCGTCACCCTCACCTGCTACACCGCCCCCACGACGCTCACCGACAAGCCCGGCGCGGCCGACATCCGCGGCGACGGACCGAACAACCAGGTCATCGAGGGCGGGACGGCGATCATCACCGTCCCGGACTTCTCCTGCCCGTCCGGCACCGGAAACCTGACCGGCTACTCGTTCACCGCCACCAACGGACAGTTCGTGAACGGCTCGAACTCCGGTGACAAGTCGACGCTCGAGACGGGAACGACTCCCGGCGAGCTGTCGCTGAACGTCACCGGCAATGCGGGCGATCCGCTGGAGATCAGCTACACGGCGACCTGCTCGGGCGGCAGCAGCGGTCCGCTGACCTCGCCCGCGTCGTCGAAGTCCGTCACGATCGGCCCCGCCGCCGTCCAGCCGTCCGACACGCCGCCGCCGGCCGATGGACAGGGCGACGGCGGAGGCGACGGAGCCGCTCCCGGCCCCACCGCCACAACCGAACCCTGACCGGGGGTTTCCGCGGCCCGGAACGGGCCGGTCCTCGCCGGTCGGTTAGGCTGGCATCTGTTCATCCCAGGGGAGAGAAGTGTCAGCCGAGCCACGCGTGCTTTCCGGACGCTACCGCGTCGACGAGCCCATCGGGCACGGCGGCATGGCGTCCGTGTTCCGCGGCTACGACCTGACCCTGGGGCGTCCGGTCGCGATCAAGATCCTCGACAGCGCCCTGGCCGCCGACAGCTCGTTCCGCACCCGCTTCCGGCTCGAGGCACAGGCGGCATCCCGGATGTCGAGCGCGACCATCGTGCGCGTGTACGACGCCGGTGAGGACAGCGAGGTCGACGACGCCGGCAAGCGGCATCCGATTCCGTTCATCGTGATGGAACTGGTCGGCGGCCGCCTGCTCAAGGACATCATCGCCGCCGGGCCGGTCCCGGTGCCGGACGCGATCCGGTACGTCGACGGCATCCTCGAGGCGCTGGAGTACTCGCACCGCGCCGGTGTGGTGCACCGCGACATCAAGCCCGGCAACGTGATGGTCACCCCGTCCGGCCAGGTCAAGGTGATGGACTTCGGCATCGCCCGCGCCGTCTCGGACTCGTCCTCGACGGTCGCCGAGACCACCAGCATCCTCGGCACTGCCGCATACTTCTCGCCCGAGCAGGCCAAGGGTGACGTGGTGGACGCGCGCGCGGATCTGTACTCCACCGGCGTCGTGCTGTACGAACTGCTCACCGGGCAGCAGCCGTTCCGCGGCGACACCCCCGTCGCGGTGGCCTACCAGCACGTCAGCGAGGCACCGCTCGCGCCGTCCGAGGTCGTCGACACGGTGCCGCGCGCGCTGGATGCGGTCGTGCTGCGGGCGCTGGCGAAGGATCCGTTCCAGCGATTCCCGGATGCCGCCGCCTTCCGTGAGACGCTGGACGCCGCCGCCTCCGGCTCGTCGCCGTCGCGACGCCAGGTCGACACCCTCGCGAACTCGCTGTACGGGCCCGACCCGAAGCAGGCGGCCGAGACCGCCCGCTCGCTGCGTCAGCTCAGCTCGGACCCCACCATGAAGCGCACCCAGCCCGGACCCCCGGCGGCGTGGATCTGGGCCGGCGTCGCGGTGCTGGCCGTCCTGCTCATCTCGGTGCTCATCTGGGTGCTCACCATGCGTCCCGGCAGCGTCATCCCGAGCGGCTCGCGCATCGTGCCCGATGTGATCGGCATGGTCTACGACGACGCCAACCAGACGCTCGCCGGGAAGGATCTGCTGGCGCATCGCGAGGACGAGGCCAGCGAGACGGTCCCCGAGGGCGACGTGATCCGCACCGACCCGGTCGCCGGCATCTCGGTCGCGCGCGACTCGCAGGTCACGGTGTACGTGTCGAGGGGCCCCGAGACCGTGAAGGTGCCCGCGCTCGTCGGCCTGTCGCGGGCTCAGGCCCAGACCGCGCTCGACGACGCCGGGCTGGCCCTCGGCCAGGTCCGTCGTGAGGAGGACCCCGACAAGGACGCCGACGTCGTGCTGAGCAGCTCGGCGGACGAGGGCGACGAGGTGGCCAAGGGCACCGTCGTCGACCTGGTGGTGGCCACCGGCACGGTCACGGTGGTCGACCTGACGTCGAACTTCACCCTGGACGATGCGAAGAAGGCGCTCGAAGACCTGAAGCTCAAGGTCACCGTGCAGGACGACGACTCATGCCCGGCGACCGATCCGCGCAGCGTGAAGTCGCAGTCGGCCGGCCCCGGCGATGTGCCGATCCACTCCGAGGTGACCCTCGTCTCCTGCTCCGGCGCGGCCGGCAAGGGCGGCGACTAAGAGCCGTCGGGGGCGGCGCGGCGCACCGACATCCCACGCGCGTGGACCGCGGCATCCGTCATCCCGGTCAGCATCAGCCAGGCGCCGAGCATCCGGTGGCCGCCTTCGGTCAGGACGCTCTCGGGGTGGAACTGCACCCCCCAGATCGGCGCCTCACGGTGCGCGAGCGCCATCACCACGCCGGACTGGGTGCGGGCGGTGACCTCGAGGTCGTCCGGCATCCGGGTGACGGCGAGCGAGTGGTACCGGCCCGCGGCGAGCGGCTGCGGCATCCCGTCGAACAGCCCTGTGCCGTCGTGCCAGACCGGCGAGACCATGCCGTGCATCAGCTCGGGCGCCTCACCGACCGTGCCGCCGAACGCCTCGGCGATGGCCTGGTGACCCAGGCACACGCCGAGCAGCGGAAGGCGCGCTGCGAACGCGGCGTGCACGACGGCGATGGACGCCCCGGCCCGTGCCGGGGTGCCGGGCCCGGGGGAGATGAGCACGCCGTCGTATCCGGCGAGCGCGTCGGCCGCGGCATCCGGCTCGATCCGATCCGCTTCGACCATCACGACATCCGCCCCCAGCTCGACCAGATAGTCGATGAGGGTGTGCACGAAGCTGTCGTGGTTGTCGATGACGAGGATGCGGCTCACTGGACCGTGCTCACTGGACCGTGACATCCTGCGGATCGATGAGCGCGCTCACCCAGGGGAAGACGGAGAAGAACAGGCCGTACAGGATGGCGGCCGCCAGCACGACGAGGATGAGCACCCGCACCCACCACGGGCCCGGAAGGATGCGCCACAGCGCCGCGTACATCAGCTGCTCTCCTTCGCCAGGGACGCCGGCGGTCCGTCCGCGCGCGGCGTGTACGACTCGAACACGCTGTAGGCGACGATGCGCTCGCTCTTGAAGTACATCGGGCTGCAGCTGGTCATCGTCAGGTAACGGCCGTTCGCCTGCACGTGCGTCTCCTGGGGCACCGGCAGCAGCACGTCGACCGCGTCCGGCTTGACGTATTCGAGGGTCCGGAACCGGTAGGTGTACCAGCCGCCCTCCGTCTCGATGACGATGGCGTCGTTCAGGTGCAGCTTCGCGATCTGGTTGAACGGCTTGCCGAAGGTGGTGCGATGGGCGGCCAGCGCCACGTTGCCGACGGCCCCCGGCATCGGGGTGTCGGGGTAGTGGCCGATCCCGATCGGGTCGAGGGTGCGCGGGCGGGTCACCCCGCCGGCGATCGGCACGTGGTAGTCCGCGCCGAACCGCGGGATGTGCATCACACCGAACACCTGCGCGTCCTTCGCCTCGGACAGGATCACCGGTTCGGCGCTCGAGGTCGGCTTCGGGGTGGATGTCGCGGACGGATCGGGCGTGGATGTCGGTGTCGGGGCGGGTGTGTCGGCGGCGGCCGCCCACTGCTGGCTGTAGCTCGTGCCGACGGCGTTCTTCTCCGCGGCGCCGATCCAGTCGCCGATCCACAGCTGCCAGACGACGAACAGCAGGGTGACCACGCCCAGGGTGATCAGCACCTCGCCGAGCACGCCGACCACGCTCGGGCGTCGCGGGGTTGCGGGCGCGTCACGGCTGCGTGGCCGCCGCGTTCCCCCAGCATCCGGCTGATCGGTCACCCCGTGATTCTATCCGGCGCGGCCTGTGGTTCCGCCGGGCAGTTCGATTCGCATCCCTTCGCCCCGTAGAATGCCGGTATGGCACGATCAGGCAAGGATGAGGAGCCCCTCGTCGAGCGCAGCGGAACCGACGCTGCCCCCAACGCGGTGTGGTTCAAGCCGATCATGATCGGCCTCATGCTCGTCGGCCTCGTGTGGGTGCTGGTGTTCTACCTCAGCGGCAGCCAATTCCCCATCCCGGGGATCGGCGCCTGGAACCTGGCGATCGGCTTCGGCATCGCGTTCGTCGGCTTCCTCATGACGACCCGCTGGCGCTGACCACCGCCGCCGAATTACACCGGTGTGATTCATCCCCAGCTGGGGATGAACCTGTGGATAACTTTCCGGCTCGCGTCAGACGTAGAACGTCGCGGGGATGATCAACAGGGCCAGCAGCACCACGGTGAGCGCGATCAGCAGGCCGATCTGCAGCCGGCGGCGCCGGATCGATCGCGTCCGGGCGTAGATGAAGCCCACGGCCGAGCCGGCGATCAGACCGCCCAGGTGCGCCTGCCAGGAGATCTGCACCGCGGCCAGCGACCCCGACAGCAGACCGACCACGAACGGGAACGCGAAGTTGATCGCGATGATGATCGCGATGCCCGACACGTTCGCGCCGATGTGGCGGCCGATGATCAGCAGCGCGCCGAACAGGCCGAAGATGGCGCCGGATGCCCCGACCACCCAGGTTCCCGGAGCCAGCAGCGCCACCGCCACGGAGCCGCCGATGCCCGAGATCAGGTAGATCACGAGGAACCGGACATGGCCCAGCAGCGGCTCGAGGATCCTCCCGATCATCCAGAGGGCGAGCATGTTCAGCCCGATGTGCAGCCAGCCGGAGTGCACGAACAGCACGGTGATCAGGCGCCAGGGCTCGATCGGTCCGAGCGCCGGGATCAGGTACGCGCTGTTCAGGGCCAGCCACTGCTGGACCGGTGAGTGCGGGATCAGCTGGGTCAGGTACACCACGACCGTGATGCCGATGATCCAGTAGGTGGCCAGCGGCCGGCGATCCAGCGGGGCGGTGACGGTGGACGCGCCGCGGCTGCCGCCCCAGCGTCGCTGCGCCTTGCGCTGGGCGGGCGACGCCGCCTTCTGCTGGTCGCGGAGGCACTCGGGGCAGATCACGCCGACCGGGGCCTGGATCTGGCACTCGGGGCAGATCGTGCGCAGGCACCGCTGGCACAGCACGAAGCTCTGCCGATCGGGATGCCGATAGCAGTAGTTCTCCCGGTTCCGGGCGAAATCAGCGGACGTCATGCGTCAGGTCAGAGGACCTGCCTCACGCCTCGACGACGTCGATCGATGAGATCACGACCGGCTCGACCGGACGATCCTGCGCGCCGGTGGGGACCTTGCTGATCTCGTCGACGACCGTGCGGGACGCGTCGTCGGCCACCTCGCCGAAGATCGTGTGCTTGCCCTGCAGCCACGGCGTCGGGTCGGTGGTCAGGAAGAACTGCGAGCCGTTCGTCCCCTCGGCCGCCCCCGTGATGGCATTGCGCCGCAGACCGGCGTTGGCCATGGCCAGCAGATAGGGCGAGCCGAACGTCAGTTCGGGGTGGATCTCGTCGTTGAACGTGTAGCCCGGACCGCCGGTGCCCACACCGAGCGGGTCGCCGCCCTGGATCATGAAACCGGGGATGATGCGGTGGAAGGCGACATCCGTGTAGAGCGGACCTTCGCCCGGCTGACCGGTGTGCGGGTCGGTCCATTCGCCGGTTCCGTCGGCGAGGCCGATGAAGTTCTTCACGGTACGGGGTGCGTGGTCGCCGAAGAGGTTGATGACGATGTCGCCGTGGTTCGTGTGGAGCGTGGCGACGGCGGTTGCATGAGGCATGGGCACATTCTCGCAGAGTTATCTTTCTAAGTTCTGTACATCCCCTTCCGCTCACGGGCGCGTCTGGCAAGATGAAGGGGCACACGACCCATTCGACAGGGAGGGAACCCCGTGAGCATCAGCCGCAAGCGCAAGAAGGAACTCCGCAAGCTTCAGGAACAGGCCAACAAGCTCTGGGAGTCGCAGCAGGTGCTGGTCGGCGAAGCCGCATCGGTCGCCCGTGAAGCAGGCCGCCAGCTGGGCAGCTACAACCGGGAGCATGTCGTCCCGGCCGTCCAGCAGAACTATGAGAAGTACGCCGCCCCGTATGTCGAGAAGGGCGTGAAGACCGCCCAGCACGTCTTCAATCAGAAGCTCGTGCCGGCGGCCGGCGCCGTGGTGGGCTCCGCCCTGTCCGTCTGGGATGCCGCGAACGACACCCGCTCGAAGCTCTCCGACGACCGTCGCCTGACGCTGCCGGACCTGGACGCGATGGCCAAGAACGCGAAGAAGCAGGGCAAGAAGGCGTCGAAGACGTTCGCGGCACAGCTGGCCGCGGTCCAGCCTCCCGCCAAGCGGGGAGTGGGCGCCGGCGGCGTCATCGCGATCCTCCTGGGCGTCGCGGCCGCGGTCGGTGTGCTCTACGCCGCCTGGCAGACGCTGCGTGCCGACGATGAGCTCTGGGTCGCCGACGACCCGCTGCGCGCTCCAGAGGCGTGACGGAGCCGGAGGTCCCTGAGCCACCCCAGGCCCCCGAGCCACCCCAGGTCCCTGAGCGAGCGAAGCGAGACGAAGGGCCGGAGGGCGCAACGCCCGACCCCACGGCGCGCGTACGGGACGCGGCGTCCGCACGGGGTCTGGCCATCGAGGTACGCGAGCGGCCCGTCGCACAGAGCCTGCCCGAGGCAGCCACGCTGCTGGGTCTGGCCACGGCCGACATCGTCAAGACGCTCGTCGTCAAGCGCCGCGACGACACCTACCTGTTCGCGCTGATCCCCGGCGACCGCGCCATCTCGTGGCCGAAGCTGCGGGCGGTGGTCGGCGTGAACAAGCTGCGGCTGCCCGAACCCGAACTCGCGCTGGCCGCGACCGGCTATGAACGGGGCACGATCGTGCCGATCGGCAGCGCGCATGAGTGGCCGGTGTTCGCCGACGAGCAGATCGTCGGCCGGCGCGTGGCGATGGGTGCCGGTGCGCACGGCTACAGCCTGTTCGTGGACGCCGATGACCTGATCGCCGCGTACGGCGCGACGATCGCCGACATCTCACAGCCGGTGGACGGCGCCGCCGGCTGAGTCAGTACGCGGCATCCGCCATCTTCAGTGCGATGTCGACGAGCTTGACCCGCTGCAGCCGGCGTACGCCGCTCAGCGCGAACCATTCGGCGCGGTCGGTGGATCCGTCGATCTCGTTGCGCAGCTTGCCGCCCACGATCCGCGCCCGGTAGATGATGCGCAGCGTGTGCAGCGGCTCGGTGGCGTCGGTCACACGTCGCCCGGCCGGGATCACGCGCGAGTGGATGCCGAGCAGCTCGCCGACGTCGACCCGGTAGCCGGTCTCTTCGCGGACCTCGCGGCGGGCCGCCTCGACCGGGTCCTCGCCATCTTCGAGTCCGCCGCCGGGCATCGTCCACGCCGGGCGGCGCCCCTGCGTCCAGTGCGAGAGCAGGATGCGGTCGTCCGCGTCGATGATGACCGCATACGCGGCGACCCGTAGATCCATGGCTCCACCCTAGAACCCGGCCACCCCGGGATCGTGGCGCGCCCGGGTGCCCTGGGCGTGACTAGAGTGCGATTGAGGCGTGTGAGCATGGACCGGCGCGAAGACCATAGGCAGACGGCTCGCGTGCGGCGGCACGCGAGGGCCGGGTCTGTGGCCACGTCCGCGGTCTGGCCGGTCGCGTGCTGGGTGTTCGTTCTCGTGGCGATCGGGGTCGTGCAGGTCGTGCGGATGCAGTGGTTCGATGCCGTCGTCTTCTGCGTGGCCGCGGGCGGTGTCGCGCTGCAGTCGCTTCGTGGAGTCCCGCGTCGGCCGGCACGACGACTCACCCTGCGGTGGTTGGCCGGCGCGGCGGCCGTGATCGGAGCGGTGCTCTGCTTCCTGCCCCGCCACGGCCCGATGATGCAGGCGATGGTCATCGCGGTCGGGGTGATCGCGATCGTCTTGGTTGCTCCCTCGGGTGCGGCGGTCGCGCGGCCGGACGCCCCCACCGCGCTGACCCCCGGCATCCGCCGTCTCGCCCTCGCGTGGACGGTGATCGTCGTGGCGGGCTGCGTCTGGGAGCTGATCCAGTTCATCCTCGGGCTCGTCCAGCCCGACGCGACCTGGTTCGCGCTGAGCGACCTGCTCAATCCGGCGGTGGCCACGGTGCCGGGCAAGATCCTCTTCATCGCCGTGTGGCTGGCCGGCGGCGTGTGGCTGCTGCGCCGAGGAGGGAAGCGATGATCGTCATCAGCGCGGGGGCCTTCCTCGCATGTGCGGCGGCCCTGGCGGTGGCCGGTTGGGTGATCGGACGGCGGTACGCCGAGGCATCCGTCACCGGGATGTTCGACCGGCTGATGTCCGAACGCGCGATCAGTCTCGCGGTGATCGTGGTGTGGTGGTGGCTCGGATGGCACTTCCTCGCCGGGCAGACGCTGTGATGCGGGTCGCGATGTCCAGGCCGCTCGGTTGCTCATACCGTCGAGCCGGCCGCTGATTGACGGCGTTGTCCGACGACCGACGGGCTGCATGTCGCAGCCACTGGGTAGGGTCTCCGCATGCGCACCACCTACGACGCCATAGCCGATGCCGCCTACATCGAGCTCGTCCCCGAGATCGAGCCCGGACGCTCAGTGCGGAACGTCGTGACCGAGAGTCCCACCGGACAGATAATCGCCCTCGACTTCGACCGGGCCGGCATCCTGCTCGGCGTCGAAGTGCTCGGCGCACGAAGCATCCTGGACACCAAGTTCATCGACGGCGCCGAGCGACTGGATCAGCAGGCTGGACTGTCGGGCTTCTCACCGGAAAGTATCAAGGACGAGCACCAGCCGCGGGTTCCCTTCGGCCAAAAGTTGATCTGACCGGGAGAAATCGCACGGCACCATCGGCCAACTGGCTTGCCCAGGCGATTCATTCAGATTGTGGAGCCTACCGGGTTCGAACCGGTGACCCCCTGCTTGCAAAGCAGGTGCTCTACCAACTGAGCTAAGGCCCCGAGAGAGGTGATGTGGGGCTACCAGGATTTGAACCTGGGACCTCTTCATTATCAGTGAAGCGCTCTAACCAACTGAGCTATAGCCCCTCTGTCGACATGCACCGTCAACCTCCAAGAGATTACCCGAATCGGCGTGATTTTCCGAATCCGAACGGGCGAGGGTGCTTGACTGGGGGACATGACGGATGCCGACGGACAGCATCAGGATGAGCCGCACTCCCTGAAGTTCGGGGAGCGCCTCAACTGGCTGCGCGCCGGCGTGCTCGGCGCCAACGACGGCATCGTGTCTGTCGCCGCCGTCGTCGTGGGCGTCGCAGCGGCCACACCCGATCTCGGCGCGATCTTCACCGCGGGGATGGCGGCCCTGGTGGGCGGCGCGATCTCGATGGCTCTGGGGGAGTACGTATCGGTCAGCAGCCAGCGCGACACGGAGCGGGCCCTCATCGAGAAGGAGCGGTGGGAGCTCGCCGAGATGCCCGAGGAAGAGCTGGCCGAACTCACCGAGATGTACGAGCAGCGCGGGCTCACCCCCGAGACCGCCCGCGCGGTCGCCCGGGAGCTCACCGCGCACGACGCGCTGGCCGCGCACCTCGAGGTCGAGCTGCACATCGACCAGGACGACCTTGTCAATCCATGGCATGCCGCACTATCCTCGGCGGTGTCGTTCACGATCGGCGCGATCCTGCCGATGCTCGCGATCCTGCTCGTCCCGGCCCCGGCCCGGATCGCCGTTACGTTCATCGCCGTGCTGGTCGCCCTGGTGTTCACCGGCACCGTGTCGGCCCAGCTCGGCGGCGCGCCGAAGGCGCGGGCGATCACCCGCCTGGTCGTCGGCGGCGCACTCGCGCTGGCGGCCACGTTCGTGATCGGGATGCTGCTGGGCACCACCGGCATCGCGTGACGAGCAGGTCCCTGAGCGAGGAGCGCATCGCGCAGGTACCGGCCCTTCGTCTCGCTCCGCTCGCTCAGGGACCTGAGGGGCGCATCGCGCAGGTACCGGCCCTTCGTCTCGCTCCGCTCGCTCAGGGACCTGAGGGGCGCAGCGCTGCTCAGGGACCTGAGGTACCGGCCCTTCGTCTCGCTCCGCTCGCTCAGGGACCTGAGGGGCGCTCCGCTCGCTCAGGGACCTGAGGGGCGCGAGGGTCAGTTCGAGGTGAACCCGATCAGCAGACCGCCGGTGATCTTCACCGCGAGGTTGTAGATGCCGGCAACGACCGCGCCGAGCACGGTCACGACGATGAGGTTCAGGATCGCGACGATCGCTCCCATCGCCATCACCTGGGGCAGCCCGATGATCGATGACAGCGTCACGCCGCCGTCGCTGATGCTCTTGAACAGATCATCCGTCTTGCCGATCAGCCCGGTCGCCGACACCACCATGTAGATGAGGAAGAACGACACCACCGTGACCACGGCCAGCGCGACCGCGGCCAGGAACGACAGCTTGACCGCCGACCAGAAGTCCACGTAGACCAGCCGCAGGCGCACCTGTTTGGCGCTGGTCTTGTGGCTCGACTTCTTGGCCAGCTTGTCGGCTACCGTGCTCATGCGTCAGTACTCTCTTCGATGCTCTCGGGGGAGGTGTCGGATGCTGCCGCCGCCGAACTCTCGGGGGTTCCGGGCTCGGGCTCCACCGCGTCCTCCTCACCCAGTCCTCGTTCCGAGTTCCGAGCGATCGCGATGATGCGATCGTCGTCATCGGGACGGGCGAAGACGACACCCATGGTGTCACGGCCCTTGGCGGGCACCTCGGCCACGGCAGAGCGTACCACCTTGCCGCTGGCAAGAACCACCAAGACCTCGTCGTCCTCGGTGGCGATCAGTCCGCCCGCGAGATGGCCTCGATCATCGTTGAGTTTGGCGACCTTGATGCCCAGTCCGCCGCGTCCCTGGACGCGGTATTCCGAGACCGCCGTGCGCTTGGCGTATCCGCCGTCGGTGACCACGAAGACGTACCCGTCGTCCGAGACCAGCGACGCCGAAAGGAGGCAGTCGCCCGGCCGGAACGACATCCCCTTCACACCCTCGGTGGAGCGCCCCATCGGCCGGAGCGCCTCGTCGGTGGCGCCGAAGCGCAGCGACATGCCCTTCTGGCTGATGAGCAGGATGTCGTCGCCGGTGTTCACGAGCAGCGCCGAGACGAGCTCGTCCTCATCCCGCAGCCGGATCGCGATGATGCCGCCCTGACGGTTGGTGTCGTACTCGGTGAACGCGGTCTTCTTCACGCGACCGCCGCGGGTGGCCAGCACGAGGTAGGACGCGTCCTCGTAGGTGCGGACGTCGAGGATCTGGGCGATCTCCTCCTCTGGCTGCAGCGCCAGCAGGTTCGCGACGTGCTGACCCTTCGCGTCGCGCCCGGCCTCGGGCACCTCGTACGCCTTCGCGCGATAGACCCGGCCCTTGTTCGTGAAGAACAGCAGCCAGTGATGGGTCGTGGTCACGAAGAAGTGCTCCACCACGTCATCCGCCCGCAGCTGGGCGCCCTTCACGCCCTTGCCGCCGCGGTGCTGCGACCGATAGTTGTCGCTCCGGGTCCGCTTGATGTAGCCGTCGCGCGTGACGGTGATCACCATCTCCTCTTCGGGGATGAGATCCTCCATCGACATGTCGCCGTCGTAGCCGGGCAGGATCTGCGTGCGCCGCTCGTCGCCGAACTTCGCGACGATGTCGGTCAGCTCGTCCCGCACGATGCCGCGCTGACGGGCCGGATCGGCGAGGATCACCTTGAACTCGGCGATCTGGGCCTCGAGCTCGGTGGCCTCGTCGATGATCTTCTGGCGCTCCAGCGCCGCGAGGCGGCGCAGCTGCATCGCGAGGATCGCGTCGGCCTGGTCGGTGTCGATCTCCAACAGCTGCTTCAGACCCTCGCGCGCCTCGTCGACCGTGGGCGAGCGGCGGATCAGCGCGATGACCTCGTCCAGCGCGTCCAGCGCCTTCAGATATCCGCGCAGGATGTGCATCCGCTCCTCGGCCTTGCGCAGCCGGTACTGGGTGCGGCGCACGATCACTTCGATCTGGTGCACCAGCCAGTGCGTGACGAACCCGTCGATCGGCAGCGTGCGCGGCACGCCGTCCACGATCGCGAGCATGTTCGCGCCGAAGTTCTCCTGCAGCTGGGTGTGCTTGTAGAGGTTGTTCAGCACGACCTTGGCCACGGCATCCCGCCGCAGGACGACGACCAGTCGCTGCCCGGTGCGGTCGCTGGACTCGTCGCGGATGTCGGCGATGCCCGAGATCTTGCCGTCCCGGGCGAGGTCGCGGATCTTCACCGCCACGTTGTCGGGGTTGACCTGGTACGGCAGTTCGGTGACGACCAGGCAGGTGCGTCCCTGGATCTCCTCGACGTTGACCACCGCGCGCATGGTGATTGAGCCGCGGCCGGTGCGGTAGGCCTCCTGGATGCCGCGGGTGCCGAGGATCTGCGCGGCGGTCGGGAAGTCCGGACCGGGGATGCGCTGGATCAGCGCCTCGAACAGCTCTTCACGGGAGGCGTCCGGGTGCTCGAGCGCCCACAGGGCGCCCGCGGCGACCTCGCGCAGGTTGTGCGGCGGGATGTTGGTCGCCATGCCGACCGCGATGCCCACCGAGCCGTTGACCAGCAGGTTCGGGAAGCGCGCCGGCAGCACGACCGGCTCCTGCGTCTGACCGTCGTAGTTGTCCTGGAAGTCGACGGTCTCCTCTTCGATGTCGCGCACCATCTCCAGCGCGAGCGGAGCCATCTTGGTCTCGGTGTATCGCGGCGCCGCGGCGCCCTGGTTGCCGGGCGAGCCGAAGTTGCCCTGCCCGAGGGCGAGCGGGTAGCGCAGCGACCACGGCTGCACGAGCCGCACGAGGGTGTCGTAGATCGCCGAGTCTCCGTGCGGGTGGTACTGACCCATGACCTCGCCGACGACACGCGCGCACTTCGAGAACGACTTGTCCGGACGGTATCCGCCGTCGTACATCGCGTAGATCACCCGGCGGTGCACGGGCTTCAGCCCGTCGCGCACGTCGGGCAGCGCGCGCCCGACGATGACGCTCATCGCGTAGTCGAGGTAGCTGCGCTGCATCTCGACCTGCAGGTCGACCTGGTCGATCTTGCCGTGGTTGTGTTCGGGAGCCTCGGTGGGGCGCTCGTCGTCGGCCATTCTCAGTTCTCTCTTCGTTTCGTTTCGTCTTGCTTCGTCCGCTGGGCGACCGAGGTCGTCCCGACGAAACGGTTCAGATGTCGAGGAAGCGCACGTCCTTGGCGTTGCGCTGGATGAAGCTGCGGCGGGATTCGACATCCTCGCCCATCAGCACCGAGAAGATCTCGTCTGCGGCCGCGGCGTCGTCGATGGTCACCTGTCGCAGCGTCCGCGTGACGGGGTCCATCGTGGTCTCCCACAGCTCCTTGGGGTTCATCTCACCCAGACCCTTGTAGCGCTGGATGCCGTTGTCCTTGGGGATCCGCTTGCCCGAGGCCAGCCCGTCGTTGAGCAGGGCGTCGCGCTCGGGGTCCGAGTACACGTACTCGTGCGCCGAGTTCGACCACTTCAGCCGGTACAGCGGCGGCATCGCGAGGTAGACGAAGCCCGCCTCGATGAGTCCGCGCATGTAGCGGAACAGCAGGGTCAGCAGCAGCGTGGTGATGTGCTGGCCGTCCACATCGGCATCCGCCATCAGCACGATCTTGTGGTACCGGGCCTTCTCGATGTCGAAGTCCTCGCCGATGCCGGTGCCGAACGCCTGGATCATCGCCTGGATCTCGTTGTTGCCGAGTGCCCGGTCCAGGCGCGCCCGCTCGACGTTGAGGATCTTGCCGCGCAGCGACAGGATGGCCTGCGTGTGCGGGTCGCGTCCCTGCACCGCCGAGCCGCCGGCCGAGTCGCCCTCGACGAGGAAGATCTCGCTGATCGACGGGTCCTTGCTGGTGCAGTCCTTGAGCTTGTCGGGCATGGATGCCGACTCGAAGACGCTCTTGCGTCGTGCGGTCTCGCGCGCCTTGCGGGCAGCCAGTCGGGCGGTCGAGGCGTCGATGGACTTTCGGATGATGTTCTTGGCCGCGTTCGGGTTGCGGTCGAACCAGTCGCCGAGCCGATCGCCGACCACCTTCTGCACGAACGCCTTGGCCGACGTGTTGCCGAGCTTCGTCTTCGTCTGGCCCTCGAACTGGGGCTCGGACAGCTTGACCGAGATGACCGCGGTCAGGCCCTCGCGCACGTCCTCGCCGGACAGGTTGTCGTCCTTCTCCTTGAGCAGGTTGTTCGCGCGCGCATATCGGTTCACCAGCGTGGTCAGCGCCGCACGGAAGCCTTCCTCGTGCGTGCCGCCCTCGTGCGTGTTGATCGTGTTCGCGTAGGTGAACACGTTCTCGGTGTAGCCGGTGGTCCACTGCATCGCCACCTCGAGCGAGATCTTGCGCTCCGTGTCCTCCGATTCGAAGTCGATGATCTCGTCGTTCACGTGCTCAGCCTTGCGCACGCGGTTGATGTACTCGACGTAGTCGACGAGTCCTCGTTCGTACAGGAACGTGTCGTGTCGCTGCGAGACGACATCGATGCCCTCGGCATCCTCCGTCACCTCGATCGCCTTCTCGCGCTCGTCCTGGAGAGTGATCTTGAGACCCTTGTTCAGGAACGCCATCTGCTGGAACCGCACGCGCAGCGTGTCGTAGTCGAACTCGACCGCGTCGAAGATCGACCCGTCGGGCCAGAACGTGATGATCGTCCCGGTCTCGTCGGTCTCTTCCCCGCGCTCCAGCGGCCCCTGCGGCACGCCGCCGTCGGCGAACGTCTGCCGCCACGCGTATCCCTCGCGCTTGACCAGCACCTCGAAGCGGGTGGACAGCGCGTTGACCACGGATGAGCCGACGCCGTGCAGACCGCCCGAGACCGCGTAGCCGCTGCCGCCGAACTTGCCGCCGGCGTGCAGCACGGTGAGCACGACCTCGACCGTGGACTTGGTCGGGTCGGAGGAATGCGGACCGACCGGGATGCCGCGGCCGTTGTCGATGCATCGGATGCCGCCGTCGGCGAGGATCGTGACCTCGATCAGATCGCAGTACCCGGCGAGGGCCTCGTCGACCGAGTTGTCGACGATCTCCTGGACCAGGTGATGCAGTCCGCGCTCACCGGTGGAGCCGATGTACATGCCCGGACGCTTGCGGACGGCCTCGAGTCCCTCGAGGACCTGGATGGCGTCGGCACCGTAGTCGTTCTTTCCGGGTGTGGCGGGCTTCGCCGAGTGCTGCTCGCTCGCCTGCGCGGACTCGTTCTCCGGTGCATCTGACGTCATAGGTATCCCGCGCTCCAGTCGTCTGTGGTGACGTTCCCATCTTACCAAGAGGTGGCTGTAAAAGCCCGCCATACGCCCCTCTGCGGGCAGAAAAGGGACGAGATGGGTCCCGAACGTGGGTCACCCGTAGGTATCGCGCGGGCCGCGCCCTGGAACGGCTCTGGGACCCCATTTCCACGAGGGGACGTCCGGGCCGATGAACCGGATGCTGTCGACCCCGGCGTCCGGATACCGTCGCAGGATCTCGGTGAGGATGTGGGCCCGCATCAGCTGGAGCTGCTTGGCCCACGCGGTCGAATCGCACTGGACCGTCAGCATCCCATCGCTCAGGGCGACCGGACGCGTGTGCCGGGCCGTCTCGTCGCCCGCCACCTCGTCCCACTCCCGGACCAGGTCGGCGCGCGCCAGCTGGGAGTCCCACCCCGCCTCATGCGTGAGCGTCGTGAGCACGTCGCCGACGCCCTTCGGGTCGCGGCCGAGGCTGAACGGCTGGTTCTCGTCGTCGTCGCCGCTGCGGCGCCGGCGTCGACGCCTGCGGTGCGCGGACGGCTCGAGGCCGCGCAGCCGCAGGTAGGTCGCGATCGTCTCGGGGACGGCATCCTTCTCATCGCCCATCTGCGGGCTCCGCGGCGGGGATGGCATCGGCCGGGAGGATCGTGCCGGCCTCGACCCGGACGACATGCGCGCGCAGCGCGTCCGGCACATCGGGCTCGACCGCGGCGGTGACGATCACCTGTTCGTACCCGGCCGCCATGCCGGCCAGCCGCTCGCGCCGGTCGGCGTCGAGTTCGGCGAACACGTCGTCCAGGATCAGAACCGGATCGCCCAGGAGCGAGCGCTCCCGCAGAAGCTCGGCCGACGCCAGGCGCAGGCCCAGGGCCATCGACCACGACTCGCCGTGCGAGGCATACCCCTTCACCGGCAGACCGCGCACCCGGAGCAGCAGATCGTCACGGTGCGGGCCGACGAGGGTCACCCCGCGGTCCAGCTCGGCGGACCGTCGGGCTGCGAGCGCGGCGCGGAACAGCTCGGGGGTGTCGCCGGCGGTCTCTGCGGTCACGGCATCCGCGCCCTCTTCCGGGTCGGCGCCGCGCACCGACAGCATCCACTCGAGCTCCGGGGCGTGATCGGCGCCGGCGATCGCCGCGTAGGCACGGGCGAGCGGCGCCGACATCTCGGCGCTGAGCGCGGCACGGGCGTCGATGACCTCGGACCCCAGGACGACGAGCTTCTCGTCCCACACCTCGAGCGTGGACAGCTGATCGCCGCGGATCCCGCGCGCCCGGGCCGACTTGAGCAGGGCATTGCGCTGCCGCAGCACGCGGTCGTAGTCGGCGAGCACACCGCTCATCCGCGGTGCGCGCTGGATCAGGAGCTGATCGACGAAGCGGCGCCGCGCCGACGGATCTCCGCGGACGATCTGCAGGTCTTCGGGGGCGAAGAGGACCACCTGCGCGTAGCGCGGCAGTTCGGCGGCCCTGATCGGGGCGCCGTTGACCCGGGCCTTGTTCGAACCCTGCCTGTTGATCTGCAGCTCGAGCTGCACCCGTCGTTCACCGTGCGCGAGTCGGGTGCGGATGATGGCGGCGTCGGCGCCCTCCCGCACCAGCGGCGCGTCGGTCGAGACGCGGTGGGAGCCGAGGGTGGCCAGGTACGCGATGGCTTCGGCGAGGTTCGTCTTGCCCTGGCCGTTGCTTCCGACGAACAGGTTCGGACCGCGGTCCAGCGTCACCTCGGCGGCCGCATAGTTGCGGAAATCCACCAGGCTGAGCTGCTCGACGATCACCGGATCAAGCCTACCGACGGCATCCCCCGCCGCCCATCTCCCGCCGCCTCTGCGCCCGCTCCACCCCTGGTCCAGTTCCGCGAAATCGTACGATTTGGCCGAAACCACATCAAACTTGGCCGAAATTGATGTGCACTCGGCCGGATCGTACGATTTCGACGAGAAGGCAGGCTGGGGAGGGCGGGAAGACGCCGGCGGAGTCAGCGCAGCAGCAGGTTGGGCTGCAGCAGGTAGCGGAAGCTGTCTTCGCCGCCCTTGTCGACCGAGGTCTGCGGGGTGATCAGCACCGGGCTGAGCTTGTTCTGATTCTCGGTCGACGTGAACGTGACGCGCGCGAACTCGCTGCGCACGGCGGCGAGCGCCTCGAGCAGATACTGCGGGTTCAGCCCGAGCGTGACGTCCTCGCCGACCAGCGTGGCATCGACGGACTCGCTCGCCCGCGCCTGCTCGGTGCCGGAGGCATCCATCGAGACGGTGTCGGGCGTGAACGTGAACCGCAGCGGTGCGGACCGGTCGAGCACGAGCGACACGCGCCGCACCGCCTCGGTGAGGTCGGCGGTGTTGACGACCGCGTGGTGCTCGGTCTGCTCCGGGAACAGCCGACGCACCGGCGGAAAGTTGCCCTTGATCAGCAGCGATGTGACGGTCTTGTTGCCCGAGGTGAAGGCGATGATCTCGCGGTCGCCGGCACCCGAGAACGAGACCGCGATCTCGCCGCCGTGCGAGAACGTCTTGCCCACCTCGATGAGGGTGCGTGCCGGGACGAGGGCCGAGGTGATGTCTTCGGATGCTGCGGTCCCGCCGTCCCACGGGATCTCGCGCAGCGCGACCCGGTACCGGTCGGTCGCGACCAGGCTGAGCCGGGTGCCGCTGACCTCGAGCTGCACCCCGGTCAGCACAGGAGTGACGTCGTCACGGGATGCGGCGAAGGCGACCTGCGCGATCGCTGTCGCGAAGTCGTCGGCGGGAACGAGTCCCTTCTCGCCGCTCACCTCGGGAATGGCGGGATATTCCTGCACCGGCATCGACGCCAGCATGAACCGCGCGGATCCGCAGGTGAGCGCAATCCCCTCGTCTTCGACCTCGATCTGGATCGGGGCGTTGGGCAGCCGGCTGGCGATGTCGGACAGCAGCCGGCCGTGCACGAGGATCGTACCCGGGTCGTCGACGCTCGCCTCGATCGTGGTGCGAGCGGATGCCTCGTAGTCGAACGCCGACAGGGAGAGCCCGGATTCGCTCGCCTCGATGAGCACGCCGGCGAGTATCGGCTGAGGATTGCGCTGGGGCAGGAGCTTCACAACGAACGAGACGGCCTCGCTGAAGACATCGCGACCTACGTGGAACTTCACTTGCGCTCCCTTGAGATGGGCGTGGGCTTTCTCATGCTAGTGCCCTTCACGCCGGATGCCGATGTCGTGATTTCCGGAGCGGACGATCACACCCCGCGCCGTCGAGGTGATCGGAGTCCCCTCAAATCGTTAACTATCTGTCATGGTGTTAACCGCTGTGGAATCTGTGGATAACTCGGTGGATCGTCTGCGGCTCTAAGGAACTACACGCGTGTGAGATGTGGACGTCCTGCGGAATCCCGGGGACAGAGCGGTTGTGGACAACCAGAGTGCCCCGCCGGTTATCCACAGTGGGGCGGTCCATCGCTCACAGAGAATGACATTCACCGACGAGTTCTCCACAAGTTATCCACATTGTGCAGAACGCGAATTGTGGTGGTGCCGAGGGGTGGTTGTCAAGAGTCGATCTGTCCGCAGCATCCCGAATGCGTCTCCAGCCCGCCCTCCGGCGGTCAGCGACCGTTGCGGCCGAGCTGCGCGGTGATGTCCGTGACGTGGTTGAAGATCGACCGGCGCTCCTTCATGAGGTCGCTGATCTTCTTGTACGCGTACATCACCGTGGTGTGATCGCGTCCGCCGAACAGCTGCCCGATCTTCGGGAGGGACAGGCTCGTCCGCTCGCGGCACAGATACATCGCGATCTGGCGCGCCTGCGCGACGGCCTGCGACCTGCTCGAGCCGTAGAGGTCGTCGACCGACAGCTTGAAGTAGGCCGCGGTCGCGGTGATGATGTCGGTCGGCGAGATGATGTTCGCGTCATCCTGATCGACGATGTCGCGGAGCACCGTCTGGGCCAGCGACATGTCGAGGGTCGAGTGGTTCAGGCTCGCGAACGCCGAGACGCGGATGAGTGCACCCTCGAGTTCGCGGATGTTCGATGAGACGACCGTGGCGATGTACTCCAGCACCTCGTCCGGGATCTGCAGCCGCTCGCTCTGCGCCTTCTTGCGCAGGATCGCGATGCGGGTCTCGAGGTCGGGCGCCTGCACGTCGGTGATCAGTCCCCACTCGAAGCGGCTGCGCATCCGGTCCTCGAAGCCGGTCAGATGCTTCGGCGGGACGTCGCTGGTGATCACGACCTGCTTGTCGTGATCATGCAGCGTGTTGAAGGTGTGGAAGAACGCCTCCTGCGTCTCGGCGCGCCCTTGCAAGAACTGGATGTCATCGATCAGCAGGATGTCCACGTCGCGGTATCGGGCCTGGAAAGCGGAACCGCGGTTGTTCGCGATCGAGTTGATGAAGTCGTTCGTGAACTCTTCGCTGGAGACGTAGCGAACGCGGATGCCGGCGTACATGCTCTTCGCGTAGTCGCCGATCGCATGCAGGAGGTGAGTCTTGCCCAGCCCCGAGTCGCCGTAGATGAACAGCGGGTTGTAGGCCTTCGCCGGTGCTTCGGCGACGGCGACCGCGGCGGCGTGCGCGAACCGGTTGGATTGGCCGATGACGAAGCTGTCGAACGTGTACTTCGGGTTCAGCCTGGTGTCGTTGCGGGTGCCGGCGGACGGCTGCTCCACACGTTCGACCGGCGGGTGCTCCACTATCGGCGACGGGGCGGTCTGCACCGGGATGGCCTCGGTCAGGTGGGTGTCGGTGATCTCCGGATTGACGACCACCCGGAAGGAGTTCACCTCGTCACCGGCGTGCTCCAGGGCCTCCATGATCGGTGCGCGCATCCGCTTGTTCATCTGCGCGGCCGTCAGGTCGTTGGGCACATCGACGTAGAGGATGCCGCCCATCACGCCCTGCGGGACGGCGAGATGCAGGAACCCCCACATCTGCGGGGTGATCCGGCCGTCGGCTTCGAGCAGGTGGAGAACGCTCGCCCAGATCGGAACGTCAGGACTCTCCTGCTGCACGATGGCCCCCCGGCGGAAATGTGACACAGGCGGCGGACCCGCGACTCAACCTGTGGATAACTTGCCCGAGCAACGCTAGTCAGCAGGTGCTCGGAGAGCAAACTCCACTGTAGATCCCGGTCGCGTGTCCCTTCCAGGGTTCCTGCGGTCGCTGTGGATAATGTCTGAGCGAAGTCGGCCGGTTTGAGTTATGTTCCGCCACGACGTAGCCTTAATCGGTTGACGTATGCCCTCCCGGCATAGTCCCCATTCGTCGTCTCCGGGCACATGACCCGGTGAACCTCCGGAGTGATCCCATGAGCAAGCGCACTTTCCAGCCCAACAACCGCCGTCGTGCCAAGAAGCATGGCTTCCGTGCCCGCATGCACACGCGCGCCGGTCGTGCCATCCTCTCTGCTCGCCGCGGCAAGGGCCGCAGCGAGCTGTCGGCCTGATCTGATCCTGGTGCTCGCGCGGCCGAACAGGTTGACCCGCGGTGCGGAATACAAGACCGTCGTCCGCAGGGGCGTCAAGTGCGCCGGTTCGCACACGGTGACGTACGTGGTGTCCTCGGGTGAGGACCGCGCAGCCCGGTTCGGGTTCATCGTGAGCAAGCAGGTCGGTTCCGCGGTCACACGGAACACCGTCCGTCGTCGACTGAAGGCAGTCTGTGCCGAGGCGCTGCCGCAGGTCCGGCCGGGGGCGGATGTCGTCATCCGCGCGCTGCCGGGGTCAGCGGGCGTTGACTTCCGCCAGCTGCGTGCCGAGGTCTCCCGCTGTCTGGTCCGGAGGGCGGCGTGAGCGTCATGACGCTGCCGGCGGCGTACCTCGGCGGCGGGACCTTCCGTGACTCGGGACTGGGCCGCAGCATCCCTCTTCTTCCACGGAATGCGCTGCTTGCGCTGCTCCATGGATATCGGGCGACGATCTCACATGCCTACGGCGACGTGTGCCGCTACTATCCCTCCTGCTCCGCGTACGCTGTGGGCGCGGTGCAGCAGCACGGCGCGGCGAAGGGCGCGGCTCTCGCTGCGTTGCGCATCGCCCGCTGCCACCCATGGGCGGCCGGTGGCGTCGACGACGTCCGGCCCCACGCACACTTCCGCTACGAGCTGACTCCGCACGGATTCGTCGTGCCCCCCAGAAAGGACTGATCCGTGCAGGATCTGCTGTTTCTCGCTGCCACGAGCACGCCGTCACCCACTGACGCGGCCGCTGGTGGCGGCTTCGACCCCATCGGGTTCATCCTCTGGCCGCTGAAGTGGCTCGTCGAGCTCATTCTGGTGGCCTTCCACGCGCTGTTCACCGCCATCGGAATGAACCCGGCTTCCGGTCTGACCTGGGTTTTATCCATCATCGGGCTGGTGGTCGTGGTTCGCGCTGCGCTCGTTCCGCTCTTCGTCAAGCAGATCAAGAGCCAGCGCAAGATGATGGAGATCGCGCCCGAGCTGAAGAAGGTTCAGGCCAAGTACAAAGGCAAGCGCGATCAGCTCTCACGCGAGGCGATGAGCCGCGAGACGATGGCGCTGTACAAGAAGAACGGCACCTCTCCGGTCTCGGGCTGTCTGCCGATCCTCGTGCAGATGCCGGTGTTCTTCTCGCTGTACAGCGTGCTGTCCACGATCAAGACGAACGCCGAAGCCGGACACGGCGGCATCTTCTGGCTCACGAACGAGCTGACTCAGGAGTTCTACAACGCCAAGCTGTTCGGGGTCGCGTCGCTGCACGAGTCGCTCCAGGGCACGCTTCAGACCAAGCCCGAGGGCTGGCAGACCACGGTCACCATCATGGTCACGCTGGTCGTCCTCATGATCGCGTCGCAGTTCTTCACCCAGCTGCAGATCGTCTCGAAGAACCTGTCGCCCGAGGCCAAGCAGGGCCAGGCCTACAAGATGCAGCGGATGATGGTCTACGTCCTGCCGTTCGCCTTCGTCTTCTCCGGCGTGTTCTTCCCGCTCGGTGTGGTCATCTACTGGTTCACCTCGAACATCTGGACCGCCGTGCAGCAGTTCATGGTCATCCGGAATCTGCCCACGCCCGGCTCGCAGGCAGCCAAGGAGCGCGAGGAGCGGCTGGCCAAGCGCGGCAAGGCGCTGGACGCCAAGGGCAAGATCATCCCGATGGAGAAGTACGTCGCCGAGCAGGAGCGGCTGCTCGCCGAGGCCGAGAAGGCCAGGGCGGCCGCACCCAAGCGGCAGCAGCCGATGAGCAAGCAGCGCGCCAAGAAGCAGACATCCAAGCAGACTCCCTCCGGGCCGGGCGACTCGCCCGGGACCCCGTCCTGACTCCCTGAACCCAAGGAAGCTCATGTCCACGACAGAGACCTCGTCATCCGCTCCGCTGGAGGATCGTTCGGCAACCGTCGAGCAGCTCGAGGAAGAGGGCGATATCGCCGCCGACTTCCTGGAGGGGCTGCTCGACATCGCGGATGTCGACGGTGACCTCGCATTGGATGTCCGCAACGGCCGCGCCTACGTTTCCGTCGAGGCGCCGGATGCCGGTGCTCTGGGCGGGCTCGCTGACCCTGACACCGTGCAGGCCGTTCAGGAGATCACGCGGCTGGCCGTGCAGAACCGCACCGGGCGGTTCTCGCGGCTCATCCTCGACATCGGCGGGTCCCGGGATGCGCGTCAGCAGGAGCTGGCACACCTGGTGGACCGCGCCATCGAGCGGCTGGATGCCGGCGCATCGCAGGCGTCGCTGCCGGCGATGTCCAGCTACGAGCGCAAGCTGATCCACGACATCGTCGCGGAGCGTGGGCTCGTGTCGGAGTCGTATGGCGAGGGGTCGGACCGCCACACGGTCATCCGTCGCCCGTGATGTTTCACGTGGAACATCATGTCTGACGAGATCGCCGAGCTCGAGTCGGAGCCCGCTGCCGCGGCCGCCATCTTTGGCGGCCGCGTCGAGCTGGCGCGGCGTTTCACCGCGGCATTGGCGGAGCACGGTGAAGAACGCGGCCTGATCGGGCCGCTCGAGCGCCCTCGCCTGTGGTCACGACACATCCTGAACAGCGCCGTCATCGCGCCTCTGTTCTCGGGACGGGTCGGGGACGTCGGGTCGGGCGCGGGCTTGCCCGGTGTCGTGCTGGCCATCGCGCGCCCGGATGTGGAATGGGTGCTGATCGAGCCGATGGAGCGGCGCGTCGCCTGGCTGGAGGAGCAAGCGGATGCCCTCGGGCTCGCGAACGTCGAGGTCGTGCGGGCACGCGCCGAGGATTGGAAGGGGGGACCGGTTATGGATGCCGTGACCGCCCGCGCTGTGAGTGCCCTGCGCACGCTCGTTCCGCTCACCGCTCCCCTGGTCCGCGACGGCGGAGAACTCATCCTCTTGAAGGGCATGAGTGCGCCGAAGGAGATCGAGGCCGCGCAGAAGCAGATCCGACGCTTCGGCTTGTCTGATGTGCGCGTCGAGACCATCGGCGATGGACTCATCTCGCAGCCTTCTCGCGTCATCCGCGCCCGCGTTCGCGCCTGACGCCTGCGCGGGTGCGAAGGCGGTGGGGTCCGGGCTTGCGTTTCACGTGAAACGGCTGCCGCGGTGACGTCACTGGACGACCCGATGTGGGTGGCGGGGCGGGGTGCTCCCCACGTTGCCGGGTCCTGTCGCGCTGGCGGGTAGTTGTGCATGGCGCGGGGCCGCGCGGTGGTGGGAAGATGGGCCACGACATCAGCCCGGGGCGATGCTGAAAACCAGGGCGATGCCAACAGGGTGCGCTGGTGCAGTGGAACCCGGGTCGCCGGCCCGCAGCGGCAATATCGCCGGGGGACGCGCGGCGAGCCGGGAAGAGTGATCGCAGGAACGGCCGGGGAGCGAGGCGAGTCCGCCGATGTCGGCCACGATCGTCGGCACCGCGGTTGAGGTCACCCGCGCAGCCGCCCTGATCAGGAACGTCGCGACCGGCAGCGCGAGCAGTGCCGGTTCCCGCTGCTCACGCAGTTCGATGTCGGCCGTCTTCAGATGATCCAGGCCGGCTGATGGCTGTCGGCTGATCGGTTGATCGGCGCGACCCGCGGAGCGCCAGTATCGACGCTTGCCATTTCCGCGATCGCTGATGTTTCACGTGAAACGTCATTCGGGTGGGTTTCGGCGCACGCGCCTGATGTGGCCGCTGGCCCCGGCACCGCCGATTCTCGTGCGCGGGGATGGCGTGGCGGGCACGTCGCACGAGGCTCGCGGCAAGCAACTTCGGCAGTACCCGATGCGCGACTCCGCATGCGGGCTGCGCGGGGGCAGACCGTCGGCGCCTTGCAGTGTGTCCGAGCCCATTCACGAGTCCGCCGTGGGTCCCCTTCCCACAGCCTCGACATGGCCGTTTCACGTGAAACCAGCTGGAGTGGCGCTGTCCTTCACGATGAGGACGCCATGTCCGGCGATCCGCTGGCGGGAATGGGCGGAACGCTGGCCGCCGGCGTGCACCGCACGTACAGTGAATGGCCCATCCACTCGCGCGTGGTGTCGTTCCACGTGAAACATGCGGACGGTGGCACCGACAACTCAGAGAGGTCGGGGAGTGGGCCCGCGATTCGCGGGCGGCAAGAGCGGACGCGCCGTTCTCCATGCCGCCCCGACCCGCACGTCGCTGCACCGGCAGTCCGCAGCCTAGGTCGGTGCGTCGGCACCGCGTCTCGCATGACTGCTGGAATCGGCATGTGTCCCTCGGCTAGTCCCTCGATGACCGGACCACCGGCACGTTTCACGTGAAACAACCCGTTCGCCCGGGACGCCCACGAGCCGGCCGCGCCCGCTCGCGTGGCCGGCAGCGTCTCCATCCAGACCGGCATACCCGGATCTCGATGAAGATGCGTTCGCCGACTCGCGATCCAGTTCACAGCATCCCGCCCCCACCGTGTCCCCGTCGCCGAGATCGTACGATTTGGCCGAGACCACATCAATCTTGGCCAAGTTTCATGTTCACTCGGCCAAATCGTACGATTTCGCGAGGAAGGGGGCACGGGGTGGGATCGACGGGAGCGGGTGCGGCGTCGGGGAATGGGGGATGCGGCGCCTAGACTGGACGGCAGGTCGATCGCACGTGCAGAGGGAGTGTGTTTCACGTGAAACAAGCCGAGAACGCGGGCATCACGGCCTTCGACCCTCTCGACGATGACAGTCCGATTGCGCGCGAGCTCGCTGACCTGTCGGCCCGCCGCCGCATGCTGGAGGCGACGACCGTGGAACTGCCGGGCGTCACGCGTGTGATCACCGTGTCGAACCAGAAGGGCGGCGTCGGCAAGACGACGACCGCCGTCAACCTGGCCGCGGCGCTGGCATCGGTCGGCGCCCGAGTCCTGGTCATCGACCTAGATCCGCAGGGGAACGCGTCGACCGCGCTCGGCATCCCGCACAGCGCGGACACCCCGAGCGTCTACGACGTCCTGATCGACGAGTTCCCGATCTCGGACATCGTCCAGACCAGCCCGGAGTCGGACCTGCTCACCTGTGCGCCGAGCACGATCCATCTCGCCGGCGCCGAGATCGAGCTGGTCTCTCAGGTCGCTCGTGAGCACCGGCTGCGAACGGCATTGGACGACTATCTGGCCACGGTCGACGAGAAGCCGGACTTCGTCATCATCGACTGCCCGCCGTCCCTGGGCCTGCTGACGATCAACGCCTTCACCGCGGCGACCGAGGTGCTCATCCCGATCCAGTGCGAGTACTACGCGCTCGAGGGGCTCAGCCAACTGCTGGGCAACGTGCGCATGATCCAGAAGCACCTGAACCCGCGCCTGCACGTCTCCACGATCATGCTGACGATGTTCGACGCCCGCACCCGGCTGGCGCAGCAGGTGGCGGACGAGGTGCGCGCACACTTCGCCGAGCAGGTGCTGCACACCGTCATTCCGCGGTCCGTGCGCGTCTCCGAGGCCCCGAGCTTCGGCCAGACCGTGATCGCATACGACGGCCAGTCGGCCGGCGCGGTCGCCTACCGCGAAGCCGCGGTCGAAGTCATCCAGCGGTACAACCACACGCACGAGGACGCGGCTGCGTCAGAGGGAGGCGCCTGATGGCGGCCAAGCGAACGGGACTCGGACGAGGCATCGGAGCCCTCATCCCGACAGCGGAGGCGACGATGGAGCGCCCCGTCGACGTCTTCTTCCCAGGGGCGGCCACGCGCACCACCGCGACGATCGCCAAGCCCCAGGACGAGGCGCCGGCCCCGGCCGAGGACGAGACGACGGAGCTGGTCGAGGTCCCCGGCGCGCGCCTGGTCCGCATCGACCCGCACCGCATCGTCCCCAACCCGCGCCAGCCGCGCACCGACTTCGACCCGGACGATCTGGCCGAGCTCGTCCACAGCGTGCGCGAGTTCGGCGTGCTGCAGCCGGTGGTCGTCCGCCAGAACGGCAACGGAGACTACGAGCTGATCATGGGCGAGCGGCGCACGCGCGCCGCTCGCGAGGCCGGACTCGAGTCGATCCCGGCGATCGTGCGCGACACGGCGGACGAGCACCTGCTACGCGATGCCCTGCTGGAGAACCTGCACCGGTCCGAGCTCAACGCCTTGGAAGAGGCATCCGCATATCAGCAGCTGCTCGAGGACTTCGGCATCACCCAGGAGGAGCTGGCCTCGCGCATCGGCCGTTCGCGCCCCCAGATCAGCAATACGATCCGACTGCTCAAGCTGCCCGTGCCGGTGCAGCAGCGCGTCGCCGCGGGGGTGCTGACGCCCGGCCACGCGCGGGCGATCCTGTCGCTCGACGACGTCGAGGCGATGCAGCGCCTGGCCGACAAGATCGTGAACGAGGACCTCTCGGTCCGGGCGGCCGAGGCGGCCGCGAAGGCGAAGGATGCTGCGGGCACGCGCAGCCTCCCACCCAAGGCCGGTGCCCGCCAGGCGTACCTGAACGAGGTCGCCGACCGGCTGGGCGACCGTCTGAACACCAAGGTGCGGGTCGCGCTGGGTGCGCGAAAAGGCCAGATCACGGTTGATTTCGCCACCATCCAGGACTTGAATCGCATCCTCGCTGAGCTGGGCGAGTCGACGTACGGCGCCTGACCGGCACGCCGGGTCGCGATGGCGCCGAGTCGTCACGGCTCACGTACCCTGGAACGATGGCGGATCCGGTGGGCGACGAGCGCGAGGTGCGGCTGCGGCGCCGCGCCAGCCTCGAGTTGCTGCGCGCGGAGGCCGCCGACGAGCTCGCCGTGATCGTGCACGAACGCCTGCTGGGCGGCGAGGATCCCTGGGAGTTCATGGACGATCTGCCCACGGTCGACGAGCTCGTCGTGTTCACCCTGCGCGCCGAGAACATCGCCGAGAACGGGGGCGTGCGGCCCAACGCCAGCAGGCACTACCGTGTGCTGCGGCAGATCGCGCTGGACTACCCGGCACTGACCCCGGCGGTCTGGCGACTGCTCGGTGAGGCCAACACGCACCGGCGATGGGATGCGGTCATCCAGACCGACGCCTCCTGATCCATCCGACGAATCGCGCGGGCAGTTGGCCCCACGACGGCCCGACACGGGCGTACCGTGGGCACCGGCGACCCGCCCGTGAAGACGGGCCGTGACATCGAATCGCATGAGGATGTGTCACAGATGAGCAGCGCGCGCACGGAACCGGAGCCGATCACAGGAGCATTCGAGACCACGGATGCCGGGCTCAAACGCAGACTCTCGTTCACCCAGCTCCTTCTGCTCGGGGTGAGTGCGCAGATCGGATCGGGCTGGCTGTTCGGCGTGCTCGCTGCAGCCGGGGTGGCCGGTCCCGCTGCGATCCTGTCCTGGATCATCGCCTCGGTGCTGGTGTTCCTCATCGCGCTGACGTATCTCGAGCTGGGCGCGATGCTGCCCCGTTCGGGTGCGATCGTGCGGTACACCTACCTCACGCACGGCGCCCTGTCGGGCTGGATCATCGGGTGGGCCTACTGGCTGTCGGTGGTCTCCATCCCGCCGATCGAGGCCGAGGCGACGCTGACGTACATCGGCGGGCGGTTCCCGGATCTCCATCTTCTGACCAAGGTCGACGGCGTGGACGTGCTGAGCTGGCCCACCGGCATCCTCGCCGGCTTCGTGCTGATGCTGCTCTTCTTCGCCCTGAACTTCTTCGGGGCCCGCTTCCTCGCGGAGTCGAATCGCTGGGTCACGCTGTGGAAGATCGCCCTGCCGACGCTGACGTTCATCTTCCTGTTCTTCATCCTCAAAGGCAGCAACTTCACCAGCTACGGCGGATTCGCACCTCTGGGAGTACCCCCGATCTTCCACGCCATCGCGACCACCGGCATCATCTTCTCGCTGCTCGGCTTCCGCCAGGCGCTGGACTTCGGCGGCGAGGTCAGAAATCCGCAGCGCAACGTGCCCCTCGCCACGATCGGATCCATAGCGATCCCGGCTGTGATCTACACGCTGCTGCAGGTCGCTTTCATCGGCGCGATCAACTGGGCCGATATGGGGCTCGCCCCCGGCTCGTGGGACCAGCTCGTCTCCGGAGGCTGGGCCGATGGACCCTTGTTCCACGCGCTCGACTCGGCGAATATGGCGGCCCTGGCCGCTCTCGGCACCTTCCTGCTCATCGACGCGGCCGTGTCGCCGCTGGCGACCGGCTGGGTCTACCTGGGTACCGGAGCCCGCACCGGCTACGGGCTGGGTGTGCACCGCAACATCCCGAAGGCGTTCACCAAGAACAACCGATTCGGCATCCCGTGGCTGCCGCTGATCGTGTCCACCGTGGTCGGCTGCGTGTTCTTCGTGCCGGCGCCCAGCTGGTATCAACTGGTCGGATTCATCAGCTCGGCGGCGGTACTGACGTACATCATGGGCGGGGCGGGACTGCCGGTGCTGCGACGGACGGCGCCGAACCTGAAGCGGCCGTTCCTGCTGAAGGGCTTTCGCTTCTGGTCGCCGATCTCGTTCCTGGCCGCCGTCCTCATCCTGTACTGGAGCGGATTCTCGACGCTCACGAACGTGATCACCGCGACGTTCATCGGCCTGCCGGTCTTCACCGTCTACTTCGCGTGGAAGCACAAGTGGCTGAACGCCGTCACCAGCATCATCATCAGCGTGGTGTTCTTCGTGCTGTGGATCTGGGTCGCTGCCGCCGGTGGCTGGGTGCTGACCACGAACGGCGAGCAAAGGCCGGGCGGCTGGCCCTTCCCCGTCTACTACATCGCCTTCTGCGTGCTGATCATCGCCTTCTGCACGGCGGTCTGGGTGGCCGGCACCCGCGAGGCACGACGGCACGTGCAGGCGAACTGGTGGCTGATCTGGCTGCTGCTCGCGTCGCTGCTGGTCGGCTACCTCGGGGAGTACGGACCGATGGAGCATCCGGCTCTCGGATTCCCCTGGGGAATGCTGGTCGAGGTGGCGGTCGGACTCGTCGCGTACGTGTGGGCCATCCGATCGGGGTTCGCCACCGACGAGATCAAAGACATCGTCGCGGTGTCCGCTGCGGAGGACGAGCGACGACTGGCCGCGGATGCCGAGGCCGACGGCGCCTAGCGAGACGCGTGGAACGACAGAAAGCCCCCGCGGTCCGCCTCGGATTCCGGCGGCGGATGCGGGGGCTCTCGCAGAGAGGAACTCAGCCCAGGTAGGCGGCCAGATCCTGCTCGAGGGCGAACTTCGGCTTGGCGCCGATGATCGAGGTCTTCACCTCACCGCCCTGGAACACCTTCATGGCCGGGATCGACGTGATCTGGTACTTCATCGCCAGATCGGGGTTCTCGTCCACGTTGAGCTTGAGCACCGTGATCTTGTCAGGGTTCTCGGACGCGATCTCGTCGAGCACCGGCGAGACCATGCGACACGGACCGCACCACGCGGCCCAGAAGTCGACGAGTACGGGGCCGGGCGCCTCCAGGACGTCCTGCTCCCAGGTGGCGGATGTGGTCGCCTTGGCGGTCATGTCTCTCCTTCGATGGAAGTCTGTCGGTATGTGAAACGCCGGTCGCGGCGGGTTTGTTCCTCGTGCGCTCTCAGGCGACGCCCGCGTCGACGGTCACCTCGGGGCGCCCGCCGATCTCATCGGCGTCGGCCTCGGGAGCGCCGGCCTCACCCAGCGCGGCGAGATAGTGCTCGGCATCCAGTGCCGACACGGTGCCCGAGCCGGCCGCCGTGACCGCCTGCCGGTAGGTGGGGTCGATCACGTCACCGGCCGCGAACACACCGGGGACCGACGTCCTCGACGACCGTCCGTCGACCCAGATCGTGCCCTCGGGCGTCAGATCGAGCTTGTCGTGCACGAGATGCGTGCGCGGGTCGTTGCCGATCGCGACGAACACGCCGGTGACCGGCAGTTCCCGAGTGGAGCCGTCGACCGTGGAGCGCAGCAGCACGCCGGTCACGGCATCCTCACCGAGGATGTCGGCCACCTCGCTGTTCCACACGAACTCGATCTTCTCGTTCGCGAATGCGCGCTCCTGCATGATCTTGGAGGCCCGCAGTTCGCTGCGACGGTGGATGACGTAGACCTTCGACGCGAACCGGGTGAGGAACGTGGCCTCCTCCATCGCGGAGTCACCGCCGCCGACGACGGCGATCTCCTGCTCGCGGAAGAAGAATCCATCGCAGGTCGCGCACCAGGACACCCCGTGCCCGGACAGGCGCTGCTCGCCCTCGATGCCGATCTTGCGGTACGCCGATCCGGTCGCGAAGATGAGCGCCTCGGCCTCTTCGACCTTGCCGCTGCCGAGGGTGACGCGCTTGATCGGGCCGGAGACATCCAGTTCCACGACATCGTCGTACGAGATCTCGGCGCCGAACTTCTCGGCCTGCTGCTGCAGCTTCGTCATGAGCTCGGGGCCCTGGATCCCCTCCGGGAACCCGGGGAAGTTCTCCACCTCGGTGGTGTTCATCAGCTCGCCGCCGATATCCACCGAACTGGCCACGACGAGTGGGCTGAGGTTGGCCCGCGCCGCGTAGATGGCGGCCGTGAAGCCTGCCGGTCCGGAACCGATGATGATGAGCTGACGCACGGTGTCTCCCTGTCTGCAGACGGTGCAAGACCGCCTGGATGCCTCAACACATCGTAACCGTGCGGCATTCCGCGTCGGCGCCGCACCTTCCGCTGTGCGAAACGTCAGCGACGGACGAATCGCCGCGCCAGCGCGAGGGCGGGGCCGAGCTCGGGTGCGCGCAGCAGCGCAAGGAAGACGCCGTACACCGCGACGGCGACCAGGCCGATGAGGGCAGCGCCGACGGCGCCGAGCACCCTGCTGGCAGTGGTCCAGCCGTCCACGCCGCCGGTGAGCAGGAACACGCCCCATCCGGCGAGGCCGGCGGGGATCGCCGCGGCGATGAAGCGGCCCAGCGCGGGGATCCACGATCGGGCCCCGAGGTCGCCGATCTTGCGGTGCAGCAGCCACGTCGCCAGGACCAGCTGCACGATCGCGGCCCCGGACTGCGCCAGCGCGAGCCCCGCGGCGATGAACTCGAGCGGGAGGGCGGCGCCGGCCGCGACAGTCGCGCCGATCACGATGGCCGCCTGCACGATAGTGAACAGGAACGGCGTGCGCGTGTCGTTGTACATGTAGAACGTGCGCTGGATGGTGAACTGCACCGCGTTCGGGATCAGCCCCACCAGGAAGCAGACCAGGACGACCGCGGCCGCCGAAGCCTCGCCGGCGGTGGTGGAGAACAGGCGTGAGGCGGGGACGGATGCCGCGGCCAGCGCGAACGTCGAGATGACGATGAACACCCCGAGGGTGCGGATGCTGCGGCCGATGTCGGCGCGCACCTCGTCGTGACGGCCCGCGGCGGCGTGCTCGCTGAGCCGGGTGAAGTAGGGGGTGCCGATCGACAGCACGATCAGCGAGTACGGGATCATGTACAGCAGCCAGGCGTTCTGCGTGGCCAGGATGCCGGGGTAGTCCTGGCTTGCCCCGGACAGCACCATCGACTGCACGACTCCGGCGAGCTGGCCGAGCAGGACCATGAGGAAGGTCCAGCCGGCCAGCCGTCCGATCCGGCCGAGGCCGACGCCGCGCCACCGGAAGTCCAGGCGCACGCGCAGGTGCGCACGCGGCCAGAAGGCGGCCAGGATCAGGGCCTGGACGAGGATGCCGGCGGTCGCGGTGCCGCCCAGCAGGGCGACCATTCCCGGCGTCCACTCCAGCGAACTGCCGGTCGGGCCGAACATCAGGATGAACGCCGCGAAGCCGGCGATCGAGACGATGTTGTTGACGATCGGCGCCCAGGTGAACGGGCCGTACACCCGTCGGGCGTTCAGCGATTCGCCGACGAGGGCATAGAGGCCGTAGAACAGGATCTGCGGCAGACACCAGTATGCGAACGCGGTGGCCAGTGCCCGCTGCTCGGTCGGGAATCTCCAGCCGTACAGCTGCACCAGCAGCGGCGCGCAGACCATGGCGATCGCGGTGACGCCCAGCAGCGCCACGGCGCCGAGGGTGAACAGCTTGGAGATGAACGCGGTGCCCCCGTCGGGGTGAGACGCGGCCTGCACGATCTGCGGGACCACGACGGCTGCCAGCAGCCCGGTCGAGATGATCGCGTAGATGTTATTGGGCAGCTGGTTGGCCAGACCGAACGCGTTGCCGGCCGCCGAGACCTGCCCGCCGACCGCTGCGACCAGGACGATCTGCCGAAGGAAGCCGCTGAGCCGCGAGACGACGGTGCCGGCCCCGATCAGGACGCTCGCGCGCCCGACGCTGCTCACGTGGCCTCCCGGTCATCGTGGGTGTGCTCGTCATCCGACGCGTTCTCGGCGGCGGCCTCGGGGGCGGCGCGCCGGCGGCGGGCGATGACGGTGCGGATCAGGCCCAGCACGAGGAACCCGCCGATCGCGATGCCCAGGGCGGTCAGGCCAATGGCCTCCCACTCGGCATGCACATTGACCGTGACGCTCTGTGAGGACCCGATGCTCACGCCGGTCGGGCTGTACAGCTGCAGATCGAGGGTCACCTCGCCGTTGCCGATCTTCGCGCGGACCGGCACGGTGACGCGGGTGGTGCTGCTGGCGTGCGCGACCACCGAGGTCGTGTTCTGGACTTCCAGGCGCAGGTCGTCAGGACGGGTGATCAGGGTGAGGTTGACCGGCCACGGCAGGTCGTTGCGGACGCCGAATCCCAGGTTGGCGACGGTCCCGGCCAGGTTGATGTTGCTGCTGGGGGCGATCGAGACCGCGGCCAGCGTGGTGCGGGTCGCCTCGTGGTGCGCCGCGATGGCGGCATCCCACCCCGCGGCATCCTCGATCCAGCCGCCGCCCATCAACTGCAGGATCGAGGCGCGCTCCGGCCCGGTCAGCAGCGCGGGGTCGGTCAGGATCGAGGCGAACGACCCGAGCGTCCGCTCGCCCTCGGTGAGCTGGGAGAGCGCGGTCACCCGCTCGGGGTGGGGCGTGGCATCCGCGATCGTCACCGGCCGCGCGGGCGCGGCGGTGAGGTCGGACAGCGACGCGCTGCGGGTGCTGGGCGCGCGGCCGACGGCCTCGACGGCGGCGGACAGTCCGAGGCCCGATCGCAGCACCGACCGGTCGACGACGACGAGCACCGGCGTGGTGGGCGACGTGTCGGCGGCGAGCTCGAGATAGCCGGTCGCCGCGGCCAGCGACGTGCCGCGCACGGCCGGGTCTTCTTCGGTGGATGCCGTGCGCAGCGCGTCCGATGCGGCCGAGTCATAGACCAGCAGGTCGGCGTCCCCGGCGGTGGCGTGCGCGGGGATGGCGCCGGATGCCGTCGCGCCAGAGGTCGTGTCGGAGGGCACGAGGGTCAGCGCCCGCGTGGCGTCGGTGGACAGCGCGCCGAGCGCGGCGACATCCTTCGGCCCGGCCGTCCCGGAGAGGGGCCAGGTGACGGCGTCGCGCGTGTTCCCGCCCAGGTATTGCAGCGCCTCGAGCGTCGGATAGACCGGCTCGTTCGGGCCCGTCGTCGCGGTCGGGGAAGGGGTCGGCGACGCGGTGTCCACGGACGCGGGTCCGGCACTGGCGCCCGTGTCGGCGTTCGCACCGGAGTCGGCGTCGGGGAGGAAGTCGGCCGGCTCCATGTAGGACTGCAGGGATGTCGGGGCCAGCAGGGTGCTGCGGCCGTCGGTGGTCTGCACCGTGACATCCGCGTCGCCGAACTGCAGCGCGAACCGCTCGTTCGGAAGGGCGTCGAGGCGGTCGAGCCAGTCGCGCGCCGAGTCGGGCGCCGACGTGCCGAGGACCCGGATCGCGGCGGGGATCGCGGGATCGATCGCGAGGATCGCCGAGGTGCCGGCGACGGAGTTCAGCTCGGTGGACAGCGCGCCGTCCAGTGCGGTGAGCGCGGCCAGTTCGTCGGAGGTCAGCAGTCCCGCGCTGAGCGGACCCGCCGTGATGGGCACGACCAGCCCGACTGGGGTGCGCTGCTTCGCATCCTCGTCCGGCACGACCACCACGCTGGTCGGGGTGCGCGCCTTCGACGCCCCGGCGATGGTCGCCGCCAGCGGGTAGACCCCGGGCTTCAGGCCCGTGAGGGCCTTGTCGTCGGCCGGCACTGTGATCATGGTGCGGCCGACCGTGCCGGAGTCGACCGGGTCGATCGTGCCGGTGCCGATCGTCGTCATCCTGCCGGGCGCGGTGCCGTCGGTCAGCCAGGCGGTGAGCGCGGCGCGGGTCGTGATCGGCGCGGTGCCGAGCCGGAGGGTCACATCGGAGGCGGCCACCGAGTAGCCGGTGCCGTTGCGCAGCGCCGCCCAGGTCGACAGGGGGCGATCGGTGCGCAGAATGCCGTCCGCGGTGGGCGAGACGAACGCCTCGAGCTTGCCCGAGAGGGTGGGGCTCGGAGCGGGTGTGGGGGTGTCGTCCGCGGCCTGCGCCGGGCCGGCCGCGAGGGCACCCAGCAGGGCGGCCGTCGCCGCGAGGGCGGCGCCGAGCCGGCGCCGGGCGGTGCCGGCTCGGCGCGGTGGCCGGGTGGCGGGCGACGTGCCGGTGGCGCGTGCGTGACGACGGCCAGAGCGAACGGGCTCTCGTGCGGTCGGGTCACCGCTGGCGCGCGGGTCGACGCGAGGCGGGGGCGGCTCGGTCTGGGACGCGCGCGTGACGGGATCAGGACGGGTCACGGACATGGTGGTTGGCGTGCGCACGCCGCGCGGCATGCGAACAGGTGCGATTCTACGGGGGACGGGCTCTGCGCTTCCCGAGCGCGCGCCGGCGCACGGGCGCGGTTGAATGGAAGGATGCCGCAGCCTGAACCCGATTCCGACCCGACCCGAGAGCCCGCTCCCGCGTCCAGAGGCGAGCCCGGTCGCGCGTCCGGAGGCGAGCCCAGCCCCGAGCTCTGCCGGGCGCTCGCGGCCGATCTGGACGACGCCGGGTATCGCACCGACCGGCTGCGCACGGCCTGGGGGACGGATGTCGACGGGTTGCTCGGCCGCGGACCCGCGCTGCCGGCGCGCCGGCGCCTGGTGGCCGACCCCGGTCCGCTCGCATCGATCGCCCTGCTGTTCGGCCTCGGGGACGAGATCGGCGCGGACGCGGCATCCGCCGCCTTCCCCCGCACCGGGATCGACGGGCTCGTCGCGCTCGGGATCGCGGCGCGGGACGGCGATCTCGTCCGCGCCCGCGCCCTGGTGCGTCCGCAGGCGTTCGCGGACGCGACCGGCGACGACGAATGGTGGATCGCCAGCGACCTCGACGAGGCTGCGATCGGCGGCCCGCTGCCCGAGGACCACGTGCTCGGGGTGGGCGGCGCGTCGCTGACGCTCGCCGGCATCCAGCTGCCCGGACCGGTGGATCGGGCGCTGGACGTCGGGACCGGGTGCGGCATCCAGGCGCTGCGGGCACGGCGGGCTGCGGCATCCGTCGTCGCCACCGACGTCTCCGAGCGGGCACTGAGGTACACCCGGCTCAACGCGCTGCTGAACGGGGTGACGGGCATCCAGACCCGATCGGGTGACCTGTTCGCGCCGGTCGCCGGCGAGCGATTCGACCGGGTCGTGTCGAATCCGCCGTTCGTGATCACCCCCCGCGCGACGGGCGTGCCCGCGTACGAGTACCGGGACGGTGGGCGCGTCGGCGACGACCTGGTCGCCGAGTTCATCGCCGGCGTCCCGGCGGTACTCGCGCCCGGCGGGACCGCGCAGCTGCTCGCGAACTGGGAGAGCCGCGACGGCCGGACCGGGCTGGAGCGCGTCCGGGCCTGGGTGGAGGCCGCACCCGAGCCGCTGGACGCGTGGGTCATCGAGCGCGAGCTGCTGGACCCGGTCGCCTACGCCGAACTGTGGATCAGGGATGCCGGGACCCTGCCGGGCACGACGGCGCACGACGCCCTGCTCGGCGCCTGGCTCGACGACTTCGCGGCGCGCGGCGTCCAGGCGATCGGATTCGGCTACGTCCTGCTGCGCCGGCCGTTCGGGCACGGGCCGACCCTGGCGCGGTACGAGCGGGCCACCCAGCCGGTCGCCGAGAGCGGCCTCGGCCTGCACCTCGGTCAGGCACTGGACAGGCACGACCGGCTGGCGCTGCTCGATGACGCCGAATTGACGGCATCCGTCCTGACGGTCGCCGCGGACGTCACCGAGGCACGGCACCATCTGCCCGGAGCCGAGGCGCCGAGCGTGATCGAGCTGCGCCAGGGCGGCGGACTCTGCCGGACGATCGAGGTCGACCCGGCACTGGCCGCACTCGTCGGCGCGTGCGACGGCGACCTGGCCGTCGGCCCGCTGATCGGCGCCATCGCCCAGCTGCTCGAGGTGGACGAGTCGGCGCTGTGCCCGGACCTGCTGCCGCGGGTGCGCGAGCTGACATTCTGCGGATTCCTCGACTTCGCGGCGGATTCGCCCACAGATGATGGCGTCGCCCACCCCGGTTAGGCTGGAACCCATGCTCAAGATGGCCGACTCCGTGGCGCGCCTGGACGCGCTGGCCGCATCGGACCCGGTCGATCGCCTGGCGCGCGCCTTCGCCGCCGCGGGCCGAGAGCTCGCCCTCGTCGGCGGACCCGTGCGTGACGCCCTACTCGGTCGCGACACCCACGACCTCGACTTCACCACCGACGCGAAGCCGGACGAGATCCTGCGGATCGTCACGCCGATCTCGACGGCGCGCTGGGATATCGGGCGCGAGTTCGGCACGATCGGCGCGCGCGTGTCGGGCGAGCAGGTGGAGATCACCACCTACCGTGCCGACAGCTATGACGGCACGACCCGCAAGCCGGTGGTCGCGTTCGGCGATCGCCTGGAGGGCGACCTGGTGCGCCGCGACTTCACCGTGAACGCGATGGCGCTGCAGCTGCCCGGCAAGCGGCTCGTCGACCCGACGGGCGGGGTCGACGACCTGATGCGTGAGGTCCTGCGCACCCCGATCGATCCGCGGATCAGCTTCGGCGACGACCCGCTGCGGATGCTGCGGGCCGCCCGCTTCGCCTCGCAGCTCGAGTTCACCGTCGACCCGGACACGGTCGCGGCCATCGAAGAGCTGCGCGAGACGATCCAGATCGTGTCGGCCGAGCGCATTCAGGGCGAGCTGCTGCGACTGCTGGCCACCGGCGACCCGGGCCGCGGCATCCGTCTGCTCGTGGAGACCGGGCTGATGGCGCAGTTCCTGCCGGAGGTGCCGGCGCTGCGGCTCGAGGTGGACGAGCATCATCACCACAAGGACGTCTACGAGCATTCGCTGACCGTGCTGCGGCAGGCGATCGAGCTCGAGCAGCAGCGGCATCCGGACCAGGCGCCTGACCTGCCGCTGCGGCTGGCGGCGCTTCTGCACGACATCGGCAAGCCCTCCACCCGCAAGCTCGAGCCGGGTGGGGCGGTCACGTTCCACCACCACGACATCCGCGGCTCCCGGCTGGCGCGCAAGCGGCTGCGCGAGCTGCGGTTCGACTCGGCGACCATCGACACCGTCACCAAGCTCATCGAGCTGCACCTGCGGTTCTTCGGCTATGCCGAGGGCGCATGGACGGATGCCGCGGTGCGCCGGTACGTGCGCGACGCCGGGGACGAGCTCGAGCGGCTGCACATCCTGACCCGGGCCGATGTGACCACGCGCAACAAGCGCAAGGCGCGCATGCTCGCATCGGCATACGACGACATCGAGCAGCGCATCGACGAGCTCGCCGCGCAGGAGGAGATGAACGCCATCCGCCCCGAGCTGGACGGCAATCAGATCCAGGAGATCCTGGACATCCCGCCCGGGCGCGAGGTGGGCGAGGCATACCGGTTCCTGCTCGACCTGCGTCTGGATGAGGGGATGCTGGGCCCGGACGAGGCCGAGCGGCGCCTGCGCGCGTGGTGGGCCGCGCGCGGCTGACGGCTGAGCCGGGCTAGAGCCAGCCGTTGCCCTCGGCGATGCGGGCCGCGTCGGCACGATTGCGTCCGCCGGTCTTGCCGATCGCGCTGGACAGGTGGTTGCGCACCGTTCCCTCGGACAGATGCAGGATGCGGGCGATGTCGGCGATCGAGCCGCCCGCCCGCGCGGCCTCGAGCACGTCGGTCTCGCGCTCGGTCAGCGGGGAGTCCCCCTGGGCGAGCGACTCCGCCGCCAGCACCGGGTCGACCACGCGCAGCCCCTGAGCCACCCGGCGCACCGCGTCGGCCAGCTGGGCCGCCGGGGTGTCCTTGACGACGAAGCCGGAGGCCCCGGCCTGCATCGCGCGCTTCAGGTATCCGGGCCGCCCGAACGTCGTGACGATGAGGACGCGGCATCCCGGCATCACCGCCCGCAGCTGCGTGGCGGCGGCGATGCCGTCGATGCCGGGCATCTCGATGTCGAGCAGCGCGACATCGGGGTGGGATGTCTGCGCCGCCGCGACGACCTCGTCGCCGCGTCCGACCTCGGCGACCACGTCGATGTCGGTCTCCAGAGCCAGCAGCGCCGACAGCGCCCCGCGCACCAGCGCCTGGTCGTCGGCGATGAGCAGACGGATCACAGCATCACCTTCAGGCTGAAGCCGCCCAGGTCGCCGCGGCCGATCGACATTCTGCCACCGGCGGCCTCGACGCGCTCACGCAGCCCGGACAGTCCGGTCGACGACGCGCCGGACGCCACCGGCCCGACGCCGTCGTCGGCGATCTCGATCTCGCGTTCGCCGATCCGCACCTCGCACCGTCCCGCTCGGGAGTGGCGGACGACGTTCGTCACCCCCTCGCGGATCACCCACGCCGCAAGCTCCCGTCGCGCGGCGGGCACGGCATCCGTGGCCCGCGGAAGCTCCGCGGCGATCCCGGCCGCGTGCAGGGCGACCCGTGCCGCGGCCAGCTCGCCGCTGAGGGTCACGCCTCGCGAGCCGGCGACGGTCGCCCGCACGTCGGCGAGCGCCCCGCGGGCGAGCGCTTCGATCTCGGTGACCTCGGCTTTGGCGCGGGCCGGGTCGGCGTCGATGAGACGGGATGCCAGCTCGGACTTCACGGTGATCACGGTCAGCGAGTGCCCGAGGATGTCGTGGATGTCGCGTGCCATCCGGCCGCGCTCACGTTCCGCGGCCATCGCCTCGAGCTGATCCTGGGTGGCGCGCAGCTGATTCATCGCCGCGAGCGTGCGGGCGAACGAGGTCATCATGAGCGAGATCGAGAAGGTGATCGCCGGCACCCAGAAGTCGTCTTCGGCCCACCCGTCCAGCAGGAAGCCGAACCAGCCCGCCAGCAGCGTCAGCCCGGTGATCGCCGTCAGGGTGAGCGGCCACGAGACCACCATCATGCCGAGGGCCACCCCGACGTAGGTCCACAGACCGCGCACACCCCAGGACAGCCACGGGAACATCGTGAACGACAGGGCGAACAGCCCGACAGTCAGCAGCAGTCGGGTACGGGTGCCCGCACCCCACCCCAGGGGGACGACCACGAGGAAGCCCACGGCGTACGCGACGAGCGCGGCGATGCCCAGGACGGCCGAGGTCGTCGCCGCCGCCTCGGCCATGATCTCCTGCCCGGCGCTGATCAGCCAGAGCAGGGCGATGATTGCGCCGAAGTACCAGCTGACCGCGCCGCGGGAGCAGAGCCGCTGCGGCAGCGGGGTGACCGAGCGGGGACCGAGCGCTGCCGCGCGCACGGGCCAGGGCGGTCCGCTGAAGGGATCCGGCCGCAGCGCGGGGGTGCGGGGCGCGTCCTCGTGCATGAACTTCACCTTAGATCGTGGGCCGCGGTGCGCCGAGTGCGCCGAGGTTGTCCTCGGTCGCGCGAGGTTGTGCTCGGTCGCGCGAGGTTGTGCTCGGTTCCGCGAGGTTGTGCTCGGTCGCGCGAGGTTGTCCTCGGTCGCGCGAGGTTGTGCTCGGTTCCGCGAGGTTGTGCTCGGTCGCGCGAGGTTGTGCTCGGTCGCGCGAGATTGTCCTCGGTGTCTCGAGATTGTGCCCCCGTCCGCGGACGATCTCGGCGGACGGAGGACAACCTCGGCGGACGGAGGACAATCTCGGCGGACGGAGGACAATCTCGGCGGACGGAGGACAATCTCGGCGGACGGAGGACAATCTCGGCGGACGGAGGACAATCTCGGCGGACGGAGGACAACCTCGGCGGGGGCGGGGCTCGGAGGGGGCGGGCTAGACGCGCTTGGTGTCGCGACGGAACAGCAGCGCGGTGCCCACGATGAACAGGCCCAGCCACAGCAGGACGTTCAGCAGGGCGCCGAGGTCGAATCCCTCGCCGGTCAGGGGAGCACGGCTGAGCTCTCCGATGCCGAACACGGGTGTCCAGGCCGCGACATCCTGCAGCACCGGCGGCATCATGCTCACCGGGTAGAACAGGCCGCCGATGAACGCGAGGAACACGATCACCAGGCTCGTCAGCTGCATGGCGTTCTCGCCGGGCACCAGGTAGCCCATCATCAGTCCCAGGGTCGTGAACACCGCCGACCCGAGCAGCCAGGCGACCAGCGCCGACACGATCCACTGCGACCCGCTCATGTGCACGCCGGTGAAGGCGCCGGCCAAATAGGTCGCCACGATCGCGACCAGGCCGAACACCATGCCGCCGACCACCTTCGTGGCCACCGCCGCGACCGGCGACAGCGGGGTGAGTCGCAGCTGGCGACTCCACCCGAGCGAGCGCTCCACCGCGACGGCGGCGCCGGATGCCGTGGCCGACATCATCGCCCCATACACGGCCATCGACACCATGAGGTAGGCCGCGACCGACAGCCCGCCCTGATCGATGGGGTGTCCGTCGATCAGGGGGGTGTTGCGCTGCGGGTAGCCGACCATGAAGTACATGGCGACCGGGAAGATCACGGTGAACACGAGCGTGCGGTAGTTGCGGAAGCGGCGCTTGAGCTCGAGCCCCAGGAAGCGCAGGTTGAACCCGCCGAGCGGCGGAACCTTCCGCTCCAGGCTGACCCGGCCCTGCGGGGTGGCGGTGACGGTCATCGCTGGTCTCCTTCGATGGATGCTGTGGATGCTGTGGACACGGTGGATGCGGCGGAAGCGCCCGCCCCATCCGAGGTGAGCGCGAGGAACACGCTCTCCAGGTTCTGCGACGAGATCTCCAGGTCGCGGGCCTCGGTGGTGGTGAGCAGGTGGCGGGCCAGGGCGTCCGAGTCGGACGTGCCGATGACCACGCGCTCACCCTGCACCTCGACATCCTTGACCCCGGGGACGGCCGCGAGGGCCACCGGGTCGGCGCCGGGCAGGGTCGCACGGACGATGCGGCCGGACACGAGGTTCTTGATCTGGGCGGCCTGCCCGTCGGCGACGATCCGGCCGTGGCTCATCAGGACGATGCGGTCGGCGTAGGCATCCGCCTCTTCCAGGTAGTGCGTCGCGAACAGGACCGTCCGGCCCCGACCGGCGTCGGCGCGGATGGCCTGCCAGAACGCGCGACGGCCCTCGACATCCATGCCGGTGGTCGGCTCGTCCAGGATCAGGACGCCCGGGTCGCTCAGCAGCGCCATCGCGAACCGCAGCCGCTGCTGCTGCCCGCCCGAGCACTTGCCGACCATCCGGTCGCCGATGTCGCGGATGCCGGCCCGCTCGAGCACCTCGTCCACCGGCCGGGTGTCCGAGAACAGGCTCGCGGTCAGCTCGACCGTCTCGCGGACGGTGAGGTCCTTGAGCAGCCCGCCAGTCTGCAGCACCGCCGACACGTAGCCGCGCGAGATGGCGCCGCGCGGCGAGGTGCCGAAGACGCTGATCTGGCCGGTGTCGGGCTGGCTCAGGCCCAGGATCAGGTCGATCGTCGTGGTCTTGCCGGCCCCGTTCGGTCCGAGGAAGGCGACGACCTCGCCCGCCTCGACGTGGAGATCCACCCCGTCCACGGCGCGCACGCGCCCGAAGCTCTTGGTCAGTCCGGTCGCCGCGATCGCCGGCGGAAGGGCGGCGGATGCGGCATCCGTCCCGATGCGTTCTGTCAGTGCTGTCGATTCCATGTCTCCATGCTCGGATGCCGCGCCCCGATGCCCCGCACACTCCCGTCACGTTCCGCCCATGACATTCGTCACGAGATCGTGTCTGCCGCACCAGACACGAAGAGACCAGATCGTCACCTGGCGACGGTTCGGGTGTACATAGACTTCAGGGGCCGGCAACGCCCGATGTGCCGGAGCAGTCCCCTCAGCGAAGAGGAAAGGCAAGAAATGCGAAGGATGCTCGTTCTGCCGGTAGCGCTCGCCGCGGCAGCGCTGCTGCTGACCGGTTGTGTCAACAACCAGGCCGCAGAGAACCCCGGGTCCAGCGGCGGTGGCGAATCGGCCTCGAACCCGTACGGCGTCACGAAGGACGACGCGCTGGCCAAGCTCCTGCCCAGCAAGATCGCCGACGCCGGCTCGCTGCAGATCGGCACCGACCCGACGTACGCCCCGAACGAGTCCAAGGACGACACCGGCAAGATCGTCGGCTGGGACATCGACCTGGGTGATGCCCTGGCGGCCAAGCTGGGGGTTTCGACGGTGTACGTCGAGTCGAAGTTCGACAACATCATCCCGTCGATCACCGGCGGTCGATACGACATGGGCATCTCGTCGTTCACAGACACCCTCGACCGCGAGAAGCAGGTCGACTTCGTCAACTACTACAACGCCGGCATCATGTGGGCGTCGAAGAAGGGCGAGACGGTCGACCCGAACAACGCGTGCGGGCTGAAGGTCGCCGTGCAGGCCGGGACCACCGAGGATCTCGACGAGCTGCCGGCCAAGTCGAAGGCGTGCACGGATGCCGGCAAGAAGGCGATCGAGGTGTTCAAATTCGACGGGCAGGATCAGGTGACCAACGCCCTGGTGCTCGGTCAGGTGCAGGCGATGAGCGCGGACTCGCCGATCACGGAGTACGCGATCCATCAGCAGTCCGACAAGATCCAGGCCGCCGGGACCACGTTCGAGGTCGCGCCCTACGGCTTCGCACTGCCCAAGGGCGGCGAGATGACCCAGGTCATCCAGAAGACGCTGCAGGCGCTGATCGACGACGGCACGTACAAGAAGATCCTCGACAAGTGGGGCGTGGCCTCGGGGGCGGTCACCGAGGCCGCCGTCAACGCCGCCTCGAAGCAGTAGCCGATGAGTGAGAGCGAACGCCCCGGCCCGGCGGGCGGTGAGCCCGCCGAGCCGGGCGCCCGACCCCCGAGCACCGCGAACATCCCGGTGGAGCGGGCCGAGACGATCCGTGCCGTGCCGCAGAAGCACCCCTGGCGGATGACCATCGCCGTCGTCCTCGTCCTCATCGTGCTGCTGTTCATCCTCGACGCCGCCCAGCGCGAGACGTTCCAGTGGGACATCGTCGGCAAGTACCTGTTCGACGCGCGGGTCACGCAGGGCGCCATGGTCACGCTCGCTCTGACCGTGACGGCGATGATCATCGGCATCCTGCTGGGTCTGCTGCTGGCGGTGATGCGGCTGAGCCCGAACCCCGTCGTGAAGTGGATCGCGTGGGCGTACCTGTGGGTGTTCCGCGGGACACCGGTGTACGTCCAACTGGTGTTCTGGGGGCTGATCACCCTCATCTACAAGACGATCAACGTCGGCATCCCCTTCGTGCACACCTGGGCGGTCATCCAGGTCGAATGGGTGCCGCCGCTGTTCCTGGTCGCGATGGTGGGCCTCGCGCTGAACGAGTCGGCGTACATGGCCGAGATCGTGCGGGCCGGGCTTCTGTCGGTGAACCCCGGTCAGGAAGAGGCGGCGACGGCGCTCGGGATGCCGTGGGGCAGGACGATGCGTCGCATTGTGATCCCGCAGGCGATGCGGGTGATCATCCCGCCGACCGGCAACGAGGTGATCTCGATGCTGAAGACCACGTCGCTGGTGGTGGCCGTGCCGTTCTCGCTCGACCTGTTCGGCCGCACCAGCGACATCTCGGCGCGGCTGTTCGCCCCGATCCCGCTGCTGATCGTGGCGTCGCTGTGGTACCTGTTCTTCACGTCGGTGCTCATGGTCGGCCAGTACTTCGTCGAGAAGCGGTTCGCCCGCGGAACCGACCGGAACCGGCCGGCGATCGCGCTGGAGGGCCCCGCCGTCGAAGCGGTGGGCATCGAGATCGGAGGCAAGGGATGACCCCGTCCGACGCCGCGACGGCGACCCCGACGGCGACCCCGCCGATGGTCGAGGCCGTCATGGTCTCCAAGAGCTTCGGCTCGCACGAAGTCCTCAAATCCATCGACCTGCGCGTCGAGCGCGGTCACGTGACCTGTGTGATCGGGCCCTCGGGTTCGGGCAAATCGACGTTCCTGCGGTGCATCAACCACCTCGAGGTGGTCAACGCCGGCCGCCTCTACGTCGACGGCGACCTGGTCGGGTACCGCGAGAAGGGCGACAAGCTCTACGAGCTCAAGCCGAGCGAAGCCGCCCGGCAGCGTCGCGACATCGGCATGGTGTTCCAGCACTTCAATCTCTTCCCGCACATGACGGCGCTGGAGAACGTGATGGAGGCGCCGATGCAGGTCAAGGGCGTGTCCCGGAAGGATGCCGCGGCCCGCGGCCGCGACCTGCTGGCGCGGGTGGGGCTCAGCCAGCAGGCGGGGCACTACCCGGCGCAGCTGTCCGGCGGGCAGCAGCAGCGGGTGGCGATCGCGCGTGCGCTGGCGATGGATCCGAAGCTGATGCTGTTCGACGAGCCGACCAGTGCGCTGGACCCTGAACTGGTGGGCGAGGTGCTCGATGTGATGCGCGAACTGGCCGCGACCGGGATGACGATGGTCGTGGTCACGCACGAGATGGGCTTCGCGCGCGAGGTGGGCGACCAGCTCGTGTTCATGGACGGCGGCGTCGTGGTCGAGGCGGGCGATCCGCACCAGGTGCTGGCCGATCCGCAGCATGAGCGGACGAAGGCGTTCCTCTCCAAGGTGCTCTGACCCCGGCATCCCGCGCCCGCTCGAGTGCCCCCGCGCCGCCCTCTCTTCGCCGAAATCGTACGATTTGGCCGAAACCACATCAAACCGGGCCAAAACTGATGTGCACTCGGCCAGATCGTACGATTTCGGCGGCGCGGGAGGCCGGGCGCGGCGGACGGCGCATGCGCCTGCATCGAGTTGCTATCTGGTCACGAATCGTTGCGGCGATTGCCGGATGCCGCGCCCCGCGGGGAGGATGGGAGCACAGTGGCCGCGCCACCCCGCGCGGCCGTCTCTCTTCGTATCAGAAGGATGAACCATGGCATTGCAGACATCCACGCGCGGGCGCGTGCTGTTCGCGCTCGGGGCGCTCAGCGTCTCGGCGATCGTCTTGGCCGGCTGCGCCGGTGGTGGCGGCGGCAACAACAACGGCGACGGCGGGGGCAGCGCCTCCGAACCGCTTCTGGTCGGCACGACCGACAAGATCACGTCGATCGACCCGGCCGGTTCGTACGACAACGGATCGTTCCAGGTGATGAACCAGGTCTATCCCTTCCTGATGAACACGAAGTACGGGTCGGCCGATGTCACGCCCGACATCGCCGCGTCGGCCGACTTCACCACCCCCACGGAGTACACGGTCAAGCTCAAGCCGGGTCTGAAGTTCGCGAACGGCAACGACCTGACCAGCTCGGACGTGAAGTTCACGTTCGATCGTGTGGTCAAGATCAACGCGGCGGACGGGCCGGCATCGCTGCTGGCCAACATGGACAGCGTCGACGCGCCGGATGACACCACGGTCGTGTTCCACCTCAAGCACGCCGACCAGACCTGGCCGCAGGTGCTGTCCAGCCCCGCCGGCCCCATCGTCGACGAGCAGACGTTCTCGGCCGACAAGGTCACCCCCGACGACGACATCGTCAAGGGCGAGGGGTTCGCCGGCCAGTACAAGATCACCTCGTACAAGGTGAACCAGCTGATCAACTACGTGCCCAACCCCGACTACCAGGGCGAGCTGGGCGCCGCGGCCAACAAGGGCATCACCGCGAAGTACTACGCGGATGCCTCGAACATGAAGCTCGCGATCGGCAACGGCGACATCGACGTGGCCTACCGCAGCCTGTCGGCCACCGACGTCGCCGACCTCGGCAAGAACGACAAGGTCCAGGTCGTGAAGGGACCGGGTGGCGAGATCCGCTACATGGTCTTCAACATGGACACGATGCCGTTCGGCGCGAAGGCGCCCGAGGCTGACCCGGCCAAGGCGCTCGCCGTCCGCCAGGCGATGGCCGACCTCATCGACCGCGACAAGCTCGCCACCGAGGTCTACAAGGGCACCTACACCCCCCTGTACTCGTTCGTCCCCGAGGGGCTGACCGGTGCGACCGACGCGCTGAAGGGCATGTACGGCGACGGCAACGGCGGACCGTCGCTCGACAAGGCCAAGCAGGCACTGCAGGCCGCCGGAGTGACGACCCCGGTGACGCTGAACATCCAGTACAACGGCGAGCACTACGGCCCGTCGTCGGCTGACGAATACGCCGCGATCAAGACCCAGCTCGAGAACGGCGGGCTGTTCAAGGTCAACATCGCGCAGACCGAATGGGTGCAGTACTCGAAGGACCGCACCAGCGACGTCTACCCGATCTACCAGCTGGGGTGGTTCCCGGACTTCTCCGACGCCGACAACTACCTGTCGCCGTTCTTCACCAAGGACAACTTCCTGAAGAACCACTACGACAACCCGGACGTGCAGGCGCTCATCTCGAAGGAGCAGACGGACGCCGACCCGGCGACCCGCAAGACCGACATCGAGAAGGTGCAGGAGCTGGTCGCGAAGGACCTCTCCACGCTCCCGATGCTGCAGGGCGCGCAGATCGCGGTCGTGGGCAAGGACGTCAAGGACACCACCCTCGACGCCTCGTTCAAGTTCCGCTACGCCCCGCTGCACAAGTAGGCGCCATGAGGTCGCGCCCGGCCCCGATGCGGCCGGGCGCGACCCGCGTCTGAGTAAGGTTCACGCATGACCACTGTCGTCGAAGAAGCCGATCTCGTCGCCAAACCGGTTCGAGCGAAAAGCGGCGGACTCTGGCGGTTCATCCTCGTCCGCCTGCTGATGATCATCCCGACGGTGTTCATCCTCGTCACCGTCGTGTTCTTCCTCATGCGACTGACCGGCGACCCGATCACCGCGGCCCTGGGCGGCCGGCTCACCCCCGACCAGCTCGCCCAGCGCATCCATGAAGCCGGCTACGACCGCCCTCTGGTGGTGCAGTACTTCGAGTACCTCGCCGGGGTGTTCCGCGGCGACTTCGGCACGACGCTCACCGATCATCAGAAGGTCACGACGATCCTTCTGCAGTACGGATCGGCTACCCTCGAGCTCGCCTTCTACGCCCTCATCGTGGCGTTCCTGCTCGGCATCCCGTTCGGTCTTCTGGCCGCGTACAAGCGCGACCGCTGGCAGGACGCCCTGCTGCGCGTGGCCGCGATCCTCGGCTACGCGACGCCCATCTTCTTCATCGCGATCCTGCTCAAGCTCGTCTTCGCGGTGCAGTTCAACATCCTGCCCGTCTCCGGACGGGCCGGCACCCGCACCGAACTCGCGTTGCAGAGCCTGGATCATCCCACCGGCATCTACCTGATCGACGCGATACGGCTGGGGAACCCGGATGCCGTGGCCGACGTCCTCTGGCACGCAGTGCTGCCGGGGCTCGCACTGGGCATCCTCACCGCCGGCATCTTCCTCCGGCTCGTGCGCATCAACGTGATCGGCACCCTCGGTTCGCAGTACGTGACCTCGGCCCGTTCGCGCGGAGTGGGCGAGTATCGGCTGGTGACCACGCACGCCTACCGACCGGCGCTGATCCCGGTGGTCACCCTGATGGGCCTGCAGATCGCGGCGCTGCTGGCCGGTGCCGTGCTGACCGAGACGTCGTTCGAATGGAAGGGTCTGGGATTCATGCTGGCGCAGTATCTCGGATCCCGCGACTTCGTCGCGGTGCAGGGGATCGTGATCATGATCGCCGTCGTGGTCGCCGTGGCGAACTTCGTCGTCGACGTGCTCGCCGTGCTCATCGACCCGCGAGTGAGGTACTGAGATGTCGGCCTCTGAAGACCCCACCCCGACCGGCGCCGAAGACCCCACCCCGACCGGCGTGCTCGACCCGATGCGCACCGGTGTGCTGCCGGCCGCCGAGACGCCGCGGCGTCCGCTGAGCGACCGCATCCCCGTCGTCTCGCACCTGAAGCACAGCGTGGGCTGGCAGCGCACGATGCTGGTGGTCGGGCTGGTGCTGACGGTGCTGTTCGTCGTCGTCGCGATCTTCGCACCGTGGATCGCCCCCTACGGGTATGCACAGCGCACCCTGGACGGGCGCGAGTTCGGCACTCTGCAGCCGCCCAGCGCGACGAACCTGCTGGGCACCACCGTCAGCGGCTTCGACGTGCTCTCGCGCACGATCTGGGGGGCGCAGACGGCGTTGCTGGTGATCGTGTTCGCCATTCTGTTCTCGATCTTCATCGGCATCTTCGCGGGGCTGCTGTCGGGGTACTTCGGCGGGTGGCTCGACCGCGTCCTCGTCGTCATCGCCGACGCGATCTACGCGTTCCCGTCGCTGCTGCTGGCCATCGTCATGGCGATCGTCATCAGTCACGGCCAGTCCACGCTGTGGGGCGGCATCCTGGCCGCCGCCATCGCGATCACCGTCGTGTTCGTGCCGCAGTACTTCCGGATCGTGCGCAGCGAGGTGCTGCGCGTGAAATCCGAGCCGTTCGTCGAGTCGGCGAAGGTCATCGGCGTCCCCACGATCCGCATCCTCACCCGGCACGTGCTGCGCAACGCCACGCGGTCGGTGCCGGTGGTGCTGACACTGAACGCATCCGAGGCGGTCCTGACCCTGGCGGGCCTGGGCTTCCTCGGGTTCGGCATCGAGGCCACCGCGGCGGCGGAGTGGGGCTACGACCTGTCGCGGTCGGTGTCGGATGTCACGAGCCACATCTGGTGGACGGCGATCCCGCCGGGTGTCGCGATCGTGCTGGTGGTGCTCGGCATCACCCTGGTGGGCGAGAGCCTGAACGACCTCAGCGATCCGCGGCTGCGCCGCCGGCGTCGGGTCGTGGTGAAGGGCGGCGACGAATGAACGATGTCTCGATGCCGGATGCGGCATCCATCCGCAACCTGACGGTCACGTTCGCCACCGACGGCGACCCGGTCGTCGCCGTGAACCGCATCTCGCTCGAGGCGCACGCCGGCGAGGTGCTCGCGATCGTCGGCGAGTCCGGGTCGGGCAAGACCGTCACCGCGAACGCGCTGCTCGGGCTGCTACCCGAGACGGCGACGCTGAAGGGGGCGCTCGTGATCCGCGGGCGCGAGGGCGGCGAGACCGACGTCGTGCATGCGACGCCGGCGCAGCTGCGGGCGATGCGTGGGCGCGACGCGGCGATGGTGTTCCAAGAGCCGTCCACGGCGCTGAACCCGGTGTTCACCGTCGGCTTCCAGATCGCCGAGGGGCTGCGCGCGCACCACCGGATCGGCAAGCGCGAGGCCAAGCGCGCCGCGATCGACATCATGCGCCGTGTCGGCATTCCCGACCCCGAGCAGCGGGTGAACGATTACCCGCACCAGTTCTCCGGCGGGCAGAAGCAGCGGATCGTGATCGCGATGGCGCTCGTGCTGGATGCCGGGCTGATCATCGCCGACGAGCCCACGACGGCGCTGGATGTCACGGTCCAGGCCGAGATCCTCGACCTGCTGCGCATCGCCCGCGACGAGTTCGGCGCGACGGTCGTGCTGATCACGCACAACATGGGCGTGGTCGCCGACCTCGCCGACCGCGTGATCGTCATGTACCAGGGCGACATCGTCGAACAGGCGCCGGCGCGCGAGCTGTTCGCCGCGCCGAAGCAGGAGTACACGAAGAACCTGCTCGCCGCGGTGCCGCACGTGGGCCGAGGCAAGAGCGTGACCCAGGATCCGGCGGCCGAGGCGCCGACCGAGCCGGTGCCCGACTCGCTTGTGGTGGCCCGGGGGCTGCAGATCGCCTATCCGGGCCGGTTCGGCCGGGCGGGAGTGGTCGCGGTGCGGGGCGTGGACTTCTGGATCGGCCCCGGCGAGGTGCTGGGCCTGGTCGGCGAGTCCGGTTCGGGCAAGACCACGATCGGGCGGGCCATCGTCGGGCTCACTCAGGTGGTCGCCGGGTCGCTGACCGTGCTCGGGCACGAGATGCGCGGGACGTCGACGCGCTCGCTGAAGAAGCTGCGACCCGACATCGGGTTCGTCTTCCAGGATCCGGCGACGAGCTTCAACCCGCTGCTGACGATCGCCGAGTGCATCGCCGAGCCGCTGGTGGTGCACGGCCGGGCCGCGAACCCGGGGGCCGCACGTGCCCGGGTGAACGACCTGCTGGATGCGGTCCACCTGCCGCAGACGTTCGGCGACCGGTACCCGCACGAGCTGAGCGGCGGCCAACGCCAGCGCGCATCGCTCGCGCGCGCGATCGCGCTGCGGCCGAAGCTGCTGATCGCCGACGAGCCGACCAGCGCGCTGGACGTCTCGGTGCAGGCACGGGTGCTCGAGCTGTTCGACGAGCTGCAGGGCGAGCTCGGGTTCGCCTGCCTGTTCATCAGCCACGACCTTGCGGTGATCGACGAGGTCGCCGACCGCATCGTCGTGCTGCGCCGCGGCGAGATCCGCGAGCAGGGCACGACCGCCCATGTGCTCGGAGCCGCGCAGGACGACTACACCCGCCGGCTGCTGGCATCCATCCCGGTGCCTGACCCCGAGCAGCAGGCCGCCCGCCGCGCCGCCCGGCTCGCCGCCGAGGACGCGATCGCGGACTGACCCCGTTCCCGCGTCGAAATCGTACGATGTGGCCGAGTGCACATCAATTTCGGCCAGGTTTCATGTTCAGTCGGCCAGATCGTACGATTTCGCGAGCAGGGGACGAATTCGCGAACGGGGAGGGAACGGGGCGCGCGGGGGGAGGCGGCGGGGGGCGGTCAGGTCGGCCAGGCGCCGGAGGCGGCGAACTCCTCGAGCACGGCCGCTGGTTCGGTGAGGTCCATCCCGCGCTCGGCCACCCACGCGTCGCTGTAGTACGTGTGCCGGTAGCGGTCGCCCGAGTCGCACAAAAGCGTCACGACGCTGCCGGTCTCACCGCGGCGCAGCATCTCGGCGATCAGCCCGCACGCCGCCCACAGGTTCGTGCCGGTGGATGCCCCGGCCGGAAAGCCGGTCCGCGCGGCGAGGAACCGCATCGCGGCGATGGACGCGGCATCCGGCACCTGCACCATGTGATCGACGATCTGGGGCAGGAAGCTGGGCTCCACCCGGCTGCGGCCGATCCCCTCGATCCGGCTGGGCGCGTGCGTGGTCACGCCGCAGTCGCCCGTGGTCCACGCCTGGAAGAACGCGGAGTTCTCCGGATCGGCCACGCACAGCTGGGTGGGATGCCGCTGATAGCGCAGATAGCGGCCGATGGTCGCGCTCGTCCCGCCGGTGCCGGCACCCACCACGATCCAGCGGGGGATGGGATGCCGCTCCAGCGACAGCTGCTGGAAGATCGACTCGGCGATGTTGTTGTTGCCGCGCCAGTCGGTGGCGCGCTCGGCGTACGTGAACTGATCCATGTAGTGGCCGCCGCACTCGGCGGTGATCCGGGTCGCCTCGTCGTACACGCCGGCGGCGTCGTCCACGAAGTGGCACCGGCCGCCGTAGAACTCGATCAGATCGATCTTCTCCTGGGTGGTGGTCGCCGGGATCACCGCGACGAACGGCAGCCCCAGCATCCGGGCGAAGTAGGCCTCCGAGACGGCGGTGGACCCGCTAGAGGACTCGACGATCGTCGTGCCCGGCAGGATCCACCCGTTGCACAGTCCGTACAGGAACAGGGATCGGGCGAGGCGGTGCTTGAGACTCCCGGTGGGATGCGTCGACTCGTCCTTCAGATAGAGCTCGATGCCCCACTCCTCCGGCAGCGGCACGGTGAGCAGATGCGTGTCGCTGGATCGATTGGCGTCGGCGTCGACCTTGCGCACGGCCTCGCTCACCCACTCGCGCGTCGTTCGGGCCTCGTTCGGATCGTGCATCGTCGCTCCCTTCCGCCGCGAGCCTATCCGTTCGCCCGGCGGCCGGTGCGTGTCGCGGACGACGGAGGCGCCCCCGACTAGCACAGGCCGCCGTCTTTGTCACCGCCGGTGCCGGCGACGCTCCCGGGTCGTAGATTCGGCCCGTCGGATGTCATCGACCGGCCGCGCGGAGGATGTCCTCGACCGGCAGAGGGGATCGACCCATGAACCATCGAGAGCGCGAGGCGGGGACTGCCGAGCTGCCCCTGCTGCGCTCGTCCGAGCTGGTCGAAGAGCTGGCCACCCTCGCCCAGCTCTCCGGCCGGGTGATGCGGCTGGGCCCCTCGTATGTCCGGTACAGCGAGGGGCCGCAGGCCGACGACGAGAGCGTCGACACCGAGAGCGGCCTCTCGCTGCCGGGCTTGTCGGCCAACCCGCTGAACCCCGAAGTCTGGTGGACGCGCCCGGTCGAGGACTGGCTGGCGCGACAGGTGTGTCAGTACGACGAGCTGCGCGAGAAGAACCCGGAGCGGTTCCCGTGGATCCTGACCGGGAGCGAGGTGGGACGCGGCCCGGACTGCGAGCCCCTGCTGCGCGACGTCGTTCCGATCGCCCGCCTCGGCGGCTCGCTGTTGGACGAGGCGCGGTCCCACTACCGGGAGCGTTTCCAGGCGGGGCAGGGTCCCGAGGACTGAACCGGCCGGTGGTCGACGGCGTGCGGTGGCGCGCTCCCGGCCCGCCACCGCTAGCATCGAGGCGTGACCGACCAGCCGGGGAGCGAGGCGGACAGCGCGCCGGTGCAGCGCGTCTTCGGCGCAGAGCGCGCCAAGGCTTTCATCGACGCCGTCGTGGCGATCGCGATGACGCTGCTGATCCTGCCGCTGATGGAGAGCGTGTCCGACCTCGGCGAAGCCGACCTGGGCGCGGCGCACTGGTTCGGCGTGCATCAGTGGCAGCTGGTCAGCTTCGTGATCAGCTTCGCGGTGATCGCGAGCTTCTGGGTCAACCACCACCACCTGTTCGCGAAGGTCGACCGCGTCTCGAACGGGCTGCTGTGGGTGTGCATCGCCTGGCTGCTGTCCATCGTGTGGATGCCGGTGGCCACCGCGATGACGGGATTGATGAGCAGCGGGGACCCGGTCGTGAAGATCGTCTACATCGGCACGATGATCCTGACCAGCCTGCTCACCCTCGCCCAGCGCCTCCTGCTGCACACGCACCCGGAGCTGCACGAGATCGACGACGACGATCTGCGTCGTGGGATGGCCGTCGACATCGCCATGGCGGTGCTGTTCGCCGTCGCGCTGGTGGTGGCGATCACCGTGCCGCTGGTCAACTACTACGCGCTGTTCCTGCTCTTCCTCACCGGCGTCGGGCAGCGGGCGATCGCGCGCCTGATGCGGATCCCGCCGCGCCCGCGTCGGGTGTGAGTCAGAACCGGATCAGCGTCGAGATCGCGAACCACGCCCCGACGATCACCACGCCGATCACGATCGCCGTGATCGGTGTCGACCTGCGCAGGCGGCGTCCCTCCGGGGCGACGCCCGGCGGCGGCGTGAGGGGCGCGGACGGCGCGACGAACGGCAGTGACGCGGCCCCGTCGACCGGAGCGGTGCCGTCCACCGGCGCAGCCGTGCCGCTCTCCGCTGAGACGGCGGGGGCGGATGCTGTGCCCGACGTCGTCGCACGGGCCGCGGCATCCGGAGCCAGCCGGTCGTCGCGCCAGCGCGCCCACTGCGCCATCTTGTCCAGGAGCGCGCCGACGGTCGCGAACATCCACGCCCAGGTCGCCGGATCGAGCGTGGACAGGGTGCGGCCCTGCGCGTACAGGAACAGCCAGTCGTCGACGATCTCCACGTCCAGGGCGGCGGCGTGGTCGATGAAGCGGGCCATGATGTCGGGGGTGAACAGGTAGAGCGCGTCCTGCTCATAGCCCTCGGGGCAGTACAGGGCGAAGTGCTGGTCGAAGTCGCCCTCGAGGTGCAGCCGCTGGCCGCGGGCGAACGAGGCGGGCAGGTTCGAGCCGAACAGGCCGTTGTTGCTCACCGCATCCAGCACGATGTTCGGCAGCGGGCTGTCGAGCCGGATCGCGACGTAGCCCCAGTGGTGGGTGGTCTGCTCCTTGCCCGAGCCGGTCGTGTACTGGTAGTTGCCGAACTCGACGAAGCGGGGACGCTGCCCGCGCACCAGGTCGGCCGAGCGGCGCGCGCTGCCCTGGCCGAAGATCATTCCGGGCAGCTGCGGAGCGGTCAGGCCCGGTTCGTACGACATGCCGTTCGCGCGGGCGAACCGGTCGAGGCGGTAGGCGCGCACGGCCGCGCCGGGGCCGAACATCGACCGGACGACCGCCACCAGCACGCCGATGACGACGAGCCCGAACACCACCGGGACGACGACCAACAGCGCCCCCATGCCGCCGCCGACGCCGGCACCGGCCGAGAAGAACGCACCGAACACGCGGCTGCCCACACCGACGAAGAAGACCAGGAACACGACGGCGACCGCGACGCCGACGATGCGGCTGGTAGTCATGCCGCTGGACGATCGGATTCGCCTCCAGAAGGCGCGGGCGGCCTTCTTGTCGACGGGTTCGGTCAACGGCCGAGGGTCGAAGGATGTCGCGGTCTGACTCATCGGTTCACCTCATCGCTGGTCCAGCCCAGGTCGGCGCCGGCCGGGATCGGCGCGGCCTCGAGGCGCCGATCGGCGACGAGCGCGGCGATCAGCGCCTCGCTGCCCGCGACCACCGTCACGTCGAAGTCGACCTCGGTCACCATCACCCAGGCGTGGTCGTCGGGCCAGATGAGGGAGGGCGATTCGGCGGTCGGGCTGAATCCGTGCTGCTCGCCGCTGTGATCGCTCCAGGGCGCGGTGCGCACCCACGCCGGGTCGGCGAATTCGGCGGCACCCCCGCGGAACAGCACGTAGTCCCGACCGGGCAGCGACAGCCGCGGTCCGCGCGAGATCTCGTCGGAGAGGATGCCGGGGCGCCACGTCGGCTGCCGGAACACGTCATTGAACACGTCCCGGCCGGCGTGGGCGAGGAAGCTCTCGTGCTGTCGGCTGACGTTGCGCGCCTCGTCCGATTCGGGATCGGCGGCACCGGCCTCGGTGAGGAACACGCGCGACGGCCCGTAGCCCATCCCGCCGGTGACCCCGCCCCACCCCTCCCACAGTGCGATGCCCCCGGCATCCGGGGTCGTCGTATGGGCACCGAGCACGTCTGCCAGGACGGCGAGCGTGTCGGGTTCGAGCTGGCCCTGCGGCGGGTCGCTGTAGCGCCAGCCGACGGCGTCGCGCGGCGAGCCGCCGTCGTGTCCGTACGGGTCGTGCTTGCCGACGAGTCGCTGCCACTGCGCGAGCGGGTGCATCGTCGTGCCGAATGCAGCGGCGGTCTGCGCCCACGTCACCCGTTCGGTGTCGACCTCGACACCCGCGCGCAGGAACGCCTCCCATCCGTCGCGGTCGTCCTCGTCGGGCCAGACGCGGCCGACCGGCCGCTCCCGGGTCGCCGGGTGGAACACGCGCGCGTACGCGGCGAACCCGCGCGGCACGACATCGTGCATGCTGTTCCGCCAGGGGTCGTCGATGCGTGCGCGCAGCCACTCGCCGGCCGAGACATCCGCGGTCCACTCCATCCGACAACGGTACCGGGCGCGGGCGCGTCCGACCGGTCGTGTGCGACGCCGTCGCCACGCCTGGTCGGACGAGCCGAGTCCGGCGCGCGGGTCAGACCAGGGCCGGTTCGCGTTCGGCGATCCAGTCCAGTGCCAGCCGCGCGACATCCGGCCAGCCGGCGTCCATCGTGAGCGAGTGGCCGCGCCCCTCGACCTTGACGAAGTCGGTGCGCGAGGGATTGTCGGCGTACAGCTTGACGACGGCCTCGGTGACCTTCAGCGGCACCGTGTGGTCCTCGGTGCCCGAGATCAGCATCAGCGGACCGCGGATGGCGTGATGGGTGTCGACGGCCGCGGGCGAATCGCGGACGAACGCGGCGGACGCGTCCTCGAAGAGCGGCCTGCCGGGCCCGGGGATCGTCCACTGCGCGAACAGCGCGTCCGACTCTTCGCGGGACAGCGTGTTGCCGAAGCCGTAGTGGAACTGGTCGGCGGTCAGCGCCACCGTCCGCTTGCGGTTGGCGGGGTTGCCCAGCACGGGGAACGCCGAGCGCAGCTGCGAGAGCGGCAGGATCTTCACGCCCTTGACCGGGGCGGGATCGATCGCCACGGCGGCAGTCGCGTATCCGTTGGCCAGCAGCTCCTGGGCGATCAGTCCGCCGAACGAGTGGCCGACCACGATCGGCTTGTGCGGCATCGCGTCGATGAGGTCGGCGTAGTGCCGGCAGATCGCCGTGATGCCGACGTCGGCGAGCGGCTCGGGGTGGTCGCGGGTGGCTTGCACGGTGTCGCCGTCGCCGGGCCAGCCGGGTGCGGAGGTGGCGTGGCCGGCGGACTCGAAGAGGTCCTGCCACGGTCGCCAGGCCGCGGCGTGGATCCAGAGTCCGTGGATGAACATCACCGGGAGGTGGTCGGCGGGTCTCGTCTCTGACATGAACTGCTCCTTCGTCTGGTGCCCGCGTACGCGGGCGAGGGTCCCGCTCCTGCGGGGGATCACGCGTCGGTGGTGCGATCACAGCGTCTGGATGAGGCCGCCGTCGATGCGGAAGTCGGCCCCGGTGACGTTGCCGAGGCGGTCGCTCGCGAGCGTCACCACGAGGGCGGCCACCTCTTCGGGCCGGGTGAATCGCCCGGTGACGGCTTGCGCGGCGGCCGCTGCCGCCACCTGCGCCGGTGTCGGCCCGCCCGCTGCGGACACGGTCGCAGCCACGCCGTGCTCGCCGAGCCACAGCGCCGTCTCGACCGGACCGGGACTGACGGTGTTCAGACGGACGCCCGACCCGCCCAGCTCTTTGGACAGCGACTTCGACAGGTTGCTCAGCGCAGCCTTGGCGGCCGAGTAGTCGATCACGAGCGGATCGGGCAGCGCGGCGTTCACCGAGCTGATCGTGACGATGCTGCCGCCGCCGCGCTCGATCAGCGCCGGGACCACGGCGCGGATGGCGCGGACCGCCGCCATGAGGGTGAGGTTGATGGTCTGCAGCCACTGCTCGTCCGAGACGGCGGCGAAACCCGAGGGCCGGGGCTTCACCGCGCCCACGTTGTTGACGAGGACGTCGATGCCGCCGCCGCGGAGGGCGCTGCGCGCGAGGGCGGCGGGGCCGTCGGCGGCGGACAGGTCGAGGGACTCGAACTCGACGCGGCCGTCGGCGACGAGTCCGCCCAGCTCATCGCTGAGGGTGCGCGCGCTCGCGACCACCTGTGCGCCCTCGTCTACCAGGGCCCGGACGACCGCGAGGCCGATGCCCTTGCTGGCGCCGGTGACGACCGCCCTCTTGCCTGCCAGGTGAAGATCCATCTGTCCCGTCCACCTCGAACCGCGCGCTGATTTGCGAATCTCGATCAAGGTAGACGGACTGGTCTATCTGGTCGTGTGAAAGTATGGCGTACAGGCAACCGGAAGGCAAGAGCGGATATGAGCCATTTCACGACCGCGGTCGATGCCGCGCCCACCGAATCGGAACGGCCGAGCTCGAAGGCCCGCCAGCGCATCCTTGCCACCGCCACGAGACTCTTCATCTCCGTCGGCATCCGCTCCGTGGGCGTGGACCGCCTGATCGCCGAATCCGAGGTCGCCCGGGCGACGTTCTTCCGGCACTTCCCGACCAAGGACGATCTCGTCGTCGCGTTCCTGCGGTCCCAGGCGGCGGAGGCCCGAGAGCAGCTGACCCGGGTGCGTGCGCAGCCGGACGGCTCCCGTGCGCTCCTGGCCGAGATCGCCGCCGGGGCCAAGGTGGGCATGGACTGCGACGGGTTCCGCGGATGCGAGTTCGTCAACACCGCGGCGGAGTACTGCGACCCCGACCACCCGGTGCGCGTCGTCGTCGATCAGCACCGGGCATGGGTGCGCGACATCATGGCCGACTCCCTGCACGAGCTCGGACATCCCACACCTCTCGCCACCGCCGAGGTGCTGTTCACGATGCGCACGGGCGCCGTCATCGCCTCGTCGCTCGAAGGGTTCGGCAACGTCGACGGCGCGTTCGATCGCGCGTGGTGGGCACTGATCGACCAGCGCTGAGACCTTGGCGTCCCGCTTGGGGCGGCTCTCGGCGGCCGTCGAATGGGCGCCGGCCGCGGCATCCGGTACACTATGAAGGTTGCCCGCGGTCTGTCCGCCGGGCGACGTGAATCACACCCTCCTGCTGCGGGGAGATGCCCCGCAGCCGTTCTAGTCCGAAGGAGGTGGGTAAGTGACGCACCAGTACGAACTCATGGTCATCTTCAACCCTGAGATCGATGAGCGCCAGGTCCCGACGCACCTGGACAAGTTCCTCAAGGTCATCACGGATGCTGCCGGAACGCTCGAGAAGGTCGACATCTGGGGCCGCCGCCGTCTGGCGTACGAGATCCAGAAGAAGAACGAGGGCATCTATGCCGTCGTCGACTTCACCGCCACGAGCGAGTCCACTCAGGAGCTCGACCGTCAGCTGAAGCTGAGCGAGCTGGTCCTGCGCACCAAGATCCTGCGCGCCGAGGAGGCGATCGCCCAGGTCGCCGCCGAGAAGGAGCGCTCCGAGGCGAAGGCCGCCCGCAAGGCGACCGCCGGCGCGAAGGCGTAACCGCGATGGCCGGCGAGACGATCATCACCGTCGTGGGAAACCTCACGGCCGACCCGGAGCTGCGCTACACGCAGTCGGGACTGCCCGTCGCGAACTTCACGATCGCGTCGACGCCGCGCACGTTCGACCGTCAGGCGAACGAGTGGAAGGACGGCGAAGCGCTGTTCCTCCGCGCGAGCGTGTGGCGCGATTTCGCCGAGCACGTCGCGGGGTCGCTGACCAAGGGCTCCCGCGTCATCGCGAGCGGGCGCCTGAAGCAGCGCTCGTACCAGGACCGCGAGGGCAACAACCGCACCTCGATCGAGCTGGAGGTCGACGAGATCGGCCCCTCGCTGCGCTACGCGACCGCCCAGGTCACGCGCGCGGCGTCGTCCGGCTCGGGCGGCGGCAATGCCGGCGGACAGGCGCGCCCGCAGGGCTCGGACGAGCCGTGGTCGACCCCCGGGTCGAACGGCGGCGCCGACGGCTGGGCCGCGCCCGGCTCCTACGGGGACGACACGCCGTTCTGATCCGGGCCGGATCAATGCCGCGCAGCGGCGTTGATGCGACCGCGACTCAAGGCTGAGCGAGCCCGCGCGAAGCGCGAGCGAGACGAAGCCCGAGCGACAGTCTGCGTCTGACCGAGGCATCCGTCGCGAACAACTCTCATCTGATCTAAGGAAGCAACAATGGCTGGAAAGTCGAGCGGCGACCGCCGCAAGCCGCGGAAGGGCGCGAAGAACGCCGCTCCCGCGAAGTCGATCCGGGTCGGCGTCATTGATTACAAGGACGTCGCCACCCTTCGCAAGTTCGTCTCGGAGCGCGGCAAGATCCGCGCCCGTCGTATCACCGGTGTCTCCGTGCAGGAGCAGCGCCTCATCGCCCGCGCCATCAAGAACGCGCGCGAGATGGCTCTTCTGCCCTACGCCGGCGCCGGCCGGTAAGGGGTATCGACATGGCAAAGCTGATTCTCACGAATGAGGTCGCCGGGCTCGGAAGCGCCGGCGACGTGGTCGAGGTCAAGAACGGGTACGCCCGCAACTACCTCGTCCCCCAGGGCTTCGCAGTGGCCTGGAGCCGCGGTGGCGAGAAGCAGGTGGCGTCGATCCGCGCCGCCCGCGACTCCCGCGCGATCCACGACCACGAAGAGGCCGTCGCACTCAAGGACGCCCTCGAGTCGAACATCGTGCGCCTGGCCGTCAAGGCCGGCACCGAGGGTCGACTGTTCGGCGCCGTCAAGACCGGCGACATCGCCGACGCGGTCAAGGCCGCGGGTCTGGGCGAACTGGACAAGCGCAAGATCCACATCACCGCGCCGATCAAGGCCACCGGCCAGCACGAGGCGACCGTTCGCCTGCGTGACGAGCTGACCGCCGTGATCACGCTGCAGGTGGTCGCCGCCAAGTAGGCGCGATCGCCGTGAGGCCGCCGACCTTCGGGTCGGCGGCCTTCTGCGTTGGCGCTGTTGGCGTTGGTGCTGTTCGCGCTGGCGTCGGCGTTGGTGCTGGCGTTGGCGCCGTTCGCCCGGCGCTCTTCGCGTCGGCGGTGACGCGCTCGTGCTGCGCTGTCGTTTTCGGAGTGCGCTGTCGTTTTCCCGCGGCGGATGTCGGTCGCGCTATCGAAATCCGCTTCCGCGCCCGCGATTTACGGGCGCGGAAGCGGAAAACGACAGCGCGACGAATTGCGCGCTGCCGAAGCCGGCGCGAGCGGCGCACGGAGGGGTCGCGTGGCCGCGAGCGCGGGTCAGAGGCCGCGGGCGATGGCCGCGGCGGCGGCGAGCCAGGCTCGGCGGGTGTCGGCCCGCAGGGCATCGAAGGTGATGATGCCGTCGACCAGCGTCGGATCGAAGGGGATGCTGACGACGTCGCGTGCGATCGCGCGGAAGCCGTCCGCGACGTGCCGGATGTCGGCATCCGTCGCCTTCGGATCGGCCTGGGTGACCACGGCCACCGCGTTCGCCGCAAGACGGGCCGAGCGCTCGTCGCGGTCGGCCAGCCCCTCCAGCAGGAGCGCCCCGGCCTCGGCGTGGTCGTCGCGCGTGGTCGTGGCGATCACCAGCTGATCGGTGTGCTCGATCATCTGCAGCCAGAGCGGGTCGGTCTCGTCGTTGCCCGAATCGATCACGATGAGCCGGTAGTACTTCGCCGCCACGGCGTGGATGGCGGAGACATCCTGCGCGGTGATCCGCTGCTCGCTCGCGAGAACCGCGGGCTTCGAGCGCAGCACGTCGTACTTGTCGGCCGTCTGGTGGTGGACGAAGCGCGCCAGGTCGGCGGACTGCGCGCTGGTGCCGAGCAGGCGCCCGGTCTGCGGGAGCAGCTCGAGCAGCGTCGACTCGTGCGGACCGCGTTCGGTGCGCCAGCCCAGGGTGCCGCGGGTCTGGTTGTTGTCCCAGGCGAGGACGCCGGCTCCGCCGTGGCGGGCGAACACGGCCGCGAGGTTGATCGTGGTGGGGGTCTTGCCGGCGCCGCCCTTGCCGTTGACCACGGCGATCGTGCGCGGACCGGGCCAGTGCTGCGACACGGCGTGCAGGTCGTCGCGCTCGGCCCGCTCGCTCGCGTTCGGCGGCACGCGCAGCCCCATGCGGACGAGTCCGCCCCGCCAGCCCTTCGAGGCGGGCCGCTCCGCCTGCTCGTGCTTCAGGAACGACTGGCGCTCCTGTGTGCGGGGCACGGATGCCTCACCCTGGGTCGGCGCGGGGGCGGCGGCCGGGACGGAGGTGATGGGCGGCGCGGCGGCGGCGACGGATGCGGCGACCTGCGGTGCTGCCGGCTGCGGCGACGCGGGCTGCGCCGGTGCCGGGGATGCTGGCTGGGACGCCGACTGCGGGGCCGGGGGAACGGGCTGGGACGCCGGCTGCGGCGACGCGGGCTGCGACGCGGCAGGGGCGGCGGTGGGGACCGCTGTGGTCGGTGCCGGATCGGCCGGTGCCGCGGTGGCCGCCGCGGCGGCCGGGACCGCGCTGACCGGCGCGGCAGCGGCGGGCGCAGCATCCGGGACGGGCGTGTCGGCGGGCGCGGGCGCCGGATGCGTGTCCTCGACGACGGTCACCGATCCGTCGGCGGCGACGACCAGCTGGACCGCGCCATCCGGCTCGGTCACGATGACGGGAACCGGCCGGCCGAGCGATGCCGCCCGGATGCCGGCGCGCTGCACGACCTCACGGCGCGCGTCTTCGGGGCGAGTCGTCGCGAGGGTCTCGACGCGGCCGTCGACCTCGAGGGTCACCGATCCGTCCACTCGGATGGTGGCGGCGATCTCCTTGGTGTTCGGCATGTGCTGCTCCTCAGCGGATCGGCAGAGACCTGGCGGTCGGATGGACGGCGGCCCCAGCCCGCCGCGGTGGCCCCAGCGATGTCTCCGTTCTCGACGGCTCCGCGGGCGCGCCCCGAAAGAACGCGCCATGAGGGATTTTAGCCGGATGCGGTCGGGAGGACCCTGAGTCCTCATCCCGGCGGCGGAGACGGATGCCGCGACACTCCCGGGTCCCACGGGTCGGGCATACCGTGCGGCAGTGTCGCGCGCGATGCTGATCCGCTACCGTGGCATGCGGACCGAGCGCGCCGAGCGCATCGAGCGCACCGCCTCCCGCCCGGCTTCTGTCCGGTCGAACCCACCCCGATATCCGCCGCTGGATGTCGGTACCGGCGCTTCGCCGAAGAACCCCGATGGCCGCTGAGGAGACCTCATGACCGACCCGATCCAGCGGCCCGATGCGGCCTGGCCCTGCCCGCAGATCGCGGCCGGGCCCCGCGACGGGGGCCGTGCCGCTGTGACCGGTGCGGGTCGATGAGCGCGGTCGTGGCGGGCATGCCGCCGCAGGTGCTGCTGGGCCTGGCCATCGTCGTGGTGGTCGTCCTGACCAGGCTTCGCGCACGGCCGATCCGACCCCGCCTCGTGATCCTGCCGATTGTCCTGATCGTCGCCGGGATCGCCGTTCTGTTTCCGGCGGTGATGGCCACGTCCGCATTCCACCTCGTGGATGCCCTGGTGCTGACGATCGACGTGGCGTTGTCGGTGGGGCTCGGATGGGTGCGCGGCGCGAGCGTGCAGCTCCACGCTGTCGACGACGTCGTGTGGTCGCGGTACACCGTGGTGACGGTGGCGCTGTGGGCGGTGTCGATCGTCCTGCGGTTCGCTCTGGGACTGGTCGGAGGCGACTTCGGTGCGGCGGCGGTGGTCACCACCGGGCCGGTGCTGTTCTTCCTCGGAGTCACGCTGCTGGTGCAGAACATCGTGGTCCGCCGGCGCGCATCTCGCCTCTGACCAGGGCCGCTGATCAGGGCGAACGGCCCCGCTCACGCAGGTCTCGGCCCGACTTGCATTCGGGCGTATGCTGTGCATAACTCACTGCGACGACGGAACTTTAAACCGCTACTTCAAACACAGATCCATCCACAGGCTGTGCAGACAAGAGTGCCAGGTCAAGCGGGAGAAAAAACCTGACTTTCGCGAATTACACCTCTGTTGTCCACAGGGCTTGTACACAGGCTCACCGGCGTTCTGCCCAATCTCTCCACATAGTTATCCACAGGGACGTTTGCGGGCGATCTGCACGGTGCATAGCGTGGTCTCTGGTTCATCCGGGGGAGAGCATCCGTCACAGGCGAGGGATGTCGGGGGTCCGTGGTGTGCTGTGCTCACGAGCGCGGCATCGACCGGCGACATCCTCCTGATGTGCAGGTTCATGCGTGCCAGACATCGTGGAGGAGGACAGACGACGTGTCGATCGCTGACATCTCCGACGAGCGCCTGGGCGGACCGCCCCGAGAGCACGAGCGGACCCCTCCGCACGACATCCTCGCCGAGCAGAGTGCGCTGGGCGGGATGCTGCTGTCGAAGGATGCCGTCGCCGACGTCATCGAGAGTCTGCGCGGCGCCGACTTCTACGTCCCCAAGCACGAGCTGATCTTCGAGGCGATCCTCAACCTCTACTCGCATGGCGAGCCCACCGACGTCATCACCGTCACCGACGAGCTGATCAAGACCGGTGATCTGCAACGGGCCGGCGGCGCCGACTATCTGCACACGCTCACCTCGATCGTGCCGACGGCGGCCAACGCCGGATACTACGCGTCGATCGTGTCCGAGCGTGCGCTGCTGCGCCGCCTGGTCGAGGCCGGCACGCGGATCGTGCAGATGGGCTACTCCGGCCAGGGCGAGGCGCTCGACCTGGTCAACAACGCCCAGGCCGAGATCTACTCGGTGACCGGCATCGAGGCGTCCGAAGACTACGTGCCGCTGACGATGGCGGTGGATGCCGCGGTCGAAGAGATCGAGGCGGCCCGCGGTCGTGACGGTCAGATGACCGGCATCCCGACCGGGTTCCGTGAGCTGGACGAACTGACCAACGGGCTGCATGGCGGCCAGATGATCGTGGTGGCCGCGCGTCCGGCGATGGGCAAGTCGACGCTCGCTCTGGATTTCGCCCGGGCGGCGGCGATCAAGCACGACATGCCGACGATCTTCTTCTCGCTCGAGATGGGGCGCAGCGAGATCGCCATGCGCCTGCTGTCGGCCGAGGGCGCCATCCCGCTGCAGAACATGCGCAAGGGATCACTCGACCAGCGCGACTGGACCACGGTGGCCGCCACCCGCGGCCGCATCAACGACGCGCCCCTGTACATCGACGACAGCCCGAACATGACGCTGGTCGAGATCCGGGCCAAGTGCCGCCGGCTCAAGCAGCGCGTGGGCCTGAAGATGGTGATCATCGACTACCTGCAGCTGATGACCAGCGGCAAGCGCGTCGAGTCGCGCCAGCAGGAGGTCAGCGAGTTCTCGCGTGCGCTGAAGCTGCTGGCCAAGGAGCTGCAGGTGCCGGTCGTCGCGCTCTCACAGCTGAACCGTGGATCCGAGCAGCGGCAGGACAAGAAGCCCCAGGTCAGCGATCTGCGCGAGTCGGGGTCGATCGAGCAGGATGCCGACATGGTGATCCTGCTGCACCGCGAGTCGGTCTACGACAAGGACAGCCGCCCCGGCGAGGCCGACCTGATCGTGGCCAAGCACCGCAACGGCCCGACCGCGACCATCGAGATCGCGTTCCAGGGCCACTTCTCCCGCTTCGCCGACATGGCCCCGGCGGGCGACTTCCAGTAGCGCCGGTTGCCGGGGTCCTACGAAGGGCGGCGACCTCTCGCCGCTGCGCTCGCAATGCACCCTCGAACGATGCGCCGGAATGGACGCGCGGCGTTCGACGTTTCACTGCTCATGAGCCTCCGCGACATCCCGATCAAGACCATGGAGGGCACGCAGACGTCCCTCTCCGCATTCGATGGCAAGGCGGTGCTGATCGTGAACGTCGCCTCGCGGTGCGGACTGGCGCCCCAGTACGAGACGCTGGAGAAGCTGCAGCAGGAGTACGGCGACCGCGGGCTGCAGGTGCTCGGCTTCCCGAGCAACCAGTTCCTGCAGGAGCTCGGCAGCAACGACGCCATCAAGGAGTTCTGCTCCACCACCTACGGCATCACGTTCCCGATCTTCGACCGCATCCGCGTCAACGGGCGCCGTGAGCACCCGCTCTACACCGAGCTGAAGAAGACGCCGGATGCCTCGGGCAAGGCCGGGCGGGTCACCTGGAACTTCGAGAAGTTCCTCGTCAGCCCCGCGGGCCAGGTCCACCGCTTCCGCCCGCACACCGTGCCGGACGACCCGACGGTCATCGCGGCGATCGAGGAGAGCCTGCCCGCCTGACTCCGCCCCGGAAGCATCGATGCCGGAAGATGGTGTGGTGTCCCGCATACATCTGTCCGGTGAGCTGATCTGTCGCGACCCGCACGAGGCGCACGTCGTCGCCGACGCGCTTCCCGAGCACGTCGCGCTCACGCGCGCCGAGGCCGGATGTCTGTCGTTCGAGGTGGTCGCCACGGCCGATCCGCTCGTCTGGCATGTCGACGAGCGATTCGCGGATGCCGCGGCCTACCGCCGGCATCAGGCCCGCGTCACCGCATCCGACTGGGGTCGCGCGACGGCCGGCATCCAGCGACGGTACGAGGTGGAGGGGCTGTAGCCAGCGCCGCGTCCGATCCGGACCCGAACGACCTCGGACTCAGGACTCCGAGGGCGCCAGCGGCAGCTCCGGACCGTGATTCCACGCGAGGATCGCGGGCTGCTCCCGGTAGAAGCCGAGCACCGAGACCGATCCGGCATCCAACGAGATCATCGCGCCGAAACGCGGTGCCAGACGGAGGAAGACCGCAGTCAGGATGCGCAGATAGTGGCCGTGGGCCACCAGCGCGACATCCCCCTCCGCCATCGCCGGCAGCACGCGGGTCAGCACGCGTGACGCCCGTGCGGCCACCTCTTCGACGGTCTCACCCGGGGTCGCACCGCGGATCACGCCGTGCGTGAAGGCCGTCCAGTTGTAGCCCAGCTCGGCGCGGATGTCCTTCGTCGTTCGCCCCTCGTATCCGCCGTAGTCCCACTCGACGAGCAGCGGATCGACGTCCGCGTGCAGCCCGGCCACCTCGGCCGTGCGCCGACTGCGCTGCAACGGCGAACTCAGCACGAGCCGGAAGTCGTACCCCCGGACGAGTGCCCCGGCGGAACGGGCGAGCTCCTCGCCCCGCGCGGTGAGCGGGATGTCGGTGAGCCCGGTGTGCCTGCCGGCCTTCGACCACTCGGTCTCGCCGTGTCGCATCAGCACGAGCTTGCCGGGAGGGTTGTCGGGGGCGGGGCGGTCCGGCAGCTGATCGACATGGTCCATGTCGTCACCGTAATCCCGTTCGGTCCACCTCACCCGTCAACGGCGGCCTGGATGTCGCGGATGATCGCTCCGAGCCGACCGGACGCCAGCATCCCCGGACCGAGCGGCCCCGCGGACCTTATCCGCGCTGCGCCCGGCGGACCGCGCGGGCCTGCGCGTCGGCGTGCGCGTCGCGCAGCAGGGCGATGACCGTCTCGGCCGTCCGTGCTCCCGGATTGACGACCGAGACCCAGCCCGCCGCGCCGTACAGCGGATGCGGGACGAAGACATCCACATCGGCGGGATCGTCGTCGTCCGCCGTAAGCTGCGCCGCGATGTCGCGCCCGACGTGGATGTTGACGCGGAACCGATCGGGATCGTCGAGGCGGGATGCCTCGTCGTCGGGGTAGTTCTTCGTGATGATCGTCCCGTACGGTTGGGTCCGCGCGGGCATCACGCCGTCCGGGGCGTAGTAGAAGAAGGCGTCTCCCCATGCCAGCTCGGGGAACGGGCCGCCCTCGCGCGGGACGAACACGAGCGCTCCGTCGAATCCTTCGACGGCATCGATGATCTGCTGCATATCCATGCTTCCATCGTCACCTTCATGTGCTTATGTGGACTTCAACGGCTCAACGAGCGGAGACAGGATGCCGAACCCTCAAGTGCCGCGCCTGACGACGGCCGAGATCGGCCGCCTGGCAGGCTACTCCACCCAGCAGGTGCGCGACCTCGAGCGCCTCGGCATCCTGCCCGCCGCGGAGCGTGCACGCAACGGATACCGGCAGTACGAGCACCGGCACCTCGCCGCGCTGCGCGCCTACCGCGCCCTCGCCGTGGCGATCGGTCCGGTGCCCGCACGCCGCCTCATGCCCGTGCTGTTGACGAGTCCCCTGGACGTCGCGGCGGAGAGGATCGACGACCTCCACGCGGCCCTCGCCCGCGACCGCGCGCGGGTCCGCGAGGCGCGCCGCGGCCTCGACGCCGTGCTGGCCGACACCCGCGTCACGGCGGACTTCGATGACCGGGATGCCATGACGATCGGCGAGCTCGCCCAGGCGCTCGGGGTCCGCACCTCTGCGCTCCGGCACTGGGAGAGCGAGGGGCTCGTCATCCCGGAGCGTCTGCCCGCGACCCAGACTCGGCGCTACCGCGCCTCGGCGATCGCCGAGGCGCGCATCGTCGCCGCGCTGCGTGGCGGCGGCTACCGGATCCCCGAGATCGCCGGGGTGCTCGACCGGCTGCGCACCGACGGAGACGCCGAGCGGGCACGGGCGATGCTCGATGATCGGCTCGCCGGCCTCACCGAGCGCAGCATTGCACTTCTGGCCGCGGCATCCCACCTGCACGCACTCCTGACCGGTTCGACGCCGCGGTCCGGCGCGGATCTCACGCCTGGGTAGGGGCGGGAACGGCACCGGGGGGTGATGTGCCGGCACCCACCGCGTCCATAGCCTCCTCGAGATCCACTCGAGGAGGACCCCCATGGCCATCATGCCTGCGCGCTCGGTGCGCACGCCCACCGTCCCTCTGCCAACCGGCCGAACGGCGCCGCAGCGCGTCGGGCGCGACACCGCCATCGATCTGGTCCGGGCGCTGTGCGTGGCCACGGTCGTGCTGCTGCACGCCCTCATGGTCGGCGTCACCATCGGCCCGGCCGGCCCGGTGTTCGAGAACGCCGCCGACGGGGCGCCGTGGCTGGTGCCGCTGACCTGGGTCGCGCAGATCATGCCGCTGTTCTTCGTGATCGGCGGGTATGCCGGCTCGGTGGCCTACCGCCGACTGCGCGCCCAGGGCGGCACGTCGGTCGGCTTCGTCACGGCGCGAGTGCACCGGCTGCTGCTGCCGGGCGTGCTGTCGATCGGCGCCGTCGGCATCGGACTCGCGCTGCTCGCGATCTGCGGTGTACCGGGTGACATCGTGCAGATCGCCGGGTTCCGCTACAGCCAGCCCCTCTGGTTCCTCGGCGTGTTCCTGCTCTGCCAGGCGCTGCTGCCGGCCCTGCTGGCCGCGCACGAGCGGGCGCCGATGCGCACCGTGGGCGCGCTCGCCGCGGCAGCGATCCTCGTGGATGTCGTCCGCGGGATCACCGGGGTCGGCGCTATCGGCTTCCTCAACCTCGCCTTCATCTGGCTCGCGCTGCAGCAGCTGGGGTTCTTCCTCGCCGAGGGACGGATCGACGCCCTCCCGCGCCGCGTGCGCGCTGGAGCGGCGATCGCGGCGGCTGCCGTGTTCGCCGCGGGGTGTGTGATCGGCGTGTTCTCTCCGGATCTCCTCGAGAACCTCAACCCGCCGACCGCCGCGCTGCTGCTCGTCGGGGTGGCGCAGACGGCGCTCTTCTCGCTCCTGCGCGCTCCGCTCACCGCTGTCAGCCGGCGCCCCCGAGTCGCTGCCTTCACGCGGTTCGTCACCGCCCGCACGATGACGATCTACCTCTGGCACATGCCGGTGCTGCTGACGCTGGCCGGTATCACCGCGCTCGTCGCGATGAGCAGCGGTCTCGCCCTGCCGGAACCGTCGAGCGCGAGCTGGTGGATGACCCGCCCGCTGTGGCTCGCGCTCGCCGTGCTGCTCACCGCCGTCGTCGCCTGGGCGCTCGCCGGGCTGGAACGTCGCCCGATGCCGGCTCCGACCGGCTCCGTGCGTCGCGCTCGACAAGCCGTGATTCTCGGCCTGGTCGCCGTCGTGCTCCTGCTCGCGGTCGGCACCACCGCGGTCACCGCAGCGGTCGCCGTCATCCTGCTCGTCGGCGCGCTCCTCCGCATCCGGGCACCGCGACGGCGCGAAGTCGGGCGGATGCTGACGGAGCCCGGGACCGGGTCACCGGCATCCCGCACTCACGCGACGGCGAGCCCCACGATCAGCGCGACGATCGCGAGGAGCGGCACGAGACCCTGAGTGGTCGCCGCGGATCGCTTGTCGGGCGCGGAGCTGAACAGGACCAGGGATGCCGCGAGCATCATCGCCGTGCCGGTGAAGGCGAGAGTGACGCCGACGGTCTGGGCTCCGAACACCCAGACGACGATCCCGGCACAGGCCGCGACCGCCAGGAACAGGTTGTAGAAGCCCTGGTTGAACGCGAGCTGCCGGGTCTGCTCGGCCTGTGCCGCCGTCATCCCGAAGACGGCGCGAGCGCGAGTGCTCGTCCACGCCACCGATTCGAGCCAGAAGATGTACACGTGGATCAGGCCCGCGAGGACCGCGAGGATCAGCCCGACGACGATCATGTGTGCTCCCGCCGTGCCCGGGTCCGAACGTGCACTGCTTCAGTATGGGTGGAAAGCCGGCGCGGGCGTGAGCCGTTCGTGCGCTCAGAATGGTGGAGGGTCGGGAACGAACTGCACCGTCGGGGTCGGGCGATCGAGGTAGACGCGGCCGGTCGGACTCGTCCACCTGAGGCGGCCGCGGCCCAGCTGCTCGACCCGCCACGGCGAGTGGTGTTTGAGGATGTGATGGCGCCGGCAGAAGTGGGCGAGGTTGCCGGCGCATGTCTTGCCGCCGCGCGCATGGTCGACGGTGTGGTCGAGGTCGCATCGCCACGTGGGCTGGGTGCATCCGGGAAACCGGCAGTGCTCGTCGCGAGCATCGAGGTTTGAGGGAGACGAGCGGTGACCGAGATGCGCGGCGGTCCAGATGGCCGAGGAGAGCGGGACGCCGAGCATCAGAACAGCGGGGCGGGCAGCGCGCCCTCGAACTCGAGCAGCCAGCGCTTGGTGGCCGGTCCCTGACCGGGGCCACCGCCGGAGTAACCCCCCAGGCCGTCGGCGGCCAGCACCCGATGGCACGGCACGATCACCGGGATCGGATTGGCGCCCATGATCGCGCCGATGCCGCGCGCGGGAATGTCGGTGCCGCTCCGCGCGGCGAGCTCGCCGTACGTGATCGAGTCGCCGTAGTCGACGGTCGCGTGCAGTGCCGTGAGCACGGCACGCGTACCCTCGGGCTGCTGCGCGAGGGTGAACGGCAGGTCGAACCGGCGCCGCACTCCCGCGAAGTACGCGGTCAGCTGTGCGAGCGCCTCGGCGAGCAGCGGGTCGGCCGTGTCGGCGTCGGCCGACCGCGTCATCCGCCAGCCGACGCCCGTGATCGCGTCGCCATCGCTGGTGACGCCGAGGATGCCCACGGGAGTGGCAAGCGTGCCGAACGAGGACATGAAGGCAGCGTAGCCCGAGCCGGCGACACCGGTTCAGCTGGTGACTGACCGGTTCGACGGGACCGCACCCAGCGCCCCGCGACCTCACTCCAGTAGGGCGAGCCAGCGCTTCAGGATCGGAGCGACGGCCGCGGCATCCTGTCCCAGCTCCGCGAGCAGTCGCTGCTCATTCGCGACATGGTCGGTGAAGGCGGCGTCGATCAATGCACGCCCGGCGGGCGTCAGGGCGACGAGGCGCCGCCGTGCGTCCCCCTCCGCACCCAGACGCTCGACGAGGCCGCGTGCCACCAGCCGATCGACCCGCTTGGTGAGCCCCCCGGACGTCACCATCGTGTGCTCGGCGAGTTCGCCTGCCGGCAGCGCGAACGGTTCGCCGGTGCGACGCAGGGTCGCCAGCAGGTCGAACTCGGGCTCGCTCAGGCCGTGCGCGGCATAGACCTCGACGAGGCGGGCGGTCAGGGCGAGCGCGACGCGATGCAGTCGCCCGATCACCGCCTGCGGCGTGGTGTCCAGATCGGGACGCTCACGACCCCACTGAGCGAGGATCCGATCGACTCGGTCGGGAGAGCTGTTCGCGGCCATGCTTCATGTTACCTTCCACGGAAGCTAGTCTGTCTTCCATGGAAGATAAAACGCGACGCTGGGCACTCATCACGGCGATCGCACCGATCGCCTGGGGGAGCACGTACTTCGTGACTCGGCAGGTGCTCCCCGACGCCGCCCTCTGGGGCGGTGTGATCCGGTGCCTTCCCGCGGGTCTCATCGTGCTGCTCTGGGTCCGTCGTGCGCCGCATGGCTCGTGGTGGTGGCGCTCGCTCGTGCTTGGGGCGCTGACCGTCGGCGGGTTGAACGTCCTCGTGTTTGTGGTCGCGCAGCGCCTGCCGACGAGCCTCGCCGCCACGCTCATGTCCCTCTCGGCGGCGGCGATGCTGCTGCTGAGCCGCCTCATCCTCGATCAGCGTCCGCGCCCCGCCGCCGTGGCCGGCGCCGTCGTCGGCATCGTCGGCGTCGTCATCATGATGGGCTGGGGCGCCGGCCCCATCGATCCGTGGGGGGTCGTCGCGTCGGTCACGGCGATGCTGTCCAGCTCGCTCGGCTTCATCCTGACGGTCAGATGGGGACCGGATGTCCCGCCCCTGACCATGACCGCGTGGCAGCTGACGGCGGGCTCGATCGTCGTGCTGCCGTTCGCCGTGCTGGTGGAGGGCGCGCCGCCCGCCCTGGACGTGCCGGCGCTCGCCGGATTCGCCTACGTGATCCTCGTGGCCACCGTGCTCGCGTACGCCGCATGGTTCACCGGTCTGCGCCATCTGACCGGCGGTGCGGTCGGCGTCATCGGCCTGCTCAACCCGGTCACCGGCGTCGTTCTCGGCGTCGTCCTGGCCGGTGAGCGCTTCGGCCCGGCCCAGGCGGTCGGGCTCGTCCTGGTGATCACGGGGGTGGTGCTGGGGGCGCGGACGCCGCGCACCGCTGACCGGACGGGTTTGAGATGCTGGAGGAATGACCGATCTCGAGACACTCATCCCCGCCGATCGCCGCCACCTGCTCGAGCTGCCGCTGTACGGGCACCTCGGCACGATCCGCCCCGATGACACGGTGCAGGTGACGCCGATGTGGTTCGAATTCGACGGCGAGCACGTGCGGTTCACGCACACGAACCGGCGACAGAAGTATCGCAATCTGCAGCGCAATCCCTCGATGGCCCTGTCGATCCTCGACCCCGAGCATCCCTTCCGCTATCTGGAGGTGGCCGGCCGACTGGTCGAGGCCGTTCCCGACCCGGAGGGCGCGTTCTACGTCCGGCTGCAGAACCGCTACGGCAACCCGAGCACGACGCCGCCGGCCGACAAGGAGCACCGCCTCATCCTGGTCATGTCGATCGAGCGCACGACGAGGCAGTAGCCCACAGCGGCGTCGGTGCGGCAGGAGGCCGTGTCGTCGGTGACGCCTATCGTGTGGCGGGTACGAGACGAACCGCGTCATCAAGGAGGATCACGATGGTCGAGTCGACGGAGGATGCCGTCGTTCAGCTGTTCCCGAAGGATTTCCACGCGACAGCCGGCACCGAGGACTGGCGCGTCCTGTTCTGGGGCGCGCATGCGTTCTACCGGACCGGGTCGTTCGCCGAGGCCGTGGCGTTCACGGCCGACATCGCACAGGCAGCCGTCGAGGTCGGGCACGACCCCGACGTGGACGTGCGGCCCGAGGGCGTGGTGATCCGCACCTTCTCGCGCATGGACGGGGCGCTCAGCCGGAAGGACGCCGACCTCGCCGTGGCGATCAGCCGCGCCGCGCATGCGCGGGGGCTGCAGGCGGATCCGGGCCTGCTGAAGGTGGTCGGGATCGCGATCGCGCAGGATGCCGGGATCGACACCCGCGCGTTCTTCGAGTCCGTGTTCGGATACATCCGGGTCGGCGACGAGGACCTGATCGATCCGCTGCGCCGCGGCCCGCATCTGTGGTTCCACGAGCTCACCCCGCCCAAGCCGGGCCGCGGGCGCACGCACATCGACCTGTCCGTGCCGGCGGATGTCGCCGACGAGCGCCGGCAGGCGGCGCTGGACCACGGCGGGCGTGTGGTCACCGGGGAGTTCATGCCCAGGACCTGGACCGTCGCCTCGCCCGAGAACCACGGTGTCGACATCGCCGGCTGGGCCGACCTCGAGGCGTGACCGGCGACGCGGAGGCCATTCCCGAACCTGCGGTCGGTTCTTAGGATCAGACCATGTCCACTCCAGCAGGGCTGACCGCGATCGCGTCGGCGGCCGGTGCTATAACCGGGGAAGGCGCCGGTCTCGGCGTCGGAAGGAGAGGCTCCGATGCCCGCGCCCGCCATCACCGAACGATTCCGCGCCCTGCACTACGAGCGGACGCCGCTGCTGCTGCCCAACCCGTGGGATGTCGGTTCGGCACGGCGGTTCGCGGCCCTCGGCTTCGCCGCCCTGGCCACCACGAGCAGTGGGCTGGCGGCGTCCTTGGGTCACAGCGACGGTGAGCTGTCGCGCGACATCGTGCTCGCGCACTGTGCCGCGCTCGTCGACGCCGTCGACATCCCGATCAGCGCCGACCTGGAGGGCGGGTTCGGCGACGGTCTCGACGAGGTCGCCGAGACGTACGCCCGCGCCGCCCGGATCGGCCTGGCCGGGGCATCCATCGAAGACTCCGTGCCCGACGACGCGGCGCCGATCCGAGACTCCGCCGCAGCAGCCGAACGCGTGCGTGTCGCGGCGGAGGCCGCGCACGCCGTCGACCCCGCGTTCGTGGTCACCGGGCGGGCCGAGAACTTCCTGCACGGGCGGGAGGACCTGCCCGACACGATCGCCCGGCTGCAGGCGTATCAGGATGCCGGAGCCGACGTCCTCTACGCCCCGGGGCTGATGCGCGCCGACGACATCCGCGCGGTCGTGACCTCGGTCGACCGTCCGGTCAACGTGCTGCTGCGGCGCGGCGGCCCGGGCGTCGCGGAACTGCGGGCACTCGGTGTGGCGCGGATCTCGGTCGGCGGGCGCTTCGCGTTCGCCGCCTTCGCCGCGGCGGACGCCGCGGCGCGAGCATTCCTGGACGAGGGCCGCGAGCCCGGGACGGCCTGATCGCGGGGTGACCACCCGCTCGACCGAGGTCGCCCCAAGTACCCTGGAGGCATGCACCGGATCTTCACCACCAGCGTCGCGGCGGTCTACCCGCTGTACCTGACCAAGCTGGAGAAGAAGGGCCGTACCGCCGAAGAGCTGGACGAGGTGATCGGCTGGCTCACCGGCTTCGACGACGCGCAGCTGCATCGCCACCTCGCAGACGGGTCGACCTTCGAGGAGTTCTTCGCCGACGCGCGGCTGAACCCGAACGTGTCGCTGATCACCGGGATGATCTGCGGGGTGCGGGTCGAAGAGATCGAAGACCAGCTGATGCAGAAGATCCGCTACCTCGACAAGCTCGTCGACGAGCTTGCGCGCGGCAAAGCGATGGACAAGGTGCTCCGGCGCGCGTAGCGCCGCCCGACGGATCGGTCCGGTCCGGCTACACGTCCGGCTCGACTGTGCGCGCGGCATCCCACGGCACGGTCCAGCCCAGCGTGTCGAACATGCCGGACAGGATGATCGCGGTGAATCCCCAGATCAGCCGTCCGTCGAGCTCGAAGGCGGGCATCGGGGGCAGGTCCACCCCGCGCATGCGCGTGACGTTGACCCGGTTGGCAGGGTCGAGCAGGCGCGCGACCGGCGCCCGGAAGACCTCGGCGGTCTCGGCCGCATCCACCGCGTGCACGGGGGATGGATGCCGCCACCAGGCCGGCACCGGGGTCACGAGGTGGTTGCTGACCGCCAGTGGCAGGTCCGGCAGCGGGTCGAACAGCTCGAGCCCGTCCGGGTCGAGCCCGGTCTCTTCGACCGCCTCGCGCACGGCGGTGGCGCGGATGTCGCCGTCGGCCGGCTCCACCCCGCCACCGGGAAACCCGATCTGGCCGGGATGATGCAGCAGACTCGATGCGCGGCGCAGCAGCAGCACGTCCGCATGCGCCGGGTCGACGGGATCCGGGTGGGCGCCGTCCCCGTGCAGGACACCGTCCAGCGGACCGAAGAGGATGAGTACCGCGGATCGCCGCGCCAGCTCCGCGTTCACCGACATCCGCTCCGAGGCGAACTGCCGCCAGTCGAAGCCCGTCCGGCCCAGCGCCGCCAGCGCCGAGCGGACATCGGTCGTGGTCTGCGGGGCCTTCATCCCCTCAGCGTATGCCGCGCCGCCCCCACCGGATCGCCGGATCCGCCCGCCGACCGGAGCCGGCGGGGCACGTCGCGACGCGCCGACGACGCCGATCGGCGAGACTGACTCCATGCGCACGATCGGGATGCTGGGCGGGATGAGCTGGGAGTCGACGGCCGAGTACTACCGGCTGGTGAACGAGCTGGTGCACGAGCGGCTCGGCGGCTACCACTCCGCGCGGGTGATCATCGACTCGGTCGACTTCGCCGAGATCGAGGCCGCCCAGGTGGAGGACCGGTGGGACGACGCCGGCCGTCAGCTCGGCGCGCGGGCGCGGGCTACCTCGAGCCGCCGGACCGATCGCCGAAGCCGGCGAACAGCGCGTGCAGGAGCGGCAGGGCCGAGATCGACATCAGCACGATGCCGAGGACGTCGTCGCTCGGCCGCAGCAGGATGCCGCCGATGAGCAGTCCGGCGAACAGCACCGCCGAGACCACCCGGCGTGCCGCGCGCTCGAGCCGGCGCATGCGCCGGTCGACGCTCGGCGTGTGCGCGGTCAGCCGGCCCTCTTCGAGGAGGCTCACGAGGGAGTCCAGTCGCTGCGGCAGCCGCGCGGTGACCCCGGCGACGGTCAGCGCCTGGCGGGCGAACTCGCGCACCGTGCTGCCGCCCTGGTCGCGCAGCAGCCGCTGCGCATACGGCTCGACCGCGTGCCACATGTTGAACCGCGGGTTCAGGGCGGTGCACACGCCGGACATCACCGAGACCGCCCGGATGATGAGCAGGAAGTTCTCCGGCAGCTGGAACGGCATCGTGCGCATCACGTCGCTGAACCGGCGGGCGAAGTCCTCGAACTCGCGCGGGTCGACCTGCTGCAGATCCGACAGCGCCATGCCGCCGAACCGGTCGAACAGCTCGTGCATGGCCCGTTCGAGCTCGCCCGAGTCGGCCCCCGGCAGCAGCACGCCCATGTCGCGGATCGCGCCGACCAGCCCCTTGCCGTCGCGGGCGGCGACCGCGATGAGCACCTTCTGCAGACCCTGCCGAAGCCCGTCCGGGATCTCGCCCATCATCCCGAAGTCGACGAACGTGAGCGACCAGCCGCGTTCGGTGCCCGGTCGCGGTGTCACGAAGATGTTGCCCGGGTGCGGGTCGGCCTGGAAGAAGCCATGGATGAACAGCTGCTCGAACATGACGCCCGCGAACGTGTCGGCCACCTCGGCCGGATCGATCCCCGCGGACTGCAGCCCGGCGATGTCGTTGATCTTGATCGCGGTCACGTCCGACAGCGTCAGCACGCGCCGGGTGGTGCGCTCCCACACCGGCTGGGGCGCATCCACCCGTGCGTCGTCCGCGAAATCCTCGGCGAAGCGCTCGGCGCTCGCCGCCTCGTGCAGGTAGTCCACCTCCTGCCGGCTGGTCACCGCGAACTCCTCGACCAGGGCCGGCAGGTCCACGCGCGCGGCGATGAACCGCACCCGGCTGAGCCATCCCGCGATCCGCCGCAGCGCCGCGAGGTCGACCTCGATGATCGCGTCGATCCCCGGCCGCTGGATCTTCACGACGACGTCCGTGACTCCCGCCTGCGCGGCATCGGCCGTGGACAGTCGCGCCCGATGCACCTGCCCGAGGGATGCCGCGGCCACCGGCTCCGGATCGAAGAAGGAATACGCCCGATCCAGCGCCACCCCCAGCTCGGTCTCGGCGAGCTCGAGGATCGGGGCGAACGGCACCGGCGGCACCTCGTCCTGCAACGACTCGAGCTCACCGGTGATCTCGGGCGGCAGCACGTCCAGCCGGGAGGAGAGGAACTGCCCCACCTTGATCATCAGCCCGCCGAGATCGACCGCCAGCACGTGGAAGCGCCGGGCGATCCGCTCGAACCGGGCGGACCGGCCGGCCCGGGCCAGCCGGCCGAGGCCGATGCGGGGCAGCACCAGGCCGAACCACCACTCCTGCACCATGTGGCGCAGCGCGAAGCGCATGATCCGGCGATAGCGGACACGCGTCGCCCTGGCGTCGGTCATCGGCTCCCCTTGGCCCCGGCCTCGCCGGCGGCATCCGCTCAGTCTTGCGCGAGAATCGAGTAGAGCCTACGCCGGGCGTCGTCGATGACCGCCACCGCCTGCTCGACCTGGTCGGCGGATCCGTCGTGGGCCACCTGCATGGCCACCTGCGCCAGCTTCGCCCCCGCCTTGGGCAGCGCGGCGGCGCGCGCGGCGCTCTTGGCCATCGACGACTCCCACGGCGCGTCGCCCTCGGCCGCCTCGGCCTGCTCGCGGCCGGCGTCGGTCAGAGAGTAGGTCTTCTTTCCGTCGGCGTGGTCGACCTCGACGAGGTCCTCGTCGGCCAGCAGCTGCAGGGTCGGATAGACCGATCCGGGGCTCGGCTTCCATGCGCCGCCGGAGCGCTCCTCGATCTCGTGGATGAGCTGGTAGCCGTGCATCGGCTGCTCCCGGAGCAGGGCGAGGATCGCCGCGCGCACGTCGCCGCGCCCCATCCGCGGACCGACCCGCTGCTCGAACGCCTCCCGCAGATTGCCGACGGCATCCCACAGTCCGAAGCCCAGCGGCCCGAAGTCCGGGCGGTGCGAGTGATCGTCGGGTCGTCCGCTCGAATACGAACCGTTCATGGTGATCCTCCGTTCGATGACGGTGCCCCACCGAGGGGCGTTACCGATAGTCAACGATATATCGTTCAGACCCGAGGTGGAATACCCCCGAGGCCGGTCAGGTTGGCGCTGGCATGAAGGCAGTGCGATTCGACCGGTACGGCGACGTGGATGTTCTGGACGTGCGGGAGGTCGCCGATCCGGCGCCCGGACCGCATCAGGTGATCGTGCGGGTGCGCGCGGCCGGCATCAACCCGGGCGAGGCGGCGATCCGACGCGGCGACCTGGACGCCCGCTGGCCCGCGCACTTCCCGGAGGGCGAGGGCAGCGACCTGGCCGGCATCGTGACCGAGGTCGGCGCGGAGGTCACCGGGTTCGCGGTCGGCGACGAGGTCTTCGGCTTCACCAACGATCGCGCGAGCCACGCCGAGCTGGTGGCCGTCGACGACGACCAGCTCGTGCGCAAGCCCGCCGCGGTGCCGTGGGATGTCGCGGGGGCGCTGTTCGTGGCGGGCACCTCGGGCCGCGCGATCACCGATGCCGTCGGCATCCAGTCCGGCCAGACGGTGGTCGTCGTGGCGGCCGCGGGCGGGGTCGGAGTGTTCGCGACCCAGCTGGCCCGCAACGCGGGAGCGCGGGTGATCGGGCTGGCGAGCCCGGAGAACCACGAATGGCTGCGCGGGCTCGGAGTGGTTCCGGTCGATTATCACGGCGAGGGGCTGGCGGACCGCATCCGTGCTGCTGCCGAGGGCCGGCCGATCGCGGCGCTGCTGGACACGCACGGAGGCGGATACATCGAGCTCGGACTCGACCTCGGCGTCGAGCCGGCGCGCGTCGCGACCATCGCTGACTTCACCGCGCGAGAGAAGGGCGCGCAGTGGGTCGGACACGACGCGGCCGCCACGCCCGCCGTGCTCGCGGCGCTCGCTGACGAGATCGCCGCCGGGCGCCTGGAGGTGCCCATCGCGGCCCGCTATCCGCTCGCCGAGGTGCGGGCGGCGTACACCGATCTGGAGCGCCGGCACACACGCGGCAAGATCGTGCTCGTGCCCTGACCGATCCTGCGGCGGTGGCGTCACGCCGCGGTCCAGGAGCGCAGCTTGTCCGGATTGCGCACCACCCAGATGTGCGTGATCCGGCCGTGCGCGACCTGGAAGGCGTAGACCGACACGATGACACCGTCCCGGACGGCCACCAGACCGGGCTGGCCGTTCACCGTCCGCTCCCGGATGATCAGCCCGGTGAACAGCTCCCGGAGCCGGACGAACGCGCGTGCGAACTGCTCCGCGCCCTCGATCGGACGCAGCACGGTGTTGACCCGCCCGCCGCCGTCGCTGACCGCGATGGCATCGGGGGCGAGGAGGGCGACGAGGGCGTCGATCTTGCCGTGCTCCCAGGCACGCTTGAAGTCTCGGATGACCGCCGCCTGCTCGGCGGTCGGCGGGGCGGGCGTGCGCGCCGCGCGGATGCGTGTGCGGGCGGACGATGCCAGCTGCCGGCAGGCTCCGGCCGTTCGACCGACCATGTCGGCCACCTCGGCGAAGGAATAGCAGAACACGTCGTGCAGGATGAAGGCGACGCGTTCTGCGGGCGTCAGGGACTCCAGGACGACGAGGAACGCCATGTTGATCGACTCGTCGAGCGTGACCCGATCGGCCGGGTCGACCGGGGCATCGCCGGACAGCGCGACGCGCCAGTCCGATCCGCCGGGGACCGGCTCGGGGATCCACTCGCCCACGTAGCTCTCGCGGCGCACCCGGGCCGAGGTGAGCAGGTTCAGGCAGAGCCGGGTGGCGACCGTGGTCAGCCACGCGCCCGGTGAGGCGATGGCATCCCGCTCGACCCGCGACCGGGTGTACCAGCGGACGTAGGCCTCCTGCACGACATCCTCGGCGTCGGCGACCGAGCCGAGCAGGCGATAGGCGACGTTCATCAGCTGACGACGCTCCCCCTCGACCTCCTGCGATCTCAGGTCGGGCTCGTCGGGCGGCGGGTACGTGTCGGTCATGATCTCGCCCATTCCCCCTTCGGGATGTCTCTCACCGATCCGACCGCGCAGCACCGTGATTCGTCAGGTGCGGCGACCTGACGATCCGGGCGGCTGTGCGGTCGGAGGGGTGAGACCAAGGAAGGGAGCCTCTCATGTCGACACTCAATCACGACACGTCGGTCCTCGTCATCGGCGGCGGGTATTCCGGGGCGCTTGCGGCCAACCGGCTGCGGAAGCGCCCGGAGGTGCGCGTCACGCTGATCAATCCCCGGCCGATGTTCGTCGAGCGGGTACGGCTGCACCAGTTCGTGGCCGGCACCGCCGCGGCGATCGTGGACTACCGGAGGATCCTCGCGCCCCCGGTCGACCTGGTGGTCGACACCGTCACGCGAATCGACCCCTCGGGGTGCGGCGTTCTCCTCGCCTCGGGGCGCACCCTGCCGTACGACCGCCTGATCTATGCCGTCGGCAGCACCGGCGAGCCTCCGGCATCCGTTGCCGGCGCCCGCGAGCACGCGCTGTCGGTCGCCGAGTTCGAGTCAGCGCAGGGGGCGCGCGCCGCGTTGGACGTGCTGCCGGCGGACGCCCCGATCACCGTGATCGGCGGCGGGCTGACCGGGATCGAGACGGCCGCCGAGCTGGCCGGGACGGGCCGGTCGGTCACGCTCGTCTGCGCCGAGGGACTCTCGCCATACCTGAGCGACCGCGTACGTCGTCACATCGCACGGTGGATGTCGCGGCACGGTGTGGTCGTGCTCGAACGGCAGCGTGTGGTCGAGGTGAGACGCACGGCGGTGGTGCTGGCCGACGGCACGGTGCGCGCGAGCGCGCTGACGCTCTGGACGGCCGGATTCGGGGTGCCGACGCTGGCCGCCGACAGCGGGCTGCGCACCGATGCGGTGGGACGGCTGCTCACCGACGAGACGCTCACGAGCCTTGACGACGATCGGATCGTGGCCACCGGCGACGCCGCCGCGCCATCGGGGCGACCGCTGCGCATGAGCTGCCAGGCCGCAGGCCCGCTCGGCGCCCAGGCCGCCGACACCGTGCTGAGTCGCATCGCCGGAACCGAGCCGAGGGCGATCGACCTCGCCCTCACCGGCGCGTGCGTCAGCCTCGGACGCCGCGCCGCCGTCCGGCAGTTCGCGCACAAGGACGACGTCGCGATGGATGGCTGCCTGTCCGGGAGCCTCGGCGTGGCATACAAAGAGCTGTCGACGAGGGTCGCCGTGGGCAAGATCCGCCTCGAGGCGCGTCGGCCCGGTTCCGTTCCCTGGCCTCGGGGAGGACGCCGGCCGGAGACAGTGGATGCCGGGGACATCGCCCTCGTGCGGGCGAGTGGGGCCGCGTCATGACGGAGCGCATCACCGCGGCATCCGTCGTCGAGCGGCGGGCCGACGCGAGCGGATGGGTCTTCCGCGGGGTCGTGAGCGCCCACATGGTGGCGCTCATCGGCCAGCCGGTGTTCGCCGGGATCCTCCTCTCCGGCGACCATGGCGGCCTCGGTCTGCACCTGATCGGCGCCAACCTCACCACGGCGATCGGCTATCTGCAGGTGATCGTCGCGATCGTCGTCCTGGTACGGCTGGGCCGACGATGGCCGTTCGCCTCCTCCCTTGCGATCGCCGTCGCCGAGACCGCGCAGTATTACGCCGGAATCCACATCGGCCCGTGGCTGCACGTCCCCCTGGGCGTGCTGATCGTCGCTGCGGTGGCGCTGCAGCTCGCCGCCGCCTGGCGCCTGCCGCTGGCGCGGGTCAGCCCATCGTCCCCTCGAACAGTCCGATCACGTTGCCGTCCGGGTCTTCGAACACCGCCCACCAGCTCGTCTCCGAGATCGGGCTCCGCGGGGTGAGGACCACTCCGCCGGCCTGCTCGACCTGTGCCAGCACGTCGTCGATCGAGTCGACGGTCGAGCAGGATTCGAGAAGCGCGGGGGCCGCGGCATCCGTAACGTGGAATCCACCACGACGAAGGGAAGGCTCATGGCCGAGAAGACAGCCGCGAAGACCGGCAAGAGCGGGTTCAGCGCCGACGAGCGGGCCGCGATGAAGCAGCGGGCGGCGGAACTGCGCGCCGAGAAGCAGGCGGCCAAGGGCGCGGAGAAGCGCGCGCAGGGACTGCAGGCGCTGCAGGAGGCGATCGCCGGGATGGACGGCCTCGACAAGGAACTCGCCGAGAAGCTGCACGAGATCGTGACCGAGGTGGCCCCGCAGCTCGAGCCGAAGACCTGGTACGGCTTCCCGTCGTATGCCCAGGACGGCGCCGTGCTGTGCTTCTTCCAGCCGGCGGGCAAATTCAAGACGCGCTACGCGACCCTGGGCTTCAACGACGCCGCCCAGCTGGACGACGGGCCCATGTGGCCCACGGTCTATGCGCTGATCGAGTTCACCCCCGAGGTCGAGGAGCGGGTGCGCGCACTGGTCGCGAAAGCCGCGGGCTGACTCCATCCGGGCGGCGGGGGTGGGCGCGCGGGCGTCCGAGAGTGCGGCCGACGGGCGGCAGTGGCAGGCTGGAGGGATGACGCTTCTCGACGATCCCCAGACGGCCGCAGCCGCTCACGCGGCGGCATCCCCCCGCACTCCTCTCGACGAGGCCACCGTCGCGCACTGGCGCGAAAAGTTCCTGGCCGACCCGTCTGCCGTGCGAGCGATGAACGCCGTCACCCGCACTCCGATCGACGAGGTCGCCCTGAACCGGGCGCGGGTGGTCGACACGCGGCTGAGCATGTCGCACCGGCTGGACGATTGGGCGGCGACGAACCAGCAGAAGTCGGGGCGGTGCTGGCTGTTCGCGGCGCTGAACCTGCTGCGGGCCGATGCCCGCCGCGTCCTGGGTGTGAAGGACTTCGAGTTCAGCCAGAACCACGCGATGTACTGGGACAAGATCGAGCGGGCCAACTACTTCCTCGACGACATGATCGAGCTCGCCGGCACCGCGCCGGACGATCGCCTGATGGCGTTCCTGCTCGAGCAGCTGATGGGCGACGGCGGCCAGTGGAACATGGAGGTCTCGGTCTTCGCCAAGCACGGCGCCGTGCCCAAGGAGCTGATGCCCGAGACCGAGTCGTCGGCGAACACGGCGCGGATGAACTCGTCGCTGCGCACCCAGCTGCGCCGTGGGGCGCGGATGCTGCGCCAGGCCGCCGCGGCCGATGCGGCATCCGATGAGCTCCAGCGGCTGAAGGAGCAGATCCTCACCGACACGCACCGGATCCTCACGATCCACCTGGGAGTGCCGCCGACCGAGTTCGAGTGGCAGTGGAGAGACGACGAGAAGCAGTTCCACCGCGCCGGCTCGTTCACCCCGCAGTCCTTCCTCGCCGCGTACACCGACATCGACCTGGCCGACTACGTGTGCCTGGTCGATGACCCGCGCCCCGAGCACCCGAAGGGCGCCGCGCTGACCGTCGCGCATCTGGGCAACGTGGTCGGCGGCGACCCGGTCGTCTACCTGAACGTGGACATCGACCTGATCAAGCGGATCGCCGCGCAGACGATCGTCGACGGCGAGCCGGTCTGGTTCGGGTGCGACGTGGGTCCGCAGATGGCGCGCAAGGACGGGCTGTGGGCGGCCGACCTGTTCGACTACGCCGGCGTGTACGGGGTCGACCTGTCCACGACCAAGGAGGAGCGGGTCCGCTTCGGAGAGTCGGCGATGACGCACGCGATGCTGTTCACCGGTGTCGACCTCGACGAGGACGGCGCGGCCCGCCGCTGGCGGGTGGAGAACAGCTGGGGCACCGAGAACGCCGACAAGGGCTTCTACACGATGGCCGGCTCGTGGTTCGACGAGTATGTCTTCGAGGTGGTGGTGCGCAAGGACCGGCTGCCGGCCGAGCTGCAGGCGGCGCTGACGACCGAGCCGCTCGAGCTGCCGGCGTGGGACCCGATGGGCGCCCTGGCCTGAGCGCACGCGGTCTCGGCGGATACGCTGAGACCGGCCCCGGCGGAAGGAACCAGCGGTGAGCGCCTTGACGATTGTGCTGGATGTCGCGGTCATCGTGATCGCCACCGTCGTGGCCATGGTCGTGATCGGCGCGTTCGCCCGGCGGGTGCTCGGCATCCGCGTGAGCATCGTCCGCGTCGTCATCGCCGGCATCCTGGGGCTCGCCGCCGAGGTCGGCTTCGAGTCGCAGTTCGTGTGGGGCGCCTACACGCCGGCGCTGATCCCGGTCCAGTTCGGGATCATCCTGTTCGTGGCGATCGCGTTCCTCGTGCTCGCCGAGGTGGCCGTGCCCCAGGGCACGCTGCCGCGGCCGGATCAGTGGGCCGCGGCGATGCGCCGTAGCCGGGAGCGCACCCGGCGCTATGCCGAGCTGCTGCGGATCGCGTCGCATCACCGGCTGCTGCCGTTCAAGATCAACACCGAGCCGACCAACGCCGGCGCAGCCGAGCGGCGCCGCCAGGCCGTCGCGCTCACCGCCGCGCTGGAGGACGCCGGCGGCGCGTTCGTGAAGATCGGCCAGCTGCTGTCGACCCGCACCGACGTGCTGCCGGTCGAGTTCACCGAGGCGCTCGGCCGACTGCAGCAGCGCGTGCCGCCGGCACCCTGGGCGCAGATCGCGCCGACGCTGGGGGCGTCGCTGGGCCGGCCGGTCTCGGAGGTGTTCGCCGACTTCCGCGAGGAGGCCGTGGCCGCGGCATCCATCGGGCAGGTGCACGAGGCGACGCTTCCGTCGGGGCAGCGGGTGGCGGTCAAGGTGCAGCGACCCGGCATCGTGCCGCTGGTCGAACGCGACATCGACATCGCGCTGCGGCTGTCGCGGCGGCTCGCGCAGTCGACCGGATGGGCGCGCCGGTTCGGACTCGACGAGCTCGCCGACAGCCTGGCCGCGAGCCTGCGCGACGAACTCGACTATCGGGTCGAGGCATCCAACATCGCCGCGATGGAAGCGGTGCAGGAACAGCGCCCGAAAGGGAAGCGGCTGCGCATCCCCCATTTCATCGCCGCGCTCAGCTCGCGCGACGTGCTCGTGATGGAGTACCTGAGCGGCACGACCCTGAGCGAGGGCGGTGCCGCCGACCGCATCCCGGAGGCGCAGCGCCGGGCGCTGGCGGTACGACTGTTCCAGGGCACGCTGGAACAGATCATGGATGCCGGGGTGTTCCACGCCGATCTGCACCCGGGCAACGTGATGATCACCGATGACGACGATCTCGCGCTGCTGGACTTCGGGTCGGTCGGCCGACTGGACTCGGAGGTGCGGCGGCAGATCACCGACGTGCTGCTGGCGTTCTCGCGCGGCGATGCGCGTGCGTTCGCCGACACCCTGATCACATTCGTCGAGCTGCCGGACGACCTGGACGAGTTCATGCTGCGCCGTCAGATCGGCGAGTTCATGTCGCGGTACCTCGGGGCCGGATCGGTGCTGGACGCCTCGGCCTTCACCGAGGTCATCGGCATCCTCGGCGCGCACGGACTGGCGGTGCCGCCGGAGCTGACGGCGGCCTTCCGTGCGATCGCGACCGTGGAGGGCAGCGCCCGCGTGCTGGTCCCGGACTTCGAGCTGGTCCCCGCCGCCGCGGCCTACGCGCAGGAGCGCCTCGTCGCGGGACGGAAGCCGGACGCGCTGGCGCGTGCGGTGGGGGATGAGCTGCTCGGCGCGCTCCCGATCGCGCGGCGCCTGCCGCGGCGGATCGACGACATCAGCGGACAGCTGGCCGCCGGGCGGCTCAACCTCAACGTGCGCCTCCTCGCGGACCGCCGCGACCGGGCGCTGCTGCGCGAGTTCATCAACCTCGCCGCGATCACATTCCTCGCCGGCGTGTTCGGCGTGATGGCCGCGATGCTCCTCACCAGCGGCGGCGGGCCCGAGATCACGCCGACCCTGAGCCTGTTCCAGGTGTTCGGCTACCTGCTGGTGCTCGTGTCGGGCGTGCTCACGCTGCGCGTGGTGTTCGATGTCCTCCGCCGAAGGTGAACGGCCGAGGCACAATGGAGGCATGATCGTGACACCGGACGTGATCGGCGTGGTCGTCGCCGTCTTCGTCGCGGCGGTCGGATTCGTGGGCGTGATCGCGGGGATGCTGCATCGCCAGACGCTCCGCTTGGACGCCCGGTTCGACAAGATGGACGCCCGGTTCGACAAGATGGACGAGCGGTTCGCCCGCGTCGAAGCCGAACTCGTCGAGGTGAAGATCGCGGTCGCCCGCATCGAGGGACCGCGGCCGCCGTTCACGCTCGCCCGCTGAGGGTCGCGGCGACTCAGTCGTCGTCGAGCAGTGCCGCCGCGTACATCGGCCGTGCGGCGTCGGCGCTCGGCGGATGGAACAGCCCGGCCGCGGCATCGCGGTAGAGGCGGCTCACCTCGTTCCCGTTGCCGAATCCGCTGCCGCCGGCGCAGGTCAGGGCCACCTCGGCGGCTCGCCGCGCCGCGTTGGACGCGTTGATCCGGGCCGAGACCAGGCGCAGCGGCCAGCCGGTGCCGTGATCGACGAGGTCGTCGAAATCGCGAGCGTAGGCGTCCAGTTGCGCGGGAACGGCCATGTAATCCATCAGCGCGTCGGCGAGCCGGGCGCGTGATTCGGGGATCTCGGAGAGGGATGCTCCGGCCTTCGCCGACTTCCGATGCTTCAGGCCCGCGGCGCCCAGGTCGAGGGCGCGTCGCGCGACACCGGCGTAGACCGCGCCGATCAGCAGCTGGAAGTTGCTCGTGATCGCGAAGGTCAGCAGGTCCGGCACCCGGCCGGGCGCGATCCGGCGGGCGACCCGGTCGGCGCGCATCGGAACGTCCTTGAGGATGGTCGCGCGACTCTGCGAGGCGCGCATGCCGAGCACATCCCAATCGTCCGAGATCGTGATGCCCCCGGCATCCCGCTCGATGAATCCGTACACGAGCATCGGGTCGCCGGTCGTGTCCAGCCCGTGCACGATCAGCCGGGTCCACACCGGCGACAGCGACGTGAAGATCTTCACCCCGGTCAGGCGGTACCCGCCTTCGCCGGTCGGCGCGGCCACCGTGTTCGACCCCTGCAGCACCCAGTCGTTGCTGGGCTCGCTGATCCCGAAGGCGAAGATCTCGTCGGCCATCACGTCGTCGAACACCCAGGTCAGCGAGCGGTCGCCCCGATCGACCATCGCCTTGACCACGCCGGTGCACATCAGGTGCATGTTGACCGCGAGCGCCGTGGCCGGCGCCGCACCGGCGAGCCGCTGCTGCAGACGCGACACCTCGGAAAGGCCCAGCCCCGGGCCGCCGAACTCGACCGGCACGAACAGCCGCAGGTATCCGCGCTCGCGCAGCTCGGTCAGGTCCTCGTCGAAGAAGCGGTTCTCTCGGTCGTACACCGCGGCGCGCTCGCGGAATCGCTCGAGCAGTGCATCGGGCAGGTACTGCTCGGCGAGCTGGGCGTGGCGGGCTTCTCGGTCCATCGGGCTCTCCTCATCCGCGGGCGATCACGATCGCCCCGTTGTGTCCGCCGAACCCGAAGGATGTCGACAGGACGGTGTCGATACGTTCGCGGCGTGGCGCCGCCACAACATTCCAGTCCGGGAATGCAGGGTCGTCGAGGTTGAGCGTCGGTGGCAGGACCTCGTCTCGCAGCGTCTGCACCGCGATGATCGCCTCCACCACGCCGGACGCCCCGAGCAGGTGACCCGTGCTCGATTTGGTGGCGCTGATGGGGATGCTGCGGGCCCGCCCGCCGAGGGCGGCGGCCAGGGCGTTCAGCTCGGCCGCATCGCCAGCGGGGGTGCCGGTGCCGTGCGCGTTGATGTGTGCGATCTCGGTGGCGCCGAGGCCGGCATCGGCCAGGGCCTGCCTGATGGCATCGGCCCCGCCCCGGCCGTCGGGATGCGGCGCCGTCGGATGGTGCGCGTCGCTGGCCGCCCCGAATCCGGCGAGCCGGGCGAGGACGGCCGCCCCGCGGGCGTGGGCCGAGTGCTCGGACTCGAGCAGGATCGCCGCGGCGCCCTGGGCCATGACGAACCCGCGGCGTCCCGCATCGAACGGACGGGACGCGGCGGTGGGGTCGTCCTCGTACCCGGATGCCAGTGCACGCATATTCGCGTTCGACGACAGGTTCACCGGGTTCAGGCAGTCCTCCATGCCGACCACCAGCACGGCGTCGGCGTAGCCGTGACGGATGCGCCGCAGCCCCTCGCCCAGCCCGACCGCGCCGCTCGCACAGGTCGCGGACACGCCTTGCGCCGGGCCGCGGATGCCGTAGCGCTGGGTGAGCAGGGCGGCCGCGGCATCCGGTGCGCCGTGCATGGACAGGCTGAGCGGCACGGCGCGCGGGCCGCGCTCGTCGTACGCCCGGGTGGCCTGCTGCATCGCGTCGACCGGTCCCGAGCCGGTGGCGGCGATAACCGCGACCTGCAGCGGATCCCACGGCAGCTCGGCGGTCAGCGGGAATGCCGCCGCCTGCGCCAGCGCCTGGTCGGCCGCGGCGATCGCCCAGTGCTGCACCGGGCTGAGCCGCCGGGCCAGCGCATGGCCCAGTGCGGGACCCGGTGCGGGACCCGGTGCGGGACCTGGTGCGGGGTCCGGTGCGGGACCTGGTGCGGGACCTGGTGCGGGACCTGGTGCGGGGTCCGGTGCGGGACCTGATGCGGGGCCCGGTGCGGGGCCCGGCGCGGTCTCGAACCCGCGCACCCGCCCGCCGATCCGGACGGCGAGTCCGGCGAACTCGGGCTCGTCGAGCACCGTGATCGCGCTGCGGCCGGTGGCCACGGCATCCCACAACGCGGGCACGTCCAGACCGCTGGGGGTGACCGCGCCCATCCCGGTGACGACGACCTGCCTCATCCGTCCGCTCCCCCGTCATCCTCGGCCGAGCCGAGGAGATATGCCCGGGCGCGGGCGAAATCGGGCCGGATCATCCTCGCTTCGGCAGATCTCCTCGGCTGGGCCGAGGGCCGGCGGCGCCCAGCGTCGAAGGCGAGGGAGGCGGGGGCAGTGGATGCCGCGGCCAGGGCCCCGCCCGCGGCCAGAACCCCGCGCGCGGCCAGCACCCCGCCCGCGGCCAGCGCCACGCCCGCGATCGGAACCCCGCCCGCGGCCAGCACCCCGCGCGCGGCCAGCGCCACGCCCGCGATCGGAACCCCGCCCGCGGCGAGCGCCCCGCCCGCGGCCAGCGCCCCGCCCGCGCTCACAGCCGCGCCGCCAGTCCGTCGTCCACCAGCTCGGTGGTGGCAGGGCGGCGGATCTTGCCGCCCACCGTCCGGGGTAGGGCCTCGATGCGATACCAGCGGCGCGGGACGAACTGCGGCGCGAGTCGCTCCCGCGCCCAGGCGATCAGCTCGTCCTTGCCGGGCCCGTCGCCCTCGACCACCAGCGCGACCACGCTTCCCAGGCCGCGGTCCGCGAGCGCCACCGCGCAGACGGCGCCGAGCCCCGGCATCCCGTCGAATGCCCGCTCGACCTCGGTGAGGGCGACCTTGTGTCCGCCGGTGATCGTGATGTCTCCGGCCCGGCCGACCAGCTGCAGGCGGCCGTCGACGAGCCGCCCCTGGTCGTGCACGGTGGCCCACCCGCTGGGGTCCTTGAGCGGCTCGGTGGTCGTCGCCGAGATATACCCGTCCGAGCATGCGTCAGCGCGGATCCAGACCGTGCCGAGTTCGCCGTCGGGCACCGGGGCGCCGGCATCGTCGCGCACCTGTGCGCCGATCCCCTCGTAGACCGAGATGAACGTGCCGTCGCCGTCGCGGCTGTCGCCGATGAAGCCGATCTCGGCGGCGCCGTAGTAGCTGATCAGCCGCACCGCGGGAAGCACGGCGCGCAGCCCCGCGCGGAGGGATGCCGGCAGGTTCGCACCGCCGGTGACCACCACCTCGAGCCCGGTGATGTCGTGGCGTCGGCGCCGGGCCACGTCGGTGAGCGCCTGCACGACGGCGGGCACCGCGACGACCCGGGTGATCTGCTCGTCGCGGATGCGGCGACCGAGCGCGACCGGATCGAACGCATCCGCGACGTGTGCGCTGCCGCCGGTGGCCAGGCACTCGATCAGCGCATACAGGGTCAGGCTGTACGAGACGGGTCCCGGTGCGAGAGTCGCCACCCCGGGCAGCGGTTCGAGATGCGCCGCCGAGACCGCGACGTTCGCGCGGTACTGCCGGCGGGTCTTCAGGAACGCCTTCGGGTTGCTGGTGGTGCCCGACGAGAACAGCAGCAGGAACGGCTCGTCGCCATCCCGCACGCCCGGCTCGGGGCTCGACCCCGCCCCCGTCGGGACGGATGCCTCGACCTGCATGAACTCGGCGAGGGTGAGGATCGCACCGCCCCAGCCTCGCGCGTGCAGCGCCTCGGCGAGGTCGGCCTGGTCGCTGATGACCACGCCGATGCCGGTGGCCAGGACCACCGCGACGCGATGGGTGAGCGGCCAGCGCGGGTCGATGGTCGCCGAGACGGCGCGGAACCCGGCCAGGCCGGCCACGATGCGGGCGGTGTGGAACGCCGAGGTGACGCTGATCGCGGTGATCGGGATGCCGCTGGTCTCGCGAGCCGGCGTCGGCGGCCGGGTCTGTGCCGCGTGCAACTGATCGACGGCCGCGAACATGCGGCGCGAGTCGGCGACGAGCTCGGCGTAGGTGAGGCGACCGTCCGGTCCGACGATGGCGAGGCGTTCGGGATGTCGTGCCGCGACATCCAGCATCGCCCCCGTGATCGGCACCGTGACCTCCGCTTCCCCGGTCAGTCTATTCGGGATTCCCCGGTCGGGCCCGGGCGAGGGGGCCGTCACCTCATCCGTTCGGATGAGAGAAGGATCGGCCATCTTCCCGACGTGCCCGGCGCCGGCGACGGCTGGACTGGGGACCATGCTGCGTGTTCTGCGTTCGATCCCCTCCGTCCTGACCTCCCGCCGTGGTGCGTGGTGGTCGCTGGCCGTCGCCGCCGTGCTGCTGGTGCTGGCAATGGGCGCGCTCGGCCGCGCCGATCTCGACGCGGGCAACGAGGCCGCCCCGCCGCAGTCCGAATCTGCACGGGCCGCCACGGCCGCCGACCGGTTTCCCGGTGCCGAGCGCCAGACCCTGCTGATCGTGGCGAGCCGCGACGACGGCGCCCAGCTGACCGCCGGCGACACCGCGGCTCTCGGCACCCTGATCGATCCGGTCGGCACCGCCACCGGGATCGCCCCGCTCGGGCCGTTCCCCAGCGACGACGGCCGGGCCGCGGTGATCCAGGCGACCGTGGATGTCGGTGCCGACGGCGACGCGAAGGCGGCCGTGACCACGGTGCGCGATGCCGTCGCCGCGCACCCGATCTCGGGCGTGGCAGTGCAGGTGACCGGCGGTCCCGCGTTCGGCGTGGACGTCGCGGCCGCGTTCGACGGCGCCGACTTCACCCTGCTGCTGGTGACGATCGTGATCGTCGCGCTGCTGCTGATCCTGACCTATCGCTCGCCGGTGCTCTGGATGATCCCGCTGGTGGTCGTCGCCCTCGCCGATGAGCTCGCCGGCAGCGCCACCGTGGCGGTCGGCAACGCCCTGCAGCTGCAGTTCGACACCGGCATCGTCAGCGTGCTCGTGTTCGGTGCCGGCACGAACTACGCGCTGCTGCTGGTGTCGCGCTATCGCGAGCAGCTCGCCGTCGACACCGACCACCGGCGTGCGCTCGCCCGGGCATGGCGGGGCACGGCGGGCGCGATCGTCGCGTCGAACCTGACCGTGGTGCTGTCCCTGGCCACCCTGGTGCTCGCGGTGATCCCCGGCACCCGGGGCCTGGGGGTGGCATCCGCCGTCGGCCTGCTGATCGCCCTGGTCGCGGTGCTGTTCCTGCTGCCGCCGCTGCTGGCGGTGTGCGGGCGCGGGGTGTTCTGGCCGTTCGTGCCGCGTCCCGACCGGCCGCGCGAATACGGTCGGGCCTGGCGTGGTGTGGCCGAGCGTGTGGTGCGCCGGCCGTGGCTGCCCCTCGTGGGCGGAGCGCTGCTGCTGGGTGTGATGGCCGCCGGCCTGTTCGGCACCACCGTCGGGCTCACCCAGGTGGAGAAGTTCCGCGTGCCGTCCGAGTCGGCCGCCGGTCTCACGGTGCTCGGCGCGCACTTCGATCCGGGCCTGGCGCAGCCGATGATCGTGATCGCCGACACGGCGGCGGCGGATGCCGTCACCGACGCGATCGCGGATGTTCCCGGCGTCGTGCGGGTCACGGCATCCGGCACCAGCGCCGATGACGCGCAGACCCGCCTGGTCGTCACCGGCGAGCCCGCGCCGGGCACCCCGGAGAGCCTCGAGCTGGTGCAGACCGTGCGCGATGCCGCCCGCGCCGTCCCCGGCGCCGATGCCCTCGTGGGCGGGCCGGTGGCCACCGACCTGGATGCGCGCGCCGGCAACCTGCGCGATTTCGTCCTGATCACGCCGCTCATCCTCGGCATCAGCCTGGTCGTGCTGATCGGCCTGCTGCGCGCCCTCGTGGCCCCGGTGCTGCTGCTGTGCGTGAACGCGCTCAGCGCGGTGGCCGCGATCGGCGCCGGCGCCTGGCTCGGCCGGGTGCTGTTCGGCTGGGAGGCGCTGGATCTGCAGGTGCCGCTGCTCGGGTTCCTGTTCCTGGTGGCGCTCGGAATCGACTACACGATCTTCCTCGTGCACCGCGCGCGCGGCGAGGCGCGGCGGCGGGGCACGCGCGCCGGGATCGTGCACGCGGTCGCCTCGACGGGTGGGGTGATCACCAGCGCCGGCCTGGTGCTGGCGGCGGTGTTCGCCGCCCTCGGGGTGCTGCCGCTGGTCACGCTCGGCCAGATCGGACTGATCGTCGGGGTCGGGGTGATCGTCGACACGTTCGTCGTGCGCACGCTGATCGTGCCCGCGCTGTTCGCCGTGCTCGGCGACCGGATGTGGTGGCCGAGCCGCATCCGCCCCTCCGCCGGCCCGTCCGCCGACGGCGTCGACGAATCGGCCGGTGACGGGGGAGAATCGAAGGATGTCGACACCCATCCCGTCTCGGTCGCCGCGCGATAGCGCGCCGGCGCCGCGGTCCTGGGCGGGGCTGGTCGGGTCGATCCGGCTCGGCCAGGCGCTGATCACGGCGACGCTGCTGATCGCGGGCGCCGTCCGGGCCGCCGCCGACGGCGTGCCGATCGCGCTGACCGCGGCGGTCGCCGTCGCGTTCGCGGGCTGGTACGCCGCCGGCCTCGTGCTGAGCACCCGCACCGCCGACCGGCCGCTGGCCGCGTGGTGGCTCCTGGGACTGGCCCTGATCTGGGTGGGCGCGGTCGCCGTCAGCGCCGAGTTCGTCTGGCTGGCGTTCTCGCTGTGGCTGCTGGCCGGCTTCGCGCTGCGGATGCGGTGGGCGATCCCGTACAGCCTGATCGTGCTGGTCGTCGTGCTGGTCGCGCCCGTCGCCCACACCGGCAGCACGTCGTCGGCCAACGTGATCGGGCCGGTGGTGGGCGGCCTGTTCGCCCTGGGCATTGCGCGCGGCTACCTCGAACTCGTCCGGGACGGCCGCGAGCGCCGGCTGCTGATCGCGTCGCTGGTGGCCGCACAGGACGAGACCGCCGCGCTGCAGGACGAGCTGGCGCGCACGCAGCGCGAGTCCGGCGTGCACGCCGAGCGCACCCGGCTCTCGCGCGACATCCACGACACCGTCGCGCAGAGCATGACCTCGATCGGGATGCTGGCGCGCGGCGCCCTGGACGGCGCCGAGCGGGGGACGGGGGCCGAGGCATCCCGTGCCCTGCGGCAGATCGACGAGCTGGCCCGCGACGGACTGGCCGACACCCGACGGATCGTGAACGCGCTCATGCCGGCCGAACTGGACGGCACGGCGCTCGGCGACGCCCTGGCGCGCATGCTGGACCGGCTGCAGGACGAGACCGGCATCCGCACCGAGCTGCACGTGGATGCCGGCTTCCCCGCGCTGGCACCGGCCACCGAGGTCGCCCTGCTGCGGGTCACCCAGTCCGCGCTGGCCAATGTGCGCTCGCACGCCGACGCGCGCCGGGTGGTGGTGACGCTGGCGGATGCCGGGGACACCGTCCGGCTGGATGTGGCCGACGACGGCACCGGCTTCGACGCGCAGCGGTGGAACGCCCGCGCCGCGCGCGCCGGCGACGGCGGCTATGGGATGCGGGCGATGCGGACCCGGCTGCGCGAACTCGGCGGCGGGCTGGACGTGGAGAGCACCCCCGGGGAGGGCACCGCGCTGTCGGCGCATCTGCCGCGGCTGGCCGAGGCGCGTCCGTGACCGGGTCGGACCGGGGCGCGGACCGGGTGCGGTTGATCCTCGTCGACGATCACCCGATCGTGCGCACCGGGGTGCGGGCGCTGCTGACCGGGCAGAGCGACGTCGAAGTGGTCGGCGAGGCCGGCTCCGGCGACGAGGCCGTGGCCCTGGCGCGGCACCTGCGCCCCGACGTGGTGCTGTGCGACCTGCGCCTGGGCGAAGGGATGGACGGGATCGCGACGACCGTGGCGCTGCGCGGGCTGCCGCATCCGCCCGCCGTCCTCATGCTCACGACATTCGATCGCGACGCCGAGGTGGTCGGTGCGATCGAGGCCGGAGCCGTCGGCTACCTGCTCAAGGATGTCGAGCCCGCGACGATCGTGGCGGCGGTGCGTGACGCCGCCGCAGGGCGCCTGGTGCTGACCACGGAGCTGAGCCGGCGGCTCGTCACCGCGATGCGCGCCCCGCGGGTGCGCCTGACCGATCGCGAACGCGATGTGCTGCGGCTGCTGGACCGCGGCGCCTCGAACCGCGAGATCGCCCGCGAGCTGTTCGTGACGGAGGCGACGGTGAAGACCCATCTCGCCCACATCTTCACGAAACTCGGTGCCGACAGTCGCTCGCGCGTGCTGGCGGTCGCCCGCGAGACCGGCCTGCTGGAGTGACGCCCGCCCGCCCGGATCACCGGGCCGGCGGCGGTGCCGTCGAGTCGCGCAGCAGCAGCACGGCGGGGTAGTTCCGGGCCATCGGCGTGGTGTCCCCGGAGACGAGCAGAGCCACGGCATCCCTCGCCATCTCGGTCACCTGCTGCGACACCGAGGTGAGGGCGGGCCAGGTGAAAGCGCCCTCTGCCGTGCCGTCGAAGCCCACGACCGACATCTGGCCGGGGATGTCGACGCCGCGCGAGTGCAGCGCGGCCATCAGGCCCATGGCCACCTGATCGGATGCCGCGAACACGGCCGTGATCTCGTCTCGGCGCTCCGCGACCTTCAGCCCTGCATCGAACCCGCTCTGCGGCGTGTATCCGCTGCGGAAGGCCGGACCGGCCGGGATGCCGGCATCCGACAGCGCCCGCCGCCAGCCCGCTTCGCGGGGATCCAGCGTCGACTCCTCGCCGACGAACGCGATCGACCGGTGGCCGAGCCCGAGGAGGTGCTCGACGGCCATCCGCGCGCCCTCGAGGTAGTCGGTGCTGAACGTGGGGTGCCCCGACCGGGCGCTGAACTGGTTCAGGTACACCAGCGGGATGCGGTTGCGCTCGATGATGCTGAGCTCCTGCGTGGTGAGGGTGTCGGCGCTGACGATGCCCTCCAGCTGCTGTGAGGTCAGCCCGGCGATCTCGTCGCCGTCCGCAGAGCGGCGCTCCCGCGCGTTCAAGGTCAGCACCATCAAGTCGTGCGTGTGCGCGGCGCCGTCCAGCGCGGCCACCATCTCGGCGAAGAACGGGTTGCGCTGATCGGGCACGATGAACCCGATCATCGTCGACCGGCCGCGGCTGAGAGCGCGTGCGGCCGCATTCGGCCGGTACCCGAGGGCGTCGGCCGCGGACCGCACGCGCTCTCGCGCCTGATCCGAGACCGGTCGGTCCGAGCCGGACAGCACGTAGCTGACCACCGCCGTGCTCACTCCCGCCAGCCGCGCGACGTCCGCTCGCGTGACGGTCCTTCTTCGGCCGTCCATCACCATCCGACTCCCCAGAGCCCCTCGTCCGATGTCATGATCCCGGGACGTCGCCGAAATCGGGGACATCCAACCGCTCGCCGTCCCGTCGGACGGACTCGTGGGCGATGATACCCGGCACCGTGAAGCGAGCCGCCCGCCACGCGTTCACCGGCGGCATCCCGCCGGCGTCGACCGCGACGGCGAAGTCGTCGACGAGGAAGTGGTGGCTGCCCTCGTGCCCGTTCGGCAGCGCCGCGACCGCCGCCGGGATGCGCTCCCGGTGATGCACCGGGGCGTAGCCGGACACGAAACTGGGGCGCAGATCCGGCGCGATGTGGGCCAGCGACGGATCGTCGACGTCCAGCGTGGCGGAGGTCTCCACCAGCCGCGACACGTCCTCGGCCCCTTCCCGGGTGTACCAGAAGGCGGCGGTGGCGACCTCCTCGAAGCTCGCCTCCGTGCCGAAATAGCGGAAGCGCGACTCGCGGATGTGCGACGGGTAGCCGACCCGACGGAACTCGTTCGTCCGGAACGAGCCGCCGCCGGCGACCTCGAACAGGGCCGTGGCGTTGGAGATGTCGTTGTCGAACATGCTCACCGACCGGTCGAAGACGCCGTCACCGCGGGTGTCGCGCACGCCGATCCCGATCGCCTTGGTCACATGCGTGTCCCACGCGCCGAGGATGCCGCCGATCGAGTGTGTGGGATACAGCAGCGGCGGATAGCTCGCCGTGCGCCGCCAGTCCTCGCCCCCGCTGAACCGGTACGCGTCATAGAACCCGAGATCCATGTCGTGCAGGTAGTCGCCTTCGGCGTAGAACAGCCGGCCGAACGCGCCGGCTTCGTTCCGATCGCGGGCCAGCACCGTCGCCGGGTTGTAGAAGCTGGTCTCGCCCATCATGTAGACCAGGCCGCTGGCGGTGACCGCGTCGATGATGGCGCCGATCTCGTCGACGCTGATGCCCATCGGCACCGTCGAGTAGACGTGCTTGCCGGCCCGCAGGGCCTGCACCGCGAGAGCCCCGTGCGTCCACCGCTGGGTGAAGATCGCGACGGCATCCACGCGAGGGTCGGCCAGCATCTGGTCGAACGAGTCGAACGTGCCGGACAGGCCGTACCGCGCCGCCAGCCGGTCCGCGCGCTCGGGGACGACATCCGTGACCCAGACCGCGCCGATCAGCGGATGGTGTGTCAGCAGCGGCGCGAACGTGTCCGCGAACTGGCCGGCGCCGACGATGCCGATCGTGAACGGCATGCGCGCTCCTCTCCGAACGGTTCGTCCTGCCCGCTCCAGCATCCAGCAGTCATCTACCCGCGTCAAGGTGCGGCCGCGTCGGCGCGCCCGCGATACCGTCATTTCAGTGACACTGAAGGGCGAATCCGCGTCGTCACTTGAATATGTTCAGTTACGCGGGTAGATTCCTTGCCACACACCTCGAGGGCTGGTCGGGATCACAGGGAAGTGAGCAGATGAGCGCACGGAGAAGGACGATGGCGTGCGGTGTCGTGGCGGGTATGGCCGCCGTCGGCATCGTGCTGACCGGGTGTTCCGGTGGCGGCGGCGGCACGGGCGGCACGGCGAAACTCGAGATGCAGACCGGCCTCGGCTCGGCCGATCCGACCCTCACCGTGCTGCAGGACATCACCAAGACCTGCACGCCGGCCGACACCGCTATCGACCTCGTTCCGATGACGAACACGTACGAGGCCGACATGAAGACCCGCATGGCCTCGGGCGACCTTCCCGACATCTGGTCGACGCACGGCTGGTCGCTGCTGCGCTACAGCCCGTTCCTGGAGCCGTTGGACAAGCAGTCCTGGGCCGACAAATTCAACACGGCGCTTGCACCGGCCATGCAGAGCAAGGACGGCCAGTTCTTCGCTCTGCCGATCACCACCGACGTGGCGGGCATCCTGTACAACAAGGACACGCTGAGCAAGGCGGGCGTCGATCCGTCTACGCTCACGACGTGGGATGCGTTCACCAAGGCACTGGCCACGCTGAAGGATGCCGGCGTCACGCCGCTCTCGTCGTCGTCGAAGGATTCGTGGATGGCCGGCAACGTCGCCGACTTCATGTCGTCCGGCGCGTTCAGCGCCGCCGACCTGGAGAAGTTCACGAAGGGGACCTTCGTCGAGGGCGGGTACACGACCATGCTCGACGAGGTGCAGGAGTGGGCGAAGGCCGGGGACTTCAACCCCGACTTCTCGTCCATCACGATGGACGAGATCGGGCGGGGGCTCGGCAGCGGAGACGTGGGGTTCGTCTTCGTGCAGAACTCGCTGGTGAGCACGGCGCTCGAGCAGAGCCCGGACGCGAAGCTCGGCTTCATCCCGATCCCGTCCTTCGTGGGCGACCCGTACTTCGTCGGCGGGGAGGGCACGGCCTACGGCGTGTGGAACAAGAGCCCGCACAAGAAGCAGGCGCTGGCCTACATCGACTGCCTCGCCCAGCCCGACAACATCAGCAAGCTCGCCAAGGCGCTGGGGGCGATCCCCGGGCTGACCGACGCGACCGCCGATCTCGGCATCCTGCAGGACAGCTACGACACACTCGTGAAGCCGAACACCTACACGCTGCAGCCGTACTTCGACCGGGTGTACCTGCCCAACGGGATGTGGGACACCATGGTGACCACGACCGGCGGAGTCATCAGCGGCCAGTCGACGCCCGCCGCGGCCGTCGACCAGATGAAGCAGCAGTTCTCCTCGTTGTTCGGCCAGTGACCGCTGGGGGCGGCTTTCGGTGGTGGGGCAGGTCGGGGGGCCGCCCCACCGCCGAACGGGAGCGGCCATGACAGCGGTCGCCGGGCGCGGAACCGCCCCGCGCAGAACCGCCCCGCGGCGCCCCGCACGATCGCCGGGAGCGCCGTTCGTGCGGCGCCGGGTCAACCTGCTGTACCTGCCGGCGCTCGCCGTCTTCGCGGTGTTCACGGTGTACCCGCTGGTCAACGGCATCGCCATCTCGCTGACGAAGTGGGACGGCTACAGCCCCACCAGGACGTTCGTCGGTCTCGACAACTACCTGCACATGCTCGCCGATCCGCTGGTCGGCACCGCGTTGCGGAACACGTTCGTGTACGGCTTCGGATCGACGATCCTGCAGCAGGTGATCGGGCTCGCCCTCGCGGTCGCCCTCGACCGCGCCCTGCGCGGACGCAACCTCGCGCGCGCCATCGTCTACCTGCCGGTGCTGGTCTCGCCGGTCGTGATGGGGACGATGTACTACCTGCTGTTCTCGTATTCGTACGGCGGGCTGAACGACATCGTCGTCGCGCTCGGCGGGCAGCGGGTGGCCTGGCTGAGCACCGCGCCGTCGGCGATCACGATCATCGTGCTGGTGAACTCGCTGCAGTTCGTCGGGATCTCCATGGTGATCTACCTGGCCGGACTGCAGTCGATCCCGGTGACCTACTACGAGGCATCCCGAATCGACGGGGCAGGCCCGTGGCAGCAGTTCACCTCCATCACGGTGCCGCTGCTGCAGCCCGCGTTCGCCACCAGCATCGTGCTCAATCTCATCGGCGGGCTGAAGCTGTTCGACGTGATCCGGGTGATGACCGGCGGCGGCCCGGGATACTCCACCGACTCGATGTCGACCCTGATCTCGAAGTTCTACTTCGACAACCAGAACGCCGGCTATGCGTCGGCGATCGGCGTGGTCCTGTTCCTCATCATCGCGATCTTCACGCTCGCGCTGAACACGTACTTCAACCGCCGACGGCTGGAGTACGTGTGATGCGTCGGCTCGGCACGATCGGAATGGTGGCGGGGCTGCTCGCCGCCTGCGCCCTGCAGCTCGTGCCGTTCTACATCACGCTGACCACGGCGCTCAAGCCCCGCACCGATCTGTCGTCGCAGTGGATCTTCCCCACCCGCGGGATCTACTGGCAGAACTTCCAGACCGCGATCGTGGACGGCGGCATCCTGCGCGCCATCGGCAACAGCGCCGTCGTGACCGTTGCGTCCACGGTGCTCATCTGCGTGCTGGGGGCGCTGGCCGCATACCCGCTGGCCCGTCGCGCGACGCTCGGGAACCGACTCGTGTTCGCGGGGATCATCGGGCTGATCATGATCCCGCCCCTCAGCATCCTGGTCCCCGTCTACACGCTGATGGCCCAGCTGCACTGGATCAACACCTACTGGGGGGCGACCGCGCTGATGGTGGCGTCCCAGCTGCCGCTGAGCATCTTCCTGTACGCGAACTTCGTGCGCAGCCTTCCGCTGTCGATCGAAGAGGCGGCCACCGTGGACGGGGCCGGTCTGCTGCAGACGCTGTTCCGGGTCGTGTTCCCGATGCTCAAGCCCGTGACCGCGACCGTCATCATCCTGACCAGCGTGTCGGTGTGGAACGAGTACGCGCTGAGCGTGTTCATCCTCCGCGACCCCGAGGTGCGCACGACCGCGCCGGCGATCGCCACGTTCTTCGCCAGCCAGGGCAGCGATCCGAACGCCGCCGCCGCGGCGGCCCTGCTCACCGTCATCCCGGTGCTGGTGGCCTACCTGGTGCTGCAGCGCTACTTCATCAAGGGCATGGTCGCCGGCTACGAGAAGTGACCCGCCCGCGAACGTGCATCTGACGGCCGAGAGAGCGGTGATTTCCCGCATCCTCGGCCGTCAGATGCACTCTCGGCGACGGGGGCGGCCCGTTTAGACTCGAGCGCATGGCCGTCACCACCCGTCGCATGCAGGATCTCACCGTCGAAGATCACACCATCACCGTGCCGCTCGTGTGGGATGACGCGGCCGACGCCCGCACCATCGAGGTGTACGCCGCGGTGGTCGCGCGCAGCGGCGGCGAGGACCTGCCGTACCTCGTGTTCCTGCAGGGCGGGCCCGGGGGCGATGCGCCGCGGCCGTTCCACGCGCCGGCGAGTCCGTCGTGGCTGGATGCCGCGCTCGAGCACTACCGCGTGGTCATGATCGATCAGCGCGGCACCGGGCGCTCCACGCCGGTCGGCGACCGCGACCTGGACGAGCGCGGCACCGCCGAGCTGGCCGAGTACATCACCCACCTGCGCGCCGACGCCATCGTGCACGACTGCGAGGCGATGCGCGAGCACCTGGGCGCCGCCACGTGGAGCGTGCTGGGCCAGTCCTTCGGCGGGTTCACCACGCTGGCGTACCTGACGACGGATGCCGCATCCATCCGCGACGCCTACCTCACCGGCGGGCTCTCGGCCGTGGGCCACCACCCCGACGACGTCTATGCGCTCACGTACGACAAGCTGCGGGATGCCTCCCAGCGGTACTACCGGCGCTTCCCGCATCACCGCGACACGATCCGACGCCTGGCGGATCTGGCCGCCGACGGGCGCATCGTGCTGCCGGACGGCGAGGTCGTCTCGGTCTCGCGGCTGCGCTCGCTGGGCACGCTGCTGGGCTCGAATGACGGATGGCAGAACCTGCACGAGCTGCTCGAGCACGAGCCGCACACCAACGCGTTCCGCTACGACCTGGCCGGCCTCCTGCCGTTCTCGGCCCGCGAGCCGCTGTACTACGTGTTCCACGAGTCCAGCTACGCCGACGGTCACGCGACGAGCTGGTCGGCCGAGCGGGTCGAGCCGGACGACTTCCGCAGCGACGTCACGCTGCTGACCGGTGAGCACGTGCACCGCGACTGGCTCGACACGGTGCCCGGCCTGCGGCCGTGGAAGGATGTCGCGCTCGCGCTCGCCGACCACCCCTGGCCGAAGCTCTACGACGCCGACGCCCTGCGCGCCTCGGGTGCGCGCGGCGCGGCCGCGGTGTACGTGCACGACCTGTACGTCCCGCTGGAGTTCTCGGTCGCCACCGCGGCGCTGCTGCCGGGCGTGACCCCGTGGATCACCAGCGAGCACGAGCACTCCGGACTGCGCGAGGGCGATGTGCTGCCGCACCTGATCGACCTGGCCCACGGCCGACGGGTGCGCTGAGCACGCGGTGAGGGGATGCCGGCGGCCGACCGCCGGCATCCCCCCACGTCTATGGCTGCAGCAGCACCTTGATCGCCCGCCGCTCGTCCATCGCCCGGTAGCCCTCGGCCACCTCGGACAGCGGCAGGGTCAGATCGAACACCTGGCCCGGGTCGATCTCGCGGCGCCAGATGCGGTCGATCAGGTCGGGCAGGTAGCGGCGCACCGGGGCCGGTCCGCCGAACAGGTGGACTTCGCTGTAGAACAGCAGCTCGCCGGGCAGCGCGACGCCGTGCGAGACGCCCACGAACCCGACGTGCCCGCCGGCGCGGGTGGAGCGGATGGCCTGCACCATCGACTCCTGTGTGCCGACGGCCTCGATGGTGGAGTGCGCGCCCAGGCCGTCGGTCAGCTCCTTGATCCGCTCGACGCCCTCGTCGCCGCGCTCGGTGACGATGTCGGTGGCGCCGAACCGCCGCGCGAGCTCCTGTCGGTCGGCGTGCCGGCTCATCGCGATGATGCGCTCCGCGCCGCGGGCCCGGGCCGCCAGCACGCCGAGCAGTCCGACCGCCCCGTCGCCGACCACGACCACGGTCTTGCCCGGCCCGGCATCGGCGGCCTCGGCGGCGAACCACCCGGTGCCCAGGACGTCGGATGCCGCCAGCAGCGACGGGATCAGCTCGGGCGCGGGCTCGCCCGGCGTCGCCACCAGCGTGCCGTCGGCCCACGGGACGCGCAGCCGCTCGGCCTGAGCGCCCAGCGACCCCATCGAGACCACGTTCACGCACCGCGACGGATACCCGGCCCGGCAGATCTCGCACGTCCCGTCGGACGCCATGAACGAGCCGACGACGACGTCGCCGGGCGACAGCGTCCGCACGTCGGCGCCGATCTCCTCGACCACCCCGACGTACTCGTGCCCCATCCACAGCGGACGACGGATGTCGTTGAGCCCCCGATACGTCCACAGGTCGGACCCGCACACGCACGTCGCCAGCATCCGGATGACGGCATCCGTCGGCCGCTCGATCCGCGGGTCGTCCCGCTCTTCGAACCGGACGTCCCCGGGGGCGTGGATCACTGCTCCGCGCATGTCAGTCCTCCTTCACGGGGGCGGATGCGGCATCCACCCGTGTCGTTGCCTCATCGGTGATCACCAGCACGCCGGAGCGCTCATGCAGGGCGTCGACCGTGGCCTCGGCCGCCCGGTCGATCTGCACCCGCGGCGCGGTGGGCTCGCCCTCGGGGTAGAACGTGCCCGGCCCGTAGAACTGTCCGTAGCGCAGCACGACGCCGCCGAACGCGAGGACCGAGCGCTCCAGCTCGTCGACCGCGTCCTGCCCCGGGCCCGGCGGCATCGTCCAGGCGACGCTCTGCGCGAGCAGGCGCGTGACCTGCGCGGCACGGGCCGCGGCGAGCAGGTTGCGGGTGCCCTCGGTCCGGATACGCGAGTGCCGCAGCCGGTACGCGGCGATCTGCCCCGGGTCGTCGGGAAGGTCGGTCAGCTCGTGGATCACCAGGTCGGGCTCGAACGCCACGACCGCGTCGGTGAGGGCGTCCGCGTCGTACACGTTGCAGACCACGGGTGTCGCCCCCAGCTCTTCGAGCAGGACGGCCTTGCTCTCGGTGCGGGTCAGCCCTGCGATCTCGTGGCCGTCGAGACACAGGAGGGGGATGAGTCGGCTGCCGATGACCCCGGAGGCACCGGCCAGGAAGACGCGCATGTTCCGATCGTAGGCCGGGCCGGCGGGCCGGGGGAGGCAGGTTGTGTGTGGCAACGGCAGGCCGGATCGGCCGCGGCGGGGCTGTGGCGGGGCGGAACGCCCCTTTCGGCCTGCCGTTGTGACCGGTCGGGTCTGTGCCCCGGCCGAGTGGGGCCGGTCCGGCAGGCCGGGGAGGCGGGTTGTGTGTGGCAACGGCAGGCCGGATCGGCCGCGGCGGGGCTGTGGTGGGGCGGAACGCCCATTTCGGCCTGCCGTTGTGACCGGTCGGGTCTGTGCCCCGGCCGAGTGGGGCGGGCCCGCTCGGTGAATGTGGCCCGGCGAGTGGGGTGGCCCGGCGGGTGGGGCGGCCCGGCCGAGCGGCTAGCGTGGAGCGTATGGGACGGAACCACCTGGGTCTGGACACGGTCGCCGTGCACAGCGGCCGCGAAGACCTCGCCGCACTGGGCGTGCATGCGCTGCCGATCGACCTGTCGACCACCAATCCGCTGCCGGACATCGACCGCGGAGGGGACTCGTACGAGTCGATCTCCGGCGGCGGGCATCCGCTCGCCGACGGCGGCATGGTCTACGCCCGGCTCTGGAACCCGACCGTGGCCCGGTTCGAGCAGGCGCTCGCCGAGCTCGAGGGTGCCGAGGCGGCGGTGGCGTTCGCGTCGGGGATGGCCGCCACGACGGCGATGATCATCGCGCACACCGGCACCACCGGCAAGCGGCACGTGGTCGCGGTCCGGCCCCTGTACGGCGGAACGGACCACCTGCTCGAGTCCGGTCTGCTGGGGACCGAGACCACCTACTGCGCCGAGGATGCCGTGGGCGACAGCATCCGCGACGACACGGCCCTGGTCGTGATCGAGACGCCCGCCAACCCCACCCTCGACCTGGTCGACATCGCGGCCGTCGTGGCTCAGGCCGGGTCGGTGCCGGTGGTGGTGGACAACACGTTCGCGACTCCGGTGCTGCAGAACCCACTCGCGTGGGGCGCGCGGATGTCGCTGCACAGCGCCACGAAGTACATCGGCGGGCACGGGGATGTCATCGCCGGCGTGATCGCCTGCGACGAGGAGACCGCGGTCGCGCTGCGCAGCGTCCGAGTGATCACGGGCGCGGTGCTGCATCCGCTCGCCGCCTATCTGCTGCACCGCGGGCTGCAGACGCTGCCGCTGCGGATGCGCGCCCAGCAGGACAGCGCCGCCCGGATCGCCGCCTGGCTGGCAGAGCACCCCGCCGTGCGCGAGGTCTACTACCCCGGCATCGACGGGGACCCGCGCGGCATCGTCGCCCGGCAGATGCGCGGCACCGGGGCGATGCTCTCGGTCAGCCTGCACGGCGGATACGCCGCCGCCAGCGCCCTGACCTCCGGCGTCCGGCTGTTCAGCCATGCGGTGTCGCTGGGCGGGGTCGATTCGCTGCTGCAGCTGCCGGCGGCGCTGACGCATCGACCGGTGCCGGCCGAGGTGCGGCCGGGAGCGGATGTCGTGCGCATCTCGATCGGCCTGGAGGACGTGGACGATCTGATCGCCGACCTCGACCAGGCCCTGCGCTGACTCGTCCCCCGGCGATGTCCCGCCCGGACTCGCGGGTTCGGCCGGGCCGCGGGGAGGCGGGCGCGACCGGCGGGGAGGCGTGCGCGACCGGCGGGGAGGCGGGCGCGACCGGCGGGGCGGCGCACGATCTAGACTGGAGGCATCCGTCTCGCGCTCTGCGAGCCCCCGTCGTCGAGGAACCAGTCGTGTCGTCTCGTTCTGCCGTGCGCCCGTTCGAGGTGCGTCACCTGCAGATCGCGCGCGCCGCCATCGCGGCGCTCGCGGCTGCGATGATCACGTTCTCATCCGACCACTCGGCGACGCTGGGACTGTCGGTGTTCAGCGGCTTCGCGATCACCTCGGCCCTCGTCCTGTTCGTCGCAGCCTGGCTGGTCTTCCCGGCCGGGAGGCGGTCGGCCGCCGTGCTGCTGGCCGTACTCGACCTGGCCGCCGGCATGGTGGCGGGGATCGGGCCGATCCGCAGCGACGGGCTGTTCTTCGGGCTGGTGATCGGCTGGGGTCTGGCCACCGGCGTGGCCGAGGGCGTCGCCGGGCTCCGCGCCCGCCGGGCCGCGGCACTGGGCGACGACCCGCAGCTCCGCTCCGAGGCGCGGGACGCCATCACCGTCGGCGCGATCGGCGTGCTCCTCGGTCTCGGCCTGCTCCTGGTCCCCGCCGGTTATGCGCTGAACTATACGGTCGAAGAGGCGCACGCCACGTTCACCCTCACCGGCATCACGATCGGCGTGGGCGTGTTCGGCGGTTACGCCGCCATCGCCGCCGTCTATCTCGGCATCGCGGGATTCTCCCCGCGCAGGGATGCCGCCACGAACACTCCTCTCGCGGCCGAATCGACCGCATCCGATGACCATCCCGGAGGTGCCGCATGAGCGGCCAGCGACCCACCACGCGCCGTGACCTGATGAAGCCGGCGCAACTGCTCGGCCTGGCACTGATCGCCGCGCTGTTCGCCGGCGTGGTCACCCTGTTCTCGATGGGGTTCTTCCAGTCCCGGTTCCCCGGCGAGTCGACGCATGCCCTGATCATGGCGCTCGTCGTCGCCGGAATCACCTTCATCGTGACCATCGTCGTGATCGCGCTGCTGCTGCTGGTGGTCCAGCCCGACCAGGTCACGCATCGCGTCGACGGTCCCGTGCTCATCGCCCGCGATCGAGCGGTCGCCGACGAGGCGCGGGAGAAGGATGCCGCGGCCGCCCCGGCCTCGGAGACCGACGCCGCCCCCACCGCGCCCGACGAGGACGACTCGACGGAGCGCTGAGCTCCCGGCCCTCGCCGTCCCGGCCCTCGCCGTCCCGGCCCGGCCCGGCCCTCGGTCAGTCTCGGCGCGCGCCGTCCCGGCTCGGTCAGTCTCGGCGCGCGCCGGCCCGGCCGGTCGGCTTCGAGACCGGGGATCTGCGGCGAAACCCAGCGGAATGTCCTCGGTTTCGCCGGGAATCCCCGGTCTCGGCGAACTGGGGCGCGGTCTGGGCGAACCGCCGGCCCGCGCTACGGGACGAGGCGGGATGCGAGGCCGGTGTAGCCGGCGGGTGTGAGCGCGAGCAGACGCTGCTTCGCGGCATCCGAGATGTCCAGTCCCTGGACGAACTCCGCCAGCTCGGCCGCGCCGACGCGGTGGCCGCGGGTGAGCTCCTTCAGCAGCGCGTACGGGTCGGAGATCTGGGAGTTGCCGGCGGTGATCTCGGCGCGCACGACGGTCTGGATCGCCTCGGCCAGCACCTCCCAGTTCGCGTCGAGATCGGCCAGCAGCACGTCGCGCGACAGCGAGATCGAATCCAGCCCGCGCAGCAGGTTGTCCAGGGCGAGCAGCGAGTGTCCGAACGCGACGCCGATGTTGCGCTGCGTGGTCGAGTCGGTGAGGTCGCGCTGCATCCGGCTGGTGACGAGGGTGGATGCGAGCGTGGCGAACAGGCCGCCGGAGATCTCGAGGTTCGCCTCGGCGTTCTCGAACCGGATCGGATTGATCTTGTGCGGCATCGTCGACGAGCCGGTGGCTCCGGCGACCGGGATCTGGGCGAAGTAGCCGAGCGAGATGTAGGTCCAGGCATCCGTGGCCAGATTGTGGAGGATGCCGCCGGCATGCCGCGCGCGGTCGTAGAGCTCGACCTGCCAGTCGTGCGACTCGATCTGCGTGGTCAGCGGGTTGAACCCGATGCCGAGGCCCTCGATGAACTCCCGCGACAGCGCCGGCCAGTCCACCTCGGGGTCGGCGGCGAGGTGCGCCGACCAGGTGCCGGTGGCACCGGAGAACTTCGCCAGGAACTCGCCGGAATCGATCTGGTCGGCCACCCGCCGCAGGCGCCACGCGAACACCGCGAGCTCCTTGCCCATGGTGGTCGGCGTCGCCGGCTGGCCGTGCGTGCGCGCCAGCATGGCGGCATCCGCGTGCGTGCGGGCCATCGCGTCGAGCACGGCGATCACCTCGCGCAGCTTCGGCAGCCACACCTGAAGCACGGCGCGCTGCACGGTCAGCGCGTAGGAGGCCGAGTTGACGTCCTCGCTGGTGCACGCGAAGTGGGTGAGCTCGGCGACGGCGTCCAGGCCGAGTGCGGCGAGCCGGTCGCGCACCAGGTACTCGACGGCCTTCACGTCGTGGTGGGTGACCGCCTCCTTCGCGGCGAGCCAGGCGATCTCGTCCGGACCGAAGTCGCGGTACAGCCCGCGCAGGCGCTCCTTGTCGGCATCCGCCATCGGGCTCGTGCCGAACAGTCCGCGATCGGTGAGGGTGATCAGCCACTCCACCTCGACCTCGACCCGCGCGCGGTTCAGCCCCGCCTCGGACAGGTACTCGGACAGGCCGGCGACGGCGTCGCGATAGCGTCCGTCCAGGGGGCTCAGGGGCTGAGGGGCAAGAGCGGTCACGGGTCTCCCGTTCGTCGCGGACCCGGCTCGCTGCAGGTCAGCCGGCGGCGCGGATCGCGGGTTCGAGCTGCCGGAAGAGCGCCCGGCACGCGCTCTCGATCATACCGAGCACGTCGTCGAACATCTCCGGCTCGGCGTAGTACGGGTCGGGCACGTCCAGGGCCCCGCCCGCGGTCTGGTCGAACGAGAGCAGCAGCGCGATCTTGGACTCGTCGTCTTCGCCGCGCGCCCACTCGTGCAGCACCCGCTCGTGTCCGGTGTCGAGGGCGACCACCAGGTCGTTGGCGTCGAAGTCGTGGTAGCCGAACTGGCGGGCGCGGTGCGTGGCCGGGTCGTATCCGTGCCGCTGCAGCGCGGCGATGGTGCGGCGATCGGCCTGCTCGCCGACGTGCCAGTCGCCGGTGCCGGCGCTGCTGGAGATCACCCGATGGCCCAGGCCGACCGAGTGGGCGAACCAGCGGAACACGATCTCGGCCATCGGCGAGCGGCAGATGTTCCCGGTGCATACGAACACGACCCGGAAGGGCGGCGGCGCATCGGTCATGCTCCTATTCTGGGGTGTCCAGCGGTTCCTGCACAGCATGGGGCCGCACACGGTCTGTCCACCGATCGGCGAAACCGCGGCATCCGGCACCCGTGGCCCTGGCATCGTGGGGATATGAGCGCTGTGACCGTGGATGCCGTCGCGGCGATGGATGCCGTTCTCCACGCCCTGGACGAGGTCGAGCGGCGGCTGCGCGCGGTGCAGGATGCCGCATCCGCCGTGATCGACGGGACGCACTGGCAGGCGCGGGCCGTCCAGGCGTACCACCGCGACGCCGGGATGTGGCGGGACGGGGTCGGCCGGGTCGCCGCCCGGGTGGTCGACGAGCAGGACCGGCTGCGGGCGATGCGCGCCGCGGCGTACGTGGCGATGGGTGCGGGATGAGGTGTGGCGACAGGTGCGGGATGAGGTGTGGCGACGGGTGCGGGATGAGGTGCGGCGACGGGCGCGGGATGAGCGATGCGATGGATACGGATGAGCGATGACCTCGACATCCGCGACGGCGGGCTGGTCGCCGTCGACACCGGCAGCCTGCGCGCGGCGGCCGGCCGGTACCGCGGCCTGGGGCAGGAGCTGCAGGATGCTGCGATGAAGCTCCGCGCCCAGGCCGAGCGCCTCGCCGCCGTGGGCGCGGCCGGCGCCTGGGGCGGGTCGCTGCCGACGCTGCTGCAGCAGTCGGCGTGGGCCGCCGCGCAGAGCGCGGACGAGGCGGACGGGATCGCCGACGACCTGCGCACGCTGGCCGAGACGTACGAGATCGTCGAGCTGCGCGCGCGGCAGGCGATGGCGGTCGGGGCGGGCGCCCGGGCGGGAGCTGCTCTGGTGTCCGGGCGGGCCGAGGCGCAGCATCCCGCTGCCGCGGACGCCGCAGATCGCGCGACATCCGCCTGGGAGCGCCGGGTGGGCGGCGGCCTGATCTCTGGCGCGAACCTGGGCTGGGCGCTGTCGGCGGGACTCGGGCCGGTGCTGCCGGCGCCGGTCGCGGCCGCGCTGTACTCCGCCGTGATCGCGCTGCCCGCGGCGGCGCAGAATCTGCAGGCGCTGCTGCGGCTGCTGGGCACCGGCGTCATCGGGCCCGACGAGCGGCTGGACGGGGCGGCGCGCCCGGTGCGGCTGGAGCGGACCTCGGCGGTCACCGCGACCGGGCCGCCGGACGACTTCGCCGCCGCCCTCGGCCGGATCCCGTCGGGCGACGCGCGCATCCGGGTGGAGACCTACACGATGCCCGACGGGACGACGCGGTACGCGGTGTATCTGGCCGGCACCCGCGACTTCTCGCCGACCACGGAAGGCGCCGATCCGTGGGACATGCGCTCGAACCTGCGGCTGTATCTGGGGGAGGATGCCTCGGCCTACGAGGCGACCGTGCAGGCGATGAGGGATGCCGGGGTGCCCGATGGCGCGCAGGTGTACCTGTTCGGGCACTCGCAGGGCGGGATGATCGCCGACCGGCTGGCGATCGAAGGCGGCTACGACACCCGGCTGCTGGCCACCGCCGGGTCGCCGACCGAGGCGGCCGTCGGACCGGAGACGCTCAGCGTGCAGCTGCGGCACACCGACGACCTCATCCCGGCGTTGGCGGCGGGCGGATCGCCGACCCGGGTCGGGGCGCCGGGCAGCCTCGTCGTCGAGCGCGTCGGCGACCCGCTGCCCGGACTGCAGGACCTGTCGCTGGCGCCGCACCATCTGGGGGAGTACGTGGCGACGGCGCGGATGCTGGATGCCGCGCGCGACCCGCGCACGACGGCTCTGCGTCGCGCCGTCGGCGAGCTGCGCGGCGCGACCTCGGTCACCGCGGTGGAGTACGACGCGCGCCGGGTGCTGCCGGATCCCCCGCCGCGTCCGCACCCGGACCCGCGGCCGGGGCCGTCGCCCAGGCCGACGCCGGGCGCCGCGCCGCCGGGGCCGGGGCCGGGCGCCGCCCCGCCGGGGTCGGGTTCGTGAGCGGGCAGGGGGTCAGAAGCCGGGCTGCGCCAGGACGGCGCCGCCCCGCCGGGGTCGGGCCCGTGAGCGGGCAGGGGGTCAGGAGCCGGGCCGCGCCAGGACGCCGGCGGCCTGCCGCGCTGCCCCGAGGGCGACGTACTCGGCCGGCTCCGGCACCTCGACGTCGACGCCGAGCACTGCCGGCGCGATCGCGCGCACCGCCGCGGACTGCGCGCCGCCGCCGATCAGCAGCGCGCGGCGCAGCGGCACCCCGAGCTCGCGCAGGGTCTGCATGCCGAACGCGAGACCGCCCAGCATCCCCTCGACCGCCGCACGGGCGAGGTTCTGCCGGGTGGTCGAGGCCAGGGTCATGCCCGACAGGGTCGCGGTCGCGTCGGGCAGGTTGGGCGTGCGCTCGCCCTCGAAGTACGGCTGCAGCTGCAGGCCGGCCGCCCCCGGCTCGGCCGCGAGGGCCAGCGTGCTGAGCCCGGCGTGGTCCACGCCGAGCAGGGCGGCGATCGTGTCGAGCACGCGCGCCGCGTTCAGCGTGGCCACCAGCGGCAGCCAGTTGCCGTCGGCGGCGGCGAAGCCGGCGACCGTCCCGCTCGGGTCGATCACCCGGTGCGCGCTGACCGCGAAGACCGTGCCGCTGGTCCCGATCGAGACCACCGCGTCTCCGGGGCGGGCGTCCAGCCCCAGGGCCGCACCGGCGTTGTCGCCCGCCCCCGCGCCGACGCGCCGGCCCGCGGCATCCGTCACGAACTCGTCGGGTCCGAGCACCCGCGGCAGGATCGCGTCGTGGCCGAGGGCGGCCGCCAGCACGTCGCGGTCGTACCCGTCCGGCCCCCAGTAGCCGGTGCCCGAGGCATCCGACCGGTCGGTGATCAGCGCCGACAGGTCCGGACGTTCCGGGCCGAATCCGCGCAGCCGCCAGGTGAGCCAGTCGTGGGGCAGCGCGACCGCGGCCACGCGGGCGGCGGAGTCGGGCTCGTGGTCGCGCAGCCACCGCAGCTTCGTGCTCGTGAACGACGCGACCGGCACGAGGCCGGTCCGCTCGGCCAGGGCGTCCGCCCCGAACTCGGCGATCAGATCCGATGCCGCCCCGGCCGACCGGGTGTCGTTCCACAGCAGGGCCGGGCGGATGACGCGGCCGGCCTCGTCGAGCGCCACCATGCCGTGCTGCTGCCCGCCGATCGCCCACGCCGCGACGTCATCGAGCCCGCCGGCGGCCGTGATCGCGGCCTGGAGCGCGACCCACCATGCCTCGGGATCGACCTCGGTCCCGGGCGGGTGCGTCGCGCGCCCTTCGCGCACGATCGCGCCGGTCGCGGCATCCATCACCACGACCTTGCACGCCTGGGTCGACGAGTCGACCCCCGCAACGAGCGTCATGCTGAGGGCGGGATCAGCGGGCGCCGAGCAGGTGCTCGGTGGCCAGCTGCTGGAGTCGCACGAACCCGAACCCGCGTCCGCCGAAGTACGGTGCGGGGTCGAAGTCCTCGAACGCGGAGCGGTCGGCCAGCAGCTCGGCGTATCCCTCGCCGTCGGCCAGGGTCGGCTGGGCGAGCTCGGCGACCCGCGACGCGGCCAGGGCCTCCTGCACCTCGGGGTCGGCGCGGAATGCCGCGGCCCGCTCCTTGAGCAGCAGGTAGGTGCGCATGTTCGCGGCGGCCGAGTCCCACACGCCGGTCTCGTCCTCGGTGCGCGAGGGCTTGTAGTCGAAGTGCCGCGGCCCGTCGTAGGCCGGGCCGCCGTCGGGGCCGCCGTTCTCGAGCAGGTCGACGAGGGCGAACGCGTTGTGCAGGTCGCCGTGCCCGAACACCAGGTCCTGGTCGTACTTGATGCCGCGCTGGCCGTTCAGATCGATGTGGAACAGCTTGCCGTGGTACAGCGCCTGCGCGATCCCGGCGGCGAAGTTCAGCCCGGCCATCTGCTCGTGCCCGACCTCGGGGTTCAGCCCCACCATCTCGGGGTGCTCGAGCGAGGAGATGAACGCGAGGGCGTGGCCCAGGGTGGGCAGCAGGATGTCGCCGCGCGGCTCGTTCGGCTTCGGCTCGATCGCGAACCGGATGTCGTAGCCCTTGTCGATGACGTACTCCGAGAGCAGGTTCACGGCCTCGCGGTACCGCTCCAGCGCCGAGCGGATGTCCTTGGCCGCGTCGTACTCCGCACCCTCGCGTCCGCCCCACATCACCAGCGTGTTCGCGCCCAGCTCGGCGCCCAGGTCGATCTGGCGCAGCACCTTGCGCAGCGCGTAGCGGCGCACCGACCGGTCGTTCGAGGTGAAGCCGCCGTCCTTGAACACGGGCGGGCTGAACAGGTTGGTGGTGACCATCGGCACGACCAGGCCCGTGTCGGCCAGCGCCCCCTTGAGGCGGTCGATCTGGGTCTGCCGCTCGGCGTCGGTCGAGCCGAACGCGAACAGGTCGTCGTCGTGGAAGGTCAGCCCGTACGCGCCGAGTTCGGCGAGCTTGGTGACCGCATGCACGACATCGAGGGGAGGACGGGTCGGCCCGCCGAACGGGTCGGTGCCGTTGTAGCCGATCGTCCACAGTCCGAAGGTGAACTTGTCGGCGGGTGTCGGGGTGGGCATGGCGCTCCTTCGCGGCGGAGAGGGGGATAAATGTTGCTGCCAACAACCTATACCAGATGGCCCGCCGCGTCCAGCTTTCGTCGGCGAATCCAACAAATCTCATACAGTGGTCGGGTGAGCCACGCCAGACAGACCGGGATCCGCGAAGCCAACCTCGCGCACGTGCTGCGACTGGTGCACCTGGACGGGCCGCTCTCCCGCGCCGTGCTGACCGCGCGGACCGGCCTGAACCGCTCGACCATCGGCGACCTGGTGACCGCGCTCGCCGAGGCCGGGCTGGTGCGCGAGCAGGACCCGGACACCCAGGGCCGGGTCGGCCGGCCGTCCCCGGTCGTCGCCGTCGATCCCGCGCCGGTGGCGATCGCCGCCAACCCCGAGGTCGATGCGCTGACCGTCGCCGCGGTGGGCCTGGACCGCGGCATCCGGGTCCGTGCCCGCATCGAGCGCGACCGGCTGCTCGCCCCCGACGAGACCGCGCAGCTGATCGCCGAGCAGGTGGCGCAGTGGCGGTCCGGCCCGCTGAAGGACGCGCGCGTGGTCGCGGCCGGGGTCGCCGTGCCCGGGCCGGTGCGCGTGGCCGATGGGCTCGTGCGCGCTGCGCCGCACCTGGGATGGACGGATGCCGCCCTCGGCCCGCTGGTGGCGGAGGCCACCGGGCTGCCCGTCGTGGTCGGCAACGATGCGAACATGGGCGCCGTCGCCGAGCACCTGTTCGGCGCGGCGCGCGGTGTCGACGATGTGGTCTACCTCAACGGCGGGGCCAGCGGCATCGGCGGCGGGATCATCGTCGGCGGCCGTGCTCTGGTCGGTGCCGGCGGGTACGCGGGCGAGTTCGGTCAGAGCCGTCCCGCAGCTTCGCGCGCGGACGACCGCCGCAGCCCGGACGGTGCGCTCGAAGACGAGGTGAGCAGACGTCGACTGCTGGATGCCGTCGGTCTGCACGCCGCGGACGACGCGGCGCTCGCCGCGGCGCTGGCGGCATCCGCCTCGCCCGCGGTCGCTGCCGAGGTCGGGCGGCAGCGGCGGATCCTCGCCACCGCCCTGGCCAACGCCGTGAACGGGCTGAACCCGTCCGTGGTCGTGCTGGGCGGATTCCTCGCCACGATCGCGGAGGTCGACCTGGCTGGACTGCTCGCCGATGTGCGCGCGCAGTCGATGCCGAGCTCGGGGGAAGGCCTCGACATCCGCCCCGCGACCCTCGCCGAGGATCGGCTGCTGATCGGCGCGGCCGAGGCGGCGTTCGCCGCGCTGCTCCGCGACCCGCTCGGCTGACCGCGGCCGCGCGGTCCGGCGCATCAGCCGGAAGAGGCGGAAGCTCTGCCTCTTCCGGCGGTGCGGGGCTCAGGCACCGCGGGCGTCAGGCGGTGCCGTGCGTGGCGCGCGAGCGCCGCGACAGCGAGTCGATGATCACCGCGAGCAGGAGCACCGCACCGGTCACCATGAACTGCACGTCCGAGTCCAGGCTCAGCAGCGTCAGCCCGTTGAAGATCGACTGGATCACGACGATGCCCAGGAGCGCCGACCACGCCGATCCGCGTCCGCCGAACAGGCTCGTGCCGCCGATCACGGCGGCCGCGATCGCGACCAGGTTCGTCGTGCCGCCGCCGGTCGAGATGCTCGCCGCGGTCAGACGCGCCGCGAGCATGAGGCCGCCGAGGCTGGCCAGCACGGTCCCGACCATGAGCGCCGAGATGTAGATGGCCTTCACGTTGATGCCGGCCCGGCGGGCGGCCTCGACGTTGCCGCCGACGGCATAGATCCAGCGTCCCCACCGGGTGCGGGTCAGCGCCGACGCCATCACCGCGACCAGCACGATGAACAGCAGGAACGACACCGCGACGCCGCGGTTGGTGGCCAGCCACGTGATCGCCGCGGCGGCCACGATCGCGATGACGATGGCCTTCAGGACGATGAGCGACACCGGCCCGGTCGACAGGCCCGCCTTCGCCCGGCGCCGGGCCCTCGTGACGTCGTTGACGACGATGCCGAGCACGACCAGTCCGGCGAGCGTGTACGCGAGCCACGGCGGCAGGAACCAGGATGTCGCGAACTGCACGATCCAGGAGTTGTAGGGCAGGTTGATGGTGCCGGTCGGGCCGAGCACCCACAGCTGCAGTCCGAGGAATCCCATGAGGCCGGCCAGGGTCACCACGAACGTGGGCACGCCGAATCGCGTGAACAGGAAGCCGTAGATGTAGCCGATGGCCGCACCGACGGCCAGCGACAGCAGGATCGACACCCAGATCGGCCAGCCCCAGCTCACGAATGTCACGCCGAGGATCGCGGATGCCAGTCCGGCGAGCGAGCCGATCGACAGGTCGATCTGGGCGACCAGCAGCACGACCACGACGCCGAGCGCGATGGTGCCCAGCGCCGCGCACTGCAGGGTGAGGTCGACGAGGTTGGTCGCCGACAGGAATCGCGGGTTGAGGATCTGGAAGACGATCCAGATCACGATCAGTCCCAGGAAGACCGGCAGCGAGCCGACGTCGCCGGTGCGGACGCGCGTCCCGAACGCGCTGAAGACTCCGCGCAGGCCGTCCCCGCGCATCAGCCGCTCGTCCTGCAGGTCGGCGGCGACCGTGGTCGGCGCCGAGTTGTCCTTGGTCTCGGGCGTCGCCTTCGTCATTCTGCCTGCTCCTTGTCGGCCGCGCCGGTGTGGGCCCGGCTGCTGACGGGGTTGTCGGTGGCGCCGGTGATCGCGGCCACGATGTCCTCATAGCTGACGTCCGCGGTGCGGAACACGCCGTTGTTGCGGCCCAGGCGCAGCACGACCACGCGGTCGGCCACCGCCTGCACGTCGGCCATGTTGTGGCTGATCAGCAGCACTCCCAGGCCGCGCTCGCGCAGGCGCTCGATCAGATTCAGCACCTCGGCGGTCTGGGCGACGCCGAGGGCCGCGGTCGGCTCGTCCAGGATCACGATCTGCGGCTCGCCGATCAGCGAGCGGGCGATCGCCACGGTCTGCCGTTGACCGCCGGAGAGGGAGGCCACGGCGATGCGCACGGAGGGGATCTTCGCGGAGAGCTGGCGCAGCAGCTCCCAGGCCTGCTGTTCCATCCCCTCCTCGTCGATCGCGAGGCCGCCGCGTTCGCGGCCGAGGAAGAGGTTCGCGACGACGTCGAGGTTGTCGCAGAGGGCGAGGTCCTGGAAGACGGTGGCGATGCCCAGTTCGCGCGACTCCGTCGGCGACGGGATGGACACCGGTGCGCCGTTGAAGGTGATGGTGCCCTGATCGGCGGAGTGCACGCCGGCGAGGATCTTCACCAGCGTCGACTTGCCGGCGCCGTTGTCGCCCACCAGGGCGACCACCTCGCCGGCATAGACGTCCAGTGCGACGTCGGTGAGTGCGCGCACGGCGCCGAACCCCTTCGACACATCGCGGATCGACAGGACGGGTTCGCGCGCCGGTGCGCGCTGTTCGTCGGTGGCGGATGCTGTGGCCACGGCGGCTCCTTGGTCGTTGGGTGGGGCGGTGGTTGACGGGTGCGCGTGCCGGCCGGGTCGCCCCGGCCGGCACGCGGGAGGGATGCTACTCGAGACCGTTCTTCTGGCACGCCGCCTTGTAGGCCGAGGTGCAGATCTGGTCCACGGTGTACAGGCCGTCCTTGACCACGGTGTCCTTGATGTTGTCGACGGTCACGGCGACCGGCGTCAGCAGGAAGGAGGGGATGGACGTCCCGCTCGCGGTGTCGGCTGCGGCATCCGCCTTCGGGCTCTCACCCTTGGTCAGCGCCACGGCCAGCTCGGCCGCCTGGTACGCCTCGGGCTTGAACGCCTTGTAGACCGACATGTACTGGTCGCCGGCGAGGATCCGCTGGATGCCCGAGAGCGCGGCGTCCTGACCGGTCACCGGGGGCAGCGGCTTGATGCCGCCGGCCTTCAGCGCCGCGATCGCGCCACCGGCGGTGTCGTCGTTCGCGTCGTAGACGCCCTTGATCTTGTCGCCGAACTTGGTCACCTGGCCGGAGACCCAGTCCTGAGCCTTCGGCGGCTCCCATCCGGGTGTGTCGTACTCGGCGAGCACGGTCAGCCCGGAGGAGTCGATGACGCTGTGCGCGCCCTTCTTGAACTGGGCCGCGTTCGGGTCGGTCGGCGAGCCGTTGACCATGATGATGCCGGCGTCGGACGGCAGGCCGAGGGCCTTCATCCGGTCGACCAGGGCCTGGGCCTGCAGCTGCCCGACCTTCTCGTTGTCGAAGGACACGTAGTAGGCGACGTCGGCGCTGTCCACGAGACGGTCGTAGGAGATGACCGGGATGTTCTTCGACTTGGCCTGGTTCACGATCGCGGCCGCGGCCTTGCCATCGAACGGGTCGAGGACGAGCACGTTCACGCCCTGCGTGAGCATCGACTCGGCCTGCTGCTGCTGCTTGGCCGCGTCGCCGTCGGCGTTCGCGTAGAGCACCTCGCAGCCGGAGCAGAGGTCCTTGACCTTCTCTTCGAAGTAGGGCTTGTCGGCACTCGCGTACCGCTCGGTGACGTTGTCGGGAAGGAGCAGGCCGATCTTGGCCGAGCTCGCGTCGGCGCCCGTGGAGGCCGAGGCGTTGTCTCCGGCCTTCTGCGCGCCGTTCGAACACGCCGACAGCATGCCCATGGACAGGAGCAGCGCGGTCGTGGCGACGAGCGCTCTCTTGGTGGTGATCTTCATCGAAACCTCCGTTGCTGTGCCGACCACTGTGGCGACGATGTTGAGCATTCCATCTTCCCGCGTTGGCGTCAAGACTTGAACACAACGGTTTGGCAACGCCGTTCAGACCGCCGCCGACTGCACGTTCACCTGATCGATCGCGTGCACCGCCGCCCCGATCGCGGCCGCGCTCACTCCGAGCTGCCCCTGCACCACGTCGGGGGCGGAGGCGACATCCACGATCACCGAGTTCTCCATCGCCAGCCGGATCGGTCCGAGCAGCAGCTCGCCGGCGCGGGCGAGGTCGCCGCCGACCACGATCCGCTCCGGGTCGATCAGGTTGCAGAGGTTGCCCGTGGCCAGGCCGATGTGCTTGCCGGCATCGGACAGCGCGCGGATGCTGGCCCCGTCGCCGGCCATCGCCCGCACGACGATGTCGCCGAGCTTCATCGCGCCGGCGATGGGCTCGAGCCGCTCGAGGATCGCCGGTCCGCCGGCGATCGCCTCGAGGCATCCGCGGTTGCCGCAGCGGCAGAGCGGTCCGTCCTCCAGGATCACGGTGTGGCCGAGTTCGCCGGCGGTGCCGTTGTGCCCGCGCAGCACCTGGCCGCCGAGGATCAGGCCCGCGCCGATGCCGTCGCCGATGTCGAGGTAGATGACGTTCTGCCGGCCGCGTCCCGCACCCAGCCGGGCCTCGGCGAGGGCGGCGAGGTTGGACGCGTTGTCGAGGTGGACGGGGCGACGCAGCCGCCGACGCATCACGTCCGCGATGTCGACGCCGGTCCATCCGCGCAGGATGCCGCGGCCCGCCACCCGGCCGGTGGCCCGGTCCAGCGGCGCCGAGATCGCCACGCCCACGCCGAGCAGCTCGTCCAGCCCGGAATCCAGGGTGGAGAGCATGTCGGCCAGCAGCAGCGTGGCCCGATCCAGCTCGTTGTCGGCGCGGTGATCGCGGGCCAGGGGCATGTGCCGCTCGCTGAGCACGGTGCGGTTCACGTCGGCGACGATCACCCGCAGATGACGGGTGTTGACGTGGATGCCGGCGACCAGACCGACCGCACGGTTGAACGTGACCAGGCTCGCGCGCCGACCGCTGCGGGTGCTGGGCGTGGTGCGCAGCACGCCGACGCCGGCCAGCTCGCGCACGATGTTGGAGACGGATGCCGGGGACAGGCCCGTGATGGCGGCCAGCTCGACCTGGGTCAGGCCGCCGTGCTTGTTGATGGCGGTGACGATTCGAGCACGGTTGGCTTCACGAAGTGAAGCCTGCGAGCCCGGAGTCCGTCGTTGGTTTGCCACGAGCACACGATACCCGGTGACTCGCCCGCGGCAACCGTGGGTTCTGCCGAGCCCGCCCGGCGGCGATGTCAGCGCACGCGATGCGCGGCCAGGAAGACGTCCTCCGGATCGTAGCGGAGCTTGAGCTCGGCGAGCCGCGCAGCGGATTCGCCGAACCCGCCGGCCGGGTCGCGGTCGTCGTCGACGAACGTGAGCGCCAGGCCCGGACCGTGCCACTCCGACAGCGCGCCGACCACGCCCCGGACCGCGGCGGTGGCCGCGGGCAGGGCGTCCGGCACGGGGACGAGCTGAACGGCGGACAGGAGATGCTCGCCGATCACCGCCCCGACCGCGCCGGCGTCGGCCGGGCGGCGTCCGAGCGCACCGCCCAGGTGCCGGATCTCGCTGACCATCGGCCGGGCCGTGAACGCCGCGGACACGAACGCGTCGACGGCTGGGGCATCCAGTGCGGCCAGCATGGCGTGATCCTGCACGGCGCCGGCCGGCTCGGGCGGGTCCATGTGCACGTCGACCAAGCCGGGTGCGGGCATGCGGGCGAATGTGTCCAGCTCGGGTGCGAGCGCGCGCAGCGGCTGGAGGATGGCCGCGGCCGCGGCATCCGTGTCGAGGATCGCGCCGTCCACGATCACGACCGACCGGCCGGACAGGAACGGCGGCAGCTCGGGGATGGGCGGGAAGTGCATGATCCGCAGCGCGGTGGTCGCCGATTCGGGGGCGGATGCCGTCCACTGCGCCCACGCCTGCGCGACCTCGACCGCGCGGGCGCCGTCCCAGAGCAGCATGCCGGCGAAGACATCCGCGATCGGCAGCAGGTCGATCTCGAGTTCGACGACCACGCCGAACGCGCCGGCACCGCCGCGCAGGGCCCAGAACAGGTCGGGGTTCTCGGTGGCGCTCGCGGTGAGGATCGACCCGTCGGCGGTGACCACGCGCGCCGCGCGGACCGTGTTGGTGGCCAGGCCGTGCCGACGGCCGTAGAACGAGATCCCGCCGGTGAGGGTGTAGCCGATGACCGAGATGTCGGCGGCGCTGCCGTGCAGACCGGTCAGCCCGTGCTCGGCCGCGACCGGGAGCAGGTCGTGCCAGGCGGTGCTGCCTCGCACGGTCGCCGTGCGCGCGGCCGGATCGACGTCCACCCCGCGCAAGCCCCGGAGCGAGACGATGACTGTCCCCGACAGGTCGGCTCCGCGCAGTGCGCCGGCGCCGTGGCCAGTGGACTGCGCCGTGACGCGCAGGCCGGATGCGGCGGCCGCCGCGACCACGGCGGCCACCTCGGCCTCGGTCTCGGGCAGCGCCACGGCGAACGGTCGTTGGTCGACGGCGAGGTTCCAGGCGGTGCGGGCGGCGTCGTAGCCGGCGTCGGCGGTGAAGAGCACGCGGGTGCCCAGGGCGTCGCGCAGCGGCTGCGCGGCCTCGTCAGAGGTGAGAAGTGTCATGTCGTCCGATCCTCGGGGGGATGCCGCATCCATCACGACGACGGAACGGCTCTGCCGGGACAGAGACGGTGTGCGCACCCCAGATACACGCGATGTCACGATTGTGCTCCTGCCCGGTGACATTGGGAAGGGGGCATGAGGGCGGGTTATTCCCGGAAGTCCTCCGGGTCGACCTCCTCGATGAACTTGGAGAACTCCTCGACCTCGGTCTCGGTCTCGGCCTCGGTGATCACGTCGTCGACCCCCGCCGCGGCGAGCACCTCGTCGGCGACGAATATCGGGGCGTCCGTGCGCGCGGCCAGCGCCACGGCATCCGAGGGACGCGCGTCGATGCGCTGCACGCCGCCCGTGCCGCCGGCGACGGTGATCTCGGCATAGAAGGTGCCGTCGTCGATCCGGGTGATCTCGACCCGCTCCACGGTGGCGCCGAGCGTCTCCAGGACCGTGCGCAGCAGATCGTGTGTGAGCGGCCTGGGCGTCTCGGTCCCCTCGATGGCGACCATGATCGCGGTGGCCTCCATCTCGCCGATCCAGATCGGCAGCAGCTTGCTCTCCGCCGGCACCGCCTCCAGCGGCTGGAGCAGGATCACATGCTGCCCCGACGTGTCGAGGGCGACTCCCGCGACTCGAACCTGGACCATGATTCCTCCCGGTGCCCGTCTGGCCATGGTACGCATCACCCGGCCCGGCGTGGGCCGGTCTGCGCGCCCCCGCCCCCGCGCGTCAGGACGCGAAGAAGGTCTGGGCGACGCGGGTCAGGGCGTGCAGGTCGGCGACGCCGGCCAGCTCGCGGGCGGAGTGCATCGACAGGATCGGGATGCCGACGTCCACGGTGCGGATGCCGAGCCGGGTCGCCGTGATCGGGCCGATCGTCGAGCCGCACGGGACGGCGTTGTGCGAGACGAACTCCTGGCTGGCCACGCCGGTCGCGGCGCACCAGCGGCTCCAGGCGGCCGCACCGGCGGCATCCGTCGCATAGCGCTGGTTCGCGTTGATCTTCAGGATCGGCCCGGATCCGAGCAGGGGCTGCACCACCGGATCGTGCTTGTCGGCGTAGTTCGGGTGCACCGAGTGGCCGACGTCGCTGGAGACGCACCACGATGCCGCCAGCGCTCGCAGCTGCTGGTCGCGATCGGCGCCGAGGGCCAGCCAGACGCGCTCGAGCACGTTCTCCAGGAACGGACCGGCGGCGCCCGAGCGCGTGGCCGACCCCACCTCTTCGTGGTCGAACACGGCCAGCATCGCGATCCGGTCCAGGTCGCCCTGCGCGGCGATCCGCGCCAGCGCGGCCACCCCGGCGTGCACCGAGGCGAGGTCGTCGAGCCGGCCGGCGGCGAAGAACGCGTCATCCTTGCCGAAGACCCGTCCGCGGGCGGTGTCGGCGGTGACGACGTCGTAGCCCCGGATGCGGGCGGCGTCGACGCCCGCGGATGCCGCGAGCTCGGCGAGGATGTCGGCGGAGTCGGCCTCGCCGAGCCCCCACACCGGCTGGGTGTGCCGCTGCTTGTCCAGCGTGAGACCCTCGTTCGCCGAGCGGTCGAGGTGGATCGCCAGCTGCGGCAGCCGCAGCAGCGGGCCGGTGGATGCCAGAACCTGCGCGCCGTCGTCGAGCACGAGTCGCCCCGCCAGCGTGAGTTCGCGATCGAGCCAGGAGTTCAGCAGCGGGCCGCCGTACACCTCGACCCCGGCTTGCAGCCAGCCGCGCGATCCGGTCGTCGGCCGCGGCTTCAGCGTGAAGGCGGGCGAGTCGCTGTGCGCGCCGAAGATATGCATTCCTGTTTCGGCATATGCCTGCTCGGGGACGACCCAGGCGATGATCGCCCCGTCGCGCAGCACGAAGAACCGGCCGCCCGGCTGAGCCGGCCAGGGCTGCGTCTCGTCGAGCGCACGGAAACCGGCATCGCCCAGGCGCCGGGCCACCTCGGCGGCGGCGTGGAAGCTCGACGGCGAGGCCGCGACGAAATCAGCGAGGTCTTCGGCGTGGGCGAGGGCGTCGGGAGTGGGCACGGCGGGAGTGGGCACGGAGCGGCCTTCCTGGCAGAGCGGATGCGGTTCTTCGATCGTACGCGTGAGCGTGTGGGCCGCCCGGTCGCGCGGCGGGGCCGAGCCGCGGACCGAGCGACAGGGCCGAGCGGCGGGGTCGAGCGACAGGGCCGAGCGGCGGGGTCGAGCGGCCCGTCGAGCGGCGGGCCGAGCGACAGGGCCGAGCGGCCTCAGTCCTGTGCGACGGGCTCTCCGGCAGGGCCGGCGGCCGCGGACTCCACCCGGTCGCCGCCGATGGCTTCGCCCATGAAGCTCAGGATCTCCCAGCCCGCGTCCGGAGTGCCGTCCGCGACCACGACTCCGGTGTTGTGCAGCGGGTTGTGCATGATGAAGTCAGACGGCACGTTCCGGCCGCGCAGCGACATCCACGCACGGATCGCCGCGCCGTGACTGACCACCGCGACCGCCTCGTGATCGCCGGACGCGGCCTCGGCGATCACGTCGTCGAACCGGTCGAGGAACTCCGCGCCGCTCTCGCCCCCGGGGATGCGGCGGTCCAGTTCGCCGTGCGTCCAGTCGAAGACCGTGCTCATGTACCGCATGACCGAGTCGTGGTCGCTGCGCATCTCGAGGTCGCCGGAGGTGATCTCGCGGACGCCGGGGCGTTCGATGGTCTCCAGCCGCCGGGCGGCGGCGAGGTGCGCGGCGGTGAGGTGGGTGCGCACCATGGTCGACACGTAGATCGCCGAGATGTCCTCGTCGGCCAGCGCCCGCGGCAGCGCCGCCGCCTGCTCCAGACCGAGGCCGGTCAGTCCCGGCCCGGGCACCCGGGTGTCGAGCAGTCCGCTGACGTTCGACGGAGTCTGGCCGTGACGAATGAGGACGAGACGCACTTCGCTCCCTGGAGATCGGTGTGGACGCAGATCGGTTGGACGCGTCATCCCAGACTACAAGCGGTCCGCCGGGCTTCTCCGCGTCCGCCGGCCGGACTATCGTCGCCTGCATGGACCTCGAACTGAAAGGGCGCGTCGTCCTCGTCGTCGGCGCGACCGGATTCATCGGATCGGCCGTCGCCGGGCGGCTGCGGACCGAGGGCGCGACGGTGGTCGCGGCATCCCGTCACACCTCGGAGGGCGTGGTGATGGACGCCCGCGACGACGTCTCGGTGCGCGACGGGCTGGAGCGCGTGCTGCGGGAGCACGGGCGATTGGATGCCGTGGTGGTGACCGCCGCACCGGCCGCGCAGACCCTCGACCCGTCACGGAGCTCTGATCCGGACCAGGTGCTGGAGGCGGTGGAGACCAAGTCGCTGGCGTTCCTGCGGGTGGCGGGCGCGGTGCTGCCCACGATGACCGATGCCGGCTATGGCCGGGTCGTGGGGGTGAGCGGTCAGAACGCGTTCACCACCGGGAGCATCGCGGGGTCGGTGCGCAATGCCGCGCTGATCATCGCGGCGAAGAACCTGGCCGATCAGGTCGCCGGCACCGGCGTGACGGTGAACACGGTGAGCCCCGGCATCGTCTCCACCGATCCCGATCGCGACGTCGCGCACGGTGGGGGCCAGTGCACCCCGGACGAGATCGCCGACCTCATCGCGTTCCTCGTCTCGCCACTCGGCGGGGGCGTCTCGGGCGAGTCGATCGCCGTCGGCCATCGCATGCGCGGCACCACCGGGCTGTAGCGCGCGGGACCCGGGCTGGGGTCAGCGCCGGTGCGCGCAGGTGCAGAACTCCGGAGACCTGGTGGCCCGAGGGCCAGGACGGGTCTGATTCCGGACCCCAGGTCGAAATCTCCGGAGTTCTGCACGCCAGGTGCGGCCGACGCACGGCCGCACCCGGGCTCTGAACCGGGCGCGGCCGATTGGTCGCGCTGCGGCCGCCCGCCGCAGCACTCGGCCGGAGGAGTCTGGTGCCGGTGGCCGGGCGTGCAGAACTCCGGAAGTCCGGCGCCCAGAGGCCCGGGATTGACCTTATTCCTGCCCCTCGCGTGAGAACTTCCGGAGTTCTGCACGGGCAAGGCGGCGGGCGCAGCGGCCGGATGGCCCCGGATCGGTGAACAGTCCGTGTCTGCGACCGGACATCTCGCGCAGGGGCTGGTGCGCGTCGGGGGGTCGTGCCATCCTGGGGCATCGGGTGCCGCAGCGACGATCCGCGGCGGCGCCCGCTCCCTGCGAGAACCCACGAGGAAGTGTGCCCGGGATGAACCGATTCGCCACCATCGCCGTCTGCCTGGCCACCGTGGCCGCCACCTGCACGGTCGTCGCCGCGCCGGCCATGGCGAACACGGCCGGCACGGATGTCGTCATCAGCGAGGTCTACGGCGGGGGCGGCAACTCCGGCGCCACCTTCACCAACGACTTCATCGAGCTGTACAACCCCACCGCCGCCGCCATCGCACTGGACGGCTGGAGTGTGCAGTACGCCTCGGCGAGCGGCACCTCGTGGAGTGCGACCCCGCTGCACGGCAGCATCCCGGCGGGCGGCCACTATCTGGTGCAGGAGGCGCAGGGCGCCGCCGGCACCATGCCCCTGCCCACCCCGGACGCGACCGGCACGCTGGCGATGTCGGGTTCCAGCGGCAAGGTCGCCCTCGTCTCCAGCACCGCAGCGCTCTCCTGCGGCACTGCCTGCGCCACCACAGTCGTCGACTTCGTCGGCTACGGCACCGCCAACGACCGGGAGGGGAGCGGGTCCGCTCCCACACTGACCAACACCACCGCCGACGCCCGCACGAACGGCGTCGACACCGACGACAACCTCGCTGATTTCACCAGGGGCACTCCCGCCCCGGAGAACTCCGGCGGCGGCGACACGGCCGCCGTCGCCGTCACGAACCCCGGCGATCGGACCGGCACGGTCGGCACCGCGATCGCGCCGATCACCCTCACCGCCACCGGCGGCACCGCGCCGTACACGTGGGAGGCGACCGGCCTCCCCAGCGGACTGGTCATCACCGCCGCCGGCATCATCTCCGGCACCCCCGACACCGCCGGCACCTCCACGGTCGCGGTGACCGCGACCGACGCCGCCGGCGCGGCAGGATCAGCCACGTTCGCGTTCGAGGTCGCAGGCCCGGCAGCTGCGGTGACGATCGCCGAGATCCAGGGGACCGACACCGACACGTCGCCGTACAGCGGGAAGCACGTGACCACCACCGGCGTGGTCACCGCGGCCTACCCGACCGGCGGGTTCAACGGGTTCTACCTGCAGACCGGCGGTTCCGGCGGCGAGCCGGATGCCACGCCCGGCGCCTCGGACGGCATCTTCGTGTTCGGATCGCAGTCGGCAGCCGTCGTGGCGGTCGGCGAGAGCGTCAGCGTCACCGGCGAGGTGCAGGAGTACCAGGGCACCACCGAGATCACGTTCCCGACCGTCACCAAGCTCGCGCAGCCTCTGCCGGCCGTGACCGCCGGAGCCCTCCCGTGGAACCGGCTCGACACCGCCGCCGAGAAGGAGGCGCACGAGGGCGAGCTGCTCGCACCCCAGGGCGCGTTCACCGTGTCGGACAACTACGACACCAACTACTACGGCTCGTTCGTGCTCGCCGCCGGCACCACGCCGCTCGCCCAGCCCACCGACGTGGGCCCGGCCGGCAGCGACGCCGCGCAGGCCGCCGTCGCCGACAACGCGCGCCGGATGATCACGCTGGACGACGGCTCGAGCTGGAACTACGCCGTGTTCAGCTCGCACACCGGCGACCCGCTGCCGTGGCTCACCTCCGACAATCACCCGCGGGTGGGCGCGGCCGTCACCTTCACCGCCCCGGTGATCCTCGAGTACCGGTTCGACGCCTGGAACCTCCAGCCCGCGCACCAGGTCACCGACGCCGGCACGGATGTCGTGACCTTCGCTGACACCCGTGCCGACAACCAGCATCCTGCCGCCGTCGGCGGAGACATCCGACTGGCCACGTTCAACGTGGAGAACTACTTCGCCACCACCGGCGAGGAGTACGTGGCCAAGGGGCTCGGCACCTGCACCTGGTACGACGACCGGCAGGGCAACCACGTCACCGACAACCGGTGCGTGGGCACCGACGGCAGCGCGGGCCCGCGGGGCGCCGCCACGGCCGCGAGCTTCGCCAAGCAGCAGGCCAAGATCGTGACCGGGATCAACCGGCTCGACGCCGGCATCGTGTCGCTGGAGGAGATAGAGAACTCGGTGAAGTTCGGCGAGCCGCGCGATGCGGCCCTGGCCGGGCTGGTCGATGCGCTGAACGCCGCAGCCGGATCGCCGGTGTGGGCGTACGCGCCGTCGCCGGATGCCGCGGACCTGCCGCCCACGGCGCAGCAGGACGTGATCCGCACCGCGTTCATCTACAAGCCGGCCGAGGTCTCGCCGGTCGGCGCCTCGCACGTGCTGAGCGACGAGTCTGGCGCGGGCCAGTCGTTCTCGATCGCGCGCGAACCGCTGGCGCAGGCGTTCACGAAGGCCGGGACATCCGCCCAGTACGCGTTCCTGGTGGTGGCCAACCACTTCAAGTCCAAGGGCGCGGACGCCGACGGCCTGTTCAACGACTGCGTGAACGGCGGGGATGCCGAGAACACCGATCCGGCCCTGGACCAGGGCGCGTTCAACTGCACCCGCGTGCATCAGGCGAAGGATGCCGCGGCCTTCGCCGAGGCGACCGCGAAGAGCATCGGCACCGACCGGATCTTCCTGCTCGGCGACCTGAACGCCTACACGCACGAGGACCCGATGCAGGCACTGTACGACGCCGGATACACCGACCTCGGCAGCGCGATCGACCCCTCCGAGGCGACCTATTCGTACGGCAGCCTGGCCGGCTCGCTCGACCATGTGCTGGCCAATGCGGCGGCGCGGGCGATGGTCACGGGCGCGGACGTCTGGCAGATCAACGCGCAGGAGGCCGTGGCCTATGCGTACAGCCGCGACAACTACAACGTGCGGCAGCTGTTCGATGCGTCCGACCCGTTCGCGGCATCCGATCACGACCCGGTGGTCGTCGGACTGACGCTGCCCGCCCCGGCGGACTGGAACGCCAGCACCGTGTACAACACCGGCGACGAGGTGACCTACGACGGGTCGACGTGGCGCGCGCTGTGGTGGACGAAGAACCAGAAGCCGGGTGACCCGAACGGCGCGTGGGAGCAGATCGTCGTGGGAGTGGACGGGACCGCGGTGTGGACGCCCTCCCGGATCTTCCACGGCGGCGACTCGGTCACGTACCAGGGCAAGACGTATGAGGCGCTGTATTACACGCGCAACCAGAAGCCCGGCGACGCGAAGGGGCCGTGGCAGGAGATGGCGTCCGCGCCCGACGGCACCGCGCTGTGGACGGCCTCACGGGTGTTCGAAGCCGGAGATGTGGCGCTCTACCAGGGCGTCAAGTACGAGGCCCAGTACTACACGCGCGGCGACCGGCCGGGGCAGAAGCACAGCCCGTGGAAGGCGATCGGCTGACCGGATGCCGCGGCCCGCAACCGCTCAGGTCCCTGAGCGAGCGCCAGTCCGCCCAGGTCCCTGAGCGAGCGCCAGTCCGCCCAGGTCCCTGAGCGAGCGCCAGCCCACCCAGGTCCCTGAGCGAGCGCAGCGAGACGAAGGGTCGATACTCGCGCCGCTGGAGGGATGCCGCGGCCCGGTCACGCGGTCAACGCGATGTACTGCTCCTCGAGGAACTCGTGGATGCCCTCGAATCCGCCTTCCCGCCCGAGCCCGCTCTGCTTGACGCCGCCGAACGGGGCGGCGGGATCGCTGACCACGCCGCGGTTGACGGCCACCATCCCGGCTTCCAGTCGCCGGGCCACGGCGACCGCTTCGCGCTCCGGACCGAACACGTACCCCATCAGCCCGTAGATGGTGTCGTTGGCCATGCGGATCGCCTCGTCCACGTCGTCGTACGAGACGATCGCGGTTACGGGCCCGAAGATCTCCGAGGTGTTGATGGTGTCGCCGTGCGCGACATCGACGAGGAGGGTGGGCGCGTAGAAGGCGCCGCCCTCGTGCGGCCGGCCACCGCAGACGACGGTGGCTCCCTGGCGCACCGCGCCCTCCACGAGCCGGGCCACCTTGTCGCGTTCGGCCACCGAGACGTGCGCCCCCAGCTCGTTGGATCGCACGCTGCCGGGACCCACGGTCATCTGCTCGAGTGCCTCTCGCATGCGGGCCACGAACTCGTCGTGCAGGGAGGAATGCACGTAGAACCGGTTGGCGGCCGTGCACGCCGACCCGCCGTTGCGCATCTTCGCCAGGAGTGCGCCCTCGACCGTGACATCCAGGTCCGCGTCGGGCAGGACGATGACCGGGGCATTGCCGCCCAGCTCCATCGACGCGCTCACCACGGTGTCCGCGCAGGCGTGCAGCAGCTCGCGCCCGACCTCGGTCGACCCGGTGAACGACAGCTTGCGCACCTCGGGCCGGTCGATCATGCGGGCCACCAGCGGGCCGGTCGGCACCGGCGTGACCAGGTTGACGATCCCGCGCGGTGCGCCCGCGCGCTGCATCGCCTCCACGATGCAGGCGGCGGTCAGCGGCGTCTCGCGCGCGGGCTTGAGGATCGTCGCGCACCCGGCCGCCAGCGCGGGTGCCAGCTTGCGCGTGGCCATGGCCGCCGGGAAGTTCCACGGCGTGACCAGCAGCGAGACCCCGACCGGCTGCCGATCGACGACGATGCGCTTGCGCCCATCCGGCGAGAGGCGGTAGTCGCCCCCGATCCGCACTGCCTCCTCCGAGAACCACCGGAAGAACTCGATTGCGTAGCCCGCTTCGGCCTCAGCATCCGCCCATGACTTGCCGTTCTCGGCGACGATCACCGCCGCCAGCGCCTCGGCATCGGCGTGCAGCTGTTCGAACACGGCGCGCAGCAGCTCGCTGCGCTCGCGCGGGGCAGTCGTGCCCCACGACTGCTGTGCGGCCGCGGCCGCGTCGACGGCGGCGTCGCAGTCCTCGGCCGTCGCCACCGCGAACCGCGCGATCGTCGACAGGCTCGCCGGGTCGGTCACGGCGAACCGCTCGTCGGACGATCCCGGACGCCACTCGCCGTCGATGAACAGGTCTGCTCGGTACGTCACGATGCGCTCCCACCTGTCAGCGTGCCGGCCAGGGCGTTGTCCAGGATCTCATGCAGCAGCACGGCGTCGGCCGGCACCGGAGAGATCGCCACGAGCCGCTGCGACTGGAGCGCGAGCTCGACGATGCGGGGCAGCTGCCCGCGCTCGATGCCCAGCTCGCCCAGGTCCGGTGGGACCCCGATGAGGCGGTTGAGCTCGACCAGCGCCGCCACGACGGCGCCCGGATCGGCCGCGACGCCGAACGTCGCACCGAGCTCGCCGATCCGCAGGGCGGCCTCGGCATCCTGCGCGAGAATGTCCAGCACGTAGGGAAGCAGCAGCCCCGTGCCCAGCCCGTGCGGCGTCTTGGTGAGTGCGCCGATCGGATACTGCAGGGCGTGTGACAGGTGGGTGCCGGTCGGACCGAACGCGATGCCGGCCTGCAGCGCGCCGACCGAGAGCTCGGCCCGTGCGCGGCGGTCGCCGCCGTCGCGCACGGCGACGGGCAGCCAGCGATGGATGCGTCCTGCCGCCTGAAGGCTCAGACCCGCCGTCAGCACGTTCCGCCCGGTGAACACCGGCACCGCAGCCGCGGAATCCGTCGCCGCCTCCGAGGAGAAGGGCGCGGCCGTATAGGACTCGACGGCGTGCACGAGCGCGTCGATCCCGGCGAATGCGGTGACGGATGCCGGCGCCGCCATGGTCAGCTCCGGGTCGACGAGGGCCACGGCGGGAACCAGGTACGGGCTGGAGACGCCCACCTTCAGTTCACGTTCCGAATCCGCGATCACCGCGACCGGAGTGACCTCCGACCCGGTGCCCGCAGTCGTCGGCAGCGCGACCACCGGCAGCACCGGCCCGGGCACGCGGTTCTCGCCGTAGTAGCGCGAGAGCGGACCGCCGTGCGCGAGGAGCAGGGCGATGAGCTTGCCGGCGTCCAGCGCGCTCCCGCCGCCGACGGCGACGATCACCTGTGCGCCGAAGTCGGCGGCGTCGGCCGCGGCCGCGGTCAGCGAGTCGACCGGCAGCTCCGGCGTGATGTCGGAATACACGCTCACCTGGCGGCCGGCACCCTCCAGCAGTGTGCGCAGCTGCGCCCAGATGGGAGTGCCGACCAGGAACGGGTCGATCACGGCGAGCACGCGCTCGCTGTCGGCAGGCAGCTCGGCGAGCAGCCGCTGTCGCACGCCGAATCCGACGTGCACCCGCGGCGGGAGCCGCAGGGTCCCCTTCAGCCAGGCATCCGTCATGTGAACCTCACCGTCCTTCCGCGCTCGACCGCCGTGCGCGCCGCGGCGCCCAGCAGCCCGGCATCGTTTCCCATCAGCATGAACCGCAGGCCCGCGTCGACCGCGGTCTGCACGGCCTCGGCCGACGCGGCGCCGGCGCACCCGACCGGCATCCCCCTCGTGGACGCCTGCGCGACGGCATCCGCCGTCATCGCAAGCACCCGGGGATCGGACTCGTCGAGCCCCTCGCTCATCGACAGGTCGGCGGTGCCGACCAGCAGCGCATCCACCCCGGGTACGTCCGCGATGGCGCCGGCGTGGGCGATGGCCTCGGCGCTCTCGAGCTGGGCGATGAGCACGGCCTCCTCCCGGCCGAAGCGCACATATTCCTCCCGCGGCATGGCGCCCCAGTCCCCGGCGCGGCTCGTGGCGCCCACGCCGCGCGTTCCGAGGGGCGGGAACCGCACGGCGGATGCCGCCGCCCGTGCCTGCTCGGGGGTGTCGATGTGAGGCACCATGATGCCGTCCGCGCCGGCGTCGAGCACGCGCTGGATGACAGCCGCATCGAGCGCGGGGATCCGCACGATCGGCGCGACCCCGGTGTGCAGCCCGACGCCGATCAGGTCGTAGGCGGTCTGCAGATCGATGGGCGAGTGCTCCAGGTCGATCACGGCGAAATCGAAGCCGGCGAGAGCGATCAGCTCCATGCTGGCCGTCGTCGGCAGCTTGATCCAGGTACCCAGCGCGGGACGATCGTCGTTCAACGCGGCGCGGAAGAGACTGCGCCGCATCATCGGGCCGGGTAGTCGTCGGCGTTGAGGACCCACCCCGAGGCGGAGAAGTCGACGCGCGGGGGCGAGAAGATGTCGATCAGCTGCTGGTGCGGCCCCACTCCCTGGGTGGTGTGCACGGTCGGCGGCGGGATGATGCAGATCGACGGGGTCGCGATCTCGCGACTCTCGTCGGGCCGCCACTGCGTCGAGTCCGGCCCCCACGGATAGCGGATGTGGTGGACGAAGCGCCCCTTGACGGCGAGCGAGATCTGCTCGAAGTCGTCGTGGTGGTGGGGTGAGAGCTTGCGCCGGTCGCGCGGCGCCGGTTCCTCGGCCAGGAAGTTCACCATCAGGTTGGTGGTGCGGAAGATGCGCCCGAAGCGCCCCTCGGCGATCGGGGTGTCGGCCAGCCGGTACACCCGGAGCCGGAATCCGCCGACCGGATCCGGCCACGGCTCCAGCGGCGCCGCCCGCAGGTCGGGCTCGGTATAGGCGGCCGCATTCAGGGCGCCGTTGCGCAGGTCGTCGGCGCGCGTGGAGAACAGGCGGATCACGATGCCGTCGGCATCCGCCCGCACCTCGCTGTCGCCGGACGGCACGACCACGAACGCCTCTTCGGCCACCCGCGCCTCCTCGCCGCCGGCGCTGACCGTGACCGGCGCGGAGTCCGAGTACATCAGCACGGCGTACTCGTCCGGCTGACTGCGGCGGGCGAGCACGTCGCCGGCTTTCACGACCGAGTACGCGATCACCGCGTTCGACGCACGTGCGACCCACGTGCGTCCGCCGCGCGCGGTGGTCTCGGTCGGCTCGTGCGCGAGGAACTCGACCCACTGCGAGGGCTTGATCGGGGTCGTCGGATCGATTGTGCGGGCCGGTGAGACCTCGGCGAGGGTGGAGCGGATGTCGTCTGCGGCATACGTGCTCATGCGGGTGTGCTTCCTTCCCGGACCCGACCGCGCAGCGCGAGGATCTCCCGCGCGTCGTCGGGGGTCGCGATCTGCTTTCCGAGGTCCTCGATCACTCCGCGGATCTTGCGGACCTGCTGGGCGTTCGATTCGGCGAGCCGCCCCTTGCCGATCCAGAGGCTGTCCTCCAGGCCGACGCGCACATGGCCGCCCAGCCAGGCGCTGTGCGTGCCGAACTGCATCTGGTCGCGCCCGGCGGCGAACGCCGAGAACGAGTAGTCGGCGCCGAACAGCTTGTCGGCGATCCGGACCATGTGCTCGAGGTTCTCGTGGTCGGCACCGATGCCGCCGAGGATGCCGAAGACCCCCTGGATCAGCAGCGGCGGCTTCGCGAGACCCTTCTCGACGAAGTGGGCGAGCGAGTACAGGTGGCCGATGTCGTAGCACTCGTACTCGAAGCGCGTGCCCTGCGCGCCCAGCGTGCGCATGGTGTGCTCGATCCGGTCGAAGGTGTTGATGAACGGCTGCGAGTACGTGTTCCGCACGTAGGGCTTCTCCCAGTCGTGCCGCCACTCGGTCACCTTCTCGGCGATGCCGGAGTAGACGAAGTTCATCGAGCCCATGTTCAGCGAGGCGAGCTCGGGCCGGAACCGGGTCGCCGCCGCCAGCCGCTCATCCATCGTCATGGCGGACGATCCGCCGGTCGTGATGTTGATGACCGCATCCGTCTCGGACTCCAGCACCGGCACGATCTGCTCGAACACCTCCGGCTCGAACGCCGGGCGTCCGTCCGGGTGCCGTGCGTGCAGGTGGATGATCGCCGAGCCGGCCTCGACCGCCTCCAGCGACGCCGCCAGCACCTGCTCGGCGCTCAGCGGAAGGTGCGGACTCTGCGACGGGATGTTGACCGAGCCGGTCACCGCCGTCGTGATGATCACCTTGTCGGCTCGACGCATCAGATCGAGTCCTCGAGTCCGAGCAGGTAGGCGGTGTTGCGACAGATCATCTGACGGATGTCGCGCTCGGAGACGCCGTGGTCCAGCAGCTGCTGGATGATCAGGATGTAGCCGTCGACCGGCAGCGGGTTGCCCTTCTGCCCGAGGTCGGAATCGATCACGGTGTGCTCGGGGCCGATCCGCTCGATCCAGTCCACGAGCCGCTGGATCGGCCATTGCGGCGCCGAGACGCCGGGGTGGTACATCGCCAGCTCGTGCTCCACGAAGGCGCCGAGTCCCACGAGCTCGTCGAGCACGTTCTCGGGTGTGTTCACGATGAAGTCCGGGTGGTGCAGCAGCAGGCGCTTCACCCCGTTGCGGTGCGCGGCGTGGAAGAACGCCGAGATCGAGGTGGGGTCGAGGTGACCGCCGGTGAGCATGACTCCGGCTTCGGCCACGAGCTTGGTCACGGTGTCGGCGGCCTCGGAGACGTCGCCGTCGTCGCCGAGGACCGTCTCGGTCCGCTCGTACAGGTTGCCGCCGATCGTGGGGAACCCGTCGTCGTGGCTGTGAGCGGCGATGTGCTGTGCTGCCGAGACCGTGGGGCCCCAGACGCAGCGCCCGCCCATCGAGAGGGCGAGGGCGACCGCCGAGGGGTTCACGCCGCCGACCTCGGTGTTCAGGGCGACGCCGCCGTACACCGGCGTCGGTGCGTCGGCGAGTGGCTTGCTCATGGCCAGGACGTCCATCGCGGTGTTGTGGTGGTGCGACTTGACCAGGATGGCGCGCATGTTGATGCGGGCCGCGTCATAGGACGCGTCGACGTGGTCGATGCGACGCGGGAACGGGCTCGGGCCCGAGTGGGTATGCAGGTCGACGGCCCCGTCGAGCACTTTGAGCAGAGCGGGGGTGGGAGTCAGGGAATCTTCGCCGACGAACGTCACTATGGTCACCTTTGTTCGGAATACGTATTGCTGGTTCATAATATGCACACGTCGGACAGATGTCCACCATGGAGCGGGATGTGGTCGCGATGTGAACTACGCTGTCGGCATGGCCAAGAGTGAGCGCGGCGAGGCGTCCACCTCAGACATCCAGGCGGTCGATCGGGTTGCGCAGATCTGCGGCCTGTTCGGCGCGAACGAGCTGACCGCGGCGGATGTCGCGGAGCTGACCGGGCTGAACCGCACGACGGCGTACCGCTACTGCGCGTCGATGACGGCCGCCGGCATCCTCGAGCGCGGCTCGCGCCGCGGCACCTTCGCCCTGGGCGGGCTCATGCTGCAGATCGGCATCCAGGCGCTGGGCCGACGCCGCGTGGTCGACATCGCACCCAGCCACCTGAGCGAGCTGCGGGATGCGGTGGGGATGACGACGGTGCTGAGCCTGTGGGCCGCCGGACGCCCGGTCGTCGCCCTCGTCGAGGAGGATGCCAGCCGCGGGGTCATGATCACCGTGCGCCCCGGCACCCGGCTCGACGAGACCGCGGCCCAGACCCACGTCTACCTGGCCTACGCCGGTGACGACGCGGTCGCCGCCGCGGCGAAGGGGCTCCGCAAGGACGACACGGCGCGTCTGCTGGCCGACGTGGAGCGCGCACGGGGGACCGGCTACGCCGTCGTCGGCTACGACGGCGGGATGTTCGGGGCCGCCGCGCCCGTCTTCGACCAGAACGGCATCTGCGCCACCATCGCCGTGCTCGGCGCGACCCAGCTCGCGGACCTGTCCGAGACATCCCCGGCGCTGGGCAGTCTGCGTGCGACCGCCGCGGCCGTGAGCGCGGAACTCGGCGGCGCGATCCCGTCCCCGACCGACTGACCCGTCCGGCCGGGCACGCCGGCCGTCGTCCGCGAATCGCCGGCTGCCGCACGCCCGGTGACGGTGTTCGGCCTGTCTGCGATCCGTCCGGGCGCCGGGTGCAGGCCGGCCGACAGCGAGCGCCGCCCCACGTCTGTGATCGACGATGCCCCTTGGCGGGACGGATGCGGGTGTGGTAGACATCACTCCAGATAATCCGTATTATGCACAAGGTGCGCACATTGCGAACAACAAGGAGGTCGTCGTAATGAAAGCCTGGCTGTGGCACGTCGGCAAACTCCTGCTCTCGTCGTTCCTGCTGTTCCTCGCGGTCGTCACCGTCCTGTTCTTCCTGCTCGAGATCGCGCCCGGCGATCCGGTGCAGGCTCTCGTGGGCGACGTGCCGATCTCCGATGCCGTCCATGACCAGCTGGTCCAGGCGTACGGGCTCGATCAGCCGCTGCTGGTCAGGTACGCCACGTACATGGGCAATGTGCTCACCGGCAACCTCGGCTACTCGTACGCGACGAACTCGCAGCCGGTGCTCGAGATCATCCTCAGCCGCGCGGGCAACACCCTGGCCCTGGCCATTCCCGCCTTCATCCTGTCCACGGTGGGCGGCATGGTGCTGGGATCCATCGCCGCACGCACGCGGTCGCGCTGGCTGGACGGGGGCATCTCCGGCACCGCGGTCGGCCTGTTCTCGGTGCCGAACTTCTGGTTCGGGATGCTGCTGATCCTGGTGTTCTCGATCTGGCTGGGGTGGCTGCCCACCGGCGGCATGGCACCCTATGGCGACACGGGCATCCGGCCGCAGTACCTCGTGCTGCCGGTGATCACGATGGCCACCACCGAGCTGGCCTACAAGACGCGCATCATGCGCTCGTCGATGATCGAGTCGCTCGGCCAGGACTTCATCGACACCGCCCGCTCCAAGGGCCTGTCGTCGAACCGCGTGCTGTGGCGGCATGCCATGCCGAATGCGCTCCTGCCGATGATCTCGGTCGCCGGCTACAGCCTCGGGTTCATCCTGGCCGGCTCGATCCTGGTCGAGCGGGTGTTCGGCTGGCCCGGTATGGGCCTGCTGTTCTTCGACGCCATCGAACGCAAGAACAACATGGTGGCCCTGGGCATCGTGATCGTGCTCACGATCACGATCATCATCGTCAACATCCTCACCGACGTGGTCTACGGGCTCGTCGACCCGCGTCTTCGCGCGCGATTCATCCCGCGCCGACAGGAGGTGGCCGCATGACCGTCGAGCAGATGGACGGTTCGACCGACATCGTCGAGACCCCGCCCGGGGGGAACGCGTCCGCCGCGGCGGCGGAGTCGGATGCCGCATCGCCCCGACGGGCCGGGGGAACGCGCGCCGCCTGGCGGACGTTCTTCCGCACCCCGGCAGCGATGGTCTTCATCCCGCTGCTGGTGCTGTTCGTACTGGTCTCGGTGATCGGTCCGTTCTTCGTGGCCGACCCGGTCGCCACCAGCTTCCCGAAGCTGCTGCCTCCGAGCGGAGAGCACCTGCTCGGGACCGACATGCTCGGGCGCGACTATTTCGCCCGGGTCGTGTACGGCGGCCAGGTCTCGCTGCTGGTCGGCTTCAGCGTCGCCCTGCTGTGCATGACCATCGGCCTGATAGTCGGCGGACTCGCCGGATATTACGGCGGATTCATGGACGTGATCATGGTCAAGGTCGCCGAGTTCTTCCAGGTGCTGCCCGGCATCGTCCTCACCCTGATCGCGGCCGCCCTGCTCGGGGCGAACATCTGGATTCTGGTGGCGATCCTGGCGATCACCATGTGGCCGGGAGTGGCCAGGATCGTCCGCGCCGAGGCCATGCGGATCTCGCAGCTGGGCTATGTGGAGTCGGGCCGTGCGGCGGGCTTCGGCGGCGTGCGCCTCATCCGCTCGGATGTGATCCCGAACCTCATGCCCCCCGTCCTGGTGGCCACGAGCATGACGGTCGGTCGCGCCATCCTCATCGAGTCGGGACTTGCCTATCTGGGCATCGGCGACCCGAGCGCCCCCAGCTGGGGCGCTCTGCTGAACTCGGCCCAGTCCTACATCAGCGACGCCTGGTGGCTGGCGGTGTTCCCCGGCGGCTGCATCTTCCTGGTGGTCCTGGCCGTGAACATGCTCGGCGACGCCCTGAACGACGCCTTCAATCCGACCGTGGGGAGAGTCAAGTGACCATGGATGCCGCATCCACGCCACTGGTCGCGGTGCGCGACCTGCGCGTCATGCTGCCGACCGGCGCCAAGAGCGAGATCGAGGCGGTGCACCACGTCGACCTCGTCGTCGCCGACGGCGAGCGCGTCGGCCTGGTCGGCGAGTCCGGCTCGGGCAAGTCGGTGACCGGCCGTGCCATCGCGGGACTCCTGCCCACCTCGCCGCGCGTGCGCGTGTCCGGCTCGATCAAGATCGCCGGCGACGAGCTGGTCGGCGCACCGCGGACCGCGTGGGACGAGGTCCGGCGCACCCGCGTCGGCATGATCTTCCAGGATCCGCTGACGTTCCTGAACCCGACGATGCGCGTGGGAGCTCAGGTGGTCGAATCGATCCCGCGGCGTCGCGAGGCATCCGCCGCGGCCCGCTCCGCCGCGGCCCTGGAGTTCCTGCGCCAGGCCGGCCTCGACGATGCCGAACGCGCCGCCGCCGCGTTCCCGCACGAGTTGAGCGGCGGGATGCGGCAGCGGGCGCTCATCGCCATCGCGATCGCGAAGCTGCCGTCGCTGATCATCGCCGACGAGCCGACCACGGCGCTGGACGCGACCGTGCAGGCCCATGTGCTGCGCACCCTCGACCAGACGGTCCGGCAGCTGAACACCTCGCTGGTGCTGATCTCGCACGACCTCGCCGTGGTCGCCGGGATGACCGACCGCGTCTACGTCATGTACTCCGGGCGCATCGTCGAGGAGGGTCCGACCGAACAGGTGATGAACGACCCGCAGCATCCCTACACGAAGGCGCTCATCCGCAGCGTGCGGAGCCTCACCGACCCCGGGGTCGAGCTCTACTCGATGCCGCCGCAGCTGCGGCGCGAACTGTCGGAGATGATGACCGATGCTTGAAGCGCACAACGTGACGAAGATCTTCCGCGGCCGACGGTCCGCGAGCCCGGTGATCGCCGTCGACGACGTCAGCGTGCAGGCCGGCCCCGGCGAGTTCGTCGCCATCGTGGGCGAGAGTGGCAGCGGCAAGAGCACGCTCGCGCGCATGCTGCTGGACCTCATCCCCGCAACGTCCGGATCCGTCCTGCTCGACGGCCACGACATCACCGCGATGAACCGGACCGACAAGCGCGGCTACCGCCGTCAGGTGCAGGCGGTGCTGCAGGACCCGGCAGGGTCGCTGAACCCGCGCAAGCGCGTCGATCGCACGATCGGCGAGGTGATCCGGCTGCATGGGATCGCGACCGGCAGCGGCATCCGCGACAAGGTGGTGCAGACCCTCGAACTGGTGGGGATGTCGCCGGCCGACCGATTCTTGGATCGCTTCCCGCACGAGCTCAGCGGGGGGCAGCGGCAGCGCGTGCTCATCGCCCGCGCGCTCGCGCTCGACCCGCGGATCATCATCGCCGACGAAGCGGTGTCCGCCCTGGACGCGTCGGTGAAGGCCGGCGTGCTGCGCGTGATGGTCGATCTGAAGGATCGGCTGGGCGTCGGCTTCGTCTTCATCACCCACGACCTGCCGGTCGTGAAGAAGGTGGCTGACCGGGTCTATGTGATGCACCGCGGAAAGGTCGTCGAAGAAGGTCCGAAGGACCGCATCTTCGACGCCCCGAAGGATCCGTACACGCGCACGCTCCTGGCCGCCGCACCCTCGCTCACCCCGACCACCTGAACCCCGGCGGCGCCGATGCCGCGACCAAGGAGGACATCCGATGACAATCACACGACGCGCGGCCGTCGCGGCACTCGCCGCACTCGCGCTCGCCCTCACCGCCTGCTCCGGAGGCGGCGCGGACGACAGCAGCGAACGCGTCTGGGTCCGCGCCATGAACGGCGATCCGATGACGACCGGGCTGAACGCCCAGTTCACCACCGGCACCGTCCCCAGCCTGTTCAGCGCACAGATCCTGGATCCGCTGATCTTCATGAACGGCGACTTCAAGACCAGCCCGGGGCTTGCCACCGACTGGAAGCTCAGCGACGACGGACTCGACTTCACGATGAATCTGCGTCACGACGTGAAGTGGCACGACGGCAAGCCGTTCACCGCGGAGGACGTGAAGTTCGACTTCGACGAGCTCGTGCCCCTGAACGTCGCCGGATCACAGCTCGCCGCGCGCCTGGATTCGACCGAGATCGTCGACGACGACACGGTCGTGCTGCACCTGTCCAAGCCGTTCGGGCCGCTGATCGAGACGATCTCGCAGCAGTACATGCTCCCCAAGCACCTCTACGAGGGGACGGACTACCTGACGAACGAGGCGAACAAGGAGCTCATCGGCACGGGTCCGATGATGTACGACTCGTACAGCCCGGGCAAACAGGTCGTGCTGGTGAAGAACCCCGACTACTGGGGCGGGGTGAGCAAGGTCGACAAGGCGGTCTACTCCACGGTGGCCGACCCGAACAGTCGCGCCCAGGCCCTGTTCGCCGGCGAGATCGACGAGGCGATCCTCGACCCGTCCCAGGTGGACAAGGTCGACAAGGACCCGAACACCGAGCTGCTCACAAGCGGCGAATACCCGCAGGACGACATCATGATCTTCAACACCGAGAGCGAGCAGCTGAAGGATGCCGCGGTGCGCAAGGCGCTGTACTCCGCGCTGGACCGGCACGCCATCGCCGAGACCGCGATGGCCGGCGTGGGCGAGCCCGCCACGACCTTCCTGCCGGATTCCCTCGGGTGGGCGGTCGACCACGACGTCGACTTCGACAAGATGTACCCCTTCGACCCCGATGCAGCCAACAAGGCCCTGGACGAGGCGGGATTCCCGCGCGGCGCCGACGGCAAGCGCTTCACCCTGAAGGTGGTGTACATCCTCACCCTGAACGAGGTCGTCTCCGCCGTCCAGATGGCCCAGTCGATGTTCGCTGATCTCGGCATCGACCTGAAGCTGGTCCCGGTCGGAGGAGCGCAGTACAGCGAGATGGTCTACACCAAGGGCGATTTCGACCTGGCATTCGTCCGGGCCAACCTCGGCGCGGACCCGAGCCTGGGCGTGGTGCGCTACTTCGAGTGCAACAAGGACCGTCGCGTCGGGTTCAACCCGTCCGGCGTCTGCGACCCGCAGATCGATGAAGCCGCGGCCGCCGCGCTGGACACCTCGGACCGCGCTGCCCGCGGTGCGGCGCTGAAGAAGCTGCAGGCGCGTGCGGCGGAACTGATGTTCAACGTGCCGCTGGCGTGGTACCGGGGCGCGTACCCGACGATCAACTCGTCGCGGTGGAAGGGACAGGACAAGCGCGACCTGATGGCCGAGCGGATGCCGTGGCAGACCATGACGTTGGGCTAGCGACCACCCGACCCGAGCAGGCGACGACGAAAGCAGAACAGACATGACCAGCCCCCTCTTCGACACCCACGCCCATCTCATCTCCGATGACTGGGCCACCTATCCGGCCACACCGCTGCGCCCGGACCTGCCGGTTCCGCGCAAGCCCGACTACACCGTGACCGTGGACGCGCTCATCGAGATGATGGACGCGCAGGGCGTGACCGACGCGTGCCTCGTGCAGCGCGGTCACCTGTACGGCTACGACAACAGCTACATCCTCGACTCCGCAGCGCGGCACCCGGGCCGCCTGCATCCGGTCGTGATCCTCGATCCGCAGGATCCGGCCACGCCCGCGCGCTACCGGGAGATGGTCGAGAACCAGCACGTGCGCGGGTTCCGGATGGCGCACCTGCGCCCCTGGATCCTCGACACCGCGTGGGTGAGCTCGCCGCAGGCGATGGAGGTGTGGAAGACGTGCGCCGACCTGGGCACGCCGATGACGCTGATCCTGTTCCGCAACCAGCTGTCGTACCTGCTGCCGCTGATCCGGATCATCGCGAAGCAGTTCCCGGAGCTGCCGATCCTGCTCGACCACGGCGGCATGCCGTACGGGATGTCGCAGTACGAGGTCGGACTGGCGCGCGAGGCCGGCGAACCGGTCGAGCTGCCGGGGCCGCCGCACTTCGGCATCGACACGACGATCTCGGTGCTGGGGGACGCGCCCAACGTGCATTTCAAGATCACCGAGATCAATATGGAGCGCTTCGACGCCGAGAACGTGCGGGCAGCCCACGTGGTGCGCCGCATGGTCGATGAGTTCGGTCCCGACCGGCTCGTGTGGGGTTCGGACATCGGACAGAGCATGCTGTGGTCGTACGAGGAGAAGGCGGCGATGGCGCGGTCCGCGGCCGACTTCCTCACCGAGGACGAGGCGAACGGCTTCCTGCACGACAACGCCGCGCGCGTCTACCTCGGCGGACGGTGACGGATGGCGATCCAGTACCGCAGACCGCAGCCCGCGTCACAGCTCGAGCACGACGTCGTCTACCGAGACGAGGCGCAATTCTGCGCGTGGCCGTACACGATGGGGTTCTGGGAGGTCGGCTCGTCCGAGCTCGTCGCGAACTTCATGTCGCTCGACGCGGACTACAGCGACCCGTCCGGCATCAGCCACGATCGCCTCGGCGAACGCTTCGGCGCGGGCAGCCGGATGGTGACGGTCCGCTCGTCCGACCGCGGCCGCACCTGGGGGCAGCCCGAGTTCGACGTCTATCCCCGGGTCTCGCCGGACGGCGACTTCCCCTCCGACCTGTCGGCGTGGGGGCCGTTCGACCTCACCCGGCCGGATGTGCTGATCGGGAACGTCAGCACCCAGTTCGGCAAACCCGAGAGCCGCGCCTATGTGCGCGTGTCGCAGGATGCCGGCCGCAGCTGGACGCCGTCGGCGCGCCTGCCGCTGGACGGCCTGCACTCGCTGTCGGCGATCAACTCGGCCCTGGTGCGTCCCGACGGGCGGGCGCTCCTGTTCCTCACCCTGGTCAGTGAGGACGGCTGGAACCGGCGACCCCTCGTCTACGCGAGCACGGATGACGGCACGGACTTCCACTTCCTCTCCTTCATCACGCCCGAGCACGACCCGTTCGCCGCCGCCGACGGCGACTGGAAGAGCACGTATCGCTTCGGCGGGCACCGCTGGTTCTACCCGCGCGGCGTGCTGCTGCCGGACGGGCGCATCGTGTGCACGCTGCGCAGCCAGCGCGACCCCACCGGGGTGATGTGGACCGAGGTGTACGCGAGCGACGACGGGGGCCGCACCTGGTTCTTCCTTTCCCGCGTCAACGACTTCGGCGCGCCCGGCAGCCTCATCGTGCTCTCGGACGGACGGCTGGTCGTGGTCTACGGCTATCGCATCAAGCCCTACGGCATCCGTGCCGTGGTCAGCGAAGACGGCGGACGCACGTGGGGCCCCGAGCTGATCGTGCGCGATGACGGCGGCAGCTGGGATCTCGGCTACCCGAATGCGTTCGAGGTCGAGCCCGGCCGGATCGGGACGCTCTACTACTTCAACCGGCGCGACGACGCCGTGCAGGCGAACGGAGGCGTGCGGCACATCGCACGCAGCATCTTCACCGTCTGAAGGTGCAACGAAAACCGACAAGGAGGTCAGGATGATGGGAACGAGCAGGAGAAGAGGAATCGCCGTGCTGGCGGGGCTGGCGATCGGAGCACTCGCGCTCGCCGGCTGCACCGGCGGTGGCGGTGGTGGCGGCGGCGACGAACAGCCCGCGTGGGTGGGTGTCGTCGGCGGCGATCCGATGAACTTCGGACTCAACTCGCAGCTGGCGGTCGGATCGGCCCCGAAGCTGTTCAGCGCCCAGATCCTGGACCCGCTGATCTATATGTCCGACGACTACAAGTTCTCGCCCGCACTGGCTGAGAGCTGGGAGCTCAGCGACGACGGTCTCACGCTCACCCTGCACCTGCGCTCCGGCGTGAAGTGGCACGACGGCAAGCCGTTCACGGCCGAGGACGTGAAGTTCAACTTCGACGAGATCGTCCCGCTCCAGGCCTACGGGAGCGAACTGTCCAAGCGCATCGACGATGTCGAGATCGCGGACGAGAGCACCGTCGTGGTGCACCTGAAGAAGCCCTACGGGCCGCTCCTGGAGAACCTGTCGACGCAGTTCATGCTGCCCAAGCACGTCTACGAAGGCACCGACTATGTGACCAACCCCGCCAACAACCATCCCATCGGCACCGGACCGATGATGTTCGACTCCTATGTCGAGGGGTCCCAGGTCATCCTCGCGAAGAATCCGGACTTCTGGGGCGGCGACGTCAAGGTCGACAAGGCCGTGTACACCGTTATCCCGGACATCAGCGCCCGCGCCGAAGCGCTGTTCGCGGGCGAAGTCGATGAGGCGGTGCTCCACCCGTCCAAGCAGCAGCGCGTGTCCGGCGACGACGACACGAAGCTGCTCAAGCACGGCGCCTTCCCCGAAGAGATCGTGATGATCCAGAACACGGAGAAGAAGTTCCTGTCCGACCCGGCCGTGCGCAAGGCCGTGTTCTCCGCGATCGACCGGACGGCCATCGTGAACAAGGCCCTGTCGGGTCTCGGCGTGCCCAGCAAGGGTTTCGTCCCCGACACGATCGGCTGGGCCGTCGATCCCGACATCGACTTCACCAAGCTGTTCCCGTACGACGTCGACGCCGTCAACGCCGCCCTCGACAAGGCGGGCTACCCGCGGGGAGCGGACGGCACCCGATTCACCCTCGATGTCGTCTACATCAACGCCCTGCACGCGGTGGTCTCCAGCGTCGAGATGGTGGAGTCGATGCTGGCCGACGTGGGGATCAAGGTGAAGCTGGACGGCGTGGGCGGCGCGGCCTACGTGGACCGGGTGTACGCGAAGGGGGATTACGATCTCGCCTTCGTCCGGTCGTCGGTGGGTCCGGACCCGAGCCTGGGCATCGTCAACTGGTACGCGTGCAACAAGGACAGGCAGCCCGGCCGCAACCCCACCGGCATGTGCGACCCCGAACTCGATGCCGCCGCATCGGCCGCGCTCGACACCAGCGATCGCGACAAGCGCTCCGCCGCGCTGCGGACGGTGCAGCAGCGGGCCGCCGACCTGATGTTCTACGCGCCGCTGGTCTGGTACGACGGCGCCTTCCCCACCGTGAACACCTCGCGCTGGCAGCGCGCCGACGAGCCGGCGCTCCAGGCCGATCGGCGCCCGTGGCTGACGATGACGCCCGCGAACGGGAAGTGACCGGTGAACCACACCCAGCAGCTCGTGCCCACCGGGTGGCCGCCGCGCCGCGACGAGACCGCCGAACACCACATCGTCTACCGACGAGACGACGAGTTCGCAGCCTGGCCGTACTACTGCGGCCTGTGGCTGACCGCGGACGGGAGCGTGGTCGCCGGCTTCAAACGGGTGCCCACCGACTATCGCGACATCGACCACTACAACCTCGTCCGCAAGCCGGGTGAGATCGTCGTGATCCGGTCGGATGACGGGGGCCGGACGTGGGATGACGAGTCGATCGTGCCGGTGTTCGACATGTCGATCACGTCCGAGGCCGAGCTGCCGGGCGGCGCCAGCGACGAGTGGACCGACCTGCCGCCGCTGGATTTCACCAGCCGCGACACCCTCGTGATGGGCGGAGGCATCCCCCGGCTCATGTCGGGCGACGGCTCCCGCGCGTGGGTGCGTGCATCCGCCGACGGCGGTCGCACGTGGCGGCCGCACCGCCTGCTGCCCAACTGGGACCTGCCGGGCGTGACCATGCCCGGCACGTCGATGTATGCGGTGCGGCCGGACGGCGTGATGCTGTTCGGCGTGCACGCCTGGGCGCCCGGGGCGCAGAACCCGCTGCCCGTCGTCTACGCCAGCGAGGACGGCGGCCAGTTCCGCTACCTCGGGCAGATCGTGCCCGAGGCGCCGGCATCGCCGTTCTGGCCGGGCGGCAAGTTCGCCTCGGCCCAGCACATCTACCCGCGCCTGGTGGTCCTGCCGGACGGGCGGGTCCTGGCATCCGTCCGGTACGAACGCGACCCGCGCGGCCTGTTCTGGGTCGAGATCCACGAGAGCCTGGACGGCGGACGCACCTGGCACTGGCTGAGCCGCGTGAACGACTGGGGCGCACCCGGCGACCTCGTCCCGCTGCAGGACGGCCGGCTGCTGTGCGTGTACGGCTACCGGCTCTCGCCGGGCCGCGGCATCCGATATCGGATCAGCGCCGACCAGGGGCGCACCTGGGGGCAGGAGGTGATCCTGCGCGACGACGGGGCGACATGGGACCTCGGGTACCCGCGTGCGATCGAGGTGGAGCCGGGCGTGGTGCTCACCCACTATTGGATGAACCTCGCCGAGCCGGGCTCCGGTGACGGCGGCGGAGTCCGCCACATCGCGAGCACGAGGTTCCGGCCATGAGCGGCACGATCACCACGACCGAGACCGCCCGCCTCGCCGGACGACTCTCCGGCACCGAGGCGGTGCGGGCGATCAAGCGCCTGCAGCACGCATGGGGACACTACGCGGACGCCGGCGACCTCGAGGCGATGGCCGACCTCTTCGCCCGGGACGGCCGACTCGTCCTCCCGCCGCACGAAGCCACCGGACGCGACGAGATCCTCGCCCTGCTGAGCCGGACGATGGGGGGCGCGGATGCCGCACCCGACCGGCTGAACGTCCGGCTGCAGCTCTCCCCGGTCGTCACCATCGCCGCCGACGGCACCACCGGCCGGGGGCGCTGGCACGAACTCGCCCTGACCGGACGGTACGGCCAGAGCGCCCAGTGGTCGGGCGGCATCCACGAGAACACGTACGTGCGCGAGGACGGGGTGTGGAAGATCGGGGTGCTGCATCACCACCCGCAGTTCACCGGACCGCACGAGACCGGTTGGCGCAGCGTCTCGGACGCCGTCCCGCTCGTGCCGTTCCACTTCACCCCGGACGACGCCGGCACCCCCGTGCCGGACGGGATTCCCGGCGACGAGGCCGAACCGCGCTCGCTCGCCGCCCGCGCGCAGCGCCTGGTCGACCAGGGCCTGGTGCAGAACCTGCTCGCCGCATACGGCTTCTATGTCGATCGTCGGCTGTGGGACGACGTCGGCGACCTGTTCGCCGAGGACGGCGTGCTGCAGTGGGGCGACGATGAGTGGGGCGGACGGGCCGGCATCCGGCTCGCACTCGAGACGATCTCGCCGGCCGGACTGCGCCGCGGCGAGCTGTTCGACCACCTGCAGCTGATGCCGATCGTCGACATCGCCCCCGACGGGGCGACCGCACGAATGCGCAGCCTCGAACTGCAGTCCATCGCCGGCCCCGGCAGACCCGACCGATGGGGCGTGCGGGTGTGCGACGGCGAGTTCCGTCGCACCGCGTCCGGATGGCGGATCGTCGCACTCCGGTTCCGCCCGCGGCTGCTCGCCGACCACGACCGCGGCTGGCGGGACGCGCTCCCGCCGCGCTCGGCGCTCGGCACGGCCTACCCCCAGTCCCGCGGACCCGCGATCGCGTTCTCCCATCCGGTGCGAGAGGCGACCCCGCCGCCCGTCGTCCGAAGCGAGGCCTCCCTCGATGACCTGCGCGCGACGCTGGCCGTCGCCGAGGCGTTCGACGGGGCGGAGAACGTCGCGTGCGCGTACGGCTACCTCCTCGACGAGGCGCAGTGGGATGCCACGGCCGACCTGTTCGCCCGCGACGGGTGGAAGGAGCTCTCGTTCGTCGGCACCTACATCGGGCGCGAGCGCATCCGCGACTCGCTCGTGGCGCGCTACGGCCGCCGCCCGCGGCGCCCCACCTTCCTGCCGATCCACCAGAAGACGCAGCCCTATGTGACGGTCGAACCCGGCGGACAGCGGGCACGCGTCCGACTGAAGATGCTTCAGGTCAACAGCGGCTGGGACACCGAGGCGAGCACCGTCACCGGGGTCTATGAAGAGCAGATCGTGCGCGAGGACGGTGTCTGGCGGATCCACGGCATGGACCTCGACTACATCGTCGTGACCCAATGGGCCGGCGGATGGTCGGCCGTCACGCCCGACCTCGGACGCAAGTTCGCCCCCACGCCCGAGGTCATCGCCGCCTTCGATCCGGCCCCCGACGGCCCGCTCCGGGGCCTCGCGTTCGCGCCGTTCCCCGAGATCGGGCCGCTCGGCTTCCACTTCGCCAACCCGGTCAGCGGCCGGGCGCCCGCCGTGCACTTCGACTGGTCGGACGGCCGGTTCGACCCGGCCGACGGCATCCCCACCACAGACATGACCCGAAAGGCCCCTCATGACCGATGAACTCTTCGACGTCCGCGGCAAAGTCGCCCTCGTCACCGGCGGCACCGGCGGAATCGGCGGAATGATCGCCCGCGGCTTCGTCAGCCGCGGCGTGCGCACCTACCTCGTCGGGCGTGATCCGCAGAAGACGACGGATGTCGCAGCCGCCGTGTCGGGGGACGACGGCGACTGCCGGCCCCTGGTCGCCGACCTGGCCGATCCCGCTCAGGTGGCGGCGCTGGCCGCCGAGTTCATGCGGCACGAGGAGCGTCTGCACATCCTGGTCAACAACGCCGGCGCCGTCGGCCCGGACTCGCTCGACGCCAGCACCACCCAGGCGTGGGACGACATCATGGAGCTGAACGTGCGCACCCCGTTCCAGCTCGTGCAGGGGCTGCTGGCGCCGCTGCGTGCGGCGGCGAGCGTGGACGATCCCGCCCGGATCGTGAACATCGGCTCGATCGGCGGCCTGCACGTGCCGAACTGGGAGGCGCATGCGTACGGCGCATCCAAAGCCGCACTGCACCACCTCACCCGGTCGCTGGCCAAGAAGCTCGGTCACGACTCGATCACGGTGAACGCGATCGCTCCGGGCCCGTTCCCGACGAGCATGACCTCCGCGAGCGCCGAGACCGTGCGCAAGAACGTGCAGACCTACATCCCGCTGGCCCGCGCGGGCGAAGAGCGCGACATGCAGGGGCTCGTGCTGTTCCTGAGCTCGCGCGCCGGCGCCTACGTCAACGGCGTGACGATCCCGCTCGACGGCGGCTACATGGCCGCCCTGTGACCGTCAGTCAGTCGGTCAGCAGCGAGCTGAGGTAGCCGGCGGCCTCGCTCAGCTGCTCCACCCGGCGGGCGCCGTGTTCGCCGCCCAGCTGGGGGCTCGTGCCGAGCAGACCCATCGCCGCCTGGGCTTCGTCGTCCCGGAAGATCGGGGCGGCGACCGAGGCGAGACCGGTGCGTCCGAGGTCGGCCCACGCGATGCGCTCGTTGCGCACCCGCGCGAGTTCGCCCTGCTCGCGGACCTGTTCGGCCGGCGGCAGGTCGGCCAGCGCTCGGGAGACGATGGCCGGGTCGGACTGGAACGCGAAGAGGGCGCGCGACTGCGCGGCCTTCAGCTCGAGCATGGTGCCCACCCGCACGGTCAGGACGATGGTGCCCTCGCGGGCCTCCTCGACGAGTGTCACCACGGCGCCGGACCGGCCGAGGAACGACAGCACAACGGTCAGGTCGGTCTGCGCGGACAGCTGCCGCATGATCGCCGGGGCGAGGGTGAGCGTCTGCTGCCGCGTGGAGACCAGGCCGGCCAGCTGGTCCAGCAGCGGTCCCGGGGTGTAGCCCGCGGTGAGGAACCCGGCGCCCTGCAGGGCGAGCAGATACCGGTGCGCGGTGGTGCGGTTCAGGCCGAGCCGCTCGGACACGAGATTCGGGGTCAGCACCCGGGTGTCTTCGTCGAACAGGGCGAGCACGTTCGCCGCACGGTCGATGGACTGGATCGGCCCGCGATCCTCGGTCGCGCGGCTCATACCCGGTACCCCCCGTCGACCGGAAGATGCACGCCGCTCAGGTGGCCGGCGCGATCGCTGAGCAGCCAGGCCGCCGCCTGCGCGACGTCGGTCGTGGTCGCCGTCTTGCGCAGCGGGGTCGCCGCGACGCGCGCCTCGACGCCGCCGGGGATCGCAAGGCGGGTCGCGTCGAGCATCGGTGTCTCGGTGGGCCCGGGTGCGAGCGCGTTGACCCGGATCCCGGCCGGCCCCCCGTCGTGGGCGGCGGTGCCGGTCAGGCCGAGGACGCCGTGCTTGCTGGCCTGGTAGGCGCCCAGCCCGCTGCTCGCCTTCAGCGCGCCCACGCTCGTCACGTTCACGATCGACCCGCCGCCGGCGCGGCGCATGTGCGCCATCTCGCTGCGCAGGCACAGCCAGACCCCCTTGAGATTGACGGCGATGATGCGGTCGAACTCGTCTTCGGTGAGCTCCTCCAGCAGACCCGACTGGGTCATCGCGGCGTTGTTGAACGCTCCGTCGAGGCGTCCGAAGCGCTCGACCGCGGCATCCACCAGGTTCTGCACGTCGGCGGCGGAGGTCACATCGCAGCGCTGCGCCTCCGCGCGGAATCCCTCGGCGCGGAGGCTGTCGACCTGTGCGGCCAGCAGTTCGTCGCTGCGCGCGCCGAGCATGACGGCCGCCCCCTCCTGCGCGAACACGCGCGCGGCGTCCGCCCCGATCCCCGTGCTCGCGCCGACGACGAGGACGACCTTCCCCGCGAGCAGTCCGCTTGCCGCATCCATGATTCCCCTCGGTTTCCCACCCGGTGTTCACAAACCGAACGTTCAGATTATATGGTGAACAGTCATGGAAAGCTATCACCCCGAGTCCGAGATCCGCTGGCCGTCCTTCCGTGAGCTCGGGCAGGCGGATCCGCCCGAGACCTCGTGGTCGCTGTTCGGCGCCGACGACGGGATCGGCACCCTCAACTTCCTGACGCCGGAGGTCCGGCGTCGCGCCGCCGCGCTGGTGCGGACGGGGCGCACCTTCAACCTCGACTACGCGATCGGGGCGTTCGATCCCTTCCCGACCGGGACCCGGCCCGAAGCCAAGCACTCGATGTTCAGCAACAACCCGTGGCACTTCGACGACTGGCTCGACTCGTTCTATCTGCAGGCGACGACTCAGATCGACGCGCTGCGGCACATCGGGCACCCCGAGCTCGGGTTCTACGGCGGACGGGCGCGTGAGGAGTTCTCCACCGAGACCAGCACTCTCGGCATCCAGACGTATGCCGAAGCGGGGATCGTCGGTCGCGGCGTCCTGCTGGACGTCGCCCGTCACCTCGAGGCGGAGGGCCGGCCGATCGCGCAGGACACGGCGTACGAGATCGGCGTCGACGACCTCGAGGCGACCGCCGCGCGCCAGGGCGTCCGCTTCGAGGACGGCGACCTGCTGCTGGTGCGCACCGGGTGGGCCGAGTACTGCCGCGCGCACATGGATGCCGCGGCCCGGGCCGCCTTCACGTCGGACATGCGTCTTCCCGGCCTGGCCACCACCCGGGCCGTGGTCGCGTGGCTGTGGGACCATCACTTCTCGCTGGTGGCCGTCGACAATCTGGGTGTGGAGTGCTTCCCGTACACCCCCGGCAACGATCTGCGGCTCGAGGGGCAGGAGCCGCCCGAGCGTGGCGTCGACCACAACGGGGGCATCCACCGGCATCTGCTGACCATGCTGGGCTTCGCGCTCGGCGAGATGTGGGCGCTCGACGGTCTCGCGCAGGACTGCGCGACCGACGGGGTCTACGAGTTCCTGGTGACGGCGAAGCCGCTCAACCTGCCGGGTGGAGTCGGTTCGCCGGCCAATGCGATGGCGATCAAATGAGCGCCTCTGCATCCGGCGACATCCGCGTCCTCGCCCGGGACGTCGCACGGCTCGAGTCCCTGCGCTGCGCGAAGGACGTGCAGCGCACGTACGCGCAGCTGCTGCAGCTCGGCCGCGCGGAGGACGCCGCCGCGCTGTTCGCCGCGGACGCGAGCGTGCACTGGGGCGATCTGACCCTGAACGGCCGCGACGAGATCCGCGACTGGCTGGCCGGGCGCGCCGGGCGGGCCGTGCAGCCCGGCGGGCTGTACACCGAGCTGATCGATGCCCCGGTCGTGCATCTGTCGCCGCACGGCGACACCGTGTTCGGTCGCTGGTCGGCCCTGGTCTTCCTCGGGGACGGCGCCGGCGCGGCCGCCGTGGAGGGCGGTCTGTACGAGAACCGATACGACCGGCGAGACGGGCGGTGGCTCATCACGTCGATGACCTTCCATCCGCAATACGCCGGGGATGACGTGAACGGGTGGGCCAACGTGAATGGCGCTGCGCTGCCGGTCATCCCGACGCACTTCGGAGCGTACGACGCGGGGACCCCGCTCATGAAGCCGGTCGGCGACGCGCCCGATCCCGGCATGTCGGTGGGGGAACTGGCCGCGCACATCGGCCGGCTCAACGACGAGGATGCGGTCCGCAACCTCGTGCACGCATACGGCTACTACCTCGACCGGCGGATGTGGGGCGACGTCGTCGACCTGTTCACCGTGGACGCGGCGATCCGGTTCGACGACGAGGTCTTCCACGGGTCCGAAGGCGCCCGGCGCGCACACGAAGCACGCGGGCCGGAGGGCCTCGGATGGGGCGAGGCGGCCGAGCACCCGCTGTTCGACGTGACCGTCGAGATCGCCGACGACGGCACGGCCCGGGCCCGCGGCATCCAGCTCGGGATCCTGGCCGACGTGCGCACCGGGACGGCCTGCTGGGAGTTCGCCACCGTCCGAGCGCGGCTGGTCGCCGGGACCGGCGGCCTCTGGCGCATCGCCGGTCTGGATCTGGATGTGCTGCTGCGGGCCGACCACCGCGAGGGATGGGCCGGCGGCGGCATCCGGGCTCGACGACCGGACCCCACCCGGGTGATCGAGCCGCATTGGCGGTCGCAGCCGCCGATCGCCGCCGGCGCGGCCGGGAAGACGGCTCCGGATGCCGGCGACACCGCTGATCTGGCGCGACGGCTGCGCCGTTGCGTGGCCTACGACGGTGTCGAGAACGTGTCGGGCGCGTATGGCTTCTTTCTCGACGACTTCCGCTGGGCCGACATGGCGGCGCTGTTCGCCGCGAAGGGGCACAAGCAGTCCGCGTTCGCCGGCTACGCGATCGGCCCCGAGGCGATCCTGGGCACCGCCATCGCCTGCTACGGCACCACGCGTGCGTTCCGGCCGGTGCTCAGCTTCCACTGGCGCACCCAGCCGGTGATCCACGTGTCGCACGACGGCCGCTCGGCGAACCTGCGCACGCGCCTCTTCCAGCCGCGCACCGCCATCCATCCGGACGACACGCCGCGGGACTTCTACATGGGCGGCCTGCACACCGGAATGTATCCGAACGACCAGGCCGTCCTCGAGGACGGCACCTGGCGACTGTGGAGTCTCGCCGTCGACGAGCATTACGTCGCGATGCAGAACTGGCGCGAGGGCTGGGCCGGCGTCAGCCCGCGGCCGGAGGGGGATGCGCCGCGGCCGAGTCCGGTGCTGACCGCGTATCCGCCCGAGATCCTGCTGCGCGACATCGCCCCGCGCGAGGAGGGATTCCGCGGTGGTCCGGGTCGGCTGGTGGAGTGGCCGGAGATCCTGCCCATGTGGTTCCACTATCGGAATCCGGTCAGCGGCCGCGTGCCCGAGCGGTTCTGGCCGGACTGCGTTCCGTGCGAGGTCGCCCCGCACACGCGGATGACCGCGCACGGGTACCAGCGGCCGCCTGACGGGCCCGAGATCGACGGACGAGAGGTCCACCGATACGTTCGCGATATGGACGGGCAAGGCACAATATGAACAAAGTTCTTGATTTCAGCGGCGCGGCGCCTTAGTCTGACCAACAAGAAATGTCCGGCAGGTGGAACACGTGTTCAACTGACGGAATACCTCGCTCTCATCAAGACAAGGAAGTCACATGATTCGGACAGGACGTTTGGTGGGATTCGCTGCCGTCGCCGCGGTCTGCGTCGCGCTCGTCTCCGGGTGCACCGCAGGCGGCTCCTCGGGCGGCACGCCGACCGACGGCGACGCTGGCACGCTCAACCTCTACTCCTTCACAGAGCCCACGAGCTGGGATCCCGCCGCCTTCGGCGAGAGCCCATACCTGCCGTACGCGCTCGCGGTCTACGACTCGCTGTTCATCCTGGACAAGGACGGCAAGGTCGCCCCCAAGCTTGCGACCGGCTACAAGTACAGCGACGACAACCTCACGCTGACGCTGACTCTGCAGACCGGCGTGAAGTTCTCGGACGGCACCCCGTTCAACGCCGACGCCGTCAAGGCCAACATGAAGCACTTCCAGGGCTTCGCGACCCCGGCCGGTCCGCTGCTGCAGAACGTCGCGAGCATCGACGCCGTGGACGACAGCACGGTCAAGCTCACGCTGTCCCAGCCCGATCCCGGCTTGCTGTTCTCGCTGACACAGGCCGCCGGCCTGATGGGCAACCCGAAGGACCTCGGCACCAAGGCGATCGCCGCCGACCCCGACGGCACCGGCCCCTACACGCTGGACACGGCCCACTCCGTGCCCGGATCGAAGTACACCTTCCAGCGCAAGGACGGCTACTGGGACCAGAAGTACCCGTACTCGACGGTGACCTACGCGGTCTTCCCAGAAGAGACGGCGCGGCTGAACGCCTTCAAGTCGGGGCAGATCCAGTACGCACACACGACGACCGCCTCGGCGGCCCTCGACGCGAAGAACGCCGTCGCCGGTGCCGACATGAAGCAGAACATGGTCACCTGGGAGGGCCTGTTCTTCCTGGACCGCGACGGCAAGATGCTGCCGCAGCTGAAGGACGAGCGGGTGCGCGAGGCGCTGACCATCTCGATCGACGCGGATGCCATGATCAAGACGATCCGCGGCGGGTACGGCAAGGCGACCGATCAGATCTTCTCGCCCACGATGGACGCGTTCGACAAGAGTCTGGACGACGCCTCGCCGTACGACCCCGCCCGCGCCAAGCAGCTGCTGGCCGAGGCGGGCTACCCGGACGGCTTCACCGTTCCGTGGCCGCGCACCGGTTCGATCCTCCCCGAGATCTACACCGCGATCTCGCAGTACTGGAGCAAGATCGGCGTCAAGACGAAGGACGTCCAGTGGGCGCCGGGCGAAGCCGTCAAGTCGATCATGGCCGGCGACTACGGGCTCGTGTACTTCTCGAACCTCGAGCTGCTGGACACCTGGTCGGTCATCCAGCTCTCGGTCGCGCCGCACACGCAGTACAACCCGTTCCACTCCGAGACGCCCGAGCTCGACAAGCTCATCTCGACGCTGCAGCACGCGACCGACGCCGAGCGTCCCGCGGCCGGACAGGCGGTGAACAAGTACCTCGTGGAGCACTACTGGTACGGCCCGCTGTATCGGCCCGCGATGTTCTACCTCACAGCGCCTGGCATCGACCTGACGGTCTACCCGGGCTACGTGCAGCCGCCCATCTGGGCATTCGCTCCGGCGAAGTGAGGCCGCCGAAGTGAAGACGCTCCTCCTGAAGAGGGCGGTGTCGGGGCTCACCCTGATCATCGTCATCTCGTTCCTCGCCCAGCTGCTCATCCTCCCGGGGCTCGGCAACATCGCGCGGAACGTGCTGGGAGAACTGGCCAGCGACCAGCAGGTGGCGCTGAAGGCGCACGAGCTGGGCCTGGACCAGCCGCTCCTGGTCCGGTATGGCAACTGGCTGGCGGGCGTCGTGCACGGTGACTTCGGCACGTCGTACTACTCGACGCAGTCGGTGACGGATGCCATCGCCACCCGCCTGCCGGTGACCATGTCGCTGGTGATCCTGGTCACCGTGCTCACCGCCCTCATCGCGTTCGCCCTCGGGATCACGGCGGCCGTGCACCGCGGATTCGTGGACCGGATGCTGCAGGTGCTGGTGACGGTGGCCGACGCCCTGCCGGCGTTCGTGATCGGCCTGTTCCTGGCGACGGTGTTCGCCGTCCAGCTGCATTGGTTCCCGGCCACGGGGTACGTGCCGCTGCTGTCGTCGCCGCTGGGCTGGGCAGCCTCGCTCGCGCTCCCGGTGGCGGCGATGACGGTGTCGGGCGTGGTCGGGGTATCGCAGCACGTGCGGTCCTCCGCGATCACCGTGCTGCGCAGCGACTACCTGCGCACCCGCCGCAGCCGCGGCCTGCCCACCGGCTACCTGCTGACCACCACGGTGCTGCGCAACTCCGCGACCCCGGGCCTGGCCGCTCTCGCGGTGCAGGTGGTGGGCCTGCTGGGCGCCTCGGTCGTGATCGAGATGGTCTTCGCCCTGCCCGGGCTGGGGTCGCTGGCCGTGCAGGCGGCGCTGCGCTCGGACATTCCGGTGATCCTCGGGGTGCTGATGACGTACGTGGTGATCGTGGTGGTGGTCAACCTCCTGGTCGATGTGCTCATCGCCTGGGTGAACCCGAAGGTGAGGCTGAACGCATGAGTGCGACCACAGGGACCGTCGCGCTCCCGACGACCGGCGTCACGCGCCGGCTGCTGGGCAACGGCCTCGGCATGACCTCGGCGATCGTGATCGCGATCGTCATCCTGGTCGCGGCGCTTGCGCCGCTGCTGCCGCTGCCCTCGCCGGACGCGGGAGAGCTCGCCGACGCCATGCAGGGGCCGAGCGCGGCCCACTGGCTCGGCACCGACACGACGGGCCGCGACATCCTCAGCCGACTGGTGTGGGGTGCGCGCGTCAACCTGCTGGGCGCCGCGCTCGCCGTCGCGGTGGCACTGGTCCTGGGCGTGCCGGTCGGCATCGCCGCGGGCTACTACCGCCGCTGGGTCGACTCGGTCTCGGGCTGGGTGAACGACCTGGTCATGGCGCTGCCCGGCATCATCGTGCTGCTCGCCGTCAGCGCGGTGGTCGGCCCGTCGGTCTGGCTCGCGATGGCGATCTTCGGCATCATGCTGGCCCCCGCCTATTTCCGGATCGTTCGGGCCTCGGTGCTCGCCGTGCGCGGCGAGCTCTACGTCGACGCGGCGCTGGTGTCCGGGCTGTCCGACGGGCGCATCCTGTTCCGGCACGTGCTGGCCGTGGTGCGCGCCCCGATCCTCATCCAGGGTGCGCGGCTCGCTGTCATCGCGATCGCGATCCAGGCGGGGCTGGAGTTCCTCGGCATCGGCGATGTCACCGTCGCCTCGTGGGGCGGGATGCTGAACGAGGGCTTCCGCCGGGTGTACGACGCGCCGATGCTGATCGTCTGGCCGAGCCTGGCGATCGCGGTGGTCAGCGTCGCCCTGGTGCTGTTCTCCAACGCGCTGCGCGATGCGCTCGAGGACCGCACCCAGCCGGTCGGCGGTCGCCGGAAGACGGCGACGATCGTCGCCCCGCCGGCGGTCGGCGAGGACACGGCACCCGACGCGCTGCTGCGGGTCGCGGATCTGCGCGTCGGCTACGGCTACCGCACCGGCGAGGTCGAAGTCGTGCACGGCATCTCGTTCGACATCCGCGCGGGCGAGGTGCTCGGGCTCGTGGGCGAGTCGGGGTCGGGAAAGTCCCAGACCGCGCTGGCCGTCCTCGGCCTGCTCCCGCACGGCGGCGAGATCACGGCGGGCTCCGTCCGGCTGGACGGGCGCGAGCTGACCGGTCTCGACGAGAAGCACTACACCGCGCTGCGCGGCACCGACATCGCGTACGTGCCGCAGGAGCCGATGTCCAACCTCGACCCGACGTTCACGGTCGGCAGCCAGCTCGTCGTCCCGCTGCGCCGCAAGCTCGGGATGTCCGCGCGCGATGCGCGCACCCGTGCCCTCGAGCTGCTGGCCCGGGTCGGCATCCAGGACCCGGAGAAGGTGTTCGCGTCCTACCCCTTCCAGCTGTCCGGCGGCATGGCCCAGCGGGTGCTGATCGCCGGCGCCGTCTCGTGCAGCCCCCGGCTGCTCATCGCGGACGAGCCGACCACGGCGCTGGATGTCACGGTGCAGGCGGACGTGCTGGAGATCCTGCGCACCCTGCAGCGGGAATCGGGCATGGCGGTGCTCATGGTCACGCACAACTTCGGGGTCGTGGCCGACATCTGCGACCGGGTGGCGGTGATGTCGCAGGGAGAGCTGGTGGAATCCGGCGATGTGCGCACGGTGCTGCGCAGCCCGCAGCATCCGTACACCGTGTCGCTGCTGGACGCGATGCTCAGCGAGACCACGACCCGGATCGACATCGACGACCAGGCGAAGGAGACGGTGGCATGAGCGGGGCGCTGCTGGAGGTCGACGACCTCACCATCGGATACCGGACCGGCCTGGCCCGGGCCGCGACGCCGGTGGTGCACGGCGTGAGCTTCGAAGTCGCGCAGGGGCGCACGCTGGGCCTGGTCGGCGAGTCGGGGTCGGGAAAGTCGACGATCGGCCGGGCCATCCTGGGTCTGGCGACGCCGATGGGCGGTGCGATCCGGTTCGCCGGACAGGACATCACGAGCCTGTCCCGTCGCCGCCGGCGCCCCCTGGCCCGCGACATCCAGGTGATCTTCCAGGATCCGTACTCGTCGCTGAACCCGGCGATGCAGATCCAGGACATCCTCGCCGAACCGCTCATCGCGCAGGGGCGCTCGACGCGCGACGCGCGAGCCCGGGTGCGCGAGCTGCTCGATGCCGTGCACCTGCCGGCGGATTCGGCGCGCCGGGTGCCGAGCGAGTTCTCCGGCGGGCAGCGGCAGCGGGTCGCGATCGCCCGGAGCCTTGCCACCGAGCCGCGGCTGATCATCTGCGACGAGCCGGTGTCGGGGCTGGATCTGAAGACGCAGGCGCACGTGCTGGACCTGCTGATCGAACTGCAGCAGCGCACGGGTGTGGCCTACCTGTTCGTGTCGCACGATCTGAGTGTCATCCGGCACATCAGCCACGACGTGATCGTGCTCCTGCGGGGGCGGATCGTGGAAGAGGGTCCGGTGGTCGACGTCACCGAGCGGCCGCGGCACGACTACGTGAAGCGGCTGTTCATGTCCTCGCCGCTGCCCGATCCGGATGAGCAGGCGGAGCGCCGCGCTGCGCTGCGCGCCCTTCCGCCGGTCGCGTGAGCGGCGGACCTCGGTCTACGTCATCGACAAGAGAGTGGGAGCAGCAGTGTCAGATCGCGCCGGAGGGCCGGAGGGAGACATCCGCGTCGTCGTGCGCTGCACGCAGATCCTCGGCATGTTCTCTCGCGAGGTGCGGGCCGTCCGGCTGAAGGACGTGGCCGCCGAGCTCGACCTCGGCCGCACGACGGTCTACCGCTATCTCACCTCGATGGCCAGTGCGGGCCTGCTCGAGCGGGTCGACGAGGGGTATGCCCTCGGGCCCCTGGCCGCGCAGCTCGGTGCGCTCGCGCTGACCGACTCGGACGTGGTGGACATCGCCGGACCGTACCTGCGCGAGCTGTCGGATGCCGCGGGCGAGACCTCCATCCTCGCGGTGTGGGGCGACCGGCAGCCGGTCGTGGTGCGCACCGCCGAGCCGTTCGACCGCAGCCTGCACATCTCCGTGCGGGTGGGGCAGACGCTGGGGGCGGATGCTGCGCAGTCGGCCGTGTTCGCCGCGTACGGCGCCGACGGCGGGGCCGTGGCGGACGAGCTGGCGGCCCGCGACGGGGTCACCGCGCAGCGCGTGCGCGACCGCATCCGCCGCACCGCGCAGACCGGGATCGCCGTGAGCGACACGGTCACGTCGGGTACCCGCGGCATCGCGGTGCCGGTGTTCGACCGCGATGGCGACGTCGCGGCGACGATCGCGCTCCTGGGCACCGTGCACACGCTGCCCGGGGCGCTGGATTCCGCGCAGGCGACCGAGCTGCGCGGCACGGCGGCCCGTCTCTCGCGCGCGCTGGGCTACTCCGGCGCCGTCGCGGCGGCAGGGCCGTCCGGCGGCAGCTGATATCCGTGCGCCGTCATGCTGGTGTGCGGCGCGATCCGGGTGGGCACGCCGTCCGGCCAGAAGTGCTCGGGCGTGCGCCCGCTGACCGGGTTGCGGTAGTGGAACCACATCGGCAGGATCTCGGGCCACTCCCGCACGTCGCCCGTGCCTCCGCGGAAGTGCCGGGCGCGTCGCCCGAGGGCGGTCATCGGGACGTCGGGCGGGTAGATCTCCATCAGGCGGCTCGGCTTCGGGGCGGTTCCGGTGGCGGCGGGCACCGATGCCCATCCGCCGCGCCAGTCGAGGGAGACGAAGTACGGCTCGTCGATCGTCAGGCTCCACAGCCGCCACTGCCCGTCCTCGAGGACGGCCTGGTCGTTCGGATACATCCCGCTGTGGAAGCCGGCGGCGTAGAAGTCGCCGGCGCGGCTCGGCAGCTTGTGCGTGCGCGGCTGGAAGAGCCGCACCCGGAAGCTCGCGGAGCGCCCGTCCGCCGAGATCGAGATGACGGGCTGGGTGCGCCAGTGGTACGAGATGCCCGGGCGGGTCTCGGGCGGCGAGCCCCAGAAGGATGTCGCGGCCGCGGTGATGCGGTCGCGTCCGAAGTAGTACCCGGCGAACGGGGACTGCTTGTTGCCGTTCTCGGCGAACAGCGCCGCCATCTCGGTCCACTGGAAGTCGTCGATGTAGTAGCCGTAGGCGGATGAGACGTTCTCCACGCCGTCGTAGGCCAGGGCGCGATCCAGCTGTGTCCGCAGCACCGCGGGCGGGATGGTCACCGGTGCGGCCGGATCGGTGGCGGCCGTGGACGTCGCCGGTGCGGCCGGATCGGTGGCGACGGCCGTATCGGTGGCGGCCCTGGCGCTGGCGCTGAGCGGATCGTCGGCCGTCGGAGCCGAGGGGGTTCGGAGGTCGGCATCGGCCCAGCCGCGGAAATAGTCGGCGTGCATCACCCGTTCCAGCCGCACCTCGTCGAGTCGCCAGATCCCGTCGTGCTTCCGGCAGCGCGTGGTGAGGATCCGCACCTCCCAGGCCGCCTCGTGGCGTGTGGCGTCGCCCAGCATGCCGAGCTCGATGCTGCGGGTGGTCGCGACCCCGCCGGGCAGGATGCGGACCAGGGTGTCGAACAGCGGGCGGTCGTTGAGCTGTCCGGTCTCCAGGCCCTCGGGGCCCATGGTGAGCATCGCCTCACGGATGCCGTCGGCTCCCCGGAAGGATCCGCCGGGGGCGAGGTCGACCTGCACGTCCGCAGTGCACAGCTCGACGACATCCGTCCACATGCGCCGATCGACGTAGTAGCCGTAAGCATGGACGAGGTTGCGCACGGAGCCTTCGTCCTCGAGCGCGGCGATCGTGGATGCGAGTTCGTCGTCGGGGATGTCCGGGTCGGGGGTCGGGGCGGTGGACGGCGGCAGGGGCATGCCGACCTCGTCGACGGTGAAGTGGTATGGCACCATCGGCAGCTCGGCGCCGTCGATGTTGGTCCAGCCGTCCGTGTGCGTGCCGCTGTACTGGGGGAAGAAGTGCTGCCGGGCGATCCGCCAGCCCTCGGGGGTGCGCCGGTACTCGTTCTCGTAGACGCCGCCGTCGATTCCCGTGCCCCCGATGCCGTCCGCGCTGAAGCAGAGGGACGACCAGCGGGCGCGGGCAGTCGATCCATCGCCGTCGAGGTGGGCCAGCGGCTCGTCGACGAGCTCGGTGCGGAACGCGCCGGGCCGGCCCGATGCGCCCGGCTGAGTCGGCAGCCACTCCGCGATCGCGGCACGCCCGGCGACCGTGTGGTCGCCGACCTGCACCGTGGCGTCCGAGGTGAACAGGGCGGCGGCATCCGCCCACCGGCCGAGTTGCCCGAGGTGGGCGTAGCGGCGGTGCAGATCCTTCACCGCGCGCAACGACTGCAGCCGGGCGACGTCCTCAGTGAGACTCTTCATCAGTGTTCACATTACAGTCACAAACTTCATAATGCGATCACCCGCTCCTGAGCGAGCGCCAGTCCACCCAGGTCCCTGAGCGAGCGCCCGTGCGCCCAGGTCCCTGAGCGAGCGCCCGTCCGCCCAGGTCCCTGAGCGAGCGCAGCGAGACGAAGGGCCGATACTCACGCCGCCGAACCGATGGCCCCGGCTCGTCCGAGCGTTCACCGCGGATGCGTGGGCCAGAGGTCGAGGAAGTCGCCGAGCCAGGTCCGCGCCGACGCGAGGCACTCGGCGCTGACCTGACCGGCGATGCCGGTCAGTCGCTCGCGGCTGAGGGTGCGGGGCTGTTCGGTCATGATCCACGAAGGTCGGTCGAGTCCGGCGGGTCCAGTCACGACGACGTGGTTCGGCCACCCACGGTCCGTCGAGGTGACGGGCAGGACGATGGCCAGCGTGGTCGCGGCCGCGAGGTGTCCGAGCGACGACACGACCAGCACCGGCCGGTGACCGGCCTGTTCGCGCCCGCGGATCGGATCGAGGGCAGCCCAGGCGATCGTTCCCGGAGTGAGCGCGCGATCAGTCATGTTGCGCGTCGGTGAGCTCCGCCGCCTCCCAGCGGCGTGTCTCTTCCCGGTACTCGTCGACGCCGGCGGGAGAGGACGCCATCGCCTGCTTCGCCGCGGCGAGGCGATCTCGCCGGTCGGCGAGGTCCGCGAGTTCTGCCAGGTGGGCGCCGAGGGTGAGGCCCGCTTGGGATGCTTGCGCCTTGAGTCGATCGCGGAGCTCGTCGCTGACCTTGATCGTCGTGGTCATACTTTCAGTATACCGAGTGGATGCCGCAGCGAAGGCGGCCGCTCGGGTCAGAATCCGTACCCGCCACTCAGCGAGGTCGCCGTCGGCACGGTCAGTGCAGCCTGTGCGAACCCCTGCAATGCGGGCGACGCCCTCCAGGTGTCGCGCGTGCGCGCGGCCAACCCGAGAGGCTCCAGCCTCTCGGTGAGGGGGAGGACCAGCGGCCGGATGCTGTCGACCTCCACCCGCGACGCCACCGACACGCTCGGATCGGCGGGCAGGAAGAAGTCGCGGTCCTCCCACCAGGAGCGTGCTCGCCACGCGTCTTCGTCGACGTCATTGCGGACATCGTGGGCGCGAGCGATGCGATCGAGCCCGCCGTCCTCCCCGCCGTCTGCGATCGAACCATCGGCGATCGCCAGGAGAACCAAGGCGTTGACGAACCGCAGGCTGCCGTCGCCGGCCTCCGGGAGCTTGTCGGCCAATGCGTCCCACAGCGCGAGCGGGTCATCGGCCAGCGGCACCGCACTCTTCATCGTGAGCAGACGTCCTTGCAGGGTGCGGACGAAGCGCAGTTCGCGTGCGGTCCGCTGCATCACCGGAAGCTGCGTGACCGTCGTGCCGCAGGCATCCGCCCACTCCTGAGCGAGCCCGGCCGGCAGGTGTGCGCCGTCGAGCGGCAGGCCCTCGCGGCCACGATCGAGCAGCCAGGCGAACGGGCGGACGAACTGGATCATCTCGTCGCGCGTCACGAGCGGCGGCACGTTCAGACCCACCGAGACGAGATGCCGTTCCAGTCCGGCCGCGTTCGAGGCGGGAAGCGCCTCGAGCACGGCATCCAGACGCGAGCGCGTGCGGCCGCGCGGGGTCGGTCGTCCCCTGTCGAGCCGCTTCTGCACCCACCCCTGCTCGAACCCGGTCGGGTCGAACTCCGCCCAGGGCCCGGCTGCCCTCGCCAGCCGCGCCACGGCTGCGTCGTGATCGGGATGCGAGGGACCGGCGTAGGCGCGAAGCAGCTGGGCATACTCGGCCACGGCGAGCAGCGACAGCGGCGATGCGCCCCGCCCGCCGGTGATCTTGACCGAGGAGCTCGGCTCGACGACGCCGTGTGCATCGAGGGCGAACCAGGCGAAGTCACCCGGTTCGTGCGGATCGCCGGAGCGATAGTGGAGGCGCCCGCCGTCGGCGAAGGCATCAGCCAGAGGTGTGTCGGATTCGCTGAGGACGTTGGGGTCGCGCCAGTCGATCATCGTCCAGGTGTCGCCCCACCGACGGCGGGGCCGCCATCCGTAATGGTCCTGACGCGTCGTCCAGGCGCAGTCGTCGTACTCGCTCTGTGGCGAGGGCGGGAAGCCGCGGGGGAACGGCTCCTGGTCGCTGAAGACGTGATGGGCGTGCACCTCGCCGTCGAAGGCGAGCTGGATCGCCCGGTGGAGGTCGGCGAGCGTGCTGTGCGCGGGCATCGTGACGGTGCGCTCGACGGGCGGGTCGATCCCGCGCAGCACGATAGTGACGGACAGTGCGGTCTGAACGGTCGTGACTTCCATGACCGAGACGCTACGGGTGCACCGGTCGCCGCAGGTGGCCGAGGCCCGGATCGGTGGAGAACCGGCCGCCGGGGCCCGGCTGGGGAGGAACCGCGCGCCCCTCGCCGGCCGAGGCCCGGTTCCCCCACCCCTACAGCAGCTCGGCGACCATGCCGTACCCGGCGGTGGCGCCAGCGGCGACGGATGCCGCGACGCCGAGCATCGGGCTGACGACGTTTCCGGCGGCCCACAGGCCCGGAACGCTGGTGCGGCCCATCGCGTCGACTCCGGCCCACGTGCGGCCGAAGGCCTCCACCCGCTCTGCGCCGAGCGCGACGAGGACGTCGTCGCGGGGCGCGGTGCGGGGGCTGACGAACAGCGCATCGAGCGGCGACTCGCCGCCGTCGGCGAACGCGACGCCGCGGATGCCGTCGTCCGTGGTGAGCACGCGCGCCAGCGGTCGCTGGTCGAGCGTGATGCCCGACGCGGCGAAGTGCGCCAGCTGCGTCTCGTCGAACGGCGGGCTGCCGTTTGTGAGCACTGTGATCCGATCGGTCAGGCGCCGCAGCATCCGGGCCTGATGGAACGGGTCGGCACTCTCGGCGAGCACGCCGATTCGGGTGTCGCGGTTCTCCCACCCATCGCAGAACGGGCAGTGGTGCACGCCGCGACCCCAGCGCTCAGCGAGCCCCGGCACGTCGGGCAGGGTGTCGCGCGCGCCGGTCGTGACGAGCACCGCGCAAGCGCGGGCGGTGGCTCCGCTCGTGGTGGTGACGGTGAACAGCTCTCCGGTGCGGGTGGCGGTGGATGCGGCATCCTGCCGAACCTCGACGCCATAACGGGAGAGCTCTCGGCGCCCGTCGGCGAGCAGGTCGAGGGGAGACGTGTGGTCGCGCCCGAGCACGCCGTGCATGTGCTCGGCGAAGCGGTTGCGCGGAGCGTCGTCGTCGAGTACGAGCACACGGAAGCGCAGGCGCGAGAGCTGCAGGGCGGCGCTGAGTCCGGCGCTGCCGCCGCCGACGATGAGCGCGTCGTGGATGTCGGTGTCTGTCATATCCTCACTCTGCGGCCCGGGCGCAGCCAGCAGCAACTATCCTTGCTGAAATAGCAAAGGAGACATCGTGACAGAACATGTCGACGTCGCCGGGATGCTCGACGCGGTCGGCCCGCGGCTGCGCGCCCTGCGCACGCGTCGCGACTTCACGCTCACCGAGCTGTCGGCCCGCACCGGCATCTCGGTCAGCACGCTGTCGCGCCTCGAATCGGGCGAGCGGCGCGCGAGCCTGGACCTGCTGCTGCCGATCGCGACGGTCTTCGACGTCGGACTCGACGCGCTCGTCGGGGTCGAGACATCCCGCGATCCGCGCGTGCACGGCACGCCGATCACGCGCGACGGCCGCACCTGGGTCGCGCTGTCGCGTCACGGCGAGGGGCCGACGGCGTTCAAGGTGACGCTGCCGGCGGTGCCCGTGAAGCGCCGCGTCGAGCAGCGGGTGCATTCGGGCCACGACTGGTTCTTCGTCGTCTCGGGTCGCGTGCGCCTCGCGCTCGGCGACCAGGAGCACCTGATCGAGGCCGGTGAGGCGGTCGAATTCGACACCTTGATCCCGCACGGCACCGCGTCGGCCGGGCCGGGACCCGCCGAGATCATCCACCTCATGTCGCGCGACGGCGAGCGGGTGCACCTGCGCGACGTGTGAGCGCGCGGATGCCGCGGTGCGGCCATGCGCGGCGGCCGGCTCGTCGATCACCCTCGCATTGCGCATGCCGCCCACGGTAGAGCGGGGGTCGGACAGGCGGCTCCGCCGTCGCGCCGGGCCGCGCGGGTCACGAGGTCAGCGCGGTCAGGTCATCGCGCCCGCGACGATCAGGCTGCTGACGACACCGGTCACGACCAGTCCGAGCGCCGACCAGACGATGATCCGCGGCCAGTCGATCCAGCCGCGCGAGTGCTCGGCGTCGGCGAAGGCGACGGCATCCGTCCACGCGACGAACTCGTCGAAGCGCAGCGTGACCCGCGGCGCATCGGCCCGCGGGGGATGCTGCGCGCCCGTCCGTGATCGTGCGGTCGACGCCGGACGCGACCCGGGCCGCGGCCGCGTCGCCGTGCGGACCGTCGAAGGATCGGATGCCGGAGCCGGCTCGCGCTCGGCGTCCAGCGTGAAGCGCACCAGGATGTCGCGGGCCTGCCGGGCGCGGTCGAAATCGCGCGCGAGGCGCGCGCGGGCTGCGTCATCCACCTCGGGGAAGCGATCCGGGTGCAGCCATCGCGCGCACCGGCGGAAGGCCTGCTGGATGTCTTCCACGCTGGCGCCCCGCTCGATGCCGAGGTGGCGGCGTGCCTCATCGAGGGTCATGCGCTGGTCACCAGATAGCGCTGGTACTCGCGGGTCAGCCGCTGCGACCGGCGGTGATCGGCCTCGGACTCGAGCTGTCGGAACAGGCGCCGCGTCGTCCGCGGCCGGAGCACGGTGTAGGCGATCAGGCAGGCGAGCATCGCGGCGCCGAGCGCCATCCCGGCGAGGCGCACGAGCGGGAACGCGCTCAAGAATGCGGATGCCGTGGTGACCAGGATCGAGGCGAGGGCCAGCCACGCAGCGCTGGTCTGCCAGCGCATGACGCCGCGGTACATCGAGGTGCTCGTGGCGTACCAGTGCGTGTTCGGCAGCCAGAACACCCAGTCCGCGGGGGCGAGGGGGAGGCCATCTCGCGGCGTCCAGTCGGCGGGTGGGCGCCAGAGGGCGTTCTCGCGGATCCACTGATCGGTCGGCGTCGTCCACCCCGGCGGCACGCGGAAGTCGGCCGCGACACCCGGAACCCGGATCCGCCGGGCGCGTCCAGTCATCGCACGACTCCCTTTAAAATGAGAAAGCTCTCATGAAACTGTAGCCGGTCCGGGCCGAAGGCGGAATGGCGAATCCGCGCGCGCGTTCGTCGCGGTATCAGCCCGATGCGCGGGCCGCTCTTCCCAGTGGACGATGCCGAGGTTGCGGCATCCGATCTTCGGGAGTCCCTCATGTCTACGCAGACGCTCAAGACCTACGGCGACGTGCGAGCGCTGATCGCGCAGCACGATCTGGGATGGCGGGTGCTGCCGTCGATCCCCGACGACGCGCCCCTCGTGCGCCGGCTGCTCGGCGGTCCGCCGCCCAAGCCCGCCGACCCGACGAAGCGCGTCGACGTGCTGAAGCTGGTGTCCGAGCATCCCGTCGCCCGGCAGTTCGCGCAGGCGCCGTCGCCCGGACTCGTTCCCGGGCTGCGCCTGCCGATCCCGAAGCCGACGCCGCCCGCGCCGCCGGCCCCGGCGCCCGCACGCCCCGCGGCGGTGGACTGGCGCACGCACAACGGCTGGCCGATCTTCACCCGCACGCGCGACCAGTTCGACTCGGAGCACTGCTGGATCTTCGCCCCGACCGGCATCATCGAGGCGATGACCCGCATCGAGCACTGCACGTGGGCACCGCGGTCGGAAGGGGATGTCGTGCGCGGCCTGACTGTCGTGGTCGGGCAGTGCGGTGACGCCGTGAACACACTCAACTGGGTGAAGAACAACGGGCAGGCCGACCCGGGCTGCATCCCGTGGCCGTTCCCGGCCGCGCACAACGACGGCTACTGGGTGCCGGGACCGAGCAGCTGCGGCACCGGCTCGACGCAGCACACGACCGCGACGACGACGTTCGACCGCAGCGGTCGCACGGTCAAGATCCCCGCGTTCACCACCCTGAGCAACGTCGACGACATGAAGAACTGGATCTGGCAGGTCGGCCCGACCGTGGCCAGCTCCATCACGATCTTCGACGACTTCTACGGCTACAGCGACATCTCGACCGTGTACAAGGCGGCTCCGCACCAGAGCTCCAACGGCACGCACGTGGTCGACGTCGTCGGGTTCGACGACCGCAAGCAGGCCTGGCTGATCCGCAACTCGTGGGGCGGCACGCCCGGGGGAGACGACTGGGGCGACCACGGGTACGGCTGGATCGGATACGGCCAGATCAACATCGACTCGAACGTGATGTACGGCCTGCGCGGCACGAACCCCGATCCGTGGGCGAAGCGGTTCAGCCACAACGGCGCCATGTTCGAAAGCGGCGACGGCGCGGGCCACGACAACTTCGAGCTGTTCGTGCACGCGGCCGCGGGCGGCGGCATCGCGCACTGGTGGCGCGACAACGGCACCGGCAGCCTGCCGTGGGCCCAGGCATCCGGGTTCGCGAACGACGCCGGCTCCGAGCCGACGGCCACCGGCACGACCTACAACCGCAACTTCGAGTTGATCTATGCGTCCAGCGCCGGCCGCCTGCGGCACTGGTACTTCGATCAGACGCACGGCACCTGGAACGACGGCGCGACCTTCGGTCCGGCCAATGCGGTGGGCACCCCCGGGTTCGTGCAGAGCTCGTACGGCGCCAACTTCGAGGTGGTGGCGGGGCTGGCCAGCGGGCAGCTGCAGCACTGGTGGCGCGACGGCGGCGGGTGGCACGCGGGGCCGGTCTTCGGCACGAACGTGCGCGAGGCGGGGCCGAGCCTGATCCAGACCACGAAGGGCGACCTCGAGCTGGTGTGCGTGCGCGCCGACGGCACCCTGCAGCACTGGGCGCGGGCCGACGGCACCACCTGGGCGTGGTCGCCGACGGCGTCGTTCGCGAGCGGATGCCGCACCGCACCGGTGATGATCGAGGGTCAGTACGGGCGCGCCGACGAGTTCGCGTCGGGCAACTACGAGCTCGTCGTAGCCCTGGCCTCGGGCGTGCTGCAGCACTGGTGGCGCGACAGCGCCGGAGTGTGGCGCGCCAGTGCAAGCTTCGGCACCGGCATCGAGCGGGTGCTCGCCCTCGTGCAGGGCAGCTTCGGGTTCAACCTCGAGGTGGTCGCCCGCAGGCAGGATGGACGCATGCAGCATTTCTGGCGCGACGGCACCGGATGGCACGACGGAGTGGTCATTGGACCTGCCCTCTGAGCTCGAGCTGACGATCGGGGCGCAGTTCCGCGCCCCGATCACCGGCGCGGGCAGCCAGGGCTACCGATGGCTGGCCACCGTCACCGGGGATGCCGCGGCCATCGAGGTGCGGACGGTCGGGATGCCTCCGGTCGGGCACGCTCCCGGGCACGGCAGCTACGGGCGCGAGCTGCAGATCGACGCGCTCCAGGCCGGGGTCGCCGTGATCGACCTCGCACTCACCCACGCGGGCGGGCGCGTGCGGGAGCGGCACGGCCTCGTCGTGCGAGTCGTCGCGCCGGGATGAGATCCGAGTGCTGAGTCACCGTGGGCGGGTGTGCCGCGTGCAGAACTCCGGACGATCGACACGACGAGGTCCGGATCCTCGGCGTGTTGCGCCGTTGCATGTCGATATCTCCGGAGTTCTGCACGGCGACCCTGGCGCGAGGGGTGGCACACTGGGCGACCTCGCGCTCGGTCCCATCAACGACTCGCTGACGGTGGCGGCGCGGCGACGTCACATGCTGGGGTTGTCGAGCACCCACCGCCACGAACCGTCCGGCTGACGGCGGGCGACTTCGGCGGTCACGCGCCCGTCCGCCATGCGCGTGGAGGTCAGCGCGAAGTCTCCGCTGCGCAGCAGCGGCTGCAGCTGTGATCCTGGCCCGCCCGGTGTGCGCTCGGCGAACACCTGACGGAACACTTCGGCGATCGCGGTGTTGCCGTGCGTCTGCTCGCCCGGCGGCAGCGCGAGCACGGCGTCGGGCTCGTAGAGCGAGGCGAGCCCGTCATAGTCGCCCGCCTGCACGAACTGCACGAACAGTCGCGGGATGTCCTCCGGATTCTCGGCCTTCTCGTGCTCGTCGTTCGAGGGCATGGCGGTCTCCTGTCTGGTCTGCTCCTCCCAGCTTGGCACCGCTTTCGCTGGCGGGATCGGCCGCGATGCACGCCTCCTCCGGTCCCGCCCAGGTCGGAGACCTCGAGAGTCAGGCGGTGAGGACGGGAGCGAGCGCGGCTGCGGCGCGGTATCCGGACGCCACCGCCCCCGACAGTGATTGGGCCAGCCCGGTGTGCTCGCCGGCGATCGCCACGCGCGCCGTGGGGCGGTCGAACGCATCCGCGTCGTCGGGCTGCCAGTCCAGACCGGGCGCGCTGTACGCACCCTGCGCCCACGGGTCATCCGCCCAGGTCGACAGGAGTACCTCGCCGTCGATCTCGAGCTCGGGTCGCAGCCGCTGCAGCGCGCGCATCCAGGTGTCGGCACCGTCCTGCACGCGCAGCGCCTCCAGCGCCTCGCCGCCGCCGGCGAAGCACGACAGTGCGGGGATGCGGGTGACTCCATCGGTCGACAGCGAGTGCCACGACCACCAGGTGTGCTCGGCACTCTGCACGGCGTTGTCGTCGTCGACCCGCCGAAGCGGAACCGCGAGCTTGGCCGCCGTGCCCATGAACCGGTGATCGAGCGCCCGCTGCTGGGCGGCATCGAGGGCGAACCCGAACTCCAGCCCGCGCAGCACCGGCAGCGGCACCGAGACGACGACGGCATCCGCATCGAGGCGCGACCCGTCGACCAGCGTGACCTGCACCCCGGTCGGCGACTGGTCGATCCCGCGGATCGGTGTCTCGAGTCGGATGCGCGAGCCCAGCCGGCGGGCGATCTCGAGCGTGAGCGACTGGTTGCCGTCCACCAGACGCCCGCCGTCCTCGATATAGCCGCCGACGGTCGACGACTCGAATCCGAGGACCGCCGCCGCGCTGATCAGCGCCGGGTCCGCGGCGGCCGAGGTCGCGGTGCGCCGGTAGACGGCGTCGTGGCGATAATCGGCCCCGAGCGCTTCGGCGAAGGCCGCTTCCAACGAGATCCCTGCCACGCCGTCGGCGGTCATCGCAGCGAGCGTCTCGCGCACCCGCTGCGACGTGGCCGCGAGCTCGTCGAAGGTGATGGTTCGCCCCCGCAGGGTGCGCCGCGCGTACCGCACGTTGTGCGTGAGCACCGGCATCCCCAGTTCTGCGGCCAGGCGCCGGATCGCGAACTCGACCGGAAAGATGTACTCCCCGCCCCGCTCGACGACCTGCCCGTTATCGAGCCGCTGCGACCAGCTGCGCCCGCCGACGCGGTTCCGTGCCTCCAGCACCGTGACCGCATGCCCGGCCTTGTGCATCTCCCAGGCCGCGGTCAGCCCGGCCAGACCCGCGCCGACCACGATGACCTGCATGTTCGCCGCCCTCGGCCGTCAGCCGCGAGCCACCTCGCGGATCGCGCCGGCGATCTGCTGGCATGACCAGCGGAACAATTCCGGCTCCATCGTGAGCGCGGGCTGCATGCGGTACAGCGACTTGGATGCCTCGCTGATCGCGAAGACGCCGCGTCGCATCGCCGCGAGGTTGACGGCGTGCTGGAACTCGGGCGCCGGCTCGATCTCGCCTCGGCCGGTGACGAACTCCAGACACGCCCATGCCCCGATCGCACGGGCGTCGCCGAGCTGGTCGATCTCGTCGACCAGCGGCCGGAACTCCTCGAGCGCGATGCGCTCGAGCTCGCGGGTGTTGGCCAGCACGGTGCCATCGGCCAGCAGGTCGAGCCCGGCGATGGCGCCGGCGCAGGCGGCCGGTTCCCACGCGTACGTGCCGCCGAGGTGCGTCGTCGAGTCGGCCATCATCTCGTCGGTGCCCAGCACTCCGGCCACGGCCTGGCCGCCGCCGGTCACGCCCTTGCCGACCAGCAGCAGATCGGGCTCCAGCCCCCAGCGCTCGGCCGCGAACACCGTGCCGCAGCGCCCGAGACCGGTCTGCACCTCGTCCAGCAGCAGCTTCCAGCCGTACTGGCGGCACATGCCGACCAGGCGATCCCAGAACGCCTGCGACGGCGTCAGAATCCCGGCTTCGCCCGCGACCGGCTCGATGAGCACACCCGCGATCTGGTTCGGCTCGACCTGGTAGCGCAGCACCCAGTCGCGCAGGTAGTCGAGGCACATCGTGTCGTCGTACGGCCCGGGCCCCTCGTGGAACGGCGCACGGAACGACTGCGGATACGGGATCTGCACGATCCCGGGCACATACTGCGCGATGCCGCTCGTGTTGCCGGGCATGTCGGTCGAGACCGACGCCGTCAGATACGTCGATTCGCCGTGATACTGGCCGAGGAAGCTCAGGATGATCGGTCGGCCGGTCGCCTCGCGCGCGAGCTTGACCGCGCCCTCGACGGCTTCGGTGCCGGTGACCGTGGGCGCGGCGCGCGTGATCGCGCCGGGCGCGAGCGCCACGAGCCGCTCGGCGAGCGTGACCACCGGCTCGCTGGCGAGGTACTGCGAGATCTCCATGCCGTAGCGATCCCACGCGCCGGTCACGGCATCCCGAACCTGCGGCGGCTGCGCACCATACGGGGCGGCGCCCCACGCCGACACGTGATCGGCGAACACGTTGCCGTCGACGTCTTCGAGAAGATGCCCGTGCTTGCGCCCGAGCACGAACGGCACGTTCTCGGCGTCGCGCAGCGGTCCCTGCAGCACGGCGTCCTTTCGAGCGAGGATGCCGCGGCTGACCGGCCCCGGAAGCGCGGTGTGCACGCGGGGCCAGTCGGCGGTCAGGGCGGTCGTGAGGGTCATATGCATACATTGAACGGTCATTCAATGAATGTCAAGGGGCTGCCCGATGCGTGGACGCGAGCGGCGTCGGGAGTGCGGTCAGGAGTGCGCGTGGGCGTGGACGTCGTCCGTCGGCAGGAGGAGTCGATCGCGCAGCTCGAAGGCCAGGCTCAGGGCTTCGTCGGGGGTGACGGCGGGGTCGCCCAGCTGCAGCGGAATCGACAGGCCGTCCAGCAGCGCGGTAAGCATGCGGGCGGCACGATCGGGGTCGACCTCGGTGCGGAAGTCGCCGTCGACCTGCCCCTGCCGGATGATCTCGGCCACCGCGGCGACCCAGCGCGCATCCAGCGCGGCGCGCTGGGTCGCGGCATCCCGATCATGCGCCGCCCGGTTCCAGATCTCGAACCACAGCGCCCAGCCCTGCGGCAGGTTCACGTCGGGCTCGGGCGAGCAGTCGATCACGATCAGCTCGGTCAGCCGATCGGCGGCCCGAGCGATCGGGGCGAGACGTTCGGCGACGAGCTCATAGAACCGGTCTTCGGTGTACTGCAGGGCGTCGGTCAGCAGCTGTTCGCGCGTGCCGAAGTAGTGCACGATCAGCGGGGCGCTCACCCCCGCCTCCTGCGCCACATCGGCCAGCCGCGTGTTCGCGAACCCGCGCTCGGCGATCACTCGCGCTCCGGCCTCGAGCAGCTGTTGACGGCGCGCCCGCGTCACCGCTTCGTCAGCCATGGCATCCCCTCTGCACGGCGCCTTCTGCATGCGGCCTTCTGCACGCGGCCTTCTCACCCTGCGATGCGGCCGTCACGGCGCCACTGCCGGCGGAAAGACGACGATACCGCGATAGACCGGGTCGCCCCAGCGCGCGACCAGATCGAGGGTTGCCGGCGGCAGCGGCAGCGCGAACGTGTCGGCCCACGTCTCGGCATTGTCGGCGTCGACCCACGGGTCCGAGACGATGAGGTCGTCGCCGATCACGTCGTAGGCCAGGATCCAGTGTGGTGAGGGGTCGTCGATGAGCGGGGCGAGGTCGATCAGGATGCCGACGTTCGAGCCGTCGCGCACGAGAGCGGCGATCTCGGCGACGTCGATCCAGCGGTGCTCGACCGGCACGCCGAGCAGGCCCGCGCGGCGCCGGGCCTCGGCCTGCAGGTCCTCGCGCAGGCGCAGTTCGCCGGGCCGGTCGGCGAACTCCTCGAGCAGCACGGACTGATCGGTGCTCACGATCACCCGCGGCGAGACGGCGTGCTCGCCCAGTTCTTCTCGCGTGGCCACGGCCAGGCCGATCGGTTCGCACGCGGGCAGGTTGGTCGCGAGCCGCCAGAACCCCAGCTCGATCGAGTGGTTGTCGTCGCGGTCGGCGGCGAACGCGCCGTGCCCGGTCGCGTGCATCGCGCCCAGCGCGGTGACCGCACCGCAGGTCACCTCGGTCGTCTGGCCGTAGTACGGGATGCCGCGGGTCGGGGCGTCCGTGCTCCACCGCGACCACACGTCCACGCCCTCCGGCTGCCCCACCAGGGTGCTCGGCACCGACGGCACAGCGGGGTCCTGACGCACGAACCCGGCGTCGGCGAGCGCCTGCGCACGAGCGGCCGGCAGTGCTGCGCGCTGTTCGAGGTGCAGCACCGTCGCCGGAAGGATGCCGTCGAGGCCACCGCCGTCGCCACCGAGAGCGATCACGGCGTGGAGCAGGGCGGCGTAGTCGGCGTCGGTGGCCGCGAGGGCGTCGACGATCTTGCGGTAGGCGGTGCCGGGTCGGGCCATGGTCAGCGCCGCGGCGGTGGGGGTGCCATCGGCCGCGCGGATCACGGTGGTCACCGGCATCCAGAACTCGCGCACCGACGACCAGCGCGCGACGGCGTCGGGCGTGGCGAGCGTCTCGGGCACGTGCGCTCCGGGCCGGTGCTCGACGGTGATCACTCCGGCCCCTCGGTCGTGTCCGGCATCGTGCTGCTCACGTGGGCCATGCTGTCGCGGTGTGCGGCGGCCAGCAGCAGCTGCGTGTACGGATGGTCCGGCGTCGTGAGCACATGCGCGGTGGTGCCGCGTTCGACGATGACGCCCTCCCGCAGCACGATGACCCGGTTCGCGATGCGCGCGACCACGCTCAGATCGTGCGTGATGAAAAGCATCGCGAGGTTCAGGGTCTGACGCAGGTGGTCGAGCAGCGCGAGGATCTGGGCCTGCACCGAGACGTCGAGCGCCGACACGCTCTCGTCGCAGATGAGCACCTGCGGCTCGGGGGCCAGTGCCCGGGCGATCGCGACGCGTTGGCGCTGCCCGCCCGACAGCTGCGCCGGCCGTCGGCTGCGCAGCTGCGGGTCGAGTCCGACCAAGGTCAGCAGCTCGTCGACCCGCGCGGTGAGCTTCGTGCCCGTGCCGGTGCCCGCGCCGGTGCCGCTGGCGCGCACCGCCTCGGCCAGGGCCGCTCCCACCGTGAAGGCGGGGTTCAACGTCGAATACGGGTCCTGGAACACGATCTGCATCTGCCCCGGCGTGCGCCCGTGCCGTGTGCTTGACAGCGTGGTGTCGCCGAGTTCGACCACGCCCGCGTCGGGCGCTTCGAGTCCCGCGATGCAGCGGGCCAGCGTCGATTTGCCCGATCCCGATTCGCCGACGATCGCCACCACTTCGCCCGCGGCCACGTCGACCGAGGCATCGTGTACGGCGATGGTGCCGCTGAAGCTCTTGGTGATGCCGGTGGCCGTCAGCAGCGCGGGCTCTGCGCCGGCGAGCGGTCCGATCGGATCGGTCAGTGCGGGATTGGCGTCGATGAGGGCGCGCGTGTATTCGTGCGAGGGATGCCGCAGCACCTGCTCGGCGCCTCCCCGCTCGACGACCTCGCCGCGGCGCATGACGATCACATGGTCGGCGCGGCCGCCGACCACGCCCAGATCGTGGCTGATCAGGATGAGGCTCATCCGGTGCGCGAGCTGCAGTTCGCGCAGCAGGTCGAGCACTTCGCCCTGGGTGCTGGCATCCAGAGCCGTCGTCGGCTCGTCGGCGATCAGCAGCTGCGGTGACGCCGACAGGGCCGCGGCGATGGCGACCCGCTGGCGCATGCCGCCCGACAGCTCGAACGGGTACTGCCCGGCGACCTTCTCGGACAGGTGCACTTCGTCCAGCCGCCGCGCGACCTCGGTGCGCAGCGCCTTGGCGCCGGGCCGGCCGCCGCCGGCGGCCTGTGCTTGGGCCTGTAGCGTCCAGCGGATCTGGTCGCCGCACCGATACAGCGGGCTCAGGCTTGTGAACGGGTCTTGCAGCAGCAGCGCAGCCCGCCGGCCGCGCACCCGCGACCAGGCGTTCTCGCCGCGCTGGGCCAGGTCGTAGGCGAATCCGGCGACGTTCGCCGACCCTTCGGCGGTGACGCCGCGCGGCAGCAGCCCGGTGATCGCGCGGGCGGTCATCGACTTGCCCGAGCCCGACTCGCCGATGAGGGCGACCATGCAGCCGGCCGGCACCGTCAGGTCGAGCGGCGCGACGATCACCCCGTCGGGGCCGTGCACGGTCAGGCCCGACGCGGTGAAGCCCGACGCTCCTGCCTCGTGCGCGCCGCCGGCGGCGGCATCCTGCGTATCGCCGTTCACTGCAGTCCCCGTTCGCGCAGCGTGTCGTCGAGCCAGTCGCCGAGGACGTTGACGGCCATCGCCACCAGCACGATCAGCAGGGCCGGCACGATGAGCATGGCGGGGTTCTCGCTCATGATGTTCTGTCCGTCCGAGATCTGGCGCCCCCAATCGGGGGTGCCCGGGGCCACGCCGATACCCAGGAACGACAGCGACGACAGCGTCACCAGCGCGATCGCGACGTTCAACAGGAAGTTCGTCACGATCAGGGGCCACACGTTCGGGACGATGTGCCGATACATGATCTTGGCCGGCGACAGCGACAGCATCTGGGCGGCTTCGACGTACGGTCGCGGTGCCTGTTCGGTCACGCCCGCGCGCACGATGCGGATGTCAGAGGGGCAGAACAAGAAGATCAGCATCACGACGGTGACCCAGTAGCCGGCGCCGAACACGCCCGCGACCACCAGGGCGACCAGCATGACCGGCAGCGAGAGCAGGATGTCGACGACCCGGCCGATGACCCAGTCGGTGGTGCCGCGCAGATAGCCGGCGACGGTGCCGAAGATGATCGCGAGCACCATCGAGCCCGCGGCGATCACGACCGGTCCGACCGTCGCCGACCCGGCGCCGGCGAGAGTGAACAGCAGCACATCGCGCCCGAGCTCATCCGTCCCCAGCGGGTGCCCGATGGTTCCGGGTGGCAGTGTGGCGTCCATGATGTGCTGCGCGGTGGCCGCCGTCTGCAGGAACGGCGAGGCGATCGCGGTGGCCACCACCAGCACCAGGAACACCGCCGAGACGATGACCGTCCAGCTGCGGTGCTTGAGCGACTGGGTGCGGGCGCGGCCGACCGCCGCGATCCGCTCGGTCGGCGTCGACGGGACGCCTTGGCCGGGGTTCTCGAACCCGCCGTCGATGGGCGGCGCGCCGTTCTCGAGGGTCATCGGTTCAGCTCCCTCGCCCGCACCCGGGGATCGAACAGCAGATAGCTGAGGTCGACGATCACCGTCACGATGCCGATCGCCGCGGCCACCAGGAGGGTCAGGGCCTGCACGGTCGGCAGGTCTTTGAACAGCACGGACTCTTCGAGCAGCTGCCCGATGCCGGGGAGCGCGAACACCGTCTCGACGATGATCGTGCCGCCGATGATGAACGTCAGGATCAGGCCGGCGCTGGTCACGATCGGGATCAGGGCCCCGCGCAGCGCGATGCGCTGGACGACCTGCTGCGACAGCCCACGGGCGCGGGCGAACGTGATGGCGTCGCCGTCGAGCTCACGGATCACGGCGGCCCGCGTCATCCGCATCAGAATCGCCCCGATGCCGGCTGCCAGGACGATCGACGGCAGGATCAGGTGGTACAGCTGGTCCCAGAGCCCCGACCCGGCGCCGTAGGCGGGGAAGATCGGCAGCAGCATCGCGAACAGGTAGATGCCGACGATCGCCAGCGCGAAGCTCGGCGCCGACAGCCCGGTCAGCGTGACCGCGCTGGCGAACCGATCCAGTGCGCTGCCGCGGCGGGTGGCGCTGAGGATGCCGAGCGGGATCGACGAGACGACGGCGATCACGAACGACAGCACGATCAGGATGATCGTGACGCTGCTGCGGTCGGCCAGCACCTGCGACACTGGCTGCTGCATCCGGATCGATTCGCCCAGGTCGCCGTGCAGCACGCCCTTCAGCCACTCCCAGTACTGCACGATGAACGGGTCGTCGAGGTGGTACTGGGCGCGGATCGCGGCGACCGCCTCGGGGGTGCTCGGCCGGTTGCCGAGCAGGTTCTTGACCAGGTCGCCGGGAGCCAGGTACATCAGCGCGAAGGTGAGGAAGGAGATGATCGCCAGGATCACCGCCACCCCGAGCAGGCGCAGGACGATCGTCTGGGCGAGACGCAGGGACTGCCGGCCGCTCATTTGACCTTTGCCGAGAACAGCTGCGGTCCCCACATCGTCACGAACGTGTAGGGGCTGTACGAGTCGATGCCGATCTTGTTGCTGAAGTAGGTCACCGACTGGCCCCACCAGATCGGCGCGTTCACCGCGCTGTCGGCGCTGAGCTTCTCGAGCTTCATGAGGTCGTCGATGCGGGCCTTCGGGTCGGATTGCGCCGACGACGTCGTGATGATCTGCTCGGCGGCCGGATCGGTGAAGTTGTTCGGGTTATCCGGTCCGACGAGGTAGCTGTTGATCTCGGACGGGTCGCCGGTGGTCGAGAAGTACCACATGAAGCCCAGGCCGTGCTTGCCGTCGCCGATAGTGGCCAGCCACTGCTCGATGGGCACCTCGCTGACCTTCACGGTGATGCCGATCGTCTTCAGGTTCTCGGCGATCGCCTGCGCGGCCAGGCCGATCTGCGGCCCGGTGTTGGGGTAGGTCAGTTCGACCGTGAAGCCCTTCGGCACCGACGACGCCTGCAGGGCGGCCTTGGCCTTGGCCGTGTCGAAGTCGTACTGCGGAAGGGTGGCCAGCAGCTTCTTGGCCGCGTCGGCGCTGTACGCCGGCTCGAGTGACTCGGGCGTCATGATCGCCGTCGCCGGCTGGCCGAGGCCACGCAGCAGGTTCTGCACGATCGCGTCGCGGTCGATGCTGTACGAGATGGCCTTGCGCACGTTGACGTCGTCGAACGGCTTGACCTTCTGGTCGAAGATCATGCCCACGTACGACAGGTCGTTGACGGCCTCGATGCGCGAGTCGCCGATGCTCTGCCACTGCTTGAGCTGAGTGATCGGCACGTTCAGCGCGATGTCGACGTTGCCCTTCTGCGCGGCGGCCAGACGCGTGTTCTGGTCGGGGATGAACTCGAACACGATCTTCTTGACCTTGGGCACACCGCCCCACCACGTGTCGACGCGCTCGAGGGTGACATGCGAGTCGGGCACGAACTCGGTCACCTTGTAGGGGCCGGTGCCCATGATCAGCGTCTGGCTGGTGCCGATCTTGCCGTTGTGGGCCTGCCAGAACTTCTTCTGCGTGACCGCGATGGCACCGGCGATCGACATGTTCACGAGGAATCCGGCGTCGGCGTGCTTGGTCTTGACGGTCACCTCGTCGGGCCCGGTCACCGCCACGGATGCCATGTTCTGCAGGTAGTAGTACGTGCCGGGGGATGCTGTGGCGTCGGCCGCTTCCTTGATGCTGAACGCGACGTCCTCGGCCGTGACCGGATCGCCGTTCTGGAACTTGGCGTCTTTGCGCAGTTCGAACACGTAGGTCGTGGCATCCGGCGTCGTCCAGCTCGAGGCGAGCGCGCCGACCATCTTGCCCGACGCGTCGCGACCGACCAGGCCTTCCTGCACCGAGGCGATGACGTTGTAGTTGAGGATGCCGTCTTCCACGCCCGGATACAGGTTCGACAGCGACCCCGGCAGCGCGATGGTGACCTTGTCGACCTCGGCCCCGGTGTTCTCGAGCGTGATGCCCGGGGACTTGATCGTCGCCTGCGTCGCCTTGGGCACCGGCGTGCACGCCGCCATGCTGAGCGCCGCGACGGCGCTGACCGCGACGACGACAAGGGTGCGCCACCCGGGGCGCTTCTGCCGAACTGCTGAGCTCATCTGACCGCTCCCTTGCGTCAGCTCGGCCGGGCGACGTAATCCTGCGGATTTCGTCGCACGTCGGGCGTAAGGCAACTGATTTCAATGTGGGACTGAATTGGAGTGCACGATACCGCATTTAACGGCGAGTCAACAGCTTCGAAATCAGATTGCGACCAAGCGGGAGCGCGCTACTCGGCGACGAGAACCTCGACGCCGCCGGCGTCGAACTCCGTCATCAGGTCGGCCGGGGGCTGCGCGTTCGTGATGAAGTAGTCCGCGGCATCCAGCGTCGCGACCTGGGCGAACAGATCCCGCCCGAACTTCGACGAGTCGGCGAGGATGGCGACGCGTGTGGAGCGGGCCATCATCGCGGCCATCATCGCGGCGTCGCCCAGGTTGCTCGTGGAGTATCCGCCCACCGGTGACACCGCACCGATGCCGATGAACGCGAGGTCGCTGCGCACTTCGATCTCGTGATCGCTCGGGCCCAGACGCAGCGAGATCGGGCCGGTCGTGGTCTGGGTCACCGTCCGAACCGGGCCGCCGAACATGTACAGGTCGCGCAGGACGTTGGGCGGGATCTCGGCGGGGATCCGCAGATTGTTCGTCGCCACCGTCAGGTTGCGGTGTTTGCGCAGGTGACGGGCCAGCGCGAGCGTCGTGGTGCCGCCGTTGAGCATCACGACAGACCCGTCTTCCACCAGGCTTGCCGCTCGGCGCCCGATCGCCTCTTTGGCCGAGGTCTGGACGCGCAGCCGGACCTCGAGCTCGGTGTCGGGCTTCGTCCCGGCGCTCAGGCTCACGGCGCCACCGTGCGTGCGGATCACCATTCCCTCATGGTCGAGGTGATCGAGGTCGCGCCGGATCGTGTCGGTCGAGACGCCGAAATGAGAGGCGAGCTTCGCGACGGTCACCTCGCCGAGCTCTGACACGTAGGCGGCGAGTTCGGCCTTGCGCCCCGCCGGAAGACGCCGCTCGGAGTCGGGCAGGCTCATCGTTGACCCCCTAGAGATTCGCGTGCGGCGACAGGAACAGCATAGAACAGCCGCATCCAACCGCATCGGATTGCATTGACCGGCGGCCCCGCGCACGTCGTTCGCCCATTATTGCCGTTTTTTGCTTGACTCTGCAAGGCAGATGCTCCTACCATGCAGATAACTGCAGAAAGCAGTAGAGAACAGCAGTCTCATTCCAACGATGGGAGAATCATGGGCAACGAAGCTCGGAGGCCGCTTCGGCGGCTGCGATGGATGCTTGCTGCCACCGCGACCACGTCGGCGGTCGCGCTCGCACTGACGGGGTGCAGCGGCGGATCCGGCAGCGCCGACGGAGGAAACGTCACACTCACCTTCTCGCAGTGGTGGGCACCCGAGATGCCCAGCGGTGCGCTGCAGAAGATCGTGGACGACTTCCACAAGGCGAACCCGAAGATCACGATCAAGCTGATCAGCGCGCCGTTCGCGTCGCTGCAGACGCAGACGATCTCGCAGGCGGCCTCGGGCACGCTGCCCGACATCGTCGGCCTCGACGGCTCGTGGGTGAACCCGCTGTACAAGCAGGGCGCCCTGTACAACCTCACCGACGCCATGAAGAAGGCGAACTACGACGACAGCGAGCTCGCCAGCCAGGTGGCGTTCAAGGGCAGCACGTACATGATCCCGGTGGTCAACTTCGTCTACCCGCTGTTCACCAACGATGCGATCCTCGGCAAGGCCGGCATCACGACCCCGCCCACCACGTGGAGCGAGTTCAGCGCCGACGCCAAGAAGATCAGCAAGACCGAGAGCGGCGTCAAGGGATGGGTCGTGCCGCTGGGCACCACCAACCCCAACGGCGCGCAGAACGACATCCTGTCGTGGGCCTGGGCCTCCGGCGGCAGCATGCTCAAGGACGGCGAGCCGAACCTCACGGACAACCCGGACGTCAGCGGTGCCGTCGACATGGTCAAGGACCTCGTCACCTCGGACGCCGTCCTTCCGGGTGCGAACAGCCTGCAGGAGACCGACAAGGTCACCAACTTCATCAACGGCCGGGTCGGCATGATGGTCGACTCGCTCGCACATGTCACCACCATCACGCAGGGTGCGGCCGACCTGAAGTTCAGCGTCTCGGCGCAGCCGGTCAAGGACGGCTACACCGGCACGAAGGGCATGCTCACCGCATCATGGGGCATCGGGATGTCGGCGAAGACCCAGCACGCGGCGCAGGCGTGGAAGTTCATCCAGTACCTGATGAACAAGGACACCAACTCGACACTCTCGACCCTGGCCAACGGCTTCCCCGGCAACAAGACCTCGACGCCCGACTTCTCCGGTGCCGACCCGCACTTCAAGGCGGCGTTCGACATCTACCAGAAGAGCAAGCCGGTCAACGAGTTCACCGGTCTGCCGGCCGCCGACCAGCTGATGACCTCGTTCCTCACCGAGTTCCAGAAGGCGGTGGCAGGTCAGGAGCCCACCACCACGATGCTGCAGAACGTCCAAGACCAGTGGAAGAAGCAATTCTGATCCGCCTCGGATCTCGCTGAGGCGCAGAATCGGGCCGGCCGCACCCGCACGGTGCGGCCGGCCACCCGGAAGGGGAGCTCCATGACCACGTCCGCACCAGACACCGTCCTGATCACGACATCCGCACCCCGCGGGCCGTCCCACCCGCATTCGGGCCGGCGCGGGCGGTTCGAGCCCTACGTGCTGATCGCGCCGACCGTGCTGCTCGTGCTCGGCCTGATGGTCATCCCGATCATCATCGTCATCGCGTATTCGCTGTTTGACAACGTCGTCACGAACCAGAACCCGCAGTTCGTCGGATTCGCCAACTACGTCACGATCCTGACCGATCCGAACTTCTGGAACGCGGTCAGCAACACGCTGATCTTCACGGTGGCCAGCGTCGTCATCCACATGATCATCGGCGTCGCCTTCGCGCTGATGCTCAACTCGAAGCTCGTGCACGCGCTGCCCCGGGCCATCTTCCGGGCGATCTACATCCTGCCGTGGATCTTCACGGCATCCGTGGTCGCCGTCCTCTGGCGACTGCTGCTGGACCCGTCGGGCGTCATCAACTACGTGCTGACCACCCTCGGTGCCCTGCAGGAGGCAGTGCCGTGGCTGGCGACGCCGGCAACCGCGCTGCTCGCGGTGACGGTGATCAACATCTGGTCGGGCTATCCGTTCTTCATGATCAGCCTGCTCGCCGGCCTCCAGGGCGTCCCGACCGATCTGTACGAGGCGGCCCGGGTCGACGGCGCGGGACTGATCCGTCAGTTCTTCAGCGTCACGCTCCCCGCACTGCGCCCCGTGCTGTACAGCATGGCCCTGCTGGACCTGCTCTGGACCACGCAGCAGTTCACCCTCATCTGGGCCACCACCGGAGGCGGCCCGATCAACCACACCGAAGTGGTCAGCACCTACACCTACAAGCTCGCGTTCAACAGCTACGAGTTCTCGCTGGCCTCCACCAGCGCGGTCGTCATCCTCGTCGCGTCGCTGTTCGTCGCGATCTTCTACGTGCGCCAGCAGAAGAAGGCGAGTCAGTTTTGAGCATCGCAATGAAGTCCCGAACGCGACGCAGCGTCGGACGCGTCCTGATCTATCTCGCCCTCGTCGTTGGCGCGGTGTTCGCCGGCTTTCCGGTGCTGTGGATGCTGTCGAGCTCGTTCAAATCGAACGCGAACATCTTCGCGTTCCCACCGAAGCTCGTGGACGGCTCGTTCTCGTTCGAGGCGTACGCGGCAGTGCTCACCGACCCGGTGAAGATCGGCTACTTCGTCAACAGCTACATCGTCGCGATCAGCGTGGTCATCTTCACGCTGATCATCGCGCTGCTGGCCGCGTACGTGTTCAGCCGGTACGAGTTCCGGGGCAAATCGATCATCCGGGTCATCATCATCGGCGTGCAGGCGGTGCCTCCGATCACGCTGCTGATCCCGTTCTTCGGCATCATGGTCGCGCTCCAGCTCTACAACACGTACCAGGGGCTGATCCTCACCTACGTGGTGTTCACGCTGCCCTACGCGATCATCATGATGACCGCCTACCTCGACAGCCTGCCGCGCGAACTCGACGAGGCGGCGCGGGTGGACGGGGCCGGATCCATGTCGGTGCTGTGGCGCATCCTCGTGCCTGTCTCCGTGCCCGGCATGGTCTCGGTGGGCCTGTACACGTTCATGATCTCGTGGAACGAGTACCTGTTCGCGCTCACCCTCACCCAGACCGACGACCGGCGCACGGTGCCCGTCGGCATCCAACTCCTCATGGGTCAGAACAACTACCTGTGGAACGAGGTGATGGCCATGAGCATCCTCGGCTCCATCCCGGTGCTCGTGCTGTTCCTCATCTTCCAGCGGTACTTCATCGGCGGCCTCGCGGCCGGTGCGGTGAAGGCCTGACCCGGCAGCCCCGAACCTCAACAGAGAAAGAGAGAGACATGCTCTACGCAGGAAAGTCCATCCTCGACGTCGCGAACGCGCACAACTTCGCGATCCCGGCCTTCAACATCAGCGACTGGGCGATGTTCAATGGCGTCATGGACATCAGCGAGGAACTGGCGGCGCCGGTCATCATCGCGATCCATCCGGACGAGGTGGCGCACATCACGACCGACCTGATTCCCGCGATGCACTCCCGCGCACACCGCTCGAGCGTGCCCGTGGCGATCCACTGGGATCACGGCGGCAGCTACGAGCAGATGATCCGGGCGATCCAGGCGGGGTTCACGTCGGTGATGATCGACGCGTCGCTCCAGCCGTTCGACGAGAACGTCGCGCTGACACGCAAGGTCGTCGAGGCCGCGCACGCCGTGGGCATCCAGGTGGAGGGTGAGCTCGGCACGATCGGGGCGAACGACAGCTACGGCGAGTCCGGTGCTGCTGAGATCATCTACACGAGCCCGGAGGACGCCGTCCGCTTCGTCGCCGAGACGGGGGTGGACAGTCTGGCGATCGCGATCGGCACCTCGCATGGCCTGTACCCGGCTGACAAGAACCCCGAGCTGCGGCACGACCTGCTCAAGGAGATCAAGGCGGCCACCGGCATCCCGCTGGTGCTGCACGGCGGGTCGGCGAATCCCGACGCGGAACTGCGGCGGGCGGTCGAGCTGGGCATCAACAAGATCAACATCTCCAGCGACATCAAGGTGGCGTACCACAACCGGATGCGCGAGGTGCTCGGCACCGACGAGCGGCTGCGCGAGCCGAACGCCATCCAGCCCGAGCCGATCGCGGCCCTGAAGGTCACGGCGGCGCAGAAGATCGAACTCTTCGATGCAGCCGGCAAAGCGGATCTCTACTGACGCGCATTCTCCCTCGAGGCCCGGGCGCGTCGTCCTGGGCCTCGGGGGCACCATCGACGACGAGATCGTGTGGGACGGGCGACTCATCCAACGGCTCGCCGACGCGCACGAGTTGCGGGTCGCCGACTGCGATCCGGAATTGCCGATTCGGGACGAGCGGTCGCTCGTGGCGGTGATCCTCGGGTTCGCGCGCGAGCGTCGCGGCGGAGAGCGCTTCGTCGAGGTGCCGGAGGTGATCACGCGGTTCGCGGCGCAGCACGAGAAGACCGTCACGCTCGGCGGCACGTGCGTGCGTGCTGCGCTCATGATGCGGGCGCTCGGCGTGCGCTCGACCGTGCACCTGGTGAGCATCGACGACGACTTCCGGCGGCTGTACCCGGTCGACTGCGACTACATCACCAGCGCGACGCGTGACGGCATGTATCCGCACCTCATCGTGCAGCTGCCCGAGCACGGGCTCATCCAGCTGGCAGACGGTGACGTGGTGCTGGAGGTGCCGAACCGGCTCATCTTCACGAACGATCCTCCGCACGTGGCGATGGCGTTCAGCCCCGACTTCGCGGCGGCCGCGCGCGACGCCGAGTGGCTGATGGTGTCGGGATTCAACGTGATGACCGATGCCCGGCTGGTCGAGGCGCGACTGGGTGAGCTGCGTGCGGCGCTCGCGGCGCGGCCCGCGTTCGGAACGGTGATGTACGAGGATGCCGCGTTCCACGATGCGCGGCTGCACGGCCTTGTCCGTGCGGGCGTCGCGCCGTTGGTCGACGTGTACAGCATGAACGAAGACGAATGGCAGGCGCACCTCGGTCGACGTATCGATCTGCTCGACATCGATGACGTGGCGGGCGCCCTGCGCGACATCCGTTCGCTGATCGCGACTCCGACGCTTGTCATCCACACTCGCCATTGGGCGCTCGCGTACGGGAAGGATGTTGCCCGCTTCGAGCCGGCGCTGCGCGGCGGCACATCCGCGGCGACCGCCCGATATGCGCACGGCGATCGGGTCACCGCCGAACAGGTCGCCGCGATTGGTGCGGGCGACCCGCCCGCCGCCCACTCGAGATTCGCGGAGGACATCGTGGTGCACACGGAGGAACCGACCACGTGCGTGCCGGCCCGGTCGATCTCGGTCGAACGGCCCACCACCATCGGACTCGGCGACTGCTTCGTCGGCGGGTTCATTGCGGCGCTCGCCGCCGCAGAGAGGATCGAAGCGGCATGACTGCACAACTCACCCCGGTCGTTCTCGGCGAGAACCGCCCGACCCCGCGTGCGTACCGCGGAGGCGCGGCGATCGAACGGTTCCGGCGAATTGCCGCCGGCGCGGACGAATGGCTGCCCGAGGACTTCGTGGCATCGACCGTGACCACCTTCGGGTCGGACGACCAGGGGCTCACGGTGATCGACGGGGTCACGCTGCGTGACCGCATCGCCGCCGATCCGGTCGGGTACCTCGGGGACGCGCACGTGGCCGCGTTCGGCGCCGACCCGAAGCTGCTGACAAAGCTGCTGCACACCGGGGATCGGATCTTCGTGCACGCGCACCCCGACGGCGAGTACGCACGACGCGAGCTGCACGTGGCGAACGGCAAGACCGAGGCGTGGATCGTGCTCGACGTCGATGGTGGCGAGGGCAGTGCCTGGGTGGGCTTCCGCGAGGATGTCGACGAGGCGACGCTCGCAGCGTGGTTCCAGACGCAGGATGCCGCGGCGATGCTGGGCGCCATGAACAGGGTGACGCTGCGCCCGGGTGACGTGCTGTTCGTGCCGGCCGGCGTCCCGCACTCGATCGGCGAGGGGATGCTGATCCTCGAGCTGCAGGAGCCCGCCGACCTCTCGATCATCCTCGAGTACGCGCCCTACGAGCGGCTGACCAGACAGGACTCGCTGCTCGGTCTGGACGAGGCCACCGCGCTGCGTGCCGTCACGCGGACTGGCGTGAGCGCTGAGGACATCGCGGGTTGGCTCGGCCACGTCTCGGCGGGGTCGTTCCTGCCCTCTGGCGCCGATGCGTTCTTCCGCGCCGAGGAGGTCGTGGTCACAGCGGGGCGCGACGTCGAGCTGGTGCAGCAGTTCTCCGTGTTCGTGGTGGCTGAAGGGGCGGGCGAGCTCGCCTGGGACGGAGGCGCACTGCTGGTGCGTGCCGGCGATACGGTGCTGCTACCGTTCGGCGCTGGGACCGTGCGCGTGTCGGGTGAGCTGTCGGCGATCCGCGGGATGCCGCCGGCACCGAGCACTCTGAGCGGGAGACCTCGGCGCTCCGCCTAGTGCGGGCCCTAATCGCGGACATCGGCTGGAGCGGAAGACCGTCAAGCTGTGGTGATAACGCTCGGATATCGTTGGATTCGTTTGCGGATGGCGTCTGAGACGGGGCTTCCATGGAGATCAGGCAGTTGCGCTATTTTGTCGCTGTTGCCGAGGACGGGCAGTTCAGCCGGGCCGCCGTGCGGCTCGGCGTGGCACAGTCGACGATCAGTGAGCAGATCCGCTCGCTGGAGGGCGAGCTCGAAACGGAGCTCCTGCTGCGCTCGAGCCGCTCCGTCCTGCTGACGGAAGCGGGTGCGAGCTTTCTTGAGGGTGCCCGCCGCATCCTCGAGGATCTTGAGAGTCTCGCCGACACCGCTCAGGAGATCGGGTCCGGCCGCCGAGGGCGTCTTCGGATCGGCGCTCTGACGCCTTCGCTCGCCACGTTGATTCCGTCGATCCTGCAGATCTACGTGAAGCGGTTCCCCGCCGTCGAGGTTCAGCTGATCAGAATGTCGACGGATCATCAGCTGAACGGGCTGCTCACGGGCGACCTCGACGTCGGGTTCGTGCGCGGCGTCCATCATCGACACGGCGTGCGGGTCGAGTCCCTTCTCGAGGAGCCACTCCTGGCCGTGCTGCCCTCCACCCATCGGCTCGCAGGGGCGAAGAGCCTCAGTCTGTCCGAGCTCGACGGCGAGACGTTCATCTTCTGGCCGCGGTCGGACAACGCATCGTTTTACGACCGCATCATCGCGACGTGCCACGAGTTCGGTTGCATCCCCGGGAAGATCACCGCCAGCGCCAACATGGAGACGCAGATGGCGCTCATCAGCGCGGGTCTCGGGGTCTCGGTGCAGCCGCTGTCGTTCCGATCATCCGGCAATGCAGACGTCGCCTTCGTTCCCGTGCACGACCTGGCGAAGCCCGTGCAGATGCAGCTCGCCTGGATCCCCGGCGCGGCGACCCAGCCGACGCGGGAGTTCGTGTCGATCGCCATGGAAACCGCCGAGAACGGAACGTTGCGCCGATGATGAACGCCATCCACAACTATCGGTGAAACCGATGGATTGATCGCTGAAGCCCCCTGCATCTCCGTCTTGGATCTTCCTAGACTCGTTGCCATTGGCGCGGGATCCGCGACAGACCGGGCAAGAGAAAGAGCAGGCATGGAGTTCACAGTCGTTGCATCTGATGTCGGATTCACCGAAGGTCCGGTGTTCGCTCAGAACGGTGACATCCTCTTCACGTCGATCGACCGCGGATGCGTCTATCGAGTGCACGGCGACGAGACGGTCGTACACGGTTTGACGGGTGGAGGCCCGAACGGTCTGACAGAGGGTGCCGATGGCGTCATGTACGTTGCTCAGAACGGCGGGAAGTTCCCTGCGCACCGGTGGCCGGGCGTCACCGGAGGCGTGCAGGCGATCCTTCCCAGCGGTCGGGTCGAGACCATCACCCAGGATCCGATCCATCCGAACGATCTGTGCTTCGGCCCGGACGGTCATCTCTACGTGACCGACCCCAGCCGCAATCCCGAGCGCAACGACGGCCGACTGTGGCGGGTCGATGTCGCGAGTGGCGAGACTGACTTCCTCGGGTCGACCTCTTGGTATCCGAACGGCATCGGGTTCACCACCAACGACGACGCCGTCTATGTCGCACAGGGCGCGGAGGGGTGCATCCTGCGCATCCCGTTCACCGGCGAGCGCCGGCTCGGCGCGCCCGAGGTCTTCATCCGGCTCGATCACGGTCGCCCGGACGGCTTTGCCTGGGACGTCGATGGGAATCTGGTCGTCGGAGCCATCACCGGAACAGCGCCTGGCGACCTTCAGGTCTACGACCGGGAAGGATCCCTTATCGAGGTCATCCGGCCAGGAGAGGGCACGAAGTACACGAACGTCGCGATCTCCGCAGAGGGCCAGCTCATCGTCACGGACTCCGACAAGGGGAGTCTACTGACGGCGCCATGGCCCGTCGCGGGGATGCCACTGCACCCCTTCCGCACGGGAGCGTGAGAAGCGATGGCGAACAGAGTCCGGAACCGGCTGGCCGGGGGTGAGAACGCCCTGTGCGTCACGCTCGACTTCCCCACCGCGGCGGCCGCGGAGTACCTCGGACGCCTCGGAGTCGACGCCCTGGCGGTCGACCTCGAGCGAGGGTTTCCGGACTGGGCGCGACTCGAGGACGTCGCGCGGGCATGCGCCGTCGCGGAGGTCGATCTGATCGCGCGCCTGCCGGTGAACCGTGATCTGATCGGCCGCTGCCTCGACATCGGGGTCGACGGGCTCGAGCTCACTCACGTCGAGGGCGCCGATGACATTCTCGCCGTGCGAAGCTGCGTGACGTTCGCCCCAGACGGTGAGCGGGGGCTCGGGCGTTCGCGGGTGACCCATTTCGGGGGTTACCCGGGCGGTTACCAGAAGCTGGTGGCGGACGGCTCCTGGCCGCTCATCATCGTCCACATCGAGAGTCGCCGGGGAGTCGAGCAACTGCCCGCGATTCTGCTCCCCGAAGTCGACATCGTCCTGCCGGGCGCCTACGACCTGTCGAACGACCTCGGCCTCGCGGGCCAGGTCGACCGGCAGGAGGTCCGGGACGCAGTGCAGACCGTCATCGGCACCGCCAAGGGCGCCGGAAAGATCATCGGTCTGTCGGCGAGCACCCCCGCAGCCATCGCCGATGCACGTGACCGTGGCGCCCGGTTCCTCCTCGCGGCGGAGTCGCGCCTCCTCTCCACATCTATCGAGGAACTTGATCGCGCCGTCCAGGCTGAAGGAGAAATGCGATGACGATTGCGGCAACGGAGTCGATCGCACGATTCGCCGTCGACAGCGACCTCTCCGCTCTCGACAGCGAGGCGCTGAGGATTGCGACGCGCGCATTCGTCGACACGATCGGCGTCGCGATCGCGGGCGTCCCCGAAGTCGCCGTGACAGCTCTGACCGCTTCGGCCCCCGCCCCCGCCGCCGGCGAGGCGGCGGGCGCGACCCTGATCAGCTCGGGTGCGGGCACCTCAGCCGTACACGCGGCACTCGTGAACGCCACCGCCGGGCATGCGCTCGACTTCGACGATCACCTCAACGATGTGAACGGCCACCCGAGCGTCGTCCTCGTGCCACCGATCCTCGCCGTCTGCGAGTCCCGATCCTTCTCCGGACGGCAGGCGCTGGAAGCGTACGTGGTGGGGCATCAGGTGATGTGTGCGATCTCCGCGGCGCTGCCTGTCCGCGCACATTGGACCCTGGGGTGGCACGCGACCGGGACCGTCGGGATCATGGCGGCCACGGCCGCATGCGCGCGTCTTCTCGGACTCGATGTGCTCCGGACGCGGTATGCCCTCGGTATCGCCGCATCTCTGGCCTCAGGAAGCCGGCAGAACTGCGGATTCACGGTGAAGCCGCTGCACGCGGGCATGGCCGCGTCTCACGCGGTGCTCGCGGCGTCCCTCGCCGAGAGTGGTTACGACGCCGATCCCGAACACCTCGAATCCGCGCTCGGCTACTTCCATGTCTTCGGGGTCGAACCCGATCTCAGCAGGATCGCCCCCGTTCTTGAGGAGCGATGGACGGTCACGACTCGCGGACTGAACGTCAAGTCCTTCCCCGCCTGCTATGCCGTCCACCCTGCAGCCCGTGCCGCATCGGCCATCGCCGCCCGTGGCCTCGACACCGGGGACATCGAGCGCATCGATGTGACGGTGCAGCCGACGGGTCTCACCGGGCCGATCCACCACCGGCCCACGACGGGGCTCCAGGCGAAGTTCAGCATGGAATACACGGTCGCCGCAGCCCTCGCCGGAGAGACGCTGTCGCTGCGATCATTCGAGGACCCCGCGGTCAGGCGGCCGCATATTCAGCGGCTGATCCCGCTCGTGGCGACTCATGAAGCGGTCGTTCCGCCGATCGGGCCGACCGAGTACGGGCGCTGGTTCTCGACGGTACGTGTGCAGCTCCGCGACGGCACGCTGCTCGAAGAGCGCGCGGACATGCCGCATGGGCATGCCGGCTCGCCTCTCACCGACGCCGAGCTCGATGCCAAGTTCGCCGAATGCGCTCAGACACCAGGCAGCGCCTGGGATGCGCGCCGGCTTCTGGACGAGCTCCGTGCGATCGACACCCGATCGACGCTGCGCGGGCTGTTCGCGAACGCGCGGGTCGCGAAGCCGACCGAGATTTACCCGAACCACCACCAAGAGATGGAGTAAAGAGATGCCGAACATCACCGTGGAGATCTTCCGTGGACGGACGCTGGACCAGCGCCGCCAGTTCGTCGAGGGAGTCACCCGCTCCGCCGTCGACGCGTTCGGGATCAAGCCCGAAGGGGTGCGGATCACGTTCTTCGAGATCGAGCGCTCCGACCTCGCCCGCGGCGGCGTCCTGTTCAGCGACATGGACAGCGCGAACAAGTCCTGACAACTGGGACCGCCACCATAATCAACGCCGATTATCGAAAGCAGATTCATCATGAGACAACGACTTCGCAAGAGCCTTCTGGGCACCGTGGTGCTGACGGCCGTGATGGTCGCCGCCGCCGGCTGTGCGGGCGACGCCACCACGTCCGGCGGCGACTCGTCATCGGGCACTGTCACTGTCAAGCTCGCAACCTCGATCACCGGGAGCTCGTTCCTCGGTGTCACCGCCGGGCTCAAGGAGGGCATCTTCGCCAAGCACGGCATCGATCTCGAGGTGACCAAGGTCAAGGACACCAGCACGGGCGTCGCAGCGCTCGTCAGCGGGCAGGTGGATGTCGCCGCGATGCTCACCGAAGGAGCGATCGGCGCTGTCGCCGCAGGGTCGGACATGAAGATCATCGCGAACCTGCTCACTGAGGACCAGCACATCCTCTACGGCGGCAAGGGGATCACCAGGGTCGAGGACTTCGCCGGAAAGAAGATGGCGGTGGTCGGCCCCGGCAGCGGCACCGAGATCCTCGCGAAGTACCTCTTCGAGAAAGCGGGTATCGAGAACAAGGTCACCTACGTGCCCAGCGGTGCGGCATCGGTTCAAGTGGCCTCTCTCATCGCGGGGCAAGTCGACGGAGCCGGGCTCGTGCAGCCATACGCCGATCAGGCGGCCGCGCAGGGCATGAACAAGGTCCTCGACTATCGCGACATGATCCCCGGTCTCACCCCTCAGGTGTTCGGAGCGTCAGGTCAGGCCATCAAGAACAAGCCCGACGCTCTGAAGAAATTCCTCGCGGCATACACCGAGAGCACCCAGTGGATCGTCGCGCACCCGGACGAGGCCGTCGGCATCCTGAAGGGCGACGCGAAGGTGAGCGAAGAGATCGCCCGCTCCTCGTACGAATTCGCGAAGCCGGACTACTCGCTCGACGGCAGGGTCAGCACCGAGGGCCTCACGACGTGGATCCGGCTCACGAAGGAGTACGGCAAGGTCACCGGCACCGTGGCAGTCGACGACATCTACGACCCGTCGTTCCTCCCGGAATCATGACGGCGGTGATGGCGGACACGGACGTCCGCACAAAGGAGAGAGGCACTCGCCCCATGACTGCATCGCATGCCGAGCCGGTCATTCGCATCGAGAAGGTTTGCTTCGGCTACGGCAGGAAGCTGGTGATCGACAATGTCGATATCGCCATCGAGGCGGGTCAGTTCGTATCGCTGATCGGCCCGAGCGGATGTGGGAAGAGCACTCTCCTCGCGATGCTCGACGGTATGGCTTCCCCGGACTCGGGAAGCATCCTGGTCAACGGGAGGGCACCGAAGCCGGGCGATCCCGAGCGGGCCATGGTCTTCCAGAACTTCGCGTTGATGCCGTGGAAGACCGTGCTCAGCAATGTCGAGCTGGGCTTGCGATATCGGCGGCCCGAGCTTCCGAAGAAGGGACGGCGCGAGACCGCCCTGCACTTCCTCGACAAGGTGGGGCTCGCGTCTGCGGCCGAGCTGTATCCGCACAATCTCTCTGGAGGGATGCAGCAGCGCGTCGGACTGGCCCGCGCGTTCGCCGTTGAGCCGAGCATCATGCTCATGGACGAACCGTTCGGCGCTCTCGATGCGCAGAACGCGGAGATCCTCCGCGAGGAGTTGCGCTCGCTGGTCGCAGAGGAAAACCGGACGATCGTCTTCGTCACCCACAACCTCGACGAGGCGATCCAGCTCTCCGACCGCATCCTGCTGATGTCGGCGGGGCCGTCTCGGATTCGCGACGACATTCGGGTGGACCTCCCGGAAGCGCATTCGGCCGAGTATGTCGCGCGATACGACGAGTATCGCGAGCATCTGTGGGACCACCTCCGTCACGAGGTGGAGACCGTCCAGCAGCGCGAGCGCGAAGGAGAGACGTCGTGAGCGTCAGCATCCAGGAGAAGAGGCGCCACGACGGAACCGTCGAGCGTATCCGCGTCGAGCCGCGCAAGTCATGGTGGCGACGGTATGAGAAGCTGACCCTCCCCATCACCGCGGTCGTCGTCATTCTGATCGTCTGGGAGACCGCGGGGGCCTTCAAGCTGTGGAACCCGCTGTTCTTCAGTTCGCCGTCGCAGATCTTCCAAGGACTCATCGCCCTCGCCCAGGGTCCGCTCTGGTCCGATCTCGCCGTCAGCGGGACGGAGTTCCTCATCGGCATGGCCATCGCGCTGGCCCTGGGTGTGCCGCTCGGGATCCTTCTCGGATCGAACCGTCGGCTCCGCATCGCCTTCGACCCAATCGTGAACGCGCTCTACTCGACGCCGATCCTCGTCCTCACGCCGTTGCTGGTCATCTGGTTCGGGCTCGGTATCGGCTCGAAGATCGCGAACGTCGCGATCCTCGCGATCTTCCCGGTTCTCATCAACATGATCGAGGGCGTCCAGACGACGGATGCCACCCTCATCCGGGCCGCCAGATCCTTCGGCGCGCGGGGGCTGAAGGTCTACCGGGATGTCACGTTCCCCTCGATCCTGCCGTTCTTCATCACCGGGCTGCGGCTGGCCATCGGGAAGGGAATGATCGCGGTCGTGGTCGGCGAGTACATCGCAGCGACCGTCGGAATCGGATACCGGATCAGGTCGGATGCCGAGGTGTTCAACACGCCGCGCTATCTGGCTGGTGTGGTCGTCATGGTGATCATCTCGGTGATCATCATGGCCATCGTGAAGGTATTCGAGCGTCGGATGGCACCGTGGCGCGAAGCTGGGTCGGGACGCGAGTGATCCCTGTCTGAAGGCGGACTGCCGACCACGCTCGAAAGCTGTGCGGGGGTAGAAGTCGCGCTTCTCGGTGACAGTGACGACACGCAGCAGCGCGAGTGTCTCATCCGCCGCGGCGCTGTGTCGGCAGTGCTGCACGCATACCGGCCACCCGACGCCATTCCTCGGTCGCCGGCAGACTCACTGACCGCTCGTGATGGGAGGACGCAGACCCCTAGAGGGGTGTTCGAGTCACCGTGCCGCGAACTCAGCGAACCGTTCCGCAAGCCGTTCACGTGACGGCTGCTCAGTGCGTCGGGTCGGCAGGCGAATGTCCCGTCCGTGCATATCCTGCAGGCCGTGCCGCAACATGGGGCCGTCCACCTCGTTGAGAAGGTCGGAGTTGATGCGCACTTCGAAGTCAGGCGTGATCCCCATCAGGTTTCGGTCGTAGGCCGCGTGGTGGATCTTGCACATGGCGAGCCCATTCGTCACGTGGGCGACGCCGTGCTCCGAAGCATCCGGAACAATGTGCGCAGCATCCAAGAGCTCAGCGTGGCGCAGCGCACACACCGTGCACGAGCCGTCGTAGGCGTGCAGGACACGCGCTCGAAAGATGGGCTGATGGAGGCGAGTCTGCACGAGCCGGTCGGCATAGCGCTTCTGCGCGATCGTGTAAGCCATGGGGTCGCCCAGCAGTGCGAGACCTTCGTCAAGGGGAAAGCGCACCACCCGGCCCGCTGGGTCGTTCTCCGCGATCTGGATCGGGTAATACGGCAGGTAGTACCCCTCGCGCACCGCGCGGAAGTACACGATCGGATCCTGATCCTCGAACGCGCGGATCAGCTTGACGTTGTCTCCGCCCTCGCCTGCGCGATAGTGATACGTGACCCAGCCGTCATCACTTTCGTAGTCCTCATACTGGTTCTTCTTCCAGCCCGACATGATCGACAACGTCGACGAGAAGTCAGCTGGGTTCCGGATGCCGCGACCTGTGTCGAGCAGTGGGATGCGCTCACCGCGATACTCGTATGACAGCAGCAGTGTACGCGGAATCTCGTACCCGCCGTGGCCGATCAAGACATCATCGAGCCAGCGGAAAACGTCCTCGCGGATCGCTGCTTGTTCAGCCACACTGCGCATTCGTGCCACGGTTCGATCATGGCCTAACTAGCCTCGTCACGGGCAAACAGTGTGCGCAGACCGTGACGGACGACCTCGCTTTCGCTCGCGTAGTCGCCAGAAGCAACGCGTGCCCTGAGCGGCTCGGCCATTGTTTGGAAGCTGTGATACTGAATTGTGTCGTCGTGCGCATTTGAGGAAGACGGAAGTGCCCTCTTCACTCTGCCCGCGGGCTCAAGTCGATCCGCATCCAGTCGACGTCCCCGTCGCGCTCGCCGATGTAGCGCAGCAAATCCTCCTGCCGCGGCTGGCCCATCACCAGCCGATAGGCACCCACGGTGCGCTGCAGGCGCTCGAGTTGCGCCGACTCGCGGCTCAGCGGTTGCGCGGGCACGTACCGCTCGATGACCTCGCCGTCGGGTCGCGTGAACACCCAAGACGGAGTGATGTCGGATGCCGCCTCTGGCCGATCCGCGACGGCTGCATCGAACATCGCGGCCCACGGATCGTCGTCCGGCCTTGCCAGCGCCGCATCACCGTACTGCGCCGCTACGTTCTTGCGCACGGCGTGCCCCTTGTACCGGTGCACGCGTCCCTCGCGCTGCTCAAGATCGACGGGGTTGCTCGGCAGATTCCAGTGCACGACGGCGTGACTGTACGTGTGGAAGTCCGGGCCTTCTTTGCCCGGCGATGAGCCGTCTTGGGAGGCGCGCGGCCGCGACGAGACTGCAGCGATCGATCCGAGTCTGACCGCGCCGCGCGCATCCACTCCCGTCGTTGCAACAGACCCACAGGCAGTCGACCTGGATCTGCTCGCTGCAAAGGCGGTCGTCGATGCGGACGAACGGTCCACATCATGCGGCGGACGGTTCAGCATCTTCGACATCCGTGCGGGCGCAATACGCGCGCTCTCGCGCTCGGGCGTCGTTGCGGAGCGCGACAGGCTGGATGGCTTGATCTCCGAGATTGCGGAGCGTGCCACACGGGCCGTCTACCGGCTCGTTGCGGATGATCCGCTGGCGCACGCGAAGGCGTTCATGGCGACCCAAGCAGTGCGCGCCAAAACACGTCTCGCCGGCCGGTTGGACGTGCTCGCCGAACCGGGGCGCTCCCCAGATGCCGGGCGAGTTGCTCCGGTTCGCGCCGAACGAGGATCTGTCGGCACTGGATGCGTCGCAGGGCATTGCCGCATGTGCCATCGCCGGCTCGGACGGGCTCGTGACGGTGACCGGACCCGCCGGAGCGGGCAGGACGACGATGCTGCGCGCTGCGTTCGCGACGCTCACGTCGCAACGGCGGCGGATGCTTGTCGTTGCTCCCACGCGGAAGGCAGCATCGGTGGCGTCTCGCGAGGTCGGGGCCGCGGCATCCAGTATTCATGCCCTGCTCTCGGATCACGGCTATGAATATTCGCGTTTCTGAGCGCCAGGGGTATTGCGGTTGAGCACCGGTTGCCCGTCGATGTGATCGTGTTCGTGGGCGCCGCTCGATATTCGGGGTGAGCGCCACCCTCGTAGGCTCCTCCTGCCGTGTGGCCAATCACGCGGCAGGAGGAGTGATTCGGATGGTACGCAAGATCAAGGCGAAGCTGGTGCTTCGGCTTCGCGCGGAAGGCCTCACCGGGCGGCAGATCGCCGCGCAGGGCATGTCCCGGCACTCGGTAGCCGCAGTCATCGACGCAGCCGACCGAGAAGGCATCGGCTGGGACGATATCGCCGACCTCGAGGAAGCAGCCGTGTATGCGCGACTGTTTCCCGGGAGGGGCGAGCATGAGAGCGTGCACGCGCAACCGGATTGGGAGCGGGTGCACCGGGAGCTCGCGAAGGTTGGGGTGACTCTGAAGCTGCTGCACGGTGAGTATGTCGATGCGTGCCGTGCCAAGGGTGAGACCACGATGGGCTATGACCGGTTCTGCAAGACCTACGCGCGGTACGTCCTTATCGCCGGGGCCGCGTCCCGCGTCGGTCACAAGGCGGGGCAGACGGTCGAGGTCGACTGGTCGGGGCCGACGATGCAGCTGACTGACCCGGTCACCGGCGCGTCGACGGCGCGGGTCTATCTGTTCGTCGGCACGTTGCCGTTCTCCCGGTACGCGTTCGTTGAGCCGACGCTCGACATGAAGCAGGACACCTGGCTGCGTGCGCACACGGCGATGTTCGACTGGTTCGGCGGGTCCGTCCCACGGGTCGTGCCCGACAACCTGAAGACCGGGGTGATCAAGCACCCAGCCGAGGGCGAGGTGGTCCTCAACGACGCGTATCGGGAGCTGGCCGCGCACTACTCGGCCGCGGTACTGCCGGGCCGGGTGCGCAAACCGAAAGACAAGGCGAGCGTGGAGAACACGGTCGGCAACATCGCCACCTGGGTGATCGCGTCCCTACGCGACCGGCCGTTCGGGACGCTGCCGGAGCTGCGCTCGGCGGTCTATGAGCGCGTCGCCGCGTATAACGCGGAACCGTTCCAGAAACGCGCCGGGTCCAGGTCGAGCGTGTTCGAAGCGGAGGAGAAGCCATTGCTGCGACCGCTGTCGGCCGTGGCGTTCGAGATCGCCCGATGGGTCTACGGACGCCGCGTCCAGAAGAACGGGCACGTGGTGTTCGAGAAGAACTTCTACTCCGTCCCCGCCGCCCACATCGGTGCCAGCGTCGACCTGCGGGTCACCGACACGACGATCGAGGTGTTCGCGGGGCAGGATCGGCTGACCAGTCATCTGATCGCCCCGGCCGGGATGGTCAACGAGTATCGGACGCATGATGGTGACCTGCCCGACGGGTCCCGCTACCGGCAGTGGGACGCGGCCCGGGTCCGGGAGTGGGCGGCCCGAATCGGGGAGAACACGACCACCGTCGTGAACCGGATCTTCGAGGCCGTGCCGGTCGAGGAGCAAGGCCTCGACGCGGCCCTCGCCGTGCTGCGGTTGACGCGCCGATACTCCGCCACCAGGGTCGAAGCCGCCGCGGGCATCGCGCTGGCCTCACGAGTGAGATCACCACGTTACGCGCACCTGCGGCCGATCCTCGCCTCGAACCAGGACCAACGCGGCAGGGGTACCTGGCTCGAACCCTCCGAGCCCACGGCCGAGCCTGGCGGGTATGTTCGCGGCGCGGACTACTACGCCGATGGGGGCGCCCGGTGAGCCGGCTCGACTCGGAGACGAAGCGGAAGCTGCGTGAGATGGGGGTCACATCGCTGGTGGACGCGTTCGACGTGCAGGACGACACCCTCACGTTGGGGATGGTGTTCGAGGAGCGCATCAAGCTCGCCGTCGACGACGCCCACGCCACATTCACCCAGTCGAAGGTCGAGGGACTCATCCGACGTGCGGGCTTGCGTTACCCGAACGCGGACCTGCGCCGCCTCGACCTGCTCGAGCAGCGGGGCCTGGACCGGGGCGTGATCGCGCAGCTCGGGACCTGCCAGTTCATCACGAGGCAGCAAAACGTCGTGTTCCAAGGCTTCACCGGGTCAGGGAAGTCCTACCTCGGGTCCGCGCTCGCGAAGCAAGCCTGCAAACACCGCTACCGGGCCCACTACATCCGCATGCCCGACCTCGAAGAGGCCTGGGCCGTCGCTCGAGACAAGCCCGCCGGGAAGGAGAAGTGGCTGCGCAAATATTCGGCGTTCACGATCCTGGTGATCGACGAATGGCTCCTCGACCCGCCAACGGACGACGTTCGGAGCATGCTCCTCGAACTCCTTGAGCGGCGCTACGACGCCGCTTCGACGGTGTTCTGCACCCAATACGCGAAGAAGGACTGGCACCAACGCCTCGGCGGTGGCGTCCACGCCGACGCGATCATGGATCGCATCGTGCACAACACGCTCTGGATCGAAACCGGCGACGTCAACATGCGCGAACACGCCGCGATGACCAGCTGACCCAGCCCGCCGGTGAGCGTCGCGCCGCGGGTGGCGCTCACCGGCGATACCCGGCGGCCCCGAAACGCAATACCGGGTGGCGCGCCACCACAATATTCACTGGCGCTCAGAGGTGCAAATACTCAGGCTACCGATGGAGCACCGACGAGGCCGGTGCGAAGGTGTGGACCAGGCTTCGAGTGGGAGAAGTCGATCCCAGCACGGGCGCCGTATACGGCGGACCCACCCAGTACGTGTTGCGTTCTCGCGATCGGATCGTCGTCGACGAAGCCGGCATGGTCGACCTGCAGACGGCGAACGTCCTCGTCGAGCTCGCGATCGAGCAGGGCGTCGGACTGGCGTTCGTGGGTGACACGCATCAGGCGTTACCGGTCGGACATGCGGGCGCGATGGGTTCCGCGATCCGGCACGCGAACGCTGCGATCGAGCTCGACACGGTGCACCGGTTCCGCGATCCCGAGTACGCGGCGGTCACGCTGCGGCTGCGGGATGCGGGTGATCGCGAGCGTGCGCTGGTGGTTGCGGGCGAACTCGCCGAACACGGGCACGTCGATCGGGTCGATCATCACGACGCGGCGCGTGAGCGGCTGATCGACGCGTACCGCGAGTGGCACGCGGGCGGCAAGCGGGTAACGCTGGTATCCGGCACGAATGCTGAGGCGGATGCGATCAACGATGCCATCCAGCAGCGGCGAGTCGATCAGGGCGAGCTCGACGTCCGCGCAGTCGCATGGGGAATGGGGCAGCAGCGGATCCTCGTCGGCGATACCGTCCAGACCCGTCGCAACGACCGGTTCACGGGCGTCGAGAATCGCGCGCAGTGGATCGTGCGCGGCATCAACGAAGAGTTCGTCGATCTCGTGTCGGTTGGCGACAGCGGCGAGTTGCGGCGAGTGTCTGCCGAGTATGCACGTCAGCACCTGCAGCTCGCCTACGCGTCGACGGTGCACGGGGTGCAGGGCGACACCGCCGACGCCTCCGTGGTCGGGCCGGATGTGGACGCGGCGGGGCTCTACGTCGGCCTCACACGCGGGCGCTTGCACAACGTAGCGATCGTGGTCGCGCGGACGGATGCCGCCGCCCGCGAGTGTCTCGCCGAGTCGATGCAGCGAGGTACGCCCGAACTGACGATGCAGGATGCCGTGCGCGCGGCTCAGGCGGAGGTGCGGCGCGCGGCGGAACCGGGAGGCGGCGATGGTGATGGGGCCGGCGGTTGGGGTGTCGAGTGCGGGGCGCGGGATCGGGATGTAGCGGCGCTCCACACGCGGAGCGGTCAGCGGGCAGGCTTTCGGGCCGGCTATTCGCGCGAGGTCGGACGCGTCATGAAAGGCGCTCGCGATATCTCATCACGTGTGTTGATGAAGGACCGGCTTCAGAGCGGTGGCTCGTTGTGGTCCGATCCCTCAAGCGACGTGGCAAGCGTTGTTAGTCGAAGTGCGATGGTTGTCACGGGCTCAACTGCAAGGTAGTGACTCCCCTTGAGAGCTACGCCTGCGATTAGTGGTGAAGCGAGAAGGTCGGCAGCGATTCGAAGGTCGTCCTTGTCGGCCTTGATTGCGAACTGGTCGCGAATGGCCCGGTACATTCCGTCGAGATCAAGGCCTGCCGTGACGTTAGGGTCGTTTTCCTCTGCCTCGCGCAACAGGACAGTCAGAACGATGCCAACCAGTCCCGTCGCCGCGCTCCGCGCCGTCAGGGATTTATCGAGCTCCTGATGCCTGAGATTGCCCTCGAGAAGCGCCCTGAGGTCTGCGCGCCCGAGCGGCGTGGTGGAGTGCCGGAGAACTAGCGAGGCGAGCAAGTCGGTCGAGATCAGCGCGATCTTCTTGTCAGCGGCCCAGGTCGAGAGTCGCCCAGCGAAACCTGGGCCCACAATGGCCGCGAGCGATGCCTCGTGCTTTCGTTTGTGGTCTTCGATCGCATCGAGCTTGACCGCATTCTCATTGACGACGCCGTGTGTTGACGACTTGGCATCGATGATCGCGATGGTCCTCTCTGCTGGTTGCGTGCCGATCTCGACCAAGACATCTGTGTTTCCCGGGCCACCGACGACCTGGGCTGCCGCGCCGAGATAACTGAGCGCGGCGGCGACAGCCCGCTCAAGTCTTTGAGGCTGCTCCGACCGCGTGCCCGCGGCCACGAGTTCGCTCGCGATTTCCTCGGCAGTCGGCTCGGGCTCATTGGCGGCGATCGGCCGAGTCACCTCCTCGACGTTCTCCATGATCGGGCGTCGAAGCGGCAGCGAATCAGCAAGATTGCGCCCAAAGAGAGTGCTCGCGTAACGCGCATATCCGATCTCGCGAATAGCGCCAACCGCGAGGAGGAAGGGAAGGATTCGCGCCACCGCGAGGGCAGAAGTACTACCTTGGCCGTACCGCACATCGATGGCTGCGGCCAGCGAAGGAGCTCGGTTCGCCTCATCGATCAAGCCGATCACCTCGCCCACCGGGAACGTCCTAGCGTGAAGAATTCGTACGAGATCTAGCGTGGAACCTGACTGGAGCCACTCGCGGGCCGTCGGACTCGCGACGAACGTAGATCGTCCAGTTGGGTCGAACAGGCCGCAGCCGCGAAGAGTTCCAAGCGAAGACTTAGCGCTACTCTCGCTGAGGTCAAACGTTGCGCGCGCGGTGGCAACGAAGTCCTCGATCGAGGTCTGCTGCAAAGCAAGCGCGGCGAGAACAGCGATCGACTTCTCAACCGGGCTGTCGGGATTGGCTGGGAGGTAGCCCAGCCCGCGACGGCGCTCCCTGTCCACAGTCGGGTCGGCGGCATGGGTCATCACGAGAGCTTGGATTGCCGGCCCGGAGTTCGGCAGGGGTGTGGACAGCTGATCATTTTCGTCACCGGCGTCGGTCACGTGTAGAACGAGGGCTGGTAAGACGTCGCGACCGCGATCTGTGATCGCATAGAAGTTGTTATAGAGGCGCTCCGCGAATCCGAGCGATATGAGCCACGTCATCCGTCGGCGGATCTGGTCCCGGCTTCGCCAGTCGAGCTCGTACTCGTCGTTGGCAAGATCGTGCAACTCGACCATTTCGCGAGGCCTGTCGCTGATGGCAGAGAGGAGCTCGCCAACGAATTTGGCCCTTGCGTGAATCTGCTTCAGCAGGTCAGCTGGCGAGGGATCCTTCAGCCACTCGCGACCGAAGTGCCCAACCTCAATTTGCCGTTCGGCAGTCCGTGTCAAGATGTCGAAAGGCGCCAGCTGATTCGCGTATTGCTCGAGGGTGTATCGCGTGTCTGACGTGGGGTTCAAGAAGGCCGTCTCTTTAGGCAATGGCCCCGCGTCGACCAGCCACTCCAGCAGACGGATGAGCTGGTCTCGCCAGCCATCGGTTGGGCTCGGAAGAGTCGGTACCGCACCAACTTTCGCTAGCCACGGCAGATCTTCCGTTTCGATTTCCATAACTGGACGATACCGTTCCACGTGAACGGCTCGCTGGCGATGCGAGTCATGCAAATCCAATGAAGCTGACAATGTCGAGCACGTGCGGAGCGAAGCAGTCTTCCCGCACGCAACGAGGTCTTTGGAGCGATCGTATGTGGACCGGTCAAAGTACGCCCGACCTCTACCGACGAGACCGATATGAGCCGGAGAGAGGTTCGGTTTAGGAAACCGAACCAGCCGTATGCAGGAACATCGAGACGATCGCGGTTGCCGCAGCGAGCGAAACCAGCAGCGGAGACGTGAGCGCGATGATCCACCGCGTGACCGCGGGATGATCGCACACGCTCGTTACGCGCTGTCCGAGTAAGTAGGTGACGGACCGCGCGAAGCCTGCGCGACGATGATCGACGCCGAGCCGTTTGACGTCAATCGTCAGCCACACCAGGAAGATGACGATCGCGGCCTGGATCGCGTAGATTCCCACAGCCCCGACGAGCGAAGACAGCGCGTCGGCAACTTGCTGCGCCGAGCCCGCAGGAACAGCCACCCCGGCCATGCCGCCTAGGAACGTGGAAACGCAAAGCAGGAAGGCCGCAGTTCCGTAACGGCCAAGCCACGACAGCCGGTTAACGAGATGACTCTGGTCGGCGAGTCGAGGAAGGGGGCGAGCGCCGGCAAGCACTGTGATCGTGATGCCGGCGACGACCACCGTCAGGGACCAGAACAACGCGATTGCCCACACTTGGCCGAATAGTGACCCAATGCCGACCACGAAGTAGAGCGTCGTCAGCACCGGGATCGGACCCAGCAGCGTGGACGCGATCAATTCGACACGAGAAGGACGTTCCCCGGCTGCGACTGTGCTCATGTCGTCAACATACGGTCAACCTCGGACGTTCCAGGACCGTCTTGCGATGAGGTCAGCGCTTCCGCCCGTCAAGAGCTAGTTGCCAGTTTGAGCTCGCGCACGAATGCTTGTGCGGATATCGGCCGTCCGGATTCCTAGCGCGACGAGTTGCAGTCGCATCTGCTGAAATCGGATCCGAGGAACAGCATGATCTCGGGGCGCTGGTATCCGTCTGTAATCCCCTTCGGTGCCACCGAGGCCGACGGCACCGAAGGGGACCGTGAGTCACGCGCACGCCAGGTGCGCGTGACTCCTACTTCTTGCGGGTGCCGTAGGGGCTCTGGTTGGTCGGCTTCAGCGAAACGCCGAGATCAGACGCGCGGGACTGAACGGCATCCGGCGTGCGACCGAGGTGAAGGCCGATGACGCGCGTGGGAGTGTTCCCCGCAGCCTCGCGGCGCAGTTGTGCGTTGTCGGCGGCGGTCCAGGGCTTGTTGTGGTTCTTCGGATCGGGCATGGTGCTGGCTCCTTACTGGTGACCTCGATCGACCGCGCCCCATAGAATCGTTGGTGTTCTTCCGGAACTCTCGACCCCGTGGCGGCACGACCGCTGCGGGGTCGTTTCGTTTGTCTCCGTTGAGACGAGACGAGCATAGCGCGTGGATGCGCAATTGGTGAAGAGAACTGAAGTTTTAGCGTGTCGCCATCGCCAAAGTCGCTAGCCGAGGTGTAACTTTTTTGATGTCGGCAGGGCGCCGGCGCAATCAAGGGGGTCTCGCGTGGCTACACATCCGGATTGGCTTACCGAGCTGCTGGGGCCTCGCACGGTCGATGTCGTGGCCCGAATTCCGGATGGTCTGCGCACCGCCAACGAGCGGGCGAAAGACGCACAGACCGCCAGCCGGCTTCGTCAACTGAACCCGTACGGCAACTCGTTGTGGCTCGCCGTTCACGAAGAGATGGTCGCGGCTGCAGCCGCGGCGGGAGAGTTCTCGGTTTACCGTCCCGACGGCGCGTCGTACGACATTCCGGTCGTCAATGACACAGCCATCTACGCATATCGCCAGGACTCCCGGGTCAAGGAGAGCCTGGACAGCGCGGCGATGGAACCCCGCCGGATCCGTGATGCATTGGTTGCGCTGTCGAATCGGATGCCTCGCGCTCAGGTACTCGAGTTCGGTGCCGGTGAAGAAGAGGGCTGGGGAACCTCCGCGCCGGTGTGGCCGCGTCGCGCACTCCTCGTTCCCTTCGTCGCGAACGCCGACTCGGGGGTCCTCGGGGCGGGCCTCGGCCAGGGCCGACTCCGCGCAGACGGATTCGTGGAATGGGTCCATTTCGTTCCGCTGGACCTCGACCTTTACCGGGCGGCACCGCAGCGCCTCCGCGAAGTCGACGCAGAACCTCGCTTCGACACCGGCATGATCCCGGTGCCTTCCATGTCTCCGCGGCGTCGAAAGGCGATTTCCCCGGTAGACGAGGACGAGATCGCGCGTGCGCGGGAAGCCGCGAAGATTGTCTCCGATGACTAGTCCCACCGAACCTCGTACCGCCGACGTCGCGGCACTGTTCGACGCAGGCAGGCTCCGTCAAGCGCGGCGGCTCGCGGTGATGACGAAGCAGGCCCTGGCATCTCAAGTGGGGGTCTCGGCCGCTGCGGTTGGCCAGTGGGAAGCGGGAGTGAATGCTCCCCGCCCGAATGTGCTGGAAGCCGTGGCACGCGTTCTCGATGTTCCGGTCCCGTTTTTCGCGACAGGTCGGCCACGCGCTGTTCTCGACAGCTCCGACGCGCACTTCAAGTCGCTACGGGCTACGACGGTGGGGCAGCGAAGTAAGGCACTCGCCTACACGGAGCAGGTATGGGAGTTGACTCACGCGCTCGAACGCTGGGTGCAGTTCCCTGACATCAACCTCCCCACTCCCCGATCTGTTGACGGGCCTCTTGACCGGGCCGCGTTGCGTGAAGCGGCAGAGGGCTTGCGTGAGCAATGGGGGATCCATCTAGACGAGCCGTTTCCGCACTTGACTCGTACTGCAGAAGCCAATGGCATCGTCGTCGTCTTCGCCTCCTTCGCCGATGACGCTGAGGTCAAACGAATAAGCGCGTTTTCCACAAGCAAGCTTTCCCGGCCGCTTGTCGTCACGCCCCCGGACCGCATTGATGACGTCTACCGCCACCGCTTCAACCTGGCGCATGAGCTCGGTCATTTCGCTCTCCACCAGGACGAGGTGCACGGGGAGATCGAGATCGAACGGGAAGCCGACGCGTTTGCCGGCGAGTTGCTTCTTCCTGAGCGCGCGATGCGCGCAGCGTTGAGGCCGAAAGTCGAATGGGACTACGTCGCGCACCTGAGTCAGAAGTGGGGAGTCGAGATGAAAGCGATTGTGTACCGCTCCCGCCAGCTCGGCTTGCTCTCCGACGCCTCCGCGCGGCGTGCATACCAGCGGCTGGAGATGATGAAGAGCGCGGGTCTTGTAAAGTCTTCGCCGACAGCGCGGTACGAAGGTGAGACGCCTGTTCTGCTCAAACGGGCCTTCGACTACGCGCGGTCCGAAGGTGTCACCGTGACGGATCTCGCGCATGAACTTGGCTGGCGGGAGTCCACTGTTGAGCGGCTTCTCGGCAATGGCGACCGGCGCCCTCACCTGCGCCCACTTCTCTGACCGCGGTCAGTAGGCCGGCACGGGCATTGGGGAGAGCGAAGCAGGCCAAGAAGCAGCGCCGTCAGCAGCGGGATCAGCTTCGGGACGTAGAGTTCTGGCACGGTGGTGCTCGCGGTGTTCGTGCCGGCGACTAGCTGTACCCGGCCATCAGGTTGGTAGCAGTCGGCTGATCGGCGGGTGGCCTCCGAGTGCGCTATGGCGACGTTCATTGTTGTAGTGCTCGAGCCAGGGTGCAAGGGCTGCGGCTCGCTCTGCATTGCTGGTGAAGGTCTGGCGGTAGGCCCACTCGGTGGCCAGGGTCCGGTTCAGTCGCTCGACTTTGCCGTTCTGCCAGGGGCAGTGGGGCTTGATGAACGTCTGCCGGATCTCGTGCGTCGCGCAGACCTCGCGGAGCGACCACCTGTAGGCCCAGGCGTTGTCGGTCATCAACCGCTCGATCCGGGTGATGCCGTGCGCGGCGAAGTAGACGATCGCGCGCTCGAGGAACGCAGCGCATGTCGGCCCCTTCTCGTCGGGAAGGATCTCGCTGTAGGCCAGCCTGGAGTGGTCGTCGATGAGGGAGTGGACGTAGTCGAAACCGACCTTGGTGTTGCGGTCGCGTTGGATCGACGCGCTGGCGCGGCCGTGGGCGCGCCATCCGCCGCCGTCAGGGATCCGGCCGAGCTTCTTCACGTCCATGTGCACCAGTTCGCCCGGCTGGTCGCGTTCGTACCGCACTGCGGTCTGCTTCGAGGAACGGATCACTTCGCCGGTGATCGGATCGCATTCGCGCAGGTAGGGCACGTTGTGCCGGCGCAGGATCCGGGACACCGTTCGTGCGGGCACCCCGACCTTCGGGCCGAGGACATCGGGGCCGCTTCGCTCCTTGGCCCGTGCAGTGAGGACCCGCTGCTCGATCTCGTCGCTGGTTCTCGTGGGCATCGTGTGAGGTCGTGACGACCGCGTCGCGAGTCCAGCATCGCCTTCGGCGCGAAAACGATCGATCCAGGTCTTCACGCACTTCCGGGAGATGCCCATCGCGGCGGCGATATGGGCTTGCGGCCAACCCGCTTGGTGGCGTTGGACGATCAATCGGCGACCGTGAACGGTCAGTCGCGCGTTACCGTGGGACACGAGAACCTCCGGTGGGTCTTGGCCCTAGACAAGCCACATCCCACTCGGAGGTTCTCGTTCGCTCAACCAGGCTCGCCGCTACCAACGTCCTGGCCGGGTACAACTAGCTGCTCGCACCGAACATCACCCGGGATCCGAGAAGCGTGTCAACCCGCCTCGTCGAGCTCTCGGGAGGTCAGCCCAAGCTCGCGCATGAACGCGCGGGCGGCGGAACACGGACCGACGATTCGTGCCCAAGGGTTCGGTGCGAGCGCAGGGTTGGCCTCGCCGTGGCGGCGGCATGTGGGTCCTTCACGTCCCGATCGGACCGATCCGGAAGGCCTTGCCAAGAGGGATTTACGCCGGCCTCACGGGCGGCTCGGGAATAGGCTCCGGCGCACATGCGTTGCACATCCTGGGCGTGGCGCACGCCCTACTCCGATGTCTCGGTCCGCGCACCGACACAGACGACGACAAGGTCCACGGGATCGCGCTGTATCCAATTCTCAGTTGTCTTCGATTTCCCTCGTCGATGGCTGCGCGGAGCACATCGACGAAAGGTTGAGATCGTGACTACCCACCACAGCCGCAAGGCACAGGTTCGCGCATTCGCGGACCTGAACTCCATCAGCTACACCACCGCGTTCCGTCAGTTCGACGCGACCTCCGGACGCCCGTTGTATGCGGACCAGACACTGGCTCTGCCCGGACGTGAGGAACGCGAACGCGCGTGGGCTGCGGACCACGGGCTCAGTGTGGGCACGCGTGACTCGTGCTTCCACATGCTCGCGAGCGACAGCGGCCTCGTCGGCCGCTTCCACAAGTACGAGTCACGGGCATGTCTGTTCCGAGAGCCCACCCACGTGAGGGATCACGGCCGGGCTTACAACGTCAGGCCCGCCGGAGGGCGCTCTCGACTCGCCGTCGTCACCTTCGCTCCCTACTCGTCTTGGGACTACGACAAGCTCCAGGCTGAGGTCCGAAGCACCGCCGAAGATTACGACTTGCGCTTCCGCATCGGCATGAGCGGTGATCAGACGTACGGGCTCTCGACAGTGCCGGTCGTCCTGTGGAACCCGCGGGTACTCGACCTGAGCTGAGGTTTCAGGACTTTCACCGCAGGGCGCTCACGCGGGTGCGTTCGAAGGTGGAGCCGCTCGGCGATTCCACAGTTCGTGCGCCTGGGAGATCATCTTGTGGGCGACGTCGAGGTGATTCCAGATGGCGACGGCGCTCGGTTCGACGTGCGCGATGGGTTGGTCCCGAACGTCCACGCCGATAAATTGCATGTCGGCCAGCAGGTTCATATTCGACGGTTCTGCGTGCGCGATAGAGCTCGCCGTCGACCAATACCAGTACGTCAGCGCGGGAGACAGCTCGTCCACGTATTGACCCGCCTCGATCACCAGATTCCCCGGAGTGATGGCTTTGTGGACAGTGCGGGCATCGAGCCCAGCCTGTGACGCCATCTGGGTGAGATCCTCGAGCTGGCCGGCGACGAAGTCTTCCTGCGCCTGCAGGCCCGTGTCGTCGTCGGCGAGCTCGGCGTACTTGATAGTGAGCTTGCGGGAGTGCGTCAGTTCCCCAAACCGTAAGCGAAGGGAATGGGTGATTCGCTCGTCGCTGCTGTCCGGACCGAGCACCCACAGCGCGGCGGCCGCGGTCTCGTAGAGGGCGCGTATCATCACAAACTCCGCGGATAGGTGCAGGCGCAGCTCGTCGCGGTTGTCGTTGACCACCATGCTGTCGAATCCGCGCATCAGGTTGTGGAACGTGAGGATGGCGTGGTCCGCCTGCTGCGCGGGGGTCACGTGTAGCAGCGGATCGTTCTTCGTTGCGACGCTCCGCTCGGTCGCCGGGAGCTTCGGCAACCTGAGCTCATCCCCGCGAAGGTCGGAACCGTCCTCGCGGGACATCACGCCGTCACGGTCGTGCATCGACCTTCGCCACACCTCGAGAAGGCCGCCGAGCTTCTGCTGCGCTTCCTGCTCAGACACCTCGTCGCCGTGACGCTGAATGTATGTGCCCACCAGGCCTGCGAAGCGGTGGAAGCCGTCCGTCGTCATGCGATTACCTTAGGGTCCGCTTTGCCGGTCGCGCGGTAGCCGTCGGTGACCCGGTCGCGGGCAGCCTGTCGTTTGACGCTGGGAAGACGACCGTTCACGCGACCGAGGCGGCGCTCACTTGACACTCGACATATCGTCACCGCAACAGCAGGCGCTACGGATGAGTCGCACACCGGTGACCTGGCAGGCAAGAGCCCTGTTCAGCTGCACGCCTCGGCTCCCTACACGAACTACGACCGGCATAACGGGGTCGAGGTGCCCGGCGAAGGATCCAGCTCGAGCGCCCGCATGTTTGAGGATCGGACATGCGTCCAGCTCGCTAGCTTCCCGACGCCCGCGCTTTGGCTTGAGGCGCGTCAGTTGGAGCAATCCCACAGGCGCTCCTTGTACTCTTCCCCGATATTTAGATCATGACCTGCTGAATCCGTCAGTGTGAGGAGTAAGTACTCCATTCGTTGCGGGCAGTTCATAGCCGCTCGTTGCTGCGTGTCGAAGTCAACCCGTATTCGGATCTGTTCGCCCTGCTCAATGGCGATGGGCAACACGCACTCGCGAGCAACCTCTTCCTCGCGAGCGCCGCATTTCACAGCGAAGATCGGGATCGGCTGCTGGCCGATGACAAGGTAGTGCAGTTCGGTAATCGACCCTGCAGCCCGTCCGTTGTTGGCGACGTCCATCCAAACGGAGAAGGTTTCGCTCTGTGTGGTCGACGCCGGAATCCGCCCACCAGTATCGCCCATGTCTTCTTCGGACTGCGCGTTGAGCGGCCCGGTGCCAACGCCGATGACCACAAGGTCCTCGGTCGTCGACTGTTCAATCGCTGCGACCTGCGCCCACGTGGCCCACGCTGTGACCCCGGAGACGGTGAACGACAGAATTGAGAGAACGACTGCCAACCAGTTGAGGAAGGAGTTCGACCTTCGCCGAGCTCGCGATTCGGGGCGGCTCTCCGTGGTTATATCTTCACGCATGGCGTAAGGCTAGGGGAGCTCTTGACTGTACCTATCCATCGCTCGCCGCGTCTGCGATCGACATCTGGACGGCAATGCCCGCGGAGGGATCGCTGTCTGGCGTCGCTTTGACGGGCGGAAGTGTCGCACCACTTCCTCGCTTCGCCGCCCCCTGCTGAGGATAGTTGTTCGATCAGTCCGCAACGACTCCTCGCCAAGTTGACGCGCGTCGAGTTCGAAGCCAATGTGATCAAAGGCCACGTACGCGGTCTCACGAGAAGCGTCACCGACACCCTCAGCAGTCCCGGACGACTACTTTTTCCCGACAGAGTTCATGGAATTGATGTACTCCTCCAAGAGTCCATGTGCAGCGAGCGATCGCCAAGAGTTACTTGCTGCCGCAATATCACGATCAGCGTCCTCAATCCTGCACCATGAGCAGCGATTGCCCTCTTCTAGAGGCTCGGCGCACATATCGCAAGCGTTGTCGGGTTCTGAGAGCGCCCCTTCCGCAAAGACTCGCGACGAACCGTCTGAAGCCAAGAAGAATGGGGTTATGTTGCTTCGCCCGATCCTGCACTCATACACTTCGCAACCGATTTTCGCGGCGTAAGAGCGCACTTTGGCCTGCGTGTAAGCGTCGGTGTTCGAGCCGAGGAACACCGCGGTCACGCATTGGCGCGGAATCGAAAGGAGTGACGCTCCATCCACGTGAGCGAGGTCGGTCGCATTGTTCAGGACGAGACGCCTCTCCTTCTCGTACGACCAACAGGAGGCCTTTGTGAAGTACGCGGCGTGATAGACGCTATTGCGGAGAAAGTAGATATCCCTAAACTTCTGGCGAAACTGAGCCCGCGCGAGAGATTGCGCGAGGTTCTCCTGGGGTGAGTCGCGGTAGGTGACGTCCTGGATAGCACAGGAGTCACCGAGCTCAGCACGTAGTGCTGCTTCGTCTACCTCAACTACAAACCCCTCGCCGTTCTGTCCGTAGTGAGCCCACATTGGAACGACATCAGGGTGACGTGAGAAGCAGGTAGTGGGCATCATCTCTAGCTCGCCGATCACCTCCTCATAGAAAGCGAGAGTTTCAGGGGGAGAATTGGGGTCAACGGTGAGAAACAACTCGAAAGGGTCATTGAACTCGCTCGGCAGAGAGAACTTGAGTGTTGCTCCATGTTGCGAAAGTGCCTTGTCTGCAAGGTCAGGGGCGAGGTACTTATACAGCTTGCCGGCCAAAGGACTTCCTTTCGGGGACAAAGTCTTGCTCGGATCAGGCTTCGCTGTGCCGAGGCCGGGTCTCAGGGCAAACGATACCTCGACCATCCGCAGGGTGTGTCTCGCCCCGGGGGGGGGGGGGGGGCCGTCCTAGGCAAACGCGCGCGGACAACGATCCGGAGAGATCGCCCGTCAGGCGAAGCGTCCGAAGAGCTTTCGCGTTGACTCCAACGCCTTCGGGACAGGCGACTGGACCGGGTGCCATTGGTTGTTGGCGGGGTGTGGCACATCGAGTTGCACGCCCGGCATTCGCTCGAGCTCTCGCACATATCTCTGAACCCAACGTCCGCACGCGACAACCGTGCACGCTGAGTCCAGCGCCAACTGGTCAACGCGATCCTGCAGGTCGTCCAGAAGGATCTGGCCGACCAAGTTTGCTTTCGTGCTTGGGGTCCTACTCACGGTCGATGCCACCGACTTCCGAAACGTCTCGCCTAACCATTTCCAGTCGGGCTTGGACAAGTCCGGCGGAACGGCAGTGCGCTCGAATGCCGCCGCCTGCAACGGAACTGTCGACACGTTCATCACCGCGAGGCGACCCTCGCCCGTGCGGTGTCTAGCTGCGACGAAGCCCCCCAGACTGTCGCCGCCCCAGTTAGCGCCCTGCAGAAACTTGAGCGCTGACTTCCCCGCATCACCGACGACTGGGCGTCTGGGCGCCTCAAGCTCGTCGACGTGGGGCGATTCGAGTATGAAAAGCAGTCGAATGTCGCGCCCGTTCGCCGGCACGAGGTCGGGAACGTGCCACGCACTCGTTGGGCCGTCGCGAACGTACTCGCTGGGTGTGATTGGCACGTGAGCAGGCTAGGCCACTCTCCGCTACAGCGTCGGTCTCGCGCAGCCCGTGGTTCTGCACCACTCACAGCAACCTTGAACGTGCACCGCCCGGTTAGGGATCGTCCGACACCCTGATGCGATGGTCGGACGCGGCTGAGTCGACACGGCGTCTGTCACCGAGTCCTCGGGCTGAGGGACGGCCGCCTTGGTCACGGGCGTCGCTGACTCCGGCGCAACTGGCTCAGCTCCATGCATCGCTTCTGTGGACTGTTGAGGGGTCGCCCTCATGGCCGTGTCTGCCTGTACGTCTCCCAGGAGCTGGACGACTAAGGCGACACCACCGGCAGCTAGAGCCAGAGCTCCCGCGCACACACCGACCACGGTCCAAACCGTCCGACGTCTCATCCAGAATCACCGCATGTTCCCCAGTTGAATTGCGCCACGTCCCCCGTTGATACCAAGGCCAAAAGCAGCGCACGCCGATAGCCGGCGACCGGACGTCTTACAGCGACGAACGTATCAGGCCGTGTAGCCACGGGCATCGCGGCTAGATGTCTTGGTCGCCCCGCGGGGACGTCCCAGCGGCCGGATGCGACCACTCGGATCCGAAGGGGAGTCGCGCGTCTCGTCATCCGAGAACCTGCATAAGCAGCGGCGTCGCTGTCGCCGTGATCAGCGCAAGAAGGCCGAGCGACGCCCAAAGCAGCCTCACCCGTTTCGCGGCACGGACTTCGTCGTGCAGCGCGTTGAACCGGCCGAGGTCGACGGCCTCCGCATCGGGCGCTACGGTCCAGGTCGTCGGGACGGCGGCTACCGCGGCGAGGTGTGCATGGGCGGTCGCATCGAGGCTGGACGGTCGCCTGCGCAGCCAGCGCACGAGCTCCCGGTCGCGGAGGACCGCGACATCCTTCGGTCGCTCTTTGACAGTCACCTCGCGGGCACCCACGATCGCGAGGACCGGGTGCACCGCGACATCCGTGCCGGTTGCCGCACTGAGAAGTCGTGCCGCACGCTCTGCCTCGAATCGTGAGTTGCGCAGGTGATCCGTCTTCTGCCCGTTCACGAGGATGCGGCGTGCTCCGACCCAGACCTTCGCGTCGTCGTGGAGCTTCGTGTTGATCGTGAAGACGCCGCCGGGGCCGATCAGGACGTGGTCGATGTCGCTGCCGCGCACACCAACACGGACGGAGTGCAGAACCGTCCACTCGCCACCCAGACCCGCCAGCCGACGCGCGATCTCGCGCTCGCCGAGCGTCCCCAGGTACCACGAACGGGAGTCAGCGGACAGCGGTGATCGGCCGAACACCCGCGCGATCCGACCACGCGGCGCGACGCTGCTCTGCACGCGCAGGCACTCGATGATCACCTGCCTGGCAGGCGTGCTGCCGAACGCCGTCACCGGAGCTTCGAGAGCGCTGGACTCGGGAGGGGTCGACACACCTGCACGCTATCGGCCGACTGGTCCCGATCGTGAGCCGGATGCCGCGACAACACGGTCGACTCGACCGTGCCGGACGCCCGTCGAAGCAGGCACGCGACAGCGCCCCCTGCTACGCTCGCCCCACAGCCGAGACACGAAGCGAGGAGGTGAGACCCATGAACGAATCGACGTGGGTGCTCCTCAGCGGGGTCACGGTCGGGCGATAGGTCGTCCGGGAGCGCCGTCTGAAGAGCACTCTCGAAAGGCGCGACCATGCAGTTCACCACCGAACGACGACTCGACCACGACGTCGTCGAGCGCGGGTTCACCCTCGACGGGATCCCCGGGATGCTGTGGACCCCGGCATCCGCCTCGGCCGACGATCCCATCCCGCTCATCCTCATGGGCCACCCCGGCCGGCTGGGCCCGATGTACCCGCGGCTGGCCGCGCGGGCCACCGCCGCGGCAGGGCAGGGGTTCGCCACCGCCACCATCGAGCTGCCGGGCGCCGGCGACCGTCCCCGCCTCGCCGCCGTCGACCAGGCGCGCGCCGACCTGCGGGCCGCGCTCGCGGCCGGCGAACCGGTCTCGGGCGACATCGTCGACCGGCTCATCCTCCCGCTGGTCGACCAGGCCGTGCCCGAATGGCAGGCGCTCCTGGATGAAGCGCTGTCGCTGCCCGAGATCGGCGGCCCGGTCGGATACTCCGGCGGAGTCATCGGCATCGGCATCCGGCTCGCGGTCGTCGAGCCGCGGATCGTCGCGGCGGGCCTGTTCGCCGGCAGCTACGTGCCGGCGAGGCTGCTCGAAGAGGCCCGGCAGGTCACGATCCCGCTGCACGTGCTGCTGCAATGGGATGACGAGGGCAACGACCGGCAGCTGGCGCTGGACCTGTTCGACGCGTTCGGGTCGACCCAGAAGACGCTGCAGGCCAACCTGGGCGGGCACACCGGGGTGCCCTCGTTCGCCGGTGAGGACGCGGCCCGCTTCTTCGCCCGTCACCTGGCGTAGCGGAGGGATGTCGTGCGGTGCGCCGCAGTTGATCCGGCCGTTGCCCGCGGGCTCAGTGCGGCGCCCGCAGCTGATCGACCGGGCGCAGGGCTGTCTCGGCGCGGCATCCCAGTTCTCCGGGCTGGAGCAGCACGCGGGGAACGTGGAGAACCTCGACGCCGCCGGTGGGCCGGCGCACCGCGAGCAGGCAGTCGTCGGCATCCCCCATCGCGAACCCGACCTGGTGATCGCCGATCGCGACGGACGCGGCGAACGCGACCTCGCGGTCGCCGGTGGGCTGCGGCATCCGCTTCTTCACTTCGGCGAGGATGTCGTCGGGAGAACCTTCCGCAGTCGCACGGGTGAGCACGTCGACGACGACGTCTTCGGCGCCGTCGGGTATGACGTAGACGGGACGGGTATCGACGGGCGGATCGATGGGGTGCGCGTCCGCCGGGCAGTCGATCGAATGGGCGACCGCGTTGTCGTCGTCCCAGTGCGCGTGGTCGTCGGTGACGACGCCCCAGTAGTCGAACTGCGACTCGAAGCACGCCACGTAGGGGTCGGCGCCGTCGTAGCGCTCGATCGTGACCCGCAGCTGCAGGGTGCCGAACGGCTCGGCGTGCGTGGCGTCCGGGTAGGCCGTGTAGCCGATCAGCTGGGGTGAGGCCAGGCCGCCGAGCCGCTCGTCGGCCCATCGGGCATAGTCGTCGATCGTGTCGGTCGGACCGCGGTACAGGTGCCGGGCGATGTCGGCCGCTTCGTGGTGCGCCCGCGTGGCAAGCGCCGCGTCGCGGCCGGACGTGGTGGGGGCGCAGCCGGTCAGCGCCCCGGCGGCCAGAAGCGATGCGAGGAGGGCCGCGGCGCGGAGGGGACGGGAAGCCGGCATGAGTCGATCTAACCCTGACCGGCCAGTTCCTGCGACCCGAGCACGACCGCCAGCTCGAGCTTCTGCGCGCCCTCTGAGCCGGGCTCGGCCGTGTAGACCATGATCCGCAGGTCGTCGTCGGTGACGACGAGCACGTCGCAGTCGAGCTCGATCGGGCCGACCAGCGGGTGGTCGATGATCTTGTGCCGCGACGGCTCGGCGGTCGGGGCATCCGTCGCCGAGGTCCACAGCTCTCGGAACGTCGGACTCTGCGCGCGCAGGTCGTCGACCAGGCGCCGCAGCCGCCCGTCATCCGGGTACCGGGCGACCGTCATCCGCAGGTCGGCGACCAGGCCCGCGTTCTGCCGCGCCTGCTCTTCAGGAGTGTGCCGCGCCCGCGAACCGCTGCCGGCCACGTTGCGCCACACCGCGTTGCGATCGTTGCCCCGCAGCTGCGACGTGGCCCCCATCAGGGCGTCGAACGGCGCGTTCGCCTGGATCAGATTCCACGCCGCGTCGTACACGACGACCGGGGTGTTCGCCAGCCGATCCAGCAGCCGCTGCACGCTCGGCGCGACCCGGGTCGGGACGACGCCCGGCCCCGGCACCGACAGCCCCGCCCCGCGGAACAGCCGCTCGCGCTCGTTGTCGCTCACGCGCAGCGCGCGGGCGAGGGCTTCGACCACCTGCGCCGACGGCGACGTCGCGCGGCCCTGTTCGAGCCGGGTCAGGTAGTCCACCGAGATGCCGGCCAGCTGCGCCAGTTCTTCGCGGCGCAGCCCCAGCGCGCGGCGATGGCCTCCCGCCGGCATCCCGACCGCCGCCGGCTCGACCCGGTCGCGCCACTGTCGCACCAGCCGGCCGAATTCGCGATCATCCACTCTGCCAGCCTGGCACTCGCACCGCCGCCTGTCGTGGTACTGCCGTTCCTACGATGAGCGGAGCGCTGGCTGTGGATGCCGCATCCGCGCACGATCGGACCATGACAACAATCCTCATCACCGGGGCCAACAAGGGCCTCGGCAAGGCGACCGCCCAGCTGCTCGTCTCCCACGGCCACACCGTCTATGTCGGAGCGAGGGATGCCGCACGCGGCCGCGCCGCCGCCGACGAGATCGGTGCGCGGTTCGTCCCCCTCGACGTGACCGACGACGCCTCGGTCGCCGCCGCGTTCGAGCGCATCGCCGCCGACGGCGGACTGGACGTGCTCGTGAACAACGCGGGCATCGCGAACCGTCTCGGCCCGACCGAGGCCCTCGACGGGCCGAGCGTGCTGTCGGTGTACGACACGAACGTGGTCGGCATCGTGCGCGTGACCGAGGCGGCGCTGCCGCTGCTCACCCGATCGGCGAACCCGGTCGTCGTCAACATCTCGAGCGCGCTCGGCTCGTTCTGGGCCACCCACGAGCCGTCGCGTCCCGCGTCGCACTTCCCCTCGATCGTGTACGGATCGAGCAAGGCCGCCGTCTCGATGCTCACCGTGCAGTACGCGAAGGTGCATCCGCAGGTGAAGTTCAACGCGGTCGAGCCGGGCATCACCGCGACCGACCTCGGCGGCGGCGGCGTCGACGATCACCCGGGGCGCCCGGCCGACGTGAGCGCCCGGATCGTCGCGCAGCTCGCCGAGATCGGGACCGACGGCCCCACCGGCTCGTTCTGGGAGGACGACGGCGAACTGGGGTGGTGAGACGGATGCTGCCGGGCCGAAGGCCGCCCGGCAGCATCCATCTGCGGCACGGCGCGGAATACGATGTGGCGGTGAGCCAACCGTCAGACGAGGGACCGTTCTATCACGGCACGAAGGCCGATCTGCGGGGGGCGACCTGCTCACCGCGGGCTGCCGGTCGGCTGTTGCGCTACACTGTAGTGCACCATGACAACGCCTCTTTCGATCAGGTTCAGCCCGACCCTGCTCGACCGTCTCCGCGCTCGTGCGGCCGCCCGAGACCTGACGCCGTCGGGGCTTGCGCAACGGCTCGTCGACGAGGGGCTGCGCTCGCAGGAGTTCCCGGGCGTCGTCTTTCGAGACGGACCCTCGGGTCGACGGGCGGCCCTTTCCGTCGGCCCCGATGTGTGGGAAGTGATCGCCGCCCTGCGCGACAGCGAGACGCGCGGGGACGAAGCGATCGCCGCAATCGCCGCTGACTTCGAACTCACCCCAGGCCGTGTCCGCGCCGCACTGGACTATTACGGAGCCTATGCCGACGAGATCGATCGCGAGATCGAGCGGAACGATCGCGCGGCCGACGAGGCTCAACGCGGATGGCAGGCCCAGCGGCGTCTCCTGGCATGACGGAGCGGCTGCTTCTCGACGAGCACTATTCGCAGGCCATCGCCGCCGCGCTGCGTGTCCGCGGGCACGACGTCGTCGCGGTCGTCACCGACCCCGACCTGCGTGGCGCCGACGACCCCGCGATCTTTCGATCGGCGGCGCAGTCCGGTCGGCGCATCGTCACCGAGAACATCAAGGATTTCCGGCCGCTTCTGCTGGCGGCGCTCGATGCCGGTGATCTCGCTGCGGCGTTGCTGCTGGTACCGCCTCGTCGATTTCCGCGAGGGAGCGCGAGTCGCACGGGTGCCATCATCGGTGCGATCGAAGCGTGGATGTCGCGAGCTGGCGACGGTGATCGCCCCGTCGAAGACTGGCTCGTCTGACGACCTGCGACCGCGGGGAGGCGATACCGCGCGGTCAGCCCTGGAGCACGGACAGGACGTTGCCGGCCGGGTCGCGGAACCAGGCGATGTCGGGGCCGTGGCCGTTGCCCCGGGCGATGCCCTTCTCGTCCGTGCCGAAGTCCGGGTCGCGATAGATCTTCGTCTCCACCCCGCGCGCATTGAGGTCGTCGATGGCCGCATCGATGTCGTCGACGCTGAAGTTCAGGATGGTGAAGCTCGCCGGCTCGTGGTTCGGCTTGGGGTAGATCAGCACGTGGGCGCCCGCGGGGAGCACGAGGTCGAGCATGCCCATCGGATTGTCCTCGACATCCAGCCCGAGGGTCTGGCCGTAGAACGTCTTGGCCGCGGCGATGTCGTCGACGCTGAAGCCGCTGAACGCGTCGGTGGGGGTGAAGCCGGTCATTCCTCCAGCATCCTCCGTCGCAGGCGCCGCGTCCACAGGCGGCTCGACCGGGGCCGCGCGCGGCGCGAGCGTTCGCGCCGGCTCAGGATCTGGCTCGATCCCCGGGACCTGCCAAGGCGTCGGCCGTGGCATCCACTTCGGCTTCGGCCGGGATGGGCGTGGGCTCACGCGGGATGACCGGCACCGCGAAGAGCGGCGCGAGCGCCACCGCGGCGAACGCGAGCGGGTAGCCGACCAGCGTGATCAGGCCGCCCACCGCGGGCCCGACCACCGATGCCGCCAGGAACTGCCCGGTGTTCTGCGTGCCCAGCGCCCGGCCCGACCAGAACGGCCCGGCGATCTCGGCCACCGCGGTGTAGGCCAGGCCGTTGTCGGCGACCGTGATCGTGGCGGCCACGATCAGCGCGGCCGCGCCCGCCCACGCCGGGGCGAGCTCGCTGGCCGCGAGCAGCACCATGACCAGCCCGGCGGCCCACGCCACCCAACGCAGCGGTCTCATCCGGCTGCCGACGTGGTCCGACAGCATCCCGATCGCGACCCGCCCCAGCGCGCCGATGAACTGCGCGGCGCCCACGACGATGCCGGCCGCCACCGGGCTGAGACCGCGATCGGCGGTCAGCCAGACCAGCCCGAAGATCGACACGGTGAACTGCGGCACGACCAGCAGGGCCGATGCCGCGTGGATCCGGACCAGCCCCAGGCGCGACCGATACGGGTTCGCCGGCCGGGTCGCGGCATCCGTCCCCGTCCGCGCCGGGCGCGGCGGATCCACGATGAGCACGACGCTGAGCACGGCGAGCACGGCCGTCAGCACGAGCGGCAGCGACATCGCGTCCGACACGCCACCGGATGCCGCGAGCGGCGGGATGGCGAGGGCAGCGACCGCGACCCCCAGCGGCTGGCACATCTGTCGGATGCCCATCGCCAGCCCGCGACGATTCTTCGGGAACCAGCCGACGACCACACGGCCGCTGGCGGCGTTCGTGCTGCCCGAGGCGGCCCCGCCCAGCAGGAGGAAGAGGCCGAGCCCGAGGTATCCCGGAGCCAGGACCGCCCCGACCGCGGCGAGGGCGGTCAGAGCCATACCCCCGGCGATCACCCAGCGCTCGCCGACGCGGTCGGTCAGCGCACCCCAGGCGACGAGGGTGAGGACGAGTCCGAGCGTGGGGGCGGAGGCGAGCAGGCCCGCCTGGGCGAGCGGGATGCCGCGCTGGGTGTGCAGCAGGGGGATGAGGAAGGCGGGCGCCGACTGGAAGACCGTGCCGGCGGCCTGCGCGAGCACCGCCACGGCCAGCATCACCCACGGGCGGGCGCCGACCCGCGGCTGTGTCGTCCAGCTCATTGGTATACCGTAGTGGTATCCCAATCCGGTTCGCAACTCGCGCTCATGCCGGATACTGGAGCGGAGCCGACACACCGGGAGCGAGCATCCATGCCCACCTCACAGACCCAGCTGCTCTATGACCGGGTGCGGCAGGCGATCCTGTCGTTCGACCTCGTTCCCGGCTCGTCGCTGAGCGAACGCGGGCTCGAGGCCCAGTACGGCGCGAGTCGCACTCCCGTGCGCGCGGCGCTGATGCGCCTGCAGGCCGAGGGGCTGGCAGCCCGCGATGGGCGCGCGTGGCGGGTCACCCCGATCGACCTGGACGAGGTCACCGCCCTGGCCGAGTACCGAGAGGCCGTCGAGATCGCCGCGGCGCGGCTCGCCTGCGAGCGCGCGTCCGATGACGAGATCGCGGCGCTCGCCGCGGCCGACCGCGACGCACAGGACTCGGCCGGCGATGCGGAGGCCGGGATGCGGCGCGGGTCCGACTTCCACGAGGGGCTGGCCGCGCTGGCCGGGAATCCGTTCATCCGGCAGGCGGTGACGGATGCCGTGACCCGCATGGCGCGGGCGCGCTGGCTCGAGATGCGCAGCGAGGAGGGGCGGGATGCCGCCTGGCGCGAGCACGCCGCGATCGTCGACGCCGTCCGCGCCCGCGATGCGCAGGCCGCGGCATCCGCCGTCGCCCGCCACTCGCAGGCGAACCTGGAGCGCCTTCTGACCTCGCTGCGCGCCGATCGCCGTGCGCTCGGCGCGCGCGGGCTGCGCATCGTCGGGGAGTGAGGCGTGGTGGGGGTCCACAGATTACTGGCCCACGCGAGAGGTGGCAATTGTTCGGGGAATATGGACTTTCCGCATCGAGCGGAATACCCTTATTTTCAGAAACAGGGGGTGCAGACCTTGGAAACGAGCCCACCCGAGTCGGACGGAGAACTGCTTCGCGCAGCCCGCCTACTCATAGCCGAGCGGCTACCGCCGGGATGGAGCATCCAGAACGCGGAGAAGCCAAACGCAACTCAGGAGCCATGCGGCGCTTTCATGCTGACCGCGCCCGACGGCAGCACCATCGTCATAGCGAGTGAGATAAAGCGCACCATCACCAAGAGCGTCGCGATCGGCGCGGCTCGAACCCTCGCCGTCGAGGCCGGCCCCGGATCAGTGCCCATGCTCATCACGCGGTACCTGTCTCCCGAGGCGCGCGCGGCACTTCGCGATGGCGGCGTCGCGTATGCCGATGCGACAGGCAATCTCTTCCTCTCTGCGACGGAACCCGCGGTCTACCTCGCGGATCGTGGAGCCGACAAAGACCCCTGGCGCGGTGCCGGTAGACCGCGCGGAACGCTGAAGGGGGAACCGGCGGCACGCGTGGTCAGAGCGCTTCTCGATGAACGCGCGAATTGGCGCATTCGAGATCTCATCGAAGCATCAGGGGCGTCGACCGGGGCGACGTACCGGGTGCTCGAGTATCTGAACGAGCAGGAGTTGGCGACGCGCGACGAGAACGGCACCTGGTCGATTCCGGATTGGGAGCAGTTGCTTCGCGCGTGGGCGGGGGACTGGAGATTTTTGAGTGAGAACAAGGTGGCGCGTTACCTTCAGCCGCGGGGCCTCAGTCGCGCGCGCGATTCCATCGCCGCCTCCGGTATGAAATACGCCGTCACCGGTGCGACAGCGGCGAGTGAATGGTCGTCGATCGCCCCGGCGCGCTCCCTGATGATCTATGTCGAGGACGCTGAAACCGCGGCAGATGAATGGGAGCTTCGGCGGACAGAGACAGGGGCGAATGTCATCTTGCTCGAGCCTCGAAGGAATCCGTCGTTCGTGTTCGCAAACATGGGCGCGCTGGGGGATGGGCTCAAGCGCGTCGCTCCCGCGCAGGTTGCAGCCGATCTGCTCAACGGACCGGGTCGTGACCCGGCCGAGGCCGAAGAGTTGCTCACATGGATGAGGGAGAACGAAGCGTCATGGAGGACCTGAACGACGCGACCATACGTGCACGCGCAGTATTGCTGGACGCCCTGGGAGCACTCGACGAGCATTTGCCATCGATCATTCTCGTCGGCGCGCAGGCGATCTACATGCACACTCACGCCGCCGATGTCGCAATCGCCGAGTTCACTACCGATGCCGACCTCGCGATCGACGCGAGGGTCGTCTCTGAGCATCCGCTCATCGAAGAGGCAATGAGTGCCGCCGGATTCGTGCCGAAGGCCGGTGACAGTAGCCCCGGGACGTGGATGTCGCCGACCGGCGTGCCCGTCGACCTGATGGTGCCCGATCAGGTGGCGGGTCGGGGCCGTCGCGGCGTGACGATTCCGCCTCATGGTCGGAGATCGATGCGTCGGACGACCGGGCTCGAACCGGCATTGGTCGACAACGCATTCATGACTGTGTACGCGCTTGACAACGCAGACTCACGCTCCTTCACGATTCGTGTCGCCGGTCCGGCAGCGCTGTTGATCGCCAAACTGCACAAGCTGGCTGAGCGGCGCGACGACCCCAGGAGGCATGACCACAAGGACGCCCATGACATTTACCGCCTCCTCGTGGCAGTCGATACGCGCGACCTGGCGGACAGCATTCGCGCGCTTTTGGCCACCGATGTGAGCTCGGCGGCTACACGCAAAGGAATCGAGCTGCTCGCCGAACTGTATGCGAGAGGACCTGACGCGTTCGGCTCACAGGCCGCAGGTGCCGCGGAGGAGGGCATCGGGGACCCCGAGCGCACTGCGCTCTCAGCCAGCCTGCTCGCTGAGGACCTTTCCGCTGCGATTGGGCGGCTAGGTGTACCCGGCCATCAGGTTGGTAGCAGTCGGCTGATCGGCGGGTGGCCTCCGAGTGCGCTATGGCGACGTTCATTGTTGTAGTGCTCGAGCCAGGGTGCAAGGGCTGCGGCTCGCTCTGCATTGCTGGTGAAGGTCTGGCGGTAGGCCCACTCGGTGGCCAGGGTCCGGTTCAGTCGCTCGACTTTGCCGTTCTGCCAGGGGCAGTGGGGCTTGATGAACGTCTGCCGGATCTCGTGCGTCGCGCAGACCTCGCGGAGCGACCACCTGTAGGCCCAGGCGTTGTCGGTCATCAACCGCTCGATCCGGGTGATGCCGTGCGCGGCGAAGTAGACGATCGCGCGCTCGAGGAACGCAGCGCATGTCGGCCCCTTCTCGTCGGGAAGGATCTCGCTGTAGGCCAGCCTGGAGTGGTCGTCGATGAGGGAGTGGACGTAGTCGAAACCGACCTTGGTGTTGCGGTCGCGTTGGATCGACGCGCTGGCGCGGCCGTGGGCGCGCCATCCGCCGCCGTCAGGGATCCGGCCGAGCTTCTTCACGTCCATGTGCACCAGTTCGCCCGGCTGGTCGCGTTCGTACCGCACTGCGGTCTGCTTCGAGGAACGGATCACTTCGCCAGTGATCGGATCGCATTCGCGCAGGTAGGGCACGTTGTGCCGGCGCAGGATCCGGGACACCGTTCGTGCGGGCACCCCGACCTTCGGGCCGAGGACATCGGGGCCGCTTCGCTCCTTGGCCCGTGCAGTGAGGACCCGCTGCTCGATCTCGTCGCTGGTTCTCGTGGGCATCGTGTGAGGTCGTGACGACCGCGTCGCGAGTCCAGCATCGCCTTCGGCGCGAAAACGATCGATCCAGGTCTTCACGCACTTCCGGGAGATGCCCATCGCGGCGGCGATATGGGCTTGCGGCCAACCCGCTTGGTGGCGTTGGACGATCAATCGGCGACCGTGAACGGTCAGTCGCGCGTTACCGTGGGACACGAGAACCTCCGGTGGGTCTTGGCCCTAGACAAGCCACATCCCACTCGGAGGTTCTCGTTCGCTCAACCAGGCTCGCCGCTACCAACGTCCTGGCCGGGTACAGCTAGGCGGAGTCTGAGCTCTTCGACGAGCAGATCGGTCCGACCAGCGCCAGGACGCCGGGAACCCCTTCAAGCCGCTCCTCACACCCGCGCAGCATCCATCCGCGCGATCAGCGACGGTCGGCGCGCGTACCGTGCGCGCAGTTCCGCCAGGTATTCGCTGGCGAACTCGGGCTGCCCCGCATCGAGCGCGGCCGTGCGCAGCGCTTTCATCCGCCGCACGGCTCCGGGATACACGCGCGTGTTCGCCGCGACGAGCCGGTCGTCGATGAGCTGTGCCATCACCGGCAGGACGGCGCCCGGATCGACCTTGGCGTAGCGGGCGACGAGGTCGTCCCACTGATCCGCGAGCAGCGAGCGACCATCCTCGGCGGCGCGAAGCGCCTCGTGCCATGCGCGCTCGACATCGCCCGCGTCGATCAGATATGAGGTGAGCTCCCAGGCCCGCCCCCGCAGCTGCGCGATCGCCGCCTCGCGGTGCACCTGCCACGTGCCACCCGCCGCCTCTTCCCATACGCGCGCATTCGATGCCGTCGGCCACCGGTAGAAGACCTCGGATGCTGCGGCCGCGGCATCCTTCCCTCCCGACGCCGTCACCAGCTCGACCCACAGCTCACCGCACTGCTGTTGCTGGAACTCTCCACCGGGCAGATGCATCCCCTCCTGTGCGACGGCGATCGCCCGGTCGATGAATCCGGCCTCGCGCAGCGCCTTCGCCGCGGCGGCCCGCAGGTGTGCGCGCGGCAGATCGCCGCCGTGCGTGCGCACGATCGCCTCTTCGTCCTCGTGCAGCACGGCCAACCGCTGCAGGTTGGCGCGCAGCGCATGCCGAGCGTGCCACTCGTCATCGTGGTCGAACTCCAGCTCGGGGCGATCGTCGAATGCCGACAGCTGTGTCCGACGCGCCGCCAGCTGCGCCTCGAAGCGCGCGATGCCGCGCTCACCGAGGGCCTCTTCATAATCGATGACATCGATAGTGAAGTACTGGCCCAGCTCACCGAACTGCTGCTTCTGGATCCAGGTTGACAGGGTCGCCGCTGCCGGCGGCGCTTCGGCGCACAGCTCGGCGTGCAGGTTCAGCAGGTCGGCGATCACGAGCTGGATCACGCCGTTCGAGTCATCCGCGCGCATCAGCACCCGGAACGTGCTGGCGATCGCCTTCTGCACGACGGGGATCACGCCCGCCGCACCGTAGTCCTCGGCCATATCGGCGAGCAGCGGCACGGCCTGCTCGGCCTCGAATGCGTATTCGTCGACGGCGCGCCAGTTCCACATGTCGCGTCGTGTGGTGCGGAACGAGGCCAGAACGTTCGGGATGTCGCGAGCGAGCGTCATGCGTCCAGGATGCCAGGCTTCACGCAAGACGTGCCGCGGCGCTCAGCCCACGTAGCGCTCCACCGCCGAGATCGGTGCCATCAGATGCAGCTCATCGATGGGTGATGCGAGAAAGTCGCCGTTGTGCAGGGAGAAGTCTCGGGCGACCTCGTCGCGGCAGTGCACGAACACCGCGCCCGCACCGATGCTGCGGCTCAGCACGACGGACCGGAGGAGTGCGCACGTGCGCTTCCTCGCTGCGCTCGCTCAACGACCGAGGGTGAGGGCGGTGGCCTTCTGGCGCAGCACCTGCTGCTGCGCCGCGTTCGCGCACAGGGCCGCTGCGGTCAGCAGCTCCGAGCGGGCCTCGTCGAGCCGTCCGAGTTGGGCGAGCAGCTCTCCGCGCACGCTCGGCAGCAGGTGCGAGCCGCGCAGCGCCCCCGCCTCGTCGATCTCGTCGACGATCGGCAGCGCCGCAGCCGGACCCTGCGCCATCGAGACGGCGACCGCCCGGTTCAGGTCCACGACGGGGTTCGGCGCGACCCGTCCGAGCACCTCGTACAGGGTCACGATCCGCGCCCAGTCGGTCTCGGCGACGCTCGGCGCGACGGCATGACACTGCGCGATCGCGGCCTGCAGGGCGTAGGCGCCTCGGCCCGTGCCGCGTGCGCGAGCCGCGGCATCCGCCCGCTTCAGCAGCCCGATCGCGCGCTGGATCTGCCCGTGGTCCCACCGCGACCGGTCTTGGTCGGCCAGCAGCACGGGCGCACCCGAGCCGGCCTCGCGGGCGGCGAAGCGCGAGCGCTGGAACTCCATCAGCGCCACCAGCGCGAGCGGCTCGGGCTCGCGCGGCAGCAGCCCGACCACGACCCGGCCCAGCCGGATCGCCTCGTCGGCGAGCTCCGGACGCACCCAGCGGTCGCCCGCCGTGGCGGCGTACCCCTCGGTGAAGACGAGATATACGACCCCGAGCACGGCGCTCAGCCGCGCCTTCCACTCGCTCGGGTCGGGCGTCTCGAACGGCACCCGCGCCGCGGCCAGCGACTTCTTCGCCCGGGTGATGCGCGCCTGCACGGTGGGCACGCTGGTCAGCAGCATCCGCGCGATCTCGTCCGTCGACAGCCCCGCGACCACCCGCAGCGTCAGCGCCACCTGCGATTCGCGCGACAGCGCCGGGTGGCACGCGGTGAACACGAGCCGCAGCACGTCGTCGTCGATCGGCTGCCAGTCGTCGTCGGATGCCTCGTCCAGCGTCCGCGCGATCGCCGCGTACCGGTCGTCCAGCCGCTCGCGCCGACGCCAGGCGTCGATCGCGCGCCGCTTCGCGACGGCCGTCAGCCACGCGCCCGGATTGTTCGGGATGCCGGAGTCCGGCCACGCGCCGAGAGCTTCGATGAGCGCTTCCTGAGTGACATCCTCGGCGAGGCCGAGGTCGCCGGTCATCTTGGCGACGGATGCCGTGATCCGCGGCCCTTCGATGCGCCAGACGGCCTCGACCGTGCGCCGGGTGTCATCCATGTCGGTTCGCGTTGCGGCTCAGTTGGCGCCCAGCTCGGCGCGCCACTCCTTCTCCTTCTGGACGTACTCGTTGTCGGCGAAGGCCTCGAAGTCGGCATCCTCGTGCACGCGCCGCACCTCGAGCTTGCTGCCCGGGCCGAGGGGGCAGCGCTTGGCCCACTCGAGCGCCTCTTCGGCCGTGGCGGTCTGGATGATCCAGAACCCGTTGAACAGCTCGTGCACCTCGCCGTAGGGGCCGTCGCTGACGATCGGCGGCTCGGCGGCGAAGTCGACGACGTAGCCCGGCTCGTACGACAGTCCTTCGCCGGCGACCATCACCCCGGCCTTGATCATGGACTCGTTGTACGCGCCCATCGCATTCAGCACCTCGTTGAAATCGAGCTGCTTCGACGCCTCGACCGCCTCGGCGGTGGCCCGCATGATCAGGATGTGCTTCATTTCGATTCTCCTTGAACGGTGGGGACCTTTCGTCCCCTCTCACTATCGCGTCGAACGGGCGTCAGCGGAATCGACATCGGGGGATGAAATCTTGCCGGCGGCGCGATTCATCTGTCGCGGTTGCGCGCGTTCGCGGGGGATCGTGCGCAACGGTGACAGATGAACAGGGCGCGGATGCCGTCGGGCCGGCGCTAGCCTGGTCGGGCACGCTGGAAGGAGGACGCGCATGCCGCTGTTCCTGGAAGACCTCGAAGCCGGGCAGTCGTTCGTCAGTCCGGGCCGCACCATCACCGAGGCGGATGTCATGTCATTCGCCGCATGGACCAACGACAACAACCAGGTGCACACCGACGCCGAGTTCGCGAAGGGCACGCGCTACGGACAGCGGATCGTGCACGGGATGCTGGGCGCCTCGCTCTGTCTGGGGCTCATCGCCCGCACCGGCGTGTTCGAGGGCAGCGCCGTCGCTCTGCTCGGCATCGACGGGTGGCGATTCACCGCCCCGGTGTTCATCGGCGACACGGTCACGTGCACCGTCGACATCCTCTCCACCCGTCCGACCTCGTCGGGCGACTACGGGGTCGTCGAACGCCAGGTGACGCTGCGCAACCAGCACGGCGAGACCGTGCAGTCCGGCCGGATGGACCTGATGGTGCTCCGCCGGCCGGCCCCTGACGAGAGCATCACCGCGACCGGATAGCGGCGCGTTTCGTCAACCGTCGTCGGCCGCCATTCGAGCCGCCGCTGCCAGCGCCGGGAAGCGGCGTCTTTCACAGTGCGACCGCCTCGGCGAGGATCCGCTGATCCCGCGTGTCATCGAGCGCGGTGACGGGCACGGCCGACACCCTGCCCCCGGCATCCGCTCTCGTCCCGCGCCCGCTCGGATGCGGCACCTGCGGCCGCCCCCGGCATCCGCGCTGTCCCCGGCATCCGCGCTGTCCCCGGCATCCGCGCGAGCCTGGCCCTAGGCTGGATGGATGACCGGCGACGCCCAGCGGCCCGACCGGCTGCGCACCTGGTGGAGCCGGCGGCTGCGCGTGTTCAGCGGTGAGATCGTCCGTGCGGCGTTCCCGCCCACGCAGCGCGTCTCGATCCCGTGGAGCGACGACGCGCTCTCGCAGCGGCACGCCCGCGCGGTCATCGACCTGTGCCTGCGCGCCGGCGAGACGATGCTCGCCACCGGCGCGACGACGGCGGACGTGGTGGCCACGGTGCTGCGCATCAGCGCGACCTACGGGCTGCGCAACGTCCACGTCGACATCGCGTTCACCTCGATCACGATCTCGGTGCATCGCGGACTGGACGAGAATCCCATCTCGATCATGCGCGTGGTGAAGGTCCGCACGACCGATTACACGCGGCTGCAGGCGGTGTACCGGCTGATCGACGAGGCGGTCACGTCGGGCGGCGCGATCGACGTCGACGAGGTGCGCGAGCGGCTCGGCACGATCCTGAACCAGCCGCATCCGTACCGCCGGTGGATCGTGACGCTCGGGATGGCGGTGCTGGCCGCCGGCGTGGTCGTGATGTTCAACGCGAGCGTCGTGCTGGTCGTCGTGGCCGCGGCATCCGCGGTGATCGCCGATCTGATCGGTCGGCGCCTGAGCAAGTGGGGGATCGCGGTCTTCTTCTCCCAGATCGCGTGCGCGGCGGCCATCACCATCATCGCCGTGGTCATGTACTGGCTGCGCTCGGTGGGACTCGAGCTGCCGGGGACGAACCACCCGACCGTGATCGTCATCTCGGGCATCATCATGCTGCTGTCCGGCATCGGCCTGACCACGGCCGCCCGCGACGCCGTCGACGGCTACTACCTCACCGCCGCGGCGCGGATGATGGAGGTCGTCATGCTCACCCTGGGCCTGGCGATCGGCATCTGGATCACGCTCGGCGCCGCCTTCCGGCTCGGGGCACCCGTCGCCGTCGGGACCACGCTCGGCGGCGGGCGCGGGCTGTGGGCCGGGATGCTGGGGGTCGCCCTCATCGGGATCGGCTTCGCCCTCACCTCTTATGTGCGCTTCGGCCTGGCGCCGCTGATGGCGGCCGATGCGGCCGCCGTGTTCGCCGTGTACTACCTGCTGCGCCCGCTCATGCCGCAGCCGGGGATGGCCGCGGCCGTGGCCGGCGCGGTCGCGGGGGTGATCGCCTACCTCGCGTACCGGTGGATCAAGGTGCCCGAATCGGCGATGGCCATGGCCGGCATCATCGGACTGATCCCCGGCCTGGCCTTCTACCAGGGGCTGTACAGCCTCATCGGCGACGACTTCGACCCGTCGGCGGCGGCGCCCGCGCTGCTGACGGCCGCCGCCACCGGGCTGGGCCTGGCCGCCGGCACCGCCATCGGCGGATACATCGCCCGGCTCAGCTTCGGCCTCGACCGCTCGGCGCGGATCGCCCAGCGCCGCTCCCGCGTCCGCGGCTGAGGCGGGGTGCGGGGCTTCGGATCGCCCGGTTCTGGCGGGTTCGGCATCCTCGGTCGACCGAGTTCTGAGCCCCCGCGGCGTCTCGGCGGCTCGCCGCCCGCGGATCCGGCGTATCGTACAGACGGTCGGCGCGTCGCGCGCCGGGAAGGAGGTCATCATGCGGTTGCGAGACATCCCCACCCGGCTGGCCACCGGGGCATACATCGTGCACTCCGGGATCACCAAGCTCAGCGCCGGCCCGGAACAGGTCGCGGGCCTGTACGCCGGCGCCACGAGCGCGTATCCGGCGCTGACGCGCATCCCCGCCGGCAAATTCGTCCGGCTGCTGGCGATCGGCGAGATCACGGTCGGATCGCTGCTGCTCGTCCCGTTCGTCCCCACCGCCCTCGCGGGCGCCGCGCTGACGGTGTTCTCGTCCGGACTGGTCGGCATGTACCTGCGCACCCCGGCGCTGCGCAAGCCGGGCAGCATCTGGCCGAGCCAGGCGGGCACCGCGATCAGCAAGGACTCGTGGATGCTGGCCATCGGCCTGAGCCTGCTGATCGGCGCCGCCGAGGACGACGAGGACTGAGCCGCGCCCCGCCCGCCGCGCTCGCCCCTGCGCTCGCGCGCTCGGGCCGGTCGCTCGGCGCCCCCGCGCCAAGGTGCACCGTCCGGGGCGGTGCCCGTCGCTCCGCGCCGCCCGCCCCCGGCGCCGCTCGGCTCCTTCCCGGCTGCTCGCGCGCCCGTTTTCCGCATCCGCGCCGGAATGAAACGGGCGCGGTTGCCGAAAAGGGCAGCGCGAGCGCAGCCAGACGGTGTCGCCGCTCGCGGCGCCGACGTTCGCCGCTCTTGCCGCTGCCGCCGGTGTCTCACGCGCCGCCCGCGCCACGACCGCTCGCGCGCCCGTTTTCCGCATCCGCGCCCGAATGAAACGGGCGCGGTTGCGGGAAAGGGCAGCGCGAGCGCGCCCACATGAGATCACCGCCCCGTACTGCGCGCTTGCCGGCCGGGTTGACCGCGTCGCCGCTCGCGGTGCCGATGTTCGTCGCTGCCGCCGGTGTCTCACGCGCCGCCCGCGCCCCGGCTGCTCGCGCGCCCGTTTTCCGCATCCGCGCCCGAATGAAACGGGCGCGGTTGCGGGAAAGGGCAGCGCGAGCGCGCCCACATGAGATCACCGCCCCGTACTGCGCGCTTGCCGGCCGGGTTGACCGCGTCGCCGCTCGCGGTGCCGATGTTCGTCGCTGCCGCCGGGGTCTCACGCGCCGCCCGCGCCCCGGCTGCTCGCGCGCCCGTCTTCCGCATCCGCGCCCGAATGAAACGGGCGCGGTTGCGGGAAAGGGCAGCGCGAGCGCGCCCACATGAGATCACCGCCCCGTACTGCGCGCTTGCCGGCCGGGTTGACCGCGTCGCCGCTCGCGGTGCCGATGTTCGTCGCTGCCGCCGGGGTCTCACGCGCCGCCCGCGCCCCGACTGCTCGCGCGCCCGTTTTCCGCATCCGCGCCCACAAGAAACGGACGCGGACGCGGGAAAGGGCAGCGCGAGCGCAGCCACTTAGAAGAAACGGGCGCGGACGCGGGAAAGGGCAACGCGAGCGCGGCCACTTGACACCGCCAGCCGCTTCCTTCTACAGTTTCTTTACTACTTAACAAAGGGGTAAAGATGGGTGCTGCGTCCCGGTCTCAGGCCGACGTGAACCGCACGGCGATCCTGGCGCACTTGGGCGCGCACGGGCCCGCATCGCGTGCGGAGCTCGCCCGGGCGCTCGACGTCTCGGCGGCCTTGGTCACCCAGCTCACCCGCGACCTGCTGGCCGACGGACTGCTCGAGGAGCTCGAGGCGGCCAAGAGCGGCGGCCGCCCGGCACGCATGCTCGGCATCGTCTCGCACGACATCACCGCGCTCGGGGTCAAGGTCGCCCCCGACCACATCGCGTTCGTCGAGGTCGGCATCGACGGGGTCGTGCGCCGCTCCGGAACCCGCCCGTTCGACGCGGTCTCGCCGCTGGCCGTGCCGCACCTCACCGACCTCGTCCAGGAGTTCATCATCGCGGGCGACTCGGACCAGCTCATCGGCATCGGCGTCGGACTGCCCGGCACGGTCGCACAGCAGGGGATCGGCGTGGTCGACTCCACCCAGCTGCGCTGGAACCAGGTGTCGCTCGGCGAGCAGATGCGCCGCGCACTCGGGCTGCCGGTTGTGGTCGAGAACAACGTCAACGCGCTCACGGTCGCCGAGCAGCTGTATGGGCAGGGCCGCGACTTCCGCAATGTGCTGGTCGTGACGGTCGGCAACGGCGTGGGCGCCGGCCTCGTCGCCGACGGGGTGATCGTCCGCGGACGCGCCGGCGGTGCCGGCGACCTCGGACACATCCCGGTGCGTGAAGACGGGCCCCTCTGCCAGTGCGGCAACCGCGGCTGCCTCGAGGCGATCATCGGCCAGGCTGCGCTCGTGAACGACGCCCGTTCCATCCGCCTGCTGGGCGAGACCGAGGGCATCGACGAGCTCCGCGAGCTCGCCGACACCGGCAACGACCAGGCCCGGGAGATCTTCGCGCACGCCGGCCACCAGCTCGGCCGTTCGCTGGCCGGCGCGGTGAACCTGTTCGCCCCCGACATCGTCGTCCTCTCCGGCGAGGGCATGGAGGCGTGGACGCACTGGGCGCCGTCGTTCGAGAACGCGCTGCGCAGCGCCCTGGTCCCCGGCAAGCGCGGGACCACGGTGGCGGTCGAGCGCTGGCAGGACGACCGGTGGGCGCAGGGCGCCGCCGCCCTCGTCCTGGCCACGCCCTTCGACTCGCAGGGTGTCGCCGGCGAGCAGGGACGTCTGGTGCGCGAGCGCCTGGTGGCATCGATCGAGGCGCGTCCATGACCACGATGACCATCACTCCGGCCGTCGCCGCTGTGCCGGCAACGCCCTCCGGGACGCCGGCCCGCCGCCGGCCCAGGCGGGTGAAGTACCTGCTCACCGTCGCGGTGTTCCTGCTGCCCAGCCTGATCCCGTTGCTCGCGTTCGTCATCGGACCGATGATCTCGGCCGCGTGGACGAGCCTGCACTCCTGGAACCTCATCGGCCCGATGAAGTGGGTGGGCCTGGACAACTACGCCCACCTGCTCACCGATCCCGTGACCGGGCAGGCGTTCCTGCACACCATCTACTACATCGTGGGCTACCTGCCGATCGTCTACGTCGGCGGGCTCGCCCTCGCCCTGGCGCTGAACGCGAAACTGCGCGGACGCTCGTTCCTGCGCGGTGTCTACTTCCTGCCCGTCATCACCAGCTGGGTCGTCGTGGCGCTGGTCTGGCGCTGGCTGCTGAACCCGTCCACCGGCATCGTCAACACCGTGCTGGGCTGGGTCGGCATCGACGGGCCGGGCTGGTGGACCGACCCGGTCTGGTCGATGCCGTCGATCATCCTCGCATCGGCCTGGAAGGACCTCGGCTTCGTGATGGTCATCCTGCTGGCCGGGCTGCAGTCGATCAACCCCGACCTGTACGAGGCCGCCGAGCTCGACGGCGCGGGCTGGTGGCGGCGCCTGTTCAGCGTCACGCTGCCAATGCTGTCGCCGTCCACGTTCTTCGTCGTCGTGCTCTCGCTGATCAACGGCTTCCAGGTGTTCGACCAGGTCTATGTCATGACCGGCGGCGGCCCGAACAACTCGAGTCAGGTCGTGGTGCAGCAGGTCTACGACCTCACGTTCCGGTACGGGCAGGCCGGGATGGCGTCGGCCCTGTCATGGCTGCTGTTCTTCGTCATCCTCATCGTCACGCTGATCCAGTTCTACGGGCAGCGCAAGTGGGTGAACTATGACTGACGCCCTCCGCCGCAACGTCACCGGCCGATCGGTGCTCTACGTCGTGCTCATCGTCGGCGCGCTGATCATGGTGTTCCCGTTCGTGTGGACGGTCGTGACATCCCTCACCCCGGGAGCGACCCTCACCACGACGCCGAAGCTGATCCCGGACAACCCGTCCCTCGCCCCGTACTTCGAGCTGTTCAGCCGGGTGCCGTTCGGACAGGTCATCGTCAACTCGCTCATCATCGCCGTGATCAGCACGGTGTTCCAGCTCATCACGAGCGCCATGGCCGCCTACGCGTTCGCGCGGATGCCGTTCCGAGGCCGCGGCGCCGTGTTCGTGCTCTACCTCGCGACGATGATGATCCCGTTCCAGGTGCTGATCGTGCCACTGTTCGCGGAGATGAAGACGCTCGGACTCATCAACACGTACTTCGGCGCGATCCTGCCCACCATCGCCTCGGCGTTCGGCGTGTTCCTGCTGCGCCAGGCGATGAGCTCGGTCCCCTACGACCTCGACCAGGCCGCGACCCTCGACGGCGCCGGGCACTTCCGGATCTTCTTCCAGATCATGCTGCCGCTGATCCGGCCGGCGCTGGCGACGCTCACCGTGTTCGCGTTCCTCAACACCTGGAACAGCTTCCTCTGGCCGCTCATCATCCTGCGGGACCCGATGATGCAGACCCTCCCGGTGGCGCTGTCCAGCCTGCAGGGCCAGTACTCCACCCAATGGGATGTGCTCATGGCCGGTTCGATCATCAGCATCCTGCCCATGTTCGCGCTCTACGTCTTCGCCCAGAAGTACATCGTCCAGGGCGTCGCCGGCGCGGGCATCAAATGAACCCTTCACCCGAAGAGACACCCACATCAAAGGAGATCGCACGCACATGAAGAAGACACTCGTCGCGACGGCATCCGTCGCGCTCCTGGCAGCCGCCGGACTGACCGGCTGCTCTTCGGCCGGTGCCGGCGCCGGCGACGCCGGTGACAGCGGCCCCGTCACCATCACCTACTCGAACTTCATCTCCAACGGCGGCAACGAGGACAACCTCAAGAAGATCGTCGCGGCGTTCGAGAAGGACAACCCCGACATCACCGTCGACGTCACCACGTCGGCGTATGCGGACTACTTCACCAAGCTGCAGACCGACCTGGCCGCGGGCACGCAGTCCGACGTGTTCGACGTCGACGCCGGCAGCTTCGCCAACATCCAGGCCAACGGCGTGCTCGCCGGCCTGGACGGCGTCGACGCCGGGGCGTACCGGCAGTCCGTGCTCGACAGCTACAAGGTGGACGGCAAGCAGTACGGTCTGCCGACCTCGTTCTCGAACGTCGTGCTGTTCTACAACAAGGACCTGTTCGACAAGGCAGGCGTCGGCTACCCGACGGCCGACTGGACGTGGGCCGATGAGAAGGCCACCGCCGCGAAGCTCACTGACAAGGCTGCAGGCGTGTGGGGCGACTACCAGCCCATCTCGTACAACGAGTACTACAAGGCCGTGCAGCAGGCGGGCGGCTCGTTCCTGTCCGACGACGGCACGTCCACGGCCTTCGACTCCGCCGCGGGCAAGGCCGCCGCGGACTGGATCGCGGGCAAGTCGGGGACGGTCATGCCGACCGCGGCCGACGGCGCCGGCACCCCCGACTTCGACACGAACCTGTTCAAGGACGGCAAGCTGGCCATGTGGCACACCGGGATCTGGATGATCAGCCTGGTGGGCGACCTGCCGTTCGGGTGGGACATCGCCGTCGAGCCCGGTGACACCCAGAAGGCCAGCGCCACGTTCTCGAACGCGGTCGTCGTCTCGGATGCCTCCAAGCACAAGGCCGCGGCGCAGAAGTGGGCCGAGTACCTGAGCAGCTCGAAGGAGATGGTCGGCGTCCGCCTCGACGCCGGGTGGGAGCTGCCCGCGATCAGCGACGACGCGCTGCTGAAGCCGTACCTGGAGAAGACGCCGCCGGCGAACCGTCAGGCCGTGTTCGACGCGCTCGACCACATCGCCGCGGCGCCGCAGCTGGGTGCGAACTCGCAGCAGATCCAGGATGCCGCGACCAACGCCCTCGGTGAGATCGCCGCGGGCCGGACCACGACCGAGAAGGCCATCCCCGCGCTGGCCGCCCAGGTCGACGCGCTCCTGAAGTAGCCGCACCGATCGGCCGTGTCCGCGGCATCCGATTCCCGCGGACACGGCCCCTCCCTCGAAAGAAGCCTTGTGAACGACATCCCTCCGCTCCGCCTCGGGACTGACGGCGAGCCTGACGGGCCCGACATCGCCGCGCTCGCCGAACGCAGCCGGCAGCTCATCGGCGCACTGCAGACGCCCGAAGGCGCGTTCCCGGCGAGCCCCACGTTCTCGGCGTACGTCGGCTACAGCTGGCTGCGCGACGGCGCCTTCATCGCGGACGCGATGTCGGCCGCGGGCGAACAGGGCTCGGCCACCCGGTTCTTCGGCTGGTGCGCCGATGTCATCGAGCGCCGCACGGACGCGATCCGCTGGATCGTGGACGAGTCCCGCGCGGGTCGACGCCCGCCGGCCGAGCACATGCTCCCCGCCCGCTTCACCTTCAGCGGCGCGGACGGCACCGACGAGTGGTGGGACTTCCAGCTCGACGGGTACGGCACCTGGATCTGGGCGCTCGCCGAGCACCTCACGCGATACGGGCTGGATGCCGCGCCCTACCGCGCCGCGGTGGAGCTCACCGTCGACTATCTGCTCGTCTCGTGGGAGCGCCCCTGCTACGACTGGTGGGAGGAGCACGCGCAACACGTGCACGTGTCCACCCTCGCGTGCATCGCCGCCGGCCTGGATGCGGTCGCCGGCTTCGTCGACGCGGACCGGGCCGGCAGCATCCGCGCCGAGACCACCGCGATCCGGCGCCTCGTCGCCACGCAGGGCACGCGCGACGGCCACCTCATCAAGTGGATCGGCAGCACCGCCGTGGACGGCAGCCTGGCCGCCGCGATCGCCCCGCTCGGGTTCATCGATCCGGCCTCCGACCTCGCCCGCCGCACCATCGGCGTGCTCGAGGCGCATCTGACCGTCGACGGCGGCGTGCACCGCTACCTCGGCGACACGTTCTTCGGCGGCGGGCAGTGGCCGCTGCTGTCCTGCTTCCTCGGTCTGGCCCACCTCGCCGCGGGCGACCGCAGCCGCGCGGGCGAGCTCCTGGAGTGGGCGGCGGCCGCCGCGACCCCCGACCTGGATCTGCCCGAACAGACATCCCGCCACCTCATCGCCCCCGGCATGCGCGAGGAGTGGATCCAGCGCTGGGGGACGGTGGCGACGCCCCTGCTGTGGAGCCACGCGATGTTCCTGCGTCTCGGTCTCGCGCTCGGGCGGATTGCGCCGGTCGCGGCTTTGCCGGTCGAGGTCGTGCCTGACGCTGTGTCGGTCGGTGTGGAGCTGGTCGACGCCGTGCCGATTGACGCGGTGCCGGTCGATGTTGTGTCGGTCGATGTGGAGCCAGCCGCCGCCGCGGCGACCACGGAAGGAGCCGCCCGATGATCCGTCACCGTCCGTCCGGGTCGGGGCATCCGTACTCCGTCGACACCGAGCAGCGGTGGCCGATCGTGCCGCTGGTCGGCCAGACCGCCGCCCTGGGCCTGCGCGCCGACGCCACGGTGGAGTCGGCGGTGTGCACGATCGAGTGGCAGCCGGATGACGGCGGTGCCGGCGCCATCGAGGAGCTCACGCTGGAACGGGTCGCCACGACCTCGCGCGGCCGGGTCAGCGACGGCGGGCACCTCGCCTCCGCCGCGAGCCGGCTGGCCCGCGCGACCGGCGGCTGGCAGGCACGGACCGCGACGCTGCGCACCGGCGGACGCTATCGCTACCGGTTCACGGCGACGCATGCCGACGGCCGCACCGAGCGCACCCGCTGGTTCGAGTTCCGGGCGGCGCAGTGGGTGCCGGCAGAGGATGCCGTGACCCAGAGCGGCCGCGCGCGGGTGCTCCCCGGCTCGACCGAGGTGCTCCATGACGGGCAGCGCGCCTGGCGGGTGCGGTTCGCGCTGCCGCTGGAGGCCGCCGAGCACGTGGCCGGATTCGGTGAACGGTTCGACGCCGTCGATCAGGCGGGCGGCAGCCTCGACGCGGTCGTCTTCGAGCAGTACAAGAGCCAGGGCGCCGAACGCAAGACCTACCTGCCGATGCCGTTCGCCCACGTCGTCGGCGGCGCCGGGTGGGGGTTCCACGTCGACACATCGCGCCGCGTCTGGTTCGACGTCGGCGAGACGGATCGCCGCCGCATCCTCATCGAGGCCGAGACCGGCGCCGAGGGCACCATCGCACTGCGGCTGTTCGACGGCGCTCCCGTCGACGTCCTGCGCGGCTTCCTCGACGGCGTCGGTCGTGCGACCGAGCTGCCGGCGTGGGTGTTCCGGCTCTGGGCCAGCGGCAACGAATGGAACACGCAGGCCGAGGTCATCCGGCAGATGGACCTGCACGCCGCGCACGACATCCCGGTCGGGTCGGTCGTGATCGAGGCGTGGAGCGACGAGGCCACCTTCACCGCGTTCCGCGATGCCCGATACGAGGTGTCGGCGGACGGGGCGCCGCACCGCCTGGCCGACTTCGACTTCCCGTCCGAAGGTGCCTGGCCGGATCCGAAGGGCATGACCGACGAACTCCATGACCGCGGCATCCGTCTTCATCTCTGGCAGATCCCGCTGATCAAGATGCGTCCTCATCCCACCGGGCAGCTCGCGGCGGATGCTGCGGCCGCCGTGCGTGACGGCGTCGTGATCCGAGAGCCCGCCCCGCGCGGCGGAACCCGCCCCTACCGCAACCGCGGATGGTGGTTCCCGCTCGCGCTCATGCCCGACCTTACCGACGAGCGCGCGGCGCGGTGGTGGACTGAGAAGCGCCGCTACCTCGTGGACGAGATCGGCATCGACGGCTTCAAGACCGACGGCGGCGAGCACGCCTGGGGCGCCGAGCTCGTCTACCTCGACGGGCGGCGCGGCGACGAGAAGAACAACCTGTTCCCGGTGGCGTACGCGGCGGCGTACGGGCAGCTCCTGCAGTCGGCGGGCAAGGCGCCGGTGACGTTCAGCCGTGCCGGGTTCAGCGGATCGCAGGCGCACGGCGCGTTCTGGGCCGGCGACGAGAACTCCACCTGGGAGGCGTTCCGCTGGTCGATGAACGCCGGCCTGTCGGCCGCAGCATCCGGAATCGTGTACTGGGGCTGGGACATAGCCGGCTTCTCGGGCGAGATCCCGTCGGCCGAGCTGTATCTGCGCGCGACGCAGGCGGCTGCGTTCGTCCCGATCATGCAGTACCACTCGGAGTTCAACCACCACCGCACACCGTCGCGCGACCGCACGCCGTGGAACATCGCCGAACGCACCGGAGACGCCCGGGTGCTCCCCGTCTTCCGTGCGTACGCGCAGCTGCGTGAGCGGCTCGTGCCGTACCTGACGGCGGCGGCCGCCGAGAGCATCGCGACCGATCGACCGCTCATGCGTCCGCTGTTCTTCGAGTGGCCGGACGACCCCGAGGTGTGGCGCGCGGATATCGAGTGGCTGCTGGGGGACGACATCCTCGTCGCGCCGGTGCTCGCGCCCGGGGTCGAGGAGCGCGACGTGTACCTGCCGGCCGGCGAGTGGATCGACGTCTGGACCGGGCACCGGCACGCGGGCGGGCAGACGATCACCGCGGCCGCGCCGATCGCCCGGATCCCCGTCTACACCCGCGACGCCGGCCTTCTCGCGCTCTTCGAGGGGGCCGCGCCCGGGGCGTGACGCGGCCGTGCGCGGGGCGGGACGCGGCCGCGGCGAGCGGGTTCGCGGCTAGACTCGGCGATACTCTGCTCCGCCGCATCCCGCACCGTGGCGGCGCCGATCCCGAACCTGTCATGACGAGGTGAGAGGCATGCTCCGTGATGATGCGCGCCGCACCCGCGCGATGGTGCTGCGCGCGGTCTGGCAGCTGATGAGCGAGACCGGCACGGCCCGGATCAGCGTCGACGGCATCGCCGACCGTGCTGGAGTCAGCCCGGCCAGCGTCTACCGGCACTTCGGCAGCAAGCAGGCGCTCATCGACGAGGTGTCGGTCGACCGCTGGCGGCGCGCGGCGGGGTGGGCCGCAGGCTCGGGCAGACCCGAGCGGGCCCTCATCGACATCGTCACGACCCTCGACCGGTTCTCGCTGATGGTGACCGATGACAGCGAATTCATCGCCGCGGCCGGCGTCGACGTGGGTCAGACCCCGGTCGCCATCCTCCCCGTCCGGCGGGAGTTCGCCCAGCGCTTCGAGGCGCTGTGGGCCACAGCATCCGCCGCCGGCCATGTGGTGTCGTGGGCCGACCCGATGGACCTCGTCGATCTCGTCGGCGGCATCCGCGACGCGGGACGCCGCGTTCCGAAGCTCACCACGCTGATCAACGGGTTCTGCGCTCCGCGGATCGACGCGCAGCACCTGGCCCACGCCGTCCTCACGCGCTGAGCGCGCGGTGCGGTCGCCGGCCCCGCATCTGCGAGGAACGCGCGGCATTCCTCTCACTTCGACGCCGCCGAGGCACAGCCGTTCGTATGGTGTGCGGTATGGCGCATATCGACACCGACCTGCCGCTGGCGGGCATCGACGTCCTGAGTACCCGTCTTCGCACGGGTGAGCTCACCGCCACCCGGCTGGCCGAGACGATGCTCGAGCGGATCGCCGCCCGCAACGGCGGCGACCCGACGTACGACGGTGCGCCCGAGGCGATCAACGCCTGGGCCCACCTCGACGCGGACGCGACCCTGCGCCACGCCGCCGACGCCGACCGGCGGATCGCCGACGGAGACGCTTCGCCGCTGTGCGGTATCCCGATCGCGGTGAAGGACCTCTTCGCCGTCGCCGGTCAGCCGCTCACCGCCTCCAGCCGCGTGCTGGAGGGATCCGTCGCCGACGTCGACAGCGCCCCCTGGGCGGCCCTCGCCGCTGCCGGGGCGGTGTACGCCGGACACACGCACACGCACGAGTTCGCCGCCGGCGGCACGACCGATCAGGTCGGCAACCCCTGGAACCTCGCGCACTCCGCCGGGGGATCCAGCGGGGGCTCGGCCGCTGCGGTGGCGGCCGGGATGGTGCCCGCCGCTCTCGGCACCGACACCGCCGGATCGGTGCGCATCCCCGCCGCTCTGTGCGGCGTCTCGTCGTTCAAGCCCACGTTCGGCCGGGTGTCGATGGATGGCGTGATCCCGCTGGCGGCCACGCTCGACCATGTCGGGCCCCTCGCGCGCACGCTCGCCGACTGTGCTGTGCTTCTGCCGGTGCTCTCGGCGGCCCCCGCCACCCGCGACCCCTGGGGAGTCTTCGGTCGACCGCCCTTTCCGCTGCACTCACCAGTTGATCCGCAGGGCGGATCAACTGGTGAGTCGCGCGGAGACCTCACCGGGCGGCGCATCGCGATCACGCCCCGTGCCGACCGGGACGAGGTCGACCCCGACGTGCGCGACGGCTACGACCGGCTGTGCGACCTCGCGCGGGCTCTCGGCGCCGAGATCGTCGAGCTGGCCGCCCCCGACGACCTGTCGTCCGCTGATTACGACACGATCCTCATCGCCGAGGCCCGCGCCCACCACGCGCGATACCGCGCCCGCGGGGACCGCTACCGGGCGTCGGTGCGCGCGTTCATCGACCCGGATGCCGCACCCCTGCCCGTGGACGCGTACCTGGGCGCGCAGGCCCGGCGCCGCGCGGTGACCGCGCGGTGGGATGTCTGGTTCCGCGAGCACCGGATCGACGCGCTGCTCGAGCCGACGAGCGCCGTGACGGCGCCGGCACGGGGCAGCGGGTACGACGCCGGAAGGCCCGCCGGGGGCACCGACCCGCTCACGATGTTCACCGCCACCTGGAACGTGACCGGCTTCCCCGTCGTGGCCCTGCCCGCCGGCATCGGCTCCCGCTCCGGTCTGCCGGTCGGGGTGAGCCTGATCGGCGCACCCGACGCCGACATCGACGTGCTCGCGCTAGGCATCGCCCTGCAGGATGCCGCGCCGCCGCCCGTCTGGAGCCCCGGCATCCCGAACCCCGGCATCCCGTTTGCATCATCGGAGAGGAACGAACGATGAACCTGCACCACAACAACAGGCACCGCCGCGCGCGGGGCATCCTCGGCGCGGTGGCCGTGGCATCCGTCGTCGGCCTCGCCCTCGCCGGGTGCGCCCGCACCGACGGCGGCGGGCGCGGGGACGCGGCATCCTCCCCCGGCATCACCGACACCGCGGTGACCATCGGGATCAGCTCGCCGCTGAGCGGCCCGGTAGCCGGCCCCGGCACCTGCACGGCCGACGGCGCCATCGCCTACTTCGGCGCGAAGAACGCCGACGGCGGCGTGACGTTCGGGGACGGCGAGACCCGCGAGGTGAAGGTCGTCGCCCTGGACGATGCGTACGACCCGCAGAAGGCCAAAGCCAACTACGACCAGCTGAAGGGCACGGCGTTCGCCATCGCGATCGGGCTGGGCACTCCCACCAACCGCGCGTTCCGCGAGGCGGCGATCGCCGACGGCGTGCCCCAGGTGCTCACCGGCACCGGAGACCCCCTGTTCAGTGACCGCGAGAAGTCGCCGATGCAGCTGGACGCGTTCCCCACCTACGTGGAGGAGGGCCGGGCCTTCGGCGAGATGCTCGTCGCCTCGGGCACGCACAAGGTGGCCGTGCTGTCGCAGAACGACGACTACGGCAAGGACTACCTCACCGGGTTCACCGAGGCGGTCAAGGATGCTCCGAACATCACCATCACCAAGCAACTCACCTACGAGGTGCCCGACCTCTCGCTCGACACCCAGATCACGACGCTCGCCGCGACCCGGGCCGACGTCATCTTCAACGCCGTCTCGCAGCCGCACCTGACGGTCTCGGCGATGAAGAAGGCGCAGACGCTGGGGTGGCTGCCGGACTGGTTCCTGCCGTCGAACACGTCCGGCGTCGCACCGATCCTGAAGCCGGCGGGGGCGGATGCCTTCCCCAACGTCTACACGATCGGGTACCACAAGACCCCCGACGACCCCGCCTACGCGGACGACGCGGATGTGAAGAAGTTCGTCGCCGACCTGGCGAAGTACACGAAGCAGCCCGAGATCCCCGAGTTCCCGCACTGCATGTGGGGGTACATGGCTGCCGCGATCCTCGACAAGACGTTCCAGCAGATGTCCGAGCCCACGCGCGCCGAGTTCATGACCCAGCTGCGGTCGATCAAGGGATACCAGACGCCGCTCATGCTCGACGGCGCCGAGGTCGACACCACGATCGACGGCGAGCCGGCGATCTCGTCGGTGATCCTCGAGCGGTTCAACGGCAGCGGATACGACCCGATCGACGCCTTGAACTGAGCGGGGGAGACGCGGGGCGCGGCCGCCGGGCCGCGGGCCTTGGCCGCCGCGCCCGGGGCGGGGCCGCGGGCGCGGGGCTGGAGAGATGGGGCCGCGGGCGCGGGGCTGGAGAGATGGGGCCGCGGGCGCGGGGCTGGAGAGATGGGGCCGCGGGCGCGGGGGCCGAAGCCGCCGGGAGACGGGGCCCGGGGCCTTGGCAAACGCGCGCGACTGAACATCAATTCGCCCACTGCACATCATTCTCGGCCGAAATTCATGTGCACTCGGCCAAATCGTACGATCCCGAAGAACACACCACGCGGGGCCACGCGGGGCCACGCGACGCGGGGCCGGGCGGGGCCGGGCGGGGCGGGAGAAGACAGGCAGGGCGGGCGGGTCAGGCGGGGTCGGCCGGCACCGGGGTGAAGCCCGACTCAGCCTCGGTCGCGGCCAGCACGATGTCGCGGAACCACAGCAGCGAGCTGGCCTCCTGATGCGCGGACCGGGTGTACAGCCGCACCTGCACCGGCTCGAACGGGAACGGCAGGTCGCGCATCACCAGCGGCCACTCGCGCGCCCACCGCACGGCCAGGCTGTACGGCATCGTGGCGACCAGGTCCGTCGCGCACAGCATCGGCGGCAGCGCCGTGAAGTGGTTCATCACCGCGACCGGCTCGCGCGCCCCGCCCAGCGCGTCCACGGCCCGCTCGATGTTCGAGTGCCCGGATTCCCCGGTCACCACGGCGTGCGACGCACCCCGATATGCGGCCAGGTCGAGCTCGCCCGAGGCGAGGGGGTTGGATGCCGCCATCAGCACGACGTACGGCTCGTGCTTCAGCGTCCAGGTCTGGAACCGGCCCGGGACGACCGCCGAGTTGATCGCGACATCCACCACCCCGCGGGCGAGCGTGTCGGCCATTCCGGCGGGATCGAGCTGGATGACGTCCACGCCCATCCCGGATCCGGCCGCGCTGACCCGCTCCACGATCGAGGCCAGCCAGTGCATCTCGCCGAGCTCGGACAGCGCGATGCGGAAGCGCCGGCTCGAGGTCGCCGGGTCGAACGCCTGCGCCGAGACCGCGTTCTCGATCCGGCCCAGCGCATCCCGGATCACCGGGAACAGCTCCTGGGCGTACGGCGTCGGGAGCATCTCGCGCCCGGACCGGTAGAACAGCTCGTCCGCGACATCCCGTCGCAGCCGACTCATCGCCTGGCTCACCGCCGACTGCGTCACGTGCAGAGCGGATGCCGCTCCGGTCAGGCTGCGCGCTTCGTAGACCGCCATGAAGGTCCGCAGCAGGTTGAGGTCCATGACCCCATACTGGCCGTCCCGCCCGATCACGACGTGGGGACCGCCCCCGTCTTGGCCATCAGCTGGCTGGACGCCTTGATGTTGCGGTAGATGTGGGCCCGCAGCTCGCCGAACTCGGGCAGCTGCTTGGTCGCCAGCTGGTCGCGCGGCTTGGGCAGCGTCACCGCCACGTCCTCCTCGATGAAGGTCGGGCGCGCGCCCATCACCAGCACCCGATCGGCCAGGTAGATGGACTCGTCGATGTCGTGCGTGACGAACACGATCGTCACGTCGAAGTCGTCCCGCACCTTCATCACCAGGTCTTCCAGGTCGGCGCGGGTCTGGGCGTCCAGCGCCCCGAACGGCTCGTCCATCAGCAGGATCTCGGGCTGGTACGCCAGCCCGCGCGCGATCGCCACACGCTGCTGCATCCCGCCGGACAGCTGCCACGGGTACCGGTCGGGCGACGCGCCCAGCCCCACCGACTCCAGCGCGTGCGCTACGCGCTCGCGCCGCGCCGCCCGGCTCAGCTTCATCCGTCGCAGCGGGAACGCCACGTTGTCGGCCACCGTCATCCACGGGTACAGCGAGTTGGCGTAGTCCTGGAAGACCAGCGCGATCTGCTCGGGCGGCCCGGCGACGGGATGCCCGTCCACCTCGATCGTCCCGGCGGTCGGCGCCAGCAGCCCGGCCATCAGCTTCAGCACGGTGGTCTTCCCGCATCCGGAGGGCCCCACGATCGTCACGATCTCGCCGCCGCCGATCTGGAACGTGAGGTCCCTGACCGCCAGCATCCCCGTCGTCGCGTCGCCGTAGCGCTTGCTCACGCCGTTCAGTGTCAGCATCGTGTTCCTTTCACCGCGCCGCAGCGCGCGCCCCGCGGTGCCAGGCCAGCACCCCGCGTTCGATCAGTGTGAACACAAGGTTCAGCAGGTATCCGAGGATGCCCAGCAGCAGGATGCCGGACCACATGTCCGCCAGGGCGAACGTGCGTTGGGCCTGCAGGACGAAGTACCCGAGCCCGTCGGTGGAGGCGACCATCTCGCTGATCACCATGAGGATGATCGCCAGCGGGAGCGCCGTGCGCATGCCCGCGAAGATCTGCGGCGACGCCGCCCGCAGCTGCACGTGCAGCAGATCGTCGGATGCCCGGATGTGATAGACCCGCGCCGTCTCGGCCATCGTCGGCTCGATGCCGGCGATCCCGTCCATCGTGTTCAGCAGGATCGGCCAGATGCACACGAACGCGATCAGGGCGACCTTGGCCGACGAGTCCACGCCGATCGCGACGATCGTGAACGGCAGCAGCGCCGGCGGCGGGATGGCCCGGAGGAACTCGATGATCGGCGAGGCCTGGCGGCGCAGCCAGGCGACGCGCCCGAGCAGGACGCCCAGCAGCACGCCGAGCACAGCGGCGATGAGGTAGCCGCTGAGCAGCCGGGCCAGCGAGGGCACGAGATCGACCGGGATCCGCGCGAACAGCCAGTTCTTCTGGAACGCGACCAGCACGTCCTGCAGCGGCGGGAAGTAGAAGCTGCCGGCCGTGTTCGTGAAGATGAGCACGCCGAGCACCACCAGCACCGGCAGGAGCACCTCGGCCGCGACGTACCAGCCGCCCCGGCGGGTGGCGACCCTTCCCTTCTCGCGCTGCGCCGTGGTCATGACTCGACCTTCCGATGCGATGGATGCCACTTCAGCACGCGCTTCTCGAGCCATGCGAACGCGGCGTTCAGCAGCAGCCCGAGGATGCCGGACATGACCACGTACGCGTACATCACATCCACGGCGCTGCCCTCGCGGGCGAGGTTGATCTGCTCGCCGATGCCGCCGGCGTTGATCACGATCTCGCCGGTGAGCACGAGGATCAGCGCCACGGTGGAGGCGATCCGGATGCCGGTGGCCAGATACGGCGCCGCGCTGGGCAGCACCACCTTCAGGGCGACGTCGCGGCGGCGGATCTGGAACGAGCGCGCGGTGTCCAGCTGGGTGGGCAGCACATTGCGCACCCCGTAGATCGTCTGGATCAGCAGCGGCCAGATCGCGGCGAACGCGGCGAGGAAGATCTTGCCGTCGCCGAGGTTGCGGCCGAACAGCAGGAACACCAGCGGGATGAGCGCGACCGACGGCACCGGGCGCAGGAACTCCACGATCGGGCGGGTCGCGCGGTACGCGAGCTCGCTCGAGCCGAGCAGCAGGCCGAGGGGCACGGCGATCACGATCGCGATCCCCAGCCCGATCGCCCAGCCGCGGAGGGTGTCCAGGATCGCCCACCACGCCTCGGGCGTGCCGAGCTCGCCGACCAGGGTGACGATGACCACCGACGGCGGCGGCAGGAATCGGCTGGGCAGGATCTCGAGCCGGGTCACCAGCTCGGCCAGCAGGAGGACGACGACCACGCCGCCGAGCGCACCGACCCCCCTGCCCATTCGTCGCAGCAGGGTGGCCGGTCCGCTCGGGGCGGGTCGGGACAGGACCGTCATGATGGCGTGCGGCCTACGACTTCGGCGTGTAGATGAGGTCGGCGGCGTTCAGGTCCTTCTCCAGGACCCCGTAGCTCTTCGTGTAGCCGATCAGCTCCTGCATCTGGTCGATCGGCAGGTCCGGGCTGAAGATCGGCAGCCGGATCGCGGCGGCCATCTCGGGCTTGACCGACGTGTACTCCGGGATGATCTTGCGCACGGCATCCGGGTTGTCCCGGGCGTACTCGACCGACTTGATGATGGCGCGGGTGAACGCGGCCACCGTCTCGGGGTCGCGGTCGATGACCTGCTGCGAGGTCTCCCACGCGCCGTTGGGGAAGTGCTTGCCCATCACGACGTACGGGGTGTCCACGACGTGGCCGCCGGCTTGCAGCACGGCGGTGACGAACGGCTCGGGCACCAGCGCAGCATCCACTCGCCCCTCCGAGAGCGCGACCGGCATCTCGGGGAACGGGATCTCGGTGAGCTTCATCTTCGAGTCGTCGATGCCCTGCTTCTCCAGCGAGGCGCGCACCTGCACCTCGGCCACGCCCTTGAGCGCGTTGACCGCGACGGTGGCGGTGGCGAGGTCCTCGGGGGTCTTCACCGCGCTGTCCTTGCCGGCGACCACGATCTGCCAGTCCTTGTCGGGGGTGTCGGCGCCGGTGTCGTTGCCCGCGAGGAACTTCAGCGGCAGGCCCTGCGACTGGGCGGTGAAGACCGGCACGTAGCCGGCGGCGATGAAGTCGAACGATCCGCCCAGCACGCCGGTGATCATCGCGCTGCCGGACTGCACGTTCTGGATCGTGACATCCAGCCCCTCGTCGGTGAAGAAGCCCTGCTGCTGGCCGAGCTGGACCGAGGCGAGGTTGGCGGTCGGCAGCGAGGCGACGGTGATGGCGACGGGCTCGCCGTCGGTGTGGTCGGCCCCGCCGCCGGACCCGGACGCGCACGCGGTGACGGCGAGGACGGATGCCGCGAGCCCGGCGGCGGCGAGGGTGAAGCGGGTTCTGCGTGAGGACATCGTTGTACTCCTTGGTTGTGCGGGGGATGTGCGTCAGTTCTCGTCCATCGAGTGCCCGAGCAGCCAGGACGGGAAGGCCGCCGTCTTGGCGTCGATCACGAACGGGCGCTCGCGCGGACCGTCCAGCCAGTCCTGCAGCGGCGCGATGTCGGCCGCCGACCGGACCGTGATGGCTTCGCAGCCGTAGCCGCGGGCGACGGCGGCGATGTCGGTCTCGGGGAACAGGACCGTGTCGAGGTCGTCGGTGACGTGCTTGAAGTGCTGCACCTCGGCGCCGTACGCGCTGTCGTTGTAGACGAGCACGAGCAGGCCCAGCCGCAGGCGGACGGCGGTGTCGAGCTCGACGTGGCTCATCATGAAGCCGCCGTCGCCGACGCCGGCGATCGGGATGCGGTCGGGGTGGGCAAGCCCCGCGCCGATGGCGCTGGCCAGGGCGAGTCCGATGGACTGGAACGCGAGCGGGACGCTGTAGCCGTGCACGTCCGGCACCTGCAGGTAGGCGCCGGGGTAGCCGTTGAAGTTGCCGCCGTCGGGCACCACGACCCGGTTGAGGGGGACCATGGCGTCGACCGCGTTGGTGAACGTGCGCGGGTCGATGCGGTCGGCGTCGCCCTGGTCGTCGAACGGCTGGTCGCGCCACAGCAGGGTCTGGGCGAGCCGGCCCTCGACCTCCGGGGTGCGGTAGCCGGTGCGGCGGACCTCCCGCTCGGCGAGCAGGTCGGCGACCGCCGCGGCGACGGCCGCGGTGTCGCCGCGGACGCCGAGATCGATGCGCGTGTGGCTGCCGAGGGCGTCCGGGGTGTCGTCGATCTGGACGATCGTCTTGTCCTTGAGCAGCGTGCCGTTGCGGGTGGTCCAGCGGTTCAGGCTGGCGCCGAAGGCCACGAGCACGTCGGCGCCGGCGATGAGCTCGGCGCCGCCGTCGGTGGCGAAGCCGCCCATCACGTCGATGTGCCACGGGTCGTCGTGGAAGAGGCCGCGCGCGGCGGCCGAGGTGGTCAGCAGCGCGCCGACCTGGCCGGCGATCCGGGCGATCTGCTCCTTCGCGTGCCAGGCGCCGCGGCCGGCCACCAGCACCGGGCGCTCGGCCGCGGCGAGCAGATCGGCGAGGGCGCGGATCGCGTCGCCGCCGGCTCCGGCGCCCTGCGTGACGGGCACGGCGGGCACGGCATCCTCGTCCCAGTCCACGAGCGCGGTCTGCAGGTCGATGGGCACCGACAGCACGACCGTGCGGCGGTCCTTCACCGCGTGGACGTACGCGCGATAGGTGTCGGCGACGGCGGTCTCGGGGCGGTGCACGCGCATCGCGGCGGCGCCGAGCGCGGCGACCGCCTCGTCCTGGTCGATGTAGAAGTTCGAGGTCTTGGCGTGCCCGGGGGTGTCGCCGGTGAGCACCACGATCGGGGTGCGCGCCTTGGCCGCCTCGGTGATGCCGGTCATCGCGTTGGTCAGGCCGCACCCCTGGTGCAGGCTGACCACCGCGACCTCGCCGGTCGTGCGCGTGTACGCGTCGGCCATGCAGGTCGCACCCATCTCGTGCCGGGCGGCCGTGTACGGCATCCCGCCGGTGAGCAGGGCGTTGGTCATGTGGAAGTTGCCGCTGCCGACGACCCCGAACACGCGACTCACCCCGAGGCGGGCGAGGGTGAGCCCCACCGCCTCGGCGACCGTGATCCTGCGACCCATGCTGTTCCTCCGCTTCCTTGCGTCGTGCCTGTCGAGCATCGCAAGGCCGGAAGGATAAGTCGACTGAGGATTACTTGGGTCGCCCATCAGTGGGGCTAATGGGTGGGTGGGGTCGTGGGGTGGAGTCGCGGGGTGGGCCGATCGGCGGGGTGGGCGGTCGGCGGGGCGGGCGCCGCGCGTCGGCCTGAGCGCATCGCGGCGCATGGCCGGTGGCGCCGCGCACACTGGCCAGTGCCGGCCCGCGTACGCCGGGCGTGCCCGCCCGCGCACGCCAAACCACATCAATTCGCCCACTGCACATCAATCTCGGCCGAAACTCATGTGCACTCGGCCAGATCGTACGATTTCGCGGAGGGGTCAGCGGGTGAGGGTGAGGGAGAACTCGACGAAGCCGGAATCCTCGACCTTCACGAAGCCGAGGTCCGGGGCCCGCACGCCGTAGTCGGCGAAGCGGATCGGGATGCTGCCGGCCAGCTGGACCCGCGCGCCGTCGAAGACGGCATCCATCGTCACCGTGACGGTGCGGGTGGTCCCGACCAGGGTGAGCTCTCCGGTCGCCGTCACCGTCTGGGCGGCGCCCAGGTGCGGGGCGGACGCCGCGACCACCGGCGCGGTCAGCTCGAACGTCGCGGTCGGGTGGCGGGATGCCTGCATCGCCGTACTGCGGAAGTACGAGTCGCGACTGCCCTGGTCGGTCGTGATCGAGGCGACGTCGACGGTGAAGGATGCCGCGGTCACGGATTCGCCCGCGACGGTCACGGTTCCGGTGACCTGATCGGTGCGCCCGTCCACCGTGACATCCGTGCCGTTGAGCACCTCGTCGACCCGGTACCCCGCGTACGACCCCTCGCCCACCCGCCAGTCGCCCTGGACATCGGCGGCGGCGACGGCCACGCCGCCGGCCGCGCCGGCCGTCACGGTCGGGGTGGGATCGGGCGCACCCACGATGACGTCGCGGTAGAACGCCGGGCCGACGATCGCGACGGCCGCCCCGGCCGCCACGACAATGCCTGCGGTCACCAGCAGGCCCGCCTTCGCCCGCCGGACGCGCTTGGTCATCCCCCCACGGTAGGCACACCCGCTATGAGCGGGATCTGTGTGAGATCAGTGTGTCCGCAGCGGGTGCAGTGATCGATCCACGGTCAGCCACACGAACCCACCCGTGATGCACATGCCACTGAAGGCATGCAGTGCGCCGAACCATGGGCTGACCCCGAAGCCGAGCCCCACCAGCGGTCCCTGCACGGCGAACAGCAGCACCGCGAGCACGAGCGGGATCACCCAGCCCTTCCAGCCGGACCGTGCCAACAGTCCACAGATCAGCAGCGCGACGGCGAGATAGGACAGCACGGTGCCGTTGGTCACGTGCATGTCGAACGCCGCACGGGCCACAGACTCGTCGGTGGCGGCGGTGCCCACCCAGAACCCGTAGGCGGCGAACGCCACCTGCAGCGCGCACGCCACCATCCCGATGACCGCGCCGATCAGCTCCAGCCGGTCGAACAGCACCCGCCAGCCGGGCATCGACTGCACGGCGGCGTCCGGCCGCTCCTTCGTCGTCGTCATCATGATCAGACCTCCTCGTTCCCCATCGCCTCGTTCTGTGTTGACGGAGCGGCGATGATCCGCCCCGACGATCCATCGACGGTCACGCGCTGACCGTCGTGCAGCATCCGCGTCGCCGCCCCCGTGCCGACGACGGCCGGGATGCCGTTCTCGCGCGCGATGATCGCCGCGTGCGACAGCGGTCCGGCGTGATCGGCGATCAGGGCTCCGGCGCTCGCGAACAGCACAGCCCACCCCGGATCGGCCGTCGCGCACACCAGCACATCCCCCGGCTCGACGAGGTCGAGGTCGGCCTCGCCCGCGATGAGGCGCACCGGGCCGGTCCATCGGCCGGGGGACGCCGGGATGCCGCGGGCCAGCAGCTCCTCCTCCCCGGGGTGCCCGTCGTCTGTGCGCAGCCCGTTGCCGGTGCCCGCATCACGGACCCAGAGGATGGCCCGATTCACTTCGCGGGCCGCCGTCGGCAGGCCGCGCAGGTCCGGGAGCGGAGCAACCGGTCCGACGTGCGCCGGGCCGGGGTGAACGCGCACCCACGCTCGCTCGGCCTGCGCCCGGGCGACCCGCGAGGAGATCTCGTCCGCGGTCAGCGTGCCGATCAGCGCCGCCCTCAGATCGTCGAACGTCAAGTGGACGGCATCCTCGCGGCGCCCCAGCGCGTCGCGCTCCACGAGCCGCGTGCCGATCTCCAGCGCGGCGATGCGCAGCAGCCCGCCGAAGGTCGATCCGGTGCGGGCGGCGACGTCGTCGCGCATGCCGTAGGCGTCCCGCGCGTCGTGCAGAATCCGGACGAACCGGTCGCGGGCGCCGGGGGAGGCATCCGTCATCTCCTGATGCGCGCGGGTCAGCGCCTGCGTGGCGACCGCCTCGCTGCGATTCGACCCTGTCGCCTCCGACCCTGTCGCCTCGGACGCGGTCGCCCCGGACGCCGCGGCGAACGCGTCGCGGACGAGGCGCGCCAGCAGGGCAGGGCGCTCGGCCAGCACGGGCGAGCCCGGGTCGTCACTGATGCCACGCAGGGCATATCGATCGCACCACGCGGCGAACCCCGCCGCGAAGCGCGGGGCGAGCAGTTCCAACTCGCCGGGCATCTCGCGCCAGGATCCGGTCACGGCGGTCCGCTCGGCCTCGGGAGCGGCCGCGGCAAGGCGATGCAACTCGCGAGCGGGTACGGAGCTGGCCGGAGACGACCCCGCAAGCAGGGCGAGAGAATCGCTCGTCGACCACCCGAGCAGATCGCGGCACAGCACGACGAGCCGGTAGACGGGCAGCGTCTCCGGCACCATGACGGCGAAGTGCGCGGCCATCGCCCGCGTGGCCTCGGCACGGACCCGGTCGAGGTGCGCCGCCAGCGCCGTCTCGTCGAGCACGGCGAGGTCGACCGCCCGCAGACGCTCGGCTGCGCCGTCGCATGCTGGCCCAAGTTCGCGCCGCCACCGCTCTCTGCGCTCGCGCAGGGCAGCGGGTCGAAGCATCCGCCGTGCCCGTGCGCAGGTGGCGCGCAGGTCCGGCTGCACCCGGGCGAGGATGCCGAGCGCCCACCACGGCGGCGGCCCCGACCGGTGCGCGCCGGCCGTCGCGACCGATACGTACAGCTCGCCGCCGATCTGCCGCACCTCGACCTGATCGGCCAATGCGCCCGCCTCGTGGAAGGCCGCCGACAGCCCGGTCGCGATCAGCGCCGGCGCCAATGACGCGCCCAGCGCGGTGAACGGCTCGGGGTAGCGCTCGGGGTCCTTCGCCCACGTGCGTCGCGGCGGCAGCGACGCCGCCGGAGGGGTCGGCAGCGCGGTGATCGGACGCGCCTGCAGCACGACGAGGCGCCCGTCGGCGAACGCCCACTCCACGTCCTGCGGCCGGCCCGCCAACTGCTCGATCCGCCGGGCGAGCGCCGCGATCTTTTGCGCCTGACCCGCCGTGAGAACCCCGTGTCGGACGCGGACGGCGTGGGCCGCCTCCCCCGCGACGGCCCACTCGTCGGGGTCCGCGGTGCCCGCCGTGACCGGGTCGCCGATCCCCGCGACGGCCGAGATCACCACCTGTCCGCGGTCACCGGTCACCGGATCGGCGGTGAACGCCACGCCCGCGGCATCCGCGTCCACCTGCCGCTGCACGAGCACCGCGATCCGCGCCGCAGCGCCGCGACCGCCGATCCCGAGGGTGGCCGCCCCGGCCCGGCACCAGGTGACGGCGTCGCGCAGCGCGGTCGCACCGCGCACCCCCAGCACGGTGCGGAACCGGCCGGCCGCCGACCCGTCGGCGCGGTCCTCGGCGACCGCAGACGAGCGGACGGCGAACGTCTGCTCCGGCGCCGCGGCGGCGATAGCGGCGATCTCAGCGTCGATCTCGTCACCCGCCGCGGCGCCGTCGCCGGCGAGTGCGGCCGTGGTCAGCACGGTGCCCTCCGGCACCGGGAACCCCGCGTTCGCCAGCGCGCCGAGGGTCGCGGCCTTCGACCCGACCACGCGGCGGCCCCAGTGGGCGGCCTGGGCGAGCGGCACGGTCAGCGGCGCGACCGGGACGTCCGACAGCGAAGGGTGCACCACGGCCGACGCCGCTGCGCGTCCGCCGCGTCCGCCCCGCTCGATCTCGGGCATCCGGTCGCCCCCTCTGCTTCCCCTGCATCCTTTGATGCATCGTGCTCCTACACCGGCGGACGCCGCCATCGGGAGAATTACGTATCGCTGGTGCGGGACCCGCCGGACGGCGCGGACGTCGGGGCCGCAAGACCGGTGTCGACGAGGTACCGCGTCAGTCCCACCCGTGACCGGAACCCGAACCGGCGGTACACGTGATCCAGGTGCGTGGACACCGTGCGAGGGCTGATCGAGAGCCGATCCGCGATCTGAACGTTCGTCATCCCGGCGGCGACGAGCCGTGCCACGTCGAGCTCACGCGCGCTCAGCGCGGGACCGGCCGAATCAGACGCGTCCGGCGGCGCCGGTCCGGACGAGGGGGTGGTGCCCACGGTCAGCGCGCCCGCGGTCGTCGCCCGTCGGTCGGGAACGGCGGAGGCCATCCGTCGAGACCGGGCGGCCAGCGTCACGTAGCCGAGGTCGTCGAACCCGTCGGCCGCGGCGTCGAGCAGAGCGATGGTCTGCCGCGCCACGCCACCCGCGCTCCGCCCCTGGTGCAGCTGCTGCAGCCCGCGCAGCCACGCGATCACGGTCGTGGGCAGGACGGTGCGGCACGAGCGGATGCCGGCGACCCGATCGATGAGCCCGGACAGATGCTCCGGATGCCCGGACTCGGCGTGCGCGCGCCCCAGCAGGACAATGCCGATCAGCGGCTGCCAGCCGACGGCGGGGTGGCCGAGGACGTGGACGCGGGCCACGGCATCCGCCGGCCGCCCCTCGGCGAGTGTGACCGCGATGTCGGCGAGCTCGAGCGTGGAGATGACGTTGCGGTCGGATTCGAGGGTCGATGCCGCCGCGCGCCGGGCTTCGTCGACGGCGGCGCGCGCCGGCGCGAGGCGCCCCGCCTGTGCGAGTGCGAGGGCGTGCGTGCTGAGCGCCGAAAGGACGATCCGCGGCTCGTGCGCCCGCAGCGCGATCTCGACCATCCGCGCGGTGAGGGGGAGGGCGCGGTCGGGCCGTCCGTGTGCCAGCTCGACGAACGCGATGCGGCTGAGCGGCCATCCCTCCATCAGGGGCACCCCGTGCGCGAGCTCCAGGCTGGCGCGGCTGTGGGCGAGCAGCCGATCGAGGTCTCCCTGGATGGCCGCGGTGACGGCGAGCTGATCGTGCGCGCGGATCTGCAGCGCTTCGTCGCCGTCGGCGTCGTCGAGCGCACGCTGGGCCAGACTCTCCGCCCGGACGAAATCCGTGTGGGTCAGCAGTCCGGCGGCGCGCACGAGCTCGACCCGTCCGGCGGCGACGCGCGTGCCCAGGTGGGCCGCGACCCCGTCCAGCGCGGTGGCGATCGCCTGCAGCTCGTCGTTCTCGCCCAGGCGCACGGCCGCCACCGCGCGCGAGTGCAGCACCGCGGCGAGCGTCTCGGTGGGCTCCAGACCGTCGAGTCGCGCCTCGGCCGCGCGCAGTCGCGCCTGGGCGGCCGCCACATCTCCGTGCGCCCAATCGACCTCCGCGCGGTCCCGGGCCACGGCCGCCTGGCCGATCGGGTCGGCGGCCTCCTCATAGGCGGCGGCGGAGCGGTCCCAGGCGAGGCAGGCCGCCTCGTCGTCGCCGGTCTCGTGCAGGCAGCGTCCGCGGACCAGGTGCAGCCGCGCACGCGTGGCCGGCCGCATGCGGTCCGCGTGCGCCGCGGCCGGCTCGAGCAGCCGCACCGCCGCGCCGACCCCGCCGATGCGCTGCAGGCGCTCGGCCTCGTCGAGGATCAGCCCGCCCGCCTCGTCCGGATCGAGGAAGCCGATGCCGGCCAGCGCGTGTGCGGCGGCCGCCCCGGGCTCGACGGCGCGGACTCCGAGCCCGTCCCCCGGATCGGTGCGCGGGCCGCTCAGCGCATGAGCGAGTCGGGCGTGCAGCGCTGCGATCCGCACCGGTGGGAGCGCAGCCACCGCGACGTCCCGCAGGATGCCGTGCGTCAGCATCCATGCCCCCGCTTCGTCCTGCCGCACCATACCCGCGACCATGAGCCCCGCCAGCGGATCGGCCAGGTCGGTGCGATCGTGTCGCGACACGACCGCGAGTGCATCGGTGGACAGCCGGCCACCGATCGCGAGGGCGTCCACCAGGCGGTGCGACAGCTCGTCGAGGTCCGCGAGCCGGCCGCGTACCGGAGCATGGATGTCCGCCGGCAGCGGCAGGTCCTGTGGATCGGACGCCGCCCGCCCGGCGAGATCGCGGCCCAGCGCCGCGAGGAACAGCGGTCGCCCGGCGCAGTGCGCGACGACCCGACGGCGCAGCGCCACGGGCAGGCGGCGTCCGGCAGCGGCATCCACGATCATCCCGGCCGCCTCGTCGTCCAGCGGGTCGGGGGTGCACGCGGCCACGAACCAGCCGTCCCGCTCGAACGCGGCGCCGAGTCCGTCGACGGCCGCCAGATCGTCGCCCGGGTGCGCGGTGGCGACCACCAGAACGGGCTGATCAGCCAGCAGCGGCGCCGCGTATTCCCAGAGGCGCATACTCTGCCGGTCCAGCAGTGGGAGGTCGTCGATCAGCACGGCCAGCGGCGTCGGCGCGGCCAGACGGGTCAGCAGCTGTGCGAAGTCCTCGAGGATCCGCGCGGCCTCGAACCGCGGGTCGCCCCGAGGCCGCGTCGCAGTCGCGTCGACGCCCGGAACGACGGCGGCCAGCGCGCTGAGTCCTCGGGTCAGCTCTGTGCGCACCGACGGCTCCTGCTCCCGGAGAAAGGCGGAAACGATCCGGGCGAGCGCACCGTAGGGCAGTTCGCGATCCACCGGGTCGACATGCACGGACAGGACGCAGAACCCGGATGCCGCGGCCGCGGCCATGGCATCCTCTGCCAGTGCGGTCGCCCCCATCCCCAGGGGGGCGACGATCCGCACGAAGCAGCCGCGCCCGCCCGCCGCCTCGGCGAGCGCCCCGGCCAGCTGGTCCCGCTCGCGGGCGCGACCGACGAGGACGAGCGCGGTCTCAGCGGCAGGGACAGAGGGAGAGGCAGTGGCAGGGGTCGAGCCCGGCGACAGGTGTCGGTCACGCCCCAGTGACATAGCTGCATGCTAGACCGCCCCGCGTTCCCACACGATCCCGTTTGTGGTCGCCCTGATCGCCGGGACGATCGTGACCGCGCTGCTCCTGGTCGCACTGAAGCGCTTCGTCGGCCGGCAGGTCGATGCGGTCCAGCCCGCGGCCGTGCCGGCGGCCGTCGTCGCCTGACGGCGGTCGGCGGTCGGCTGACGCCGGTCGGCTCACGCCGCCTCATCTGTCGCTGTTGCACACTCCCCGGCGGATATTCGTGCAACAGCGACAGATGAAGGCGCCCTGGGAGGTGGGCCGGGGCGGATGCCTCGGTGAGGCGGGGCCGTGCGCGTAGGCCGGGGCGGATGCCTCGGTGAGGCGGGGCCGTGCGCGCCAACCGCCGCGGGTGCATCCTGGAGGCATGAGTGAGCAGAACCGGCGTCCGTCGGCGCAGCGGGCGTTCACGCCGGTCGCGAAGGCGCTCGCCGGGCGCCGGTGGTTCCCGCTGTGGGCGGTCATGCATCACCGCGGGCGCCGCAGCGGCACAGTGTACGAGAATCCGGTCGCCATCGTGCCGGTCGTCGATGAGAGCGTCATCCTCATCGGGCTGCCGTGGGGTCGGAAGACGAACTGGGCGCGCAACGTCGTCGCAGCCGGAGGGGCGATCCTGACCTGGAAGGGGCGCGACATCGTCACGAACGCGCCCCGCATCGTCGCGGCCGCTGAGGCGGCATCCCTCACCAAGCCGCTGTTCCGCGGGGTCGTGCGCCGGATGCCGGCGGCGATCGTCCTCCGGCACGGGGAGTGACCCGAGCGATCCGGCCGGCCGCGGCATCCTTGCCGCCCGCGCGTCCCCGGGCGAGGATGGGGCCATGAGCAACACCGAGGCGCACCCGCAGGAGATCGTCGCCCACGACGGGGGACTGCCGGGGCCGCGATCGGCATGCGCCGACGGCGCGCCGGTCGAGATCATCGAATCGCGCGAGGTTCCCCTCGGCGGCCCGCGCGCGATGACCGTGCGCCGCACGCTCCCGCAGCGCCAGCGCTCGATGATCGGCGCCTGGTGCTTCGTGGACCACTACGGCCCCGACGACGTGTCGACCTCGGGCGGCATGGATGTCGCGCCCCACCCGCATACCGGACTGCAGACCGTGAGCTGGCTGTTCGAGGGCGCGATCGACCACATCGACTCGGGCGGCAACGTCGGTCTGGTGCTCCCCGGAGAGATGAACCTGATGACGGCCGGCACCGGAATCTGCCACTCCGAGGTCTCCACCGCCGAGACCACGACTCTGCACGGCGTGCAGCTGTGGCTCGCGCTGCCCGACGCCGTGCGCAACGCCATCGGGCGTGTGTTCGAGCACTACGCCCCCGAGCCGGTGGCCTTCGACGGCGGGTCGGCGCTGGTGTTCCTGGGCAGCCTGCTGGGTGCGGCATCCCCCGTCGACGTGCACTCTCCGCTGGTGGGCGCCGAGATCCGCCTGGCGCCGGCCGCCACGCTCGTGCTGGACGTCGACCCGGGATTCGAGCACGGCGTGCTGGTGGATGCCGGGGACATCACGCTCGAGGGAGTTCCCGTGCCGCGCGCCACGATCGGGTACACCGGCATCGGCAGCGCCCGGCTGCGGATCCGCAACGAGGGCACGACCGATGCGCGGCTCGTGCTGATCGGCGGCGCACCGTTCGACGAGGACATCGTGATGTGGTGGAACTTCGTCGGCCGCGACTCGGACGAGATCGCCCGGTTCCGCCAGGAATGGCAGGACGAGGGCGACCGGTTCGGCCGGGTCGAGGGATACGTCGGGCTCGGCGGACCGGGCGGCCTGCAGCGCCTGCCCGCCCCCGCCCTGCCCGGGCTGCGGCTGCGCCCGCGGCAGAACCGTCCGCCGCACGTGCAGGGCTGATCCGGGCTCGTCGTCCGCGGGCGGGCCACAGGGCGGACGGATGCTGCTCCCCGCCGCGCCCTGCTGCGTCCCGCCGCGCCCCGCCCCGCTCCGGCTCATCTGTCGCTGATGCACGGCGGTCGCAGCATCCGCGTGCAACGGCGACAGATGAACGCCGAGTCAGTGTCGCCGAACCGGGCGACCCGAGGCCCGGGCTCAGCGCCGGCGCTGCGGGCGGAGGATGATGCCGAGGATCCAGTTGATGACGGTGATCAGCAGCGCCGCCACGACGCCCCACCAGAACGACTCGACGCGCAGACCCCAGTTCCACCAGTGCGTGAGCCAGGCGGTGATCCACAGCAGCAGGCCGTTGATCACCAGTGAGATCAGGCCGAGCGTGAGGATGTAGAGCGGGAAGGCGACGATCTTGATGATCGTGCCGATGATCGTGTTCACGATCGCGAAGATCGCCGCCACGATCAGCAGCGTGAGCACGAACTGCAGCGTGTCTCCCGGCGGGAACGCGATCACCGTCACGGTCAGCACCGGGATGAGGGTCGCGACCCAGATGGCGAAGGCGTTGATGACGACGCGGATGAGGAAGCGCATGCGGTCAGTCTGACATGCGGGATCGGCGGATGTCTCGGCCGGCGCGCGTGCAGAACTCCGGAAGAATGCGCCGCCGCGCGGCCGATCACCGGCGTGTCGCGGCGGACGGCTCGAAGTGTCCGGAGTTCTGCACGGGAGGCGGCGCCGCCTGCCGGTCACAGGCGGTAACACGCGCGGAGCCGCCGGCCGTGACGGGGAGAGAATAGAAGGATGGACTCGATCGACAGGCAGCAGCACGAGGCGTGGCACCGCGAGCGCCTCGCGTCGGTCACCTCGGCGCGCGGCAACCTCGCCCTGGTCGAGACCCGGTGGTATCCGGCGGGCACCACGATCCCCGCCGAGCAGCTGCGCGACCCCGACGAGGACGGGGTGAGCATCACCGCCCTGCGCCGCACCGACCTCGAGACCGGCCTGATGCAGGAGGGGTTGCGCCGCTGGGACGCGCACTCGCCGGCGATCGCCGCCTTCACCGACATCGGCTGCTACCCGTACGACCCCGCCTGGGTGCTCGAGGGCCGCTACACGCCGCTGGCGGCGGGCCACACCGTCTCGTTCGAGCACATGCGCGACAACGGGCGCACCCGCGACCTGGTCGTGCCGGGCCGGATCGACGTCGAGATCGCCGGGCAGGACTACCAGCTCAGCGCATTCGACGACGACGGCACGCTGCTGCTGGTCTTCGCCGATCCCACCAACGGCGCCGAGACCTACGGTGCCGGGCGGTTCCTGTTCATCGAGCGCGCCGCGGACGGCTTCGCCACCGAAGGTACCGTGACCCTCGACTTCAACCGCGCGTTCGTCCCGCCGTGCGGGTTCAGCGACCAGTACAACTGTCCGTTCCCGCCGCCGTCGAACCGCATCGGCGTCCCGGTGCGCGCCGGCGAGAAGCTGCCGCTGTTCGCACCGGATGCCGCGGCCGACGGCCGCTGAGAACGCGACGTGACCTGGGCGCAGCATCCCACCAGGTCGACCCGATGACATACCCGAGAAGGAGAACCATGCGCACGGCACGTCCGATCGCCATCCTCGCCCTGGCGGTCGCCGCCGTCACCGTCCTCGCCGGCTGCGGGGCCGGGGCGTCGCAGAACCCGTCCGCCGCGGGCGGATACGACAAGGAGGCGACGATCCAGGTCGGCTCGATCTACGAGCCGCAGAACCTGGACAACACCGCCGGCGGAGGCCAGGGTGTGACCGAGGCGCTGAACGGCAACGTGTACGAGGCGCTGTACAAGCTCGGCGACGACGGCAAGGTCACGCCGCTGCTCGCGGCATCCGAGAAGCACTCCGACGACGGACTCACCTACACGTTCACGCTGCGCAAGGACGTGACGTTCCACTCCGGGCAGCCGCTGACCGCCCAGGACGTGAAGTACAGCATCGAGAAGGTGCTGGCCCCCGACTCGCAGTCGGCACGCAAGGGCGACCTCGCCGTGATCGCCTCGGTGCAGACCCCCGACGACGCGACCGTCGTGATCACCCTGTCCAAGCCCTCGATTTCGCTGATCTACAACCTCAGCTACGTGTGGATCATCCAGCGCGACGCGAAGGACCTGAAGACCACCGAGGACGGCACCGGGCCCTACACGGTGTCGGACTGGAAGCAGGGCAGCGCCCTGACCCTGACCCGATTCGACGACTACTGGGGCACCCCGGCCACCAACAAGCAGGTCGTCTACAACTACTACAAGGACTCGACCGCCGAGAACAACGCGCTGCTGTCCGGACAGCTCGACATCGTCACCGGCGAGCAGAGCCCGGACGCGCTCACCCAGTTCGAGAACAACCCGCAGTACAAGGTCAACGACGGGTCGTCCACCACCAAGCTGCTGCTGGCGTTCAACGACAAGAAGGCGCCGTTCGACAAGACCGCGGTGCGGGTCGCGATCACCCGGGCGATCGACCGCAGCGCGCTGCTGAACTCGATCTGGGGCTCCTACGGCAAGGTCACCGGATCGATGGTGCCGCCCACCGACCCGTGGTACCAGGACTTCAGCGCGCTCTACCCGTACGACCCCGCCGAGGCGAAGAAGGAGCTCGCCGCGGCCGGCTACCCGGACGGCTTCAGCTTCACCCTGGACACCCCCAACTACGACCCGCACCCGCAGGCGGCGGCGTTCATCAAGGAGCAGCTGTCGAAGGTCGGCGTGGACGTGAAGATCAACATCATCACGCCCGACGAGTGGTACACGAAGATCTACCAGAACCATGATTTCGCCGCCACGATGCAGGAGCACGTGAACGACCGCGACGTGGTCTGGTACGGCAACCCCGACTTCTACTGGGGCTACGACAACCCGGATGTCACGGCGCTGATCGCGAAGTCCGAGCAGGCCAAGACGGCCGACGAGCAGACCGCCGACCTGAAGCAGGCCAACGAGCTCATCGTGAAGGACGCCGCCAGCGACTGGCTGTACCTGTACCCGCAGATCGTCGTGGCCCGCACCACGCTCAGCGGATACCCTGTCAACGGCCTGAACTCGCAGTTCTTCGTGTACGGGATCAAGAAGCAGGGCTGATCGCAGGGCGCCGGGTCACGGCATCCGCAGCCGGGGGAGGAGGGGCGACCGATGCTCGCGTACATTCTCCGGCGCCTCGTCTTCCTGCTGGTGTCGCTGGCGGCGGCGGCCGTCGTCACGTTCGTGCTGCTGCGGATGCTGCCGGGTGACCCGGCGAACGCGCTGGTCGCCGTCGGCGCCACCCCCGAGCAGATCGCGGCCGCCCGGCACGCGATCGGCTCGGATCAGCCGCTCCTGCAGCAGTTCGCCACGTGGGCGGGGCAGATGCTGCGCCTCGACCTCGGCTCGTCGTTCGTGAGCAGCCTGCCGGTGGGCCCGCAGATCGCCCAGCGGCTGCTGGTGACCCTGCCGTTGACGCTCATCGCGTTCGTGCTGGCGATCCTGATCGCCGCCCCGGTGGGGTTCGTCGCCGCCCGCTACAGCCGCAGCTGGGTCGGGGTGGTGTGCTCGGCGGTCTCGCAGCTCGGCATCGCGGTGCCGGTGTTCTGGATCGGCATCCTGCTGGTGTGGGCGTTCGCGCTCGGCATGCGGGTGCTGCCGGCGGGCGGCTTCCCGCAGGCGGACTGGGCCGACCCGGCCGAGGCGCTTCGGTCGCTGACCCTGCCGATCATCACCATCGCGCTGGTGATGTCGGCCTCGATCGCCCGCTACGTGCGTTCGGCGTGCATCGAGGTGATCGGCAGCGACTTCCTGCGCACCTTCCGGAGCCTGGGCGCCAGCTTCGGCAGCGCGATGCTCCGGCACGGCCTGAAGTCGGTGGCGGTGCCGCTGGTCTCGGTGCTCGGGATCGAGCTGGCCACCACGTTCCTGGGCGCCGTCGTGGTCGAGAACGTGTTCGCGCTGCCCGGGCTGGGCTCGATGCTGGTCACCGGCATCGCCCAGCACGACTACCCGACGATCCAGGGCGTGATCCTGGTCACCACGATGCTGGTGCTGATCGTGGGCTTCCTCGCCGACCTCGTGCAGAAGATGCTCGACCCCCGGCTGCGGGGAGCGCTGCTGTGACGGCGCCGGTGGTGGATGTCGCGGCCCAGGTGGATGCCGCGGCGCGCCGCCGCGACCGGCGGTGGTCGGCGACCGCCACGATCGGTGCGGTGCTGGTGGGCATCGTCGTCGTGGTCGCGCTCGTCTCGCTGGTCTACCTGCCCTACCCGCCGGCGCAGATCGGCGGCGGACGGCTGACCGGCCCCTCGCCCCAGCACTGGCTCGGCACCGACACGCTCGGGCGCGACCTGCTCTCCCAGCTCATGGTGGGCGCGCGCATCGCGCTGCTGGCCGGGGCCGGCTCGGCCGCACTCGGCGGCGTGCTGGGCATCGTGCTGGGGCTTGCCGCCGCGTTCGCGCAGCGGTGGTTCGACGACGCCATCGCCGCCGTGCTGGACGTGCTGATCGCGTTCCCGGCGCTGCTGCTGGCGATGCTGGTGGTCGCCGCCCGCGGCGCCACGCTCGGCTCGGCCATCCTGGCCATCGGGCTGGCTTGCAGCGCGATCGTCGCGCGGCTGACCCGGATCCTCGCCAAGCGGGTGCTCACCCAGCAGTACGTGACGGCGGCGCGCACCTCGGGCACGCGCTGGCCCGGCATCATCTTCCAGCACATCCTGCCCAACATCTGGCCGACCCTGGCGGTCATCGTGGCGCTGCAGTTCGGGCTCGCAGTCCTGGCCGAGGCGAGCCTGTCGTACCTCGGCCTGGGGGCGCCGCCGCCCAACGCGTCGTGGGGCAGCCTGCTGCAGCAGGCGCAGGGGACGGTCTACGTGGCCCCGCTCGGGGCGATCGCCCCCGGCGTGGCGCTGATCGTGCTCGTGCTCGGGATGAACCTGCTCGCCGACGGGCTGCAGGACGCCTTCGACCCCACCCGGAGGCGGCGATGAGCGATCCGGTGCTGAGCGTCGAGCACCTGACCATCCGCGCCGGAGACGGGCGGGTGCTCGTCGACGATCTGACCCTGCGGGCCGAGCGCGGCCAGCGCCTCGCGCTGATCGGCGAATCCGGGTCGGGCAAGTCGCTGACCAGCCTGGCCATCCTCGGACTGCTGCCGGAGGGCATGACCGTGACCGGCAGCATCCGGCTCGGCGGGCAGGAGCTGGTGGGCGCGCCCGACCGGATCGCCCGGGCCGTGCGCGGCCGTCGCGTGGGCATCGTGTTCCAGGAGCCGCTGACCGCGCTGGACCCGCTGATGCGCCTGGGGCGACAGCTCGGCGAGGCGATCGGCCGGGCCGCATCGCCCAAGCCCGGCCGGCGGGCACGGGTCGAGGCCGTGCACGAGGCGCTGCGCGCCGTGCGGCTGCGCGACCCCGAGCGGATCGCCCGCGCCTACCCGCACGAGGCGTCGGGAGGGCAGCGGCAGCGGGTGGCGATCGCGATGGCGCTCGCGTCGCGTCCCGACCTGCTGATCCTGGACGAGCCGACGACCGCACTGGATGTCACGGTCCAGGCCGAGGTGCTGCAGCTGCTGCACGCGGTGGTCGACGACGACCGGACCGCCACCCTGTTCGTCAGCCACGACCTGGCGGTGGTCGCCGAGATGGCCGACACCGCCATCGTGCTCCGCGACGGGCGCGCGGTCGAGACGGGTCCGGTCGGCCGGCTGCTGACCGCGCCGCAGGAGCCGTACACCCGCCGCCTGGTGGGCGCGGCGCGGGCGCTGGACCGGGCGCTGGATGCCGGGGGCCCGGCATGAGCGCGCTGTACGAGCTGGACGAGGTCGGCTTCCGGTACCGGTCCGGCCCCGACGTCCTGGCCGGCATCTCGTTCGCCATCCAGCCCGGGGAGCACGTCGGCATCGTCGGCGAGTCCGGGGCGGGCAAGTCGACGCTGCTGCGGCTGCTGCTCGGCCTGAGCGCGCCCACGGCCGGGACGGTCCGCGCCGACGGGACCGCACTGCAGACCGGGGCGGGCGCGCGCATGCGTGCACACCGTCGTTTCGCGCAGCCGGTCTTCCAGGACCCCTACTCGTCGCTGGACCCGCGCCAGCGCATCGGCCGCACGGTCTCGGAGCCGCTGCGCTCGCTGGGTGTGGCATCCGGTGCCCGCGCCGAGGAGCTGGCCCGCCGGACCCTCGTCTCGGTCGGGCTGGAGGGCGACACCGCCGACCGGTACCCGCACCAGTTCTCCGGAGGACAGCGTCAGCGGATCGCCATCGCTCGCGCGCTGGTCACGAACCCGCGCGTGCTGCTGGCCGACGAGCCGGTCTCGGCGCTGGACATGGTCACCCGGGTGGCGATCATCGACCTGCTGGAAGAGCTCGGCGGCGGCCGGGCCGGCAGTGGCGGCGGCGAGGCCGGCGGCGAAGGCGAGGCCGGCCGCACGCCGGTGACGATGGTCGTCGTCTCGCACGACCTCAGCATCGTCGCTCGGCTGTGCCGCCGGATCATCGTGCTCGAGCAGGGGCGGATCGTCGAACAGGGGCCGACGGCATCCGTCCTCGCGGCGCCCGCGCATCCCTACACGCAGCGCCTGCTCGGCAGCGTGCCGCGGCTGCCTCCGGCCTGAGCTCAGGGCTCCGGATCCCCTGCGCGAGATCGGGGAGATGTCTCGGAATCTGGCGCGCAGCGGAGCATATTTCCGATCTCGCTGGGTGTGAAGCGAACGGGAGGCGGCCGAACAGCGAGCGGCCGGCTCAGCGAGCGGCCGGCTCAGCGAGCGGCGTCGCGAGAGACCGGGACGGCCTTCATCGTGGTCATCCCGGGGATCGTGACGTCGACGGCGTCGGTTCCGTCGGGCAGCGGCGGCATGATCATCGACACCAGGATGCCGGTGCCGTCGGCGCTGTCGGGCAGCCCGTCGCAGAGGCAGCCGGTGTTCTGGCCGTCCGCATCCCGGGCGTTCTGGTAGGTGTACGGACGGTACGTCTTGCCGCTCGCGGTGTCGACGAGGCCGATGTTGCGGGTGTCGTGGAACGGGGCGACCGCGAACTGGAACGAGGTGATCCGCTCCTCCTTGCCCGAGGCGGTGGCGATCCGCAGTTCGAGCATCGTCGAGTCGGGCAGCGCCTCGAGGGCGACCACATCGATCGTCACCGCCGTCTTGTCGATCGCGTCGATGGTGCCGTCGGTGTGCGCGATCGACCCGCTCGGGAAGGCGGCATCCGCGATCTTCTTCGACACCTGATCGACCGAGAGGGCGGTCGGGCTGGGGGTGCTCGGCGACGGCGGGGTCGGCGGAGGGGTGGCGGTGCAGCCGGCCAGGACCAGCGCGAGGGCGAGACCCGCCGCAGCGAGGCCGGCGGCCGGGTGCGGCATCCTGCGGTTCACTTGTCCCCCTCGGTCGCGAACGAGACCGTCACGCGGCGGTTCAGCTGCCGTCCCTGTGCGGTGCCGTTGTCGGCGACCGGATCCTGCTCGCCGTGCCCGGCGGTCTGGAAGGTCACGCCGGTGTTCGTCACGAGCGGGGTCAGTGCCGTGCGCACCGACTGCGCGCGCGCCTCGGACAGCGCCTGGTTGTGCGCGTCCGAGTCGACCGAGTCGGTGTATCCGTCGATCATCACGACGCCCGTGCCGTGCGCGTTGATCTTGTCGGCCACCGCCCGCAGCGCGGACTGCGCCTTGCCGTTCAGGGTCGCGCTGTCGTTGGCGAACAGCACGTCCGAGGCCAGGGCGACGGTCGTGCGCGTCCGGCTCGTGGAGGTCGCCGCGACGGGGTCGGCGATATTGGTGGTCAGCGGTCGCGTGGCCTGCTTCACGTCGCCGGCGGCGATCGCGGCCTCGTCGGGCAGCTCAGGCCAGGATCCCAGCGGCACCGGCGCCGCGGCGACCGGTCCCGTCGGGGGCGCGTCGCCGACCGGGATGCCGGGCAGGAACGCGTACCCGCCCATCCGGATGGTGACCGAGCTCAGATCGGCGGGCAGCTCGGGCAGAATCGCGTAGCCCACGCTCGGCGTGCCGTTCGCGTCCGTGCCGGACAGGTCGCCGGCAGAGCTGCACAGGCAGCGCTCGCCCGAGATCAACGGCTGGTAGACGGCGTCGTGCGCGACGTCGACGATGGCCAGGTTCGCGAGAGCCTGGACGGGGAACGGATCGTTCAGCGACTTGGTGTGCATGAAGACCACATCGGCGTCGCCGGTGGAGTTCGGGGCCACGGCGTAATAGACCGCCGTGCCATGCGGGATGCGCGCCACCGCCAGGATGCCGACCCTGATCTGGCTCTCGCCGAGGGCGACCACGCGGTACGCGGTGGTGCCCAGCAGGGGCGCGGTGGCCGAGCCGGGGTCGCTCGGCGGGGGTGTGGATGCCGCAACCGCCGGCGTCGCCAGGCTCAGCATCCCGATCACCGCCGCCGTCGCGGCGATCCCTCTGCGTCCTGGCCTCATGTTCCCCTCCCGACTCCCGTCCCGACGCGGCTGGGTCGCCGGCCGTCAGTGAACGCTAGCCGCCGGCGGCGGATCGCTCCATGGGCACATTTCCCCATCCCCGGACACGCGAAATCGTACGATCTGGCCGAGTGAACATCATCCTGGGCCGAAATTGATGTGCAGTCGGCCAAGTCGTACGATTTCGGCGTCCGAGAGGGGAGGGCGCACGGCGGCTCGTAGACTCGAGGCGTGACCGAAGATGTTCCCGTCCGCATCCGCCCCGAGATCGCGGCCCTGCCCCCGTACCGGCAGGGCAAGCAGGCCGGCGAAGACGCGTTCAAGCTGTCCAGCAACGAGAATCCGTACGAGCCGCTGCCCACCGTGGTCGAATCGCTGCGGCGCACCGTCGGCGTGAACCGCTACCCGGATGCCACGGCCGCCCGCCTGCGGCAGGCGCTGGCCGCGCGGTTCGGCGTCACCCCCGACGAGGTGCACGTCGGCGCCGGCAGCGTGTCGATCCTGTCGCAGCTGATGCTGGCCGCCGCCGGTCCCGGCGACGAGGTCGTCTACGCATGGCGCTCGTTCGAGGCGTACCCTGGTCTGGTCCTGATCGCCGGGGCGACGCCGGTCGAGGTGCCGCTGACCGCGGACGCCCGGCACGACCTGGACGCCATGGCCGCCGCCGTCACCGACCGCACCCGCGCGATCATCGTGTGCAGCCCGAACAACCCGACCGGACCGGTGGTCACCCAGGCCGAGTTCGAGGCGTTCCTGACCAAGATCCCGTCCGACCTGCTCGTGCTCCTGGACGAGGCGTACGCCGAGTTCGTCACCGATCCGGACGCCGTCGACGGCCTGCGCAAGCTCGGCCGCGACGACCACCCCAACGTCGTCGTGCTGCGCACGTTCTCCAAGGCGTTCGGCTTGGCCGGCCTGCGGGTCGGCTACGCCATCGGGCACCGCCGCATCCTCGATGCGGCCCGCTCCACCGCCGTGCCGCTGTCGGTCACGGCGCAGTCCGAAGAGGCGGCACTGGCGAGCCTGGACGCCGAGGCCGAGCTCCTTGCGCGCGTGCACACGATCGCCGCCCGCCGCGACCGGGTCGTCGACGGCCTGCGCGCCCAGGGCTGGGCGGTCCCAGAGGCGCAGGGCAACTTCGTGTGGCTGGCCACCGGCGCCCAGACGATGGAGGCCGCGGAGCGGTTCGAGGGCGACGGATGCATCGTCCGGCCGTTCGCCGGCGACGGCATCCGCGTCTCGGTCGGCGAGGAGGAGTCTGTGGAGAAGGTACTGCAAATTGCAGGATCCATTGTCGAGTCTCTTCCGGAGGGGCATCCGGCGCGACGGTTAGCGTAGAACGGTGCTCCCCACCGATGACGATGTGACCCCTGACGACCCGGGCCTGGTCCGAGTCCTCGATCCGAGCGGATCACTCGCGCCGACACCCGCCGCGGAACCGTATCTCGACCTGGTCGAGGCGCTGCCCGACGCCGAGCTGGAGCAGTTCTACCGCGACATGGTGGTGGTGCGCGCGTTCGACCAGCAGGCCACCAACCTGCAGCGGCAGGGACAGCTCGCGCTCTGGCCGCCGAGCCTCGGGCAGGAGGCCGCGCAGGTCGGCTCGGCCTACGCCGCCCGCACCCAGGATCATCTGTTCCCGTCGTACCGCGAGCACGCGGTCTGCATGATCCGGGGCGTCGACCCGATCGACATCATCCGGCTCATGCGCGGCCTCACGCACGGCGGATGGGATCCGTCCGACCCGGCCTTCGGCAACACCCATATCTACACGCTGGTGCTCGGCTCGCAGACCCTGCACGCCACCGGGCTGGCCATGGGGCTGGCCTTCGACGGCAAGTCGGGCACCGGCGATCCGGACCGCGACGAGGCCGTCATCGTGTACTACGGCGACGGGGCCTCCAGTCAGGGCGACGTGCACGAGGCGATGGTGTTCGCCGCCAGCTACCAGACCCCCGAGGTGTTCTTCCTGCAGAACAACCAGTGGGCGATCTCGGTGCCGGTCGCCACCCAGGCGCGCGTGCCGCTGTCCCGCCGCGGTGCCGGCTACGGCATCCCGTCCGTCCGCCTGGACGGCAACGACGTGCTCGCCAGCTACGCGGTCACCCGTCGCGCCCTCGACGAGGCCCGCGCCGGGACCGGCCCGCGCGCGATCGAGGCCGTCACCTACCGGATGGGCGCGCACACCACCAGCGACGACCCCACCAAGTACCGCACCTCCGACGAAGAGGAATCGTGGGCGCGCCGCGACCCGATCGCGCGGATGCGGGCGTACCTGCGCGGACGCGGGGCTTCCGACGCCTTCTTCGACGAAGTGGATGCCGCGGCCGCCGCGGGCGCCGACGACATCCGCACGCGCACGGTCGCGCTGGGGCCGATCCCGGCCTCGACGATCTTCGATCACGTGTACTCCGAGCCGCATCCGCTGATGGAACGCGAGAAGGCGTGGCTGACCGAGTACGAGGCATCCCTCGAGGAGGGCACCCGATGAGCGCTCCTGTCGCATCGTCCGCCGGGCCGGTGAGCGAGCCGGCGGACGTCGACGGCGGCCCCCCCGCCGTGCAGACCATGCCGTTCAGCCGGGCGTTGAACGCCGGGCTGCGCCGCGCGATGGCCGACAACGACCGGGTGCTGCTGATGGGCGAGGACATCGGCCGGCTCGGCGGCGTGTTCCGCGTCACCGAGGGGCTGCAGGCCGAGTTCGGCGAGCAGCGGGTGCTCGACACCCCGCTGGCCGAGTCCGGCATCGTCGGCACGGCGATCGGGCTGGCGATGGGCGGATTCCGTCCGGTGGTCGAGATCCAGTTCGACGGGTTCGTGTTCCCCGCGTTCGACCAGATCACCACCCAGCTGGCCAAGATCACGAACCGGCATGAGGGTGCGCTGCGGATGCCGGTGGTCATCCGCATCCCGTACGGCGGCCACATCGGCGCGGTCGAGCATCACCAGGAGAGTCCGGAGACGTACTTCGCGCACACCCCGGGCCTGCGGGTGGTCTCGCCGTCCACGCCGAACGACGCGTACTGGATGATCCAGGACGCGATCGCGTCAGACGACCCGGTGATCTTCCTCGAGCCGAAGGCGAAGTACTGGCAGAAGGGCGAGGTCGACCAGGCCGCCCCGGCGCTGCCGCTGCACGCATCGCGGATCGTGCGGCGCGGCACCGACGTGACCCTGGTCGGGCACGGCGCGATGGTCACGACGCTGCTGCAGGCCGCCGCCCTGGCCGAGGGCGAGGGCGTCTCGTGCGAGGTCATCGACCTGCGCTCGCTGTCGCCGATCGACTACGGGCCGGTGCTGGATTCGATCCGGCACACCGGCCGGATGGTCTACGCGCAGGAGGCCCCCGGCTTCGTGTCGCTCGGCGGCGAGGTCGCGGCGACCGTCATGACCGAGGCGTTCTACGCGCTCGAGGCCCCGGTGCTGCGGGTGTCGGGCTTCGACGCCCCGTTCCCGCCCGCCAAGCTCGAGGGCGTGTTCCTGCCCGACCCGGACCGCATCCTCGAGGCCGTCGACCGCGTCCTCGCCTACTGACAAGACCCTCCGCGATGACCGCGAAAGTGCATCTGACGGACGAGAGTATGGGTGATGCCCGCTCTCTCGGCCGTCAGATGCACTCTCGGCACGGTGCTGGCGGGGTGACGAAGGGAACGATATGAGCCCCCAGACCTTCCTGCTGCCGGATGTCGGCGAGGGCCTCACCGAGGCCGAGATCGTCAGCTGGCACGTGGCCCCCGGCGACCAGGTCGCCGTCAACGACGTCCTGGTCGAGATCGAGACGGCCAAGTCGCTCGTCGAGCTGCCGTCGCCGTTCGACGGCACGGTCGGCGAGATCCTCGTGACCGAGGGGACGACGGTGGATGTCGGGACCCCGATCATCACGATCGCGTCGGGCGCGGCATCCGCTCCCGACGCCGTGGTGGGGCAGAGCGAGCACGGCGAGCCCGAGGCCGAACCGGCGACCGAGGGCTCCGTGCTCGTCGGCTACGGCACCGGCGGCCCGGTGAAGTCGCGCCGTCGCAAGCCCGCCGAGCGCCCGGTGCGCGCCTCGGTCGGGGCCGTCGCCAAGCCGCCGATCCGCAAGCTCGCGCGCGACCTGGGGATCGACCTGTCCGCGGTCACGCCCTCCGGCCCCGCCGGCGAGGTCACCCGCGACGACGTCCTGAAGCAGGCGTCGCAGGCCAGTGTCTTCCGCAACATCGAGACCCCCGACTGGTCGCCGGTGCGCGAAGAGACCATCCCGGTCGCGGCGCCGGCCGCGGCATCCGTCGACGAGCGCACCGAGACGATCCCGGTCAAGGGCGTGCGCAAGGCCGTCGCCAGCGGCATGGTGCGCAGCGCCTACACCGCCCCGCACGTGACGGTGTGGACGGATGTCGATGCCACCCGCACCATGGAGCTCGTCAAGCGGCTCAAGTCCTCGCCGGACTTCGCCGACATCAAGGTGTCGCCCCTGCTGATCGTGGCCCGCGCCGTGATCTGGGCCGTCCGGCGCACGCCGATGGTCAATGCGGCGTGGATCGAGACCGGAGACGGCGCCGAGATCCGGGTGCGGCACTACGTGAACCTCGGGATCGCCGCGGCGACGCCCCGTGGGCTGCTGGTGCCGAACATCAAGGACGCGCAGAACCTGACGATGCGCGAGCTCGCCGCGGCGCTGCAGAAGCTCACGCTCACCGCCCGCGAGGGCAAGACCACTCCGGCCGACCAGCAGGACGGCACGATCACGATCACGAACATCGGCGTGTTCGGGATGGATGCCGGAACCCCGATCCTGAACCCCGGAGAGGCCGGGATCGTCGCGATGGGCACGATCCGGCAGAAGCCCTGGGTGGTCGACGGCGAGGTGCGTCCGCGCTGGGTCACCACCGTGGCCGGATCGTTCGACCACCGCGTGGTCGACGGCGACGGCATGAGCCGGTTCATCGCCGACGTCGCCTCGATCCTGGAGGAGCCCGCCCTCCTCCTCGACTGACCGCCGGCCCGGCCGCCGCCCCGACCCGGCCCGACCCGCCCCGGCTGGCCGCCCCGACCCGGCCCGGCCGCCGCCCCGACCGCGAGATGCACTCTCGCCGACAGCGAGGGCGGCGGGGGAGGGGAGCGAGGCGCCCCCGGGCGAGTTGAGAATGATTCTCATTACGGGTTAGGGTGGGGGACGTGATGAGAAACCGCGTGATCTTCGCCGCTGCGATCGCCTCCACGGCCGCCCTGTTCGCCGGATGCTCCGGCCCGACCGCCGCCGACGGCTCGGGGGATGGGCGCATCGCCGTGGTCGCTTCGACGAACGTGTACGGATCGATCGCCGAGGCCGTCGGCGGCGACCGCGTGGACGTCACCTCGATCATCGACTCCTTCGCGCTGGATCCGCACGAGTACGAGGCGAGCGCCCGCGACCAGCTGCGCGTGGCGCATGCCGCGGTCGTGATCGAGAACGGCGGCGGGTTCGACCCGTTCATCGACGGCCTGATCCAGGCATCCGACAGCAAGGCCGCCGTGATCACCGCCGCGACCCTCTCGCCGGAGTACCCCGCCGACGGCGACCTCGACACCCACCGTGACGACGACGCGCACGCCCATGACCACCTCGAGGGGTTCAACGAGCACGTGTTCTACGACCCGGCCGTGATGGCCACGCTCGCCGGCAAGGTCGCCGAGGAGCTCGGCACGATCGACCCGGCGGGCAAGGACGCGTTCGCGACGAACGCGCAGGCGTTCAGGGCCGGCATCGAGAAGATCGACCGCCGCCTGGCCCAGCTGAAGAGCGCGCACGAGGGAACGGGTGTGTTCGTCACCGAGCCGCTGCCGCTCTCCCTCACCGATGCGGCCGGCCTGGACAACAAGACGCCCCCGGCCTTCAGCGAAGCCGTCGAGGAAGGGCAGGATGTCGCGCCCGCGACGCTTCTGGAAGCGCTGCAGATCATCTCGGCGAAGCAGGTCGCCGTCGTGGTCGTCAATGCGCAGGCCGGCGGAGCCGAGACCGACCGGGTGGAGCAGGATGCGAAGGATGCCGGCATCCCGACGCTGCGGTTCTCCGAGCTGCTGCCCGACGGCGAGACCTACCTGACCTGGATGACGGCCAACGTCGACGCGCTCGCCGGCGCCCTGTCCTAGCCTCCGCCGCGACCCGGTCGCAGCCGCCCGCCCTCGCCTCCGTGCCCCTCCCTCGCCCCGTCCGGATGCCGAAACCAGGGATCCTCCGTGACACCCAGTGCATTCCGCCCGGTCTCGCCACGATTCCCCGGTCTCGGCATCTGCTCGGCGTCTGCCGGGCGAAGGTCGCGCACACCCTGAGAACCGTTATCACTAAGGTGGAGTGGTGAAATCCGAGCATTCCGGCCCGCCCCTCGTGATCGAGAACGCGGCGCTGCGCCGCGGCGGCCACAGCCTGTGGTCGGGCCTGGATCTGACCGTCGACCCGGGTGAGCTCATCGCCGTGCTCGGGCCGTCCGGCTCGGGCAAGACCACGCTGCTGCGCGCGATCCTCGGGCTCGACCGGCTCAGCGAGGGCCGGATCACCGCGCTCGGCGAGCCCGTGCACCGCGCCGGCAACCGGCGGATCGGATACATCCCGCAGCAGCGTCCGCTGCCCCGCGACACGGCGATGCGGGCCCGCGATCTGGTGCGCCTGGGCGTCGACGGGCACCGGTTCGGTCCGCCGATCCCGCATCGCGGCGACCGGGAGCGCGTCGACGAGCTGCTGCGCGCGGCCGGCGCGGCGGCGTTCGCAGACCGCCCGGTCGGGCTGCTCTCCGGCGGCGAGCAGCAGCGGCTGCGGGTCGCGCAGGCGCTGGCCGACCAGCCGCGGCTGCTGCTGTGCGACGAGCCGCTGACGAGCCTGGATCTGGCCAACCAAGACGCCGTGGTGCGCATGATCGACCGGCATCGGCGCGAGCAGCAGGCGGCCGTGCTGCTGGTCACGCACGACATCAACCCGGTGCTCGGCAAGGTCGACCGCATCCTCTACCTCGCCGGCGGGCGATTCATGCTCGGCGCCCCGCGCGACGTGCTCCGCAGCGATGTGCTCACCGACCTGTACGGCGCGGCCGTGTTCGTGATGCGGGCCGGGAACCGGCTCGTGGTCGTCGGCGCACCGGATGCCGAGGCATCCCACCACCATCACGAAGGCGAGCACGAATGAGCTGGGGGGATGTCTGGAACGCCATGTTCGGCGGCGTGGCCGACTACGGCGAGATCCTGGCGCTGGTGTCGAACTCCGTGTGGGCGGGGGCCGTCCTCGGGCTCGTGGGCGGCCTGATCGGCGTGTTCGTGATGCAGCGCGACATGGCCTTCGCCGTGCACGGCATCAGCGAGCTCTCGTTCGCCGGCGCCGCGGCCGCCCTGCTGCTGGGCGCGGATGCCGTGACCGGGTCGATCGTCGGATCGCTGATCGCCGCGGGGCTCATCGGGTGGCTCGGCGCCCGCGCGCGGGAGCGCAACTCGATCATCGGCGTCCTGATGCCGTTCGGGCTGGGCCTGGGCATCCTGTTCCTGTCGCTGTATCCGGGTCGCAGCGCGAACCGGTTCAGTCTGCTGACCGGCCAGATCGTCACGGTGCAGAGTGCACAGCTGGGCTGGCTGATCGTGATCAGCGCGGTCGTCCTGGTCGGGCTCGTCCTGATGTGGCGGCCGCTGCGCTTCGATTCGCTCGACCCGCAGGCCGCCGCCGCGCGCGGCGTGCCGGTGCGGTGGGTCTCGCTCGGGTTCATGCTGCTGCTGGGCCTGGTGGTCGCCGTCGCCGTGCACATCATCGGCGCCCTCCTCGTGCTGGCGCTGGTGGTCACCCCCGCCGCCGCGGCCATGCGGGTGGCGACCGGTCCGGTCGCGGTGCCCGTGCTCGCGGCGGTCTTCGGTCTCGTCTCGGCCGTCGGCGGCATCCTGCTCGCCGTCATGGGCGAACTGCCGGTGAGCCCGTACATCACCACGATCTCGTTCGTGATCTACCTGGTCTGCCGGGGCGTGGGCGCCGGCCGCGACCGCGTCACGCGCTCGGCGGCATAGCCCCCGCCGGGCGCCGTCCGCCCCGCACCCGTCCCTTGTGGCACGGCCGATGCGCAGAGCCTGCGCGGCCACGACGGCCGTCTGAGACCTTCCTTAGTCGGCCGCGCGCACGCTCACCCCATGGTGGTCAGCGCGTTCCTCGCGTCATCCGGATCGCCCGCTCTCGTCGCCGGCGGGGCGGTGATCACCGGTGCCGGGGGCGGCTTCCTGATCGGACGCCGGCACGGGCGTCGATGGTTCCGTCCCGATGTGCGCATCCTGAAGTCCGCGTACCTCGATGAGACAGACGCGTTCTTCCCGCGGCGGGGGACGCCGTGACATGACGACTCTCGACCTCGAGGGGCGGATCCACAGCCCCACGGATCCCCCATCCCGGCGGCGGCTGCGCCTGGCTGCGGTATCCCTGGGCGCCGTGGCCGCGGCGCTCGCCATGACCGGCTCGTGGATCCCCTCGCTGTGGGGCGACGAGGCGGCCAGCGTCCTGTCTGCGACACGGCCGGTCGGAAGCCTGCTCGCGATGGTCATGCACGTCGACGTCGTGCATGCGGCCTACTACCTCGGCCTGCACGACTGGGTCGCGCTATTCGGCGCCGGCCCGTTCTCGGTGCGGTTTCCCTCCGCGCTCGCCGCGGGGATGTGCGCGGCCGCCGTCACCTGGATGTGCGGGCGCGTGGGCACCGTCCGCTTCGGCGTCCTGGCCGGCGTCCTCGTCGCGGTCCTGCCACGGCTCACCTATGCGGGCGAAGAAGCCCGTTCCTATGCGTGGGACGCGGCTCTGGCCGCGATCCTGTGCGCCATCGTCGTCGAGCTGCTGCTCGGCCGGGGGCCCTCCCGGCCGTGGTGGATCGCCTACACCGTGGTGCTCACGGTCGGCGTCTACGCGTTCCTCTACTTCGCGTTGCTCACCCTTGCCGTCGGCGCGGCGATCGCGATGACGCCCGAACTGCGGCCGCAACGGCGTCGCTGGCTGATCGCATCGGCCACTGCATCCGCCCTGGCGCTGCCCCTGCTCGCCGTCGCGGCGACCCAGACGGCGCAGATCGGGTATCTGCGCGGGACGGATGTCGCGGGCCCGACCGCCGTGTTCATCCAGATGTGGTTCGCCACACCGCTGTTCGCGGCGATCGCCTGGGCCCTGATCGGTATCGCGACGCTTGGCGTGGTCGGCGATGCCGCGCGGCACATCGGTGACGGATCACCGGTGCGCGCGCTGGATGTGCTGGCCGTGTGCTGGCTGGTGATCCCGGTGGGGATCCTGGTCGCGGCGAGTCCGGTCGCGCCCGGATTCACCGCGCGGTATGGCACCTACGCCGCCCCCGCGGCCGCGGTGCTGATGGCGTCCGGCATCCGCCGGCTCGCGCGACTGCGATTCGGCCGGCGGCTCGCTCCGATCGCCCTGCTCGCGGTCATCGCGGCGGCAGTCCCGGTGTGGGCCTCGCAACGTACGCCGTTCGCGAAGAACCAGTCGGACTGGAACCAGATCGCCCAGGTGATCCGCACGCACGCGCGCGTCGGCGACGCGATCGTGTTCGACGATGGCACCCGCCCATCTCGCCGGCCGCGGCTGGCGATGGACACCGACCCGACATCCTTCGCAACCGTCCGCGATGTCACGCTGGCCTCGCCGTACCCCGACGATCCGACGTGGTATGACACCACGATGTCGGTGGATGCTGCGGCCCGCCACGGCCGGTTCCACGACGTGCAGCGGGTGTGGGTGGTCGAATACCGGGTCGGTCGGGCGGTGGACACCTGGGGCGTGGACGAGCTGCGTCGCCTCGGATACCGCGAGCGTGAGCGCGTCGTCGATCACCGCAGCGTCGTCGCCCTCTACACGTCTGCCGACTGACTGTCAGCGGCGCCTGGCCCGCGGCAGCCCGATCGTGATCGTCGTCCCGTCGGCCGAGGTCTCGGTCACCTCGACCCAGCCGCCGAACCGTCCGGCGGTGTCCTGCACCAGCGACAGCCCGATCCCGAAACCGCCGGCGCCCGGCTCGGCGGCGCGCGCGAACCGATCGAACACGCGCTCGACGGGGATGCCGCGGATGCCGGGACCATGGTCGCGGACGGCGATCCGCACCTGCGCGCGGTCCGCACGCACCGCGACCTCGACGGCGTCTCCGGCGGCGGAGTTCTTCACGGCGTTGTCGATCACCGCGACCAGGGCGCGGTGCAGGCTCGTCTCGGGGACCCGCACCCAGACGTCCGGGGCGACGTCGCCCGCGGTCACGTGCACGCCCCTGTCCTGGCCGAGCATCCGCATCGACGACACCGCCGTCTGCACGATCGGTGCGAGCGCCACGGGCTGCTGGTGCCCGGACGAGGCGACGTCGACCGAGTCGAGCAGGTCCGAGACCACGGCGATCAGCGAGCGGGAGTCCGCGCGCAGCTCGGCGACGATGCCCCGCTGCGGATCGTCGGGCGGCAGAGAGCGCTCGAGCACCTGCAGCCGCGCGTCGAGGACGGCCAGCGGCGTGCGCAGCTCGTGCGAGGCGTCGGCGACGAAGCGGCGCTGCCGGGCCAGCGCATCCACGAGCGGCGCGACGGCGCGGCGGGTGACGATCAGACTGAGGGTGCAGGCCAGCACGATGGCGAGCAGCCCGATGACGACGATCCCGGCCAGCGCGTCCAGCCCCCCGACATCGATCGACTCCTCGTGGTGCCGTCGGTCCAGCAGCTCGGCCAGGGGGATCTGCCCCAGCACGATCGAGGACGCCGCCACCAGCACTGCGATCACCAGCACGGTCGCGGCGACGGTCATCCACGCCCCGACCGTCCACGCCGTCCGGCGGACCAGCCGGGCATCGGCATCCAATCGCCGCCGCCTCGCGCGGCCCGTCACATCATCCCCAGTCGATAGCCGCGCCCGCGCACGGTCGTGATGATGTCGCGATCGGTCTTGCGCCGCAGGTAGTGCACATACGTGTCGACCGTGCCGGGCGTGTCGGTCGCATCGAAGACCGCCTCGAGGATCTCGCCCCGGCTGAACGTCCTGCGGGGGTGCAGGGCGAGCAGTCGCAGCAGCGCGCTCTCGCGATCGGTGAGGATGCTGCGGCCCTCGTACGGCGAGTAGACGGCGCGCGACTCGGGGTAGAACTCCCACGGGCCGATGCGGACGAACGGCCCCTCGCCGTCGTCGGTCCGTCGGATCGCCCGCAGCCGGGCGAACAGCTCGTCGAAGTCGAACGGCTTGACGAGGTAGTCGTCGGCGCCGGCGTCCAGGCCGCTCACCTTGTCGTGCACCGTGCCCAGCGCCGTGAGGATCAGGGCGGGGGTGCGCACCCCCTCGCGGCGCAGGCGAGCGATGATCTCGAGGCCGTCCAGCCCGGGGAGCCGGCGATCGATCACGAAGACGGCGAACATGCCGTCCACCGCGGCGGCCAGCGCATCCGCGCCATCCGGGATCAGGACGACGTCATACACCTCGTCGAGCACCCGGGCCATCAGGGGGCCGAGCTGCGGGTCGTCCTCGGCGAGCAGCAGGCGCGGCCGGTCGCCGGTCATCGTGCGGATCCCATCCGGTCGTCCTCCCCGAGCGCGGCTGCGGCCCCTGTGAGAAAGATACGTCCGTCCCGGGCGTGCGTCACGGCGCGTCGGCCGGCAGGTGCGTCGGAAGACCGTCGTCGGCGAGCAGGCGGATGCGTCCGGCCACCCGGTCTGCGGCCACGGCGAGCACCGGCACGAGGATCATCGAGGCGATCACATCGGTCGGATAGTGCGCGCCGAGGTAGATGCGCGACCAGCCGGTCAGAAGCACGACCACCGCGGCGATCGCCACCGCGACCGCGCGGGCACGCCCGGTTGCCAGCAGCAGGATCACCGCGCAGCCGAGGGCGGCCGCGAACGCCGTATGCCCGCTGGGGAAGCTGTAGGTCAGCGGCGTTGTGGCCGCCTGGCCGAGGAGTGCCGGGTCGGGCCGGGGTCGCCGCACGATGTCCTTGATCGCCTCGGCGACCGCCCAGGGCACCGCGATCACGATCGCCGTGCGGGCCGTGAGCCGCCAGGATCGGGTGCGCAGATACGCCACCGCCAGCACGATCAGGACGACCAGGATCGCCCCGGCCGGCCCGAAGCCGATGCCGATCGCCCCGGCGACGAGCTCGAGCCCGGCACCGCCCACGGACTGCACGGCACGGATCGCCTGGTCCTCGGCGACCGACCAGTCGGGGTGCCCGACGATCGCGAATCCGGCGCCGATGACCACGGCGAGAACAGCGCCGGCGAGGATCAGGGGCGCGACGAGCGCGGGGCGGGGTGAGCTGGTGTGCATGCACAGAACACTGGACGCCTCGCTCTGAGAATCGGCTGAGACGCGCCGCGGCCATCGCGCGCGGACGCTCTCTGGGTGATTTCTTAGCGTGCGGCATCCACTCTCTTCCGCGTGAGCGCACAGATCCCCGCGGCCCGACCGGTGAGCCGAGTGGCCGCTCCGTCGGTGATGTTCTGGGTCACGAAGGGCGCCTCGACGGCGCTGGGCGAGGCGCTGTCGGACTTCTCGATCCACGTGATGCCTCCGGTGGTCGCGGTGCTGCTCGGATTCGCGCTGTTCGCCGCCGCCCTCGCGCTGCAGCTGACCCGGCGGCGCTTCATCGCGGGCGTCTACTGGCTCGCGGTGGCGATGGTCGGCGTGTTCGGGACGATGGCGGCGGATGTCGTGCACGTCGTGCTCGGGGCGCCCTACGCGGTCTCGACCGCCGTGTACGCCCTGCTGCTGGCACTGGTCTTCGTCGGCTGGCGGCTGATCGAGCGCACCCTGGACGTGCACGAGATCACCACCGCGCGCCGCGAGCTGTTCTACTGGGCGGCCGTCGTGGGCACCTTCGCGCTGGGCACCGCGCTGGGCGACTTCACCGCGGTCGGACTGGGGCTGGGATATCTGCCGTCGATCGCCCTGTTCGCGCTGCTGATCCTCGTCCCGGCGCTCGGGTATCGCGTGCTGCGCTGGAACGCCGTGTTCGCGTTCTGGTTCGCGTACGTGCTGACCCGGCCGCTGGGGGCGTCGGTCGCCGACTGGCTGGGCAAGCCCGTCGCCGACGGCGGCGTCGGCCTGGGCGCCGGCTGGGTGTCGCTCGGGTTCGCGGTGACGATGGTGGCCCTTGTGCTGGCGACTGTGCTGGCCACGGGGCGCGTTCACGCGTCGGTCGATCGGCGCTCGGGGATGCCGAGGGCCGCCGCGGCGCCCGCCCCCGCGCCTGCCCCACCCGGAGCCGACGAGCTCTGACCGGCGGTGCGCGTCGACTCCGAGTCCTAGGCTCGCGGTGTGAGCATCCCGACCGACATCCTGCCGACCCTCGTCGGCGTCGCGGTGCTGGCGGCGGTCACGACCGGCGTGCTGCTGCTGTTCCGGGTGCCCGCGGCGTGGACGCCGCTGCTGGCCATCCTGCGCGGCGCCGTGCAGCTGGCCGTGATCAGCGTCATCCTCAGCGGGATCATCACCCAGCCGGGCTGGATCGCCGTCGCCCTGTGCGTGATGTTCGCCATCGCCGCGTCGGTCGCGACCGGTCGGATCGGCTGGTCATGGCGGTCGACGACCATGATGACCGGCTCGATGGGCGCCGGCATCCTGCTCGCGGCGGTCATCGTGTTCAGCACCGAAGCGCTGGAGTTCACCCCGCGCTACGCCCTGGCCATCGGCGCGATCGTGATCGGCAACGCGATGACCATCGCCACGCTCACCGGCCGGATGCTGACGACGGCCGTCATCGACCACTGGGACGAGGTGGAGGGCTGGCTGGCCCTGGGCGCCACCCCGCGCCAGTCGACGATCGGGCTGGCGCGGCGTGCGGTGCGCGGCGCGCTGATCCCGACGATCGACCAGACCAGGACGACGGGGCTCGTCGTGCTGCCGGGGGCGTTCGTGGGGGCGATCTTCGGCGGCATCTCGCCGCTGGAGGCCGGCCGGTTCCAGCTCGTCGTGCTCGCGGCGATCATGACGGCGGGGTCGCTGACGGCGGTGCTGGTCGCGACCTGGATGGGGAGGATCACCGTCAAGCCCGTCCCGCTGCGGTGAGGGATGCCGGAGGCCGACGCCCAGCCTCATCTCGGGGAGCCCGCCTAGACTCGGAGCATGGCCCAGCGGAACACCTGGCAGCGCGAACGCGTGCGCGAGGCGCTCACCGACGCCCCCGGATTCGTGAGCGCGCAGACGCTGCACGCGACCCTGCGCGACGAGAACACCGGCATCGGCCTGGCCACCGTGTACCGCGCGCTGTCCGACATGGCCTCGGCCGGCGACGCCGACTCGCTGCAGAGCCCCGAGGGCGAGAGCCTGTACCGCGCCTGCACCAGCCCGGGCCACCACCACCACCTCATCTGCCGATCGTGCGGGCTGACCGTCGAGATCGCCGCGACCGACGTCGAGGACTGGGCGCGACGCACGGCCGCCGGCCATGGGTTCACCGAGGCCGAGCACGTCGTGGACATCTTCGGCCTGTGCGCCGACTGTGCGGCACGACGCGACGCTGCAGGCAGGAGCACGAGCTGACGTGACGCGGACCCCGGCCGCGGCATCCGTCGCCCGCCCGAAGCCCACCGATCGCCTCCGGCCGCCTCGCCGGCCGGCGCCCCGGCGCGCCCTCCTGCTCGGGATCGGCGTCGCCGCGATCGCCGTGCTGTTCGCGCTGGACGCGTTCGCGCCGCAGCTGATGCCCGGGGTCCCGACCCGCGCGCAGGACGGGCTGACCCTCGCGATCAGCGTGCTGATCGAGTCGCTGCCGTTCGTCGTGCTGGGCGTGCTGCTCTCGATCGTCGTGCAGGTGTGGATCCCGCCGGGGATGATCGAGCGGTGGATGCCGCGGCGCGCGTGGGCCCGGCGGGCCGTGCTGTCTCTGCTGGGCATGGTGATCCCGGTGTGCGAGTGCGGCAACGTCCCGTTCGCCCGCGGCCTGCTCATGCGCGGGTTCACGGTGCCCGAGACGCTCACGTTCCTGATGGCCGCGCCGATCGTGAACCCGATCGTGATCATCACGACCCACCAGGCGTTCGGCTTCAGCGACGGCATCCTCGTCGCGCGGCTCGTCGGCGGTTATCTGATCGCCAACCTGATCGGATGGATCTACAGCCGGCATCCCGACCCGGACGCCCTGCTGACCGAGCGGTTCCGCGACACGTGCGAGCTGGTCACGCACGAGCCCGGCGACCGGTGGCGGCGCAGCCTCGCCCAGTTCGTCGTCGAGCTGCGCGCGGTGATGCCGGCGCTGATCATCGGATCGGCCGTGGCCGGTGCCGTGCAGGTGCTCGTGCCGCGCGACGCGCTGCTGGCGATCGGATCGAACCCGGTGTTCTCGATCGTGGCGATGATCATGCTGGCCATGATCGTGTCGATCTGCTCGAACGTCGACTCGTTCTTCGCGCTGTCGTTCGCCTCCACGTTCACGCCGGGGTCGATCGTGGCGTTCCTGCTGGTGGGGCCGCTGGTGGACGTGAAGATGATGGCCCTGCTGCGGACCACGTTCACCACCCGGGTGCTGATCGGGATGGTGGTCACCGTGGTGCTGGCGGCGTTCGCCATCGGGGTGGGGGTGAACCTTGTCGCGTAGCGCCTCGCTCTGGAACCGCTGGCTCGGCGTGGGGCTCGCCTCGTGCCTGGCGGTGGTGACCCTCGGGCTCGCGCTGACCGGCCGCCTGGCCCTGTACATCAACCCGTCGTCGAACTGGTTCGCGATCCCGATGGCGGTGCTGGTGCTGGTCGGGGCGGCGTTGAGCTTCCTGCTGCCGCCCGGCGCCGAGGAGGACCACGGCCACGACCACGGCGACGTCGCGCACGCCCCTCCCGCCCCCGCGCCCGCGGCCGCCGCTGGTCCGCGAAATCGTACGATTTGGCCGAGTGCACATCAAACCGGGCCGAGTTTCATGTTCAGTGGGCCAGATCGTACGATTTCGCGGCAGGGGGTGGGGCGGAGCGCAGGGGCGGTGGTCGCCGCCACCGGGGGCGTCGCCGCGACCGGCGTCATCCTGTCGATCCTGCTGCTGCCGCCCGCGTCGCTGTCGGCCGAGATCGCGCAGAGCCGCGACGTCGGCGCGGCGCCGCTGTTCGCGGGCGCGGATGTCGTGAGCCTGGCCACCCACGGAGACACGGCCAAGTTCGGGGTCGGCGACTGGGCCAGCGTGTTCGCGACCGCCACGAACCCCGACGCGTTCGAGGGCGACGCGGTCACCCTGACCGGATTCGCGACGCCGGCCGACGGGGGCGGCTTCGCGCTGACCCGCCTGATCATCACCCACTGCGTGATCGACGCGCAGCCGGCCAGCGTCCCGGTGGTCGGATCCGGCGCCGCACCGAAGACCGGCGCGTGGATCGAGGTCACCGGCACCGTCCGCTCGAGCGGGTCCGGCGCGCTGCAGATCGCGGCGACCGGCGTGAAGCCGATCCCCGAGCCCCAGGATCCGTATGAGTACTGACGCCGGAACCCGGCGCGCGGCCTCCCGCCGGCGTCGAGGACGGGCGTTCGCCGGCACGTTCGCGGCCGTCCTGGGTGCGCTCGCCGTCCTCGGACTGGTCGGGGCCGCCGTCGGCGGTGCGCAGGGACCGCGGCCCACGGCGGTGCACGTGGATCCGGATGCCGCGGCCACGGCATCCGGTGCGCGCCTGATCGTGACGATGAACCAGTCGCTGCACAAGATCAGGGCCGCACAGGTCACGGTGACCCCGGCTGCCGAGTTCACCGTCGACACCGCCGGCCGCGACCTGGGCATCCGCTTCACCCTCCCGCTGCACGACGACACCGAGTACACGGTGCGCGTCGCCGGCGTGACCGGGCTCGGCGGCGGCCCGTCCACCACCGTGACCGAGACGTTCCGCACGCCGGGGCTGCAGACGTACCTGCTGCAGCGCGGCAGACACGGCGACCGGATCCTGCGCACCGATCTGCACGGCGCCGACCCGGTGCCGGTGTTCAGCGGCGATCACATCGAGGACTTCCGCGCCACGACCGGGCACCTGGTCATCTCCACGCTCGATGCCAAAGGCAACACGGCGCTCGTCGTGACCGACCTGCAGGGCAAGGGCGAGCGCACCCTCCCGCTGCCCGGACCCGGCACCATCTCGCAGCTGCAGAGCGCCGACCGCGGCGAGCTCGTCGGGTACACGTTCTCGGATGCCGCACTCGGCACCGCCGGCGCCCGCGAGAACCGGCTGTTCATCGCCTCGGTCAAGGATGCCGCCGCCGACACCGCCCCCACCGAGGTCGCCGTCAGCGGCACCGAGAAGCGGGTCGCCGACTGGCGCTTCGTGCCCGACAGCGACAGCATCCTGGTCCTCACCTACGACGGGCGGATGCTGCTGAGCAGCGCCGACGGACAGGATGCCGCGGACCTCGGCACCGGGATGGCGATCGACGGCATCGCCCGGGGATCGTCCGTCGCCGTCGTCGAGCGGGCCGACGGGATGGTCACCGTCGACCTCACCGACGGCACCCAGAACACGCTCACCAAGGCCAGCCTCGACGGACGCGACGTGCCCGGCCGGATGGGGGTCGTCACCCCGATCCCCGGCGCAGACGGCGGGTCGATCCGCCCCTACACGGTGCTGGACGTGGCCGGCGGCACCGGCGCCGGCCAGGGCGTTCCGGAGGGGACGCGGGTATACCGGGTCGCGGGCGACGGGGCCGCGGCATCCGTCTTCGACATGCCCCCGACGGATGCCCTGTTGCAGACCTGCGTGTCGCCGAGCGGCCAGTACGCGGCCATCACCGTCGCGCCCGATGCGGTCTCGAACAGCTACGACCAGTACTGGATGCCGATGCCGACCCGGGTGGTCACGCACGTGATCGCGCTGGCCGACGGCAGCGCCGTGCACACCTTCACCGGCTTCGACCTGTCCTGGTGTCAGGTGCCTCCGCCGCCGTCCCAGTGACGGGCGTGCTGGATGGTGCGGCGTCGCACGCCGCGGAGGTCAGGAAGCGCCGAACCGCTCCGTGAACGCCCGCAGCATCCGACCCGGCTCGGTGACCGGCGTGGCGAGCACCCGCTGCGCGATCGCGTCGTACTCGGCGGCGTCGAAGTATCCGCCGTCGCGGTACAGCGCCATCCGCTCGGTGAACGGCACCGGCGTCGACTCGGGATGGAACTGCGTCGCATACAGGCGATCGCCCACCCGGTACGCCTGCGCCGGGCAGGCCTCGTTCGTGGCGAGCAGGGTCGCACCGGCCGGGGCGGCGCCGGCGCCCTCCTTGTGGGCGGACAGCGCGTGGAACGGCGAGGCGAGGCCGCCCGTGATCGGGTCGTCGTGACCGGCTGGGGTCAGCACGACGGTGGCCGGTCCGGTCGGCTCGGGATGCTGCCGGGTCACCTTGCCGCCCAGCATCCGGGTGACGACCCCGATGCCGTAGCAGGTGAACAGTGCCGCGGTGCGCGCGTCGGCCGCTCGAGCCGCGATCGCCTCGAGTTCGGATTCGACGCGGCGCTGCACGTCGGACTTGTCGCGCTCCGGGTCGGTCAGGTTGAACGGGCTGCCGCCGACGAGGAACCCGCGCCACCGCTCGAACGCATCCGCCGGCAGCGGCGCGCGAGTGAGGTCGTGCTGCTGCAGCTCGTCCAGGCCCAGACCGGCCGTCTCGCGGAAGGACGCGTATTCGGCGACGCCCGCCTCGTGCTGCGGGCGCACGCACAGGTAGACGAGCGGCATGCGGCGAGTCTACGGCGGGGTGCGTGCGGGGCCGGGCGGTCCCGCGAGCCCGCGGCGGTCGGCGCCCCGCGCCGGTCGGCGCCCCGCGCCCGTTCCCGACTTGTCAGAACTGGCGGGAATCATCGCGACCATACCGACCACTTTTGACGAGTCACGCACGGGCGAGTGGTCGGGGGAGGGCCGGGCGGTCCCGCGCTCCGGCGTATCGTGGAGCGCGGGCGCCCCGCCCCGACCGCCATGACTGACACCGCACCCGAGACCGTGCCCCCGGCATCCGCCCGCTCGGCATCCGACAACCGAGCCGTGCCCCCCGCATCCGCCGACCGAGCCGTGCCCCCCGCATCCATCGACCGAGCCGTGCCCCCGGCATCCGCCCGCTCCGCCATGCATCCGGCCGCGCGCGCCGAGCTGTCCGGCCTGCCGCTCGAGGTCGCCCCGCGCCTGCTCGGCGGCGTGCTCACGGTGACGATGGATGCCGAGACCGTCGCCGCGCGGATCACCGAGGTCGAGGCGTATCACGGCAAGGGCACCGGACCGGTGCCGGATCCGGGATCGCACGCGCGCATGGGGTACACCCGCCGCAACGCCACGATGTGGGGAGAACCCGGTCACCTGTACGTGTACCTGAGCCACGGCATCCACTCCTGCGCCAACGTGGTGTGCGGCCCGGAGGGCGAGGCCGGCGGGATCCTGCTGCGCGCCGGCGAGATCGTCGAGGGGCTCGAGGTCGCGCGGCGACGCCGGCCGGCTGCCCGCACCGATCGCGAGCTCGCCCGCGGGCCCGGACGATTCGGCGACGCGATGGGACTGCGGCACGCGCTGCACGACGGCATCGACGTGGTCGAGTCCGCGCCGTTCGGCGACGCTGTGGCGCGGCTCGAGCTGCGGGACGAGCCGCTGGCATCCGTGGCATCCGGTCCCCGCGTCGGCATCGCCGGGATCGCCGGGACGGATGCCTTCCCCTGGCGGTTCTGGATTGCCGGCGACCGCACCGTCTCACCGTTCCGCTGGGGGCGGGGAGCCGCCGAGGCCGCGGCATCCCGCTGACGCCTGCGCGCGGGAGGACCCGCCGCCTCAGCCGCCGAAGCGCTGCGTGCCGAGCACGGAGAGCAGCTCGAGCTTCTCGGCCGCCTCGCTGTGCGGCGCGGCGGTGAGCACGAGCAGCGCCTGCGACTGGTCTTCGGTGAACAGGACCTGGCAGTCCAGCTCGATCGGGCCCAGCTCGGGATGGATGAGCGTCTTGTGGTCTTCGAAGCGCGCCGCCACCTCGTGCCGGTCCCACAGCTCGGCGAATTCGGGGCTGACCTCCTGCAGGGCGCGGACGAGCTCTCCGGCGCGCGAACGCCGGCCCATCGCGCCGTACGCGACCCGCAGGTTCGCGACCAGGGCCCGCGCCAGCCGGGGGTGGTCGTCTTCGGGGTAGACGGCGCGCGAGGTCGGCTCGGTGAACCAGCGGTAGACGTCGCTGCGTGAGGGGCCGGTGCGTGCCGTCGTGTCGCCGAACAGCGACGTCGCCATCCGGTTCGCCACCAGGGTCTCGCCGAGGTTCGAGAGGATCAGCGCCGGCGTGTCCTCGAGCCGGTCGAGCACGCGCAGCAGCGGCGGCGCGACATGCGGGAGGGAGCGGCGCCGGCCCGGCGCCGAATGTCCCGCCGTGCGGAAGAGATAGTCGCGCTCGTCATCGGTGAGGCGCAGAGCGCGGGCGAGAGCGGCGAGCATCTGCTCGCTCGGCTGGGGACCGCGACGCTGCTCGAGGCGGGTGTAGTAGTCGGCCGACATCCCGGTCAGGGCTGCGACCTCCTCACGCCGCAGCCCCGGCGCCCGCCGTCGAGCGCCCGCGGGAAGCCCGACATCGGCGGGTTGCAGCGACGCCCGGCGGCGGCGGAGGAAGTCGGCGAGTGCGACGCGGTCCATCCCCCCATTGTGCGGCGTGCACGCCGCGGGAACCAGGGATCGCGAGTCCCCCGATCCGCAGGTCTCTTACCGCGTGAACGGATGCCGCGGATTCTGGATCGCATGGACATCACAGGAAACACCGTCTTCATCCCCGGCGCGACCCGCGGCATCGGTCTCGCCCTCGCGACCCGCCTGCAGGCGGCCGGCAACACCGTCATCATCGGCGGACGCAGCGCCGAACTGCTCGCCCGGCTGCAGACCCAGTACGGATTCGACACGGTGCGCATCGACACCGCCGACGCCGCCAGCATCCGCGGTGCGGCCGCCGAGGTGATCGCCGCGCACCCCGACGTGAACGTGCTGATCGCGATGGCCGGCATCATGCGCATCGAGGACTGGCACGGCGACGGCTTCCTCTCCGACGCCGAGCAGATGGTCACGACCAACCTGCTCGGTCCGATCCGCCTGATCGCGGCGTTCGTCGAGCAGCTGCGCACCCGCCCGGACGCGACGATCGTCACCGTCTCGAGCGGGCTGGCGCACACCCCGCTGCGCGTGACGCCGAGCTACAACGCGACGAAGGCCGCCGTCCACCAGCTGTCGGAGTCGATCCGTCTGCAGCTCGCCGACACGAGCGTGAAGGTGCTCGAACTCGTCCCGCCCGCGGTGGCGACCGAGCTGCTCCCTGGGCAGGACCAGAGTCCGTTCGCGATGCCGCTGGACGCGTTCGCCGACGAGACGATGGCGCTCATCTCCGCGCAGCCGGACGCCCACGAGATCCTCGTCGAGAACGTGAAGCTGCTGCGCTTCGGCGAGGTGCGCGGCGACTACGCACAGACCGTCGCGACGCTGAACCGGCTCGACCCGCACGCGGCGGCCTGATGGCCGAGACAGCAGAAATTCCCCGGTCAGGTGGCAGGAAGTGACTTCCTCGTGAAAGTCGGCTATGGTCGGCGGGACTACCCGCCAGCTGTGAAAGGGGACGCGAGTATCACCATGGCTGACAAGCAGAATGCGAAGAAGGCACCGCAGGCCACGCTGAAGGAGAAGCGTGCGCAGAAGCGGGAGAAGGCCGACGAGGGCATCGTCAAGACGCGCAAGCGCTGACATGAGCGGCGGATGCCCCGGCCTGCCGGCCCGGGCATCCGCCGCTTCTCCACCCCGTGTCTCGGACGGATGCCGTCTCTCGCCGTTCGGCTCGGCAGTGATCGGGCGCCGGTTCTCCCCGTGCTAAACTGACTCCTTGTCTGCGCGCACTCCTGCGCGCAGTTCGCACCCTCCCCATTCTCGCCGGTCGGAAACGACGGGTTCGTGGAGTGGGTGCAGACAAGGGATCTTGGGTGAGGCCGTCCGGTCTCACGGTACAGAGGGAGACATCACCATGGCTGCAGTGTGCCAGGTGACCGGCGCGGTTCCCGGCTTCGGTCACAGCATCTCGCACTCGCACCGTCGGACGAAGCGCCGCTTCGACCCGAACGTGCAGAAGAAGACCTACTTCGTGCCGTCGCTCGGCCGGAAGATCACCATCAACGTGTCCGCCAAGGGCATCAAGGTGATCGACGCCCGTGGCATCGAGTCGGTCGTACAGGACCTGATCGCGAAGGGTGTGAAGCTCTGATGGCCAAGAAGTCGCAGGACGTCCGTCCGATCATCAAGCTGCGCTCGACCGCCGGCACGGGGTACACCTACGTGACGCGCAAGAACCGCCGCAACAACCCCGACCGCATCGTGCTGAAGAAGTACGACCCGGTAGTGCGCAAGCACGTCGAATTCCGAGAGGAGCGCTGATCCTATGGCGAAGAAGAGCAAGATCGCGCGCAACAACCAGCGCGCCGAGGTCGTGGCCCGCTACGCCGAGAAGCGCGCTCAGCTGAAGAAGCAGCTCGTGGACCCGAACGCGTCCGACGAGGAGCGCGAAGCCGCTCGCGTCGGCCTGCAGAAGCTGCCGCGCAACGCGTCGCCGGTGCGCCTGCGCAGCCGCGACGTCATCGATGGGCGCCCCCGCGGCAACCTGTCGAAGTTCGGCATCTCGCGCGTGCGCTTCCGCGACATGGCGCACCGGGGCGAGCTGCCCGGCGTGACCAAGTCCAGCTGGTAGACCACGCTTTCGACGAAGGCCGGAGCCCCTCGGGCTCCGGCCTTCTCGCGTCTGTGCCGGTCGGCGCCCGCCCGCACCGGCGTACCAGGCCCCTCGCCGACCCGGCGGCGGGAGGATGCCGGAGTCACACCAGTCACACCAGTCACGCCCGGCGCGCGACACGCCGGGAAAGATCACGCAGGACCAGCGGAAATCCGCGTGATTCCGCGGTTTCTTGGTACATTCGACGCGGTTGAAAGACCAGCCGGGGGGCAGCTGCTTCTTCGGTTCCGTTTAGAACGACGGCGGTCCGCCGTCTGGAGGACACACCATATGGCTGACAAGTCCATCACCAAGACCGAACTCGTTGCGAGCATCGCCAGCGCGACCGGCCAGAGCCAGTCCGTCGTTTCGAGCGTGCTCGACTCCCTCTTCTCCACGGTCTCCGAGGCCGTCGCCAAGGGCAGCAAGGTCTCGATCCCCGGATGGATCGCGTTCGAGCAGGTCGCCACCGCGGCCCGCACCGGCCGCAACCCGCAGACCGGCGCCGAGATCAAGATCCCGGCAGGCAAGCGCGTCAAGGTGACCGCTGGCTCCAAGCTCAAGGCCACCGTCAAGTAGGACGGTCGCTCGAGAGGGGGATGCCGCAGCCGCGGCATCCCCCTCTCGCATTCGATCGCGACCCACGCGCCGCCCGCGCACATCGGCCTCACCGGCGGGGCGGGGCAGCCCCGATCCCGCTTAGGCTTGAGGGGTGAACCCCACCCTCACTCCACGCGGCGCCGTCGCGCCGCGCGGAGTCCCGGGGAGCGCGGGCCCGGCCCGCCTGCTGCGGGCGCTCGGACCGGCGCTACTGGTCGCGGCCGCCCTGCTCACGGCGATCTGGGCACTCGCGTACGGCGGCGGCGCCGCGCCGCTGCAGCTGGGCGATCCCGGGCCGTTCGTGCGGTGGAGCCTCCCACTGGTCACGATGGTCGTGAACCTGTCGGCCGCCGGTCTGTGCGGCACGCTCGTGCTCGCGCTGTTCGCCCTCCGCGCCGGCGAGAAGCCGTTCGAGATCGCGCTGAACACGGCATCCGTCTCGGCCGCCGTGTTCACGATCGCCGCCGGCCTCACCGGCTTCCTCACGTTCGTGCTCACCTTCAACGCGACCGTCGGGCTGGACAACACGTTCGGCTCGCAGCTGGGCAGCTGGCTGGTGGGCACCGAGTCCGGCCGCACGTGGCTGCTGACCACCCTCGCCGGGGCGGTGCTCACCGTGCTGACCTTCGCCGTGCGCGGCTGGACGATGACGCTGATCACCGCCGGGCTCGCGCTGGCCGCACTGGTGCCGATGGGCACGCAGGGCCACTCCGGCGACCTCGCCTCGCACAACATCGCGGTCACCTCGCTGGTCATGCACATGATCGGCGCCGCGGTCTGGGTCGGCGGCCTCGTGCTGCTGGTGCTGATCCGGCCGGTCATGGATCACGACCGCATGGTCGACGTCGTCTCGCGCTACTCGTCGATCGCGCTCGTCGCGTTCGTGGTGGTCGCCGTCTCGGGCGTCGGCCGCGCGATCGTCGGGGTGGGCAGCTGGGCCGGGCTGAACTCCGGGTACGGCACGATCCTGATCGTCAAGGTCGCCGCCCTCGTGCTGCTCGGCCTGTTCGGCGCCGTCTACCGGACCCGCCTGATCACCGCGATGCGCACGGATGCCGCATCCCGCCGCCGGTTCTGGAGCTTCGTCGTCGGCGAGCTGATCATCATGGGCGTGGCCAGCGGCGCCGCCGTGGCGCTGTCGCGGACGCCGCCGCCGACGGGGGCCGAGGTGCCGCTGTCGCAGACGCCGGCCGAGATCCTCACCGGCGCCCCGCTGCCGCCGATGCTGACCATGGCCCGCTGGTTCACCCAATGGGACATCGACCTGCTCTGGGCGGTCGTGTGCGGCTTCGGCATCTTCTTCTATCTCGCCGGCGTGCGTCGCCTGCGCCGGCGCGGCGACAAGTGGCCGGTGTACCGCACGGTGTTCTGGATCCTCGGGCTGCTGCTGCTGTTCTGGGTCACCTGCGGGCCGATCAACGCGTACCAGGACTACCTGTTCAGCGTGCACATGGTCGGGCACATGCTGCTGAACATGGCCATTCCGGTGCTGCTGGTCCCGGGGGCGCCGGTCACCCTGGCGATGCGCGCCATCGCCAAGCGGCAGGACGAGACCCGCGGCGCCCGGGAATGGATCCTCTGGGCCGTGCACACCCCGTTCGCGCGCGTGGTCACCAACCCGATCGTGGCGGCCGTGATCTTCGGTGCGTCGCTGTGGGTCTTCTACTTCACCGACCTGTTCCGCTGGGCGATGTACGACCATCTCGGGCACGAGTGGATGATCGTCCACTTCCTCATCGCCGGGTACCTCTTCATCCAGTCGCTGATCGGCATCGACCCGGTGCCGTACCGGCTGCCGTGGGCGATGCGGCTGGTGGTGCTCATCCTCGTGATGGCCACGCACGCGTTCTTCGGCATCACGATCATGATGCAGTCCGGACTGATGGTGGCCGAGTGGTTCGGCTCGATGGGCCGCACCTGGGGTGCCACCCCGATGATGGACCAGTACGTGGGCGGCGGCGCCGCGTGGTCGATCGGAGAGATCCCCACCCTCATCCTCGCGATCGTGGTCGGCATCCAATGGAGCCAGAGCGATGCCCGCGCCGAGCGCCGGGCCGATCGCAACGCCGACCGCACCGGCGATGCCGAGCTGGTCGAGTACAACGCCCGGCTCGCGGCGCTGGCCGAACGCGACGCCCGCGAGAGTGAGGGTACGGCGCGGCTGTAGCCGGTGCGTGCGGGCGGATGCGGCATCCACCCGCGCATGTCAGTCGCTGTCCGGCGCGCTCACCCGGATCGAGGCGGTCCCGCTCGGGGAGATGTCGATGGTCCCGACCATCGTGAACCGCACGTCCTCGTCGATGTGGGTCAGCGAGCCGTCGTAGATCGAGCGGATGTCGACCACGATGTGCGCGACGCCGTCGGTGGGCGGGATGGCCCAGCCCTCGCCGTCCGGGATCACGTCGATCTTCGGCGGCTGATCCATCGACCACTCCGGCGAGCCGTCGATGCGGTTCTGCACCACGTAGCCGAACGGGCATCCGGTCGGCTGCAGCACCTGCTGGGTCGCGCACTGGGTGAGGAAGTCGTCGACCCGGTCCTGCACGACCTGCACGAACTTCGACGTCGGCTCGGACTGCACCGTGACCGGCACGTTCTTCAGCGGGGAATCCGAGAGCACCGCCACCCCGGACGAGGACGAGATGGCCGTGTCCACCCGCACCGAGTAGATCCCGGGCGAGAACACGAGCAGCGGCACGGCATCCGCCGGGGCGGCCTCGGTGCCGGCGGGCGAGACCTGCCGCTTGTCGATGGCGAAGCCGTTGACCAGGAACGACATCGATCCGTGCACGGTCAGGTCGATCACCGCGAGCGGGCTGCGGGAGAACCTCCAGGTCGGCACGATGCCGATGCTCCCGGCGCGCTCGAGGTCGAACGTCGTGGTGCCCACGTACCCGCCGGCACGGTACGAGACGGTGACGTGCGAGCCGGCCGCGTCGGTCTGCTCGGAATCCACCCGGACGTCGGTCAGCGGGGCCAGCGCCGCCTGCCGCAGCAGCGCGTCGGAGGCGTCGTCGGCAAGCCCGGCCGCCTTCAGCTCGGACCGGTCGACGGCGACGCCCGGCACGCGAAGCGCATCGGCCGCGTGCCCGGTCGACAGCAGCGACAGATAGTGCTCGACGAACGCCGACGGGCTATACAGGGTGCGGTAGGCGGCGAAGCCGGCCACTCCGAGGCCGCCCAGCAGCAGGGCGGTGATCAGCACGATGACAGTCAGATCCCGCCCCAGATGGGTGCGACGGGGTGGGATGTCGGCGTCTGCGGCGGTCGCATCGACGAACGTGGTCTCGGCCGGGGCGGGTGTCTCCGTCACGGGAGAGGCCGACGGGGCCGAGGCATCCGCAACGGACGGCGCCGGGGCCGTCGCGTCCTTCGCCTGCTGCTCCACGCACCCAGTCTAGGAAAGGGCATCCGGGATTCCCCTGTGGAATGTCGCAGATCGACGCACGCCGACCCGCCTACGATGGACAGGGTGAGCACGCCCGCCCTGTCCGCCGAGCAGGAGGAGCTGTATCGGCTCATCGAGGACACCCGGGAGCACGTGTTCGTGACCGGCCGCGCCGGGACCGGCAAGTCCACCCTTCTGAACCACCTCGCCCGGCACACCGAGAAGCAGATCGCCGTGTGCGCGCCCACCGGGGTGGCGGCGCTGAACGTCGAGGGGCAGACCATCCACTCTCTGTTCAAGCTGCCGATCGGGCTGATCGGCAGCAAGGACGAACCGCAGACCGACGCCACCCGCAAGCTGCTGAACGCCATCGACACGCTGGTCATCGACGAGATCTCGATGGTGAACGCCGACGTGATGGATGCCGTGGACCGCGCGCTGCGGACCGCCCGCGGCCGGCGCAGCGAGCCGTTCGGCGGCGCGCAGGTGGTCATGTTCGGCGACCCGTACCAGCTGGCGCCGGTGCCGCCGCGAGGCGACGAGGCGCGGTACATCGCCGACCACTACCGGTCGTTCTGGTTCTTCGACGCGCACGTGTGGGCCGGCTCGGCGGCGGATGCGGACGGCCTGCTGGATGTCGGGACGTACGGCGCCGAACTGCGCATCCGCGAGCTGCGCGACATCCATCGGCAGTCCGATCCGGCCTTCAAGGCGATGCTCAACGCCGTGCGGCACGGGCGGGTGACCGCCGACATCGCGCAGATGCTCAACGACACCGGCGCACGCAGACCGCCCGAGCCGGTCGACGGCGAGACCCCGATCATCACGCTGGCCACCCGCAACGACCGGGTGAGCGCGATCAACAAGCGGCATCTGGACGCGCTGCCCGGTCGGGCGCAGAACGCGGTCGCAGAGGTCAACGGCGACTTCGGGCGCGGCGACGCCTACCCGGCCGACGTCGACCTGGAGCTGAAGGTGGGCGCGCAGGTGATGTTCCTGCGCAACGACACCGGGTCGTTCGGCGAGCCGCCGCGGTGGGTGAACGGCACGATCGGGACGGTCACGCGGATCGCCGGCGGCACCGTGCGGGTGGACGTCGACGGCGAGGAGCACGACGTGGAGCCGGCGGTGTGGGAGAAGTTCCGCTATGCGTACGAGCCGTCGACCAAGGCGCTGACCCGTGAGATCGTGGCGGAGTTCACCCAGTTTCCGCTGCGGCTGGCGTGGGCGGTGACCATCCACAAGTCCCAGGGCAAGACGTACGACCGTGCGGTGATCGACCTCGGGTCGGGGGCGTTCGCGCCCGGCCAGACGTATGTCGCGCTGTCGCGGCTGACCGCGCTGGACGGGCTGTACCTGACGCGGCCGCTGCGGCCCCGCGACATCCAGGTCGATCCCGACGTGCAGCGGTTCATGGCCGGCGTGCGCGCGCCCGCGCCCTGACCGGCTCGCGCCGCTTCGTCCCCCGTACTCCGCGCCCGGGGACCCCGCCCCTCTTCTGCCCGAGATCGTACGATTTGGCCGAGACCACATCAAACCTGGCCGAGTTTGATGTGCACTCGGCCAAATCGTACGATCTCGACGCGGAGGGAGGCGGGTCAGGCCACGCGCTCGGGGCGGCGGCGGTCGAGATCCTCGAACAGCTCGGTGTTGCAGCGGTACGCCAGCAGCACCTCGTCGATCACGCGCTCCTTCTCGACCTCGTCCCAGGGGGCGGCATCCAGCTGCTCGCGGTACACGGTCTTGAACTGGGCCGGGTCGGCGATCCCGTCGAACAGGTAGAACCCGATCCCGTTCGTCTCGAACCCGAACTGCCGCTGCATCACCTTGCCGATGTACAGCCCGCCGGACAGGTCGCCCAGGTACCGCGTGTAGTGGTGCGCGACGTACCCGCCCGCCCACACCGTGCCCACCTGCGTGATCCGCTCGACGTAGCGCACGGTCGCCGGCAGCGGCTCGATCCGCTCGCGCCAATCCGCGCCGATCAGGAACTCGAGGTCGGCCTCCAGCGCGGGCAGCCGGGTCAGATGGTCGCTGATGAACGGAGCCGCGACCGGGTCGTGCCGCATCCGCTCGGTCGCGGCCTCCAGCGCCGCATAGATGAACCAGTGCTGGGCGACGAGGTTGACGTAGTCGTCCCGCGTCCCGCGCCCGCGCAGCAGGTCGGCCATGAATCCGGCGTGCTCGCTGCCGCTGTGGGCGCCGCTGGAGCGCTCGCGCAGCGTGGTGGAGAAGGGGATCGGCTCACTCATACCTTCACCCTAGCTCAAGGTAAGGCGTGCCTAACCAAGAAAACGGCATGAGGATGCCGTGACCGTCCTCAGTGCTCGCTGCGGGCGTCCACGCCCAGCCGTCGGCACGCCTCCTGGTAGACCGCCACGACCGCGCGGCGCACGGCCGGCCGCTCGCTGATCGCTCCGCCCGGCCAGGGCACGCGCACCGTCGCCGTCGCACCGTCCGCCGCCGTCGCCTCCCACGTGCCGGCGTCGCCGTCCACCCCGGTCATCCGGCCCGCGGTCGCATCCGGCGCGCCGAAGGCGCGGACGATGAGGAGATTGTCATCAGCGTGATCGCCGTTCATGTGACCGAGGACGCCGGCCACGGCATCCGGTTCGAAGATGTGCGCCATCCCTCCACCATACGGATGCGCCCCCTCGATGCCCGCCCCCGGTGCCCGGGACGCACCGCCGGCGGCCGGTCACGCCCGCCGGTTCCGCAGGGAGCGTGTGTTTGAATGCATATGCACAGTCATCGGGGGTGAGAATGCCGGTCCGCTCAGGAATCAGGCGCGTGATCGCGTCGGCCGCCGCCGTGCTGGCGATCACCCTGGTGGCCGCGGCCTGCTCGGCCGGACACGCCGACCCGGGCGCGGGGACCCTCGCTCCGGACAAGAACCTCCCTTCGGACACGCAGGATCAGCTCACGGGCGCGGTCGACGATGCGATGGCGGCGACCGGCGCCTCGGGTGCCGTCGTGGGCGTCTGGGTGCCGTGGAGCGGGTCGTGGGTGGCCGGTCTCGGCACAGTCGAGCCGGGCGGCAAGACCGCGGTGACGCCGGAGATGACGTTCCGGGCGGGCCAGCTGACCCGCCCGATGATCTGCGACGTCCTCTATGCGCTCGCCGACGAGAACGTCGTCGCGGTGGATGACAGCATCACGAAGTACGTCGGCGGGATGCCGCGGTTCGCTGATGTCACGCTGGAGAGCCTGTGCGACGGGACCAGCGGCATCGGCTCGTACAACGCCCTGCTGAAGAGCCAGTCGCTGGGCAACCCCGACCGCGTATGGGACCCGCGCGAGCTGGTCGGCTACGGCATCGGGCAGGTCGGCGGCGAGGTCCGCACCGGCGTGACGTACCGGGACTCGGATGCCGGATACGTGCTGCTGGGCCTCGCCCTGGAGCGGGCGAGCGGCAAGAGCGCGGCGGAGCTGCTCCGCGAGCACGTGTTCGACCCGCTCGGCATGCACAGCACGGCACTGCCGGACCCGGCCGCGGCCGCCCCGGTGGTCGGCTCGTCGACCGCGCTGCCCGGCTACTACCTCGGCAAGACGTCGAAGAGCGGCGCGTATGTCTGCGACAAGCAGACCGACATCACCGAGCAGTCGGCCAGCTTCGGCTTCACCGATGCCGGTGTCGTCTCCGACATCAGCGACCTCGGCAGCTACGCGCGCGCGCTGGCCCGGGGGACGCTGGTGGCCGACAAGAGCCGCTTCGCCGACGCGCTGCCGGTCACCGCGAGCTCGCCCTCCTGGTTCACCACGGCCGGCGGCGCCGTCCAGGCCGGGCCCATGGTCGGGCAGTACGGCTCGACGGCAGGGTATCTGACTGCGGCGTTCTCGGACCCGAAGAGCGGGCTGACGGTCGCGGTCGTGCTGAACAACTCGACCGCCGGGCGCGGTCCGATCGTCGACCTGGCGCGCGAACTGGCCGCGATCGCGTCGAAGGCGCCCGCCACCGGCGACCGCGAAGCACCTGCGCTGGGACTGCCCTGGTCGGCCGACCAGTTCCACAGCACGATCGCCAAGGCGGCCGTGTGCCCCGTCCCCCGGTCGTGACCGGAGGTCTCCGCCTCCGTACACGTCGGGATGCGGCACCGGCGGCGGGTGAGCGGTGAACCGGCCGGGGAGGGCGGGCGCGATCTCGGCCGTCGGCCTCGTCGTCGTCGGCGAGATCTGCATGGATGTCGGGGCCGCGATCGCCGTCCTCCTGTTCCACCGGGTGGGGCCGGTGGGGATGGTGATGATGCGGCTGGTGTTCTCGGCCCTCGTCTTGCTGGCGATCGCCCGGCCGCGGCTGCGCGGTCACCGGCGGGACGCATGGCTGGCCGTGCTCGGCTACGGCACCGTTCTGGCGACGATGAACACCCTGTTCTACCTGGCGTTGGAGCGGCTGCCGCTGGGCGTCACGGTCACGATCGAGGTGCTCGGGCCTCTCGCCCTGTCGATCATCGCCAGCCGGCGCGCCTCGGCCTGGCTGTGGGCAGGGCTGGCGCTGGCCGGCGTGGTGTGCCTGGGCGGCGGCGGATGGGACCACCTCGACCCGCTCGGGGTCGTGTTCGCGCTGGGCGCCGCCGCCAGCTGGGCGGGGTACATCCTGGCTGCGGCGCGGGTCGGCCGCGAGTTCCCCCGGCTGGATGGCCTGGCCATCGCCATGTCGATCGGCGCGCTGCTGTCACTGCCGTTCGGCATCATCGACGGCGGCGCGGTGCTGCTGCGCCCCGAGATCCTCGGGCTGGGCGCCGCCGTGGCGCTGCTGTCGAGCACGATCCCCTACGCCCTGGAGCTGATCGCGCTGCGGCGCCTGCCCGCCTCGGCGTTCGCGATCCTGATGAGCCTGGCCCCGGCCACGGCCGCCCTCGCCGGTCTCGTCCTGCTCGGTCAGGCCTTGACCCCGCTCGAGCTGGCCGGCATCGTGCTGGTGGTCGCCGCGGGTGTAGGGGCGGTGCGCGCGGGCGTCGCCGCGTCGCAGCAGCGCGCCGAGCGGACCGGTCCGATCCAGACGCTGCCGGCCCCGGCCGGGCCGCTGTCGGCCGCGGATGCGGTGATCGCCGATCCGACCGGCCCGCTCGCCGGATTCAACGGTCCGCTGACCGGTCCGATCGAGACGCTGCCGCTGCGAGACGACCCGGAAGAGCCGTTCGCCGAGCCGCGGGCATAGCCGCGGCATCCGTCATTCGCTGAGGCGCTGGTCGGTGTTCGAGTAGCTGATCTGATCGGCGCGCGCGCCCACCAGGCCGAGCGTGACGCGCACCAGGGACGGCGCGATGCCGTCCTTCGGCGGCGGGGTGTCGGCCCCGAGCGTGTACGAATGCCCGTCCGCGGTGGTCGCGGTGAGCGAGTTCACGTACACGGCGACGTCGCCACGCAGCGTCATCCGGTCGGCGGTGGTCGCCAGCGTCGGACCCGTCTCGGCCCGGACGGTGAGCGCGAATCCGTCGATCGTGATGCTGTCGGCCCGCAGTCGGAGCGCCGCGACCCGCGACCCGTCGGCCAGCCGCACCTTCACCGCGGCGATGCCCTGGAGCCCCGAGAACGAGAGGGAGGATGCCCCGAGCTGGGCGGGCGGCTGGGTGAACACCATGCTGTCATCGGCGGGCAGCAGGCTCGGGTCGGTGGTCTTCGGGGTGCTCCCGCCCGGGTCGTCGGGCGCGGCCGGGGTGCCCTTGTCCGGCTCGCCGGGGTCGGTTCCCGCCGCCGGCGGGGCGTCGGAGGCGTGCGGCGACGGCGAGTCCGTGGGCGTCGGGGTCGGGGTCGGCGAGGCCGAGGGCTTCGGGCACGGCAGCAGGATCGGGATGCACAGCTGCGCCGAGGCGGGTGCGGCCGCCACCACCGACTGGCCGACCAGGAGGCATCCGATCGCGGCCGCCGCGCCGACGGCAAGCCGCAGCCGAGGCCGCCGAGCGCGTCCGCCCCCGCGCGTCACGGGCGATCCTGCAGGTCGTCGGCGCCCGCATCGGCCGCACCCGCTGTGCCCGCATCGGCCGCGCGCGGCTTCGGCATCCACGCCACGATCAAGATGCCGCCGATGCAGCCGAGCAGCATCCCCAGGACGAACCCGCCGAGGTTCACCCCGATCAGCGAGTAGACGGCGACCGCCAGGGCGAGCACGCCGTAGAACACGTGGTGTGCAGGCATCGCGACCGCGAGGGCGCCGAGCAGGATCAGGACGAGCGGGATCACCGTCGCCTGGAACCCCTCGATGCCCAACTGTACGTGCAGGTGCCCGATGTCCAGCTGGCTGGACAGGAACATCTCGGCGCCGGCGAGCACGGTGAGGATGCCGCCGATCAGCGGCCGCCGCCGGCTCCAGCTCCGGAGTCCTCCGCGATCCGCGGGGACCGCGGCATCCCGTCGCCGCATCGACGCGGTCAGAAGCATCCCTTCGATCCGTCCGTCAGCTTCATGGTCATTCCGGTGAGGGTGAACACGGATGCCTGGGTGCTCCAGGCCGTCTGCTGCAGGTTCTTGATCGTGACGGTGTCGGCGTCCTGCGCGAAGTCGCCGGCCGAGCCCTTGGCCTTGGTGTTCACGGTCGAGGCGTCCACGCCGATGCGGATGTGGCCGAACGACGAGTCGCCCTTCAGCCCCGTCATCCCGATCTGCAGGTCGGATGCCGTGGCCGGCTTGTCTCCGCCGCCCGCGGTGATCAGCACCCCGACCTTGCCCAGTGGGGTGTCGGTGACCACGGACTGGCACAGGTCGTGCAGCGTCGCGGACTTGATGTTGGCGATGGCGACGGCGTGGCTCTTGCCGGCGGTGTCCTCGGCCACGCCCGCGTACTGCGAGAAGCCGGTGCCCTCCAGCGAGGACGCGCCGATCTGGAACTGGCTGCCCGAGACGGCGAACGAGACGGGAACCGCCCCCTGCGCGACGCCGGCGGTCACGAGCGTGACCGCGGCGGCGACGGGGATCGCCGTGAGGACCAGCCGCCCGGCATGTGAGCGTGCGAACGTGCGGAACTTCATCGGCTCTCCCTCGTCGTCGGCGCGACCGCGGTGTCGCTCCGGGACGAGCCTAGACACTATTGACTGTCGGTCAATAGTGATCGCGGATTAGGCTTCTTTCATGTCCGCCGACCGTCGGATGCGGCTGACTCCCGATCAGCGCCGCTCCCAGCTCGTCGCGCTCGGCGTGAACTTCCTCGCCGACCGCCCCCTCGACGACCTCACCATGGAGGTTCTGTCCGAGCTCGCCGGCGTCTCGCGCGCCCTCGTCTTCCACTATTTCGGATCGCGTCAGGGGCTGCACCGCGAGGTGGTGATCACCGCGCGCGACAGCCTGCTGCAGGCATCCGCCCCCCGTGCCGAGCTGCCCCCGGCCGAGCGCTTCCGCGACACGCTGCAGCGCATCGTGGGGTTCGTGCGCGAGCATCGCGGCACGTTCTACTCGCTGGTGCGGGGCGTGGCCAGCGGCGATGCCGAGGTGCGTGCGGTGATCGACGAGTCGCGGGCCGAGAACGCGCAGCGCCTGCTGGACGTGCTCCTCGAGCAGGGCACCGAGGACTCGCCGCTGCTGCGGGTGGCGGTGCGCTCCTGGGTGGGGTTCGCCGAGGAGGTGCTGGTCGAGCTCGCGGTGGACGCCGACCGGCCCGCCGACGAGATCGTGGACTTCCTCGAGCGCGCGGCGCGTGGCGTCGTGGCCGCCGTCGTCCGCCACTGACCGTCCCGATCCGCGAGGCTGATCTCGGTCTCGCCGATCCGCGAGGGTGCGACCAATAGCACCTTCCCCGGTTCGAAGGGCCGACGGGCCCGCGAGCGCACTACCATTGCCGTGATGCAAATATTGCGGAAATGCACGTGTGTCGAGAAGGCGCTCGCGTGACCTCGGCCGACTCCCGGGAGGACGCGGCCGAAGCCACTGTGACGGCCTCGCGAGCCCTGTTGGGGATCATCGCCCGCTCGATGGTGCCGGCGTTGGAACAGGTGTCGCTCCCGCAGTTCCGGGTGCTGGTCGTGCTCGCCTCGGCCGGTCCGCTGCGCATGGGGGCCCTGGCGGAACGGCTCGGCGTGAACGTGTCCACGTTCAGCCGAATGGCGGATCGTCTCGTCCTGGGCGGCCGGGTCAGACGCGAGGGCAATCCCGACAGCCGACGCGAGGTGATCCTCGCGCTCACCGACAGCGGGCACGAGCTCGTGCGGTCCGTCACCGACCAGCGCCGCACGCTGATCGCAGAGGTTCTGGCACGGATGGATCCCGACGACCGCGACACGCTCAATGACTCGCTGCGTGCCTTCGACCGGGCCGCCGGCGAACCCGCGGTCGCCGACCTTCTGATCCTGGGGCTGTGATGATCGGCCTGCTCTCCCACATGCCGATGCCTCCCGCAGGAGGTGCCGCCGCGATGACCGGCCCCATGTGGATGCCGACCCAGCCCGTCAGCACGGCGAACCTGTTCGCCGTGCATCCGCAGCCGATCCCGGTGCTCCCCGTGCTGGGGCTGGCGCTGGCAGTCTGCTACGTCGCCGGCGTGCTGGTCCTGGTCCGACGCGGCGACAGATGGCCCGTGATCCGGACGACGTGCTGGATGCTGGGCGTGTTCACGATCGAGCTGATGACGGCGACCGGGTTCGACGGCTATGGCATGGAGCTGTTCAGCATCCACATGATCCAGCACATGACGCTGAGCATGGTGACACCGATCCTGCTCGCGCTGGGGGCGCCGATCACGCTCCTGCTGCGCGCGCTCTCCAGCGGCGGCCGCGTCCGTCGCCGGCTCCGCGCCCTGTTGCTGCGCGTCGTGCATTCGGCTCCGGTCGCGTTCATCGCGAACCCGGTCGTGACCGGTCTTCTGTTCCTGTTCAGTCTCTACGTGATGTATTTCACACCGCTGTTCGACGTGCTGATGAGCTCCATGTGGGGCCACAACCTCATGCTCATCCATTTCATGCTGATCGGGATGCTGTACTTCTGGGGAATTCTCGGCGTCGATCCGAACCCGCGCCGAGGTAGCGGCCTGATGGGGCGTGCGGCCAGCCCCGTCGCGCGCATCGCCGAGATGGCCCTGCCGATCCCCTTCCACGCCTTCTTCGGGGTCGTGCTGATGATGGCCAGCACCGCGGTCGTGACCTACTACGCGGTCCCGATGCCGTTCCTGCACGTGACCGCACTCAGCGATCAGCAGACCGCCGGCGGCATCGCCTGGGGATTCACCGAGTTGCCCACCTTGCTGGTCCTCCTGGTGCTGTTCCTGCAATGGCAGCGCGGCGAGGCACGGCACACGGCGGCCGTCGACCGTCGTGTGGAACGGTTCGGCGACATCGAGCTGGACGCCTACAACGCGCGACTGCAGGAACTGGCGACGCGGGACGGCCGACTCGGGTGATGACCGGCGGCGTCATCGGCTTCGCGTTCCTGCTCGGGATGGTCGCGCTGCTGAACCCCTGCGGATTCCCCCTGCTTCCGGTCTACCTCGCCGCCTTCGTCCAGGACGGCCGCCGCAGCTGGGTCGCGCGCGTGGTGACCGGAACACGGGCCGGGCTGGCGGTGACGATCGGATTCGTCGCAGTGTTCTCGGCCGCAGGACTGCTCGCCGGATCGCTGCACGCGGTCCTGATGGCGGTGGCACCATGGCTGATGATCGCGGTGGCGACGGCCATCGTGGCCCTAGGGATCATGGCAGTGCGGGGGAAGACGGTGCCGATGCATTTCCTGCCGGGGTTCCGCAGCGGCGCGGGCGTGCTCCCGATGATCGGATTCGGCATCGCCTACGCGGTCGGCTCATTGAGCTGCTCCCTGCCCGTCTTCATCGCCGCGGTCGGCGGTGCGCTCACCACCGAGTCGGCTCTCGTGACAGCGGCCGTCGTGGTCGCATATGGGCTGGGCATGGGGCTGCTTGCCATCGTCCTGGCCCTGATCGCTTCGCTCGTCGGCGCGGTCCGGTTCGGCCGGCTGCGACGCATCGCCTCCGGCCTGCCCCGGGCCGCGGGCGTGGTGTGCATCGTGATCGGCGTCTATCTGATCGGGTACTGGGTCGGGCAGGCGGGCGGCCCGCAACTGGTCGCTCCGATCACACGGGTGCTGGAGACCGCCCAGCAGGGGATCGTCGGAGCCATCGAACGGGCCTGGCTTCCCATCGGCGTGGGCGCCGCGGCGTTCGTTCTCGCCGCCCTCATCGTCGCGGCCCATCTCAGCCGCGGCCCCGCGTCGGGCACGGCATCCCCACCCCCTACCGAGAGGAGAACCCGTGACACGAGACGATAAGAGACCACTGCAGGTCTGGCAGCGCACCTGGGTGCTGTGGATCTCGTCGGCCGGGCTGCTGGCGGTCATCGTGGCGCTGACCCTGGTCGCCGTCGGCGCCGGTCGCGCGCCGTCCGCGCCGCGCGCGGTCGATGTCCTGCCAGCGGGTGTGAATGAGGCGACCGCGAGTCTGCTCGGGGTGGCACCGGTGGCCACCGATCCCGTCTCGGCGCCGTCGTATCGCCTCACCGATCAACGCGGACGCGTCGTGGACCCTGCGAAGCTGCGGGGCAAGGTGGTCGTCCTCACCTTCAGCGACGACCGATGCACCGACCTGTGCGCGATGCTGGCCACCGACATCCTCGCGGCCGACGATGACCTGTCGGCCTCCGCGCGGGGCAAGATCGAGTTCGTCTCGATCAACGCGAACCCCTACTACCCGAAGCCGTCCGACGTGAGGGCCTGGTCCGAGCAGAACGGGCTGGGCACGTTGCCGAACTGGGAGTATCTCACGGGCAGCGCGGCGCAGCTGAGCGCTGCCGCCCGCGCCTACGGCGTTCCGGTCGAGCTCGACCCTGCCACTCGCACGATCTCGCACGGCAGCCAGATCTTCATCATCGGCCCGCAGGGACGAATCGTGGAGCAGGCCGCGTTCGGCACTGAATCCGCCGACACCGCTCCCTTCGCGCACGGGCTGGCCACGCTCGCGAACGACGCGCTGCCGAGCGCTCAGCGCGGAGAAGTGACCGGCGCCAATCTGGCAGGCGAGATCGCCGGGGGCACCGGCCTCTCAGACACCCCCGCGCCGGTGACCGGTGACGCTCTGGCCGGGACGGGCAGCCTGAGCAGCGCGACCTCGCACGGACAGTTCACCGTCGTCGACTTCTGGTCATCGACGTGCGCGGCGTGCACGACCCAGCTTCCGGCCGTCCAGACCGAGGCGAGCCGACTGGACGGTGCCGTGGCCTTCCTGGGGGTCGACGTCGGCGACCAGATCGCCGCCGGGCGCGCCGTCACCGCCCGTGCGCACGTCGCGTTCCCGAACCTGCGCGACCCGGATGGCGCGCAGGCGGCGCGCTTCCGGGTGAGCGAACTCCCCTACACGGTCATCCTCTCGCCCACAGGAAAGGTGCTGGTGCGCCACCCGGGCCTCTTCACCGTCGACGAACTCGACTATGTGCTGCGCGACCTCGACGCCGCGCTGCCGCCCGGCGAGGGGTAGCGCCGCCGGGTCACTCCTCGACCGGCACGGCGTGCGCGACGACGTAGGCCTGCAGGGCCACCCCGATCAGATAGGTGGTCGTGCCCGCGAGGCCGGACAGCAACCACGCCAGATGCACGAGAGGGACGATCGACACCGCCCAGCACACCCCGGTCGCCACGATCAGCGTCACGATGTTCCCGCTCGCCACCAGGTACGGATGCGCGATCACCCGACGTTCCACGGCCGGCCGGTTGCCGTGCCGATGGTGTGCGACCCGGCCGACGATCACATACGCGCTGCACGCGCCGACGAGCAGGAGAACGACCGACAGCAGGTCAGGAAGGCCGTGGTGCTCCACGGTGACCATGGTCGTGCTCCAGATGAGAAGCGTGTACGTGTGCGGGATCGCGACCGTCTCGGTGACCTCGTGGATCAGTCGCCCATACGGGGTCCGCGGTCGTGATGTCGTCATGCTTCCAGCCTGCCACGATGATGTGTCGCCGCCGATCGAGGAGCGGCATCGGCCTGCAGCGCTCTCGCGGGTACTGGCCGATCGCCCTCCGAATGTGCCATGCTGAGAGCAACGGCGATGGAGTCCGCCGGGGCGATGGCCCGAACTGCCGAGACGGCTGATGGCACCTGTGACGAGAGGAGTCACGGTGTCCGCGATCAGCAGTCCCCACGACACGACCACGTCCACGCCCCCGGAAGCCGACGTCCCGCCTCCGTTCCGCACGATTCTGGCGCCGAGCGATGCGGCATCGCCGTCGGAGGGGCGCCGCACGGCCGACGATGTCCTGCACGACCTGGCCCTGGACCACGTGTTCGCCCGCACGATCGAGAAGGCACCGGCGGCCGCCGACGCGTTTCGCACATTGTGCGGGGACGAAGACGAGGTGCACTACCGGCAGGGCGTGTTCCGTGCCCTCGAGGATCCGGACACACGCCGCGCGATCGACGCGTTCCTGCAGGCCGTGGGCCGCGCTGATATCGCCGATGGGGCGGCGGCCCACCCGCACTATCCGTACGAGGGTGAGCTGTGGCGGCTGACGGCGGTGATCGCGTACACGGACGCCGTCCGGGCGCTGTCCGCAGACCTCCCCGCCTGCCCGGCAGCGGAAGCATCCGACGGCCTGCGCGGGTTCACCCGATACGTGAGCGAGATGGCGGCGTCCTCGTCGTTCGTCGCGCTCGCCGATGAGGCGCATGAATGTCGGGAGCGCCTCGACGCGCTCGACTACAACGTCCTGATCCGCGGGGCGCGTCTGAGCGTCGCGCACACCGATGACGAGACCGATCTGCGCGCTGAGGTCCTGGCCACGTTCGCCCGGTTCCGTCCCGCGGACGTGGACGTCGCGGCATCCGGGTACCTCCCGAACCGGGGGCTGGATCATGTCCAGGCGTGGGTGCTGGAGAGGGTCGCCCAGGTGCACCGTGCCGATGCCGACCGTCTCACCCGGTTCGTGCAGTCCAGCGCCGGGTACCGTGACGCGGTGATCGCCCGGTTCACCGCCGAGATCTGGTTCTATCTGGCGTATCTGGACTTCGTCGCCCCGCTGCGGGCCGTCGGACTCCCGCTGTGCATGCCGGAGGTGTCGGCCTCCTCGAAGGAGCTCGCGGCCACCGACACGTTCGACCTCGCCCTTGCCGCGGAGCTCACGGCCAAGAGCGCGCCGGTCGTGTGCAACGACCTTCACCTGACGGGTGGTGAGCGCGTCCTCGTGATCTCCGGTCCGAATCAGGGCGGCAAGACCACGACCGCGCGCACATTCGGGCAGCTGCACCATCTGGCGGGGATCGGATGCCCCGTCCCGGGCACCGGCGCACGTGTGTTCCTGTGCGACCAGGTGCTCACCGCGTTCGAACGGGAGGAGCAGCTGGACGATCTGGCCGGCCGGCTCGGTGCCGAGATCGACCGGATGCACGGGATGCTGCAGAGCGCGACCGACCGCACCGCGCTCGTGCTCAACGAGGTGTTCTCCTCGACCGCCCTGCAGGATGCGCGGATCCTCACCCGCGACATCCTGCAGCGCGTCCTCGACCGCGACGCACTCGCCGTGTGCGTCACGTTCATCGACGAGCTGTCGCGGCTCGACGAGCGCACCGTGTCGATGGTGAGCACCGTCGACCCCGCCGACCTCGCCGTGCGCACATTCCGGGTCGAGCGGCGGGTCGCGGACGGCCGCGCGTACGCGCGGGCGCTCGCGGCCGTGCACGGGCTGACCGCGGAGCAGATTCAGAAGCGGATGACCGAGGACGCCGACGCGGCCGCGAGGGAGGCGACCTCATGAAGGTGCGACTGCTCGACCCGCAGCGGGACATCGATCCGGATGCCGCGGACCCGGAATTCGCCGACGACCTGCGCCGCGACCTCGAACTGGACATGCTGTGGAACGCCATGGCGGGCGGCGACCGGTTCTTGCACGATGTCGTCCGCACCGTCACGTTGCACCCCGTCACCGACTCGGACGTCGTCCGGTACCGGCAGCGTGCGCTCGCCGACGTGCTCGCTCAACCGGATGCCGCCGCCGAGCTGTCTGCGGTGGCGATCGATGCGATCTCGGTGCAGCGCGGCATCCTGATGATGCCGGTGCGCGGACGTCCCGAGCTGTCGCTGTCGCACGCCGTGCGGATGCTCACCGCGCTCACGGACCGGCTGGAGCGACTGCATGAGCTGTGCGCGCGCATCGCTCCGACGTTCCGCTCACCCGCGTTCACCGACATGTTCCGGGTCGTGGCAGCCGAACTCGACGCGGACTACATGCAACGTCTGCGGTCCCAGCTGAAGGAGCTGTCGTTCGGGCAGGGACTGATGATGAGCGCGCGGCTCGGCCACGACGGGCAGGTCATCGGGCAGGTGCTTCGTCGCGCCAAGCGTGAGAACCGCAGGATCTTCGACCGCACACCGCTGCTGCGCCCGTACTACTCGTTCACCATTCCCGAGCGCGACGAGGCCGGCTTCCAAGCGCTGGGCGAACTGCGTGAACGGAGCCTGGGCGCCGTCGCGGAGGCGGCGACCGCATCCGTCGACCACGTGATGGGGTTCTTCCGGACGTTGCGCGTCGAACTCGGCTTCTACCTCGCCGCCGCCGCGCTGCACGATGCGCTCGCCGAGCTGGGCGTGCCGCAGTGCGTGCCGGATGTCGCGGCCGACGGGCCGACTCGGGCCCAGGGACTGTGCGACCCGTGTCTCGCGCTGCGCGCGCAGCGCGCGCCGGTGGGAAATGACCTCGCCCTCGACGACGGCAGCCTGTTGGTGATCACCGGCGCCAACCATGGCGGCAAGTCCACCTTCCTGCGGGCGCTCGGCGTCGCCCAGCTGATGGCACAGTCCGGTCTGTTCGTCGCGGCCACGGCGTTCTCCGCCCCGGTGGTGGGCCGGGTGCTCACGCACTGGACGCGCGAAGAGGACGAGAACCTCACACACGGCAAGCTCGACGAGGAACTGGACCGGATGAGCACGCTGATCGATACCCTCCGCGCGGGCGACCTGCTGCTGTGCAACGAGTCCTTCGCGTCCACGAACGAGGCGGAGGGCTCGCAGATCGCGTTGGACGTGACCTCCGCCCTGGTCCATGCCGGAGTGCGCGTGCGCTATGTGACGCACATGTACGACTTCGCGCACACGGTCCAGACCGACGGGACAGGCGCCGAGTTCCTGCGCGCGCCGCGGGACACGGACGGCTCACGCAGCTACCGTCTCGAGGCCGGCCCACCCCTTCCCACGAGCTTCGGCGTCGACCTGTACGACCGTGTCTTCGGGACGCGCCTTGCCCAGGCGTGACGGCGCCCGGCCGGACCGCCCCGGTCCCGTCCGAGGGGAACGCGCACTCGTGCGGAAACGGAACGGGGCCGGGGTGTGGGCGGTCGGGGCGACCAGTTTCTTCTCCGACACCGGGCACGAGATCGTCACGAGCCTGCTGCCTTCGTTCATCACCAGCACGCTGGGCGGCTCCGCAGCCGCACTCGGCGTCATCGAAGGCATCAGCGACGCCAGCACCGGACTGGCCAAAGTCATCAGTGGGCCGTTCGCCGACGACGCCGGTCGACGACGCACGCTGGCCACCGGCGGATATCTAGTCACCGCCGTGGCGACGGCGGCCATCGGGCTGGCCACCGCGGTCTGGCAGGCCGGCGTGCTGCGGGTGGTCGCATGGACCGCGCGGGGCGTCAGGTCTCCCGCCCGCGATGCCCTGCTCAGCTCGATCGCGATCGACGGTCGCTACGGGCGTGCGTTCGGAGTCGAGCGGGCCGGCGATAACCTCGGGGCGGTCGCCGGGCCCCTGCTGGCAGCCGTCCTCGTCGGCTGGATCGGCATCCGTCCCACGATGTGGGTGTCGCTGATACCGGGGCTCCTGGCCGCCGCGGCGATCACCGTGGCCGCCCGCGCCGCGCGCCGAAGCGACGGGAACCCGCAGAAGCAGCGCGCGCGCCTGGATGTCGCGGGACTGCGCGCCGCGGGACTGGTCCGGCCGATGCTGCCGGTGGTGTTGTTCGAGTGCGGGAATCTCGCGACGACGTTGCTGATTCTCCGTGCCACTGATGCACTGGCCACACTGGGGGTGGCCGGGGCGGCATCGCTGGCGATCCTGATGTACGCCGGGCACAACGCCGTCGCCGCGGCCGTCGCCCTCGGCGGTGGCGCGTGGCTGGATCGCAACGGTCCGCGCCGGGTGTTCGCCACGGGCGCCGCCCTGTACGTGTTGGCATACCTCCTGCTGGCCACGGACGTGTCGGGGGTGCTCGGACTGGCGAGCGGCTTCGTGCTGGCGGGGGCGGGGATCGGCCTGGCCGAGACCGCCGAGTCGGCACTGGTCGCCGGGATCCTCCCCGACCGGCTGCGCGGCAGTGGGTACGGCGTGCTCGGCGGCATTCAAGCGGCCGGTGACGTCGTGGCGACCGTGGTCGCCGGGATCCTCTACACCGTGGTCGGTGCGGCCGCCGCCTTCGGCTATGCAGCGGCGTGGATGGTGTTGGCCGTCACGGCATCCGTGTTCATCCGCCCGGAGGGCGCAATTCGAAGGAGAAGCACATGACCACTGACCAGTCCCTGACGATCGCATCCGTCGCGGCGCGACAGATCCTGGACTCTCGTGGGTACCCGACCGTCGCGGTGCGGCTCGTGCTCGCCGACGGTGCGGTGGTCGAGGCATCCGCCCCCGCCGGCGCTTCGACGGGCGAGTTCGAGGCCGTCGAGCTCCGCGACGGGGGAGAGGCGTTCTCCGGCCGCGGCGTCCGCGGTGCGGTGGCCTCCGTGACCGGGCAACTCGCGGATATGCTCGCGTCGAGGTCGTGGAGGTCGATCCGTGAACTGGACACCGCGATGGGCGAGCTCGACGGCACCGGCAACTTCTCGCGCCTGGGCGCCAACGCCGTCGTCGCCGTATCGATCGCGGCCACTCGCGGGTTCGCGCATGTTGCCGGTGCACCCGTGCACGTATGGCTCGCACAGCTCGCCGGGAGCGCGGAGCGGATGCCGGTGCCGCACTTCAACGTGCTCAACGGGGGCGCGCATGCGGCCAATCCGCTCGACTTCCAGGAGTTCATGATCGCGCCCGTCGGGGCGGCGACCGAAGAGGAGGCCGTCGAGACCGGCGCCGAGGTGTACCACGCGCTCGCCGCCCGCGTGAAGCAGCGGTTCGGCACGGCGGGGCTGGGCGATGAGGGCGGGTTCGCGCCCGACCTGGCCAACCCGCACGAGGCGCTCGACCTGCTCGTGTCCGCGATCGCGGATGCCGGGGCCACGGCCGCGGTGGACCGGGTGGCGATCGCGATCGACCCGGCCGCGAACGGTTTCTTCCTCGGGGATGGCCGCTATCGCGTGGACGGTGAGGTGATCGGCCGGGACGACCTGGTCGATTACTATGTCCAGCTGCTCGACCGGTATCCGCTGCGCAGCATCGAGGACGGGTTCGCCGAGGACGATCACGAGGGCTGGCGGCTGATGTTCGACGCTCTCGGACGCCGCACTCAATTGGTCGGTGACGACCTGTACGTCACCGACGCCCGACGCATCGAGGAAGGCGCGCTCAGCTACTGGTCGAACGCGGTGCTGATCAAGCCCAACCAGATCGGCACGGTCTCGGGCACGTTGGACGCGATCGCCGTCGCACGCGAGCATGCCATGGCGTGCATGGTCTCGCATCGGTCGGGTGAGACGGCGGACGCGTTCATCGCCGATCTCGTCGTCGGTACCGGTGTCGGGCAGATCAAGTCCGGTGCCCCGGCGCGCGGGGAACGCGTCGTGAAGTACAACCGGCTGATGGAGATCGAAGCCGATGTCCCCGGCATCCCGTACGGCCTCGCGAACGGAGCGGCCCGATGACGACATCCCTCTTCCTCGTCCGCCACGGCCGCACGGTGCTGAACGCACAGGACCGGCTGCGCGGTCTCGCCGACCCGCCGCTGGACGAGATCGGCGTGACCCAGGCAGAGGCGGTCGCGAACGCGCTGGCAGGGCGGGATGTCGCTGCCGTGTATTCCAGCCCGCTCGGGCGGGCCGTCACCACAGCCGGAGTCATCGCCACGCGTTTCGGGGTGAGCGCCGATGCCGATCCTCGGTTCAACGACCGCGACTACGGTCCATGGACCGGGCACGAGCGTGCCGCGGTGGTGGCACAGTTCGGATCGGTGGATGCCGCGCCCGGAGTGGAGCCCACCGAGACCGTGCTCGCACGCGTGCGGCCGGCCATGGACGCGGCGCGGCAGGACGACCGAGGAGTGGTCATCGTCTCGCACGACGCCGTGATCCGGCCGGTGGTGCACCTGCTCGCACCGGAGCAGAACCCCGAGATCCCGACCGGATCGTGGTCCGAGCTGCGATGGGACCACGGGGGGTGGGTTGTGGTCTCGGCCGGGAACCTGCCCGCGCGCATGCCCCGATGACGCGCCGGGGCTGGGACAATGGCGGCAGGAGGGAGAGCCGACATGGATGACAGCGAGAAGGGTCCGCGCGGCGGCATCCTGGTCGGCGTGCAGCCGGGCCTGCCCGATGCCGTGCTGCACGAGGCCGCCCGCCTGGCCCGTGACCTGCACGTCGACCTGGTCTGCGCGCACGTCGACCTCGAGCGGTACACGGTCGGCGAGCACCTGGACGGGTCGGTGCTGACCCGCTCGATCGACCCCGACCTGCCGGACGAGCGCGAGGGCGGGTTCGACGCCGCGCTGGCCGCGCACATCGACGAGGTGCTCGCCGGCTCGGGCGTGGCCTGGGTGGGCCGCGAGCTGGCCGGGGATCCGGGCCATGCGCTCGGCCGGCTCGCCGACGCGGTCGACGCCCGCTACATCGTGGTCGGCACCCGTGAGGCCACCGTGCGTGAGACGCTGCGCGAGTTCTTCCAGGGCTCGGTCGCCAGTCACCTCGCCCACCGGCAGCACCGCCCCGTGCTCGTGGTGCCGCTGCGTCCGGTGACCGACGGCGAATGGATGCCGGGGGAGTGAGCGGGCCGGATCCTCAGGCCGCGGCATCCGCCCCTCGTCCCGTGCACCTGCGCTGGTCGGCGATCGGACTCGTGATCGCCGGCGGCGCGATCGGCACACTCGCCCGGTACCTGCTGTCGCTGGTGCTGCCCGAATGGGGCGGGATGCCGGTGCCGATCCTCCTGATCAACGTCGTCGGTGCGTTCGCGCTGGGCTGGCTGCTGTCCGCGCTCGGGCGCGGCGGACCGGATGCGGGCCGGCGGCGGATGCTGCGCCTGTTCGCCGGCACCGGGATCCTGGGCGGCTTCACCACCTACTCGACATTCGCCGTCGGCGCCGACGGGCTGTTCGCCGCCGACCGGCCGTGGCTGGGGGTCGCATATGCGCTGGTCACCGTGATCGTGGGAGCCGCGGCATCCGTCGCCGGCATCGCGCTGGGCGCACGGGGAGCCCTGGGCGCACGGACGGGCCGCGGATGAGCCCGGTGCTGCTCGCCCTCTGCGTGGCGGTCGCCGGCGGCATCGGCGCGGCTGGGCGGATGATGCTCGACGGCGTCATCACTTCGGCCACCCGCATCCCGTACCCGGTCGGGACGACCGTGGTCAACGTGACCGGATCGCTCCTGCTCGGCGTGGTCACCGGCCTCGCCTCCGGCCTCGGCCCGTGGGCGCTCGTGCTGGGCACCGGCCTGCTCGGCGGGTACACGACCTTCTCCACCGCGAGCTTCGAGACCGTCCGGCTCGCCCAGCAGGGGCGCTGGCGAGCCGCGACCGCGAATGCATTCGGGATGCTGCTGCTCGCCCTGCTCGCGGCCGGGCTCGGCCTGTGGCTCGGCGGGCTTCACTGAGCTGGGGCGTGTCTCGGGTCCTGGCGCCTCGCTGCGCTCGCTCAGCGACCTGGGGGTTGGTCAGGTCCCTGAGCGCTGCGCTCGCTCTGGACCTGGGGGCTGGTCAGGTCCCTGAGCGAGGAGCGCAGCGACCAGGCGAAGGGCCGCGGGCGGCGTCACACCGGGGTGTAGACCACCAGCTGCAGGTCGAGCCGGTCGGACGGACGCAGCTGGTGGTGCTCGAACGTAGCCGTCCCGCCGTCCGGCAGGTGGAACACGCGCTCGCGCGACTCGAACCCGCCGACGTCGTACGACTCCCAGCCGGTGCGGAACTCCGGGCTGGCCTCGCTCAGCGCCTGCACCAGCTGCGCGCTCGACGGATCGGCCATCCGCCCCGCCTCCGCCCGGAACTCCGCGAGGAACCGCCGGGACGTGACATCCCAGTCGTCCAGCAGTTCGCGCACCGACGGGTCGGTGAACACGAGCCACAGCAGGTTCCGCTCGGCTGCGGCCACCGCCGCGATGCGCGGGTATAGCCGCTCGTACGCGGCGTTCCACCCGGCCATGCCCCAGTCGGGCGCGAGCGCATAGGCCGGGTGGGCGAGGGCATCCATCAGGCGCTGCACGTGCGCGGGCGCGGGCTCGACGTGCGCCGGCCGCGGGGGAGCGTATCCCGCCAGCGACAGCACGTATCGCCGCTCGGCGTCGGTCAGCCGCAGCGCATCGGCTACCGCCGACAGCACCTGCCGGGACGGGTGGATGTCGCGGCCCTGCTCGAGCCACGTGTACCAGGTGATGCTCACCCCGGACGCGACCGCGACCTCTTCGCGGCGCAGGCCGGCCGTCCGCCCCCGTGTGCCTGGCGGCATCCCGCACGCCGCCCGGTCCAGTCGCTCGCGACGGGAGCGCAGGAAGGCGCCCAGCTCTTGGCGTCGCGGGTCGTGCATCCCCTCAGGGTAGTACTCACACCACTAGCACCAAGACCGTCTGGTGCGGCATCCCACTACCACCCAAGATCGAAGGATGCCCGTCCTGCGTTCTCGTACCGTCACCCATGGCCGCAACATGGCCGGAGCCCGCGCCCTCATGCGCGCCTCCGGCGTGGACGCCGCCGACTTCGGCAAGCCGATCATCGCCGTCGCGAACAGCTTCACCGAGTTCGTCCCCGGCCATACGCACCTGCAGCCCGTGGGCCGGATCGTCTCCGAGGCGATCCATGCCGCCGGCGGCATCGCGCGCGAGTTCAACACGATCGCCGTCGACGACGGCATCGCCATGGGCCATTCCGGGATGCTGTACTCCCTGCCCAGCCGCGACCTCATCGCCGACTCGGTGGAGTACATGGTCAACGCGCACCAGGCCGACGCGCTGGTGTGCATCTCGAACTGCGACAAGATCACGCCCGGGATGCTGCTGGCAGCGCTGCGGCTGAACATCCCGACCGTGTTCGTCTCGGGCGGCCCGATGGAATCGGGCCGCGCGACCCTGGTCGACGGCACCGTGCGCACCCTCGACCTGGTCGACGCGATCAGCGACGCCGTGAACGAGAACGTGTCGGACGCCGACATCCTGCGCATCGAAGAGTCAGCGTGCCCGACCTGCGGATCGTGCTCGGGCATGTTCACCGCCAACTCGATGAACTGCCTGACCGAGGCGATGGGCCTGGCCCTGCCGGGCAACGGCTCGGTCCTGGCCACGCACACGGCGCGGCGGGCGCTGTACGAGCGGGCGGGCGAGGTCGTCGTCGACATCGCGCACCGCCACTACGACCAGGACGACGACTCGGTGCTGCCGCGCAGCATCGCCACCCCCGCTGCGTTCGGCAACGCGATGGCGATGGACATCGCGATGGGCGGATCGACCAACACGATCCTGCACCTGCTCGCCGCGGCGCACGAGGCCGGTGTCGCCTACGGCCTGGACGACATCGACGCGGCGTCGCGCCGCGTGCCGTGCCTGGCCAAGGTCGCGCCCAACGTGGCCGGGTCGCGCACGTATTACATGGAGGACGTGCACCGGGCCGGCGGCATCCCGGCCATCCTCGGCGAGCTTGCCCGCGGCGGTCTGCTCGACGAGAACGTGCACGCCGTGCATGCGGACTCGCTGGGCGAGTGGCTGGATGCCTGGGACATCCGCGGCGGCAAGGCCTCGGACGAGGCACGCGACGTCTGGTACGCCGCCCCGGGCGGAGTGCGGTCTTCGAGCGCGTTCAGCCAGTCCGAACGCTGGCTGGCGCTGGACGAGGATGCCGCGACCGGCTGCATCCGCGATGTCGCACATGCGTACTCCACCGACGGAGGGCTGGCCGTGCTGCGCGGCAACATCGCCGTCGACGGCGCTGTCGTGAAGACCGCCGGCGTCGACCCGTCGATCTGGACGTTCTCGGGCCCCGCCGTCGTCTGCGAATCGCAGGAGGAGGCGGTCGAGAAGATCCTGAACAAGCAGATCGGCCCCGGCGACGTCGTCGTCATCCGATACGAGGGCCCCAAGGGCGGGCCGGGCATGCAGGAGATGCTGTACCCGACGTCGTTCCTGAAGGGGCGCGGCCTCGGCAAGGAGTGCGCGCTGATCACGGACGGCCGGTTCTCCGGCGGCACGTCGGGCCTGTCGATCGGGCACATCTCGCCCGAGGCGGCGTCGGGCGGTGTGATCGCTCTCGTCGAGGACGGTGACATCATCTCCATCGACATCCCCACCCGTGCGCTGACCCTCGACGTGCCCGACGACGTGCTGGATGCCCGCCGCGAGGCCCTGCTCGAGGCCGGCGGCTACCGGCCGCGCACGCGGGTGCGCCACGTCTCGGCGGCGCTGCGTGCCTACGCCGTGATGGCGCAGTCGGCCGACAAGGGCGCGGTACGCGACGTGGATGCCGTCGAGCGGGCCATGGCGCGGGTGGCGGCGGAGGATGCTGCGACCCAGCCCGCGCTCGCCTGACGGCACGCGGCGCTCCGACGGCGGGCGCGCGCGGTCCGGGCTGCCGGCGCGGGCCGGGCTGCCGGCGGGCCGTACTGCTGGCGCGGGCCAAGCTGGGCCATAGCGCGGATCCCGACTCGTCAGAAGTGGTCGCAATGAGCCGACCAATTACGACCACTTCTGACGAGTCACGGGCGGCGGCGACTCGCCGGGGCGCGCGCCGCGGGGTGGGAATCCGGTCGTGGGTCGCGGGTCGTGAACCGTGAGCCGTGGGTCGCGCCACGGCGCCGGCGGCGGAGGATACCGTGGCCCAGCCCGCGCTCGCCTGAAGGAACACTGCTCGCGGCGCCAGGACCTCTGGGAGCCGGTCCGATCGGTGATCGAGTTCTGCGACATGCGCCGCGGACGCGACTGTTGGGGTCACCTATCGATACGCTGTGTGCGACTGGGGTGCCCGGCGACATCGCGATCGCTGCGGCTAGTCCCGTGGCTCGCGGGGGACGTGCACCGAGCGCGCTCGGACGGTTCTCGTGCGCATCAATGACGATGAGGGGAACAGAACGTGGAAATCGCCGACAGGTTGAAGAGTCTCGCTGCGAAGATCGAAGCTCAGCGAGCAGGGATCGAAACGGAGGAGGCGACGAAGAACGCCTTCGTCATGCCGTTCATCTCGATGGTGCTGGGCTACGACGTCTTCAATCCCAACGAGGTGGTGCCTGAATTCACCGCGGATGTCGGCATCAAGCGCGGTGAGAAGATCGACTATGCCATCGTCAAGGGTGACGACGTGCAGATCCTCATGGAGTGCAAGAAGATCGGCGCTCCGCTGAGCGTCAACCACGCTTCTCAGCTGTTCCGGTACTTCGCCGTGGCCCGGGCACGAATCGCAGTTCTCACCGATGGCGACGAGTACCAGTTCTACACGGACCTCGACGCTCCGAACCGGATGGACGAGAAGCCGTTCCTGGTGCTGCGCATCACTGACCTTGATGAATCCCTCATCCCCGAGCTGCTCAAGCTCACAAAGGACGCGTTCGACATCGACTCGGTGGTGAGCGCCGCTGAGGAACTCAAATACATTGGTGAGCTGAAGCGCGTGCTCGGCGCACAGTTCCGCACACCAGACGCCGAATGGGTGCGCTTCCTCGCGACTCGCGTCTACTCGGCGTCTTTCACCCAGCGTGTGCGCGATCAGTTCACACCGTTGGTGGGGAAGGCGATGAAGCAGTTCCTCAGCGACCAGGTCAACGAGAGGATCAAGGCCGCGTTGGGGTCCCAGGGCTATGGCAGTGATCGTGATGACGCCTCCGTGTCCGGTTCGGACGCCAGTGAGCGCGTCGCGCAGGCGAGCGCGGCGCAGGTCGAGGATGACTCTCGCGGGATCCAGACGACGTTGGACGAGCTCGAGGCGTACCAGATCGTCCGCGCGATCGCCTGCAGTGAAGTTCCGGCGGTACGGATCGCTCAGCGCGACACCAAGTCCTACTTCGGGGTCCTCCTCGACGACAACAACCGGAAGCCCATCGCTCGGCTGCACTTCAATGGCGGGCAGCACTACATCGGTCTCTTCGATGAGGAGAAGAGCGAGACACGGCATGCCATTGACGTGAATGACGAGATCTATCAGTTCGCCGAGCAGATCCGCCGGACCGTCCACTATTACGACGACTGACGGTAACGAATTCCTGGGCGCGAGCGCGTAGCCTGGTCGTGTGCGCGCCCGTCTGCTCGCGATCCCGCTGCTGGCCGGCGCGGGCGTGCTCGCGTGGGGCGAGCTGATGCACTGGCGGGCCAGTCGGCGGCGACTGGGCACCGGTCGGATGCCGGGGCCCGAGGCGGTGGTCGTGCTCGGATTCGGCAACCGCGATGGGCGCGCGAACCTGGTGAATCGCTACCGGGTGCGCGCCGGCATCCGCTCGCTCGACGGGCCGGAGTCGGTCCTCGTGCTGTGCGGGGGCGCCGTCGCCGGGCGCACACCCGAGGCCGACGTGATGGCGCGCTACGCCCGGGATGAGCTCGACTACACCGGCCCGCTGCTGCTCGAGCGGGGCAGCAGGACGACGGAGGAGAACATCCGCAACGCGATTCCGCTGATCGAGACGGCCGGCACCATCAAGATCGTCTCTGATTCGCTGCACGCTGAGAAGGGGCGCGCGTACCTGTGGATGCTGCGGCCGGATCTGGCCGCACGGCTCGCCCGCGGACGGGACTACCGGTTCGGCGAACTCATCCTGCTCAAGCCGATCGCCGCGGTCATGTGGCTCGTCGGGCTGCGCCGGTTATCGCGCCCGGCATTCTGACGCAGAAGCAGCCCCAGTGGCGGAGCGCACCGGTGGGTGTCGTGAGGCACATGCTGTCAGGCGTCTGTTCACGGCACCCACCCAAACGCAAGATCCGCGACAGAACTCCGGGCACCCACCGGCCAAGACTCCCCAGCGGTTCAGCCGGTGACGGGTGCCCTTCGTCCTTCACGCCCCCAGTGCGTTTGAACGGTCCCAACGATACATCCCGCTTGTCCCCCAAATGGGGGACATTTCGTGCAGCTTGAGCCAATCCTGAGGTTCGAGGCCGGACCGCGGTGAATCGCAGAAGCGCCCCACGCGGGCCTCGACAGCGAGGCGGGCGCGGGGCGCTCCGGCTGGAACGAATGACCCAGCATTGACCGGGCGGGTTAACGGCGTCGAGCAGAGGAAGCACACTGCCGTTCCCGGTCACCGCCAGACTAGACCCGCACAGCCCCTGATGCTCACCCTCCGGCGCGCGGGGAACCTCACGCGTGACCGGGATTCACTGTGGAGGGGCTGACGGGAATCGAACCCGCGCTGTCTGCTTGGGAAGCAGAAGTTCTGCCATTGAACTACAGCCCCGCACGCACAGAGTGCGTTCGGCCAGCATAACAAACTCGGCCCGCCCGCCCGCCCAGCCGTGACACGCGCGACGTGCTGCTTGCACGCGGAGCCGAGGATGCTGCACAATAAGGGCAGTCATTCACGTCCCGCCGTCGCGCGGGGCGCGCGCTCTGGGGAGTTCGCGCGGATGGCGACGGTCGAACTGGGGGACGACATGGCTTTGGAGCACGCGCACGGGGGAATGCCCGCCGGGTGGTACCGCGACAGCGATCCGAGTCGACTGCGCTGGTGGGACGGCGAGGACTGGACCGATCGCGTCAAGCAGGCAGCGCCGTCTCTGCGCGCGGTGCCGCGCAGCGCGGTCCCGGCCATCGCGGGCAGCACCGTGCCGCTCAGCGCGGTCTCGCGCAGGAGCACCGCGGTCCCGCACGTCGAGCCGCTCGTCGAACGCAACCGCATCGCGGTCTGGGCAGCCATCGTCGGACTGGTCTCGCTGATCGCCGTCGTGATGGCCTGGGTGACCCCGATGCCCGAGTGGGCGGTCCCGGCGATCGCGCTGGGTGGCGGCATCCTCACCCTCGTGCTGGGAGCGGTCGCGGGCCGGCGGGCCTCGCAGATCGGCACCGGCCGTGGACCGGCCGTGGTCGCACTCAGCCTCAGCGCGCTGCTCGTGCTGTCGGGGATCGCGGTGGTGGCCCTGCAACTCGCCCGGGCGACGCTCGCCGGCTGACCGGCATCGAAACGCTCGCCGGACACACCGGGCGCCGCCGGTAGGCTGACCTCGTGCTGCTCAGTGACCGCGACATCCGCCTGCAGATCGAATCCGAGCGCATCGCGCTGGACCCCTGGCTCCCGCAGATGGTGCAGCCGTCGAGCGTCGACGTGCGACTGGACCGGTACTTCCGGCTGTTCGACAACCACAAGTACCCGTTCATCGATCCGGCCGAGGACCAGCCGGACCTCACCCACCTGATCGACGTCGCCCCCGACGAGCCGTTCGTGCTGCACCCGGGTGAGTTCGCGCTGGGCTCGACCTACGAGCAGATCACGCTGCCCGACGACATCGCCGCGCGGCTGGAGGGCAAGTCGTCGCTGGGCCGGCTCGGCCTGCTCACGCACTCCACCGCCGGGTTCATCGACCCGGGCTTCTCGGGGCACGTGACCCTCGAGCTGTCGAACGTCGCGACTCTGCCGATCAAGCTCTGGCCCGGGATGAAGATCGGGCAGCTGTGCTTCTTCCAGCTGTCGTCGGCCGCCGAGACGCCGTACGGCGCCGGGGCGTACGGCAACCGGTACCAGGGCCAGCGCGGGCCGACGGCATCCCGTTCGTTCCAGAACTTCCACGTGACGGATGTCGGCCGCTCCGAGGCGGGATCGCTCGGCGGCTGACCGGACGCACGTCGAGGCGGTCGATGGGTTGCCGGTTCGGCTGCGCGCACCGCACGATCTGTCGTTCCTCGCGCGTGGCCGAGTTCGGGGGCCTCTTCCTCGGCACGGCGGGCTGATCCGCGCGGGCGGGGGTGATCTGCACCGGAGAGCTGCGTCGCCCGAGACGACGGCGGGGCCGGACCTGCTCACGCAGACCCAGCCCCGCCATCTCGTCGCCGCTCAGTCGGCCGACGCGGATTCCTCCGCAGGGGCGCCCGGGGTGCGCCCCGAACTGAACCCGGCCGCGAAGCCGCGCTCATACGCGCGCTCGGCGCGACGGTGGTCGCGCCCGCCGTGGTGGCGGCGCTCGAACTCGGTGCGCAGGTGCTCGTGGTGGCCGGGGCCGAAGCCGCGACGCCCGGGGCCGAAGCCACGGTCGTCCCACTCGGCGTCCGGCGCCCATCCGGCGTGACGACCCCACCCGGCGTGCGGGCCGTGCTCGCATCCGTCCGGGTCGTGGTGCCACGGGCCGTGGTCGTGCCGGACGTCCGGCGCGAAACCGGGCCGGCGGCCATGGCCGCGGCCGAAGCCGCGTTCCGGCGCGAAGCCGGGGTGGAACCCCGCATGAGTCCCGCCGAAGCCGGGTCGACGGCCGCGGCCACCGCGGGGCATCGGCTGCGATTCATCCCAGCCGAGCTCGCGGGCGATGGCCTCGAGTGAGGCCTGCAGCTGCGCGAACTGCTCGGGGGCGATCGCGCCGGCCACCTTCTGCCGCACGGCGTCGACGCGCTCGGCGAGTCGATCGCGGGCGGCTCGGCCGTCCTCGGTCAGCTGCCAGGCGCCGTCGTCGGCGGTGGTGATCCAGCCGCGCTCGGCGAGCCGTCGGACGTGCTTGCCGCGGTGGGCGAGTCGCCCGGTCATCCACGGGGCGTCCACGGTGCCGGACAGTGCGTTCAGCAGCATCCAGTCACGGCGTGAGACATCCTCGCCGGCGAGAGCCGTCGTGAACTCGCGGGTGATCAGCGCGTCGACCAGGCGCAGCCATGCAGCCAGCGGTCGGCGGTCGGTCGGGGTCGATGCGCCCTCGTCGGGCGCCGGGTCTGTGTCGTTCTCGTTCATCTCTTGGTCCTTTCGGTGCGGTCGCATGAACGCGGCCGTCAGGCTGCCGAAGCAGTCCATGTCAGATAACATGTATATGCAGTGTGACATGCGATGACCTTACATGTCAAGTTGCATGTAAATTGGATGTCGTGGCCCCGACATCCGATTCGTCCGCAGACCCTGCCGAGCTGATCGCCGCCGCGCTGGCACGGCTGCGCGGGCCGCGGCCGCCGCGTCACGGACCTGAGCAGGGCGACCTCGAGGACGAGTCCGGCGATCACCCGCACCACGGGCACGGCCCCGGCGGTCCGTTCCGGGGAGGGGAGGGCGGGCGGCACGGCCGGCACGCGGGGCCGCACTCCGGCCACGGGATGGGGTTCGATCCGCACATGCACGGCGGTCCTCCGTGGGCATCGCCGCGCGGGCGCTTCGCCGGGCCGGCACGGCTGCGCCTGCTCGAGGCTCTGGCCGCGGCATCCACCCCCCTGTCGGTCGGCGAGATCGCCGAACGCATCGGCGTGGACCAGCCCCGGGCATCCCGGCTCGTGCAGCAGTCCGTGCAGTTCGGGCTCGTGCGACGCGAAGCCGACCCCGATGACGCCCGCCGCACCCGGATCGTGATCACCGATCAGGGCACCGCGATCCTGCGCGGGTTCCGAGGGTATCGCCGCGCCGCCGTCGAGGACGCGCTGGCCGACTTCACACCGGAGGAGCGCGCACAGCTCGCCGCGCTGCTGACCAAGCTCGCCGACAGCTGGCCGCGGTAGGCGCGTGCGCCCGCGCGCGGCGCGCCCGGGTCGCGGGCGCGCGCGCTCAGACCGACACGGGGCGGCGGATGGGGTCCTGGTAGAGGGCTGGGGTCACGGTGATGTCGGTGGCGTCGTCGGTCCAGGACAGCGCCCGGCCGCGCTGCCGCGCCCGGCGCAGGCGGATGAGGCCGCCCGCCAGCGGGGTGCCGATCGCGAGCGCGACCGCGCCGGACAGTGTGCGGTCCTCGTGGCCGAGCACGGCCTTCCGCTCGAACGCGGCGTGCAGCGCGCCTCCGCGCGGCGTCGGCACCGGCCGAGCCGGAAGGAGCCCGCGCCGACGCAGCTCGACGAGCTCCCGGACCCGGTCCCACCAGGTCGAGTCGGCGGGGTCGTGGAAGTAGTTGTCGCGCATCCAGAGCGGGTGGGGATGCCGGAACCGGCGTGCGATCACGTCGTCGGCGTCTCCGAGCAGGCCGCTGCCGCGGAACACCGTGTTCAGCAGCGTCTTGCGCACGCCGAACGCGGCCAGCGCGATCACCGGCACGCCGCGCGCCATGGCCTCGATCGCCGCCGTCGAGCTGACCGTGACCAGCCCCTCGGCCCGATCGAGGACGCGGTGCATCGGCTCGTACGACAGGACGAGGTTGTCGGGGCGGTCCGCGAGCAGGTCGGCCAGTCGCAGCCGTTCGTAGTGCGTCTCGGTCTCGCCCTGCTCGGGCCGCGAGCGCAGCTTGAGCACCACCCGCCGGGACGGATCGGCCCTCGCCGCGGCGCGCAGCATGTCGGCGATCGCACGGCGCTGCTCCGGCTCGCGCGGCACGATGGCCTGGGCGGCGAACACGAGATCGGTGCCGGATGCCGCAGCCGACGAGGCCCGTGCGAACGGCAGGGTCGCCAGCCCGAGCTCGAGGTCCGCGCCGATCCGGCGGCTCAGCTCACGGAAGGCCCGCACCTCGCGCAGCGAGTGCACCACCACGAGGTCCGAGTGCCGCCGGTACTGCACCGCGCCGCGCTGCGCGGGGATCGAGATCCCGGGCAGTCCGGTCACCACGACCGGGCGCTGTGCGAGCCGGTCGACCTCGCGTTGGACCAGCCGGACGAACGGCCCGCGTCCGGCGATGACCACGACATCCGCCCGCAGCTGGGCCAGTCGCGCCGCCAGCTCACCGTGCGCGACGCGGAGCACGGCGTCCGTCGAACCCGCCGCGCCCTCCGTCCCATCCAGCCCGATCTCGCCCAGCCTCGCCTCGCCCAGCCGCGTCCCGTCCAGCGCGATCGCCTGCTGATCCTCGCTCACCGTGAGCGGCGTGCGCACGATCAGCATCCGCCGGTCGACGTCCGGGAGGGTGTCGAGCATGGCGCCCGCCCACTTCACGTACGAGTCGGCGTCGGCGATCGCGACCACCTGCAGACGGGTGCACCGCCCCGGCTCTGCGCCGGGACGGTGCCTCGTGGATCGGTCCGGCGTCCCGCCCAGGCGGTGCGCCGCGGATCGCTGGACGGCGGTGATCATGCCGGGACGCGGCGCAGCTTCGCCATCGGGGCCAGCTCGCCCGGGAACACGCGCTTCACACCGTCGCCGAGCGCCTCTTCGAGGACGCGGATGTCGCGCACCAGGTGCTCGAGGCCGGCCGGCTCGAGCGAGGCGGCGTGGTCCGAGCCCCACATGGTGCGGTCCAGCGTGATGTGGCGCTCGACCGCGACCGCGCCGAGGGCGACGGCGGCCACCGAGATCTGCAGGCCGCGCTCGTGCCCGGAGTAGCCGACCGGGATGCCGGCGTACCGGTCGCGGAGGGTCGCGATGGTCTTGAGGTTGGCCTCTGCCGGCTCCATCGGGTAGGTCGAGGTGGCGTGCATGAGCACGACCCGCTCCCCACCCAGGGTCTGCAGGGCGGTGTCGATCTGCTCGATCGTCGACATCCCGGTGGACAGGATCACCGGCTTGCCGGTCTCGCGCAGCGCGGTGAGCAGCTCGAGGTCGGTCAGGCTGGCCGAGGCCACCTTGTGCGCGACGACGTTCAGGTCCTCGAGGAACGCGACCGAGGGCACGTCCCACGGAGAGGCGAACCAGTCGAGCCCCGCCATCGTGGCGTAGTCGCTGATCTCGATGTACTGCTCGCGCTCGAACTCGACCCGATAGCGGTACTCCAGGTAGGTCATGGTGCCCCACGGGGTCTCCCGCGGCGTGTCGCGCATGTGCGCCGGGGTGGAGATCTCGGGCGTGCGCTTCTGGAACTTCACCGCGTTCGCGCCCGCGTGGGCGGCGACGTCGATCAGTCGCTTGGCGATCTCGACGTCGCCGTTGTGGTTGAGGCCGATCTCTGCGATCACGTAGACGGGGTGTCCGCCTCCGATGACGTGCGTGCCGATGCTGACGGTCATCTCAGTCCCTTCGCTGTCCTTGGCTTCAGGTTCCGCGGCGTCGGTGAACGCCGCGCAACGCGGGGGTGTCGCCCGGAGGGACGGATGCCGTCAGGTGCCCAACACGCGGGTGACCAGCTCGCGAACGGCCCCGTGCCCGCCGCGTCTGGTGAGCACGACCCGTGCCCGGGCGCGCACCTGCGGGTGGGCGTCGGCCACGGCCACCGGCCAGCCGACCAGCGCCATTGCGCCGAGGTCGTTCACGTCGTTGCCGAGGTAGGCGATCTCGGCCAGCGGGATGCCCGCATCCGCCGCCCACGCGCGCAGCGCCGCCGCCTTGTCGGCCGAGCCGTGGATGACGGGGACCCGGAGCTTGGCCGCGCGGGCGCGCACCACCGGGTTGGTCTCGGTGGACAGGATGAGCAGCGGGATGCCGGCGGTGCGCAGCAGCGCGACCCCCATGCCGTCCTCACGGCTGACCCGCACCTGCTCGCGCCCGTCCTGATCGACCTGCACGGTGTCGTCGGTGTGCACGCCGTCGAAGTCCGTGACCACCGCCCGTGCCGTGATCGGCTCGGGCGCATCCAGCAGTCCGGCCAGGGCGGATGCCACGGCCAGCTGATCCTCGTCGTCGATCTCGATCGCGGTGCGCTCGGGCACCTCGACGATGCCGATGCGCCCGAAGAACCGGTGCCGGGCGGCGCGGAACCCGTCCGCGCCGAAGGCGTAGAACGCGCCGGTCTCGACGTAGTGCGGTTCGCGGTCCTGCCGGCGGGGGCGGTGGGATGCCTCGTGCCCGACGGCTGCGGCATCCCCGTCGTCCGTCCGTCGCCACACGAAGGCGAACGACTCGTGGGCCGAGAACGCGCAGTCCCAGCGATCGGAGCGGATGCCGGCCACGGCAGCCGCGATCCCGTCCGTCGGGAGGAAGGGGGATGTCGCCTGGACGAAGACCACGACCTCGAGCCGGGCGCCGGAGCGCTCGAGCTCGTCCATCGCGTGCAGCACCGCGGTCTCGCTCGAGGCGGTGTCGCCGGACAGCTCGGCCGGGCGGCGGATGACGCGCGCCCCGGCCTCGGCCGCGACCGCGGCGATCTCGTCGTCGTCGGTGGAGACCACCACCAGGTCGATGCCGCTCGCGGCGGCGGCCGCCCGCACGGCGCGGGCGATCAGCGGCACGCCGCCCACCGGGCGGACGTTCTTGCGCGGCACGCCCTTCGACCCGCCGCGGGCGGGGATGATCGCCGCGACGATCCCGGTCATCGCCCGCGCACCGCCCGCCACGCGCGCTGGCAGCGGCGGCGGAACCCGCGCACCGCCAGTCGCGCCTCGTCCGCGCGACCGTAGCCGCCGGTGCCGCGCAGCGTCCAGGTCAGGCGGCCCAGCCGGGTCGCCCCGGGCAGTCCGAGCTGGGCCAGCCGTGCCGCGGAGAAGTATCGGGTGCGCTCGGCCGGGCTGATCCGGGCCAGCAGCTCTTCGGCCCGCGGCCGCAGCTGCTCGGCGATGCGCGGCTGCATCGCGTACCCGACGGCGTCGACGAGCAGCTGCAGCTCGCCGGTCGCCGCGAACGGCGAACCCGGGCGGGTGAGCGCGTCGACGATGGTCGCCGGGATGCGATTGCCGTTCTCGAACGGGGCCAGCCGTTCCAGCACGACGTCGTTGCCCACGGCGGCGATCGGGGTGCCGGCCAGCGCCTGCACGGTCGGCAGCGCGGTGGAGAACCCGGCGGCGACCCCGACGGCGCTCAGGCGCACGGCCACGACCTCGGCCGGGACGTCGCCGCCGTAGGTCGTGAACGCGACGCCTCGCTGCAGCGCGCGGGCCCGGACGGCGTCGGTGAGCGCGGGCGGTGCCGACGGGTGCGGCTTGAACACCACCCGCTCCACGCCCCAGTCGCAGGCGCGATCGATCATCTCCTCCTGCATCGCCAGCTCCTCGCCGGCCGAGACGATCTCCAGCGCGGTCAGGTACTGGCCGAGCACCAGGGCGGTGCTGGCCGGATCCCGGGCGAGCAGCTGGAGCTCGGCATCCGTCGTCGCCTCGTCGACCTCGGCGATCGCCCGGGCGAACGCCGCCGCCGGGACCGGGATGCGGGCGGCCTGATCGAACAGCAGCGGCTCGATCCCGGGCACCACGTCGGCGTACACGACGCTCTCGACGCGCTCGACGACCGAGCGCGGCATCCGACTGCGGATCGGCGAGTACGTCATCAGCCCGTCGCCGATGATCGACAGCGTCGCCCGCGAGAACATCGACAGGAAGATGCGGGTCGGGGCGACCTGCGGGGTCTGCACGAACACATGCAGCGGCTCCTCGCCCAGCCCCCACGCACGCCGGAACAGCCGCTCCAGCAGCGGGAGCTCCTGCTCGCGCGGCGACCATCCGGTGGGATGCAGCGGCGACAGCAGTGCGGTCAGCGGCTCGATCCGGTCGAACCGGCTCAGCAGCGGTCGCAGGTGCGGGGCCTCGTCCAGCCCGCGGTGGATCTCGGGGACGGCGGCGGAGTTGATCGGCACCAGGATGCGCTCGTCGGCCGGCTCGACCAGCCCCTCGTCGATGGCCGAGACCGCGGTCATCAGCCCGTACGCGGTATGCAGAGCGAACAGCTGGATCATGCGGTGACCGCCTTGCGCAGCGGTCCGGCCAGCACCCGCCGCCGCGGCTCGCTCAGGCGTGGCAGCGCGCGGACGAGCGCGTCGTGGGGCAGCCGGGCCAGCAGCGCGCTCATGCCGTCGCGCAGCTCGCGGCGCAGCTCGGGAGACATGGAACGCGCCCGCACCAGGTGGCGCGAGCCGACCGCCAGCACGGTCGCGACCACCTTCGGGACGAACCGGGCGGCCTCGGCATCCGTCTCGACGATGTCGATGACCTGCCCGAACGCGCGCGTGAAGTCCAGCTGGCGCCGATCGCGCACCTGGGTCAGCGAGGTGGAGATGCCGCGGCGATACAGCAGGTGGGGCGCGTCGACGAGGGCGAAGGATGCCGCCTGCAGGTGCAGCCGCCAGATCCAGGGGCGGTCCTCGGCCGTGAACAGGCCCGATGGGAACACCGCGAGCCCGTGCTCGAGCACCGAGCGGTGGAACATGCCGGCCCAGGCATATGGATAGTCGACCATCGTCGAGTCGTCGGCCGGAAGGATGGCCTCACGCGGCGAGAAGACCCGATTGCGCCAGGTGAACGGCGCCTTCACGAGCGCCCGGCGGCGCCCCGTGACGGTCACGTGGTCCGTGCGCACGAAGTCGCAGCCGAGCGCGCGCACGGCGTCGACCAGGGTCTGCAGCCGAAGCGGCTGCATCCAGTCGTCGCCGTCGACGAAGCAGAAGAAATCGCCCTCCACGTGGGCCAGACCCTGATTGCGGGCGCTGGCCAGGCCGATCGGCTCGGGGTTCGTGATCAGCTGGGCGTGGCCGAATCGCTCCGCATAATGCCGCATGTGCGTGCCGGTCTCGTCCCGGGAGCCGTCGTCGATGGCCACGAGCTTGAGCGCGCCCGGATCGTCGAACTGGCGCAGCAGCGTCTCCAGGGTGGTGCCGATGTAGGGTCCGGCATCCTTCGCAGGCAGGATGACCGTCGCGATGGGTCTGTGCACTTCGACTCCCGACGTCGTCCGGTGTTGCTGGCGTGCACAGATCGTGCCAAGCCGGGGTTACGGCATGGAGTCGTCGGGGTGAACGGGCGGTGGCGCCTGTGCCACCGGGAGGCGTGACCTCGCGCCGGGGCGAGCGGGAGGGCGAGTGCGGATGGAGCGGGCGCGGGGACGGGTCAGAGGCGCACGTGCTTGGGCAGCCGGACGAACAGCAGCAGGATCAGGCCGGCAAGCAGCACCAGCACGATGCCCAGGATGCCCCAGTAGGTGGCGCCGAACCAGGCGATGAACAGCGCCCACAGTCCCGGGGCGAGGAAGCTGGCGACCCGCCCGGTGGTGGCGTACAGGCCGAAGATCTCTCCCTGCATGCCGTCCGGGGTCACCCGCGCCAGCAGGGAGCGGGTCGCCGCCTGCGCGGGCCCGACGCAAGCCGACAGCACGAGTCCGCCGATCCAGAACGGCAGCTTGCCGGCGTCGTGCATGAGGAAGACGACGAGCGCCATCGCCACCAGGATGCTCAGCGAGGTGATGATCACCGAGCGAGCGCCGTAGCGGTCGTCCAGTCGTCCGGCGAAGATGGTGGCGATGCCCGCGACGACGTTGGCGGCGATGCCGAACAGGATCACTTCGTTCGCCGAGAACCCGTAGACGACCGCGGCCAGCACGCCGCCGAACGCGAACACGCCCGCCAGGCCGTCGCGGTACACGGCGCTGGCCAGCAGGAACCAGAACGTCGACCGGTGGTCGCGGTACAGCGCGGCGATGTCCTTGACGAGTTCGACGTAGCTGCGGAAGAACCCGACCCGCGGCGCACCGAGGCTCGGCGGGGTCTCGGGCACGTTCACGAACAGCGGGATGGCGAACACGATCGTCCACACCGCGCAGCCGACCGCGATCAGCCGGTAGGCCAGGCCGTTGGAGGTGTCCATGCCGAACCAGTGCACGGCGTTCAGCACGACGACGATGCCGAGGGCCAGGATGCCGCCGATGTAGCCCATGCCCCAGCCCAGGCCGCTGACCTTGCCGATCGTCTTGGGCGTGGAGACCGTCACCAGGAGGGCGTTGTAGTTCACGCCGGCGATCTCGGAGAACACCGAGCCGACCGCCACGGTGATGGCCCCGAACCAGAAGTAGGCCGGGTCGGCCTGAACGAAGAACAGCGTGAACTGGGTGAGCGCCAGGAGCACCGTCGCGATCAGCAGCCAGCGCTTTTTGCGTCCGGCGCGGTCGGCGCTCTGCCCGAGCACCGGTGCCAGCAGCAGGATGGCGATGCCGGCCCAGAACGCCACGAACCCGTAGCCGCTGCTGAGGTCGGCCAGCGCCTTCTCCTTGATCGGGTCGGAAGGATCCAGCGCGGCGACGTCGGCGGGCAGGAAGCTGTCGGAGACGAGGAACAGCGACACGAAGACGAACGTGAGGACGACGGAGTTGAACGGCTGCGTCGCCCAGTCCCACATCGCCCAGGACCACACCTGCCGGCGGGGTACCGGAGCCGCGTCGGGGGTGGTCGCCATCGCAGCGGTGGAGAAGCGCGGGTCGGGGGCATCGGTGCCGGTCACGAAGCTCACGCTACGGGACAACCGGGGTGGATGCCACGACCCGCCCAGGACGCCGCGGCACGGCACCCGCACACCGAAGTGCAAACTTGAGTCCGTCCATATCAACTTCTTTGACAGCGCGGCATCGGCGACGTACACTTGAGTCATCGCGACTCAACGTCAGTTCCGTCGCTCCGTGACTTCATCAGACAGCCGGGCCGAGGCATCCGTCTCGCCCACGAAAGGAAGAGAACACATGGCACGTGCAGTGGGTATCGACCTCGGAACGACGAACTCCGTCGTCTCCGTCCTCGAGGGCGGCGAGCCGAAGGTCATCGCCAACGCCGAGGGCTTCCGTACGACTCCCTCGGTGGTCGCGTTCACGAAGGACGGCGAGGTGCTGGTCGGCGAGACCGCCAAGCGCCAGGCCGTGACGAACGTCGACCGCACCATCACCTCCGTCAAGCGGCACATGGGCACCGACTGGAAGACCCAGGCCATCGACGGCAAGCAGTTCACGCCGCAGGAGATCTCGGCGCGCATCCTGCAGAAGCTCAAGCGCGATGCCGAGCAGTACCTCGGCGACACCGTGACGGATGCCGTCATCACCGTGCCCGCGTACTTCAACGACGCCGAGCGCCAGGCCACGAAGGAGGCCGGCGAGATCGCGGGCCTGAACGTGCTGCGCATCATCAACGAGCCCACCGCGGCGGCCCTGGCCTACGGCTTGGACAAGGGCAAGGAGGACGAGCTCATCCTGGTGTTCGACCTCGGCGGCGGCACGTTCGACGTGTCCCTGCTCGAGGTGGGCAAGGACGACGACTTCTCCACCATCCAGGTGCGCGCCACCGCCGGTGACAACCGCCTCGGCGGCGACGACTGGGACCAGCGCGTCGTGGACTGGCTGATCAAGCAGTTCAAGGACACCACCGGCGTGGATGTCTCGGGTGACAAGATCGCGCTGCAGCGTCTGAAGGAGGCCGCCGAGCAGGCCAAGAAGGAGCTGTCCAGCTCGACGTCGACCAGCATCTCGCTGCCGTACCTGTCGCTGACCGAGTCCGGCCCGGCGAACCTGCAGGAGACCCTGACCCGCGCCAAGTTCGAGGACCTCACCAAGGACCTGCTGGACCGCACGAAGAAGCCGTTCGACGACGTCATCCGCGAGGCCGGCATCAAGGTCGCCGACATCGACCACGTCGTGCTGGTGGGCGGATCGACCCGCATGCCCGCCGTGAGCGAACTCGTCAAGCGCGAGGCCGGCTCCGAGCCGAACAAGGGCGTCAACCCGGACGAGGTCGTCGCCGTGGGCGCCGCCCTGCAGGCGGGCGTCCTGAAGGGCGAGCGCAAGGATGTGCTGCTGATCGACGTGACCCCGCTGTCGCTGGGCATCGAGACCAAGGGCGGCATCATGACCAAGCTCATCGAGCGCAACACGGCCATCCCGACCAAGCGCAGCGAGACCTTCACCACCGCCGACGACAACCAGCCGTCGGTGGCGATCCAGGTCTTCCAGGGCGAGCGCGAGTTCACCCGCGACAACAAGCCGCTGGGCACGTTCGAGCTGACCGGCATCGCGCCGGCCCCGCGCGGCGTGCCGCAGGTCGAGGTCACCTTCGACATCGACGCGAACGGCATCGTGCACGTGTCCGCGAAGGACAAGGGCACCGGCAAGGAGCAGTCGATGACGATCACCGGCGGGTCCAGCCTGCCCAAGGACGACATCGAGCGCATGGTGCGCGAGGCCGAGGAGCACGCCGCCGAGGACAAGAAGCGCCGCGAGTCCGCCGAGACCCGCAACCAGGCCGAGACCCTGTCGTACTCGATCGAGAAGCTGATCAAGGACAACGAGGACAAGCTGCCGACCGACGTCAAGGACAGCGTGCAGGCCGACGTCGACGCGCTGAAGACCGCGCTGGCCGGCGAGGACGACGACGCCGTGAAGACGGCGTACGACACGCTGAACCAGAGCCAGCAGAAGCTGGGCGAGGCGATCTACCAGGCGGCGCAGGCCGAAGGCGCACAGGGCGACCCCAACGTCGCCGACCCGGGCAACGGCGATGTGCCGAACCCCGAGGAGGACGTGGTCGACGCCGAGGTCGTGGACGACGAGGACGAGAAGAAGTAGGGGACATGACCGACAAGGACTTCGATGACGACGAGGTCCGTCCTGGGCCCACACGCCCGGAGGCTCCGCGCGGCGCGTCAGCGCCGCGTGGAGAAGGCGTGGGGAACGGCGAGGGGTCGGAGGCACAGGCCTCCGGCCCCGAGTCGCAGGACGAGACCGCACCGGATGCGGACGACGAGCTGACCGTCGACGACATCCTCGGGGCGATGCAGAATCCGGATGCCGCGGCGGAGGACGCCAAGCTGGCCGACCTCGAATCGACGCTGCTGAACGACCTCAAGCGGCTGCAGGCGGAGTACGCGAACTACCGCCGGCGCACGGAGGAGCAGCGGCAGGTCGAGATCGACCGGGCCAAGGGCGAGGCCGCCAAGGCGCTCCTGCCCGTGCTGGACGATCTCGATCGCGCGCAGAAGCACGGCGACCTCGACGAGGGATCCGCGTTCGCGCTGATCGCGGAGAAGGTTCGCGGCATCGTCGAGCGGATGGGCGTGGTCGCCTACGCTGAGGCTGGCGAGCCGTTCGATCCGCAGCATCACGAGGCGGTGTTCCAGCAGCCGACCCCCGGTACGACCGAGCCGACGATCCTCGAGGTCGTCGAGGTCGGCTACCGCCTGGGATCGGTGGAGCTGCGTCCGGCCAAGGTCGTGGTCGCCGTTCCGGCCGACTAGGGCCGGGGAGGAGCATCCATGGCCAGTCAGGACTGGTTCGACAAGGACTTCTATGCCACGCTCGGGGTGTCCAAGGACGTCGACGATGCCGAGCTGAAGAAGACCTATCGCAAGCTCGCGCGCAAGTACCACCCGGATTCGAATCCGGGAGACGCCGCCGCCGAGGCGAAGTTCAAGGAGATCAGCGAGGCGTACTCGGTGCTCTCCGACAAGGAGCAGCGCACCGAGTACGACCAGATCCGGGCGATGGGCTCGGGCGCCCGCTTCACCGCGGGCGGCCAGGACGCCGGCGGCTTCGAGGACGTGTTCAGCATGTTCGGCCAGGGGCGCGGCGGCGGCACCCGGTTCCAGACCTCGTCGGGCAACTTCGAGGACATCTTCTCGATGTTCAACCAGCCCGGCGGATTCGGCGAGCCCACCGGCGGCTACCGCGGCTACGGCGGTCCGCATCGGGGGGCGGATGTCACGGCCCACACCACGCTGGACTTCGTGACCGCGGTCAAGGGCGAGACCATCACGCTCGCCGGCGAGGACGGCAAGCCGTTCAAGGTGAAGATCCCGGCCGGCGTCTCGAACGGACAGAAGGTGCGGCTGCGCGGCCGCGGACGCCCCTCGCCCGACGGCGGGGAGTACGGCGACATCGTCGTGACGGTGACCGTGCGACAGCATCCGATCTTCACCCGTGACGGGCTGAACCTGCGCGTGACCGTCCCGGTGACCTTCACCGAGGCGGCGCTGGGCGCGACCATCGAGGTGCCCACCCTCGGCGGCGACCCGGTGCGGCTGCGGGTCGCGCCGGGCACGCCGTCCGGGCGCGTGCTGCGCGTGAAGGGCCGCGGGGTGGAGACCAAGAAGGGCACCGGCGACCTGCTCGCCGAGGTGCAGGTGGCGGTGCCGTCGCACCTGGACGACAACGCCCGCGAGGCGCTGCAGCGATTCGCCGATCTGGAGCCGAAGGAGAACCCGCGCGCCGACCTGATGGCCAAGGCGCAGACCGCGCGTTGAGCGAGCGAAGCGTGGAGACTGACAGGTCGTTGAGCGAGCGAAGCGAGACGAAACGCCCGGGGCAGAGAGAGCGCCTAAGTTAGTCAGCAAGGAGGTGGATTCCGATGCACGATCAGCGGCCCGACGACGAGGCGCCGATCTTCGCGATCGCCGCCGCCGCCGAACTGTCCGGGATGCATCCCCAGACGCTGCGCCAGTACGACCGGATGGGGCTCGTGGTCCCCGCACGCACCCAGGGCGGGTCGCGCCGGTATTCGCTGCGGCACATCCGGCAGCTGCGCGAGGTCGCGCGGATGTCGGCGGATGGCATGAGTCTGCCGGCGATCGTGCGCATCCTGGAGCTCGAGGAGCACGTGCGCGACCTGCACGTGCGGGTGCAGATGCTCGAGGAGCGCGTCCGCGTCGAGGTGGAGAACAGGCCGGGCGCCCGGGTGTTCGCGGCCGGTTCGACCGGCGCGGTGGTCACGCTGCGCCACGGTCGGCGCGTGCGCCGCGCCACCGACATCGTGCTGTGGACCCCGCGCCAGGCGCTGCCGCCGGGGACGGATGCCGACGACCAGGGATGACTCGGTCGGAATACGAGCCGTTCGCGTACCGGGTGACCAAGGCCGGTGACGTGCTGATCTCCCGCGCGGGACGTCTGGTCACCACCGTCCGCGGTGCGGGCGCGGCGCGGCTGATCGCGCGACTCGGACGGGACGAGGCATCCGATCAGGCGGCGCTGCAGCGCGTCACCGGCAACTACCGGCGCGGCAACGAGCACTGAGTGATCGAGCGGTGAGGCGCGGGTGCATCCCGATGTGGGATGCACGAGGGTATGATGAGGGCATGTCGACCCAGATCGCCGTGCGGCTTCCGGAAGCGGTGGTGGAGTTCCTCGACCAGCAGGTCGCCGATGGCCGGGCGCCGAGCCGCGCGGCTCTCGTGACGTCCACGCTCGAGCGCGAGATGCGCCGGATCCTCGCCGAACACGACGTCGACATCCTCACGCGCTCGGGAACGAGCGACGACTTGGACGCGCTGGTGGACTGGACCGTCACCCACGTCGCGATCGAGGACTGACGTGCGTGAGATCTGCCTCGCGCGCCTCGACAAGACGCGCCCCGTGGTCGTCCTGACGCGCGACGCCGCACGGGCGACGATGACGAAGGTGACGGTCGCGCCGATCACGTCGACGATCAAGGGACTGAGCAGCGAGGTTCTCCTCGGCGCTGAGAATGGGCTCGATCACGCGTGTGCGGCAGCCGTCGACAACGTCGTGACGATCCCGGTCGCGGCACTCGGCCGCACGGTCGGATTCCTCACCGGCCGACAGGAGGCCTCCCTCGCTCGCGCGGTGGTGCTGGCGTTCGACCTGGACCTTCCGCTCATGGATGCCGCGCGCTGAGCGTGCGCGCAGCGGCTGCCCGCTCAGTTCAGCGCTGAGGTGAGGCGGGCCAGGCCGTCCAGGAAGGTCGCCTTGCCGGGCTCCCTCCGCCATTCGTCCAGCGTGAGCTCGCGGCCGGCGTCGCGGTAGTCCTGCTCGACCGCGCGTATCGCGGCGGTGAAGGAGGCGCCCCGCACCAGCAGCGAGATCTCCATGTTGAGGCTGAACGAGCGGATGTCCATGTTGCTGGATCCGATGACGGCGAGGTCGTCGTCGATCGAGAAGTGCTTCGCATGCAGGATGTACGGCGCCGGGTAGAGGAAGATCCGCACGCCGGCCTCCAGCAGCGTCTCGTAGTACGAGCGCTGCGCGTGGTAGACCAGGCCCTGGTCGCCGACCTCCGAGACGAACAGCTGCACCTCGAGGCCGCGTTCGCAGGCCGTGGTGATCGCATAGACCATCGCCTCGTCGGGCACGAAGTAGGGACTCGTGATGATGACCCGCTCGGTCGCCCCGTGGATCATCGACAGGAACAGGCGGAGGTTGTTCTCGGTCGCATAGCCCGGGCCGCTCGGCACGAGCTGGCAGCTCAGCGGCGCCGCATCGCCGGCGGCCGCGATCTCGCTGGTGGGCACGTGCTCGGCCCACAGCTCCTCGCCCGTCTCGATCTGCCAGTCGGTGAGGAACACGGTGTCGAGCTGGGCCACCACCGGCCCCTCCACCCGCGTGACGAGCTCCTGCCACTGCAGGCCGCGGGAGATGTTCTTCGGCGCGTTGTAGTGGCGGGCGACCAGGTTCTGCGACCCCATGAACGCCACCTGGCCGTCGACCACGACGAGCTTGCGATGGTTGCGCAGGTCGGGCCGCTGATAGCGGCCTCGGAGCGGCTCGACCGGCAGCATCCACGACCACCGCACGCCGATGCGGTCCAATTCGGCGAACGTCTCCTTCGAGGCGGGGATCTTGCGCGAGGCGATGTAGTCCGCGAGCAGACGCACGGTCACGCCGCGGGTGACCGCCTCCTCCAGCGCCGCGAAGAATCCCCGGGTGGTGTCGTCCCACGCGAGGATGTAGAACTCGACGTGCACGAAGCGCCGGGCCCGCCCGATCTCTTCGGCCATCGCGTCGATCGACCCCTGATAGTCCGGCAGGAGCGTCGCCGCGTTCCCGTCCAGCGCGGGCAGCGTGGTGAGCGCCTCGTTCTGCACCGCCACCCGCTGCAGCCAGCGCGGCCACGACGACGTGTCGGCGCGCGGCTCGCCGGCGCTACGCGCGCGGATCGCGTCGTCGATGCGCGCCTGCGCCTCCCGTCGCTTCTTCGGCAGCCGGAAGCTGCCGATCAGCAGGAAGAGCACGATCCCGACCAGCGGCAGCAGCAGGATCAGCAGCAGCCACGCCATCGCCGCCGTCGGCTTGCGGCGCTTGGGGATGACGATGAGGGCGGTCAGGTCGATCGCGAGGGTGACGAGGGCGGCGAGGACCCAGATGAGATTCGCACCGAGGAGGGGGTCCATGAGTCGACCCTACGAGGTGGCGGTGCCGCCTCTCGCCCCGATCGGGTGAGCTGCGGAGCTGAAATCGATTTCGCTAGACTGGCGGCTGATCAAGGAGGATCATGCCTCGTGCCCCTCGCTGTGGCCCGCACGATCGCCGTCGCCTGCGGCGCATCGCCGTCGCGGCATCCGCGGCTCTGATGGCCGTGCTCGTCGCGTGTTCCGGAGGTGACGGCGTGAGGGTGGATCCCGATTCCGACAAGCCGTTCGTGCTCGGCGGGGTGAGCGCGGTGACGCAGGTCGCCCGCCTCACCGGCCCGGACGCGATCAACGACACGCAGAGCGTCGGCGTCGCCGGCACCGACCTGGGCTCGATGGTCAATCTGGGGGAGCAGACGTTCTTCTTCTTCGGCGACACGTTCGGCGAACGCGAGCCGGACAGCTACGGCGGGCAGGGCGGCTTCTGGCGGTCGAACGTCGCCGCTCACACCACCGACGACGACCCGTCCGACGGGATCACGTTCGACGGGTGGGCGCCGGTGGACGACGTCGGTCTGGCGGCGGCGATGGTCGAGGGGGAGCACGAGCCGGACGACACCGGCGAGGTCACCAAGATCCCGACCTACGGCTTCACCGTCGATGGAGCCCTCTACATCTTCTACATGTCGGTGCGGCACTGGGGCGCAGCCGGAGTCTGGGATGCGAACTACTCCGGGTTGGCGCGGTCCAGCGACCAGGGGCGGACGTGGATCCCGCTTCCGTCCCCGCGATGGCCGGGCGGATCGGACTTCATCCAGGTGGCGACGGCGGCCGTATCGGACGACGGTCGCGACTTCATCTACCTCTGGGCCATCCCGGCAGGGCGGTTCGGATCGGTCCGCCTGATGCGGGTGCCCGCGACGACGGAGGACGTCGAAGATGCGGCGTCGTACACGTACTTCGCCGGCACCGGGTCCGACGGCGACCCGCGGTGGAGTGACCGGATGACGGATGCCGCGACCGTGCTCGACGGCACGATCGGCGAGCTCTCGGTGATGTGGTCGACGTACCTGGACCGGTGGCTGATGACCTACTCGGATGCCGGCAACGCCTACATCCGAGAGGGGATCACGCCGTGGGGGCCGTGGGGCGAGCCGATCGAGCTGGCCGCGGCATCCGACTACCCGGGCCTGTACGCCCCCTTCATGAACCCGCGCTACGTGGCGGACGGAGGCCGGCGCATCTACTTCACGATGTCGCTGTGGGGGCCGTACAACGTGTTCTGGTTCTCGGCTGAGCTGGACCGCGCTGATTAACGGTCCGGTATCAGCCCATTGCAGATGAAATCGATTTCGTCTACTCTGGCGAGCGACGAGATCAACGGCGACTCACAGTGGTACGCGAGTCACCCGCTCGGCACCACCCGCCGGTGTCAACCGGTCACAGCGACGGTTCATCGATGAGCCGTGTTCCTGAGGAGGACGAATGCACAAGCGTAAGAGCAGGCTTCTCGCCGTCGGCGCGGCCCTTGTCGTAGCGGGTCTGGGGCTCTCTGCATGCTCCGGCGGCGGAGGCGGGGCCGATGCGAACGGTGTCACCACCATCACGTTCTGGCACCGCACGTTCACGCCCCCGGAGAACGCCTGGTACAAGGACATCGTCAAGAAGTTCAACGACTCGCAGAGCAAGATCAAGGTCGTCGACACCGAGGTGCCGGCCGACGCGTGGGACCAGAAGATGAAGGCGGCGCAGGCTGCGGGGAAGGCGCCGGACATCTACACGCACTCCGGCCCGATCCAGGACGCGGTCAACGCCGGCCAGCTGTACGACCTCGACAAGGTCGTCGACAAGGCGGCGCTGCAGGAGATCCTGCCGGCGGCGCAGTCGGTGTCCGAGCTGGACGGAAAGTTCTACGCCTACCCGCTGCTGCAGGAGGCGCAGGCCGTGCTGTTCTGGAACAAGGACATGCTGACCGCGGCCGGTGTCGACGCCGACGCCGGACCGACCACGTGGGACGAGCTGATGGCGGACTGCGCGAAGATCAAGCCGACGCTGAAGGCCGGGCAGTTCTGCATCTCGCCGGCCGGTGATGCCGCGACCTTCGCGTGGTCGACCGTCGGGCAGCAGTACAACTTCGCCGGGCACACCGCGCTCACGGATGACTGGACCAAGCCCGACATCGACAACCAGGGCTATCGCGACCTGATGGCGCAGTACAAGGAGCTGTGGGACAAGGGGTACATGCCTAAGCAGGCGCTCGCCGCCTACGTGGAAGGCAAGGACTTCGGCCAGCAGAAGGTCGCGTTCAAGGTCTCGGGCTCGTGGATGATGTCTGAGATCGGCTCGGACTACAAGGATCTGCTCACCAAGACCGGGGTCGGCGCGTTCCCGAACGCGCCGCAGGCCGACGGGCGGACCGCGACGACTCTGGGCAACTTCAAGTGGGTCATCGACGCGAAGTCGAAGAACGCGGATGCCGCGGGTCAGTTCCTGCAGTGGTCGATCGCGGGCGACCCCGCGAACGTGGTGCCGTTCTTCGTGAACACGCAGTTCACCAAGATCCCGGTGCGCAAGTCGGTGCAGGAGGCGGTTGCCGCAGATGAGGCGGCGGCCAAGGCGCCGTGGTCCGACATCCTGGTCAACCAGATCGCGCCCACCGCGATCCCCGAGCCGATCTACCCGTGGGATGTGTCCCTGGCCGTCGGCACCGCGATGGAGTCGGTGATGAAGGGTGCGGCCTCGCCGGACGCTGCCATCAAGACCGCCGACGCGGCGATCGCGAAGGTCATCCAGCAGAACGACCTGCCCAGCAAGGCGCCGAAGAACTAGGCGCCCACTGTTCGGGGGCCGGGCTCGACCGGCCCCCGAACAGCGTGTCGAAGGGGTGAGAGCATGACCGTGATGCATCCGACCATGACCGAGACCGAGGTTCTGACGGTGCCCGATGCCGGCGACGCCCGGCGCCGACACCGCAGGTACCTTTACCGCGACGGCAAGGTGGCGTACTGGCTCGTGCTGCCGGCGATCGTCCTGCTCGGGATCTTCGTGATCTGGCCGGCGATCTACGCGGCGTACCTGTCATTCCAGGACTGGAGCTTCTACAAGGCCCCGGAGTTCGTCGGCTGGCGCAACTACACGAACGTGCTCACCGACCCGCTGTTCTGGGCCGCGATCGGGCGGGGCTTCGTGTTCGTCGCGATGACGGTCCCGCCGATGCTGCTCCTGGCGTTTGCGTTCTCGAGCCTGGTCGTCGCGGTCTCGCGACGATTCGCCAGCATCCTCAAGGTCTCGATCTATCTTCCGACGATCATCTCGACCGTCATCACGTCGATCATCTTCGTCATCATCTATGACTATTCGGGCGGCCTGCTCAACGCGCTGCTGGGGCTCTTCGGCATCGACCCGGTCGCCTGGATCGGAGACCCGAAGTGGGCTCTGCTGGCGATCGCCATCCCCGCGATCTGGCTCGGGATGGGCCTCACCTCGCTCATCATGGTGGCCGCGATGATCGACATCCCCACCGAGTATTACGAGGCCGCGGCGATGGAGGGCGCCAACTGGTGGCAGAAGACCTTCTTCATCACGATTCCGCAGATGAAGAACATCATCCTGTACCTGCTCGTCACCGGGTTCGTCGCCGCCATTCAGCAGCTCGACCTGCCGCTGGTGATGACCCAGGGCGGACCGCTGGACTCGACCACGCTGCCGAACCTGTTCATCTTCAACCACTTCACGAACGACGTGAACGTGGGCTACTCGATCGCCGCCGCGCTGCTGCTGTTCGTCGTGCTCGGCACGGTCTCGGCGCTCATCTTCCGATTCGTCAACTCCGAGAGGCTGGTGGACTGACATGGCCGTCGTCGCACAGCAGGTCGCGCCGGCCCGTCGGCGCCCGCAGCGCACCACGGCGTGGTGGCTCTACACGGTGGGCAAGGCGATCGTCGGAGCGGTGTTCGTGCTGGTCGCGCTGTTCCCGCTGCTCTGGCTGCTGATCGCCGGCTTCAAGTCGAAGAACGAGGTCGTGGCGACCCCCTTCCAGTTCTTCCCGGAGGTGTGGAAATGGGAGAACTACGCGCAGATCCTCGGCGATCCCACCTTCCTCCTGACGATGGGGTGGACGTTCCTGGGGGCGGTGCTGTTCACGGTGCTCGCGCTCACGGTCAACTCCCTGGCCGCATACGCGTTCGCGCGCCTCGACTTCCGCTTCAAGCGCACGCTGTGGGTCGCCGTCATCACGACGATGTTCATCCCCGGCATGACGATCCTGCTCACGAGCTTCATCGTCGTGACGGATCTCGGCATGCTCGACAGCCTTGCCGTCCTCGTCATCCCGGGTGCGGCCACGGCGGCGATGATCTTCTTCATCCGGCAGTTCTATCTCAGCATCCCGTCGAGTCTGGAAGAAGCCGCGATGCTGGACGGCTGCGGCCGCCTGCGGATCTTCTTCTACCTGTTCCTGCCCCTCTCCAAGCCCCCGTTCGTCGTCATGGGAATCACGGCGTTCCTCGCCTACTGGAATTCGTACGTCTGGCCGATCCTCACCATCACCAGTCCCGAGAGGTTCGTCGTGCAGCAGTACCTCGCCACATTCCGCACCGGCCGGGGCAGTTCCGAGCTCGGCCTGCTCATGGCGGGGTCGGTCCTGGCGGCGGCTCCGGTGATCATCCTGTTCCTCATCTTCCAGCGCCAGATCATCGGCAACATCAAGATGGCCGGGCTGAAGTAGCGCGCGTGCATCGGCGACCGGCTCGCGGATCGCGTGGTGGTGACAACCGGACGTGATGCGTATCGTCGGCGAGACGGCGTCGCCGTTGTGCCTCTCGCCCTGCTCGGCCGCTGATCAGGGGTGATCGGGCAGTCCGCCGCTACCGCACGCCGCGGGCGGCCAGCGCGTCGCCGAGCTCGTCGGCGTGCTTGAGCGTCGTGACCAGGTAGGGCACGGCGAATCGTCGGATGCCGACGCGCGCGCCGCGGGCGCGCTGGGCGTCGCGCACATCCCGGGCGATCCGCGCGAGGTCCGGGATGGTGCCGACTGTCACTGTCAGCATCAGCGCTGCACGGGCGGGGTCGAGGCGGACGAGTGAGAGCGGTGCGAGGCCGCGCTCGAGCGCATCCAACAGCGCGGTCACCGGCGTCGTCAGCGCGATCAGCCCGGCCAGCAGCACGGCAGACGTCACCCGCACGGTGTTCACTGCAGCGGGCAGCGGGCCGAGGAACACGAGCTGGCCCGCGACCATCAGTGCGATCACCCAGCGCAGCGACCAGGCCTGGCGGCCCAGCACCCGCAGCCCGCGCATCCCCAGACCGACGAGATGGGCGAGCAGGCAGACGCCGGCCGCGACGCCGGCCGCCCAGAGCGCGGTCGGCAGCAGCGAGACCGCGAGCACCAGCGCGATCAGCGACACGAGCTTCGGGCCGGCCGGCATCCGGTACAGCGGTCCGCGTCCAGACCGGTACAGCGTCAGCACGCGAGCGCCTCCTCGTACGCGGCGATGACCTCGTGCGCGTCGCCCGACGCGCGCACGGTTCCGTCCAGGAACAGCACGGCCGCATCGCATCGGCGTGCGAGCGCGAGGTCGTGCGTGGCGAGCACGAGCCGGTGACCGGCGTCGGCGAGCAGATGGTCGGCGATGCGGCGGGCGTTGCGCGCATCGAGGTACGCGGTCGGCTCGTCCGCGACGACGAGAGTCGGCTCGCGCACGAACGCGCCGGCGAGGGCGAGCAGCTGCTTCTGCCCGCCCGACAGGTCGTGCGCGGGGCGATCGGCGAGCGCGGTGAGCCCGAAGCGCGCGAGGGATGCCTCCACGCGAACCGCCTCTGCCGCGCGATCGCGGCGCTGCCCGCGCTGCGGACGCAGTGAGAACGCGACATCCTCGGCGACGGTCGGCATGACGATCTGCGTGTCGGGATTGCTGAACACGACCGCCACTCGACGGCGCAGCGCGGTCGTCTCGCGCACCGGGTCCAGGCCCAGCACCTGCACGGTGCCGGATGTCGCCGGCACCAGCCCGGCGATCAGCCGGGCGAAGGTGGACTTGCCCGAACCGTTCTCACCGATCACCGCGACCGTGCGCGCGTCGACTTCGAGCGTCACGTCGTGCAGTGCCTCGACCTCGCCGAGGCGCACCGACGCATGCGCGAGTCGGATCATGCGGCATCCGAGCGGACCGATGTGGCGGCGAAAGTACGGCCGAATGCCCGCGGATAGGCGCGCACGAGCGTCATGGTGACCGCCGTGGCGACGACGGCCTTGATGATGTCGCCGGGAAGGAAAACGAGGCTCGTGAGCGCGGTCTCGGGCACCGGCATCCGCGTCACGAGTGCCTGGAGCGGAATGCCGCAGGCATACATCACTCCGATGCCGCCGACCGCGATCCCCAGTGCCGTGCGCCACAGCACCGGGCGACGGCCGCCGGCGTGCACGATCAGTCCGATCACGAGTGCGCCCAGCACGAAGCCGAGAAGGTAGCCCGCCGACGGGCCGACGAAGACGCCGATGCCGCCCCGCCCGCCCGACAGCAGCGGCAGACCCACCGCGACCAGCGCCAGCAGCACCGTCATCGACAGCGCGCCGAGCCACGGTCCCAGGATCGCCCCGGCGAGCATCACGCCGAGCGTCTGCGCGGTGATCGGCACGGCGCCGAACGCGGTGAACCCGCCCGGCAGCCCGAGCACCGCGACGATGCCGGCGAACACGGCGACGCGGGCGATATCGGTGGCGCCGAGACGGTGTACGGCGGGGCGTGCGGTCACGTCGGTCATCTGTGCGTCATCCTCTTACTGAACGGTGTTCACCTGAACGCTGTTCACTATAGTGAGGGGATGCGACTCGGCGAAACCGCACGGCGCCACACGCGCGACGATGTGGCGCGGACGGCGCTGCGGCTTCTCGACGACGTCGGGCTGCCCGATCTCACGATGCGGCGGCTGGCTGCCGCGCTCGAGGTGCAGCCGAGCGCGCTGTACCACCACTTCCCGAACAAGCAGACGATGCTCGCCGAGCTGGCGGAGCGCATCGTCGCCCTGCGGTCGGAGCCCCCGGCATCCGGAGACTGGGCCGCCGACGTGCGGGCCGCCGCGGCCGGCCTGCGCGATGGACTGCTCGCCTACCGGGACGGGGCGGAGGTCGTCGCGAGCACGCTGAGCATGGGACTGGGGGCGGATGCCGCCGCCAGGCGTCTCGCCGAGGCGATCGCCGGAGGCGGTTTCGACGAGGCGACGGTCACCCGGGCGTCGACGACGCTGCTGCACTTCGTGCTGGGGCATGTCTCACACGAGCAGCAGCGACTGCAATTCGACAGCCTGGGCGTGGTGGCGCCCGACGTGGTCGATGACTCGGCCGCCGCGTTCGCATTCGGGGTCGACCTGCTCGTCGACGGCCTGCGCGCCCGCGTCGCAGCGCGCTAGCTGTACCCGGCCATCAGGTTGGTAGCAGTCGGCTGATCGGCGGGTGGCCTCCGAGTGCGCTATGGCGACGTTCATTGTTGTAGTGCTCGAGCCAGGGTGCAAGGGCTGCGGCTCGCTCTGCATTGCTGGTGAAGGTCTGGCGGTAGGCCCACTCGGTGGCCAGGGTCCGGTTCAGTCGCTCGACTTTGCCGTTCTGCCAGGGGCAGTGGGGCTTGATGAACTTCTGCCGGATCTCGTGCGTCGCGCAGACCTCGCGGAGCGACCACCTGTAGGCCCAGGCGTTGTCGGTCATCAACCGCTCGATCCGGGTGATGCCGTGCGCGGCGAAGTAGACGATCGCGCGCTCGAGGAACGCAGCGCATGTCGGCCCCTTCTCGTCGGGAAGGATCTCGCTGTAGGCCAGCCTGGAGTGGTCGTCGATGAGGGAGTGGACGTAGTCGAAACCGACCTTGGTGTTGCGGTCGCGTTGGATCGACGCGCTGGCGCGGCCGTGGGCGCGCCATCCGCCGCCGTCAGGGATCCGGCCGAGCTTCTTCACGTCCATGTGCACCAGTTCGCCCGGCTGGTCGCGTTCGTACCGCACTGCGGTCTGCTTCGAGGAACGGATCACTTCGCCGGTGATCGGATCGCATTCGCGCAGGTAGGGCACGTTGTGCCGGCGCAGGATCCGGGACACCGTTCGTGCGGGCACCCCGACCTTCGGGCCGAGGACATCGGGGCCGCTTCGCTCCTTGGCCCGTGCAGTGAGGACCCGCTGCTCGATCTCGTCGCTGGTTCTCGTGGGCATCGTGTGAGGTCGTGACGACCGCGTCGCGAGTCCAGCATCGCCTTCGGCGCGAAAACGATCGATCCAGGTCTTCACGCACTTCCGGGAGATGCCCATCGCGGCGGCGATATGGGCTTGCGGCCAACCCGCTTGGTGGCGTTGGACGATCAATCGGCGACCGTGAACGGTCAGTCGCGCGTTACCGTGGGACACGAGAACCTCCGGTGGGTCGTGGGCCTTAGACAAGCCACATCCCACTCGGAGGTTCTCGTTCGCTCAACCAGGCTCGCCGCTACCAACGTCCTGGCCGGGTACAGCTAGCGCCCCGGTCTGCGTCCGCGCCTCCGCGCATCTGCACCTGCGCGCATCTGCGCGTGCGTGCGCGTGTGTGCGTGCGCGCTACGCCTCGGGATCGTACGATTTGGCCGAGTGAACATCAGTCTGCGCCATGTTTGATGTGCACTCGACGATTTCATGTGCAGTCAGTGACGCTCGGTGGCAGTCGGCGGCAGGCGGCGGCGGCGGCGCTCGGCGGTGTTCGGCGGCAGGCGCCAGAGGCGGCAGTCGGGGCAGTCGGTGGCACTCAGGGCCAGGCTACGGTCGGTCGCATTCCGATGCGACCGGAGTAGCATCGAGACATGGGCGCCAAGGTCAGCATCAGCTTGGGCGAGGACGACATCGCCGCACTCGATGCGGACGTCCTCGCCGGCCGCTTCGCGAGCCGCTCCGCCGCGGTGCAGCGGGCGCTTCAGCTGCTGCGTGAGAGCGAGCTCGCCGATGCCTACGCGGAGGCGTTCGGCTCGTGGGTGGATGACGGTGAGGCGGCCGCCTGGGATCCGGCGACAGACGACCAGGTCGCATGACCGGCGACGGCGTCACGCTCGTCCGCCGCGGGGCGATCGTGCTGGTCGACCTCGATCCGGTCTCCGGTTCCGAGGCGTCCAAGACGCGACCCGCAGTCGTGGTGAGCAACAACACCGCGAATACGGCCGCGGTGCGGACGCGGCGCGGCGTGATCACGGTCGTGCCGATCACGAGCAGCACCGCACGAGTGTTCCCGTTCCACGTTCTCCTCGACGCCGATGCGACCGGCCTCAGCCACGAATCGAAGGCGCAGGCCGAACAGGTGCGTGCCGTGTCGATCGGGCGGATCCTGCGCATCGTCGGCTGGGTTCCCGCCGAGGCGATGACGCAGGTGGATGCCGCACTGCGTCTTCACCTCGCGCTCTGACCGCAGCATCCACTCGCCGTCGGATGCCGCGGTTCAGTCCTGCGGCGCGCGCGGCGGTGTCGCCCCGATGTCGGGGACCGGAGCCGTCCCCAAGTGCACCTCCATATCGTCGGCGCTCGGCGTCTTCGGGCGCCGCGCCGTCGGCCGATCGAGGTAGAACATCGCCGTCGAGGCGATGTCGTCCCGCAGCGGGAGGTACCGCCATCCGCTGCGCCATCCGAGCGCCTGGATGTCGACCTTGGGGATGCCGGTGGCGAAGTGGATCGGGTCGACGACGTGCCATCGGTACATCCCGAATCGCTGCTGCGACACATAGAGCCCGTCCGGGCGGATGACCTGCGGCATCCCGAGATACGGCGTCGAGAAGGCGGTGTATCCCTGTTCCGGGATGTCGAAGTTCCACGCGCCGCCGAAGTAGTCCTCGGTTCCGGTGCCGCAGATCGTCGGGTAGTCGGTATCGCCGTCGAGGTAGAACTTGATCTCGCCCTCGCCCCACCAGCCGTTGGAGTTCACGCCCCAGGCGATGTATGTGCCGACATAGTGGCCCTGTCCCTCGATCCCCTCCAGGATCGTGTGCGGCACGAGCTCATCGAGCGGGTTCGATCGGCGCCACTGGGCGTGGAAGTAGCCCTCGTCCGTGTAGTCCGCGCCGGTCTCGTAGGTGATCTGGTAGTAGATCCGCACGTCGACGGTCGAGGTGTTCTCGATCGTCAGCCGGGCGCCGGTCTGGAACGGCATCGGCCAGTACGAGTTGAAGCCGCCGTGGGGATTCGCCGCGATGACCTGCGAATTCACCTGCGCGAACACGCCCCAGCCGTTGCAGAAGAAGTCGCCGTAGGGCACCTCGACGGCAGGCTCAGCGGCGCCGTCCCAGTAAGCGCGGAGCAGCAGCGTGCGCCAGTTGTCGGTGTGGGTGGTGATCCAGATGTGCGTGATCTTGCCGGCGCCGGAGATGTTCGCGAGCTCGAAGGTCTCGCCCGCCTTGACGTCCACGCTGGGCGAGATCTTCCACCCCGGTCCGAGGTCGCGCGCGCAGGACGCACCGGTGCCCTCGCGCGCGCGCCCGCCGCCGCCGACCGCGCCGTCGAAGTTCTCGGGCGAGATCGACCGGGTCTGCACGGCGCGCAACGCGCTGAGCGAGGAGAGTGGGGACGTCGTTGTCATGGGGTCAGCTCCGTCGTCGGGGTTCTCGGTGAGACCACTCTTATGGAATCGATTTCACCACTGTATTGTGGACCACAGGCGCTGTCAACGCGCACCGATCGCAGAGCGGGAGACCATGGCCACCATCTATGAAGTGGCGAAGCTCGCGGGCGTCTCGCCCGCCACCGTCTCTCGCGTGTTCAACGGCGCGGGTGTCTCTGACGCCAAGACGACCGCCGTGCGCGATGCCGCGCAGCAGCTGAGGTTCAGCCCGAATCGGACGGCTCGGTCGCTGCGCCGACAGGAGTCCGAGGTCATCGCGCTGCTGATCCCCGACATCGAGAACCCGTACTTCACCGAATTGGCACGCGGCGTCGAGGATGTCGCGCAGAATGCCGGCTACTCGGTCGTGCTGTGCAACACCGATGCCCAGGTGGAGAAGGAATCGCGGTACCTGCAGATCGCGCTGTCAGAGCACATGGCCGGAGTGATCCTGGCCGCTGCCGCGGACCACACCAATCTCGATGACGTGATCGCCGCCGGGCGCCCCGTCGTCGCCGTCGATCGAGGCACCGGGTACGACATCGACGGGGTGGTGATGGCCAACCGCGCCGCAGGCCGTGCCGCCACCGAGAACCTCGTGCAGGCCGGCTTCCGTCGGATCGCGTTCATCGCGGGACCGGAGCAGATCGAGACTGCGTCCGAGCGGGCCGACGGCTGGCGGTCGGTGATGGAGCAGCACGTCCCCGATGTCGATCTCCATGCGCTGCTGCGCTACTCCACCTTCCAGGTCGAGGGGGGTCGCAGCGTGATGGAAGAGCTGCTCGCCCTGCCCGAACCGCCTGAGGCTGTGGTGGCCGGCAACAACCTCATCGGAGTCGGCGCCATCCAGGTGCTCACCGAGCACGGGCTCACCCCGCCCCAGGTGGGGGTGGCCGTCATCGGATCCCTGCCGTTCACCACCCTCTCGCCCAGCGTCGTGACGCTCGTCCGGCTGCCCGCGCGTCACATGGGCGTGACCGCGGCTCGGCTCCTGCTCGAGCGCATCAATGGCGACGACCAGCCGGCGCGCACGGTCGTGCTGCGCAACGAGTTGCAGCCGGCCACGGTCCTCCGCGCGCACTGAGCCCCGGCATCCTCACCCGGCTGCTTGTCCGAGGTTGTCCGCGGTTCGCCGAGGTTGTCGTTTGTGCGCCGAGGTTGTCGCTGGTACGCCGAGGTTGCTACTTGGAACGAAGACAATCTCGCCGGACGGAGGACAATCTCGCCGGACGGAGGACAATCTCGCCGGACGGAGGACAATCTCGCCGGACGGAGGACAATCTCGGCGGACGGGGGACAATCTCGGCGGACGGGGGACAATCTCGCGCGACGGGGGACAATCTCGCGCGACGGGGGACAACCTCGGCGATTGTGGATGAAATCGATTTCGTGTAGCGTGAACCGGGTTCGCGATGACACCGACGTGATCGAGGAGGGATGCGATGCGGTGCACTCTCGGGGTCGACGTCGGCACCTCCAGCAGCAAGGGAGTCCTCGTCGACGACGCCGGCCGCATCCTCGCCACGGCCGTCCTCGAGCACGAGGTGCAGCGGCCTCATCCGGGCTGGGTCGAGATGGACGGCCGGATCTGGTGGGACGAGTTCGTCGCCATCACCCATGAGTTGCGCGCCCAGTGCCCGGACGCCGAGATCGCATCCGTCGGAGTCAGCGGCATGGGCCCGTGCGTCCTGCTCGCCGACGAGGATGACGTGCCGGTGCGCCCGGCCATCCTGTACGGCGTCGACACCCGATCCGGCGCGCAGATCGACCGCATCACCGCCGAACTCGGTCCCGAGACGATCACCGCCATCGGCGGCTCGCTGCTGACCTCGCAGGCCGGCGGCCCCAAGATCGCCTGGATCGCGGAGGAAGAGCCGGATGCCTATGCCCGGGCGAGACGGCTGTACATGCCGGCCTCGTTCCTGGCGCGACGACTCACCGGGGCCTACGTGCTCGACCATCAGTCGGCCAGCCAGACCTCCCCGCTGTACGACGTCGAGCGCGGCGCCTGGCACGAGCCCTGGTGGGACCGGATCGCGCCCGGGATCGAACGGCCCGCGCTGCGGTGGGCGGGGGATATCGCGGGATGGGTGACGGATGCCGCCGCCGACGCCACGGGGCTGCAGGCCGGCACACCGGTCATCGCCGGCACCATCGACGCGTGGACCGAGGCGGTGAGCGTCGGCGCGCACGAGGTCGGCGATCTGATGCTGATGTACGGCACGACGATGTTCCTCATCGCGACCGGTGCGCACACGCTGCGCACTCCGTCGATGTGGACCACGGTCGGTGCCTTCGAGGGCACCCGCAACCTCGCCGGGGGTCTGGCCACGTCGGGGGCGCTGACCGCCTGGCTGAGGGATCTCACCTCCGCCGACTATCCGACGCTCCTCGCCGAGGCCGCGGCTTCCGGACCCGGGGCGCGGGGACTGGCGATGCTCCCCTACTTCGCCGGCGAGCGCACCCCGATCCAGGATCCGGATGCCCGCGGCGTGATCGCCGGCCTCACCCTCGCGCACACCCGCGGCGATCTGTACCGCGCCGCGCTGGAGGCGACGGCCCTCGGCGTCCGGCACAACGTCGAGACCATGCGCGCCGCGGGCGCCGATATCCGCCGTATCGTCGCGGTCGGCGGCGGCACGCAGGGACAGCTCTGGCTCCAGATCGTCTCGGATGCCACGGGCCTGACCCAGCAGGTGCCGCAGACCACGATCGGCGCGAGCTACGGCGCCGCCTTCCTGGCGGCCACGGCGACCACCGCGCCCGGAACCGAGCCGCGGATCGCCGAGTGGAATCCGGTCGTGGCGACCATCACGCCCAATTCGGCGACGTCCGCCGTCTATGACGCCCTGTTCGACCGCTACCTGCGCCTCTACACCGGGACGACGGATGTCGTGCACGAATTGGCGGGCACACAGCGAGAAGAGGTGTTCGCATGACGCGTCGGGCCCGCGGCATCCCGCACACGGCGACGCGCGCCGCGTTTCCACTCGGCGGCATCGGCACGGGGAACGTATCGCTGGGCGCGCGCGGCGAGCTGCGTGACTGGGAGCTGGAGAACCTGCCCGACAAGGGTCGCCGCAACCCCCACACGTTCTTCGCCATCCACGCCCTCGCGGCGGGGGCCGAGCCGGTCACCCGTGTACTGGAGGCCCGGATGAACGGGCCGTACGACTGGGATGCCGGGGCTCCGTTCGACGCGCTCGCCGGCCTTCCGCGCCTGGATGCCGCCACGATGCACGGCGAGTACCCGATCGTCGAGATCGAGTTCGCCGACGATGCGCTGCCGGTCGACGTCTCACTGCGCGCGTTCACGCCGCTGGTGCCGCTTGACCCCGACGCATCCGGCATCCCGGCCGCCGTGCTGCGCTACCGCGTGACCAACCCCGGCCCGGCGCCGGTCGACGTCACGATCGTCGGCTCGGCCAGCCACACCGCGGGGCGCGGCGAGGGGCCCTTCGGCATGCGCGGTACGCAGACCGTGCGCTGGCGGGACGACGGCCCGGGCGAAGAGGGTGCCGTGCGCGGGCTCGATTTCGGCATCGACCTGCCCGCGGACGACTTCGGCTACGGCACGCTCGCGCTCACGACGACGGATGCCGCGACCACGACCAAGCCGCAGTGGGTCACCGGGTTCTGGCCCGACGGTGCACGCCTGTTCTGGAACGACTTGGTCGCCGACGGCCTGCTCGAGATCGAACCGCGTCTGACCTTGGAAGACCGCCCGCGTGGGCTGTTCGCGGAGGGAGACGCCGGTCGGCCGATGAGCGAGGCGGAGCTGTTCGCCACCTTGCCGCGCATGCGCACCGGATCCCTCGGCATCGTCCACGCGCTGGCACCGGGCGAGACCCGCGACTTCGAGTTCGTGCTGAGCTGGTCGTTCCCCAACCGGCACCGGGGATGGCTCGGCCACATCATCGGGAACGATCCGCACGCCGACGAGGTCGTGCGCAACCACTACGCCACACTGTGGCCGGATGCGTGGGCCGCGGCATCCCACCTGCACCGTCACCTGCCCGCGCTCGAGGGGGCGACGACGGCGTTCGTCGAGGCGCTGTACGGCGGCACCCTCGACCCCGTCATCGTGCAGGCCGCGGGCGCCAACATCGCCGCGGTGCGGTCGACGACGTGCTTCGTGGTCGAGACGCCGAACCCGGCGCTCGGGGCGGGTCCGGTGTTCGCGGCGTGGGAGGGCTCGTTCGACCATGGCGGCTCGTGCGAGGGCACCTGCACGCACGTCTGGTCGTACGCGCAGACGGTGGCGTGGCTGTTCCCGCAGCTGGAGCGCAGCGCGCGCCGCAACGAGTTCCTGCTCGAGACCGACGCGGTCGGTGCGCAGAAGTTCCGGTCGAATCGGGTCTTCGACGGGCCGACCTGGTTCATGGGTCCGGCGGTGGACGGACAGCTGGGCACCGTCATCCGGCTGCATCGCGAATGGCGGTTCTCCGGCGACGACCACTTCCTGCGCGAGCTGTGGCCGGCCGCCGACCGGGCGCTCGGGTACGCGCTGCGCGAATGGGACCGCGACGGCGACGGCCTGCTGGACGGCGAGCTGCACAACACCTACGACATCGAGTTCCACGGGATCGAGCCGCTCGCGAACGGGATGCTGATCGCCGCCCTCCGCGCCGGTGCCCGGATGGCGCGGCATGTCGGTGACGGCGGGCGGGCGGTCGAGCTCACCGCGCACGCCGACCGGGCCGCGGCGCGCATGGACGAGGTGCTGTGGAACGGCCAGTGGTATCGACAGGTGATCGATGACCTCGATAGGCACCGCTACCAGTACGGCGAGGGCGTCCTGTCCGACCAGCTGCTCGGACAGTTCCACGCGCAGTTGAACGGGCTCGACGACATCCTGCCGGCGGACCGCGTGCGCACTGCGCTGTCGGCCATCATGACCCACAACTTCCGCGGCGATCTCACAGACCACGAGAGCACACAGCGCGTCTATGCGCTGAACGACGAGGGTGGGCTGCTGCTCGCCTCATGGCCGGCCGGCGGGCGCCCGGCGATCCCCTTCGTCTACTCCGACGAGGTGTGGACCGGCGTCGAGCACCAGGTCGCGGCATCCCTCGCCGCCGCCGGTCTCGTCGACGACGCACTGCTCATCGAGCGCACGCGCGCCGCGCGCTATGACGGCGTGGTGCGCAACCCGTGGAACGAGATCGAGTGCGGCAACCACTACGCGCGATCGCTCGCGTCGTGGGGCGTGCTGCTGGCGTTCACCGGGCAGCAATGGGATGCCCCGACCCGCACGCTCGGGTTCGCGCCGGCCCAGCCCGGTCCGCTGCGCGCGCTGTTCACCACGGGCTCGGGCTGGGGACGCGTCGAGATCGATGCCGACGCGCTCACGCTGCGGCTGGACGGCGGCGAACTCGCGCTGGCCGAACTGCGCCTGAGCGGCACCGTCGTCGGGGTCGACATCCACCTTTCAGAAGGCGATGCGCACATCGCCCCCCTGACCTGACCATTCACCAACGGAGACACCATGAGCTACACACTTCCCACTCCCACGGCCCGCCCGACCGCCGCGCCGAACACGGTCTACCTGATCACGTCGGGCGACCTGCGAGAGTCGGCGAACGTCGCCGGCTGGCCGGTGCAGGAGGCGACCGAGGCGGCTGTCACCGCGGCCTTCGAGCAGCTCGGCTGGAGCGTCGTGCGGGCCTTCGGCGTTGACCAGGGTCGGGGGCACGGATACATCCGCAGCCAGCGGATGGGCCTGGAGGTCTTCACGAACATCCCCGAGGACGCGCCGCTGGTGGTCGCGATCGCCAACTGGCAGTACTCCCACCACGTGCTCGCCGGGCTGCGCACGCACCGCGGCCCGATCCTGACGACGGCGAACTTCGCGCCCGACTGGCCGGGTCTGGTCGGTCTGCTCGGCTTGAACGCGGGCCTGACGAAGATGGGCAAGGAGTACTCCACGATCTGGTCGGTCGATTTCACCGACGAGTGGTTCCGCGCCGGTCTGAGGGAATGGGTCCAGACCGGGCACATCACCGACGATGCGTCGCACGTGCACGAGCTGCCCGCGCTGCCCGACTCTCCCGAGACCCAGCTCGGTAGCGCCCTTGCCGACCAGCTGCTTGCCGACAAGGCCATCATCGGCGTGTTCGACGAGGGCTGCATGGGCATGTACAACGCGATCTTCGACGACGAGCTGCTGAACCGGACCGGGATCTACAAGGAGCGCCTGTCGCAGTCCGCGCTGTACGCCGAGATGCTCGAGGTGGCCGAGTCCGAGGCCGACGCGGTGTACGACTGGCTGATCGGGCACGGAATGACCTTCAAATACGGGCAGGATGCCGCGACCGAGCTCACCCGCGACCAGGTGCAGTGGCAGCTGAAGATGTACATCGCCGCGCTGCGGATCGCCGACGACTTCGGACTGGATGCCGTCGGCATCCAGTACCAGCAGGGGCTGAAGGATCTCGTTCCGGCGTCGGACCTGGCCGAAGGCATCCTGAACTCGACCGAGCGGCCGCCGGTGTTCTCCCGCGACGGCGAGCGCGAGCTGCACGCCGGTCGCGCGTTCCCGCACTTCAACGAGGCCGACGAGGGCGTCGCGGTGGATGCGCTGATCACGAACCGGGTGTGGACGGCGATGGGGCTGAACCCCGACACCACGCTGCACGACGTGCGATGGGGCGAGGAGTACGACGGGCAGTTCGTGTGGGTGTACGAGATCTCGGGCTCGGTGCCCGCCTCGCACCTGGGCGGATGGGACAAGGCCGAGGGCTGGCGCCAGGGGCACGTCTTCTTCCCCGCCGGCGGGGCGACGATCAACGGGGTGTCCAAGCCCGGAGAGGTCGTCCTCTCGCGCGTGTACATCGCCGACGGGGCACTGCACGCCGACCTGTTCCGCGGTTCGGTCGTCGCGCTGCCGGAGGAGGAGACCCAGCGCCGCAAGAACGTCACGAACCCGGAGTGGCCGATCGCGAACGTGGTGCTGCACGGCCAGACCCGCGACCAGTTCATGGCCCGGCACAAGGCCAACCACGCCCAGCTGGCCTACGCCCCCGACGCCGCCACCGCCGACAAGGCGCTCGCCGCCAAGGCCGCGATGTTCGATGGGATGGGCATCCGCGTCCACCTCGTCGGCGACGTGGCCCTGTAACCCGCGTCCGTCCCGCGCCGAGATCGTACGATTTGGCCGAATGTACATGAAACCGGGCCCAGTTTGATGTGCAGTGGGCGGTTTCATGTTCAGTCGCGGGTGGGATGCCGCAGAGCGCGCCGGGCCGAGGGGCGGACGCCGGTTCGGGCCCGCGCAGCTGAGTTCTGAACGCCGAGGAGGCAACATGCATGACGCGACCATCGACGAGACCGGCTGGCTGAGGCCGGTCGCCGGTGCCGGGCCGCGGGAGCCCCGCTGGGGCCACCCGGACGGCATGCAGATCGGACTTCACCCGCTGGCCGGGCCGCGCGGGTTGATCCGGGTGTTCACGCCCTACCTCGACCAGCCGCGCGACCGGCTCGTCAACTTCATCGCCATCGAGCCGGTCCCCGCCGGGCAGGCCGAGCGCGGCTATTCCGAACTCGAGCGATCACGGCTGGACGACACCCCCGGGCTGCGGTTCTGGTCGGCCGACGATCCGTCGGATGCGGCTCCGCGGGCCGACACCGATCCGGCGCGCGGCGTGGTCGACGGGGACACCCTGACCGTCAGCATCCTCTGCGAGCCGTTCGCGAACGGCGCGGACGTGTGGGTCACCGCGAGCTTCACCCGCGACCGCCCGCACGAAGTGCAGGTGGCGGCATTCGCCCGGGCGACCTCGGTGGCGCTGGATGCCTGTGTCCTGACGGCCACGATGGGCAACTGGGCGCGACTGCGCGAGCTGGAACTCTCCGGCCGCACGGCCCACGCGAGCGCGCTGTGGCCGGACTATCACGACACCGTGTTCGCCCCGCACGCCTCATTCGGTGTGGGGGAGCTGGTCCGCGACGGCGGCGACGTCGTGGTGCGGGCGCGTCCGGACGAGGGCGACCCGGTGGGCGCCACCTACGCTGAGGGCACGGCCGAGCACTGGCACTACGTCGGGCGACGCGGCGTCCAGGAGTGGCGTGCCGCCGACCCGGACCCGGCGCTGCGCGCCCAGGTCAACGGGCGTCACACGTATTGGATGAGCGAGCATCCCATCCCGGGCGGCATCGCGTTCGAGAACTTCGAGCTGGTCGAGCCGTTCCGGCAGGGGCGCGCCTTCACGTTCGGCATCGAGCCGCTCTGAGCGGGCAGCCGGCCGGTCCGCCCGGACCGTGCCCCAGTCCCGGTTGACGGGTCGTGGCCATCCACGGGCCGCCGGGCACAGGTTCGCGCACGAGCTGCGGAGATCTCACCAAACGAGGGGGTTTCGGGCGCAATCCCTCCTGAGCTCGTGAGATCTCCGCAGCTCATGAGCAAGCACCGAGCCCGCTACAGCCCGAGCACGGCCTTCGCGATCAGGAAGTAGATGACCAGGCCGGTGGCATCTACGAAGGTGGTGATGAACGGGTTCGAGAACACGGCGGGGTCGACGCGGATGGCGCGGGCCGCCAGCGGCATGACGCCGCCGATCGTCGCGGCCAGCGAGCACACCGCGACCAGGGTGAGGCCGATCACGAGTCCGATGTCGAACGAGTACACCGCGCCCGCGATGGCGAAGCCGATCAGCCCGAGGGCGAGTCCGAGCAGGAATCCGACGCGCAGCTCGCGGCCGAGCACGCGCAGGATGTCGCGCGGCCGCACTTCGTCCAGCGCCAGCGCGCGGGTCACGGTGGTGGCGGCCTGGTTGCCGGTGTTGCCGCCGGTGCCGATCAGCAGCGGCACGAACAGCGCGAGCGCGGTCAGCTGCGCCAACGTCGACTCGAAGATCTCGAGCACGTGCACGGTCAGCGTGGCGCCGATCGCGAGCACGAACAGCCACACCACGCGCGAGCGCACGAGCCGTGTGATCGGGGTGCTCAGATAGGGGCGACCGAGCGGCTCGACACCGCCCTGACGGGCGACATCCTGACTCTCCTCCTGCTTGAGGATGCGCGCCGCATCGTCCAGGGTCAGGATGCCGAGGAGCCGGCCTTCGCTGTCGACGATCGGCAGCGCGAGCAGGTTCATGTCCGCGCACAGCCGTGCCGCCTGCTCGACGTCGCTCGTGGCCGTGGCGGTGCGCGCCTCGCTCATGACGTCGCGCACGAGCGCGGCATCCGGCGCCGACAGCAGGTCGCGCAGGCTCACGACGCCGACGACCTCGCGTCCGTGGTCGGTGACCGGGAGGGTGTAGATCGTCTCGGCCTCGTCGAGCCGGGCGCGCACGCGCGCCATCGTCTGCGCGACGGTGAGGTCGGGGTGGGTCGTCACGTACTCCGGGCTCATGCGGCGCCCGATCGCGTTCTGCGGATACCCGAGCACCTCGGCGGTCAGCTGCCGCTCGCGCACCGGCAGCCCGCGCAGCAGCCGCGGCGCGACCGACGCGGGCAGCTCGTCCAGGAGCCACACCCGGTCGTCCGGGTCCATGTCGGCGAACACGGCAGCGACCTCGGAGTCCTGCAGCCGCCCGACGATGTCGGCCTGCACGCCGGGCGCGAGCGCCTCGAACACCGCGAGCGCGCGGTCCTTGGACAGCAGCCGGAACAGCACGGCACCCTCGCCGGGGTTGAGGCGCTCGATCGCCGTGACGACCTCGTGCGGATCCAGCCCGCCGAGGGCATCGGATGCGGCGACCAGGTCGCCCTGCATCAGGTGCTGCGCGAGTTCGTCGATGCGATCGGAGAGTTCGGTGATGGTCATGGCGAGGCTTCCTCGGGCGGCCACGGCGGTGCAGGGCACCGGCGCGGCGCGGGTGGATGGGAGGGATGCCGGACACGGCACCTCCCGGACCTCGAACTGACGGTGGGTCAGTGCGTGGCGGAGGCGGCGCCCGGCAGGGGATGACGACTGTCACTGCTCATGGGTGCACCACCTCGCTCTCACGCTCTCGTCCGCCGATCGGCGGCTCGTCGTCGCACGACCTGCGACGAATCCGGCGGCCTCGACGGGCCGCGCCGCGACAAGCCTACCCGGCATCGCAGGCGGCACCGACCGATCGGTCCGCTCAGGCCGACGGCGCCGCCGCGGCGGCCGCGCCGGCCGCGGCCGGCAGCGCTTCGAGCACCCGCGACACCGCGGCGTCGTCGTGCGCGGCGCTGACGAACCAGGCCTCGTACGCGCTCGGCGGCAGCGAGACGCCCGCCTCCAGCATCGCGTGGAAGAAGGGGCCGTACCGGAACGCCTCCTGACGCTGGACTCCGGCATAGTCGTGCGCCCGCGACGGCAGGAACTGGATGCTGAACAGACTGCCCGCACGCGAGACGACGTGCTCCACCCCGGCCGCGGACAGCGCGTCGGAGGTCGCCGCGGCGATCGCCGCCGACACCTCGTCCACCCGCGCGTACACCGCCGCATCGGCTGCCTGGAGGGTGGCAAGGCCCGCCGCCACGGCGACCGGGTTCCCGGACAGCGTTCCCGCCTGGTACACCGGACCGGTCGGAGCCAGCTGCTCCATCACCTCGCGCCGCCCGCCGAGGCCGGCCAGCGGCATCCCGCCCCCGATGACCTTGCCGAACGTGACGATGTCGGCTGCGACCGGCTCGAGCCCGAGCCAGCCCGCGGGCGAGACCCGGAAGCCGGTGAGCACCTCGTCCACGATGAGCAGGGCGCCGTTCCGATGCGCGGTCGCGGCCAGGAACGCGTTGAACCCGGGCTCGGGAGCGATCACGCCCATGTTCGCCGCCGCCGCCTCGACGATCACGGCGGCGATCCGCGGGCCGTATGAGGCGAACGCTGCCTCCACGGCCGTCCGGTCGTTGTACGGCAGCACGAGCGTCTGCGCGGCGACTTCGGCGGGCACCCCGGCTGAGGCGGGAAGCGCCAGCGTGGCCAGGCCGCTGCCGGCATCGGCGAGCAGTCCGTCCGAGTGGCCGTGATAGTGCCCGGCGAACTTGACCACCAGTGATCGCCCGGTCACGCCCCGCGCCAGGCGGACCGCCGTCATCGTGGCCTCGGTACCGGTGGAGACCAGCCGCACCTGTTCGATGACCGGCCCTTCGTCTCGCGCCGGCTGCGCCGGGGCTCGCTCAGGGACCTGGCGTTCGGCTCGCTCAGGGACCTGGCGTTCGGCTCGCTCGACGACCGGCCCTTCGTCTCGCGCCGGCTGCGCCGGGGCTCGCTCAGGGACCTGGCGGGAGAGGCGGGCGATCACGGCCTCGGCCAGCTCGGTCTCGGCCGGCGTCGAGGCGCCGAACGACAGCCCCCGGTCGACGGCCGCGTGCACGGCATCCCGCACCGCCGGATGCCCGTGCCCGAGCAGCAGCGGACCCCACGAGCACACCAGGTCGACGTACTCGCGGCCCTCGACGTCGACGATGTAGGGCCCGTGCCCCGACACCATGAACCGCGGGGCGCCGCCCACCGACCGATACGCGCGGACCGGCGAGTTCACCCCGCCGGGAATGACGGCGGATGCCTCGGTGAACGACGTCTCGTTGCTCATACCCGCCCCTCCGCGGCCAGCTCCAGCGCCCAGTAGGTCAGCACGGCTCCCGCGCCCGCCCGCAGGATGCCGGTGACGCTCTCGCGGATCGCCCGGTCGCGGTCGATCCAGCCGTTGCGGGCGGCCGCCTCGATCATCGCGTACTCGCCCGAGACCTGGTACGCCCACACCGGCACCTGGGCCGTGGCCGCGACATCGGCCAGCACGTCCAGGTAGCTCATCGCCGGCTTGACCATGAGCACATCGGCGCCCTCGGCCTCATCCAGCCCGGCCTCGCGCAGCCCCTCGATCCGGTTCGCCGGGTCCTGCTGATAGGTGCGCCGGTCGCCGGTCAACTGCGAATCCACCGCCTCGCGGAACGGCCCGTAGAACGCCGACGCGTACTTCGCCGCATACGCGAGGATCGCGGTGTCGGTGCGCCCGGCGGCGTCCAGCGCATCTCGGACGGCGGCGACCTGGCCGTCCATCATGCCGGACAGGCCCAGCAGCGCCGAGCCCGCCTCGGCCTGCGCGACCGCCATGTCGCGGTACCGCTCGAGGGTCGCGTCGTTGTCGACGAGGCCGCGGGCATCGAGCACGCCGCAGTGTCCGTGGTCGGTGAACTCGTCCAGGCACAGGTCGGTCTGGACCACCAGCGCGTCGCCGACCTCGGCGGCGACGGCCCGGGTGGCGCGGTTCAGGATGCCGTCGGCATCGGTGGCGGCCGACCCGATGGCATCGCGGGTGGACGGGATGCCGAACAGCATCACCCCGCCGATGCCGGCGGCCGCAGCATCCGCCGTCGCCGCCTTCAGCGAGTCGAGCGAGTGCTGGACCACTCCGGGCATGGCCTCGATCGGCGCCGGGGCGGTCAGACCCTCGCGCACGAACAGCGGCAGGATCAGCTGCGCGGGGTGGATCCGCGTCTCGGCCACGAGCCGGCGCATCGCCGGGGTGGTACGCAGTCGGCGCGGGCGGATGAGGGGGTTCATGCGGTGGCCTCCGGGAACGGGGCGAGCTCGCCGGCGCCGCCCTGCAGCAGCTGCGCGACCACCCAGCGGGCGGCGTCGTCGGCGACCTCGGCCAGCGCGGATCCGTCGGCGACCGGGCGGGTGTGGGATGCCTCGACCCGGCGGCTGCCGTCGAGCGCGTACACGGCGGCGGTCAGGGTGAGGGCGCCGGTCTCGAACCGGGCGGTCGCGCCCACGGGCGCGGAGCAGCCGGCCTGCAGCCCGGCGAGCACGCCGCGTTCGGCTGCCGCCAGCGCCGCACTGACCGGATCGTCCACCCGGCGCAGCGCCTCGGCCAGCGGGCCGGCGGAGGCGTCGTCCGCGCGCACCTCGACGGCCAGCGCGCCCTGGGCGGGGGCGGTCGGCCACGCGTCCAGGTCCATCGGGTGCGCGGCGACGTCGGTGCGGCCCAGTCGGGCGAGCCCGGCCGCGGCCAGGACCACCGCATCCAGCCGCTCGTCGCCGGACGCGTGCAGTCGCGCCAGCCGGGAGTCGACGTTTCCGCGGATGTCGACGACCTCGACGTCCGGCCGCGCCGCCTGCACCTGCGCGGCGCGACGCGGCGAACCGGTGCCGACGCGGGCGCCGGCCGGCAGGGTGTCGAGGCCGCCGCCGCGAGTGACGACGACGTCGCGCGCGTCCTCGCGTCGCGGCACCGCGCCGACGGTGAGACCGGTCGCGGGCGCCGTGGGCAGGTCCTTGAACGAGTGCACGATGACATCGCAGCGGCCCTCGCGCAGCGCGTCGCGCAGTGCGGTGGCGAACACGCCGGTGCCGCCCAGGCTCGCCAGCGACGCGCGGGAGACGTCGCCGTGCGTGGTCACGCGGACGATCTCGACCGGGATGCCGCCGAGCGCGGTGGCCAGGGCGTCGGCGACCAGCTGCGTCTGGGCCACCGCAAGCGCGCTGCCGCGGGTCCCGACGCGCAGGATGTCGGGGCGCGAGGCCGCCGCGGGCGGGGTGCCGGTCATCGCGCCGCCGCCGCGCCCATCCCAGGCTGGGAGTGCACGTCGTCCGCTGGGGCCGCAGTCGTCGCGTTCGAGGCCGCGGCGATCTCCGCCCCACGTCCGACGGGGGCATGATCCGGCCACGGGCCGAGCGCGGTCCGATGCGGACGCTGCGCGTCGGGCACGGCATCCACCCGCTCCTGGATCAGGTCGACCAGACCGGCCACGAACGCGGGGTCCACGCCCGGGGTGGCCACCCGCGCGAAGCCCACGCCCACCTCGGCAGCGGTCTCGGCCGCCTCGGTGTCGAGATCCCACAGCACTTCCATGTGGTCGCTGACGAAGCCGATCGGCACCACGACCACCCGGCCGACACCGGATGCCGCAAGTCGTCGGATCTCGTCGTTCACATCGGGCTCGAGCCACGGCGTGCGCGGGTCGCCGCTGCGCGACTGGTATGCGAGCGAGTACGGCACTCCGGGCGCCGCCTCCGCGGCGATCACGTCGGCGACCGCGAGATGCTGGGCGACATATGCGCCCCCCGGCCCGAACCCGGGACCGGAGGCGTCGGCCGCCGCCGCAGGGATGGAATGCGTTACGAACAGGACGTGGGTGTCGGCGGCACCTGTGCTGAGCGAGCGCGAGCGAGACGAAGCATCCCGCCCCACCGCCTCGCGCAGCCCGGCGACGAACGGCGCGACGAAGCCGGGGTGGTCGAAGAATTCGCGCACGCGGTCGATCGAGACGACCCCGTCCAGCCCGGTCTCGGCCAGAGCCTGCTCGAAGTTCTCGCGGTACTGTCCGACGCCGGAGTACGAGGTGTACGCGCTGGTGACCACGGCCAGCAGCCGGTCGTGCCCGGCCTCATGCGCGGCACGCAGCGCATCCGCGAAGTACGGGTCCCAGTTGCGGTTGCCCCAGTGCACCGGCAGGTCGATGCCGCGCGCGGCAAGCTCCGCCTCGAGCGCGGCCGTCAGGGCCCGGTTCTGCGCATTGATCGGGCTCACCCCGCCGAAGTGGCGATAGTGCACCGCGACATCCTCCAGCCGCTCCTCGGGAACCCCGCGGCCGCGCGTCACGTTGCGCAGGAACGGGATGACGTCGTCCTGCCCCTCGGGTCCGCCGAAGCTCGCCAGCAGCACCGCGTCGAACGCGCCGGCGCTCACGAGAGCACCTCGGCGGCCTCCGCGGTGCCGATGCGGCGACCGGTGAAGAACGGGGTCTCGATCACGACGTGGCGGCGCGCGTCGACGTAGCGCAGGTCGCGCATCATGTCGACCAGATCGGTGAGCTCGTCGCCCTCGATCGGCACCACCCACTCGTAGTCGCCGAGTGCGAACGCCGCCACCGTGTTGGTCAGCACCTCGGTGTAGGCCGCGCCGGCGCGCCCGTGCTCGGCCAGCATCCGGCTGCGCTCGCCGTCCCGGATCAGGTACCAGTCCTTGCTGCGCACGAACGGGTACACCGTGATCCACCGCTTCGGCTCGACGCCGCGGACGAACGCGGGGACGTGCTGGCGGTTGAACTCGGCCTCGCGGTGCACGCCCATGAGGTTGGTGTGCGGGATCAGGGCAGCGATGGCCGGCACGCGGCGCAGTGCCCGCGCGGCCGCCTGCAGCGCCCGGGGGCTGTCGCCGTGCAGCCAGAACAGCAGATCGGTGTCGGCCTTGAAGCCCGAGACGTCGTACATCCCCCGGACGGTCACGCCGGACAGTTTGGCCGCCGCGAACGCGGCATCGAGGTCGGATGCCGCCGAGTGCAGCGCCTCGGCGGGCAGCGGCTCGGCGGGCCGGGCGAACACCAGCCACAGGGTGTAGACCGCGGGTGCCGCGGGCTGATCGGCGGATTCGGGGGCGAGGGGTTCGGGGGAGGGGGAGACGCGATCGGGCACGATCCCCATCATCACCCCGCGCCTTGTGAGTTCCCAGAAAACCTTCAGCTTCGCTGTATGCGGGATGCCGCGGCCCGCGCGTCCGGGATCACCGAGGCCAGCCCCGTCCCGGCCAGCCACGCGCCGGTCGCCTCCAGGCCGGGGGCGGCGGCGACCGCTTCGCGCACCGCGCGGATGCGGTCGGCCTGCCCGCGTGCGGCGAGCGGGACGGCGTTCGCCCAGGCGGCGCGGCCGAAGCCGATCACCTGCTCGTCCCGCAGCGGCGTGCCCAGCAGCGCGGTCGCGTCGCGCAGCGCGAGAGCGCGCAGTGCGGCGGCGTCCAGGTCTTCGGCAGGGTTGCCGGCCCCGGCCCGGCCGTACGAGAGCCGCACGACGTGTCGCCCCGCCCCCGCCGCCTCGGCCAGCCACGCCCACTTCGCCGTGGCGTGGGTGAGCGCCTTCGCCGCGACCCGGTCGTGCGCGTCCTCGGCCACCAGCAGCCCGGTGCCGCGCGGGGCGGCATCCAGCTCGGGCGCGTCGAGCACGAGGGTCGCCAGTTCCACCCGTGTCGGCGCCGGCCAGTCCAGGTCGGCCAGTGCCGGCGCGATCGAGGTCAGCAGGCGGAGGGCCGAAGCATCCGGAGTCGCCACGACGACGGCATCCGCCGTCATGGTCGAGTCGCCGGCGAGGTGGATGACCCACGTGCCGTCGTCGGCGCGGGCAAGGGCGTCGGCCGTCGTGCCGATGAGGATGCCGCCTCCCCGCGCGAGGACGTCGTCGGCCAGGGCCTCGATCAGCGTGTGCATGCCTCCGCGCAGGCCGCCCGCGGCCGATCCCGGCGTGGTCGGGGTGCCCGCGGTCTGGTGGCTGCCGGCCGCGGCGGGCCGGGTGGGCGCGCCGCCGGATCGCACCTCGTGCGCGGCACGCGCCAGCGATCGGGTGCGCACCAGCGCCGCCCGCAGGCCGGGGGCGATCGCATCGACCGCCAGATCGTCGGCCGACGACGAGTAGACGCCGGTGGCGACCGGCGAGACGAGCCGGTCGAGCACGGCCTGCCCCATCCGCTCGCGGACGAGTGCGCCGAGCGTCGCGGGGTCGGCGGTCCGCGGCATCCGGAACAGGCGGTCGCGCTGCGCGCGCCAGGCCGCCCGCAGCCCGATCGCCGCGACGACGTCGCGGGCCAGCGGGCGCGGCGGGATGCCCAGGAGTCCGCCCTTCGGCATCGGCACGGTGCGATCGGACAGGTGCAGCCACGCCCCCGCCGCATTCGGCCAGACCACGTGCGCCCCGAGTCCGAGTTCGTCGATCAGCCCGGCGACCGCACCGCCACGGGTCGCGAAGCTCTCGGCGCCGGCGTCCAGGACCAGGTCGGCGATCTCCTGCCGGGCCACACTTCCGCCCAGGGTCGGGCCGGCCTCGAGCACCGTCACCTCGCAGTCGGCCACCGTGCAGGTGCGCGCCGCGACCAGCCCGGCCGCCCCGCCGCCGATCACGACCACGCGCTGCGGGGTGCTCCGCCGGCGCGCGCCGGGCCGCGCGGTGGTCATCCGGCGACCGCTTCCGCTCCCGTCGGACCGGCGGCGTCCGATCGGCGCGCGGCATCCGCGTCGGCACCGGCGTCGTGCGACCGAAGCGCCGCGTCGGCACCGGCGTCGTGCACCAGCCGGACCAGCCGGGTCAGGACATCCGGGTCGGTGTCCGGCGGCACGCCGTGCCCGAGATTGACCACGTGCGCGGGCGCCGCGCGACCGCGGCGCAGCACGTCGCGGGCGTGCTCCTCGAGCACGGGCCAGGGGGCGGCCAGCAGGGCGGGGTCTATGTTGCCCTGCAGCGGCACCGCGTCGCCGAGGCGGCGGGATGCCTCGTCCAGCGGCATCCGATAGTCCACTCCGACCACGTCGGCCCCGGCATCCCGCATCTCCGGCAGGAACTCACCGGTGCCCAGCCCGAAATGCACGAGCGGCACCGCGGCGCCGTCGGCGGTGAGCCCCCTCGCCCACCCCAGGGCGCGGGCCGATGCCGGAGCCACATGCTGCGCGTAGTCGGCCCGCGAGAGCGACCCCGCCCAGGAGTCGAACAGCTGCCCGGCGCTGGCCCCGGCCAGCAGCTGCGCGCGCAGGAACGCGCCGGTGACGTCCGCGCACCACGCCATCAGCCGCGCCCAGGCGTCGGGGTCGACGTGCATCAGGCGGCGGGCGGCGAGGTGGTCGCGCGACGGTCGGCCCTCGACCAGGTATGCGGCCAGGGTGAACGGCGCCCCGGCGAAGCCGATCAGGGGCGTCGTGCCGAGCGCGTCAACGGTCCGGCGCACGCCCGCCCGGATCGGCTCGAGAGCGTCGTCGTCCGCGGTGAGGGGGCCGGTCGCGACGAGGGCGTCGACGTCGGCGGCCGTGCGCACCGCCCGGTCGAACACCGGTCCGACGCCGGACTGGATCTCGACGCCGATCCCGGCCAGTCGCAGCGGGATGACGATGTCGCTGAAGAAGATCGCCGCGTCCACGCCGTGCCGGCGCACCGGCTGCAGGGTGATCTCGGCGGCGGTCTCCGGATCGAGGCAGCGCTCCAGCATCCCGCCGCCCGCGCGCAGCGCGCGATATTCGGGCAGCGACCGGCCCGCCTGCCGCATGAACCACACCGGCGCGGTCTGCGGGCGCACGCCGCGATACGCCTGGACGAGCGGGGCGGATGCCGTCGCTCCGACGGTCAGCGGATGATCGGCGGGCAGGGGACGAGGGGCGGTGGGGACGGTGGTCACGCGGCGATTCTCGCAGACCCGCCCGAGTGCGGGGCCGGGCGTGCTGCCTCTGCCGCGCGCGACCGTGGCCGAATCGTCACCCTGCGTGGTGCGGTGCGTCGGTACCGTGGGCCGCATGGCGATGACGGCGATCCGGTCGGCGGCGGCGCTGGTCGCGGGTGGGATACTGGCGCTCACGGGGTGCACGGCGATCATCTCGGTCGGGTCGGCCGGTTCCTGCGTGGCCCCCGAGGCGACGACGGCGCCGACCTCGGCATCGCCGGGAGAGACCATCACGTTGCGCGGCAAGTACTTCATGCCGTGCAACGACACCAACATGGCTTCGGATCCGCCGTTCGGCGACCTCGACATCCAGTGGGTGCAGGGCGACGCCGTCAGCGCGCTTGGCACGGTCCACCCGGAGGGGACGATCGGCGAGCTGGCCGTCGATGTGACCGTGCCGGCGGACGCGACCGGCGGATCCGCGGTCGTGCGCATCATGATGCCGACCCTGTACGGCACGGTCGACGTGCCCGTGACCGTTGCGGAGTAGTGCTGAGACGGGCCCGGGGGAGGCGCTGATCCGGGCGGGGTATCCTTGAGCCCCGTGCTCCTCTGCTTCTCGTCCAGCCATCGCACCGCCGCGCTCGACACCGTCGAGCGACTCGAGCGTCGTGCCGATGACGTGATCGCCCGGCTCGCCGAGCCGATCGACGGGATCGATGGCAGCGTCGTCGTGTCGACCTGCAACCGCTTCGAGGTGTACCTCGATGTGCCGGGCACCACGCCCCACCCCGAGCGTCCGTGGGACGCGGCATCCATCGACGCGGATGCCTTCGTCGACACCGTGGCCGCCGCCACCGGGCTGGACGGCGGCGAGGTCCGCGAGTCCGGGATCCTGCTGCACGGCGATGCCGTCGCCGCGCACGTGTTCTCGGTGGCCAGCGGGCTCGAATCGATCGTCGTCGGCGAGGGCGAGATCGCCGGCCAGGTGCGGCGCTCACTGGAGCGGGCGCGGGAGCGCGGAACCGTCTCGCCCGAACTGGAGCGGGTCTTCCAGCTGGCATCGCGCACTTCGCGCGGGGTGAAGAATCGCACCGACCTGTCACGCGCCGGCCGCTCGGTGGTGCGCCTCGCGCTGGACATGGCCGAGACCCGCATCACCGACTGGGCCGGCACCCGGGTGCTGCTGGTGGGCACCGGACGCTACGCCGGGGCCAGCCTTGCGGCGCTGCGCGAGCGGGGCGTGACCCGGGCGCAGGTGTACTCGCGCAGCGGGCGGGCCGCCGGCTTCGCGGCCGGTCACGACATCGAGGCGGTCCCGGTCGACGGCCTCGAACAGGCCGTGGCGGCCAGTGACCTCATCGTGACCTGCAGCGTCGCGCCCGCCGTCATCCTGGATGCCGCGACCGTCGCCGCCGCTGCCGGGCGCGCCGGCGCGCTGCCGCGGCGGCTGATCATCGACCTCGGCCTGCCGCGCAATGTCGACCCCGGCGTGGCCGCGGTGCCGGGCACCGAGCTGCTCGACCTGGAGACGCTGCGCCTGCATGCGCCGCTGCCCGAGCTCGGGGCGACCGCCGAGGCGCAGGCGCTCGTCGACGCCGCGGTGGCGGACTATCGTCGTGCGGCGGCGGAGGATGCCGTGACGCCGGCCCTCGTCGCGCTGCGCGCGCATGTGTTCGACGTCCTCGACGACGAGATCGCCCGGGCGCGCAGGCGCGGCGATTCCGATGGGCAGACCGAGGCCGCGCTGCGGCATCTGGCCGGCGTGCTCCTGCACGAGCCGTCCGTGCGGGCGCGGAAGCTGGCCGCGGCCGGCCGGGCCGGCGAGGTCGAGTCCGCACTGTCTGCGCTGTTCGGCATCGAGTCGCGCCGAGAGTGCCCTGTGGCTGAGATGCGGCCGGCGCCGCGGCGGGCGGGCGCGGCGTCCTGACCCCCGCGCCGCGGCGGGGTGCGGCATCCTCCCTCCCAGCGGGGAAGGGGTGCGGCATCCTCACTTCCGCCCCGTCGGGATGTTCTCTGGAGCGCGATGGACTTCCGGTTCACACGGCTTCGCTGACGCGGGCTGTGCGCGCGGCGGCGACCGCTCGGTCGGCGGGCGGCGGCCTGGAAACGGGACCCCGGACGGACGATACTGGGGCCATGATGATGCTCGACGAGGTGCGCGCGATCTGCCTCGGGTTCCCGGGCGTGACCGAGAAGATCTCGGGCCACGGCGGTGGGGTCACCTGGCGTGCCGCGCAGGGACAGTTCGCCTGGGAGCGCGGGCCGCGCAAGACCGACCTGGCCCAGCTGGCAGACCTCGGCCGCACCTGGCCGGACGGCACCGTGCTCGCCATCCGCACCGACGGACTCGAGGCAAAGGCGGCGCTGCTGCAGACCTACCCCGACACGTTCTTCGAGATCCCGCACTTCGAGGGATACCCGGCGGTGCTCAGCGCCCTCGCGACCGCCGATCCGACGCTGCTGCGCGAGACCATCACCGAGGCGTGGCTGATCCGGACCACGCCCCGCCTGCGCGACGAGTGGCTCGCCGCCCAGCCTCCGCACTGAGGCCGGCTCGCGCATCCCCCGCCCTCACCTGGGTCCCGCCCCGCCTGGACTGAGCGGCCACTCACTCGTCAGAAACGGCGGGAATGCCCGCGGGAATTCCGACCACTTGCGGCAAGTCACCGAAGGGGAGCGTCCGGGTCGCACATCGCCGGGCAGGCGACGGGCTGACGAAGAGGATGGCGCAGCCGGGCGTCACCGGGCGGCGACGAAGGCCGCGTAGTCGGCGCGGGACAGGTCGGCGTAGGCGTGTGCCCATTCCCGCAGGGGCTCCGCGGCCGCACGGCCGTCCCCGAGGTAGCCGGCCACCATCGCCGCAGCGGGCGACTGGGCGTGGGCGCGGGCAAGGACGATCGCGCACGACTGCGCATACTGCGCGAACGGCTCGTCCTCCAGCCCGTCGATCTCGATCCCGCCCTTCATGTCGTGGAACTGCCGCACGTACAGGTCCACGCCGCCATCCGAGCGGAGGTGCCCGAGGAACGGGTCCGACACCGCCTGCAGGATCCGCTGCATCCCGACGACCCGTCCGCCCTCGCCGAACCGTGCGACGTGCTCGTCCAGCGCCCGCGGCTGCCGGATGCCGCCGTGCTCGGCCAAGACGCTGCGCCCGGCCTCCTTCGCCTGCAGCAGCAGGCCGTTGCCGTCCCCGTCCTCGAGCACGACCAGGTGGCACCGCGTGCCGACGCTGCCGACCCCCACCACGCGCCGGGCGACATCGGCCACGGTGTAGTTCTGCAGCAGCATCCGGATGTCCACGGCGGCGGATGCCGCGTACCGGTCGGCGTACCCGTGCACGCGCTCCTCGAGCTCGGGCGAGACATGCGTGAGCCGGGGCGGATCCTCGACGAACGCCAGGCGCCCGTCCGCGTCGCGGGTCGTGGTCCGATCCGCCGCGCGCTCGCCGGTCCGCTTCTGCGCGGCGCGGATCGCGGCACGCAGCACCTTCCGTGACGCCTTGTCGAGCGTGGCGCGCACCGCGTCGACATCGAAGTGCGAGAAATAGCGCTGCGTCGGGCTCATCGCCACTGCGGTGCGGATCGCCCGTGCATATGCGCGGACCGCGCCGGTCGCGGCATCCCGCACGCTCGCCTCATCCCGCGAGGTCGCCTGCCCGGCGATCACGATGCTGGTCACCAGGCGCTTGACGTCCCACTCCCACGGAGCCCACGCGGCCTCGTCGAAGTCGTTCAGATCGAACACCACTCGCCGCTGCGGCGATGCGTAGAAGCCGAAGTTCGACACGTGCGCGTCCCCGCAGGACGCGACGAGGATGCCGCTGTGCGGACTCTGCGCCAGGTCGGCGGCCATCAGCGCCGCCGTACCGCGATAGAACGCGAACGGACTCTGCGACATCCGCTCCACCCGCAGTGGGATCAGCTCGGGCACGCGGACGGAGTTCTGGCGATCGAGGATCCCCAGAGGGTCACGGGCGCCGACGGTGAGCTCTGCCAGGCCGCGGCGCGGGAGGACGCGCCGGCGTGCCCGACCCGACGCGCTCCGTGCGGCGGTGGATGCCGGTGACAGGCCGGTGCCGGGATCGCTCATGCGCACATCATGGCACCGGCGGACGTCCATCCGCGCCCGCCACCCTCCCCGACGACTGAGTGCGCACTCACTCGTCAGAAGGGGTCGCATCGGCCGCCGGGAATGCGACCACTTCTGACGAGTCAGAGGGGGAGGGCAAGGGATGGGCGGGGGATGCCGCGGGCCGGTCTTCCGCGGGCTTCCGCGGGTCGCCGCCGTGCGCGGTTCCCGCGGCCCTAGAGTCCGAGGCGTGGCAGACCGGCGGATGACCGAGGAGCGGTGGCAACGGGCCACCTACTGGCCGCTGATGGCGATCTCGCTGGTCTGGCTGGTGGCCTACTCCTGGCAGGTCATCGCCGATCTCTCCGGCCCGGACGAGCTCGTGGCCCGGGGCATCACCGGCGTGACGTGGGCGCTGTTCCTGGTGGACTACATCGTGCGGCTCGTGCTCGCCGATCCCCGCGGATCGTGGTTCCGTCACCACCTGTTCGACCTCGCCGTCGTGGCGCTGCCGCTGCTGCGGCCGCTGCGGCTGCTGCGCGTGTTCACCCTGGTGACGGTGCTGCAGCGGACGGCCGGCTCGGCGCTGCGCAGCCGGATCGCGATCTACGGCGCGGGCGCCGCGCTGGTGCTGATCTATGTCGGCGGGCTCGCCGTGCTCGATGCCGAGCGGCACGCTCCCGGCGCCGACATCACGAACTTCGGCGATGCGATCTGGTGGGCGTTCGTGACCATCACCACCGTCGGGTACGGCGACTTCGTGCCCGTGACCCTCGGCGGCCGGGCCGTGGCCGTGGGTCTGATGGCCGGCGGCGTGGCCGTGCTCGGCGTGGTGACGGCGACGCTGTCGTCCTGGGTGATCGAACGGGTCGCGCGCGGTCACGACGACGACGAGGCCGCCACCCGCGGGCAGGTCAGGCAGCTCACCGAGCAGGTGGCCGCGCTGACGGCTCGGCTGGCCGAGCCACCGGACGCGTCGCCCGATGGCGATAGCCTGACCCGATGAGACGCCGTGCCGTCGACATCCCGCCGCCCGCGGCGCCGCCCGCCCCGGCGCTCTCGCCCATGCTCCGGACTCTGATCGGGCTGGCCGCCGCGGTCGTGGCCCTCGTCGGCCTGTACCTCGGCCGCGACATCGCCGGTCCGCTGGCACTGGGCGCCGTGATCGTGATCATCTGCGAGCCGATCCGCTCGCCGCTGGAGCGGCACCGCTGGCCGAGATGGGCCGCGACCACGGCCGTCATCGCGGTCGGCTACCTGATCCTGATCGCCCTCGCCCTCCTCCTGGTGTTCGCCGGCATCCAGTTCGCCCGCCTGGTCGCCGACTACGCCGACGCCCTGCGGGCAAGCGGCTCGGCGCTGGTCGACTGGCTCGACTCCCTCGGGCTGGACAGCCAGGTCTCCGGCGCCACGGCCGCGGCGCTCGAGCCGTCCTCGATCCTCGGCTTCGTCTCGTCGTTGGGCGGCACCGTCGTCGGCATCGTCACGGCGCTGTTCTTCGTGTTCGCGTACGTCGTGTTCATGGCGGCCGATGCGGCCCGCTACCGCTCCGCAGAGGCGTCGTTCGGCACCGGCATCCGTCCCGCGCTCGTGCGGATCCGACGTTTCAACACCGGCGTGCGGCGCTACTACATCGTGAACGCGTCGTTCGGCGCCGTTGTCGCCATCATCGACGGACTCGCCCTGTGGGCGGTCGGCGTGCCCGCTCCGGTGGTGTGGGCGATCCTCGCGTTCGTCACCAACTTCATCCCGAATGTCGGCTTCATCATCGGGCTGATCCCCCCGGCCGTTCTGGCGCTGGTGGTCGGCGGCTGGCCGCTGATGCTCGCCGTCATCGCCATCTACTGCGTGGTCAACGTCGTGCTGCAGGTGTTCATCCAGCCGAAGTTCGTCAGCGACGCGGTGAACCTGAGCCTGACCCTCAGCTTCTTCTCCGTCATCTTCTGGACGTTCGTGATCGGGCCGCTGGGCGCGATCCTGTCCATCCCGCTGACCCTGCTCGTGCGCGCCCTGGTGCTGGAGGGCGATCCGGGATCGCGCTGGCTGCGCTGGCTGTCCGGGGATGCCGCGGCCGCCCCCGAGCGGGGATCGTGAGGCCGGGGGCCCCGCCTGCCCGCGGCCTGTCCTGGGACTGGTCGTTCTTCGTGCTCGGCGTCCGGTACGCCGGCAGACCGGACCGGCTGCGCGCCCGCGGACCGAACTGGGGCCGGCCGGCCCGCGCCGGTCAGGAGTTGCCGGACACGGATTGGAGCTTGGCCAGCACCTGGTCGATCGTGAACGAGGCCGGCTTCTGCCGGGCCGGGAACTCCACCAGCGTCTTCAGCATCTGGGCGACGTAGGCCTGCGCCGGCACCAGCTGGAACACATGGTCGAGCATCCAGTCGAAGTACGTGTTCGACGTGCGATCGGCCCGCTCGAACGGGTCGGTGCGCAGATTGAAGATCTTCGGAGCGCGCAGCTCGATCCACGGATCGAGCCAGATCGCCAGGGTGCCCTCGGTGCGCTGCTCGAGGAACACGAACTTCCAGTTGTCGTAGCGCAGCGCGGTCAGATCCCCTTCGTCGGACACGTAGAAGAAGTGCCGGCGCGGAGACTCGTCGACGGCCCCGGTGAGGTAGTCGAGCAGATTGTGACCGTCCAGATGCACCTTGTATTCGGTGCCGGCGAGTTCGGTGCCCTCCTTCAGTCGGTCGGCGACGTCGGTGTCGCCGGCGGCGGCGAGCAGCGTGACGAACCAGTCGTTGTGACTGACGATGCCGTTGAGGACCGTGCCGGCGGGAATGTGTCCGGGCCAGCGGACCATGCACGGCACGCGGTACGCGCCCTCCCAGTTGGAGTTCTTCTCGCACCGGAACGGGGTCATGCCGCCGTCGGGCCAGCTGTTCATGTGCGGGCCGTTGTCGGTGGAGTACATCACGATCGTGTTCTCGGCGATGCCGAGGTCGTCGAGGGTCTGCAGCAGCTCGCCGACCAGGTCGTCGTGGTCGCACATGGTGTCGTGGTACTCGGACTGCCAGCGGCCCGCGCGCCCGCGGCTTTCGGCCTTGCCGTGCGTGCGGAAGTGCATGTGGGTCGAGTTGAACCAGAGGAAGAACGGCGTGTCGGACTCGGTCTGGCGCGTCATGAAGTCGACGGCGGCGTCGCGGAACTCCTCGTCCACCGTCTCCATCCGCTTCTTCGTCAGGGCGCCGGTGTCTTCGATCCGCTGGGTTCCGTCGCCGTTCGCCCAGGAGTGGATGACGCCCCGCGGGCCGAAGCGCTCATTGAAGCCGGGGATGTCGTCATCGGTCGGGTAGTCACGCAGTTCGGGTTCCTCTTCGGCGTTGAGGTGGTAGAGGTTGCCGAAGAACTCGTCGAAGCCGTGCATCGTCGGCAGGAACTCGTCGCGGTCGCCGAGGTGGTTCTTGCCGAACTGCCCGGTGGCGTATCCGACGTTCTTCAGCGCCGTGGCGATCGTCGGGTCCTCCGCACGGAGTCCGATGTTCGCGCCCGGCATCCCGACCTTCGTCATCCCGGTGCGGTACGGGTTCTGGCCGGTGATGAACGCGGCACGACCCGCCGTGCAGCTCTGCTCGCCGTACGAATCGGTGAAGCGCACCCCCTCGTGGGCGAGGCGGTCGATGTTCGGGGTGCGATACCCCATCACCCCGTCGGAGTAGGCGCTCACATTCGTGATGCCGATGTCGTCGCCCCAGATGATCAGGATGTTCGGCTGCTCGGCCATGGCCCCTCCTCGCTCGGTGCGGCCGCGATGACCGCCCACTCGGCAGAAGCCAACCACGATGGCCGTGCGCAGCAGGCATCCCTCACCCGTCGAGGGTGGTCGACCTCAGGCGTCCTGCACGAGCCGGAAGCCGATGTGCGACATCCCGGTGTCCTCCGCCTGCGGCGAGCGCGCCGCCGGCCGGAAGCGCAGGCAGTAGTCGGGGGAGCACAGGTGCGAACCGCCCTTGAGCACGCGCCGAGGGATGTCGGGGAAGCCCTCCTGCGCGCTCGCGGCGGCGAGCAGGTTCTGCCGCTTGCCGGCGTCGACCGGCTTGTCCGACAGGCGCAGGTGCCGCGGCGTGTAGAAATCCGTGGTCCACTCCCACACGTTTCCGGTCATGTCGTACAGCCCATAGCCGTTCGCCGGGTAGGAGCCCACCGGCGCCGCGTCCCCGACGCCCTGGTTGTCGTACGGGAACCGGCCGAGCCACGAGTTGGCCTGCGCCACACCGTCCGGATACGTCTCGTCGCCCCACGCGAAGCGCGCCCCGTCGAGGCCCCCGCGGGCGGCGTACTCGTGCTCGGCCTCGGTCGGCAGGCGCTTGCCGGCCCACTGCGCGTAGGCGGCGGCATCCTCGAACGCGACGTGCACGACGGGATGCCGCATCCGATCGTCGATCGACGACTCGGGTCCGAACGGCCGCCGCCAGTACGCGCCCGGCTGCCACCGCCACCAGTTGCGCCAGTTGCCGAGGTCGACCGGCCCGGACGTCGGGGTGAACACCATCGACCCGGGCACCAGGTCGGCGGGGTCGGCGCCGGCGAACGCGGCCGGGTCGAGGTCGCGCTCGGCGACCGTGACGTAGCCGGTCTCGTCCACGAAGCGGGCGTAGTCCTCGTTCGTCACCTCGTACCGGTCGATCCGGAACGGCGCCATCTCGCGCTCATGGACCGGACGCTCGTCGGGGTAGAAGTCCGGGGACCCCATCCGGAACGTGCCGCCGGGCAGGAGCACCATCTCTGCTGTCACCCCACCACCGTAACCCGCACGGTGCGGGGTCAGTGCGGGTCCAGGCGCAGCGTGGTCGACTCGTCGATGGTGAGATCGTCGACCACGCGCAGCGTGCGGGCCAGCGCATCCACCGGGCCGGTGAGGGTGCCGAAGCGGGAGCGGTCCGGAGAGACGGCGGTCAGCGTCACGAAGTGGGTGCCGGTGTCCCAGGTGTAGGTCGCGAACGGGGGCATGTCCGGCGACTCCGGCATGGCCACGATCAGCCGCTCGCCGACGCCGAGGTGGGGATTGCGGAAGTCCTCGGTGTCGTCGTACTCGATCGGCATCATCGCGCGGGCGGTGCGCAGCTGCGGCGTCGCCTCCTGCAGCTGGGCCATCGTCACCAGCAGTTCCGGGTCGTCCTTCCACACCCAGGCGAGGATGCGCCCGTCGGCCTTGCGGATCAGGAACGGCGCGGCCTGGCTGAGCATCCACGCGAAGATGCCGCCGCCCGGACGACCCGGCGTCGCCCCGGCGGCACCGCCCGTCTGGGCCAGCAGCATCCGGATCGCCGCCTTGCGGTGGCGCCGGCCGCGCAGCCCCAGCGAGCCGGTCACGGGGACCCACCGATCGGCGGGCGCGTCGGCCTGTAGTCGGGGCATCTCCCCAGGGTATGCCCCGACTCTCCGCTGCGACAGGCACAGCAGCCGGACGGGCGCGCGCAGACCCTCCCCGCACTCCCAGGCAGGCGGGGACCCCTCGGGTACTGTGGATGCGGCGCCCCGCCCCATCTCGGGCGCCGCATCCACAGAGAGGGACTCACCCCACCGTGACTGGAGCCGCCGGCGCCGAGCCGCAGCATCCCGAACCGTCGGACGCGCCGCGCGCGCACGAGACGGAACAGCCCCGTCCCGACGCCCCCGTCGCACGCCCGCTGACCGTCCTGATCGGCGCGGACACCTTCACTCCGCACGTGAACGGCGCTGCACGATTCGCCGAGCGCCTCGCAGCCGGGCTGGTGGACCGCGGCCACGACGTGCACGTGTCGGCCCCCAGCGCCGGACACGGCAACCACGGCACGTTCGTGGAGCAGATCGAGGGACGCCCGGTCACCGTGCACCGGCTGCCGTCGTGGCGCTGGACCCCGCACGACTGGCTCACGTTCGTGCTGCCGTGGATGAGCAAGCACTACGCGCGCCGCATCCTCGACGAGATCAAGCCGGATGTGGTGCACATCCAGTCGCACATCGTGATCGGCCGGGGAATGGCCCGCGAGGCGCGCAAGCGCGGCATCCCGATCGTGGCGACCAACCACGTCATGGCCGAGAACATCCTCGACTTCACCACGCTGCCGCCGGTGCTGGACAAGGTGATGCTGAAGCTCGCATGGGACGACGCCGAGCGCACCCTGAAGATGGCCCGCGCCGTGACCACCCCGACCCGCAAGGCCGCCGACTTCCTCGAGTCCACGATCGATCTGCACGGGGTCATCCCGGTCTCGTGCGGCATCGACCGGTCGCACTACCGCCCGGATCTGACCCCGCGCGACGCGCACCGCATCCTGTTCGTGGGGCGGCTCACCTCCGAGAAGCAGATCGACGTGCTGCTGCGGGCGACCGCACAGCTGGATCCCGCGCTGGACGCGCAGGTGGATGTCGTCGGCAGCGGCGACCAGCGGCGCAACCTCGAGCAGCTCGCACACCAGCTGGGGCTCGATGCGCGCGTGACGTTCCACGGGCACACCTCCGACGACGAGCTGCGCGACCTCTACTCGCGGGCGAGCCTGTTCGCGATCGCCTCGGTCGCCGAGCTGCAGTCGATCGCCACGATGGAGGCGATGGCCTCGGGCCTGCCGGTCGTGGCCGCCGACGCGGTCGCGCTGCCGCACCTGGTGCACGACGGCGAGAACGGCTACCTCTTCCCGCCGGGCGACGTCGATGCGCTCGCCGACCGGCTGACCCGGGTGCTCACCGCGGCGCCCGAGGAGCGCCGCCGCATGCAGCAGGCGTCGCTGGACGGCGTGATCATCCACGACATCAACCGCACCCTCGACACGTTCGAGGCGCTGTACCGCGGCGAGCCGCTGCCCGAATAGGTCCGCCGTGCACGTCGTCTTCTTCTCCGACCAGCACCTGGACTCGCTCGGCGGCGCCCAGGTCTCGATGCGGCTGCAGAAGAGGTTCCTCGAGCGGGCCGGCCACACCGTGACCGTGATCGCCCCCCGCATGCACGGCGTGCACGCAGCCAGCCTCGCCGGGCGCGTGCACGACCCGGACTTCATCGACACGCCGTCGATGCCGATCACGCCAGATCGGGAGTACTCCCTGACCTGGCCGGGCCGACGCACCGATCGGTACATCGACCGGGCCCTGGCATCCCGCCCCGCCGTCGACCTGGTGCACATCCAGGCCGACTTCTGGGGCGCCCTGACCGGTCAGCGGTTCGCGGCCCGGCATCGCCTGCCGGTGGTGCACACCATGCACAACCGGATCGGGGTCGGGATCGCGGCGACCATGCCGTTCCCGTCGCTGCTGCTGCGGGCGATGACCGGCTGGCAGCGCTGGGCGCTGGGCGCGGCGTCCGGGACCGTGCGCGGGCACGACGGGTGGGGCTATCTGCGCGGGCTCGCCGCCCGCGCGGACGCGGTGACCGCGCCGTCGGCGCACTTCGCCCGTCGGCTCGAGGAGCACTCGGTGCTGCCGCGGCTGGGGCGCGGCATCCGTCCCGACGCCGCCGCGCCGCACGTCGACGTGATCTGGAACGGGATCGACGACCAGGTGCTCGACGACGCGCTGCGCACCCGCTCCGAGCGGCGCTCGGGGCCGCCGCGGTTCATCTGGCTGGGCCGGATGAGCCCCGAGAAGCGGCTGCTGCCGTTCCTGGACGCGCTGTGCGACTCGGGCCTGCGGGCCGACGTGCAGGTGCTCGGCGGGGGCTCGCAGCGGCGTGCGGCAGAGCGGCTGATCGAACGACGCGGGCCCGAGGCATCCGTCGTCTTCGGCGGCCGGATGACGTACGTCGAGACACTGCGGCGCATCGCCGAGGCGGATGCCGTGGTGCAGACCTCGATCGGCTTCGAGACCCAGGGCATGACCGTGTTCGAGGGGGCATCGCTGGGGACGCCGGCCATCATCAGCGACAGCGACATCGGCGCCGAGCTGGGATCGGGGTACTGGCAGGTGCCGGATGCCTCGACCGCCGGGCTCGCGCAGACCCTGACCCGTGCGGCCGCCGACATCGCCGACGGCTCCGGGCCGACGCCGAACCCGGTCGTGGCCGAGCGCTTCCGCCAGTCCTCGCGCACCGCCGCGATGCTCGAGGTGTACGGACGAGTCCTGCGCTGACCGAGGCGGCAGCGGCCGGCCCGACCGTCAGGCCAGCAGCCTCCACCCCAGACGATCGGCGGCCGCGCGATCGAAGGTGACGATCTCGCCGACGCCGCACTGCTCCATCGTCGTCGCGATCAGCGCATCGGCGAAGTCGGCGCCCTCTTCGGCGAGCGTGAGCGCCCGGACGACGCCCTCGCCATCCTCGAACTCGATCTCCTCCGCCTCGACGAGTGCGCGGACGGCGGCCAGGCGCGTCTCCTTCGGGATCTTGTACCCGCGCCCCATGAGCCAGTCGAGTTCGACGAGCGTCACATGGCTGACCATACCCGGCCGCTCGATCGTGAGTGAGGTCATCAGTCGTCGGGCGATCGGCAGTTGGACGTCGTCATCTCTGAGGAAGTATCGGGCCAGTACGTTCGTATCGATCCCGACGGTCGGCGCGCCGCGGACGATCACTCCATCCCTCGCCGGGCGGACTCCGCTGCGGCGTCGCCGATCGCCTCGTTCATCTCCTCGATCGTCAGTCGGGGGCCGGCCGGGTCGTAGAGCATCCCGGCGAGGTCCTTGATCGAGCCGGTCTTGGCCACCAGACGGTACTGGCCGCCCGACAGCTTCACAAACATGAGCTGGGAGCCGGGCTTCAGTCTCAGATCCTCTCGGACCTCCTTCGGCACGGTGATCTGGCCCTTGCTCGTCATCGTCGCGGTAGGCATACGGGTTCCTTTCCTTCGACCAGTATGCCTTACGTTGATCGAGAAGGAAAGGAGTGAGTCGGACCGTCAGTCGTGGGCCATGGAGTACATCTCGCCGCCGATGAGGCTCAGACCAGAGCCGACACGGCCTTCTGCAGCTGCAGCACTCCGATCACAAGGAGCAGGGCGGCGTTGAGCACGTGGGTGTGACCGGCGATCCAGGTGCGGATCGCGTCGAGGGTGGGCTGTGCGCGCGTGCCGGCGAACAGCAGCCAGATCACCGGAACAGCGATCGGCAGGGTGCCGACGACGACGAACCCGATCGCCGTGGCACTCGCCTGCGCGGCCGTGACATCCGCAAGCGCGATATCGAGGGCCGCGATGATCGCGCACGACGCATCCACCGGGTTGACGACGAACAGGCCGACGCCGAGGAGGAACGTGCGCACCGGACGGAAGGTGGAGACCGACTGCAGCCAGCCCGGGAGGGTCGCGGCCTTCGCGACGTCCTTCGGGGTGCTGGCCGCGGCCATCCGCCCAATGCGGAGTGCGCCCTTCCGATACACCCACCACGCCCCGCCCAGGAAGACGAGCGCGATCAGCAGGCGGAGGAGGATGACCCAGAGTGGCGGCTCCCTCTGCGCGTGCACTTCGGCCGAGCGGAACAGCCAGCTGAACAGCGCGAGCAGTCCGACGATGCCCACGAGCCACCCGAGCAGATAGGCGACGCCGTTGACCCGGGCCAGGCGCGACAGCAGCACGGCCACGAGAGCCATGATGGCCAGCGGGCTGAGTATGACGCCCAGCGTCACTGGGATGAGATCGACGATCAGGCCGCCCATCTCTGCCTCCCTGACAGAGTGTTCCGGGAAGGGCGTTCCGGCCACGGACCTACTGTGGCCGGAACGCTGCGTTCAGTTCAGCGCCTTGGCCTTCAGCTTCTCGTATTCCTCCGTGGTGATCGTCCCGGCCTCGAGGAGCCGTGCCGCCTGGGCGATCTCATCGGACGGGCTCTTGCCTGCGACGTCCCGGATGTACGAGTCGGCGGCGCTCTTGGCCTCCTTGGTCTGTGCCGCGCTGCGCTCGGCCATACCTCGGCCGCGGGCGACGAGGTACACCAGGGACGTGAGGAATGGGACGAAGATCAGGAAGATGATCCACAGTGCCTTCCACCAGCCGTTGAGCTTCCGGTCGCGGAAGAGGTCGCCGATGATCGTGAACAGCACCATCAGGTAGGCGACGAAGAAGAACGCCCACATCATGTACCAGAAGAAATCCCAGAATCCCATCTGCTTCCCTTTCTCGCTGTGTGCTCGTCCTGAATGTACTGTCTCGGCGGCAGGAACGTCTGCATGCGCGGGTCGGCGTTCATCCGATTCGGGTGATTCACCCGAGCGGGTTGATTCCGATCGGGTCGCGGCTGCGGCATCCTGTCTCTGAAGGCCACCAGGCGGGACACCGGAGAAGGGACACGCCGATGAGCAACGGGACGGGCGGGACGGGCGGGACGCACGAAGCGGCTGCAGAGACACGGACCGGTGCTGTGGCGGCGCAGACTCGAGCGCAGGGGCAGGCGCAGGGGGCCCCGCGCCAGAAGCACCACGGCTGGTGGTGGAAGACGCTCGTCGGCGGCATCGTGCTCTGGCTCATTACCGCAGCGGTCACGTTCGGGACGCAGAACACGAACCTCGTGCCGACCGTGATCCTGCTCGGGAGCTTCCTCGTGCCGTTCACGGTCGTGATGTTCGCGTCGGAGCGGACCGAGGGCAACCTCGACATGACCCGCCTCATCATGGCGTTCTTCGTCGGCGGCATCTTCGGTGTGCTCGGTGCGTCGATCCTCGAGGTGCATCTGCACCCGTCGTGGTACATCTACCTCGGGGTCGGGGTCATCGAAGAACTCTGCAAGGGGCTGGTGTTCGTCGCCGTCGGTGTCGCGGTGCATCCCAAGACGGGCCGCCAGGGTGCTCTCCTCGGCGCGACCGTCGGCGCCGGGTTCGCGGCGTTCGAATCCGCCGGCTACGCGTTCAACGCCGGATTGAGCCTGCGCGGCATCGATCTGATCTCGATGCTGCAGACCGAGGCCGTGCGCGGCCTGCTCGCCCCGGTCGGACACGTGCTGTGGACCGCGATTCTCGGTGCCGCCATCTTCGCTGCGCTCGGGCGGACCGCGAGGTGGTGGTCCGTCCTCATCGCGTTCGCCTCGGTGGCGGTGCTGCATTCCCTCTGGGACTCGATGGGCCTTCTCTCGGCATGGGTGGCGGTGCAGTTCACCGGCACCGCGAGTCAGCAGCTCGCATACGGAATGCTGCTGCCGGCCACCGCGCAGGCCGTGTCGCAGCTGGCAGAGACCTTGTACGTGGTCGGATTGATCGTCATCTCCGTGATCGGTGTGCTCGTGCTCACCGTGTGGGCGCGCAGACCGCGCACCGGCCCGCTAGCGTGAACGTGTGCGCGCCGATCTGAACGGGCTGTTCTCCCGCAAGACGCTGGGCAAGGACATCACCGCCGGCATCGTGCTCGGGGTGGAGAGCGTGCCCGACGGGCTGGCCTCGGGGCTGCTGGCGGGCGTCAACCCGCTCGCCGGCCTGTACGGCTACCTGTTCGGGATGGTGGGCGCCGCCTTCGCCACCAGCAGCGCCTACATGGCGGTGCAGGCGACCGGCGCGATGTCGCTCGTGGTCGCCGATGCCGATCTGCAGAGCCGGGCCGATCCGGACGCCGCGCTGTACACGCTGGCGATGATGGCCGGGGTCATCATGATCATCGCCGGGGTGCTGCGCCTCGGACGCCTCATCAGCTTCGTGCCCACCGCCGTGATGACCGGCTTCATCACCGCGGTCGGCGTCAACATCGTGCTCGGCCAGCTCTCCAACCTCACCGGCTACGACGCGCGCGGCGCGAACCGCATCACGAAGACCATCGATCTGCTGCTGCACATCCCGCAGTGGCAGGTGTCGGCGGCGATCGTGGGGGCCATCACGATCCTGGCGATCGTCCTGTTCCTGCCCACCCGCATCGGCTCGACCGGGCTGGTCATCGCCGTGATCGTGGGGTCGGTCGCGGCCGTCCTGCTGAACCTGTGGGTGCCGCATCCTGTGCAGATGCTGCACGACATGGTGGACGTCCCCCGCGGGCTGCCCGCGCCGGTGCTCCCGTCCCTCGACGACATCCTGTTCCTGGCCGTCCCCGCACTCTCGCTCGCGTTCGTCGGGCTCGTGCAGGGCGCCGGCGTCTCGGCGGGCATCCCCACCGTCGACGGCCGGCCGGCGGACGCATCCCGCGACTTCATCGGCCAGGGCGTCGGCAACATCGTGGCGGGGGCGTTCCGAGGCATGCCGGTGGGCGGATCGATGTCGGCGTCCTCGCTGGTCGTGGCCGCGGGCGCCCGCACCCGGATGGCGCTGTTCGCCGCCGGCGCGACGATGGCCCTCGTCATCCTGCTCCTGTCCGGCCTGGTCGCCTACGTCGCGATGCCGGCCCTGGCCGGGCTCCTGATCGTGGTCGGCGTGACCTCGATCAAGCCGAGCCGCGTCTATTCGGTGATCAAGGCCGGGCCGCTGCAGACCTCCATAATGGCGGTCACGTTCGTGCTCACGCTGGTCATCCCGCTGCAGTTCGCCGTGCTGGTCGGGGTGGGGCTGGGCATCGTCCTGTTCGTGGCGCAGCAGTCGAACCGGGTGCGTGTGCGGGCCGTGCAGATCGCCGAGGACGGCCGGATGCGCGAGACCGACCCGCCGGCCGAGATCCGCAGCGGGCAGGTCGTGATCCTCCAGCCGTACGGCAGTCTGTTCTTCGCCAGCGCTCCCACGGTCGAGAAGCAGCTGCCCACCGTGTCGGGCGACTCGTCGCACGCGGTCGTGATCGTGCGGCTGCGCGGCACCGACCAACTCGGGCTGGCGCTGATCGCGGTCCTGCGGCGATACGCGCACGAGCTGGCCGCCGTCGAGGCGCAGCTGAAGGTGGTGGCCAGCGAACCGCGGGTGCTCGCCCAGATGCGGGCCGGCGGACTGACCGCGGACATCGGCGCCGACAACGTCTACCAGGGCGACGAGTGGGTGGGGGCGGCGCTGCGACGTGCATACGCGGATGCCCGCGCCCAGCTCGACCATTGAGTGCGCAGAACCGTTGAGCGCGGCAGGTGGCAGTGTTAAACTTGAGCGCAGAAGACTCAAGTTTGAGTCCCGCAGATTTCAAGGAGACCCATGAACGCACAACCGCAGCCCGGGCAGGAGGAGCAGCAGACCCCGCTCGAGCAGTTCGGCATCAACCTCACCGACCGCGCCCGGCAGGGCAAGCTCGACCCCGTCATCGGCCGTGACAGCGAGATCCGCCGCGTCAGCCAGGTGCTGACCCGCCGCACCAAGAACAACCCGGTGCTGATCGGCGAGCCCGGCGTCGGCAAGACCGCTGTGGTCGAGGGCCTCGCCCAGCGCATCGTCGCCGGCGACGTCGCCGAGTCGCTGAAGGGCAAGGAGCTGATCGCCCTCGACATCTCCGCGCTGGTGGCCGGCGCGATGTACCGCGGCCAATTCGAAGAGCGGCTGAAGAGCGTGCTCAAGGAGATCACCGAGTCCGAGGGACAGGTGATCACGTTCATCGACGAGCTGCACGTGCTGATGGGCGCCGGCGGCGGCGAAGGGTCGGTCGCGGCATCCAACATGCTCAAGCCCATGCTCGCGCGCGGCGAGCTGCGCCTGATCGGCGCGACCACGCTGAACGAGTACCGCGAGTTCATCGAGAAGGATGCCGCGCTGGAACGCCGCTTCCAGCAGGTCTACGTCGGCGAGCCGACGGTCGAAGACACCATCGCGATCCTCCGCGGGTTGAAGGAGCGCTACGAGGCCCACCACAAGGTCGCCATCGCCGACGGGGCGCTCGTGGCCGCGGCATCCCTGTCGCACCGGTACATCCCCGCCCGGCAGCTGCCGGACAAGGCGATCGACCTGATCGACGAGGCCGCCTCGCGGCTGCGCATGGAGATCGACTCGGCGCCGCTGGAGATCGACGAGCTGCGCCGTCACGTCGACCGGCTCAGGCTCGAGGAGCTCGCGCTGAAGAAGGAGAAGGATGCCGCCTCGCAGGAGCGGCTGCAGACGCTGCGCGACGACCTCAGCGGCGAAAAGGCGCGGCTGGGCGAGCTGCAGGCGCGCTGGGACCGGGAGCGGGCGACGCTGAACCGGGTCGGAGACCTGAAGACCCAGCTCGATGCCGCCCGCAGCGAGGCCGAGCGCGCCCAGCGCGAGGGCAACCTCGAGAAGGCGTCGCGGCTGCTGTACGCCGAGATCCCGGGGCTGCAGCGCCAGCTCGCCGACGCCGAGCGCGCGGAGGGCAGCGAGGACCGCATGGTCGGCGACCAGGTCACCGACGAGGACATCGCGTCCGTCATCGCGTCGTGGACCGGCATCCCGGTCGGGCGGCTGCTGCAGGGCGAGACCGAGAAGCTGCTGCACCTGGAGTCCGAGCTCGGCAAGCGGCTGATCGGACAGAAGCCGGCCGTGAAGGCGGTCGCGGATGCCGTGCGCCGGTCGCGCGCGGGCATCAGCGACCCGAACCGGCCGACCGGATCGTTCCTGTTCCTCGGACCCACCGGCGTCGGCAAGACCGAGCTGGCCAAGGCGCTGGCCGAGTTCCTGTTCGACGACGAGCACGCCATGGTGCGCATCGACATGTCCGAGTACGGCGAGAAGCACACCGTGTCGCGGCTGGTCGGCGCCCCGCCCGGATACATCGGCTACGAGCAGGGCGGACAGCTCACCGAGGCCGTGCGCCGCCGCCCGTACAGCGTCGTGCTGCTGGACGAGGTCGAGAAGGCTCACCCCGAGGTGTTCGACGTGCTCCTGCAGGTGCTCGACGACGGTCGGCTGACCGACGGGCAGGGGCGCACGGTCGACTTCACGAACGTCATCCTCGTGCTCACCTCCAACCTCGGCTCGCCGATCCTGATCGACCCGATGCTGTCGGCCGACCAGAAGCGCGAGCAGGTGATGGCGCTGGTGCGCCAGGCGTTCAAGCCCGAGTTCCTCAACCGGCTCGATGACATCGTGATGTTCCAGTCGCTGAGCGAGGACGACCTCGCCCAGATCGTGGAGCTCGCCGTCGACCAGCTGCAGCGTCGGCTGCACGAGCGCCGGCTCACGCTGGCCGTGACGCCGGACGCCCGGGCCTGGCTCGCCGCCCGCGGCTACGACCCGGTGTTCGGGGCGCGGCCGCTGCGCCGCCTCATCCAGAGCGAGGTTCAGGATGGGCTCGCGATGGCGCTGCTGTCGGGCACCGTGCACGACGGCGACGTGGTGCGGGTGGATGTCGCGGCCGACGGCTCGTCGCTCGTGCTCACCAGTGACGGCCAGGCCGCGGCATCCGGCCCCGACGACGACGTGATCGAGGCCGAGCTGCTCGACTGAGCGGCCTGCGCCCGCCGATTCCGCGAAACCGGGGATTCTCCGCGAAACCGAGGCGCATGTCCCGGGTTTCGAGGGGAATCCCCGGTCTCGACGGTCGGGGCGCGTCCGGGGTCAGAGCAGGACGAGCGTCGCCAGCAGCAGGACCATTGCGACGCCGGTCAGGGTGACCCGCAGGGGGAGGATCGACTCCCAGCGCGCCTGCAGGGCGCGGGCGTCGGCGGGCACCTCTCCGGCGAGCGCGGCGGCGGTGAGCGTCGTGTTGATGGGCTTGGCGATGCCCGCATAGAAGAGCAGCCACACGATCACCAGGATGAAGCCCGCGGATGCGAGGATGCCGGCGAGCGTCGACTCCCAGAGGAACGCCGCCGCGGCGGTGGCGGCGGTGAGGATCGTGCCGGAGATCCCGATGGCCGGCATCCGGCGGTCGCCGTAGTAGTGGCCGCGACCGACCACCTGCACCATGGAGCGCTCGTCCAGCTCGGCGTAGACGGACCGCTGCACGAGGGCGCCGACGACATCCGTGCCGAAGATGACGGCGAGGCTCAGGATGGCGAGCGTCCCGGTGATGGCGATGACGATGGTCATGATTCCTCCAGTGTTAGCAGTGCTAAGGGTTAGTGCTGCTAACATAGCGTCATGGCCCGATCACCGCAAGACACCCAACGGATCCGCGAGCGCGAACTGCGGATCGTCCGGGCAGCGCGCGAGATCGCCGAGCAGGAGGGCTGGCCCGCAGTCACCGTGCGGCGCCTCGCCGACGCGATCGGCTTCAGCCAGCCGATCCTGTACCGGCATTTCCCCGGCGGACGGGACGAGATCGTCGAACACGTCGTGATCCAGGGCTACACCGAACTCGCCGCGGCGATGAGCGCGCCCGGCGAGGGGGCCGGGATGCTGTCGGCGCTCATTGCGGCCTACCTCGCGTTCGCGCGCGAGCATCCTGCCGTCTATGAGGTGATGACGTCGGCCCGCACGGGCATCGTGTTCGCCTCCGACGACACCCCGGAGGTCCTGCGCCAGGGTTTCGCGATGCTCGAGCGCGCGGTCGGCGGCCAGACGCCCCGCCAGCGCGCCGTGCGCGCCGAACTGCTCTGGAGCACCCTGCACGGCGTCAGCCGGTTCTCGGCCGACGGCCGCCTCGACCCCGCCCTCGACGACGCCCGCGCTCAGGCGATCTCGGGCCTGTTCGCGTCTCGCTGACGTCCCCACTCGGTGCCGCCCGCCCCCGCGACCGGGCGACTCCGCGACACCGCATCCGCCGACCGGGCGACTTCGCGTCACCGCATCCGCGAGACCGGGGATTCTCCGCGAAACCCAGGCGCATGCCCCCGGTTTCGCGGAGGATCCCCGGTCTCGGCGAATCGGGGCGGCCGCGAGTGTCGGCGCGCCCCGGGGTGCCACCGGCGCGGGGCGCCACCGCGCGGGGGTCGGGTGCCGGCCCTTCGTCTCGCTGCGCTCGCTCAGGGACCTGAGACTGCGCTCGGGGCCCTTCGTCTCGCTGCGCTCGCTCAGGGACCTGAGACTGCGCTCGGGGCCCTTCGTCTCGCTGCGCTCGCTCAGGGACCTGAGACTGCGCTCGGGGCACTTCGTCTCACTGCGCTCGCTCAGGGACCTGAGGTCGCCCAGTCGGCGGGGCCGGTCGACCCGGCGGGGTACTCCTCCAGCGGCACGTCGCCGCGCTCCCAGGCATCGCGGACCGGCTCGATGATCCGCCAGCACTCCTCGGCCGCGTCGCCGCGCACCGACAGGGCGACATCCCCGTCCAGCAGCTGCGAGAGCACCTCGGTGTAGGCCAGCATGGTGCTCTTGCCGATCTTCGTCGACAGCGACTCGCGGCGCAGCGCGAACGGATCGTCGCCGCCGTTGACGTTGAGGACCAGCTCGATCCGGTCCGGGCTGAGGCCGATGCGCAGCAGGCCGCCGTCGTCGGGCTGTCCGGTCAGTCCGTCCGGGATGTGGCGCACCGGCCGGAAGCGCACCACGATCTCAGCGGTCTTCTCGCCCAGCGCCTTGCCGCTGCGCAGCGTGAACGGCACGCCGGCCCAGCGAGACGTGCGCACCTCGCACACGATCTCGGCGATCGTCTCGGTCTCCCGCGCCGGGTCGACGCCCTCCTCGTCGACGTACGACGGCAGCTGACGGCCGTCGATCGTGCCGGCGGTGTAGCGTGCGCGCCGCGAGTGGCGGACGGGATTGTCGTCCCAGATGTGCGTCGCGCGCAGCGCGGCGCTCTTCGCGTCGCGCAGGTCGATCTCGTCGAGGTCGACCGGCTCCTCCATCGCCAGCACGGCCAGCACCTGCAGCAGGTGGCTCTGGATCATGTCGACCATCGCCCCGGCCTTGTCGTAATACCGGGCTCGGCCCTCCAGGGCGAGCGACTCGTCGTAGCGCACGAGCACCGACTCGACGTGGTCGGCCGACCACACGGGCTCGATGAGGCGGTTCGCGAATCGGACGCCGAGGATGTTCAGCAGCGTCGACCGGCCGAGGAAGTGGTCGACCCGGAAGATGCTCTTCTCGGGCACCAGTGTGGTCAGAGTGGCGTTGAGCGCGCGGGCGCCGGCTTCGTCCCCGCCGAACGGCTTCTCCAGCGCGAGCACGGTGTCGTCGGGCAGTGTGAGCTTCTGCATCGCCTCGCAGGCCGCGACCGTCACCGCGGGCGGCACGGCGAAGTACATCACCAGCCGGCCCTCGGCCCGATCCAGAAGCTTCTTCAGGTCGTCGGCTTTGGTGATGTCAGCCTGCGTGTACGTCGTGTCGGCGACCCGATCGAGCATGTCCTCGGCATCCGCCGATGTGAAGGCGTCGCGGACAGCGTCCTTCCACCGGCGACTGCTCCAGGCATCCGATCCCGCCCCGTGCAGCACGATCTGGCGATCCGGTTCGCGCTGCAGCAGCTGGCCGAGAGCGGGCAGGAGCAGACGCGAAGTGAGATCGCCGGATGCTCCGAGGATGAGAAACGTCGTCGTCTTCGGCATATCGTTCACCATAATCCGATCCGTCGGCCGATGTCCTGGCGTCCGACATGCGGCGGTGCCAGACTCGGAAGCGATGTCCACTCCGATCGAGGAATACGCACTCCTGAGCAACTGCCGCACCGCGGCCCTGGTCTCACGCACGGGCAGCATCGACTGGCTCTGCCTGCCGCGGCTGGACTCGGGATCGGTCTTCGGCGCGCTGCTCGGCGACGAGGATCACGGATGCTGGAGCCTGCACCCGGCGGACGCGACCGCCACCGCGAGCCGGCACTACGACGGCGACACGTTCGTCCTGATCACCCGGTGGGAGACGGCCAGCGGCATCGCCGAGGTGCATGACTTCATGCCGGTCGATCCGCATCGGCACGTCGACTCGGATCGGATCGACGTCGTGCGGCGCGTGGTCGGCATCACCGGTCTGGTCGAGTTCGACAACGCAGTGCGCATGCGGTTCGACTATGCCCGCGCCATGCCCTGGGTGCGTCAGACCGGCACCGACGAGTCGCCCGAGCTGGTGGCGATGGCGGGGCCGGATGCCGTGGTTCTGCGCGGCGGGCTGCTCAAGGCGGCCGATCATGTCCACCGCGGAAAGGTCGCGGTCGCGACCGGTCAGAGCGTCGATCTGAGCCTGACGTGGTTCCCCTCGCAACTGCGCACTCCGCCGCGCCTGGACGTCGACGAGGAGGTGGCGCGCACTCGCGACTGGTGGCAGCGGTGGGCCGACCGGATCGAACACGACGGGGCGCACAAGGACATGGTGGTGCGGTCGCTGCTCATCCTGCGCGCCCTGACCAACCATGAGACCGGGGGGATCGCCGCGGCGGCCACGACATCCCTGCCGGAGGACTTCGGCGGCGAGCGCAACTGGGACTACCGGTTCGTGTGGCTGCGCGATGCCGCCCTGACCCTGGAGGCGCTGCTGGACCACGGCTTCGTCGCCCTGGCCGGGCACTGGCGCGAGTGGCTGGTGCGGGCGGTCGCCGGCGATCCGGCCGATCTGCAGATCATGTACGGGCTGGCGGGGGAGCGCGACCTGTACGAACGCGAGATCCGGACCCTTCCTGGGTACGCCGGTTCATCGCCGGTGCGGATCGGGAATGGGGCCGCGCTGCAGTACCAGGCCGACGTGGTCGGCGAGGTGCTGGTGACGCTGTCGGCGGCCCGCGACGGCGGACTGCCCGACTCGGAGTTCTCCTGGCCGCTGGCCAAGAAGCTCGTGGGCTATGCGGCCCGCCAGATCGACCGGCCCGACAACGGGCTGTGGGAGATCCGGGGCGAGCTGCAGATGTTCACCCACTCGCGGGTGATGGTGTGGGCCGCCTTCGATCGCGCAGTGCGGGCCGTGGAGAAGCACGGGCTGAACGGAGCGGTGGACTCGTGGCGCGCGCTGCGCGACCGGATGAAGGACGAGGTCGACACGCAGGGCGTCACCGACGGCTGCTTCACCCAGTACTACGGCACCACCGAGGTCGACGCATCCCTGCTCCTGCTGCCGCAGGTGGGGTTCTGCGCGCCCGACGATCCGCGAATGCTCGCCACGGTCACCCGGATCGAGAACGACCTGATGCAGAATGGGATGCTGCGCCGCTACCGCACGACCACCGGCGTGGATGGGCTGTCCGGCGAGGAGTCGCCGTTCCTCGCCTGCTCTTTCTGGCTGGTGGAGCAGTACGCCGCCACCGATCGAGTCGACGATGCGCGCGCGCTGATGGACAAGCTGTGCGCGCTGGCCAACGATGTCGGGATGCTGTCGGAGGAGTACGACCCGAAGGCCGGGCGCCAGGTGGGGAACACCCCGCAGGCGTTCTCGCACCTGGCGCTGGTGCGCGCCGCCGACGCGCTGGCGCGCGCCCGCCACAAGCCCCGGTAGTCTGACCCGGATATGGCGCACGAGTCCCCGCGGGTGCTGGCCGAGCTAGTGTCGTCAGAGCGTGGCACAGCGGGATGTCAAGCCCCCGGCGTCGCGGTCGGGTGTGTGCCTAGCGTGTCGTCATGACGAATCTGAACGCGAACGCTGGTCGAGGAGTTCTCGTGAAGCGAGCGCTGCGGAAGCTGGAATCCGCACGGGCGCTCGACCGGCTCACGCTGCCGCTCAGCGGCGTCGTGAACCGGCTGATCCCGACGGGGAAGGCGCGCGACCTGCTGCACGGCGTTCCCCTCGGACATCCCCTCCACCCGCTGCTCGTGCAGCTTCCGCTCGGGGCCTGGCTGTCTGCCGCGGCGCTGGACCGAATGCCGGGCGCGGGACGATCCGCCACCGCGCTGGTCGGCCTCGGCACGGCCGCGGCCGTGCCGGCCGCCGCCACGGGGATCCTGGACTGGGCGAAGGGCCACGAATCGCAGATGAGGGTGGGTGTCGTCCATTGGGCGGCCAACACCGTCGCGGTCGGATGTTTCGCGGCATCCTTCGTCGCGCGAGTGCGCGGACGCGCCTCGACCGGACGGCGGTTGACCCTGGCCGGCCTGGGGGCGGCAGCCGTCGGCGGCTACCTCGGCGGCCACCTGGCATATCGGCTGGCGCTCGGCGCGAACCACGTGGAAGGCGTCCCGCACGTGCTGCCGGAGGGATGGCACGACGTCGGCGCACTGGACGAGCTGTCGGATCGGGCCATGACCCGGCGCGTCGTCGACACGGTCCCCGTCCTCCTGTACCGGGATGGCGACCGGGTCCAGGCGCTCACCGACCGGTGCTCGCACCTGTCCGGACCGCTGCACGAGGGCGCGCTGATCGAGGAGGGCCGGCGCGGCATGTGCGTCGTGTGCCCGTGGCACGGCAGCACCTTCGCCCTGGCGGACGGGTCGGTCGTGCACGGGCCGGCCACCAGCCCGCAGCTGAGACTTCGCACGAGGATCAGCGGAGGTCAGGTCGAGATCTCACTCGCTGACTGACGCTCGGCCCCTTCGACCAACGCCGCCAGCGGAATGAGCTGCGTGCGCAGGTACTCGGCGTAGCCGCCATCGGTGCGGCCGTACTGCCGGCCGCTCGTGCGCACCCAGGAGCCGTCCGATGCCACGATCATCGCGCCCCGCATCCGCAGCTGTTCGATGAGTCGCACATCCTCGTGCAACGGGATCGGCGGGAATCCACCCGCGTCCGCCAGAGCGCTTGCGCGAGTGCCGAGGTTCGCGCCGTGCACGTGGCCATTCGCCACGCCCGGCACGTGGGTCGCCCACCAGGCGTCCGTCTGCTCCGGGGACAGATCACAGAAGTCCGGCCGGACCGTCCCGATCGCGACATCCGCCCCCGCCTCAGCGAGCGCCAGCTGATGGGAGAGCCAGTGCGCGGGGACCACGGAGTCGGCATCGGTGTGCGCGATCCACAGCCGCGCGGGCGGGACGTGCGGGAACGAGCGCAGGACGGATCGCACACCAGCATCCCGCGCGACGCCGACCGAGTGGGCGTCCACCGTCATCGTGATCACGGGAAAGCGTGCGGCGATCCGTGCCGAGTCGTCTGCGCAAGCGTCGAGGACCACATGCACGGAGGTGACCGCGCGCACCGCCCGCGCCGCGGTGACCAGCGATGCCAGGCAGTCCGCCAGCAGGTCCTGCTCGTCGTGAACCGGAACGACGACGGCGATGACCTCGACGGCGTTGTCGACGGTATGGCCGCATCGCCTTCTCACGGCCCCACCCCGGTCCTGGCCGCGACCGACTGCAGGCGATCCGGGCGCGCGAAGACCTCGAGGATGAAATCCTCTTCGCGGTGCCGCACAGACGGCGACAGGTTCGCCTGCGCCCGGATCGCGTCGTGGACCGCGTCTCCCGACTGCGGGGCGCCGGGGATCGGATGCCGCCAGTGGCAGGCCACGAGCTCACCATCCGCGTCGAGCGATCCGTCGATGCGCGACAGGACGGCGTCCAGATCGGATGCCGACCAGTAGTACGCGACCTCGGACAGCACGACGAGATCGAAACAGCCACCGGGCCAGTCCGCGAGCAGATCCACCTGCTGCCACCGCACGTGCGAGACGCCTGCGAGTCGATCGCGTGCGCGCACAAGCGCGTGTGCGGAGGCGTCCACCGCCACGACGTCCTCGGCGCGGTCGGCGAGGATCTGCGTGAACGCACCTGTTCCGCAGCCGAGCTCCAGTACGTGCCCGTACCGCGGCCGGGGCAGGCAGGCGGCGATCACGTCCCGCTTGCGCCGCTCGTACCAGCGGGAATCGACGCCCCAGGGATCGGATCGACGCGCGTACCGCTCCTCGAACCACGCGGCGTCGAACGTCGGGACGGGCTCGGGCTGGATGAACACCTCGAACCCGCGCTCGAAGTGCCGCAGCATCTCGCCGTGGATGATCGCCTCGTCGCCGGGCCGGTCCGACAGCGGCTCGATCTGGCTCACGTGGCGCCGCATCGCCCGTGCCTTGGCCGCCGCCGCGGCCTCGTCGAGTCGCAGCACGCACCAGCCGTCGGTGTCCGTCGATGCCGGATCCCCCCAGTGCCAGAGCCAGATCGGATAGCCGATGATCTGGGCGCCGGCAGGGCGCAGCCGGCGGGCGATCTCGCCGAGCACGCGATGGTCGCGGTGCCCATCGCCCCACCAGGGCACGGCGACGACCGTCACGGTGCCTTCTGTGTTCGACAGCAGGTTCTGCGCGTGTCGCCGCACGGCGGGAGCCGCCTCCCGGAGCCCGCCGTCGGGGAACGCGGGAAGGTCGATCGCCGCCTGCGGCGCGAGGTCGGCCACGGCGTCCAGCACCTCCTGCCGGCGTTCGCGGCGCATGTCGTGCGGCCGGGACGAGTCGGGATGGGACGACTCGCCGTCGGTCATCACGACGACCGTGACGGGGATGCCGCGGGCGGCCGCCATGGCGATGAGACCGCCCGCACCCAGAGTCTCGTCGTCGGGGTGGGCGGCCAGGACGATGAGCCTTTCCATGTCCAGTGCCATTTCCGGCGCGGTACGCCAGGGTGCGGCATCCTCCCACGCATCCTCTGACGTCCCCGGTTCTCGATGGTCGAAGCTGACGGTCATCACGTCACGCCCGATCGCCCCAGCCGTGCGAGATCCCGTTCGGCGTGATGCTGGCGCAGGTAGATGCGCAGATCGGCGACGCGCCGTGCGTGGTCTTCGTTCGTGGTCAGCGGGCCGGGACCCAGCCCGTGGTCGGCGAGCGTCAGCACGCGCTCGGCGGCCCGCGCAGCGACGGCGCGCACCCGTTCGGCCAGCGCACGCGCATCGGACGTCGGTGGCGCGTCGACCCGCCGAGCCGCGTCCGCGAGGACGACTTTCGCCGCCCACTGCTCGGCATCCGCCTCGCCGCACAGCAGCTGTGCGATCTGGTCGGCGTCCGGGCGTTCGGCCGCTTCCGTCAGGGCGTCGACGATCGGACTGGTGCCGCCCCACCAGACGGCGGCGACGCCCATCCCACCCCAGCGGAAGCCCGGGCGATTCAGGTACCAGTCCGTCTCACCCACGGGGATCGCCGGGGTGCCGTCGAAGTCGACCGCCGCGCTCACTATCGCGCGCAGACCGCGGGCCACCCACGGCCCGCTGTGCGGGCGCACCGAGGGGTCCCGCAGCGACACGGCGAACAGCCGGCGCGCCTGCGGACCGACCCAGGCGGTGATCAGGGCATGGCTCAGCTGTGCAGCGAGCGAGCACCACGGCTTGGTGCCCCTCAGCCGCCAATGCCCTGCCGCATCCTGATGTGCGTCCACCCGCGCGGCGCCCTCGGCGGCGAACACGCCCCAGGATGAGCGCCCATCCGTGTCGAGGTCATGCTCGTCGTCCGAGGCCAGGGCGCCCGCCGTGCGTGCCTCGTCGAGGATGGCGAGCGCATCCAGATGCGGTTCGAGTATTCGCGCCGCACCGACATCCAGCGCTGCAGCGGTCGCCAGTGCGCTCCACCGGTCGGCCGTCCGCCCCTGTCCGGGAAGCGGGATGCGGCTGGAGAGCCGCACCGCCCACTCGATCGTGGCCTCCACCTGCGTGCCGAGCTCGCCCACGTCCGCGGCGGCGCGCTCGACGTCGCGCGCCGCCGCGGACGGCGTGTCGGCGAGGGTGAGTGCGGTGCCGCCGTGGCCGGCGGCCGGGCTCATCTGACCGCCGGTGAGCGGTTCTCGGCGCTGACCATCCACGACAGCTGCTCGAGACTGGACAGGATGTCGTGCAGGATGTCCGCGGTCGTCGGGTCCTCTTCGTCCACCGCATCGTGCACGTCGCGCACCGTGCCGACCGTCACGTCCAGCCGCTCGGTGATCAGGTCCACCGTCGTTGTCGTGTCGATCTCTCCCTGCGGATATTCCGGAAGGCTCGTGGTCGCCGCGACGGTGTCGCTGCGGCCGTCCGGGAGGGCGTGCAGCGCGCGCATGCGCTCGGCGATGACATCGCTGAATCGGCGAGCAGCCGCGACCACCTCGTCGAGCTGGAGGTGTGTGTCACGGAAGTTCGTGCCGACCACGTTCCAATGCGCCTGCTTGCCCTGCAGCGATAGTTCGATGAGGTCGATGAGGACGGTCTGAAGGTGATTCTTCAGTTCGGCGGAGGCGCGGAATCCCTTCTCCGCGTTTTGCTCGGCCGTCCGCTTGGCACCCGAGCCGCCGCGAGCTGCGCGACGGCGATTCTTGGCCGGTGACTTCTCTGACATGTCGTTCCTCCTTGCAGGATGTCTTCTCAGGGGGCGGCCGGACCTACGCGCGGTTGCGGCCGCTGATCAGTCGGAAGAGGAAGGCGATCAGAGCAATCACGCCGACAATGATGGCGACCCACAGCAACCAGCTGAGCGCTGAGTTCAGCCCGCCGAAGATGGCGAGGATGATAGCGATGACGATGATGATGACGAGTGCGATGTTCACGGGGGAGTTCCTTCCGGTCATGAACGGGTCGCCGGCAGACGGGACGTCTGAGCCGACCGATGTGTGATGACCGTGGCATGCCGTCGCGAAGCCCGTCGCGGGGGTTGACTCTCCGTTGCGCACGGTGATAGGAAGCCGAGGGCTGGGACGACGTGTGGATCGCCCGTGAGCCGCTCGCGCACATCCAGGCGGTCGCGTGAGCACACCCGGTGTTCGACGTCAACCCTCTTCCCCCGCTCCCCGCGGCCGCCTGCAATGGAGACGAACGACGTAGACGACTGCGCGTGGGACATATGAAGGAGAGCGTGATGGGCATCGACGACAAGATCAAGAATGAGGCCGAAGACATGAAGGGCAAAGGCAAGGAGGCCGCGGGCAAGATGACCGACGACGAGCGCCTGGAGGCAGAGGGAAAGGTCGATCAGGCCAAGGCCGGAGTCAAGAAGGCGGTCGAGGATGTGAAGGACGGACTCGACTGACGCGGGTCGACGGGCGGTCGGGATCCTCGGATCCCGGCCGCTTCATTGCGATGTCCGCTATCCGGCCGCGTCGTCGGCGGCGACATCCACCATCTGCGGGGCAGTGTCGGGGATGTCGATCGCTCCGGTGTCGATGTGCTCGGAGACGAGCAGGATGCCGCCAGACGTGTTCGCCGAGTTCGCGAGCTCGTCGATCCAGTGACGGCTGAGCGGAGGCGGCTCGGGCTCATCGAACACGAACCGAAGCGGGATGGACGGGTGCAACCAGATCGTGCTGCGGCCCCGTGCTTGATCGTCGGGATGCTGCCACGACACCGTGAAGCTCTCGCCCCGTCGCAGCTTCGTGGCGATCACGACCTTCAGATGTGCGAGCGCCCGATCCTCGATGTGTATGGGCGTCGCTGACCCGCCGTAATAGATTGTCCCCACGATGGGAGCTTAGACCTCGGCGGGCGAGATCGATCCGCTCAGCCGCATACTGGTCAACGAGGACTGCGGGGAGGCCACCATGGGCAAGTTCATCTACGAAGGATCGGTGCGCGTCGAGATCGAGGACCGTGCGCTTGCGCACCTGCAGGTCGTGATCAGCAACAAACTGCGGCGCGGTGAGGCATTCCAGTTCACCTGGAGGGACGATGCGAGTGTCGGAGACGGTCGGACCAGCGTCTGGATGCACGCGCACGCGTCGCTGGTGTTCAAGTACTACGGGAGTCGTACGCCAGCGGTGAACCCGGCGTGGCTGGACGCACTCGCCTACACGGCGAACTCGACGTCGGGCCTGCACCTTGTGTCGGAGCCGGCTCACAACGGGGCCGACGAGACCGCCGAAGTGGTGCCGTAGCTCATTCTTCGTCCGTTGGCGCGTCCTTCGTCTCGATTGGGTAATCCGGCCGTTCCGGTTGCGCCGGTTCGCCCGATCCCTCGCCGCCCTCACGCCCTCCATATGGCCGTCCGTGGTCAGCGTATTCGTCCCGCATGTAGACGAACGTCCAGTCGCCGAGGGTGAAACGTGCGCCGGTGCGCAGCACCTCGCCGTCTTGGCCCCTCGCCGTGTCCATCGGCCGGAGTCGCGCGTTCGTCTCGCCGGACTCGTGCGGGATGAAGACATACTCATCGGCTTCGTCGTGGAACACCTCAGCGGCGGTCGCGCCGATGCCGTCGAGGCGGATGTCCGCATCCGCACCGGATCCGATGCGCGTGACGTCGTCCTTGAGCCGCACTTCACTCCGGCTGTCCTCGCGCGTCACGATGAGGCGTGGAGCGCCGGCGCCCCAGGCAGCGTGCGTGGTGGTCTCGCCCGATGCGGGGCGCGTCGATCGCTGGTCATTCATACCGCCAGCATCCGGGTGCCGCTCGATGCCGGCAAGGGCCTTGACGACGAGGGACGGGTCTGTCACTCCGGGACGTCTGGGCCGCTCCGGTCGGGCGCGAAGCCGAGCGCCACCTCCGCTTGTCCGATGACACCCACCAGATCATCGTTCTCGATCACCGGGACCAGCCGGATCCGGTGCTGGCACATCGTTTCCACGACGTCCCAGACCTCGTCGTCCGCCGACACCGCCACCGGTCTGCCATCTGCCAGCGAGCCTGCCGGTGCGTTCCGGGGGTCCCCGCCCCGGGCGAGGCATTTCACCACGATGTCCCGGTCTGTGGCCATGCCCTGCAGCATCCCATCATCGCCGCAGATGGGCACAGATCCGACGTCCAGTTCCGCCATCAACCGCGCCGCGTCGGCGAGGGTGTCGTTCTCATTGACGTGCTGCGGCGACGGCATCATGATGTCACGTGCCACTGTCATGCTCTCCTCCTGGCCCGGGCCTGATCTCTGCCAGTCTCGAACGCAGGCGCCTTCGCCGGTGATGGGGTTGACAGCGGCCCGATCAGGATGTCGACAGCGGCGCGGCGATGTCCTCGAGGGATCGGCGTTCGGCGTTCACCCCGAGGAAGACCTCGACCAGGCCGGCGGCGATCATCAGTCCTGCGCCGATGAAGTATCCGAGGGCTACGGCCGAGATCCCCATCGACACGAATTCGCCGAACAGCAGGGGCCCGATGATGCCGCCCAGCCCGGTTCCGACCGCGTAGAAGAACGCGATCGCCATCGCCCGCGTCTCCATCGGGAAGATCTCGCTGACGGTGAGGTAGGCGGCACTGGCGCCCGCCGAGGCGAAGAAGAAGACGATCACCCAGCACACCGTCAGCCACACGGCATCCAGCACCCGCGCATCGAAGAGGATTCCGGTGACCACCAGCAGGATGCCGCTGCCGATGTACGAGGCCGAGATCATCACCTTCCGGCCGACCGAGTCGAACAGCCGGCCCAGCAGAAGCGGACCGAGGAAGTTGCCGATCGCGATCGGCACCAGGGTCCACGGGGCGATGTCGGAGGGGACGCCGAGCAGCTTGGTGAGCACCAGCGCGTACGTGAAGAACACCGCGTTGTAGAGGAACGCCTGGCCGATGAACAGCGACAGGCCGAGCACGAAGCGCTTCGGATAGCGCGTGATGGCCGTCTTCGCGATCTCGCCGAACCCGGTCGACCGGCGCTGGTGGATCTCGATCGCCTGGTCCTCCGGCACCTCGTCCAGCTCGCGCCCGGTGTCGTCCTGGACCGTGGCCTCGATCTCGGCGACTTGCCGCTCGGCGTCCTCGTCCCGACCGTGGATGAACATCCACCGCGGTGATTCGGGCACATTGCGACGCACCAGCAGGATCGTCAGCCCCAGCACGGCTCCGAGCCCGAAGGCGATCCGCCAGCCGATCCCAGCGGGGAAGATGGCGGTGTTGAGCAGGAACACCGTGAGCACCGCGCCGAATGCGGTGCCCAGCCAGTACGACCCGTTGATCGCGAGGTCGACGACGCCGCGTCGTCGAGCCGGGATCAGCTCATCGATCGCCGAGTTGATGGCCGCATACTCACCGCCGATGCCGGCACCGGTGAAGAACCGGCAGACGAAGAAGAACAGCGGCGTGAACGAGAACGCGGTGGCGACCGTGGCCAGCAGGTAGAGGCCGAGGGTGAGGATGAACAGCCGCTTGCGGCCGAACCGATCGGTGAGGTAGCCGAACACGAGCGCACCGACGCACGCCCCGGCGACGTAGATCGCCGCCGCCTGGCCCACCTGTGCCGAGGTCAGCCCGAGGCCGCTCGACTTCTCGGTGAGCCGGCTGGCGATCGCCCCGACGATCGTGACCTCGAGGCCGTCGAGGATCCACACGGTGCCGAGGCCGACCACCACCAGCCAGTGCCATCTCGACCACGGGAGGCGATCGAGCCGCGCCGGAATCCTGGTCGAGATCGTCTTCAGCTTCACCCCGGACATGAGTTCCCCCCTCAGGCTCCGATGACGTGATCACTCACGGGCCCCAGCTATACACCGGGAGCAAGTGATTTGGCCACCCCCTGGCCGAACGGGATCCGGACATGCACGATCCCAGCGTGGAGACGATGTATGGCATTGATCGGGTCCTGCGCAATGTGCGCACGGGACGGTTCGAACGCAGCCTGTCCGGGCTGACGGCGGTGGGGGCGATGGTCACCACGGCCGAGATCTTCTTCGAGCACGACAAGGCGAGCTTCGGCAATCGGTGGATGTGGGCGCCGATCGTGCTCGGCCCGGTCGGGGCGGCCGCCGGCCTCGCAGGAGTGTGCAGTCGACGGGCGGCGAAGACGCTGCTGCCCCTTGCGTCTGCGACGATCGTCGCCAACGGGCTGCAGGGTCTGTGGCTGCACGGGCGGGGGATCAGGCAGAAGCCGGGAGGGTGGCGCAACTTCCGCTACAACATGGAGATGGGGCCGCCCCTCATGGCCCCGCTCTTGGTGACCCTGGTCGGCGGGATGGGAGTGCTCGCTGCTGTTCTGAGGCGCGAGAAGTGAGCGCGCTTCCGCTGGAGCCCCGCCAGGGCGGCGACCGGTATCCCGGGTTCGATGTGATGGCACAGGCGCCTCACTGGGATGCCGCGACGGCTGCTGTCGTCCAGCGGCGGCTGGATCGGCCACCGGCGATGCGGTTCTTCACCGAACCGGAGGAGGCAGCCGCCTCCGCACTGTTCGATCAACTCCTCTCTCAACGCACCGAGCCCCGCATCCCCGTCGTGCAGATGGTGGATGTGCGTCTGGCTGAGAACCAGACCGATGGCTGGCACTATCGCACGATGCCCACGGACGCACAGGCGTGGCGCGACTCTCTGGCAGGCCTGGACGCAGACGCGCGTGCCCTCCGCGATGTGACGTTCGCGGAGTGCACGTGGGCACAGCAGACCGAACTGCTGCAGGCGGTCCAGGATCTGGGTGCCCGCGGATGGCATGGAATGGCCGCTGCACACGTGTGGAGCCTCTGGACCCGCTATGCATGCACGGCGTTCTACTCCCACCCGTGGGCCTGGAACGAGATCGGGTTCGATGGGCCCGCGTACCCCCGCGGGTACAAGAACCTCGGGATCGATCGGCGCGAGCCGTTCGAGGTGGTCGACGCGCATCCGCGCCACGACCCCGTCGCTTCGCGCCGCGCCGCAGGGGATGCGCGATGACCGCCGTGCGCGCGCGCAATGAGTCCGCGTGGCTGCTGGGTCCCGACGGCTCACGGATCGCTCCCGGGCTGCGTGAGAACATGCGCGTATTCGACGATGACGATGAGATCGATCTCGTGATCGTCGGCTGCGGAGCCGGTGGATCGACGCTGATGCAGCGCGTCGCACGGACCGGGATGTCCGTCGTCGGCCTGGATGCCGGGCCGTTCTGGGATCCGGAGACCGACTGGGTCAGCGACGAGGCCGGCTCGCACGATCTCTACTGGACCGAGCCGCGCGAGATCGGCGGCGATGATCCTGTTCCCCTCGGAGCGAACAACTCCGGCCGCGGCGTCGGCGGGTCCATGGTCCACTACGCCGGGTACACGCCCCGCTTCCACCCGAGCGACTTCCGCACGTGGTCGAATGACGGCGTCGGCGCCGACTGGCCCCTCGAGTACGCGGCTCTGCAGCCGTACTACGAACAGATCGAAGAGGAGCTGCCGGTATCGGGCCAGCACTGGCCGTGGGGAGACCCGCACTCCTACCCGTACAGCCCGCACCCGGTGTCGGGCAACGGCGAGGTGTTCCAGCGCGGCGCCGAGGCCTGCGGCATCACCACCCGGGTCGGCCCGGTCGCCATCACCAGCGGTCGCTTCGGCAACCGCCCGCACTGCATCTATCGCGGATTCTGCCTGCAGGGGTGCAAGGTCAATGCGAAGGCCTCGCCCCTGATCACGCACGTCCCGGATGCCCTCGCCCACGGTGCCGAGGTGCGCCCGGACTCGATGGTCACCCGGATCGGAATCGATCAGCGGACCGGCCGGGCCACGGGCGTGCATTATGTGCGCGGCGGCGTGCAGCGCTTTCAACGCGCGCGGACAGTGGCTGTGGCCGGGTATTCCATCGAGACCCCGCGGCTTCTGCTGAACTCGACATCCGATCGATTCCCGAACGGCCTGTGCAATGACTTCGATCAGGTCGGGCGCTACCTCATGGTGCAGGGGGCGCCGCAGACCGGCGGCCGTTTCGCCGACGAGGTGCGGATGTGGAAGGGCCCCCCACCCGAAGTCAGCACCGAGGAGTTCTACGAGACCGACCCGGCCAAGCCCTATCGGCGCGGCTTCTCGGTGCAGACCGTCTCGCCGCTGCCGATCACCTGGGCAGAGCATGTGGCGGCTCAGGGCCACTGGGGGGCGACGTTGCGCGATTACATGAGCGACTACGTGCACTGGGCCTGTCTCGGTGCGCTGTGCGAGTTTCTGCCGCGGCCCGACAACCGGGTGACGCTGGCCGAGGAGAAGGACCGTCATGGGATGCCGATCGCCCGATTCGACTACACCCAGGGCGACAACGACAAGGCGCTCGTCGGCGCCGCCACGGCCGTGATGGAGCGCATCCTCACCGCGGCCGGTGCCGAGGAGGTCATCACGATCGACCGCTTCGCGCACCTGGTCGGAGGCGCGCGGATGGCGGCCTCCGAGCGCGACGGGGTCGTGGATGCCGACTGCCGCAGCTTCGCGGTGCCGAACCTGCTGATCGTGGACGGGAGTGTGCTGCCCACGCAGGGCAGCGCCAACCCTGCCCTGACGATCATGGCGGTCGCGGCCCGTGCAGCGGATCGCTTCATTCAGACACCGGACGTCGAAGGACGCAAAGAGAAGGGACAGCCATGGCAACGGTGAGTGACTTCGTGATCCAGCGCATCAGGGAGTGGGGAGTGAGTCGGGTCTTCGCATTCCCGGGAGACGGCATCGGCGAGTTCGACGGCGCTCTGGGCCGGGCTCAGCGAGATGGGGACGGTCTGCAGTACGTGCGTCCGACCCACGAGGAGATCTGCTCGTTGATGGCGACGGCCCACGCCAAGTTCACCGGCGAGGTCGGTGTCTGCATTGCGACCTCCAGCCCCGGTGCGTTCCATCTGCTCAACGGGCTGTATGACGCACAGATGGACAACCAGCCGGTCGTCGCGATCGTCGGCCAGCAGGGCCTGAACGCCCTCGGCACCTTCACCCAGCAGCAGAGCAATCTCGAACGCGTGCTGTCGGATGTCGCGGTGTACGTTCAGACCGTCGTCTCGCCGGCCCAGGCCCAAGCTGTCCTGGACACAGCGTTCCGCACCGCGAAGGTTCGACTCGGGCCCGCCGTGGTCATCCTGCCGCACGACGTGCAGGGCATGGAGATGCCCGAGCTGGAGCCGGCGAACTGGGTGTCGCGATCCAGCGCTGTCGCCCCCTCGATCGCCATCACGCCTCCCGAGACCGACGTCCGGCAGGCCGCGGCCATCATCAACGCCGGGAAGCGGGTGACGTTCCTCGTCGGGAACGGGGCGAACGGCGCGACGGACGAAGTCCTGAAGGCCGCGGAATTGTGCGGCGCCGGCATCATCACCACGCTCCGGGCCAAGCACGTCGTGCCCTCCGACATCCCGCACCACTCGCAGCAGCTGGGACTGCTCGGATCGCTGCCCAGCGTGCACCAGATGAGCGGGTGCGACACGCTCGTCCTCCTCGGCACGAACTATCCGTACGGCCAGTTCCTGCCACCGAGCGGACAGGCGCGAGCCGTCCAGGTGGATCTGAAGCCCGAGCAGATGGGGCTGCGCTACCCGACCGAGCTCAACCTGCTGGGCGACGTGAAGGCCACTCTGACCGCTCTCATCCCGCACCTGGACGCCAAGCGCGACCACGGTTGGCAGGCCGACGTCGCCGACGAGATGGTCGAATGGGAGAACGAGATGGAGGCGCAGGCGCTCATCGGATACGACGACGGCGTCAATCCGCGGCGGGTCTACCACGAGCTCAACAAGCGACTCCCGCCACAGGCGATCGTGACGGCCGATGCGGGGTCGACCGCCGACTGGTACGGCCATCACATCCGCCTGCGCCGTGGGATGCTGGGGGACCTGTCGGGTCGGCTCGCCACCATGCTGGCGGCCATGCCGTATGCCACCGCCGCGAAGTTCGCCTATCCGGACCGCACGGTGATCTGCACGATCGGCGACGGCGCGTTCCAGATGCTCGGGCTGAACGAGCTGATCACGATCAAGAAGTACATGGGGCAGTGGGACAACCCGCAGCTGATCGTGATGGTGCTGCACAACGACGACCTGACCCAGGTGTCGTGGGAGATGCGCACCGAGGACGCCAACCCGGTGTGGTCGGAATCGCAGGATGTCGAGTCCGTCGACTATGCCGGATGGGCGCAGCTGCTCGGCTTCACCGGCATCCATGTCAGGACCGACGACGAGGTCGCCGCCGCGTGGGATGCCGCGTTCGCGAATCGCGGCGTCACCCTGATCGACGCACATACGAGCAAGAACGTGCCGCCCCTCCCGCCGCACATCACGTGGGAGTTCGCGAAGAACACCGCCGAGGCGCTGCTGAAGGGCGACCCGGAGGAGCCGACGGTCCTGGTCGACTCGGCCAAGGCTCTGGTCAGCGAGGGCATCGAGCGCATCAAGGACACCCTTCATCACGACAAGGAGCGGGACGACTGAGGCCGCCCCCGTCAAAGGAGAAGGTCATGAGCAGCTTCGTCAACGGGGTGCGCGCCAGCGGCAACGGTCTGCTGCTGCGCGTCTCGATCATCGCGGCCATCGGCGGCCTGCTGTTCGGCTTCGACACCGGCGTCATCTCGGGCGCCCTGCTGTTCGTGAAGAAGGACCTGCATGCCGGCTCGGTCGCACAGGAGTGGATCGTCTCGGTGCTGCTGCTCGGCGCGATCCTCGGGGCGATCCTGTCGGGCTACCTGGCCGACAGACTCAGCCGGAAATGGACCAAGGTCATCTCGGGCTGCGTATATGTGATCGGCGCACTGGGATGTGCGTTCGCGATCAACATCCCCATGCTGATCGCATTCCGCTTCATCCTCGGGCTCTCGGTGGGCACGGCATCCTTCGTCGCCCCGCTGTACATCTCCGAGGTCTCGCCCCCGCGCATCCGCGGCGGACTCGTCTCGTTCAACCAGCTCCTGATCACGCTGGGCATCCTGCTGGCGTACCTGGTCAACTTCGCCTTCGCGAACGTGCCCGACGGGTGGAGATGGATGCTGGGCGTCGGGGCGATCCCGGGCGCCGCCCTGGCGATCGGAATGCTGACCGTCCCGCACACCCCTCGCTGGCTGATGGAGCAGGGCAGGGAGGATGACGCCCGTGACGTCCTGAAGCGACTGCGCGGATCCGATCCCGATGCGGACATCGACAAAGAGATCCGCGACATCCGGAAGGCGAAGGAGCAGGAGAACTCGACGACGCTGCGCGACCTGCTGCGTCCCAACATCCGACCGCTGATCTGGATCGGCATCGGACTGGCCGTGTTCCAGCAGTTCGTCGGGATCAACACGGTGATCTACTACGCGCCCACGATCCTGTCCAAGACCGGCTTGACCGACAATGCGGCGATCACCCAGACCGTCTTCGTCGGCGTCACCAACGTCGTCTTCACGATCGTCGCGGTCCTGCTCCTCGACAAGGTGGGACGTCGGATGCTGCTTCTGATCGGCACCGCAGGACTCACCGTCGCCATCGTCTTCCTCGGGGTGTTCTTCGCCTCACCGGCACTGCAGCAGCACGCGAGCTATCTGGCACTGGTGGCGCTTCTGATCTATATCGCCTCGTTCGCGGTCGGGCTGGGTCCCGTGTTCTGGCTGATGATCTCGGAGATCTACCCGACCGGCATCCGCAGCAAGGCGATGTCGGTGGCGACGGTGTTCAACTGGGCGGCCAACTTCATCGTCGCCGGAACGTTCCTGACGCTGATCTCGCTGATCAGCAGGCAGGGGACGTTCTTCGTCTTCGGCGGCCTCGGGGTCCTCGCATTCCTGTTCTTCGTGTGGAAGGTGCCCGAGACGAAGGACAAGTCGTTGGAGCAGATCCAGGATGAGCTGGTCGGCTCGCACGCCGGCCGGTCGGGCCGGGAAGGGGCGGGCGGTGATGGCGGACCCGCGGATCGATCGTCTTGAGGTCCGGGCCTACCAGGTCCCGACCGACGCGCCTGAAGCGGACGGTACTATCGCGTGGGACTCGACCACGATGGTGCTGGTCCGAGCCCATTCGGGCGGAGTCGTCGGGACCGGGTGGACGTACGGCGCCGTCGAGTGCGCCGACGTGGTCCGGGGCACTCTGGCGCCTCTCGTGGTGGGGTGCAGCGCGCTGGAGACCGGGAGGTGCTTCCAGTCGATGGTGGCCGCCGTGCGCAACAGCGGGCGACAGGGGGCGATCGGCTACGCCGTCTCGGCCGTGGACACCGCCCTGTGGGACCTGCAGGCGCGACTGCTCGGGGTGCCGCTGCACCGGCTGCTGGGGGCCGTGCGCGACACGGTCCCGGTGTACGGGAGCGGAGGTTTCACGACGTACTCGGATCGGCAGCTGGCCGAGCAGCTGGGGCGGTGGGTGCACGACCAGGGCATCCCGCGGGTGAAGATCAAGATCGGGCAGTCCTGGGGGACGGACGTGCCACGCGACCTGGAGCGGATGCGACGGGCGCGCGAGGTGATCGGGCCGGATGCCGAGCTGTATGTGGATGCGAACGGTGCCTACACCCGCAAGCAGGCCATCCGGCTCGCACACGCGGCTGCCGCCCTGGACGTGCGCTGGTTCGAGGAGCCCGTATCATCGGACGACCTGGACGGTCTGCGAGAAGTCCGCAACGCGATCGACGCGGATGTCGCCGCCGGCGAGTACGGGTTCGACCTCGTCTACTTCCACCGCATGTGCCAGGCGCTGGCTGTGGACTGCCTGCAGATCGACGCCTCGCGCTGCGGCGGGATCACCGAGTGGAGACGCGCCGCGGCCGTCGCGGCGGCGTACGGACTCGACGTCTCGGCGCACTGCAGCCCCCACCTGCACGCCCACGTCGCCGCGGCCACCCTCAACCTGCGCCATCTGGAGTGGTTCCACGACCACGTGCGGATCGAGACGCGCTTCTTCGACGGCGCCCTCGACCCGCAGGGCGGGACGCTGCGGCTGGACGACTCCGCTCCCGGCACAGGGCTGACCCTGCGAGCGGACGACATCGCGCAGTTCCGTGTGAGCTGAGAAGCCGAGGTCTCACCGTGAGCGTGCGATGGCAGAACGAGGTGGAACGTCCCTGGGTGGGCATGACGACCGAATCGATGACCGACGTCGAGCGCTCGCGCGCCGAACTGGCCGCCGCCGTGTCCGCGCTGAAGGCGAAGCTGCGCGGTGTGGAGCGCATCCGCCGGCGGCTCCTGCCCGCCGTCGACACCCGGCGCCTGCGACGGGTGGCGACCATCATCGCGGTCATCGCGGGCGTGGCTCTTCTCGTCGTCGCGCGACGGCATCGACGGCGCGCTGACTCGGTTCCGCCGTACACCGTCGACTCGCCGTTCGCAAGCCTCTTCTTCGCTCGGACCGTCGGACTTAGGTTCTGACAACAGACGAAAGGCGGTCGCCCATGGATGAGTACGAGCAGTCACACCGTGACCTGCGGACTGCCACCATCCGAGAGCTCCTCGTCGAGTTGGACGGCGTCGAGAAGGCGCGCGAACAAGCGGACTGCTTTCGACTGCGGTCACGGGAACGCGGAATCTGCGCAGAACTCGCGCGGCGTCGGCACGACGAGACGCATTCAGAGCCGATCGCCAGCAGCCGATAGGAGGTGAGGAAGAGAGCAGGGGATGAGCGACACGCCATCAGACGGCCGGCGCGACGGGCTAGCGCTGTCCCGGGATGGCACGCCGCACGTCCAGCGGGATGTCGGGCGGGTCCACGCCGAGGATCACGGCATCCGTCTCGACCCGCTGCACGCACTCCCATGGGATCACCCGCGATCGCCGGTGCAGCCACCCGATCGGCTTGGCGATGGCCACCGGCTGATCGACGCGGCCCCGCTCGTAGCCGTAGAACGACATCCGGCTGTGCGGGCTGACGATCAGGGCGATGAGCGTGAGCGCGCCCTCATGCCCACGGCCCGCCGGCTGCCGTTGGAAGCGGACATCGACGACGTAGCCGATGTGGCGGCCGTCCTTGTTCTGCACGGTCGAACCGAGCAGTTCACTCAGGAGCATGCGCGCCTCCCGGGATGTGCGCGATGATGCGGTCCCTGATCCAGCGTTCCAGCCAGACCGCGTCCAGCTCTTCGGCGGCATTGTCCAGTTCGATGACGGTGTCCAGCGCGGTCACGTGCTCCCAGTCGATGCGGGCCCATCGTGAGCGCGGCATCGCTCCGCCGAAGATCCGCGGGAGCACGGCCGCCCCGACCAGGAGGGCGGTCACGGTGGGCGGCTGGTCGTGGTCGACGGGCTGGCCGATCGTCGCCCCGTCGAGCTCGACGTCGTCCACAGTGCTGACGGGCTTCTGGTCGCGGTCCAGCATCTGCCGATCCAGCAGATGCAGCCGCGCATCGATCCCACGGCCCTCCGGGTCGCGATACCAGTCCAGCTCGTGGGCCGGACGCCGCGCCCCTCTCATGAGCCCATCCCCGTCGCGATCATGAGGGGGATGGCGGCGATCGCCGCCACCAGGATGATCACGAGGAAGATCACGGCCAGCGCGTTGCGCACCCGGCCGTTCACCTCGCTCCCCATGTAGTCCGGATCGTTCGCGACCACCAGGATCGGGAAGTATGTGAGCGGCAGTGCGATCGCCGAGAACACCACCGACACCTCGGTGACCATCACCGGATCGACCCCGGTGGCCAGGACGCCGCCCCCGATCAGCAGCGAGATGATCATCGACAGGTGGAAGCGTGCCGCCTGCCGGGGCCGACGGAACTTGCCCCAGCTCCAGCCGAAGAACTGGGCGAGCGTGTATCCGCTGGAAAGGGTGGTCTCCAGCGCGGCGCCGAAGGTGGCGGCGAGGATCCCCACGATCGCGAATGCGAGTGCGAGCTGTCCGCCGGCCTGCGCGACGGGCAGGATCACCTGCGACAGCGAGGTCACGTCGATGCTGTGCGGCAGCAGGACGATGGCGGCGCAGGCGGCGATCGACAGCGACACCATGCCGCCGAGCGGGAATCCGATGAACACGTTGATCCGCTCGGTGCCCAGGTCCTTCTTCGTCCAGCCCTCCTCGACCGCGCCCGAGGAGAAGAAGAACACCTCGTACGGCGTCATGGCCGCACCGAACAGGGCCACGGCGTAGTACCAGTACGACAGGTCTCCGGCTCCCGACGTCCACGGGCGTGCGGCCTGGTCGGCCAGCTGCCCCCAGTCCGGGCCGAGCAGGAAGACCGCGACCGAGAAGACCACCAGGCACAGCCCCATCATGCCGGCGACGTTCTCCATGATCGAGAACTTGGCGCGCCAGACGACGATCCACAGCGCGAACATGGCTACCGGGATCCACGCTCCGGGGGCCACTCCCGACGCCAGCTGCATCGCCAGGGCGATGCCGCCCACCTCGGCGGTGAGGGTGAGCAGGTTGATAAGGAACGACGCGGAGAGGTTGGCGAGTCCGGTGCGCGGACCCAGCCGTTCGCGGATGATCTCGAAGGTCGCCCGTCCGCTGACCGCGGCCACCCGCCCGGCCATATCGGCATAGATGCAGATCCCGATGATGCCGGCCACCACCACCCATGCCAGGCCCATGCCGTATCGCGCGCCCACGACCGTGTTCGTGACGAGGTCCCCGATGTCGACGAACCCGCCGATCGCGGTGAGGATGCCGAGCGCGACCGCGAACAGCTTCTTCATCGCTTCTCCAGTGCGGCGAACGCGGCGTCGGCGGCGTCGAGCCGGTCCGCGGCGGCGGCGAGCTCACCGTGCTCGGCCGCGTGCACCCCCTCGATCGCGGTGCGCGTGGCGCCCAGGGCGTCGCGCCGGTAGCGGGCGTCGAGGGCGGTCGAGGCATCCGCCAGCTCGAGCTCGCGTCCGGCGTCGGCCAGTTTCTGTGCCATGTCCTGGTAGACGACGGATGCCGTGGTCCCGAACAGCCGTCCCTGCTCGTCCTGCTGCACCCCGATCCGGGCCGAACGGGCCGCGCTGACCGCATCGCTCACGGTCAGGACCATTGCGGGGTCCGGCCCGGCGGGCGCGCACCCGGCCAGCGCCACGGTCAGCACGACGACGGGCAGCACCGCGCGGGGACGGCGATGGCGTCTCCGCCCGGCCCGCCGGTGCCGCGCCCCGGTCACAGCGGCTTTCCGCCGGTGACCGGCAGCACGGCACCGGAGACGTACGAGGCGTCGTCCGACGCGAGGTAGACGTAGGCGCCGGCCAGCTCGGCGGGCTGCCCGGCGCGGCCCAGCGGGGTGTCCTGCCCGAAGGAAGCGAGCTGCTTCGGTCCCCAGCCGGTGGCCGGGATCAGCGGAGTCCAGATGGGTCCGGGGGCGACGGCGTTCACCCGCACCCCCTTCGGGCCCAGCTCTTCGGCGAGCGCCTTGACGAAGGCGACCTGCGCCGCCTTCGTCATGGCGTAGTCGATGAGCACCGGAGAGGGGTGGAACGCCTGGATCGATGCCGTCACGGTGATCGTCGCCCCCGGCTTCAGGTGCGGGATGGCGGCACGGGCGGTGAACATCAGCCCGTACAGGTTGGTGCGCAGCACCCGGTCGAATTCCTCCGTGGGAAGCGTCGCGAGACTGTCGCGGTCCTTCTGATAGCCCGCGTTCAGGACGAGGATGTCCAGGCCGCCGAACTCGTCCCGAGTGCGGTCGACGATCTGCGCGGCGAACGCTTCGTCCCGCACGTCGCCGGGAAGGCTCAGTCCGTTGCGTCCGGCATCATGGATGCAGCGGATCGTCTCGTTCGCGTCCTCCTGCTCCTCGGGAAGATGGGCGATGGCCACGTCCGCGCCCTCGCGTGCGAACGCGATCGCCACCGCACGGCCGATGCCCGAGTCGCCTCCGGTGATCAGCGCCCTTCTGCCGCGGAGGCGGCCATGACCCTCGTAGCTCTTCTCGCCGTGGTCGGGCCGGGGCGTCACCTCGTCGAGGTGACCGGGCTGATCCTGCCCTTGGGGCGGGAATCCCTCTTCGCGGTGGGAGTCGCGCGGGTCGTCGGCGCCGTTCGTGGTCATCATCGCCATCCCTTCCAGAGCGTCTCGGTCAGCGTGCGATGATCACGCTAGAGACGCCCGATGCCCTCGAAGAGGCCCTTGACAACCGGCGGTCCCGTGGAGCAGGCGGCATCGCCCGTCCGTCGACGATCTCGGTCTGCTCCTGCACGAACTGCAGGTCCCGCTCGTCCAGGCGGCCGGCGGCCGGGGCATCCGCGCCCACGCGTGTGCGGTCAGGCGCGAGGACATCGCCTCAGGGTCGCGGTCGGCTCCGGCATCCCACCACCGGGTTGACATCGCGGTCCTCGGCGCGCATCCTCCCCGCCGCTCCGGCCCGCCGCGCCTACGTCCGCAGGGCGTCGGCCAGCTTGACCCGGGCGCCCATCCGCAGCAGCGAGTTGCGGTACAGCCGCGAGCCGACCAGGATCGCCGCCAGGCACGTGGCCACGAGGATCACCAGCGACAGCAGCGGCTCCCACCACTGCGCGTCACCCAGGTAGAGGCGCAGCGGCATGCCGACCGGGGCCGAGAACGGCACATACGACATCACCGCCAGCACGACCGGGTTGTCGTTGAACAGGATCACCAGGATGTACGGCGCGAGGATCAGCATGGTCAGCGGCATGGTGGTCGACCCGATGTCCTCCTGCCGCGAGACCATCGCGCCGGCGCCGGCGAACAGCGCCGCCAGCAGGATGAACCCGAACAGGAAGAACACGGCGAACCAGACCATCGGACCGCCGAGGCCGGTCAGGATCGCGCTCTGGCCGGTCACGCTGAGCCCGACGATGGCGATCGAGACGAGGATGACGATCTGGGCCATCGCGAGGATGGTGTTGCCGATGACCTTCCCGGCCATCAGCGCCCGCACCGGGATCGCCGAGATGAGGATCTCCACCACCCGGGTCTGCTTCTCTTCGACCACCGACTGCGCGATGGTGCTGCCGAACATCGACGCCGACATCAGGAACACGACCCCGAACCCGATCGCCACCAGATAGCGCAGCAGCCAGTCCTGCGAGCTCGGGGTCAGCAGCTCGACCGTGGGCGAGACGCTCAGCTGCGCGACCAGCCCATCCGGCACCGAGGTGTCGCCGACGAGCTTGACCTGCGTCGGGCTGGCCGGATCCGGCACGATGGCCGCATCCGCCTTCCCGCTCTTGACCAGCGCGATGGCGTCGTCGGCCGAGGCGACGGTGGTGACCTTCAGCCCGGGCACGTCCTCGATCACCGAAGCCGTCTGGCCGGTCACCGCGACCGGGGTCAGCGAGGGGTTCGCCGCGGCGAACCCACCCCAGATCACTCCGCCCAGCGCGATGGCGAACATCACCAGGGTCGAGATCATGAACACCTTGCTGCGCAGTTTCGAGCCGATCTCGCGCTCGGCGACGAGCCAGGTGCTCTGCGCGATGCTCGGCGCCGCCGGCACGACGCGCGCCGTGCGGGTCGGGGGAGCGGATGTCGTGGTGCTCACTGGATGACCTCCTTGAAGATCTGGGCGAGGGAGGGGCGGCGCGGGGTGAAGCTGTGCACCGGCGCCTGCGCGATCGCGGTGCGCAGCACGCGCTGCGCCGTCTCGTCGCTGTCGGCGTCGAACACCGCCGACCCGGCCGCGAAGTCGACGACGGCAACCCCCGGTTCGGCGCGCAGCCAGCCGACGTCGCCGGCGGTGTGCAGCTCGTACTGCCGCCCCGCGTGCTCGGCGCGCAGCCGGTCGGCGCTGCCGGCGGCGCGGATCGTGCCCTCGGCGATGATCACCAGGTCGTCGCACAGCCGCTCGACCACGTCGAGCTGGTGCGAGCTGAACAGCACCGACACGCCCTGCTCCGCCCGCGCCGTCAGCACCCCGGCCACCACGTCGACCGCCATCGGGTCCAGGCCCGAGAACGGCTCGTCCAGGATCAGCACCTCCGGATCGTGCACCAGCGCGGCCGCGATCTGCGCGCGCTGCTGATTGCCCAGCGACAGCGTCTCGACCTTGTCGTGCAGACGCTCGCCCAGGCCGAGCTCGGTCAGCAGCCCGGTGGCGCTGGCTTCGGCATCCGTCTTCGAATAGCCGTGCAGCCGCGCGAGATACGCGATCTGCTCGGCGACCTTCATCTTCGGATACAGACCGCGCTCCTCGGGCATGTAGCCGAAGCGCCGCCGGTCGGTGTCGGTGATCGGTGCCCCGTCCAGGCGCACCTCGCCGCCGTCGGCCTCGAGCACGCCCAGCGCGATGCGCATGGTCGTGGTCTTGCCGGCGCCGTTGCCGCCGACGAAGCCGGTCAGCCGCCGGGGGGCGACCTCGAATCCGACGTCGCCGAGGACCCGGCGCCCGCCGTAGCTCTTGGTGATGCCGCTCAGTGTGAGCATCCGTCCTCCTCGTGTGATGGCCCCACGTTACGAGCCAGGAGGATGCTGCGCCTCCCCCGCGGGAGGGAGATCCGGCCGCCCGCCGGCCGGGACGGATGCCGTCACGCCAGCCCGTGCCGGTGGGCCAGCACCACGGCCTGCACCCGGTCGCGTGCCCCGAGCTTGGCCAGCACGTTCGAGACGTGCGTCTTCACCGTCGCCTCGCCGATGAACAGCCGCCCGGCGATCTCGGCGTTGCTCAGCGCCTCCGCCATCAGGCGGAGCACCTCGGCCTCGCGCTCGGTGAGCAGCTCGGCGAGCGCACGCGCATCCGATTCGGTCGTCACGGACTGCGGATTGCCCGGGGTCGGAGTCACATCTCGTGACGACCGAACGCCCGTCGCGGCCTGCCCGTCGGTCGCGAAGCGGGCGATCACCCGCCGCGTCACCTCGGGCGCCAGCAGCGCGTCGCCGACTGCGGCCACCCGCACCGCGCGGACGAGCTCTTCCGGGCCGGCGTTCTTCAGCAGGAACCCGGCCGCCCCGGCCGACAGGGCCGCGAACAGGTAGTCGTCGCGGTCGAACGTCGTCACGATCAGCACGGCGGCCTGCAGCTGCGGGTCGCCGACGATCCGCCGGGTGGCCTCCAGCCCGTCCATGTCGGGCATCTGCACGTCCATGCAGATGACGTCGGGTCGCAGTCGCATCGCCGCAGCCACGCCCTCCGCGCCGGTGGATGCCTCACCCACCACCGCGATGCCGTCCGCCGCCTCCAGGATCAGCCGGAAGCCCGCGCGCATCATCGCGTGATCGTCGACCAGCAGCACGCGCGTCGGCTCCGGCACCCGCGTCGGCTCAGGCATCCGCGTGCACCGCCAGGGGCACCGAGATCCGCACCAGGAACCCGCCGCCATCCCGAGGGCGCGCCTCGAGTCGGCCGCCGCACGCCGTGGCCCGCTCGCGCATGCCGACCAGCCCGAGCCCCCGGCCGACCCGGGCCACGCGCCGGCCGGTGTTGGTCACCTCCAGCTCGATGCCGGCCCCGCCGGGGATGTCGGCGGTGCCGGTCTCGGCGGTGCCGGTGTCGCCGGCGTCGTGATAGCGCAGGCGCACGTCGGCTGTGGCATCCGGTCCCGCGTGCCGGCGCGCGTTCGTCAGCGCCTCCTGCGCGATGCGGTACAGCGACACCTGCACGGTGTCGGGCACCGGCCGGGGATCGCCGATCACGGTCAGCGTGGTCGGCACCCCGGCGCCGGTGGACTCGTCGACCAGGGTCGACAGCGCGGCCAGGCCGAGGGTCGTGGCGGCGGTGTCGAGGTCGTCCGAGCGCAGTGTCTCCAGCAGCTGGTGCAGCTCGTCGAGGGCGCCGCGGGCGGATGCCTCGACCTGCGCGAGCGTGCGGGCCGCGGCATCCGGGTCCTTCGCCATCACCGCACGGGCCGCACCCGCCTGCACCCCCATCAGCGAGACGTGGTGTGCCACGACGTCGTGCAGCTCGCGCGCGATGCGCACGCGCTCCAGCGCGACGGCCTGCGCGGCGGTGCGCTCGCGCTCGCGTTCGAGCTCGGCGGTGCGCTGCTCGAGCATGCGCCGCTGCCGCGATGCGGCGTAGGTGCGCTCGCCGAAGTAGTAGGCGCCGCCGAAGTAGAGGGCGTTGACGACGATGTTCAGCAGGGCGTAGGCGACGAACGGCGAGAAGGCGCCGGCCTGCGAGGGTGAATCGTCGGACGGGTCGGTCGACTGGATGAAGGTGGCCGTCAGCAGCCAGACGAACATGCCGACCGTGATGCCGATGCGCACCCACGCGGCCCGGCGCCGGTCGGTCGAGATCGCCCCGACCGTGTAGAAGCCGATGAACATCGCGATGTTCCCGGCGTACAGCTCGGGCACGTGCCAGGTGCCGGCGGCGAAGTAGGCGGCCGCCGTGGCGACGGCGACCACACTCGGCCAGCGCCGACGCACCGCGATCGCGGCCGCCAGCACCGCGGCGTAGACGACCGCGACCCACATCGGCGCGGCATGGTCGCCGAAGATGCCGGCGACCCCGCCCAGCGCAGCGCTGATCACCGTGCCCACGCCGACGGCGGCGGCCAGCGCGAGATCCTGTCGCTGCAGGCGGACGTCCAGAGGCATCCCTCCACCGTACGGGGGACGGATGCTGCGCGCCTCCCCCGCGCGGCGGAGCCCCGACCGGGCGTCGATATCTATGCGGCGGAATAGGACATAGGAAGATCCGCTTGACTGGACGCGACCGGGGCTCCCGTCCGCTGCGCGTCCACTCCGCGGCGGCAGCAGGCGGTGCCCGAATCGAGACACAGAAGGATCACCGTGACCCCGTACACGATCGGCTGCATCGTCGGCAGCATCTCCAGCACCTCCATCAACCGGCGGCTCGCCCGGGCCCTGGCCCGCCTCGCCCCCGCCGGCGTCGAGCTCGTCGAGATCCCGATCAAGGACCTGCCGTTCTACTCGCCCGACCACGACGCCGATTTCCCCCAGGTCGCCCGTGACTTCAAGCAGGCGATCGCCGACGTGGACGGTGTGATCATCGTGACGCCCGAGTACAGCCGCTCCATCCCGGGCGTGCTCAAGAACGCGCTGGACTGGTCGGCCCGCCCCTACGGTCAGGCCTCGTTCGACCACAAGCCGACCGCCGTGATCGGCACCTCCGGCGGCCCGATCTCCACGGCCGCCGCCCAGCAGCATCTGAAGGCGATCCTGAGCCACTACAACGCGCCCACGCTCGGCCAGCCCGAGGGCTACATCCAGTCCACGCCCGGCCTGTTCGGCGAGGACGGTGCGGTCTCCAACGAGGGGACGGCCGCGTTCCTGACCTCGTACCTGCACGCGTTCACCGCGCTCATCGCCCGCTACGTCGACACGGCGGATGCCGCCGCGGAGGACGCGGATGCGGAGGACGCGGACTCCGCCGCGGCCTGACACCGGCCGCGCCGCGGCATCCCCACCGCGCCGCGCCGCGCTGCGGCATCCCCACCGCGCCGCGCCCGCGGCATCCCCACGCGAGATCACGCTCGTGTACATGTTTCGCGCTCACAGCGTGCACGAGCGTGATCTCGCGGATGAGATCGGTCCTGGCTCTCGCGGGCGGGTCCAGAGAGGGGTCGGTCGAATCCGGTCTTGACGACCAGCTTGTTCTTTGCAAGCATGCTTGTTAAGAACAAGCAACTCGGATGGAGTCGACATGGCCACCAACGTCTTCGTGAACCTTCCCACCAGCGACCTGGAGCGCAGCAAGGCGTTCTACGCGGCGCTCGATACGTCCCTGAACCCCCAGTTCACCGACGAGAACGCCGCCTGCATCGTGTGGGACGAGAACATCTTCTTCATGGTGCTCAAGCGCGAGTTCCTCGCCACTTTCACCGACAAGCTGATCGCCGATCCGATCGACACCCTGCAGGTCTCGGTCGCGTTCAGCTGCGATTCGCGGGAGGACGTCGACCGGCTCATCGCGGCCGGCATCGCCGCCGGGGGCAGCGAACCGCGCCCGGCACAGGACCTCGGCTTCATGTACAGCCGCGACCTGGACGACCCGGACGGCAACTCGCTCGGCTTCCTCTACATGGCCCCGGAGGCCGTCGAACAGGGACCCGAGGCGGCCCTGGCCGCGCAGGGAGAAGGTGCCGCGTAGGTGGCGGCCCGCAGCTACGGACAGTACTGCGGGGTCACGACGGCCGTCGACCTGATCGGCGAGCGCTGGGCGCTGCTGATCATCCGCGACCTCCTCGTCGGCCCCCGCCGCTACACGGACCTGAAGCAGGGACTGCCCCGGATCCCCACGAACATCCTCTCCGCCCGGCTCAAGGAGCTGCAGGACGGCGGAGTGGTGCGGCGGGTGCCGCTGCACCACTGCGGCCTGGTGTACGAGCTGACCGAGTACGGCCGCGAGCTCGAGCCGATCGTCCTCGCGCTCGGCCGCTGGGGGTTCCAGGCGATGGGCGACCCCGGCCCCGACGACCAGGTCACCCCGGACTCGCTGACCATGGCGCTGCGCACCGCGTTCCAGGCGGATGTCGCGGCCTCGGCGCCGCCCGCGGACTACGAGCTGCACGTGGGCGACGTCGCGCTGCGGGCCCAGGTCTCCCCCGAGGGGCTGCATGTCGCGCAGGTGGCGCCGCCCGCGCCGCCGGTGGGCGGGATGCCGCCGGCCGGCGACCCGGACATCACGATCGCCGCGGGCCCCGGCATCCGGCACATCATCTCCGGTGAGCTGACGCCGGCCGCCGCCCTCGACGCCGGCGTGCTGCACGTGCTGGCGGGCGACCCGGTGCTGCTGGAGCGGTTCGCCGCGACGTTCCACATCGACTCCGGGACGGTCCTCGTCCCGGAACGCACGGCCGACGAAAGGACACGCGCATGACCGGCCGCATCCTGATCGATCTGTTCACCACCCTGGACGGTGTGGCCCAAGCGCCCGGCGCCGCCGAGGAGGATCCCAGCGACGGCTTCGTCTTCGGCGGGTGGCAGGCTCCGCTGCTGGACGACACCGGGGGACGCCTCGTCGCCGAGAACATGGAGGGGCTGGACGCGCTGCTGCTCGGCCGCCGGACGTACGACATCTTCGCGGCGTACTGGCCCCGGCACACCGACAACCCGATCGGCGCGCTCTTCGACCGGGTGCCGAAGTACGTCGCCTCCCGCGGGACCCCGGCGCTGGGGTGGCAGGGCAGTTCGCTGCTCGGGCCGGACCTGCGCACCGAGATCGACGCGCTGCGGGAGCGGCACCGCAACGTGCACGTGATCGGCAGTGTGGGCTTCGCCCACTCGCTGCTGGCGGACGAGCTGTACGACGAGCTGGTGCTGTGGACGTATCCGGTCGTGCTCGGCGGCGGCAAGAAGGTGTTCCCCGACGGCGCGGTCCCGGCCGCGCTGCGTCTGGTGGCCCCGGCCGTGACGACCGAGAAGGGCATGGTGCAGCTGCGCTATGCGCCGGCCGGTGCGCCCACCACGGGGGATATGACGCTGGGGGACTGACGGGGCCTGCGCGGGTCGAGGCCGGCGTCAGCCGAAGATCATCGGCACGTCGTCCTCGTCGCCGGCGGGGTCGAGGTCGACGTCCGCGGTCACCGGGACGTGGTCGCTGGGGATCTCGCCCTTGCGCTCGTTGCGGTGGATGCCGGCGGCCGAGACCGCGTCGGCGAACGCCCGGGAGCCGAGGATGAAATCGATGCGCATGCCCTCGTTGCGGGGGAAGCGCAGCTGCTTGTAGTCCCAGTACGTGAAGCCGGTGGGAACGAGCGGGCGGACGACATCTGACAGCCCCGCCGCCTCGAGCGCGGCGAAGGCCGCCCGCTCGCGCGGCGACACGTGCGTGGACACGCCCTCGACCACCGCCGGGTCGCCGTTGTCGGCGTCGGTCGGGGCGATGTTGAAGTCGCCCACCAGGGCCAGCGGCAGCTGCGGGTCGCGGGCCAGCTCATCCTTCACGTGCGCGGTGAGGGCGGCCAGCCAGTCGAGCTTGTACACGTAGTGGGGGTCGTCCAGGCCGCGGCCGTTGGGCACGTACAGGCTCCAGACGCGGGTGCCGCCGACGAGCGCGCTGATCGCCCGCGCCTCCTGGGGCTGGTCGGGGCCTTCGTGGCCCTTCGCGAACCCGGGCATGCCCGGGAACGAGGTCTGCACGTCGGCCACGGGCAGCCGGCTGGCGATCGCGACGCCGTTCCACTGGTTCAGGCCGTGTGCGTGGACCTCGTATCCGGCGTCCTCGAACGGTCCGTAGGGGAACTGGTCGGGTCGGCACTTGATCTCCTGCATCGCCAGGACGTCGACATCCTCACGGACGGCGAACTCCACCGTGCGGGCGACGCGGGCGCGGATCGAGTTGACATTCCAGGTGGCCAAGCGCATGCGCCCAGCCTATGGCGCCCCGCCGACCCCCTCCGCGGGATCGTACGATTTGGCCGACTGCACATCAATCTCGGCCCAGACTGATGTTCACTCGGCCAAATCGTACGATTTCGACGAGAAAGCGGCGGGGTCGGGGGCACCCAGAACGGGGGCGCGGTCAGTCGACGGACGCGGTGCCGACGAGGATGCCGCGGGCCAGCGCATGGAAGTGCCGATTGAACCCCAGCACGGCCGGCGTCGACCCCGGCGCGATGTCGAGGTGCGAGACATCCAGCGCATCCACGACGAAGAAATACCGGTGCACGCCCGTGGTCGCCGGCGGCGCCGCACCGATGTACCGCTCGCTGCGCGCCTCGTTCGGCAGCGTGATCGCCCCGGCCGGCAGCGACCCCGCACGGCCGTTCCCGGCGTCCGCCGCCAGTTCTCCCACGGATGAGTCGATGTCGTACACGGCCCAGTGCCAGTATCCGGATCCGGTCGGGGCATCCGGATCGAAGCAGGACACCGCGAAGCTGCGCGTGCCCTCGGGCGCCCCCGACCAGCTCAGCTGCGGCGAGCGGTCCGCACCTCCGGCGCCGGAGCCCCAGCTCTCCTGCGGAAGCCGCTGCCCCTCAGTGAAATCGGTGCTCGTCACCGTCAAGGTGGGGAGTTCCTTCAGCCGCGCCAACTCCGCGTAGGGGTCGTACTCGAACATCTCGTCCTCCTTCGTCGCAGCCTTCGTCGCAGTCCTGCCGCCCACGCTACCCGCGCCGGCCGCATGACGGGCGGATTCCGGCTCGCCTCACAGCGCCCGCAGGATGTCCTCGACCCGCTCCTTCGCGTCGCCGAACAGCATCTGTGCGTTGTCCCGGTAGAACAGCGGGTTGGCCACGCCGGCGTACCCCGACGCCATCGACCGCTTGAACACCACGACGTGCGCGGCCTCCCACACCCGCAGCACCGGCATCCCGGCGATCGGACTGCCCGGATCCTCCGCGGCCGCCGGGTTCACGGTGTCATTCGCGCCGATCACCAGCACCACGTCCGTGTGCGCGAAGTCGTCGTTGATCTCGTCCATCTCCAGCATGATGTCGTACGGCACCTTCGCCTCGGCCAGCAGCACGTTCATGTGCCCGGGGAGCCTGCCCGCCACCGGATGGATGCCGAACCGCACCTCGATGCCGCGCTCGCGCAGGTGTCGGGCGAGGTCGGCGACCCCGTGCTGGGCCTGTGCGACGGCCATGCCGTATCCGGGCGTGATGACGACGGTGGATGCCGCTTCCAGCAGCCGCGCGACGGCAGCCGCATCCGTCTCATGGTGCTCGCCGACCGGCTCGTCGCCGTCCGCGCGCGGCGCCTCGATGCCGAAACCCCCGGCGATCACCGAGATGAACGACCGGTTCATCGCCTTGCACATGATGTACGACAGGTACGCACCGGATGAGCCGACCAGCGCCCCGGTGACGATCAGCAGGTCGTTGTTCAGCAGGAATCCTGCCGCGGCCGCCGCCCATCCCGAATAGCTGTTGAGCATCGAGATGACCACCGGCATGTCGCCGCCGCCGATCGAGGCGACCAGGTGCCAGCCCAGGGCCAGCGCCAGGGCGGTCACGACCACCAGCAGCCACAGCTCCGGCGTGATCACGTACCAGACGGTCAGCGCGACGAACACGACGAGCGCGCCGACGTTGAGCACGTTCTTGCCGGGCAGCATCAGGGGCCGCGAAGAGATCTTCGCCGACAGCTTCAGATACGCCACGATCGAGCCGGTGAACGTCACCGCGCCGATGAACACGCCGATGAACACCTCGGCGTGGTGCACGCCGAGCAGATCGGGGGCGATGCCCTCGGTGTAGAGCGCGCCGTTCCATCCGACCAGCACCGCGGCGAGTCCCACGAAGCTGTGGAACAGGGCGATCAGCTCCGGCATCCCGGTCATCTTCACCGTCGCCGCGCGCCACAGGCCGATCGCGGCTCCGATGATCATGGCCACGATCAGGAGCGTCAGCCCCAGCACCGCCGTGGGCTGGCCCCAGCCATCCTCGAGCATCAGCCAGACGGTCGCCGCCAGGGCCACGATCATCCCGACGATGCCGTACAGGACGCCGCCGCGGGCGCGCTCCTGGCGGCTCAGGCCGGCCAGGCTCATGATGAACAGCAGGGCGGCGACGATATAGGCCGCGCCGGCGATCGCGCCGGCGAGGGTCACGCCGGTCACCGGGTGCCCGCCTGCGTCGAACCGGTGGGATGCTTCGCCCCGGCCGTTCGCCCCGGATCGGCGGGATCACGCACGAACATCGACAGCATCCGTCGGGTCACGGCGAAGCCGCCGAACACGTTGATGCTGGCGACCAGCACGGCCACCGCGGCGAGGATCTGCACGACCAGGCTGGGGGCGACCAGCTGCCCCATCGCCCCGACGATGATGATGCCGCTGATCGCATTGGTCACGCTCATCAGCGGGGTGTGCAGCGCGTGCGTGACCCGGCCGATGACGTAGAAGCCGACGACGACCGACAGTGCCAGCACGAGGAAATGCTGCGGCAGCGGCGGCGGCGAGACCACGCACAGCGCGAACAGGGCGGCCAGCCCCAGGGCGATCAGCCCCGCGCGACGAGCGGGCGACATGGTCTTCTTGGGCGGAGGCGCCTCGGGGTGGCCGGTCGGCGCACCCGCGGCATCCGCTGCCTGCGGTGCGGCGGCGGGCGCCGCCGAGACCTGCACGGGCGGCGGCGGCCAGGTCACCGCGCCGTCGCGCGTGACCGTGACCGCCCGCTGCACGACGTCGTCGAAGTCGATCGTCAGCTCTCCGTCCTGGCCCGGGGTGAGCAGGGTCAGGAGGTTCACCAGGTTCGTGCCGTACAGCTGCGAGGCCTGGGTCGGCAGGCGTCCGGGCAGGTCGGCGTAGCCGAGGATCGTCACGCTGTTGCCGGTCACGACGCGCTCGCCGGGCACCGAGCCCTCGACATTGCCGCCCTGCGCCGCCGCCATGTCGACGATGACGCTGCCCGGTCGCATGCTCGCGACATCGGATGCCGTGATCAGGCGCGGCGCGGTGCGCCCGGGGATCTGCGCGGTGGTGATGATGATGTCGACATCCCGGGCCTGCTCGGAGTAGATCTCCGCGGCGCGTCTGTCGTACGCCTCGCTGGTGGCCTTGGCGTAGCCGTCGGTGGACTGCTCCACCGTGACATCCACCGGCAGATACTCGCCGCCGATCGAGCGGACCTGGTCGCCGACCTCGGGACGCGGATCGGTCGCGCGCACGATGGCGCCGAGGCTGGAGGCGGCCCCGATCGCAGCGAGCCCGGCCACGCCGGCGCCGGCGACGAGCACCTTCGCCGGCGGCACCTTGCCGGCTGCGGTGACCTGGCCGGTGAAGAACCGGCCGAACTCGTGCGCGGCCTCGACCACGGCGCGGTAGCCGGCGATGTTGGCCATCGAGCTGAGCACGTCCATGGACTGGGCGCGCGAGATGCGGGGGACGGCGTCCAGCGCCACGGCGGTCACGCCGCGCGCGGCCAGCCGGGCGAGCAGGTCGGGGCTGAGCGCCGGGCTCAGCAGCCCGATCAGCGTGGCGCCGGGGTTCAGGCGCGCGACCTCCTCCGTCGTCGGTGCGGCCACTTTCAGCACGACATCGGATGCCCACGCCTCGGGTCCGGCGACCAGGGTGGCCCCGCCATCCGCATAGGCGTCGTCGGGGAACGAGGATGCTGCACCCGCCCCGGGTTCGATGACCACCTCGTAGCCGAGCGTGCGGATCTTCGCGACCGTCACCGGGGTCGCGGCGACGCGGTTCTCGCCCGTGGGTTCAGCGACTATGCCGATGCGCATCAATGAGCTCCGTGCCTCTCGTGTCGGGTGCGGCGCCGCAGGGTGCCGATGCGACCGACTATAGGGGCGTCCGCGCAGGTATCGGGCTGCTTGAGCGCGATCCCGGTGGAAAGAAGCCGCAGATCTTCGCTCGGCGGAAGCGCGGGCCGCGGGGTGGGCGGGTGGCGGCTGCGGGTTGCGGGTGCGGGTGGTGGGGTGCGGTTGGTGGGGCGTAGGTGGCGGGTGCGGGTAGCGGGGTGCAGGCGGCGCGTGCAGAACTCCGGAGGATTCGCTCCTCCTCGGGCTGAAGTTGCCCCCACGAACCGTCCGGCGTCCGGAACTCCGGAGTTCTGCACGCCGCACCGAGGACGAGGGCGGTGTCCGGATGCGGGACCGCAGCCTCCGTCCCGGGCCCGCGGGCCGGGACATCCGGGCCGCGGGCTGCGACATCCGGGCCCATAGAATCGATGACATGACCGTCGCCTCCACGCCCGCGCTCGAAGCCGACCGCCAGACCCTGATCGGGCTGATCACCGCGGAGGCCGTGTTCCGCGGCGACTTCACGCTCTCCAGCGGCAAGCAGGCCAGCTACTACGTCGACATGCGCAAGCTCACGCTCGACCACCGCGCGGCACCGGCGATCGGCCGCATCGTGCTCGACCTGATCGGCGACCTCGACGTCGTCGCGGTCGGCGGGCTGACGCTCGGCGCTGACCCGATCGCGAACGCGGTGATGCACGAGTCGGTGCATGCCGGGCGCCCGGTGGATGCTTTCGTGGTGCGCAAGGAGCCGAAGGATCACGGTCGCGGGCGCCAGGTCGAGGGGGCGGATGTCGTGGGCAAGCGCGTCGTGGTGGTCGAGGACACCTCGACCACCGGCCAGTCCGCGCTCAAGGCGGTCGCGGCGCTGCGCCGCGAGGGGGCCGTACCCGTCGCCGTCGCGGTGATCGTGGACCGCAAGACCGGCGCCCAGGCCGCCGTCGAGGCCGAGGGCCTGCAGTGGCTGGCCGCGATCGACCTCGACGACCTCGGCCTCGCCCCGCAGTAGTCGCGCCGCGTCTTCCGCGCCCCGCGTCTCTCCCTCCCTCCCGGGCGAAATCGTACGATCTGGCCGAGTGAACATGATCCCGGGCCGAAATTGATGTGCAGTCGGCCACATCGTACGATTTCGGCGCGAGCGGGCGAGCGGGCGAGCGGGCGAGCAAGCGAGCGGGCGAGCGGCAAGCAGCGCGGGCGAGCGGCAAGCAGCGCGGGCGAGCGGCAAGCAGCGCGGGCGAGCGGCAAGCAGCGCGGGCGAGCGGCGAGCAGCGGGGGCGAGGGCGCGAAGGGCAGCGGGGATCCGGTAACGTTGCCAGAAACCAGGATCGGACCGCCATGGAAGACGTACCGACAGAGACCGCGCAGCGCCGCGCGACGATGAAGGATGTCGCCGCCCGCGCCGGCGTCGGTCTGTCCACCGTGTCGCGCGTCGTCTCCGGCAAGGGTGGCGTCGCCGCGTCCAAGGTGCGCGCCGTCGAGCGGGCCATCCGCGAGCTCAACTTCAGCCGCAACGACTTCGCGCACACCCTGCGCACCGGTACGTCGGCGACGATCGGGATGGTGGTCACCAACATCTCCGACCCGTTCTTCTCGGCCCTGGTCAGCGGCGTGGAAGAGCGCGCCCGCGCGCGCGACCAGCTCGTTCTCGTGGCATCCGTCACCGACGACCCCCGCGAGGCGGAGCACATCATCCGCCGCCTGCTGCAGCGCCGCCTGGACGGGTTGATCCTCGTGGCGCCGGAGGATGCCGACCTGAAGTTCCTGCAGGAGGAGCAGCGCGCCGGCACCCCGATCGTGTTCGTCGACCAGCCCCCGACCGGCATGGACGCCGACCTCGTCGTGGTCGACAACGAAGGCGGGTCGGCCAGCGCCGTGCGGCACCTGTACGCCGCCGGGCACCGCCGTATCGCCTGCTTCGCGCACGTCTCCGGTCGCTACACCTCGGTCCGTCGCGAAGACGGCTACTACCGCGGGCTGCGAGAGGTGGGTCTGCCGACCGACCCCGCTCTCGTGGTCTCGGTGGACGACGAGGTGGATGTCTGCACCGAGGCGCTCCTCGAGCTCGCCCGGCTGCCCGACCCGCCGACCGCCGTGTTCTCCACGAACGGTCGCACGACGAAGGCGATCCTGGGCGCACAGCGCCTGCTCGGCTCGCACCTGGCGCTCGTCGGCTTCGACGACTTCGACCTGGCCGTGCTGATGAACCCGCCCACGACCACGATCGTGCAGGATCCGACCGCCATCGGACGCGCCGCCGCAGACCTGCTGTTCAGCCGCATCGCGGGGCGCGCGGGTCCGACCCAGCGCATCATCCTCGGCACCCGGCTGGCCGAGCGCGGCTCCGGCGAGCTGCCGCCCGCCGCGCCCTGACGCTCTTCCCCGCGGACCCTGCGCCCTGACGCCGGTCCCCGCACCCCGCACGCCGACGCCGGTCCCCGCACCCCGCGCCCTGACGCCGGTACCCGCCCCCGCGCCCCGACGCCGGTCGGCACCGGCCCGCCCCGGCCCGCCCCGGCGACCCGCCCCCCGCGCCCTGACGCCGGTCGGCACCGGCCCGCCCCGGCCGACCCGCCCCCGCGCACTGACGCCGGTCCCCGAGCACCCCGCGCGCCGGCGCGGGTCCCCGCCCCCCGCGCCCCGCGCCCTGACGCCGGCCCCGCCCGCCGCGCGCCGACGCCGATACCCGCCCGCACACCCCCGCGTCGCCGCCCGTCAACCCGCAAACGGCCGCCTCCGCGCGGTCACGATTCGATCACAGGACGGATGCCGTCGCCCCCTCGTCTTGCATTTGGCAACGTTTTCAGATTTCATGGCAATCTATTGAAGAGCACGGCCGGCGCAAGGCAGGCTGACGACATCCAATGGAGGATCACATGCGGAAAGCACTCGCAGCAGCCGCGGGCCTGGCGGTCGCCGGTCTCGCACTGGCCGGCTGCTCCGGCTCGAGCGGCGGCAAGGACGGCGGAGACCCGAACCAGGTCGAGGTGTTCACCTGGTGGGCATCCGGCTCAGAGAAGCTGGGTCTGGACGCCCTCACCAAGGTGTTCAACGAGCAGTACCCCGACGTCAAGTTCGTCAACGCGGCGGTGGCCGGCGGTGCCGGCTCGAACGCCAAGAACGCGCTCGCGTCGCGGCTGAAGGCCAACAACCCGCCGGACTCGTTCCAGGCGCACGCCGGCGCCGAGCTGACCGACTACATCGAGGCCGACAAGCTCGAAGACCTCAGCTCGTTCTATGAGGAGAACAAGCTCAACGACGTCTTCCCCAAGACGCTGCTGGACCGGCTCACCGTCGACGGCAAGGTCTACTCGGTGCCCAGCAACATCCACCGCGCCAACGTCGTGTGGATCAACACCGAGCTGCTGAACAAGGCCGGCATCGACCCGAAGAAGGCTCCGGCCGACATCGACGGGTGGCTGGCCGACATGAAGAAGCTGAAGGACGCCGGCGTGGCGACCCCGCTGTCGGTGGCCACCGACTGGACCCAGGTCCAGCTGTTCGAGAACGTGCTGCTGTCCGACCTCGGCGCCGACGGCTACCAGGGACTGTGGGACGGCTCGACCAAGTTCGACGACCCGCAGGTCACCAAGGCGATCGCCGACTACGGCAAGCTGCTGTCCTACGCCAACACCGACGGCACCGGCCAGGACTGGCCGGTCGCGACCGACATGGTCATCGACGGCACCGCCGCGTACAACGTGATGGGCGACTGGGCGCTGGCCGAGTTCGACTCGAAGGGCAAGACGTACGACAAGGAGTACACGACCTGGCCGACCCCGGGCACGGACGGCACGTTCGACTTCCTCGCCGACTCGTTCACGCTGCCCAAGGGCGCGCCGCACGCTGACGCGGCGAAGGACTGGCTGCGCACGATCAGCTCGGCCGACGGACAGAAGGCGTTCAACCTGGCCAAGGGCTCGATCCCGGCGCGCACCGACGCGAACGCGGACGACTACCCCGCCTACCAGCAGGGCGCGATGGCCTCGTTCGCCAAGGACACCGTGGTCAGCTCGCTCGCGCACGGCGCGGCGGTCAAGGTGTCGTGGCTGAACGACATCACCTCGGCCATCGGCCAGTACGTGTCCACCAAGGATGCGGGCGCGCTCCAGGACGGTCTCGTCCAGGCGCAGACCAAGGGCCTCGGCAAGTAACATCCGACCCGTGTGGGGCGGCGGCATCCGTCGCCCCACACGGCTCATCACGTCCGGGAGGACACGATGCGCAAGGGCATCCGCAACTGGGGGCCGCCGCTGCTGCTGATCTCGCCGACGATCATCCTGCTCGGGATCTTCGTCTACGTCCTCATCGGCGTGAACATCTCCACCGCCATGACGAAGGACTCGGCGCTGTCGGCGTCGCAGTTCGTCGGGCTGCAGAACTTCGTCGACCTGCTCACCGAGCCGCGCTTCCTGCACTCGCTGGCCAACCTCGGCATCTTCACCGTGTTCTTCATGGTCGGCACCATGGTGTTCGGCTTCCTCTGGGCGTGGATGCTGGACAAGGGCGTGACCGCGGAGGGTGGATTCCGCTCCATCTTCCTGTTCCCGATGGCCGTGTCGTTCGTGGCCTCCGGCGTGGTGTGGCGGTGGCTGCTCAGCTCCGCTCAGGATGACCGCGCCTCCGGCCTGAACCGGCTGCTGCAGTCGATCGGGCTGGGCGGGCTGCAGAACGACTGGTACTCGGCGCCGTACTGGGGCATGGCCGCCATGGCCATGCCGGCGATCTGGCAGCTGTCCGGATACGTGATGGCGCTGTTCCTGTCCGGCTTCCGCGGCATCCCCGAAGAGCTGCGCGAGGCGGCCCGGATGGACGGCGCGTCCGAGTGGAAGCTGTACCGGCACGTGATCTTCCCGCAGCTGAGCCCGGTCGCCCTGTCGGCGCTCGTGATCGTCGCGCACATGTCGCTGAAGGTGTTCGACCTGATCATGGCCGTGACCGGCTCGGTCTACATCACCGAGGTGCCCGCCACCTACATGTGGGTGGCCCTGACCGGCGCCGAGTACGGCAAGGCGTCGGCCATCGCGACCGTGCTGCTGGTGCTGGTGTGCATCTTCATCGTGCCGTACCTGATCTACACGGCCCGCGCCGAGAGGAAGGCCCGCCGATGACCGTCGCAACCGGAATCGAGCGCCGCACCACCGTCGGCGGCGGCATCCCCACCAACGGCAAGGCGAAGGCCCGCGTCGGACGGACCGCGAAGTACGTGCTGCTGGTCCTGTTCGTGGTCGTCGTGCTGATGCCGGTGTACGTGCTCCTGGTGACCAGCCTGAAGAGCCCCTCCGACGTGTCGGCCGTGACATCCTGGCAGCTGCCCGCGCGCTGGCCGTGGCAGGCCGGCCCCGACGGCGCCACCGGATTCGACAACTGGTCCACCGCCTGGACCACGCTAGCCGCCCCGATCGGCCGGACGTTCCTGCTGGCGATCCCGGCCGCGATCATCTCGGCCATGCTCGGCTCGATGAACGGATTCGTGCTCTCGCGCTGGAAGTTCCCGTACGCGAACATCGTGTTCACGCTGATCCTGTTCGGCATGTTCATCCCGTACCAGGCGATCATGGTGCCGCTGGTGCAGATGAAGACCTCGCTGGGCATGCCCAGCAGCATCCTCACCCTCCTGATCGTGCACATCATCTACGGTCTGCCGATCTGCACGCTGATCTTCCGCAATTACTACGAGGGCGTGCCGAACGAGCTGATGGAGGCCTCGCGCGTGGACGGCGCCGGCATGCTCGGCTCGTACTGGCGGATCATCCTGCCGCTGTCGCTGCCCGGCTTCGTGGTGACCATCATCTGGCAGTTCACCTCGGCGTGGAACGACTACCTGTTCGCGCTGTTCCTCTCGGACGCGAATCAGGGGCCGGTGTCGCTGTCGCTGGTGAACCTGTCGCAGGGGGCGCAGCTGTCGAACTACGGGGCGTCCATGGCCGGGGCGCTGATCGCGTCGCTGCCGACCCTGGTGGTCTACATCATCCTGGGCAAGTACTTCATCGGCGGCCTGATGAGCGGATCGGTGAAGTCGTGACGGGCCGGATGCTGTGACCGTCCACGCTCTGGCCCTCGATCTGGGCGGCACCAAGATCGAGGCGGCCCTCGTCGACGCCACCGGCATGGTCGTGCCCGGGAGCCGGCACCGTCGCCCGACCGGTCCAAGGCTCACGCCCGAGCAGCTGCAGGGCGCGCTCATCCAGGTGGTGCGCGATGCGGCGGGGGAGCGGGACGGCACGCTCGTCGGAGTCGGGATCGGCAGCGCCGGGCCGATCGACCACGGCGCGGGGACGATCGCGCCGGTGAACATGCCGAGCCTGCACGGGATGCCGCTGAAGGCCGCCGTCGCCGATGCGGCCGCGCGTGCCGGGCTCGGTGACGTGCCGGTGCGCCTCGGGCACGACGGCGGATGCCTCGCCCTGGCCGAATCGTGGATCGGAGCCACCCGCGGCGCCCGCGCGTCGCTGGCGATGGTGGTCTCCACCGGGATCGGCGGCGGCTTCATCCTCGACGGCGGTCTGATGGCCGGGGCGACCGGGAACGCCGGACACCTCGGGCAGATGCACTCCGAGGACGGCCGCACCCTCGAGCAGGTCGCGTCCGGCCCCGCCAGCGTCGCCTGGGCGCGCGAGCAGGGGTGGCACGGCGACAGCGGCGAGCAGCTGGGCGCTGCCGCGGCATCCGGTGATCGCATCGCCCGCGCCGCCGTGGAGCGCTCGGCGGCGGCGGTGGGGCAGACGCTGGCGGACGTGTCGGCGCTGGTGGACCTGGAGGTCATCGCGATCGGCGGGGGATTCTCCCGCGTCGCGGACGACTACATCGACCTGGTCGGTGCGGCGCTGCGCGCCTCGGCCGCGCTGGAGTACGCCCGGTCGGTGCGGGTGGTGCGCAGCGGCCTGCACGGCGACGGGCCGCTCATCGGCGCCGCGGCGCTGGTGCTCCACCCTGCCGCGTAGCCCGGGCGGGGCCTCAGTCGTCGTCGCGGTGCTTGCCGTAGCGGCGGATGTACTGCACGACGAACACGACCAGCGTGCCGGCCAGCACGATCGCGGTGACCGCCAGCATGAGGGTCTGCTCGAACGCGTTCATCCCGATCAGCGCGCGGGTGCGATCAGGTCGGCGACCGACTCGACGATCTCGTCCGGCCGGAACGGATAGCGGTCCACCTCGGCGCGATCGCTGATGCCGGTGAGCACGAGCACCGTGTGCAGCCCGGCCTCGATGCCGGCCACGACATCCGTGTCCATCCGGTCGCCGATCATGCCGGTGTTCTCGGAGTGGGCGCCGATCTGGTTCATCGCCGAGCGGAACATCATCGGGTTCGGCTTGCCGACCACGTACGGCTCCTTGCCGGTGGCGGTGGTGATCAGCGCGGCGAACGACCCGGTCGCCGGGACCACCCCGGCCGGCGTCGGGCCGGTCGAGTCGGGGTTCGTGATGATGAACCGGGCGCCCTTGTTGATGAACCGGATCGCCTGGGTGATCGCCTCGAACGAGTACTGCCGGGTCTCGCCGACCACGACGTAGTCGGGCTGGGTCTCGGTCATGATGAACCCGGCCTCGTGCAGTGCCGTGGTCAGCCCCGCCTCGCCGATGACGAACGCGGATCCGCCGGGCAGCTGCGTCTTCAGGAACTGGGCGGTCGCCAGGGCGGAGGTCCAGATGCGGTCCTCCGGGACATCCAGCCCCGAGCGGGCGAGCCGCGCCGACAGATCCCGCGGGGTGAAGATCGGGTTGTTCGTGAGCACGAGGAATGGGATGCCGGCATCCCGCCACTGCGCGAGCAGCTCCGCAGCGCCGGGGATGGGGCTGTTGTCGTGGACGAGCACGCCGTCCATGTCGGTCAGCCAGCAGTCGATATCGGCGCGGGTCCGCATGCGGCCAGCCTATCGAGCGGACGGGGCGGCGCAGGCCGGATGTGCCCGCCCGCCGGGCGCGTCGCGCCGCCGCATCCGCGCACGGGCGGGTCGGCTGGCCTAGGCTCGAAGCGTGGCGCGAACCGGGTGGAACCCCGTGCGCCTGCCCGACCTGGAGGGCAGGCGCTACCTGATCACCGGTTCCACGCGTGGCCTGGGATATTTCTCTGCAGAACAGCTGGTGCGCGCGGGTGCGCACGTGATCATGACCGGCCGTCATCCCAACCGTCTGGCCGCCGCGCACGCCGCCGTCGAACGGCGCCTCGGGGAGGACCGGCGCGGCAGCGTCGAGACCCTGCTGCTGGACACCAGCAACTTCGGCTCGATCCGGGCCGCGGCCGCGACCGCGCGGGCCCGCGGCCCGCTGCACGGAGTGCTGCTGAACGCCGGGATCGTGCACCCGCCGCGGCAGCGACGCACCGCCGGCGGGCACGAGCTGGTCTTCGCGACGAACGTGCTCGGGCACTTCGCCCTGGCCGGCGAACTGCTGCAGAACCTCGCCGTGGTGAACGGGCGGATGCTGTGGGTCGGCAGCCTGTCGACCCTGTACGGCGACTACGAGCCGGTCGACCCCGAGCTGGTGGACGGGTACAGCCCGTGGCGCGCATACGTGCAGTCGAAGGTCGCCACGACCGTGCTCGGGCTGGAGGCCGATCGGCGCCTGCGGGCGGCCGGGGTCCCGGCATCCAGCGTCGTGGCCCATCCCGGCTACGCGATCAGCGGACGCACGATCGGGGTGCGCGGGGTGAACGAGCCGTCGCGGACCAAGCGGTTCATCGACAACCTGCAGACGCCGATCGCCCAGTCGAAGGATCGTGGTGCGCGCAGCCTCGTGCGCGCCCTGATCGACCCGGAGGTCGGCGGCGGCGAGCTGTGGGGTCCGCGCTTCGGCGTGCACGGGGCACCGCATCGCGGGACGCCGGGTAAGCTCACCCGCAGCCGCGAGCTCGGTGAGCGGCTGTGGGAGTACTGCGAGAACGCGACCCGCGTGCGCTGGCCGTTCGAGAAGGCCGCGCGCGCCCGCCGTCGCTTCCGCTGACCGCGCTCTCCCGTGTGCCTCCCGCGTTGAACCATGCCTCCCGCGTTGAACCATCCCTCCCGCGTTGAACCATCCCTCCCGCGTTGAACCATGCCTCCCGCGTTGAAATCGTACGATTTGGCCGAGTGCACATCAATTTCGGCCGAGTTTCATGTGCACTCGGCCAGATCGTACGATCCCGAGCAAGGGGCGGTCAGGCGGTGAGCCACACCACGTCGGCGACGCCGTCGGGCAGGCGCACCCGGTCGGCGCCGTCGACCCGGACCGCGTCGGCCCCGACCACCTCGACCGCCCGCCCGATGTGCAGCCCGGCATCCTCGACCGCGCGCAGCAGCTGCGGGTCGCGGTCGCTGACCCGCAGCACGCGCCCCCGGTGGCCGGGGGCGGCATCCCGCAGCAGCACGAAGTCCTCGCGGTGCACGCGTCCGTCCGCGTCGGGGATCGCGTCGCCGTGCGGATCGAAATGCGGATGCTGCAGCCGCGCGTCGATCCCCTCCAGCAGCCGGTCGCTGATGGCGTGCTCGAGGACCTCGGCCTCGTCGTGCACCTCGTCCCAGGCGTAGCCGAACTCGCGCACCAGCCACGTCTCGATCAGCCGGTGCCGCCGGATGATCGCGGCCGCCCGACGCTCGCCCTCGGCGGTCAGCGAGATCGGACCGTACGGCCGGTGCGTGACCAGGCCGACGCCGGCGAGCTTCTGCACCATCTCGGTGACACTGGACGGCGCGAGCCCGAGCACCGCCGCCAGCTGGGACGGCGTGATCCGCTCGTCCTGCCACTCCGTGTGGTGGTAGATGGTCTTCAGGTAGTCGTCGACGGCGGGGGATGCCACGGTCCCAGGCTACCCGCGCTCTCATGCGCCGCTGAAGACCAGCAGCAGCAGCATCCCGTTCAGGATGATCAGGAAGACGGATGCCAGGATTCCGAGCAGCGTGGTGATCCGGCGATTGCGGAACCGGCCGAGCAGCTCGGCGCGCGACGTGAGCCGCACGAGCGGGATCACCGCGAACGGGATGCCGAAGGACAGCACCACCTGGCTGAGCACCAGCGACAGCGTGGGATCGGCGCCGAACGCGAGCAGGCCGAGCGCCGGGATGAGCGAGATCACACGCCGGAGCACCAGCGGGACGCGCAGGTGCAGCAGGCCGTGCATGATCTCGGCGCCGGCATAGGCTCCGACCGAGGTGCTCGCCAGTCCGCTGGCCAGCAGGCCGACCGCGAACAGGGTCGCGATCAGCGGGCCGATCCCGTCGCGGAGCGCCGCGTACGCGCCCTCGAGCGTGTCGGTGCCGGCGACGCCGGTGAGGTTGGCCGCGGCCAGCAGCAGGATGCACACGTTCACCGCGCCGGCCACGATCATCGCGATGGACACATCCCACCGGGTGGCGCGCAGGATGCGGGGGACCGGGGTGGCGTCGCCGGCGAAGCGGTCGCGGGCGAGCGCCGAGTGCGCGTAGATCGCGTGCGGCATGATCGTCGCCCCGAGGATCGACGCCGCCAACAGGACCGAGCCGGTGTCGGCGAAGCGGGGCACCATGCCGCCGAGGATGCCCGCCGGACTCGGCGGCGCCACGAACACTCCCGTCACGAACCCGATCGCGATCACCGCCACCAGGCCGATGATGACGAACTCGAACGTGCGCGGCCCGCGCCGGGAATGCAGGACCAGCAGGGCCAAAGACACTCCGCCGGTGATCACCCCGCCCCACAGCAGGGGCAGCCCGAACAGCAGGTGCAGGGCGACTGCGCCGCCGATCACCTCGGCGACATCGGTCGCGATCGCCACGAGTTCGGCCTGCAGCCAGTACGCGCGCCGCGCCGAGGGGCGCCGGATGCGCGCCCCCAGCAGCTCGGGCAGGCTCTGCCCGGTGACCACGCCGAGCTTCGCCGACAGGTACTGCACGAGCCACGCGATCAGGTTCGCGAGGACGACGACCCAGACGAGCATGTACCCGTAGCGCGCGCCGGCGGTCATGTTGCTGGCGACGTTGCCCGGGTCGAGATAGGCGACCCCGGCCACCAGCGCCGGTCCCAGCATCCACGTCACGCGGGGGAGGGATGCCGCGGCTCCGCCGCCGGCGGGCCGGTTGCCGAGCGCACCCCGGGGAGTGTCGCGTGTCAGCACGCGACGCGTTCCGGTCTCCGCTCGACTTTTCGGCACACCAAAATCCTATAGCTGTTTTCGGGTGACCGAAAGATTCGACACTCGGCTGGGCCGAGGAGATATGCCGAAAAGAGGGCGGAATCGGGGGAGAGCATCCTCGCTTCGGCATTTCCCCTCGCCTGGGCCGAGGGCGGCCCGGGACGGGTGAGTCGGAGGGGCAGGCACGCAGTCGCTGGCTGGCCGCCGGCGCTCGGGGTTGCCCCCGCGGCTACCCTGGGATCGTGACCGACGCCCCGCTGACTGACGCCGCCGGGTGTCCGGAGGAGCGGCCCGAGCCGCAGGAGGAGCGGCCTGAGCCGCAGGGCGAGCGACCCGAGCCGCAGGGCGAGCGGCCCGAGCCGCAGGGCGAGCGGCCCGAGCCGCAGGGCGAGCGGCCCGAGCACGGCGTCGGTCCGTGGCCCGGCGGGCGCGGGGAGTGGCCGACCGACGACCGCTTCGACCCGGATCTGCTCGCCCACGGCGACCGCCGCAACGTGATCGACCGCTACCGCTACTGGCGGATGGACGCGATCGTCGCCGATCTCGACGAGCGCCGGCATCGGTTCCACGTCGCGATCGAGAACTGGCAGCACGACATGAACATCGGCTCGATCGTGCGCAGCGCCAACGCGTTCGGCGCCGACACCGTGCACATCATCGGCCGCCGCCGCTGGAACCGCCGGGGTGCGATGGTCACCGACCGCTACCAGCACGTCGTGCACCACGAGGATGTCGGGGCGTTCGCGCGGTGGGCGGATGCCGAGGCCGTGCCGATCATCGCGGTCGACAACGTTCCCGGTGCAGTGCCGGTGCAGCAGGCGGACCTGCCCGAACGGTGCGTGCTGCTGTTCGGCCAGGAGGGGCCTGGGGTCTCGTCCGAGGCGCTGGATGCCGCATCCGCCCTCGTCGAGATCACCCAGTACGGCTCGACCCGATCGATAAACGCCAGCGCCGCGGCGGCCGTCGTCATGTACGAGTGGTGCCGGCGCTGGGCGTGAGAGCCGCGCGCAGAATGGAATCGAGCACAGTACGACCGCGCAGAACCGCGTAGAACCGCGCAGAACCGAGCCGAGGAGGCACGCATGAGCAATCCGTACGCGCAGCACAACGATCCGATCGTCGCGGAGTTCCGGGCGACCGGCGGAACGGTGGCGCACTTCGGGCGGGGCCTGGTGCTGCTGCACCACATCGGAGCGCGCAGCGGCGCCGAACGGGTCACCCCGGTCATGGGCATCCGGGAGGGGGACACGTGGCTGATCGCCGCGTCGAAGGCGGGCGCCGACGACAATCCGGCCTGGTACCACAACCTGGTCGCCCATCCCGAGGTCGAGATCGAGACGCCCGACGACGGCGTCGTCGCGGTGCATGCCACGGTGCTGGCGGGCGCCGAGCGGGATGCCGCGTGGGAGCGGTTCACGGCGGCGGCTCCGGGTTTCCGCAGCTATGAGAAGCGCACGAGCCGCGTCATCCCGGTGGTGAAGCTGACCCGTCGCGGCTGACGCCGCCGCGGCGGCGGTGAGCGTTCAGGCCGGCTGCGTCAGCCATGCGGGGCGACGGATGCGCCACCCCAGCGTCACGAGACGGGCCATCATGTACACCCCGAAGAATGCGACGGCGAGCCAGGTGAGTCCGGTCGCGCCCCCGGGATGCCACACCGCGAGCGCGACCAGGACCGGGACGTAGACGGCCAGGTTGATCGCCCCGGCCAGGGCGAGGTATCGGGCGTCGTTCGCCCCGATGAGCACCCCGTCGAGCACGAAGACGATCCCGCAGATCGGCTGCGCGACGGCCAGCACGATCAGCGCCGGCTGGACGAGTGCGGCGAGCTGTGCGTCGCCGGTGAACACGAACCCGATCAGTCCGGAGCATCCGCCGATGATCGCCCCCGTCGCCACGCCGAACCCCGCACCCCAGGCGAGCGTGCGTCGCAGCACGCGGCGCACGTCGCTGACCGAGCCGGCGCCCAGCCCCTTGCCGATGAGCGCCTGGGCGGCGATCGCCAGGGCGTCCAACGCGAACGCGGCGGTCGAGAACATCGTGAACGCCACCTGCCAGCCGGCCAGTTCGGCGGTGCCGAAGGCGCTGGCCACCGCCACGGTGGACAGCAGCGCCCCGCGCAGCGACACGGTGCGCAGGAACATCCAGCCGCCGGATCGCGCCGAGCCGCGGACTCCTTCGCGCTGTGGGCGGACGGATGCCTCGTGCCGGCGCGCGAGTCGCCCGATCACGGCTACGTAGGCGGCCACCATCCCCCACTGCGCGAGGACGGTGCCGGTCGCCGATCCGGCGATGCCCCAGCCGAGGCCGTAGATGAACGCCCAGTTCAGCAGGGCGTTGCCGGCGAAGCCGATGCCGGCGATCCACAGGGGCGTCACCGTGTCCTGCATGCCGCGCAGCAGTCCGGTCGCGGCGAACACGATGAGCATGGCCGGCAGGCCCCACATCGAGATGCCCAGATAGGTGCGCGCATCGGCGGCGACCTCGGGTCCGGCGCCGAACAGCCCGACGAGCATCGGCGTGGACAGATAGCCCACCAGCGCCAGCACCGCGCCAAGGCCGAGCGCGAGCCACATGCCGTCGACCCCGACCGACACCGCACGCGTCGGGTCGCCGGCGCCGAACCGGCGGGCCACGGCCGGTGTCGTCGAGTAGGCGAGGAACACCATCAGGCCGACGATCGTCTGGAGGACCGCCGACGCGATGCCGAGGGCCGCCAGCGGCACGACCCCCAGGTGCCCGACCAGCGCAGAATCGATGATCAGGAACAGGGGCTCGGCGATCAGGGCGCCCAGCGCCGGTACGGCGAGCCGCAGGATGTCGCGGTTCAGCGTATCGGGCGGGCTCACGCTCCGAGCCTACGGGTGGGCTCCGACGTCAGCGGTCGCGCGCGGGCCCGCGTCAGTCGAATGCCACCTCGTCGGACGCGACCACCTGCGCCGTCTTCCCCGGTGCTCCCTGGAACGACCAGTACAGGTTGGTGTGCGCGATCACCTGGTCCACGGGCGGGGCGCCCCACGCCGACTTGTCGCCGGCGGTGTGCGCGTCCGAGACCAGGGTCGTGTCGTAGCCGCGCGTGAACGCACCATGGATCGTGGACCGGATGCAGGCATCCGTCTCGGCGCCCGCCACGATCACGCGGCCTACGCCGCGAGCCGCCAGCACGCTCTCCAGATCCGTGCCCTCGAACGCGTCGCCGTATTCCTTGCCCACCAGGGGCTCGTCGTCGGCCGGTGCCAGTTCGGGCACGATGCGCCAGGCGTCCGAGCCCGGGACGAGCTCGGGATCGGAGTGCTGCACCCAGACCACCGGGACGCCGGCGTCACGGGCGCGGTCGACGAGCGTGCGGATGCGCGCGACCACGGCGTCGCGCTCGTATGCCTCGCCGACCACGTCGTTCTGCACGTCCACGACCAGCAGCGCGGTGTTCGGACGATCGGTCAATGTCGTCATGTCTGCCTCCCGATCCCAGGTTACGCACGGCCCCCGACATCCGGCCCCGTGCCCACCCCCACCCACCCTGCGCCACCGAGACAGCACACGGATGTCTCCTCCGCGGCATATCCTGGATCGCATGACCGAATCCCCCCGATCGGGCTTGGAGCTCGACGCGTTCAGTGCCGACATCCGCCCGCAGGACGACCTGTTCCGCCACGTCAACGGATCCTGGATCGACGCGACCGCGATCCCCGACGACAAGGCCCGCTGGGGGTCCTTCCATTTCCTCGCCGAGCAGGCCGAGGTGCATGTGCGCACGATCATCGAGGAGTCCCAGGATGCCGAACCCGGCACCGAGACCCGCAAGATCGGCGACCTGTACGCCAGCTTCATGGACACCGACCGGATCGCCGAGCTGGGCACCCGGTCGATCACCGATCAGCTGGCCGCGGTGGATGCGATCGATTCCATCCCCGCTTTCCTGGCCACGGTCGGCCGGCTGGAGCGCGACGGCGTGGGCGGCCTGATCGAGCTGTACATCGAGCCGGATCCGGGCGATCCCGAGCGCTACGTCCCGTTCCTCATCCAGGGCGCGATCACCCTCCCCGATGAGAGCTACTTCCGTCTCGACAGCTTCGCGCCCACGCGCACCGCCTACCGTGAGCACATCGCGCGGATCCTCGACCTGGCCGGGGTGGCGGATGCCGCGGACGCCGCCGAGCGGATCTTCGCGCTCGAGACCGAGGTCGCCTCGCACCACTGGGACAACGTGCGCAGCCGGGACGCGGTCGCCACCTACAACCTGAAGAGCTGGGACGAGGTGCAGGAGCTGGTCGGCGTCGACCTCGAACCCTGGCGCGCCGCGGTCGCCCCCGCGCACGAGGACGGCTTCACCGAGGCCGTGGTGATGCAGCCGAGCTTCCTCGACGGCCTGGGCCGGATCCTCGTCGAGGACCGCCTCGAGGATTGGAAGGCCTGGCTGCGCTTCCAGATCGTGCACGCCGCGGCGCCGTTCCTGACCGATGAGTTCGTGGCCGAGAACTTCTCGTTCTACGGCACGCAGCTGTCCGGCGTCCCGGTCAACCGCGAACGCTGGAAGCGGGGCGTCGGCATCGTCGAGGCGGCGATGGGCGAGGCCGTCGGCCGCGTGTACGTGGAGCGGCACTTCCCGCCCGCGGCGAAGCAGGAGATGGATGAGCTCGTCGCCAACCTGATCGAGGCCTATCGGCGCAGCATCCGCGACCTGGAGTGGATGAGTCCCGCCACCCGCGAGCGGGCCCTGGCCAAGCTGGACGCGTTCACCCCGAAGGTGGGCTACCCGGTGAAGTGGCGCGACTACGCCGGCCTGACCATCGACGCCGGCGATCTGGTGGGCAACGTCCGTCGGGCGCACGTGCTCGAGCACGACCGGCAGCTGGCCAAGATCGGCCAGCCGATCGACCGCGACGAGTGGTTCATGACCCCGCAGACGGTCAACGCTTACTACAACCCGATGATGAACGAGATCGTGTTCCCGGCCGCGATCCTGCAGTATCCGTTCTTCGACCCGGAGCGGGATGCCGCGGCCAACTACGGCGGCATCGGGGCCGTGATCGGCCACGAGATCGGCCACGGGTTCGACGATCAGGGCAGCCGGTTCGACGGCACCGGCAAGCTGGCGGACTGGTGGACCGACGAGGACCGCGCCGCCTTCGAAGAGCGCACCAAGAGCCTCATCGAGCAGTACGACGCGCTCGTCCCGCTCGGCCTGCCCGTCGAGAACCACGTCAACGGCGCGCTGACGATCGGCGAGAACATCGGCGACCTGGGCGGCCTCGGCATCGCGATCAAGGCGTACGCGCTGTCGCTGGGCGAGGCCGAAGCACCCGAGATCGACGGGTTCACCGGCATCCAGCGCCTGCTGCTGAGCTGGGCGCAGGTGTGGCGGCAGAAGGGGCGGGATGCCGAGACCATCCGGCTGCTGACGATCGACCCGCATTCGCCCAACGAGTTCCGCTGCAACCAGATCGTGCGGAACGTGGACGCCTTCTACGATGCCTTCGACGTGGTCGAGGACGATGCGCTCTGGCTTCCCGCCGAACAGCGCGTCACGATCTGGTGACGAAGACCCGGGATCGAGGCCCGAGCGGCCGCGGGACGGGGAATCGCGACTCACAATCGAATATCGCGTGTGCGCATCCGCGCAGCACGCACCGACCCACCTGAACGCGGAAGGATGGCCGTGGGCACGCCCCCAGAGCCCCAACGGGAAGCTGCATCGCTACGGGGGTCGCGACGCAGCAGCAGACGACTGCCGAGGAGGGCGGCAGCCGGAAGACGCACCTTCACGTCGACGCTGAAGGCGCTGGACGAGCTCGCCCGGTCCGGCGCGAAGGTGTCGGTGCGCATCGACGATCTGGATCGCGGCAGCGCGGTGCTCGCGGGCGACGACTTCGTCACGCTGCCGGTGGCCGGGCTCGGCGTCGTGCCGCTGCTGATCGAGGTGGCCGCCCAGATCGAGGCGGGCACTCTGGACGGCCTGGAGATCATCGACCGATCGGCCATCGACCGGGTCGAGGCCGGCGGCCTCTGGCAGCATCTGAAGGCCCCCGCGCTGCCGGTGACCGACCTGGCCGTGCTGGCCGCGGCATCCGGCGACACCCTGGCGGCCAACGCGCTGATCCACCGGGTCGGCCTGCCCGCCGTGCGCGCCCGGATCGAGCAGCTGGGCCTGACCCGGTCGGCCCTGCTGGACCGGTTCCGCGACAAGCGGGGGCCGGATGACGCGCCGCAGGTGGCGCTCGGATCCGCGCGCGAGCTCGCACAGCTGTTCGCCGCGCTGGTGAACTCCGAGGTCGTCACCGCCGGGGTGAGCGCGCAGGTGGCCGAATGGCTCAGCCTGAACCAGGACCTCTCGCTCGTCGCCTCGGCCACCGGTCTCGACCCCTTCGCGCACTTCAACGACGAGCACGGGCTGCTGTTCATCAGCAAGACCGGCCGGGACTCCGGCATCCGTGCCGAGGCAGGAGTGCTCGCCGGCCCGCGCGCGGGGATCTCGTACGCGCTGATCGTGTGCTTCGACGACCTCTCGATCGCGCACCGGCTTCGCGCGCATGAGGCCTTCCGCACCCTGGGCGTGGAGCTGATGGAGTACGTGTTCTGAGGCCGGATCGGCCTCCCTCTCACGGCCGTTCGGCGCGCGCGAAGGCCGTGTCGAGGTCGAGCCCGTCGGTGTCGAGCTGGAACTGCTCGGCCAGCACCGCACGCAGCTGCGCGACGTCCTCGAGGATGCGACTCTGCGACGGCTGCCCGGGTGTGTGCGTGGTGAAGCGCCGTCCGGCCAGCGCATAGCGGCGCTCAGAGGTCGCGCGCGCGGCCGCCAGCGCGGTGACGAACCGCGAATGGGGCGAGGTCGACAGATACCAGTTGGGTGCCTCGTAGTCGACCGGCAGCTGTGCCTGCAGGTCGAAGCGGTAGAGCGGATGCCACTCCGGGCCGATGAGCGCCTGCAGGATGTACTCGTCGGCGTGCTGCACGAGGCGGAACGGCTCCAGCGGCGTCGGCTGCGCGGCATCCGTCTGCAGTGCGAGGCTCGTGGTCAGCACCATGCCGCCGAATCCCACGTCGGCGATCCGCTGCTCGTCGCCGACCGACACCACCAGCAGCATGTGGCTGCGCGGATTGACGGTTTCAGGGTCTGCGCGCCAGAGCACGCGTGCCGACAGGCTGCGGACAGCGAAGCCGAGGCTGAGCAGGACCGCCCGCAGCAGCAGATTGTGCTCGAAGCAGTAGCCGCCTCGCCCGCGGTCCACCAGCTTGCGCTGCAGTGACTCCAGATCGAGCCGGTTGGGTGTCCCGAGGAACGGATCGAGGTTCTCGAACGGGATCGCCGTCGTGTGGCGGGCGATGATCTCGTCCAGCACCTGCCGGGTCGCCTCACGCGTGCCGGAGTATCCGATGCGGTCGAGGTACCGGTCGAGGTCGAGTCGTGGCGGGGCCGTCATATGCTCCATTGTGCATCAGCGCGGTGTCCGGTTCTCCGACGGACGGAAGCAAATATGACACATCTCTCACATTCCGCGGTTGCAAAATAGAAGATAGGTGCTAGAGTGGAGAGAGCAAGCAGTCCTCGATACGCACCAGCTTCCGGCCAAGATCATCCTCACTCCAGACGTCGTGGACACGCCCTTCATCTGTCGGCGTTCGTCTGGAGGCGGCCATGGGAAACGAGCAGCAGTCGTCCGGCAGCTGGCGCGCCCTGGACGCCCTCGTGGATGAGGTGGTCGACACCCGCCGTCAGATCGCCGCATTGCAGGCGAAGGAGGCCGCGCAGCTGGCGCGGGCGGTGGACCTGGTCAGCGCCCGCGAGCGGGAATGGCATGACGCCGGCCAGCGGTTCGGCGATGACCTGCCGCTGCGCGAGGTCTCCAGCGAACTCGGTGCGGCGATGCGCTTGTCCGACCGGTCGGTCCAAGCGCGGATGGGTGACGCCGCGCTTCTGCTCGATCGGTTCCCGGCCGCCTATGCCGCGCTGGCGGCGGGCGAGATCGACCTCGCTCACGCGCGCGCGATCGTCGATGCCGGGGGTGTGATCGCCGACGATGCCAAACGTGCCGACTACGAGGCGCGCGCGCTGGCGGCTGCGGCCGATGAGACACCGTTCCGGCTGAGCAAGATCGTCAAAGTGCTCGCCGCCCGTATCGACCCCGACACGGCCGCCGAGAACATCCGCCGGGCTCACGAAGACCGCACGGTGCGCTTGATCGACCTCGCCGACGACACCGCCCGCGTCATCTACGAGGGGCCCGCCGTCCTCGCGCACGCCATCTATGACCGCCTGAGTGCCATCGCGCACCACCTCACCATCACCGAAGAAGATGCAGACGACGACGCGGATGCTGACGCCGACGCGGATGCCCCCGACGCGGATGCTGACCCCGACACGGATGCTGACCCCGACGGAGAGGCGGATGGCTGCGCGGACGGAGACGACAGCGGCGAGTTCGCATTGATCACCGGCGGCACCGCACACGCGGACACCCGCGCTGATCGGGGCGACACCCGGACGATGGATCAGAAGCGGGCCGACATCCTCGCTGACATCCTCCTGACCGGCGCCCCCGCCGGGCACACCACGGGAAATCCCATCGATGCCATCCAGGCGAAGGTGCAGATCACGATCCCCGTGCTCACCCTGCTCGGCCACAGCAGACAGCCCGCCCTGCTCGCCGGTTACGGGCCGATCGATCTGAGCACGGCCAAGCGACTGGCGGCATCCGCCCCCGGCTGGGACCGCGTCCTCACCGACCCCTACTCCGGCGAGCCCATGTCCGTCGACCGATACCGCCCGACGGCCGCCCTCGCACGCTTCCTCGACACGCGCGACGAGCACTGCCGGTTCCCGGGCTGCACCCAACCGGTCTGGCACTGCGATCACGACCACACGATCGACGCCGCGCGTGGCGGGCCCACCAGCAAGGGCAACCTCGCCAACTTCTGCCGACGCCATCACATCGTCAAACATCACACCCTCTGGCGCGTCGAGCAGATCGGCCACGGCCGACTCAGATGGACCAGCCCCACCGGCCGCATCTACATCGACACGCCGGTCGCGACGGTCCAATTCGTCCCCGAACCACTGCCCCCGTTCTGACCGACCACGCGGAAGGGCCGAGAGGCGAACGCCACGACCGCATCTGACCGGCCACGCGGAAGGGCCGAGAGGCGAACGCCACGTCCGCTTCTGATGAATTCGCGCGGAGCGGGCCGCACCGGTCTCACACAGTGGTAGATTTCCGTCCGCTGGGCAGCTTCGGCATGCCGGCGATGTCCGACCCGATCCCACACCGTTGCGCGTGCCGTTCCTGACGGCACCTGACACACAGCAGTGGAGGGACGGACATGAACGGGACAGAAGCAGTTTCGATCGGCGCACCCGCGACGGGAGCGGCGCGATGAGCGGCCCGGCAGGCCGGGCCGCACCCGACAGCCTGCAGGGCGAGGTGATCCCGGAGGAGTCGCGTCAGCTCATGGCCCGACTGGACCGGATCCGGACGTGGTCGCTCTCGCCCGCGTTCCTGGCCATCATCGGCGTGGGGTTTCTCTTCACGTTCTATGACATCTTCGACATCAATGTGTCGTTCGTGCAGACCTGCACCCAGCTGGTCGCAGGATGCACACCCGAGAACGCGCTGGCGTCACTGCCGCTGCCGGTGGTGCTCAACCTGGTCGGCTACGTGGTCGGCACCCTGGTGCTCTCGCCCCTGTCCGACCGGATCGGCCGCCGGAACATGCTGTTGATCACCATGCTGATCACCGGCCTCGGATCGCTCTACACGGCACTGTCGGGCGACTTCGCGAACTTCACGATCTCGCGGGTGATCACCGGCATCGGGATCGGCGCGGACCTCGCCATTGTGAACACGTACATCGGCGAGGTCTCGCCCAAGCACTCGCGGGCGAAGTTCACGACTGTGATCTTCATCATGTCGGCACTCGGCGCCTTCTTCGGCATCTGGCTGGGGCTGTTCCTGACCACCCCCGCCTCGCCGTGGCCGGCGGGCCTGCCGTTCGCACTCGGGCTCGAATCGGGCTGGCGGTGGATGTACGCGATCGGCGCGATCCTCGCCATCGTCGCGATCGTGCTGCGGTTCCAACTGCCGGAGTCTCCGCGGTGGCTGCTGCAGCGCGGGCGCATCGCCGAGGCCGAGGCGGTCGCCGTCTCGATGGAGGCCCGCGCGGCCCGCCGCGGCGCGCTGGCCGAACCGACCCTGAACGCCGTCCCCACCCACTGGCCGCCGGCCCGCCGCGTGCCGTACGCCGACATCTTCGGGAACCCGGTCTATCTGCGCCGGATGATCCTGCTGTTCTTCCTCTGGTTCTTCGGCTACATCACGGTCTATGCCTACGCGGCGGGCTTCACCTCGGTGTTCACCTCGCTGGGGTTCAGCCCGCCCGAGGCGGGCGTCATCGCGGCCGTGGGCACGCTCGGCTTCGTCGGCGAGGCGATCATCATGTCGTTCATCGTCGAGAAGATGGAGCGGCGCTACTGGCTGCCGGTCGGGACCATCGTCACGTTCATCGGCGCGGTGGTGATCGCCATCGGCGGCCAGTCGCTGGTCGTCGACTTCATCGGGGCCATCCTGATCTTCGCCGGCTTCAACCTGTGGGTCTCGCCCACCTATGCGCTGACGGCGGAGAACTTCCCGACCCGGGCGCGCTCGACCGGATTCGCGATCGTCGACGGCGTCGGTCACCTCGGCGGCGGCATCGGCATCATCGTGCTGGCGCCGCTGATCCCGCACCTGTCGGTGTTCTGGGCGCTGATGCTGATCTCGTGCTTCCTGATCATCGCCTCGATCCTCGCCCAGTTCACGGTGCACACCCGCAACCGGGTGCTCGAGGATGTCTCGCCCTGACCCGACGGCCGCGACCGACGCGGCGGGGGCCCGGCATCCGGACCCCCGCCGATCGCGTCAGTGCGCCATCGCGGCGAGGGCCTCGGGGTCGATCGTGGCGATGGCGCGGGTGTCCTGGAAGTCGCGGACGCCCTCGATGCCCTGCTCCCGGCCGAACCCCGAGCCCTTCATGCCGCCGAACGGCGCACGCAGGTCGAGGCGGGTCGCGCCGTGGTCGTTGACCCAGACATATCCGCACACCAGCTGCGAGCCCACGCGCTGCGCGGCCTCGGGCGAAGCGGTCCACACCGACCCACACAGGCCGGCCCAGGTGTCGTTGGCCAGGCGCACGGCCTCGTCCTCGTCGTCGAACGGGATGACCGGGATGACCGGGCCGAACTGCTCCTGCGTCACCACCCGCAGCGACAGGTCCGGGTCGACCACGATCGCCGGACGCACGAAGTTGCCGCCTTCCAACTCGCCACCGGGCACTGTACCGAACTCGCGGACGTCGGCTCCGGCATCCTTCGCCTCTTGGATGATCTCCTCGACGAACGCCTTCTGCGCGGCCGAGTTCAGCGGACCCATGGTGGTGCCCTCATCGAGTCCGTAGCCGAGCACGGCCTTCTCGAGCCGGGCCGACAGGCCCGCGACGACCTCGTCGAGCCGCGAGCGGTGCACGAACACGCGCTTGGCGTTCATGCAGATCTGCCCGGTGGTGTCGTAGATCGCCGCATACAGCCGGTCGAGGTGCTCGTCGTCCAGGATCGCATCGGCCAGGAACACCGCCGGGTCGTTGCCGCCGAGCTCGAGGGTCACCCGGGTCAGCGTGGTCGCGCCCATCTGCATCATCCGCTTGCCGCCGTTCACGCTGCCCGTGAACGACACCTTCGCGACATCCTGGTTCTGGATCAGGCCCGACATGTTCTCGTCCTTGCCGCTGATCACGTTCAGGACCCCGGCGGGAAGCCCCGCCGCCACCCGCTGGACGACGCGGGTGATCGCCAGCGGCGTGGTCGGCGGCGCCTTCACGACCACGGTGTTCCCGGCCAGCAGTGCATAGGGCAGGGATGCTCCGAGGATGGCGATCGGCCAGTTGAACGGCACGATCAGGCTCACCACCCCGAGAGACTGGTGCGCGACCCGGGTCGACACCGGGATCGCCCCGGGCACGACCGGCAGGGTCGTCACCTCGTCGACCTGGTCGGCGATCTGCAGGGCCAGGTTCCAGCGCAGCTCGAAGACGAGGGCGTCCACCCAGGCCTCAAGCCGGATCTTCCCGTTCTCCTGCGACAGGATCTCGGCGTCCGCGTCGCGGTCGTCGCCCACGCCGGCGATGGCCGCGGCCATCGCCGCAGCGCGCTCGGTGGCCGGCAGTGCGGACCACGACGGGTACGCCGCCTTCGCTGCGGCGACCGCGTCGGCCACGTCCTGGGGGGAGGCCGATGCGGCCTCGCCCACGATCCGGCCCGGCTTGCCCGGGTCGGCGACCGGCAGCACCTCGTCGGTGAACCGCTCGGCGCCTCCGATGAACAATCCGGTGCGCACTGACCGGCCGACCGCCTCGATGGTCTCAGACATCCCTGTCCACCTCTCTGAACCGCGTGTCCGGACGCGCTCGGGTGTGCGCGATATGGCCGGGTGACGCTCGTGCGGCGTCCCGCCGACTCGCGGGAGGCCGACACCTCCATCGTCGCCCACTCGACGGCGGTACTCAAGACTCGCGACAAAATCATCTGGGATTTCGTCGCCAACTCATCGGCGGCGATATTCTCGGAGGACGGGCTGCGTCACCGGCGGGCAGATCCGCTGTCGCCGGTGTACGCCGTGCACAGGGAGGCAGTGTGTCCACGACGGTGATCGAAGAGGGCGTGTCGGCGCCCGGCGAACTGACCCAGCAGCTGCGGGCGGCGATCCAGAACGCGGAGTTCGCGCCGCATCAGCGTCTGATCGAGGCTGACATCAGCGAGCGCTACGGCGCATCGCGCTCGTCGGTGCGCACGGCGCTGCTGAACCTCACGAACGAGGGACTGGTCGAGCGGCTTCCCAACCGCGGCGCGCGCGTGCGCGCGATCACGGTGGAGGAGGCCGTCGAGATCGTCGAAGTGCGCATGGGCCTGGAGTCCCTCGTCGCACGCAAGGCCGCCCAGTTGCGCACCGACGACGACGTGGCGGCCCTGCGCGAGCTGCGGGACGGGATCGAGGCCGCGGTGACGTCCACCGATCTGGTGCGGTACTCGCGGCTGAACCAGGAGCTGGACCGCCGCATCCGCGAGATGAGCGGCCATGCCACGGCCACCCAGCTGCTGGAGCGGCTGCGGGCCCAATCGGCGCGGCACCAGTTCCGGTTGAGCTTCCTGCCCGGACGGGCCGCCACCAGCGCGCCCGAGCACGTGGCGATCATCGATGCGATCATCGCCGGCGACCCGGATGCCGCGGCTGTGGCCACGCGGGAGCATCTGGCCGGCATCATCGAGGTCCTCCGCGCGGCGGACTGACCGCGCGCGTACGCCACGGGTCACGCCGGCCCGCGGCATCCCGTCGCCGGCGCGGGGCCGCGGCATCCCGCACACGCGCGAGGGCCCCGCCCGGATCTGAATCCGGTCGGGGCCCTCGTCACGAGCGGATCAGCCGAACGAGCTGACCGTGTCGTATCCCTTGCCGTTGTACTTCTGGACGACCACGGTCGAGACGGCGGGCTGGCCGTCCTCGGTCGTGTTCACCGCGGTGCCGTCGAGCATGAGCGGGGCCTTGAAGTCCGAGATGGACCGCAGCGCCGTCATGAAGTCGTCACGGGTCGGCTTGGTCATCTTGCCGAACGCCTGCTCCAGGGTCGCGCCGCTGATGTAGCTCCACACGCAGTGCGGGAACGCCGGAGTGCCGTCGTACTTCGCGTACGTCTTCAGGTCCGACAGGAACTGCTTCATGTCGGCGTCGCCGGCGGTCGCCGGGCTCGATGCGGACTTGGAGAACGCCACCGTGTACACGCCCGGGAACGCCGTCGCCTTGCCCGGCTCGAGGATCGCACCGGGGCTGGAGGTGTTCGAGGGCAGGAACCAGCTGGGCTTCCAGTTCAGCTGCTGCGCCTTCTGCAGCGACGTGATCACCAGCGGGGTGATCGACATCGCGTTGAAGAACACGTCGGCGCCGGTGGCGGCCAGCTCGGTCAGCTGCGCGTCCACCGAGGTGTCGGTGGCCTCGTAGGTGAGCTCCTTGGTGATCGTGATGTTGGAGGCACCCTTGATGCCGTCCTTGAAGCCCTGCACGTAGCCCTCGCCGTAGTCGTCGTTCTGCGACAGGATGGCGACCTTGTGTGCGCTGCCGGAGGCGGCCAGCAGCTTGCCGAACGCCTCGCCCTCGTTGAGGTAGGTCGGGACGAACCCGAGCTGCCACGGGCTCTCCTCCTTGTTGGAGAAGATCGGGTCGCCGGTCTCGACGAGCACCTGCGGCACCTTGTCGGCGATGGCCGCCTCGCGCCAGGCCCGGTTGGTGGGCGTGCCCAGGCCGATCCCCATCATGAAGACCTTGTCCTTGAGCTGGTCGTAGTTGGCCTTGGCCTTCTGCGGGTCGTAGCCGTCGTCCAGCGCCTCGATCTTGACCTTGCGGGTCTTGCCGTCGCCGAACTTGACGCCGCCGTCCTTGTCGTTCTTCTCGCCGAAGTACGCCGTGACGCCCGCGACCGTGCAGGTGCCGGGGCCGGCGGTGGCGCCGGACAGCGGGGTGGTGATGCCGATCGTGACTTCGGTGTCGGTGATGCCGGGGCTCGACGCCGCAGCACCGCCCGTCTCATCGTTGCCGCCGCCGCCGCGGGAGCAGCCCGCGAGCGCGAGCGCGACCACGGATGCCATGGCGACGACGCCGACGGCCTTCCGAGCTGTTCTGCGCATGTTCATGCGTGACCTTGCCTCTCTGTTGGGTTTCCCTCCACCGCGGCGGCCGGGTCCGGTTCCGCGATCGGAGTGGTCTGGGGGCGCCCGGAACCGCCGCCTCGGCGCCGGAACAGGCGGGCGAGCACGCGCGGGAGCGACACGAGGCCGCCGGGCAGGACGAACAGCACCACGAGCAGGATCGCGCCCTGCAGCAGCGCCGTCGCGTTCGGGTCGACGATGTTGGTCAGCTGCGGCACCAGCACGTAGTACGCGCCGCCGAGCAGTGACCCGATGATGCTGCCGGCGCCGCCGATCACCATCGCGGCCAGCAGGGTGATCGAGTGGCCGAAGCTCATCGTCTCGGGCGAGGTGTACTGCACCACCACCATATAGAGGAAGCCGGCGACACCGCCGATGAGGGATGCCACGGTGAAGGCGATCACCTTGTACCAATAGGGCGAGATCCCCATCGAGGACGCCACCGCCTCGTTGCCCTTGACGATCGCGAACGCGCGGCCGTACCGCCCGCGCACCAGGTTGCGGGTGAGCAGGAAGACGATCGCCGTGATGATGATCACCAGGTACAGCTGCCACTGGTCGTTGTACAGGCCGCTCCACTCGGGGGCGTCGGTGAACCGGGCCGACATCCCCTGCGAGCCGCCGGTGAAGTCGTTCAGGCGCTTGGCCAGCGGCACCCCGACGATCGGCAGCGCGATGGTCACCATCGCGATCGCAAGACCGCCCAGGCGGGCGGCGGCAAGCGCGATGAGCAGGCCGACCGCGGCGGGGGCCGCGAAGGCCAGCACGAAGACCAGCACGAGGTTCCAGTCGTGCTGCACGCCGTAGGCGGTGATGTAGGCGCCGAAGCCGACGAAGAAGATCTGGCCGAGCGAGACCTGCCCGGTGTAGCCCATCACGACGTTCAGGCCGAGCACGGCCACGGCGAACACTCCGATGCGTGCGACGGTCTGATTGGCGAATTCGGGCATCACCAGCGGCGCGACCACGAGGATCACGACCACCAGGGCGGCGGTGGCCCACCGCACCCAGCTGCGCTGGAAGAACGGGGACTTGTGGCGCACGGAGGGCGTGCGCGAGGACGAGGTCACGGACATCAGACGCGCACCACCGATTTCCGGCCGAACAGCCCTTGGGGTCGCACGATCAGCACGACGAAGATGAGGATGAACGGCACCGCGACCTTCAGGTCGTAGCCGATGAAGGGAAGGTAGACGGCGGCGAGGTTCTCGAGCACGCCGATCAGCCAGGCGGCCACGACCACGCCGAACGGGCTGGTCAGCCCGCCCAGGATCACCGCGGCCAGCGCGTACACCAGGGCGTTGTCCATCATCCCCGGCGTCAGCGTCAGCTGCGGTGCGACCAGTGCGCCGGCCATCGCGCCCAGCACCGCGGCCAGGCCCCAGCCCACCATCAGCAGCCGGCCCACCGGCAGCCCCGAGAACGCGGCCGACTGCGGGTTGATCGCCACCGCGCGCAGCGCCAGCCCGAGCTTGGTGCCCACGAAAAGCCCCTGCAGCAGCACCATCATCACGATGATCACCAGGGTCGTGCCGATCGAGCGGACGCTGATCGATGCGCCCAGCACCTGGACGGTGTCCAGCGAGAACAGCGACGGGAACTGCTGGTTGTTGTAGGTCCACAGCCAGCCGCACAGCCCGGTGATCAGGGTGAGCAGACCGATCGTGACCACGACGGCGGTGTCGGGGTCGCCGCGCTCGAAGCGCCGCATCAGGTAGCGCTCGATGACCGCGCCCAGGACGAACGAGAACAGCAGCGACAGCAGGATCGCCAGGATCAGCGGCACGCCCATGTTCATGAACAGCCAGGCGATGTAGGCGGAGAGCACCGCCATGCCGCCCTGGGCGAAGTTGACCAGGCCGGTCGCCTGGTTGACCAGCACGATCGCCAGCGCGAGCGCGGCGTAGATCGAGCCCGTCGACAGCCCGTCGACGAAGAGTTGGATGAACGTCCCCACCGGTCAGCCTCCCAGGTAAGCGCGTCGGATCTCGTCCATGCCCTTGAGCTCGGCCGTGCTGCCGGACAGGACGTTGCGTCCGGTCTCGAGCACCGTGGCCGAATCGACGAGGGTGAAGGCGAGGTTGGCGTTCTGCTCGACGACCACCATGGCGATGCCGGATTCGCGGCGCAGCCGCCCGATCGCCGCGTAGACGTCCTTCGCGGTGCTCGGCGCGAGTCCGAGGGATGCCTCGTCCAGCAGCATCAGCCGCGGCTTGGACATGATCGCCCGCCCCACGGCCAGCATCTGCTGCTCGCCGCCGGACAGCGCCGAGGCGTTCGATCGGATGCGGTTCTGCAGCTGCGGGAACAGGTCCAGGCAGTAGTCGATGTCGCCGGCGATCGCCTTGCGGTCGCGGCGCAGGTACGCGCCCACGCGCAGGTTCTCGCGGACGCTCAGGTCGCCGAGGGTGCCGCGCCCCTCCGGGACATGGGCGATGCCCAGGCCCGCCACCCGATCGGGTCGCAGCCCCCGGATGCTCTTGCCGTCGAACGTGATCTTCCCGCCGGCGCGCACCGTGCCGCTGACCGCGCGCAGCGTCGTGGTCTTTCCCGCGCCGTTCGCGCCGAGGATGCCGACGGCCCCGCCGTCCGGCACGGACAGGGACACCCCGTCGAGCACTTGGACCGGACCGTAGAACGCCGTGACGCCCTCCAGCTCAAGCAGCGGCATCCGTCGCGTCCTTTCCGATGTACGCCTCGATCACCCGGGGATCGGACTGCGCCTCGGCGGCCGTCCCCTCCATCAGCTTGCGGCCGTGGTCCAGGACCACCACGCGGTCGGTCAGCGCGGCGATCAGTCCCATGTGGTGCTCGACGACCACGACGGTGATGTCGTCCTGGTCGCGGATGCGGCGCACGGTGGCGATCAGCTGCTCCACCTCGGTGTGCGGCAGGCCGGCCGCCGGCTCGTCCAGCAGCAGCAGGCGCGGCTTCATCAGCAGCGCCCGGCACAGCTCCACGCCCTTGTGCAGGCCGTGCGACAGCTCGTCGGCGCGGACGTCGGCCGCCCAGCCGAGGCCGTTGCGCTCCAGCAGGTCGCGGGCCTCGGTGCGCAGCCGCTTCTCGGCGCGGCTCGTGTGCGGCAGGCGCAGCGCCCACTCGAGCGGGCCGCCCGGCAGGCGGGTGTGCGCGCCGAGCAGGACGTTCTCCAGCACGGTCTCGTGCAGCTGCAGCGCGGGGTGCTGGAACGTGCGGGCCAGGCCGTGGCGGGCCAGGGTCGCCGGGCGCGCGCCGCTGACCTCGGTGTCGTCGATCAGGATCGATCCGCCGCTGGGCTTGTAGTGCCCGCTGATGCAGTTGAACAGCGAGGTCTTGCCGGCGCCGTTCGGGCCGACCAGGCCCAGGATCTGCCCCGGCTCGACGTCGAACGCGACGTCGTCGAGCACCTTCACCCCGCCGAAGTGCAGCGCGACGTCGCGCAGCGTCAATCGAGCGGCCATGGCTCGCCTCCCCGTGGTCGTTGCCTCATTGCCCATGACGGACGGTCTTCGCCCGGGCGGTGCCTCTCGGGTAGAGGGATCCTCGGGTGGAGGACGGACACAGCCCCTGATGGGACGGTACGGATTCGCACTTGGATTGTCAACGATTTTGGATCGAAGTCGCCGATGTCTTTACCCAACCGTTGTGGACCGCGTGCGTGGCCGCCCGACCGCCTCCAGTCTCGCCGCATCTCGCCGTGGTCGCCGCATCGGTTCCATTCAAAGGAATCGACCGTGCCGTGCCGTCCGCAAGGTGCTTACTCTGCCCCTGAGACCGAAAGGAAGGGTCGACGATGACCGAATCACTTGCCGAGGCGATCGCCCGGACCGGCAGCGCCGTGGAGCTGCTGCGAGACCAGGACTGGCCGGCGTTCACGTTCCCGGTGGCGCCCGAGTTCACCAACTGGCGGGACGAGCAGCGGGCGTGGAACGCCACGGTCGCCCTGATGGACCAGTCGCATCACATGACGCAGCTGTTCCTGCACGGCGCCGACCTCATCCCGATGCTGTCCGGCATCTCGCCGAACACGTTCGCCACCTTCCGTCCCGGAGTGGCCAAGCAGCTGATCGCGGTGAACAAGGACGGCTACCTCATCGGTGACGGCATCCTGTTCTACAACTCCGAGGGACCCGACGGGCTCGTCCTGATCGGGCACCACCTGCTCATCGACTGGGTCCGCTTCAACGCCGAGAAGGCGGAGGCGGCCGGCCGCGACGTCCACCACCGGCTCGAGGCGAACTCGAACATGCGCAAGGAGCCGCCGACGTTCTACCGGTACGAGTTGCAGGGCCCCCGTGCGGACGATGTGATGGAGAAGGTCTTCGGCGGACCGGCGCCGGACATCAAGTTCTTCCACATCGGCGAGGTGACGATCGCGGGCCGACCGGTGCGCGCGCTGCGCCATGGCATGGCCGGCCAGCCGGGCTTCGAGTTCTACGGACCGTGGGAGGACAACGAGATCGTCCTGAACGCGCTGATGGACGCGGGCGCCGAGTTCGACATCCGCCGGGTGGGCGCCAAGGCGTACTCGTCGACGCCGCTGGAGTCCGGCTGGGTGCCCACCCCGTTCGCCGCGATCTACGACGACGACTTCGCCGAGTACCGGGAGTGGCTGCCCGCCGCGCGGGCAGGCTCCATCGGCGGCTCGCTGTACTCCACCGACATCCACGACTACTACATGACCCCGTACGACATCGGGCTGGGCAAGTCGGTGCGCTTCGACCATGACTTCCACGGCCGCGAGGCGCTGGAGAAGCACGCCGAGAATCAGAAGCGGCACAAGGTGACGCTGCTGTGGAACGCGGAGGATGTCGCGGCCGTCGTGCGCTCGCAGGTCGAGCCGGGCATCCCGGCGAAGTTCCTCGAGTTCCCCAAGGCCCGCTACGGGCTGTTCCAGATGGACGAGGTGGTCAAGGACGGCACGCGAGTCGGGATCTCCACCGACGCCGGGTACGTCGCCTCGGACCAGCTGTACATGTCGCTGGCCACGCTGGACAAGGACATCCCGGACGGCGCCGTGGTCGAGATCGTCTGGGGCGAGGACCCCATCTCGCACAAGCCGCAGGTCGACGCGACGCACCGCCAGGTGCGCATCCGTGCCACGGTGGCCCCGGCGCCGTACCACGAGTACGCCCGGACCGTATACCGCGCGAACGACTGACCTCCCGAGTTCTGGGCGGATGCGCCGGCCCCCTGGGCGACAGGTAACCTGTTGCCCAGGGGGCCGCCATGGCAAGAGGGTCTGCCGGCGAGTCGGCATTGCGCAAGCACCTGCGGGTGCTGGAGGCGTTCAACGCGCTGCGACCGTTCCTGACGCTCACCGAGATCGCCGACGAGGCGGGGCTGGCACCGTCCACCGCGCATCGGCTGGTCGCTCAGCTCGAGGCGGAAGGGCTGCTGGAGCGGATGCCGGACCGCTCCTACCGGCTGGGCGTGCGCCTGTGGGAGTTCGCCTCGCGCACCCCCGGCGCCCTCGGACTGCGCGAGCTGGCGCGCCCCTGGATGAGCGGCGTGCACGCGCGGATCCGGCAGCACACCCAGCTGGGGGTGCGCACCGGGCGCGACATCCTGTTCATCGAGCGGATGTCGACCCGCGAGGCGGTGATCAACGCGACCCTGATCGGCGGACGCACCCCGCTGCCGGTCAGCTCGAGCGGGCTGGTGCTGCTGGCACACGCCGACGAGCTGCTGGTCGAAGACGTGATCGCCGCCGGCTGGACCCACTACACCGCGCACACGATCCGCGACGGCCTCGAGCTGCGGGCGCGGCTGCGTCGGGTGCGGGCCGCCGGGTTCGCCGATCTGCCCGGGCACATCCACGAGGCCTCCCGCGGGGTGGCGGTCCCGGTGATGGGTCCGCACGGCGTGATCTACGCGGCGCTGGGGGTGGTCGTGCCCAACGACGGCGCACCGGTGCAGGGCATCCTCGAACTGCTGACGGTCGGCGCGGCCGGCATCACCCGCGCCCTGGAAGAGGCCTACCTGCCGGAAGGCGGGGCCACCGGAGCCGGCACGCGCCCCGGCATCCGCCCCCTGGTGAGCTCGTCGCTGGCCTCGCTGGACTACTTCGCCGGGCTGGACGCGGGAGCGGACTCCGGGGTCGACGACGACCGGCCCGTCGTGGTCTGAGGTGGCGCGCGCCATGCCGTGGCTGACACGACGATGCCCGCCCGCGGAGCGCGGACGGGCATCGGTCGGGAGGTGGGGACGATCAGAAGCCGGGGCCGCGTCCGCCCTGTGCGACGAAGGATGCCGCGAGCGCCTTCAGGCTGCCCGGGGCGGCCGGGTCGTACGAGAAGATCGACGACGTGTCCGGCTGCAGTCGGTCGGCCGCCGGCCCGTAGGTCATGTCGCCGTTCAGGCCGAGATAGCTGACCTTGTCGAGCTCGTCCATCGCCTTCATGATGCCCGGTCCGGACAGGTCGCCCAGGGCGACGGCCTTCTCCAGGATCGTGGTGGCCGTGATGGCCTGCATGAAGCCGTACACGTTCTGCATGGTCGGCGTCTTGCCGAGCTGGTCGGTGAGCATCTTGATGCCCTCGATCGAGCTGTCGTCGAGGTCGCCGGCCAGACCGGTGATCATGAAGTGGTCCTTCAGATACCCGGCGATGTCGGTGTCCTTGAACGACTGGGCGATCGCGAAGAACTCGGCCAGCCAGGTGGGTGAGTAGCTCAGCTGCGTGGCCGCGGCCACGAGGTTCGGCACGTTGTTGGTCGCACCGCCGAACACCACGACCTCGCACTTCGCGTTCTTCAGCGTCTGCACCTGCGCCGTGAACGCCGTGTCGGTGGGGGCGAACTCGGCCTTCGGCCCGACCTTGAAGCCGAGCTGCTTGGCCGCGTAGTCCAGGCCGTCCTGCCGGGCCTGCCCGGACTGGTCGGCCTGGATCATCGAGCAGACCGTGGAGTCCTTGGTGATCTCACCCTTCTCGAACATGTACGCCAGGGCGTTCCACACGTTGGACTGGTAGGACGTGAACGTCATGCCCAGGTTCTCGTCCTTGGTGAAGCGCGAGCTCTGGGTCGACGGCAGGGCGACGGCCTTGTCCTGCCGCAGGATCGGCAGCAGGGCTTCGGTCGACGCGTCGCCGAGGACGCCCGAGAGCATCACGACCTGGTCCTTGACCCGCTGATACTCCTGCACGGCCAGCTGGGGGTTGTACTGGTTGTCGGCGGTGACGACCTTGACCTTGTACTTGCCGTCGATGCCGCCCTTGGCATTGACGATGTCGTAGTACGCCTGCTGACCGGCCACCTGCTCGTTCGAGGAGGGGGCGAGCGGACCGCTGAGGGCGGTCATCTGACCGACGTGGATGACGCCGTCGGACATGTCGAAGCCGGGCACGGACTTCAGCTCGGCGGTCTGACCGGCCGACGGCTTGTCGCCGCCGGTGGTCTGGACGGCGCAGGAGGTGAGCAGCAGAGCGGCTGCAGCGGCCATGGCGAGGACGCCGGGAGTGCGGTTCTTCACGGTGTGGGTCCTTCCTTCTCGGGTGTGGATTGCTGGTTCTCGGTGGTGGGCGGGGATTTCTCGGTGCGGGATTGCGTCGTCGTGGCGGTGGAGGGAGTGGTGGTGGAGGACGTGGATGCCGCGGCGCGGGCGGGCATGCGGAAGAACGAGATGAGCCCGCCCCGGCGGAACAGCAGGAAGACGACGATGAGGATGCCGTAGACGACCAGGCCGAAGCCCGAGACGCTGATCCCGCCGTGCTGGCCGGGCTTGGCGATGAACGGCAGGTAGTCGGCCAGCCAGATCGCCACCACGGGCACGAGCCCGATGAACAGCGCGCCCAGGACCGGCCCCCAGATGCTGGCGAGGCCGCCGATGACCACGATCGCGACGTATTGGATCGACAGGTCGAGGCCGAAGTTCTCCGGGCGGATGTACTGCAGCAGCACCCCGAGCAGCCCGCCGGCGATGCCGCCGAGCACGGACGACACGATGAATGCGTTCATCATCGACGGCAGGCGCTTGACGCCGAGCACTTCGGCGGCCAGGTCGTGATCGCGGATGGCCTGCATCGCCCGGCCCGAACGCGAGCGCACGATGTTCGCGGTCAACAGCAGCACCAGGGCGAGGATCCCCCAGCACAGGATGAACATGCCCTGCTCGCGGGTGAGGAGGAAGGGGCCGACCTGCAGGGCGGCGAAGTCGACCGGACCGATGGCGACCGGGGCGGTGACCACGGTGCCGTTCAGACCCCCGGTGAGGGCCGGCAGGTTGCGGGCGGCATAGATGCCGATGTAGACCAGCCCGAGCGAGACGATCGCCAGGTAGGGTCCGCGCAGGCGGAGGGCGAACGGCGCGATGGCCGCACCCAGCGCGCCGGCGAACAGCCCCGCCAGCGGCAGCCAGAGCAGCAGCGGCAGCCCCAGCTCGCCGCCCAGCACCTGGCCGGCGAAGGCGCCGGCCCCGACGAAGAACGCGTGCCCGAGCGAGATCTGCCCGGCGTAGCCGGTGAGCAGGTTCAGCCCGGTGCAGGCGATGGCGGCGACCGCGGCGGTGGCCAGCACGGTGAGCACGTAGCTGTCGGCGATGTTCAACGGGATCGCGACGATCGCGATCACGAACACGGCCGCGAGGATCTTCTTCGTGAGGGTGTCGAACAGGCGCGGTGCGCGGGTGCGCGGGCGGGTCGCGGGCGCGGCGTCGACGGTGGCGGCGGTCATGCGCGTCGGATCTCCTTCCGGCCGAACAGGCCTGCGGGGCGGATGAGCAGGATCGCGAGCATCACCACGTAGGGGACGACATCCGAGAATCCGGATCCCCAGCTCTCCGGGACCAGCGAGACGGCGAACTGCTGGACCACGCCGATGATGAGGCCGCCGATGACGGCACCCAGCGGCGACTCCAGGCCGCCGAGGATGATCACCGGCAGGGCGAGGAACGCGTACACCTCCAGGCCGGGCCGGACGCCGCCGCCGACCGTGGTCGACAGGACCACGCCGCCGAACGCGCCGAGCGCTCCGGCGATGCCCCACGAGATGCCGTAGACCAGCCGGGTGCTCACGCCCTGGGCCATGGCCGCCTCGCCGTCGATGGCGGTCGCCCGCAGGCTCAGGCCGATCCGGGTGAACCGGAAGAACAGGTAGAACGCGAGCAGCAGCAGCGCCGTGATCGGGATGAGGGTGGCGTCGCGTGCGGTGATGCCGATCCCGCCGATGCGGATCACGTTCAGTGCCCAGGGGTCGTTGAGGTTCAGCGAGTCGCCCGGCCAGATGGCGGTGACGATGGGGGCGATCGCGATGGTCACCCCGAACGTGACCAGCAGCGCGACGAAGTGGTCGGTGACCCGGTGCACGACCAGCGCCTCGAGGGCGACGGCGAACACGGCGACCACGGCCATCGCGATGATCACGCCGATCCAGAACGGCAGTCGGGCCTGATGGATGAGGGCGTACGCGAGGTACGCGCCCAGCACCACGAAGCTGCCCTGAGCGAGGTTCAGGATGCCGGAGGCCCGGGCCACGACGACGAAGCCGAGCGACAGCACGGCGTACAGGCAGCCCAGGGCGATGCCGGAGACGAGGATCTGCAGGATGTCGGTCATCGCAGCGCTCCCTTTCGCGTGCGCGGCGCCTTCCGGGTGAGACCCTTCGGGATCTTCAGCGCGATGTTGCCGGTGGTGGTGGGGTCTTCGGCGTCGTCGGACTCGTCGCCGAGGTAGGCGGCGATCACCCGCGGGTCGGCGATCGCGGCTCGGGGCGACTCGATCGTGATGGTGGTGCCGAAGTCCAGCACGAGCGAGCGGTCGCCCAGCCGGGTGACCAGCCCCATGTCGTGCTCGATCATGACGACGGTCAGGTCCAGTTCGCGCTTGGCGACCAGGATCCACTCGGCCAGTTCGTCGGTCTCGTCGTCGTTCATGCCGGCGGCCGGCTCGTCCAGCAGGAGCAGCCGGGGCTCGACGGCCAGCGCCCGGGCCAGCTCGATCCGCTTCTTGATGCCGTACGGCAGGTCGCCGATGGGGCGGCGCAGGTAGGCGCCCAGGCCCATCAGGTCGATGAGCGGCTCGCAGGCGCGGCGCGCCGCCGCCTCTTCGCGACGTGCCCGACCGAACCAGACGGCGCCGGTGAGCACGCCGGAGCGCATCAGCCGGTGGCGGCCGAGGACCACGTTGTCGAGCACGTCCATCTGCTCGAACAGGGCGAGGTTCTGGAACGTGCGGGCGATGCCGAGACCGGCCAGCGCCGAGCGCTTGGCGCCCAGCAGCGGGGCGCCGTCGAACGTGACGGTGCCGCCGGTCGGGCGGTAGATGCGGCTGATGACGTTCAGCAGCGATGTCTTGCCGGCCCCGTTCGGGCCGATCACGGTGAAGAACTCGCCGGGCTGCACGTCGAACGAGACTCCGCGAAGGATGTGCAGCCCGCCGATCGTCAGCTCGATGTCGCGCACATCCAGCAGGGGTGCCGCATCCGTGCTCATGCCGCCTCCTCCGCACCGAGGCCGAGCAGCAGCCGCTGCAGACCCTCGTCCTCGCGCAGGTGCGCCGCGGTGTCCTCGTGCACGATCCGGCCGTGCTCGATCACGTAGCCGCGGTCGGCGACCGACAGCGCCATCGTCGCGTTCTGCTCGATCAGCAGCACGCTGGTGCCGGCTTCGCGGATGGCGCGGATGGTGTCGCGCACGAACGTGACGAGCTTCGGCGACAGGCCGAGGGTCGGCTCGTCCAGCACGAGCAGCCGGGGCGAGGACATCAGCGCGCGGGCGACGGCCAGCATCTGCTGCTCGCCGCCGGACAGCAGGCCGGCGGCCTGGTCGCGACGCTCGGCCAGGCGCGGGAACAGCGCGAACATCTGCTCGCGGTTGGCCCGCAGCTGGGCGCCGCGGACGGTCGTCCCGCCCATCTCGAGGTTCTCGGTGACCGTCATCGCGCCGAAGATGCGTCGACCCTCCAGCGTCTGGGCGACGCCGTGCCGGACGATCGTGCGTGGCGAGCGGCGGGTCAGGTCGCCGCCGAAGCTGCGGATGTGTCCGGCGGTGATCGTGCCGCCCTGCGCGGGGAGGAGTCCGGTGACGGCCCGCGCCAGGGTGGACTTGCCGGCGCCGTTGAGCCCCATCAGAGTCACGACCTCGCCGTCGTGCACAGTGAGGTTCACTTCCCGCAGGGCGGTGATCGACCGTCCGTACCGGACGCTCACCCCCACGACATCCAGGGCGGGCGCGGCAGGCGGATGCTGCTGTTGAGTCGTCACGGCGTCAGGTCCTCCTCGACCTTCGTCGATCCACATCGCTGCGGATCCGATCGCCCCAGTATCAGGTAACCTGAGACTCAAGTCAAGGGGACAGCAGGTAACTCTTCAGCAGTGTGCCGGTTGGTCAGGCCCAGACCGGATGGAACCCCCGGTCCGTGAGCGCCGCGCGGGTGATCTGAAACGGTGAAATCTCGTGTTCCGTCGCCCCGGCCGTCACGAGGTCGGCGAGGATCGAGCCGACGAGGGCTGCGAACTTTCCCGCGTGCCCGGCGCCGACGAAGACGGCGACGTGCGGACTTCCCGGCAGAGTGTCCAGGATGAAGTCGCGATCGGGGGTCAGGTCGTAGACGCACGTGCGGCTCATGAGGACCGGGCCGACGCCATCGGGCAGATGGCGTCGCAGAAACTCCACGAGGTAGGCGGCCTCTTCCGCATCCGGGTCGAATCGACGCTGGTCACGTTCGATGAAATGCGCGCGCATGTCGCGCCCGATCTTGATGGCGGCCTCTCCGTAGACGGGAAAGCCGTAGAAGTCGCCGTAGGCCTCGCCGTGGTACAGCCAGACGGGGAAGTCCTCGGGTCGGAACGCGTTCAACTGCGGTGTCGCGACGTATGTCACCTGCTCCTGAGACAGGGTGATGGGCAGGTCGAGACCGAGATCCGCGGTCAGGTCCTGGATCCACGACCCCACGGCGACCACGAGGTTGTCGGCGTCGAAGGCGCCCGCCGAGGTGGACACCGACACTCCGCGGTCACGGACGTCGATGCCGGTCACGGTCGTACGCGGGAGGAAGGTCACGCCCGCCGACAGGGCGAGGGATGTCATGGTCGAGACCGCTCGACGGATGTCGAGCAGACCGCCGTCCTGCTGGAAGATCCCGACGACATCGTCGTCCAGACGCCACTGCGGGTAGCGGGCCCTGATCTCGTCGACGGTCAGGTTCTCGTACGGATGGGATCGGGCATCCAGTGCCGCCTTGTATGAGTACAGCACGTCCTCACCGGGAGTGCCCGTCTGGGCCAGATCGAGTCCGCCGGTGCGGGTGTACAGCTGCATCCCCGACCTGTTCTCGATCGTCTCCCACGCGCGGAACATCGCCGGTGTCAGTCCGGTGTAGTCAGTGCTCTGGTAGGCGTGACGGATGATCCTCGAGTGATCTCCGGACGAGCCGAATCCGTGGATGAGATCGAACTGCTCGATCACGAGCACGCGGTCCGCCCCGGCGTCGGCCAGCGCGTACGCCGTGGCGCTGCCGATCGCGCCGGCGCCGATGACGATGTGCGAGTATCCGCTGCCCATTTCGTCCGCATTCACTTTCCGGTCGCCGCGAGCGACGGGTCGAGACCGTTCGCGCTCAGGATGTCGGCGATGCTGCCCTCGTCGAGCAGCGTGGCGATGTCCGCATTCATCGCCTCGGTGAGCGAGGCCGCCTTCTTGTTCAGCAGGAGGACGACGTCGTTCGGCTTCTGACTGGAGGGGATGTCGGCGGTGGGCGCGAGCAGCTTGGCCGTGAGTGCCGTGTCCTCGGCGGCACGCAGCGAGGCCTCGGCGCTGGTGAAGGCCCCGGCATTCACCCGCCCGTTCTTGATGTCGGCGATCAGCGATGCCGAGGTCTGGTAGACCTTGACGGCGTCGGCACCCAGTGCGGCCTGGAACTCCGCGTTCCACAGGTACCCCTGGATGACGCCGAGCTGCTTGCCCTTCAGGCCCGCCAGCGAGTCGATGCCATCACGGGAGAGGATCGCCGCCTGGTCGAGGTACATCGCATCGGTGAGGCTGAAGCTCTTGGCTCGATCCGGGCTCGCATATACGCCTCCGATGGCGATGTCGGCGCGTCCGGAATCGATCGTCGAGGGGAGTGCCGCCCCGGCGACGGAGGAGATGTCCAGGGTCAGGCACTCCATTGTGGCGATCTTGGCGACGATGTCGCCGTCGACGCCCTTGATCGTCCCGCCATCGTCGACCGTGTACGGGGGAGACACGTACGCGGCGACCGTCAGGGTGCCCGGCGTGATCGTCTCGAGCTCCGCATGGGCGGGGCTGCAGTCGGCCGGGCTGCTGCTGCCGGCGGCGGTGGCCGCGCATGCGCTCAGCGCGATCGCCAGCATGGCGGTGACGGCCACGGCCGGCGCAGTTCGTGTGATGGACATCGGGTGCTCCTTGTGGTGTTCGGGTGTCGTGCGGTCGGTGTGCCGCGTCAGAACGGGATGCTCTTGCTCGGCAGCGGGGGGTGGCTTATCTGCGGACGCGGACGTCTGCGCCGACGGATGCCGAGCAGGGCGACGCCGATGAGTGAGACGACCCCGTAGAGGATCCCCGCGAGAGTGAGCGGCGGGAGGAATTGGAACGTGATGGTGCCGGCGTTGTAGGCGCGGCTGAGAAGCTCCGGCACGGAGATCGCGTACGCGAGGGATGTGCCCTGGAAGGTGATGATCGAAAGACCGATCAGCGGGGGGATGACGATCCGGACGGCCTGGGGCAGCACCACCAGGCGGAACTCGTTCCAGCTGCTCAGCCCCAACGCCCGACTGGCCTCACGCTGTCCCTTCGGTACGGCCTGGATGCCGGCGCGGAACACCTCTGCCGAGTAGGCGCCCGTCGTCAGGGCGATGGCCAGCACCGCGGCGGGAAAGCTGCTCAACAGCACGTTCACCTGCGGCAGGCCGTTGTAGACCAGATACAGCAGGATCAGCGCCGGAAGACCGCGGCCGATCTCCACGATCGTGATCACCGGCCAGCGGAGGGCGCGGGGTGAGGCCAGGGTCCCGACCGCGAGCACGATGCCGAAGGGGAGGCCGAACACGAGGGAGAGCACCGTGAGCTGCGCTGTGACCAGCAGGCCGGGCAGCAGCGTGGGCAGCAGGAGGCCCCATTGGCTCAGCAGATCGTTCATGCGCCGACCAGCCTTCTGGACAGCCGGCGGTCCACGGCGCGTCCCAGAACGGCGACCGGGATGCTCAGGGCGATGTACAGAAGCCCCGCGACCGCGAAGTTGCCGAGGCCGTTGAGATCGACCTGCGTCTGCTGATTGGCATAGAACGTGATGTCCTTCGCGCCGATCACCGAGGCCACCGCGCTGTCCTTCAGCAGGCCGATCGCATAGGTCGCCGCAGGCGGGATGATGGTCACCACCGCCTGCGGCAGGATGACGGTCCGCGCCGAGGCGAGGCGTGGCATCCCGAGTGCGGTGGATGCCTCCCACTGACCTTTCGGCAGGCCGTCCAGGCCGGCGCGGTAGATCTCCGTCAGGTACGCGGCCGAGATGAGGCCGAGTCCGATGACCGATGCCTGCAGGGTGTCGAGCTTGACCGCACCCGAGCCGATGCCGTAGTACACGATGAACAGCCAGACCAGTGGTGGGACGGCGCGTGTCAGCTCGACGACCGCCAGCGCGGGCAGCCGCAGCCACCTCCTCGGCGATCGCCGCAGGAGCACGAGGGGAACCGCGAGCACGGCCCCGACGACGAACGACAGCACCGTGATGAGCACCGTCGTCCCGACGCCTCTCGCGAGCAGTTCGAGCAGGTCCCACATCATCGGCCTCGATATGCGGTGAGGAACTGCTGGATGCGGGCGTGCTGGGGGGTGCGCAGCAGGATCTCAGGCGGGCCCTCCTCGAGGATCGCTCCGTCGCACATGAAGATCACCCGGTCGGACACGTCCTCGGCGAACTGCATCTCGTGGGTGCAGACGATCATCGTCATCCCCTCGTCCGCGAGCCGGCGCATCGTGCTGAGCACCTCGACGCTGAGCTCGGGGTCCAGGGAGGCGGTCGGCTCGTCGAAGAGCATGAGCTGAGGATCCATCGCCAGAGCGCGGGCGATCGCGATGCGCTGCTGCTGACCTCCTGAGCACTGCGCGGGCTTCTTGTCGGCGTGTTCGGCCAGACCCACACGCGTCAGCTCCTGCTCGGCCCGGATGCGTGCGTCCGCCTTGGATCTGCCCAGCGTGTGCATCTGGGCGAGCATCACGTTCTCGTACGCGGTCAGATGCGGGAAGAGGTTGAACTGCTGGAACACCATGCCGACATCGCGGCGGAGGGCGTTCAGGGAGCGGCGATCCGAGCCGACGATGCGCCCGTTGAAGCTCATCGTCCCCGAGTCCGGCGATTCCAAGCGGTTGATGCTGCGCAGCAGGGTGCTCTTTCCCGCGCCGCTGGGCCCGATCAGCGCGATCACCTCGCCGGCGTGGACATCCAGCGACACCTCGTTCACGACGGTGACGTGGCCGAAGGACACCCGGATGTCGGAGAGCTGCAGCAGCGGTGTTCCCTCGCTGCTCGTCACCACGTGCGCGGGGCGGGATGTGGAGCGACTGCGCTGTGTCACGGTGGGTCACCACTTCTGCTCAGACGACATCGGCTTTGGGCCATCATTGCGCGGCGGGAGCGGGATCTGAAACAGCTTCTCTGCCCGGATGTACAATCAATGGTTGTGGATTCGATCCGGCGCCTCCGCGCGTTCGTCGCGCTGGCCGACAACCTGCACTTCGGGCGTACCGCGGCGCAGCTGTTCGTCTCGCAGCAGGCGCTGAGCAAGCAGATCGCCACGCTCGAGGCCGAGGTCGGGGTCACGCTGTTCACGCGCACGACCCGCGCCGTCGAACTGACGCCGGCCGGCGAGCTGTTCGTGCAGGCCTGCCGCCGAGCACTCGCCGAGCTGGATGCCGGTGTGGAGGCGATCCGCGGCGACCCGGGGATCCTGCAGCTCGGTCTCATCGTGCTCGGTGCCTTGGAACTGACCGAGCCGATACTGGCGGAGTTCCGCCACGCGCGACCGGGCTCCGAGATCGTGACGCGACAGTTCACATTCGCCGACCCGAGTGCGGGCCTGGCCGACCGCTCCTCGGACGTCGCCGTCGTGCGCCTTCCCATCGACGTTCCCGGACTGCGCACCGAGCGACTTTTCGTGGAGCCCCGCGTCGTGGTCGTACCGTCCCGCCATCCCATCGCCGCGCAGCCGGATGTCGCGGTCGCGGAGCTGCTCGGCGAGCGGATCACGGTCAGCAACGCCACCGATGAGCGCTATCACCGGTTCTGGACCCTGGCCGATCATCGCGCGACCCCCATGCCTGCCCCGATCCTCGCCCGTTCCCACGCCGAGGAGATCGAGATCGTCGCCTCCGGACGTGCCCTGAGCATCTCGTCCGCCTGTGCGGCCCGGCTGACCCCGCATCCGGATGTCCGGTTCGTCCCGATCCGGGATGTCCCCGGCACCGAGTGCGCGATCGCGTGGCGGGCTGATCAGGAGAGTCCGCTCATCCGCGACTTCGTCGACGCGGCACGCCGCGTGCGAGAGCGGGAGACCGCACTCGTGTCATCGATCGAGCATCCCGGCCGCTGACACGGCCGATCCCTTTCACAACTCGGGATTGTCTATCCGGACGCACTCGCTGTTTCCGTCCGCGCTGTCGGCCGGGGCACGATCGCAGGGAGGCGTGATTCGCCTGTCCCGGACCGACGAAGGTCCGGGCACCGATGCGGAACGGATGGATTATGACTGTCATCATCTCGGGTGAGGGGCTCTCGGTCGAGCAGATCGCCGCTGTGGCCAATGGCGAACCGGTGGAGATCACCGGCGATCCGGACGTGCGGGCACGGATGGAGCGGTCGAGGGACGTCGTGCGTGATGCGCTGGCCCGCGGTGAGGCGGTCTACGGGGTCTCGACCCTGTTCGGCGCCATGGCCGACCACCACGTGCCGGCCGACCAGCTCGTCGAGCTGCAGCGACTGGCGCTCTGGCAGCACAAGACGGCGACCGGGCCGCGGCTTCCCGCCGAGGAGGTGCGCGCGGCGATGCTGCTGCGCGCGAATTCGCTCGTGAAGGGGGCATCGGCAATCCGCCTCGAGATCGTCCAGCGGTACGCGACATTCCTGAATGCGGACGCCGTGCCGCAGGTGTACCAGCGAGGCTCGATCGGAGCCAGCGGCGACCTCGTGCCGCTGAGCTACATCGCGGGCGCGATCCTCGGGCTTGACGCCGGGTTCCTCGTGGACTACGAGGGGGAGGAGTTGGACGCGCTCACCGTTCTCGCACGACTCGGCCTGGAGCCCCTCGAGCTGCAGCCGAAGGAGGGGCTCGCGCTGAACAACGGAACGGCAGCGTGCACCGCGGTAGCGGCTGTCGCGGTGAACCGTGCCTTCGACCTGGCTTCCGTCGGCTTCGGCGTGCATGCGCTGTACGCCCAGGCGCTGTTGGCGACGGACCAGAGCTTCGCCCCGTTCGTGCAGGCGGTCAAGCCGCACCCGGGCCAGATTTTCACGGCCGCCGCGATGATCGATCTCGTGACCGGTTCGGCGGCCATCCGCAACGAGGAAGGGGGTGCGCGCGATCGCCCGGAGGGGGTGCTCATCCAGGACCGGTACTCGCTGCGGTGCCTGCCGCAGTACATCGGACCCATCGTGGACGGGATGGTGACGGTCAAGCGCCAGATCGAGGTGGAGTCCAACAGCGCGAGCGACAACCCCCTCGTCGACGGGGAGCGCGGCGAGATCCTGCACACCGGGAACTTCCTCGCCCAGTACACCGGCGTCGCGATGGACCAGCTGCGGTACCACCTGGGACTGATGGCGAAGCACATCGACGTGCAGACGGCGCTGCTGATGGCACCCGAGTTCAACCACGGTCTGGCACCGTCGTTGACCGGGCACATGGACGGCATGAGCGTGGGGCTGAAGTCGCTGCAAGTGGCGGTCAATCAGATGATGCCGCTGATGGGCTTCTACGGGCAGTCGATCGTCGACCGCTTCCCCACCCATGCGGAGCAGTTCAACCAGAACGTGAACAGCCAGGCGATGAACTCGGCCAACCTTGCACGTGAGACCCTCGACGTCTTCACGCACTTCCTGGCGGTCTCGCTGTTCGTGGCGGTGCAGGCGGTCGAGCTGAGGGCGAAGCAGATGCGCGACACCTACGACGCCCGGGAGATCCTCTCGCCCGCCACGATCGGACTGTATGAGGCGGCGCGCGCTGCGGCGACGCCGAAGCAGATCGGCGACGGACCGCTGATGTTCAACGACATGGATCAGCTGGTCCAGCCGATGGTCGAGGGCCTGATCGCCGGGCTCGACACGGACGGGTCCATACTGCGTTCCGTCGATGCCGTGAACCGAAAGCTCCGCGCACACGACGATCGCTGATCGGCGCACAGGCCGGCTGCGGTCAGCGGACGAACGCGCTGTGCCCGGTCAGCGCTCGGCCGACGATGAGCGTGTTGATCTCGCGGGTGCCCTCGAACGTGTACATCGCCTCGGCGTCGCCGAAGAAGCGCATCGCGTCGCCGGTGAGCAGGATGCCGTTGCCGCCCATCGTCTCGCGGGCCAGCGCGACCGACTCGCGCAGACGGTCGGCGGCGACGCGCTTGACCAGGCTCGCCGACACGTCGTCGGCGATCGGATGGGTCGTCGTGCGCACCGCGAGCGCGAGCGTCTGGGCGATGTTGCCGACGATCTGCACGAGCTTGTCCTGGATGAGCTGGAAGCCGGCGATGGGGCGTCCGAACTGCTCGCGGTGCTGCGCATAGTGCAGGGCCGCGACATATGCCCCCAACTGCATACCGGCCGAGCTCCAGGCGATGTCGGCCCGCAGTCGGCGGAATGCCCGGTTGATGTCGCGGAACCCCTCGATCCGCGGCAGGCGTCGTTCCTCGGGCACGAGCACGCCTTCGAGCAGGATGTCGGCGTTGTGCACGAGCCGTGCCGCGCCCTTGTGCGCGATCACGGTGCGGCGCACGCCCGGAGAGTCGGCGGGCACGACGAACGCGAGCACACGATCCCCGTCGGCCTCGCGGGCGACGATGACGAGGTTGTCCGAGATCGTGGCGTTGCCGATCCAGCGCTTGGCGCCGTCGATCACCCAGCCGTCCGCGGTGCGCCGCGCGGTCGTGGCCATCCCGCCGGCGACATCCGAGCCGTGGTCCGGCTCGCTCAGGGCGAAGCATCCGGTGAAGCTGAAGTCCAGGATGCCGGGGTCCCAGGCGGCGATCTGCTCCGGGCTGCCGCCGGCGTGGACGAGGGTGCGGAACATGCCCACCTGGCCGCCGTACGTGATCGACATGGCCAGATCCAGCCGGCACAGCTCGAGGGTGACGAATCCGCGGTACAGCGGGCGCAGCATCCCCTCGTCGTCGAGGAGCTCGGGCGCATCGAGCAGATGCAGCGCGGCCAGAGGACGGCGGAAGTCGGCGAGGTTGTCGCCGCGTTCCCACCGCTCCACGAGTACCGGACGCACGTTCTCGTCCAAGTACGCGCGCAGCTCGGCCAGCTTCGCCTTCTCGGCGGCGGTCAGATCGTCGGCGAAGCCGAGCAGGTCTCCGGGATAGTCCAGTTCCACGGGGCCGTCGGTCATGATCCCCCTTCGAGCCCCAGCAGGCGCACGGCGTTGTCCTTGAGCACGAGCCGGACCACCTCGTCGGGCAGCTCGAGCCCGGCGAAGTCGCGCAGCCAGCGGTCGGGGGTGAGCGCCGGGAAGTCCGAGCCGAAGAGCATCTTGTGCTTCAGATAGGTGCGGGTGGCGCGCACCAGCGCCGGGCTGAAGTACTTCGGCGACCACCCGGACAGGTCGATCCACACGTTCGCCTTGTGCGTCGCGATCGAGATCGCCTCGTCCTGCCATGGGACGCTGGGGTGCGCCAGGATGATGGGGAGTTCCGGATGCCGTGCCGCGACGTCGTCCAGCAGCATCGGGTTGGACAGGCCCAGCCGCAGACCCAGTCCTCCCGGGACGCCTGCACCCACCCCGGTCTGCCCGGTGTGCACGACGATCGGCAGACGCAGCTGCTCGATGGCGGCGAACAGCGGGTCGAACTCGGGCGCCGACGGGTCGAAGCCCTGCACCGTCGGATGGAATTTGAACCCCCGCACCCCGAGGTCGCCGGCCTGCCGGTGCAGTTCGGCCAGCGCCGCGTCGCCCTGCAGCGGATCGACCGACCCGAACGCGATGAGGGTGTCGGCGTTGCGCGCCGCGCCCGCCACGATGTCGTCGATGCTGTTCGGGGCATGACCGGTGTTGGTGGTGGCATCCACCGTGAACACCACGGCCATCATGTCGCGCTCGCGGTAGTACGCGGCGGTCTCATCGACGGTGCGGGTCGGCTCGCCGCTGCCGAAGTAGCGGTCCATCGCCTCGCGCTGCTCGTCGGATGCGCCGAAGTGGCCGCTGTCATCGACCTGGATGTGCACATGGGTGTCAATGGCGCGGATGCGGTCGAGATCGGTCATGCGGACCCCTTCTGGTTGCGATCGCGCACGACCTCGTCCCGCAGCGAGCCGATGTCGACCTTGCCGGTGGGCGTGCGGTCCATGGAGGCGCGGAACAGGATGTGCCGCGGCTTCTTGTACCCGGCCAGCAGGCTGTCCACGTGGGCGAGCAGCTCGTCCGGGGTGACGTCCGCTCCGCGCTGCACCACCGCCGTCACGACCTCGCCGAACCGGGGGTCCGGGGCGCCGAGCACGACCGCGTCCGCCACGGCGGGATGGGACAGCAGCGCCTCCTCGACCTCGAGCGGGTAGACCTTCTCGCCGCCGGTGTTGATGACGCCGCTGCCGCGGCCGAGGAACTCGATGTGACGGTCGTCCTCCACCCGGACCCAGTCGCCGGGCACCACGTGACGGACGCCGTCGATGATCGGGAAGGTGGCCGCCGTCTTCTCGGCGTCGCCGTGGTAGCCCAGCGGCAGTGCGCCGCGCTGGGCGAGCACGCCCAGCGCCCCGGGCCGGTCCTGGATCTCGTGCCGCTGCTCGTCCAGCACGACCGCGGTCGGGAACAGCTGCGGCCGCCCCGGCAGATCGTCGACGCCGGTCGTGGTGGTCACGGCGAACCCGCCGCCCTCGGTCGAGGCCAGCAGGTCGAAGATGGAAAGATCGCCGAGCTCGTGCAGCCGGCGCTTGCTCTCCGGGCTGAACCGCATGCCCGAGCTCATCACCGACGTGACCGTCTCCAGACGCACGCCCAGCCGCTCGGCGGCGTCGACCAGCGGGATGGTCACCGCGTCGCCGGCGACGATCACCCGGGTCGCGTGCGCAACGTTGGCGAATCGCACGGCGGCTTCGGCGTCCAGCCGGGCCGAGCCGGTGATCAGCACGGTGCCGCCGATCGTGAGGGTGTTCATCGACGTCGTCAGCGCCGTGCCGTGCATGAACGGCGCCAACGGCAGGTTCACCATCGGCGGATACGAGCGGTCGCTCGCGATGGCCACGGCCTCGTCGAGGGTGTGCGGCCACGGGCGCTCGGAGAGCGAGTAGGTGGCGAACATCTGCACCTCGAACATGTCCTGCTCGTCCCAGCGCACCGCCTTGGGGCGGCCGGTCGTCCCGCCGGTGTAGATCCACAGCTCGGCGCCGTCCGGGGCGGCCGGCGGCAGCGGGGTGTCGCCGGCGACCGCGTCCGCCCAGCTCAGACCCGGCGCGGGCGCGGTGTCGTCGTCGACGACGCTCAGCAGCAGCACGTCGCCGGCGGCCTGGGCCGCGGCATCCGTCGCCACCGGCGTGAGCGAGGTCGGGTGGATCAGCACCGCGGCGCCGGAGTCGTCCAGCAGTGCGGCGACCTCGCCCGCGCGCAGCCGGTAGTTCAGCGGCACCGGGATCATCCCGCTGGCCAGGCAGGCGAAGAACGTGATCAGGAACTCGGGACGGTTGTACAGAAGGATCGCGACGGCATCGCCCGGGCGCACGCCGTGCGCGCCCAGGGATGCCGCCAGGGCGCCGGACTCGCGGGCGAAGCGCTCATACGTCCAGCGCTCGCCGTCGATGCTCTGCAGGGCCGTGCGGTCGGGCAGGGCGCGTGCGACGGCCTGCCACAGGTCTGCGTAGTGTGCTCGCATGGGTCAATCCTGCGGCCCGGAGTGCTGGGCGTGCGCGGCCAGGTCGGCGTGCCATGCCTCGTCGATCTGATCCGGGCTCCACCCGCCGTCCTCGTCGAGCGTGCGCAGCACGGCGGGGTGGGAGTACAGGGTCAGTCGGTCGCCGCCGATGCCGATGGCCTGACCGGTGACGTCGGCGGCGGCATCCGATGCGAGCCAGACGATGAGGGATGCCACGTCCTCCGGGGTGCCGAGGGCGTGATCGCGGCGATACTCGGTGGGGATGTCGGCCCCGGCGACATAGTCCTCGTACACCTGGGTGTACGCGGGGATCGTGGCGGTCATCGGCGACAGGGCGGTGGGGATCACCGCGTTGGCGGTGATCCCGGCTCGGGCCAGCTCCAGCGACCAGGTGCGGGCCATCGCGACCAGGCCGGCCTTCGCGGCGGCGTAGTTCGTCTGGCCGAAGCTGCCGAACTGTCCGGCCGGCGAGCCGATCAGGATGATGCGGCCACCGGTGCCCTGTTCGCGCAGGCGGGTCGCGGCCGCGCGCCCGCAGGTGAACGTGCCGCGCAGGTGGGTCTCGATGACCAGGTCGAAGTCGTCGTCCCCCATCTTCCACAGCACGCGGTCGCGGAGCACGCCGGCGTTGGCGACCAGGACGTCGAGCCGGCCGAACTCGCCCACGGCCGCCGCCACCAGCGCGTCGGCGGTCTCGGTCGGCCCGACCGGGGCGACCACGGCAGTGGCACGGCCGCCGGCGGCCTCGATGTCGGCCACGGTCTGCGCGGCGGTCTCGGGGTCGACGTCGTTGACGACCACGGCGGCGCCGGCGTCGGCCAGGGCGAGGGCGTAGGCGCGGCCGAGGCTGCGGCCGGCGCCGGTGACGATGGCGACCTTGCCGTCCAGGCGGATCGGCGCGCTCACTTGTAGTACCTCAGGACGAGCTCGGCCACGCACGCCGGCTTGGCGCCGCCCTCGATCTCGAACGTGATCGGCACCTCGATCTGCCAGCCGCCGGCGACCTCGGTCACATTGGAGACCTCGCCGGTCACGCGGATGCGCGAGCCCACCGGCACCGGCGAGGGGAAGCGCACGCGGTTCAGGCCGTAGTTGATGCCCATCCCCACCTCGGTGATCGTGAACACCTCGCGCATCAGCGGGACGACCAGGCTCAGGGTGAGCAGTCCGTGCACGATGCGGGTGCCGAACGGCGTGGCCGCCGCGAAGTCGGCATCCACGTGGATGGGATTGTCGTCGCCCGACAGCTGCGCATAGAGGTTCACTTCCTCCTGCGTGATCGTCTTCCAGCTGGACGGACCGAACGTGCGGCCCGCCAACTGGGGCAGCTCGTCGATCGTCACGGACACGGGGTTCTCGGCCATGGTGCCTCTCTCGCCTCGTCGCATCGCGTTCGCACGCGGAGCATCTTCGCTCTGAGTATCAGGCTACCTGATAATGGGCGGACGCGCCAGACCGCGGCATCCCGCCACCGGTGCGCACCCTAGGATGAGGCCGTGACCGCAGAGCGTACAGAGCGATCGCGCGACCGCGTGCAGAGCATCGAGCGCGGCATCGCCGTGCTGCGTGTCTTCGACGGGCGCTCGGCGCCCCTGTCGGCGAGCGACATCGCGGCCCGTGCGGGTCTGCCGCGGCCGGTGGTGCGCCGCATCCTGCTGACCTTCGAGCACCTCGGCTACATGCGCGGGCAGCGCGGCCTGTGGAGTCTGACCCCGCGCATCCTCGAGCTCGGCGCCGCGTACTTCGCCGACTCGTCGCTGCCCGAGATCGCCCGCCCCACGATGGACGACGTGGTCGCGCAGCTCGGCGAGACGTGCAGTCTGGGGGTGCTCAGCGGCGCGGATGTGATCCACGTCGCGCGCGTCGAGGATCACCGCCCGCTGCCCGGGGCGGTCCGGGTCGGGATGAGCCTGCCCGCGTCGGCCACCGCCGTGGGCAAGGTGCTGCTGGCGGGACTCGGCGAGGCCGCGCTCGCCCGCGCCCTGGCCGAGGTCGACTGGGAGCCGCACACCCCGCACACGATCACGGATGCCGCGGCCCTGCGCGCGCGGATCGCGCAGGTGCGCACCCAGGGCTACGACGTGTCGGTCGAGGAGCTGAACCCCGGCATGGTCGCCGCCGCCGTGCCGATCACCGTGGGCGGCGAAGCGGTCGGGGCGCTCGGGGTGTCCTCGACCACGGTGCGGCAGGACGAGGCATCCCTCACCCGTGACGTCGTGCCGGTGCTGCGCGTCGCCGCCGACCGCATCGCGCGCGGCTACCTCGGCGCGAACCCCCACCTCTACCGCCCCGCCCCCTGACCGGGCCGGCCCCACGGCTTGGTCAGGGGTGCACGGACGCGTTCGCGAGCGCCGCGACCGCAGCATCCCCGCCCTCGATGAGAAACCGCTCCGGTTGGCGGCCCGGATCGGCGCGCTCCCACACGAACAGCGCGAGATCGGCGACGGAAGCAGTGACCCTGGCCCCTCCCGCCTCCGGTGCGGCGTCGGCGACACGCCAATCCCGGGCGATCGTCCACGTGCGTTCGATGTCGGTGGCGGCGAGCGTCACGGGCTCCGGCAGCGGGTCCAGCGACGGGCGACTCCGCGGGAGGAACACCTCGAACAGCTCGTCGATCCCGTCTGCGTAGTCGACCGGTGCGAGCTCGGGTGCGGGGCGCCATGATGCGCCGCCGGCGGCGCGCAGATCCGTGAGGTGCTTGACGCTCTCATAGACGAGGCGCCGGCTCCAGAAGCGCGCCTCGCCCTCCGCGGACTCACCCAGCACCCAGCACGGGCGCTCGGGCGGCGTCTCCGTCAGCGCCGCCAGCAGTTCGCGCCGGCAGTCCCCGTACCACCGTCGCCTGTCTCCGACCGGTGGCGGCGGCAGCGTCTTCCGGGGAACGTTGTTCCCGGTTCTCACGATCCGGGCCGCCCACAGGTGGATCTGCCCCAGGTGACCGATCAGATCCGAAACCGTCGGCCAGGCATCCCAGGCGATCGAGGCCGTCGGCGCATGGTGCTCGATCTCCGCGTCGAAGGCGGCGGTCACCCGAGCGAGGAGAGCCACCCGTATGTCATCGACGTCTCCGCGCATGTGCGGGCGACTCCTCTCCTTCGACCCGCGTCCGGCTGACGGAAGAGGGGTCTTCGTGCCGGCACGGGTCTGCGGCGATCCTAACGCGGCAGTCCGCTGGCTGCGCCCGGCTCGCGCCCTGCCCCCTCCCGACCGCCTCCGACGCGTGACCCGTCACAAGTGGTCGCTATGGTCGCGCTCGAAGCAGCCGATTCTGGCAAGTCGGCGACTGACGGGAGGGAGACGGGGGAGGCGCGAGGCGGGGTCAGAAGAGGATGCCGCCGCGGATGTTGCGACCCTCGATCATGTCCCGGTAGCCCTGGTTGATGTCCTCGAGCGGATACATCCGGGTGATCAGCTCGTCGAGCTTGAGCTGGCCCGCGTCGTACATCTGCAGCTGGCGGGGCACATCGGCCTGCGGGTTGGCGTGTCCGTAGATCGTGCCCTGGATGCGCTTCTGGTAGCGGGTGAGCTCGAGCGGACTGATCGGGATGCCGGTCTCGTCGTCAGGTGCGATCCCGGTGACCACCGCCACCCCGCCCTTGCGGATCGCCGAGACCGCCTCGGCCACATGCGAGCCGCGCACCACCCCGATGGTCACGATCGACCGATCGGCGCCCTGGCCGTTCGTGATCGAGCGGGCGAAGTCGGCCGCCTCGTCCATCGTCGCGAACGCATGCGTGGCGCCCAGCCGCAGCGCCGACTCGCGCTTGAACTCGACCGGGTCCACGGCGATCACCGCGACCGCGCCGGCGTGATGCGCGCCCTGCACGGCGTTGATGCCGACACCGCCCACGCCCATCACGATCACCACGTCGCCCGGCTGCGTCTCGGCGGCGTACACGGCGCTGCCCCATCCGGTGCCCACACCGCACCCCAGCAGCCAGACCTTCTCCAGATCGGCGCCGGCGGGCAGCTTGATCGCCGAGTCCACCGAGACCAGGGTGTGCTCCGAGAACGACCCGACCTGGCACATCTGGCCCACGGGCGTGCCGTCCGGCAGCGCGAACCGGTAGCTGTCCTCGTCGTCGAACCGGTGCCCGGCCAGCAGGTAGCGGCCCCGGTCGCACAGATTCGTCATGCCCGAGGTGCACCAGCGGCACTTGCCGCAGCTGGGGATCCAGGTGAACACGACGGCCTCGCCGACCTCCCAGCCCGGCGTGTTCGGCCCGACCGACTCGACGATGCCGGTGCCCTCGTGCCCGCACACCATCGGCAGGTGTCCGGCCACGCTGTCGCCGGTCATCATGTGGTAGTCCGAGTGGCACATGCCGGCGGCGACCATCCGCACCCGGATCTCGTTCTGCCTCGGCTCGTCGACCAGGACATCGGCCAGTTCGAACTCGCCGGGGACTTCGCGCACGATCGCGGCGCGGGACGTGATGGGCATTGCTCCTCCTTCGGACCATTGCTGGTGAGCATCGACGCTCAATCTCAGGCTACCTGAAACACGACGGATGCGGGAGCCCCGGCATCCGCCCCGCTCAGAAGGCGTCGGCGGAAGACGTCAGCGGAAGACCGACGTGCTCTCGCGGTAGTTCTCGATCGCCTCCGGGCCGAACTCGCGGCCGATGCCGGAGTCGCGCACGCCCCCGTACGGCGAGCCGAGGTCGGGCCGGTACCCGTTCAGGCCGATCGATCCGGTCTTCACCCGCCGCGCGACCTCGAGGGCCCTGCCCTCGTCGGCGCTGAAGACGGCACCGCCCAGGCCGTAGCGCGTCGCGTTCGCGATGCGGACGGCATCGTCGACGTCGACGTAGGGATGCACCGAGAGCACCGGGCCGAAGATCTCGTGCTGCGCGATGGGGCTGTCCGGGTCGGCGCCGGTGATGATCCGCGGCGCATAGAACCAGCCGTCCGTGGGCGCCGCGGTGTCGCCGGCGAGCACCGTCGCCCCGGTCGCCCGCGCCTCGTCGACCATGCCGGTGACCCGGGTCAGCGCGCGCTGCGAGACGAGCGGACCGATCTCGGTCGCCGGGTCCTTCGGGTCGCCCACCCGCAGGTCGCGGGCGAGGTCGACGAGCGCCTCGACCGTGCGGTCATAGCGGGATGCCGGGACCAGCACGCGCGAGAGCGCATTGCAGTTCTGCCCGGTGTTGCCGAAGGAGGCCACCCGCAGGCTTGCCAGCACGGCGTCCAGGTCGGCGTCGTCGAGGATGACGGCCGCCGACTTGCCGCCGAGCTCGAGCGTGGCCGGGATCAGTCGCTGCCCGGCCACCGAGGCGATGTGACGGCCGGCGGCGCTGGAACCGGTGAAGGCGACCTTGTCCACGCCCGGGTGTGCGACCAGCGCCTGCCCGGTCTCGCGGCCGCCGGTGACGATGTTGACGACCCCGGGCGGCAGGCCGATCGTCTGGGCGGCCCGGGCCAGCGCGAAGATGTCCAGCGGCGACTCGGCCGCCGGCTTGATCACCACGGTGCAGCCGGCCGCCAGTGCGGGGCCGAGCTTGAGCGTGGTCGAGGACTGCGGGTGGTTCCACGGCACGATCAGGGCAGCCACGCCCAGCGGCTGCCGCAGGTGCAGCGTCGTGCCGTCGCGGTCCACGTTCTCGCGCTCCTCCTCGACCATGAGCTCGCGCGCCAGACGCGCGTAGTAGCGCAGATGCTGGACGGGACGGATGCCGTTCATGAAGCGCGCGACGGAGATGGGCTGGCCCACCTCGTCCGTGACGAACGCGGCGATCTCACCGGCGCGCGCCTCGAGCTCGTCGGCCAGTCGGTCGATCCAGTCGCCGCGCTCGGCGGGGGACAGGCGCGGCCATGGACCGTGGTCGAACGCCTCGCGCGCCGCGCGCACGGCGCGGTCGACGTCCTCGGGCGAGCCGTCCGGCGCATGGCCGATCATGGTGCGGTCGTACGGGTTTGCGGCGGTGACCCGCTCGGCACTGGTGGAGTCGAGGTACTCCCCGCCGGCGAACACGCGTTCCTGAATCTTCGTTGCTTCGGGCACGGGGGCAGGCTAACACCGAGGACGACTGCACGTCACGCATTGCGACCAAGCGACCGCAATGCGTACACTGGCGGCATCCGCACACCATCGACGTCGATGAGGGACTCATGACCGAACTGCGCAGCAACTTCTCCCCGTCCTCCGCCCTGGGCATCGCGCGGCGCGCCGAATGGCGGCCGCTGGGGATCCGCGCCGACGAGCTGCACAAGCCCAAGGTCGCGATCGTGAACAGCTCATCCGACCTCGCCGCCTGCTTCGGGCACCTGGACGACATCGTCCCGGTGCTGAAGGCCGAGCTGCGCGCGCTGGGTGTCCTGCCGTTCGAGATCCGCACCGCGGCCCCGTCCGACTTCATCACCAGCGCCGGACGCGGCGGCAGCTACATCCTCTCCAGCCGCGACCTGATGGTCAACGACGTCGAGGTCGCCGTCGAGGGCGCGCAGCTGGACGCGATCATCGCGCTCAGCTCGTGCGACAAGACCACCCCGGCCCACCTGATGGCCGCCGGCCGGCTGAACGTGCCCACGGTGATCATCCCGTGCGGCTACCAGCACAGCGGACTCGCCGAGGGGCGCACCGCCGATGTCGAGGAGATCTTCCTGCAGGCGGCGATGGCCGCCGTCACCCACGAGCCCACCGACGCGCTGCAGGAGCTGGCCGACGACGCGATCCTGGGACCGGGGGTGTGCGCCGGACTGGCGACCGCCAACTCGATGCACATCGTCGCCGAGGCCATCGGCATGGCGGTGCCCGGCGCCGCCCCGGTCCGGGCCAACAGCGAGCCGATGTGGGACAGCGTCCGCCGGTCGGCGGCGGCCCTGGTCGCGATGATCGAGCGCGACATCCGCCCCCGCGACATCATCACCGCCGGCTCGGTGCGCAACGCCGTGCGCGCGATGCTCGCGGTCGGCGGCTCGACCACCACGATCAAGCACCTGCAGGCGATCGCCGTCGAAGCCGGCGTCGACATCGACGTGTGGGAGGAGTACCGCGTCCTCGGCCGGTCCACCCCGGTGCTGTGCGCGGTGCGCCCGAACGGACCGACCCTCACCGAGGAGTTCGAGGACGCCGGCGGCGGGGCCACCGTGCTGCGCGAGCTGATGCCGCTGCTGGACGGCGGGCAGCTGACCGTCACCGGGAAGACGCTCGCCGAGAACGCGGATGCCGCGGTCCCGGCGGACGGGAGCATCATCCGGTCGCTGGACCGCCCGTACAGCACCGACCCGGCGATCGTCGTGCTGCGCGGCTCGCTCGCACCGGGCGGCGGAGTCGCCAAGCGCCCGGTGCCCGACCCCGGTCCGAAGCAGTTCACCGGCCCGGCGCGGGTGTTCGGCAGCCGCGAGCAGGGGATCGCCGCGATCACGGACGGGACGCTGCAGCCCGGCGACGTCGCGGTGATCCGCGGGATCGGAGCAGTCGGCGGGCCGGCCCTCGGCTTCACCTCGTCGTTCATCTTCGCGCTGAACGCCCGCGGGCTGGCCGACAAGGTCGCGTTCGTGACCGACGGACAGTTCAGCGGGCTGGTCAACCAGGGCATCACCGTGGGCGAGGTCTCGCCCGAGGGCGTCGCCGACGGACCGCTGGGCCGGGTGCGCGACGGGGACGTGATCCACATCGACCTGGCCGCCGGGACGCTCGACCTGCGCGTGCCGGCCGACGAGCTCGCGGCGCGAGAGCCCTACGCTCCCACCGAGCAGCGTGACACCGGCGGCGGCTACCTCGACCAGTACCGCGAGCTGGTCCAGCCGCTCTCCTGCGGCGCGGTGCTCGGCTGCCGGGCCTGCGGGGCGTGCGAGAACGACGACCATGCGTCGTTCGCCGGGGCGGAGACCTCGGCATGAGCGCCACCGTGACCCTGCCGGCACGCGAGGTGCCGGTGATCGGCGAGTACGAGGTCGTCGTCGTCGGCGGCGGCCCCGCCGGGATCATGGCCGCCACCGCGGCCGCCCGGGCCGGCCGCTCGACCCTGCTCATCGAGCGGTATGGCTTCCTCGGCGGCGCCGGCACGATGGGCGGACTCAGCACGTTCTGCGGGCTGCACGCCCGGGTCCACGGCGAGGACGTGCGCGTCATCCGAGGCTACGCCGACGAGCTGCTCGAGCGCCTCGAGCGGCTGGACGGGCTGAGCGAACCCCACCTGTCGGTGGAGGGCCGCATCATGGCGCAGGCGTTCGACATCTCCGCCTACAAGATGGCCGCCGACGATCTCGTGCTGGCCTCCGGCGCCGAGCTGCTCTTCCACGCGGCGGTGCAGGGCCTCGTGCACGACGATCTGGGTCGCATCGACGGCGTGGTGGTCGAGTCGAAGTCCGGCGCCGGCCTGGTGCGCGGACGATTCTTCATCGACGCCTCCGGCGACGGGGATGTCGCGGCCTGGGCCGGCGCCCCGTTCGAGCGGAGCGAGCACCTGCTCTACCCGTCGCTGATGTTCCGGATCAACGGCGTCGACCCGGTGCAGGCCGGGCCGGCGTGGAAGACCATCCGGACACTGATGGAGGACGCCGAGGCCGCCGGGACGCACAGCTTCCCGCGCAAGAAGCCGATCGTCCGGCCGCAGCGCAACCCGCTGGAGTGGCGCTCCAACCTGACCCAGCTCTCGAACGAAGACGGCTCGGCCATCGACGGGACGGACGTGCGCCAGCTCACCCGCGGCGAGATCCAGGGACGCCGTCAGGTGCGCGACACGTTCGCGTTCATCCGCGAGCGCACCCCCGGCTTCGAGGACTCCTACGTGGTCGACATCGCGCCGCAGATCGGCATCCGCGAGACCCGGCGCATCGTCGGGCCCTACCAGCTGACCGAGCAGGACGTGCTCGGCTGCGCCGACTTCGACGACACCATCGGCGTGAACGGGTGGCCGGTCGAGGCGCATGTGATCGGCGACGTCGAGTTCCGCTTCGCGCCGGCCGACTCGCGCGGCTTCAACCAGCTGCCGTATCGGATGCTGGTGCCCCAGCAGGTCGACAACCTCCTGGTCGCCGGGCGCTGCGCCTCGATGACGCAGCGCGGCCAGTCCTCCGGCCGGGTCACCGGCCCGTGCTTCGTCATGGGCCAGGCCGCGGGCACCGCCGCCGACCTGGCGCTCGGTGCGGGCGTGACATCCGCCGCCGTCGATGTGGCCGAGCTGCAGCGTCGGCTGGAGGGCGAGGGGGCGTACCTGGGCACGGCGCTGCCCACTGCGCCGACCGCAATCGTGCACTGAGAGCCGCCGGTCACGCTACCCTGAACGGGCCATGGACCAGACGAACTTCACATACGTCATCAAGCAGGTGGAGCTGGCGCTCCGCCCGTACATCGACGGCGCGTGCGCGGCGGCCGGGATGACGACGGCGCAGTACACCGCGCTGACCGTGCTGGAGCGTCGCCCCGGGATCACGAGCTCCGAGCTCGCGCGCCGGTCGTTCGTGCGCGCCCAGACCATGGCCCAGACCATGGACCCGATGCTCGAGTCGGGTCTGGTGCGACGCGAGCGCGACCCCGGGCATGCGCGTCGGCTGCTGCTGTACCTGACCGACACCGGGTCGGCCGCCATCGCGCGGGCGCGCCCGCGGGTGACCGAGCTGGAGCGGCTGATCCTCAGCGACTTCTCGGTGGATGAGGCGGCGGCCTTCGCCGACTACCTGCGCCGGGCGCGCCGCTCGCTGCAGGAGGGCGTGCCGGCCCCGACGCACTGACGCCGCCCGGGGGCCCGGGCGGCGTCAGTGCGTCTCGCGTGCTACAGCGTGCCGGTGGTCCGCCAGCCGCCGTGGTACTCCTGGCGGGCGGTCTCGGCGTACGGCACCGGGCTGACCACGGCGCGCACGGCCAGCTGCTCGTGCGGCTCGACCGTGGTCTTGCGGGACCCGCCGTCCGGCTCGCCCCAGACCACGCGCACCTCGGCGCCGATCGGCACGTCGCGGTCGACGGTGGCCAGCGACAGGCCGCGCTTCTCGTTCGCCGTCACGCCGGTGAACATCGACAGGCCCACGGTGCTGCCGTCGGCGTCGATCACGGCGTCGTAGTTGCTGGACCCGTAGTTCGCGTTGGGCAGGTCGAAGAACTGGTAGCCCGGGCCCGAGCGGTCCAGCACCGAGGAGAGGATCTTCGACAGGTCCTCGTCGTTCCACGCCAGCGTGACCTTCTTGCGCTGCTGTTCGGGGTCGAGCTTCTCGAGGGCGTCGCGTCCGATGAACTCGTGGTCGAACTTCACGAACGAGCCGTAGCCGAGCTCCCACGGGTTCAGGTAGTAGTCCTCGATGTCGTCCGAGACGAACGAGCCGGCGAGCGCGTTGATGGCCTCGTAGCTGTTCGCGGGCAGCCATTCGCGGTAGGCGCGCTCGCCCTCGCTCGAGTAGATCGCCGGCAGCGGCGAGGGGATCCAGCCCGACTCGAGCGTGTTCGACGAATACGCCCGCGATCCGCACGGCTCGATGCCGAGGTCGCGACCGGCCTCGAGGATCGCGTCACGGATCTTGCCGTGCTGGGCGTACGGCCCCCACAGCTCCAGGCCCGGCGCGCCGGCCATGCCGTGGCGCAGCGTCCGCACCTGCTCGCCCGCGATGGTCATGTGCCCCATGCGGAAGAACCTGACCTGCTCGACGGTGCCGCCGGCGAGCTTCTCGATGATCGACCAGGCCGCCGGTCCCTGGATCTGGAACCGGTAGTAGTCGCGGTGCACGGCCTCGCCGTAGGGGCGGGACGGCGAGCGGTCGTCGTAGCGGAACTCGACGTCGTACCCGCCGGTCTCGGCGTGGAACTGCAGCCAGTTCGCGCCCGGCGCGCGCCCGACGTAGACGTACTCGTCCGGGCCCTCGTGGAACAGGATGCCGTCGCCGATCACGCCGCCGTTGGATGCCGTGGGCACGAACTGCTTGGCGGTGTCGACCGGGAAGTTCGCGAACGAGTTGATGCCGGTGTCGCTGAGCAGCTTCAGCGCGTCCGGACCGGAGACGAAGAAGTTGACCATGTGGTGCGTCTGGTCGTAGAGCACCGCGGTCTCGCGCCACGCCTTCTGCTCGCGCCGCCAGTTCGTGAACTCGGCCGGCACCACCGGATAGATGTATGTGCCCAGCTGTGAGTCGCGGAGCATCTGGACGATGTTCCCCTTCTCGTCGAGCAGTTCCTGCAGATTCCCAGCCATGCTGTTGTTCTCCTTCGACGTCGATGTCGGCTCTGCGCACTGGTTGCGCGCACTGTCGTTCGTGCACTGCGTTGCGGGCACTGTCGTTGTTGTGCACTGTCGCGTGCGGACCGACCCTGGCTCGATGGTACGGACGAAATATCACTATGTCCATAGGTAATTTCCGACCGGTGAAAAACGAACCAAGATTGTCGACAATTTCTTGACCAATACCACGGGGTGTGGTTCGCTGGTGGGGAGCGGCCGTGCCCGCCTGGCGGATCCGCCGCCGCACGGCCCGCGACCCGACGACGTGTGAGGAGTCCGATGACTGGCGTGAGCCCTTCCCTGCTGGTGGTCAGCGCGCACGCGGGAGACTTCGTCTGGCGCGCAGGCGGCGCGATCGCCGCCGCCGCGCTGCGCGGCGAGCGCGCGACCGTGGTCTGCCTGTCCTACGGCGAGCGCGGCGAGTCCGCGTCGCAGTGGCTGGCCGGCAAGTCGCTGGACGAGATCAAGGCCGTCCGCCGCGAAGAGGCCGAGGCCGCGGCATCCGCCCTGGGCGCCGAGATCGAGTTTCTCGACCTCGGCGACTACCCGCTGCGCGAATCGCCCGAGGCGGTGGCGCAGCTCGTGGACGTGTACCGGCGCGTGCAGCCGACCGTCGTGCTGACGCATCCGCTGATCGACCCGTACAACGGCGACCACCCGGCAGCGGCGCGGATGGCGCTCGAAGCCCGTGTGCTCGCGCAGGCGATCGGCGTCGCCAATTCCGACGGCAGCTTCCCGAACAAGGAGGAGATCATCGGCGCACCGCCGGTCTTCTTCTTCGAGCCGCACCAGAGCGAGCAGTGCGACTTCAAGCCGAACGTGCTGCTGGATGTCACCGAGGCGTTTCCCCGCAAGCGCGCCGCGATGGAGTGCCTGCCGGCGCAGAAGCACATGTGGTCGTACTACACCGACCTCGCGGTCCGTCGCGGCGTGCAGGTCAAGCGCAACGCCGGCCCGAACCTCGGGCTGCCGCACGAGACCATGGGCGAGGCGTACATGCGCTACTACCCGCAGGTGACGGACGTGCTCGAATGAGCGGCGTGATCGTCACCGACATCGCCCGGGGGGATGCGGCGACCGCCGACGCGCTCGCCGTCCACGGGGTCGCGACCGTCCACGAGGCGATGGGCCGCACCGGCCTGGTCGGCCCGGGCATCCGTCCCATCCAGCAGGGTGCGCGGATCGCCGGCACGGCTGTCACCGTGCTGAACTGGCCGGGCGACAACCTGATGATCCACGCCGCGGTCGAGCAGTGCCGGGCCGGGGACGTCCTCGTGGTCACGACCACGTCGCCGAGCGGCGACGGGGTCTTCGGCGACCTGTTCGCCACCGCGCTGAAGGCGCGCGGCGTGCGGGGCCTGGTCACCTCGACCGGCGTGCGCGACACCGCCGACCTGCGTGAGATGGGCTTTCCGGTCTGGGCGGCCGACGTGTTCGCCCAGGGATCGGTCAAGGCGACCGGCGGCTCGGTGAACGTGCCGATCGTGGTGGGCGGACAGCTGGTCTCGCCCGGTGACATCGTGGTCGCCGACGACGACGGCGTCGTGATCGTCCCGCGCACCGGTGCTGACGCCGCGCTGACGGCGGCCGAGGCCCGCGTGGCGAAGGAGGCCGCCGACCGCGAGGCCTACGCCTCGGGCACCGAGCTCAGCCTTGACCGCAAGGGCCTGCGACCGCTGCTGGCCGAACTCGGCGTCACCTACGTCACGCAGGAGGAGTATCTCGGTGGCCGCTGATCCGCTGCACGGCGGCCCGGTGCATGCTGACCCGGTGCACGCTGACCCGGTGCAAGCCGACCCGGTGCGTGACGGCATCCGCTGCATGCTCATCCGCGGCGGAACCTCGAAGGGCGCCTACTTCCTCGCCGAGGACGTGCCGGCCGACCCGGCCGAGCGCGACGACCTCATGCTGCGGGTGATGGGCAGCCCGGACCCGACCGAGATCGACGGTCTGGGCGGGGCGCACCCGCTGACCAGCAAGGTCGCCATCGTGTCGGCCTCGTCCGAGCCGGGCGTGGACATCGACTACCTGTTCCTGCAGGTCGCGGTCGACGAGCCGATCGTCAGCGATCGGCAGACCTGCGGCAACCTGCTGGCCGGGATCGGACCGTTCGCCGTCGAGCGGGGACTGATCACCGCCGGCGACCCGCACACGACCGTCCGCATCCGGCTGGTGAACACCGGCGACCTCGCCACGGCGACCTTCGCCTCGTCCGGCGGCCGACCCGACTACGACGGCGCTCAGCTGATGAACACCGTGGCCATCGACGGCGTGCCCGGCACCGCGAGCCCGATCGAGCTCGAGATGGCCCCCGGCGCCAAGCCGCTGCTGCCCACCGGAAACCCGGTGGACGACGTGGCCGGTCACCGGGTCACACTGGTGGACAATGGCATGCCCGTGGTGCTGATGGACGCCGCCGAGTTCGGCGTGAGCGGTGACGAGACTCCGGAGGAGCTGGAGTCGCGCGCCGAGCTGCGCGGCGCCCTCGAGCAGGTGCGGCTGCACGCCGGCGGCCTGTTCGGACTGGGGGATGTCTTCGCCCAGACGGTGCCGAAGATGTTCCTGCTGTCGCCGCCCCGGCACGGGGGCGCCATCGGCACGCGCGCGTTCATCCCGTCGCGTGTGCACACCTCGATCGGCGTGCTGATGGCGGCATCCGTGGCCGCCGGCATCCGCATCCCCGGCTCGGTCGGCCACGCTCTGGCCAGCCTCGGCGACGCCGATGACACCCCGATCGAACACCCGGGCGGCACCTTCACCGCCCGCGTGCGCGTGACCGCGGACGAGGACGGCACGTGGCGGGCGACCTCGACGTCGCTGCGCACCGCCCGCAAGATCTTCGACGGACGGGTCTTCCCCCGTCCGCGACTGTGACCAGTACCAGCCGTCAAGGAGGACCCACCATGGCACATCCCGAGAGCTTCGACCTCGCCCACCTGGGCGGAATCGAGCTGTTCACCCCGAAGTTCGACGAGAGTCTGCACTTCTTCCGCGACATCTGCGCGATGCGCGAGGTCGCACGCGTCGGCGATTCGGCGTATCTGCGCACCTGGGACGAGTACCAGCTGTACTCGCTCAAGCTGACAGCATCCGACACCAACGGCGTCGGGCGGACCCTGTTCCGCACCACCAGCCCCGAGGCGCTCGACCGCCGGGTGGCCGCGATCGAGGCCGCCGGGCTCGGTCACGGCTGGCGCGAGCCCGAGGTCGGCGTCGGCCGCTCGTACGAGTTCGAGGACCCGGACGGCCACCTGATGGGCATCTACTACGACACCGAGCTGTACGTGCCCGACGACGAGGACCGCCCGGCGCTGAAGAACCAGGCCTCGGCGTACCCCGGCCGGGGCATCAACGCCCGTCGCCTCGACCACATCAACTACCTCGCCGCCGACGTGGACGCCGCCGGCGACTTCTGGCAGGACGTCATGCACTCCCGCGAGTCCGAGCGGGTGCGGATGGACGACGGCCACTTCGCGGCCCGCTGGTTCCGGTTCCACCAGAAGTCGTACGACGTCGTGTACTCCGAGGACTGGACCGGCGAACGCGGCCGCTTCCACCACTTCGCGTTCGCGCCGGACTCGCGCGAGGACATCCTCAAGGCGGCCGACATCTGCCTCGAGAACGGCATCTACATCGAGTACGGCCCGTACAAGCACGCGATCAACCAGACGTTCTTCCTGTACGTGTGGGAGCCTGGCGGCAACCGCATCGAGTTCGCCAACGCCCAGGCGCGCCTGCTGCTGGACCCGGACTACCCGACCGTGCAGTGGAGTCAGGCCGAGCGCGCCAAGGGCCAGGCCTGGGGCATGAAGACGGTGGCCACCTTCCACACGCACGGCACGCCGTACGTGGAGAACCAGGAGGAGATCGACCGGCAGGCCCTCGCCGGGCACTGAGTTCAGGCAGCGTGTACCGGTCGATCGACCGGGCCCCGGACGACAGGTTGCAGGCTTGACAGGAGGCCACACGCCCGATGAAGAATCACGGCGGCGAGGGTGCCGCCAGCGTCGACCCGATCGGCGACGGATTCCACGTTCCGCGTCGTATCGTGACCGGCCACGACGCGCAGGGCGTCTCGGTCGTCGTCAGCGACGGACCGGTTCGGGTCACGCGCGCGCTGCCCGACGATGGCGTCGCCTTCCACGAGGTGTGGGCGACGGACGCGGTGCCCGCCGACATCCACGCGGGAGCCGAGGACCCGACCGCCGGCTCGATCACCGTGCCCCCGCCACGGCACGGCACCCGCATCCGGATCAACGAGTTCCTTCCCGGACACCTCGATGAACGCGGTCTGCAGTCGCCGGTGCACCGCACCGAGTCGATCGACTACGGGATCGTCCTCGAGGGAGAGATCACACTGATCCTGGATGACGGCGAGGTGACCGCCCGAGCCGGCGATGTCATCGTCCAGCGGGGCACCGAGCATGCCTGGGCCAACCGTGGCGAGAGCCTCGCCCGCGTCGCCTTCGTGCTCGTGGGTGGACGATTCGGCGACGAGGTGCTCGCGGTGCTTCCCGAGAACGTGCACGATTCCCTTATGCATCACGGTCCGCATGACGGACCCGGCCCCATCAGTCCGGAGGCATGATGACCGAGATGACGCTGCCCGGCATCGCCGGGAACCTGTTCGTGGTCACCGGTGCCGCCGGCGGGCAGGGCGCCGAAGAGGCGCTGCTGCTGGCGCGCCAGGGGGCCGACGTCATCGCCGCGGATGTCCGCGACGACGCGCCAGAGCTGACGGATGCCGCAGCCGGCCTCGCCGGCACGGTCACTTATCGTCGACTCGACGTGACCGATGAGGGCCAGTGGCGCGCTCTCGCCGACTCTCTCGGCTCACGCGCGGTGAAAGGGCTGATCAACAACGCCGGCGTCACGCACCGGGTGCGCATCGGCGCGGTCGAGCGCGCCGACTGGGATCGGGTGCTCGCCGTCAACGTCACCGGCGCGATGCTCGGCATCCAGGCGCTGCTGCCGCTGATGGGCCCGGGGTCGGCGATCGTGAACATCGGCTCGGCCGCCGGGCTGACCGGCCACTACACCGCCGCCTACACCACCAGCAAATGGGCGCTGCGCGGACTCACCCACTCGTGCGTGACCGAGCTCGGCCCGCGCGGCATCCGGGTCAACATCATCCACCCCGGCTACATCCGCACCGAGATGACCGCGAGCGCCCCGGCCACGTTCCTGGACGCGAACCTCGCCGTCGCCCCGCTGCACCGCGCCGGCGAGCCCGCAGAGGTCGCCAACGTCGCGGCGTTCCTGCTGTCGGATGCCGCGAGCTACATCACCGGCGCCGAGATCGGCGTCGACGGCGGCCAGTTCCTCTCCGGCGTGGCGACCTTCCTCTCCGACGCCGTCCGCCCCCAGACCTCGTAGCCCGGCGCCTGAGCTCACTCGGGCGCGGAGGCCGCCAGCATGTCGTCCCACGCTCCGGAGCGCTCCAGCCGGTCGATCAGGGCGAGCCCACGGCGCGCCCACGAGATCTCCACGTCGGCGCGATCGACCAGGCCCTCGTAGGCGAACCGCTTGAAGTCGATGGCACGCTCGCGTTCGACGGCGGGGATGCGCTCCAGACGGCGGTTCAGCATGGTGCTGGTCATCTGGTCGATCTGGTCGATCTGTCCCTGGAACTGCGAGAGCTCGCCCTCCCACTGGGCGATGTGCGCGTGCAGGAACGCCCGCGCCGCATCGGGGGTCGCGTTCTCCAGGTAGGCCGCGCGCAGATGGGCCGGGTCGCGCACCCGCTGATACTCGGCCGGCGACGCGAGCCACTCCCGGTACGCCGTCTCGCCGGCCGGGGTCACGTGGTAGACCCGGCGGGTGCCGCGCTCGCCGCGCGTCTGCTCTTCGCCTTCGATGAGCCCGGCGTGCTCCATCTTGCGCAGCTCGGGGTAGATCTGCGAGTCCGGCGCATGCCACACGTGGCCGACCGACTGGGAGAACTGCTTCTGCAGGTCGTATCCCGACAGTGCGCCGACGCGCAGGATCGCCAGGATCGCGTAGCGCAGACTCATGGGGCTCCTCTCGCCTCCGAGGCTAGCAAGTCATGTTCCGGCGGCCGCCAGCACTGCCGCCGGAGGTAACGAAGAGGGGTCCGGGCAGGCGCCCGAACCCCTCTTCGTCACGTCACAGCGACAGGCTCAGGCGTTGTAGCCCGTGCGCCATCCGCCGTGGTACTCCTGACGTGCCGTCTCGGCGTACGGCACCGGGCTGACCACGGCGCGCACGGCGAGCTGCTTGTGCGGCTCGACGGTGGCCTTGGTCGAGTTCGGGTCTTCGCCCCACAGCACCTTGACCTCGGCGCCCACCGGGACGTCGGGGTTCACGGTCGCCAGCGACAGCGCGCGGCGCTCGTTGGCGCTGTAGCCGGTGAACATCGAGAATCCGACGACGTTGCCGTCGGCATCCACCACCGAGTCGTAGTTGGCCGAACCGTAGTTGGCCAGCGGCAGGTCGAAGAACTTGTAGCTGGGGCCGTCCACGTCGAACAGCGAGCTGTAGATCTTCGTCATGTCCTCGGGGTCCCAGGCCAGCGTGACCTTGCGGCGCTGCGTGGCCGGGTCGACCTTCTCCAGCGCGTCGCGTCCGATGAAGTCGTGGTCGAACTTCACGAACGAGCCGTAGCCGAGCTCCCACGGGGTGAGGTAGTAGTCCTCGATGTTGTCCGAGACGAACGAACCGGCCAGCGTGCCGGTCGCCTCGTAGCTGTCCACCCCGAGCCACTCGCGGTAGCCGCGCTCGGCTTCACCGGTGTAGATGGCCGGCAGCGGCGAGGGGATCCAGCCCGACTCCAGCGTGTTCGACGGGTAGGCCCGCGAACCGACCGGCAGCAGGCCGAACTCGGCGCCCGCCTCGACGATCGCGTCGCGGATCGCGTCGTGGTCCTCGTACGGGCCCCAGATCTCCAGGCCCGGGGCGCCGGCCATGCCGTGACGCAGCGTGCGGACGTTCTTGCCGGCGATGGTCATCGTCGACATGCTGAAGAAGCGCAGCTGCTCCAGCGGTCCGCCGTTGAGCTTCTCGATGACCTGCCAGGCCGTCGGGCCCTGGATCTGGAAGCGGTAGTACTTGCGCGAGACGCCGTGGCCGTACGGACGCGACGGCGAGCGACGGTCGACGGTGACGTCGAGGTTCTGGTAGCCGCCGGTCTGGCCGTGGTACATCAGCCAGTTCGAGGCCGGCGCACGGCCGACGTACACGTACTCGTCCTCCGCCTCACGGAAGAGGATGCCGTCGCCGATGACGTGGCCGCCCGAGGTTGTGGGCACGTACTGCTTGGCCCGGTCCACCGGGAAGTTCGCCACCGAGTTGATCGCGGTGTCGCTGATCAGCTTGATCGCGTCCGAGCCCTTCAGGAACACATTGTCCATGTGGTGCGACTGGTCGTACAGCACCGAGGTGTCGCGCCACGCCTTCTGCTCCTTGATCCAGCTGGTGAAGTCCGCGGGGACCACCGGGTAGATGTAAGAGCCGATCTGCGAGTTGCGCAGCAGCTGGACGGGGTTGGTCTGATCGATCAGCTGCTGAAGGTTGTCAGCCATGGGAACCTCTCTGTTTCATGATTTCTTCGGGATGGTGGGTCGGGGTGGGGGGCTTCGTCTCGTCGCTGCGCTCCTCGCTCAGCCTTGAGCCGTCCCGCGTCAACGCTCGCTGCGCTCGCATTGACCCGGGCCGCCTCAAAAGACGATCGTCTGGTTGCCGTGTCGGATGACGCGGTCCTCGGCGTGCCATTGGACGGCGCGGCTGAGCACGGCACGTTCCACGTAAGCGCCGCGGGCTTGGAGGTCGCTCGCGGTCATGGAGTGGTCCACGCGGGCCACGTCCTGCTCGATGATGGGTCCTTCGTCGAGGTCTTCGGTGACGTAGTGGGATGTCGCGCCGATGAGCTTCACGCCGCGTTCCTTGGCCTTGCGGTACGGGGCGGCGCCGATGAAGGCGGGCAGGAAGGAGTGGTGGATGTTGATCACCGGGACGGCGACCTTCTGCAGGAAGTCCTCGCTGATGATCTGCATGTACCGGGCCAGGACCACGAAGTCCACGTTCCCGCCCAGCAGTTCCAGGATCTTCGCCTCGGCCTCGGACTTGTCCGGGCCGGCGGAGGGGACGTGGAAGAACGGGATCCCGAACGTGCGCACGTCCTCGGCGGTGTTGGTGTGGTTGCTGATGACCATCGGGATGGTGACCGGCAGCTCGCCGCGGCGGTGCCGCCAGAGCAGTTCGAGCAGGCAGTGGTCGCTGGTGGAGGCCAGGATCGCCATCCGCTTCGGGATGGACTGATCGGTCAGCTTCCACTCCACCCCGTACGGGGACAGTGTGCCGTCCAGGTCGGTCTGGATCTCGGGCAGCGCCGCGGACAGGTCCGCCCGGTGGAACACCACCCGTTGGAAGAACGCGCCCCCGGCCGGGTTGTCGGAGTACTGGTCCAGGGTGACGATGTTGCCCTGGTTGCGGGTGATCAGCCCGGTCACGGCCGCGACCAGCCCGGGCTGGTCCGGGCCGTGCACGATCAGGCAGGCGTGATCCTTGTTCGGTTGAATATGCGCGGTCATGCCGTGTCTCCTCAGGACTGGGCGGCGACGTATTCGGCCGCCCACTCGGAGGTGGCCTTCAGTCCGCCGAACGTATAGAAGTGGAGCTTGACGCTACCGGATCCCTGATCTCCGGCCAGCCGTGCGGACAGATCCGACACGAACCGGTCCGGGCCCGCGGTGCCCATCAGGTTCGTCAGAGAGAACCCGTACTTCTTCACGATCATCGCGTTCGCCCCGATCCCGAAGCGGCGCGCGAAGCCGAGCAGCCGCTTGATGCCGGCCGGTCCCGGCGTCCCGATCCGGATCTGCGTGTCGATCCCGCGGGAGCGGACCTGATCGATCCAGGCCACCACCGGGTCGGTGTCGAACGAGAACTGGGTCAGGATGACAGCATCCAGCCCCTGCTCCTTCAATGCCGCGGACTTGTCTTCCAGGTGCTGCCACAGCACATCGTTCGGGATGTCGGGGTGACCCTCCGGGTAACCGGCGATCGAGACCTCCCGCACCCCGTACTTCTGCAGGATGCCGGTGCGGATCACGGACAACGAGTCCGGGTACGGGCCCTCGGGCTCTGCCGGGTCACCGCCCACCGAGAACACGTGCTCGGTCGCGCCGACCTCCGCCAGGGCGCCCAGGAACTCCTCCAGCTGGGCCAGCGACCCGATCCGCCGGGCCGAGATATGCGGCACCGGGACAAAGCCCAACTCCTTCACCGCCTTGGCCGCCGCGACCCGCATCGGCAGGTCCTCGTTGCCCAGGAACGTCACGTTGATCTTCGTGCCCTGCGGGATCACAGACGCCGCTTCCCGCAATCCCGGGACATCCTTCCCCGTCATCTCCAACGAGAAACCCTCCACCAACTCGAGAGCGGCGGTCTTGTTCGGTGCGGGGGCGATATGAGCCACGTACGGATCCTTCCGTCTGCCAGGGAAGCGCGGCTGTGTGCTTCCGATAGTCACATTACCTATGGGCATAGGTAAATACAAGAGGGAAATCCGGATGCCTCGCGGCGGCCTTTCCACACCGCGGAAGCACGCCTTGAGGGCGTGGGGCCCCGGCGGCGATGGTGGCCCGACGTCGCACACGAGGGAGTGATTGTGAAGTCGTACATCGTTCATGTCGGCAAGCTGCTGCTCTCGTCGCTGATCCTGTTCCTGGTCGTGATCACGGTGCTGTTCTTCCTGCTCGAGCTCGCGCCGGGCGATCCGGTGCAGACCCTGGTCGGCGATGTGCCGATCTCGCCGGAGTTCCGCGCCCAGATCACCGCCGCCTACGGCCTGGACCAGCCGGTGTGGCAGCGCTACCTCGCGTACGTGGGAAACGTGCTCACCGGAAACCTGGGCTACTCCTTCGGAACGAACAACGAGCCGGTGCTCGGGCTCATCCTCAGCCGGGCCGGCAACACACTGGCGCTGGCGGTGCCGGCCTTCCTCATCTCCACGATCGGCGGCATCGTGCTCGGCTCGATCGCCGCGCGCACCCGGCGGCGGTGGCTGGACGGCGGCATCTCGGGCATCGCCGTCGGGCTGTTCTCGGTGCCGGGGTTCTGGCTCGGGATGATCCTCATCCTGATCTTCTCGCTGACCCTGGGCTGGTTCCCGACGCAGGGCAAGGCGCCGTACGGCCAGAGCGGGATCTCGCTGCGCTACCTGGTGCTCCCGGTGATCACGATGGCCGCGACCGAGCTGGCGTACAAGACGCGGATCATGCGCGCCTCGATGATCGAGTCGCTCGGGCAGGACTTCATCGACACCGCCCGCTCGAAGGGTCTGAGCCCGCAGCGGGTGCTGTGGCAGCACGCCCTGCCCAACGCCCTGCTGCCGATGGTCACCGTCGCCGGCTACAGCCTCGGGTTCCTGTTCGCCGGGTCGGCGCTGGTGGAGAGCGTCTTCGGCTGGCCCGGGATGGGACTGCTGTTCGTGGACGCGATCAACTCGCAGAACAACATGGTGGTGCTCGGTGTGGCGATCGTCCTGACCGTCACGATCATCATCGTCAACATCCTCACCGACATCGTCTACGGCCTGGTCGATCCGCGCCTGCGCGCGCGCTTCGCCCGCACGACGGGAGCGAGAGCATGACCACGCAGAGCGACATCGACACCGCCGGGCTCGGCGCCGCCCCCCGCCCGGGCACCGGCATCGACATCGGCGCCCCGGCCGGCGGCGCGCCCGAGACCGAGCCGGTCGCGCTGGCGCGCCGGCGTCGGTCCTCGGCCTGGCGCACCTTCTTCCGCAAGCCGTCCACGCTGGTGTTCGGCATCCTGCTCGTGGTCATCGCGCTCATCTCGTTCCTCGGACCGTTCTTCGTCGGCGACCCGGTCACGACCTCGCAGACCGTGCTCGCCCCGCCGAGTGCCGAGTATCCGCTGGGCACCGACATGCTTGGCCGCGACTACCTCGCCCGCGTCGTCTACGGTGGGCAGATCTCGCTGCTGGTCGGGTTCAGCGTCGCGCTGCTGTGCATGACCTTCGGCCTGCTGGTGGGGGGCCTGGCCGGGTACTACGGCGGCTTCGCCGATACCGCCCTGGTCAAGGTCGCCGAGTTCTTCCAGGTGCTGCCGGGCCTGGTCCTGGCGCTGGTGGCGGCGGCCCTGCTCGGCTCGAGCGTCCTGATCATCGTGGTGATCCTCGCGATCACGATGTGGCCGGCGGTGGGCAGGATCGCCCGTGCCGAGGCGATGCGCATCTCGCAGCTGGGGTACGTGGAGTCGGCCAAGGCCGCCGGGTTCCGCGGCCCGCGGATCATCTGGTCGGACGTCATCCCCAACGCCATGCCGCCGGTGCTCGTGGCCACCAGCATGACCGTCGGACGGGCGATCCTCGTCGAGTCGGGCCTGGCCTATCTCGGCGTGGGCGACTCGAACCGGCCCAGCTGGGGCGCGCTGCTGAACTCGGCGCAGGCGTACATGCAGTCCGGCTGGTGGCTCGCGCTGTTCCCCGGTGCGCTGATCTTCCTCACCGTGCTGGCCATCAACATCCTCGGCGACGGACTCAACGACGCCTTCAACCCGACCGTCGGGAGGGTCAAATGACTGCGAATGCCCCGTCGACGCCGCTGCTGCAGGTCGCCGGCCTCAACGTCGTGCTGCCGTCCGGTGAACGCGACGAGATCGAAGCGGTCGCCGCCGTCGACCTGACCGTCGCCGACGGCGAGCGGATCGGGATCGTGGGCGAATCCGGATCCGGCAAGTCCGTGACCGGACGCGCGATCGCGGGCCTGCTGCCCACCTCGCCCCGGGTGCGGGTGCACGGCTCGATCCGGATGCGCGGCCTCGAGATGCTGGGCGCGTCGCGCGACGCGTGGGACACGGTGCGCTCCCGCACCGTGAGCGTGGTGTTCCAGGACCCGCTCACGTTCCTGAACCCCACCATGAAGATCGGGCGACAGGTCGCCGAATCGGTGCGCGTGCACGGTGGGATGCCGCGGGCCGACGTGCTCGCCCACGTGCACCGGTCGCTGGCCGAGGCCGGGCTGGACCGGGTCGAGGACGTCGCCGAGCGCTTCCCGCACGAGCTCAGCGGCGGCATGCGCCAGCGGGTGCTGATCGCCATCGCCCTGGCCAAGCAGCCGGAGCTGATCATCGCCGACGAGCCGACCACGGCGCTGGACGCCACGGTGCAGCAGCGGGTGCTGCACACCCTGGAGGCGGCCGTGACCGGGGCCGGGGCATCCCTCATCCTGATCTCGCACGACGTCGCCGTGGTGGCCGGCATGACCGACCGGATCTACGTCATGTACAACGGCCGGATCGTGGAGGACGGCGCCACCGACGAGGTGCTGCATCACCCGCAGCATCCCTACACCCAGGCGCTGCTGCGCAGCGTGCGCAGCGTGACCGACGAGGGCCTGGAGCTGTACTCCATCCCGCCGGCCCTGCGCCGCGAACTGGCCGAGGAGGTCGCCCGTGCTTCTTGAGGCCAAGAATGTGTCGAAGGTGTTCCGCGCACGGCGCGGCGGCGGCGAGGTGGCGGCCGTGACGGACGTGACCCTGCGGGCCGAGCCCGGCAGGTTCATCGCGATCGTGGGCGAGAGCGGCAGCGGCAAGAGCACGCTGGGCCGGCTGCTCCTGGACCTGCTGGCCCCGACCGGCGGAAGCGTTGAACTCGACGGCGTGCCGCTGCGGCAGATGGGTCGCGCCGCCACCGTCGCCTACCGGCGCCGGGTGCAGGCGGTGCTGCAGGACCCGGCCGGGTCGCTGAACCCGCGCAAGCGCGTCGGCGAGGCGATCGGCGAGGTGATCCGGCTGCACCGCATGGCGCGCAGCCGCAGCGCCGTGCGCGAGAAGACCGCCGACGTGCTGGCGCTGGTCGGGATGAGCCCGGCCGCCCGGTTCGTCGACCGGTTCCCGCACGAGCTCAGCGGCGGCCAGCGCCAGCGCGTGCTCATCGCCCGCGCGATCGCGCTGGATCCGCGCGTGATCATCGCCGACGAGGCGGTCTCCGCGCTGGATGCCTCGGTCAAGGCCGGCGTGCTGCACGTCATGCGCGACCTGCAGGAACGGCTCGGCGTCGGATACGTGTTCATCACGCACGACCTGCCCGTGGTGCGCAAGGTCGCCGACTACGTCTACGTGATGAAGGACGGCCGGATCGTCGAGGAGAACAGCAAGGACGCCATCTTCGCCGACCCCCGGCATCCGTACACCAAGGAGCTGCTGGCCGCAGCCCCCGTCCTGGCATGACGGCCGGCTCCCCACCGAGAGGAAGATCATGAGCAGAAGAAACAGCACCCGGGTGGCCGGGATCGTCGGCGCCCTCGCGGCGCTGGCGCTGGTCGCCACCGGCTGCACCGGCGGAAGCGCGGATGCCGACGGCGAGAAGGTGTACGTCCAGGCGATCGCCGACGACCCGATGGGCTTGAACGGACAGCTCATCAGCGGCGCGACGCCGACGATGTTCAGCGCCCAGATCATGGACACGCTGATCCGGATCGACGAGACCGGCAAGCTCACCCCCGGGCTGGCCGAGTCGTGGGACCTGAGCGACGACGGGCTGCAGCTCACGCTGCACCTGCGCTCCGGCGTGAAATGGCACGACGGCCAGCCGTTCACCGCCGAGGACGTCAAGTTCAACTTCGACGAGATCGTCGCCCTGCAGACGTTCGGCGCTGCGCTGGCCGACCACATCTCGTCGGTGGAGGTCACCGACGAGCACACCGTCGTGGTGCACTTCTCCGAGACGTACGGGCCCGTGCTCGAGACCGTCGCGCAGCAGTTCATGCTGCCCAAGCACGTGTACGAGGGCACCGACTACGTCACGAACAAGGCCAACATGGCCCCGATCGGCACCGGCCCGATGAAGTTCGACTCGTATGAGTCCGGTCAGCAGGTCGTCCTCGTGAAGAACCCGGACTACTGGGGCGGAAAGGTGCAGGTCGACCGGACCGTCTACCCGATCATGACCGATCCGAACGCGCGGATGGCGGCGCTGTCGACCGGCGAGGTGGACCGTGCCGACGTCGACCCGTCACAGCAGAAGAAGGTCGCCGACGATCCGAACCTGGAACTGCAGCGGACCGGGTTCTTCCCGCAGGACGTGACCGTGATGATGAACGGCAAGAGCACCGCGCTGGCCGATCCCGCCGTGCGCAAGGCGGTGTTCTCGGCGATCGACCGCAAGGCCGTCACCGACGTCGCCCTGGCCGGTCTCGGCGAGCCCGCCACTGGGTTCTTCCCGCCCGAGCTGGACTGGGCGCTGAACACCGACATCGACTTCGACCGCGAGTATCCCCGGAACGTCGATGCGATCAACGCGGCGCTGGATGACGCCGGGTTCCCGAAGAAGGCCGACGGCACCCGGTTCACGCTGAACGTGCGGTACATCTCCGAGCTTTCCGAGGTGGCCGCCACCGCCGAGATGGTCAAGTCGCAGCTGGCCGAGGTGGGCATCAAGACGAACCTCGTCGGCACCTCGGGGAGCGTGTTCACCGAGAAGGTGTACACCGACAGCGACTTCGACCTCGCGTTCCTGCGGTCCACCGTCGGGGCCGATCCGAGCACCGGGATCGTGCGTTGGTATGCCTGCAACCCCGACCGGGCCGCGGCATCCAACCCCTCGCAGATCTGCGACGACCGGATCCAGAAGGATGCCGACGCCGCGCTGGCCACCACCGACCGCGCCCAGCGCGGCGAGGCCTTCAAGGACCTGCAGCAGCGGGCCGACGAGCTGATGTTCTACGCGCCGATCAGCTGGTACTACGGCTCGTTCCCGACGGTGAACACCACGCGCTGGGACGGGCAGCTGGACCGCCAGCCGTCCACGAGCATGCTGCCGTGGACCACGATGTCGCTGAAGGGCTGATCCGCGCCGCGGCAAGGCAGCGACAGCACAGCGGCGGGGCCGTCCGGGATCCGGGCGGCCCCACCGTCTTCCGTGCAGCGAAAAGGGCGATCATCGGCGGCAGCCGTGGGCCTAGCGTCGATTCCGACGGTGAGGGAGGAACGAGGATGTCCGCCGACAGCCTGATCGATGCACCGAAGATGACCGCGGCCGGCCGTGTGCTCGCGTTGCTGGGCGCGTTCACGAAGGGCGGCGGGCGGCTCACCCTGTCTGAGATCAGCCGCCACGCCGGGCTGACGCTGACCACCACCCACCGGCTCGTGCACGAGGTGCTCGCGTGGGAGGGCCTGGAGGTCGACGAGTGCGGCAAGTACCGGCTGGGGCCGAAGATCCTCGAACTGGCCTCGACCTCCACCGAGGGGCTGCGGCTGCGTGAGCGGGCACTGCCGCACCTGATCGATCTGCACCGGCGCACGAACATGACCGTCCACTTCGCGGTGCGCAACGGGCTGGATCTCATCTACCTCGAGGCGCTGCGCCCGCATCCGAACTACACCGGCCAGAACCGGATCGGCGGTCGGCTGCCGATGCACGTCGGCGGCACCGGCCTGGTGCTGCTCGCGTTCGCCCCGGACGACGTGATCGACGAGTACCTGCGGGGCCCCCTGCGTCGCTACACGCCGCAGACGATCGTCGACCCGGGAGAGTTGCGCGCGCTGCTGGAGCGCATCCGCCATGACCGCGTCTCGATCACGCGCGGCCTGCTGACCGCCCGCGCCGGCTCGGTGGCGGCGCCGGTGACCGGACCGGATGGCCAGGTCGAGGCATCCGTCGGTCTGGTGTGCCTGCTGGACCGGTATGAGCCCGAGCAGTACGCCGAGCTCGTGCGCGGCACCGCGGTGCGGGCCTCGCATGCGCTGCTGGACCGGCCGGCGCCGATGAGCCCGGGGGCGCGCGAATTCCACCTGCGGCATCTCGCGCGGCGCTGAGCGGGGCGTCCGTCAGGTCCGGCGCTGCAGTTTCCGCTTCCACCGCGCGGAAGCGGCCGGCGACGGCGACCGTCTCGGCGTCGCATCCTGGTCCGACGCGAGACGCCAGGAGGACCCGCGATGCAGACCATCATCGATCCGACCGTGAGCACGGCCCGCGTCGTGCCGACCCCGAGTCCGCGCCGTGCCCCGCGGCAGCCGTCGCTGCACGGACTGCGGGTCGGGCTGCTGGAGAACACCAAGCGCAACGCCGCCGCGCTGCTCGGCGACCTGGGTGAGATCCTCGCCGATCGGCACGGCGCCGGCCGGCTCGTGGCCCGGACCAAGCGGCCGTTCGCGCTGCCCCTGTCCGACGAGCTGCTGCACCAGCTGACCGCCGAGTGCGACGTGGTCGTGATCGGCGTGGGCGACTGCGGCTCGTGCAGCGCCGCGGCGGTCGCCGACGGGGTGGCGCTGGAGCAGGCCGGGATCCCCACCGCGGTCATCTGCACCGATGCGTTCGCGACGACCGCCCAGGCGATGGCCGATCTGAAGGGCGACGGCGGATTCCCCTATCTGCTCACCGCCCATCCCGTCGCCAACCTCAGCGCCGACGAGCTGGGAGTCCGGGCGCACGAGCTGGCCGACGCGGTCGCGGCGCGGATGACGGATGCCGCGGGGCCGGTGGCGGATGACGCAGCGCGGATGACGGATGCCGCGGGGCCGGCCGCGTGAGCGCCGACACCGTCCTCGACCCGCAGGCGGCCCACGCCGTCGCCGACCATCTCTACGAGCGGGGCTGGTCGGACGGGCTGCCCGTGCTGCCGGCGACCGAGGAGTCGATCGCCGGGTTCCTGGCCGGCACCGCGCGCGACCCGGACGAGATCGTCGCCCGGCACGTCGGCCTGGGTCGGGCGGTCACGGTGCGCGACGCGGCCGTGCACGCGGTGATGGCCGGCTGTCGGCCGGAGTACTTCCCGGCGGTGCTGGCCGCATGGGACGCGCTCTCGGCCGATCGAGCCGCCGGCGGCGGCGGATGGCAGAGCACGAGTGGGCCGGCGCCGCTGGTGATCGTGAACGGGCCGCTGCGCGCCGAGCTCGGCGTGAACGCCGCCGGGGGCGTGCTCGGGCCGGGATTCCGGGCCAATGCGGCCATCCCGCGCGCCCTCGGACTGACCGTGCGCAACGGGTTCGGCATCCGCCCGCATGAGTTCGAGCAGGCGACCCAGGGACTTCCCGGCCGGTGGACGATGGGCATCGCCGAGGACGAGGAGTCCAGCCCGTGGGAGCCGTTCTCGGTCGACGGCGGGCTGCAGCCGGGCGACAGCGCGGTGTCGGTGATGCTGGTGCGCACGTGCGAGTTCGTCGACAACCGGCACTTCACCGACCCGGTCGAGGTGCTGCGCGACCTCGCCGACACGATCCAGCGGTCCGGTGCCTGGATCTTCCGTCATTCCTCGGTGGGCATTGTGCTCAACCCGGACCACGCGCGCGTCTTCGCCGAGGCGGGGATGTCGAAGCAGGACGTGCGCGAGTGGCTCGTCGCACACGCCGGCCGGACCGAGGGCGAGCTCGCCGCGGTGGGCAAGGGGCTCAGCCGGCTGCCGGAGGGTCCGTTCCCGGACGACCACTTCCACCCGGTGTTCGCCGACGCGTCCGCCGTCAGTCTGCCGATCATCGTCGCCGGCTCGCCGAACGCCGCGATGTCGATGGTGTTCCGCGTGTTCGGGGAGTGGTCCGGCCGGGCCTTCCCGGTGAGGTGAGGGCTCGACCTCTGGCTCGGGCTTCTCCCGCTGTCGCTCCGCGTGGACGGCCTGGGCTTCCGCCCGGCGAAACCGACCACGTGGCGGGAGGTGTCGGTCGGCCAGAGTGGGAGACATCCCGACACGAAGGAGCGACCCGATGCCCAGCGATCCGTCCACGTGGGAATTCCCCGTCACCGATGCCCTCGCCACGGCAGGGCCGCCGTGGCTGCCCGGCCGGGTCGCCGTCGTCGCCGGCGGCGGACTGAGCGGCCCCGAGGGGGGCGTGGGCTTCGCGATGGCATGGCTGTACCACCGCAACGGCGCCGCGGTGGCGGTGCTCGATCGGGACGAGGCCGCCGCGCAGCGCACCGTCGACGGCATCCGGGCCGCGGGCGGCGAGGCCGAGGCCTTCATCGTGGACATGACCGACGACGCGGATGTCGCCCGGACGGTGGATGCCGTCATCGCGCGCTTCGGACGGATCGACGTGGTCGCCGACTCGATCGGCGGCGGCGGCGTGGAGGGCATCTTCGAGACGAGCGTCGAGGCGTGGGACTTCGCCATGGACCTCAACCTGAAGTCGGCCTGGTACCTGCTGCGGCATGCGCAGAAGCACATGACCGAGGGCGGCTCGGCCGTGCTGATCTCGTCCGGCGCGGCCGAGGGCCGCGGACCCGGCCTGCCGTACAGCATCGCCAAGGCGGCGCTGGAGAAGCTCACCACCGGCGCCGCCGCGACCCTCGCGCCGCGCCGCATCCGCGTCAACTGCGTCCGCGTGGGCATGATCTGGGGCGCGTTCGCCGCGCACGGCATGAACCAGGAGCAGCGCGAGATCCGCCGGCAGAACGTGGCGATGGGAGTCGAGGGCAACAACTGGGACATCGCCTCGGCGGCCCTGTTCTTCTCCACCGACGCCGCCCGCTGGGTGTCCGGCCAGATCCTCTACGTCGACGGCGGCGGCTTCGCGATGCGCAACGTCGGCCAGGCCGGCGCGAAATAGCCGGCCCGTCGCATTCGCGGACGGCCACGTTCGCGGCCCGGACCTGAACCGGCCGTCACCTTCCCCGAGTGGTCGGAATTCGGATGCCGATTCCGACCGTTTCTGACGAGTCAGCGCGAGCCGGCCATCACGCCGAGCCGGCCCGGGCCCACGGCCCGGGCCGGATCAGACCCCGAGTCAGCGCCAGGAGGGGCGGTGGTGCCGCGGCGGGTAGGTGCGCGCGTTCACGAACGTGGCCGGGTGATACGTGATGAAGCTGCTGTCGCCGTAACCCGTGATATCCGCCGCCCGGGTCAGGGCGTGCGCCGTCGTGCTCGGCCAGTGGCCGGTGGACACGCGGGCGTGCACGGTGTTCAGCGCTCCCACGATCTCGGCCGGCGTGAAGTTGCAATGCCCGATCGACTGCGTGTACGCCTGGCGCAGCAGGTGGCCGCGGCCGGCGCGGTTCACCTGGTCGCGGTACTGGCGCTCGTACGTGATCGGCGCGAGCTGGTCGCTGATCGTGTGCAGCGTGAGCTCGGGCACCGTGATCTTGCCGGTGACCGTGGACGTCGCGGTCAGGTTGCGCAGCGCGTCGGCATCCGGGGCGATGTCGGCGGTCCGGGTGAGCGTGCGCAGATCGGCGTCGAGGTCGAGCCCCGCCGTCCGGTACAGCGCGCGGATCTGCGGGTACCGGTCGGATCGCCGGATCATCTTCGCGTAGTCGACGCCGACGTTCCAGGACGCGTTGCCGCCGGCGGATGCTTCGATCGAGGGGCGCCCCGAAATGACGAAGCTCAGCTGCGGAGGCAGCCACGCGGCCTCCTGCGCCTGCTGCTCGGCGTAGCCGGTGGGCGGGGTGTCGCCGCTGATCCAGTCGGGCGTCTGCATCAGAGCCGCCGCCAGGGCGATGCGCGCGCGGCCCTGGGCCGTCTGCTGCCCGGCGGTCACGGCATCCGTCAACGCCGCCGTCGCCGCCTGCACCTGCCCGGAATCGGCGTAGTCGACCAGCTGGATGTCGGGGTCATCGGCCAGCAGCTGGGCGATGGCGTGCTCCCCGTCGAGCTGGTAGTTGTTCAGGTTCACCCCGCCGCCCAGCAGCCCGCAGGTGGTCAGGGCGCCGTCGATGCGGCCGTTGCCGCGCTCGGCCTCCTGCGCGCTGATCAGCCCGCCCATCGACGTGCCCAGGGCGAGCACCTGCCGCGGGTGGCCGATCACGCTCTTCGCGGCGGCGAGCGCCGCGAACTGGTCGTCGGTGGCGGATGCCAGGGCCCACAGGCTCGGTCCGCTGTACGAGGATCCGACCAGCGCGTAGCCCGAATCCAGCAGCGCGGCCTGGGTGTCGGGGTTCGGGGCGTCGGAGGGACTGAGCGTGCCGAAGCCGTGGCTGTACAGCACGAGCACGCCGTTCCAGTCGGCGGGCTTGTCGGCGACCCAGGTCGCACCGTCGGCGAGGGTCCCGGTGAAGTGGGTGGATGAGGGGGCGGTGGTCGTGGCGTCGGCCTGAGCGGCGACACCTCCGGTGAGCACGAGCGCCGCGGCTGCGGCGACCGTCGTGAAGGCGCGGGTGAATCCTCTGGTCATGCGAACTCCTTCGTCCGAACAGTAGGTGACGGGAACAATTATCAGGACTCCTGTGAATTGCACAAGGGGGTCCGGCTCCCGACCTTCGTAAGAAGCGGATGTCACGGCCTCGCATCGTTCTGGGGTTGAGGGTTGACTCCGGCCCCTTCGCTCGTTCATACTTCCTGACAGTCAGGCAACCTGATAATGGCGCCGATGCAACCCGATGATGACGCCGACTTCTGTGTTCAACGATGAATCGGAGAGACCATGAGATCCAAGACCCTGCTTGCCGTCGCCGCATTCGCCACAGCATCCGTCACCGCGCTCGCGCTGGCGGGATGCTCCGCAGGAGGCAGCACATCACCGTCCGGCAGCGCCGCCGGGCCCATCAAGATCGGCGCGGTCATGCCCCTGACCGGCCCGCTGTCGGCGCTCGGAGCCGGTGACAAGGAGGCGGCCGAGCAGACGGTCGCCGACATCAACAAGGCCGGCGGCATCAACGGCCAGAAGATCGAACTGACGGTCGTCGACGACAAGACCGACCCCACAGAGTCGGTCAAGCAGTTCAACCAGATGGCGTCCGACTCGAGCTACTCGGCGATGCTCGCCAGTTCGATGACGTCCGCGGCGATGGCCGTCAGCTCCAGCATCACCCAGTACAAGATCCCGACGATCGCGCTCAGCCCGGTCGACGGATACGTGGACGGCAGCAACCCCTACGCGTTCACCTCGCCCGGCAGCACGAAGATCTACGCCGCCGCCCTCGTGGACTATTGGAAGGCGAAGGGCGTCAAGACCGTCGCCGTGGCCTACACGGGCACCGACCTGTACGGGCAGACGGGTGAGAAGTCGACCAAGAGCCTGGCCGAGGCCGCCGGCATGCAGATCGTGCTGGACGAGGCCTACGACCCGGCCGCCACCGACTTCACGCCGCTGATCACCAAGGTCGTCGCCGCCAAGCCCGACGCGTTCGTGCAGTGGGGCTCCGGACCGGCGCCGGTCATCATCACCAAGCAGATTGCCGGCAAGGGCGTGCCGTTCTACGTGACCGGCTCGCAGGCGTCCAACCTGTGGCTGGAGCCGTCCGGTGCCGCCGCCGAGGGCGTCATCGGCGCCACGACCGCGGCGCTGGACCCCGACGCCATCCCCGCCGGTCCGTACAAGGACCTGGTGATGGCCGTGGCCGGCCCGTGGCGCGCGCAGCACGACAACGTGAACCCGCCCGAGTTCGCATACGGCGGGGCGACGGCGATCGAGCTGCTGAAGAACGCGATCGAGAAGGCCGGCTCCACCGACCGGGACAAGATCCGGGATGCTCTGGAGGCGACCGATCTGCTGACCCCGAACGGCCACTACCACTACAGCAAGACCGACCACATGGGCCTGGACGCGAGTGCCATCGGCATCATGGTGGTCAAGGACGGCGTCTGGACGGCCACCGACTACCAGGCGGAGAAGTTCAAGACGGACGCGCCGAAGTAGCCATGCTCGAGGTCGACCGGCTCTCCCGGGCGTTCGGCGGCGTGTATGCGGCGCGGGATGTCTCCCTCAGCGTCGCGGACGGCGAGCTGCGCGGGGTGATCGGCCCGAATGGTGCGGGCAAGTCGACGCTGTTCACGATGATCAGCGGACACCTGCACCCCCATTCGGGTCGGATCACCCTCGACGGCGAGCACATCGACCGGCTCCCGCCGCACCGGCGTGCCCGGCGGGGTGTGGCGATCGTGTTCCAGGGGGCGCGGATCTTCCCCGGGATGTCGGTGCTGGCCAACGTCGCCGTGGGCGCCACCGCGCGCACCCGGGCGGGGGCGGCCAGCGCCGTCCTGCGCCTGCCGCGGCACCGACGCGAGGAGCGCGAGATCTTCGCCTCGGCGCGCGAGGCGCTGGCCCGGGTGGGGCTGGCCGACTGGGCCGACCGGGACGCCGAGCAGCTGCCGCTGGGCCAGCAGCGGCGCCTGCAGCTGGCCCGGGCGCTGACCGCCCGGCCGAAGCTGCTGCTGCTGGACGAGCCGGCGTCGGGACTGCGGGCGAGCGAGCGACGCGACCTGTCGCAGCTGATCCGCGAGCTGCACGGCGACGGCATGACCATCATGCTGATCGAGCACGACGTGTCGATGGTGACGTCGCTGGCCGACCGCATCACCGTCCTGGATCTCGGCGAGGTCATCGCCGACGGCACCCCCGACGAGATCCGCCGCGACCCGCGCGTGATCTCGGCGTACCTGGGCAAGGCGGCCGCGGCATGATGCTCACCATCGACGACCTGGTCGTCCGCTACGGGGCGGCCACGGCTCTGGACGGCGTCTCGCTGACCGTGGATGACGCGGAGCTGGTCGCCCTCGTGGGTCCGAACGGGGCGGGCAAGACATCCCTCGTGAACGCGATCTCGGGGCTGGTCAAGACCGTGTCCGGACGGATCGAGGTCGGCGGGCGCGTCGCCCAGGTGCCCGAGGGACGGCAGATGTTCGGCGAGCTCAGCGTCGAGGACAACCTGCGCCTGGGCGCCTGGCGGCACCGTCCGAAGGACATCGGCCCGGTGTACGAGCTGCTTCCCGACCTGCAGCGCCTGCGCCGGCAGCGCGCCGACACCCTCTCCGGCGGCCAGCAGCAGATGGTCGCGGTCGGTCGCGCCCTGATGGCCCAGCCCGACCTGCTGGTGGTCGACGAGCTCTCGCTCGGGCTCGCGCCGATGGTGGCCGCGCAGCTGGTCGAGCATCTCGCCGAGCTCAATCGCTCGCGGGGGACCGCCGTGCTGCTGATCGAGCAGGAGATCGGGTTGGCCTTCGAACTGTGCTCGCGCGCCTACGTGCTCGAATCCGGACAGATCGTCACCGAGGGGCCCACCGCGCAGCTGCGGGACGCCCCCGAACTGCAGGACGCCTACTTCGGCGGCCTCGATCCGAACGCGACGGGAGTCTGACATGCAGGCGTTCCTCACCTACCTGCTCTCGGGTCTCGCGCTGGCGGGATCGTTCGCCCTCGTCGGCAGCGGCATGGTCGTCGTGTACCGGGTCACCCACGTGCTCAACTTCGCGCAGGGCATGCTCGCGGTGTTCGGTGCGATGATCTCCTACACGCTGCTGAGCGGGATGCTGCCGCACGGCGTCGCGGAGCTCGTGGCCGTGATCTGCTGCGCCGTGATCGGCGTGGCCATCGGCATCGTCGCGATCGGCAAGCGCGGCACGCCGCCGATGATCTCGCTGCTGATCACCCTCGGGCTGGGCATGATCGCCGAAGCGGTCGTGGTCGCGATCTGGGGGCAGAACCCGGTCTCGCCGCCGGGCCTCGGGGGCAGCATCCAGATCCTCGGTGTGAACCTGGCCAGCCAGCGCATCCTCGTGTTCCTGGTGGCGCTGGTGACGTTCGCGCTGCTGAGCCTGTTCTTCGCCCGGACCGACATCGGCAAGGCGCTGACCGCGGCGGCATCCAACCCGCGCGCGGCCCGGCTGGTCGGCATCAACACCCGGATGATGGGGCTCGTCGCGTTCGCGATCGCCGGCGCGCTCGGGGGCCTTGCCGGCGTGCTCATCGCCCCGACCACGGCGGTGTCGGTGTCCTCGGACCTTCCGCTGATCCTCAGCGGCTTCGCCGCCGCGATCTTCGGCGGGCTGCGCAGCCCGTGGATGACGTTCCTGGGCGCGGTGATCCTGGGCGTGGTCGGGCAGCTGGTCGCCGCCTACGGCAACGGCTCGTACCAGACCCCGGTCGCCCTGCTCATGATGCTGGTCATCATGATCGTGCGAGCCGGCACGATGAACCCCGAGGAGGCGAAATGAGCACCAGCGCCGTGCGCGTGCGTCCGGCCCTGGGCCGGGCCCGCTGGATCGCGGCCATCGCCGTGTTCGTGCTCCTGGGGCTGGTCCCGCTGGTCCTGACCGACCTGACGTTCTTCGTCCAGACCGTGCTGGCCGCGGTCGTGGTCACCGGGCTGTCGCTGTTCATGGGCTACGCCGGCCAGGTGTCGCTGGGCCAGAGCGCCTTCGTCGCCGTCGGCGGGCTCACCGTGGCGACCCTGACCGTCAACCTCGGGTTCCCGCCGCTGCTGACCCTCGTGCTGGCGCCGATCCTCGGGGCGGTGGTGGCCGCGCTCATCGGCTGGCCGCTGCTGCGGCTGCGCGGGCACTACCTCGCGTTCGGCACCCTGGCCGTGCTGCTGATCATCCAGACGGTCATGGCGACGGTGCCGTTCCTCGGCGGCGGCGTGGGCATCTTCGGCATCCCGCCGCTGTCGGTCGGACCGATCGTGTTCAGCGGCCAGCTCCCGTACGCGTATCTGGCCCTCGCCGCGCTGGCGGCGGCGATGGCCACCGTGCACAACCTCGTGAACTCACGGTTCGGCCGCGGCATCCGGGCCCTGGCCGGCAGTGAGAGTGCGGCCGCCTCGAGCGGCGTCCCGGTGCTGCGCAGCAAGGTGGTCGTGTTCGCCATCGCCGGCGCCTTCGCGGGCCTGGCCGGCGGCATCGGCGCGTTCTTCACGCCCTTCGTCAGCCAGGACACCTACCCGCCGCTGGCCTCGTTCGGCTACGTCATCATGGCCATGGTCGGGGGGCTCGGCACCCTCTGGGGCGGGGTGGTCGGCGCGGTCGCGCTGAGCCTGTGGCTGCAGCTGCTCAGTGCCCTGGCCTCGCTGCCCGGCCTGCCGCCGACGGCGGGGCCCATCCTGCAGTACGCCGGATATGGCGTCGTGCTGGTCGTGTTCCTGCTGCTGCTGCCGCGCGGCATCGTGCCGTCGGTGACGGATGCGGTGGCCCGGCTTCGGCGCGGCGGCCGCCCACCGGCGGCCGGGGCCGCCGTGCACGAGGAGGCCGTCGTCGATGCCCGCTAGCGCGCGGTCGACGGCGCCGGCGTCGACCGCGACCGAGGCGCCGCCGGTGACCATGCTGTACCTGATCAAGCAGGTCGAGCTCGCCGTCCGCTCCCGCCTGGACGAGCTGGCCGCCGCACACGGCATCACCGCCGTCCAGTACACGGTGCTCACTGTGCTCGAACGGCACCCGGGGCTGATCGCCGCGCAGCTGGCGCGCATGTCGTTCGTACGCCCGCAGAGCATGACCCAGCTGCTGGACACCCTCGAATCGCGCGACCTGGTCCGCCGGGTCCCCGACCCGTCGTCTCGGCGGCAGCAGCACATCTCGCTCACCGAGACCGCCTACGAGCTGCTGGAGCGGATGCGCGGACCGGTCGCCGAGATCGAACAGGACATGACGGCCTCGCTCTCGCACGCCGACGCGCAGTCGCTGCGCGCCATGCTCCAGGCCTGCCGCATCGGGCTGGCCGGAAGCGCAGCCCACTGACATGGCCGCGTACCGTGTCAGTGGCCTGCGCATCCCGCTGCGCGACGGCATCACCCTCGGCGCCGACCTGTACACCCCGGCCGGGGAGTCGAAGGGGCTGCTGCTGACCCGCGGCCCGTACGGCCGCGGCCGCATGATCGCCCGCAGGATGGCGGGGCCGTGGGCCGCGCAGGGCTGGACCGTGCTGTTCGTCAGCAGTCGCGGCACCGCCGACTCGGGCGGTCAGTTCGACCCGATGCGCACCGAGCAGGCCGACGGTCAGGATGTCGCGGCCTGGATGCGCGAGCAGGCCTGGTACCCGGGTCGGTTCGCGACCGTCGGCGGATCGTATCTCGGCTACACGCAGTGGGCGATGCTCGCCGACCCGCCCGCCGACCTGGTCGCCGCGGTGGTGCTGATGGGTCCGCACGACTTCAGCCGGCACGCCTGGGGCACCGGCACGTTCACCCTCGACCTGTTCGGCTGGACCGAGCAGACGGTCGTGCTCGGCGGGCGCGGCATCCTGCGCACGATCCTGGGCATGATCACCGCGAACCGCCGGCTGCGGCCGGTCCTGCAGGCCACCCCGACCGTGGATGCGGCCGTCGCGCACTTCGGTGACGCCGCCCCGTGGCTGCGCGACCGGCTGGTGCGCGACGATCTCGCCGACCCCTATTGGGCGCCGATGCAGCACGCCGAGGCGCTGGAGCGCACCGACATCCCCGTCCTGATCCTCGGCGGATGGCAGGACATCTTCCTGCGGCAGAGCATCCAGCAGTACCGCCGGCTGCGCGAGCGGGGCGTCGAGACGGCCCTGACGGTCGGCCCGTGGACCCACCTCGACCTGACCGGCGCCGCCGCCAAGGTCACGACGGTCGAGACCCTCGCCTGGCTGGATGCGCACGTGGCCGGGATCCCGGCACCGGCGCGGATGGCGCGGGTCCGGGTGTACGACAAGGGGACGGATGCCTGGGTCGAGCGGGACGACTGGCCCGCGGCATCCACCACCCGGACGCTGCACTTCGACGGCGCGGCGCTCGCCGAGGCGCCGGGCACGGCGCGCGAACGCCGGTTCGTGTACGACCCGGCCGATCCGACGCCGACCGTCGGCGGCAACATCATCAGCGGCGGGGGATACGTCGAGGACGGCCGGCTCGCCGACCGCGGCGACACGCTGGTCTACTCCACCGCCGTGCTGGAAGAGGATGTCGTGGTGCGCGGGGCGCCGATCGTCGAGCTCGAGCACGCCGCCGAGCACCCCGACGCCGACCTGTTCGCGCGGATCAGCGACGTGGACCCCCGCGGCCGCTCGCACAACGTCGCCGAGGGCTGCGTGCGGCTGCGCGGGGACGCGAACGGCCCGGTGCGGGTCGAGCTGCTCGACACCGCGTACACGTTCCGGGCGGGCCACCGCATCCGGCTCGTCCTGGCCGGCGGATCGTTCCCGCTGTTCGCCCGCAGCGCCGGCACGGGCGAGAATCCGCTGACCGCGGCCGCGCTCGTGCCGAACACGCACACCGTGACCGAGGGCACGCTCACGCTGCCGGTCGCGTGACGGATGCTTCCGCGGCCTTCTCGTCGGCGCGTCGACGCCGCAGGTGCATGACGAGTCGGACTGCTGCGCCCATCGCCAGTCCGATGAGGATGGCGGGCCCGTGCTCGTTGCCGATCGCAGTCAGTGCGATTCCGATCAGCACCAGGACGCTCACACCCACCAGGGAAGCTGGACGGACGGGCCGTCGAAGCGTGATCACGGCGGCGGCCGCGACAAGCGCCAGGGTCGCCATCGAGTTCCCGGCGCCGGGATGCGAGAGCTGCAGCAGCATGCTCGCCAGTCCGCCCACGATGAACGACATCAGTGCAAGGGCTCCGGGCAGAGCCCGTCCGACGATGAGCAGCGTGACCGCCAGGATCGACAGATTGCTCAGTGTGCCGGCCAGGCCGCCGTCCTGAAGGACGTTCGCCGTCACGATACGCCACCATTGCCCCTGCTCGACGACGGCGTTGTTGCGCATGCCGGCATCGAGAAGCTCCGGTACGGCGAGCTGGAGGAGGGAGGGTATCGCGACGACGAGCCAAAGGATCAGCGCCCACCAGGTGAAGCGCACCGGTGGGCGGCCGGGTTCACGTGCCAGTGATGTGGAGGCGATGGCCAGCCAACCCGCCGCGAAGGCGACCCAGAGCACAAGCGATTCAGTCAAGGGACTCATTCTGCAACTTCCGTTCTACCCCGATTTCCGTGGTCGTGCGGGGTGATGTGGGCCGGTGACGCGGTCGATGTCGGACGCGCGGACCTCACCTGCGCGATGCAGGCGAGCGATCCGAACGCGAGGCCCACCAGCGTCGAGACCCCGATCCCCACGCCCTGGATGCCCCACGAGGCCAGGGCGGCGACGGCGGGGATCATGGCGAACAGGATCGATGCCTGGCGCGCGCCGGAGCGTCGCACGCATGCCGCATAGAGCACGGTGCCCAGTGTCGAGGTGATGACCAGCACGCCCAGAACCACGGCGGCTTCCACCATGTCTGTCACGTGATTCTTCGTCGTGGTCGACAGAATCGCCGCGACGGGGATCGATGCGGTCACGCCGATGGCTGTGAACGCCACCGGAGTGACACCGGTGAGCTGCCGCCCTTGGAGGAAGGAGCCGCCGCTCAGCCCGATCAGGGCGATGAGAGTGGCAACGACCGCCGGCCCGAGCCCCGGGTCGGAGACGAGCTTCGGCAGGCATGCGACGACGACGCCGATGGTTCCGGATGTCAGAGCGAGGTAGCCCCAGCGGTTCTCCCGGACGCCGTGCAGCGAGCGGTTCAACAGCGCAGTTGCGACGGGGTTCATGGCGATCACCAGTGCGCACACGCCCGCTCCCACTCCGTGGGCCATCGCCCAGTACGCGGCCAAGAACTGCATGCCCTGGACGAGCGCTCCTGCTGCAACGCTCCACCACAGCTGTCGGCCCCGCGGCACGAGCGGCTCTGCGCGCTGCGGCTCGCGGATGTGCTGCAGCAGAAGCCAGAGCCACAGCGCCCCGGCGGTCACGGTGAAGCGCAGGGTGATCAGCAGAAAGGGGCTGACGATGGATGCCGCGATGGCACCGATCGGGTAGCTGACGGCGTAGAAGATGATGGCGCCGAGAGGAACAAGTGGTCGTCTCATGGATTCCAGCATCGATATGCAGCCGTGCTCGGGGCAGGATCGATCGAGGATGATGATCGGTCACTTCTCGGCGTCGTCCCAGAGCTCTGCGATCGTGCGGCGCAGGCGGTCGAACGCGGGCTTCGGAGCGTAGTCGTCCCGCATGATCCCGAACAGGTGAAAGGGGTCGGTGCGAGTGCTGTCTGCGTCGCGCAGCGCGAACAGCTCCCAATGTGTGATGTTGAGATCGTGCCGACGGCCATGAACGCGGCGCAGCACCCTGTCGAGCACCTCGGCCTGCTGTTCCTCGGAGCGCCCTTCTCCGGTGGGCCAGCCCGTCTCACAGACGCGAATCGGTGTTGTACGGCCGATGCCGACCAGGGGAAGGGCGATGTCGCGAAAGGTGCCGAGCATCGCATCTACGGCACGATCGAGATCTTTCAGTTCGATGCGGCCGCCGAAGACGTCGGGGTACATGTCCAGTCCGGCATAGTCGACATTCGCTGCGAACTCGGGCCCGGCGATCGCGGCGAGCGCCGGCCAGAACCTGCCGTCGAGGGGACTCTGTTCGGGAACGACTGCGAAGCCGATCGCTGCGGTGGCAGAGACCGTCCGTTTCGTCTCCGCAGCGACGGCGACGCCGCGAACGAGAGCTTCGATGACGCGCGGGAACGTCCCGTCCCCGGCATCGGGGATCCCGATGAGGTTCGGTTCTCCCGTGATCTGCACCGCGGCGAGGGCCGTCCCGTAGCGCCGGACCACCTCGGCGACGAACTCGCACCACGATTCGATGTCACTGGTGCGATTGCGGTACGCCAGCACCAGATCCCACGTCAAGCCGGTCTCCACGAGCGCGGATATCTGCGCGAGCACGGTCGCCGTGGCTTCCGGTCCGACCCAGATGACGTACGAGCGGGCGAGCACCGTGGCGTGCGGCGGCGCGAGGCGCTCGAGGGCCGTGCGGATCCGGCCGAGATCATCTGGACGCCCGCTGGCGATCCCGTCTGGGCCGGCTGCGAAGCCGAACGGGTACACGCCGATCGTGAGTCTGTTCTTCATGTTCGTACCTCCAGATGAGTGATGTCGTGCCTCAGCCCCGGGCCGGCAATCGCCACCAGCGGGCGGGCCGCTGAGACCGTCCCGCCTCCGGGTGGCCTTCTGTGTGTCGACGGGGCTCGCGAGCGAGCGCGAGCAGACGGCGATGTTCGGCATCGCGCAGCACGTCGGCCTGCTTCGCCTGCGCGAGTTCGGATGCGAGCAAGGAATACAAGGTCATTCGGGTGCTCTCCTCCGGTGTGCGCATCCCTCAGCCTCCCGGTGCACGTACGCTGGGCGTGGGATCGATCGAGGAACGTGATCGATCCTCTGGAGGGGTGAATGATGACGGCTCTCGACATCACCGCTCTGCGGAGTCTGATCGCGGTCGCTTCGCTGGCCGGCGTCCGTCGCGCGGCCGAGACCTTGCACCTTTCCCAGTCGGCCGTGAGCGCACATCTGCGCCGGCTCGAGGATGATCTCGGCTTTCCTATCGTCTTCCGCCAGGGCCGATCCATCGCCTTCACCGCGCGCGGGGAGGATCTTCTGCGGGAGGCCTACAGTCTGGTCGCAGCCCACGACGCCGCATTGGCGCGTCTTCGCAGTACGGACGAGAACGACATTGTGGTCGCATCGACCGAGCACGCGTCGGCACCGATGCTGGAGGGGGTCGCGCACGTCCTTCGCGAAGAGTTCCCTTCGCGCGGCGTTCGCTATGAGTTCCACCGGACCGCACGGCTGCGCGAGTTCGTGCACCGTCGCGCTGTCACGGTCGCGATCGGGTTCGGCGATCTGGGACGCGGCGTCGAACACGTCGCGGACGTGCCTCTGCAGTGGGTCGGGTCGGAGCGGGTCTCGCCCCACCCGCGGCGGCTGGTGGTGTTCGCACGCCCCTGTGTCATCCGTGACCGCATGCTGTCGGTGGCCACCGACACTCCGATCGAACGGGAATGCATCGATCTCGCAAGCCTGCTGGGCGCAGTGCGCGCGGGAGTCGGCATCACCGCCCTCCCCTCGCGCGCACATCTCGCGCCGGGCCTGCGCCCGCTGGAGGGGCTTCCGTCGCTGGGCACCGTTCCATTGACGCTTGTAGCCGGTTCAGAGCTCACCGATCGTGCCCGTGACAGGGTTCGTCGCCGGCTGCGCGCGGTGTGGGCCGACAGCGATGCATCCGCTGACGCCACACCGGTCCGAGGGGTCGCGTGATCTGCAAGAAGGCGGGTCGGCTCGCTGGCTCGGCCTGGCCCAACGTGGTGGCGTAGATCAACCGGTCCTCGCCGTACATGTCCGCGTGCTTTTCGAGTCGCAACCCGATTCGCTCGGCCACCCGTCTGGAACTGTCGTTCGCAGGATTGATGACGGCTATGACGCGGTCTGCCCGGAACACATCGCGCGCCGCGTCACGGCAGGCGGCGGCCGCTTCGGTCGCGTAGCCGCAACCCTGGTGGGCGGGAAGCAACTGGTAGCCGACCTCGATCTCCTCGACGCCGTCGACGACTTGGACGGTCAGCCCGCACTCGCCCAGGAACTCCCCGGTGGACTTCAGGGTCACGATCCACAGTCCGAATCCCCGGTTGCGGTAGAGCCCGCGATTCCAGGCGATCCAGCGCTCGGCCTCATCCCGTGTCTTGGGTCTCGGGTAGTAGCGCATGACTTCCTCGTCACCCAGCAGCACCGCGATGTCGTCCAGGTCGTCATCGGTCATCTCGCGCAGCTCGAGTCGATCGGTCGCCAGAACGCTCACGAGCTCAGGGTATCCGGAGTCGTGCCCTGCATGCCTTGAGCAGGAGACGGGCGGCGGGCGGCCGCCGCATCCGATGTCACTATCGAGATAGTGAAACGGATCGAACGCGCGTAGCCTTGCCGATCATGCCCGAACGCACTGCGCGCATCCGCTCCCTCGCCCTGCTGACGGTGGTCATCGTGCTGTCCGCGACGATGCTGCGGGGGCCGATCCTGGCCGTCGCGCCGGTCGCACTCGACATCGGCGACGACCTCGGCGTGGGGGCCGGGGTAGTCGGGCTGCTGACCACCATCCCGGTCCTCTGCTTCGCCGTCTGCGCGCCGCTGGCGATCGCGATCATCCGCCGGGCCGGCGCCGACGTCGCGCTCACCGTGACGGTGATCGGGGTCATCCTCGGCAGCATCCTGCGCTCGTCCGGCGGCATCGGCACCGCGCTGGCGGGCACCGCCGTGATGGGCGCGTTCGTCACCATCGGCAACGTCGTGCTGCCGATCGTGATCGCCCGCGAGTACAGCGCCCGGCGGGCGCACACCATGACCGGGGTGTACACCTCGGCGCTGAACGTGGGCACACTCGCCGTGACCCTGGGCACCGCCCCGCTGGCCGATGCGGTGGGCTGGCGCTGGGCGATCGTGGCGTGGTCCATGTTCGGCGTCGCCGCCCTCGCCACGTGGATCCCGCTGCGCGGTCTGCGCGCCGCGTTCGTGCCGCACCCCGGCCCGCGCCCGGACATCGACGCCCCGCGCGTGTCGGTGCTGCGCCACGCGCCCACCTGGATCCTGGCTGCGGCGTTCGCGGGGCAGGCGTTCGCCTTCTACGCGATCACCGCCTGGCTGCCGACGCTCATGGCCGGTCAGGGCTACTCGCACACCGACGCGGGCGTCATCGCCTCGGTCTTCCAGGTCGCGGGGGTCGCCGGATGCCTCATCCTGCCGGTGATCACGCTGCGCACCTCGATCCGGGTCGGGGTGCTGTGCGTGGGCATCGGGTGGCTGGCGATCCCTCTCGGCTTCCTGCTGGCCCCCGGCGGATGGCTGGCCTGGTGCCTCATCGGCGGATTCGCGCAGGGCGCCGGCATCACGATCGTGTTCATCATGATCAACGCGTTCGGCGACGACGAGCACACCACGGCCGGCCGCTCCGGGATCGTGCAGGGCATCGGCTACGCGGTCGCCGCGACCGGTCCGCTGCTGCTGGGCCTGCTGCACGAGCTGACGGGTGCCTGGGTGCTGCCGCTGATCGTGGAGCTCGTCGCCGTGCTGCTCTTCCTCGTCCCCGGCCTGATCGTGACCGTCTCGCTGCGTCGCGCCGCCCGGACCGGGTGAGGAGCGGAGCCGACGTTCCGGGTTCCCGGACTAGAATCGTTGGGGTACTGACGATATAGTGGAGGCGATCCCGCTTCCGGGGCGCTGATCGAAGGAGATCGCATGCAGTTCTATCGCGACGGCTACCGTCCGGGCGACCCGGGCCTCGAGCCGGCCTCGCCGCAGGCGATCGCCCGCAGCCGTGACATCCCGCCGACCGTGGACGTGCTGATCGTCGGCACCGGCCCCGCCGGATCGGTGCTGGCCGCGCAGCTGGCGGCGTTCCCCGACATCGACACGCGCATCGTCGAGCGGCGGGGCGGCCCGCTGGAGAAGGGGCAGGCCGACGGCGTCGCCTGCCGCACGGTCGAGATGTTCCAGGCGTTCGGCCTGGCCGAAGCGCTCGTGCGCGAGGCGTACTGGGTGAACGAGGTGCGGTTCTGGGGGCCCTCCGCAGCCGACCGCTCGCGGATCGAGCGCACCGGATGGGTGGAGGACACCCCCGCCGGCCTCAGCGAGTTCCCGCACGTGATCGTCAACCAGGCGCGGATGCAGCAGTTCCTGCTCGATCACGCGGCCCGGTCGTCCAGCCGGCTCGAGCCGGACTACGGCATCGAGTTCGTCACGCTCACGGTCGGCGACGGCGAGTATCCGGTCGAGGTGACCCTGCGCCGCACCGGCGACGATGCGGCGGGGGAGGGCGCCGGCGAGGAGTTCACCGTCCGGGCGAAGTACGTCGTCGGCTGCGACGGCGCGCGCAGCAACGTGCGCCGGGCGATCGGCCAGCACCTGCGCGGCGACGCCGCCAACCACGCGTGGGGCGTCATGGACGTGCTGGCGACCACCGACTTCCCGGACTGGCGCACCAAGAACGTCATCCAGTCGGACGGCAAGGGCAGCCTGCTGATGATCCCGCGCGAGGGCGGGAACATGGTGCGGTGCTACGTCGACCTCGGCGAGGTGACCGCTGGTGACGCGGCGATCCGCGACACCACTGCCGCGCAGATCGCAGATGTGGCCCGCGGCATCCTGCATCCCTACACATTCGAGCTGAAGTCCGTGGTGTGGTCGTCGGTGTACGAGGTCGGCCAGCGGCTGACCGACAGATTCGACGACGTGCCGGCAGGTGACGCCACAGGCCGCCTGCCGCACGTCTTCATCGCGGGGGATGCGTGCCACACCCACTCGGCCAAGGCCGGGCAGGGCATGAACGTGTCGATGCAGGACGCCTTCAACCTCGGGTGGAAGCTGGCCGCGGTGCTGCAGGGGCGGTCGGATGCCGCGCTCCTGCACACCTACTCCGCCGAGCGCCAGACCGTGGCCGAGGACCTCATCGAGTTCGACCGGTTCTGGTCGGCGTTCGTCGCCCAGCCCACCGTCGACCCGCAGCATCCCGAGCGCGGCGGGGTCACCAGCGAGCAGATGCAGGCCGAGTTCACCCGGCAGGGCCGCTACACCGCGGGCCTGGCCACCACCTACACCCCGTCGACCCTGACCGGCGGCCCGGAGCACCAGCACCTGGCCGCCGGCTTCGAGATCGGCACACGGTTCCACTCCGCGCCGGTGGTGCGCGTCGCCGACGCCAAGCGGGCCGAGCTCGGGCACGCGCACCGCGCCGACGGGCGGTGGCGCGTCTACGTGTTCGACGACGAGAGCGGGCGCGGCCTGATCGAGACCGCCGAGTGGCTGGGCGCGGCATCCGACTCGCCCGTGGTGCGGTTCACCCCCGACGGTGCCGACATCGACAGCGTGATCGACGTGCACGGCGTGTTCCGGCGCGGGCACCACGACGTCGACCTCGGGCAGGTGCCGGCGCTGCTGCTGCCGCGCTCCGGTCCGCTCGGCCTGCAGGACTGGGAGAAGGCGTGGGCCGTCGACCCCGACCGCGACATCTTCGCCGCCCGCGGCATCGACCGGGCCGGCGCGGTGGTCGTGGTCCGGCCCGACCAGTACGTCGCGCACGTGCTCCCGCTGGCCGACCACGCCGGGCTGGCCGCGTTCTTCGCCGGGTTCCTCGTGGAGCCCGATCGATCGGCACGGGGATGATGGATGCTGTGACCGCAGCATCCGTCCCCTCCGAGCTCGACGCCGCCGACGGGGCCTCCGGGGCCTCCGGCGCCGACGAGCCCGAGCCGCAGCGGCACCTCGGATACCTGATCCGGCGCGCGCAGCAGCTGCACGTCGCGGCCTGGGGGCGGATCGTCTCGCCGGAGATCTCCAGCGTGCAGTACACGGTGCTCGTGGTGCTCGACCGATACGGCGAGGCCAGTCAGCGGGAGCTGTGCGACCAGGCCGATCTGGACCGGTCCACGATCGCCGACCTGGTGGCGCGGATGGAGCGGCGCGGACTCATCGTCCGGCGCCGCTCGGCCGCCGATGCCCGCCGCAACGTCGTCTCGCTCACGCCCCACGGCGCCGCCGAGCGCCGGCGCCTGGCGCCCCTCGTCGCCCAGGTGCAGGTCGAGCTGGCCGCCGGAATGCCCGCCGAACAGGTCGCTCGCCTGCGCGCCGACCTGAAGACGCTGCTCGCCCGCCCCTCCTGACCCGCCGCCCCGCGGCATCCTGCCCCGCCGCCCCGCGGCATCCTGCTCCGCCGCCCCATTCTCCCCAACCGCGTCGGTGACCCGTCAGAACCGGTCGGAATGTCTGCGAGAATTCCGACCACTTCTGACGAGTCACAGAAGGGCGGGGAGGGAGGGGGATGCCGCGGGCCGGGATGCCGGCGGGAGGGGATGCCGGAGGGGCGGGATACCGCGTGGGTCAGGGGCGGGTGAGCCTGCGCCCGATGATCTCCTTCATGATCTCGGTCGTGCCGCCGAAGATGGTGGCCACGCGGGAGTCGAGATAGTCCTGCGCGACCGCGTACTCGGTCATGAACCCGTACCCGCCGTGCAGCTGGACGGCGCGCTGGATCACGCGCTGATGCAGCTCGGTGACCCACCACTTGGCCATCGCCGCGGTGACCTCGTCCAGTTCGTGGTTCGAGGCATCCAGGATGCAGCGATCGACGAACACCTGCGTGACCTCGATCTCGGTGGCAAGCTCGGCGAGGTAGAAGCGGTTCGCCTGGAACGAGGCGATCGACTGCCCGAACGCGTGCCGCTCGATGGAATACGCTAGCGCCTGGTCGAAGGTCGCCCGCATCCGCGCCATCGAGGTCACCGCGATGTTCAGGCGCTCCTGCGGGAGGTTGTGGCGCAGCTGCGCCCAGCCGCCGCCCTCGACGCCCAGAAGGGCCGAGCGCGGCACCCGCACCTCGTCGAAGAACAGCTCGGCGGTGTCCTGCGCCTTCAGCCCCACCTTCTTGAGCGGGCCGCTGCGGGAGAAGCCCGGCAGGTCGGTCTCCACGCAGAGCAGGCTGATCCCGCCGCGGCCGGCATCGGGATCGGTCCGCGCCGCGACGATCACGACGTCGGCGAGCATGCCGGTCGAGATGAAGGTCTTCGCTCCGGTGAGCACGAAGTGGTCGCCCTCGGGGCGGGCCGTGGTCGTGATCGCGGCGAGATCCGACCCGGTGCCGGGCTCGGTCAGGGCGATCGCCCCCACCGTGTCGCCGGCGATCATCGGCGCCAGCCAGCGCTCGTTCTGCTCGTCCGTGCCCAGCGCCACCAGGTACGGCGCGATCAGGTCGTTGAACCCGGTGATCGACATCCCGACCGCGGTGGCGCCGACGCGCGCGAGCTCCTCGATGAGGATGGCGTTGTACCGGAAGTCGTCGACGCCGCCGCCGCCGAAGCGCCCGGGTGCGGAGATGCCGAGCAGCCCGAGCTCGGCGGCTTCGCGGAACAGGCCTCGATCGACGCGACCCGCCTCCGCCCACTCGTCGAGGTGCGGGACGACGTGACGCTCGACGAACGAGCGGACGGTCTCGCGGAAGTCGTCATGAGACTCGTCGAAGATGGTGCGCGCAAGCGAAACCGAGGCCATGCTCTCTCCTTCTGCCGGTCCTCGCCGTGGGCGCTTCCCGGAACATTCGACACTCTGTGTGCATCTGTATGAAAAGTGTAGACGATCTGGCGTCGGGGAGCTAGACCGGTTCGGCGAGCAGGTCCTGCCGCGCCCGCTCGTGCCACTCGGCGTAGCGCGTGCGGTAGAGGCGGGAAGCGGTCTCGGCCGGCCAGTCCTCGGGGAGGAACTCGACGGGCAGTCGCGGATCGTGCCGCAGCACGTGCAGCAGGTGATTCGTCATGAGGATCTCGCTGCTCGCCGGATGGGCCCGCCCGACGTCTGCCCAGCGATCGAGGAAGCGCTCGTATCGGATGGCGACGGCGTCGAGGTCGAAGGCCTGTGCCACGACGACCTCGGGGGTCGTCGGAGGGGACGGCACCCCCCGCATCACGATGATGTGCTCGGCCAGGTCGAGGCCGTCCAGCACCCGGTCGAGATCCACGTCGTGGGGCGATATCCACAGCCCGGCACGGACCGCTCCGAATCCCGCCCGGCTGAGTCGCGTGCGCAGGTCATGGCGCTGCCTCTGGAACGACTCCGGCATGGAGAACGCGAGCGAGGTCCATGAGCCGTCCCAGCTGCGGTTCACCGGATCGCGTTCCCAGACCAGACGGCGACCGTCCTCGACGATGCCCCGCGCCTCCGGCGTGAGCGCGAACAGCGTCCGGCGCCCGTCGACGCGTCGGAAGACGAGCCCGCGCCGGACCATCCGGGCCAGGGTCGCCCGGGTCGCCGGCTCGCCGTGGCCGGCATCGGCCAGGACGTCCACGATCGACCGGGAGGAGAGCCAGCCTTCCGCGTCGGGGAAGTAGATGCCCAGCAGGTTGAGGATCAGGTTCTGCGGGCGCGCGCGCGGCTCGCTCTCGGCGACGGGCGGCAGGGGGACGGAACGGGCCATGGGGGCATCCTACGGAGGCGGTGGCGCGCGTCAGCGCACGGGTCGCGCCGGCGCCCGACCGGCGATGGATGCCGCGACCAGGCCGATCACCGGGCAGAGCGTCATGAGGACGGTGGCGGGCAGGGCGGTGCCGGTCCCCGCGATGCCGCCCAAGGGGGATGCGATCGCACCCAGGACGAACTGGATGAAGCCGATCAGCGCCGAGCCGGTGCCCGCCGTGGCGCCGGCGGCGCCGACGGCCAGCGCCGATGCGGTCGACATCATCGTGCCGCACCCGATGCAGAACGCGACGACCAGCGGCACGTAGCCGACGAGGGTGAGCGTGTGCGTCAGGGCCAGCATCGCGGCGATGACCGCCGCGCCGAGTGCGAGCAGCTGCCCGAACCGCAGCGCCCCGGCCGGCGTCCACCGTGACGCGAGCCGTCCGCTCATCCAAGCGCCCAGCATCACGGCGACCGATGTGGCGGTGAATGTGAAGCCGTAGCCGAGAGGGGTGACACCGAGGACGTCCTGCACGATGAACGACGACGACCCGATGTAGCTCATCAGGCCGGCATAGGAGATCCCGAACGCGACCGCCCATCCGGCGAACCGCCGGTCGCGCAGCAGCCGGCCCATCGCGCGGCCGATCGCGTGCGGCGTGGCCGGGTGGCGACGTTCGGGCGGAAGGCTCTCGGGGATCGCGAGGATCGCCGTCAGCAGCATCCCGGTCGCCAGCACCGCCAGGCCCAGCAGCGCCGTCCGCCAGCCGCCGAGCTGGGTGAGCAGCGCGCCCAGGGGGCTGGCGACGGCCGGTCCCAGCGCGGTCATGATCCACAGTCGGCTGAACGCGCGCACCGCCTCTTCGGGGGCGCTGAGGTCGGCGACCACCGCACGCGCCAGGACCGAGCCGGCCGCGCCGGCGAAGCCCTGCACGCCGCGCACGACGATCAGCATCCCGATCACGGGGCTGGCGACGGCCAGGAAGCAGCAGGCCGTGAACACGGCGAGGGCGACGATCAGCGTGCGCCGGCGGCCGAAGACGTCCGAGACCGATCCGATCGCCAGCTGGCCGAGCGCCGAGCCGATCAGGAACGCCGTCAGGGTCAGCTGCACCACCGACGCCGGCGCGCCGAGATCGTCGGCGATGTCGGGGAACGCCGGAAGGTAGAGATCGGTCGACAGCGAGCCCGCCATCGAGAGGTAGCCGAGCGCGCCCGTGAGCCGGACGCCGAGCCGCCGCCCGGCGGTCTCGGTCATGAGGCGGCCGCGTGGGTGCCGGCCCCCCTCTTGGCCAGCTGGATCTGCTCGTACACGAAGTGCCGCAGCTCGGTGAACCGGGGCAGCGAGCGGGTCTCGAGCTGGTCGCGCTCCGGGCCGAGGTCCACGACGAGGTCCTGCTGCACCACCGTCGGCGAGCTCGACAGCATGACCACGCGCTCGCCGAGGTACACCGACTCGTCGATGTCGTGCGTGACGAACAGGATGGAGATGCCCAGCGTCTTGCGCACGCGGCGGACGAGGTCCTCCAGGTCGGCGCGGGTCTGCGCATCGACGGCCGCGAACGGCTCGTCCATCAGCAGCACCTCGGGCTGGTAGGCGATCGCGCGTGCGATCGCCACGCGCTGCTGCATGCCGCCGGACAGCTGCCACGGGTAGGAGCGGGGGACGTGCGCCAGCCCCACGTTCTCCAGCGCCTCGGCCACCAGGTCCGCGCGCTGGGCCTTCGGCATCCCGGCGTTGCGCAGCGGCAGCTCCACGTTCTCGGCCACCCGCAGCCAGGGGAACAGCGACCGGCCGTACTCCTGGAAGACGACCGCCATGTTCTTCGGCGGGGCCGTGATCTTCTGGCCGCCGAGGACGACCTCGCCCTCGGTGGGGGCCAGCAGCCCCGCGATGCACTTGAGCAGCGTGGTCTTGCCCGAACCCGACGGACCGACAAGGCACGTCAGCTCGTTCTTGCCCAGGTCGAAGGTGAGGTCGCGGACGGCCTCGATGTCGCCGCCGTCGGTGCGATAGACCTTCTTCAGGCCGCGCACCGAGAGCAGGGTGTCTTCGGCCGGCAGCGTCCGTCCACCGGCGATGGTGTCGAGGGGGGTGTCAGGCAGCATTCTCAATGTCCTTCAGTCCGTGGTACCAGCGCAGGAGGCGACGTTCGACGACGCGGAAGATGATCGCGACGGCGTAGCCGATCAGTCCCAGCACGAGGATGCCCGACCACATCTCGGGGATCGCGAACCGTCGCTGGAACTGGATGATCGAGAAGCCGAGGCCGGATGTCGTCGCGAACATCTCGGAGATGACCATGAGGATCAGGCCGATGGGCAGGGCCTGCCGCACGCCGGCGAGGATCTGCGGGGCCGCCGACGGAAGGATCTGGTAGCGCACCCGATTGAATCCGTGGATGCCGTAGGAACGGCTGGTCTCGTTCTGCACCGGGTCGGCGGCCCGCACGCCCTCGATCGTGTTCAGCAGCACCGGCCAGACGCTGGCCAGCGCGATGAGGAAGATCTTCTCGGCATCGGTGGGCCCGAACAGCAGGAGCAGCGCGGGGATCAGCGCGGGCGCCGGCAGGGCACGGAAGAACTCGAACACCGGCTCGGTGATCGAGCGCAGCGTGCGGTTCAGGCCGATCAGGATGCCCAGCAGGATGCCGACCACGATCGCCGCGATCACGCCCAGTGAGAATCGGCCCAGGCTCGGCAGCACGTCCTCCCAGAACGCCGGGCCGAACCAGACCCGGAAGAACGTGGTCACCAGCTCACCGGGCGTGGGGACGAAGAAGTTCGTCGAGACGGCCGTGGCCAGCCACCACAGGAGGATGAGGATGATCGGCAGTCCGAGGGTGAACGCGATGCCGCTGAGGACCTTCTTCATGCCGGCACCTCCTCGCGCACGGAGTGATGCCAGCTCAGCAGCCGGCGCTCCAGCGCGCGGGCGCCGAAGTTGATCACGACGCCCAGCAGCCCGGTCGCCAGCACCAGCGCGTACATCGTGGAGTAGAGTCCCGCGTTCTGGGCGCTGAGGATCTCGAGCCCCAGCCCTGGCGTGCCGATGATCAGCTCGGCGGTGATCGCCAGGATCAGCGCGACCGCGGCCGCCAGCCGCAGCCCGGTCATCAGGTACGGCAGCGTGGTCGGGAAGACGATGTCCTTGATGCGCTGCCAGGTCGAGAACCCGTAGCTGCGGCCGGTGCTCATCGCCACCTGGTCGACGTCGGCGACCCCGTACAGCACCTGGATGAACACCTGCCAGAAGGCGGCGTACACGATCAGCAGCAGGCTCGACTCGATCCGCACGCCGAACAGCAGCACCGCGAGCGGGATGAGCGCCACCGACGGGATCGGGCGGAGGAACTCGACCGTGGAATGGGTGGCGCGCCGCAGGAACGGCGAAAGCCCGATGACCACGCCGAGCACGCAGGCCAGCACGACGGCGATGAGAAGGCCGAGTGCCCAGGCCAGCATGGTGTCGCCGACGGCGACCCAGAAGTCGGCCAGGGCGGCGATCTGCACGAGCTGGGGGATGACCTCGGTCGGCGGCGGCAGGTATTTGCCGTTGACCAGTCCGCTGCGGGCGGCGATCTCCCAGATCGCGAGGAAGGCCAGGATGCCGGCCAGGCCCAGCAGCGTCTGCTTCGGGCGCATCCGGCGTCGCCGGGATCGCGCCTGGGCGACGGCGACCGTGCGGGTGATGGTCTCGTCGGGCGCGGCGGCCGTCATGGGGTCCTCGCTTCGGACGCGTCGGGCAGGGTGGGGTACGCCCGGCGCAGGTCGGCCTTGCGGATCTTGCCGCTGGCGGTGCGGGGCAGCTCGTCGACGAATACGACGGCCCGGGGGATCTTGTACTTGGCAAGTCGCCCCTGCAGGTGTCCGAGGACATCGTCGGCGGTGAGGTGCGCGGCGTCGTCCCGGGTGGCGACCGCCATCGGGACCTCGCCCCACTTCTCATCCGGCACGCCGATCAGCGCGACCCCGGTGATCTCCGGGATCTGCATGATCACGCCTTCGACCTCGGCGGAGTAGATGTTCTCGCCGCCCGAGATGATCATGTCCTTCAGGCGGTCGGAGATGTAGATGTAGCCGTCCTCGTCGAACGAGCCGAGGTCGCCGGAGCGGAACCAGCCGTCCACGATCGCCTCGGCGGTGGCGTCGGGCCGGTTCCAGTACTCGGAGATGACGTTCGGGCCGCGCACCCAGATCTCGCCGACCTCGCCGGGCGGCAGCGTGCGGCCCTGCTCGTCCACGATCTTCACGTCGGTGAAGAAGTGCTTCAGACCCGACGACCCCATCTTGGCCGTGCTCATCCGCGGCGGCATCGCGGTCGCCCCGGGAGAGGTCTCGGTCATGCCGTAGCCGCAGGAGAAGTGCAGCCCGCGCTCTTCATAGGCCTCCAGCATCCGCTGCGGCATCGTCGACCCGCCGCACGTGAGGTGGCGCAGGCTGGAGATGTCGGTGGTCGCGAAGTCGGGGTGCTCCTGCAGGAGCTGGAAGGTGGTGGGCACGCCCGAGAGCATCGTGATCTGCTCGTCCTGGACGGTGTGCAGCACGGCACCGGGCTCGAACTTCTCGTGCAGGATGACGGTGCCGCCCTGCAGCAGGACCGGCAGCGCCCCCATGCTGAGGGATGCCACGTGGAACATCGGCGAGATCAGCAGCACGCGTTCGTCCGCGCTGATGCCGTAGTCCACGAGCGCGTTGAAGCAGTTCCAGGTGAGGTTGCCGTGGGTGAGCACGGCGCCCTTCGGGTACCCGGTGGTGCCCGACGTGTAGAGGATCATCGCGGGGTCGTCGAGCGTGACCATCAGGTCGAGGCGGTCGGTGGATCCGGATGCCACGAGGGTCTCGTAGTCCTCGACGCCGGGCAGCGGCATCCCGCCCACCTGGATGCGGCGGCGGGCGCCCGTGGACCATGTCCCGGCGCGCGCGAGCTCGTGCAGGTCGGCGTGGAAGATGAGGGTGGATGCCCCCGAGTTGTCGACGGCGAATTCGATCTCGGGCGGGGCCAGGCGCGTGTTCAGCGGCACGAAGATCGCGCCGAGCGCCGCGGTGGCGAACAGCGCCTCGAGGAAGGACGGGTGGTTGTTGCCGAGGTACGCGACGCGGTCGCCGCGCTGCACCCCGCGCTCGCTCAGCGCGTTCGCGAGCCGGGTGATGCGCTCGTCGAGTTCGTCGTAGCCGAGGCGCTGGTCGCGGAACGCGATCGCGACGTCTTCGCGCATGCGCTGGGCACGCCGCGCCACCCAGGTGCCGATCCCCTGGTTCTGCATGGCTTCTCCTTCGACGGTGAATGAAGAGGGTGGATGTCCGGCGCCGCCGGGGTGGGCGGCGCCGGACGGGGGTCAGTCGACGATGACCTTGTCGAGGTCGGGCGCCTGCTTGACGAAGCTGTACTTCTGCGCCATCGTGCTGAGGTTCTCGATGACCGAGCGGTCGAGCGTGCCGGTCAGGTGCTCCAGGTGGATGCCCTTCACGACATCCGCCGGCATGCCGGTGAAGGCGACGATCGCCTCATCGTAGTGCGCGGTGTCGTCCATCGCGGCCTTCGTGCTCTCGGTGATCGCGTCGCGGAACGCCTTCACGACCTCGGGGTGGGCATCAGCGTACGCGCCGGACGTGAACGTGACCATCGTGTAGAGGTTGGGGATCGTCCGCATCGGGTCGCCCAGGAACGTCATGCCGTCCTCGGCGAGGGCGGCGGACAGGAACGGCTCGGGGACCCACGCGGCGTCGATGTGCCCCTGCTCCAGCTGCGCCAGCTGGTCGGGGAACGCGATCTCGGTGAACTTCACCGCCTTGGGGTCGCCGCCGTCCGCCTCGACCGAGGCCATCGTGGTCAGGTCGCCCTGGGTGTTCAGCGCGTTGACCGCGACGGTCTTGCCGGCGAGATCCTTCCACGAGTCGATCCCGGACGACTTCTTCACGACGACGCCGGACGGCGCCTTGTCCTCGGGCACCTCGATGCTCGAGTACCCGGCGATGATGTTCATGTCCAGGCCCTGGCTGGAGGCGACCAGCACCGACAGCGGGTTGCCGACGGCGAACTGGATCGACTGGCTCGACACGGCCGGCAGGAGGGCCGCACCGCCCTGGCCGAGCTGGACCTTCACGTCCAGCCCGTGCTTGGCGAAGATGCCGTCGTCGATGCCCATCTGCACGGCGGCGGACGGTGCGATCTTCAGCAGCCCGACGGTGACCGGAGTGAGGTCGCCGCCTGCGGAGGGGGCTCCGCTCTTGTCTCCGCCGCTGAGCGATCCGGACGAGCAGGCGGTGAGGGCGAGTGCGGTGGCGGCGGCCACCGCGAGGGCGGCGAAGCGGGTCTTCTTCATGTCAGCGACTCCTTTGTTACTGCGTGTGATTGCGATTCGGGTGTTCGGGTACGGGATGCCCGTTGCCGGGCCGGTGTTCAGTTGTGGTGTTCCTGCGGCCTGCGGCGGAGCACTGCTCCCCGCCGCACGCAGCGTCAGGCGTAGAACCGGCTGAGCCCTCGGGCCACGACCGCGGGCTTGCTGCCGCCCTCGATCTCGACGGTCTGGTCGACGGCGATCTGGTAGCCGCCGGCGACCTCGGTCACATCGGCGATGACGGCCTTCATCCGGATGCGGGCGCCCACCATCACCGGCGAGACGAACCGCACCTTGTCGAGGCCGTAGTTGACCTTCGTGGTCACGCCCTCGACGTCCAGCAGCTCGGTCCACATCGGGATGGTCAGCGACAGGGTGAGGAACCCGTGGGCGACGGCGCCGCCGAACGGGCCGGTCTTGGCGCGCTCGGGGTCGACGTGGATCCACTGGTGGTCATCGGTGGCGTCGGCGAACGTGTTCACCTGGTCCTGGGTGACCTCGCGCCACTCGGTGTAGCCCAGGTCGCGGCCGACGAGGCCCGGCAGTTCGGCGTAGGGGACGGTGGTGGTCATTTCTCTCCTTGTGTCGGATGGACGCGGGTCGGATGCACGCGGGTCGGATGGACGCGGTCGGATGGATGCGGACGAGCCGGTCAGGCGCCCAGGCCGAGCAGTCGCACGGCATTGTCCTTCATGATGCCGGGCAGCACTTCGGGCTTGAACGCCGCCTGCTCGGCGTCCCGCCGCCAGCGGTCCGGGGTGATCAGCGGGAAGTCCGAGCCGAACAGCACCCGGTCCTTGATGAGCGAGTTGGCGTACCGCACCAGCTCGGCGGGGAAGTACTTCGGGCTCCACCCGGACAGATCGATCCACGTGTTGTGCTTGTGCGTGGCCACCGACAGCGCCTCGTCCTGCCACGGCACCGAAGGGTGGGCCATGATGATCTGCAGTCGCGGGAACGCCGCGGCCACGGCATCCAGCAGCATCGGGTTCGAGTAGCCGAGCCGAAACCCGTAGCCGCCCGGCAGGCCTGCGCCGATCCCGGTCTGCCCGGTGTGGAACAGGGCGGGGACGCCGGCATCCTGGATCGCGTCGTACAGCGGGAACCACCGGTCGTCGCTCGGGTCGAAGCCCTGCACGGTCGGGTGGAACTTGAAGCCGCGCACCCCGCTCTCGTCGACGAGCCGGCGGATGCGGTCCCGCGCGTCGTCCCGGTGCGGGTCGACCGAGCCGAACGGGATGAGGATGTCGCTGTGGCGCGCGGCGCCCGCGGCGATGTCGGCGCTCGAGATCGGGGCGTGGTGCAGCTGCGTCTCGGCGTCGACGGTGAACACGACCGCCGCCGTCCGGCGCTCGCGATAGTACGCGGCGACCGCGTCGAGGTCGCGGGCGGGGCCGCCGGCGCTGAAGTACTTGTCGGCGGCGGCCGACAGGTCGGCGGGCAGCGAGTTGCCGCCGTGGCCGTCGTCTTCGATGTGCACGTGCACGTCGATCGCGTCGAGCGCGTCGACGTCGATCGCCGATTCGTAGCGGGTCATGGATGCCTCTTCCGGACGGGCGGTCAGCGCTGCAGCTCGTCGGGCAGCGGCGGGAACTTCTCGCCGACGTCCTGGGCCTGGTAGAGGCCGGGGAAGTCGGCCTGCAGCGCGTCGTAGCTCCAGCCGCCGTCGTGGTACGCGGTCACGACCGGCTCGGGGTGCGACCAGACCTGCAGCCGGTCGCCGCCGATGCCGATGGCCTGACCGGTGACGCCGGCGGCGGCATCCGATGCCAGGTAGGCGATGAGCCCGGCGACGTCGTCGGCGGTGCCGAACCCGAGGTCGTGCCGGAAGAACGGCGGCATGGCCTCGCCCTGCGCGTCGGCCTCCATGGCGGCGGCGAAGTAGGGGACGGTCGCAGTCATCGCGGTGGCGGCCACCGGGATCACGGCGTTCGCGGTGATCCCGGCCTTGCGCAGCTCGAGCGCCCAGGTGCGCACCATGCCGACGATGCCGGCCTTGGCGGCCGCGTAGTTTGTCTGGCCGAAGTTGCCGCGCTGGCCGGTCGGCGAGCCGATGCAGATGATCCGGCCGGCGATCTCGTTCGCGCGCATGTAGGTGGCGGCCTCGCGGACGCAGGTGAAGGTGCCGCGCAGGTGCACGCCGATCACGGTGTCGAAGTCGTCGTCGCTCATCTTCCAGAGCACCGTGTCGCGCAGCACGCCGGCATTGGTGACGAGGATGTCGAGGCGTCCGAAGGTGTCGACGGCCGTCTGCACCAGCTGCTGCGCGGTCGCGGTGGACCCGACCGGCGCGACCACGCTGACGGCCTTGCCGCCGTCGGCCTCGATCGAGGCGACCGCGTCGGCGGCGGTCTGCGCGTCGACGTCGTTGATCACGACGGATGCTCCCTGCCGGGCCAGCTCCTGGGCATATGCGAGTCCGAGCCCCCGGCCCGAACCGGTGACGATGGCGACTTTGCCTTCCAGCGACATGCGTGCTCCTTTGCCTGTTGACTTCGATGCAAACCCAAATCATTGTAAATGTCAATAGTTGTGGTTGTTAAGGTGCAGAATGGGAACCGCACGAGCGGATCGAGGAGGATCGGATGAGTCGGACGACCACCCAGGAGCACGTCGGCGCTGATCGGCTCTGGGGCACCACGGTGGGTGGCGACGTCGCCTTCCTGCTGGCCCGGGCCAATGCGCTGTCGCTGTCGCGCACGAGCGAGGCGCTCTCGGCGCACGCGCTCAAAGTCCGCTCGTACTCGGTGCTCGGGGTGGTCGTCTCCGACGCCCGCCCCACCCAGCGCGAGCTCTCGGACTTCCTCGAGCTCGACCCCAGCCAGATCGTCGCGCTCGTGGACGGCCTGGAGCGGCAGGGCTTCGTGCGGCGCGAATCCGATCCGGGCGATCGGCGTGCCAACGTCGTCGTCGCCACCCCCGAGGGGCGCGCGGCGTTCATCGCGGCGCGGGCGTCGGCGCAGGCGGCCGAGGAGCGCACTCTCGGCTCGCTCAGCGCGAGCGAGCGCGCGCAGCTGGGCGACCTCATCCGCCGGCTCGCGGTCGACGACGAGGACTGATCCTGGCTGCGCGCCGTCAGCGCGGATCGAGCACGAATCGGTCGCGCCCGGCGAACAGCCCGGTGACCACCTGCGCGACCATCGCCGCCAGCAGCAGGGCCAGGGGGACGGTCCATCCGTCCGTGGAGGCGTGCAGCCAGCCGAACAGCACCGGCCCGCACGCGGCCATGAAATAGCCGACCGACTGCGCCATGCCCGACAGGGCGGCCGACGTGTCGTGGTCGCGCGCCCGCTGGGCGAGCAGCGTCAGCGACATGGCCAGCGACGAGCCGGAGAACAGGCCGATCACCGCGGCCCACAGGTCGATGACTCCCGGTGCGACCATGAGCCCGACGACGCCGGCGACCCCGAGCACGGGGATCAGCGCCGGGACCAGCCGTTCGCTGCGGCCGCGCAGGACCAGCGGCAGCAGGATCGAGCCGACCAGCGAGAACAGCTGGAACAGCATCACGTCGATGCCGGCCAGCACCTCGCTGCGCCCGGTCGAGGTCGAGATCGTCGCGAGCCAGGTCACGAGCATGTAGAACGATGCCGACTGCAGGCCCATGTAGACCGCGACCTGCCAGGCCAGGCCGTCGCGCCACATCGCCGCGCGTCGCGGGCGTGCGGCGGTCACCGAGGGCGCGGATGCCGGGGGCGCTGACGTCAGGGGCGGAGCGGATGCCGCGGGTCGGGCGTTCAGCCCCGGCATCCGCGGTCCCCGGATGCTGCCGGGCACCGCCCATCCCCAGGCGAGGATCGCGAACGGCAGCAGGGCGCAGCCGATGAGGGCGAGCGAGGTGCGCCAGCCGGCGGGGGAGTCGGGGCCGCCGATCAGCGAGATCGGCACGGCGACACCGGAGGCGACCGCGCCGAATCCGGCCAGCAGCGCGGTGTACAGCGCCATCACGAGCGGAACCCGGCGGAAGTCGCGTTTGATCACCGCCGGCAGCAGCACATTCGCGACCGCCAGGGCGGCCCCGATCAGCACGGTTCCCAGCCACAGGCTCACGGTCGGACCGGGCAGGGAGCGCACGAGCGTGCCCACGACCAGCAGCACCAGCGACCAGAGCACGACCCGCGACATCCCGAATCGCCGGCTGAGCACGTGGGCGAACGGCGAGATGGCACCCCAGGCCAGCAGCGGCACCGCGGCGAGCAGGCCGAGGCCCCCGGGGCTCATGCCGGTGTCGTCGCCGATCTGGCCGAGCACCGGTCCGACCGAGGTGATCGTCGGCCGCATGTTGGCGGCCACCAGCAGCACCGCGGCCGTCAGTGCGGCGACGGACGTCCGCCTGGTCATCGCGCCGGTGCTCATCGCTGGGACTCTATCCCAGTGCTGGGGCGCCCCCGCACCGCGGGCACGGTGCCGACACGGTCCCGGGCGCCGAGGCATGTTCAGAAACGGTGCTGAACCTCCGGTTCGCACACGCGCGTCCCCGGGGATCGGCTGAAGGGCGTCCCAGGGATCGGCCGATGGACGTCCCTGGGGATCGGCCGATGGGCGTCCCAGGGATCGGCCCGCGGGGTTCCTGGAATCGGCCGACCGGATTCCGCCGCCCCCGGCTCGGGCTCAGCGCGGCAGTTCGACCGGCCAGCCGGTGTAGGCCTCGGCCAGGTAGGTCCGCCCGGCGCGCGAGTCGGTCACCGAGCGGAGCTCGCCGAGCTGCCGCATCCGGTCGAAGTCCGAGGCATCCGGCGTCTGATGCAGCATGCTCGTCATCCACCAGGAGAAGTTCTGCGCCTTCCAGATCCGGTGCAGCGCCGCCTCCTCATACCCGTCGAGCAGCCGGGCGTCGTCCTCGAGCAGGAACGCGCGCAGCGCACCCTCGAGCAGCAGCACGTCGGCGATGGCCAGGTTCATGCCCTTCGCGCCGGTCGGCGGCACCGTGTGCGCGGCATCCCCCACCAGCACCGCGCGACCCCGCCGCAGCTCGCGGGCGACGAAGCTGCGGAACTGCAGCACGTCGCGCTGGAAGATCGGTCCCTCGTGCAGCGTCGTGCCCGGCACCCGCGACTGCAGGATCTCCCACAGCTGCTCCTGCGAGTACGCCTCGGGGTCGACGTCCGGTTCGCACTGGAAGTACATCCGCTGCACCGAGTCGGAGCGCTGGCTGATCAGGGCGAACCCGTTCGGCGAGTTGCTGTAGATGAGCTCGGGCGCGCTCGGCGGCGCCTCGCAGAGGATGCCGAACCAGGCGAACGGGTACTCCCGGTACATCCCGGAACGGGGTCCCGACATCGCCTTGCGCACGATCGAGTGCGAGCCGTCCGCGCCCACGACGATCTCGGCGACGATCTGGGTCTCGGCCCCGTCGGCGTCGGTCGCGATCACCCGTGGGCGCTCGCCGTCGACCTCTTCCACGCGCTGCGCGGTCAGACCGAAGCGGATGTCCTGCCCCGCCGGCACGAGCGTGGCCAGCAGGTCCTGCAGCACCAGATGCTGCGGATACAGCCACACTCCCCGGCCGACCAGCTCGGCGAAGTCGATTCGGTGACCGGCGCCGTCGAAGCGCAGTTCGATGCCGTCGTGGCGCATGCCCGTCTGGTGCGCGTGCGTGTCGACGCCGGCCGCGACGAGCGCCTCGACCGTTCCCTCTTCGAGGATGCCGGCGCGGATCGTCTGCTCGATGTCCTCGCGCGAGCGGCTGTCGATCACGATCGACTCGATGCCGGCTCGGCGCAGCAGCTGCGCGAGCAGCAGACCGGCGGGCCCGGCGCCGACGATGGCGACCCGGGTGCGGACGGTGGTGGTCATGTGTCCCCCTTGACGTGACGCCGGCGGTGTGGCGGTGCCTCGATTCTGGTCGATCCCCGTGCGCCATGGCCAAGGACGCCCGATGAATGGGATTCGGACGTTCACTCCTCGGCCGGGCCGAGGAGAAATGCCGAGGAGAGGGCGAGTTCGGAGGAATCGGCCCTCGCCTTGGCACATCCCCTCGGCCGGGGGCCGGGGCCGGGGCCGGGTGCCGGGGGCCGGGTGCGGGTGGTTCGCGCCTCGAGGGTGGGATGCCTCGCCCGGCCGAGGCTGTCGTGTTCACTCCTCGGCCGGGCCGAGGAGAAATGCCGAGGAGAAATGCCGAGGAGAGGGCGAGTTCGGGGGAATCGGCCCTCGCTTCGGCACATCCCCTCGGCCGGGGGCCCGGGGCCGCGGCCGGGTGCCGGGGGCCGGGTGGTTCACGTCGCGGGCGTGGGATGCCTCGCCGGGGGCCGGGTGTGGGTGGTTCGCGTCACGAGGGCGGGATGCCTCGGCCCGGCCGAGGCCGGGCGTTCACTCCTCGGCCGGGCCGAGGAGAAATGCCGAGGAGAGGGCGAGTTCGGGGGAATCGGCCCTCGCTTCGGCACATCCCCTCGCCCGGCCGAGGGCCGGGGGCCGGGGGCCGGGGGCCGGGGCGGGTGGTTCGCGCCGCGAGGGTGGGATGCCTCGGCCCGGCCGAGGCTGTCGTGTTCAGCCCTCGAGGGCTGAGCGGATGTCGCGGGCCGCGCGATGCAGGGTGGACAGCGGCGCCTCCACCGGCGCCTCGCGCGCGATGATCACCGACAGCGCGGCCACCACTTGGCCGGCACGGTCGCGCACCGGCACGGCCAGGCCGGTCGCGACATCCTCGATCGATCCCGGTGCCACCGCATGCCCGAGCCGGCGCACCTCGGCGAGCTTGCGCCGGAGGGTCGGCGCGTCCGTGATCGTGGCCGCGGCCATCCGCGCCAGCGGGGCAGCCAGCACCCGCTCCTGCAGGCCCGGATCGGCGTAGGCCAGCAGCACGAGCCCGGACGAGGAGGCATGCAGCGGGAGGCGCCCGGCGATCCGGGTGACGTTGGAGGTGGCATCCGGATTCGACAGCCGCTCCAGGAAAAGGGCCTCATCCTGCTCGAGGATTGCCAGCTGCGTGTGCTCGCGCACCGCGGCCTGCACCCGCTCCATGGCCGGCATCGCCGCCTCGCGCAGCCGCAGGGCCGCGGACGAACGTGTCGCCAGCTCCCACAGCCGCATGCCGACGCGGATGCGGCGATCCTCGTCGCGCTCGAGCAGGCCCGCCTCGACCAACTCGCCGACCAGCCGGTGCGCGGTCGAGGAGGGAAGACCCGCGCGACGCCCGATCTCGGCCGAGGTCTGCATCGTGCGGGTCGGGGTGAACGTCTCGAGCACCCGCAGCAGCCGATCGATGACCGCGTCGCCGGAGGGGGAGTTCGCCATGCGCCCACCTTCTCACGGGGCATCGGGCTCATGGCAGGTCAAGAACAGGCCCCGTCGAGAACGGCGCGGTACCCTCGGGCGCGGGAGGCGCAATGACCGAGGACGGGATGCTGGAGCGCATCATGCGCCTGCTGGCCTGCCTGTCCGCCGACGAGCCGGCCGCGACCGCCGCCGAGTTCGTCCGGCGCACGGGACTTCCCACCTCGACCGTGCACCGGCTGCTGGCGAGCCTGGTCGCCCAGGGGCTGCTGACCCGCATCTCGGGCCACCGGTACGCGATCGGCGCACGCCTGTGGGAGCTGGGCGAGCTGTCGCCGCTGTCGCTCCGGCTGCGCGAGACGGCGCTCGCGCACATGGTGCGGCTGTACGAGGCGACCGGCGAGAACGTGCACCTGGCCGTCCTGGACGGACCCAGCCCCGCGGCATCCGACGCGCTGTTCGTCGGGCGAGTCACCGGCGCCGGGTCCATCCCGACCCTGAGCCGGATGGGCGGGCGGCAGCCGCTCCACACCACAGGCGTCGGCAAGGCGCTGCTGGCCACCCGCGACGACGCCTGGCTGGACCGCTTCTTCTCGGTGCCGCTGCAGCGCGAGACCGCGCACTCGGTGACCGACCCGGCCACGCTGCACGCCGAGCTGCGCCGGGCCCGCGCCCGGGGGTACGCGACGACCCGCGAGGAGATGACCCTCGGCAACGTGTCGGTCGCGGCGGCCCTCGCGCATGTGGACGGACTGCCGCCGATCGCCATCGGGCTGGTCGTGCACCTGGAGCGCGCCGATGTGCGCCGGCTCGCGCCGCTGGTGGTGCAGGCGGCGAAGGACCTCCGTCAGGACCTGCAAAAATCTCACTGAGTGAGAGTGGATCCGAGAGGGATGCCGCCGCCCTGTCACCCTTGAGGTGGCGCCCACTCCCGAAGGCCGGGCGCGTCGAAGGAGACACCATGACCGATGCCGATCCCACCGGCGAAGAGGCGTTCTCGTCCTCCGTCGCCCTCGAGCCCGGGGCCGCGACCGCGGCGGCGCCCGAGTCGCTGCTCGCGTCGCACGACTTCCCTCCGCAGTCGGCGATCACCCAGGAGATCCGGGACCTGCACGCCGAGTACGAGCGGCGTGAGGCGGCGGGCGAGAAGCTCCCACTCACGATGCACGACTTCCCGCCGTACCGGTCGAGCCTGCTGCGCCACCCGACGAAGAATCCGAAGCTGGTCGATCCCGAGACGATCGAGCTGTTCTCGCCGGCGTTCGGGCAGCGCGACGTGGCCGCGATCGAGTCCGACCTGACGCTGCAGCACTCCGGCGAGCCGCAGGGCGAGCGGATCACGGTGCGCGGGCGCCTGCTCGACTCGTGGGGCCGCCCGGTGCCGAACCAGCTGATCGAGATCTGGCAGGCCAATGCGGCCGGCCGGTACATCCATCAGCGCGACCAGCATCCCGCCCCCCTCGACCCGAACTTCACCGGCGCCGGCCGCTTCGTCACCAACGACGACGGCGAGTACCTGTTCACCACGATCAAGCCCGGCCCCTACCCCTGGAAGAACCACCAGAACGCGTGGCGCCCGGCGCACATCCACTTCTCGGTGTTCGGCAGCGCCTTCACGCAGCGCATCGTGACGCAGATGTACTTCCCCGGCGACCCGCTGTTCGCCCTCGACCCGATCTACAACTCGATCCGCCGGCAGCAGGACCGCGACCGCCTGATCAGCACCTACGACCACGACCTCACGGTGCCCGAGTTCTCGATGGCCTACCGCTGGGACATCGTCATCGACGGCCCCGACGCGACCTGGTCCGAGCAGGAGGATGAGCACTGATGAGCGAGAAGACCCTTCAGCCCACGGCCGGTCAGACCATCGGCCCGTTCTTCGCCTACGGCACCGTCTATCCCAAGATGCACGAGGTCGTCCACCCGCACAGCCCGGGCGCCGTCGTGCTCGGTGGGACGGTGTACGACGGCGCCGGCGCGCCGATCCCGGACTCGATGATCGAGATCTTCGGCGCCGACGCCGACGGGAGCGTCTCGCGGGCCCGCGGTGCGTTCCACCGCGACGACCACACGTTCACCGGTTTCGGCCGCTCGTTCACGACGGATGACGGGCGCTACGAGTTCTGGACGCGCAACCCCGGAGCCGCCGATGGGAAGGCCCCGTTCTACGCGGTGGTCGTGTTCGCCCGCGGCCTGCCGGACAAGCTGCACACCCGGATCTACCTGCCCGAGCACGAGGAGCTGCTGGCCGCCGACCCGCTGCTGTCCTCGCTCACCGCCTCCGAGCGCGCTACGCTCGTCGCGACGCGTCTGCCGGACGGAAGTCTGCACCACGACATCCGCCTGCAGGGCGAGAAGGAGACCGTTTTCCTTGCCTTCTGATCCGCCTGGGGGCCCCACCCAGGTCCCTGAGCGAGACGGCGCCGCACGAGACGGCGCCGACCTGCTGTCCCCCGTGACCGTCGGCCACGACGCGGCCGTCGCCGACGCGGCGGTCCTGGCCGCGCTCATCGCGGCCGAGGTTGCGCTCACCCGCGCGTGGGTGCGCGTGGGCACGGCACCGGATGCCGCGGCCGACGCCGTCTCGGCGGCCTTCGGCGCGACCGGGGCCGGCAGGCACGGCGCCGGGATCGAGATCGCCGGGGACGACGCCGGCGTTCGCGGGATCGACACCGCCGGGATCGACACCTCCGGAATCGACACCGTCGGGATCGAGATCGCCGGGATCGACACCGCTCGAATCGACACCGCCGGGATTGACATCGGCGCGCTGGTCGCGGCATCCGTCGCCGGCGGCAACCCCGTGATCCCGCTCGTCCCGCAGCTGAAGGCCCGGGTGCCGGCCGAGGTCCGAACCTGGGTGCACCGCGGGGCGACCAGCCAGGACATCCTCGACACCGCGCTGATGCTCATCGCGCGGGACGCGGTGGCCCAGATCGGCTCCGCGCTCGCCGAGGCGCAGTCCGCACTCGCCGCGCTGGCCGCCGCCGGACGGGTTCAGACCGCCGCCGCCCGCACCCTCACCCAGCACGCCGTGCCGACCACGGTCGGCCTGCGCGCGGCGACCTGGCTGCGCGGCGTGCGCCGCGCCGCGGGACGCATCGACGCGCTCGAACTGCCCGCGCAGCTGGGCGGGGCCGCCGGCACGCTCGCCGCGTTCACCGAGATCGGCGGGGCGGACGCCGCAGCCCGCCTGCCCGCGGCGTTCGCACGCGAGCTGGGACTGACCGCGCCCGAGGCTCCGTGGCACACCACCCGCTGGCCGGTGACCGAACTCGGCGACGCGCTGGTCCAGACCATCGATGCGGTCGGCGTGATCGCGGCCGACGTGGCCACCCTCAGCCGCACCGAGATCGCCGAGCTGTCCGAGTCGGCCGGCGGCGGCTCGTCGGCCATGCCGCAGAAGCAGAACCCCGCCGAGTCCGTGCTGATCCGCTCGGCCGCGCTGCGGGCGCCGCACCTGGCCGCGACGCTGCACACCGCCGCCGCGCTGGCGGTCGACGAGCGGCCCGACGGGGCGTGGCACGCCGAGTGGCCCACGCTGCGCGAGCTGCTCCGCCTCGCCCTGGGTGCCACCGCGCACGCGGCACAGCTGGTGGCCGGGCTGCAGGTCCACGGCGAGGCGGTGGCCCGCAACCTCGCCCTCACGCACGGACTGATCGTCGCCGAGCGCCTGTCGATCGTGCTCACCCCGCTGATCGGGAAGGACCGTGTGGCCGCGCTCGTGCAGGCCGCCGCCGGCGGGGGCGACCTGGCTGCCGCGGTGCGCGCGCTGCCCGAGGCATCCGGAATCGACGTCGACCGACTGCTCGACCCGTCCGCGTACACGGGCCTGGCCGCCCGCCTGGTCGAGGACGCCATCGCCCCCGAGGAGAACGCATGACCGTCCCCGTCCTCGCCGTCACCGAGCCGATCGGCCCCGCCGAGGCGCCGCTGCTGATCCTCGGCCCGTCGCTGGGCACCTCGACCATCATGTGGGAGCAGGTGGTGCCCGCACTGGCCGGGTCGCACCGCGTCGCGCTGTGGGATCTGCCCGGGCACGGCGCATCGCCGGCCACGGTCGACCCGTTCACTGTCGCCGAGCTGGCGGATGCCGTCGCCGCCCTCGCGGCCGGCTTCGGCGCGGATCGGATCGACTACGCCGGGGTGTCGCTGGGCGGAGCCGTCGGGCTCGAGCTGCTGCTGCGGCATCCGGAGCTGGTGTCCCAGGCGGCGATCCTGTGCTCGGGCGCGAAGATCGCCACCGCCGACAGCTGGCACGAGCGCGCCGCCCAGGTGCGCGCGCAGAGCACCTCGTCGCTGATCATCGGGTCGGCGCAGCGGTGGTTCGCGCCCGGGTCCATCGCCCGGCATCCCGAGCTGACCGGTCGGCTGCTGCACGTGCTGCAGGAGGCCGACGACACCAGCTATGCGCTGTGCTGCGAGGCGCTGGCCGCGTTCGACGCACGCGACCGACTCGGCCGGATCGCCGCGCCGGTGCTGGCGATCTGGGGCGACCACGATCTGGTCACCCCGGAGAGCTCGGCCCGCGAGATCGCCGACGGAGTGCAGCACGGGCGTGCCGCCGGGATCGCGGATGCCTCGCACCTGTCGCCGGTGGACGACCCGCAGGCCGTGATCCGGCTGCTCACGGAATTCTTCGCCGCCGGCCGCTGAGCGGTCCCTCCCGCTCGTTGAGCGAGGGAGCGCAGCGACCCAGACGAAACGCCCCGATCGAAGGAGACACCATGACGACCGAACGCCGCACCGACCAGGAGCGCTTCGACCAGGGGATGACCGTGCGCCGCGCCGTGCTCTCGGACGAGCACGTCGACCGTGCGAACGCGAAGATCACCGCGGTGACCGAGGACTTCCAGGACTTCATCACGCGCGTGGCCTGGGGGGATGTCTGGTCCCGGCCCGGATTGGACCGGCGGTCGCGATCGGTCGCGGTGATCACCTCGCTGATCGCGCACGGTCACCACGAGGAGCTCGCCATGCACCTGCGCGCGGGCCTGCGCAACGGACTGACCGTCGACGAGATCACCGAGGTCATCCTGCAGTCGGCGATCTACTCCGGCGTCCCGGCCGCCAACACCGCGTTCCGGATCGCGCAGGAGGTCTTCGCCGAGGCGTGATCTCGCCGCGGCCGCGCGGCGGGCTCAGCCCGCGCGGCGTGCGCCCTCGCCGAGGGATTCGAGCTTGGCCCAGGCGATGTCGGGGTGCACCCGCCCGCCGAGGCCGCAGTCGGTCGAGGCGATCACCCGCTCGGGTCCCACGATCGAGGTGAAGCGGCCGATCCGCTCGGCGACCAGGTCGGGGTGCTCGACGACGTTCGTCGCGTGGCTGACCACGCCCGGCACCAGGACGAGGTCGGCCGGGACGTCGGCATCCTTCCACACCGCCCACTCGTGCTCGTGTCGCACATTGCCCGCCTCGAACGAGAGCGAGCCCACGTTCGCCTGCAGCACGACCGGCAGCAGGTGGCGCAGCTCGATGTCGGTGGTGTGCGGGCCGTGCCACGAGCCCCAGCACAGGTGCAGCCGCACCTGCTCCTTCGGCAGCCCCGCGATCGCCCGGTTCAACGCGTCGATCCGGATCTTCGTGAACGCCTGATAATCGGCGACGGACGGCTCGGGGTTGATCTGGTCCCAGTTCTCGGCCAGGGACGGATCGTCGATCTGCAGGACCAGCCCCGCGTCCACGATCGCCCGGTACTCCTCGCGCAGCGCATCCGCCCAGGCGTCGATGTGCTCCTGCTCGCTCGCGTAGTGCGAGTCGACGATGCGCGCGGCGCTGCCGGGCGAGATGGCGGTGAGGAAGCCCTGCTCGCCGGGGGCGAGCGCGGCCTTCAGATGACGGATGTCGGCGGCCACGGCATCCTGCCCGCGATAGCTGATCGGACCCGTCGTGGTCGGGAACGCGGTCGCGATGCGTCCGGACGGCACCGCCTCGGCATCGTGGTAGACGGCAGGGAACGCCCGGCGGTCGCGCCGGTCGACGAAGGACGTGAGGCGGATCCGCCCCGGCTCGGAGCGCACCGCGCGCTGCCCCGGCACCTCGCGCGCGTCCGGCGCCGAGGTGAGCGGGTCGACGTCGGTGAGGGTGAGGCCGTTCACCCGCTGGAACGAGTACGACCACCACGCGCCGTAGTCCACGGCGCTGGACATGGCCTTGCCGAACTCGCCGTCGCCGACGAGCGTGATGCCGGCCGCGCGCTGGCGGGCCACGACATCCGCCACCGCCGCGGCGACGAGCTCGTCGAACTCCGGAGAGGAGGTCAGGGTGAAGCCGTCGTCGGCGAGCACACGTGCGCGGTTCGCCTCGATGAGCGCCTGCGTGCGGGGCAGGCTGCCCGCGGTCGTGGTGGGGATCGTCGGCATCAGCTCGGCACCTTTCGTCGGGGAGACTCTACCCACCGTGCCGTGATCGCGGGCGCGGGTGACGGCGGGTGACGGCGCGTGACGGCGCGGGCTACCGACGCCGCACCGCAACCGGCTTCGGCGCCCCCTCGGTGAGGAAGGCGAGGGCACGTCTGATCAGCAGCTCGTCCCCGAGGGTGCTGCGCCCGCTCACCGATTCCACCCGGGAGGCGCCCGGGATGCGGCGGGCCAGCAGCGCTCCCGAGCCGGAGGACCCGTCATCGATGATCAGCACGGGGACCTGCAGCGACGACAGCGTCAGCCGGAGACCGGCGACCGGTGCCAGCGCGTCGATGTGCGTGTGCGTGCACAGAGCGCCGATGCTGACCTCGGCCTCCGTCATCGCGAGGGGAGTGGCATCGCCGGCCGCCAGGGCGTCGTCGTCGCCCAGCGAGATCTCGGCGGGCCGCCAGAGGACCAGTCGACGGACCCGCGCGTCGTTCAGGGCGAGGATCAGGGCGGGCTCGACGCCGGACCCCTCGGCCATCAGGTCGACCTCGTCGACGTGCAGCGCATCGATGGCGGCGGCCAGGGACTGCGCCAGCGGAAGGTCCGGATCGTGACCGAGCGCATGGGCCGAATCGATCGTCCGCAGGTAATGCTCCTCGAGCGTGGCACTGGGCCGTCCGGCGGCGTGCAGGGCTGCCCGGATGCCGTCCCAGACCAGCTCGGTCTCGATCATGAACCCCTGGTGCAGGAGAACGGGACGCGCGTGGGACCCGCTGTCGCCGATCCGGATCCGCGGGGGCCGCAGCGATGTCAGGGATGCCGACCATGGCCGGGGGGTGCCGGTCATCGCCATCGTCGTCCCCTATCATGGAGTCGGTTCTCGGGAGGCCTGGGCGCGATCCGCCCGCGGCCCCACTGACGAAGATACGCCCAATGGAAGATGCGCCTCTATGGTTGTCCTGATCGGGTTCATGGGTGCCGGCAAATCGACGGTCGGGCGCATCGTGGCCGACATGCTCGGCGTCTCGTTCGTCGACAGCGATGTGCTGATCGAACGCCGGGAGGGCCGGTCGATCCGCGAGATGTTCGACCTGCACGGGGAGCGGTATTTCCGTCAGATCGAGCGAGCGGTCGTGGCCGAACTGCTCGAGGACGCCACCTCCGTCCTCGCGCTGGGCGGTGGGGCGGCCCTGGACCCCGAGGTCCGCCGGATGCTGGCATCCCACACCGTCGTCTACCTCGATGTGCCGTACGAACAGGCGATGCAGCGCATCAACGGCGACAGCTTCCGCCCGCTGCTGCAGACCGCCGGCGTGCGCGAGATCTATGACCGCCGGCTTCCGGTGTACGAAGAGCTGGCGACGGTCCGCGTCGACACGATGGGCAAGCGGGCCGACGATGTCGCCGTCGAGATCCTCCGGTTCATGGTGCCGCCCCCGGTCCTGGCGGATGCCTCGAGTCGGCTCGTCGCCACGATCGGTGGTACGTACTTCGCCCACGCCGGCGGCGGCCTTCTCGAACGCGCGCAGGAGCTCATCCCGGCAGCCGACGCCGCCGAGAACATCGTGCTCATCACCGCCGAGCGCGACGCGCCGATCGCCGAGGCGATCGCCGGGCAGTTCGCCGGCAGGACCGTGATCCCGGTCCGCGTCGACGATCGCGAGGCGAGCAAGACGTTCGAGACGATCTCGCGGATCGCCGAGCAGATGGCCGACCACGCCATCCACCGCCACGACATCGTCGTCGGCATCGGCGGCGAGGTCGTGTGCGACGTCGCCGGACTGGTGGCCTCCCTCTTCAACCGGGGCATGCCGCTCGCGCTGATCCCCACCACGCTGGTGGCCCAGGCCGACTCGGCCATCGGCGGCAAGAACGCGATCAGCCTGCCGCAGGGGCGCAACCTCATCGGCACCATCCACCAGCCGATCGCCGTCGTGGCCGACACGAACGTCGCCGCGGGCGCGGACCAGCGCGGCTACGCCGCGGGCCTGGCCGAGATCGCCAAGCACGCCCTCCTGGACTCGGCCGCCGCCGTGGAGCGGCTGCTGTCGCTGGCACCCCGGCTGCGCGCCCGCGACCCGCTCGCCGTGTACCAGGCGGTGTGCGACAGCCAGGAGTTCAAGGCGGCGATCGTCTGCCGGGACGAGCGGGAGTCCGGTGAGCGGGCGTTCCTGAACTACGGGCACACGTTCGCGCATGCGGTCGAATGGCTGATGGAACTGGACGCCAGCGACGACGGCACCCCCGTCGCGATCGGCATGATGGCCGCTGCGCATCTCTCGCACGTGCAGGGCCGACTGACGGCGGCGGATGTCGAGACCCACCGCGCACTGCTGAACGCCCTGGGACTGCCGACCGTGGCCGACATCGATGCCGACCGGCTGCAGGAGGCGTGGAAGCGCGACAAGAAGTACGACCACGGCGTGCGGCTGATCCTCCTGGACGGCATCGGCCGACCGACACGCGGGCGCACCGCGACGCAAGAAGAGCTGACGCGGGCCCTGCAGGCGCTGGCCGGTGATTGAGTCCCGATCCGCCCCTGCAGAATTATTGGAACAACATTCCAAATTGGGATAGCCTGTCTTCTTGTCGAAGGAGACGGATGTGAACGATGACGCAGCGAGGATCCGAGTCGGACTGATCGGCGCCGGGACGATGGGCCGGCGTCATGCCGCGCTGCTCTCAGCGAACCGCGCAACCGAACTGGTCGCTGTGGCCGACCCGGACTCGGGAGTGGTCGCCGCCGAGCACGCCGTGCCCTGGTATCGCACGCACGACGAACTTCTGGCAGCCACCGAGATGGACGCGGTGATCATCGCGAATCCCAACCGGATGCATGTAGAGACGGCGCTGGACTGTCTGCAACGCGGACTCGCGGTGCTGCTGGAGAAGCCGATCGCCGTGGACTACCTCGAATCCATCCGCCTCGTGGCGGCGAACCGCAGCAATCCGCGACTGCTGATCGGCCACCATCGCCGGCACCATCCCTCGGTCGTGGCGGCCAAAACCGCCATCGAGGCGGGCCGGGTCGGGCGCATCGTGGCGGCGAACGGCATCTGGGCGGCGCGCAAGCACAACGGATACTTCGACGACCCCTGGCACCGCGAGGAGGGCGCCGGGGTGATGCTCATCAACCTCGTGCACGATCTCGACCTGCTGCGCCATCTGTGCGGCGAGGTGCGCGCGATCCAGGCCATCGTGAGCAATCACGCGCGGGGTCTCGCCGTCGAAGACACCGTGGCCGTCAACATCGAGTTCGCCAGCGGTGCCGTGGGCAGCTTCCTCGCCTCCGACGCCGCACCGTCGCCGTGGGGCTGGGATCAGTCGACGCGCGACTCCGACGAGTTCCCGTTCTATCCCGATGGCGTTGCCTTTCAGCTCATGGGTGAGCGCGGGGCGCTCTCGCTTCCGAACCTCGCGCTGTTCGACAGCCCGTCCGAGACGGAACCGGATTGGCACCGGCCGATGAGCCGCCAGTACCTGCCGGCATCCGGGCCTGACTCGTACACGAACCAGCTTGCGCACTTCGTCGACGTCGTGCGGGGGGACGCTGTGCCTCTGGTGACGGCGGAGGACGCATCGCTCAGTCTTGCCGTCGTAGAGGCTGCGCGCTTCGCCGCCGACAGCGGTGAAGCCGTCGACCTCGCGAAGTTCCGCGCCGCCAGCTTCGCCGAGCTGGCCTGATGGCCACGGCGAATCTCTCCCGCGGTCTTGCGATCCTCGAGGAGCTCGTCGGCCGGTCCGACGGCTTGAGCCTCGGCGAGGTCGCCGCCCGGTTGGATCTGCCCAAGAGTGCTGCGCATCGACTGCTGACGGATCTGTGTGAGGCCGGATGGGTGAGCCAGCGGCATTCGGGCGATCCGTATGCCCTGACGCTGAAGATGGTGTCGATGGGCCTGCAGCATCTCCGCGACATCCCGCTCGTCGAACTCGCCGTCCCGACGCTGCAACGACTCGCCGAAGAATCGAGCGAACTGGCCCGCCTGAGCATCATCGAAGACGACACGCTGGTGTGGGTGGCCAAGCGCCAGGGTGCGCAGGCCGGGTTGCGCTACGACCCGGACTCCGGGCGCGAGGCGGTGCTGGCCACCACAGCGAGCGGGATGGCCTGGCTCTCGACGCTCGACGACGACGCTGCGCTGGTGAAGATCGATGCGCAGTGCGATCGCCTCGGCCTCGTCCACCCCGAGAAGGCGAGTGTGCGTGCCGAACTGCGCAGGGTGCGTGAGACGGGCTACGCGTGGGCCGACAGCACCTTCGAGATCGGACTCGCGGGCATCGCCGTGCCCATCACGACGGCCGGAGCCGAGGCGATCGGAGTGCTCAGCGTCGCCGGACCAGCCGTGCGGTGGACCTTCGACAGAGCCACGTCGATCGTCCCCCTGCTCACCGAGCACGCGCGGATGATCGCCTCGATCGCTCGCACAGGGTTCGCCGATCGAGCGCCCTTCTGGGCCTGACCCTCAGGGTGCGGCGTTCCGCGAAGGAGCCGCGAACGGCCGCATGGCCCCCAGATCTGCGCTGATCGATGCGGCGGTATCGCGCAGCGGCGGCAGCAGCTCTGAGACGATGGATGCCACGGAGTGGCGCGAATTCGTCGTCGACACGTTCACCGCGGCCACCGTCGGCCCCTCGGCACCCTGCGTGATGGGCACTGCCACCGATCGGAGCCCGGGCTCGAGCTCCTGGTCGGCGAGAGCGTAACCCTGTCGTCGCACGAGCGCGAGCTCGTCCCGGATGCGGGCGCCTCCGACGAGCGTGAACGGCGTGCGGGGTGCGGGTTGCCCGTCGCCGATGATCAGGTCGACGTCGTCGTCGGGCAGGGCCGCCAGCAGCACGCGCCCCATCGCGGTGATGGCCGCGGGGAAGCGCGTGCCGATGCTGATGTGCAGCGACATGATCCGCTGGGTGGGCACGCGCGCGACATAGACGACGTCGGCGCCGTCCAGGACCGATGCCGATGTGGATTCGTTGACGGCCCGTCCGAGCGCTTCCAGGTGCGGCTGGGCGATCTCGGGCAGGGAGAGCGCCGACAGATAGCTGAACCCGAGTTCGAGCACCTTCGCGGTGAGTTCATACGTGCGTCCGCGCACTCGCACGTAGCCGAGGCTCTCGAGCGTGCGCACGAACCTTGCCGTCGCCGCACGGTTGAGCCCCGTGCGGCGGGCGATCTCGCCGATGCTCATCGTGGAATGCATCGCATCGAACGCCGTGATCACGCTCAACCCCCGCACGAAGGACTGCACCGTGGTCGCGCGCTCGTCTGCCATCCCCGGCGACGGATGAGCGATCGTGGTCACGTGCGCACTCCTCGCTCGAGCGGTCCTCGGCCCGTCCGTGGCATCCTCGCCATCAGATCCCCAGATAGATGCGGCGGACCTGGGGATCGTCGCGCAGATCGTCGGAGTCGCCCTCCATCACGATCTCGCCGTTCTCCATCACGAAGCAGTGCCGGGTCGCCTCGAACGTGAGCTTCGCATTCTGCTCGACGAGCAGAATGCCCAGGCCCTGGTCGTTGAGTCGGCGCACGACGCTGAGGACATCGTCGACAAGCCTCGGCGAAAGCCCCATCGATGGCTCGTCGAGCACGAGCAGCTGCGGTTGCAGGATCAGGGCGCGCCCGATCGCGAGCATCTGCTGCTGGCCGCCCGAGAGAGCGCCCGCCAAGCGCCCCTTCATCTCACCGAGCACCGGGAAGATCTCGTAGACCTCGGCGAGGCGCGGCTTCAGCGACGCATTCCACCGCCGGATGTAGCCGCCCATCATGAGGTTCTTCTCGACTGTGAGCCCCGGGAACACCTGGCGCCCCTCGGGCACGTACCCGATGCCGTGGCGGATCACGGTGCGTGCCGGCACCGACATGAGGTCGACGTCACCGAAGGTGAGGCTCGTCGCCCGGCGCTTGACCAGGCCCAGCACCGCCTTCAGCGTCGAGGTCTTGCCGGCGCCGTTGGCGCCGATGATCCCGACGGACTGGCCCGGCTTCACGCTGAAGCTGATGCCGCGCACGGCCGTGACGCCGCCATAGTGCACGGAGAGGTCTTGCACGTCGAGCGTCGCGCCGGTGACGGGCTTCGACGTCTCGCGCTCGGTATCGGGCGTGGTCATGGGCGCGTCTCCTCGGTCTCGGCGGCGGCTTCCTCGATCGCCTCTTCGAGCTCTTCGTCTATCGTCGCGTCGTCACCGAGGTAGGCCTCGATGACGGCGGGCACCTTCACGACATCGGCCGGCAGACCGTCGGCGATCACCGCACCCGAGGCGAGCACCGTGACCCGGTCGCACAGCGACATCATCAGACCCATGTTGTGCTCGATGATGAGCACCGTCACGCCGTCGGCGCGCACGTCGCGCACGATCGCGCTGAGCTGATTCGTCTCATCGCCGTTCAGGCCGGCGGCGGGCTCGTCCAGCAGCAGCATCTTCGGCTTGCTGGCCATGGCCCGGGCGATCTCGACGCGGCGCTGGGCGCCGTACGAGAGCTCGGCCGGCAGTGCGTCGGCGAACGGGGTCAGGCCGTACCGCTCGAGGATCTCATCGGCCTGACGGACCATCTGCCTGTTCACTCCCGACACGCGGAACGGGCCGAGCAGGTAATTCCAGTTCCAGCCGACTCTCGTGCGGTCAAGGCCCACGAGCACGTTCTCGCGCACGGTCTGCAGCTTGAACAGTCGCAGGTTCTGGAACGTGCGGGCGAGTCCCGACATGGACAGCGCGTATGCCCCGCGTCCCTTGGTCGGCTTGCCGAACAGGGTGATGGCGCCCGAAGTCGGCTGATTGATGCCGCTGAGAACGTTGAAGAACGTCGTCTTGCCCGAGCCGTTCGGCCCGACGATGCCGCGGATCTCGCCCTCGTGCACCGTGAGGTCGACCCCGTTGAGTGCGCGCAGACCCTTGAAATCCTTCACGATCCCGTGGGCCTGAAGCATGACGGGAGCCTTCTCGAAGTCGGGTACGGCGCCTTGATCGTGTCGGGCGACGTAGGCCCCGACCCCGATCGACGCGACGCCAGCGCCCTTCTTGCGGAACAGCGACCAGATGCGCTTGGGCAGGCCGGCCAGACCCGTCGGGGCGAACACGACGACCAGCACGACCAGCGCGCCGTAGCCCAGCTGTGCGAAGGTGGCGAAGTTCGCGAACGCCTCCCGGGCGACTTCGAGGACCACCGCACCCACGATCACGCCGCCGATCGAGTAACGACCGCCGATGATCACCATGGCGAGCAGGAGGAACATCTGGCTCAGCGAGAAGGACTCGGGGGAGACGAATCGGATGAGCCCCGCGTACAGAGCGCCGGCGACGCCTCCGAAGATGCCACCGAACGAGAAGGCGACCAAGCGCAGAACCGGCACGTTCACGCCCATCGCCGCGGCCGCGAGGGGGTCATCGCGCATGGCGCGCAGGCGGCGGCCGAGCTGGGTGCGCACGATGAATGCGCCGGTGGCGGTGGCGATGATCAGCACCGCGGCTTCGAGGTAGAAGTACAGGAAGTCGCTGCTCAGGTCGATGCCGAAGAATGATGCCGCCGGCAGCCCGCCGAGGCCCGAGGCCGATCCGGCGAGCGGCCAGTTCATGATCGCCGAGGTGAAGGCGATCGCCAGTCCCAGCATCACGAGCGCCAGATAGTGCGATTGCACGCGCAGCGCCGGGATGCCGAAGATCAGCGACATGATGATCGATACGATGATGCCCGCGAGGCCCCCGGTCCAGAAGTTGAAGCCGAAATGGGTCGTGCAGATCGCCGAGGTATAGGCGCCCATGCCGAAGAACGCGATCTGCGCCAGGTCGAACTGTCCCGAGATGCCCATGCTGAGGAACAGCCCGATCGCGAGCAGGCAGAAGATCATCGCCACATTCGCGACGTGGACCGTGTAGCTGGTGAGCAGGTACGGCAGGATGATCGCGACGACGATGGCGGCGACGGGGACGCCGATGAAGCGGATGACGCTGGAGCGGTTCATGCGCGGTTCACCGTCCTCTCTCCGAAGATACCGGTCGGCCGCACCGTGACGATGATCGTGAAGACCACGAACGCAGCCACGTCGGCGTAGCCCTGGAACAGCCCGCTGGCGATCGAGTAGATGACGCCGAATGCCAGGCCGCCGACGATGGCGCCCTTGATGCTGCCGAGGCCGCCGAGCACGGCGCCGGCGAAGCCCATGATGCCCAGCTGCGAGCCGAAGGTCGGCGCGATGTAGAGCACGGGACCCGCGAGTCCGCCGGCGAGGGCGGCCAGGGCCGAGCCGATCGCGAACGCGAACGCGTTGCTGCGGCCGACGTTCACGCCGAGGGCCGTGGCCTCTTCGTGGTTCATCGCGGAGGCCTGCATGGCCGAGCCGGTCTTCGTCTTCTCGAGGAACAGCCACAGCAGCACTGCTGCGATACCGGCCACGATGATGATGATGGCGCGCCACTTGTCGACGAGGATGCCGCCGAAGTTCAGCGGTGCGTCCCCGACGGGGCTGGGCACGGCCTGACCGGCGGTGCCCCAGATGATCATGGCGACCGCCTGCAGCATCGTGCCGAAGCCGATGGTGCCGATCAGCATGAGGTCGAAGTCCTTGTTCTCGAGCGGTCGGAGGATGCGCTCGATCACGATGCCCATCGCGGCGTTGATGATGATCGCCGTGATCATCGCGAGCCAGAACGGCATGTGCGAGTAGATGAACAGGGTGGCGCAGATGTAGGCGCCGATCATGAGGATGTCACCGTGGGCGAAGTTGACCAGGCCCATGGTGCGGTAGACGAGGGAGAAGCCCAGGGCGACGAGCACGTAGATCGCACCGATCCCGAGCCCGCCGACGAGCGTCTGCACGACGATTTGCATGGAGGAAGCCCTTTCGGGGGTGTGCGGTGCCGGCCCGGGGCTGCCCGGGCCGGCACCGCGTCACGGAATGCGGATCACTTGCCTTCTTGGGGCACGAGGTTGCCATCGGCGTCGACGAGGCCGATGTGGGTCACGTGCACACCGAGGCCGTCGGCGTCGAACTCGAAGTCGCCCACGAGGCCGGTGTACTTGACGGCGCGGATCGCGTCGGCGAGCTTCTGGCCGGTGGCGACCTTGGAGTCCTTCAGCGCCTGGATGACGATGTTGGCGCCGTCGTAGGCCTTGGCGCCGTGCAGTTCAGCATCCTCGCCGTAGGCCTTCTTGTACGCCGCGGCGAACGCCTTCGTCTGGTCGTTGTAGTCATTGCCGAAGTAGGGCGTCGCCACGACCGAGTCCTTCGCGGCGGCCTTGCCGGCCGTCTCGACGTACAGCGGCGTGCTCATCGGGGAGCTGCCGGCGAACACCGCGTCGATGCCGAGCTGACGAGCCTGCTTCGCGATGAGGCCCGATTCGACCTCTTCGGCGCCGATGAACAGAACCTCGGGCTTGGCGCCGCGGATCTTCGTCAGCGCGGAGCTGAAGTCGGTCTGCGTCGGGGTGACCACCTGGTCGGCGACCGGCTTGACGTCGCCCAGCGCCTCGAGGAACGCGTCGTGCTCGCCGGCACCGTATGCGCCGTTGTTCGAGATGAGCGCGAACTTCGTGTAGCCCTTGTCGCCCTTGAGGTAGTCGGCCAGCGTCTTGTCGAACACCGCGCTGGACGGGCTGTTCAGGAACAGCATGGTCGAGTGCAGCTTGGGGAGGGCGGGCGAAGTCCCCGAGGTGATGTTCGGGATTCCCTCGGAGGAGAGGATCGGAGACATCGCGAGGGTCACGGCGCTCTCGGCGGTGCCGAACATGAAGATGTTGCCGTCGGAGCTGATCTTGCGGGCGAGGTTGGTGCCCGTGGTCGGGTCGCCCTGGTCGTCATAGACCTTCAGGTCGATCTTGCGGCCGTCGATGCCACCTGCGGCGTTGGCCTCGTCGATCGCGAGTTTGACGCCCTTGTATTCCCAGGCGCCGAGCGAACTCGATTGCCCGCTCTGGGCGTCGACGACGGCCATCTTGATCGGCGACGTGTCGTTGCCCGACGTGTCGCCGTTGTTGTTGTTGTTGCTGCTGCTGCTGCCGGGGGCGGCGCAGCCGACGAGTGCAAGACCCGCGGCTGTGACGACGGCGGCGACCGTCGCAAGACGGCCCATGTTCCGGTGGGACATATTCACCTCACTGTGTTGTATCCGATGGAAGGATATTTCGGGTGTGGACGCTGAGCGAACTCCGCGAGCGCAAGGCGAACAACGTCCGATAACAAACTAGGTAGTACAAACCGCGCCGTCAACGCATTGCCGCCGCGAGAAGGTCACGATCCTGTCACGACCGCGAGCGCGGCGGCCTGCCGCAATGAGAGCAGATACGAGTTGACGCCGGCGCCCATGATGATCGTGCGCGCCATGGTCGAGAAGTACGAGTAGTGCCGCCACTGCTCGCGCGCGTGGATGTTGGTCAGATGGCATTCGATGACCGGGACCGGGAGCATCGACATCGCATCACGCAGCGCGATGGAGGTCGAAGTGAGCCCGGCAGGATTGAGGATGACCGCGTCGAAGCCGTCCATCGCCTCCTGTGCCCAGTCGATGAGGACGCCCTCATGGTTGGACTGGCGGAAGTCCACCACGACACCCAGCTCGGCGGCGAGTTCGTGCATCTGCTCCTCGACCTCCGGCAGGGTCGTGGTGCCGTAGATCGACTCCCGACGACCCAGGTAGTTGAGGTTCGGGCCGCTCAGCACGAGGATCCGTGGACGGGCCGGCTGTGACTCCATTGTTGCTCCATCTCCATCGAGGGCTGGTATGTACGCTCAGCGAACGAGACGCCGCTTTGCGATCCAAATCGACCGTACATGTCTATTATCGTTGTTTGTACTGGTTAGTTCACATGGAGGTGGCGCATGCCCGTCGATCGCTTTCGAGTCGCGCTCTTGGGCGAAGGAGTCCGCCCGTCGTTGACGCCGTCGATGCACATGACGGAGGCGCAGCACCTCGGCATCGATTACGACTATGACGTATGGGACCTGTCGGAGATGGACCGCACGGCCACCGACATCGGAGCGCTCATCGCACAGGCCGAGAGTTCCGGCTATGACGCCATCAACATCACGCATCCGCTCAAGCAGGTTTCGCTGCCATTCATCGACGACCTGAGTGAGGAGGCGGAACTCATCGGGGCGGTGAACCTCGTGATCTTCCGTGACGGACGCCGCCACGGGCACAACACCGACGCGGTGGGTTTCGGCGAGGCTCTCGCGGACGGCCTGCCCGCGGCATCCCTCGACCGTGTCGTGCAGATGGGCACGGGCGGCGCGGGGTCGGCGACCGCGTACGCCCTGCTTTCGGCAGGAGCCGCGCACCTTGCGTTGACCGATCAGCTCATTGAACGCGCCGAACGGCTCGCTGAGCACTACCGCCCGGTCTTCCCGGCCAGCGAGATCAGTATCTTCGACCCGGTGGACGACAGCCCGCTGCGCACGGCGACGGGCGTCGTGAATGCGACACCGGTGGGCATGCACATGATCCCGGGTGCGCCGCTGGATGCCACCGTCGTGGCCCCCGATGCATGGGTCGCCGACGTCATCTACCGTCCCGTCGAGACCGAGCTGATCATCGCCGCGCGCGAGCGCGGCCTGCCCACGCTCGACGGCGGGCGCATGGCGGTCGGTCAGGCGGCGGCGAGTCTGCGGCTGATCACCGGTCTGCACCCTGATCGTTCGCGGATGCGCGGGCACTTCCTCGATCTGGTGGCCCAGGGTGCCTGAGCGGAAGGATGCTGCAGCGAGCGCTCTCTCGCGTCGGTATGACGTGATCGTGGTCGGTGCGGGAGCCGGCGGGCTCTCGGCCGCGGTGACCGCGGCGCACCACGGGCTGACGGTGCTCGTGCTCGAGGCCGCCGAGGTGTGCGGCGGTGCGACGGCGTGGTCGGGCGGTTGGCTGTGGGCGCCCCGCTCGATGCTCGCGCACGCGGAGGGGGTCGACGAGTCGATCGACGATGTGAAGGGATACCTCCACGCTGCTCTCGGAGACGACTACGACGACGCACGGGTCACGGCGTTCCTCGAGGCGGCCCCCGCCATGATCGAGTTCTTCCACACCAAGACTGCGACCCGATTCGTGCCCGGCTCGAAGATCAACGACGTCTATGGTGACCTGCCCCACGCCGGCACCGGCAATCGTTCTGCGGGTGCCAAACCCATCAATGCCCGCCGGCTGAGCCGCCGGGTGCGCCGGCAGCTGCGGGGGCAGCTCTACGAGACCTCCTTCCTCGGCATGGGCATCATGGCCGGCACCGATCTGGGGGGTTTCCTCGCTGCCGCCCGTGGCAGCATCGCAGGGCTGTGGCACGCGACGTGGCGCGTCGGGTTCCATCTGCTCGACCTCGTGCTGCACCGGCGCGGCATGGCTCTGGTCAACGGCACCGCACTGGTCGGGCGCCTGCTGCAGTCGGCCGAAGATGCGGGGGTGGAGATCCGTGTGTCCTCACCGGCGATCGCGCTGGGCCGCGATGAGGCGGGGCGCGTGAACGAGGTCACGGCCAAGACGCCGCACGGCGTCCAGACCTTCGCCGCCCGGCGCGGCGTGGTGCTCGCCGCCGGCGGCTACCCGCATGATGTGAAGCGGCGTCGCGAGACCTTCCCCCGCACGCCGACCGGCCAGGAGCACTGGCCACTGGCCCCGGCGACTGCGGACGGCGCCGGCATCACACTCGGCGAGAGCGTCGGCGGGAGGCTGCGCACCGATGGGGCGTCGGCGGGCGCGTGGTGCCCGGTGTCGCTCGTGCCGTACCGATCGGGTCGGGTCGGCACGTTCCCGCACATCATGGATCGCGCCAAGCCCGGATCGATGGGCGTGGTCTCGACGGGGCGCCGGTTCGTCAACGAGGCGAACGGGTACTACGACTATGTGACGGCGATGTTCGCGGCGGCACCAGAGGGCGAACCGGTGCAGGCGTGGCAGATCGGCGACACGCGGTTCGTGCGCCGCTACCCGCTCGGCATGGCCAAGCCGCGGCCGGTGCCGCTGTTCCCGTACGTGCGCAGCGGCTACCTCGTCAAGGCGCATTCGCTGGCCACGCTCGCCCGGAAATGCGGCGTCGACCCCGACGGCCTCGTGGCGAGCGTCGAGCGCTTCAACGTCGACGCGCGTCGTGGTCTCGACAGCGAGTTCGGCCGCGGCAGTACGCCGTTCAATCGGTACGGCGGCGATGCGCTCGTCGAACCGAACCCCTCGCTCGCCCCGATCGAGAAGGGGCCGTTCTACGCCGTGCGCATCGTGCCGGGCTCGTTCGGCACGTTCGCCGGTCTCGCGGCCGATACTCGCGCCCGCGTCCTGGACGAGCACGACGAGCCGATCCCCGGCCTGTACGCGGTCGGCGCCGATCAGGCCAACGTCATGGGCGGGCATTACCCGGCCGGCGGCGTGAACATCGGTCCCGCGCTCACCTTCGGCTTCATCGCCGGCAATGATCTGGCCGAGGCATCCGCCCCCGCAGCACAGAAGGAGAGCAGCCGATGACCGACCGACGCATCGGGGTCGCGCACCTCACACTCATGCCGCACGACCCGCTCACTCTCGTGGCCGCCGCGGCCTCGGCGGGGTTCGACTTCGTCGGGCTGCGCGTCCACGCCGTGACGGAGGCCGAGCCGCACTTCGACCTGCGCGCCGGCTCGCCGATGCTCGATGAGGTGACCCGGCGCGTGCACGACGGCGGGATGACGGTCGAGGACATCGAGTTCCTCGCGCTCACACCCGATGTCGGCCGGGAGGACTGGCTGCCTGCGCTCGAATCGGGCGCGGCACTCGGAGCATCTCTTTTCACTGTGACGGCAGCCGACGACGACCGCGCACGTCTTGTGGATCATCTCGCGGCTCTCAGCGAGGATGCCGAGGCCTTCGGCATCCGCCCGGCACTCGAGCCGATCAGCTACCAGGCGATCTCTCGCGTGGTGGAGGCGGCCCAGATCGCCGGCGCCGCGGGTGCGGCCCTCATGCTCGACCCGCTGCACTGGGCACGCGGTGGCAACACGGCGGCCGACCTGCGTGCCGTGGCGCCCGAACTCGTGCCGTGTCTGCAGCTGTGCGACGCCCCGCTGGAGGCGCCGGCGGGTGTGGATGCCGCAGCCCGGCGCCTCGGGCTGCAGGCCGAGGCCCGCGGCCATCGCCTCGCTCCCGGGGTGGGGGGTCTGCCGTTGGTCGACTTCGTCGACGCGTTCGCCGGCGACCTGCCGCTCAGCGTCGAGGTGCCGGACACCGAGGCGCTCGCCCGAACGACTCCCGCGGCCTATCTTGCGGAGCTGCTCGCTGCGACGCGCGCGTGGCTCGACGCGCAGGAGGCGCACCGATGACGGAGTGGGACGAGACCGTCGACCTCCTGGTGATCGGCAGCGGTGCCGGGGGACTGGCCGCCGCGGTCACCGCGGCCGAGGCCGGACTGCGCACGCTGGTGGTCGAGAAGACCGCATACCTGGGCGGCACCACGGCGTATTCGGCGGGCACGTGCTGGATGCCCGACAACCCGTTCCTGCGGGCAGCGGGCGTCGCCGGCGACGGCGAGGCCGCGCGCCGGTATCTCGATGCGCTCGTCGGCGACCGGGCGCCGCGGGATCTGCGCGAGGCGTATCTGGTGCGCGGTCTGGAGATGCTCGACCACTTCGAGCGGATGGGCGTGCGCTTCCGTCACTCGAGCACGGTCGTCGACTATCACCCCGAGATCGAGGGCGCCGGCGTCGGCCGCGCCCTCGAGCCCGAGCCGTTCGACGGGCGTCGCCTCGGCCCGAAGCGCTTCCGCCGGGTGCGCTGGCCCGTCCCCGAGTTCGCGCTGTTCGGCGGCACGATGATGCTGCGCCGCGCCGAGGTGGACCAGCTGCTCGGGCTGTTCCGCCTCTCGCCGGCCGCCGCCGTGCTCGCGTTGCGCCTCGGCGTGCGGTGGGCGTTCGACCTGCTCCGCTTTCCCCGCGGCACCCGGCTCGCGATGGGCAACGCGCTGGTCGCGACGCTCTTCCACACGCTCGGCGCCCACGGCGGAGGGGTGTGGTTCGACTCCACTCCGAAGAGCCTGCTGCGCGAGGGCGACGTGGTCGTCGGTGCCATCCTGCAGCGCGGGGGTCGCGAGCTGCGCGTGCGTGCGCGCCACGGCGTCGTGCTGGCCGGCGGCGGATTCGCCGCGAGCAGGCCGTGGCGCGAGCAGCACCTGCCGGAGCCGACGCCTCAGTTCACCCGCGCCTCCGAGGGAGCATCCGCCGACACGCTCGAGCTCGCGCTCGAGGTGGGAGCCGCGCTCGGCCCGGACCACGGCGACAATGCGTTCTGGTTCCCGAGCTCGATCGGTCACCGCCGCGACGGCTCGCTCGTGGTGGTCCCGCACATCTGGGACCGCGCCAAGCCGGGCATCGTGGCTGTGGGTGCCGGAGGGCGCCGCTTCGTCGACGAGTCGGTGTCGTATCACCGATTCGTGCGGGCGATGTACGCGACAGCGGATGCCGGCCCTGACGCTCCGGCATCGGATAACAGCGCCATCCCGGCGTGGCTCATCATCGATGCCGTGGCCCTGCGCGCCTACGGCCTCGGAATGATCCGTCCGCACACCCCGCGGCGGGTCGTGCGCCGCTACGTGCGTACGGGATACCTGCGCTCTGCCCCATCCGTGCGCGACCTCGCCGTCAGCATCGGCGTCGATGCGGACCGTCTGGAGCAGACCGTGCGTGACGCCAACCGGAGCGCGCGGGTCGGCGTCGACGAGGAGTTCGGCAAGGGAGCGAGCACGTTCGGGCACCAGTACGGCGACCCGCGTCACACTCCGAATGTGAATCTCGGCCCGATCGCGACGGCGCCGTTCTACGCACTGCCCGTGGTGCCGACACCGCTGGGCACCGCCCGTGGGCTGCGCACCGATGCCGAGGCCCGAGTGCTCGACGACCGCGGTGTGGCGATCGACGGGCTCTATGCGTGCGGCAACGACGCCGACTCGGTCATGGCGGCCGAGTACCCCGGCGCCGGGTGCCAGGTCGGTGCCGCGCTGACGTTCGGCTACGCCGCCGCACGTCATGCTGCGGCATCCGCCCCCGCGTCGGTCTGAGTCGCGCGGCCGCGCGTACTCGGCAGGCGTCGGCTTACTGGGTGGAACAGACGTTGAGAGGCGTCGATGCCGCTCAGTAGATTCAGCCGCATCCCAGGCTCCCGGTGCGCCGGAGCGCGGCGCGCGCAGGTCCGGGATTCTGACGATCGATCAAAGGAGATCTCATGAAATCCCTCATAAGATCCGCGGGCGTTCTCGTCGCGGCGGCAGCCCTGGGCGCCGGGATGGCGCTCGGTGGAGTGGCGGTGACGGGCAACGGGCACGGCAACGGCCACGGAAACGGCGTGGGCGGACAACCCACCACGGCCCAGTCGATCTACACCGACAAGATCGCCGACTACGGCGTGTGCCGCGGCGTCGACCAGTCGTGCTACAACGACTGGGGCAACGGGTGGGAGCAGGGCGAACAGAAGCGCATCCTCATCTGGAGCCGCACGGCCGGGCCGCGTCACGCCCACCTGGGCAGCCCGCTCGGCCCCGGTCTGAACCCGCCGCTGAACGACGACAACGTCGCGCAGGCCAACCTCAAGAAGTGGGCCGAAGAGCGCGGCATCGCGGTGGATTACACCGAGGACCTCAAGGCCTTCACTCACCTGAGCAACTATCAGGCGGTGGTCTTCCTCAGCTCGAACCGCGACACGCTCGATCTCGCGGGCGAGACCGCCCTGATGCAGTACATCCGCGGAGGTGGCGGCTTCGTCGGCATCCACAACGCGTTCGGCACCGAGTACGACTGGCCGTACTACGAGGGCCTGCTGGGTGGTGCGAACTACTACAACCACGGACGCGACCGCGACGGCACGCTCGAGGTCATGAACAAGAAGGATGTCTCGACGAAGTTCCTGCGTCACTCGACGCAGTCCTTCCACGACGAGTGGTACAACCTGGATCCGTTCCCGAGCTTCGTCAACGTGCTGCTCGAGGTCGACAAGGCCACGAGCGAGCAGACCGTGCAGGGCCATGGCGAGCATCACCCCGTGAGCTGGTGCCAGTACTACGACGGCGGTCGCGCATGGCTGACGACCCTGGGCCACGACGTCGCCGACTGGACCGACGAGCCGATGACCAACGACGCGGGCCAGACGATCTCCGGCGCCGACAGCTTCTTCGAGAACCATGTCATGGAGGGAATCGAGAGCGTGATGGGCGTCGAGCCCTTCTGCAAGTCGTGACCTCTGATCGATGATCTGAAGGGGTCCGGATCGGCTGTCCCGCCGATCCGGACCCCTTTGCGTTCCATCCAGTGAGTTGTCATTGTTCAATGAGAACGCTTTCACTTGCCTATGTGTCTGGGCGGGTAGAGACTGCCCATATGCGCTCGGCCCAGCATGGCAGTCCTGTCTCGGTGCTTGACCGCATCTTCGCCATCCTTGATGCGGTGCGTGAGGCCGAGGAGGCGGCGACGGTCGCGCAGCTCGCCTCGGCGACCGGCATCCCCAAGTCGACGGTGGCGCGACTTGTCGTCGAACTCGTGCGGCAGCGTTATCTCGCGCGTACCGACCGGGGCATCATGATCGGGCTGCGCCTGTTCGAACTCGGCGCACGCGCCAGAACACCGCGACGACTGGGCGCGGCTGCGCTGCCGGTGCTCGCAGAGCTGTTCCAGGCGACGGGGGAGCATCTCAACGTCGCCGTGCAGGAGGGCGACGACATGCTCACGGTCGTATCGGTGCGCGGGCGGCTGCGCCCGGCGCCCTCGCACGCGGGCGTGCGCGTGCCCGTCGTCACGACCGCGCTGGGCAAGGCGGTGCTCGCCTTCGCCGAGGACGACGTCGCGCTGACGCGCGTGTTCATCGGTCTCGATGTGCGGCTGCGACATCGCATCGAGAAGGAGCTGGACGCCGTACGCACGCATGAGTTCGCCGTCGACGTCTGCGAAACGTTCCCAGGAGTGGTCGCGGTGGCCAGTCCCGTGCTCTCGCCCGAGCGGCTTCCCGTCGCCGCGATCTCGGCGGCCGGTCCCGCGGCTGACATGGATCCGGAGCGCGTGGCGCCCCTCGTGCATCACGCCGCCCACGTCCTCACCCGGCGGCTGGCGGCGAGCGTGGCATGAGCGCCGAAGGCTCGGTCGACGATGCGGTCGGCGTGCTCGACCGCATGACGTTGATCCTCGAGTCGTTCGATCAGGACGACCGCGGGGCGACGATCTCGCAGCTGGCGACGCGGTCGGCCCTGCCGAAGTCGACGGTCTCGCGCCTGGTCGCAGCGCTCGTGGGTCAGGGATACCTCGAGCGTGACGGGCGCATGGTCCACCTGGGCGTGCGGCTTTTCGAGCTCGGCTGGCTCGCCGGACAGCCGAGTGCCCTGCGCGGCATTGCGATGCCGGTCATGATGGCGCTGCGCGAGGGGACCGCCCACGCTGTACAGGTGGCGTTCAGAGACGGTGAGGAGGTGGTCTGCGTCGCCGCGGTCCGAGGGCAGGCATCCGACCCCGTGCGGATCCGGACCGGCATGCGCCTGCCGGTGCACGCTACCGCCCTGGGGCTGGCAACGCTCGCGCACGCCTCGGGTGCCGTCGTCGATGCCGTGCTGGAGAAGTCGCTCGTCGCGTTCACGCCGCAGACGGTGACGGATGCCGTCGTTCTGCGCTCTCGCCTGGAGGAGATCCGCCGCGGGGCACCGGCATATGAGGCGGGCGAGTTCGCTTCCGACCACGCGAGTCTTGCACTCGCCGTCATGTCCGGCGGCGGCATGGCTGCCGCGATCTCGGTATCGGGGCATCCTGCAACATTCGACCCTGCGCGTCACCTGCCTCTGCTTCGCGCGGGTGCCGAGGAGCTCTCGGCGAGTCTCGCCCGATCCTCTGCGACGAGCTGACCGTCCCGTCTCACTCGCTGGGCCGCGTGTTGTCCGCCTCCTGATCACGCCGTAACTTCCGAATCGTCAGTAGTCGGTCGAAGACGATCAAGGAGTTGAATGATGACAAGACGTCTACCGGTTCGTAGCTGCGCAATTGCGATCGGCGCGGCGCTCATGCTCTCGGCGGCGGTGGTCGCGCCGTCCTATGCGGACAGCAGCCATGGCCATGGGCCTGGCCATGAGGACGATCCAGGGCACAGCGCCGTCGAAGCAACCGGCGCCGACATGCCGACGATCGGCGGCAACCTCGGCAGTCAGCGCTACTCATCGCTGGACGACGTCAACAAGCGCACCCTTGACCGGCTTGCACCCACGTGGCGCACGCACGTGTCGGCGGTCGCTCCGGCATCGGACGCCACAGGTCAGCAGACGGCGCCGATCGTCATCGACGGTGTGATCTATCTCGACACACCGTCAGGCGGTGTGATCGCTCTGGATGGCGCGACCGGCCAGGCGAAGTGGAAGTGGGAAGACACCGAGCACGGCATGTCGAAGACCCGCCGTGGCGACTCCGCAGGCGAGGGGCGCATCTACACTCTCGCCGGTGACAACTACGTCGTCGCGCTCGACCAGAAGACCGGAAAGCAGGTGTGGGCGGTGCAGCCCACAGGCCCGAACGGTGAGAACATCGGCCGGGTCGGAAAGGCCGCCACCGTGTACTCGGACGGGGTCGTCTACGTGCACGCGGCCGACGGCGACCGGGGCGCCGTGGTCGCCCTCGACGCGAGCGATGGCCACTATCTGTGGCACTTCTTCGGCAGTCCCACCCGCGGCGAGATCTTCACGAATCCCGACGGAACGACGTTCGACGCCTCGGCCACGTGGGGCCCGGCTCCCACCGACGGTGGGGAAGACTGCGCCGAGACGGGTGGTGCCACGAGCTGGATCAGCGGCTCGGTCGACCCCGAACTCGGCCTGTACTACGCCACGTTCGGCAACCCTCGCAGCTGCAATTCGTCGCAGGACGGCTCGGGTCGCCCCGGCGACGACGTGTTCGCCTCGACCATCGTCGCGATCGACGCGAAGACCGGCGAGCACCGCTGGCACTATCAGTCGATCCGCCACGGCATCTGGGACCTGGACAACGTGGAATCGCCGGTTCTGGCCGATCTGAAGATCGATGGCAAGAAGCGCCAGGTGCTCTTCTACGGAACGAAGTCGGGTCACCAGTTCGTGCTCGACCGCGCGACCGGCAAGCCGGTTCGCCCCGTCGTAGAGAAGCCGATGATCATCGACGACCGTCAACAGAATGCGGCCACGGAGCCGTTCCCGGAGGCGGACCCGCTGCCCGAGTGCATCGTGTGGCAGAAGCTCGATCCGAAGAACATCCCCGGCGACCCCTACCGTGGCGTGCCGAACTACGACGGCTACCAGCCGGATGAGCACGGCAACCTCGTGTTCAACCCCGACAGCTACGTCGCCGCCGACGAGTCGCACCTGACGTACCCGGAGGGCGCCGACCACCGCGAGGGCTGCCTGTACGACCCGCACTGGGAGCTGCCGATCCTGTCGACCTCGAGCCCGAACGGCGGCGCCGACTGGTCAGCGCAGTCATTCAGCCACAAGACGGGCCTGGTGTATATGCCGTACGGCACCAACCCGGTGGCGCACTGGCTCGGCGCGTCCTCGAACGGCCAGCGCGCGATCGGCCAATACCAGACCGGGGGAATCCTGGCCTATGACCCGACGACCGGCAAGCTGAAGTGGCGCAACCACCTGGGCACCGACATGTCGCACGGCCAGGGTCCGCTCACGACCGCCGGCGGCCTGGTCTTCGTGGGCCAAGCGGACGGACGCCTGCTGGCGCTCGATGACAGCACCGGCAAGGTCAGGTGGCAGTTCCAGACGGGAACGTCGATCGGCTCTCCGCCGGTGACCTACACCGTGCACGGCCAGCAGTACGTCGCGGTGTTCGCCGCAGGAACGACGAACCCGTACGGCGGATCGATCACCGCGGGCGATTCGATGTGGGCTTTCAAGCTCGACGGCCGATACACCACCGAGTCGGGCAGCCAGGAGGGGCCGCTCACGAAGCCGCTGCAGATGCGGCGGCCCGTGCAGGGCGGCGGTCCGGTCGACGGCGACACCGTCGACAACACCGTTCTGCTGGCGCGCTCCTCGCGTACGGCAGACACTGCGGCCGCTGCGGACAGCGTGAGTCAGTCGGCCATGCAGCCCACTGACCTGCGCGTGCACGTGGGCGACACCGTGACGTTCCTCAACCCGGGGGCCGAGACCTTCCCGAACCACCCGAACCTGAAGGAGCATTGCGCCACGCAGTTCTTCGAAGGGGAGTTCAACGCGAAGCTCGCACCCGGTGAGAGCTACACGCACACCTTCACACAGCCGGGGGAGTACTACTTCAACGACTGCACCGATCCGCGACCGACCGGCAAGATCGAGGTCGTGTTCGACGAGACGGAGCAGATCGCCGGAGCGCTGCGGTTCACTCCCGGCACGCTCAGGTTCGACGCCCGGACGTTCAACGACGTCCACGGCAAGATCACGGCGCACTTCGAGCTGCCGAAGGGATACCGGTACGACAGTGGCGCCGAGTTGGTCACACCGCTCGGACAGCAGCCGATCGAGCCGACCAAGGTCGTCGCGAACAAGAACCGGATCATCCTCACCTTCGACAAGGCCGACGTCGACAACAACGTGCCGGAAGGCGCGACCACGTTGACGGTGGAGGCGAATGTGAAGGTTCACGGCACGCTGCACCACATCGCCTCCGATGTGCAGGTGCGGGTCTCGAAGTAGTCACTCCGCGCCGCACCCGGCGTCGCGTCTCCACGGGGGCGCGGCGCCGGGTTGCGGCAGGCCTCAGCGCGGCGGCTCGAGGCTGGCGGGCATCGACGTCATCGTCGACACCACCATCTCGCCGGCGAGGCGCCGGTAGTAGTCATGCCGCTTGTCGTCGAGAAGGTCGCGGTCGAACAGCGATCGGAACGTGTACTGGTTCGCGACGTGGAACACCGCGTACGAGCTGATCATCATATGCACGTCGAGGGCATCGATGTCGTCGCGCATGACGCCGGCGGAGACGCCGCGTTCGAGCACGCGGGTGAGCATGTCGATGGCGGTGGAGTTGAGGTCGTGGATCACCTCGGATTCGCCGATGAACTCGCCGCGGTGGATGTTCTCGATCGCCACCAGCCGGATGAAGTCACGATGGGTCGTATGGTGCTCGTACGTCGCCTCGGCGAGAGTGCGCAATGCCGCTACCGGATCGATGTCGTCGACGTCGAGGTGCTGCTCGAGGGAGCGGATGACCTCGTAAGCGGTCTCGAGGACGCGCAGGTACAGACCTTCCTTGGAGCCGAAGTAGTAGTAGATCATCCGCTTGGTCGTGCGGGTGCGGCGCGCGATCTCGTCGACCCGACCTCCGGCCAAGCCCTGGGCCGCGAACTCGCTCGTGGCGACCTGCAGGATGTCCCGACGGGTGCGCTCCGGATCCCTGCGCCGCTCCGGTGCGGTGTGGGTGGTCGTGGTCGTCATCTCGAGTCCTCTGGGTGGCACTACTCACCGTAGTATCTCAGGGGCGCGGGCGCCCGGCGGGCGCAGCATCCTCAGTCTATGTACTGGATGGTACGTTAGCGCTCATGAAGACGTCGATCGCCACGGTGTGCATCAGCGGGACGCTCGGTGAGAAGCTGCGCGCCTGCGCCGATGCCGGCTTCGACGGGGTCGAGATATTCGAGCCCGACCTGATCGCCGCGCCCGAGAGTCCGGAGGAGATCCGAGCGCTCGCCGACCGACTCGGTCTGTCGCTCGACCTCTATCAGCCGATGCGCGACGTCGAGGGGGTGGATGCCGCGGCGTTCGCTGATGTGCGTCATCGGGCGCGGGCGAAGTTCACGCTCATGCAGCGCTTGGGCATCGACCTCGTGCTGTGCTGCAGCAACGTCGGCACGGCCACGATCGACGACGACGAGGTCAGCGCCGCGCAGTTGCGCGAGCTCGGCGACCTCGCCGACGAGTACGACGTCCGGATCGCGTATGAGGCACTGGCCTGGGGGCGGTACATCGACGACTACCGGCGGGCCTGGCGCATCGTCGAGCTCGCCGATCATCCCCGGGTGGGTGTCTGCCTCGACTCGTTCCACATCCTTTCGCGCGGGCATGATCCGAACGACATCGAGCGGATCTCCGGCGAGAAGATCTTCTTCGTGCAACTGGCCGATGCGCCCGCGATGTCCATGGACGTGCTTTCGTGGAGCCGCCATCACCGGCTGTTCCCCGGGGAGGGCGACTTCGACCTCGAGGGATTCCTCACGCATGTCGTACGCGCCGGGTACACGGGCCCGCTGTCGCTCGAGGTGTTCAACGACACCTTCCGGCAGACGGACCCGTTCGAAACGGCGGTGCATGCGCGCCGGTCGCTGCGGTGGCTCGAGGATGCGGCAGCGCGGCACCTCGGGGCGGCAGTCGCCTCGCCGCTGCAGCCGCTGACGGCGACCGCGCCGCCGGTCGGCTTCGACTTCGTCGAGATCAAGGCGGAGGACACCTCGCAGCTGGAGGTGATGCTCGCCCAGCTCGGCTTCTCTTCGCGCGGGCGTCACCGGTCCAAGCCCGTGACGCTGTGGAGCAGCGGACAGGCGCGCGTCGTGCTCAATGAGCAGCATGCGCACGGGGAGGACCCGCACCTGTCAGCAGTGGGTTTCGAAGTCGCGGACGCCGGGCTGCAGGCGCAGCGGGCCCGCGAGCTCGGCACGGCGTTCGCCTACCGGCGCACCTATGCCACCGAACAGGCACTCGATGCGGTGGTGGCCCCCGAGGGCACCGAGCTGTACTGGGTGGATGCCGTAGGCGGTGCCGAGCCCGCGTGGACGGCGGAGTTCGAGCACGGCGTGGCCGCGGCATCCGACCCGGCGGGAGTCTTCGCGATCGATCACGTGAGCCTCATGCAGCCGTGGCAGGTGATCGACGAATCCGTGCTGTTCTACACGTCGGTGTTCTCTCTGGATCCGGGGAGTGCGACCCACGTCGCCGGCCCGCAGGGCCTCATGCAGAGCCGCGTGCTGCGCGCGGACGGCGTGCGGCTGCCCCTGAACGTCGCGCCGACCGGGCTCGCCGACCGGCGATCCGGGGGAGGCCTGGCACAGCACATCGCATTCCGGTGCACCGACGCGCGCGCGCTCGCCCGCGCCGTGCGCGACCGCGGACTCGAGGTGCTGCGCATTCCCGTGAACTACTACGACGACCTCATTGCACGCTTCGACCTCGAACCGGAATTCATCGACGAGCTGCGTGGACTCGGACTGCTCTACGACCGCGACGGCGACGCGGAGTACCTGCAGTTCTACACGCGGACCGTCGGCCAGATCTTCTGGGAGTTCGTCGAGCGTCGGGCGGGGTACGACGGCTATGGCGCGGCGAATGCACCGGTACGACTCAGCGCGCAGAGCGCGCCGCGCCGGGCGTGACGCCCCGACGACCGGCTCACGCCTCGCGTCGTCCGCCACAGGTGGAGTAGGCTGGGCTGTACGTCTGACGGACACAGGTTCGCACAGCGAACATTCCTACCGAGGAGGGCTCGTGATCGACAAGACCGTGCCGGATGTCGCGGCCGCCGTGGCCGGCATCCCCGATGGCGCGACCATCATGATCGGCGGATTCGGCCGGGCCGGCCAGCCGGTCGAGCTGATCGACGCCCTGATCGCCCAGGGCGCCGGCGACCTCACGATCGTGAGCAACAACGCCGGCAACGGCGATGTGGGCCTGGCCGCCCTGCTGGCCGAGAAGCGGGTGCGTCGGATCATCTGCTCGTTCCCCCGCCAGCACGACTCGTGGGTGTTCGACGGGCTGTACCGCGCGGGCCAGATCGAGCTCGAGCTGGTCCCGCAGGGCAACCTCGCCGAGCGGATCCGCGCCGCCGGCGCCGGGATCGGCGGGTTCTTCACGCCGACCGGCGTGGGCACCCAGCTGGCCGAGGGCAAGGAGCACCGGGTGATCGACGGCCGCGAGTACGCCCTCGAGTATCCGATCAAGGCCGACGTCGCCCTGGTGAGCGCGCTGCGGGCGGACCGCTGGGGCAACATCGTCTATCGCGAGACGGCCCGCAACTTCGGGCCGATCATGGCCTCGGCGGCGACCACGACCATCGTGCAGGTGGACGAGGTCGTCCCGCTGGGGGCGATCGACCCCGAGACGGTGGTGACGCCCGGCATCTTCGTCGACCGGGTCGTGGCCCTCGGCGCGCGTCCATGGCTGCGCGAGGGCGCGTTCATCGGCGGCGTCGACCTCGAGGGTGCTCCGCTGGAATCGGATGCCGCGACCGGGCAGGAGGCCCACCGATGACCACGATCAGCCGACAGGACCTGGCGGCGCGGATCGCCGCCGACATCGCCGAGGGCTCGTACGTGAACCTCGGCATCGGCGCGCCGACGCTGGTGGCCAACTATCTGCCCGACGACCAGGAGATCATCCTGCACACCGAGAACGGCCTGCTCGGCATGGGCCCGGCGCCCGAGGCCGGCCGGGTCGACCCGGATCTCATCAACGCGGGCAAGCAGGCGGTCACCGCACTGCCCGGCGCGGCGTACTTCCACCACGCCGACTCGTTCGGGATGATGCGGGGCGGCCACCTGGACGTGTGCGTGCTCGGGGCGTTCCAGGTGTCGCAGACCGGCGACCTGGCGAACTGGTCGACCGGGGCGCCCGGAGCGATCCCGGCCGTCGGCGGCGCGATGGACCTGGCCATCGGCGCCAAGCAGGTGTTCGTGATGACCGATCTGCTCACCAAGAAGGGCGAGTCCAAGCTGGTCGCGGCCTGCACATACCCGCTCACCGGCGTCGGGTGCGTCACTCGCGTCTACACCGATCACGCCGTGTTCGACGTGACCCCGGACGGCTTCGCCGTGCGCGAGGTCTTCGGCGACAACACGATCGCGTCGCTGGCCGAGCTGACCGGACTGGAACTGACGGATGCCGCAGCCGCGGCATCCCGGAAGGAAGACTGACATGACCGCCACCTATGTGTACGACGCCGTCCGCACCCCGTTCGGCCGCGCCGGCGGAGCCCTGGCCGGCGTGCGCCCCGACGACCTGGCCGCCCTCGTGATGAAGGCGACGATCGAGCGGACCGGGCTGGACCCGGCGCGCATCGACGACGTGATCTTCGGCGACGCGAACCAGGCCGGCGAGGACAACCGCAACGTCGCGCGCATGGCGGCGCTGCTGGCCGGGTTCCCGACATCCGTCACCGGCGTGACCGTGAACCGGCTGTGCGCCTCCTCGGTCGAGGCGGTCGTGCAGGGCTCGCGGGCGATCGAGTCGGGAGATGCCGACATCATCCTCGCCGGCGGTGTCGAGTCGATGAGCCGGGCGCCGTTCATCGTCGAGAAGTCGGCCAAGCCGTGGCCGGCCACCGGCAACCAGACGATGTGGAACACGTCGATCGGGTGGCGCATGACCAACCCGAAGCTGCCCGCCGACTGGACGATCTCGAACGGTCAGTCCGCCGAGAAGGTCGCCCGGGCGGCCGGGATCTCGCGCGAGGAGCAGGACGCGTTCGCGCTGCGCTCGCACCGGCTCGCGGCGGAGGCCTGGGCTCAGGGCGTCTACGCCGGCGAGATCGTGCAGGTGCCCGGCGCCGAGCTCGACCGCGACGAGGGCATCCGCCCGGACACGTCGATGGAGAAGCTCGCGGGACTGCGCGCCCTGTTCGCGACGGACGGCAAGGGATCGGTGACCGCGGGCAACTCCTCGTCGATCAACGACGGCGCGTCGGCCGTGCTGCTCGGACGGGAAGGGGCGGTGGATGCCGAGCCCCTGGCGCGGATCGCCGGCCGCGGGGCGCACGGGGTCGACCCGGATGTGTTCCCGCTCGCACCGATCGAGGCGGCCAACAAGGCGCTCGCCCGCGCGGGCCGCACCTGGGCCGACGTGGACTTCGTCGAGCTGAACGAGGCGTTCGCGTCACAGTCGCTCGCCGACATCCAGGGCTGGCCCGAACTGGACCCGGACAAGGTGAACATCCACGGCGGCGCGCTTGCGATCGGCCACCCGCTGGGTGCGTCGGGCGGCCGGATCATCGGCCACGCCGCGCACGAGCTGCGCCGACGGGGCTCGGGCGTGGCGGTCGCGGCGATCTGCATCGGCGTCGGCCAGGGCCTGGCCGTCGTCCTCGAGCGCTGACCCCGCCCCCTCCCGCCCCGCGCCCTCCCGCCGAGGTTGTCATATGTTTGCCGAGGTTGTCGTTCGTTCGTCGAGATTGTCGTTCGTTCGCCGAGGTTGTCGTTCGTTCGCCGAGATTGTCGTTCGTTCGCCGAGATTGTGCCCCACGCCGGGGACAACCTCGACGAACCGGGGACAACCTCGACGAACCGGGGACAATCTCGCGGGACCGGGGACAACCTCGACGAACCGAGGACAATCTCGACGAACCGGGGACAATCTCGACGAACGGAGGACAACCTCGCGGGACGGGGAACAATCTCGGAAGAGCGGGCGGATGACGGGGGAGGGTGCGCGTGAGTGAGGCGACCGGATCGGGCGACTTCGTGCAGTCGCTCGCGCGCGGACTGGCCGTGATCCGCGCGTTCGACGGCGACCACGCCCGGCTCAACCCGAGCGAGGTCGCGAAGCGCGCCGACATCCCCCGCGCGGCGGCCGGCCGGTTCCTGCGAACGCTCGAGACCCTCGGCTACGTGCGCAGCGACGGGCGCGCCTTCGCCCTCACCCCGCGGGTGCTCGAGCTCGGCTTCAGCTACCTCTCGGCGCTGTCGCTGCCCGAGACGGTACAGCCGCACCTCGAGCGGCTCTCCCGCACCGTGGACGAGAGCGTGTCGGCGGCCGTGCTCGACGGCGGCGACATCGTCTACATCGCCCGCGTCCCCACCCGCCGCATCATGAGCGTGCGGATCACGATCGGCACGCGCTTCCCCGCCTACGCCACGAGCATGGGTCGGGTGCTGCTGGCCGCGCTGCCGCCGGAGGCGAGGGATGCCGCGCTCGCGGCATCCGCGCACGAGTCGTTCACCGCTCGGACCGTGACCGATGCGGCCGACCTGGCCGCGGAGCTCGCCCGGGTGCGCGCCCAGGCGTGGGCCCTCGTCGACGGCGAGCTCGAGCCGGGCCTGCGCTCGATCGCCGTGCCCCTGCACGCCCGCGACGGATCGGTCGTTGCCGCCGTCAACGTCTCGACCAGCACGCACCGGGTCGAGGCGGATGTCGTGACCCACGACTACCTGCCGCAGCTGCAGGAGACCGCCGCCGCGATCGACGCCGACCTCGCGCTGCTCTGACCCGCTCCGACCGGCACCGGCCCGCTCCGACCGGCTCTGACCCGCTCCGACCGGCACCGGTCCGCTCCGACCGGCTCTGACCCGCACCGACCGGCCGGCTCACAGACGCATCAGGTCCTCGCCTGCGATGATCTCGCCGGAGAACTCCCGGGCGATCGCGGCGAGGTCGTCCGGTCCGGCGTCGGTGTAGTGCGAGAGCACGACCGTCCGCACCCGCGCCGCAGCCGCCATCCGCCCGACCTGGGTCGGCGACAGATGCTCGGCCCGCATGTGCGCCCGCACCGGCGCCGGGACGGCGGCGGCATCCGCCTCCGTCACCATCTCGGAGACCAGGATGTCGGCCCCGGCCGCCAGCCGGGTGACGGCCGGGCTCTCGCCGGTGTCTCCGGTGAACACGATCGACCGCCCGCCGGAATCGAAGCGCAGCGCGTACGAGCGGTGCGCGCCGTCGAACGACGTGAGGGCGTAGTGCGTGTTCTCCACCGCGGTCACGGTGACCGCGGCATCCGCCATCACGACTCCCGGTTCGACCTCGCGGGCGGCGAGCAGCGTCGCCGGGTCGGGAAGGCTGCCCTCCCGGCCGCGGATCGCGGTGTTGGTGCGCAGGTACGCGAGGATGCCGTCGCGCAGGGCCGCAGTGCCAGGCGGACCGATCACGGTCAGAGGCCGGCCGCGCATGGTGTGCCGGAACGTCATCAGCGCCGGCAGCCCGGCGGTGTGGTCGTCGTGGAGGTGGGTCAGCAGGACGGTGTCGACATCGCCGACCGCGCAGCCGGCGTGGGCCAGCTGCTGCACGACGGCCACACCGGCATCCACCAGGATGCGGCGGCCGCCCACCGTCACGAGGCTCGCGATCCCCGCTCGATGCAGATGACCGCCGGGTCCTCCGGCCGTCCCCAGCAGCGTCAGCTCGATCGTCGTCGTCATGGGGTCAGTCCATCAGCTGCGCGCTGAGCTCGTCGATCGCGACGATGATCTCGCGGTTGTAGGCGGCCTTCGGGCCGGGGACGTACCGCACGTGCTGCAGTGCGCCGCGATACTCGAAGGCGCCGTGCCGCTCGTGCAGCTCCCAGTCGACCGGCCCCCCGGCATCCCGCCCCACGCTGATTCCGGTGAACGGCGCCATGCCGACCAGCATGGCCACCCGATCCAGCACCATCGCCGGGGCGCCGTCGACCTCGATCTCCACCCGCCACGCGAGCTCGCGCAGGGCCTCGAACCGCGCGATGATGCGGCCCACCGACGCGGGGACGGCGGTCTGGGTGCGCCGCAGGTCGCCGTAGGCGTTGTAGCCGAGATGGAGCACTCCCGCCTCGGCCCAGAGCAGATATCCGCCGCCCTGGTCGCCGTGCGCGACCAGCACGCCGTCGCCGAGCGCACCGCCGACCTCGATCTCGATGGCGAACGAGCGCAGGCCGATCAGCCGCGACGAGCGGAACCGCTCCAGCGTCGGCATCCCGGGGCGCAGGGTCACCGGCTGCGCCAGCGCCAGGTCGGTCGACGGGCGGGTGGCCAGGAGGGTCGGCTCGTCCGGTTCGGGGAACACGGTGTTGTGCCACGCCGCCTGCCGCCACGCCTCGGCGAGCTCGGCCACGAGCGCCGGGTGCTCGGTGGCGAGGTCCTCGGTCTCGGCCGGATCCGACACGATGTCGTACAGCGACCAGAGGCTCAGGTCGTCGGGGCGGCCACGCCCGGTGGCGACGGCCTTGTGGCGGCCGCGGTAGAACGCGCGCTGGCCGAGGAGTGCGACGTACTGCCCCGCCGGCTCCGTCGCGGCTGCCGCCGCATCCGCGTCGCCCATGCCCGCGTCATCCATCCGCGGGTCCCGCAGCGCCGCGGCGAAGCTCGAGCCGTCGATGGATGCCGTCGGCCGGCCGTGCAGCGCAGCGGGGCGCGTGATCCCGGCCAGCTCGAACAGCGTCGGGGCGAGGTCGGTGACGAAGGCGAACCGATCCCGCACCCCGGCGTCGGCGTCGGCGCGGGGCAGCCCTCGCGGCCAGGACACGATGAGCGGACTGTGCACGCCGCCCTCGAGCACCGAGCCCTTGTACAGGCGGAACGGCGTGTTCGACGCGTGCGCCCACCCGCGCGGGTAGTGGCCGTGCACGCGCGGTCCGCCGATCTCATCGAGCGGGCGCTCGACGTCGGCGACCCAGTCCTCGGGCAGGAGCGGCATCGTCGTGAAGCGGCTGAAGTAGCTGCGCGTCCCCTCCACCCCGCCTTCCCCGCTGCCGCCGTTGTCGCTGGTGAACACGATGATCGTGTTCTCGTACTCGCCGAGCGCCTTCAGGTGCGCGACGATGCGCGCGACGCTCTCGTCGATCGACGAGACGGCGGCCGCATACACCTCCATGTGCCGGGCGTACAGCTCCCGCTCCCGGTCGTCGAGATCGTCCCAGGCGGGCACGCCGTCGGTCTGCTCGGCGTCCGACGGCGAGAGCACCGCGTCCGCGGGCAGCAGTCCGCCGGCCTGCTGGCGGGCGAACCGCTGCGCCCGGACGACATCCCACCCCGCGTCGTACGCCGCGCGATGCGCGGCGATCTTCTCGGGCTTGGCCTGCACCGGCCCGTGCACGGCGTGGTGGGCGAAGTAGAGGAAGAACGGCCGCGTCGCCCCGCCCGAGCGATGCGCGTCGATCATGCCGAGGGCCTCGTCGGTGAGCCGGTCGGTGAGGTAGTCGTCGTCGCCGAACTGCTCGGTGACAGGCGAGTTGTCACGCACGATCCGATGCGGGTGGTACAGCGTGGTGAAGCCGTCCATCGACCCGAAGTACCGGTCGAATCCGCGCTGGATGGGCCACGTGCTCTTGTCGGCGCCGTCGTGCATGTCCGCCTCGCGGGTGAGATGCCACTTGCCGACCATGAGCGTCGCGTACCCGTTCGCGCGGAACGACTCGGCCATCGTCGGCATGTCCGACGGCAGCCGCATGCTCATCCCGGGGTACCCGGGGTCGACGTGCGGCACCATCCCGAATCCGGCCCGGTGCGGGTTCACCCCGGTCAGCAGCGCCGCGCGCGAGGGGGCGCACAGCGGCGTGACCCGGAAGTTGGACATCCGGTAGCCGTCGTCGGCGAGCTGCTGGATCGCCGGGGTGGTGATCTCGCTGCCGAACGGCTGCACGTCGCTGAAGCCCATGTCGTCCACGAGGATGACGACGACGTTCGGGGCGCCAGGAGCGGCGGATGTCGGGACCGGCCACCACGGCGTCGAGGCGGACGAGTTCGGGGCGACCAGGCCTCCGAAGCCCTCGTAGCCGCGGGGCTTCGCGCCGGCAGCACCGCGCAGTCGGCTGTGGGGTGATTCCGTCACCGTGATCCTCCTCGATCTCACCGGTTCACAAGTGTATCTGCTGATTCATTGGATGAAAGTACGTTTCATCGTTCTCATGGCGAGTGAGGGACCGTTAGGCGCACCCTAATGCGCGTCGTGCGAATCCGAATGGCCAAACGGCTGGACAGTGTCCATGCTTGACCACAAGCTCGCGTGACCCGCACGCCGCTTACGACATACGACGTCGAAGTCTGCACCGATCACAGGAGATCAGGATGTCTCGAAAGAACTACGCCGCACGGGGCGCCGCCGTCCTCGCAGCGGTCGCCGTCTCGGCTCTCGCACTCAGTGCCTGCTCCGGCGGTGGCGGCGGCGGTGGCACCGACGGTCCCGTCGACACCTCCAAGCTGACCATCGGCATCCAGGCCGATATGGCCCCGTCCGGCTACGACCCGGTGCGTTATGGCACCGGCCAGCGGATCTTTTACGAGGGCATGTACGACTCGCTGTTCACCCTCGACCAGGACGGCAAGGTCGTCCCCGACCTGGTGACGAAGTTCAGCTACAACGCCGACAAGACCCAGCTCACGCTCGATCTGGACACGAGCGCGACCTTCACCGATGGATCCACCCTCAATGCCGAACTGGTCAAGGCGAACCTGGCCGGCATCGGAAATCCCGAACTGAACTCCTACAACCAGTTCGGCAAGGGCCAGGACAACGAGATCTCCAAGGTCACGGTCGTCGACGACGACACGGTCACGCTCAGCTTCACCGCCCCGCGCCCCGGATTCGAGGCGAACCTCACCATGCCGGCCGGCGCGATTGTGGGCGCCAAGGCCGCCGCCGACCGCACCACACTCGCGGCGGCACCAGACGGCTCGGGACCGCTGACGATCGACGCGTCGAAGACGACGAAGGGCAACACCTACCTCCAGGTGAAGAAGGCCGACTACGCCGGCAAGGACCCCTATCCCTTCGACTCGTACGACTTCCGCCCGATCCTGGATCCCCAGGCGCGCGTGAACTCCGCCATCTCCGGCCAGGTGGACGTCGCCGAGATCACCTCCGACACCCAGGCGCAGGTCACCTCGGCCGGCGTCGGCCTGGTCGCCAACGGCGGCACCGTCCAGAACATCATCGCGTTCGACAAGGTGGGCGCCACCGGGCCCGAGTGGAGCGACCCGAAGGTCTACCAGGCGCTGTCGATGGCCATCGACCGCAAGGCCTACGTCAACGCCGTGCACAAGGGAGAGGTCCCCACGGCCAACGCGTTGCCTGCGGACAACCCTGGATACCTGCCCGAACTCGAGACGCAGTACGCCTACGACCCGACCGCTGCCAAGGCGCTGCTGGCCGAAGCGGGCTACCCGAACGGATTCAGCTTCACATTCAATATCACGCCAGGGAACCAGCGTGACATCGAGGCGCTCCAGCCCTACTGGGCGGCCATCGGCGTGAAGGTGAAGCTGAAGAACTCGTCGTCGACCGAAGAGCAGTTCAAGGCGGTGCAGACGACTCCGTTGGGCGGACCGCTCCCGTTGCCCTGGACCAACCCGCTGAGCAACGTGTTCGGGGTGCTCTTCGGCTTCGCGAACTACCACAAGGCCGAGAACCCCGACATCCAGAAGGCTGCGGGGGCTCTCGGTGCCGCGCAGGGCGCCGGCGACGCCGATGCGCAGACCGCCGCACTGAAGGATCTCAACCGATCGATCGTCGACTCCGGCTGGCTGATCCCGCTGTTCGAGCAGCTGTCGCCGTGGGCGTACGACACGTCCAAGGTGGCCAAGCTCACCTTCCCGGGCGCCGAGCCCTACCCGCTCCTGGCATCCATCCAGCCGGCATCCTGATCGCGTTCCGGTGTCGTCGTGAGGCGGCACCGGAACCACGGGGAGTGATGATGTTCCTCTATATCGGCAAGCGAGTCGGCCTCGCCATCGTGACGCTGCTCGTCGCGTCGGCCGTCGCGTTCATGCTCGTGCACCTGTCGGGGTCCAGCCCGGGCGGGGTCGCCCTCGGGCAGTCCGCGACGCCCGCGCAGATCCAGGCCTACAACGAGAAGATCGGCTGGTCCGACCCCTGGATCCAGCAGTACGTGCGCTGGATCGACGGAGTGCTCCATGGCGACTTCGGCGTCTCACTCGTGGATGGGCAGCCGATCAACCAGGCCCTGGCGAAGCGGCTGCCCGTCACGGCCGCACTCGCGGTGGGTGGCACGCTGCTCAGCGCGATCATCGGAATCATCCTGGGCGTGACCGCCACGGTGCGCGGTCGGGCGACGGATCGCGTGATCACCGTGATCACCGGCATCCTGCTCTCACTTCCCGCCTTCTGGGTCGGGGTGCTGCTCGTGTATGTCTTCGCCGTTCAGCTGCGGCTGCTGCCCGCGACCGGCTTCGTCCCCTTCGAAACCAGTCCGGAAGGCTGGGCGCGCTCGCTCGTGCTTCCGGTCCTGACCATCGCCCTCACCTCGGCGGGCGTGATCGCCCGTCAGGCCCGAGCGTCGATGGCCGAATCCCTCGCCCAGGAGCACATCCGCACGCTGCGAGCGGTGGGCACACCCACTTGGCGCATCATCTACGTGCACGCGCTTCGCGGAGCGAGCCTGCCGATCGTCGCCAGCATCGCGGTGCAGTTCATCGTTCTGTTCGGCGGGTCGGTCGTCATCGAGCTGCTGTTCGCGCTGCCGGGCATCGGCCAGGCCATGCAGGCGGCGGTGGGAAGCGCAGATCTGCCGTCGGTGCAGGCGCTCGTGCTGGTGGCCACGTTCGTCGTCGTCGTGGTCAACCTGGCGCTCGAACTCCTCAACCGCGCTCTCGACCCGAAACTGCGTGCCTCATGACGGTCTCCACCACCTCCATCCTGACCACGCGTCGGCAGAGCCGAAGCGGATTCGTCACGCTGCTGCGTTCGCCGACGGTCGTGATCTCGCTGATCTGGCTCGTCGGCCTGCTCGTGGCGTCCCTGACCGGTCCGCTCTGGCTGAGATACGGGCCGCTCCATCAGGACCTCTCCGCCGTGCTGCAGGGCCCCTCTGCGGCGCATCTCCTGGGCACCGACGAACTCGGACGCGACCTGCTCTCGCGCATCGTCACCGCGGCCGCCCCGACCATCGGGATTGCTCTGATCGCACCGATCGTGGGGGTGGCAGTCACCCTGCCGTTGACACTGTGGGCGGTGCGCAGCCGGCGCGGCGCATCCGTCACCAACAGCATTGCCGAGATCGTGCTCTCGCTGCCCGGAATGGTCATCATCCTGGCGGTCATCGCGGCGGTGGGAACCAACATGCCGGTCGTGATGGCCGTGCTCGGCATCCTGTTCTTCGGCGCCCTCTACCGGATCTTCGCCGGGCAGGCGGCATCGCTGCAGAAGCAGCTCTATGTCGAGGCGGCGACCGTCGACGGAGTGCGTCCGATCGTGGCCAGCTTCCGTCACGTCCTGCCGAACATGCTGACCACCGTCGTGGTCCAGTTCGTCATCTTCTTCGGCGTCGGCATCATGATCCAGGCCGGGCTGGCCTTCATCGGCCTGGGACCGCAGCCGCCCGCGCCGACCTGGGGCGGCATGATCCAGAGTGCCGCGGGCTTCATCTTCCAGCAGCCGTGGATGATGGTGCCCACCGGAGTCGTCCTTGCGCTGACGCTCATCGCGGCCAATGCGCTCGGCGATGTCCTGGGCGGCGGTGCGACCGCGCCGCCGCCGCTGGTCGCGATCCGGCGGCGCAAGCGCAAGAACCTCGCCATCATCGCCGATGATGCGACGCGCGGCGGGGTCGTCACGGCCGCCCCGGTCGCCGCCCGTGCGAACGAACTCGTCGTCGACGACCTCGTGATCGGCGTCGACGACGGCCCCGCCCTGGTCACGGGCGTGTCCCTCCGGGTGGAGCCGGGCCGGGTGACCGGACTCGTGGGCGAATCCGGATGTGGCAAGAGCGTGACCTCGTACGCGATGCTGGGCCTGCTCTCGCCGGGGCTGTCCGTGCGGTCGGGACGCATCCAATGGGGCGACATCGACCTGGCGCGCGCCGATGAACAGGCGCTCTCGAGGGTGCGCGGTCACGAGATCGCATTCATCTCACAGGAGCCGACGCGAGCCCTCGATCCGATGTTCACCGTGCAGTCGCAGCTCAGCGTCGCTGTGAAGCGGCTGCGCAGAGTGGATTCGGCCGAGGCCAAGCGCATCTCACAGCAACTGCTCGTCGACGTCGGCATCGTGGATCCGCCGCGCGTGCTCAAGAGCTATCCGCACCAGATCTCGGGCGGAATGGCCCAGCGTGTGGCCATCGCGCTGGCACTCGCGGGGGAGCCCCGCCTGCTCATCGCCGACGAGCCGACCACCGCCCTCGACGTCACGGTTCAAGCCGAGATCCTCGGACTGCTGCGCGGCCTGATCGCCGAGCGAGGGATGTCGGTCATCCTCGTCACGCACGATCTCGGCGTCGTCGCCGACATCTGCGACGACGTGTCGGTGATGTACGCCGGGCAGATCGTCGAGACGGGCAGTGTCCGCGACGTGCTCGTGCGTCCGGAGCATCCCTATACGATGGCCCTTCTCGCTGCCGACCCGCACGCGATTGTGGACTTCGAGGGCACGACCACGCTCGCGTCCATCCCCGGACAGGTGCCGCTGCCGGGCTCGTGGGGGGAAGGATGCCGGTTCGCCCAACGCTGCCGCTTCGCCCGAGAGGAATGCCTCGCTCCCATCGCGCTCGAATCGCGTGCCGAGGGTGTCGGCGAGGTCCGATGCGTTCGACACGACGCGGTGCGCGGCCGTGAACAGGAGTGGCGTCAGCCGGTCGGCGCCGGAGGAGAACGATGAGCACTGTGGTCACCGACGCAGCGACGGCGCGGGTCGCACCGACCCCGCTCCTCGAGGTCCGCAACCTCACCGTCCGCTATGGCGCCAAGGGTCCGGCCGCCGTGAGCGATGTGTCGTTCACCATCGCGCGAGGCGAGACCGTCGGCCTGGTCGGCGAGTCGGGTTCAGGCAAGACCACGATCGGCCGCGCCATCCTCGGGCTGCAGCCCGTGACCGAGGGGCAGATCCTCTTCGAGGGGCGCGACATCACCCATGCCAGTGCCAAGGATCGTCGGTCGCTCCAGGGCGATCTGCGCGCGGTCTTCCAGGATCCGTTCTCATCGTTGAACCCACGGCGGCCGATCGGCGACGCGATCGCCGAACCGCTCCGCGTCGCGGGAGTGCCGCGGGCCGAACGCGACCGACGGGTGGCGGACGTGCTGGCCGCCGTCGGGCTGGCGTCCGGGTCCGAGCAGCGCCTCCCGCGTCAGTTCTCGGGAGGCCAGCGCCAGCGCATCGCCATCGCCCGTGCGCTGGTGACCGATCCGCGCCTTGTCGTGTGCGACGAAGCCGTCAGCGCGCTCGACTTGTCGACCCAGGCGCAGGTGCTCAACCTCCTCGCCGAGCTGCGAGTCGGTACCGATCTCGGCTACCTCTTCATCGCCCACGACATGGCGGTCGTCGAGTTCCTCGCGCAGCGGGTCGTCGTGCTCAATCGCGGTCGCATCGTCGAGCAGGGAGTGACCGCCGATGTGATGCGCAACCCGCAGCAGCTCTACACCCGGGTTCTCGTGGCCGCGTCGCCCGTTCCCGATCCCGACGAGCAGGCTCGTCGACGGGAGGAATGGAAGGTGCTGCGGGCGGAGGCGAAGTTGCAGGAGGCCGCGCGGTGACGCCCGTGCCCATCGCCACGAATCCCATGCTGGGCGGGTTCCACCCCGACCCGACGATCGCCCGTGGGACCGACGGGGCGTACTACCTGGTGACCTCGTCGTTCGAGTACCTGCCGGCGCTGCCAGTGCACCGCAGCACGGACCTGCGCGAGTGGGAGCTCATCGGGCACGTCGCCACGCGCGACGAGCAGGTGGCTCTGGCACGGGTGCCCACACCGGGTGGCGTCTGGGCGCCCACGCTGCGCTTCCATGACGGCCGGTTTCACCTGATCGTGTCGGTCTTCCTGGGCGGGCGCGGCTGCGTCGTGTTCACCGCGACCGATCCAGCCGGCCCCTGGGATGACGGCGTCGTGATCGACGCGGTCGACGGCATCGACCCGGACCTCGCCTGGGACGATGACGGCACCGCCTATGTGACGTTCGCGCGTCATCCTGATGCGATCCGGCAGGTGCGCGTCGATCTCAGCACCGGCCGGGCGCTCGAACGGGTGCGCCCGCTGTGGGCGGGCAGCGGGCTCTATTCGCCGGAAGGGCCACACCTGTATCGGCGTGGCGACTGGTGGTATCTGCTTGCGGCGGAGGGTGGCACCGACCGCGGACACGCTGTCACCGTCGCCCGAAGCCGTCGACCGGACGGACCGTTCGAGTCGGCGCCGCAGAACCCGATCCTCACTGCCGCCGGCACCGGTGCGCCGATCCAGAACACGGGTCACGCCGACCTCTTTGATGATCCCGACGGTGCGACTCGGATGGTGCTGCTCGGCGTGCGGCCAGTCGGGCTCGCGCAGTCATTCTCGCCGCTCGGGCGCGAGACGTTCATCACGACGGTCGACTGGATCGACGAGTGGCCGTGCGTGCGGATGCCGCAGCTCGCCGCTTCACGAACCGAAGACGCGCGCTACGACTTCACCACCGGTCTCGGGGTGGCCGACCCGGAATGGGTCGCTGTGCGCCGCGCTCCGTCGCAACTGGTCACTGCATCGATGCAGGGGCTGGTGTTTGAGGGCGACGACCGCACGATGAATGCGCCCGATCCGTGCTTCGTCGGGCAGCGGCAGCGCCACCTCGAGGTCGACATCCGCGCGGTGCTGGACGTCCGCGCCGGAACCGGCGGGCTCGCCGTTCGCAATGCGGAGGATAACTGGTTCGGCATCGAAGCCCGCGGGGTCGACAACCATGTGGTGGTCACGGGCCGCGCCGTCATCGCGGGCCTCGACCACAACTGGGAGGCCATGCTGCCGGCCGGTGATGTCCAGCTGCGGATATCGATGACCCCGCCGCCAGGCGACTTCAGCGTGGGAGCCGTTGGCGGTGACATCATCCGGCTCTTCGCTTGTTCGCATGGGGAACCCATACTGCTCGCCGAGCTGGACGGGCGGCATTGGTCGTTCGAGACGGCGAAGGCGTTCACCGGACGGGTCTTCGGCATCTTCGCTGCCAGCGGACGAATCGTGTTGCGGACACTCGACTATTTCGGGCGGGACTAGCCGGCCGCAGCAGGCTCTCAGTGGAACGTGGCGTCCACGAGGGGCGAGAGATCCTTTGCAGTCTCGCGGAAGGCGCGCACCATCGGATTGCGGGTGTCGTTCAGGCTGCACAGCACGATCGTCGCCGGCTCGATGTCGTGGACGGGCACGAAGGCCAGTTCATCTCGACGGTAGTGTCGTCCGGCCGATTCGCCGGCGATGTTCACCCCGGCGCCGGCGGCGACGAGTTCGAGCAGTCCCTCGACGCTGTCGGCGGTCGGCCCCCGCTTCGCCCGAGAGCCGTCGGGGCGGGGGTCCACGATCCACCAGTCGACCACCTCTGGGACCCCGCCCGAGACGGCGACGAAGGTCTCGTCGTTGGCGTCGAGGATAGAGATCGATTCGCGGCGGGCGAGCGGATGCTCGACGGGGACCACCAGAACCCGGGCCTCCCGCCAGAGCGGCTCGACCCTGATTCTCGGCGGCAATCGCATGGGCCACGGGGCGAACACGACGTCCACCCTCTCGGACTCCAGGTCGTCGGCGACGTCGAAGAAGCCGAGTCGGCGCATCTCGATCCTCGCGTTCGGCATCGCCGTCATGGTGGCCGAGATCGCGGCGGTGGTCAGCGAACCCGCGCCGGCGGCCACGACCCCGACCCGCAGCACGGGCGCGTCCCGGTCGCGGCGCACGGACCGCGCCCAGTCGATGACCTGATCGTGGTCGTCCTGTACCCGCCGCGCCAGCGGCAACAGGTCTCGACCGTACGCGGTCAGCTCCACCTTGCGCGGGCTGCGATCGAAGAGCTTGACGCCTATCTGCTGCTCCAGCCGGCTGATCTGCTGGCTCAGCGACGGCGGGGTGATGCTCAGCCGCTCGGCGGCGCGGCCGAAGTGCAGCTCTTCGGCGAGGACGCAGAAATACCGGATCACGTGGATAGGGACATCCATGTCGTTCACCTTAGCCTGTGGCTAACGTCGTGTAGGGATCTCGAACTGGCTTCCGGGCGTGACAGACGCACAGAATTGAACAATCGGAAAGAGCCGCGGGAATGAGCCGGCAGCTCGACGCCTCAGGGCGCGCACTGTTTACACGGAGGTAAGCATGACCATTTTCACGACTGACGACCCCGAGAAGGTCGCCTTCGCCGGCATCCTCCCGGCCTCGCCGAAGCCGTTCATCCTGCGGGACGGGGAGGGCGAGAAGTCGTTGGTGTTCGACCAGCTCTTCGAGATCATCCTGTCGGCGGACGAAACCGAAGACCAGTACGGCGCATGGACGATGAAGGCTCCCAAGGGCGACCGGATCCCTGCGCACAAGCACCTCCGCACGCACGAGTTCTTCTACGTCGTCGACGGTGAGCTGTCGGTGTGGATGGATGACGAGGCCGACTATCACTCGATGACCACCCTCACGACCGGCGACTTCGGCTACGTGCCGGCCGGCACGGTGCACGCGTTCCGCACCGAGGCGACCACCAAGGTGTTCGGCGCCGGCACGGCGGGCTTCGAGCGGTTCTTCCACGCCATGGGGCAGAAGACGGATGCCACCGAGCCTGAGGGGATCTACGTGCCGCCGTTCGAGGTGATGCGCGCCGCTGGCGAGAAGTACGCCACCGTCTTCCTGCCCGAGTTCGAGTTCCGTGACTGACACAGCGCATGCCGAGGCACAGCGGGTGCTCCGCGATCTCGTGTTCGCGGAGCCGGTCGGCTACCGTCCGCTCAGCCTCGATCTGCACCTCGGTGCGGACCGGGCGCCACTGATCGTCTTCGTGCACGGCGGCGGCTTCCGCCTGGGCAGTCGCCGGATGTTCTGCCCGACGATGACGGCGGACGACCCGTTCGCCCGCATCGTGGACGCCGGCTTCGCCGTGGCATCCGTGGACTACCGGCTCAGCGCCGAGGCCACCTTCCCCGCGCAGCTCGATGACGTCTTCGACGCCGTTCAGTGGCTGTGCGCACACGCCGATGAGTTCGGGTTCGATGCCTCGCGCGTCGTCCTGTGGGGCGAGTCGGCAGGGGCGACCCTCGCCGCCCTCGTGGGTCTGCGCCCCGATGCGGGCGTTCGGGGCGTGGTCGATTGGTACGGTCCCGCCGACATCGTGGCGATGGCGACGGAGCTGGGTCAGCTGAGCGATCCCGAGACCCGCGAAGCGGGCTGGCTCGGTGGGACCGTCGATTCCGATCTCGCCGTCGCCGCCCAGGCCAGCCCGGTCACCCACGTGCACGCGGACGCGCCGCCGTTCCTGATCGCGCACGGTCAGGATGACCAGGCGGTTCCCCTCAGCCAGAGCAGGCTGTTCGCAGCCGCGCTCACCCAAGCAGGGGCATCCGCCGACCTCGAGCTCGTTGCCGGAGCCGGCCACATGTGGCAGGGGGACGACGTCGATCGCCGAGGTCTGCTCGAGCGCGCCATCGCCTTCGCCCGCCGCTGCACCGATTGACTCGACGATAGGAAGCATCACATGTCCACTCTTCCCGCCGCGTTCCTCTGGGGCGCCTCTGTCGCCGGCCATCAGGTCGAGGGCGACAACACGAACAGCGACACCTGGTTCCTTGAGAACGTCGAGCCGACGGTCTTCGCGGAGCGCTCGGGCAAGGCCTGCAACAGCTATCAGCTGTGGGAGACCGACCTCGACCTCCTCGCCGCGCTCGGCCTGAACGCGTTCCGCTTCTCGACCGAGTGGGCGCGCATCGAACCCGAGCAGGGCGTCATCGACGCGGCATCCCTCGACCACTACGACCGGATGGTCGACGGATGCCTCGCCCGCGGTATCGCGCCGGTGGTCACGTTCAACCACTTCACGCTGCCCCACTGGGTGGCGAAGAAGGGCGCATGGCTGGATGCCGATGTGCCCGATCTGTTCGCGCAGTTCTGCGGCACGGTCACCGCGAAGCTGGGCGATCGCCTCGCTGCAGGCGTCACGCTGAACGAGCCGAACCTGCCGCGTCTGCTGAGCTGGATCCTGCCCGAGTTCGTGCACGAGCAGAGTCGCGCGACGCTCGACGCCGCGAGCCGCGCCGCGGGAGTGGAGCGCTACCGCACCGGCAACGTGATGGTCCCCGAGGACTACGACGGGATGCAGGAGGGCATGACACGCGGTCACCTCCTCGCCCGCAATGCGATCCGCGCCGAGCACGCCGATCTTCCGGTAGGGCTGTCGATCGCCATGGTGGATGACGTGGCGCTGCCTGGCGGCGAGGCGATCCGCGACCGCAAGCGCGCGGCACTCTACGACCACTGGCTCGACCTCGCCCGGGACGACGACTTCATCGGCGTGCAGAACTACGAGCGACTCACATACGGTCCGGGCGGCGAGGTGCCCGCGCCCGAGGGCGGCCTGCGCAACCAGATGGGCCAGTTCGTCGACCCGGGCTCGCTGCGGGGCGCGATCGAGTACGCGCACGCGCGCAGCGGCAAGCCGGTGTTCGTCACCGAGCACGGCATGAGCACGACCGACGACTCGGTGCGCGAGGAGTTCACCGCGGCATCGATCGACGCGATGCTGGACTCCATTGCCGAAGGCACTCCGGTACTCGGCTACCTGCACTGGTCGCTGATCGACAACTTCGAGTGGATCTTCGGCTACGGTCCGCGGTTCGGCCTGCACTCCTTCGACACCGAGACGTTCGAGCGCACCGCCAAGCCGAGCGCCGCGCGGTACGCCGAGATCGTGCGGGAGCACCGCGCGCCGGCAGGACGGGCGTGACGGGTGCCCGAGGCATGACCGCCCGCATGATCGCGCCGGTGGAAGTCGCCGATGCCGCTCCGCTGCTGCGTCGCGAGTTCGAGCTGGACGAGGGCCACGGAAGCATCTCACGCGCCACGCTGGCACTGAGTGCGCTCGGGGTCATCGAAGCGTGGATCAACGGCGCGGCGACGTCGGATGAGCTGCTCGCGCCGGGGTGGACGAGCTACGAGTGGCGTGTCCGGATCGTGGAGCACGATGTCACCGCGTTGATCACCCAGGCGAACGCGATCGTGCTCGCAATCGGCCACGGCTGGTACTCCGGTTATCTCGGCTTCACCGGCGACCGCGAGGTCTACGGCTCGGAGCGCGCGGGTCTCGCTGATCTTTTGATCGAGTTCGACGACGGCCACGTGCAGCACATCGTGACCGATGACTCTTGGCACGCCGGCACGAGTGACGTGATCGCGGACGACCTCTACAAGGGGCAGACAGTCGACGCGCGTCTGCGCGATCCGGCGCCGATGCTGCCGGGCTTCGATGACAGCACCTGGGGTGCCGTGCATGAGGTGGAGTTCGACACTTCGTTGCTCGTGGCGCGGACGTCAGAGCCCGTGCGCCGGGTCGGCGAAATCTCCGTGCAGAACGTCTGGACATCGCCGTCGGGTGCGACGCTCGTCGACTTCGGGCAGAACCTCGTGGGCTTCGTGCGGGTGCGCGTGCGCGGTGCCAGAGGCAGCGAGGTCGTGCTGCGGCACGCGGAAGTTCTCGAGGACGGCGAGCTCGGCACCCGTCCGCTGCGCGCGGCCGATGCGACCGACCGCTTCATCCTGAGCGGCGGCGACGATGTGTTCGAGCCCACGTTCACGTTCCACGGATTCCGTTACATCGAGGTCAGCGGGTGGCCGGGAGAGCTCGACCCCGCTGCCGTCACCGCCGTGGTCGTGGCATCCGATATCCGTCCCATCGGCACCTTCTCCTGCTCCGACCCGCTGGTGACCCGGCTCCACGAGAACGTGGCGTGGGGGATGCGGGGCAACTTTCTGAGCGTGCCGACCGACTGCCCGCAGCGCGACGAGCGGCTCGGCTGGACGGGCGACCTCGCCGTCTTCGCACCCACCGCGACGTATCTTGGCGACGTGGAGGCGTTCCTCGCCGACTGGCTCGTCGACGCCGAACTCGAGCGCGCCGCATCGACACAGCGGACCGTGCCGGTCGTCGTACCCGATGTGCTGAAGTACCTCGACACCGGCTTTCCCGCGCCCGGTGCGACGGCGGTCTGGGCGGATGCCGCGGCCTGGGTGCCCTGGGCGCTCTGGCGCGCGTACGGGAACGAGCAGACGTTGCGCACCGCCTACCCGCTGATGGCTGCGCACGCGCGCAGCGTCGCTGACGCGCTGTCGCCGTCCGGCCTTTGGGACACCGGGATGCAGTTCGGCGACTGGCTCGATCCGGATGCGCCGCCCGATGACCCCGGCGCCGCGAAGGCCGATCCGGGCGTGGTCGCGACGGCGTGTGCATTCCGGACAGCGACGATTCTCACCGAAGCGGCATCGATCGTCGGAGCGAGCGCGGATGCCGCGGAGTTCGACGCCCTCCGCAATCGGGTGCGCGACGCCTTCATCGAGCACTATGTCGCTGAGTCTGGGCGCATCCGCAGCGACTGCGTCACAGTGTACAGTCTGGCGATCGCGTTCGGCATCCTTCCGGATGAGCATGTGGAGTCCGCCGGGGATCGGCTAGCCGAGCTGGTGCGCGCCGCGGACTACCGGGTCAGCACCGGCTTTGCCGGCACCCCGTATGTGCTGGACGCATTGACCGAGACGGGTCATCTCGGTGATGCATATGCGCTGCTGCTGGAGCGCGGCATGCCGTCGTGGCTGTACCCCGTGACGATGGGTGCCACCACCATCTGGGAGCGTTGGGACTCGATGCTGCCGGACGGCACGATCAACCCCGGTGAGATGACCAGCTTCAACCACTACGCCTTCGGCGCCGTGGCCGACTGGCTGCACCGCACGGTCGGGGGGCTGTCGCCGCTCGATCCGGGGTATCGGACCATGCTGGTAGCGCCCCAGCCCGGCGGCGATATCACCTCCGCGGAGACCTCGCTCCAGACGCCGCACGGCCGTGCCAGCGTGTCCTGGCAGATCGACGCCGGGATCCTGCAGGCCGTCGTCATCGTCCCCGACGGGGCGACCGCCGTGGTGCGGATGCCCGGTGTGGATGAACGCCGCGTCGCGGCCGGCACCTACGAGTTCGCACAGGCGGTCGGTTGACGGAGCAGGACGGTCCGGTCACCCGACCCGAACGGCCGCGGCCGGGCACCATCGCGCTTGCGAGCAGACCGGATCACCCTCTCATTCAGATGGCGCGCAACCGTCGCGAGATGTCGTCTGCCGTGGCGCGGAGACGCTCAAGCATCGGCCCGCGCAGCGAGTCGAGGCCGTGCCGGGATGACGCCACCGCGATGTTGATCGCCGCGGCGGGCTTGGCCCCACGGCCGAACACCGGCACCGACACCGACCGGAGACCGGCGGCGACCTCCTGGTCCTGCAGTGAGTATCCCTGCTCGCGGATCAACACGAGCCGCTCGCGCAGTTCGTCGGGCGATCGCGCGGCATTGGGGCCGGCATCCCGCTCGAAGTCATGAGTCGCGAGTGTCGCGTTCAGCTCGTCATCGCTGAGATACGCGAGCAGAAGCTTTCCCATCGACGTGTAGGCCGCCGGCAGCGTCGACCCCACCTGGATGTTCGCCGTCACCAGGTCCGAGTTGCGCAGTCGCACGAGGTAGAGCACCTGATCGCCCAGCAGCACGCCGAGGTTGACGGTCTCGCCGGTCTCTTCGACCAGGCGACGAAGCGGCTGCTCGCTGAGCTGTACCAGGCTCGAGCCGCGCAGCGCCGCCGACCCGAGGGTCAGCACGGCGACGCCGGGACGGATGGCACCGTCCGGCAGGCGCTCCAGGAAGCCCTCCTCTTCGAGCGTCGCGACCACCCGGAACGCGGTCGGCATCGGGATGCCGGTGCGGTCGCAGATCTCGCGCAGCTTCAGTGCGGTGGTGGTCTCGTCGAACAGCCGCAGCACGTCCAGCCCTTTGGCGAGGGCCTCGATGCGATAGCGACTGGCCTTCGCAGTGGCGGTCATGCTGTCTGGTGCTTTCATCGTGTGAAACCGTATCTTGTTGTCAACGTCTGGACAAAGTCAGGGCTCGGCCCGGAACACCCGCAGTTGCAGCGCAAGGGTCGAGTAGTAGCCGACGAGGGTGGTGAGCTCGAAGACGACTGCGGCACCGAGGGCGCGAGATGCATCGTCCCATGTCGTGTCGTCCAGGTCGCCGTGCAGAAGCTGGGTGGTCGCGGCGACGACCATTGCCTCGTCCCCGGCGAAGCCCGACGGCGCGCCGGTGCGCAGCGATGCGAGCTCGTCGTCGGTCAGACCCGCGGCCCGGCCGACCGCCTCGTGCGCCTCCCGTTCGAAGGCACTGTCCCAGCGTGCGGCCACCATGAGGATGGCGATCTCGCGAGCGCGATCGGTGAGCGCGCCCCGATAGCGGATGGCCGCTCCGACATCCTGCAGCGCGCTGCCCAGCGGCGGGGCGAGGAGGAATGCGTTGAACGGCCCTCGCAGCGTTCCGTCCGCACGAGTGAGAGCGAAGTGCTGCGGCCCCTGTGCCCGCCGGCCGCCGGCGATCGCGTCGTAGACGCCTCGGGCGGCGGGTGGGAGTTCCTCGGGAGCGAAGGGCGGAATGCGTCCGGTCATCGGAATCCTCTCGACGTGGACGATGCGGCCATCGACAGTTGACGGATCGTCGGATTCAGCATACATTCGATAGACGAAAGATGCTTTCATGCAATGAACTGGATGCCGATCTCCGATCAAGGAAGGGGTGTCATGGCCGACACCACCGAGTCGCCCATCGCCACGCATGATGTGGCGTTGAACGCGGCGGAGTACGACTTCCGCGTGCGTGTCTATCCGGCAGCCGATCACGGTGCGGACCCGAACGGCACGGTGCTGGTCTGGCTGCACGGTGGCGCCTTCATCCACGGCGATCTTCAGATGCCCGAAGCTGACGAGACCGCCCGCCAGGTCGCCCGTCGCGGAACGACCGTCATCTCGCTCGACTACACGTTGGCGCCGACAGCGGTGATCGCGCAGTTCCCCCCGCTCCCGCCCATGGACGGAATGCCGTCACCCGATGAGTTCCTCGCTTCGCTGGAAGCCGCCGGTCCGCGTGCGGCCTATCCCGTCGCATCGGTGCAGACGGCAGCGGCGATCGAGTGGGCCCGCGAGCACGCGGCCGAGTTCGGCGGTCGGCCAGAACTCGTCGCCGTCGGCGGAGCCAGCGCCGGGGGGAACCTCGCCGCCGGGGCCGCGCTGCGCGTGCGCGACAGCGGCGACGCCCGGCTGCTCGCCCAGGTGCTCGTCTACCCCGTTCTTCACGCCGAGCACCCCGCGCCCGACGCGGAACTGGCCGCGATGCTCGCCGAACTGCCGTTCGGATTCTCATCCGAGCAGACGCAGGCGATCAACGCGAACTACCTCGGCGACGCGTCGCCGGGGGAGATGTACGCATTTCCCGGCGGGCATGACCTCCGCCGCGTCGCCCCGGCACTCATTGTCGCCGCCGACGGGGATGACCTCCGTCCATCGGCCGAGGCCTATGTGGGGGATCTTGCGCGCTCGGGCGTCGACGTGGAGTACGTCCGCCAGCCGGGGGCAACGCACGGGTTCTTGAACATGATCGGCGACGCCTCTGCGCTGCACACGGTAGACCGCATCGCGCGCTACCTGTGCGAACGTGCCGAAGGGGCTGGCATTTGACCGCTCGCGTGCGGGTGATCCTCGACAACGACTTCGGTGGTGATCCGGACGGGCTGTTCCAGCTCGCCCACCATCTGCTCAGCGACTCGGCGGACGTGCGACTGGTGATCGCGTCGAAGATCCCCGACGCGTTGGCCGAGCTCGACGCCGGGGTCGTCGCCCGCGGCGTCTCGTCGGCGGATCGGATTCTCCAGCTTCTGGGCCGGCCCGAACGGGCGATCGGCGGCAGCGAAGAGAGCCTGCGCACAGGCGAGCTTCCGCCGTTGGACGCCCCAGCCCGCGCGGTCATCGCTGAGGCGATGCGGGACGACACCGACCTCCCCCTCTTCTACTGCGCGGGCGGCGGGCTGACCGCGCTCGCCACGGCCCTCCTGCACGAGCCACGCGTGGCCGATCGCCTCACACTGGTGTGGATCGGCGGCCCCGGATATGACGATGAACCCGCGGGCAGCCCCCAGCGGGAGGCGGAGTTCAACACGACGATCGACCCGATCGCCGCCGGAGTCGTGTTCGCCTCGCCGGTCGAAATCTGGCAGGTTCCCGAAACCACGTATGAGCAGTGCCTGGTCTCGTGGGCCGAACTGCAGCACATGGCACGGCTGGGTCCGCTCGCGGCGCACCTTGTGGACACTCTGTGGGAGTTCGGTGATCGGTTCTCCGACATGCTCGGGATCGACTTGGGCGAGACGGTCGTGCTCGGCGACAGCCCATTGGTGGTGCTCACCGCACTGCGCGGGCCCTTCCGTGCCGAGCCGACGTCCTCGCCGTCGCAGCGGCGCACGCGTTGCGCCCTCACCCCGGATGCGCGATACGGCGATGTCCTCGACGGGAGGCCGCCGGTGCGGGTGTTCACCGGCATCGACATGCGATTGATGATCGGCGACTTGACAGCGAAACTGACGGGTGCAGGGACATGAGGGCGGCTGTGACAAATCACCCAGACGACAGCTCGTCGAGTTCGAAGGAGAGTCCCATGATGCATACCCCGGTGCGGATCCACGACATCGCCCTGAACGGCGGCGGATATGACTTCCGGGTGCGCGTGTATCCCGCCGAGGTGCCCACCGGCGCCATGCTGGTCTGGCTCCACGGCGGCGGGTTCATGTTCGGCACGGTCGAGATGCCCGAGGCCGACCAGGTCGGGCGCCGACTGAGTGCGCTCGGGACCACCGTCGTCTCGGTCGACTACACCTTGGCGCCGCTGGATGCGCTTGCCTCGCTGCCCCCCGCTCCGCCGGAGGCCGGGATGCCGTCGCCCGAGCAGATGGCCGCCGAGGCTGCGGCGGCGGGCCCCCGTGCTCGCCATCCCGTCGCCTCGTTGCAGACGGTCGCGGCGTTCGACTGGGCGGTCGAGAACGCGGAGCGCTTCGGCGCGGCGCCGGACCGGGTGGCGATTGGCGGGGGCAGCGCCGGGGGAAACCTGGCGGCCGGCGCGGCGATGCGGCTGCGCGATCGCGCCGCCGACGACCCCGACGCCGTCGTGCCGAGCGTGGTGGGGCTGGTCTACCCCGTCCTGCATGCTCCGCTGCCGCCAGCCGACGCCGAGCTCGAGGGGCTGCTGACGGGCCTTCCTGCGGCCCTCACCTTCCCGCCGGAGGCGACCCAGGCGATCAATGCCAACTACCTCGGCGACACGCCGTCGGATCGGTACGCGTTCCCCGGCGGTCATGACCTGACCGGGTACCCTCGCACGCTCATCGTGACCGCCGATCGCGACCGGCTGCGCCCCTCGGGCGAGGCGTTCGCCGCCGAACTCGCGCGCGCCGGAGTGGACGTGCGCATCGAGCGACAGCGCGGCGCGATGCACGGCTACCTGAACGAGATCGGCGATCCGGCCGCAGAGCGCACGCTCGCGCTGCTGGCCGCGGCGGTGCATCCCACGGGGTTTGACGAGAGCCTTCCCCTGGGATAGATTCATCTAACAAAAGAAGCTTTCAGTCAATAAAACGCCTGAATGGACCGAGGAGACGCCGATGGCGACTGCCCCCACCGCCGAGATCACGCCGCACGCCGCGACCGACACCGACTGGCTCGGCCTGCGCGGGTCACGGGTGCTCGTGGCCGGCGGCGGCGGGATCGGCGGCGCCTGCGCCCTCGCCTACGCGTCGGCCGGGGCATCCGTCGCAGTCGTCGACCGTGACTCCAGCGTGCTGGACGCCCTCGGCGCGGCGGCCGCCGCAGCCGGTGTGGAGTACCTGCCCATCCAGGCTGATCTCACCGAGCATGGCGCGGGCGCACGGGTGGTGGATGAGGCGGTCGACCGGCTCGGGGGCCTGGACGTGCTGCTGCACGCGGTGGGCATCAACGACCGCCGGCCCATCCTGGACTTCACCGAGGACGAATGGGACCACATCCTGCAGGTGAACCTCTCGACCCTTTTCGGGGTGGCCCAGGCAGCCGGCCGATACATGGTCGCGCAGGGGTCCGGGCGCATCCTCGCCCTGTCCAGCGTCTCGGGGCTGCTGGCGCATCACTCGCACGGGCCCTATGCGGCCTCCAAGGGCGGCGTCAACCAGCTGCTGCGCGTGATGGCACGCGAGTGGGCCGAGGCCGGCGTCACGGTCAACGCCCTGGCGCCCGGGTACATCGAGACCCCGCTGACCGCGGGCGAGCTGGCCAAGCCCGGCAAGCGCGCGAGCCTGGAGGGGATGGTGCCGGCGGGGCGGCTGGGCACCCCCGACGAGGTGACCGGGCCGGCGCTTTTCCTGTCGTCCCGGCACGCGGGGTTCATCACCGGACACGTCATGTACATCGACGGCGGACGCACGCTGGTCTGACCGTCGCAGGAGCGGATCGAAGAAGAGAGAAGGTCGAAGATGTCCGAGATCTACCCCCGGTTCGCCGGAAAGACCGTGCTGGTCACCGGCGCCGGCACCGGGTTCGGCGCCGAGATCGCGGTGCGCGCCGCGAAGGAGGGCGCGAAGGTCGCCGTCCACTACAACAGCTCGAAGGCCGGCGCCGAGCGCACGCTCGAGCGGGTGCGCGAAGCCGGCAGTGACGGCATCATCGTGCAGGCGAACATCGCGAAGTGGGACCAGATCAAGGCGATGGCCGACGAGGTCTGGAAGCAGTTCGGCGGCCTCGACGTGCTCGTCAACAACGTCGGCGACATGTCCAGCGAGCAGCAGGGATGGCGCGAGCTCACGCAGCAGGCGCTGGACGATGTCATCGACGTCGATCTGAAGGGCACCCTCCTCATGACGCACGAGTTCGGCGAGCGGATGCACGCCGACGGGCACGGGGCCATCGTGAACGTGGGTTCGACGGTCGTCGTGAACGGGTCGCCGCGGGCGCCGCAGTATGCGGCGGCGAAGTACGGCATCCTCGGCGTGACGAAGTCGTACGCGCGCGCACTGGCGCCCGAGGTGCGGGTGAACACCTTCGCCCCGGGATTCATGGAGACCGAACGGCTCAAGAGTCGTCAGGACTGGAAGGACGGACGTCGGGAGCAGGTGCTCGCGCAGACGCCGATGGGGGTGATCGCCACCCCCGCAGAGATCGCCGGCACCTGCCTGTGGCTGGCGACCGAGGAGTCCGCGCATCTGACCGGCGGCTACATCGTCGCCAACGGCGGCAACACGATGGTCGGCGCATAGCGATGACGGTGCCGGAGCGAATCGGCTCCCGGGCGGGCCCGGACGCGGCACCGGCGGTGCGCGTCGAGGACGTGACGCTGATGTACGGCGACGTCGTGGCCGCGCACGACATCAGCTTCGACGTGCGGCCCGGTGAGTTCGTGAGCCTGATCGGGCCGTCCGGATGCGGCAAGAGCTCGGTGCTGCGCGCCATCGGCGGCCTGCTGCCGCCGACGGCGGGCCGGGTGAGCGTCGCGGAGCGTCCGGTGACGCGCCCGCGCCCGGCCGAGATCTCGTTCGTCTTCCAGGACCTCGCGCTGTATCCGTGGCGCTCGGCGCTGCGCAACATCGAGATCGCGCTGCAGTTCGCCGGGGTGCCCCGCCGGCAGCGTCGGGCCCGCGCGATGGACGCCCTCGTGCGCGTCGGGCTCGGCGACGTCGCCGACCGATACCCGCAGCAGCTGTCCGGGGGCATGCGTCAGCGCGTCGCGATCGCGCGGGCGCTCGTCTCCGATGCGAAGATCCTGCTGCTGGACGAGCCGTTCGCCGCGCTCGACGAGCAGAGCCGGCTCAGCATCGGGGCGCAGCTGATCACGATCCTCGAGGAGGAGCAGAAGACCGTCGTCTTCGTGACGCACAGTCTCTCCGAGGCGGCCTATCTCTCCGACCGGATCGTGGTCATGGGTCCGCGGCCCGGTGATGTCCGCGACGTGATCGAGGTCCCGCTGGAGCGCCCGCGGCACGCCTCGCTCATGCGCGACCCGGTCTTCCACGAGCTGACCGACCGGCTCAGCTCGCTGCTCTACGCAGATCGGCAGGATGCCGCGTGATCACGCTTCGACGGGGTGCGACGTATGTGGGCGTCATCGCCTTCGTGCTCCTCGTCTGGGTGGCGCTGACGTCGTTCGGCTCGATCAAGCCGTTCCTGCTCGCGTCTCCCGGTGCGGTGCTGGACAGTCTCGCCCAGCTGGCGACGACCCCGGGAAAGATCCTGCAGCCGATCGGAGTCACGCTCGCCGAGACCGGGACCGCGTTCGCCATCGCGACCGTCGCGGGCGTGGTCCTGGGTGTGGTCGTCGGCTCGTCGAAGCTGCTGGTGGCCGCCTACGAGCCCATGGTCACGACCCTCAGTGCGCTCCCGCTGATCATCCTGTATCCGGTCCTGGCGGCCACCCTCGGCGTCGGGTCGCCCTCGAAAGTCGCGATCGGTGCACTGTACGGGTTCTTCCCGATCGCGATCAGCACGATGCGCGCGGTCGCGCGGGTCGACCCGACGCTGATGACCGCGTCCCGGACGATGGGTGGCCGCGGACTCGGACTGGTGGGGTCGGTCGTGATCCCCGCCGTCAGCCCGGCGGTGATCGCGGCGATGCGGGTGGCCATGTCGCTGTCGCTGGTCACGATCATCGCCGCCGAATTCATCTCCGGTGCCGCCGGGGTCGGCTATCAGCTCGCGGCGGCCAGCCAGGGCCTGGACACGCCGGCGCTGTTCGGCTGGGTCCTGATCGTCATCGTGCTCACCATCGTCGTCAACATTCTGTTCGCACTGCTCACCACCGCACTAAGAAGGGGAATTGAACGATGAAGATCACTTCTCGTATCGCGCTGGGCGTTCTCGCCGCAGCGCTGGTCGGCCTCACCGCAGGATGCAGCGGGGGCGCGGCCCCCGGAGCATCGGGGGATGCCGCAACCGTCAAGATCGGCCTCGTCCAGGGGCAGGACTTCATCCACGCGATGCCGGCCCGGGTCGCCGCGGCGCAGGGGTTCTTCACGAAGGAGGGGATCGACGCGTCGATCGTCGACTTCACCTCCGGCTCCGATCTCACCAAGGCGATGGCGGGCGGTTCGATCGACGTCGGCGCCGCGACCGGGCTCGAGCCGGTCTCGGCCGTCGCGCACGACATCGATCTGCAGGCCTTCTGGGGGATCTACTCACCCAGCCCGATGGTGCTCGTCGTCGGGCCGGACTCGAAGATCTCCGGCTTCGCCGACCTGAAGGGGAAGAAGGTCGGCATCTCCCGCGTCGGATCGCTGACGGACTACATCGTCCGGGCGGCGCTGAAGGCCGTCGGCGTCGAATTCGACAGCGTGACCGAGGTCCCGCTGGGAGACCCGGCCTCGACGATCGCCGGGCTCGCCAAGGGCGATATCGATGCGTTCGTCCTGCCGGTCAACTTCGGTCTGACCGTCGAGGCCGAAGGGACGGGAAAGATCGCGCAGACCGCCGACGACGCGATCGGCGACACCGACCAGTTCGCGATCCTGATGGCGTCCTCGGACTTCATCTCGTCGAACAAGAAGACCCTGACCGGCCTCACCGCCGCCTACACCGACGCGATCCAGTGGATGAAGGACAACCGGGACGACACCATCGCCCTCGCCGTCGACAAGCTCGGCATGAAGAAGGACATCGCAGGCAAGACCTATGACGCCCTCGTCCCGAACTTCAGCACGGACGGCAAGATCAACATGGCCGGATTGACCGGTTACGCCGACGCCCTGCCCGAGCTGGGAATCGCGGACTCGGTGCCCGAGCAGTCGGCGTACTACAGCGACGCGCTGCAGAAGTAGCGGACGGCGGACCACCGTGGCGACCCCCACCCAGACGATCGCGAACGCGCAGGCGCGCGTGTCGCACCGCGGCCTCTCGCTGCGTGCGAAAGCAGCGATCCTGCGGTGGGCCACGGTGGTCGCGGTCGTCATCGTGTGGGAGGTCGTCGCCGCCGGTCCCCTGGCCGGCAACCCGTACCTGTCGCCGCCCTCGGTCGTGGCGACCGAGGGCCTGCAGGGGATCCTCACGCCGGACGCCCTGTTCCAACTCGGCAACACGACCCTGCGATTCCTCGAGGCCTTCCTGATCGTGGTGGTGGCCGGTGTGCCCCTGGGGCTGCTGCTGGGCCGGCTCTCACGCGGCTCGTTTGCGGGGTCCCGCGACGTGGTCTCCATCCTCTACGCGCTCCCGATGGTCCCGTTCTACCCGCTGCTGGTCCTGTGGCTCGGGCTCGGTGCGCCGTCCGAGGTCGCGTTCGGCGTCATCCACGGCATCGTCCCGGTGGTCCTGATCGTGATGACCGCGAGCAACGTCGTGCGACCCGACCTGCTCACCTCGGCGCAGGTGATGGGCGCCGGCTCCGGGCAGCGCCTTCTCTGGGTCGTGCTCCCGGCCACCCTCCCCGAGGTCGTCGGCGCACTGAAGATCGGCGCCTCCCTGACCATGCTCGGCGTGCTGCTGGCCGAGCTGATGATCTCGGTGGACGGCATCGGCTCCTTCATCACGCAGCAGATCACGAATCACCAGGGCGCGCGCCTGGACGCGATGATCGTCGTGGTGTGCATCGGCGTGGTAGTCATCAACACTCTGCTGTCCGCGCTCGAGCGCCGTCTCGCGCATGGACAGGACAGCCAGTCCCAATAAAGAAAGGCAATCCCATGAAGCTCATCACCTTCGACGGCGGCCGGGTCGGCCGCCTCGAACTGGAAGAGGGCGTCGTGCTCGAACTCGACGTGCCCTCCACCCGCGAGTATTTCGAGCGCGGCGGCGACGTGCGCGAGACCGGAGAGCGGCTCGCGTACGCGGATGTGAAGCTGGAGGCGCCGATCCGCCCGAAGAAGTTCTTCCACACCGCGGGCAACTTCATCGACCACCACAACGAGCTCACGGCGGTGGACTGGTCGCACCCCGTGCACAAGGGCATCGTGTTCTTCCAGAACCTCGACGCGATCATCGGACCCGACGACGACATCGTCTACCCCGAGGGGCTGACCAAGGAGCTGGACTACGAGCTCGAGATGGCGATCGTCATCGGCAAGAGCGGAAAGTTCTTCGACGCCGACGAGGCCGAAGACTACATCGCCGGGTTCACCGTGTTCAACGACATCACCGCGCGCGACATCCAGCGCAAGGAGATGGAATCGGGCGTGTTCTCGTTCAGCAAGGGCATCGACACGTTCTGCCCGATCGGGCCCTGGATCGTCACGAAGGACGAGGTGCCCGACATGCACAACATGGCCATGGAGCTGCGGGTCAACGGCGAGGTGCGCCAGCAGGGCAACACCAACCGCACCCGCATCCAATGGCCGCACCTGGTCGCCTACCACTCGCCGCAGATCTTCAGCGCGGGCGACCTGCTCACCACCGGCACCATCTCGGGTGTGGCCGCGGTGCAGCCGAACCCGTTCGATTTCTACCTCAAGCCCGGCGACGTGGTCGAGGCCGAGATCGAGGGCATCGGCGTGCTGCGCAACCGCGTCATCTCGTGGGAGGACCGCTACGGCGAGCCCGCCCCGCAGCGCGTGGACTGGTGATCGCGTGAAGCTCGCCAACCTCGCCGGCCGTGCCGTCCTCGTCACCGAGGACGGCACGGTCGACGTCGCCGCGGCCTCGCAGGGCCGGTTCGGTCCCGACCCGCAGACGCTGTTCGATGACTGGGCCGCATTCGCGCAGTGGGCGCAGACCGCGCCGACTGCTGCATCCACCCCGTTCGACCCGTCGGCATTGGATGCCCCGGTCCCGCGTCCGCGGCAGGTGTTCGCGATCGGCCTGAACTACGCCGAGCACGCCGCCGAGGCCGGCTACCCGCCGGACGCGGCACCGGTCACCTTCACGAAGTTCCCGAGCTGCATCGTCGGGCCGCGCACCGTGGTGACGCTGCCCGAGGGGCACGTGGACTGGGAGGTCGAGCTGGTCGTCGTCATCGGCCGCGAGGGGTTCCATCTCACTCGCGAGAACGCGTGGGAGCACGTGGCCGGGCTCACGATCGGGCAGGACCTCTCCGAGCGGATCACCCAGCTGCAGGGCGCGGCGCCGCAGTTCAGCCTGGGCAAGTCGTTCCCCGGCTTCGGGCCCACCGGCCCCTGGCTGGTCACGCCCGACGAGCTCGCCGACCGCGACGATCTCGCGATCGGGTGCAGCCTGTCGGGCGAGCGGATGCAGTCCTCGCGCACCTCGATGATGCTCTACGACGTGCCCGAGCTGCTCGTGCGGCTCTCGGCGGTGTGCACCCTGCTGCCGGGTGACATCATCTTCTCGGGCACCCCGTCGGGCATCGGCAACCGTCGCACCCCGCCGCGGTTCATCGGCGCCGACGACGTGCTCGTCAGCGAGATCGAGGGCCTCGGCACGCTGACCACCCGGTTCGCCTGAACGCCCCTCACCGAAGGAGGGCCCGTGGCCGCCTGCCATGACCTGCGCGTGGAGTACCTGACCGCGCCGATCGGCATCGGCGTGACCGTGCCCCGCTTCACCTGGCTCGTCGACCATGCGCAGGCGGCGTACCAGCTGGAGGTGGCGGCGGGTGGGGACCAGGTGTGGGCCACCGGCGCCGTGGCCAGTCCCGAGACGGCCCTGATCGACTACGCCGGCGCGCCGCTGCGCTCGAATAGCACGTACACCTGGCGGGTGCGCAGCCGCGCAGCGGGCAGCGCGTGGACCGCCTGGGCGTCGTCGTCGTTCGAGACGGCGCTGCTGGATGCCGCGGACTGGCAGGCGGCATGGGTCGAACCCGCGCAGCAGGATGCCGTCGTGGAGCGGTGGAGCATCCTCGATTGGATCCGCGGCGCCACGCCGGTCGGGCCGCCGGAGCAGCGCCTGCGTCCACCACAGCTTGTGCGGCAGAGGTTCACGCTGGAGGCCGAGCCGGTGCGCGCCCGCCTGTACGCGACCGCGCGTGGCGTCTACTCCGCGTTCGTGAACGGGCGTCGCGCCGACGATCAGGTGCTCGCGCCCGGGTCGGACGCCTACCGGCACCGCATCTCGGTGCAGTGCTACGACGTGACCGGCGCGCTGACGGCCGGCGAGAACGTGCTGGGCGTCGCGCTGGCCGACGGCTGGTGGGCGGGCCGGCTGGGCCTGACCGGGTCGAGCGCGCAGTTCGGCACCCGCACTTCGGCGATCTGGCAGCTGCACCTGGACTTCGCCGATGGGACGACCTCGATCGTGGCATCCGGCGCCGATGCGCGCAGCGCCCCGGGGCCGTGGGCCTATGCCGATCTGTTCGTCGGCGAGCTCTTCGACCGCCGCGCCGAGCCCGTCGGCTGGGACCGCCCCGGATTCGACGACGCGGGGTGGATGCCAGTGGCAGAGGTCGGCCGCGACCACGAGGCGCTGCGTCCGTTCACCGGCGAGCCGATCCGGCGCGTGTGCGAGCTGCCGGCGGTGTCGGTCACCGAGACGGCCGACGGTGCGGTGGTCGACTTCGGCCAGGTGATCGCCGGACGGGTGCGGATTCGGCTGCGCGACACGCTCGCCGGGCAGCGCGTCGTGGTCGAGCACACCGAGACCCTTGCCGCCGACGGCACGTGGTTCACCAACATCGTCGGCATCAACAAAGACCAGACCGACGTGTTCGTGGCGGCCGGAGGCGATGACCGCTGGGAGCCGGAGTTCACCTACCACGGGTTCCGCTACGCCCGCATCCGGGGGATCGACCGGCTGGACGCGGCCGACATCGTCGCCGTGGTGATCGCCAGCGATCTGGCGCAGACCGGCCGGTTCGAGACATCCGATCCGCGGCTGCAGCGGCTGCACGAGAACATCGTGTGGAGCCAGCGCGCCAACTTCCTGTCCGTGCCCACCGACTGCCCGCAGCGCGAGCGCGCGGGCTGGACCGGCGACCTCCAGGCATTCGTCGGCGCCGCCGCCGACAACGCGCAGGTCGTGCCGTTCGTGTCGCGCTGGCTGGAGAACCTGCGCGCCGATCAGCTGGAGGATGGCCGCGTCCCGATCTTCTCGCCGCGCTCGCCGTTCGACGCCGAGGCGGCCCAGGCGGCCACCGGCGTCGGCGCGATCGTCGCGGCGGCGGGTTGGAGCGACGCGATAGCGAGCGTGCCCTGGACCCTGTACCGCCGATCGGGCGACCGACGCCTCGTCGAGGACAATTTCGGCGCCGTGCGGCGATGGATCGAGTTCCAGCGCACGACCGCGGCGGCCGAACTGCCGGCACGGCTCTCCGGCGTCGAGCTGACGGCCGCGCAACGTCGGAATCAGTCGCTGCTGTACAACACCGGCGAGCAGTTCGGCGACTGGCTCACCCCGTCGACCATGGAGGGGCGGCCCACGCACGAGGCGATCGGCATCGCCCCGGCCCTGACCGGCGAGTACATCGCGCCGATGTTCCAAGCCCGTACGCTGACCCTCGCCGCATCCATGGCCACAGTGCTGGGGCGCGAGGCGGATGCCGCGCAGCTGGCCGCCCGGGCCGCCGAGGTGCGTGCCGCCTTCGCGAGCGAGTACGTGGATGCCGCGGGGGATCTGCCGGTTCGGCTGCAGGGCGTCTACGTCCTGGCGCTGGCGTTCGACATGGTCCCCGTCGGGCTGCGCGGACGGACCGCGGCGCGCCTGGTCGAGCTCGTGCACGCACGCGGCGATCGGCTCGACACCGGGTTCCTGTCCACGCCCCACCTGCTGGACGTGCTGTGGGACAGCGGATACCCCGAGCTCGCCCGCACCCTGCTGTGGCAATCGCAGATGCCGTCGTGGCTCTACCAGGTCGACCGGGGTGCGACGACGCTCTGGGAGACGTGGGATGCCATCGCGCCGGACGGCGAGATCCGCCCGATGTCGTTCAACCACTACGCGACCGGCTGCGTCGACGACTGGCTGTACCGGCGGGTCGCCGGAATCCGCGAGACCGCACCCGGCTATCGCACCGCCGTGATCGAGCCCGACCTCGATGCCGGACCGACCCAAGTGCGCGCGGCGGTCGCGACCCCGTACGGTCGGCTCGAAGTGGAGTGGGAGCGTGGGGCGGATGCCGCATCCATCGTCGTCGAGGTGCCTTGGGGCGTCACGGCAGCGCTCGTGCTGGCGACCGGGCGCCGGGCCCTGCCGCCCGGGAGGTCGAAGCATACGGTCGCACATCCGTGACGGTCCTGCACTGCATCCGTCACGCTGATAGGGCGCATAAGCAACATCGTCTTCACTGATGTGACTGATTCGGCTCCAATGGGAAGAGCCGTGCAGATGCGCGGCCGCGGTCGCGCGCGCGACCGCACCGTGGACTCGATGGAGAGGCACATGACTGAAACGCTGGGAGCCCGCACCCGACGGGCAGGGGTGTGGCAGGCCGTCCTGCTGCTGGCGGGCAGCTGCATGCCCGTGCTCGGATCGGTGCTGATCACACCGGTGCTGCCGCAGCTGTCGGAGCATTTCGCGAAGGAGCCCGGCGCCGAGGTGCTCGTGCCGATGATCGTGGCGATCCCGGCGCTGATGATCGCGCTGTTCGCCCCCTTCGCCGGACAGATCGTCGACCGCCTGGGCCGGAAGAAGCTGCTGATCGGCGCCCTCGTGATCTATTCGCTGGTGGGCACCGCGCCGGTCTGGCTGGAGGGCCTCACCGAGATCCTCGTGAGCCGGGTCCTGGTCGGCGTGTGCGAGGCCGCCATCATGACGGTGTGCACGACGCTGATCGTCGACTACTTCCACGAGGAGAAGCGCCGCAACCGCTACCTCGGCCTGCAGACCGTGACCACGACCCTGGCGGCCACGGCGTTCATCGTGATCGGCGGCGCTCTGGGCGCCGGCGGCTGGCACGTGCCGTTCTGGGTGTACCTGGCCGGTGTGATCATCGCCATCCCGATGCTGTTCTCGCTGTGGGAGCCGGGAGCCGACCCCACCGACGCACATGTGGCCACCGGCGAGCGCGCCCGCGTCCCGTGGCGTCGGATCATGGCACCGCTGCTGGTGACGCTGTTCGGCGGGTTCGCGTTCTACGTGCTGATCATCGAGGTCAGCTACCTCGTGGTGGGCACCGGCATCTCGGCCGGCAACACGGGCGTCATCGGCGCCGTCGCGGCCGTGGCATCCCTGGCCACTGCGATCGGCGGCCTGCTGTTCGCCCGGCTCGCGGTCGTGCGTCCGGTGCGGCTGCTGCCGATCGCCTTCGGCTTCCAGGCCGTCGGCATGATCGTGGTCGGGCTGGTGCCGGCTCTGCCGGGCGTGATCGTCGGCGCGATCATCGCCTCGTTCGGGTCGGGCCTGCTGCTGCCCTCACTGCTGACCTGGGCGGTGACCACGGCTCGGTTCGAGGAGCGCGGACGGGTCACCGGATGGTGGACGGCGTCGTTCTACCTCGGGCAGTTCCTCACCCCGATCCTGATGGGCGCGATCTCGGCGGCGGTCGGCGGCCTTGCCACCGGTGTCGCCGTGGTGGGCGTGGTCGCGGCGGTGTTCGCGATCGCGACGCTGATCGTGAACGGGCGCCGGCCGACCCCGGTCGCCGTGGAGGAATGACCCCGTCCCTTCTGCCGGCGCGGTGACGATCGTCGCCGGCGGCTCACCGGGGTGGAGTCAGCTCCACCCCGGTGAGACGTCTGATGGCGGCGGCCAGCGCGGTGGCCGCATCGATCTCACCGGGACCCAGCAGGGCCTGAAGAGACAGCCCGTCCTTGAGTGCGAGCAGTTCGCGGGCCAAGCTGATCGGTCGCAGGCTGGGGTCGAGGCGTCCCGACCGCTGCATCCCCTCCAATGCCGAACCCAGGTCCTCGGCGAGGGTGCGGTAGAGCTGGGCGAAATAGTCGTGGGCCGGATGCCGCGGATTGGTGGCCTCGGCCGACAGCATCGCGTACAGAGCCATCAGGCCGCCGGTCCGTGCGTTGTCCGCGGTCATATCGACCAGGGCCTGCAGGGGCGAGGTCGAGGCTGCGACGGCCGCGTCGAAGGCGGCGCGGTCGACGGCATCCCGGCGCTCGAGCACCGCGGTGAGCAGGGCCTCTTTGCTGTCGAAATGGTGGAGCAGGCCCGGTCGCGAGATGCCGCAGGCCTCGGCGATGTCCGCGAGGGTGGCGTTGTGGAACCCCGACTGGCCGAACGCCTCGATCGCCGCGTCGATGATGCGCTCCCGGCGGGCGCGCCCGGTCACGTATCCGTCGGCGCGCGTACCCATGACAGCATCCAACCATATGAATACCTTTGCCCGAGTCAGGATTTAAAACTTACGAAGAAGTAAGGATTCGTGCTACGGTCGCCCCGCGCTTCGATGGCGAAGCGCCCCGCCCGCCGAGTGACGTCGACCCGACAGAGAGAGAACACCATGCCCTACCGACTCGCACCGAACATCGAGCTGCTGTTCACCGAAGCCGGCGACTATCACGACCGCGTCCGCGCCGCCGCGGCGGCCGGGTTCACCGCCGTCGAGATGTGGGGTCCGACCGGCGTGGACGCACCGGCCACGCCCAAGGACATCCCGGCGCTGAAGGCGGCCCTGGACGAGACCGGGACGCAGCTGACCGCGCAGCTGAGCGAGCCGCGCACCCAGTTCATGATCCCGCCGCGCGACCACTCCGAGTTCTACCGGAAGCTCGACGAGGGGGTCGCGATCGCCCACGACCTGGGCTGTCCCCGGATCGTCGTGGGCAGCGGCACCGGGTTCGGCGGCAGCAAGCGGCAGACCCAGCTGGATGAGCTGATCGAGATCTACCGGAAGGCCGTCGCGCAGATCGACGGGTCCGACATCACCCTCGTGCTCGAGGCCGTCAACGTCCGGGTGGACCACCCGGGCTCGTTGCTGGACCGCACCTCCGAATCGGCGTACGTGGCCCGCGGCGTGGACTCCGAGTTCTTCGGCGTGCTCTACGACCTGTATCACTCCACGGTCGAGGGCGAGGATGTGGCCGCCGAACTCGCCGCCGCCGGCGACCTCGTCCGCTACGTGCAGATCGCGGACGCGCCGGGCCGCGGCGAGCCCGGCAGCGGCGCGATCGACTGGCCGGCGGCGCTGCGGATCCTGCGCGCATCCGGATACGACGGGCCGATCGGCCTGGAGTACTACCCGACGCAGGAGTCCGCGGCATCCACCGCGTACATCCGCGACATCGCCGCGACGGCCTGAGCGGAGGAGCACGAGATGGCATGGCCGAAATGGTCCTACATGGATCACTGGGTGACGCAGACGCCGCAGGGCCCGCTCCCGCCGCAGTTCAACCGCGCCCACATGGACCGCTACCTGAAGCAGCTGGCCGCCGCCGGCTTCACCGGCTTCGACACGTTCTTCTTCTACCTGCCGGCACTCGTGGGCATGTACGGGTCGCTCGCGAACTTCGAACAGCGCCTGCGCGATGTCGGCATGGAGAAGATCACCGGCGTGTTCACCGCCTACCCGTCGGCGACGGAGTACACCTCGCCGCATGAGCGCAGCACGCATGAACGGGTCTTCGCGGACTGCGAGAAGACGGTGCGGCAGCTGGACGGCCTTGCCGTGGAGAACTTCATCGTGATGCCTTCGAGCACGTTCCACCAGACGGCGCCGGTCACCGACGACAAGATCAAGGCGATCGCCGAGCTCTGGTCGCGGGTGGGCGAGATGACGCTGCGGCACGGAATGAAGACGACGTGCCACTTCGAGTTCTGGGGCGCGATCCGCACCCGCGAGCAGCTCGACCTGTTCTTCGAATACGCCGACCCCGAGACGGTGTTCTTCTTCTGCGACACGGCTCAGCACACGATCGCGGGCGTCGATCCGGTGCAGATGTTCCGTGACTACCGCGACCGCTGCTCCGGTTTCCACTTCAAGGACACGCACGATGTCGACCTGCACGAGGCGTACCGCACGCCGCCCGACCCCGAGCTCATGGCGCCCGGCGTCGACCGCTGGTTCTACGAGATGGGCACCGACGGCGGTCTCGTCGATTTCCCGGCTCTCATGCGCGAGATCGTCACGTCCGGATACGACGGGTGGCTCACGGTCGAGCATGACAAGGCCGACACGTTCGGCGGCACCTACGCCGAAGCGACGTGTGTGGCGAAGTGGTACATCGACAATGTGCTCGAACAGGTGCGGGCAGAGGCCGAGAGGGAGGTCGCGCGATGAGCGACACTTTGCGCTGGTCGTACGCGCTGAACCAGTGGAACTACCGAATGGACGTCTTCGTCAGGCACGATGAGCAGCTGCGTGCGCTGAAGACCGTCTCGGCGCTCGGGTTCGATCACGTCGAGCTGGCCAGCGGGATGGGCGGCCGGTGGGACAACATCGGACGGCCCGAGGTGATCCTGGCCAATCACGGCGATGCAGGCGGGTTCGCCCGCTTCCTCGGCCGTGCGTCCATCGGCGGGATCTCGAGCGTCTTCTGGGATCCGGGTGTCCCGGTCGAGGAGGAGGGATACGCGTTCCTGATGACCGTCGACCCGTCCCAGCACGACCGGATCGTGGCGGCGGCGGCGCCGTTCGTCTCGTTCCTGTCGTCGATGGGCGCCGAGCAGCTGGTCGTGCGGCCGGCACCGTCCGCGTGGATGACCGGTCCGCTCGACGACCAGGCCGTGCGTCGGGTGGCCTCGTTGTGGAATCGCGTCGGCGAGCGCGCCCGTGAGGCGGGCGTGGGCGTGGCCGTTCACTACGACTGCCTGGGCGGGATCCGCACCCGTGAGCAGTGGGATGTCTTCCTCGACGCGACCGACCCCGAGCTGGTCGGCGTCGCGGTCGACACCGCGGAGATGGTGATCGCGGGGCTGGACCCGGTCGCGTTCTACCGGGACAACGCCGCCCGCGTGACGCACGTGCACCTCAAGGACGCTCTGCACGCCGACACGGGCGAGGAGTACCTCACCCCGGGCGCCGAGCAGTCCATGCTGCAGGGGGGCGGGGGTCGTCGGATCGAACGATGGATCTGCGAGCTCGGCGCCGAGGGCGGCAGGGTCGACGTGCCGGCCTTCGTCGGCGCCCTGCGTGCACACGACTATGCCGGATGGGTCGTGGTGGAGAGCGATCACAGCGGTCAGCCCGCCGAGCTCGCGATGCTCAATGCCTGGTATGTCCGCCATGAGCTCGGGGCTGAATTGCCGGTATCCCGCCAACTTATGCATTAAACAGACAAATGCGGTAGCCTGCTGACACACCTCAGAGAAGGAGCGATGATGCCCAACGGACTGATCACGCCGGACAGCCTCCGGGTCCACCCGGAGGGTTTCGCCCTGAGCCTGACGATCCCGTGGTATCGCAGCCTCTGGCTGTCCTCGGTGAGCACGATCCGCCTCACCGTCGACGGCGTCGAGGTGCCGGCGGAGGATCTCGTCTTCGAGCTCGACGGAACCCGCTACGCGATCGCCGACCTGCCGGCACAGAGCGACGTGCTCTGGTACCTGCAGGAGCACCCCCTGCTCATCGCCCGGCGCGAGACGCCCTTCTCGCCGGCCGAGCAGCACGAGGTGACCGTCCACGGGGAGCTGCGCCTGCCGTACATGCAGATCGCGCCGGGCCAGGACGGCGGCCCGGGCGTCTACGTGCCGAACATCGTCCATCAGACGCTCACGCTCATCACCGGGGATCGGGATGCCGCGACTCCGGCCCTGGTCTCGGATGTCGCGCCGCCGCCCGCCACCGAGGGCGACCCGTTCCGGCTCGGGCTCACCCTCTACTCGGCCAGCGCCGAGTTCCGCGCGGGCTGGTTCGACTTCGATGGACTGCTCGACCGGGTCGCCGAACTCGGCATCGGGCCGGGGATCGAGATCGTCGCCTCGCAGATGGTGCCCACCTACCCGCACGTCTCTGACGAATTCGTGCGCACCTGGCGGGCGGCGTTCGACCGCCACGGCTTCGACGAGAGCGCTTTCGGAGCGAACCTCGACATGGGGCGGCGTCGGGACCGCGACATGACGCCCGACGACGAGTTCGAGTTCTCCAAGCTGATGTTCGAGGGTGCGCGCAAGCTCGGCTTCCCGCTGGTGCGCATCCAGTCCGCCAAGCCCGACCTGCTGCGTCGGCTGCTGCCGGTCGCCGAAGATCTCGACCTGAAGCTCGCCTACGAGATCCATGCACCCATGGGCCCGAACGCTCCCGAGATCCTCCGGGTGCGCGAGACGTACGCCGAGCTCGACTCGCCGCTGCTGGGCTTCGTCGCCGATTTCTCCGCGACCATGCACGCCATGTCACCGACCCTCCTGCGCGCCGTGCAGCGCGCCGGGCTGGACGACGAGGCACTGACGACGCTGCAGCGCATCTGGGCGACGGATGCCCCGATGCGCGAGCGGCAGGAGGAGTTCATCGGCTACCTCCGCGGCCGCGACTTCGACCCCGGCCGCCTCGGCTCGTTCGCCCACCTCGCATTCAACATGCACGGCCACGTCGACCCGGGCGAGTGGGCCGACATCATGCCGCAGATCCTGCACGTGCACGCGAAGTTCTACGACATCGACGAGCACGGGCAGGAGCCGGCGATCGACTACCCCGAGCTCGTCCGCGTGTTCGTCGAGGGCGGCTACCGCGGCTACTGGTCCAGCGAGTGGGAAGGTCATGCGTTCGCCGAGCTCGGCGAGGTCGACCCGCTCGTGCTCGTGCGGCGCCAGCACGACCTCATCCGATCCACGATGCAATCGCTGCGCCAGCCCGCCTGACGAGGAGGACCGCATGACCGACGACACCGAGGTCGACTTCCGGGCGATGCCGTTCCCCGAGGCTCTGCGCTGGCTGCGAGAGCACGGCGAACCTGCCGACCCTCGTCCCGACATCGACACCGCGTCCCTGAAGCGCCGGTTCCCGCGGCTGGCCGACGTGACCACTCGCGACCTGGTCGTCGAGAGCGCGCACGGGTCCCAGCCCGCGCGTGCCTACCGGGATGCCACGGCCCCGGCATCCGGCAGCGCTCTGGTGTGGGTGCACGGCGGCGCCTTCATCGGCGGGTATCTGGATATGCCCGAGTCGAACTGGGTCGCACTCGAACTGGCCAGTCGCGGCATCCCGGTCCTCGCGGTGGACTACACGAAGTGCCTCGGCGAGACGCACCACCCGGTCCCGGGCGACGACGTCATCGCTGCCTGGCAGTTCGCGCGGGCGCACGCTCAAGACCTGCTGGGCGTCGGCGCCGATGCGCTGCTGCTGGGCGGCGCGAGCGCCGGCGGGGCGCTGACGTCGGCGGTCACCGGACGGCTCCGCGATTCCGCCGTGCCGCTGCCGGCCGGACTCGTCCTCGTCTACCCGGTCGCCCACCCGTCGGGCGAGCACCCGGGCGAGCTGCCCGACCCGGCATCACCGCTGACGCAGATCTCTCTGAACTACGCCGGCTCTCCGGAGGCACTCGCCGATCCGCACGCATTCGCCGGCAACGGAACAGGCGACGGCTTTCCGCCGACCCTGATCGTGGTGTGCGAGCACGACGGGCTGCGGCCCTCGGGTGAGGCGTTCGCCGGGCAGCTGCGGGACGCGCACGTCGACGTCACGCTCCACGTCGAGCCGGGCGCCGACCACGCGCACATCAACGAGCCCGCCGACCCGGCCGCCCACCGCACGCTCGCCGTGATCGAGCGGTGGATCGCCGACCGCGGACGGCAGGCATGACGCCGGAGGGGGCCCCGCTGCAACGGCTGCGGGTCTCGGCCGACCGGCGTCGTCTGGAGACCGCGTCGGGCGACCCGTTCTTCTACCTGGCCGACACCGCGTGGACACTGCCGCAGCGACTGAAGTGGGATGACGCGGCGTACTACCTGCAGCGGCGCCGCGCTCAGGGCTTCACCGCCGTGCAGATGGTGGCGCTCGACCCCGAACGCGACGTCGAGATGCGCAGCCCGTCGGGTGAGCCGGCCCTGATCGAGGGCGATCTGAGCCGCCCGAACGAAGCGTATTTCCGGTACCTGGACCGGATGCTGGACCTGGCCGGACAGCGGGGTCTGTATGTGCTGCTGCTGCCGGTGTGGGGCCAGCTGGTCGTCGGCGAGAACTGGGGCGGGGCGACCTTTCCCAAGACCGTGACAGAATCGAACGCCCACGCGTTCGGACGGTGGATCGGGGCGCGCTACCGCGACCGCACCAACATCATCTGGTCCTTGGGCGGCGACCGGCAGCCCGTGCACAAGGGCGTCGACTACCGCGGAGTCTGGCGGGCCCTCGCGGAGGGGGTCGCCGAGGGCAGCACCGGCCAGGTCTGCCACTGGAACGTGCCGTCCGCGGCGTGGGAGCAGGTGCTGATCACCTACCACACCTGCTTCGAGATGGAGACCGGCGAGTACTCGACGATGTCCTACTGGACCGATGAGGACGTGTGGATCGACTTCATCACCCTCCAGTCCGGCCACGGGCGTTCCACCCGCAGCTACACGGCCGTGCGCCGCGAATTCGAGCGCGGGCGGACGCTGCCCGTGCTCGATGCCGAGCCCGCGTACGAGCGGATGCCGATGAACTGGCCGCAGCTGCACCCGCTGCACGGCGACTGGATCGTCCGGATGCGGGCGTACTGGAATCTGCTCGCGGGCGCCTTCGGGCACACCTATGGCCATGCGTCCGTCTGGTGCATGATCTCCGAGAAGGAGCGCAACGAGGTCCTCGATGCCACCTGGTTCGAGGCGCTGGCCCACCCGGGCGCGTCGCAGATGGGCGTGCTGCGCGGCTTCGTCGAAACGATGGATGTCGATCGTTGGGTTCCCGCGCAGTCGATCCTCGCCCACGACGCGGTCTGCGATGACGACTGCGTCGACGGTCATCGGCAGGCGGCCGTCGACCGTGACGGGACGTTCGCCATCGTCTACCTCACGGACGGCGGCACCGAGACGGTCGACCTCACGCGGCTTCAGGCGGATGCCGCATACCGCGGCGTCTGGTTCGACCCCCGCACCGGCGGATTCGCCCATGCGGCGTTCGACGTGTCGCGGACCGATGCACCGATCCCCTTCACCGCCCCGACGGCCGGCCCCGAGGAAGACTGGATCCTCGTCATCTCGTCGCGCCCGGATCAGCTCGAGCTGCTGGGGAGGCAGCGCACCTGGGGAGCCGAGCCCGAGGTCGGCCGGATGTCGATGATCTGGGCCGAGTAGCGCGGGCCACGCATGCCGAGCCGAGGCCGGACGGCGCAGACCGACTCACCCGATGGAGGCACTCATGAACGACCCACGCTGGCGCATCGCCGACGGAGCCCTCGAGCACGACGGCCGGCCCGCGCTCCTGCTCGGCGGGCAGGTGCACAACTCGTCTGCATCGAGCCCGGAGGGCATCGCCCGCTCATTCCGCCATGCCCGCGACATGGGCGGCAACACGGTCATCGCTCCGGCGTACTGGGACCTGAGCGAGCCGGTCGAGGGCGGATTCGACTTCGCGCTCGTGGACGCGATGCTGACCGAGGCCGACGCACACGATCTCCGGCTCGTGCTCCTCTGGTTCGGCGCCTTCAAGAACGCCGGGTCGACATACGCCCCGAGCTGGGTGCGCGCCGACCCGGTGCGATTCCCGCGCGCCCGGGTCGGAGGCGGCATCCGCCCCGCGTTCACGTACGAGGGCGCGACGCACAAGCCCGTCCTGAGCGTGTTCGCCCCAGACCTGCGCGACGCCGACGCGCGCGCGTTCGAGGCGCTGATGTCGTTCATCGCCCGGCATCCGCTCCGCGACCGGATAGCGCTGGTGCAGATCGAGAACGAGGTGGGTCTGCTGGCCGACAGCCGCGACCGGTCCGATCTCGCCGAAGCCGCGTGGAATGCGCCGGTACCCGCGGAGTTCATCGCGTTCGCCGGCGGTGCGGCCGAAGACTCGGCCGTCGGCCGCCTCTGGCACGCAGCCGGAGGCCGACGGAAGGGATCGTGGGCCGAGGTTCTCGGGGTCGGATGGGAGTCCGAAGAGATCTTCATGGCATGGGCGTTCGGGACGTACGTCGAAGCGCTCGCGAGCCGTGGTGCGGCAGTGTGGCCGGTGCCGTTCTACGTCAATGCGTGGCTCGGCCCGCAACCCGGGCAGGACCGGGCGGGTCAGTACCCCAGCGGCGGACCCGGTGCACGGGTGCTGGATGTGTGGCGTGTGGCAGCGCCGACGCTGTCGATGCTCAGCCCCGACATCTACATCGATGATGCGGCGTCCGTCGCCTCCGCCTACGCGGCCGGCGGTCACCCCCTGTTCGTTCCGGAGTGCCGGCTGCAGGCCGGCGACGCCGTGCTGGCGCTCGCCGCCGGCGCCCTGGGCTGGTCGGCGTTCGGCATCGACGACGCCCGTGTCGGCGGACAGACCTCGCAGCTGCTCGGGCTTCTCCGGCAGCTCGAGGAGACGCTCGCGGGCGCACAGCGCGACCGTCGCCTCGCGGGCATCGTGCTCGAGCCCGGAATCGAGTCGGCCGAGGTGTCGCTGGGCGGATTCCGCCTGGTCGCGCACGGCACGAGGCAGCTGTTCGGCCGGATGCTGCTGGACATCGGCGTGACGCAGCTGCCGCCGGCGGCCGAACCGCCGGCCGAGACCGTTCCCGGCGCACGCATCGCCGCGCCGCACGACACCCGCCCGCTGGCACTGGTGGTGGCCGAGGAAGACGACACCTTCCTCGTCATCGGAGAGGGGATCACCCTCGATTTCTTCCACGACGATGCGACCGTCGAGATCGACGCGGTCCGCGCAGGGTCGTTCATCGACGGTCGATGGATGCCCGGGCTCGCGCTGAACGGCGACGAAAGGCTCGAACTCCTGCCGACCGATGGGATCGGCGTCGTCCGCGTACGGCTGCTCCGGCTGCCGAGTTAGTTAGCTGCCCGGACGAGAGGGAGCGAGTGCGTCAGGCGGCTTCCGCGGCCGCCTGAACGCCCTCCTCGACGATGCGACCCGCTTCGATGAAGAGCTCTCGCATCCACGCGTGCTCCGGGTCCCGGGTATGCACCGGGTGCCACCAGAGTGCGTTCACCAAGGGCGTCGCTGCGAACGGCAGGCGCACGATGCGCACCCCGCCGACCTGTCGCGCCAGCGGCACGAGGGCGGACTGGATCAGACCCACCCGGCGGCTGCCGACGACGAAATGCGGCAGCGCGAGGAAGCTCTCCACCACCACGTCGACCCGCGGTTCGACACCGAGCTGCTGGATCTGCCGTCCGACCGAGGTGAATGCGCTGCGGGAGGCATACGTCATCACGAACGGCAGCGTGCGCAGGTTCTCCATCGTCAGCTCGTCGCCGACCGCATCATTGGCATCCGCAACGACCGCGACCCAGCCGTCGCGCCAGAGATCCGCGTACGGCAGATCGCTGAGGAAGCCGTGCGGGATGATCATGGTGTCCGCCGATCGAAGCCGGTTCGCAGCATCCTCGACCACGGTGGGCGTATGCAGCAGGAAGCGGAAGCGCACGCCCGGGGCGCGCTCAGCCGCCAGCCGGGTCACGACGGTGCCGATCGTGGCGAAGGCGTGGTCCGAGCCGTACACGGAGAACTCGCGGGTGGACTCGGTGGGCTCCCACGCGGCCTGGCTCTCGAACACGCGGCGCGCGGCGTCCAGGGCCGTGGTGGTGTGGTCGATCAGTCGGAGCGCGAACGGCGTCAGCTCGTAGGTGTTGCCGCGCCGCGCGAGGATCGGGTCGCCGAAGTGCGTGCGCAGCCGCGCGAGCGATGCGCTCAGCGCCGGCTGGCTCAGGTGAAGTCGCTCGGCGGCTCGCGTGACGCTGCGCTCGGTGAGCAGTGCGTCCAGGGAGACCAGCAGATTGAGGTCGAGACGCGAGAGCAGAACGTGGTCGGTCACGGCGATGTGATCCTCAGGACGGGTGACGGAACACCGCCCATTGTATCCGTCGGGTGGATGCGAATGCCAGGCTGTATCCATCAGGGCGATGGGGCGGCGAGGATCCGCTGCACCAGGATGGTGATCCGTGTGGCGAATTCCTCCAGCGTCTCGCCCGTCTCGCTCCAGAATGCGGGGCCGTACATCGTTCGGAACGCGCACTCCGTGTACACCAGTCGCGCGATCGAGGATGCCAGCTCCGCGTCCTCGATCGGAAGGGTTGCACTCACCCGCTCCTGCAGGCGCCGCGACATCACCGCACCGTGCTGCAGGAGCCAGGGGTCGTCGACCGCCCGATGGATGATCGCGCGCAGCAGGGCGGAGTGCCGCTCGAACACCCCTGCCGTCGCCGCGATCGCGTCCGCCACGCTGCCGGAAGCCCCGGCGAACAGCTCGTCCTCGGTGGCCACGACCTCGTGCATCGTGCGCTCATAGACAGCGCGGAACAGCTCCACCCGTCCGTCGACGCGCGCATAGATGGACGGCGGCGCGACATGGGCCCGGCGGCACACCTCGTTGATCGTGAGGGCTTCGTACCCGCCCTCTTCGAGCAGTGCTCGTCCGGCGGCCAGCACCCGCTCCCAGGAGGCGCGGCTGCGCGCCTGGAGCGGTTCCCGCACCGGGGTGGTCGGGTCGGTCTGGCTGGTCACAAGGAGGCCAGGATACCGTCACCCATCTCGTCGAGCTGGGCGACGATCTCGCGCGGGTTCCGTTCGCCGACCTGCTTCTGCAGCAGCGGCGTGTGGTCCAGGACCAGATCACGCAGCGGACGCAGTGCTCGGGGCGCGTGATGGAAGAGCTTGCCCAGCATGTATGCCGACTGCACCTGCTCACAAGTGTGCGGGATCCGCGGCGTCTCGTACGCCACGAGTGCGCGCTCGACCGCTGCCGTGTCGGAGAGATCGACTCCCGCCAGATGCCGGCCGAGGAAGTACCCGTCGCAGATCGACATGCCCGCGCCGTAAGCGGCGTACGGACTGGTGGCATGCGCCGCGTCGCCGGCGAGGGTGATGCGTCCGCGCGACCATCGCTTCAGCGGCGGGATGTCGCGGATCGGCCAGCGCTGCAGGCTTTCGACGGGTGTCGCCGCGACCAGTTCGGGAAGCGGACTCGGAAACCCGCTGGCCAGTCTCGCCGCGTGGCCCTTCAGATCATCCGGAGCCGGGCGGTCGTCCGGCCAGGCCTCGAGCACCCACCATTGGAAGCCCGATCGTCCCTGGCTGCGGATCGACGTGTACGTGCCCTGCGTGGTGCGGTTGTGGGTGAGGACCACTTCGTTGCGCTCGGCTGGGATGTCGGCGACGAAGGTGAACCCGCCGATGATGTGGAGATCGTGCGGGCGCTTGCGGACATCGCCGAACAGATGGTGTCGCACCGTGGAGTCGATGCCGTCGGCGCCGACCAGGACCGGCGCCTGGACGGACTCGCCGTCGGCGAAGCTGAGCGTGACGCCGTCGCCGTGGTCGTCGATGCCGACGACCGTCCGATTCGTCTGCAGGACGTCGTCGGGGAGTGCGGCGAGCATCCGCCGGTAGAGGTCGGGCCGCAGCATCCCGATGAAGCCGCCGCCGAATCGCTCGACGACATCCGGTGGGATCCGCACGTCGGCGCGCACCCGCCCCTTCGCATTGCGAAACGTCGTGTGGCAGGGTGCGCCGAGATCTTCGACGTCCACGCCCATCGCCGCCAGCGCCTTGATCGGCGGGGGCCAGAGATTGAGGATGTTGCCGGCCGGCCGGGCCTCGCGATAGCGCTCGTAGATCACGGCGCGGTGGCCTGCCGTGATCAGGCTGAGCGCTGCCGCCATTCCGGCCGGTCCGCCCCCCAGTACGGCGATGGGAAGTTGTGGGGACATCATGCTCTCCTCTTCGAGACTGCTGATACTGTAATGCTATTACGGTTTCATCGAGGAGGATGACCATGGCGACGACGTACCTGAGACTGCCATACGAGGGGAGCGTGCTCCGGCCGGGGAGTCTGACCGCCCTGCGGCTGGCTGAAGGGCCGGTCGGCTTCGCACTCGAGGTCGGGCTGAACTACTATCGCGGCCTGCCGCTGTCGGCCGTGGAGCGATTCGAGCTCACCGTCGATGAGGAGCGCGTCGCAGATCACCTGCTGCTGTTCGAGTACAACCGCAAGCTCTTCCCGCTCTCGCAGCTGGGTGGAGCCTTCACCGAGTTCTGGTCGCTCAAACGACCCCTGCGCGTGCTCGTCTACAACGGCGGGCTCGCTGCCGGAGAACATCGTGTCGAGGTGACGCTCATCCTCCGTTCGGTGTACATGCAGTTCGCCCCCGGGGTCTGGGGGATGATCGACGGGTCGGCTGCCCGGACGCTCACCCTGGAGGAGGCGGCATGAGCTCTGCACGCATCGAGCAGGCCATCTCGCTCTACGGGTTCAATCAGCGTTATGTCGAGGATCCCGGCTACGGTGTCGAGGACTGTCTCGCCGAGGTGCAGCGGCTGGGGGTGCGCCGCTTCGAGATCGTGGGTGCCGTCTTCTTCGACCACTACCCGCGGCCCGAACGTGAAGAGATCGACCGGGTGCTCACGGCCGCAGAGCGATACGGCGCCTCGCCGTTCAGCTACGGCGGCTATGCGGATGTGGGCCGCATCACCGGACACATGCCGACGGACGAGGACTACATCCTCGATCTGACCGCCGACCTGATGACGGCTCGCGAACTCGGATGCGCATACCTGCGCGCGGGGGCGATCCCGGTGCACCTGATGCCCCTGGCCGCGATGCTCGCCGACCAGTACGACGTGAATGTGGGGATCGAGGTGCACGCACCCTCCCGGCCGAGTGACCCGGACATCCAGGCGATGCTCGCCGAATTCGAGCGCATCGACAGCCCTCGACTGGGCTTCGTTCCGGATTTCGGATGCTTCATCGAGCGCCCCGCCGCTCCTGCGCTGGAGCGCTATGTGCGGGAAGGGGCGACGCCCGAGCTGCTCGAGCACATCATCGCCCGACGCCACTGTGGACTGTCCGAGGCCGAGCTGGCCGCCGAGGTCGCCTCACTCGGCGGCGGACCCGCGGAGAGGATGGCGATCGCCGACTTCTTCGGCTACCTGTCGTTCGGCCCCGCGGACATCGACGGGTTCGTGACCCTCCTGGAGCGGACCCACTACTTCCACTCGAAGTTCTACCACGTCACGGCGGACCTGGCCGATCCCACCATCCCGATGGAACGGCTCCTCGGCGCGATCATCGAGTCCGGGTTCGAGGGCGTGCTGATGTCTGAGTACGAGGGCCACGCGTTCCACAACGACGACGCGTATGAGCAGCATGAGCGACACCTTCAACTCGAGCGGCGGATCCTGTCCGGAGGTGCGCGATGACCTCCGAGACCGACGTGCTGATCATCGGCAGTGGGCCGGTGGGCGCGGCATTCGCACGACTCATCACGGAACTCCGGCCCGGCACCGGCATCACGATTGTCGAACTCGGCCCTCGGGTGTCCGATCCGCCCGGGACGAACGTGCGGAATCTTCCGACCGCAGACCGGGATGAAGCGCGCGTCCGCTCCGAGGGTCCGGCGGGAAGCACCTCCGGGGACGAGGGGCGACCCCTGCACATCGAGGGAACCATCGTCTCGCCCGGGGGAACGTATCTCGCGTCCCCGGGCCATCAGGCCGGCATGCCGGCGGCGGCGCTCTCGAGCTGCGTGGGAGGGATGGGGGTGCACTGGACCTGCGCGACACCGCGTCCCAACGACGACGAACGAGTGCCCTTCCTGGCCGACGCGGTGCTGGATGCCGCTCTCGACGAGGCGGAGCGGATCATGGCGGTGACCACGCTCCCGGAGAACCCCTACGGACGTGCGCTCGTCGACATGCTGAGCGAGCACTTCACGGATGTGCTCCCGCCTGGCAGAGGGCCGGCACCGCTGCCCATGTCCGCGCTGCCGCAGCCGGACGGCTCCATCCGGTGGGGCGGTGCCGACACGATCCTCGGCGACGCGCCGGTGACGCTGCGCGCCGAGACCCTCGCGCGGCGGCTGCTCACGGACGGCGATGAGGTCGTGGGGGCGGAGGTCGTCGACCTGCGGACAGGGGAGCGGGACGCGATCACGGCGAGGGTCGTGGTCGTGGCGGCCAATGCATTCCAGACGCCGCAGCTGCTGTGGGCGTCCGGGATCCGCCCGCCCGCCCTGGGGCGATACCTCACCGAGCATGTCCTGGTGTACAGCGTCGTCGCCCTCAGCGACGAGGTGCTCGAGCGAGCCGGCATCGATACTCCGGTCGAGGATCTGGTGAAGGATCCGACGGCGTCGACCATCGGCATCCCGTACACGCGCGACGCCCACCCGTATCGCACGCAGCTGATGCACATGGCACACGCGCCCTTCCCCGTCGACGAGACGGCCGTGCGGGTGGGGGCGGCGCGCTACGTGGCCATGGGGAACGGGGTGCGCAAGTTCCCTCGCGCCGAGGACAGGGTGACCTTCTCGGACACCGAGTGTGATGGATGGGGGATGCCGCTGATCGAGATCGAGTACGAAGTGACCGATCGCGAGCGGGTCGAGGCAGACCGTGCTGCGGCCGACCTGCGCGCTGTCGCACAGCGGCTGGGCCGGTTCATCCCCGGCGGCGAACCGCGCCTCATGCCGGCGGGCACGTCGCTTCATTACAAGGGCACCGTGCGGATGGGCGACGACGGCGGGGCGGCCTCGGTCGTGGACCCTCATTCGCGGGTCTGGGGAATGAGGAATCTGTTCCTCGGCGGCAACGGATTGATCCCGACGGCGACCACCACCAATCCCACGCTCACGAGCGTCGCCTTCGCCGTCCTCGCCGCGCCGGAGGTCGTCGCGCTGCTCGACCGATGAACGCGAGACACCGCTTATGTCGCATATCGAAGGAACTAATGTGCGTTTCTAGCACATCGGCGCCATACTGATGACACAGCACGGTGTCTCGCCCGATGAGTCGCCGACAACGAAGTCAGAAAGGCCCGACATGACACAGCAACGCCGCTCTCGTGCCGCCCGCAACGGCATCTTCGCCATCGCGGTCGCAGGTGCGCTCGTCCTCGCGGGCTGTTCCGGATCGACGGGGAACAGCGATGACACCAAGGACACGCAAGCGTTCTCTCTCTCGTTCCCCGAGGCGAACAAGGTCGAGACCGGCTACGAGAAGCTCGCCAAGAAGTACATGGACGAGAACTCCGACGTCAAGATCACCATCAACCACCTGCCGGGCGAAAGCTACGACCAGGCGATCCGCACGCAGCTGCAAGCGGGCAACGCCTCCGACGTCTTCGTCAGCGCTCCCGGAGTCGGACAGGCGTACAGCGTGGTGACGCTGGCGAAGGCGGGACTGCTGGCACCGCTGGATGACACCGCGAAGAAGCTGATCCCCGCCGGTGCCGACAGTCAGTTCGTCGTGGATGGCAAGACCTACGGACAGGCGCTGGACATCTCCTTCGTCGGGAACATCTTCAACGAGATGCCGGGGGTCGCGTACCCGAGCGATCTGGCCGGCATGCTCTCGGCGTGCGCGGATCTGAAGGCCCAGGGCAAATCGCTGTTCATCGTCGCCGGGTCGGTGCCGGCCAACACCGGGATCATGGCGGTCACGATCGCGGCGACCCGCGTCTACTCGGCCGACCCTGACTGGAACGACAAGCGCATCGCCGGGGACGTGACGTTCGCCGATTCGGCGGGGTGGAAGGACACCCTGGACACGATCGTTCAGCTCAACAAGGCCGGGTGCTTCCAGAAGGGCGCCGAGGGCGCCGGGTTCGACGCGATCACGAACGGCCTCTCACACGGTGACGGCCTGAGCATGTTCGGTCCGAGCGGGGCTGCCACCGAGATCAACACCGCCGCAGGCGGACACGCCAAGTTCGTCGTTCAGGCCTTCCCGCCGGCCTCCTCCTCGGACGCGGCCTACGGAATCGCCAGCTCCACGTTCTCGTACTCGATCTCGGCGAACTCGAAGAACAAGGTCGCCGCCCAGAAGTTCCTCGATTGGATGGCCCAGCCCGAGCAGTCGAAGGCGTTCGCCGACGCACAGGGGACGCTCCCGGCCGCGGGCTACGGGGATCTCGACCTCGCCGACTCGGTCTACGCCCCGGTGGAGAAGGTGCTCAACGACGGCGCCTTCACGCCCATGCCGAACACGAGCTGGCCTCAGGCGGCCGTGTACGACGCGCTCGGCTCGGGCGTCCAGGGTCTGCTGACCGGTCAGAAGACCGTCGATCAGGTCCTCGCGAGCATGGACGCGGCCTGGGGAAACTGACCGGATGACCGAAGCCGTGGTGCGGGCGAGGTGGATGCCCGCACCACGGCTGCCCGTCGAATGAGTCGAGATGCGATGATGACGATGACAGAGTCGGAGACCGAACGGGTCGTGCTGCCACGGAAGCGGACCCGCCGTCCCGCCCGCGGCACCGCCCGGCCGCGCCGCGCAGGACTGCTTCAGTTCGGGCACTGGTGGTGGGCGCTCCCCGGGATCCTCATGGTCCTCGGCATCCACTACGCGGCCACGACCGCCGGGGGAGTGTTCGCATTCACGGACTGGTCGGGACTCGGATCCTTCCACTGGATCGGGTTCGACAACTTCCGCAAGATCTTCCAAGACCCCAGCAAGCTCCTCGCGGTCGGAAACACTCTCTTCCTCGCGTTCGGATCCGTGATCCTCACGAACGTGCTCGGAATACTGATCGCCGTCGGCCTCAACCGCATGGTCAAGACCCGCTATGTGCTGCGGACGCTCTTCTTCATGCCCGTGGTGCTCAGCCCGCTGGCCGTCTCGTACGTGTGGAAATTCATCTTCGACTACAAGGGACCGCTCAACGTCTTCCTACGCAGCATCGGGCTGGATGATCTGACGCGGGCGTGGACGGGCGATCCGACCTTCGCGATCTGGACAGTCCTGCTGGTGGTCGTGTGGCAGCAGACGGGATTCTCCATGGTGATCTACATGGCGGGCCTGGCTGCGGTGCCTGTCGAGATCGAGGAGGCCGCCGCCATCGACGGTGCGACGACGGGGCAGCGCTTCTGGCATGTCACTCTCCCCGCGCTGCGCCCCGCGGTCGCCATCGCGACAACGCTGGGACTGGTCAACGGCCTGCGCATCTTCGATCAGATCATGGCTTTGACGGGGACGGGGCCCGCCGGCGCGACGGCGACACTGGCCACCGAGGTCTACAAACAGGCCTTCACCCTCGGCAATTTCGGGTACGGCGCGGCACTCGCCGTCGTACTGACCGTGATCATCCTCGTGTTCGCCGTCATCCAGCAGCGCGTCAGCGCAGGGAATCCGGAGGACTGACGCATGTTCCGATACACGACACTCACCCTCGTGCGCGAGATATCGCTGTGGATCGTCGCGGCGATCTTCCTCATCCCGTTCTACTTCCTGGTGATCACGGCGTTCAAATCAGACGACGACATGTTCTCGACCTCGCCGGTGGCGCCGTCGACGAATCCCGATTTCGGCAACTTCACCGAGCTGTTCACCGCGCAGGGCAACAGCAACATCATCATGGGGCTCGTCAACAGCGTCATCATGACCGTGGGCTCGATCTTCGGTCTCGTCCTGCTGGGTGCTCTGACCGGGTATGTCCTCTCGCGCAGCACGCGCCGATGGAGCAAGGCCGTCTATTATCTGTTCCTCGTCGCCATCGTGCTGCCGACGCAGCTGGGAACTGTGCCGCTGTACATCGGCGCGCGCGCTCTCGGGCTCACCGGCAGCATCTGGGGCATGATCATCCTGTACACCGGGATGCTGCTGCCGCTGTCGATCTTCCTCTACGCCGGCTTCTTCCGCGGCCTGGGCACCGAGTACGAAGAAGCGGCGGCCATCGACGGCGCCAGCCGGACGCAGATCTTCTTCCGCATCGTGCTCCCGCTCATGTCGCCGGCGACCGGCACCGTGGCGATCCTGGCCGGGCTGATCGTGTGGAACGACTTCTTCACGGCGCTCATCTTCCTGGGCGGTTCGTCCAGTCAGACGCTGCCGGTCACGATGTACTACTTCATCGGCTCCCTCGTCTCGCAGTGGAACAAGATCTTCGCGATCGTGCTGGTGTCGATGATCCCGATCCTCGCGTTCTACCTGTTCGCCCAGAAGCGCTTCATCCAGGGCTTCGCCGGCGGGCTCAAGGGGTGACCGGTGGGGGTGATGACCAACCGCATGCCGGCGGATCTCGGCGACGGCACCTTCTGCAACCCCGTCCTGCCCGGCGACCGACCTGATCCCAGCGTGCTGCGGGTCGACGACCGGTATTACCTGACCTACTCGTCCTTCGACGCCGCGCCGGGGCTGACGATCTGGTGCTCGCCGGACCTGGTGAACTGGACGTTCGTCACGTGCGCGCTGGCCGAGCCGCTCTCCACGGTGTTCGCACCCGACCTGGTCCAGCACGGCGGCCGGTACTACATCTACATCCCGTTCATCCCCAGTCCCTGGTCCGACGCCATCGCCGAGCCGCAGATCTGGGTGATCACCGCGGACAGCCCGGAAGGGCCGTGGAGCGAGCCGGTCTTCACCGGGATCACCGGTGCCATCGACCCCGGGCACGTCGTCGGCGAGGACGGCGAACGATACCTGTTCGTGAACGGCATCCGGCGATGCCGCCTGGACGCCGACGGTCTGCGCGCGGTGACCGAGCTGGAGCAGGCGTACGACGGCTGGCGGTACCCGGACGAGTGGATCACCGAGGCATACTCGCTCGAGGGGCCGAAGTTCTTCCGCCGCGGCGACTGGTTCTACCTCGTCAGCGCGGTCGGGGGCACCGGGGGTCCCGCGACCGGCCACATGGTGATCGTCGCCCGCTCGCGCAGTGTGCTCGGACCATGGCAGAACTCCCCGCACAATCCGGTCGCCCGGACCTGGTCCGCCGACGAGGCCTGGTGGTCACGGGGGCACGCGACCATCCTCGACGCTGCGGACGGCTCCTGGTGGATGCTGTCGCACGGCTACGCGAAGGACTACCGGACTCTCGGACGCCAAGCCCTGCTCGAGCCCATCGTCTGGACCGACGACGACTGGCCGACCGCACCCGCCGTCGATCTGGGCGCGACCCTGGCCATGCCCGCCGACGGTGTGACACCGGTCGCCGTCCCGGCGCCGGACGACGACTTCGCCGCGCCGTGCTGGGGCGAGCGGTGGGTCTTCGACAACCCGTCCCGCGACGAGACGTCACGAGCGGAGTTCGGCCCGAAGGGGCTGACCCTGCGTGCTGCGGGATCGACGCCGGCCGACTCGTCGCCGATGACCACCTGGTCGATGGACCGCGCGTACGAGATCGACGTGGAACTCGAGGTGTCGTCCGGGGCGATCGGCGGAATGCTCTTGTACTTCAACCCCCGGATGTTCTGCGGAATGGGCTGGGATGGGACGAGCCTCATCAGCTACGCCGGCGGCATCCGCACCCACTTCCGTGCACCGGCCCAGCCGGGAGACACCATCCAACTCCGCCTGCGCAACGACCACCACATCGTGACCGGCTGGTACCGACGCCCCGGCGAGGAGTGGACCCGGCACGGGGTTCGCTACGACACGGAGGGGTATCACTCCGCCACGATGAACGATCTCAAGAGCCTGCGGCCGGCGCTGTTCTCGGTGGGTGAGGGTGCCGTCGGGTTCCGGTCGTTCCGGTACCGTCCGCTCGCCGAGGAGGTGGGCTCGTGAGCGCCCGCGTCGAGGCGCTGCTGTCGCGCATGACCTGGCAGCAGAAGCTCTTCCAGCTGCAGATCCTGTGGCGCCGGGACCCGACCGAACAGCACGACCTCGCCCGCCGGGGCATCGGCGCGCAGTTCTGGCCGCCCAGCGCAGCGGCCGCCAACGCGTTGCAGCGTATCGCCGTCGAGGAGTCCGAGCTCGGCATCCCGCTGCTGATCGCGCTCGACGTGGTGCACGGCCAATTCACGATCTTCCCGACCCCGCTCGCGCAGGCGGCGAGCTTCGACCCCGCCGTCGCGACGGCCGACGCCCGCACCTCTGCAGCGGAAGCTCGGGCCAACGGGGTGAACTGGACCTTCTCGCCGATGGTCGACGTGACCCGAGACGCGCGCTGGGGTCGGGTCGTGGAGGGGTTCGGCGAAGACGTCTTCCTGTCCAGCCGGTTCGCCCAGGCCAAGGTCGAGGGATATCAGCGGGACGAGCTGTCGCGCCCGGATGTCGTCGCCTCATGCCTCAAGCACTTCGTCGCCTACGGCGCCGCCGAGGCGGGCCGCGACTACAACACGACCGACATGTCTCGCCGCCGCCTGCGCGAGACGTACTTGGAGACGTTCCGCGTCGGCGTCGCCGCCGGCGCCGCGTCGGTGATGGCATCCTTCAACGCGCTCAACGGCACGCCGATGCATGCGAATCCCGGATTGCTGACGGGAGTGCTCAAGGACGAGTGGGGGTTCGACGGCGTCGTGGTCGGTGACGCCGACGGCGTCGCCCAGCTGGTCGATCACGGTGTCGCGGCCGACGAGCGCGCCGCCGTCGCGCTCGCGATCGAGGCGGGGGTGGATGTCGTGATGGGCGGCACGCCGCTCGTCGACGCCGACGGGACCGCTCTCCTGACGCCGGAGGAGGTGTCGCCGGCGCGCGTCGACGACGCCGTCCGCCGCATCCTGACTTTGAAGGAGCGGCTCGGGCTGTTCGACGAGCCGTACGTCGACGAGTCGCGCGCGATCTCGTCGACGCCGGAGGTCCACCGCGCCGCGGCGCGCGCGGCGGCCGAGCGCTGTCTTGTGCTGCTGCGCAACGAAACGGGCGCTCTGCCGGTCCGAGGTGACGCGCGGGTGCTGCTCGCCGGGCCCTATGCGCGCAGCACCGACCACCTGGGCGCATGGGTCCAGCACTTCGCCACACCGGTCGCGCAGACCGTCGCCGACGCACTCGCGGCCACGATGCCGGATGCTGCGCTGAAGGTCGTCGAGGGCGCGGGGTTCTTCGAGGCGACCGACGACCAGATCGCCGAGGCGGTCCACCACGCCGCGGGCTCCGACATCGTCGTGCTCGCGCTGGGGGAGCCCAGCACGCTCAGCGGCGAGGCGAGCTCGCGGGCCGACATCACTCTGCCCGCCGCCCAGGTGCGGCTGATCCGCGCCGTGGCGGCCACCGGCACACCCGTGGCCGTGGTGCTGGGCACCGGCCGGCCGCTGGTCGCGGAGGACTGGGTCGAGGATGTCGACGCACTGCTGGTGAGCTGGCACCTCGGTGTGGAGGGACCGGCTGCGATCGCGGACGCGCTGTCCGGGCGGGTGAATCCCGGTGGACGAGTGCCCATGACCTTCCCGCGTGCGGTCGGTCAGCTGCCCCTCCACCACGACCACGAAAGCACCGGTCGGCCGCCGCGCACGGGCGGGCGGATCAAGGACGACCCGAACCCGGAGTTCGCCGGCCCCGACAACCTCGGCGACTATTACACCTCGAAGTATGTCGACCTTCCTCTCGGCCCCCGCTTCGGGTTCGGGGACGGCCTCAGCTACACGACCTTCTCCCTCGCCGACCTCCGGATCGATGAGATGATCACCGTCGCCGACCTCGAGGCCGGAGCGGGCATCGACGTGCGCGTCCGGGTCGAGAACACGGGATCGGTCGCCGGCGACGACGTCATCATGCTCTTCGTGCGTGACGAGCTGGCGAGCACGACCCAGCCGGTGCGGCGCCTGCGCGGGTTCACCCGCGTCGGCCTGGTGCCCGGCGAGGCCACGATCGTCTCGTTCCGGCTCGACGCCGACGACCTGAGCTTCTGGACGGAGGACGAGCGGCGCGTCCTCGAACCCGGCGACTTCGCCATCTGGGTGGACGACGGCACCTCGCAGCTCCACGCACGCCTTGCGGTCACCACGGAGCGCGCCGCATGACGCTGACACGCCTCCACGACGCCGTCCTCGGCCCCGTGCCGAACGCGATCATGCCGCTGTTCTGGCAGAAGGGCACCGGCACCGACACCGTGCGTGAAGAGATGGAGCGGATCGGGGATGCCGGGATCGGCGCGGTGGTGCTGGAGGCACGTCCGCACCCAGACTTCCTGGGAGACGGCTGGTGGCGCGATGTCGACGCCGTGCTCGAGATCGCCCGGCGCCGCGGCATGAAGGTGTGGTTCTTCGACGACGACACCTTCCCGACCGGCCACGCCGGAGGCGCCGTACGGGATGCCACGCCCGCACTGCGCCGCCGGTTCCTCACCGAGCGGCACACCGACGTCGTCGGCCCCGCACCCGGCGCCTCGCTCATCGTCGAGCGCCGACAGTTCTGGGGCCCTGCCGCCGAACAGGATCCAGGTGCGCTGCTGCGCGTGGTCGCCTACCGCCGGGCGGAGGACGGGCACGATCTCTCCGGCGATCCGGTCGAACTGACCGACCGCATCTCCGACGGCATCCTGCACTGGGACATCCCCGACGGGTGGTGGCGCGTCTTCTTCCTCTCCTGCACCGCGGACGGCGGCAGCGCGCGGCACGCGGACCACATCGACTACCTGAACCCGGCCTCGACGCAGCTGCTCATCGACAGCGTCCACGAGCGCATCCACGCCCGGTACGGCTCCGAGTTCGGCACCACCATCGCGGGCTTCTTCAGCGACGAACCGGGTCTGTACAACGACCCCGACACGTTCAACGTCCAGTCCGGCCTGGGCAGGCCGATGCCGCTGCCGTGGAACGAGGGCGTGCACGACGCCTTGACCGGCGCGCTCGGCCCCGACGCGATGGCTGCCCTTCCACTGCTGTGGAACGCGGCCGGCGGCGCGGAGCGCCGCGTGCGATACGCATTCATGGATGCGGTGTCCCGGCTCTACTCCGAGAACTTCTCCCAGCGCCTCGGCGACTGGTGCCGGGCGCGCGGCGTCGAGTACATCGGGCACGTGATCGAGGACAACGGCGCGCACGCCCGTCTCGGCCCGGGTGCCGGGCACTACTTCCGGGCGATGGCAGGGCAGGACATGCCGGGTGTGGACATCATCGGCGCCCAGGTCGTGCCGGGGTTCGCCCGCGGCCCCGTCGCGAACATGGTGGGTCACTCGGACGGCGAGTTCTTCCACTTCGGCCTGGCGAAGCTGGCCTCCTCTGCCGCGCACCTCGACCCCCGCACGCAGGGCCGGTCGATGTGCGAGACGATCGGCGCCTACGGCTGGTATGCGGGGCTGCGGCTGTTCACCTGGCTCACGAACCATCTGCTCGTGCGCGGAGTCACGCACGTCGTGCCGCATGCGTTCTCGCCGGCGCCGTTCCCCGACCCGGACTGTCCGCCGCACTTCTACGCCCGTGGGCAGAATCCGCAGTACCCGCACCAGCGCCTGCTCAGCGATTACACGAACCGCCTGAGTCATCTGCTGCAGGGGGGCCGCCACATCGCGCCGGTCGCCGTTCTCTACCACGCGGAAGCCGAGTGGCTGGGATCCGCCCAGCCGTGCGAGCGGCCGCTGCGGCTGCTCGCCGAGGCGCAGCTGGACGCCGACATCGTGCCCGGCGACGCGCTGTCCGCCGCCGCCGCAGACGGATCGATGCTCACGCTGAGCGGCGAGGAGTACGACGTCCTCGTCGTGCCCGGCAGCGACCACCTGCCGGAGGGCCTCGCCGCCCACCTGCTGCGCCTCGACTCCGCCGGGGTGCCCGTCGTGTTCGTCGACGATGTCCCGCGGGTCGAAGGCGGCGATCCGGAGGCGCTGCGCGCGCGATTCCGTCCGGCGCCGCAGCGCGCGCTCGCCGAGGTCGTCGCCGGACGGACGGCGCGGGCCGTGCGCAGCATCGCCCCGGCGCCGACGCTGCGGGTGCTGCGGATCGACCACGGCGACGTGGATGTCGTGATGCTCGTCAACGAGTCGGTGTCCGAGACCGTGCGCACGACCCTCACTCTGCCCAGGGCCGGCCAGGTCGTCGCCTTCGACGCCTTCGCGGCGCGCCTGACAGCCGTGCCCAGTCGCCCGACCGCCGGCGGCACCGCCGTCGATGTGGCACTGGTGCCCGGTGCCGCCACCGTGCTGATCGTGGGGGAGGAGGCCGCCTGGGCCGGACTCGAGGTCGGTCCGTTCGTGCGGATCGGCGACCCGGCACCGATTGCCGAGCGCTGGGAGGTGGAGCTTGCCACCGCCGCCGAATACCCGGCGTTCGCTCGGTGGCGCACCCTGGACCGGCTGCGACCGCTCAGCGATCCCGACCAGCTGCCGCGCTTCAGCGGCACCGCCCGGTACACCGCTTCTCTCGACCACGGGTGGGCGGACCAGCCGCACCGGCTCGACCTGGGCGCGGTGCACGAGATCGCGCGTGTCCGGCTGGACGGAGTCGATCTCGGCACCCGGATCGCCCCGCCCTACACCTTCGACATCCCCGCCGGGGCGCTCGTGCACGGCGGCACCCTCGAGGTCGAGGTGACGAACACCCTCGCCAAGGCGCATCCCGACTTCTTCTCGGCATTCGCCCAACAAGACCCCAGCGGGCTGCTCGGCCCGGTCACCATCGCACCTGTCAGTCAGGTGCGCGCATGAGCGACCGTCGCGCCGCCCGCCGCCCATCAGACGTTCCGCACAGGAGAACCATGATCCAGTCCACGCCCCGCTTTCCTGCACAGGTCGACGTCGCGATCGTGGGCAGCGGCCCGACCGGCGCCGCCTACGCCCGCATCCTCAGCGAGCGGGCACCCGGTGCGACCGTCGCGATGTTCGAGGTCGGCCCCACTGTTTCGGAGCCGTTCGGGGCCCATGTGAAGAACATCGTCGACCCGGCAGCGCGTGCCGCCGCCCAGCGCGCGTCCGAGGGTCCGGGCGCAGGCGCCGCGACGGTGAGCGGTCCGGGCGAGGTGAAGGCCGGCACTCGGATGGCCCGACCGGGCACGTACCTGCTGGACGAAGGCTTCCAGGAGCCGGGCGAGGACGGGATGCCGGTGGCGGCGTTCTCGAGCAACGTCGGGGGAATGGGGGCGCACTGGACCGGCGCCTGCCCTCGGCCCGGCGAGAGCGAGCGCATCGACTTCCTCTCCGATCTGGACGAGCTGCTCGACGAGGGCGACCGCCTGCTCGGGGTGACCACGGACGCGTTCGACGGGGCGCCGTACACGGACCTCGTCCGCGAACGGCTCGGCGAGGCGGTGGATGACGGCCGCCGGCCGGAGCGGCGCGTGCAGCGGATGCCGCTGGCCGTGCACCGCCGCAGCGACGGCGGACTGGTCTGGTCGGGATCCGACGTCGTGCTCGGCGACGTCACCCGTGACAACCCGCACTTTGCCCTCTACGACCAGTCCCTGGTGACGCGCGTGCTGTCCGAGGGGGGGCGAGCGGCCGGTGTCGAGGTCCGCGACCTGCTCACCGGAGACAGCCAACGGGTCGATGCCCGCTTCGTCGTGGTCGCCGCGGATGCCCTGCGCACTCCCCAGGTGCTGTGGGCCTCCGGCATCCGACCCGCAGCGCTGGGCCGGATGCTGAACGACCAGTCGCAGGTGGTGTTCGCCGCGCGCATCCGCGACTCGGGCGATGCGCGGGCGGCGGCCGCAGCCGGCCAGTCGGACGTGCACGATGTCGTGGGCGGCGCGCTCAGCCGGCAGAGCGGGGTGTCGTGGGTGCCGTTCACCGATGCCGAGCCGTTCCACGGCCAGATCATGCAGCTGGATGCTTCACCCGTGCCGCTCGCGGAGGACGACCCGGCCGCTCCCGGGTCGATCGTCGGGCTCGGCCTGTTCACGGCCAAGGACCTGCAATGGGACGACCGCGTCGAGTTCGCGACGAACCGGCTCGACCCATACGGCATGCCGGCGATGCGCATCCACTACCGGCTCACCGAACGGGACCGCGAAGTGCTGGACCGCGCCCGCGCGCAGATCGTTCGATGGGGCCGTGCAGTGGGCGAGCCGATCGACGAGCACCCGTTCACCATGCCGACCGGCGCATCGCTGCACTATCAGGGCACGGTGCGGATGGGGAGCGTCGACGACGGCCGCAGCGTCTGCAGCCCCGACAGCGAGGTGTGGGAAGCGCCGGGAGTCTTCGTCGCGGGCAACGGCGTCATCCCGACGGCGACTGCCTGCAATCCCACCCTCACATCGGTCGCGCTCGCCGTGCGCGGGGCGCGGCGGATCGCCGATCGGCTGAGCTGATGCTGTTGCTTATGTCGAAAACCCACATTAGACTGCAGAAACAGAGACAAAGGCCGAGGAGGGCACTGTGATCCCGGATCGCATCATCGAGCAGGGCACGCTCAGCACCGACGGCGCGCGTGTCGCCGTCGAGGTCCGAATCCCCTGGTATCGGGCGCTTCCGGCGTCCTGCATCGCCGGCGCGACTCTCGCCGTCGACGGTGTGGCAGCTCCGGCCGAGTCGCTGCGCTGGCAGATGAACGGGCGGACCTTCACGTTCGCCGAGATGGTGGACGACACCGACGAGTGGTGGTTCCCGGTCGACTCGGCGGTGCTGTCCGCAGACCTCCCGGTCGTGCCCGACGTGGAACACCGGGTGGACGTCGGGTTGACCGTCTACATCCCGTACATCGTGATCGGCGCCGATGAGGTGCTCCACATCGAAGAGCACGACAGCAAGACGATGACCGCTCGTCGCGCTCAGGGATCGGAGCTGGCGGCATGACCGGCGGAGCCCCCATCCAGGGCGTGACGCTCTACAGCTTCACGCGTGCGTTCCACGGGCGCGAGTACGATCTCGAGGGCCTGATCCGCAAAGTCGGCGCCGACGGGTACGGCCCCGGCCTGGAGATGGTCGGATTCTCGAGCCTGCGCGGGTTCCCCGTCGTCGACGATGCGTTCGCAGGGCGGTTCCGCGACCTGATCGACGAGGCCGGACTCGTGCAGACCTCGCTCGCGATCAACGCCGACATCGGCATCCATCGTGATCGGATGCTGAACCAGGACGAGCTGATCGAGTACATGCGCCGGCAGATCGAGGCGGCGGCAAAGCTCGGTTTCCCGATCGCGCGGGTCCAGATCTCGCTCGAGCCCGACTCGATGGAGCGACTGGCGCCGATCGGCGAGGCTCATGGCGTGACGCTCGCGCTCGAGGTGCATGCCGATCAATACGCGTCGCACCCGCGCATCCGCGCACTGCGTGACCGCTACGAGAAGATCGGCTCGCCGTTCCTCGGCTTCACGATGGACTGGGGCGCCACCACCATCGGCTTCGCGCCGTCGCTCCTGGAGGCATACCGGCGCCGGGGAGCGTCGGACGAACTGCTCGCCGAAGTCGTCGCACTGTGGGACGAGTTCTTCCAGGCGGGGCCGCCTGCCGATCAGGACGAGCACGGGCAGAGGTTCGGCCGATTCATCGCGCTGGGTGCCGAGAACGGGCGACCCGATCTCGGCATCGACTTCGGCATCAACGGCACGGGTCTGTTCGGACCGGCGCCCGTCGACGACTGGCTCGAGATCATGCCGTGGGTCCGGCACGTGCACGGCAAGTTCTTCGGCATCGACGAGTCCGGCGAAGAACCCTCGGTCCCGGTGCGCGACCTCATCCGGCTGCTCGTCGAGAACGGCTACGACGGGGCGATCTCGAGCGAGTACGAAGGCTGGCACTGGAACCACTGGCAGTCGTCGTTCGAGACCGTCGCCGGTGAGCAGGCCGTCCAGCGCTCAGCCGCGATCTCGGCCGGCAGTCGCATGGTGACCGACGCCGCCACGGCGCGTCCGCAATTGGCTCGATGGCTGAGCCCGGCGCGCAGCGACAGGGCGGTGCTCGCATGACGCTGCGGGTGGCCATGATCGGGTACGGCTTCATGGGGGCCGCGCACTCGGTCGGATGGCGGCAGGCGCCCGCGGTGTTCGATCTGGGCGAAGACATCGAGATGGCCGTGCTGGTCGGCCGGAACGCGGATGCCGTCGCTCAGGCGGCCGCGCACTGGGGCTGGGCGGAATCGGCCACGGACTGGCGCGAAGTCATCGCCCGCGACGACATCGACATCATCGACGTCGTCACCCCGGGCGACTCTCATGCCGAGATCGCGATCGCGGCGCTGGAGGCGGGCAAGCACGTGCTGTGCGAGAAGCCCCTGGCCAACTCGGTCGCCGAGGCCGAGGCGATGGTCGAGGCGGCCGAGCGGGCCGCCGGGCGCGGCGCGAAGGCGATGGTGGGCTTCACCTACCGCCGTGTGCCGGCGGTGGCGTTCCTGCGCGATCTCATCGCACAGGGCGTGGTCGGCACGGTGCGGCAGGTGCGGGCCGCGTACCGCCAGGACTGGCTGGTCGATCCCGAGGCGCCCCTCGCCTGGCGGCTGCAGAAGGAGCACGCCGGTTCGGGCGCGCTGGGCGACATCGGCGCGCACATCATCGACATGACGCAGTTCGTCACGGGGCAGCGCGTCGAGTCCGTGACGGGCACGGTGGAGACGATCGTCAAGCGGCGTCCGCTGCTCGGGGCGGGGTCGGGGCTGTCTGGGGTTGCGGGCGAGGGGTACGGCGAGGTCACCGTGGACGACACGGCGATCTTCACCGGGCGACTGACCGACGGTGCCCTCGTCTCGTTCGAGGCGACCCGGTTCGCGACGGGCCGGAAGAACGCGCTCACGGTGGAAGTCTCGGGTGACAAGGGGGCTCTCGCGTTCGATCTCGAAGACCTGAACAGCCTGCAGTTCTATGACCGGACTGCTCCGGCCGACCGCCAGGGTTTCACGAAGATCCTCGTGACCGAGCCGCAGCATCCGTATCTCGGCGCCTGGTGGCCGACCGGTCATATGCTCGGCTACGAGCACGGGTTCGTGCACCAGGTGGTCGACCTGGTGGCCGCGATCCACGACGGTCTCGACCCGCATCCGACATTCGCGGAGGGGCTCAGCGTGCAGCGCGTCCTGGCTGCCGTGGAGCGCAGCGCGGCGCGGGACTCGGCATGGGAGCGCACGGGTTCGCACGTGCGCGTCTGAATTCGAAGGAGAAGCGCTATGACACGTCCGATCACCCTGTTCACCGGCCAGTGGGCCGACCTGCCGTTCGAAGAGGTGTGCCGCCTCGCGGGCGAGTGGGGATACGACGGTCTCGAGATCGCGTGCTGGGGCGACCATCTGGACCCCGATCGCTGGGACGACGAGGCGTATATCGCGGGCAAGCTGGACGTGCTCGAGCGCAACGGTCTGAAGGTGTGGACGATTTCGAACCACCTGAAGGGTCAGGCGGTCTGCGATGACCCGATCGACCAGCGGCACCGCGACATCCTGCCCGATTCGGTGTGGGGCGACGGCGACCCGGAGGGTGTGCGCCGGCGCGCCGCCGAAGAGCTGAAGAACACCGCCCGGCTCGCTGCCCGACTCGGCGTGAAGACGGTCACCGGGTTCACCGGGTCATCGATCTGGAAGTACGTGGCGATGTTTCCGCCGGCATCCGATGAGATGATCGCGGCCGGATACCGGGACTTCGCCGATCGCTGGAACCCGATCCTCGACGTGTTCGAGCAGGAGGGCGTGCGGTTCGCACTCGAACCGCATCCGTCCGAGATCGCGTACGACTACTGGACGGCGAAGGCGACGCTGGAGGCGATCGGGCATCGCGAGTCGTTCGGGTTCAACTTCGACCCGTCCCACTTCATGTGGCAGCAGCTCGACCCGGTGGCGTTCGTCCTCGACTTCGCCGAGCACGTCTTCCACGTGCATGTGAAGGAGTCGGTGACGAACCTGGACGGCCGCAACGGAGTGCTCGGCTCGCACCTGCCGTGGGCGAACCCGCGTCGCGGCTGGACGTTCGTCTCCACCGGCCACGGCGAGGTGCCGTGGGAGCCGATCTTCCGGGCCCTCAACGCCATCGGCTACACGGGCCCGACGAGCGTGGAGTGGGAGGACGCGGGGATGGACCGGCTGCAGGGAGCGCCGGAGGCGCTGCAGTTCGTGCGCGGTCTGAACGCGATCACACCGCCGGCCGCCGCCTTCGACGCGGCGTTCTCGACGAAGGCCTGACGCCGTGGACGGCGGTTCTGAGGACGCGGGAGACGCCGGGCGGGGAGCGGGATTCCCTGCATTCCTGCCTCCCCATGTGCAAGCCCCGCCCCCGCGCCGGACGCGCTCGTTCGTGGGAGTCACGTACGCCATCGAATCCGGATATCGCGAGCTGCGGATGGACGTCCACGTACCACAGGATGCGACCCCCGACGACCCGGCTCCCGTCGTTCTATGGATCCACGGCGGCGCATGGCTGTTCGGCGCGCGCGACCGCCTTCCTGCCGGCTGGCCGCCGGGTTCGGTTGCCCAGCTGCTGGTGGATGCCGGGATCGCGGTCGCCTCGATCGACTACCGCCATCTCGGCGAACTGTCATTCCCCGCGCAGCTCCATGACGCCAAGGCGGCGCTTCGCTACCTGAGGCACTTCGCGACCAGCCTCGCACTCGATTCCGAGCGGATCGCCGTGTGGGGGGAGTCCGCCGGCGGTCATCTGGCGGCGCTGTGCGCTCTGACGACGGAGCCCGAGTTCGAGGGGACCGTCGGCGTTCGAACGGGAGCGACGACGGTCTCGGCGGCGGTCTGCTTCTTTCCCGTCACGGACCTGCACACGATGCCGACCGGTTCGGAGGGGATGCCCGAAGCGGTGAGGCGGGACCTGCTCGCGTTGCACGGCGAGCTGCCGCCGTCCCCGATCCACATCCTGCTGGACGGGTCGCCGCTCCCGGTCGACGAAACACGCCGAATCGCCTCTCCGACCTCGCACGTGCGGGCGGATGCGCCGCCGTTCCTCCTCGCTCATGGCGACCGCGACACCGTGGTGCCGGTCCAGCAGAGCGAACTGCTCGCCTCGGCACTGACCGGCGTCGGCGCGTCAGTCGAGTTGGTGGTGGTCCCGGGCGCGGGCCATGGCTTCGACGGCGTCGACGCGGCACCCCAGCTCGCGCGCGCCGTCCGCTTCCTCTCCGAGCATCTCCGGGCTTGATGCGGAACGCTTCGGCTGTGCACTGATCGCCCCGGCGTGCTGACGGACGTCGCGGAGGCGATCAGGCCGAGATCGGCGTGCCGCGCACCGCCTCGATGGTCGGGCGCCCCCCGGCGAACCAGCGGGGGAAGGTGGCCTCGAACAGCTGTTCCCGCGCGAGTTCCGCGCCGCCACGCAGCGGCTCACGCTCGTCGTCCATCGAGTTCACGATCGTGAGATCGCGCGTCGCCAGCGGCAGCGACAGCTCATACACGCGCTGGCGCACCTCGGCGAGGAACAGCTCGCCGGCCGCCGCCACGGCGCCGCCGATCACGATCACACCCGGGTTGAACATGTTCACGAGCGCGGCGATCGATTCGCCGACGACCCGCGCCGAGCGCTGGACGAGTGAGATGGCCAGAGCGTCCCCGTCCTCCGCTGCGCGTGCGATCCGTTCCGGAGTAGGAGCCTCACCGTCGGCTGCCGCGCGTGCGAGGAACCCGGTGGCGCCGTCCGCTATCGCCTGCTCGGCCTCGCGCACCAGCGCCCAGCCTCCGGCGACGGCCTCCAGGCACCCGGTCTTGCCGCACCGGCACGGGGCATCCGAGTCCCGCACCCGCACGTGTCCGATGTCACCGGCCGCACCATTCGCGCCGCGGTGGATGCGGCCCTGAGAGAGCAGCCCCGCACCGATACCCGAGCCGACCTTGCAGTAGATGAGATCGACGTGCTCGCCGTTGCGCCGGGCGCGCTCGCTCAGCGCGAGCAGGTTGACGTCGTTGTCGACCCAGACGGGCGCATCGAAGCGCTGCTCGAAGCGACGGCGGACATCGAAGCCGTTCCAGCCGGGCATGATCGGCGGGGCCACCGGGCGTCCACTGTCGAAGTCCACCGGTCCGGGGATGCCGACGGTGACGGCCCAGACCGGGAGATCGGTGTTGCGGGCGAGGAGCTCGTCGATGAGTTCCATGACGGTGTCCATCGTCTCGGCCGGCCCTCGGGCGATGTCCCAGTCCTGGTGCGTCTGGTCCAGGATGTCGCCCTCGAGCGCCGCGATGCCGACGTGGATGTGCAGCGCGCCCAGGGCACAGACGATGATCCGCGCCTGGTCCGAACGGAACTGAAGGGTGCGCGGCGCGCGACCGCCGGAGGACGGTCCGAACTCGCCGTCCTCCAGAAAGCCCATCTCGATCGCCTGCTCGACGCGCTGCGTGACGACACCGCGACCGAGCCCGGTGACCCGACCGATCTCGGGGCGGGTGGTCGCCTCGCCGGTGCGGACCATGTTGACGATACGCAGCAGGCTCGTGACCTCATCGGTCTGAGCGCCGAAGCGGAGGGTGGACTCGGTGGCCATAGGTCGATTCTGACACAACAGACCGGTTCAACGCTTCCGAACCGTCAAACTTAGGTATGCTTCAGACGTAAGTTCCCCGGAGGAGAAGATGCGATGGTCGCCGGTGTCGGCATGATCGGAGCGGGCCCGGGCGTAGGTGCGCTCCACCTTCCCACGATCGCCCGGCTCTCACGTCGCTTCGCCGTCGTGCACATCGCCGACGGCGGCAGCGGACGGGCCGCCGCGCTCGCCGCTGGAAGCGGCGCGCGCGCGTCGACCGGCGCCGGGGATGTCCTTGCCGATCCCGCCGTCACCGTCGTCGCGATCTGCAGTCCGCCGGCACGGCACGCCGAGCAGATCCTGGCGGCTGTCGCCGCGGGCAAGCGGGTCATCTTCTGCGAGAAGCCGATCGCCGAGACATCCGCAGATGCAGACGCCGTGATCGAGGCCTGCCGCCGGACGGGCACCACGCTGGTGGTCGGCACCAATCACCACTTCGACCCCGCGTGGACCCGGGCCAAACACCACCTCGTCGCGATGGAGGGTCGGGTGCGCACCGTCTCGGTCACGCTCGCGCTCCCGCCCAACGGCCGCTACCACGATGTCGTGACCGAGCTCGAGCCGGCAGGCGGCTCCGAGGGTGGACGGCACCCTGACTGGGGCGATCCGGAGTTCGCGGCTGCCGCGGTGCGACGTCTGGTCCTTGGGCTCGGCATCCACGATCTGCCTGCCCTGCGCGACCTTGCTCCGCGGATCGCCGAGGTCGCATATGCCCGTCCTGTGCCGCCGATCGGATATGCGATCGGCCTGATCGCAAGCGGCGTGCTCGTGCAACTGGCCGCCGTGATGCTCCCCGACGGGCCCGATGCGCTGTGGCGGATGACCATCGGCACCTCCGATGACGAGCTCGAGGTCGCCTTTCCGCCCGCATTCGTGCACGCGGGCAGTGCAGGGGTCCGGGTGACGACGGTGGACGGGAAGGTGACCGAGTATCCCCGCAGTGCGGAGGACGGATACGTCTCGGAGTGGCGGGCGCTCGCCGCAGCGATGGACGGTGCAGAACCTGTCGAGTACGACGAGATCCTGGCCGATGCGCATTACGCGATCGACATCGCGGATGCCGCGGCGCAGGCCGTTCGGGCGGGGTCCGAGTCGTGATCGCGCGGGAAGACCGCGTCGACGTCTTCAGCGACGGGTCCGTCGACATCGCCGCCCCGGTCGCCGAACTGCCGCTGCGCGCTCGCCTGGGTACCCACCCTGCGGGAGCCGTCGTCGTCGTCCGCGGTGCCCGCGGATGGCCGGCGGCGGCACTCGCCGCCGCCGACGGAGCAGCGGCGGTCATCGTCGTCGACCCGATCCCGGTGTCGCCCGCCGATCTGGACGGTGTGGTCAGCCGCGCACGGGATGTTCCGATCCTGCTCGATCGCGCGCGCCTGCGGCCCGACGCCGCCGACGATGCTCGCCGTGACGAACCGGCGCCGCTGTACACGGTGCGGTGCGCCGCACCCGCTGCCTCTCTCAGCGCGGTCGTCGTCGATGCGATCGGCTGGGTGCGCGTGCTCTCATCCGTTCCCCTTCGCCTGCGCGCCGCGACCGGGACCCGCCACGGCTCCCTCGGGTTGTTCGATGCGGGTGCAGCGGTCGCGACGCTGACGGCCACCGTCCTGGCGGACGGACATGCGGACGGCGGCGCTCGCGTGGCCGCACTCGCCCTCGGCGCAGTGCGCACCGAGGTGGTCGTCGCCCTGGGCAGGGCGGTGCGCGTGTCCCGCGCCGACGCGGCTGGAGAGGTGGATGTCCCCACTCGCTGGGAGTCCCGCCGCCGGCTGGCGGTCCGACGTGCGATGGACGCCCTGATCAGCGGTGCGCGTCCTACCGACCTGGCAGACTTCGCCCACGACGTGGGGCTCGCGAAGGCGCTCGCGGCGGGGCCGCCCCAACGCAAAGCATAAACATGCCTGATTTGCGGCATAGGCAGAATCCGCTTCCCTGATGCGTGCAGGTGCGGCCACACTGGAATCCGGGGCAGACGACCGAGCCCCCTCAGAAAGGTTCGAAGATGAGCACGCTGCTGTCCCACCTCTCCTACGTCGCGGTGACGAGCCCTGACGTCGAGGCCTCCGTCCGCTTCTACGAGGAGCAGGTCGGTCTGACCGTCGTCGACCGCATCGACGGCGCCGTCTACCTGCGCTGCTGGGGTGACTACTACGCCTACTCGGTCGTGGTGACTCCCGGCGACCAGCCGTCCATGGCCACGATGGCCTGGCGCACCTCCAGCGCCGAGGCGCTCGACGAGGCCGTGCGCCGCATCGAGGCCGCCGGCGTGACCGGCGAGTGGGTCGAGGTGCACAAGATCGGCCGCGCCTACCGGTTCACCGGACCGTGGGGCCACTCGATGACCCTGCACTGGGACGTCACGCGCCACCAGGCCGCCGGAGCCGAGGCATCCGTCTACCCGGACCGGCCCTCCACCCGCAGCAAGGTCGCCGGCGCCCCGCGCCAGCTCGACCACGTCACGATCGCGGCCAGCGACGTCGACGCCTTCACCGCCTGGTACAGCGAGGTGCTCGGCTTCCGGCACATGGCGCGCACCGAGCTCGACGAGGCGCCGATCTCGGTGTTCTCGGTGCTCACCACGAACGAGAAGTCGCACGACCTCGGCGTCGTCCTCGACGGATCCAGCGCCGCCGGACGCATCAACCACTACGCATTCTGGGTGGACACGCGCGAGGAGCTGCTGATCGCCGCCGACGTGCTCCTGGAGAACGGCGTCGCCATCGAGTACGGCCCGTCCATCCACGGCATCGGCGAGCAGAACTTCCTCTACTACCGCGAGCCCTCCACCCTGCGCATCGAGCTGAACACCGGCGGGTACCGCAACTACGTGCCCGACTGGGAGGCCAACACCTGGCATCCGTCGCAGGGCTCGAACAACTTCTACCGCAACGGCGCGATGCCGATGTCGATGACCGAGTCGTTCCCGCCCGCCGACGGCCCGAGTGCCACCGAAGAGGGCGTGCCAGACGAGATCAAGGGCGCGCTGCTGAACCCGTACGCGAAGCACGGGCAGGGCTGATCGTGCCCACGGACGGCCTCGAGGTCCCGTTCGCACTGGCGCGCCGGCGCGACGGCGACGCCGTGCGCACGGCGCTGGTGACGGGCCAGAAGATCCGCGACCTGCGCTCGGACGAGCTGGGCGCCGCGGATCTGAACGCGTTCCTCGCCGCGCCCGACTGGGACCGGATCGCCGCGCTCGCCGAGGCGGACGGCGAATGGATGCCGCTGGCCGACGCCGTGCTGACGGCTCCGGTGACGCCGCGTCAGGTGCTGCAGACCGGGGCGAACTACCGGCAGCACGTCATCGAGCTGGTCGCCGCGGGCCTGACCCAGAATTCCGACCGGACTCCGGACGAGGCCCGCGCATTCGCCGCGCAGCTGATGGACGAGCGCGCCGCGCACGGCGAGCCGTACTTCTTCATCGGCCTGCCCGCGTGCGTGGTCGGCGACGACGTCCCACTCGTGCTGCCCGACTACAGCGAGGTGCACGACTGGGAGCTGGAGCTGGCCGTCGTGATCGGCCGTGAGGCGTTCCGCGTCTCGCGCGACGAGGCGATGGACCACGTGGCCGGCTACACGATCTGCAACGACATCACCACCCGCGACCTCGTGTTCCGCAAGGACATGAAGGAGATCGGCACCGACTGGTACCGCGCCAAGAACGCCCCCGGGTTCCTGCCGACCGGTCCGTTCCTCGTGCCGTCCTCGTTCGTCGACGGCGCGGACCTGAGCGTGCGGCTGGAGCTGAACGGGCAGGTGATGCAGGATGCCTCGACCACCGATCTGCTGTTCGACATCCCCGCACTGATCTCGGGTGCGTCGCAGACGATGCCGCTGCTGCCCGGCGACCTGCTGCTCACCGGCAGTCCGGCCGGCAACGGCCAGCACTGGCGCCGGTTCCTGCAGGATGGTGACGTGATGACCGGCAGCATCCAGGGCCTGGGCACCCAGATCGTCCGCTGCGTCGCCGACCCGCACGCGACAAGCTGACGCACCCCTTCACGAACAGAGAACAGAGAGGTTCTGAGATGACCGCAGTCTCCACGGTCGCCGTCGTCGGCGCCGGTGTGGCGGGCCTTGCCGCCGCGATCCAGCTGGCGAAGGCCGGTGTCGAGGTCGACGTCTTCGAGGCCAAGCCCGAGCTGAGCGCACTCGGCTCGGGCATCACGCTGCAGGGCAACGCCCTGCGGGCGTTGGATGCGCTCGGCGTGTGGGAGGACGTGCGCGCCGCCGGCTTCCCGTTCGAGGGCCTCACCCTGCGCGCCCCCGGCCCGACCGCCCCGGTGGTGGCCGAGCTGCCGGACGTGAAGACCGGCGGTCCCGACTACCCGGCGGGCATGGGCATGTACCGCCCCGACCTGGCGGGGATCATGCTCGCGCACGCCGAGCGGGCGGGCGTGCGCTTTCGGTTCGGAAGCACCGTCACCGGCATCGACGACACCGGTGACCAGGTCGAGGTCGTCGTCGACGAGGCGCCCGTCGGACGCTTCGACCTGGTCATCGGCGCCGACGGACTGCACTCGGCGGTGCGCCGGCTCATCGGCATCGACACCGAGCCGCAGTCCACCGGCATGGGGATCTGGCGCGCGTTCGTGTCGCGTCCCGCCGAGGTGGTGCGCACCGAGCTGTACTACGGCGGCCCCGTCTACATCGCCGGGTACACGCCGACCGGCCCCGGCACCATGTACGCGATCCTCGTCGAGAAGGCGCAGGACCGGTCGGGGGTGAGCGACGCCGAGGCGACGCAGATCATGCTCGGCGAGTCGATGGCGTACGGCGGCCCGTGGGAGTCGATCCGCACCGACCTCGCCGCCGGCGCCCACGTCAACCACACCTGGTTCACCCAGCACGTGGTGGAGGCCCCGTGGAACCGCGGCCGAGTGGTCATCATCGGCGACGCCGCGCACTCGTGCCCGCCGACCATCGCGCAGGGCGCCGCGCAGGGGCTGGAAGACGCGGTCGTGCTGACCGAGCTCCTGATCGGTCGGGATGCCGTCGACCAGGCGGTCTGGGATGAGTTCCACGCGCGCCGCCTGCCCCGCGCGCAGGCGGTGGTCGACGCCTCCGTGCAGCTCGGACAGTGGCAGATCGACGGTGTCCGCGACGCCGACATGGGTGGGCTGATCTTCGGCATCGCGCAGCAGATGGCGCAGCCGGCATGAGCGTCACCGACGTCCACGCCCACGTCCTGCTGCCGGCCCTGCAGGACGAGGTGCGACGCCGTGACCCGGAGGGGTTCGCGGCGGCGGAGGCGCTGGATGCGGTCCGCAACGGCGCCGCCAGCCAGGCCGTCTCGGGCCCGATGGTCGGTGCGCGCATCCCGAAGCTCACCGACGTGCGCGTTCGGCTCGCCGCCATGGACGAGCAGGGCGTGGACCGGCAGTGGGTGAGCGCCTCGCCGAACCACTTCTATCCGTGGGCGGGGGAGCAGCTGGCCGTCTGGGTGGCGTGCGAGACGAACCGGCTGGTCGCCGAGCATGTCGCGGCGGCGCCGGAGCGGCTGACCGGGCTCGGGCTGGTGCCGCTGCAGCATCCGGCGCGCATCGTGGAGTGCCTGGACGACGCGGTGCTCGGGCGGGGACTTGCCGGGGTGGAGATCTCCTCGTTCGCCGGTGACGTCGAGCTGTCCGACGAGCGGCTCGAGCCGTTCTGGGCGCGTGCGGCCCAGCTCGGCGCGATCGTGTTCCTGCACCCGTTCGGCTGCAGCCTCGACGAGCGGCTCGACCGGTTCTACCTGGCCAACACCGTCGGCCAGCCGGTGGAGAACGCGGTGGCGCTGTCGCACCTGATCTTCGCGGGCGTGCTCGACCGGCATCCGGGCCTGAGGATCGTCGCCGCGCACGGCGGCGGCTACCTGCCCACGTCGATCGGACGCTCCGACCACGCGTGGCGGGTGCGACCGGACGCGCGCGGCTGCACGCACGAGCCGTCGTCGTACCTGAAGCGCATCTGGTTCGACACCGTGGTGCACGATCCGTCCGTGCTGCGGCACCTGATCGAGGTCGCCGGCCCCAGCCAGGTCGTGCTGGGCAGCGACTTCCCGTTCGACATGGGGCCGGAAGATCCGGTCGGATTCGTCCGGGGAGCAGGACTGCCCGATGACGTGACGCAGCGCATTCTGACAGGGACCGCCGACGAACTGCTGGCTTCGCGCATGCGCGCGTGACCGGCCGAGGGACGAGGAACGTGGACATGACCGACGAACCGATGATGCAGCAGGTCGCCGACGGCGTCTGGGCGTATGTCCAGCCCGACGGCGGCTGGATGGTCAACAACATGGGCCTGATCGACAGCGCGGACGGCGCGACCAGCGTCGACGTCACCTCGACCGAGCGGCGCACCCGCGACTATCTGAAGGCGGCCGCCGGGGTCGCGGCGCCGATCCGCCGCCTGGTGCTGACCCACTCGCATCCCGACCACTGCAACGGCGCGTCGCTCCTGGGCGAGGTCGAGATCATCGCGCATCGCACCGTCGCCGACGACCTGAGGCAGCCGCATCCGCTCGCCCCGCACATCTTCGAACCGTTCGAGCAGGGCGACGTCCGGCCGAGGCTGCCCACCGTCGTCTTCGACACCGGCGTCACCCTCACCCCGGACAGCCGGCGCATCGACGTGCGCCACCCCGGAACGCCTGCGCACACCCAGGGTGACGCCTACGTCTGGCTCCCCGAAGAGCGCGTGCTGTTCACGGGTGATCTGGTGTTCAGCGGCGGCACCCCGTTCGCACTGTCCGGCTCGCCGGCCGGCTGGCTGGGTGCGCTCGAGCAGATGGCGGCGCTGCGGCCGGAGGTCGTCGTGCCGGGACACGGCGCCGTCGGCGGACCGGAGCTGCTCGAGCCCGTCGCCGACTACCTGCGGTTCCTGATCGACGCGGCCCGGGACGCGCATGAGCGCGGCGTGACCGCGCTGCAGGCGGCGCGCGGGCTCGACCTCGGCGGGTTCGCCGGTCTCCTCGAGCCCGAGCGCATCGCCGGCAACCTGCGCCGAGCGCTGGCCGAGCTGGACGGCGTCGAGCCCGATTTCGCCGCCGCCTGGCAGGATATGTACGACTACAACGGCGGACGTCCGCTGGAGGTGCACGCATGAGGATCGCACGTTGGCAGAATCAGGTCGCTGAGCGAGGAGCGCAGCGACGAGACGAAGCGCCCGGTGCTGTCTACGAAGGCTTCGTCATCGGCGATCGGGTCGTGCCCTTCCCGGACGGACTGACCGTCGCCGACATCCTCGCCCGAGGGTTGGGCGCGACCGGCGAGTTGCACACGCGCGTGCGGGATGCCGCAGGCACGCCGCTGTCGCAGGTGCGCCTGCTCGCACCCCTGGTGCCGGCCGCGATCCGGGACTTTGTGGCGTTCGAGGAGCACGTCGAGGGCGTCAGCGCCGGCGTCGAGGGCAAGAGCGACGTCGCGCCCGAGTGGTACCAGGCACCGACGTTCTACTTCACCAACCCCCACACCGTGCTCGGCCCCGACGAGCCCGTCTCGCCGCCGGTGACCGAGCGCCTCGACTTCGAGCTCGAGCTGGCCGTCATCGTCGGCGCCGTCCCCGGAATCGGCCAGGCGAACCTGAGTGCGCAGGATGCGGCATCCGTCATCTTCGGCTACACGATCATGAACGACTGGTCGGCCCGCGACCTGCAGGGCCGCGAGATGAAGGTCCGCCTGGGCCCGGCCAAGGGCAAGGACTTCGGCATGAGCCTGGGGCCGTGGATCGTCACCGCGGACGAGCTCGAGCCGTACCTGGACGAGGACGGGTTCCTCGCCGTCCGCGCCGAGGTCTACGTGAACGACGAGCTGCTCGGCGAGGACCTGATCTCGAACATGGGCTGGCCGCTGCCCGAGCTCGTCGCCTACGCGTCGCGCAACTCGCGGGTCGTCCCCGGCGACGTGCTCGGGTCGGGCACGGTCGGCAACGGCGGATGCCTGGGAGAGCTGTGGGGCCGCAACGGCGCCCTGACCCCGCCCCCGCTGGCCACCGGCGACGTCGTGCGCATGGTGATCGAGGGCATCGGCGAGCTGTCGGGGGCGGTCGGCCCGCAGGTCGCGGTGCCCGAGCTGCCGCGTGCGCGTGAGCGGACGCGTGCACGCAGGCGGTCCACTTCTGTTGCTTTCGCACCGAAGAACGTCTAGAATAGACGTGACGTCGGGGTTCCTCGCGGAGCCCGATCCCGGCCGCGCTGCCGCGTCCCGGGACACACACCGTCGCGTCGACGGCCCGGTCGTTCGGGTGACTGAATCATGCCACTCTCGCCGCTGAGGTTCCGCTTCCTCGTCATCTCGCTGTTGACCGTCTCGTTCCTCGGGGCGCTGGACAACACCGTCGTCTCGACCGCCCTGGCCACTGTGGCCGGACAGCTCGGCGCGCTCGAGCAGATGAGCTGGATCGTCGTCGGATACACACTCGCCAGCACGGTGCTGCTGCCGGTGCTCGGCAAGGTCGGCGACATGATCGGGCCGCGGGCGGTCTTCCTCGGTTCGATGGTCGTCTTCATCGCCTCGTCCATCGGGTGCGGGTTCGCGCCGTCGATGCTCTGGCTCATCATCGCGCGCGTCGTGCAGGGGATGAGCTCTGCCGGCCTCCAGCTGATGTCGCAGACGATCATCGCCGAGACGACCACGCCCCGGCAGCGTCCGAAGTACATGGCGGTGATCGGCGCCGCGTTCCCCGTCGCGATCCTCGTCGGGCCGGTCATCGGCGGGCTCATCACCGACTACTGGAGCTGGCAGTGGGTGTTCTGGGTCAATGCGCCGGTCGGCATCGTCGCGTTCGTGCTGGCCGTCATCGCCGTGCCGCACATCCCCGGCGGCGGGCGCTCCCGGTTCGACGTCGCCGGATCGGCGACCCTGACGGGCGGGATCGTCGCGCTCGTGCTCGCCGTGACGTGGGTCGTCGACACGCAGCAGACGGTCGCCGCCCTCGTGGCGTTCGCAATCGCGGCCGTGTGCCTTGCCGCGTTCCTCGTCATCGAGCTGCGTGCGGCTCATCCGATCGTCCCGCTGCGCCACTTCGCCGACCGCACGATCGCCACGGGCATCGTGATCTCGGCCATCGTCGGCATCGGGCTGTTCTCGATCACCGCCTATCTGCCCACCTATTTCCAGATGGCGTATCGCACCAGCGCGACCGTCTCGGGATTCGTGCCGATCGCAACGGTGTTCGGGATGCTGGTGAGCAATCTGACGACCGGTTGGATGGCGAGCCGGACCGGTCATTATCGGGTCTTCCCGCTGGTGGGCACGATCCTCGGCGCGGCGGGCCTGGCCGTGATGGCGATCCTGCCGGTCGGCCTGCCGCTGTGGGTGCCGATGCTCGTGATGGCGATCGTGGGGCTGGGCACGGGGGCGTTCATGAGCCTGATCGTGGCCGTCGTGCAGAGCGCCGCACCTCCGGGTGAGACCGGCACGGTGACGGCGACCGTGAATCTGGTCCGCCAGGTCGGCGCCACGGTGGCGACCGCCCTGATCGGCGGCGTCATCGGCTTCGCCGTCGCGGGCGGGCTCCCGCCCGGGCTCGACGCGGCCTCTCTGACGCCGGCGGTCGTGCATGCGGCATCCGCTGCCGATCAGACGCAGATCGCACAGCTGTACCGCGACGTGTTCGCCCCGATCTTCCTGTCGCTGGCGGCGACCTATGCGGTCGGCATCGTGGCTTCGCTGCTGCTGCCGCCCGGCCGGCTCTCCGACGAACATCCCGACGTTCCCGTGGCTGCGCCGCGGCATCCTGTGAGGAGCACCCGATGACAACATCGCCCACCATCGCCATCGTCGGCAGCGGACCGATCGGGTCCGCCTACGCCCGCGTGCTGCTCGAACGGGTGCCCGACGCCCGCGTCGTCATGTTCGAGGCGGGGCCGCAGCTGACCGAGACACCGGGAGAGAGCGTCCGCAACATCGTCGACCCCGTCGCGAAGGCGACGGCGCGCGAGCGGTCGCAGGGTCCTCAGGCGGGAGAGCACCGCGCATCGCTCGGCATTCCGGAAGGCGTCGTCGTGGAGGGGATGTTCACCGCACGGGGCGGCACCCATCTGCTCGATTTCGGCGCCCCGGGAGCCGCGCACGCCGAGCAGTTCCCGGCCGCCGCCGCATCGACGAACGTCGGCGGCATGGGCGCCCACTGGACGTGCGCGACACCCGCCCCCTCGTTCAGCGAACGCATCCCGTTCATCCCCGATGCCGAGTGGGACGAGCTCATCGCCGATGCGGAGCGTCTGCTGCACGTGCAGCACAACGCGTTCGCCGACTCGGCGATCTCGACCGCGATCAGCACGCTGCTGGCCGACGCATTCGAGGGGATGCTGCCGGACGGCTACGGTCCGAGCACACTGCCCGTCGCCGGCGATCCCCAACCGGACGGCTCGATGCGTTGGGCGGGCGCCGACGTGGTCCTCGGACCCCTGATCGAATCGGGCACGCCCGAAGCAGCGCGGTTCACGCTGCGCGACCTCGCTTTCGTACGTCGCATCGAGCGCGACGGCACGCGCGTGACCGGGGTGACGGTCGAGGATCTGCGCACGCACGAGCAGGAGTTCGTCCCCGCCGACCTCGTGGTGGTCGCCGCCGACGCGTTCCGGTCGCCGCAGCTGCTGTGGGCGTCGGGCATCCGTCCTCGCGCGCTCGGCCGCTACCTCACCGAGCATCACGTCGTGATCGGCACCGTGGCACTGGACGGCGAACGGATGTCGCGCCTCGTCACCGACGACGAGCTGGGGCGTGAGCTCGCCCGCCGCGCACAGAACCCCGCCGATCCGGTCGGGGCGGTCAACCGCATCCCGTTCTCCGAACCCGATCACCCGATCTCGCTGCAGGTCATGTATGCCGAGAACCCGCCGTTCCCCCTCGACCCGGAGCACCCCGCCTCGGGCAACCGGTGGGGTTACGTGAACATGGGCTACGGGGTGCGCAAGCACCCGCGCGTCGAGGACGGCGTGCGCTTCGACGATGACGAGCTCGACTACCGCGCCCTGCCCAACATGACGATCGAGTACGCCCTCACCGACAGCGAAGACAAGGAGATCGAATTCGCGACAGGGATGCTGCGCCGCGCCGGGAACGCGCTGGGCACGTTCGTAGCCGACCCGCGTCTGCTGCCCAACGGGTCGAGCCTGCACTACATGGGCACCATGCGGATGGGGGAGGCCGATGACGACACCTCGGTCGCCGACCCGTACTCCCGGGTCTGGGGGTACGAGAACCTCGTCGTCGGCGGCAATGGGCTGATCCCCACCGCCAACACGATGAACCCCACCCTGACCAGCGTCGCACTCGCTGTGCGTGGCGCGCGGCAGGCGGTCGAGGACCTCACCCACGCATCTGCGTGATGGACACGAAAGGAAGAACATGCTCGAAGAACCGCTGATCCAAGCAGCCGGGTTCCGCAACGTCGGACCCGAGCAAGCCCCCACGGGCTTCCAGCTGCGCGTGCGCAGCCCGTACTACCGAGGCATGTGGGCGAGTCTGCTCGACGAGCCCACCGTCGTCGTGGACGGTGAGGAGTTCGATGGCGAGGGCATCCGCTGGTCGCTGCCGACCGGCGACTATTCATTCGCCGAACTGCGCGCGTCCACCGACGCACGCTGGCCGATGGACGAGCCGGCCGTGCTGACGGTTTCCAAGCCCGGTGGCCTGAGCCGCGGCATCCACGACGTGACGTTCGTGCTCCGCGTGCGCATGTCGTACATCCCCGAGGAGCTGCAGCCCTCGATCTGGACCGCGAAGCGGAAGGTGGTGATCGTCCGATGAGCACCGACAACCTGCCCTTCGGGCTCGGCGTGTCGCTGTACAGCTACACCGAGGACCTCGGTGTGACGATGACGGTCGAGGACTGCATCGAGGATGTCGCCGATCTCGGCGCGACTGGTCTCGAGATCCTCGGCGAAGGGCACATCCGGGACTACCCGAACCCGTCCACCGCGTGGATCGATGCCTGGTTCTCGCGCAACGAACGCCTGGGTCTCACCCCGACGCTGTACGGCTCGTGGCTGGACACCCGCCGGTTTCCCGGCCGGTCGATGACCGTCGCCGAGGGCGCGGCGCAGTTGGAGCTCGACCTCCGGCTGGCCGGCCGGCTCGGCTTCTCGTATCTGCGGCCGAAGATCGGCGTCATCAGCGAGGATCTGCGGGTCGACCCGATCTGGGCCGACGCCGTCCAGCGCAACCTCGACCTCGCCGCCGAGCTCGGCATCGTGATCTGCCCCGAGATCCACTGGCCGACGGTCATCAAGTCGCCGGTGGTCGAGGAGTACCTCGAGTTCAAGGAGCGCACCGGCACCGAGCAGTTCGGCCTCCTCATCGACACCGGCGTGTTCGACGTGCAGCGGTACGCGCGCCGTGGCGGGAGCGCCGCGTTCCAGATGGGCACTGGCAGCGCACGCCCGCCGGAGGTGCCGTTCGTGCCGGTGTCGGACCTCGCCGACGTGATGGAGCACGTGGTGTACTTCCAGGCGAAGTTCTACGAGGTCGACGACGAGCTGGTCGACCACTACATCCCGTGGCGCGAGATCCTCGACGTCGCGCTCGACGCCGGATACAGCGGATGGTTCTCCAGCGAGTACGAAGGGCACCGTGAGCTGTACCGAGCGCCCGACCAGCTGCGCCGGCAGCACGCGCTGATCCGATCGATCGCGGCTGAGCGGGCCTGACCGGCCCGTCTGTCGTGATCGTCGACGAGCAGACGGCCGACCTCATGCATCCGTGAGGCCGGCCGTCTGCTCGCTCGGACGATGGGCAGCGTCAGCGACTGCTCCCGCCCTTCCCTCGATGCCCGTTCGAGTTGTCCTGCTTGCAGGCGAAGCTGGACGCGGCATCCGGGTCGCCCTTGCGGTAGGTCGCCACCGCCGGGTACACGCAGAGCGGGCGGCTGCGGTCCAGCGACCACCCCGACGGCAGCTCGGGGTTGGACGGGTTCACGGTCGCGACGAGGCGGTCCGGCGCGTCACCGCGCTCGACCCAGTCGATGAGCGCCGCGAGCGCCCGGTACTGATCGGTGGCCGGGCCTCCGCGCACATGGCCCATGCCGGGCACTTCGAAGTACCGCACGAACTGTCCGGCCTTGCCCTTGTACCGCTTGTCGAGGCTGTCGTACCACCGGGCTGTGTCGTCCGGCGAGAAGACGCCGTCGGCCGCGCCGTGGATCACGATCATCTTGCCGCCGTTGTCGCGCAGGGTGTCGAGCTTCGTCGGCTGCGGCGGCGTCATGAACTGCATCGCGCTCTCGGTGTAGATTCCGCTCGTCTGATAGATGGATGCGGCGATCCGATCGATGTCGACGGTCAGCGCGTAGTCGTAGAAGTCGTCCAGGGCCGGGGCGTCGGGCGGTGACGTGAACACGTACCCCATCGCGGCCGGGTCGCGGTTGCTGATCGAGGAGGAGAACTTCCACCCCGCCCATCCCGACTGTGCCAGGCCGGGGTCGTAGGGGAAGGACGCATAGATCTTCTTGCCCGTGCTCGTCTTCGCGCCGGCGAAGACCTTGGCGACCACGTTCTTCTGCGCGCGTGTCAGGCAGGTGCCGTCGCGTCCCGAGTCACAGGTCGGAACGTCCCGAGCCACGGAGAAGACCCTCTGACACTTCTGCGATGCCTGCACCATGCCGTCCTTGAGGCCGTCGAGGCGATCGCACGCGGCCAGGATCGCCTGCGCGACCGTCTGCCGTTCGGCGGGGGTGAACGCGGAGTTCAGGTCGTGCTCGGTGGCGACGGTGGCCCACTGCTGAGCGCCCCAGAGCTGGGCGACGGCGGCCTGCGGCAGATCGAACCCGGGAGAGACCGCGAGGAAGCCGTCGTACTCGTCGGCGTACCGGGCCGCCCCGACCATCGTGTGCCGGCCGCCGTTGGAGCCGCCGGTCATGTACGAGACGTCAGGACCGCGGCCGTAGGCGGCGGCGACGAGCGCCTTGGCCATCGGGGTCAATGTGCCGACCGCCTGATAGCCGTAATCGAGCCGCGCCTGCGGGTCGAGGCCGAAGGTGGGGTTCTGGCTGCCGGTGTGGCCGGCGTCCGAGCTGATCACGGCCATGCCCATCTGCAGGCCGCTCTCCCCGCCGCCCACTCCGCCGATCGCGGTCGCGACGCTGCCGTCGATGCCGCCGTTGGCCTGGTAGAGATAGCGGCCGCTCCAGCCGGTGGGCAGGCGCATCTCGAAGCCGATCGCGTAGGGCTGGCCATCGACCGGACTGACCCTCTGGTTCATCCGGCCCTTCACGAGGCAGTGGGCGCCGATCGGCTCGCCGCCGTTGCTGAGCACTCCGGCCGCCACCGTGGCGACCGAGTCGATCGTGGTGTTCGGGTAGCTGAAGTCGGCGAGGCCCGCGCACTCCTCCAGCCCGCTCGGGTGTGCCTGAACGGGTCGCTGATCGTGGTGGGCGCTGTGTCCGGGGTGTGCGCCGGAGGGCGAGGTGGAGGCCGAGACGGCGGGCCCGATGCCGATGCCCACCAGGAGCGTCGCCGCTGCCGCGGCGACCAGGGCGGTGGAGCGCAGTCGCGTTCTCATCGACGGCCTCCCGCCCCTGCGAGGCGCGATGAGCATGTGCATTTCGTGTTGACGGACATGCGGATCCTCTCCACTCTGCCGTGATGCGACAGCGCGCACCGAGGCGGTCACGTCGTCCGCGACGTTGCGGCCGACGATACCGAGTGTAGGGAGAGGTCGTTGTTTCTGACAATGATTGTTCGAAACAACGAGATGAGAATGGCCTCATCCTCCGCGTGGGCACCGGCGCGGCCACGGTTAGACTTCGGTCCGGGGGTCTGAACGAACGTGGAATCGACAGCAGTGGAAGAACGGATCGGCGCCCTCAGAGGCAACCCGGGCTTCCTCGCGTCGCGCTTCTCGTACCTCGCGGCCAAGGCCTCGGACGCGGCCCTGGCCCCCTTCGACCTCTCGATCAAGCCCTATGCCCTGCTCGAGCTGGCGTCCGTTTCGCCCCGGTCACAACGTGAGCTGGGCCGGATCCTGTGCCTCGACCCGAGTCGGGTGCTGCGCCTCGTCGACCAACTCACCGAGCGCGGGTCGGTCGAGCGGGTGCCCGATGCGGCGGACCGTCGGGTGACGCTCATCCGCGCGACCCGCTCGGGTCGGCGGCTCGCCGTGGCGGCAGCGGCCGCGCTGGACGCCGCCACGACGCCCCTCACGGCCGGATTGTCCGCGGACGAGCGCGCCGAACTCCTCCGTCTGCTCGGCATCGTCGCGCTCGAGGAGTGAACCTCGGTCCGCCGAGGCTAGTCGAACTCGTCGTCCTCACCCTCGACGGCGAGGCGGTCGGCCTCGGCGCTGTCGATGAGGTCGTCGTTTGCGTCCTCATCGAGGACCTCGTCGCCGTCGTCGTCCTCCCGCATCGCCCCGGCCTCAGGGTCGTCGTCGCCCATCGGGATCGGGGGTGGGAATGCTCCTGTCGACATCTGCGTCTCCCTTCGTCGTGCGTGCGACGCTATGCCGCCGGCCGCGTGTGACGAGGGGGTTGACAGTGCGCCTCAGCGCACTCCCCGCATCAGCGCCAGCACGGGCTTGGCGGCCAGGCCCAGGCCGATCCCGACGAGGATGGCGATGCCGCCGAGAATGGCGAAGTACGGGACTTCGTTCTTCGGGTCGTAGAACTGCACGAGCCACCCCGAGATCGCTGTGCCCAGCGCCACGGAGAGGAAGAACAGCGCGACCATCTGGGTGTGGAAGGCGGCCGGGGCGAGCTTGGTCGTCACCGACAGCCCGACCGGCGACAGCAGCAGCTCGGCGACGGTGAACACGAACAGGATCCCGACGATCGCCAGCAGCGGCGTCGAGTTGGGCCCGCCGTCCGCGAACGGCAGGAAGAGCAGGAACGCGCCGCCCATGATGATCGCCGCCAGCGCGAACTTCACCGGGGTGGACGGCTGGCGTCTGCCCAGCTTGGTCCAGATCGCGGCGAACACGCCGGACAGGATGATGATGAAGACCGGGTTGATCGACTGCACCCACGAGACCGGCATCTCCCATCCGAACAGACTCCGGTCCAGGCGCTGGTCGGAGTACACCGTCAGCACCGTGAACTGCTGCTGGTAGAGCGACCAGAACGCCACGCTCGTGATGAACAGCGGCAGGAACGCCCACACTCGCGACCGCTCGGTGGCGTCGATGCGCCGGCTGGACAGGATCACCGCGAAATAGGCGATCGCGGCGGCCACGGTGGCCAGGATGACGATGGTCGACAGGTTGTCGGCGCGGATGACGCGGACCAGCACCAGCACGACGATCAGCACGATCGCCGCCGCGGCGACGATCCACACCCAGCGGTATCCGCTCCTGGGCAGGGGATTGGCCACGTGACTGGCCTCGGCGGGCAGCTGCCGCCGGCCGAACGAGTACTGGACGAGGCCGAGCGCCATGCCGAAGGCGGCCAGTCCGAAGCCCCAGTGGAAGCCGATCGTGGACTGCAGCAGCCCGGTCAGGATCGGACCGAGGAACGCGCCCAGGTTGATGCCCAGGTAGAACAGCGAGAAGCCGGCGTCTCGCCGGGTGTCCTCCGGCGAGTAGAGGGTGCCGACCACCGAGGTCGCGTTGGCCTTGAGCCCGCCCGAGCCGACCGCGACCAGCACCAGCCCGATCCCGACGCCGATAAGGCCCGGGACCAGGGCGAGCGCGAGGTGCCCGGCCATGATGACGATCGCGCTGTAGAACAGCACCCGCTCGGACCCCAGCATCCGGTCTGCGATCCACGCCCCCAGCACGGTGGACAGATACACGGCGCCGCCGTAGGCGCCGACGATGCCGCCGGCCACGCCTTGATCGAGCCCCAGCCCGCCGTCGGCGACCGAGTAGTACAGGTAGATGAGCAGGATGCCCTGCATGCCGTAGAAGCTGAACCGCTCCCACATCTCCACCCCGAACACGTGGGCCAGGGCCCACGGCTGCCCGAAGAACCGGGTGTCAGAACTGCCATGCGCGGTCGGCGCGGACTTCTCCGGCGTGCTCATGGATTCCACGGTAACCGGGATGCCCCGTTCGCGCGGGCCCTATTCCGGCAGGGACGGATGCCGCTCCTGGGCGTCGCGTGCGGCGGGGATGAACAGCGCCACCAGCAGCGCGGCCAGCGCGGCGGCCCCGCCGAGCACGAACGACAGCTGGAACGCGGCCGGTGGCACCGAGCGCATGATCAGCATCGGCATCGCCGCGTAGCCGAAACCGATGCCCACGCCGATCAGGATGTTGGCCACGAGGATCTGCCACACCTCGGTGGAGAACACGAGGGTGTAGCCGTAGGCGGCGATCAGCGCCACGGCCCCCAGCAGCAGGAGCAGCCGCGGCCCGAACGCGCGCGCGAGGCGCCCGGAGAACGGCGAGAGCACCATCATCACCAGGCCGGACGGCATCACCACCAGGCTCGCCGCCACCAGCGACAGCCCGAACCCCGAGCTGGTGCCCACCGGCAGCTCGAGGATCTGCGGGTAGATGACGTTCGAGCCGAACAGCGCGAACCCCATCGCCACCGAGGCGATGTTCGTCAGCAGCACCGGGCGTCGCGCGGCCACGCGCAGGTCGAGCAGCGGGTCGTCGATGCGCAGTTCGTACCAGCCCCAGGCCAGCAGCAGCACGAGACCGCCGATTCCGCAGACCAGCACCGGCGGCGAGGCCCAGCCCCACTCGTTCCCGCGCGAGATCGCCAGCAGCACGCCGACCAGGCCGATCGCGAGCCCGACGGCGCCGACGTAGTCGAAGCGGCCGGCGGTGCGCAGCACGCTGACCGGCACGATCCACAGGACGAGGCCGAACACGACCGCGCCCAGGGCCGCCGCCATCCAGAACAGCACGTGCCAGTCGCTGTGCTCGGTGATCAGGGCGCTGATGGGCAGACCCAGGGCGGCACCGACGCCGAGCGTCGCGCTGATCAGCGCGATCGCCGGATCCACCCGATCCTCGTGCAGCACATCGCGCAGGATCGAGATGCCCAGCGGGATCACGCCGGTCACCGCGCCCTGCAGCGTGCGGCCGATCACCACGCCGATGATCCCGGGAGAGACCGCGGCGATGACCGAGCCGAGCACCAGCACGGCCAGCAGCACAAGGACGATCCGGCGCTTGCCGTACATGTCGCCCAGGCGTCCGGCGATCGGCGTCATGACGGCGGCGGCCACGAGCGTCGCGGTGACCACCCAGGCGGTGTCCTCGCGACTGGCGTGCAGGAGTTCGGGCAGCTTGGCCTGGATCGGCACGACCAGGGTGAACATGAACGACGAGGCCAGGCCCGCGATCGCGAGGACCGCGACGATCGCCCCTTGCCGCGGCATCCGGGTGAGGCGTCTTCTGCTGTCCTCGTCCCGGTTCACCGATCCAGGCTATCGGTCGGGCCGTCGCCGGTCCTGTCGCTCCCCTTCCCGCGTGCTCACCGCGGTGCGAAACTGGGCTCATGGCACAGGAGTACGCGCTGCCGGCAGGCATCCGCATCCGCCCCCTCGACACGATCGAGCAGGTGTTCGCCGCCTCGGCGGTGCTGGGCGAAGTGTGGGGCGGTGACCGCAGCGGCATGCCGGCGAACCTGCTGCGGGCGCTCGCGCACTCCGGCAACTACGCGGTCGGACTGTACGACGGCGAGCGGATGATCGGCGCGTCGGTGGCGTTCTTCGAGCAGCCGTCGGCCCGGTCGATGCATTCGCACATCACCGGCATCCTGCCCTCGCATCGCGGACACGAGCTCGGCCGAGCCCTCAAACTGCACCAGCGCGAGTGGGCGCTCGCGCGCGGCGTCGGGCACATCACCTGGACGTTCGATCCGCTGGTGGCCCGCAACGCGCACTTCAACCTGCGCGTGCTGGGCACCCGGGTGTCGGAGTACCTGGTGAACCAGTACGGCCCGATGGACGACGGCGTGAACCGCGGCGACGAGTCGGATCGGCTGCTGGTCTCGTGGGCGCTGGCGGCGCCGCCGGCGCCGACGCCCGAACCGGATCGGGTGGAGGCGACGGTGGCCGTGCCGCCGGACATCGAGGCCGTGCGGGCGAGATCGCCGGAGGATGCCGCAGCCTGGCGCCGGCGCGTGCGCGAGGAGTTCCTCGGACACCTGGGGGACGGCCTGGTCGCCGCCGGCTTCGCCGACGATCGCGGCTACCTCTTCACCCGCCCCTGACCCCCGCCGCCGAGGTTGTCCTTGGTTCGCCGAGGTTGTCCTCGGTTCGCCGAGGTTGTCGCCGGTCCGCCGAGGTTGTCTTCGGTTCGCCGAGGTTGTCGTCGCCGGGCGCCGGTAGGGTGGGCGGATGCTCCCTGCAGACTGGACCGAACACCGTCGCGACGACGGCGAGCTGGTCGGGTGGATCCGGCCGGCCGGAGACGACTGGGTTGCCGTCGACCTGCTCGGGCGGGACGCGTCCGAGCCGATCGACTGGCTGGACGCCGAGGCCGTCCTCGAGCGCCGCGGGATCGGCTGGCTCGCCGACATCTGGATGCTGGACCGCGCGGATGCCCCGCCCCTGCGCGTGCGGATGGTCGAGGTCACGCCCGACCACGTCGTCGTGCAGACCGATGACTTCGGTGCGATCGACGTGCCCGTGACCCGATTCGAACTGCCCTGGCCGGCCCCCGGGGGGCTGCGCCCGCGTCGCGAGGACGACCCGGACGGGCGCGAGTTCGGCGCCCGCAGCGTCGCCCGCTGACGCCGCCGCACAGCGTCGCCCGCCGCGCCGCCCGCTGACGAACACCACGCCGCGCGCCGACGGTGTGTATCTGCGTGAGCAGCATCCTCCTCTTCCCGGCAAGCCATACCGCCGAGGAGGGGAGCTGCAGATGGATGCCACGACCCAGCCGGTCCGCGTGCTCCGCCGGATGCTCCACCGCACACTGCACCGTCACGACCGGCGCCGCTCGACGTTCCGCCCGGTGCGCGACCAGGCGCTGCGCATCCCGCACTGGATGCCGATGCCCTGACCGGGCCTGATGCCCTGTCCGGACCTGGTCCCTGACCCCACTGGATGCCGATGCTCTGACCGGGGATAGCCTGGGGCCATGCCCATCGCCCGCCCCGCGGCATCCATCGCCCTCGAGGGGTTCGAGCTGCGCGTCCTGCACATCCCGCTGGTCGCCCCGTTCACGACGTCGTTCGGCACCGAGTCGGTGCGCGAGGTGATCGTCGTGCGCGCCCTCACCGGCGACGGCGACGGCTGGGGCGAGATCGTCACGCAGCACGCTCCGCTGTACTCCAGTGAATACACGCACGGCGCGTGGGATGTCGCCCAGCGCTTCCTCGTCCCGGCGCTGCTGGATGCGCACACCGTCGCACCCGAGCAGGTCGCCGGCATCCTCGACCCGTTCATCGGGCATCGGATGGCCAAGGCCGGCATCGAGCTGGCGGTGCTGGATGCTGCGCTGCGCACGGAAGGCCGTCCGCTCGGCGAGTACCTCGGCGCGGTCCGCGACCGCGTGCCCTCCGGCGTATCGGTGGGAATCCAGCGCGATGCGGCCACCCTCGTGGACACCGTGCGCGGGTACCTCGACGAGGGCTACGTGCGGATCAAGATCAAGATCAAGCCCGGTCGGGATGTCGCCGAGACCGCCGCCGTGCGCGATGCATTCGGCGCGATCCCGCTGCAGGTCGACGCCAACTCGGCCTACACGCTCGCCGATGTCGACACGCTCGCCGAGCTGGATCGCTTCGACCTGCTGCTGATCGAACAGCCGCTGGCCGAGGACGACATCGTCGACCACGCGACTCTCGCGCGGCGGCTGCGCACGCCGATCTGCCTGGACGAGTCGATCACCTCGGCCAAGGCCGCGGGCGACGCGCTCGCGCTGGAAGCGACTTCCGTCATCAACATCAAGGCCGGCCGGATCGGCGGGTATCTCGAGGCCGTCCGCATCCACGATCTGTGTCGGGATGCTGGGGTGCCGGTGTGGTGCGGCGGGATGCTCGAGACGGGAATCGGCCGTGCCGCCAACGCAGCCCTGGCCGCGCTGCCCGGCTTCACGCTGCCCGGGGACGTGTCCGCGTCGAGCCGGTTCTACGCCCGCGACATCGTCACCGAGCCGGCCGTGCTCGAGGACGGGCACATCGCGGTGCCGACCGGTCCGGGGCTGGGCATCCAGATCGACCCCGCCGCACTCGACGAGTTCACCGTCGATCGGGTCGAGCTGCGGCGCTGAAGGAGCTTCCGGGCCCTTCGTCTCGCTGCGCTCGCTCAGGGACCTGGGGGGCTGCGCTCGCTCAGGGGCGCGGAGAATGGCAGCTCGCTGAGCGAGGGAGCGCAGCGACCGAGACGAAGCGTGCGGGGTTGTGGGCGGGTATCGGCCCTTCGTCTCGCTGCGCTCGCTCAGGGTCCTGGGGCTGCGCTCGCTCAGGGACCTGGGGGGCTGCGCTCGCTCAGGGACCTGGGGGGCTGCGCTCGCTCAGGGACCTGGCGCTGCGCTCGCTCAGGGACCTGGCCGAGGTGAGCGAAGAACCGGGCATTCCGGTGCGGGTGCCCGGCCGGTGTGACGGGCGCCTTGCTACCGCGGCGCAACCCCCTCGTACAGAAGGATCGATTCCGGCGGCAGCGGCCGGTCGTGCACACGACGGTGGCGCACCTCGACGTCGGTGAACCCGGCCGCCCGCAGCGCGGGCAGCGGATCGCGGTCCTGGTGGCATCCGCCGCACCAGCGCTTCGTGAACGGCGTCGCCACATGCTGCAGCCCGCGCATCGTCGCGCTGTGCGGCGCGAGCACATGCTCGACCAGCAGGACCCGGCCGCCGGGCGTGAGCACGCGCCGCGCCTCCGCGACGGCGGTCTCGACATCCGTCACGGTGCACAGCACGTACGTCGCGACGACGGTGTCGACGGATGCCTCACCCAACGGCAGCTGCTCGGCCACGGCATCCATCGGCGACGCCTCGTGACCCCACTCGCGGGCGCGCCGCGCGAGTTCCGCACGCCGTTCGGCATCGGGTTCGAGGCCGTGCCACGCGATGTCGGGCCGGAACGCGCCGAAGTTCTCGCCGCGGCCGGCGCCGATCTCGAGCACGCGCCCTCGGGCGCGGCCCATGAGCTCGCGCTCGAGGTCGTCCAGGGCGTCGTCGTCGATCATGAGGGGCTTGGCCATGCCTCCAGTCTGCGTGGACCGGGGCATCCAACGCCATGACAATTGTCATCGTCGCTCTGCTCCGCCTCTGGCGCCCGCGCATAGTTACCCCCTAGGCTCATGCCCGTGAGCACACCGCCGATTCCTCCTCAGCAGCCGCCCGTTCCGCCGCAGGGTCCGCCGGTCCCGCCGCCCGGCGGCTACGCGCAGGGGCCCCAGCCGATGAACCCGTCCGACGAGAAGCTCTGGGCGACGCTCGTGCACATCGGCGGCATCTTCTTCGAGTTCATCCCGGCACTGATCGGGTACCTCGTCCTGAAGGACCGCGGCCCGTTCATCAACGCGCACACCAAGACGGCGCTGAACTTCCAGCTCACGCTGCTGATCGCCTGGATCGTCGGCTGGATCACGGCGTTCATCTTCATCGGACTGCTCATCATGCTGGCCGCCTGGATCGTGAACATCGTGTTCTCGATCATCGCCGCAGTGAAGGCGAACAGGGGCGAGTACTACTCGTACCCGATGACGATCCCGTTCATCAAGTGAGGCCCGGCGGGGCGTCTGCCCCGCGCCGATAGAATCGAGGATGCCGCAGCTTTGCGGCATCCTCCTTTCTTTCCGACCATTGGAGCCACCATGGCCGAGCCGTCGCGCCTCGACAAAGTCATCGCCCTCGCCCGTCATCGCGGGTTCGTGTTCCAGGCTGGTGAGATCTACGGCGGCTCTCGCTCGGCATGGGACTACGGCCCACTCGGCACCGAGCTGAAGGAGAACATCCGCAGGCAGTGGTGGCAGACGTTCGTCCGCGGGCGCGGCGACATGGTCGGCTTGGACTCGTCGGTGATCCTGCCGAAGCGGGTGTGGGAGGCATCCGGACACCTCACGACGTTCACCGATCCGCTGGTGGAGTGTCTGCAGTGCCACAAGCGGTTCCGTGCCGACACGCTCATCGAGGACTTCGAGGCGCGCAAGGGCCGCACGGCAGAGAACGGTCTCGCCGACGTGCCATGCCCGAACTGCGGCACGAAGGGCCGGTACACCGAGCCGAAGGCGTTCTCGGGTCTGATGAAGACCTACCTGGGTGTGGTCGACGATGAGTCCGGACTGCAGTACCTGCGGCCCGAGACCGCGCAGGGCATCTTCATCAACTTCGCCAACGTCGTGCAGACCTCGCGCAAGAAGCCGCCGTTCGGCGTCGGGCAGGTCGGCAAGGCGTTCCGCAACGAGATCACCCCCGGCAACTTCATCTTCCGCACGCGCGAGTTCGAGCAGATGGAGATCGAGTACTTCGTCCCGCCGGCCGATGCCGGCCAGTGGTTCGAGCACTGGGTCGAGGAATGCTGGAACTGGTTCACCGACCTCGGCCTGGACCCCGACAACATGCGCCGCTTCGACGTGCCCGAAGAGGACCGCGCGCACTACTCGCACGCCACCATCGACCTGGAGTACCGCTTCGGCTTCATCGGCAAGGAGTGGGGCGAGCTGATGGGGGTGGCCGATCGCACCGACTTCGACCTGAAGAACCACACGGATGCCTCGGGCCAGTCGCTCACGTACTTCGATCAGGCCTCGGGCGAGAAGTATCTGCCGTATGTGATCGAGCCCTCGTTCGGCCTGACCCGGGCGATGATGGCGTTCCTGGTGGACGCCTACCGGGAAGAGGAGGCGCCCAACGCCAAGGGCGGCACCGACACCCGCACGGTCCTGAAGCTCGACCCGCGGCTGGCGCCGGTCAAGGTCGCCGTGCTGCCGCTGAGTCGCAACGAGAGGCTGTCGCCGATGGCGCGGCAGCTGGCCGAGACGCTGCGCGGCCACGGGTGGAACACCGACTTCGACGATGCGGGCGCCATCGGCCGTCGCTACCGTCGGCAGGACGAGGTCGGCACCCCGTTCTGCGTGACCGTCGACTTCGACTCACTCGACGACGACGCCGTCACGGTGCGCGATCGCGACAGCATGGCGCAGGAGCGCGTTCCGCTGACGGCGGTCGAGCAGTACCTCGCGGAGCGGCTGAAGGGCGCGTAGAGAGGCGTACCACCACCGGGGCGTCACCAAGGCGGCGGGTCGGCGTCGGTGACCTTCGCCGTCGGCGACACCCACCAGGTGGCCCCGCTATCGGGATCGGTGTGGGGCTGCCACAGCGTCTCGGTCTTCACCACGTGGTGATGTTCGCACAACGGCCCGGCGTTGTCGGCGGCGGTCTTCCCGCCGTGCTGCCACTCGGTCCTGTGGTCGATGTCGCAGTCCCGGGCGAGGCGACCGCAGCCCGGGAAGGCGCAGACCTTGTCGCGGATGCCCAACCAGCGGCGCAGGGCCTTCGGGATCCGGTATGTGGTGCGATCCACGTCCAGGACCGTGCCATCCACGGGGTGGGTGAGGATGCGCACCCACGAGGACGCATCCCCGGCGAGCTTCTTCGCCGTGTTCAGGTCGATGGGTCCGAATCCGTCCAGGATCGCCGGCTCATCCGACCGACCGAGCAGGGTCATCACCGGGACGGTGATCGCGACCGCCGGCCTTCCTGCGGCGGCACCGGTGGCGGCTCCGTCGACGGTGGCGCCGTTCAGGAGGGCGAGGGCCACGTCGGCACGGAGCTGCGCCAGAGTGCGGGTCTCACCTTCCTGCTCGTGCAGGTGACGGGCGATCCGGTCGACGCGGGTGTCGGCAGCGTGGACGTCGGCGGCCGGGCCGTGGATCCCGAGGTCGGCCATTCCGTCCAGCTCGGGCCGCGTCCAGATGCGCCGGTCTTCGGCGGCCCGCTCGTGCCGGGCATCGATCGACTCGGGATGCAGCCGCTCGCGCAGCGCCCGCGCCCAGGTGCGGAACTTGCCCACCGGCAGCTTCTGCCCGGTGTCGGCGGCGCGCTGGTCGAACGTCTCCCAGGTCTCGGGGTCATCGGCGGGGAGGGTGATCGCCAGGTCGGCGGCGGTGTCGGCGTTGCGCTCGTCCAGGAGTCCGTCGCAGAAGGCCGCCCAGGTGCGGGGGCAGCGTTCCTGCAGGATGCGGGCGGTGTCGGCCCGGGCCCGGATGGTGCGTTCGGAGACGTGCACCCGCACGGCCAGGTCGCACACCGCGGCCCGCTCGGCGAACTCGGCCCGGGATGCCCGCACCTGGGCGATCGTCCGATCCCGCGGGTCGCGCCAGGCCGGATCCCTCGTCGGGTCGGGACCGCACCACGCGTCGGGGTAGGCCATCGCGTCGGCGATCACGCGCGCGCACGCCGCGTACAGCTGTGCCGTCGCACCGCGCGCGACCTGCGCGGCGGCCTCGAAAGCGTCCACCTCGCGGTCGTGCACCGCCCCCGACGAGATCAGCTCATCACCCCAGTCCGAGCCGGGCTGGGCGGCGACATAGTCGTCGTATGCGGCCAGCGCGGCATCCTCGTCGACGAGGACGGGAGGGAACCATTCCTCCTGCCCGACCTCGACGCTGCTCATCCTCCCAGAGTAGTGAGGGCGTGCGACACTCGAACCGCTCTCGCGGATCAGCGACTGAGCAGCAGATGGCGACACTCTCTCCTGATCCCGATGTCTTTCCATACGATCCAGAGTAGAAGCAGGGTACGACACTCGATGCGAGAGCGGGTCCGTCACCGTGGCGGCGCGGCCGGCTCCGGCATCCCGCGCACTAGGCTTCCCACATGAACCCCCGCGCCGACAGCGTCGACGGCGTCCTCCGCCGCAGCGCCGCCCGTACTCCCGCCCGCACCGCGCTGACCTTCGAGGACAGGGCCTGGACCTACCGCGACCTCGACGACGCGGTCTCGCGTGCCGCAGCCTGGCTGCTCGCGCGCGGTGCAGAGCGCGGTGATCGCGTCGCCGCCTACGGCACGAACTCGGACGCGTATCTGATCGGCTTCCTCGCCTGCGCCCGCGCAGGTCTCGTGCACGTGCCGATCAACTACGCGCTGCGCGGCGGCGAGCTGAAGTACCTGCTCGAGCTCTCGGGCGCGCGGCTCGTGCTCGTCGACCCGGCGCTGGCCGAGGCATCCGCCCCGGTATGCGCCGAGCTGGGGATCGATGAGGTCGTCCCGCTGCGCGACGGGGTGGGATCGCTGCTGGAGGCCGCGTCCGACGGCCCCGTTCCGTCGTTCGACGACGATGTGGACGGATCCGAACTCGTGCAGCTGCTGTTCACATCGGGCACGACATCCCGCCCCAAGGGCGCGATGATGAGCCACGGAGCGCTGGTGAGCGAGTACGTCTCGTGCCTGCTCGCGCTGGACTTCACCCCCGAGGACCGGCCGCTGATCTGCATGCCGCTGTACCACTCGGCCGCGATGCACGTGTTCATGCTCCCGTACCTGTCGATCGGCGCGACGATCACGCTCCTGGGTGCGCCGGTGGTGCCCGAGATCCTCGAGCGCGTCGAGTCCGAGCGCATCGGGTCGCTGTTCCTGGCCCCGACGGTGTGGGTGCCGCTGGCCAACCACCCCGATCTCGACACCCGCGACCTCTCGTCGCTGACGAAGGCGCAGTACGGAGCATCGATCATGCCGGTCACGGTGCTGCAGCGCCTGCGCGAGCGGTACCCCGACCTCGGCTTCTACAACTGCTTCGGCCAGTCCGAGGTCGCGCCGCTGGCGACCGTGCTGCGTCCCGAAGAGCACGACGAGCGCCCCGCATCGTGCGGCCGGCCGGTGTTCTTCGTGGCGGCACGGGTGGTGGATGCCGAGGGCCGGGATGTCGCGGCCGACGAGCCGGGAGAGGTGCTGTACCGCTCGCCGCAGCTGTGTGACGGGTACTGGAACGACCCGGACGCGACGGCCGAGGCGTTCCGCGACGGCTGGTTCCACTCCGGCGACCTCGCGACGCGCGACGCGCAGGGCTTCATCACCGTCGTCGACCGGATCAAGGACGTCATCAACACCGGCGGCATCCTGGTCGCCTCGCGCGAGGTCGAAGACGCGCTGTACACGCACGAGGCCGTCGCGGAGGTCGCCGTGGTCGGCATGCCCGACGAGCGCTGGATCGAGGCGATCACCGCGTTCGTCGTGCGCCGTGACGGTGCCGACGTGCGGCCCGAGGAGCTCATCGCACATGTGAAGGGGATGATCGCGCCGTTCAAGGTGCCCAAGCGCGTCGAGTTCGTCGACGAGCTGCCGCGGAACCAGAGCGGCAAGCTGCTCAAGCGCGAGCTGCGCGCGCGGGGCTGAGGGCGCGGGCGGTCGTTGCCGTCAGCGCAGGATCGCCGTGACCGTCGCGAGCCGGGCGAGCACCTCGTGGCTGATCGAGCCGAGCAGCAGTCGTGCGATCGCGCCCCGCCCGTGGCTGCCGACCACCGCGAGGCGGGCGTTCTCGGCGAGGCCGGTGATCACCGTCGACGGGTACCCGCACTCCACCTGCTCAATGATCTGAAGGTCCGGATGCTCGGCCCGCACCTCGACCAGTGCGTTGCGGAGGATCTCGGCCGTGACATCCTGCATGCCGTCCAGGTACGGCTCGGGATACCCGCTGATCGGCCCCGGGATCGGCATCGGCGTCCACACGCTGACCGCGGTCAGCGGCTCGCCGAGCCGGGATGCCTCGGCAGCGGCGAACCGCACGGCGTCGGCCGAGACATCCGATCCGTCCGTGCCGACCACCACGCCCGAGCGTCCGTCCACGTCGATGTCGGGGACCACCACGACCGGGCAGTGCGCGGCCGCCGTGATCCGGATGCCGTGCGCGCCCCGCGGCTGCGCATCCGGCCCGCCGAAGTCGCTGCCGATGACGAGCAGACCGGCCTCGGCGGATGCCTCGACGAGCACCGCGACCGGATTGCCGCGTTCGACCCGGGTCGTCACCGACGCCCCGGCGGTCTGCGCACGCTCGGCGTGCTGCTGCAGCATCCGTGCCGCCGCTTCGTGCGCGCCCTCCACGATGCTGTCTTCGCCGACCGAGCCGACGGCCCCGCCGACGATCGTCAGCAGCTCGAGCTCCTGGCCGAGCGCCGCGGCGCGGCGTGCCGCCCAGTCGACGGTGCGCACGGCCACCGGAGCGGCCGCGACCCCCACCACGATCTTCTCGCCCATGGCACTGACCTCCCTGTGCTCACAGGCTAGGGCACCGCGGCGTCCGGAGCGAGGGGTGGCAGTTGGATGCCCGCCGTCAGCCCGGCTGCTTCGCCGCTTTCGCAGAGGCCTTCATCTCGCGCTTGAACTCGCGGACCCGCGTCAGCGACTCGGGGCTCGTGATGTCGGCGACGCTGCGGTGCGATCCGTCCTCGCTGTACGGGGCGGATGCCTCGCGCCATCCATCGCCGTCGAAGCCGCATTGCTTGCCCAGCAGGGCCAGGAAGATCTTGGCCTTCTGCTCGCCGAAGCCGGGCAGCGCCCGCAGCCGTGCGTAGACCTCGGCGCCGGTGGGTGCGTCGCGCGTCCAGATCGCACTCGCGTCACCGTCCCAGTCCTGCTCGATCCGCTGGCACAGCGACTGGACCCGCGCCGCCATCGACCCCGGATACCGGTGGATCGCCGGTGTCTGCCGGAACGCCTCGACGAGCGACTCGGGATCGGCGTCGGCGATGGTGGCGGCATCCACTGCCCCGATGCGCTCGCGCAGCTTGAGCGGCCCCGAGAACGCGGTCTCCATCGCGACCTGCTGATCCAGCAGCATCCCGATCAGCAGGGCCAGCGGGTTGTCCGTGAGCAGTTCGTCGGCGGCCGGATCGGCCGTGATGTGCAGCGCCATGACCCCAGTGTGGCAACTTCTCGCCCGGATCGGAACGGATGCCGCCTGTGGGGTGGGCTTTGCGGGTAGGCCATGGCCGGCCGTTCGGTCGTCACGAACTGTGACTTCGGGATGCTGTCAGCTGCAATTCGTGACGACCGAGCGCCGGGGCCGTTTCTCAGTCGTCACGAACTGCGGCCGGTGACGCTGTCGGTGACAGTTCGTGACGACTGAGCGCCCTGAGGGGCGGCCTGTGGATAACTTCATCGTGGCTTCCGCGACTTGTGCCAGCGTGGCGTCATGGCACGCGGTGAGCTCCCTCCCGGCTTGGGCGCCGCATTCGGCGTCGGGGCGGCGCTCCGCGCCGGAGTGGCTGACTCGCGACTACGCGCCGACGACCTGCATCGACCCTTCCACGGCGTGCGGTCGGTGCTCGGCGCTCAACTGATCGTCGACGAGGATGAAGACGCGAAACGCGCATATCCCCGCACAGCCGAAGTGCGGCGGGTGCACGAGCGTGCTGCCCAGTACGCGCCCGTCATGTCGACGTCGGCATTCTTCTGCGGACTGAGCGCAGCGGTGCTGTGGGACGCTCCCGTCCCACGCGGCCTGCTCGCCGCCGATCGGGATCCCGAGCAGCCTCGTCCGGCGTTCGATCCGGACGTCCTCGAGGTGGGCGTGTTCTGGCCGGACCGCGCGCCGCGCGGCGCCGGGATCCGAGGTCATGCGATCCGGCCTGGTCTCGTCTGGACAGTGACTCATCCTGTCTCGGGACTGCGACTCACCTCACCGGCGTCGACCTGGGCGATGCTCGCAGGACAGCTGCCGCATCCATATGACCTCGTCGCGATCGCCGACCACTTCGTGCGCGTGCAGCGCCCGCCGCACTCTCGGTCCTGGGAGGACGTCCCGCCTCCCTCGGCGACGATCGATCAGCTCGCCGCAGCGGTTCATGCCGGGCGGCGACGGGGGATCACCGAACTCCGTGACGCTCTGGCTCGGGTGCGCACGGGTGCAGCATCCCGGACCGAGACGTGGACCCGCCTCACCCTCGTCGATGCCGGCCTGCCCGAGCCCGTCCTCGACCACGACGTCTTCGACAGCCATGGCCGGTTCGTCGCTCGCGTCGACATGGCGTATCCGGAGTGGAAGATCGCCATCGAATATGACGGGACACATCACAACGATGGCCAGCAATGGGAGCACGACGTCGACCGTCTGGCGCGCCTCGAAGATGAGGGATGGCGCGTGATTCGGGTGACGCGGACACTGCTGTTCGCACATCCGGCGACCATGATCGCGCGTGTCCGTGCGGCGATCGCGCAGCGCACGCGGTGATTCCGGGCCGCTGCGGGCTGCCATTCGGTCGTCACGATCTGAGGGCTGCGGATGCCGCACGTCGCAGTTCGTGACGACCGAAGCACCGCCGCAGCTCAATCGGCGCGCACGAGCAGCTCGCCGACCTCGCAGTCCAGCGCTCGGCGAGCTCCGTGACGCTATGCCGACGGCGAACACCGCCGAGAAGCATCCGCCCTCTCGTTACGCTCGATGCAAGGCGCCAGAGGTGAGCGCCCGGAGGAGTCAGAGATGTTCGAGAGATTCACCGACCGTGCCCGTCGTGTGGTTGTGCTCGCCCAAGAAGAGGCGAAGATGCTCAACCACAACTACATCGGCACCGAGCACATCCTCCTGGGGCTGATCCACGAGGGGGAGGGCGTCGCTGCCAAGGCGCTCGAGTCGCTCGGCATCTCCCTGGATGCCGTGCGCGAGCAGGTGCAGGACATCATCGGCCAGGGTCAGCAGCAGCCGACCGGCCACATCCCGTTCACGCCGCGCGCCAAGAAGGTGCTCGAGCTGTCGCTGCGCGAGGCGCTGCAGCTGGGCCACAACTACATCGGCACCGAGCACATCCTGCTCGGCCTCATCCGCGAGGGCGAGGGTGTCGCCGCCCAGGTGCTGGTCAAGCTCGGCGCCGACCTGAACAAGGTGCGTCAGCAGGTCATCCAGCTGCTGAGCGGCTACCAGGGCAAGGAGCCGGCCGCCGTCTCGGGCGCCGCGCACGATCCCGGCGCCACCGCGCAGGGCGGATCGCAGGTGCTCGACCAGTTCGGCCGCAACCTCACCCAGGCGGCCCGCGACAACAAGCTCGACCCGGTCATCGGGCGCGAGAAGGAGATCGAGCGGGTCATGCAGATCCTCTCCCGCCGCTCCAAGAACAACCCCGTCCTGATCGGCGAGCCCGGCGTCGGCAAGACCGCCGTGGTCGAGGGTCTGGCCCAGGCGATCGTGAAGGGCGACGTGCCCGAGACGCTGAAGGACAAGCAGCTGTACTCGCTCGACCTCGGCTCGCTGATCGCCGGCTCGCGCTACCGCGGTGACTTCGAGGAGCGGCTGAAGAAGGTCACCAAGGAGATCCGCACCCGCGGCGACATCATCGTGTTCATCGACGAGATCCACACGCTCGTCGGCGCCGGTGCCGCCGAGGGCGCGATCGACGCGGCATCCATCCTGAAGCCCCTGCTGGCCCGCGGGGAGCTGCAGACGATCGGGGCGACCACGCTGGACGAGTACCGCAAGCACTTCGAGAAGGATGCTGCGCTCGAGCGCCGCTTCCAGCCGATCCAGGTCGCCGAGCCGACGCTGCCGCACACCATCAACATCCTGAAGGGACTGCGCGACCGGTACGAGGCGCACCACAAGGTGCAGATCACCGACGGCGCGCTCGTGGCCGCCGCGAACCTCGCCGACCGGTACGTGGCCGACCGCTTCCTGCCGGACAAGGCCATCGACCTGATCGACGAGGCCGGCGCCCGCCTGCGCCTGTCGATCCTGTCCAGCCCGCCCGAGCTGCGCGAACTCGACGACAAGATCGCCGACGTGCGCACGCACAAGGAGGCCGCCAGCGAGGATCAGGACTTCGAGAAGGCAGCCTCGCTGCGCGACGAGGAGAAGTCGCTGCTGGCCGAGCGCCTCCGCCTGGAGAAGCAGTGGCGCAGCGGGGATGTCGCGACCCACGCGGTCGTGGACGAGGGCCTGATCGCCGAGGTGCTCGCCCAGGCCACCGGCATCCCGGTGTTCAAGCTCACCGAAGAGGAGAGCTCGCGCCTGGTCTTCATGGAGAAGGCGCTGCACCAGCGGGTCATCGGCCAGGACGAGGCGATCGCCGCGCTCTCGCGCACGATCCGCCGTCAGCGCGCCGGGCTGAAGGACCCGAAGCGCCCCTCCGGCTCGTTCATCTTCGCCGGCCCCACCGGCGTCGGCAAGACCGAGCTGGCAAAGGCGCTCGCCGAGTTCCTGTTCGACGACGAGGGCGCGCTGATCTCGCTGGACATGAGCGAGTTCGGCGAGAAGCACACCGTCTCGCGGCTGTTCGGCGCCCCTCCGGGATTCGTCGGATTCGAAGAGGGCGGCCAGCTCACCGAGAAGGTGCGCCGCAAGCCGTTCTCGGTGGTGCTGTTCGACGAGATCGAGAAGGCCCACCCCGACATCTTCAACTCGCTCCTGCAGATCCTGGAGGAAGGTCGTCTGACCGACGGCCAGGGTCGGGTGATCGACTTCAAGAACACGGTGATCATCATGACGACGAACCTCGGCTCGTCGGCGATCGCCGGCGGACCGGTGGGCTTCCAGGTCGAGGGTGACACCACGACCACCTACGAGCGGATGAAGGGGAAGGTCAACGAGGAGCTGAAGCGTCACTTCAAGCCCGAGTTCCTGAACCGCGTCGACGACATCATCGTGTTCCCGCAGCTGGACAAGATGGAGCTGCGGCAGATCGTCGGCCTGTTCGTCAAGCAGCTGGACGAGCGACTGCTCGACCGCGACATGACGGTGGAGCTGACCGACGCCGCCAAGGACAAGCTGATCGAGGTCGGATTCGACCCCGCGCTGGGTGCCCGCCCGCTGCGCCGCGCCATGCAGCGCGAGATCGAGGACCAGCTGTCCGAGCGGATCCTGCACGGCGAGCTCAACACCGGCGACCACATCAAGGTGGACGTCGAGGACGGCGAGTTCGCGTTCGAGCACGGTCCCCGCGGCGAGCGGATCGCGGTCGGCGTCGGTGCGCAGAACCAGATCGAGGCGACGCCGGACATCATCGCCGGCGCGTAGCGACTGAACGACGAAGAGCGGATGCCGCGCGGCATCCGCTCTTCGTCGTCAAGCCGCTTGCGCCTAGGGTGCGGTGATCCCCGCCGATGTGCGGGCCGGCGCGCGGCGCGGTCGGGGTGCCGGCTTGGGCGCCCCGAGCGTGCGCTCGAAGCCCTGCGGGATCCAGAGGTCGGCACGGCCGAGCTCGCCGATCGAGGAGTGTCCGAGCCCGAGCACGGCGGAGTCCAGGCCCATCCGCATCAGGTCGAGGACGTTCTCGACCCCGGTCTGGCCGTTCGCGGCCAGACCCCACAGGTAGGCGCGGCCGATCATGACGGCCCGGGCACCGAGCGCGAGCGCCTTGGCGACGTCGCCGCCACGGCGGACGCCGCCGTCCAGCAGCACCTCGAGCTGGTCGCCGACCGCGTCCGCGACCGGGCCGAGACAGCGGATCGTGGCCGGCGTGGTGTCGAGGTTGTTGCCACCGTGGTTGGAGACAGAGATGGCGTTCGCTCCGATGTCGACGGCGCGCTTGGCGTCATCGACCCGGGTGATGCCCTTGAGGAGGAACGGGCCGCCCCACTCCTCGCGCAGCCACGCCACGTCCTCCCAGCTCGGCGGCGGCGTCTGCATCCACTCGCCGTACGCGCCGAAGAAGGTGGGCGCCTCGCCGCCCGGCGGCTGCAGGTTGGGCACGCTCAGATCCGGGATGCCGTGCTTGGCCCATTCCATCAGCCACTTCGGGCGGATGATGCCCTCCGGCGCGAACTGGACCATCGCCTTCAGATCCATCTTGTCCGGGATCGAGGGGCTGCCCCAGTCGCGGCCGACCGAGAACGACCAATCCAGCGTGGCGATCAGCGCCTTGGCGCCTGCCTCCCGCGCCCGGTCCATGCGCTGGATCATCGACTCCTTCGAGCCGGTCCAGTACATCTGGAAGAACGTGTTCGGATTGGCCTCGACGACCTCTTCCACCGGCTTGCTGGCGAACGAGCTCAGCCCCATGATCGTGCCGCGTGCCGCCGCGGCACGCGCGACCGCGACCTCACCGTCGGGGTGCACGGCCTGCACCCCGGTCGGCGAGATCAACACCGGCAGCGAGATCGGGATGCCGAGGACGGTCGTGGACAGGTCACGTTCGGGCTGGTGGCCGGCCACATGAGGCGCGAACTCCAGCTCGGCGAACGCGTCGGTGTTGTCGGCGGGGGTCTTGCCGCGCTCCGATCCGGCCACCAGTGCGGCGTAGACGGACGGCGGCAGCCGCCGTTTGGCCCGGCGCTGGGCCTCCAGCACGGTCTCGAACCACGGGTTCTGCTTCCACGGCCAGTACATATGCGATCCTCTCTGCGCGGAGCGCGGGCTCAGAAGGTGTGAGCGCCCTGGTCGATGCTCACGTGCTCGGCGGTGATCAGACGGGCGTCGTCGGAGGCGAGGAACGCGACGGCGTTGGCGATGTCCTCCGGTTCGGCGGCCCAGATCGGCAGGAACGGGGTGCCCATCGCATTCAGCGCCGGGTTCGTCTCGCCGGCCTTCGTGATCGCCTCGACCATGTTGCCGGAGCCCATCGGCGTGTTCACGCCGCCGGGGTGGACGCTGTTGACCCGGATGCTGTGCGGACCGAGTTCGGCCGCGAACGCGCGGGTCATTCCCGTCACGGCGTGCTTGCTCGCCGTGTAGTGCACCATGAAGGGCTGCATCTTCTTGCCCGCGTAGGAGCTGGTCAGGATGATGGATCCGCCGCGTCCGCCGTCGATGATGTGGTGCGCGCCGGCCATGACGGTATTCCAGACGCCGACCACGTTGGTGTCGATGGTGACCCGGAAGGTCTCGGGTGTGATGGTGTCCCAGGCCTCGGGGATGCAGATGCCGGCGTTCGCGACGATGACGTCGAGCCGTCCGAACTCGGCCACGCCCCTATCCGCCGCCGCGCGCAGCGCGTCGATGTCGCGGACGTCGGCGATCGCGGCGACGATGCGTCGATCCAGCGCCTCGACCTGGCGCACTGTCTCGTCGAGGTCGGCCGGAGTGGGGGAGTCGTAGGGAACGTGGTCGAGATGGCCGGCGAGGTCGACGGCGATGATGTCGGCACCCTCCTGGGCCAGGCGGACCGCGTGCGCGCGACCCTGGCCGCGTGCGGCTCCGGTGATGAAGGCGACTTTGCCTTCGAGGCGTCCTGTCATGATGACCTCCGTGTCATGGGATGATGCGTCGTCGCATCCCGCACAGTCTATTGGCACTGAGTGTCATATAGAAGGGCATTTCGGATTTCATGTGCGGAACATCTGGCCGAGCGCGGGTGCGACATCGCGGTACCCGTGGATGATGCGGCAGGTGCCCCGACCGCGTGCCGAAAGCTCGCGCCCGAGCTGCACGTCCTGCTCACCACTGGCATCCAGCAGCACATCCAGGCGCGGGAGACGCGCGGCGAGGGGGCGTGGGTCCGGTCCGGCGTTGTGTACGCAGTCCGACAGCAGCACCACCCGCGCATCGCGCGCCGGCATCCGTGCGAGCTGCGTCGCGGCCAGCTCGAGCGGGAACGCCACGTTCGTCAGTCCGCGCGCCGGCAGGCGCAGGATGTCATCCAGCAGCGACGTCGGCGAGACGGGCGCACCGAGCGGGAGGAGGATCGCGGCGTCGGACCAGAACGCGATCACGCCGAGAGCGTCGTGCTGCAGCTGTGCCGACAGCGCACCCACCGTGGAAGCAGCCGTCTTGATCCGCTCACCGCGCATCGACCCGGAGACATCCACCAGCAGCACGACCGAGCGCTTCGTGCGCAGGCGCTCGCGAACGATGATGTCCTCATCGTCGGGGACGGGTCGTTCGGCGAGCACCTCGATCGTGCGGTCCAGGTCGATCTCGTCCGAGGTGCCCCGGTAGGGGATGCTGTCCAGCTCGCCGATGCCGCGACGTGCGGTGACGTCGTGGCGAGCGTGGGCCACCGACAATCGGGTCGCGATCTGCTGCGCGATCTCACGCACGACCGGGTCGGGGGGTGCGCCGTCGGCGGGAAGCGGCACGACCGTGCCGACCTCGTCGGTCTCGGCGCGCGCCTGCCCGCGCGGCGCCGCGACCGTCCTCGCGCCTCGACCGGTGCGCGTGGCGCGCAGGACGAGGCCGCCCTCATCGCCGCTCACCTCGAATGCGGTCGGGGCGGCGTCCAGCTCCTTCGGGCGGCGCCGCAGCGGCGTGCCCGGGGTGCGCGTGCTGCGCCTGCTGCGGCGGAGCGGCGAGTCGGCCGCGATCTCCCTTCAGCCGGGCGCGGCCTGGTGCGGCTCCAGGATGAATCGGTCCTCCCAGATCTCCCGCAGCACCTGCTCCGGGGTGGTCTCGGCCGCCTCATCCAGGTGGATCCGCCCCGACAGTGCCACGACCATCGCATCGAAGACCAGTTCCGGGTAGCCCGCGGCATCCGGGTCATCCACCCCGCGCAGCCGGGCGAGTCGGGTCGCCACCAGCACCGTGTCGATGGCGCCGCGGACGCTCGAGCCCTGCCGCACGTCGTCGTGTTCGCGCGTGGCGCGCGTGAGAGCGACCGCATCACGGATGAGGCGCTCGCCGAGCGGGTCGGACACCCCGGAGCGCAATGCGACGATGCGCTCCTCGGCATCCGCATCCTGATAGCCCACGGCGAGCCGGTTCAGCCGATCGTGCACGCTCGTGGACAGGCGCGTTGTCCCGACGTTGTCGTACGGGTTCATCGACGCGATCACGCGGAACGTGGGCTCGGCGCGAATCCGGCCGACCCTCGGCACCGCGATCGACCGGTCGGCCATCGCCGTCAGCAGCGTGTTCAAGGTGTCCTCCGGTGCACGGTTGAACTCCTCGATGTAGAGGAAGCCACCCTGCTGCATGGCCTCCACGAGCGGGCCCGGCACGAAGTTGTCGGCGGAGTAGTCCTCGCGCAGCACGCGGGCCGGATTATGATGGCCGACCAGCTTCGACGGGGTGAGGTCGGCATTGCCCTCCACGAACAGGAGCGGGATGCCCCACTCCGAGGTGATCGCGGACAGGATCGTCGTCTTGCTGGTGCCGGGCGGACCTTCCAGCACGATGTCGCGGCCGGCATCGACGGCCGCGAGCGTGAGTTCGAGCTCACGATCTCGGCCGACGATGCGGGCGGCTATCCGCTTCCGGCTCTCGGCGAGCTGCGCCGGATCGCCGCCGCTCACTTGATCGCCGCGCCCGCGTCCACCGGCAGGGCGACGCCGGTGACATAGCGTGCCTCGTCGGAGGCGAGCCACAGCAGCGCGTTGGAGATGTCCACGGCCTCCACCCAGGGGATGGGCAGCGCGTTCATCGCCTGGGAGACCGGAAGGAACTCCTCCAGGGTGCCCTCCTCCTTGCCGACGAACAGGCCGTACACCCGCGGGTTCTTGATCATCGGCGTATCCACCTGGGTGGGATGGATGCTGTTGACCCGGATCATGTCCGGCGCCAGCTCGAGTGCCAGCGTGCGCATCAGACCCACCACACCGTGCTTGGCCGAGACGTAGTGGGCGATGTTCGGGAACGCGAACAGGCCCGCATCCGAGCTGGTCAGCACGATCGCCCCGCCGCGACCACCGGCCTTCAGGTGCGGGATGGCGGCCTTGGCCGTGTGCCACACGCCGGTGAGGTTCGTGGCGATCATGTTCTGCCACATGTCCTCGCCGAGCTCGTCTGCCGGTGCCATCTGCGTGGAGATGCCCGCGTTGGCCGAGACGATGTCGAGGCGGCCGAGCTGGGCCACCCCGTCATCGACGGCCTGCTTGAGCCCCGCGTAGTCGCGCACATCGGCCTTGGTGGCGACGATCCGCCGGTCCAGCGCCTCGACCTGGCTCACCGTCTCGGCGAGATCCTCCTCGGTCGCCCGCGCATACGGGGCGCCTGGGATGTCCTCGAGAAGATCGACCGCGATGATGTCGGCCCCCTCCTGCGCCAGCCGGATGGCGTGGCTGCGACCCTGGCCGCGCGCCGCTCCGGTGATGAAAGCGACCTTGCCTTCTACTCTTCCCATGATCGGGATCCTTCCTTCGTGGGCGACACCGTCACTTGACGGGGTCGGGGTTGTATCCGGGCTGCAGCAGGTGCCCGGCATCCACCGGCACCGAGATGCCGGTGACGGCGGCGGCCAGATCGGAGTTCAGCCAGAGCGCGGCGTCAGCGATCCGCTGCGGCGAGAGGAAGCCGGCGCCCTTCAGCGCGTGGAACGAGTAGCCCGCTTCGAGCATGTCGGCCTCGGTGCCCTCGCCGGCCGGCTTGCCCGACATCATGTCCCATGCGCCCTGCCAGCTGGTCATCGGAGTGAGGATCGCGCCCGGGTGCACGGAGTTCACCCGGATGCCGTGTCGGGCATACTCCAGCGCGAGGGTCTTCATGATCCCGACCACGCCGAACTTCGCCGCGCAGTAGTGCACGTAGTTGACGCCCGGCTCGAGGCCGTTGATCGAGGACGTCATCACGATCGAACCGCTGCCGCGCTCCATCATGTGCGGCAGCACCGCCTTGGCGGACTTCCAGACGCCAGTGAGGTTCACCGCGATCATGTCATCCCACATCTCGTCGGTCAGCTCGTGCGCCGGGGCGAGTGAGAAGATGCCGGCGTTGGCGATCAGCACGTCGATCTTGCCGAGTGCGGCGATCCCCTCGGCGACGGCGTGGTCCAGGTCGGCCTGCTTGCGCACATCGCCGACGACCGGCACGATCCGGCGGTCGAGGGCTTCGACCTGCTGCACCGTCTCGTCGAAGTCGGCCTGCTGTGCCATCGGGTAGGCGACCGATCCGATCTGGTCGAGCGTGTCGACGATCACGACATCTGCGCCCTCCCGTGCGCTGGTGACGGCGTGCGCGCGGCCCTGACCGCGCGAGCCGCCCGTGACGAGCACGACCTTTCCATCGAGAAGTCCCATCGTGGGTTCCTTTCTGTCTGCGGGCGCGCCGAATCGGCGCCCCTCGTGACGCACCTCGCCCCGACACCCGGGTGTCGCGGGTGCCACAGACGGCGGAGCTCAGCGGGGGTCGATGCGTTCGCCCTCCTCGTGACGCCCGACGCCGGTCGGCGTGGATGTCGGGATCAGCGCGCGGTCCGCAGGCAGGCCGCGCAGGACTGGGTCTACGATTTTCTGATCAGACCGGAGCGCTTCGCCGGCCAAGGTCTCCCTTTCCATGCGATGCTCCTTCCGCGGATATCTGTCGTCGTCGACGGATCTCGCTGTTGGGGACGATAGTAGTGACACCGAGTGCCGATTGGAAGAGCTCGTGGATGAGAATCTGGCGGAGAGCGCCTCTGGAGCCGCTGATCGGCGGTCCCGCGGCGGCCGATCGCCGTCGACATCGCGCGACGAGCTGAGCCATATCGCCCTGGAGCTGTTCCTGGCGAACGGCTTCGACGAGACCACGGTCGATGAGATCGCCCGCGCCGCCAGGATCGGTCGGAGAACGTTCTTCCGCTACTACGCATCCAAGAACGACCTGGCCTGGGGCAGCTTCGACGAACTCCTCGCGAAGATGGCCGCCCACCTCGACGCGCTCGGCGACTCCGTCGCGCTCATGGACGCGCTGCACGAAGCCGTCATCGAGTTCAATCGGTTTCCGGAGGAGGAGATCCCGTTCCACCGCGAGCGGATGCGCCTGATCCTGACGGTGCCGAGCCTGATCGCGCACTCCTCGCTGCGCTACGCGGACTGGCGGCAGGTCGTTGTCGACTACGCCGCGCGGCGCCTGGGCGAGTCGCCCGACGCCTTCCGTCCGCGTGCGATCGGCTGGACATGTCTGGGCATGTGCCTCGCCTCGTACGAGCAGTGGCTGGTCGGGGACGACGAAGATCTCCTCGCCCGCATCGACGAGGCGTTCGGCTGGTTCACCATGCGGGGCACGGCGCTGAGCGACTGACGCCGGCCCAGCCTGGCACCGCCCCGTCCTCCCGGGTCGCCGGGCGGGTCGGTCGTAGGCTGGGCGAGTGACCGAGATCGTCATCCGCCCCGCCCGCACCGCCGACGTCCAGGCGATCCACGGGCTGCTGGCCCCCTTGGTGGATCGGCGCATCCTGCTCGGCAAGGAGCTGGTGTCGCTGTTCGAGGCGGTGCAGGAGTTCGTGGTCGCCGAGCATGACGGCGCGGTGATCGGATGCGGCGCCCTGCACGTGATCTGGCGCGACATCGGCGAGGTGCGCACCCTGCTGGTGCGCGAGGACCGGCTCCATGAGGGGATCGGCGGTCGGATCGTCGAGGTGCTGGAGGCCCGGGCGATCGACCTCGGACTGTCGCGGCTGTTCTGCCTCACCTTCGAGGTGTCGTTCTTCACCCGGCACGGCTTCACGCCGATCGGCGAGCAGATCGTCGATCCGGACGTGTACGCCCAGCTGCTGCGTAGCCCGGATGCCGGTGTCGCCGAGTTCCTCGACCTCGCGCACGTCAAGCCCAACACCCTGGGGAACACGCGCATGATCAAGCTGCTGTGAGCCCGGTCCCTCCCGCTGTGATCGACCTGGGCTCGGGCGCGCCCTCCCGGTGCGGGGGCGGCCGGCGACTTACCCTGACACCGTGAGCACACCCCACCGCCGTCACTCGCCCGCCGTCTATCGACGCCGGCGCCTCCTGGTGCTGCTCGTGCTGCTGGTCATCGTGGTGGCCGTGGTGTGGGTGCTGATCGCGCAGCCGTGGCGGGGGAGCGCAGAGCAGGGGAACAAGGATGCCGCGACCCAGTCGGCAGACCCGCTGCTGCCGTCGGTGCAGAACACCAGCGGGGCCACACCGTCGGCGACGCCGACCGGCACCCGGGGGAGTGCGTCGCCGACGCCGGGTGCGACCTCGAGCGCGAAGGCGAGCGCCGGACCGGCGGCATCCGCCAAGCCGTGCAGCGCGAACGACGTCGCCGTGACCGCCGTCACCGACAAGAGCAGCTATGCATCCGGGCAGGACCCGAAACTGTCGATCGAGCTGACCAATACGGGATCGGCCGCGTGCACCCTCAATGTCGGCACGAGCGCGCAGACGTTCGCGATCACCAGCGGCAGCGACACCTGGTGGCAGTCGACCGACTGTCAGACCGAGCCGAGCGACATGGTGGTGCTGCTGAAGGCCGGGCAGAAGGTGGCCAGCGCCAAGCCGATCACGTGGGACCGCACCCGATCATCGGTCGCGACCTGCGAGGCGAAGAACCGGCCGAAGGCGCCCGGTGGTGGTGCGACCTACCACCTGACCGTCTCGATCGGCGGGATCGAATCGATCGACGACGCCCTCTTCCAGCTGTACTGATCTGCGCCGACGCTGTGGAGAGCTGTCCCCCAAAAGGGGGACAGCGGCTGGAATCGGATTTCCCTTACACTGTAGGCATACGTTGCGCATAGGCGCGGTGGAGCTGTCCCCAGCAGCTGAACGGCTCGTCCCCAGCGAGTCCCCGACCGCCGTTGCAGCGTGCGGGCCCTCTCGTGTCGTCCAGTCCCCAATGAGCGACTCGAGGGGGCCCTTTTCCGTCCCGACTACGCTGGAGTCGTGGCATCCGGCAAGAAGCGTCCCCCCAAGCCCCTCGACTTCCGCAACACCTCGCTGGCCGACGCGCTGCAGACGCAGGACATGGCGGCGGTGGCCTTCGCCCTCCGGCACGGGCCGACCGTCGTGCCGCTGATGCGGCCCGGCGCACCGGACGACCCACGCGACTCGGGCGAGGTGTGGACGTATCGCGACCCGGAGTCGGGGGACGTCGCACTGCTGCTCTTCAGCGACGCGACGCACAAGCCGGCCACCCTGCCGCCGGCGGTCGGGCTGCACTCGCCGGCCTGGCTGCGGGCGTTCCTGGCGGCCCACCGCGACGAGATCACCACGGTGTTCTTCGACATCGCCGGACCGCATCCGATGCAGGCGTCGCCGGACGACCTCATCGCGGCGCTGGACGCCTGACAGCCGGCACCGACCAGCCTCCTGCCGCCGGCCCACGACTCAGAACTCGGGGACATCGTCGTTCGCGGATGTCGGAGCCATCGCGGTCGCGGCGACCATGTTCAGCGCGCGGGCGATGGACTGGGCGCCGTCGTCGATCACCGTGCGGTAGCCGAGTCGGCCGGCCTCGCCCCGGCGCTGCGCGGACTGGGTGACCGGTCGGATCTCGCCGGACAGGCTCAGCTCGCCCACCGCGGCGACGTCGTGCCGCACCGCCTGGTCGCGCAGCGCGGTCGCGATCGCGATCGCGATGGCCAGGTCGGCGGCGGGCTCGACGAGCCGCACCCCGCCGACCGTGGACACGTACACGTCCTGCTTGGACAGATCCACGCCGGTCCGCTTCTGCAGCAGGGCGAGGATCATGGCGACACGGGCGCCGTCCACCCCGCTGACGACGCGGCGCGGGTTCGGCGCAGCGGTGGGCACCGTGAGCGCCTGCACCTCGACCGGCAGCGCGCGCCGCCCCTCGAGCGCGATCGTCACGCACGTGCCGGCGACGGGCTTGCCGCTGCCCAGGAACAGCCGGCTGGGGTCGGGCACCTCTTCGATGCCGGCGCCGGTCATGTCGAAGCATCCCACCTCGTCGGTGGGGCCGAACCGGTTCTTCAGCGTGCGCAGGAAGCGCAGCGCGGTCTGGCGGTCGCCTTCGAAGTGGCACACCACATCGACCAGGTGCTCGAGGATGCGCGGCCCGGCGATCGAGCCGTCCTTGGTCACATGGCCGACGATGATGATCGGCAGCGCGCGGTCCTTCGCGACGCGGATGAGCGTCGCGGCCACTTCGCGCACCTGACTCGGGTGGCCGGCCAGTCCGTCCGACAGGGCCGACGAGACCGTCTGCACCGAGTCGACGATGAGCAGCTCGGGCTCGACCTCGTCGACATGGCCGAGGATGGTGGCCAGGTCGGTCTCGGCCGCCAGGAACAGCTCGTCGTGCAACGCGCCCGTCCGCTCCGCCCGCAGGCGCACCTGTGCGGTGGACTCCTCGCCGCTGGCGTAGAGCACGCGTCGCCCCGCGCGCGCGGACTGCGCGGCGACTTCGAGCAGCAGCGTCGACTTGCCCACACCGGGCTCGCCGGACAGCAGGATCGCCGCGCCGGGGACCACGCCGCCGCCCAGCACCCGGTCGAACTCGCCCACGCCGCTCGTGCGTCGCGGGGTCGAGGCGGTGTCGATCATCGTGATGGGGCGTGCCCGGCGCCCGGCCGCGGGGGCGGCTGCGGTGATGCGGCGCGCCGCCAGGCCGGTGGATTCGGATGCCTCGACGACCGTGCCCCACTGCTGGCACTCGCCGCAGCGGCCGACCCACTTCAGCGTCGTCCACCCGCACTCCGTGCAGCGATACGGGGAGGCTGTGGGTTGCTTGGTGGCCATGCGTCCAGGCTAGGCCGGGCCGGCGACATCCGATGTCAGCGCAGCGCGTCGGCCGCCTCGCGCAGAGCGCCCGCGGAGCGTGCGAACAGCTCACGCTCGCGATCCGAGAAGGATGTCTCGCGGATCGGCACCGCGCCGGAGGCGCTCACGATCGAGGGCACCGACAGCGCCACTCCGCTCACGCCCTGCACACCGTCGAGCACCGTCGAGACCGGCATGAGCGCGTGCTCGTCGTTCAGGACCGCCTCCACGATCCGTGCGCTGGACAGCCCGATCGCATAGTTGGTCGCGCCCTTGCCGCGGATGACCGTGTACGCGGCATCCCGCACGTCGTCGGCGATCTCGGCCAGCTCGCCCTCGGTGAACGGGTCGGCGTCGGCGGGCCGCCAGTCCAGGATCGGCACCGATCCGATCGTGGCCTGCGACCACAGCGGGAACTGCGTGTCACCGTGCTCGCCGACGATGTGCGCGTGCACGCTGGCGGTCGAGACACCGGCGCGCCGGGCCAGGAGCCACCGCAGGCGGGACGTGTCCAGCACCGTGCCGGAGGCGAAGATCCGCTCGGGGGGAAGGCCGGTCGCCTCCTGCGCGAGCACGGTCAGCACGTCGCACGGATTGGTGACGATGACGTAGATCGCCTTCGGGGCGACCTCGAGCAGCTGCGGCATCATCGTGGCGAGGATGCGGGCGTTCACCGCGGCCAGGTCCATCCGCGTCTGGCCCGGATCCTGCTTCGCCCCGGCCGTGATCACCACCACGTGCGACCCCTCGACCACCGAGATGTCGCTGCCGCCGACGATGTCGCTCGAGCCGGTGAACTGGGTGCCGTGCGCGAGGTCGAGCACCTCGGCCTCGGCCCGCTCGCGTGCGATGTCGTACAGCGCGATGTGCCGCGCGGATCCGCGGATGAGCGCGGCATAGGCGGTGCTGGATCCGACGCTGCCGGCACCGACGACCGTCAGCTTGGAGTTCTCGATCACGCTCATGGCACCAGTGTGGCATTCTTGACCTGTTCGCAGCGCTGATGCGAGGCCTCGCGCCCCTGGAGGGCACTGGCTGCGACTCCCCGTCCGCCCCGGGAGTCGCCTGGCTCCCGGTCTTGTGAAGGAGCATCATGGCTCAGCCTCAGGGCGCACATCTGGTCGGCAGCGTCAACTACAACGACGCCGAGACCACCATTCGCCGGGCCGCCGGCATCCTCGGCCCCCACCTGAAGCGCATTCCCGATGGGGAGTGCGGGCCGCGCTTCCACTGGATCATGTTCCAGCCCGACATCCTCGGGCAGGCGGAGGGGATCGAGCGCGTCGGCGCGGAGCGCATTCCGCTGCGGATGCTGGATGCCCGCCCGCTGCGCATCGCCGACGGCGTCGACCCGGCGTCGCTGCGGCTGCCGCCGCTCGGGTACGCGTCGGCGGCGATCGACTCGTACGCGATCTTCACCCGGCTGCGGGGGGAGGGCGTCGTGCCGGCGGGCACGCGCTTCCAGGTGTCGCTGCCGACGCCGCTCGCCGTCGTCGGGGCGTTCTTCCCGGCCGAGCAGCGTGCCGGCATCGAGCCGGTGTACCGGGCGGCGATGTACCGCGAGCTCGATGAGATCCTCGGGACGATCCCGCATGAGGACCTCGCGATCCAATGGGACAACGCGGTGGAGTTCGGGATGATCGAGGGCGTCAGCGCCGCCCCGTGGTGGGACGGCGATGTGTGGGACGGCCTGACGTCGCGCTCGGCCGAGCAGGCCGACCGGGTCCCGGACGATGTCGAGGTCGGTTTCCACCTCTGCTACGGCGACGTGGCCGAGAAGCACTTCGTCGAGCCCGCCGACGCGGGCAACCTCGTGCGCTTCGCGAACGCGCTGGCGGCGGCATCCGCTCGGCGCATCGACTGGATCCACCTGCCCGTGCCGATCGAGCGCGATGACGACGCGTACTATGCGCCGCTGGCCGGCCTGGAGCTCGGCGACACCGAGCTGTACCTGGGCCTGGTGCACCGGGAGGACGGCGCCGAGGGTGCCGAGCGCAGGATCGCCGCAGCCCGGCAGCACGTCACGACGTTCGGGGTGGCGACGGAGTGCGGCATCGGCCGCGCCCCGGAGGGCAGCACCGAGGGGATCCTGCGCACGCACGCCGAGGTCGCCGCCGCCTGGTGAGGGAGGCGGGCGCTCGGATTGGCGAGCGCGGCTTCGTCACGTACACTTGACGGCGGTGACGTGTCCGAGCGGCCGAAGGTGCAACTCTCGAAAAGTTGTGTAGGGTAACCCCCTACCGTGGGTTCAAATCCCACCGTCACCGCCAAAGTCCAAGGCCCCAACCTCCGCATGATTCAGCGGATGCTGGGGCTTTGGTTATTCCTCGGCGGGTGTTTGTGGGAACAATTTGGGAACGAACGAACTGGAACGAGCCTTATCCAACGCGTCTGAAACTGCGTCAAGATCGTCGTCAAACAGATCTGCATACGTATCGAGGGTCATGGCCGCGGAGGCATGCCCCAGCATGCGTTGGATCGCCTTTACGTTCGCACCGGCGCTGATCGCCAGGCTTGCCGTCGTGTGTCTGAGGTCGTGGGGAGTGATCCGCGGGAAGCTCGGATCTGCCTTCATACAGCGTCGGACAGCTCCCACGAACCAGCCCTTCTGCGAATTTGGAAGGATGAGATGTAGCTCGCCATCCCCGAAGATCAGCTCATCCGGCCGCCGCAGCATGACCCGGGCTGCCATGAACTCGTGCAGGAAGGGCGGGTACGGGACGGTCCTCATCGCATGAGTCTTGGGCGTCCCGACGTGAATCGCGCCACCGACCATCACAGCGTTCTCTTCGATAAGAACCCGATGACGCCGTAGGTCGATGTGCCGTACACGGAGTCCCGTGGCCTCACCCCACCGTGCGCCGGTGTAGGCAAGGAAGAGAACCAGTTCCGGGAAGCGGGCCTCGGCAGCCAGCGCTTCTACTTGGGCGTGATTCAGATACGCGCGGGGCTTCCGGCCCTTCCTTGGGAGCGGGACGCCCCGAGCGGGGTTCTGGGAGAGACGGCGGTCTCTGACCGCAATGTCGAGTACGCCGGCGAGTACCCCGTGCGCTCGGATCACGGTGGTCGCACTTCGCGATTCGCCGAGAGCGGAGACCCATTGCCGGACATCACTGTGGCGGATCATTCCAACCCGCCAGCTTCCCCACTTGGGCGCCACATGGATCCGCCACGCTGAGTCGAGCGAGCGGTAGCTGGACGGCTTCATCGACAGCTGTTGTTCTGCGATCCACGCAGTTCCGAGTTCAGCCAGTGTGATCGTCGCGAGAGTTGGGTCGATGTAGTCGCCGCGACCGATCTCGACGGCGATCGATGCTGCATACAACTCAGCATCCGTCTTGCGCAGGAAGCCGCGCTTGTTTGCGTTCGTTCCATCAGGCTTGCGGTAGCGGACGGAGTACCGTTTGCCGGCCTTGGTCTGGTATGGATGGATGCTACCCACGAGCCGGTCGAGCGGCTGCGTATCCGAGCCCCTCGAGCCGGCCGGCGTTGCGGGCCTGGCGGATCCAATGCACCGCGGTCCGGGGCGTCATGCCGAGTTCCTGCTCGATCGCCTTCGCGGGCGGCTGCCCGGTGAGGGCGGCGACCCCGTAGACGAGCTGGATGGCGTCTAACCGGGCCTCGCGCAGCTCGGTGCGGGCTGGTTCGCCCAGGCGCCGATCGGTGATCGCGGCGGTAACGGTGGAGGCCAGCCATGCCGGCAGCAGCCGCCCGTCAGTCTTGGCGACGTCGGCTGCGGTGACCGTGGGCTCGGCCGTGTCGTCGTCGAGGGTGAACGCGACGCAGTGTGGAGAGGCGGCCTGGAGGATCTCGGCGACCCGGACTTGCCGCATCTCGGACCCGGTGATCTCTCCGCCATCCAGAGACCGCGTCGCGATCTCACGCACCAGGAACCGACCTTCGGCCTGGTCGTATTCGACGTCGAGCCGGTTGCCGAGTCGGGTCTTGTCATCTTCGGCATCCACTCGGAATCGGGGCACGATGCGCAACGCGGTCCCGATGGGCATGGTGGCGTCCTGCCACCGTACGGGCTTGCCTTCGGGGGTACGCACGTCGATCTTCACCTCCTCAGTCTGCCTCTCCGCGTCGCGCTTCTGCTATTGCTGATGCTTGACAAAGTAAATCACAGCGAGTACACCTGTGTCAAAGTCAGTCGAACATACGCAATTGGAGGCTCATGATGGACACCGAAGTGAGCACGGGTCTCGCCCACCGCTACCTGACCCCGGACGAGCTCGCACAGGCCCTGCCGACTCTGAACAAGGGCAAGCTCGCGCTCTGGCGGCACGAGGGCAAAGGCCCCCGCTACCGCAAGGCAGGCAAGGCCGTGCTGTACGTGCTGGATGATGTCGTGGCGTGGCTGGAGAGCACCACCCGGCACGGCACCGGCCCCGACCAGGACGGCTGACATGAGTGTCCGCGCCTCCAACGCGGCAGCAGACGCCTTCTTCGCGCGCGAGGTCACGTCCGAGCTGCGGGCCGCGGTGCTCGCCGAGGCGGGCACGCCACCGGTGCTCCTGCAACGCTGGGAACGAGACAGTGCGCGTGCCCGCGCCGTGGACCGGGAGATGACCCGCGGGGTGCGCGAGCGCGAGCGGGCCGAGTCTCGGCGTCGAGCTGCCGCCGAGCGCGCACGCGTCGAACAGACGCGGGCGCAGTCTCGGGAACGGGCCCGGGAGTGGGCGCGGGAGCACCCGCAGGATGCCACCGCCCGGGGAAAGCGTTGGGCGCAGGAGCATCCCGAGCGCCGACGCCAGATCAACCACGACTACTACCTGCGCAACCGCGAGGCGATCGCCGCACGCGCGAAGGAGCGGCGCCGGCTGGACCCTGACGGGCAAGCAAAGTGGGGCCGCGCCTACCGGCAGTCGCACCGAGATGAGATCGCGCAGAAGCAGCACGCCAAGAGAATGGACCCGGAGGTCAAGCGCCGCCACGCCGCATACAACCGGGAATGGGCACGGCGCGAACGCCGCCGCGTCAAGGCTGGGCTCCCGCCGCGCCGCCTCTACCGGCTGTCGGCGGACGAGCTGGCGGCGGCAGAGGTCGAAGCGGATGAGTTCTTCACGCGCACCTACCCGCCCGCACAGCTCGCCCGCATCCGTGAGCAGCACGGGCGGGCCACCCCGCCCGGACTTCTCGCGGCATGGCGCGAGGAGTGCGCTGCGGCACGGCGTGCATACCGAATCGCCGACAGCGACGCGTCCGTCACCCCGCACCCGCCCGAGTCCGGGCGGGTATCGGAAGAGGCCCAGATGGATGCCATCGCCAAGGAGATCAACAACCGGCTCCGTCAAGCGCCGGCGCGTCGCGACCCGTTCCACGATTCGCTCGCCGTCCCGCACGTTGTCCCAGGGACGGTGCCCGGAAGGAGTGTCGGCAGATGACCAGACCAACCGCGTTCAGCGAGGCATCCGCGCCCCGGAGCCCGAACACACGCATCATTGAGCCAAGACGGGTACCCGCCCGTCTCGCAGGAGGAGCCCGCCATGCTCGACCGGTCCCAGATCGAAGCGGCGATCACGCGCGTCGCCTACGCAGCCTTCACTTACTACCCGAACAAGCGCGCCGACCTGCCCGGCTGGACGGTCGACGAGGATGTCGCCTGGTGCATGCGACCGCTGCAGTCCCTGTCGCCGGGATTGCAAGCCGGATTCGCGCACCGCATCCGGATGCTGATCATGGACCCGGAGCAGAACCGGCACCTGTTCGTGCAAGACCTGAACGCCCTCGAGTCGCCCGAGTCCAAGGCGGCATCGACGTCAGCGGCCTTCCGCCTGCACGCCCTCGACGACCCGGACCAGCCACTCTCCCCCCTCGAGGACTGACCCCGCGGTCCCTTCGCTATCCGTTGCGATCTGGTGAGATCGGGCAGCGAACGGGGCGCCCTGGGGTGCCGAGAGGATACGCACCGGCATCCGCCCGTCAAGGGCGCTGCGCGTCGCTTCGCGATGCGGCTACCGCCGCACCCTTGACCGCCAGCTGCCGCCGCGTGAGCGGGCAGCTGCCCCCAGGGTGCTGAGTGAAGGAGAACGCCCATGCAATCGATAGAGATCACACCGACGCCCGCCGCATACGCGAGCATCGCCCGGCACATCATCACCGCCGCGTACGGGCTGGAAATCGACCAGCTCAGCGACCACCAAGTGCTCTGGGCGTGGGCGGCGACCGAACAAGCCGCCGACCGCATCGGCACACCCATTCAAGACCTTCCCCCGCAACTGGGCACCGAGCTGCTGCGCATGTACACCAACCGTGCCCGCACGATCCGCAACCGCTCGGTGGCCCCCGGCGCCGGCAACGAGCAGTTGCATACCCCAGCGGCCACCGCGGCCCGCGGGCGGTGAGTGCCGTGCTCGACGAACAGCTGCCTGAGATCGTGCGGCACGCCAGCACCGTGCACGATGCGATCTGGGCCGTCGGCAACGACGCGGCGACGCCGGATGCCGGGATGCCCGCGCCCGTGGTCTACCAGGCGCTCGGCACCCTCAAATACGCCGGCGGGTACGCGCTCGGGCAGGCCCTGCAGCAGCTCGCACGCGGGCTCGGACGCTCCCTCGCGCACTACGACGTCTATGAAGACGACCACACAGACCCCGTGCAGAAGGTCGCATTGGCAGTCGATGCCCTGCTCGCTGCTGCTGCCTCGGCGGAGAAGATCGGCATCACGCTCGATCGAGCGCAGACCATCATCGCCGGGCAGGGATATCGCGGCGGGAAGCCGGCCGATCGGTAGCAGCCCGGCCGTGATCGGTAGCACCGCTGTGACGCCGTCGTAGACTGCCCCGAGGAACCACCTCGGAAAGGGGCACGATGAGCGATCGCAGCCCCGCGCCGAGACGGCCAATGGGATCGTGGCGCCCCGGCGACATCGTCGCGTACGAAGAGATGCGCGACCTCACCGTCGCCGTGCAGACACTTCTGATGGCGGTAACGCGACGGGGCGACGACAGTGCGGGAGCCGCGCGGGACCAGGCCGCCACTGTGCGGCGCGAGACGCTCGCGGTCGACGGGTTCGACCGCAAGGCCATCGACGCGCAGACCCGCCGCCTCGCTGCCGAGCTGACGCGCGTGCGCGCCATGGAGGCGGACGATGGCTGACCGAGCCGACGAGATCTTCGACCACGAGATCCGCCCGTTCCTGTTCAACGGCGTAGAAACAGACCAGGCGGAACCGCGATTGATCCTGCTCGTCGGCCAATCCGGAAGCGGCTCATCACGGGCAGCCGGCTCACTATTAGCCGCCGACGACCGCGGTTCGACCGTCGCTCTGCGAGCACGCGACCTGAATGTCTTTCGTGACGCGAACACGCCGAGCGAGGTCGTTCGCGGCTGGATGGCGAAGGCACTGGCGCATGCGCGGGACCACAAGGTCTCGCTCATCCTTGAAGACCGGTTCGAGTCAGCGACCGCAGTCGAGTCCATGCTCCGCTCGTTCCGCCGCTCCGGATTCAAGACGGGCATCGTCGTCGTTGCGACATCCCGGGCCGAGAGTCTGCTCGCATTGACGGCGCGACAGTTGAGAAGAGGCCGCGTAGCTGAGACCGGGCACCTCCTCGCCGACGTCGATCAGGGAATCGCGGACGTGGCCGACTTGATCAGATCGATCCGCAACGACACAGACGTGCGCATCCTTGACAGCACAGGACGAGAACTCCCGCTGGGGGCCGATCGCGCTGGGGATTTCACGGCGGCGGCGTCTGCGCCGCCGCCGGGTCGTGCCGCCGCCGAGTGGATTAGCGAGCTCCGCCGGGTGACGGAGGCAGTGACATCGGACGCGGCCGCAGGCCGAACACTCGACGCAACGCTTGGTGAGCTGCATCACATCGCCCTCAGCGATGTCGTGCCGGCACTCCCGCTGCCGTCGGGTTCACCAGTTCTCGGCCGGATCCAGTCGCGGCTTCGACTCAACCTCGCCGACCTACAAGCACGACTTCCGGGGTCCGTCGGAGTGGCAGATCGAGAGGCGGGGCGAGATTCGCCGTCGGTCACGTGAACCAGGGTGTCTCTGCGCCCGAATAGACTTCCGCGGTAGGGGATGGATGAGGAGCAGCACGACTTGAGTAACAACCATGCCACGTTCATCTGGTCGATCGCGGACCTGCTGCGGGGCAGCTTCAAGGCCCACCAGTACGGCGACATCATCCTGCCGTTCACCGTGCTCCGCCGGCTGGATGCAGTGCTCGCTCCAACGAAGCAGGCGGTGTTCGCGGCTGTCGAGCAGGCAGCGGCCGACGGCACCCCGGTTCGCGCGTCGCTGCTGCGCAACAAGGCCGATCACAAGTACTCGTTCTGGAATGAGTCGAAGTTCGACTTGAAGACCGCGCTCGGCGACTCCGAGAACCTCGCCGCGAACCTGCTCGATTACGTGACCGGGTTCAGCGAGAACGTCAAGGACATCTTTGACAAGTACAAGATCGCGGAGCGCATCGCAGAACTCGACGAACACGACCTGCTGTTCCTGGTGACCCAGCGGTTCGCCGGCGTCGATCTCTCACCGGCGACGGTGCCGAACGAAGAGATGGGGCACATCTTCGAGGAGCTCATCCGCAAGTTCGCGGAGGCATCCAACGAGACCGCCGGTGAGCACTTCACCCCGCGCGATGTGATCGAGCTGATGGTCGACATCCTGCTCGCCCCCGAGTCCGACACCCTCGCCAAAGCCAACGTGGTGCGGTCGGTGTACGACCCGACGGCGGGGACGGGAGGGATGCTGTCGGTCGCTGAAGACCACATCCGCAGCGCGAATCCAACCGCAACGCTCACTCTCGCCGGCCAGGAGATCAACCCGCAGTCGTACGCGATCTGCAAGGCAGACATGACGGTGAAGGGCCAATCGGTGGATGCCATCTTCTTCGGTGACACCCTCACCAACGACGGTCACGTGGGCAAGACGTTCAACTACGGGCTGTCGAATCCTCCGTTCGGCGTCGACTGGAAGAAGCAGCAGCGGGTCGTCACCGAGGAGCACACTCAGCGCGGCTACGCTGGCCGGTTCGGTGCCGGGCTGCCGCGCGTCTCGGACGGCTCGATGTTGTTCCTCATGCATCTGGTGTCGAAGATGCGCAGTGCCGAAGACGGCGGCGGTCGCGCGGCAATCGTGCTCAACGGCAGTCCGCTGTTCACCGGCGGTGCCGGGTCGGGGGAGTCGAACATCCGCAAGTGGGTGCTCGAGCGCGACCTGCTCGAAGCGATCATCGCGCTGCCGACCGACATGTTCTACAATACCGGCATCGCCACCTACATCTGGGTGCTGTCGACCAAAAAGAGCGCCGAGCGGGTCGGGAAGGTGCAGCTCATCGACGGGACGAAGCTGTCCCGCAAGATGCGCAAGGGTCTCGGATCCAAGCGCAACGAACTCGGACCCGACGACATCGCCACGATCGTCAAGCTGTACGAAGGCGAACCGGATGCTGCGCGCTCGAAGACCTACGCTGTCCACGACTTCTTCTACCGCACCATCACTGTCGAGCGCCCCCTCCGTCTGAACTGGGCGCTCACCCCCGAGCGCCTCGCCGTCGCCTGCGAGGTGAAGGCGCTTGCCAAGGTTGACCTGCAACCGGTCGTTGAGCGAGCGGAGCGAGACGAAACGCCCACTACCGACCTCCCCGCCTTCCGCAAGCGGGTCTCGGCGCTCCTCGCTGGGTCCGGAGTCTCTCTCACCGCGCCGCAGTTCAAAGCCCTCCTCGCGGCATTGTCCGAGCGCGACGAGGACGCCCCAATCGTGCTTGATGCCAAGAAGCGTTCCGAACCCGACCCCACGCTCCGCGACAGCGAGAACGTGCCGTGGAGCGAAGACATCCACGACTACTTCGAGCGCGAGATCAAGCCGTTCGCCCCGGATGCCTGGATCGACGAGTCCAAGACCAAGGAAGGCTGCGAGATCCCGTTCACGCGCCACTTCTACCAGTACGTGGCCCCGCGCTCGCTCGAAGAGATCGACTCTGACCTTGAGGCTGTGCTGGGGCGCATTCGGACGAGGCTCGAGGCGGTCAAGGTGTGACCGACCTCAAGCCGTATCCGGAGTACAAGAACAGCGGCGTGCTGTTCCTAGGTGAGGTGCCGGCAGCTTGGAACGTACAACCAGCCGTGACACTGGCGCGGGTTCTGACGAGCACCGTCGATAAGCACTCCGTTGACGGTCAAACGAGGGTTCGGCTGTGCAACTACACCGACGTGTACTACAACGATGAGATCCACGCATCTACTGACTACATGCAGGCGACTGCGACGGTCTACCAGATCTCGGACTTCTCAGTTCGCGCGGGCGATGTGGTCTTCACGAAGGACTCCGAGACTGCAGACGATATCGGTATCTCTGCGTACGTTCCCCGCGCGTTGCCTGGCGTGGTGTACGGCTACCACCTGTCTACGTACCGACCGAAGGATGCTCGCTACGGAAAGTTTCTGAAGTGGCTGCTCGATTCGAGCTACGCGAAGGCGACGCTTCAGACGCGCACGCTTGGCGTCACGCGTGTGGGGCTCAGCCAAAACACCGTGCGATACCTCCGCGTGCCGACCCCGCCTCCTGCTGACGCGAAGCTCATCTCGGACTTCCTCGACCGGGAGACGGCGGAGATTGACGCGTTCATCGCGGATCAGGAGGAACTCATCGGGCTGCTCGCCGAGCGGCGTGCCGTCGTCTACACGGCTCACTTTGAAGAAGTCGTGCACGTTGGTTTTGTTCAAGGTGGAACGCCGCTTGGGCTTGGCATGTCGGAAAGTGATTCGCGAGTAGGCACAGCAGAGCGTGAACTGATGTCGGTATCTATTCATCGAGGCTTGTTGCCGTGGTCGGAGATGCACGACAAGGAACCACAAGCAGAGAGCTTTGCCGCATACAAGCTCGTTGAGCCTGGGAATGTAGTGCTCAATCGGATGCGCGCTTTTCAAGGCGCTGTGGGAGTCGCTGAGCAACAAGGCATGGTGAGCCCCGATTATGCGGTCTTCACAATCGCGCCGTCGAATGTTCCGGCCTACGTTGGCGAGCTGTTGCATTCATCACCGATGCTGGAAGCCATCAAGCTGAGACTGCGAGGCATTGGGGATAGTGACTCTGGTGCCGTACGGACGCCCCGAGTGAATGTCCGAGACCTGATGCGAATAAAGGTGGACTTGCCGGACCAGGCGACGCAGAGCCGGGCTCTTCAAGCTCTCAAGAACGAGACAGCCGAGCTCGATGCCGCCATCGCGGACGCGCGCGAGGCGATTGCGTTGTCGCGGGAGCGCCGGGCGGCGCTCATCTCGGCTGCGGTGACGGGCAAGATCGACGTGCGCGGGGCGGCCTGACAGTGTTGTCAGGCGAGACAGCCGATAGTGTCGTCGGTTCGCACCCGTCACAACCGTTCCATACTCGTTACAATTGTGTCACTATCGTCACATGAACCTGAGTGAGCCGTTGGAGGGCTTGACGACCGGTGTCGAGGCCGGCGTGTTGCGTGTGCTTGCGCGCACCGACTCTGGTTTCTCCGGTCGCCAGGTGCACGCTCTGGCTGGTGTCGGTTCCACCTCAAGCGTGCACCGGGCACTGACGGGTTTCGTACAGCTGGGGCTGGTGACGGCTGAGACCCGGCCGCCGGCGATCATCTATCGCGCCAATCGTGAGCATGTGCTGTGGTCTGCGGTCGAGCGGGGCCTGTCGGCACGATCCCGGGCGTTCGACAGCATCCGGGACTTCTGTGCGGACAACGTGCCCGACGGACTCGACCTGACTGTGGTCGTCTACGGGTCTGTCGCCCGTCGTGAGTCCACCGTCGGCTCTGACCTTGATCTGTTTGTGGCGTATCCCGACGGCATCGATGAAGACGTGCGCGCAGACTTCAGTTATCAGCTCGCCGGTCACGCGCAGCGGGTCACCGGCAATGAGGCACAGGTGTACTCGATGGAACGCGCGGAGGTGGCCCAGCGCATCGATGAGGATGATCCGCTGATCGCGAATGTGCTCGCCGATGGCATCCTCGCTTTCGGGCCGGCGCTTCGCGCCTCGGCCGGGGAGGTCGCATGACTCCGCGCGTGAGTGCGAGGCGCCAGCCGATGGATGCCGCCGCAGTGCGTATCCGGTTTAGGGACGCGCAAACGCGCCTCGTCTCTGCGGAGTTGCAGCTGGGCGGTGCGAGTCCGCACGAGTGGAAGCATGCTGCCGAGATCGCCGTCAGCGTGGGAATAGAGGCGAGTGACGCGATCTGCGGTCACGTGCTCGGTTACAAGGTAGCTTCCGAGTCGCATCGGGATGCGTTAGAGGCCCTGCGCGTGGCCTCTAACGCCGCAACCGCCAAGCATCTGGACACTCTCTTGGCGGCCAAGTCCGCCCAGTCGTACGGCGATCGCCTGCCCACGCACGCGGACGCGGCTCGCCTTGTTCTTCACGCCCGACGGCTGCTTGACGCGGCCGAGGCCATCGTCAGCAATTAAGGGGAGACACACCTGTGGCGATTCAGCACGAGGACGCGTTCGAGACCGAGATCTGCGAGTACCTCGCCGCGCACGGCTGGGAGTACTCGCCTGACGACTCCGGCTACGACCGTGGGCGGGCGCTGTTCCCCGCGGACGTGTTCGCGTGGCTGGAGGCGACGCAGCCGAAGCAGCTCGACAAGCTGGTGAAGCCGGGTGCGAGCGAGGCGTCCCGCGATCTCGGGCGCAAGCAGATCCTCGACCGCATCGTGACGATGCAGGCCACTGACCCGATGAACGGCGGCGGCACGCTCAGCGTGCTCAAGGCGTCGATCGGGGTGCTGAACGCCAAGTTCGTGCTGTTTCAGGCGCGGCCCGCGACATCCCTCAATCCGAAGACGGTCGAGCGGTTCGCGGCGAACCGCCTGCGGGTGATGCGGCAGGTGACGTACTCGGGCAAGAACCTGAACCGCATAGATCTGGTGTTGTTCGTGAACGGCATCCCGGTGTCAACGGTCGAGCTGAAGACTGACCTCACGCAGAACCTCGCCGCCGGCCTGACGCAGTACGCGCAGGACCGCAAGCCTGAGGGGGAGCCGCTGCTCACGTTCGGGCGGGGCGCGCTTGTGCACTTCGTCGTCACGAACGAAGAGGTGCACATGACGACGAAGCTCGACGGGGCGAACACCCGGTTCCTGCCATTCAACCGCGGCAACAATAACGGCGCCGGCAATGTGGCGATCGCAGGTACCAGCCCGAGCGCGTACTTCTGGGAGGAGATCCTGGAGCGGGGCACGTGGCTCGACCTGATCGGCCGGTTCCTGCACTACCGGTTCGAGGAGAAGACCGACCCGATCGACGGCAAGAAGTCGTACGCGAGGTCGCTGCGCTTCCCGCGTTATCACCAGTGGCGGGCGGTGTCGAAGCTCGAACGCGCCGTGCTCGTTGACGGCCCCGGGAACAACTACCTGATCCAGCACTCGGCAGGCTCCGGCAAGACCGACTCGATCGCGTGGACCGCGCACCGGATGGCGCAACTGCACGCCCCCGACGGGGCGAAAGTGTTCGACGGAGTCATCGTCGTCTCGGACCGGCAGGTGCTGGACGGGCAGCTGCAGCGTGCGGTCGAGCAGCTCGAGACCACCGCCGGCGTGTTCCAGCCGATCACCCGCGGCGGCGACGCTTCCAAGTCCGCCCAGCTCGCCGAAGCGCTGCTGGCCGGCAAGCAGATCATCGGCGTGACGCTGCAGACGTTCCCGCACGCGCTGGATGTCATCGAGAAGGACACCGGCCTCGCCGGGCGTCGGTACGCGGTGATCGCCGACGAGGCGCACTCCTCGCAGAGCGGCGAGGCCGCGGCATCCCTCAAGCAGGTCCTTACCGCCGGAACACCGGACGCCTCCGATACCGATGGGGCGACGATCGATGCGGAGGATGTGCTCGCCGACGTGATGGCCCGCAAAGTCGGGATCGGCACGATCTCGTTCCTCGCGTTCACTGCGACGCCCAAGGGCAAGACGGTCGAGCTGTTCGGGCGTGAGGACGCGACCGGGGTCAAGCGCGCGTTCGACCTGTACTCGATGAAGCAGGCGATCGAAGAGGGCTTTATCCTCGACGTGCTCAAGAATTACCTCCCTTACGACCTCGCGTTCAGCCTCGCCCACACCGACACCGCCACCGGGCTCGACGTCGAGATCGACACCGCGAAGGCCGGCACGGAGGTCATGCGCTGGGTGCGCTTGCACCCCACGAATATCGCGCAGAAGGTCGCGGTGATCGTCGAGCACTTCCGCACCAACGTGCGCAGCGAGCTCGGCGGCCGCGCCAAAGCGATGGTCGTTACCGGCTCCCGCAAAGAGGCTGTGCGCTACAAGCTCGTCATCGACGCGTATCTGAAGGAGCACAAGCTCGACAGCGAGCTGGGGGCGCTCGTCGCATTCTCAGGATCGGTGACGGATGCCGACTCCGGACCGGAGGAGTTCACCGAGTCCTCGATGAACCCGACGCTGAAGGGGCGCTCGCTTGAGGTCGCGTTCGGGGGTGACGAGTTCCAGGTGATGATCGTCGCGAACAAGTTCCAGACCGGGTTCGACCAGCCTCTGCTGGTCGGCATGTACGTGGACAAGAAGCTGTCGGGCATCACCGCCGTGCAGACCCTGTCACGCCTGAACCGGGTGATCCCCGGCAAGGAGAACACCTACATCATCGACTTCGTCAACGACCCGGCCGAGGTCCTCGCGGCGTTCCAGACGTACTACGAGGATGCCGAGCTGACCCAGCCCAGCGATCCGAACATCATCCACTCGATGCTCACGAAAATGCGCAGCATGAACATCATCGATGCGCACGACATCGACGCGGTCGTGGATGCCTGGCTCAGCAAGTCGAGTCACAACACGCTGTACTCGCACATCAAGGCATCCCGCGACGTGTTCTGGGACCGCTGGCGTGCCGCTGAAGAGTCGGCGAACGAGCTGGAGAAGGGGCGACTCGAGGAGTTCCGGGGCACCGTCTTCGCGTTCGTGCGTGCCTACGACTTCTTGTCGCAGATCATGGACTACGGCGACACCGACATCGAGAAGTGGGCGATCTTCCTGCGTGTATACCGTCGCGTGATCGAGCGGCAGGATGCCGACCCCGCCGCCATCAACACCGACGACATCGTGCTCACCCACTACCGGCTGCGCAAACTTGATTCCCGGTCGTTGGGCTTGACTACGGGTGCTTCGGGCGAGCTGGCAGGGATCACAGCTGCCGGATCAGCACAGCCCCGCGAGGCGAAGTACGGACTGCTGCAAGAGGTCATCGACAAGATCAACGCTCTCTTCGCCGGCACCGACGTCGACGAGAACAGCGGCGTCAGCGCGGCCGAGACGATCATGCGACACATCGTCGACAACCCGAAGATCCAGGCCGAGGCCATGGCCAACACGCCCATCGACTTCGAGACCTCGCCGACGATCGTCGCCGAGTTGGAGGACGTGATCTACGCATCAGCGGCCGGACACAGCAACGCGATGAAAGCGCTGCTACAGAACGGCGACTTCGCCGGGCTCGTGAACGTGCTCGTGGCGATGGGGCTCTACGAGAAGACGCGTGGGGAAGCGGAGCGGATGGCAGCGGCGGGGTGATGGTGCGCGCGACCCGGGAAACCTCGCGCGGAGCACGTGGGAGGTGGATGCGGCTCATCTCCGATGAGCGATCGCACTGTGGCCTACGCCAGGCAAATCGCTCGCCTTGCATGCCGTTCCCTCTTCGTGATGTCCGGCGCCTGCCTCGTCTTCCCCAGGGCGATTCTCTTCGATGAACTCGTCATAGCGTGCGCCGCCCATCGCATGATTGACCGCAAGACGAAGCACGAAGTAGGAGAGGTCCACGGGCAGCACCAGACCAACGACGATCAACATGTCGGCGGGCGACAAGTTCGCGCACCGGACGCCTGGTCGCACGTGACGTTCGGCCCACCATGCAGCCGAGCGGCACCCGTCGCGTAGGTTGGCCAGAGCACGCAACGGAGCTGAACACAGTGCTCGCGAAACGATCCATATGCGGGCACTGCGCGCAACGGGCTCGTCCGCGGGCGTCAGAGGTGCGGGTCGGTCCTATGCATCGTCGAGGACCGTGTGTAGGCGAACGAGCATGATTTGGAACCGTCATCGAGTCGATCTCAGTGCACGGTGACGAGGGGAACGGCCACCGCTTCGCGGAGCACTAGAGGAGGACTAGAGGGCTACGCTCGAGGCTGTGTAGGCCGCGACGACCGCGCGCACACGTCGGTGGTGGAAATGGGGACGATGTACAAATCCGGTGACAGCTTCAGTCTCACGTTCGACATCCCCGAATATCGGGGAGCCACGCCTCATCAAGGCGTGGTTGCCCACTACACGTCGCCGGAAAGCGCGGTCAACATTCTTGGCTCAGGTACGTTCTGGGCGACGAACGCGATGTACTTGAACGACTCACGCGAGCTCTCGCACGGAGCCGACCGTGTTAGGGAATGGTGGGCGGCGAACTCGTCCTCCTATGAGTTGGATCTCCGCGATCTCATCGACTCCCTGCTACCTCTGGTCCACGAGTTGTTTGCTGCAGATCGATTCTTCGTGCTGTCCGCCAGCAACGAGCTTGAGGACGTCAGCCAGTTCGAGCGCTACGGTCCCGTCGCGATTCAGCTCGACTCGCGCGCGATCTTGTATCCTCCTACAAATCGACCAGCGTTCCCAAATAACCTGAAGATCAGAAGCTTGGCACCCGCCTGGCGCAACGTCGCATACGACGACGCTGAAAAGGACCTTCGCATCGAATCGTACTTCCGTCAGGTAGCTGCCCACATTCAGAGCAAGCTCGGTTGGGTCCCGCAGAAGAACGAGATTCTCACTGACTGGTATGGCTGGTGGTACTCACACCTGATCGCGGGAATGAAAGATCGGCGGTTTCGAGCCGAGGCAGAAGTGCGCTACCTCGTCATGACGGAGCTTGCTTTTGACGATGTCAGAAGCCGTGGGGGTGATTACGGAGACACGCCCTACGTCGCGCTCGAACATCTAAAGACCCAAGAAGATCATCTGCCTCTTCCGGTTACTGAACTCATCGTCAGTCCGCGTATCTGGAGTCCGACCGTCGAACGTGGTCTCCGCGACGAACTCGAGAGCGCGGGGATCCTTGCAACCGTCCGAGCGAGTGACGTTCCGCTGAGATAGGACAACGGGCTGGCGCGACGCATTGTTCGTCGTCGTGCGTCCTGGGCCAGGGATCTGCCTGTCACCGGCTAAGCTAAGCAAGCGATCCTTATCCGGGCAACGCGCTCGGCGGTGACCACCTCACACGCTCGCGTTGACCCTCCGTGTCGTTCACTCGGAGGGCCATGGTTGCGCGCATCGATGGACGCCTCGGGCTGTGGGGGTGAAGTTCACTGCCAGTGGTCGAGAGTATGCCGCCTGGGTATTGTCGAGCGGAAGATGAGTGCGGATCCGGGCCTCGTCGCGTCGAGCCTGGCTGAGCTACGCGAGCCGGCGTAACCCCGCCCCTATGATGTGAAGCTATGAGCCAACTCGGCGACCCGGACTCTGGCGAGACGTCGATCTGCTGCCAACCGCAGTACGCGCCGATCTTCTACCACTGGTACTCATCGTCCGGCGAGCGTTTGATCGATACCTTTCGGCGCGTCATCGACTCGTCTGGCCTGCCTGACGACGCGAAGTCTCAATTCGTGGGCGAGTTCCGCGCGACGATGCGCATGCTCGAGCGTGGAGAGTTGCGGCCGCTGAAGAATCTTAAGGGCCCCATGCGCAAGGAGACGCGCCTGAACGTATTCGAGGTGCTTCTCCGCCACGTTCATGCCGTCGACGACTACGAGGAGCGCGTCGTCCGCGTCCGCATCTACCACGCGGAGCCGTCGAAAATGAAGAAGACGAACGGGGTCGGAAGCGCCGTGGTCGGGCTGCATATGCACCACAAAGACACCGATGGCGAGGATGTCGCCGGAGCGCAGGACGTGGAGATCGCGATCGCCTCGGAACGGTTCTTCGAAGGGCACCCTACGACGTGGGGCTTGCGCGCCTCGCCAAGTTCGCCATAGACTGCAGTCTATGGCGAACGCATCTGGGCGGGCGCACACCCAACGTTCCGCTCCGATCGACCCACTGGGGATGGGCGAGGAGACCAAGGACGAGCGGCGTGCACGCATCCTGACCGAAAATGACCTCCACCTGCTTTGGCAACTCCGCAACTTCCGCGAGCACCGCGGCATCTCACAGACCGAGCTCGCGCGCAAGATGGGGATCACGCAGCCAAGCCTTGCCGCCTTTGAGAGCCAGGACAACGACCCCAGGCTGTCCACTATTCGACGCTACGCGTACGCGCTGGGGTTGATCATCGATCACGCAGTCGAACTCGATCGCGGCCAGGACATTGACCATTCGGGATGGCGCAACACGCAACACCTTAATTTCCAGAGCGGACTCCGCGACAAGCCAGTTGTGCGTAGCGGGTGGTCAGCGCCGATGGAGAACGAGTGGGTCGCGTGACCAAGTCATACACCGCTCCTTCCGATGCGACTGCACTCGAGTCCTCGGGCGACGTCGAGACGATTGAGTCCCTCGTGGAGGCGCTAAACCTCACGGGCATCACCTACTACTCGATGAACACCGAGCTTCGCGAGAGCGATGCGTCAGAGTTCGATGGCGAGGATGACCATGTAAACGCCGAGTTCGGCTTCCAGACGCGGCACCACCTTAATGAGTTCGGTGTGCGCGTCCGCGTCGAACTCGAAACCGTGCGCGGCCACGCATCCGTCGATGTGTCCGCAGAGTACGCGGCCGATCGGCCGGTGCGGATCCCGAAGGAAGTCGCGTACGAGTTCATCAACAATGTCGCGCTGATGCAGCTCTACCCATATCTGCGCGAGGCGGTGATGACGAACACGTCTCGCGTGTTCGGCGCGCCCGTTCTGATCCCGCTCTTCATGCGTGGCCAACTTCGCTTTGAAGTCGATGAGAACGGACCAGCGATCTCGGAAGGGATCGACGCAGACGACGATGCCAAGGGCTGAGCCGGCGGCAGCGTAGCACCGTCGTGGTGGAGGGTTTCCGTCAGTTGCCGGCGACGATGGTGCCTGGTGTTCATCCCGACCGTCGGAGCAGGCCTCCCTTGGACCAATGAGGAGCGGAGGTAAGGGCGCGCACACCGGTCGCTGTGCGCAACATCGTCGACTCTCGCTGGCTGAACTCCGCAAGTCCGCGTCAGCAGCGGATTGGCTGTCTCAGTAGACCGTCGCGCGTTCAAGCCCGATGAGCGCGCGACATGCGCACGCGGAAACGACCGCGGCTCTCCGGCGAACCTCAGCGTCACGCACGAGAGTCGCGAACACACACGCCATCCCTGTCGCGGCTGGACCGCACGCACCCGGGCAAAGAGACGACGTACGTGTTCGACTTCGTGAACGAACCGGAAGAGGTGCTGGATGCGTCGCACTGTGAGTGCTGTCGATGGACTCGTGAGTATGACGGGGATTGCGGAGGCCCACCTCGAAGTCACGCTCGAGGCGGAGATCGCAAAGCACCTCGCCGCGAAAGGTTGGCTGTGTTCGCCCACCGACACTGGATGCGTGAGAATGGAGTCATGGCAGACGAAACCCGGAAATCGCATCCTGCCGACCAAGCCCCTACCCTCAGGCCCATAGCGTTCCTGACCGATGCGATACGCCTAATTCTCGGCGAAGCCTTCCGGACCCTTGACGAGAGCGCCCCTCATCGCTCGGCTAATAGCCTTCCAGGAGAGCCGCTGGCATGGAGCGCCGACACCTTCGTGCAGTCAGTCTCACACGCTCTCCGCGATGGTCCAGTGCTCGCAATCCCGCGATGGGGCATTGATCGTGATCGGAGTCCGTTCGCGCCAGCGATCGGGCAGACGCTCATCGAGCAGGTTCAGATATCGGAGCAACCACTCGGGCTGCTGGTACCAATCACAAGCCTCTCAAGCCTGACCCGATCCGACCGCTTCCGCGAGGCTCTCCTCCGACACAAGCGCTCGCTCTTCGTCCTCGAGGCCCACGACGTCCTCGAGGGTGTACATCCTTCCTTCCTCGTCGCTCTGGTCGTACTTCACGCCGAGCGTGCCGCCGACGCGTGCTTGACGCGGTTCGTTCGGCTGCCGCGACGCAGTTCGCGGCCGCAAGACGTGCTTGAGGACATCAGGCGGCTGTTGAAGATGCCCGGCGGAGCTCTGGGGGCGGGATTCGTTCACCTTGGCGGGATCGACCCCTTCGCACCACTGACGTATCAGCACTATGACCCGGCGCTTCGCTCCCGCGCGGCAGAGCTGCGGAGCTGGGGCGATGGAACGACACTCGGTGAGCTGTTCGAGATTCGGGTGCCATCAGGTTCACCGCTCCCCGTGGCCGACCGCCCTGACCCCAATCAACAGCGATATGTAACTCCCCGCTCGATCGGGATGAGCGGCCGTCTCGAGATCGCGCAGGTTGTCGACCCGCCGCGTACGCGGCCTCTGCCCCTACAGGAGGGCGACTTCGTCATTCGCGCTCCCTTCAACTACTCGGATTCCGGGGGCTCCGCGTCGCCGAGCTGACCCACGAGGATCTACCTCTTTATGCGTTGCACCATGTGCTCATACTTCGGCCAAAACGCGAGCTCTCGGAGGGCGAGCGACTTCTGCTATCGCGTTACCTGCGCTCAGATCTCGCAAAGGAGCTCGTCGTCGCTTCGGGGGCCAAGCTCTGGCTCACGCGGTCAATTCTGCAGGGGCTCTATATCCCTGTCGCTGAGGAGTCGCTCCTCGCGGCTGTCGCATCCATTGCCGAGGCACACCGGCTTCTCAGACAGTGGGGCGACGATGCAGTGGATGCTCTTGACTCGATCTTCGCTCTGGAGTCACCCACGGCCGCACGAGCAGCGCTCATCGAGCGTGGCCGTGATAGTCGCCTGCGGGTCGATGCCGCGCGGAGCGCTGATGACTTCGACTTCATAGTTCGAACACTGTACCCGTACCCTGTGGCATACCGCTGGCGTTCGATTGACTCAATCGCGAGTAGGGGTGAAGCGCAGGACACGCTCCGAGAGATTCGACATGGATTTGAGCACATCCTCGCGTTCGCCGGCTGCATCGCCGCCGCTGTCGCCCGCAATGAGGGACTCAATCTGCCTGAACTACGCCGCTATGGCGCCAGCGACGAGTACAGGACTTACGTCACGACATGGACAACGATCTTCGGGCAGATAGCGCGGAAGGTTAGCGGCGGCCAGACAGACAACTCGCTCCTCGTTCACCTCGGGACGTTCCAAGAGGACGAAGCAGTGGCGCGAGCTGTCGAACGTTTGATGGACTATCGGCGAGCCGAAGCTCACACACTTGAAGCGGGCGACGAGGAGGCTCTTGCAACAACGCTTCTCGTCGATGTCGAGACCCTTGTCCACGGGCTACGCTTCCTGGCCGACTACGAATTGGTTGAGATCGTCGACTCGAGCTGGGATGGCATCCTCAAACGCAACACGGTCAAGTACCGCGCACTCGTCGGAGATCATCCAATCGTGCCGGTGCGAACAATGGTCGTCGACGACGCTGAAATTGAGCGAGGTAGCCTCTATATCCGTGTGAAGGATTCCAAGGAGTTGATGGCACCACTTCGCCCATACCTGCTCGGGCATCGTTGCGACAGCTGTAAGCAATGGGCGACATACTATCTTCATGCCACTGTGGGCCTGACAGCCAGAATCAAGAGTATCGAGCACGGCCACCCCAATGACATGCCAGGTTTGCCGGAGGCCTTGCGGGTCGTGGCAGCAGGCATCGATGTCTCAATGTGAGCAGCCGCGTCACTGGTCGTCTGTAGCGAGGCCATGTAGCGTGATCGTGGTTCGGTCCGAACTGGTGGCCTCGGTGCCGCCCGTTGGCGAGCAGAACCCTGGCCAGGCCGCACCCGCGCGTGTCGGCGACGTAGGTCTATTCAGATCCCAAAGACGCGATGAACTGGTGCATCGACGTCGATTGACGTCGATGCACGCAGGCACTTTCAGTGATGTGTACGTAACCATGACGCACTTACGCAAATTCGACGTATCGTGATGGTGTGCGTGGGGGTCTCGAGCGTTGGAAGCGAGGCGTTGCGTCGCAGGGCGTGCGCCAGGCGTTGAGCTACGCCTTCGAGGGAACATGCGATTCGCACTTCGCGCAGTCCAGTGGCGTCGACGCTCTGTCCCGGTACAGCGATCGTGCGACGGTGAGGCGGTTTACAGTCACGAACGGCATCATCCGGACTGATCAGCTAGATGCACCCGCGCTCACCCGCTGGGTCAACGGCGACGACCCCAGCACCGGCGAGCATCGCGGGCGCCGGCTGGAGTCCCCGGATGCCGACCTGATCCTGGATGGCACGACCAACGCACCGAAGTCGTTCAGCCTGGCAGCGCTCATCCATCCGGAACTCGCCGCCGACTTCGAGGCGATGCAGGACCGACTGCGTGATCGAGTCATCATGATGTGGCAGCGCAAACTCAACGCGCGCCGCGGCGCCGGTGGCCGCATCCGAGAATCTCTGCACCGCATCGAGGTCGTCGAACTACAGCATCGCCGATCACGCGCCCTGGACCCGCACATCCACCGGCACCTGTGGCTGAACGTGAAGGTGCAGGGTCGGGACGGGCAGTGGTCGAACGTGGACTCGCGGGTGGCGATGAAACTGCACACGGTCATCAACGCGGAGGGTGAGCTCGCCGCCCGCACCGACCCGGAGTGGACCGCAGCGCTCGCCGAGCACGGCTACACGCTCGACGACTCCGGCGAGATCGCACAGCTCGCACATTTGGTGCGCCCGCTGTCGCGCCGTGCGAATCAGATCGAAACGAACCGGGCACGGCACCTGGCGCAGTGGCGGCATGATCACCCGCGGCAGGAGCCCAGTCCGGATGTGTTGCAGCAGATTGACCGGTGGGCGTGGGCGTACGGGCGGCCGAACAAGCCCGCCGAGGTGGATGAGGCATCCTGGGAGGAGATGATCCGGGACGAGATCCATCACCTCGACTCACACGCTCTTGCCGTGCGCGGCCCAGTGTCGCCCGCCGCGACACTGCTCGTCGACCTGGATCGTGACCTGCTCGCGGCGCGCGCGGTTGCGGACGCTGACAAGCGCTCCACCTCGTGCGGCGGGCGGTTCAGTCCGATGGATGTCCGTGCCGGCGCGATGCGCGCGGTCGCAGCATCCGGTGCCTGCGCCCACCGTGCGCTGCTGCAGGAGGTGATCGACGATGTGGTTGCGCGGGCGCTGCGTGACACCGTGGACATGCTGCAGGATGAGCCCGATGTGCCCGCGCACATCAAACACCTCATGTCGGCGCAGACCGCGGCGCTCAAGCTCGACCTCGCCGAACGGTTCGAGGCACTCAACGAGCCGGGGGTTGCGATCCCGCCGGATGCTGTCGCGAAACTGGTGCGCGTCACGTTCGGCCCGCGCGTCCGGCTCGACCGGGGGCAGGCTGACGCCGCGGCGGCGATCGGGGGAACCCACCGTCTGGTCACCATCACGGGGCCCGCCGGCAGTGGCAAGACCACCATGCTCCGGGTGGCACAGGCCGCGCTGACCAGGCAAAGCAGACGGATGGTGGTGGTCGCACCGACCAAGAAAGCAGCGTCCGTCGCGGCCCGCGAGATCGGGACCGCCGCATCGAGCCTGCACGCACTTTTGATCGACCACGGCTGGCGCTACCGCATCGACGATGCTTGCAACGACATCTGGTGGCGGCTCCGCCCCGGCGACATCGACGAGACGACAGGGCGCGCCTATGACGGTCCGCGTCGGTACCCCCTCGCCCGCGGTGACCGGATCGTGGTCGACGAAGCCGGCATGGTCGACCTGCAGGCCGCGAATGCGCTCGCAGTTGTTGCGGCCGAGACTGAGTGTGGGATCGCGATGGTGGGTGATGACCTGCAAGCACGACCGGTCGGTCACGCCGGGGCGATGGCGTGCATGGCATGCCGCTCCGGCGCGGTCGTCGAGCTGACCGCGGTGCACCGCTTCCGCGACCCCGAGTACGCCGCACTCACCCTTCGCATGCGCAACCCGGCATCCAAGGAGGAAGCCGCTGCGTTAGCGGCCGAGCTTGCCCGCCGCGGCCTCATCCACCGGGTTGACCACGAGGCTGCCGCACGCGACGCGATGGTCGAGGCGTACTTCGACTATGCGCGGCGGGGGCAGCGGGTTGCGCTGGTGACGGCGACGAATGCGGATGCCGCAGCCATCAGCGAGGCAATTCAGCAGCGGCGGATCCAGCTGGCACAGCTGCGCGAAGACCGGGTGGCAGTCGGGCGGAACGAGGATCGACTTCTTGTCGGTGACGTGGTTCAGACCCGGCACAACGATGCCGTGTCCGGGGTAGAGAACCGAGCAGTCTGGATCGTCGACGGGATCGACGACCAGTCCGTGGCACTCGCATCGATCAGCGACAGCGCGGACGTGCGTGTCGTCCCGTTGCAGTACGCGAGTGAGCACGTTCAGCTCGCATACGCGTCGACAGTCCACGGCATCCAGGGCGAGACCGCGCACGCGGCCATAGTGGGCCCAGGCGTGGATGCTGCCGGCCTCTACGTCGGGATGACCAGGGGCCGCGTCCGCAATGAGGCTCTCGTTGTCGCACGAACAGACGGTGCTGCCGGACGGCACATCGTAGAGACGCTGATGCGAGCAGGTATCGAGACCACCCTGAGCGAGTCGCGGGGAGCGGCGCGGTCCGAGCTCGGTCGCGCGGCCCGCGGACCGCACGGCGACAGGGTTCGTACGATCGCTTCGGGCGTCAAGATTGCGGAAGGTGGAAGAGTCATTGGGGTCTGAATCCCGAAGCGAACCCATTTGAGACTCATAGTTCTCATATTTGTGCGTCTGGGGGGGGTGCGAGCCGCAGGGATAATGAGGTCGCTGTACATACCACGAATCGCGGTCCTTGGACTATCACCATTGCCCTGAGCCAGCCTAAACAGAATTATGTATCCCAGAAATGGGGTTAATGCGAAGATACCCAAACGGTTCTGGCGACGGCAATGTCGTCGAAGCTCAGCCAATTGTTCCAGAATTTCGTTGTCGGGTGTCTTGCCCGCCATGTCCTCTTGGTTCCTCACATGTTTGACATTGTTGTTCATAACATAGAAGAAGATCACGGAGAGGAACCCAATATAGCCTAAAAGCGTGAGCACCGATCCAGCTGTGACGCTGACGTGCGTTAGAAGGAGCGTTGGAATCCACCCTACGAGCACTGCGAGCAAGAGGCTCACGAACGAATCTTGGAGAATTCCACCACCAACGCGTCGCCCGCTAGCTTCACTGAATTCGCCATTCATCACGGCGCGGGTCGCCGCCCATGGCAGACACAGGACGGCCACGGCTGATATGGACATGGCGCAGAATGCGAGCCAGGAGGGAGTGAGCGAATTCTGCCAAGCCATCGAGGAGCCGAACATCGTGAACGTACTAACGCCACTTGCGATCCCACATGCGGATGCGATGACTCTCACTCTGTGGGTCGCGCTCCGACCGATAAAGTAGGCTACGTTTCCGGAAATGGCTTCCGTGATGAACAGCCCGACAACTGTTGCAAAATATATGCCGACCACTATGAATCCGACGCTCGGTCGTGCAATAACTACCATGACAATTTGAGATGCGACCCATGCCGCGAGAAACATAATCGTCAGCGTTAGGCCGAAGTTCCCTCGGATCAACGCTGCGGCGTAGATGGCGATAAATATTCCCACGAGGAGTATAGAGGAGAACACTATGAGTGAAGCTTGCATTGGTGAGACTGTGCCTGCGCGCCAGTTGGTGGATGAAGTTGTCTGTTGAATGGACAATACAAGCATGGCAATACCGGCGATTGTGATCCCGAGTATGCTTTGGTAGGCACTCCACTTGCGCCGCGACAACACTTCACTGAGGATCTCAGTTGCGTCCTCCTCCGCGGCAATGACTGGCCCGAACCGGTGTTTGACCCATGGCGTAACTGCAGAGACAATCGCTGTCGAAACAACCAGTCCCATAATGGTGCCAATGTAAGGGTTCGTCGCAAGTTGCGTCCCCCACAGATAGAAGCTGATAAGACTGATGAGGATGACTGTTCCTATCGACGCCGCGTCGTAGAGAACATTTGACCGTCTCCAGCGCGTGTCGAGCTGTCTGATGCAAGCCAGCATTGAAACCACAAATCCGATTGTCAGGGCTGTGGTTGCGGCGATTGACCAGACGGACAGACTCGCGAAACCAGCTCCGACCCAGAGCGGGCCAAGAATTGGCGGCAGGAAGACTGCGGTCGAACCAATTGATATGGCGAGACGCTTGCCCGGAGGGCCGTCGACGTCAGTGGAGTATGAGGCGAGCGCGATGGCCGCGCCGAGTGCGACGATTCCCAAGAACTCCAGGCCATCGCGGCTGGAAGTCGTTGGCCAGAATGCGAGGATGAGCCCGAGGGCGGGCAGTAGCGAGCACACGACCAGCCACGCGACGCGAATCTGGCCACGCCAGTGCAGCGCTGACGACACTCCAACGAGGACTGCGAGACTGGCGAAGGTCACGTAGGCGCCCACGATGACCGCTCGACCGAGCGTGAAGTGCCCAGATCCAGTGTTGTTGTCAAGGCCGAGGAGGCCCGCAAACGCGATGATCGGGATCACGACGCCAAGCATGTGGAATCCCGTGAGACGGGTGAGCGCAACATGGTGCGCGGCGCGGTGTGCGAGCAGCCAGAGCGCCGTGGCCATTGCGGCAAAGAACGCGCACGCTGATACGAGAAACACCGCGTGGTACCACCCGGCAAGATTGAAGTGGTGGGTTGAAGGAAGTGTCCAGTTCAGTGGTGTCGTCGGGGACATTAGCCACTGAGCCTGAGTGGCTGCGCCCGTCACCGCTCCAAGGAGTGCCGCCCAGCAGGTGTTGCGCGCCACCCGCGGTGGCCACAGTCGAGGCCGTGGCACTGCCCGCATCAGCGTGTAAGTGAGTACAGGGAGGAGAGCGCCGTCTCCGAATGTCGCAGATCTGTAACTGTCCAGGCCTCGGAGTCCGGGTTGTGTGCCCATGACGGCCTGCATCAAAGTCATGACACCGAACCCGAGGAGCAACACAAGGAATGCTGCAGTGATCGAGCTGCGTTGTGACACGGCGCGCGGCCTCTCGTTGGTGGTCAGGTCGATCAGCGGTTGCGATGGCTCGTAGCCGTGTTGCGATGAGATGGTAACTGCTTCTCATGCTGGCCTCAGGCTCGGGTTGGGTCAACCGCGTACCGAGACACGACACGGGAATCCTCGCCGTGATCCTGCGTAGTGCACTGCACCGAGTGTCGGCGGCTTTCGATAGAGTGAGTCACTCCAAGGCGTCGGAGGAGAGCCCGTGAAACTCGTCGCAGTGACCGTCCAGAAGTTCCGGAACTTTGTAGAGCCTCAGCGAATCGAGATTGAAGACGATGTGACCTGCCTGGTCGGCAAGAACGAGTCTGGCAAGACCACGGTACTGAAGGCACTGCACCGGCTGGATCCCGCGAACGGTGAGAGTCGAAGTTTCGATCTGGTGACCGAGTATCCCAGATGGCGGTTGGCCCGCGATCGGCGGGAGAACCCGAATCTGGAGGTCGACACGCGGCCAGTAGTCGCTCAGTTCCGGGTGGAACAGGATGATGTGGATGCGCTCGATGGAGCTCTCCCAACTCGACTGCCCCTCGGCGCCAAACTCATGGCGGCGAAGAACTATGCCAACACTTACGCGGTGTACTTCGAGATGGACCTCGACATGGTCGTCGAAGCGGCCGCGACGGACGCGTCCATCGCGGCTGAGGAAATTGAGGCTCTCAGGACCGAGACGACACTGGACGCCGCCATCGCAAAGGGCAAGGACCTTGCCAAGAGATTGAAGGAGTCCGAACCGACTCGTGCGAAGGCAGTCAGCGGATTCGCTTCGATAGCTGAGAAGTACCGATACCTATTGGAGACCGGGCATCTGGACAAGGAGCAGATCGCGGCGCTCCGCGCCCGCGTTCCCAAATTCTTCTACTTCTCAAACTACAGCGTTCTTCCGGGTGAAACCGACCTCACCCAACTCGCGGCGAATCTAACCGAGGGAGGGGCCATCGAAGAACAGAATCAAACCGTCGTATCGCTGCTTGCCCATGCGGGCGTGAAACCGTCCGATTTCCTCGACACCAACTACGAGAGTCGGAAGGCGGAACTCCAGGCCGCTGCGGTGGATCTCAGTCGGGAGGTCTTCAAGTATTGGACCGCCAATACGGACCTGGAGGTTGTCTTCGGCGACGACAACGTTCCTGTGATGGATCCGCAAACGAACGAGGTGGTGCATCACCGATTCCTGAAGATCGAGTTGCGCGACGGCAGACACGGGAATGTCGAGACGAATTTCGCGACGCGCTCGACTGGGTTCCAGTGGTTCTTTTCCTTCTTCTCTGCGTTCAGCGAGTACCAGCACACTGACAGTCCAGTGGTCGTTCTCCTCGACGAACCTGGGACGAGCCTTCATGGTGAAGCGCAGAAAGACTTCGTCAACTACATCTTCAACGAGCTGGGAGCGTCCAAGCAGACGATCTACACGACGCATTCGCAGTTCATGGTTGACCCAACTGTTTACGAAAAGCTTCGCACTGTCCACGACAAGGCGACCCGCGCCAATCAGGAGGCGGGTGTCGAAGTGAGCCGGGTCAACCTCAAGGCCGACCGAGACACCGTGCTCCCCGTCGAGTCGGCTCTGGGCTACTCGATCAGTCAGCATCTTTTCATCGGCTCGGGCCAGCACCTACTGGTCGAGGGGAGCAGCGACTTCATCTACCTCATGCGGATGAGCGCCTACATGGAGCGGAGCGGCAAGACGCCACTCAGCCCAAAACTAGCAATAGTTCCCGTCGGAGGCATAACAAACATGCCCGCTTTCGTCGCGCTCATGGGACGCCGGCTGAATGTATCAGTTCTAGTCGACGGGGAGAAATCTGCGTCGGTTCTTGGGCGGACACGCAACGCAGCCAAAGAAAACGGTGTGCCAGCCAGTCGGATCGTCGCAGTAGGCGAGATTGACCAGTCACTGCCGAAGGACGGCGATATTGAGGACTTATTCGCGGTCGGTGACTATCTGAAGCTCTACAACTGGGCATTCAGGAAACAGCTGACTTACGAGGGCATCGCGGATACCAGTGGGAGGATCATCTCGCGGATCGAGTCGTTCGAGGATGCAAAATTTAATCACGCCCTCCCTGCACACGCGTTGACTGACAATCAGGAAGAGTTCGTCAAGCACATCGAGAGCGCGACAATCGAGAACTTCGAGAAGCTCTTTGCACTGCTGAATGCCGGTGTCGTCTAGCCTCAATGGCCGCGACCCCAGCACCCGCCACGCTGCACCATCCCGCGCTGCTAACTGAAAGGTATTGAGGTTAGCGGGCGCTCGGTACACGGAGCAGGCCAATGCTGGTGTTGGACTGTGGAGCCGAATAAGGTTGGGCGACAAGCGTCTCGTACAAACGGCCGGCGCTTGATGTAAGGGGCACCGCCAGGGTCGCGCCGCACGTGGCGGGCGCGTACCCTGGCGGTACTCGCTGTTCGTTCAGCTCAGCGTGTGAGTGTTCGTGTCGGTCTGAACCACCGGCGTGGACGTGGGCCCCGTCGCGTCAGCTGCGGGGCCCTTCACTCGGGGGGCGCGGTTGACGTCCACTCCGCTGTACTTCAGCGACGCGGCGACGGTGTCGGCGAGGATCTCGCGCGACTCGCGGGGGTTGCCGGTCTGCTTGTCCATGAAGGTGGTGAACTTCAGGTCGCCCGCCACGAGGACGGTGTCGCCCTTGCGCAGAGACTGGGCGATGTTGCGGGACTGGCGCCCGAACGCGGTGACTCGGTGGAAGACGGTGCCGGCGTCTTCCCACGTGCCGGTGGTCTCGTTCAGTCGTCGGTCGTTGACGGCGACGCTGAACCTGGTGTACTCGACGCCGGAGTCGGACGTGCCGGGCTCCGGGTCGCTGGTGAGGTTCCCCTCGATGGTGAGGGGGATCTTGGTCGACATGTGTCGTTCCCTTCTGTTGTGCACCCGCAGGTGCTCTATCCGGCGTGGGCCTGTTCGGTCCACGCGTCCCATTTCGCCTCGTCGGTGACGTCGTCCCAGGTGCGGGGTTTGCGGTCTTGATGCCCGTTCAGGCAGGAGCCCGGGTAGGCGGCCTTCAGACGCGGTTTGGCGATCGCGAACCGTTCATGCCAGCCGACCGGGCCGAACCCGGCGTCGGTCTGGTCGAACGCGGCTTCCCAGGCGGTGTGCAGGGCGGAGAGCTCTTCGACGAGTGCGCCGTGCCGCCACCAGCAGACCGGGATGATCACTTCGGGGATGTCGTACCGGGTCGTGACCCACTGCACCCAGTCCCGCAGCGCGTCCCATTCTTCCCGAGCCTGATCGTCGGGCAGGTCGCGCCAGTTCACCGGATGCGCGCCGAGCGCGTCGGACGCGCCGCGCCGGTTCAGCGGATCGAACTCATCCAGGCGCAGCGCCGCGACCAAGTCTTCGATCGGGGTGGTGTCGGCGTCGTCGTCGGTCATGACGGCTGCTCCAGACGAGTCAGTTTCGCTTGCAACCGGAGCAGTGCCAGTCGGGACGCATCGCCGCGGCCGCGCATCCGGGCGAGAACTTTGTCACGTTCGATGAGCCGGTGCAGCAGTTCGTGACAGAGCGGATGCAGCGGCACCAGGTCCTGACTGCGTTCCCGCGAGATCCACCCGCGATTCCCTCGGATCACCCCCCGGTAATCGACATGGTGCAGCTCGAGCTGAGCAGGTGCTGCTGCGCGACCGCACGCGGCGCACCCCAGGGGGATGCCGGTCGCGCACTGTTCCCGGAACCACCGGTCGCGACGCGTGAACCAGGTCGGCGATTTGAGGTAGCCGGTGCGGTACGCGTTCGCCCAGCTGCGGCGGCGACGGTTGCTCATGACGCATCTTCCTCTCGCACCGCGGGCGCGGCGGATGCCGCGGCGCGAGCGCGGTAGGCGGCCTCGAAGACGTCGCGTTGTTCGGTCTCGGTGGCGGCTTTGCCGGCTTTGATGTGCCGGGCGTCGCTGCGGCGGTCCCATCCGGCCAGGTCCAGGACCACCCCGCGGCGGTTCCGGTACGCGAGCAGACCCATGGTCGGGGGCATCCGGCGGATCTCGTCCACGGTCATCAGCGGTACTCGGTCGTGATGTTCGGATGTGGAGTGGCCGGGCTGGCTGGTGTTCCAGGATTGTTCGGTGCGGTGTTCTTGCCGGGTCCCCAGCAACGCCTCGATGTCGTGTAGATGCTGGACGTGCGAGGCGCCGCCGAGGAGCACTTTCGCGGTCGCGGCGGACCAGATCGTGTCGGCCTCGGCCCGCGACCAGGCGGTCTCGGCCTGGGATAGGGCTTGCAGGACGACGAAGGTGCAGATCCCGCGGCCGCCGCCTTCGGCCATGACCCGGGGCAGGGCTGCCCAACGGAACATGTTCGCGATCTCGTCCAGGATCAGTCCGAGTGGCAGCGGAAGGCGTGCGCCTTCGGAGGCGAGGGCACGACGGCGGGCGACTTCGACGACGTCGTCGAGGATCGCGGACAGGAACCCGCCCATCGCGCCGGCACCGGCCCCGGACCCGATCAAGTAGAGGGTGTTCTCGCCGTGCAAGAATTCGTGCGGGTCAAACCCGGCGCCGTGTGCGGGCATCAGGGCTTCCCGGATCTGCGGAATTGCCAGGGGAGCGACGGCGGCTTGCACGCCGAACCAGGTGGAGGACAGCAGTTTCTCGTCCCCGACCAGGATCGCTTCCAGCCCGTCCGCCCAGCCGGAGGCGGCGCGGATATCAGAGCGGAGGATGTCGACGGCCGTGTGGGCGAGGGCGGGGGTGGATCCCCACTGGTACAGGTCAGCGACGGTTCGTTCGGACAGGGCGGCGGCGTGCAGCAGCCGAGACAGCACCGTGCCGGCGACGTCGGCCCATTCCTGATTCGTGGTGGAGGAGCCCAGTGCGGTGCCGGTGACAACGGCCTGCCCGCGTTGGACCGCCACGAGCGGGTCTTCGCAGCCGACGATGGGGGAGATCTGCAGCGTGTCGCGCATCCCGGACAGGCCCTGCGGGTCGAAGACGTGGACATCTCCGCGTTGGGCGCGCATCCGCATCGTCGCGGTGAGGTTGTCATTGCTGGTGGAGGTGGTGATCAGCGGGCCGGCCCAGTCCAGGATCGCGGAGATCAGGACCCGGTAACCCTTGCCGGCCCGCGGTGGCCCCTCCAGGGCAACGGAGTCTTCGATCGAGACGAACACGTCCAGCCCGCGAGAGCGGCCAACCCGCCAGCCGACATCGCTGGGCCGCACCGGGTGCTGCCCTGGACGTAGCTGCTTGCCCCGGCGCAGGACCGCCGCGGAAGACAGGTGCTGGCGGATCTCGGTGCCGGTGGCCAACCCGGGCCGGGTGGTGATCTCCCGGACGAACCCGCCGTCGGACTGGCGGTGCCGGTGCACGGCGATCGCGGCGGCGGTGATCCCGGCGGCGAAGACGAGCAGGAGGCCGAGATCGACCAGACGGATGCCGGTCACTGGCATCGCGCAGCCGGGCGCGGGGGTGTACGCGGTGGCACGGCCGGAGAAGAATAGGACCAGTCCGGACAGGAACGTGCGTGGGGCGGGTCGCTGCCCGCAGGCCCAGCTTGTCAGCAGTTCGGCCACGAACTCGGTCAGCAGGGCGAGGATGCCGGCACCGGCGACCGCCGCCGCCAGGGCCTTTGCCGGCCACCCTCCGCGAATCATGGTCGGCCCCCGCCCGTCCCGAAGCCGGTGCGATAGTAGCCATCGTTGCGGCCGCGCGTGTACCCGTCCCGGTACCCGTCGGTGTGGGCGTCGGCAACACGGCGTGTGATGCCGCGGTCGAGGAGCCGGTACCGGGCGGCGCCACGGCGGGAATGCACACGGTAGGTCACGGCCAGGGCGACCCACAGCACCGGGGAAGTCAGGAGCACGTTCGCGGCCAGCCCGGGTAGCACGGCCGCGGCGGGCAGTCCTGCGGTACCGGCCAGCACCAGCATCCACGGTGCGATCAGCAGGGTCGAGGTCAGGACGGCGAGGAGCCCGCCTACCGACAACACCAACCCACCCGGCGGCGTCGTGGGCAGGGAAGGGTAGCCCAGCTCGGCATCCCGCCGGCGTGCAGCGGCCAGATCCCGGCGCCGCACGAGCGCGAGAGCAGCGGCGGATGCGAGGCAGCATCCCGCAGCCAACAGCCCGACCAACCACACCAGTTCCGGGTCCACCCAGATGGTGCCGGCGATGCTGGTCAGTCCGATCGCCCCGACCGCGGTCCAAGTCAGTGCGGCGGCCACCGGTCCGGGCCCGCGGCGTCCCCGGCGGTACAGCGCGAAGGTCGCACCGGCTGCGGCGGCCAGGGTGAGTGCGACGCCGGCTGCCCGGATCAAGGTGATGTCCATGATGGTCTCCTTCTCAGAACCTCCCGGACACGAAGGCTGCGGCCTGGGTCCACGCCTGCTGGGTGGCCGGGCGCAGCATCCCGAACCGCAGCGGCCCGGACTTCAGTGCCGGATCGAACGGGACCACCGCGACGGCGTGCGCGAGCCGGGAGAACGTGTCCACCAGGCGACGCGTCTGTGCCGGCCGGGCGGGTTCGGCATGCGTGATGACGACGACCGCACCGGCGGCAAGCATGGCGGAGTGTTCGTCGCGGGTCGCGAGGGCCTCCAGCAGCAGGGCGGCGGATTCAGCGGATTCAGGAGAGGCGAGGGTGGGCACAACGAGCTGCCCTACCCAGTCGACCATCCGCAGCCACCGGTCGGCGGACTCGTCATTGCCGGAGTCGAACACGACCAGACGGTACGCGCGCAGCACCGCCCCGACCAGGTCGTCGAACTCGGCGACGGTCAGGCGCTGCTCGGCGGAGAGTACTCGCGGGTTGGACCGGAGCACGTCGTACCGGTCTTCGGTCTGATGGTGTACGTACCCGGCCAGCTCATTGGCAGGGGCGGTCGTGAGGCGGGGGACTGCGGCGAGGAGATCGCGGATGGTGGCCTCGTGGTGGGCTTGTTCGGTGCGCCAGCCGAGGGTGCCTCGAGTGTCGTTGTTGTCGAACGCGAGCACGGCCCCGCCGCCCTGTCGCGCATACACCGCGGCGAGCATCGCCGTAGTCGGTGTCTTGCCCACCCCGCCCTTGCCGTTCACGACGGCGACTGTGCGGGGGCCGGGCCAGTGCGCGGCCACGGTGCGATTCCGTTCATGCCGGGCCAGGTCCCCCTCCGACGGGCGCAGCCTCAGTCCGGCGTGGCGGAGGGCTCCGCGCAGCCCGGTGGAGGGGACCAGCGTCGGGTCGGTGTCGGACGGAATGAAGGATTCCCGCTCCGAACTGGCAGCGCTGGCCCGTGTCGCTGGGGTGTGCTCGGGCGCATCCACCACGGAAGCAACGACGTGCGTGGTCCGCGCGGCCGGCTGCTCTTCTTGGTCATCGAGGGAGCGGACGTTCCCGTCAGGGTGCACCAGGAGCCTGTGCGTGCCGCGGTCCCCGGACGTGGTCAGCTCCACTGGCCGGCCATCTCGCTGCGCCTGCCGGGCGGCGTACGCGACCACCCCCTGGCGGACGTCGACGCCGTCATCGGTGTCGAACGATTCGACGACGCCATCAACGTCGACCAGGGTGGCGGTGTTCTGATGCACGATCGCATGCAGGATCGTGCTTGTTGACGGGTTCATGCGGTTCCCCTCTCCGGGCTGAGCCATCCGTCGATGCTGGTGTCCGGCGCGTCCCGCCCGGTGTCGTTCGGCCACGCATCCCCGACCCGATCCGGCAGCGGCAGCGGATCGGGGGTGTCGGATCCGGTGGGCAGGACGGCTTCGTCCGTGGCGAACAGATCGTGCTCCCAATCGGTGGACGTGGCGAACGCATCAACCAGGTAGGAGTACTGCCCGACGTAGGCGAGGAACTGTCCACGGTCCAGTTGCCTGGCCATCTCGGCGTGCCCCGGGGGCACGCTCAACCGGTCGATCAGTGGCCCCCGCTCCTGATGGTTGATGTGGAAGATGAACTTGTTCTCGATGTCGCCGGCGATCGAATACGCGAGATTGCGTTCTTGAGAACCGGCCGAGCCGACGGCATCCAGGTCACCCATCTTGTGCAGGATGACGATGTTGCTGATGCCGTAATGCCGGGACAGCTTCAACCACTGCTGATACATCTGCAACGCGGCCAGCGAGCTCATGTCCCGCCAGCCCTCCTCACGGACGACGTAGCGAGCGCGGTGCGCGTCACGGTCTGAGATCACCGCCTGAATCCATGCGGTCGAACACACCTGGGTCAGCTGCGCGACCAGGTCGCCGCGGGCGAACAGCTCACTGGTGTCGACGACGACCATCGGGGACTCGTCGTCGAATGCGACGGTCGAAGCATCCTCGAACAGACCGGACAGGTCGCCGTCCACGAACCGGCGCAGCACGAACCTCGGCTGCGCTGATGCCGGGATGAGGGCCGGGTCACCGCCGGTCTCACCGCCGGCGATCCGCTCGAGTTGCCGATGCACTTCCCGTAGCGTCGGCGCGTCACCGGTGTCGATGATGGCCCGGTTGAGGGCGAGATGGATCGCGGCGTGCTCGACTGCGGTGAGCTTGGTGCCGCCCATTGCCTGTTCGATCAGGGAGATCAGTGTCGTGGCGCGCCGTTGGGAGACCATCTTCTCGTGCTGGTCGTCGGTGGACCCGCTGCGACGAGGTCCTCGATCAAGTGGGTTCAACCGGGCGCCGCCACCGGCACCGAGCCGGATCACGGAGCCGCCGACCGCCTCGGCAACCCGCACCCATTCGCCCTTCGAATCAGAGGGCAGCACCACTTGGTGGCCGAACGGCAGTGAGCGGGTGGTGAGCATTTTGATGAGCGCGCTCTTGCCGGACCGGTAAGCGCCGAGCACGAGGATGTTGGTGGAGAACGCGCCCCGCTCGGAGGTGTCGGCGTACGCCTCCCAGGGGGAGAAGTGCCACAGTGCGTCGGCGTTCAGGTCGACGCCGACGATCGGGCCGCGGTGGCCGAGGCCGGCGTCCGCGACGAACGGGTAGATGCCGGCCAGCGGCTGAGATGTTGCCTGGTGGGCGGGGATGGTCACCTTCGCGAGGTTCCAGTAGCCGCCCTGGACGATGCCGGGTCCGAACGGGCCCGCGACGGCCGGTTCGGGCAGGTGTCGGTCGCGTTTGCGGGTGCGCCGCGGACGCTCTTGGGTGCTGGCGTCGGCGATCCGCTGGCGCATCGCGCGGCGTTCGGCCGCGGTCTGCTGCGCGGGGATCACAGTGAAGGTGCGGCGGGGACTCATTTCATGCCCATTCCCAGGGGGAGGGCGTTGACCATCAGTGCCTCGGCCTGCTGGCAGTAGAGAATCTGCGCCTCCATGCCGGCACGCGAGAGCGCATTGCGCACGCCGGCGACGGACTGGTCCAGCGCTTCCTCGTCCCCGGCGGTGACGGTCAAGTACGCGCCGTATCGGAACTCGCCCTGCCCGGCGACGATCTCCTGTTCCTGCTTCTCCAAGGCCAGCCAGTCGGCTTCATCGGCGGCGGATCCGTCCGCGCCGCGCTGGGCACGCAACCGCTCGTTACCGCGCCAGATGCGCTTCTCATCCCGGATTCGTTTGAGGGCTTTCGACACCGGCACCGGGGTGAGCACGATCGAGAGGATGTGTGTGACAGCGTCGCCCGTGATCGGGTGCCGCGCGAACACGATGGGGGAGATGAAGCCCACGGCAGCGTCCGATCGGGGCCACTCGTGGATCCACATCGTGGTGTGTACTCCGGAATCGGTGATCACGATGCCGTTGCGCCGGCGTGGCTCCTCCAGGAACATCGGGCCTATCCCAGCCAGGTCCACGCCCGCGTGCGCCTCGTCGCGGTTCTGCACGATGGAGAGGAAGTCCGGGTCGAAAGCGGTCCGCGCAAGCCCCGCGATATCGCGGGGTGTCAGCCACCGGCGCACTTTGATCTTCACAGCCTGCAACGCGTCGGACACGTTCCCGGCCTCGATTGCGGCGACCGCCTGGATGGCGTCCTTGCCGCCGCCGAGGGCCTTCAGCTGCGCACCGAGCGCGACCAGATCCAGCGTCAGCGTCAGGTAGTTGCGGTGCGCGACCGCGAACCGTTCCGCGTCATCCATTACCTGCTGGTAGTTCGTCGCGGCGGGCATGGTCGTGTCCATGTGCAGCCGGCGAATCGTTGTCCGGTAGTGCTCGCGCGCGGCACGGATCGTCGTGGGGGTGGTGCGTTCCTGAAGCGTGACCCGTTTGATCCCGGCGCGCTGGGTAAACGAGGCCAGCACCTTCGCCCACTGTTCGGCCAGGTCGTACCGTTCCGGGACATCCTTCATCAGGAAGCCCTGCACCTCCAACTCGGCGGTGATCGAGACGGTGCGCTCGTGCGGGCTGTACAAAGAGGCCAACCCGTCCACGTCCCACACCTGCACCGACGCACGGGTTCCCGGCAGGTTGATCGTGCCCTGCAGCTGGATTCGCTCTGGCCGGTACGTATGCCGGGTTGCGCCGGATGCGTGTCGGATCTGCTTGGACAGCCACAGTCCCGCCATCTTCGGTGCAGTCAATCCGTGGGCGGTCACCAGGGCGGCGGCGCCGAACAACAGGTAGACCGGGGCGGCCGCCAGCAGTCCGACCGGGCCGAGCCGGATCACACCGGTCAGGGCCGCGGCCGCAGCGATCGTCAGGCAGCTGACCTGCCAGCCGTCAAGGCCCAGGACGATGCCCTGCCGAGACCGCCGGGGCAGACGCACCGGCCGGGTGTCGTCATCCGCGATGCTCATCATTTGCCTCCATCCGTGTTTCCCTGTGGGCGAGGTTTCGCTGGTGCAGACGTCTGTGGCGTGGGTCCGGACTGCCGGGTGGACGTAGAGGGGGCCCGCTGGGTGGGCGGGGCGGTGCTCGTCGAGGTCCGTTTCGTTCCGGCAGGTGCTGACACGCCCCCGGTCTTCGGCCACCGGGAGGGCGGACCGGACCGGCCACTCACCGGCGGCCGTCCCATCGAGGGGACCCCCGCAGGCTTGGAACCTAGGCGGGTCGGAAGCGAGGCCACAGTGCGGGCGCCGCGCGAGCCGATAGACGCAGCGTGACTTCCCAGCCGCGAGCCGATCGAGTCAGCCGCGACGCCGCCGACGAACGTGAACAGGCCGAACACCGCGAACGGCGCGAACGTGATCAGCACCAGCCCCACCAGGTACGGCCAGGCTGCCGGATCCCAGATCGTGTGGACGGAAGCGAGCCCGTTCACAACCAGAGAGAAGAACGCCAGAGTCAGCGGTCCGGTCAGCAACAGCACGACGACGGCCGAGATGTAGCGGACGACCCACTGCGGGCCAACGGACCTCGCGGGAAACACCATCCACGCAACCGGGCCGACCATGATCAACGCTGCCAGGGCGATATTGCGGAATAGGAACACGATCAGCATCAGCAGCATGCCGAGAAACAGGAATGCGAAGATCGCGACGCCGAACACGTACCCGGCCTGCCCGCCAGCCCACATCGCTGATTGCAGGGTGGTGAACAGTCCCGAGGTGCCGCTGTGCTGGGCGACGAGGTACTCGGTCAGCCCATCGATAGCCTGCACGGCGTAGCCGGTCAGCCAGAGGGTGATTGGGACGGCGGGGATCGCGATGAACGAGCGGATGATCGCCCCGACCAGTTGATCTCTTTGCCCGGAGATCGCTGCGGCGGTGATGGCCCAGACCATCGCGATGAACACGATGATCAGCGTCGCCCATGCCCAGAACGACCATCCTTGGGTGGCGGCGTTCCACAGGCTCCCGCCCACATCGAAGCGCGTCGCTCGCAGGACGAAGAACATCATCGACGTTGCCAACATCGCGGCACCTCGACCGAACGTCTCGAAGGTGTTGCACACCATGTCCCCGAACGAGCAGCCGAAATCAACGGTCGCTGTGTTTCCGCCCGCCGCCTTGATCGCGTCCTGGTGTCCTGGATACGTGGTGCACACGGTAGCTGTGGTGCCATTCACGATGACACCCACAAAGCACGTCATTTCCCGCACCTCCGTGGCATCGGTTGGCGTGCAGGTGACCTGGTTCTGCTCACGCTGGCACGACACCGGGTAGGCGGGAGCGGACCACGGTTGCCCGGTGACCGGGCTGGATGTCGGGACCTGTGTCGGTGCAGCCGGTCGTTGTTCGGCGGCTGATGCCGGCATCCCGATGGTGAACGCGACGGCCAGGCCGATCAGAGCACGGGCGACCGCTCGCAGCACGACGTGCATATCAGAACCCGAAGTTGAACCCGACGAACCACTGGAACAGGCCGGATGCCGACCCGAGGACCGCGGCGGCGATGAAGATCCACAGGATGTTCTCGCCGGCCCAGGTGCGAACCCGCTCCGATGCGAGCCCGCGGAATGCCAGTGCCGCGCCGGCGAGGATCAATAGGATCAGCACCACGATCAGCGCCGTCCCCAGCACGTACGACGCGATCAACTGCAGGCCGGCCATCCATGGGGCGGAGAAATTGGGGTTGATCGGTGGCACATCCACGGCCGCCGGTACTTCGGTGGGAGACATCACACTGCTCCTGTCTGTGATCACTAGGTGAGAGGAAGACCGCGTGCGGCCATGAACGGTTGCGGATTGATCGGCACGCCGTCCACACGCACCTCGAAGTGCACGTGACAGCCCATCGAGTCGCCGGTATCGCCTTCGGCGCCGATCGGCGTTCCGGCCGCGACGGCGTCACCGACCGCGACGCGCAGGGACCCCCAGCGCATGTGCCCGTAGATCGTGATCACACCGCCGCGGTGGTTGACCACCACCGCGTTGCCATAGCCGAAGTAGCGGCCGGCCACATCGACCCGTCCGGGGCTGGCGGCGTAGACCGTAGCGCCGCAGCCCTGGGCCATGTCGTATCCCATGTGGTTCGTGGAGCAGTATGCGCAGACCCGGCCGATACCGGCATCCGGACCGAAGCCCCGACCCTTCGTATAGGCGCCCGCGAGGGGATACCCCCACTGCCCCTGGATCTGCGGACCCCTGGCTCCTGCTGCCTGTGGTGCGGTGGCCGAGGAGGGGGGTGCGCCGGCGGCGGTGAACGCGACCGCAATCAGCGGGAATATGATCACCAGCGAGAGTCCCCAGCACACAATGACTGCCAGCATGAGCAACCGGCGCCCGGTCTTGGACCTGGCCACTGTCAGTACTGCAACGGCCGGGGCGCCCATGGTCAGTGCTCGATCGCCGAATCGAAGTACCGGATGACCTTGCAGTCACCCGCCTGCTGGGGCGAGTTCGGCGTCGGAACCGAGCCGGCCCCGCACAGCACCTGCACGCTCACCCGGACCTTCTCGTCGTTCAGTGCGATCGTGGACGGTGTGGCCGTCGACGAGTACGTGACGGTGACGTCCGCGGTGCCGATGAACATGCCGCCCGGGTCATCGGGCACCTGCACATACGTGATCGGCCCCGTTACGGTGGCGGCAACCTTCGCCTGCTCGCTGCGCAGTGACGTCCAGGTTCCTTCAGGCAGGACGACGGACTGTGAGAGTTCCTGCAGGTAACGCTGTCGTGCACTCGCCCGGTCAGCATCAGTCTTCCGGCGAGTGTCGGGCGTGAACCAGGTTGCGACGTAGGCAAGGAACTGGTCGCGCGTCGCTTTCGCCGGATCGAACGTGGATGCCGCCGCCAGTGCCGCCCGGATATACGCGTCGTGATCCTGGGTGACCGGCTCAGGCACCCAGCCGAATCGTTCTACCGAGCCGTCCACGACAGACGAGGCGGATGGCACGGGGGTGGATGGCGATGTGGTCTGCGTGGGGCCTGAGACCGTGGGGCTGTTCGTCGGCGATGCATCCGGGTCGCCAGTCAGGGCCGAGACCAGGATCACAACGATCGCGATCACCACGACGACGCCGCCGATCACGGCCCAGGTGATGTTGCGGCGTGCGGTTGACGAGGTCATGACCGGAGCCCGTCGGCGGGGAAATGGGCTGTTCGCGTCACCCGGCTTTGGCACACAGGTCGGGTCTGGTGGTGGCCGAGCGAGCGGTCATCCCCGTCACGGTCCCGATCGAACGCACACATGAGAAGTGATCGCCACGCTATCCCTGGGCTCACTGCCGCGTCTGTCGGCCATTTGGGGGACACGGGCGCCGCATCGCGCCGCATCCGTGCCTCCTCGACCGCCAGCTTCATGCTTGACATGAGGGGATACTATAACGGTACGCTTCAAAAGGGAACCCCTAAATTATTCGCTCTAGCCGGGGAGCTGCGCCACAATGGACACGTGCCCAGATACGCCAGACCCCTCGACGCTCACAACGTGGAGGACCCCATCAAAGCTCTAGGGAACATGGTGCGGGCCGGCATCCTCGGGTACATTCGCAACCACGGCGCATCCACCCGCGGCGAGATCGCGACCGGGGTCGGCATCCCCGTCTCCACCGTGGCCAAGGCCCTGCAGTCCCTGACGGCATCGGGGATGCTGCTGGCCGACCCGCCACTGGGCGAGACGACCCGGGGTCAGCGGATCAAGTACACTGTCAACGACGCAGCTGTCAGCGAGATGTACTTTCAGCTCGGAATCGCCATCGGAGAGCTGTAGGCATCGTCGTGCCCGAACAGTCGACCTCGACCGTCTGCCTTGAGGCTGGGTCCGCATCCCGCTCGGCACGGTAGCGCTCCTTCCAGCTATCGAGACGCTGGAGGCGACGGATCACGGGTGGGCAATCGGCTGCGTGCCCACGTCCCTCCCGTCGCTCATCGTTTTCAGCGGGCGCCCGCAACCGCGAACCGAATCGCTCGGGATGGGCAGTGCCGTGCCGCTTCGAGCGCGGCGTGGCTGTGTCCAGATTCCAAGGCCAGTTCACCGTCGACTACGGCGGGATGATGGCGTCGGCAAACCCCGGTCCTCCTGCTACAGCTCATCATTTACGCGATCTTCCAGAAGCAAGTCATCGCCGGAATGACCGTCGGCGCAGTCAAAGGGTGAGCCATGCAACGCTGGGCGCAGCGGCGACCGCGTGGAACTTCGTGGCGGCGCGATTACTGGCGTCCGCGCGTCGCATGGGGTTGTGTTCTTCAGCAGCCGGTGACCATACACGTACACTCGAACCCCGACGCGACAACGCCCTGGACCGCTAGCGATTATATTCATGCTGGTGTCAATGACCTCATTCTCGGCATGGAACGTGCGGTGCGCAATGACGACCGTCGTGTTCGTCGTCCTCATGGCTGTGGGTCGTCCGATCGATGGATTATGCCGAGTCACCCCACCACACCGATGGCGTAGAGCGCGGGCCAGGCAAGAACGAGCATCACCGCCACATACGGGATATTGCGCCGCGTGGTCATCGTGGGGCTGACTCCGTATCGGCCCTGCAGATACATCTGAATGCCCGAGAGTGGCCCGACCACGGCGCCCCCGCCCCAGCCGATCATCCCCATAAAGGCAAACAGCGTCGGGTCGGGGTCCAATGGAAGGATCAAGCCGCCGAGGATTCCGAGCGAGATCACGGGATGCACTCCCGCCAACGCCGCCACGATCATCGCGAGCACTCCCAGCCACGCCATCGGCAATGTGAACGCACGAATTGGAAGGTCGAAGTCGACGACGCGGAGCAGCTCGCTGAAGCCGATGGCCAGCACCCCCGCGGCGGCGAACAAGATGGCCTCGCCGCGTTGGAGCGGTAGCCCTTCTCGCAGATGACGCACAAACGTGCGTGCGGCGGTCACGCGGTGCCGGATGCACAGCACGCTCACCGTGACGGCGATAGCCGCGACCGCGATGATCGGAGGCACGGGCGCGGCCGGCTCGATCAGGTGGGCGATGACCACTGCGACGGTGAGGGCGATGGGGGTCGTGAGAAGGCTCCGCGAGAGCGGAAAGCCAGCGTAGGACGGCAACTCGTCGCCGTGCAGATGAATAACGGTGAGCATCGTCACCGAAAGCGTAGCCACCGCGAGCAGCACCCCGATGCCGACAAGGGCGGACAGACGTGCGCCCGGAGCGAGCACGAGCACTGCGGCGGCAGCGGCGCAGAACGGCGACCAGAGCGAGCCGCTGGCCTGCACCCGAGAGAGCATTACGCCGTCGGGCGGCTTGAGACGGCCGCCGTGGCTGAGGTGGTCCGCGACGATCGTGACCGCGCTGGCGCTGATCACCGCACCCAGGAAGTGGGCGAGTGCCGCAGTCTGCCAGACGGCGGCGGTCCCATGGAGCCGGGATGGCGGGGGCCCGCCGCGCGTGGCGAGCAAGCCCAGAAAGGAGACTGCGGCCAACATGCCGATCAGGTTCTGGTTGAGCGAGAGCATGTCGTCGACCCGCACCGCGCCGCCGAGCGCCAGCGCCGTTGCAAGCAACGACAGGCCGATTGCGAGTAGGACGCAAACCACGACCCGTTGCGACGGTGTCGCGATGACAAGCCCGAGCGGGATGAGGCACAGGGTCAGCGCCCCGGCGACGAGTTCGGCGAGTGGCATCGTGAGCGCCAACATGACGGCAAGCACCTGCAGGCTCAGCACCACGGCAAACGCGTTCGAGACGGTCCGCTTCATCGCAGTGCCACTATCGGTGTCCTTCGGCTGGGAGGCGGGACTTGGAGGGAACGCTTGGTCGACGCCGTCCAGTGTTCCTGGCCAATGTTGCTGCTGACGTCAGCCTCCCTCTCCTTCGGGGCGCGTTCTGGCATTCAGCCCGCCGCCTACGGAGGTACCTCCGGGCGGCGGGCGGTCGTAGAGCTAGCAACGGGCCGCCGCACGACCTACTGCAACCCGAGGTCTGCGAGAATCGCGGCCTTGTCTGCGTTGACGTCAGCGGCAGAGACCCTCTCAAATCCCTTCGGCAGCGGCACACTCGTCGGGACGGCATCCGTGCCGAGCGGCGACGCAAGGTCTCGCGAGAACTCCGTCTGTCCTGCTGGTGTCAGAAGGTAATTCATCAGCAGCTTCGCGGCATTCGGATGCCTCGCGCCCGTCGAGACTGCGCCGAAGTTGACGGTCCCGGTCGTCGGCGACATATCGTGGAACTTGAGCGGCGCACCCTTTGCGATGAGCGATTGGGCCATCTGATATGAACTGCTGAGAGTCAGATCCTGCGCCCCCGCAGCCAGCGCTTGAGTTACCGAAACCTGACTCGCCTCGTACGTGGTACCCATTCCGGCGAGCTTCTTGAGGAACTCATCACCGTACGTCTTTCGCAGCAGGTACATCTGTGCGAGATATACAGGTGCCGTCCTCGGGTCACCGTTCTGGATTCTACCCTTGAAGCGGGGAGAGAGAGCGTCCTCCCACGTCTGAGGGGGGTCCGTGACAGCATCGGTGTTGTACGCGATGCCGAGCGGCCCAATAGTCGCTGTGACGACGCCCTTGTCATAGTACTCTTGCGGCCAGTTCGCCATCGCTGGCAGGTCCGTGAGATCGGATTCGATCCAGCCCTTCGTCCGAGCGCTGTCAATGAACAGTTCGTCGGCGATCGTCAGGACGTCAGCCGGTGCCGCCCCCGCTTCGCGCTCCTGCTCGTATCGGGTGCCGAGTTGGCTTGCAGGGAGGCGGATGAAGTCGACGGTGATGCCAGGATATGCCGCTTCAAAGGCCTTGGGTGCATCGGAGGGGGCGGATGAGTACCAGGTGACGGATCCCTCTTTGAGCGCCGCCTGGTAGATCGCGTCAACGGCACTGTTCGTCGGGCCCCCGCTGGACGTCGAGGCGGGGTTCTGATCCGTGGGGGTGCAACTGCAGAGGATGGTGGCGGTCGCAACGATGGCCGCGAGCGCGACCATTTTCTTGGGTAGAATCATCATTGATTTCCTTTCAGGGGGCGGGAAGAACGCGGCGGTTGGTTACCGAGCGAGTGAATCTTCCTTCGTGATTTCTTCGATAAGCGAAGTGCCATAGTCGCCGGAACGGAATACCGGTGAGGCCAGCAGGCGCGCGAAGAAAGGGAGGTTGTTCTTCGGTCCTTCGATGATGAACCGGGCGAGAGCGGCATCCGCGTTACGCAGCGCGTCGTCGCGGGACGGCCCCCACACGCAGAGCTTCGCCAGAAGTGGGTCGTAAAAGTGTGACACGGTGTCGCCGAGGGTGTAGCCGGAATCAACCCGCACACCCGCCCCTTCCGGCTCGATCCACCGTGAGATCTTGCCGGGACCGGGCAAAAACGTGACGGGGTCCTCCGCGTAGACGCGGAATTCAAGGGCATGCCCGTGGGGCGCAAGTTCGTTGGGGTCGAAAACGGGGGCCTCTCCCGCAGCGATCCGCAACTGCGCTTCGACGAGATCGATTCCGTACACAGCTTCAGTGACAGGGTGTTCCACCTGAAGCCGAGTGTTCATCTCGAGGAACGTGAACCGTTCGGTGTCACGATCAAGAAGAAACTCAACCGTGCCAGCGCCGCGGTAGGCGACGCTCCTGCCGACTGCGATCGCGGCGTCGAACATCCGAGCACGCAGATCCGGTGAGACCGCGGGCGAGGGGGACTCTTCGACCACTTTCTGGTGTCGACGCTGTGCCGAGCAGTCACGCTCACCGATCGCGAGGATGCGGCCATCGCCAAGCCCGAGTATCTGGATCTCGACATGTCGAGCGTGCTGCGTATACCGTTCCAGCAGCATGGTCGACCCTGCGAACAGCGAACGGGTTCGGCTGACGGCTGTTGTCCATGCGTGCACGAAGTCCTCTTCGCTCAATGCGACTGTCATGCCGATCCCGCCCCCCCCTCCGCTCGGCTTGATCATGATCGGATAGCCCACCTTCGCGGCGTGGGGCAGTGCTTCCTCCGGTTCGAGCAACGGCAGTGCGATGCCCGTCGCGACAGGGACGCCCTCCGCTGCCACAGCTGCCTTGGCATGCGCCTTGTCTCCCATCGCAGCAATGGCAGCGGGGGAGGGGCCGATCCAGGTAACGCCGGCATCGATCACTGCTCTTGCGAATTCGCTGCTCTCTGAAAGAAAGCCGTATCCGGGATGTATCGCTTCGGCGCCTTCATCTTTGGCTGCGGTCAGCACACGATCCATATCCAGGTATGACGTTGACGCTGGTGCGGGGCCTAGACGCACGGCACGGTCCGCTTCCTTCACATGGAGGGCATCAGAGTCCGCGTCAGAAAAGATCGCCACGACTTCGATCCCGAGCCGGTGGCAAGTGCGCGTGATCCGGCGCGCGATCTCGCCGCGGTTGGCAATGAGGATCCGCTTGAACACTTTCATGGCCTCCACTGCTTCGATGAGAGAACACTCCATTGGCGGCATTCTGAGGCGCCAGGCGAGTGACGGGTGCGTGCCCATTCTGAACAGCAAGCCTGTTGCCATGGAAGAAGGCGCTGCCTTGCAGAGCGATAGGATAAGCCACGATGAGAATCAACCAGCTTCAGTACGCGGCGACTCTGCTCCAGTCGGCGTCTATGCGCCAAGCTGCGCAGGACCTCGGGATCACCCAGCCTTCGCTGAGCCAGCAGATTCAACGTCTCGAGGAGGATCTGGGAGTCGTGCTCTTCGTGCGCTCAGCCACGGGAATAAGCCCGACGTCGGCCGCGCAGTTCCTCGAGCCGCACATTCGCGCCATTCTGCGAACCGAGCGGGCGATGCGCCAGGCGGCCAGCGTCATCAGCAGTTCCCGCGCCGGCGAATTGCGGATCGGGGCGGTACCGACAATCTGCCGTTCGGTGCTGCCGGAGGCAGTGGTCGAGTTCCGCATCGCCCACCCCAACATCGGCTTCGAAGTGACGGAGCTGGGCAGTCATCAGGTCCATGCGGGGGTCTTGAACGCGGATTTCGACTTGGGCTTCGTCTCTCGTTTGGCCTCGGATGCGCCCTTAGACGGCGTCGCCACTGTCGATTTGATCGCGAGTGACGTCGTCGTGGCCATCTCACCCGAACGCCCGCTGGCACAGCAGTCGGTCGTCAGCCCGGAAGACCTGGTAGATGAGCCGATGATCGTGTTCCAGCCGGGATTCTTGCTTCGGCGCATCTTCGACAAGCTGAATACCGATCGTCGTCTGACCCCCGTCTTCCACACCGCCAGCATCGACACGGCGCAGGCCCTGGTCTCGGCTGGCGTAGGGGTTGCGCTGCTTCCCGCGCTCGGAATTCCCGCCGACCACATTCAGTCACGAAAGTATCGAGTGCTGCCGCTGGACGCTCCTCAGCTATCGACGGTGTCGATGGCGATTCGCAGGAAGGACGAGTACCCGTCTCCGCCGACGTCGGCATTCCTCGCGATCATGAAGGAAGTCGCGCTGCGTCACACGATCGCGCGGTAGCTGACACCCCAGGCCGGCCAGAACGCCGGTTCCGTTGCGAAGAGCGCTCGAGACGACTCATTGATAGGCACGGCCTATTACAGTTCAATCCTTCTCCTGCTTGTGTAAGCACGCCGGGCGGCCGCAGACTCGATGACGACCGCGATCAAGCGGTCACGAGTGAATGGAGCATTGGCGTTGGAAGGTGTAGAGACAACGGACCCAACCAGACGCGAGCCCGCCGGCTCCGCGCCAACACCGCCCGTTCAGCCAACGGACGCCGGGACTTCATCTGAGTGGCAACCAGAGCTGGAGGAGCTCCGCGACCGGAGGGCGATGGCTTCGGCGCTTGGCGGGCGAGAGAAGGTCCTGGCACACCACGCGCGAGGCCACCATACTGTGCGGGAGCGTATGGAGATCCTGGCCGACGAGGGGAGCTTTGACGAGGTCGGGGCGCTCACCGGTTCGGCGTCGTATTCCGAAGATGGCAGCCTCGCAGGAGTCACCCCTGCAAATTCCGTGATCGGACGCGCTCGCATCGATGGCCGGCGCGTGATGGTCGCGGGGGACGATTTCACCGTGCGCGGTGGATCTTCAGAAGCATCGCTTCCAGAGAAGTGGATTTACGCCGAGACCTGGGCTACGGAACACCGCACCCCCCTCATTCGGCTCGTCGATGCCGCAGGAGGGAGCATCAAGCTTCTCGAGAAGGCGCAATCGACGAAACTCGGCGGTTATCCGTCGTGGCGAGTCGCTGAACTTTTGGGAACCGTGCCGGTCGCGGGCGTGGCGCTAGGCCCCTGCGCCGGGCTTGGCGCGATCAAGGTGTGCCTGGCTCACTTCTCGGTAATGGTGCAGGGTACGAGCCAGGTCTTCAGCGGCGGCCCGCTCGTGGTGGCTCCAGGCGTGGGTCAGAGCATCGATAAGGAGTCTCTGGGCGGCTATCGCGTGCATGCGCGTGGGTCGGGCGTTGTTGACAACGACGCGGTATCCGAAGAAGATGCGTTTGCACAGGTCCGGCGGTTCTTGGGATACCTTCCCTCGAGCGTTTTCGAGCTTCCGCCCGTTATTTCGACAGGAGCCAGCAGCCCGCTCCGCGTTGAGGCGCTGACTTCCGCCATTCCCCGGGACCGCCGCAAGCCGTATGAGGCGCGCCGCATCTTAGCGCAGCTACTGGACGAGGGGTCGGTCTTCGAGATCGGCAGATATTGGGGCCGCCCCATGATCACCGCACTGGGAAGACTCAACGGCCGCCCAGTCGGCGTTATTCAGAGTGACCCATACCAGATCGGGGGCGCGCTGACCGCCGCGGCGGCAGAGAAGGCCACGCGCTTCGTTGATATGTGTGATGCCTTCCACCTTCCCATGGTCTCGCTTGTTGATCAGCCCGGCGTGTATGTGGGTCGCCAAGCAGAGGAAGACGGCACAGTGCGTGCTGCGCTTCGGCTCATGCTCGCAATCGAACAGAGCACCGTGCCCTGGTGCACCGTTGTCCTTCGGCGGTCCTTCGGTCTTGGTGGCGGCATACTCTCTCCCACCAAGCGCGCGAGCGTACGGCTGGCCTGGCCTTCCGCGCATTGGGGATCTATCCCGATCGAAGGTGGCGTGGATGCCGCTCATCGACGCCAGATCGCTGCAGCAGACGACCCGGACGGCCTCCGGGCAGAGTTGACGGAGCACTACCGCCGCTTCGAGTCGCCGTTCCGAACCGCGGAACGCTTTGGAGTGGAAGACATCATCGACCCTGCTGACACCCCCGGCATTTTGCATCAGTGGGCGGAGGACGCCTATCGGCTGCTCCCCGAGCAGTTGAAGACACGTGCGCATACCTTCCGGGTCTAGGCACGCATACGCAGATGACCGAAATCATAACGGTGAAAGTTGAGGGTAAGACAGTGTTCGAAGTTCGATCAGAGATGGTAGCAAGCGTCTGGAAGGTCAATGTCGGCGTCGGTGAGGAGGTCACTGCTGACACTGTCGTGGTCGTTCTCGAGTCAATGAAGATGGAGATTCCCGTACTCGCCGGGGAAAGCGGCATTGTGAAGACGTTGCATGTCGCCGAAGGGGACTCCGTAGACGAAAGCGATCTCATCGCCACGATCGAATAGCGCTGCGACGCCGTCTTGTGGGCGAGGCGGGCGAGACCCAGGAAATCCAGAACTGCAAGATTCATTGAAGAAACTTGAGGACATGAAGGAAACAACAGCCGGGATGACTCTGCGTACGGAGTCATCTGCCAGTGGACAATATCAGCGAACCGCGATGAGTGCGTCCTTCCCCGCTTCCGGCGCGGCGAGCGCGGATGCGGGCCGCGAATCGGTGTCGCCACGTCCGCGCATTGGGATCCGTGGCCTGGCCAAGAATTTCAAGCGAGAGAACGGTACGTCGGTCTGGGCGGTCAACGACGTGTCGATCGACGTGATGCCCGGCGAGTTTCTGGTATTGCTCGGCCCGAGCGGATGCGGAAAGACGACGCTTCTGCGGATGATCGCGGGGTTGGAGAGGCCTGATCGCGGCAGCATCACCATCAATGGCACAACCCTCTTCGACGCCGCCAACCGGGTCGATGTTCCACCGGAGCGGCGCCCCGCGAGCATGGTCTTCCAATCGTATGCGCTCTGGCCGCACATGACGGCATTCGACAACATCGCTTACCCGCTGAGAAGCCAACGCGTTGCCAAGGCACAAGTGCGATCACGCGTCGACGAAGTTCTGAAGATCGCTGGCATCGCACACCTGCGCGATCAGTATCCAAACCAGCTGAGCGGTGGCCAACAGCAGCGGGTGTCCCTTGCGAGAGCGATTGTCGCCTCTCAGGACGTCATCCTGTTCGACGAACCGCTGTCGAACATTGACGCTAAGGTCCGGGATCGGCTGCGGATGGAGATCGTCCGAATGCAACAGGAACTCGGATTCACCGCCCTCTACGTGACTCACGACCAAGAAGAGGCCATGACACTCGGAACTCGTATCGCAGTATTGGACGAGGGAGTTGTCGCGCAGATCGACACCCCACGCAGGATCTACGAAGATCCGACAAGCGCCTACGTGGCGGCATTCGTCGGGAGTGTGGACGAGTTCGAGGGCTCCGCAACCGAACAGACTGGTACGACACTCCATGTCCGAGCCGCGGGTCGGACCAACTGGCAGATCAACAGGCAGGCGCAAGTCGATGATGTCGTCGGCGACGTAGTCGTGATGGTCCGCCCCGAACGATGGAGGCTCACAGAAGGTTCTGCGCCCGGAGTGAATCGGCTCACCGGAACAATCGACAGCGCAACCTATCTTGCAGGGTCCCGAACCCAGTACCTCGTGCGGACAGAGGAAGGCGTCTTCCGGGTCTGCGTCGCGCATGAGGACGAGAAGGCGTCGGGGACGGTCGTCACGATCGCTCAAGACCCACGGGACCTCCTGGTGTTTAGGCGAGAGTCATGAACTCGATCGCGGCCGGCGTGGCGAAGCCCGCGCGGCGCTCCCACAGCACATTCGTGATCTTCGGATGGAGCCTCGGCATACTCATCGCCGCGCTCATTGCCGTCCCGCTGATCGTGACGATCTTCCGACTCTTCTTTCCCGACAACACATTTAACGTCCAGGCATTCGTGCGCATTTGGGAGAAGCCGTGGCTAGGCCAGGTTCTGCTCAACACCGCCGTCCTGATCACACTGAGCACGTTCGGTGCAGTCATCGTCGCCACCTTCTTCGCATGGCTCACAGAGCGTACGAACGCCCGCATGGGTTGGCTCTCTGACAGCCTCCCGGTACTGCCGTTGTTCGTGCCTCCGATCGCCAGTGCCGTGGGGTGGGTCATGCTGGCCACGCCCGGTCCAGGACTCTTGAACACGGTGATCCGCGGTGCCATCGCTGGCATGGGTTTGGTGCCGCCCACCGAAGGACCGCTCAACGTCTACACATGGCCGGGCATGGTGTTTCTCTACATCGTCACGTTGGTCCCCTTTTGCTACTTGCCGATTTCGGCGGCACTTCGCAACGCGAATCCCGCGCTGGAGGAAGCGTCTCGGGTCAGTGGAAGCGGAGTGTTCCGCACGTACCTTCGCGTGACGCTCCCCGCAATTCGCCCATCGCTGTTTAGCGGGATGCTGCTGGCCCTCGCTGCCGGCTTCGCAATCTATTCGATCCCCGTGCTATTGGGGGACCAGGCCGGGATCGACGTGCTCACGGTTCGCATCGTCCGGTTGACGACGAGCGAGTATCCACCGGACCTGGCGGGCGCCTTGGTGCTCGGACTCATCGTCGTGGCGGTGATCGGTTCAGCGTGGCTGCTTGAACGGCGCACCAGTCGGCGTGCGCGGCACGCGACGATTGAGGGACGATTTTCTGCCGGCAACAAGCTGTCGCTCGGCCTCTGGAAATGGCCGGCGCGCATCACCATGCTCCTATATCTGGCGCTCATGGTGTTACTCCCAATTTTGGCGCTGCTCGTCGTGTCTTTTCAGTCGTACTGGTCGGGAAGCATCAGTGCTGCCAACTTCACGCTGACCAACTGGCAGACGATATTTGCCAGGGGTTCAACGACGCTGTCCGCGCTAGTGAACAGCCTCGGGCTCGGGGTGGTGACGGCCACCGCCGGCGTTCTTGCGTGCGCGGTCGTCGCCTTCGTCGCCCAGAACCAACCACGCAACCCGCTCAGCCGGTTCATCGATGGTGCCATGAAGGTGCCGGCGGCGATCTCTCACGTGGTGATTGCTGTCGCACTGCTGGCGGCTCTGGCCGCTCCGCCGGTGGGCTTGCAAGGAAGCATTCTGCTCGTGCTAGTCGCATACATCATCATATTTATGCCCCAGGCGAGCATTAGTGCCAACGATGCTTTGTCACAAGTCGGGCCCGTGCTCTCCGAAGCCAGCTACATGTCACGCGCTGGCTCCTGGCGCACCTTCCGGAAGATCGTCGGGCCGCTGATGCGTCCAGGCCTTATTGCCGGATGGATTCTCGTGTTCGTCTTGGCTGCCGGGGAGCTGACCGCATCGGTCATGCTGGCAGGGCCGCGCTCGCCAGTCGTCGGGTTCGTGATGATGGACCTGAAGGACGGCGGAACGTATGGGCAGCTGGCCGCGATGGGAGCACTTGTCAGCATCGTGACCTCCACACTGGGCATCGGCATCCTGCTCTTAGGGCGGCGGCGTGCACGAGCCGCAGCGGCAAGGCGTCCACCCTCTGCCGATAAGGCAGCGCGGCTCTCGACTCGGACGATCCTATTGATGCGTCCCTCGAACGGTCCGCTCAGCGCGCAGTCACCACGAACGCGCCTTCGACGCAAATAGTCGACCCCCCTCCATCTCGCCCATCCAACAGATCAGTAGGTGATCCTGACGTGAGCATTGATTCTCTTCGACTCCAGCTCGAACAACGCCGTGCCGATGCGCTGGCAGGAGGGGCTGAGGACAAGATTGATGCGCTGCGCGCTGATGGCCGGCTCACGGCACGCGAGCGGATCGATGAGCTGCTCGATCCCGGGACATTTGTCGAAATGGGACTGCTCGCCACCGCTCCAAGCGGTAAGCGGGCCCCGGCGGACGGAAAGATCACCGGTCTCGGTGAAATTGCTGGACGAACGACAGCTGTCGCCTCGAATGACTTCACGGTGCTGGGAGCGTCAAGCAGCGCGGTCAACAACCGGAAGCTGAAGCGGCTCAAGGAAGTGGCTGCGAAGGTGGGTGCTCCGATTGTCTTTCTCGGGGAGTCGTCCGGCGGACGCATGCCCGACGTCATGGGAGCCACGAGTATCGCAGGCGGGTCGGATCGCCTGCAGTATCAGCGTGTGCGTCACTCGCCATGGGTCTCGGCTGTGCTCGGATCAAGCTATGGGTCTTCGGCGTGGTATGCATCGATTTCCGACTTCGTCGTGATGCACAAGAATGCAACGCTGGGCGTGGCCAGTGCACGCCTGATATCGATCGCAACAGGGCAGCAGGTTGATCCTCAGGAACTGGGCGGTTGGCGATTGCACACCCAGGTGAGTGGGCTTGCCGATATTGCCGTCGAGACCGACGAAGAAGCTATCGAGGCGGTCAAGAGGTTTCTCTCCTATCTGCCATCGGACTCGACGAAGAAGCCGCCGACCGTCGAGGCGGAACGCGACGAGGACGATGAGTCTCGCGCCCGGCGGCTCTTGACCATTCTCCCCGAGACTCTCAATAAGAGCTACGACATGCATGCCGTGCTCGATTGCTTTGTCGACCCTGGTTCCCTTTTTCCACTGAAACCATCGTTCGGCAAATCCATCATCACGACGCTGGCTCGCGTCGACGGTCAGACCGTGGGGGTGGTCGCGAGCAACCCGCTGCATCTGGGTGGTGCCATCACTGCGGAGGCATGCGTCAAGGTGACGAGCTTCATCGTCCTCTGTGATTCATTTAACATTCCGTTGGTCTTTGTTGCGGATCAGCCGGGATTTCTCATTGGGCTGCACGGAGAGCGCAAGGGTATGACCGGGCGAGTGATGAACTGGATGCACGCGCTGACGTTATGCACCGTTCCAATTGTTGCGATCGTAGCCCGAAAATCGTACGGAGCCGCTGTGGGTAATATGGGTTTGAGTGGAATTGCCGACCATACGTGTGCGTGGACGACAGCGGAACTGAGCTTCATGAATCCGGCGTTCGGCGCACGCGTGCTCCTAGGAGATCGTGCAGCCGATGCCAGCGTGCTGGAGACAAAGACCGCCGAGCTCGCGCGCGAGACGTCACCGTACGACGCAGCAGGCAACTTCGCGGTCGACGACATTATCGACCCCCGTGAGACGCGAGCATATCTGAAGAGCGTGCTGAAGCTGCGGCGCGCTGATCCGATTGGGGACCACCTAATGTCGAATTGGCCGTCAACGCTGTGATCAACGTCGTCCCGAAAGAGGAGAATAGCTCAATGGTTGCCGACATCGGAAGTGGTATAGATGAGCACGAGAGCAAAAAGTTGGCCGCGCGATTCGGCATACCTGTTCCTCGGGGCATGAGGATTTCTTCGGCTGATGAGATTCCTCTGATAACCGAGCGGCTTCACCCGCCCTACGTTGCCAAAGTGCTGTCAAACACGCCGCTTCATAAGTCTGATATCGGCGGCGTGAAGGTGGGTCTGACGAGTGAGAGAGGGATCGCAGAGGCGATCCACGAGATGGAAGGCGACCAGCGCATCCCCGCAAATCTCCTGTCTGGATATCTGGTCGAGGAAATGGCTACCGGTGCGATTGAGCTGATCGTGGGTGCTCGGGTTGATCCCTCGTTCGGGCCGATCGTCATGGTGGGCGCGGGAGGCATTTACGTCCACGTCCTCGACGACGTGTCGGTTCGCATCTGCCCGATCACTGCTGACGATGCCCGGGAGATGCTGCACGAACTCAGAATCGCGCCACTGCTTCTCGGAACCCGCGGACAGGAAGAGATCGACCTCGACGCCACGATCGACGTCATTACCCGAATCGGAGGCGCGAGCGGACTCATGATGACCCATCAAGACACCATCTCGGAACTCGACATCAATCCGCTGCTCGTCGGTCCGTCGGACGTGTGCGCGGTCGATGTCCGAATTCTTCCTGCCGAAGGAGGGGCTCGATGAGTACGGAACTTGAAATAACGTCGACTGAGCATGAAGAGATTTTGAAGCGATTCGATCTGCTCTTTGAGCCGGCGACTATTGCGATAGCAGGAGCGTCGGCAAGGGGTGGTGCGCAAGGGAACGCCTTCCTGCACCAGCTGCAGACGGCCGGCTACGACGGTCAGATCGTGTTTATTCATCCGACTGCAACAAGCATCGAAGGGTATCCGGCGTTTCCATCATTCGCTGAAGTTCCTGGCGTCATTGACTACGCGTACATCGCGATTCCCGCGAAGAACGTCGCGGAGCTGATATCGACGGGGGCCGGTCGGGTGCGGTTCGCGCAAGTGATCTCCAGCGGCTTCGGCGAGGGAGACGGCACGGGAGCGAATCTGGCGGCGGAACTTGCACATGCGGCGCACACGGCCGGTGTCCGAATCCTTGGGCCGAACTCGTTGGGCACTCACTCGCCTCGCGGCCATCTCAGTTATGTCGGTGGAGCGGATTCTCCGGAAGGGACGATTTCCGTCGTTTCGCAGAGTGGTGGGCTGAGCGTCGACATGGTCCGTCGTGGGCGCGCATTGGGACTGGAGTTTCGCTCGGTTGTCAGCGTGGGAAATGCATTGGATGTTGGCCCGATCGAGCTTGTCGAGCATTATCTCGCCGATTCCGGTACGAACGCAATAGGTCTTTACCTTGAGCACCTCGCGGACGGTCGGCGGTTCGTGGAACTGTTACGGCGTGCCGACAAGAGAAAGCCGATCGTCATTCTGAAGGGCGGGTTGACGGCCCAAGGAAGTCGAGCGGCCGCGTCACATACGGGTGCGGCTGCGACCGACGAGAGACTATGGACAGGGTTGGCGCGGCAGTTCGGCTTGACACTTGTGGATACTCTCGACAAGTTCTTGCACTCTCTGCTTGTATTTCAGCATACGAGTCGCGTGCCAATTTCTCGCGGGCAGAATGTTGTACTCCTGGGAAATGGTGGCGGGGTAAATGTGTTGGCAGCCGATCAATTTGCCAGGGCACGCCTGGCAGTTCTTCCCATGTCGGCTGAGGTCATCCGGGCGGCTAAGGATCTGGCACTTCCTCCGGGAGCCAGCGTTGTGAACCCAGTGGATCTTCCAGCGGGCGTCTTTGCCCACGAAAAGGGTAGGCTCTGTTCGGCCTTGCTGCGACTCGTCTTGGAGCGTGAGCGGCCGAGTGCCATCGTCGTGCACCTTAACCTGGCGGCAATGCTTCAAGGGCCTATCTATCAGGCTGGCTTCAGAGGCTTTCTTTCTGATTCGCTGCCATTGCTCCGTGAGCACGCCGTCGACTCGACGGCGGTGTTGGTCTTGAATTCGGATGGGAGCGTGGAAGCAGACGAGGCTCGCCGAGCACTTACCGACTCTGCGCGTGAATTCGACGTGCCAACGGTAACGGATTTCGCAGGAGCGATCCAGATGCTGACGGCGCTCAACGACTACGAAACTCACTTTCGGGCTACGCTCGGCGTGGAGAGGATGTCTAAAGGAGTGAAAGATCTCTAAACGAGGCCGTCTGGCGGGTGGTCGAGTTTGACGGCTCTTCGGACATTCGGTGGGGGTCATGGGGGTGGCGGCCAGTTCCATGATGCGCTTGCCGCCGTTGACCGAACCGGTGAACCATACCTTGTTGACGTCCGTGATGAGCCCCGTCATGTTCTCGTCCTCGCCGCTGATGACGTTCAGCACGCCCGCCGGGAGCTTCTCGGCGACGCGTTGGACGACGCGTGCCGTGGCCAGAGGGGCTGTCGGCGGCACCTTCACGATCACGGTGTTGCCGGTAAGCAGCGCGTGCGGCAGCGAGGCGCCCCGGATCGCGATCGGCCAGTTGAACGGCACTGTGTGCTGTCCCAGGTCGCTGCACTGACCTGACTCGTGCCACTTTGGGCTGGATCGTGTCACCCGGGGTGCTGGTTCGTTGATTTTCCGGGGTTCTTGGTGTTCGGGCGGGGCACTAAGTCGAGGGCTTCTAGACTCTTCTGGTGGGGTTGTTCGTGCGGAAGGTGCGCACCGCGTCGGGTGCGACGGCGGTGCAGATCGTCTCGAAGACGCGTGGCGTGCGCACGATCGTGGAACACGTCGGGTCCGCGCATGCCGAGCCGGAGCTTGCGGCGCTGATCGAGGTCGCGAAGACGAAGATCCAGGCCGGGCAACTCGCGTTCGATCTGGATGCGTTGACGCCGGAACCGGTGACGTCCGCGCCGACGGTGATCGGCTCCCGGTCTCGGGTGCTGTGGGAGGTGCTGGACGCCGCTTATGCGCGGCTGGGATTCGACGGCGTCGGCACGGAAGCGTTCAAGCAGCTCGTGCTGGGCCGGGTGATCGAGCCGACGAGCAAGGCCGACTCGATCAGGGTCCTCAGTGAGGCGGGGGTGCGGTCCGCGTCGTTGCGGACGATCTGGCGCACCCTGGCCCGGTGCGTGAAAGAGGACTGGCGGTCCCAGTTCGCCGCAGCGGCATACGCGCACGCCACCCGGGGTGGGCCGCTCACGGTGGTGCTCTACGACGTGACCACGTTGTATTTCGAGGCGGAGTACGAAGACGGGCTCCGCAAGGTCGGGATGAGCAAGGAACGCCGCGTGGACCCGCAGATCCTCGTCGGGCCTGAGTCGTGCCACTTTAGCTTCTGAGGGGTCGCTGTCCGCGCCGTGGGGGGTTGAGAGTATTGGGGCGGTCGGCTCTTGTCGGCTCGGGTTCTGGAGGCGCATGCTGAAGGCTGTCCGGTCGTGGTCGACGTCGACGCACTATGGTGCATCGCAGCCCGCAATTTAGCTTGACGCGGAGGACCCCACGGGGACCGTGGATTGTTGCCATTGAGCACGAGTATTAGATTCCAGCTTTCATCCTGTCCTCTCCACGACCGGCGCCGTCCAGTCCGCCACGTCGGGAAGGGAGCAGGCGATGGACATCATCCATGAGCGATCGGCGGGGATCGATATCTCCAAACGCGACGCGAAGGTCGCTGTTCGGGTGCCGGGGAAACGGAAGGGCACGTTCACCACGGACGTGACGACGTGGGGGTCGACCACGTCTCAGGTGCTCGAACTGATCGACTACCTCGCCTCGCAGCAGGTCACGACCGTAGTGATGGAAGCGACGAGCGACTATTGGAAGCCGTTCTACTATCTGATGGAGAACGACCTGCCGGTGATGCTGGTCAACGCCAAGCATGCTCGCAACATCCCCGGTCGCAAGAGCGATGTGTCGGATGCGGCGTGGTTGGCGCAGCTGGCCGCGCACGGCTTGCTGCGTGCGTCGTTCGTGCCGCCGGAACCGATCCGGGAGCTGCGAGATCTGACCCGGGCCCGGTCGGTCGCAGCGCGGGATCGGGGCCGGCAGGTGCAACGGCTGGAGAAGCACCTCGAATCCTCCGGGATCAAGCTCTCCTCGGTGGCGTCGAACCTGATCGGGAAGTCCGGCAGGTTGATGCTCGAAGCGCTCTGCGACGGGGAACGCGATCCGGTCGTGCTCGCTGACCTTGCCCAGCGCACGATGCGGCACAAGATCCCGCAGTTGGTTGATGCTTTGCAGGGCCGGTTCACGGAGCATCATGCATTCATGGTGCGCCAGTACCTGGCCCAGATCGACGCGCACCAGCAGATGATCGACGCGCTCACGACACGGATCGAGGAGAGCATCGAGCCCTTTCGTCCGGCCCGGGACGCGCTCGTGACGCTCCCGGGGGTGTCGACGACCGTCGCGGAGATCATCATCGCGGAGACCGGCGCGGACATGAGCGTCTTTCCCACTGCCGCGCACTTGGCTTCCTGGGCCGGGGTCTGTCCCGGGATGAACGAATCCGCGGGCAAGATTAAGTCCTCCGCAACCACGCACGGGAACGCGTATTTGAAGGGAGCACTCGGGGTCGCGGCGATGTCTGCCTCCCGATCGAAGGGCACCTACCTCGCCGCACGATATCGACGCCTGACCGCCCGCCGCGGCCCCGTTCGCGCAATCGTCGCGATCGAGCACACCATCCTCACAGCCGTCTGGCACATGCTCCGAAACGGCGAGGTATACGCCGACCTCGGACCCGACCACTACTCACGACTCAACCCCGACAGAGCCAGAAACAAGGCGGTCCGTGACCTGGAGAACCTCGGCTACGAGGTGGTGATCACACCCACCGCCGCCTGACCCGTCACGTTCAACTCTCGTAATAGTGCCCCGTTGCGGCTTGGAGCTTTGAGAGGATGTCGGCGGCTTCGCCTGCGGGCGGGGTGGTCGCGGTGATCTGCTGGCCCTGGACGCTGATCACCACGTCGCGGAGGGGCCGGAGGGCGCGGACGATGCGTCGGATGCTGTAGCCGGTGACGTCGGTGAGCTGTCTTGTGATGGCGAGAGCACAGAACACGATCGTGAGGTGCGCGCTGATGGAGTCCTTCTCGTGGTGGAACATCGGCCTCGCGCGCAGGTCGGTCTTCGCCATCCGGAACGACGCCTCGACCTGGAACAGGTCGTGATAGGCGGCCACGACCTGTGCGGCGGGGACCTTCACGACTGGAAGGTTGGTGACGTAGCCCTTCAGCCCGATTATGAGTATTTGCACCTCTGAGCGCCAGTGAATATTGTGGTGGCGCGCCACCCGGTATTGCGTTTCGGGGCCGCCGGGTATCGCCGGTGAGCGCCACCCGCGGCGCGACGCTCACCGGCGGGCTGGGTCAGCTGGTCATCGCGGCGTGTTCGCGCATGTTGACGTCGCCGGTTTCGATCCAGAGCGTGTTGTGCACGATGCGATCCATGATCGCGTCGGCGTGGACGCCACCGCCGAGGCGTTGGTGCCAGTCCTTCTTCGCGTATTGGGTGCAGAACACCGTCGAAGCGGCGTCGTAGCGCCGCTCAAGGAGTTCGAGGAGCATGCTCCGAACGTCGTCCGTTGGCGGGTCGAGGAGCCATTCGTCGATCACCAGGATCGTGAACGCCGAATATTTGCGCAGCCACTTCTCCTTCCCGGCGGGCTTGTCTCGAGCGACGGCCCAGGCCTCTTCGAGGTCGGGCATGCGGATGTAGTGGGCCCGGTAGCGGTGTTTGCAGGCTTGCTTCGCGAGCGCGGACCCGAGGTAGGACTTCCCTGACCCGGTGAAGCCTTGGAACACGACGTTTTGCTGCCTCGTGATGAACTGGCAGGTCCCGAGCTGCGCGATCACGCCCCGGTCCAGGCCCCGCTGCTCGAGCAGGTCGAGGCGGCGCAGGTCCGCGTTCGGGTAACGCAAGCCCGCACGTCGGATGAGTCCCTCGACCTTCGACTGGGTGAATGTGGCGTGGGCGTCGTCGACGGCGAGCTTGATGCGCTCCTCGAACACCATCCCCAACGTGAGGGTGTCGTCCTGCACGTCGAACGCGTCCACCAGCGATGTGACCCCCATCTCACGCAGCTTCCGCTTCGTCTCCGAGTCGAGCCGGCTCACCGGGCGCCCCCATCGGCGTAGTAGTCCGCGCCGCGAACATACCCGCCAGGCTCGGCCGTGGGCTCGGAGGGTTCGAGCCAGGTACCCCTGCCGCGTTGGTCCTGGTTCGAGGCGAGGATCGGCCGCAGGTGCGCGTAACGTGGTGATCTCACTCGTGAGGCCAGCGCGATGCCCGCGGCGGCTTCGACCCTGGTGGCGGAGTATCGGCGCGTCAACCGCAGCACGGCGAGGGCCGCGTCGAGGCCTTGCTCCTCGACCGGCACGGCCTCGAAGATCCGGTTCACGACGGTGGTCGTGTTCTCCCCGATTCGGGCCGCCCACTCCCGGACCCGGGCCGCGTCCCACTGCCGGTAGCGGGACCCGTCGGGCAGGTCACCATCATGCGTCCGATACTCGTTGACCATCCCGGCCGGGGCGATCAGATGACTGGTCAGCCGATCCTGCCCCGCGAACACCTCGATCGTCGTGTCGGTGACCCGCAGGTCGACGCTGGCACCGATGTGGGCGGCGGGGACGGAGTAGAAGTTCTTCTCGAACACCACGTGCCCGTTCTTCTGGACGCGGCGTCCGTAGACCCATCGGGCGATCTCGAACGCCACGGCCGACAGCGGTCGCAGCAATGGCTTCTCCTCCGCTTCGAACACGCTCGACCTGGACCCGGCGCGTTTCTGGAACGGTTCCGCGTTATACGCGGCGACGCGCTCATAGACCGCCGAGCGCAGCTCCGGCAGCGTCCCGAACGGCCGGTCGCGTAGGGACGCGATCACCCAGGTGGCGATGTTGCCGACCGTGTTCTCCACGCTCGCCTTGTCTTTCGGTTTGCGCACCCGGCCCGGCAGTACCGCGGCCGAGTAGTGCGCGGCCAGCTCCCGATACGCGTCGTTGAGGACCACCTCGCCCTCGGCTGGGTGCTTGATCACCCCGGTCTTCAGGTTGTCGGGCACGACCCGTGGGACGGACCCGCCGAACCAGTCGAACATCGCCGTGTGCGCACGCAGCCAGGTGTCCTGCTTCATGTCGAGCGTCGGCTCAACGAACGCGTACCGGGAGAACGGCAACGTGCCGACGAACAGATAGACCCGCGCCGTCGACGCGCCGGTGACCGGGTCAGTCAGCTGCATCGTCGGCCCCGACCAGTCGACCTCGACCGTCTGCCCCGCCTTGTGACCGACGCGGGACGCGGCCCCGGCGATAAGGACGTACCGCGCGTAGGTCTTGCAGAACCGGTCATAGCCCATCGTGGTCTCACCCTTGGCACGGCACGCATCGACATACTCACCGTGCAGCAGCTTCAGAGTCACCCCAACCTTCGCGAGCTCCCGGTGCACCCGCTCCCAATCCGGTTGCGCGTGCACGCTCTCATGCTCGCCCCTCCCGGGAAACAGTCGCGCATACACGGCTGCTTCCTCGAGGTCGGCGATATCGTCCCAGCCGATGCCTTCTCGGTCGGCTGCGTCGATGACTGCGGCTACCGAGTGCCGGGACATGCCCTGCGCGGCGATCTGCCGCCCGGTGAGGCCTTCCGCGCGAAGCCGAAGCACCAGCTTCGCCTTGATCTTGCGTACCATCCGAATCACTCCTCCTGCCGCGTGATTGGCCACACGGCAGGAGGAGCCTACGAGGGTGGCGCTCACCCCGAATATCGAGCGGCGCCCACGAACACGATCACATCGACGGGCAACCGGTGCTCAACCGCAATACCCCTGGCGCTCAGAAACGCGAATATTCAGCCACCCCGCCGGCACCTCATTTGCCCGCACCGGGTGCCGATATCGAAGACCGCATCTACGGTGCATGGCTGGGCCGAGCGGCAGGCTGCCTCCTCGGCAAGCCTGTGGAGAAGATCCCACCCGAAGGTATCCGTGAGCTACTGGTTGCGGCCGGCCGTTGGCCGCTGACGTCCTACTTCTCTGGGGCCGATGTGCCGCGCAAGGTTCTTGAACGGTGGCCGTGGAACCGCCGAAGCGCGGTGAACTCTCTGGTCGAGAACATCGACGGAATGCCGGAGGACGATGACCTGAACTACCCGATCCTGAATCTGGGGGTGCTCGAGCGGGTTGGGCGCGAATTCACCGTGGACGACATCGCATCCGCATGGCTCAACGAGCTCCCCGCAGGACGTGTGTTCACCGCGGAACGCGCGGCGTATCGCAACCTCCTGGAAGGCGTGGACCCAGATCGCTGTGCGCGCACCAGGAACCCGTTCCGGGAGTGGATCGGAGCATTGATTCGCGGGGATGTCTTCGGCTGGGTCAGCCCAGGAGATCCGGCCGCGGCTGCTCGCATGGCCTACGAGGACGCCCGAATTAGCCACACCGGCAACGGGCTCTACGGCGAGCTGTGGGCGTCCGGACTTTCCGCCGCCGCAACCGTCTGCGATGACGTTGAGACCGTCCTCGATGCCGGCCAGAGCGTGATCCCCAGCAACAGCCACCTGGCCGAGGCCGTGCGCTTCGGGCGCGGCCTCGGCCACCGCGGCGGATCCTTGGACAGCGACTTGACGGCCCTGGGGGCACGATTCACGGGGATGCACTGGGTCCACGTGCTCAACAACGCCGCCACCATCGCCTGGGCACTCACTCGCGGCACCGGCAAGCTGGAGGACGCAGTACCGCTGGCGGTCATGGCCGGCTGGGACACCGATTCGGTTGGTGCAACAGTCGGCAGCGTCTGTGGCGCGTTACGCGGCGCACGTGCATTGCCAGCGGACTGGATAGCTCCGTTGCAAGACCGAATCGCCACGAGCCTTCCCGGCATGAGCGGTGTGAAGATATGGGATCTGGCCCATCGAACCTTGTTGCTTGCTGTGAAGGAGGGCAAAGAATGACCACACTGTCTGTCCGTGATCGTGCGCGGGGTTCCATGGCGGGCCTTGCCATCGGGGACGCGATCGGTCGTCCAGTCGAGGGCCTGTCTGCGAGAGAGATTCAGGAGCGCTACGGCAGGGTCGAGGGCTACCTGCAGTGGCCGCCGGCCGGTAGTGATGACACCGAGTATGCGCTCCTCACCGCACGGACGTTGAGCCGTGTGGGCGTCGACGCGACTGCCGCCGACTTCGCCCAGACATGGATCGAGGACGTCCTCCCGCAACTGGACAACTTCGCGGGCGGTGGTTTCAGTGAGATGGCCGCCATCGACAACCTCAGACGCGGCATCCGGCCCCCACAGTCGGGAGCGCACATACATGCGTGGAGCGACGGTCTCGCGATGCGCGTCGCCCCGCTGGGCATCGTGTCTGGGGGAGACCTCGCCGTCGCCGTTCGCCTCGCGACCGCGGATGGTCAAGTCAGCCACAGCGGTGAGGGCATCCACGCAGGGGTGGCGGTGGCTGCCGCGATAGCTGCCGGGATGAGCGGGGCAACTGCGCGGGAGTCCTTCGCTGTCGCCCTGAGCGCGATCCCGGCGGATTCTTGGATGGCCCGCAACCTCGCGACCGCACGGCATCTCGTCGATACGGAACCGGACCAAGCAGCTCTGGCAATCGCGCTGAATGATGCTCTCGCGATCACCGACTACTACTGTGCGGACATGGCTCCGGAGGCTGTCGCCTTCGCTATGGCTGCTCTGCTCGCAGGTGACGGAGACTTCCGGTCGGGTGTCCTGTTCGCAGTGAATCTCGGGCGGGATGCCGACACCATTGCCGCGATGACCGGGAGTATCGCTGGCGCGATCTGCGGCATTCAGGCCATACCCGACGACTGGGTCGATGCTCTGCATCCTGTGGAAGGATCATGCATCCGGTCGACCGCCGGCATCCATCCGCTTGACGCGGCTGACGCTCTCACAGAACTCGCGGAACACTCCAAATGAATATCGACGTCGTCAGAGGAATGCTTGCGGGAGAGGCCAGCCACCCCGCAAACACGGATTTTCGCGTGCACGCACTACCGCCGAAGCGACTGGCGCGGATAGAAGTCCTGCGCACATTCGATCGCGAGCATGGTCAGGCAACACCCACACGTCCGTACGCCCACTCATCATCCCCGCGCCTTCTCCGGGGACCAGGCGAGAGTATCGAGTGGTTTGCTTTCACCGCTGGCTTGGTTGCCTCCGGCAACGTCGCCACGATCGACTCGGGCTGGCTCGAACTCGCTACTGCGGACGAAGGCCGACAACGAGTTGGAACCAAGATCGCACTCGCAAACATGCGCCGTGGCCTGCGGCCACCGCAGTCCGGCCATGACAATCCGCACTACTTCGACGACCTTGCGATGGTCAGGGCCGTTGCCGCTGCAACGGCACCAGGAAGTGACGACTTGGCCCGCGCCCTCGCGAATGCTGACGCACACACCACACACGACCTCGACGGCGTCTGGTGTGCTGATGCGACAGTCGTGCTGTTCCGTGCGCTGCTTCACGGAGCACCTGGACGGGAGGCCGCACAGCGGGCCGTCGACGTCCTCCCTGATGGGAGTTGGTCCCGTCGACTGGCCGAGACTGCACTTAACGTCGCGCTACGCGCGCGCCAACCGCTCGATCTCGCCAATGCCCTCAACGACGAGGTCTGTGACTGGATCTACAGTTACCCAGTCGCCGCGCCGGAGACACTCGCAGTCCTCCTCGCCCATGTGGCCGTCGCGACCAGCGCGGACGGACTCCTCCTCGGCGCGATCGCGAGCGGACGGAGTGGGACCACGCTTGCCGCCCTGTCTGGAGGAGCGGCGGCAGCGCTGTTCGGCGTGGCGTGGATTCCTGACGCCGTGACGCTTGACGCCCCGCTCGCCGGAGTCAGCGTGCCTGCACTGGCCGGAATGAGCGTCACGGATGCAATCCGCAGGACCGAGAGGTAGCGAGCCCGATTTCTGCCAGCGAGCGCTTCGGCCACCATGCTCGCGCCTTCCGCGACACGGATGGGGCTTCGGCGTTCGCGATCGCGTTCCTGCAGACCTGACTCGTACCACTTTTGGCTAGATGGACGTGTTTGGGCCCTGTAGTCGACGCTTCCGGGGTTCTTGTATGGAGCGTGGGGATCCGTCCGTCTCGGATCAGTACCGCTCCATGATCGAGTTGTGGGTGTCGATGGTGTGATGACGCCGGGCTGTGGCCAGACGGAAGGGTCGTCTTCGCCTACCGAACGCCGCCACGAGACGCGTCGGTCTCGGCTTCCTCGAGCGCGGCATCCTCAAGAGTGATGATCCCGGTGGCGAGGTCCACCTCGCGGCCGCCGCGTGATCGTACGGCGCCGATGAGGAGACCGATCGCGGCTGCGACGATCATGAGCACCGGCAGCAGTGTCGCAGGGCCTTCGGTTACCCCGGTCAGGAGTGGGAAGTTGACGACGGCCAACACCAGCGCGGCCACGAGGCCCAGACCGCCGAGGGTCGGCGCGATGAAGCTCGTCCACGTGCTGGCGCGCTTGTTCGGATGCCGGGCGAAGAATCCGACGACGGATGCCGCGCCCGCGGCCTGCAGCAGCAGGAGGCCGAGCGTCCCGACTCCGACCAGCCACAGGTAGAGGGTCTGGAACGGGTCAGCCTGCGCGATGACGAACGCGCCCAGCACCACAGCGGTCACGATCGTCAAGACGATGCTGGCGATGCTCGGGCTTTGGAACCTGCGGTGCGTGTGGCCCAGAGGCTGAGGGAGGAAGCGGGCGCGGCCCAGTGAGAACAGGTAACGGGCGAGAGTGTTGTGGAAGGCGAGCAGCACCGCGATAAGGCTGGTCACGACGAGGATGTGCATGATCGTGGTCGACCACTCGCCGACGTATTTCGTGTTCGCCGCGAACACGAAGTTGACGGGGTCGCTGGTAGCGGCATCCTGCACGTTCCCCGAACCGTACGCGAGCCCGAGCGCCCACATCGTCGCGGTGTAGATGACGCCGATGATGAGAATTGAGCCATAGGTGGCGCGGGGGATCGTCCGCCGCGGACGCTTTGCCTCCTCCCCGTAGATGACGGTGGCTTCGAACCCGACGAAGCAGGAGAATGCGAACAGGAGCCCCGCGCCCATCTGCGGGGTGAAGACGTTCGCCGGGGAGAAGGCCTCCAGGTTGACGCCCGACTGACCGCCCGACGCGAAGACCGCGACGTCGAAGACCACGAGGATGAGCACCTCGAGGATCATGAAGACGCCGAGCACGGAGGCCGACAGCTGGACGTCGAGATAGCCGAACGCCCCGACCAGCACGACGCCGGCGAATGCGATGATCTGCCAGGGGACGTTCCATCCCAGCACGCTGGAGAACAAGTCCGCTGTGAAGACCGCGAACTGGCCGAACAAGCCGATGAGCATCCCGGCGTAGGCGATCACTGCCACGCCCGCGAAGATGTACCCGGCGTACCGGCCCAGGCCTTTGGCCGCGAACGCGGCGAACCCGCCGGCGCTCGTGACGTGGCGACTCATCGCCGCGAAGCCGATGGCGAACAGGAGCAGTACGACGGCTGCGATGACGTACATCGCCGGCCCGCCGGCACCCGCGAAGGTGAACACCACAGGACCCGCACCGAGGACTGCAGCCAGAGGCGCCGCTGTCGCGACGACGAAGAAGATGATCGCCGGTACGCCGAGCGACCCCTTCTTCAGCGTCGTCCCATGACGCTCGCGCGCGGCGAGGGACTCACTGGCAGGTTCGAGTGGAGTATGGGACATCTCTGGCGCTCCTCATTCCGGTGGCCGCAGCGGTGCGGCACAGGCATCACGCGATCGGGTACGCGTCGTATCATCGTCAAATAGATGTGCTGTGCCGGTCAACGACGGATCCGCGATTGTGCGATCGCCTGGACAGATCGCCAGCGTGGGAGGTGACGTGGAACTTCGGCAGTTGCGGTATTTCGTACGCGTCGCCGAGACGCTGCACTTCGGCCGCGCCGCGGCGAAGGAGTTCGTCTCGCAGTCCGTGATCAGCACTCAGATCCAGTCGCTCGAGACGGAGCTGGGTTTCCGGTTGTTCGACCGCTCCAGCCACCACGTCTCGCTGACCCCGGCGGGCACGGTGTTCCTGAATGAGGTCGAGCAGACGCTCGCAGCACTCGGGGCGGCCGTGTCCGGCGCGCGGGATGTCGCGCGCGGAGCACCGCGGCGACTGCGCGTCGGGACGTTCGCCGAGGGCGCCGGGCCCCTGACCCATCTGATCTTCTCTGCGTTCCGCGAGGCTGCGGTCGACGTCGAGCTCCAGTACGTGGAACTGTCGATGGTCAATCAGCTGGATGCGGTGCGCAACGGCGACGTGGATGTCGCGCTCCTCCGCTTGCCGGTCACCGATGCTTCGTTGCACGTCGAACCGCTGTATGCCGAGCCGCGGGTCGCCGTCGTGCCCGCCGACGACGAGCTCGCGGCGGCATCGAGCCTCAGCGTGATGGATCTGATCGACAAGCCGTTCGCCGTAGCAGCCGAGGGTGCGCCGGTGGACTGGCGCTCGTACTGGTCGTTCGACGACGAGCGCGGCGGGGTGAGCCGCGTCGGTGGCGAGGTCAGGTCGGTGCCCGAGAGCCTCGCGGCGGTCGCGTACGGTCATGCCGTGGACACCTACCCGGTCACGGCCGCCTCGATGTTCCCCCACCCCGGCGTACGCTTCATCCCGCTGACGGACGCCGAGCTGTCCGGCCTCGCCATTGTCTCGGCCGCATCGGCGGACGGTGACGACGCCGCATCCCGCTTCCGCGAGGTCGCCACCGGCGTCGTCGATCGGTACCTGCATCTCATCCCCGGTGCGGTGCGCCTTCACCCCACGGAACTCTGACCGGTAGCCGTCCGTCCTGGCGCCGATCTGCTCACGCGATCGCACGATCGCGGATCGATGATTGCCAGCGGATGCGGTATCCCCGCACGATGGATGAGACGCACGGTCGCGCCCGGAGCTGCGACCGGAGCCACCCCCATTCTCGTCGCCTGTACGGAAAGAGACCCCATGCCGAATCTGAGCCTCCCCAAGAGCGTCAAGGACTTCTCCACGAAGTTCGCGACCTCCGCAGAGATGACCCGCCACGGCAAAGAGCTGATTCCCGGCGGCTACAGTCGCAACTCGTTCAACTTCGGCCCGCACGCGGTGTTCGCGGCCTCCGGCGACGGGTCGCACATCGTCACGGTCGATGGGCACCGTCTGCTGGATCTGAACAACAACTTCACGGTCAACGTGCTCGGTCACAACCATCCCGCGATCACGTCGGCGCTGATCGAGGCGATCCCGAGCGGGATCTCGTTCGGGAACCCGAGTCCCGCCGAGCCGCAGCTCGCGCAGATCCTGGTGGACCGGGTCCCCTCCGTCGAGAAGGTGCAATTCTCGTGCTCGGCTACCGAGTCGTGCATGAGCGCTATCCGGATCGCACGCGCGTTCACCGGCAAGACGAAGGTCGCCAAGTTCGAGGGCGGATACCACGGCTTCAGCGACACGTTGCACATCTCCTCGCACACCGGGCCGGGGGACGACGGTGGTACGGATGCCGATCCGCAGCCGGTCCGCGACAGTGGCGGCATTCCGCAGGCCGACATCGACAACACCGTGATTCTCACCCAGAACGACGTCGAGGGCACCGAACGCATCCTGCGCGCACACGCCGATGAGGTCGCCGGGGTGATCGTCGAGCTGCAGAGCGGCGCGGGCGGTCTGGTCGTCCTCGATCAGGAGTTCGTCGAGCGACTGCGGGAGATCACCCGTGAACTCGGCATCGTCCTGATCTTCGACGAGACGATCAGTCTGCGCGCCGGGATGCACGGGCTGCAGGGCGTCTACGGGGTGATTCCAGACCTCACCGTGATGGGCAAGATCATCGGCGGCGGGATGCCGCTCGGTGCCGTCGGCGGGTCGAAGGATGTCATGAGCGTGCTCGAGAACGGCACCGTCACGATCTCGGGCACCCACCACGGCCACAAGCTCGCGCTCGTGGCCGGCGTTGCGTGCATGACCGCGCTCGACGAGAACGCGTTCACCAAGCTAAATACGCAGGCACAGCGGATCAAGACCGAGCTGGGCGAGTGGAGCAGCGCCCGCAACAGCCCGTTCACGATGTACGGAAAGGGGTTCTCGCACCTCGCATACGGGTACCTGAACCGCCCCGGGCTGGCACTGCGGAACCACCGCGACTACTGGCGCAACCTCGACGCAGACAAGACCCAGATCATCTCGCTCGAGCTCGCCATCCGCGGCTTCTTCCCCGTGCACCGCGGCGAGTTCTCGCTCTCGGTCCCGATGAGCGACGACGACATCGCCGCGTACATCACCACCCTGAAAGAGATCGTCCTCGAGCTGGAAGCCTGATCTTCCCTCGAGCCAAGAAAAGGATACGTCGACGATGACCATGACCGAGAACCAGACCCCGATGTGGGAAGGCAAGCTGTTCAGCGACGGATGGACGGAGGGCACCGGTGCATCGATCGCGGTGCGCGCGCCGGCCACCGGTCGCCTTCTCGCCACTGTCGCCGGGGCGAGCCCGGCCGACGTCGACCGTGCCGTCGCCAGCGCCGTGGTGGCGCAGCGCGAGTGGGGTGCGCAGCCCTACCCGGCGCGGGTCGCCGTGCTGTTGAAAGCGGCACAGCTGCTGCAGGAGAATCCCGCCCGCCTGATCGACTCGCTCGTCGACGAGGCGGGCTCTGCGCAGGGCAAGGCCGGCTTCGAGGCCATGCTCGTCACCACCGAGCTGCAGGAGTCGGCGGCGGTGGCATCCCACCCCTACGGTGAGATGCTGCGCTCAATGAAGCCGAGGATGTCGCTGGCCCGGCGGCTGCCGGTGGGTATCGTCGGGGTGATCTCGCCGTTCAACTTCCCCGGCATCCTCTCCATGCGCTCGGTCGCCCCGGCTCTCGCACTGGGTAACGCCGTCATCCTCAAGCCGGACCCTCGCACCGCCATCTCGGGTGGACTCGCCCTGGCCGCCCTGTTCGAGGAGGCAGGGCTCCCGCAAGGTGTTCTGCATGTGCTCCCTGGGGGTGGGGACGTCGGTGAGGCGATCGTGCAGCATCCGCAGATCGCGACGATCTCGTTCACCGGGTCGACGGCCGCGGGGCGCCGGGTCGCGGCATCCGCCGCCCCGCTGCTGAAGCGGGTGCACCTGGAGCTCGGCGGCAACAACGCCCAGCTCGTGCTGCCCGATGCAGACGTCGCGAAGGCGGCGTCGGTGGCGGCGTGGGGGTCATACCTGCATCAGGGGCAGATCTGCATGAGCACCGGGCGTCACCTCGTGCACCGGTCGATCGCCGACGAGTACGTGCGCCTGCTAGCCGAGAAGGCCCGCGCCCTGCGCGTGGGAGACGGCCGTGACGGCGACAATGTCCTCGGCCCCATCATCGACGACCGGCAGTTGGCCCACATCGACGACATCGTGCAGACCTCGGTTACCCAGGGTGCGACGCTGGTGGCCGGCGGGACGCACGACGGGCTCTTCTACCAGCCCACCGTGCTCACCGAGGTCACCGAGGACAACCGCGCCTGGACCGAGGAGATCTTCGGCCCGGTCGCCCCGGTGCTCGTCTACGACGACATCGACGAGGCGATCGAGATCATCAACCGCAGCGAGTACGGGCTGTCGGTGTCGATCCTCACCGGCAACGCATTCCGAGCGTACGAACTGGCCGACCGCATCGAGTCGGGCGCCATCCACATCAACGACGCGACCGTCGACGACGAGGCATCCATCCCGTTCGGCGGCACGAAGGCGTCGGGTGTCGGAGGACGCTTCGGGGGACCGCACGCCAACCTCGACACCTTCACCGAGACCCAGTGGATCACTGTGCAGGGCGATATCGCGGACTACCCGTTCTGAGAGGCAAGATCTCGATCAGCACCGTGTTCGCCGGCGATACCGGGTCTTACATCACCGGTTTGACGGCGTTCCGTGCGGACGCGCCGCGGGTGGATGACTGGGTGATCGGGTTCGCCACGGCGGCGGAGCGTGCCGCGGCCGGGGTGGTGCTGTTGGCGGCTGACTTCGCCGCGCTGGATGCGCGGATCCGGGATGAGCTGACGGCGTTCCGGCGCGCGCAGGCAGGTCGCCGGCCGTGCCGCGCCGCGACGCGCTGGTGCTGAAGATCCTCGACCTGCTCCCGGTGACACCGGTGCTGACCGTTGCGGTCGTCGTGAACACCGTGGCGCATTGCCGGCGGGCGCGCAACGTGACCTCACGGAGCTGTTCGGGGTGGGCATCCTCGGGCGCTCGAGTACTCCACCTTGTTTGCGCCGCGATTGGGTGGAGGTGCTCCCGCCCCGACCGATGCGCTCTATCTTGCGGAACGTCACGGTTTCTGTGACGATTGTCGATATGGAGCGGCGGGGGCGGGTGGTGGTTCGGGCGCCGGATGCGGCGGACTGGGCGCTTTCGCGCGGCCTGGGTCCGTTGACCGGCGCCGAGCTTGCGGATGCTCTCGGGGTTCCGCAGGGGCAGGTGCGGCAGCGGCTGCATGCTCCGTCCCGGCGTGGCGAGTGGGTCATGCCGGTACGCGGGTTGTGGGTGCCGGTGCCGGCCGAGTTCCGCACCTGGGGTGCACCGCCGGGGATTGAATTGGTCGACGCGATGATGCGGCACCTCGGTGTCGGCTACTACGTGGGCTGGTTGACCGCGGCCGGGTTGCATGGGGCCGCGCATCAGGCGCCGCAGGTGTTCCAGGTCGCGGTGAGCCGCGAGGTGCGCGACCGCACGGTGGGGCGCACCCGGTTCGTGTTCGCGCAGCGGGGGGTCGCGGCGATCCCGACCATCCAGCACCCGACTCGGTCGGGGACCGCCCGGGTGTCGTCGGTTGCGGCGACTGCGCTCGATGTCGCTGCCGATGTCCGGCTGGCGGGCGGCATCGACAACGCTGCGACGGTGATCGTGGAGCTGGCTGAGCTTGAGGCGTTTGACATCACGGACGTGGCCGTGTTGGCGGCCCGGTTCTCCGTGGCGGCGGGCCGGCGCCTGGGTTGGGTGCTTACGCAGTTCGCCGGGCGCACTGATCTCGGACCGCTGCACGCTGTTGTCCGTGATGCCTCGCGTGCGCCGTCACGGCTGGACCCCGCGCAGCCCGCCGCCGGGCCGGTCGATGACGAATGGATGCTGCACCTGAACCGGGATGTGGAGCCGGACGTATGATCCCCGCGAACGCGATCACCGCGTGGGGTGTGGACCGGCCGTGGCCCACACGGGAGCAGGTCGAACAAGACCTGTTGCTGTCCCGCGCGATCTGCGCGATCGCCGCCGACGAGTATCTGGGTGCCGAACTGGTGTTCCGCGGCGGCACCGCTTTGCACAAGCTGCACCTGGACCGTGCCTACCGCTACAGCGAAGACCTTGACTACGTCCGTTCGTCCGCGGGCGGCATCGCCCCACTCACCCGGACGCTGACCCGGCTGGGTACCGACCTGGGCTTCGAGGTGCGCACCCGGATCGGCGAGCATCCGAAGGTCTATTGGCGCACGATCGCTGAAAGCGGAGTGCCGCTGCGGATCAAGATCGAGGTGAACACGCATGAACGTGCCCCGGCGCTGCCGCTGCTGCGCCACGAGCACCGCGTCGAGTCCGCCTGGTGGAGCGGCGCCGCGCTGGTCTCCACGTTCCAACCTGCGGAACTTGTCGCCACGAAGATCCGCGCGCTGTACCAACGGTCCAAGGGCCGCGACCTGTTCGACCTCTGGCTGGCCCTGGACCACCTGCAGCTGGATCCGACCGACATACTCGCCGCTTTCGCCCCCTACCGCCCCGCCGGGCTCACCGCCGCCCGCGCGCAGGAGAACCTCGCCCGCAAGCTCGAGGACGCCACCTTCAGGCACGATCTCGACCCGCTCGTGGCCGCCTGGCCCAACGGCTACGACCTGGATGAGGCCGCGGACCTGATCAGCGTGCGTCTGCTCGCCGAACTCGACCGTGAACAGGCTTCGTGAGCCAGGCGCGAAGCGCATCCCCTCCGCCACGATGGGGACCATCGGACGCTGCCGAACTCGCTCTCTTCGCTTCGACAGATCCGGTCACGTCGAGGGTAATCCGCAGATGTGTTCGATGACTAGTGAGGCATCCGCGTGTTGGTGCGCTGGCCCGTCGGTGCTGATTGGCGGGCCATTCGTGGGAACGCCGTGGGTAAAACTGAATCGAAACGTACGCGATCCAACACCGGCGACGGCTATCGAACCGGAGACGGCGACGCATCTAATCCGTGTGAATTCAACGAAGTCGCCCCGAATCACATCGAACTCGGCGTGATGAGTAAGGGTTCAAATCCCACCGTCACCGCCACTTTCGAATCCCGTTTCAGTCTGTTTCGATCAGCTGAGACGGGATTCGTTCCGTTTCGGTCCGGTTCGATCGGCGTCGATCCACAATCGCCCGTCGGTCGTGGGGGTGGGCTGAGGTAGCTTCGCGTGATGGATGGCGACGCGCGCGCATGGAGCATCGAGTACGAGGGCGCGGACTTCGAGCGCCTCTTCTCGAAACTCGGCGGCTACGAGCAGGCGTGCTCACCGCCGCGATCAGCCACGTGCTGAAGGTCCACGGGATCGACATCTGCCGGGCGAGTGGGGGAAGCCTCTTGGTGACGGGTTGAGCAGAGTTGGACCGCTGACGAACGACGTGTTCATGATGCGGCTGTGCGCGTGTTCCAGATTGAGATGGCGGCCCGCACCGAGCTCGGCGAGCAACTCCGCACCGCACGTACCGCAAAGTCGCTGAGTCAGCCGGCGCTGGCGGCCGTCACCGGTATCCAGCAGTCAGAGATCAGCCGTATCGAATCGGGCGCCGCGAACCCCACTGTGGCGACCATCAGCAGACTCGCGGATGCGCTTGAACTCAAGTTGTCCCTGACTCCTCAACACTGACCACGTGCGAGAGATTGAGTTGCGCGAATCCGCGTGGAACCGGGGTTCGAGATCGGGATACATCTCGGGTGCATGGGTTCAATTCCCACCGTCACCGCCACAATGAATCCCCCGCCATCCCTTCTGAGGCAACACGTGGCCCGAGCATCACCTATGGACGTGGCGCAGCTTTTCCAACGCAGGCCGGCGGTCGCGGCAACACACGCGATGGCCGAGCGTCGCGAGGGCCGAACCAGCTCCCCGTCGAAGGGCTGCAGGACCAGTGACCCGGTCGGAATCTCATTCAGCGTCAGCGGTAACGCGGCGGTAACGGAACAACTGTGGAACGGCGGGGGAGACTAAGCATCCTCCTCGCCGGCTTCGAGCTGCTTCAGTCGCTTGAGCTTGCTCCAGGGCGTGAGGGCGATCCACGCAATCGACGCGATCGCGCCGCCCATGATCATCGACGCGATATCCATGCCCTCGACGCTACAAGGCGTGAGGGTTCCTGCACATCCCCCTCGCGACGGATGCCCGAGACATCACGTTCGCGTTCGGCATCCGCATGCATCATGACCGACGGCTTCACATCGTCCGGCCAGACGCGGGCTGCTCGTCGGCGGCCGACCTTGCCTGAGTTCGCGTCCCAGCAATCGTCCCGGCATTCCCTAGCGGGTTCCGCCGCGCCGCTCGGCGAGGTATTCGGCCGGCATTCCCGGGCCGATGCTTACGGTGATCTCCTCTGCGGGGACAACGCCGCATTTCTCGCATACGGCGACCGCGTGCACCGCGCCGGCGTCGCACGCGGTGTGTCGGTAGAGGATCGGCGGTTCGATGGGTGATGCCCACGAATCGCCCCACTCGGTGAGGGCTATCAGCGCGACAGCCAGTGCGTGACCCTTTGCGGTGAGGATGTAGTCGACGGAACCCTCGCGCTCCATGATGCCGCTGTCTACGAACGACGCCAGTCGCGCTGTGAGCACGTTGGTTGCGATCCCGAGGTTGTGCTGAAAGTCGCCGAAGCGGGTCACTCGAGCGAAGAGCGCGTCGCGGATGATGAGCAGGCTCCACCGCTCGCCGACGAGCTCGAGTGATCGCGCGATCGAACACACCTGGGTGTCGTATGTCTTGCCCAACATGGCTCGACTCTATCACTTGCGTGATGCAAGCGAGTTGGGTTACGGTGACTTGCATCACACAAGTCCACCCGCCTTCCATTCGTGAGAGGCACGCAGAGGAGCAGACAGATGACCGCGAACTTCACGACCACGATCACAGTGAATGCCACGCCGCGAGAAGCGTTCGACGCGATCAATGACGTCGCCGGATGGTGGGGACGGATCACCGGTTCGACCGCCGCAGTCGGCGACGAGTTCGTCTACCTCGTCCCCGGTGTGCACTACAGCGGATTCCGAGTCACCGAGATCGCCCCCGAGCGGCGGGTCGCGTGGCTCGTCACCGGCAGCTACCTCGACTTCATCGCTGACAAGCAGGAGTGGACCGGGACCACCGTCCGATTCGACATCGATGAGACCGATGGTGGAACGCGGATCATCTTCACGCACGAGGGCCTCAAGCCCCAGGATGAGTGCTACGAGGTCTGCTCGAACGCGTGGACCATGTTCGTGAACGGCAGCCTCACGCAGTTCATCGAGACCGGAGTGGGCGCGCCGCACAGGTTCGATGGCGACGAGACGCTCACCGCCGCCGACCAGGTGCAGCTCCATCGCGAGGCGGCCGAGGCAGCCGGACTCGCACGCAGCACACAGCGGGATGTCGGCGCGCGCTCTTAGTCTTTGGCGATGGACGCCGCGGACATCCTCAGCACACTCATGCAGGCCATCGATGAGCGCCGGTGGGACACGCTGGGCGAGTACCTGCACCCGGACTTCGTCTGTCGCTTTGTGCACACCGGCGAGAACCTCGACCGGGACTCGTGGGTTCGACTGAACGCCGAGTATCCAGGCTTCGACCGGCTGCGCGTCGAGGAGCTGGTCGGCGGCGGTGATGCAGCCGCTTGCCGATCACACGTCACCGGCCACGGCGCAAGCGGTACGGACCACTTCGAGTGCGCCACGTTCGTGCACCTCCGGGACGGACTCATCCATCGGATGACCGAGGTCTGGACCGATGTCGGCCAGATGCCGCCTGTAGGCACCCGACCGGCGGGCGAGGGGACCTAGAGCTCGGCAGTCGCTCGCAGTCAGGCGCCCGGGGTCTCACAGCAGGCCGTAGGCCTTCGTCGGAGCGAACTCGTAGACCAGCCGATGCTCCTCGGCCATCCGGGTGAGGAAGGCATCCCCGCCGAGCTCTTCGCCGTACCAGGTCAACGGGCCGGTCGGGCGCCGCTGCATCACGCGGAACAGCTCGAGGTTGCGCTGCGGCGCGTCGGCCCCTTCGAGCAGCGTGACGGTCGACTCGATCGTGAGGTAGGCGTATGCCTTGTCGAACACGAACAGCGTGCACCGCGGCTCGTGGCGGAGCCGGGTCGTGCGGATCCGGTCTGCGGTGCCGCTGCTCCACAGCCTGCCGTCGACCAGGGCGACGCCGACACGCACCGCCTTGGGGGTGCCGTCCCGCGCGATCGTGATCATCGCCGCGGCATGGTTCTCGTTCAGAAACTCGATCTGTCGCTCGCTCCACTCCATGCCGCGATTCTCCCGCACACGTCCGACACGCATCACATGACGACACGTGTCGACGATCGGATGTCGCCGCCAGATCGTGGCTCGCCGACGCGAGCAGGTTGCGGTCTGATTCGACATCCATCAATATAGAAGAATGTCGAATCAAGTCGGAGCCGCGGCTCGCCCCGCCGTCCGCCGGCTGTCGACCCTGGACCGATGGCTTCCGGCCTGGATCGTGCTCGCCATGGTCGCCGGTCTCGTCCTCGGACGGGGGGTGCCCGGCGTCTCGGAGCTGCTCGCGCGGCTCGAGGTCGGTGGAGTCTCGGTGCCCATCGCGCTGGGACTGCTCGTGATGATGTACCCGGTGCTCGCGAAGGTGCGCTACGACAGGGTTGCGGCGGTGACCGGCGACCGGCGGCTGCTCGTCTCATCGCTGGTGTTGAACTGGCTCGTCGGCCCGGCGCTGATGTTCGCCCTCGCCTGGCTGCTGCTGCCCGACCTTCCGGAGTACCGCACGGGCCTGATTATCGTCGGCCTCGCCCGCTGCATCGCCATGGTGGTGATCTGGAACGACCTCGCCTGCGGCGACCGTGAGGCCACCGCCGTGCTGGTGGCGATCAACTCCGTCTTCCAGGTGGTGGCGTTCTCGCTGCTGGGCTGGTTCTACCTCGCCGTGCTGCCGGGCTGGCTCGGCCTCGACTCCCATCGGCTCGAGGTGTCGGTCGGGCAGATCGCCCTCAACGTGCTGGTGTTCCTCGGTGTGCCGCTCGTCGCGGGCTTCGCCTCGCGCTGGATCGGTGAGCGGCGCCGGGGGAGGGACTGGTACGAGGCGACGTTCCTTCCCCGAGTCGGCCCCTGGGCCCTCTACGGTCTGCTGTTCACCATCGTGCTGCTGTTCGCGCTCCAGGGCGAGGCGATCACCTCCCGACCCCTCGACGTCGCCCGGATCGCCCTTCCGCTCCTGGCCTACTTCGGTCTGATGTGGTTCCTCGGGCTCCTCCTCGGCCGGGGGCTCGGACTCGGCTACGCCCGGTCCGCCACGCTCGCCTTCACCGCCGCGGGCAACAACTTCGAGCTGGCCATCGCTGTGGCCATCGGCACATTCGGCGCCGCGTCGGGTCAGGCCCTCGCCGGAGTCGTCGGCCCGCTGATCGAGGTCCCGGTGCTGGTCGCACTCGTCTACGTCTCGCTCTGGGCCGCCCGCGCCTGGTTCCACACCGACCCAAACGAAGGGAACGCCGCATGAGCACCGCCCTCGCCGCCGAAGACTGTGCGCCCTCGTCATCCCACGCCATCGGACCGGAGTACGCGGCAGCCCTGGCCGACTCCCTGAAGGCCCTCGCCGATCCGCTCCGGCTGCGGATGCTGTCGGCGCTGGCCACGGACCCCCGCGGCGAATGCTGCGTCTGCGACCTGGCCGAGCTGGCAGAGGTCTCACAGCCGACGGTGTCGCATCATCTCAAGGTGCTCAAGGACACCGGGATGCTGCTCTCCGAACGGCGCGGCACCTGGGTCTACTACCGCATCGCCCCCGCCCGCCGTGCCGCCACCACGGCGCTGCTGGAGGCCTTCGCTCCCGCGGTCGTCCTTGAAACCGGAGACGACGGCGCCGAGCAGGCGGACGCGCTGCGCACGATGGATGCCCGGGTCACCCGCCTCGCGGAGGAGCTGGCGGCGGAGCTCACCGACCTGCACCGTGATCTGGTGGTGGCGATCGTGCGCGAGTCGTACGCGGGGCTGGTCCGCTCCGCCCGGCTCACGCAGCATCTGATTCCGTTGACGGAGCGCTTCGCCCGGCAGCGGCTCGCCGACCTCAGCCGTGACCGCGAGACGTCGGTGCCCCAGGTGCTCTTCGTCTGCGTGCAGAACGCGGGGCGCTCCCAGCTCGCCGCGGCCCTCGTCAACCGGCTCGGCGCCGGGCAGGTCGTCGCCCGCTCCGCCGGTTCCACCCCGGCCCCGGACATCCACCCGCAGGTCCGCTCCCTTCTCTCCGAGATCGCGGGACGCCAGGCGGCCGACACCGCGTTCGCGAAGCCGCTCACCGACGATGCGGTGCGAGCCGCGGATGTCGTCGTCACCATGGGCTGCGGCGATGTCTGCCCGATCATCCCAGGCGTTCGTTACGAGGACTGGTCAGTCGGCGATCCGGCCCTCGCCTCGGCCGAGGGCGTCGACGCCATCCGTGGCGACATCGAGACCCGCGTCCGCACCCTGCTCGAGACTCTGGTCGCCCACTGATCCGAAGGATTTCCTCATGCCCGCTCAGAAGCCCTCCGTGCTCTTCGTCTGCGTCCACAACGCCGGGAGATCCCAGATGGCGGCCGGCTACCTGCGCCGCGTCGCCGGCGATCGCATCGAGGTGCGCTCGGCCGGCTCCCTCCCCGCCGACCGGATCAACCCCGTCGCCGTCCAGGCCATGCGCGAGGAGGGCATCGACATCACCGCGGAAGCGCCCAAGGTGCTGACCACCGAAGCGGTGCAGGCGTCGGATGTCGTGATCACCATGGGTTGCGGCGATGCCTGCCCGTTCTTCCCCGGCAAGCGATACGAGGATTGGACGCTCGATGACCCCGCGGGCCAGGGCATCGAGGCGGTCCGGCCCATCCGTGACGAGATCAAGACCCGGATCCAGGCGCTGGCCGCCGAACTCCTCGGCTGAGGGCGGGTCACCAGCGCCGGGCGAACGGCAGCGGTTTGCGCATGCGGATCAGCAGCAGCAGCGGGAAGACGATATAGGGCAGGTTGAACGCGAGGAACACGGGGATGTTGGGGCTGGCTTCGCCCGGTCGGCCGAAGAACTCGACACCGAAGATCGGGATGCCGGTCAGGGCGATGATCATCGTCGCGTAGATGACGCTGGGCAGCTGGATCCAGTTCCAGCCGCGGACGATGGAGATGATCAGCAGCACGTACAAGATCACGTAGACGAAGGCGGACGTGCCGCTGATGAACCGCAGCCACAGCGGGTGCGACTGATAGAGCGGGTCGAAGTTGCTCGCGTACCAGTAGTTCCACTGCACGAGCAGGTTGGGCGAGTCGGCGACCTGATCGAGTCCGAGGCCTTCGACCGAGTCGCTGATGATGCAGGTCACGATGAAGATCGAGAAGACCACCAGGAACGCGATGTCGAACGGTCTCTGCCGCAGCGGCAGATTCCGGACCGGCGTGGACGTGGAGACGGTGGCGGTCACGTTCCCGAACATAGTGGACCATGTGCCCGGATGCGCTGAGGTCGACCTCGCGTCCCCCTGGTCGGCCACCGGGGGATACCGTGGCCTCTATGCGGATCGCGACACGTGTGGTGAACTACTCGTCCGGCAGCGTGCGCGGTGCGCGCGGGAGGCGGGCCGCTCGCGTGGGCGGGATCGTGGTGGGTGCGCTGCTCGCGGTCGCGGCGGCCGGCTGGGCGGGAATGCTCTGGCTGTTCGGCGGCGATCACCCGCGGGTGTTCGGGCGCAAGGTCGCCGAGATCGAGCAGCGCTACCGGGGCAAGCGGCCGAACGGCGACATCCTGCTCACCGGCAGCTCGTTCTTCGAGCGCTGGACCTCGTCTGCGGACGACCTGGCCCCGCTCCACACGACCAACATCGGCATCGGCGGCACGAAGATCGGCGACCAGGCGTTCTATCTGGACCGCCTCGTCCTGCCCTTCGCGCCGCGCGCGGTGGTCGTCTATGCGGGGTCGAACGACATCAACGGCCTTCCGTTCGTGTCCAAGACAGGAGCCGACGTCGTCGCGCGCGTCCGCCGGTATCTCGCCGACGTCCGCCGCCGGCTGCCGGGAGTCCCGATCTTCTACGTCGCGATCACCGAGACGCCGTCGCGGGCGAAGGTGCGCGGCGAGATCACCCTGGCGAACCGTCTGCTGCGCGAGTGGGCGGAGGAGTCGGGCGAGATCACCTTCATCGACACCGCACCGAGCCTGCTCACCCCGGACGGCGAGATCGACGGTTCGCTGTTCGGCCCGGACCGCCTGCACTTCAACGCCGCGGGCTATGCGCGCTTCGCTCCGCCGATCCGCGCCGCGCTGATGCGCGACCTCGCCCCGACCGCCGGCGCGGCCGGGGCCGCGGGCACGGCCGAGTCCGTCGTCCCCGGCGTAGACTCGGGCCCTATGTCGATCGGCGCGGTCATCCACACGTTCGCCGTGCAGCTGGCCGACGTCGACCGCGGGGTGTACGACGATCTGACGCTGCGCGTGGCCCGCCAGGCCTCTGAGACCGACGCGTTCATGATGACGCGGGTGCTGGCCTACTGCCTCGAGTTCGAAGAGGGCATCGCGTTCAGCGAGGGGATCGCCTCGGCCGACGAGCCGGCGGTGCTCGTGCGAGACCGCACCGGCGCGGTGACCGCGTGGATCGAGGTCGGAGCCCCGGATGCCGCGCGCCTGCACTTCGGCAGCAAGCTCGCCGACCGCACCGCCGTGTACACCCACCGCGACCCTGTCCGGGTGATCGCGCAGTGGACCGGCAAGACCATCTACCGCGCCGACGCGATCGCGGTGCACAGCTTCGATCCGGGCTTCGTCGAGGCGGCCGCGGCCGCCCTCGGACGACGCAACACCATGACGCTGTCGGTGACCGAGCACCAGCTCTATCTCGACCTCAACGGGACCACCCTGACCAGCGGCATCCACAACCACTCGATCTGACCCCTGTGCGCGGCCCGTCCGGCCCGGCTCGGATCAGCGCAGCGGCCGGTCGGCCGTCACTGGTCGGCGGCGCTGCGCCGCTCGATCAGGATCGTGTCGCGCCACCGGCCGGCGTGCGGGCCCGCCTCGGCCTTCGCGATGCGCTCGCGTCGGCCGACGGTGCGGAACCCCGCCGCCTCGTGCAGCCGCAGGCTGGCAGTGTTCTCGGGGAAGATGCTCGACTGGATCGTCCAGATGCCGGCATCCTCGGCGGCCGCGATGAAGGCCGTCAGAAGCAGGCGGCCGAGGCCTCGTCCGCGCGCCGCCCGGTCGACGTAGACCGAGTGCTCGACCACCCCGCGGTAGGCGGCGCGGGATGAGACGGCGGATGCCGCGACCCAGCCGTCGACCGCGCCGTAATCGTCCACGGCCACCAGGCGCGGCCGGGGGAGTCGCCCGGCGTCGAAGGCCGCCCACGTGGGCACGGTCGTCTCGAACGTCGCCTCGCCGTCCTCGATGCCCTGCGCATAGATCCGCTCGATCGCGGGCCAGTCGGCGGCCGTCAGCTCGCGGATCGCGGTCACGCGCAGCATCCGCCGCCGTCGGTTGTGGAGCACACTCCGGTGGCCGGCAGCACCAGCTCGACCTGGGATGCCGCCGCCGTGTCGCCGGCCAGCCACGCGGTGACCGACCGCACCTGCTCGTAGCCGGTGGCCAGCAGGAAGGTGGGTGCGCGTCCGTAGGACTTCATCCCGACGATGAAGAAGCCCGGGTCTGGATGGGCGAGCTCGCGGAACCCGTGCGGCTCGACCGTCCCGCACGAGTGGAGGTTGGGGTCGATGAGCGGGGCAAGCCGCTTCGGCGCCTCGACGATCTCATCGAGCTCGAGGCGGATCTCGCGCAGAAAGCCGAGATCGGGGCGGAAGCCAGTGGCGTTGACCACCAGATCGGTGCGGTGCGTGACGACCTCGCCCCGACGGTGACCGACCAGTTCGACGGCATCGCCCGCGCGGCGGCCGCTGATGATCTCGAAGTCCGAGACCACCTCGACCATGCCCTCGGCGACGGCCTGATCGACGCGTGCGCCGAGCCGTGCACGATCGGCGAGCTCATCGTCGGCCGATGACGAGACGCGCGCGGCCTGCGCACTGCGGATCAGCCAGGTGATCGCGGTGCCCGGTTCACTGCGCGCAAGCTCCACCAGCCCCAGAAGGGTGTTGGCGGCGGAGTGCCCGGCGCCGACGACCGTGGTGTGCGCTCCGGCGAACCGCGCCCGGTCACGGCCGAGCACATCGGGGAGGGCGGGGACGACGCTCTCCTCGATCTCGGACATCCCCCGCAGCGCGAGCCCACTGGCCGACAGCGGATTGGGCGACCGGTACGTGCCCGACGCGTCGATCACCGACCGGGCCGCGACATCCTCGATCCTGCCCTGCCGGTCGCGGATCCGCACCGTGAACGGCGTCGCGGCGCGCGACCTCGTACGGGTGCGGTCCATTCCCTCGCGGGCGAGGTCGATGACCTCGACGCCGAGCCGGACCCGGGACGAGATCTCGGGGAGCGCGGCCAGTGGCACGAGGTACTGCCGGACCAACTCGGCGCCGCTCGGGGCCCGCTCCGGATCGGGAAGCGCCCAGCCGCGCTGCTCCAGCAGCCGCCGGGATGCCGGATCGGCCAGATGCTTCCACGGCGAGAACAGGCGGGTGTGGCCCCATTCCTGCACGCTCGCCGCGATCCGGTCGCCGGCCTCGAAGACGATGAAGTCGATGCCGCGCTCGACGAGGTTGGCCGCGGCCGCCAGGCCGATCGGGCCGGCGCCGATGATCGCGACCGGGAGAGTCGACAGCCTCTCGGTCGTCGCGGCGCGGGGGGTGAGATCGAGCAACGTCACAGCTGCCTCCGGGGGATGTCGGTGGGTGCCACAGGTCGATTCTGCCGCCATCTATCGACGACTGTCAATATCGATTATGATCGATGTATGACCCGGATGCTGGATGTGATCGACGTCTCCGCCGGCGCGTGCTGCACGCCTCTCGTGCGGGAGCCGCTGACGATCGCCGAAGCCGAGCAGCTCGCGACCACGATGAAGGCGCTCGCCGATCCGGCCCGTCTGCGGCTGCTGTCGATCGTGGCGGCGGCGCCGGACACCGAGGCGTGCGTGTGCGATCTCGTCGACGCCGTCGGGCTGAGTCAGCCGACGATCTCGCACCACCTCAAGGTCCTCACCGCGGCGGGGTTCCTGGCCCGCAGCAAGCGCGGGACATGGGCCTACTTCGCCCTCGTCCCGGGTGCGCTGGATCGGGTGTCGCAGCTGCTCGATCCGTCCTGAGCGCGCGAGGTTGGTCGCTCGCGCGCCCGTTTCCGGCATCCGCGCATGAAAGATTCGGGCGCGTCAGCGGAATTCGACAGCGCGGGCCGAGACGCCTACCGCGTCGCGCTCAGCCCGCCACCTGCCGGGCCCGATAGGCGGCGACCGCATTGCGGTTCGCGCACGTCGTCGAGCAGTACCGCCTGGACCGGTTGCGCGAGAGATCCAGCGCGATCGCTGCGCAGTCCCCGTCGGCGCACACCGTGATCCGCCTGCCCTCCTCGGCCCGGATGACGTCGATGAGCGCCATGGTCGTCTCGATGAGGATGCGCTCGGGAAGCGGCCGATCATCGGTCACGGCGTGCAGATGCCAGTCGGCCCCGTCGTGGCGGGTCAGACGGGGCGCCAGCGTGACGGCGGCGAGGGCCGAGTTCACCCGCGCCACCATCTCGTCGCGCGGAGCCAGCAGCATCCCGCGCAGCTGCCGCCGCAGCGCCTGCAGTCCGGCGAGCTCGGCCTCGTCCCGGTCGATGCGACCGGAGTAGGGGAACTCCTGCAGCAGCCGGTCGACATCAGCGAGCGAGGTCAGCGTGTCCGGTGCTTCCGCGCTGTTGGCCAGCCACACGGCCGCCCGCAGGGCGTCTTCGGTGTCATCGGCGAAGATCATGTTGACATGTTACATCGGACAGGGCTAGCGTCATGGATCATGAGCACAGTGACCAATGACGTCCGCTCCCGCATCGGAGTCGGACTGCTGGTCGCGCTCGGCGCCGCCTTCGCGTTCGGGATGTCGGGGGCCTGGGCGCGTGGGCTCATCGACGCCGGCTGGACCCCGGGGGCCGCCGTCACCGCCCGCGTCTGGGTCGCCGCTCTCGTGCTGCTCGTGCCGACCCTGGTCGCGCTGCGCGGGCGGTGGAGGATCGTGCGCAGGAATGCCGGCCTGATCGTCACCTACGGGGTGCTGGCCGTGGCCGCGACCCAGCTGTTCTACTTCCAGGCGGTGGCCGTGATGGATGTCGGCATCGCGCTGCTGATCGAATACACCGCCCCGGTCGCGGTGGTGCTGTGGCTGTGGGCACGCCGCGGCGAGCGGCCGAGCGGGCGCAGCATCCTCGGCGCGGTCATCGCGCTGGCCGGCCTCGTGCTCATGCTCGACATCCTCACCGGCGCCCGCGTGAGCCTGCCCGGCATCCTGTGGGCGCTCGGGGCGATGATCGGCGCGGCCGCGTACTTCGTGCTGTCCGGACGCGGCGACACCGGGCTGCCGCCGATCTCGCTCGCCGGGCTGGGACTGCTGGTCGGCGCGGTCGCCCTGACCCTGGCCGGCGCCGTCGGCGTGCTGCCCATGAGATGGACGACGCACGACGTCGCCTACCGGTTCGGCACCGTGCCGTGGTTCGTGCCGGTGCTGGCCATCGGACTGCTCGCGACCGCGCTCGCGTACGTGCTGGGCATCACGTCGACCCGGATGCTGGGCTCGCGCCTGGCCTCGTTCGTCGCGCTGGCCGAGGTGATGGCCGCGCTGCTGTTCGGCTGGCTGATGCTCGGCCAGCTGCCCGACCCGCTGCAGGCGGTCGGCGCGGTGCTCGTGCTCGTCGGCGTGATCGTCGTCAAGCTCGGGGAGCGGACGGCCACCGAGTTCGTCGAGCCGGTCGCGCCGGCCCGGAGCCCCGTCGGATCAGCGCGGCGCCACCGGACTCGCTGACCCGGCGAGAGGAGTGCCGGATCCGTCGACGGCGGTGCCACGGGCGGAGCGGGCCGCCTCGATGCCCGGGAAGGCGTCCAGGACCATCTCGGCCAGGCGATCCAGCGGCCGGGTCAGCGCGTCGGTCGCCGGCAGGTTGAGGTCGAGCTCGTACTCGTCGATGGAGGCGCCGATCTCGGCGTCGCTCATGTTCTCGTGGTTGATCGTCACGCCGATCACCTGGGTGTCGGCGAACGCCTCGATCAGGGCGATCTCGCTGGCCACGGTGGGCATGGCGATCATCGGGAAGTCTCCGAGCGTCTTGCGCTTCGGGGCGTGCTGGACGATGACGCCGGTCGGTCTGCTTCCGCGGAGGATGTACGCCGAGGTGAGGTAGGCGGGGTGGCTGAGCGCGCCCTGCCCCTCGACCACGATGACGTCGGGGCGCTCGGTCTCATATGCGGCGACGACCTGGTTCTCGACCTCGCCGGCGCAGAACTGCGGGACGAGGGCGTCCAGGGCGACGCCGTACTTGCCGCCCTGGATGAGGGAGGTCTGTCCGGTGCCCACCAGGACGGCCTTGACGCCTCGGTCGTTGAGCGCCTCCACGAGCAGGGTCGCGGTGGTGCGCTTGCCGATGGCCCCGTCGGTGCCGAGGATCGCGATCCGCGGACAGGGGATGTCGAAGATCCGGCCGGAGAACTGGTGGAGGTCCTTCTTCGGCTTCGGGCGGCGGACATCGGTGATGGTCACATCCGCACGCAGGGCGGCGGCGGCGAACTCGATGTCGTCCGCCAGGAACTCGTGCAGGCCGTTGATGATGTGCATCCCACGGGTGATCCCGTCGAGCAGGACGATGCGCTGATCGGCCGTGAGGAGCCCGTCGGACGGGGCGATCCCGCAGATGAGGTAGTCCGGCACACCGCCGGCGTGGGCGATGGCGTCGGTCAGGCTCGCCAGCAGCGGGATGCCGTTGCGCACGCCGTCGAGCACGAATCCGGTGTCGTCGCCGGCGCGGGTGCTGTCGATCACGCTCAGGATCTCGTAGCGCTCGGAGTGGCGCACGAGCCCGTTGGCGGTCTTTCCGTCCTGCTCGCCGAACTGGCCTTCGCAGTAGACGACGGCCGTCGACCCGCGGGGCAGGGAAGCCGGGATGAGTTCGGGGACGGAGGGAGACGGGAACATGGCGGTCCTCTGAATAGTTCAGAGGAGGCGACGCAATCGCGGCCGGGCGGACGAGCCCGACGTTCAACGAGAAGTCTTCCCTGATCCGGCGGAGATCGCCGAGAACAGCATCCTACCGGTGGTTCCTGTGCTGGACCGGTGAGCGCCGGCCGCTGCCCCGGGACACGCACCGGGCTCCGGCATCCGTCAGACGGATGCCGGAGCCCGGCCGTGTCGGACCGTCAGCCCGCGAGCGCGCGTGCCTTGATCTTGGCGTACTCGTCGGCGGTGATGGTGCCCGAGTCGAGCAGCGCCTTCGCCTTGGCGATCTCGTCACTCGGGCTCGCGCCGGCGACGGACTTGATGTAGTCGTCGGCCGCGGCCTGCGCCGCCTTGGCCTGCCCGGCGCTGCGCTCGGCCATGCCGTTGCCGCGGGCGATCAGGTAGACCAGTGCCGTCAAGAACGGCACGAAGATCAGGAAGATGATCCACAGCGCCTTCCACCAGCCGTTCAGCTTGCGGTCGCGGAACAGATCGCCGATGATCGCGAACAGCGCGAACAGGTAGGAGATGAACACGAAGGCCCAGAAGAACCACCAGATGATGTCCCAGAAACTCGACCAGAAAGTCATTTGTCACCCCTCTTAGGAAGTGGACCGCACGGCCCACGCGCCCAGCTTGGCGCACCGGATGCGCTTCTGTCATCCCCCATCACGGGTGATTCCTGTGCGCCAGCAGGACCCGGGTCGTGCTAGACCGCGGAGTCGTCACCCGCAATGGGCGAACATTCCGGCCCGCGTCGGCCTGCTCAGGGCAGGATCGGATCAGCGGCCGGATCGCGAGGAAGTGGATTCGATGGGGCACGACGGTGAGTATGGCGCACGGGGATGAGTGAGCACGAGAACGCCGTCTCGGCACGGCGACGACACCTGTTCGACATCGTCACGGTGTTCACGCTGTCGATCACGGCGGTGCTCACCGCCTGGTGCGGATTCGAGGCGTCCAAATGGGGCGGCGAGATGTCGATCGCGTTCAGTCAGGCCTCCAGCGCGCGGATCCAGCAGTCCTCGGCGGACGGTGCCGCGCGCGACGCGCGCCAGTTCGACCTGACCGTGTACGTGCAGTGGGCGCTCGCCGACGCCCAGGGCGACAAGGGCCTCGCCGCATACGTCGAGCAGCGGTTCAGCCCCGAGTTCCGGGTGGCGTTCGACGCCTGGATGGCCGACGGCCGAAAGGAGCAGGGCCCGCTCGCGATGGACGAATACGTGCCCCCGGGCACGAAGCAGGCCGCCGAGCTCGGCGCCCGGGCGGACGCGAAGTTCGCCCAGGCGCTGGTGGACAACCAGCGCGGCGACAACTTCTCGCTCCTGACCGTGATGTTCGCCCTGGTCCTGTTCCTGACCGCGATGTCGCAGCGGGAGTTCGCGCCCTGGGTCCGCCGGACCCTCCTGGGCCTGGCGGTCGTGATCGCGATCGTGCTCATCGTGGTGATGCTCACGTTCCCGATCAAGATCTGACCGCCGCCGTCGGCCCGGTCATCGCAGAGGAAGAAGCATCCATGTTCGAGATCACCCTCAACAATGGCGTCATCATGCCCGCCCTGGGGCTCGGCGTGTTCCAGAGTCCGCCGGAAGAGACCGCGGCCGCCGTCGACACCGCGCTGCGGGTCGGCTATCGGCACATCGACACCGCGGCGGCCTATGCCAACGAGCGCCAGGTGGGCGAGGGCATCCGCCGTTCCGGCATCGCCCGCGACCACATCTTCATCGAGACGAAGGTGTGGGTGTCGGACTACGGGTACGAGAAGACCCTGCACGCGTTCGACAAGGCGACCGGAAAGCTGGGTGTCGACACCCTCGATCTGCTGATCCTGCACCAGCCCGCGCCGAGCCGGTCCGACGCGGTCATCGGCGCCTACAAGGCGCTCGAGACCCTGTTCGCCGACGGCCGGGTCCGGGCGATCGGGGTCAGCAACTTCATGCCCGATCACCTCGCCCGGCTGCTGGCGGCGACCGATGTGGTGCCGGCGATCAACCAGGTCGAGCTGCACCCGTATTTCTCGCAGCCGGACGTGCGGGCGATGGATGCCGCGCACGGCATCGTCACGCAGGCCTGGTCGCCGATCGGCGGCATCACGTTCTACCCCGGACCGTGGGGCGACGAGCGCCGCAGCGTCATGGAGGACCCCACGCTGGCCGACCTCGCCGCCGCCCACGGCAGGTCGCCCGCGCAGATCATGCTGCGCTGGCACCTGCAGGAGGGGCGCTCGGCGATCCCGAAGTCGGTGCACGCCGAGCGGATCGCCGAGAACTTCGACGTCTTCGACTTCGAGCTCTCACCCGCCGAGCTTGCGCGCATCGACGCGCTCGACACCGGCGTGCGCAGCGGGCCCGACCCGGACGTGCCCCGCGAGGAGCTGTTCGACCGGGTCGTCGACGAGGCCTGAGCCCACCGGGCGCCGGGTCGTGCGGCCGCTGCCGCCGCGGGCTGCTACCGGTCGGAGGGACGGCGCCGGGACAGCGCGGCGACGATGGCGCTCTGGGCGTCGGCGCCGGCGTCGGCTGCGGCCGAGACGTTCTCCTCGCCGACCGCCGCGACAATCTCGGCACGCTGGATGCGCGTGGAGCGCGGAGCGTCGATGCCGATGCGGATGCTGTCGCCCTTGACCTCGAGCACGGTGATCGTGACGTCGTCGCCGATCAGCACGCTCTCGCCGATCCGCCTCGTCAACACCAGCATCCTCCCACCCTACTGGGACGCCACCGCCTTCGCGGATGCGGCGCCGGGCACCTGCTCGCGCACGACGCCGACCGTCTCGATCGCCACTCCCGCGCTGCTGGCCTCGGTGTACGAGAGCACCGGCAGCCCGTCGGTCTGCGCGGACACCAGCCGCCGCACCGCGACCCGCAGGCTCGGCGCGCACACCAGGACCGTCTCGCCGCCGTCACCGGCCGCGGCGGCCGTCTGCTTCACCGAGGCGATGACCGCCTCCATCCGATCCGGCTCCAGCACGATGTGCGAGCCGTCCTCGGCCGTGCGCATGCCCTCGAGCAGTGCCTGCTCCAGCAGCGGCGCGAACATGATCACCCGGAGCGTGCCGGCCTCGGCGAAGCGCGCCCCGACCGCCGGCCCGAGCGCCGCGCGAGCGGACTCGGTCAGCCCCTCCGGCTCGGTCGAGACCCGAGCGCGCAGGGCGAGCGCCTCGTAGATGCGGGCCAGGTCGTTGATCGGGAGGCGCTCGGCGAGCAGCCCCTGCAGCACCCGCTGGATCTCGGCGAGCGAGAGCAGCGACGGGGTGAGCTCCTCGACGGCGGCGGGGGAGACCTGCTTGAGGGCATCCGTCATCTGTCGCACGTCCTCGCGACTGAGAAGGCGGTCCGCGGCGGACTGGATGACGCTGGACAGGTGCGTGACGATGACGCTGGCGCGGTCGATCACGGTGGCCCCGGCGACCTCGGCGCTGTGCCGCATCTGCGCCGGGATCCACTTGCCCGGCAGCCCGAACACCGGATCGTGCACGGCCGAGCCGGGCAGCGTGTCCAGCCCCTGGCCGAGCGCGAGCACCGATCCGGCCGGTGCGGTGCCGCGGCCGGTCTCGACCCCCGCGACGCGGATGACGTAGCTGGAGGGGCCGAGCTCGACGCTGTCCCGGGTGCGCACGGGCGGCACGACCAGGCCCAGCTCGAGCGCGATCCGGCGGCGCAGCGCCTTCACCCGCGCCAGCAGATCGTCCGGGCCGCCCACCACGAGGTCGACGATGTCGGGCGCCAGCAGGATCTCGAGCGGGTGCACCCGCATCCGGTCCAGCAGCTCGTCCGTCCCCTCGGCGGCCGGCGCGACGGCCGCCGGCTCGGCGGCGGCGGCCCGGCGGGCCTGGCCGGCCTTGACCCGCTGCGAGGCCAGCAGCAGCAGGGCGCCGATCGTGGCGAACGGCAGCATCGGCATCCCCGGGATGAGCGCGAGCGCGATGGCGGCGCCCCCGGCGATCGCGAGGGCGTGCCGCGACTGCCCGAGCTGGGCGGATGCCGCCTGCCCGATCTCGGTGTCGGCGCCCGAGCGGGTCACGATCATGCCGGTGGACACGGCCATCAGCAGGGCGGGGATCTGGGTGACCAGGCCGTCGCCGATCGTGAGCAGCGTGTAGGTGCTGACCGCCTCGTCGATCGACAGCCCGCGCTGGACCATGCCGATCGCGATGCCGCCGACGATGTTGATGATGATGATCACGAGCCCGGCGATCGCGTCGCCCTTGACGAACTTCGAGGCGCCGTCCATCGCGCCGTAGAAGTCGGCCTCGGCGGCGACCTCGGCCCGCCGCTCCCGTGCCTGCACGTCGGTGATGAGCCCCGCGTTCAGGTCGGCGTCGATGGCCATCTGCTTGCCGGGCATGGCATCCAGGGTGAAGCGCGCGCCGACCTCGGCCACGCGCTCCGAGCCCTTGGTGACCACCACGAACTGGATCACCACGAGGATGAGGAACACGACGGCGCCGATGATCAGCGATCCGCCCACCGCGATCTGCCCGAACGCCTCGATCACCTGCCCGGCGTACGCCTCGCCGAGCACCAGCCGGGTCGAGGCCACGTTCAGGCCGAGGCGGAACAGCGTCGCCACCAGAAGCAGCGACGGGAACACCGAGAAGTCGAGCGGCTTCTTGACGAACATCGTCGTCAGCAGGACGACCAGCGCGAACATGATGTTCAGGATGATCAGCGTGTCCAGCAGCAGCGGGACGATGGGCACCACCAGCAGCATCAGGATGCCGACCACGCCGATCGGCACGGCGAGCTTGCGCAGCAGGTCTTTCATGCGGTCCTCCTCTTGGGAAGGGAGTGGATGCCGCGGGCAGCTCCCCGCCGACGCAGGGCGTCGACGAACACGAGCACATGCGCCACGGCGGTGTACAGGTCTTCCGGGATCTCCTGGCCGAGCTCGCACGCGGCGTGCAGGGCGCGGGCGAGCGGGATGTCGCGGATCAGCGGGATCGCGGCATCCGTCGCCTTGTCGCGGATGCGCTCGGCCATCACCCCGCTGCCCTTCGCGACGACCCGCGGGGCGGACTTGCCCGGCTCGTAGCGCAGCGCCACAGCGATGTGCGTGGGGTTGACCACGACGACATCCGCGTCGGCGACGGCGCTGATCATCCGGTTGCGGCTCATCGCGAGCTGGCGCGAACGGCGCTGCTGGCGCACGAGCGGGTCGCCCTCGGTGTTCTTGCTGTCGTCCTTGACCTCGCGCTTGGTCATGCGCGTGTGCTTCATGTTGCGGCGCATCACGACGAACACGTCGAGCGCCGCAAGCGCCAGGCCGACGCCGACCGTGGCCTGCAGGAGCGCCGCCGTGCCGTCGGCGGCCGTGTCGAGCAGGAGCGCGACGGAGTGGGCGCCGCTGGCGGCCAGCACCGGCATCAGCCCGGCGATCACCGCCCACACCGCGATCGCGATGGCGGCGGTCTTCAGCAGCGCCTTCGCGCCCTCCCACAGTGCCTGTGCGCCCAGCAGCCGCTTCATCCCGCTCACCAGGTCGAACTGCTGGAACCGTCCGGTCGGCAGCCGCAGGTGCACGCCGCCCTGCGCGACCGAGCCAACCAGGGTGACGATGCTCACGGTGGCCAGCAGCGGCCCCAGCGTGGCCAGCACCGAGCCGAGTCCGCGGCCGAGAGCGCTGATCGCGGCGGCCGGCGTGGGGTCGCGCATGACCGCGCTCAGCACGATCATCTGCTCGGTGCCGGCGGAGGCCCCGGCCGCGATGGCGGCGGGCATGCACAGGGCCGCCGCCCCGATGCCCAGCCAGGCGGTCAGGTCCTGGCTGCGCGACAGCTTGCCCTTCTGCCGCGCCTCGCGCAGGCGACGGTCGGTGGCCTTCTCGCTGCGCTCGCCGCTGTCGGTGCCGCTCATCGTCCCGCCCCCCGCATCATGCGCAGCGCGTCCGAGCCGAGCGACTCGACGATGTGCGGGAGGGCGAGGTAGACCGCACCGGCGAGCACCAGGGTCAGCAGCACCTTCACCGGCATGCCGAGCGCGAACGCGTTCAGCGCGGGAGCCCCGCGGGTGACGAGGCCCAGCGCGACGTCGGCCAGGAACAGCACGAGGATGAGCGGGCCGGCGATCTGGATGGCCGCCAGCAGCATCTGCGACAGACCGTCCACGAGCAGGCGGGCGGATGCCGCGACCGCGAACGGGCCGTCGACCGGCACGGCGGTGAAGCTGCGGGTCAGCCCGGCGATGATCAGCTGGTAGCCGCCCGAGGTGAACAGCAGGACCAGCGCCGTCATCTGGAACAGCCGGGCGAACTGGGCGCCGTTCACCTGCGCCTGCGGGTCGAACATCTGGGCCACCTGGAAGCCGCCGAACACGTCGATCAGCCCGCCGGCCGCCTGGACCGCCGAGAAGCAGAGCAGCACCAGGAAGCCGAGCAGCGCCCCGATGATCAGCTGCAGCACCAGGGCCCCGAGGAACGGCCCGGTGTCGAGGTTCTGGTACCCGGGTGCGACCGTGCCGCTCACGGCGAGGGCGAGCCCGACCGCGAGCATGCCCTTGATGCGCGCCGGGATCGCGCCGTACGAGAACGGCGGGGCGATGAACAGGAACGCGGTGATGCGCACGGCGGCCAGCATCGTCACCTCGAGCCAGGCGAAGTCGACGGGGATGTGCACGTCATCCCCCCGACAGCAGGGTGGGGATGCGGGTGAACATCTCGTTCGTGAACGAGATCATCTCGGTGATCATCCAGTTGCCCGCCACCAGCAGAGCGATGCCGACGGCGATCGCCTTCGGCACGAACGAGAGCGTGACCTCCTGCACCTGCGTGATGGACTGCAGCAGCGAGATCGCGAAGCCCACCACGAGTGCGGTCACGAGGATGGGAGCGGCCAGCTTCGCCGCGATGACGAGCGCCTGCGCGCCGATGTCGAGGGCGGCTTCGGGGCTCATCCGCCGCCTCCGTAGCTCTCCAGCAGCGACCGCACGATCAGACCCCAGCCGTCCACGAGGATGAACAGCAGGATCTTGAACGGCAGCGAGATCATCACCGGCGGCAGCATCATCATGCCCATCGACATCAGCGCCGCGGCCACGACCAGGTCGATGACCAGGAACGGCACGAAGATCACGAACCCGATCACGAACGCGGCGCGCAGCTCGGAGATCATGAACGCGGGGATGAGCGTGTGCAGCGGGACGCTCTGCGGATCGGCCGGGTTGGCCACCCCCGCCGCCCGTGACATGAGCGCGAGGTCCTCCCCACGCGTGTACGACAGCATCCAGTCCCGCAGCGGTCCCTGGCCGACGTCGATCGCCTGCGCGAACGTGAGGGTGCCGTCCACATACGGCTGCACGGCGACCTGATTGATGTCGGTGAGCACCGGCCACATGATGAACAGCGACAGGAACAGGGCGAGCCCGGCGAGCACCTGGTTGGGCGGGATGGTCGGCAGCGACAGGGCGTTGCGGGTCATCGCCAGCACCACGAAGATCTTCGTGAACGACGACATCATCAGCAGCAGGGCCGGGGCGACCGACAGCAGCGTGATCCCGAGCAGGGCCAGGATCGAGGCGGAGGGCGAGCCGTCGTCGCCGTTGATGTCGATCGTGATGCCGCTGGGCGGCGGGGTGGGCGGCGTCGGGTCGACGACCGCGGCGTGCGCGGGGGTGCCGATGGTCATCGCGAGGATGCCGCCGACCACGATCACGCCGGCGATCAGCAGCGTCCAGCGCAGGGTGCGCCGCCCGCGGGATGCCGGGCGGCCGACGCTGCGGCCGGCACCGATGCCGCGCGGCCACAGGCCGCCCAGCGTCGTCAGCGACGCGAACGGGCTGAGGGGCGGACGCCCGGCCGCGGCGCGTTCAGCGGAGAGGAGGACGGACGCGGACGGCGCAGCCGCGCGGCGATCGGCGCGCAGCGGGAGGGAGGTCGCGGCATCCGTGGTCGAGGCGGCGGTGAGGATGCTGTCGAACGACGCGATCGCGGCGGGGCCCTGCGCGCGGGTGGGCGCGCTGCGGCGCAGCTCGATCGATGCCGGCTCGTCCGCGGCGAGCGGGGTCGCCGGCAGCCGATCCACGACGCTGACACCGTGCTCGGTGACCCCGAGCACGTAGCGGGCGTCCTCGGTCTGGACGATGACCAGCTGGGCCTTCGACCCCAGCGCCTGGCGGCCGAGCACGGTGACCTTCTGCTCGGCGCGGCGGCGCGTTCCGGCACCTGCCGTGCGACGCGAGAGCCGGCGCTGCAGGTACCAGAGCGCGCCGAGCACCGCCGCCAGCGATACGGCGACGCGCAGCGCCAGCAGCAGGTCTTCCAGCTCAGACCTCGGCGTTCTCGAGGATGCGGGTGATCCGCACCGCGTAGTCCTGATCGACCACGACGATCTCGCCGTGGGCGATGATCCGGCCGTTGAGCTTGACGTCGGCGGGCGCGCCGGCCGAGCGATCCAGCTCGACGATGCGGCCGGGCTCCAGGTCGAGCACGTCACGCACGGCCATGCGGGTGCGGCCGATCTCCACGGTCAGCTCCATCTCGACGCCGGCGATGCGGTGCAGCCGCCGAGAAGGCGTCGAGGCGTGGCCGGCGGTGTCGGCGGTGTGGGTGATCCGCACCGCGAGCCGCCCGATCGCGCGACCGCTCTCGTCCTGCAGGTCGAAGACCTGGGCGAGCGGGTGCGCGAAGATGCGGGAGGCGTCCTCGACGCTGGCCTCGCCCAGGGTCCCGGGGCCGAGGGCGGCGACCGCGGCGGCCATCGCCCCGTGCAGCCGGTCGGGCAGGGGGGCCTCGAGCAGGCCGTCGATCAGGGACTCCTGGTCGAGGATCTGCACGGCCAGCTGCGCGCTCGTCTCGCCGATGTAGCTGACGACGACGGCCTCGCCGGTGTCGCCGGACGCCTGGGCGGCGCGTGCGGTGACCGGGACGGCCGTCGGCAGGGTGGCCGCGAACGCGGCGGCGACGGCGGCTTCGTGGGCGGTGGTGCTGGTCACGGGGACTCCTCGGCGGGATCGGGCGCGGTCGCGGTGATGACGCAGGCCAGCCGGGCGCCGCTGGTGCCGGCGGCCGCGGTGGCCATCAGATGGTCGTCGGTGACCAGGTCGAGCGGCCGGTCGGCCGCGTGGGGGAACGAGATGACGTCGCCGACCATCAGGCCGAGGACCTCCTGCGGCAGCACCGTGCGCGGGGCGAGCCGCAGCGCGACCTCGACCGGCGTGGCCTCGACCTGCCGGCGCAGCAGCCCGGGTGCGGCCGCATCGGTCCGGTCCGGGTTCTGCGAGGTCAGGCTCTCCAGGACGACGGATGCCGGAAGCATGACGCTGGCCGGGATGGTGCGGTCGCCCAGGCGCATCGAGAAGCGCACGACGATGACCAGGTCACTGGCCGCCGCCACCTGGGCGAACTGCGAGCTGTACTGGATGCCGGCGATCGAGAGGGCGGGCAGCAGCCCGCCGAGTGAATTCGTGAGATTGTCGGCGGCATCCGTCATCAGCGCGCGCACGAGGGCCTGCTCGATCGGGCTGAACGGCCGCTCCTCGGGCTGGGCGACCGGCTTGCCGCCCACCATCTGCACGATCCACGAGATGGCCGCCGACAGCGGGAACTGCAGGATGACGCGCTCGTCCGATTCAGGCAGGGCGCACACCACCATGGTGGTGGTGGCGGGCAGCGAGTCGGCGTACTCGTCGTAGGTCTGCATGGTCACCAGCTCGACCGACACGTGCGTGCGCACGCCGATCTTCGCCGACAGCTGGGACGCCCACTGGCGCGAGAACGTCTCGAACGCGAGCTCGAGCAGGCGCGCGTGCTCGCGCGACAGGGTCGCCGGACGACCGAAGTCGTAGACCTCGACCTCGATGGACGCCCCGGCCTCTGCAGGGACGTCGAGGGGCGCACTCGTCTCGATCACCACGCCCTCGACTATCGGGCGGCGACCGGCGTGCGTAAGGCGGCGCGGGAGTGGGATCAGAGCGGCTTCTGCGCTGCTTGCAACTGCGGCAGCAGCCGGCGCACCTCCTCCTGGGCATCGGAGAGCACGACGATGTCCACCCGGCGGTTCTGGGCCAGGGCGGCGGCGCTGGATCCGGTGGCGACCGGGTGCGCGTCGCCGAAGCCCACCGACTTGACGCGCCCGGGATCCAGGCCGCGGTCCTCGACCAGATACCGCAGCACCTGGGTGGATCGTCCCGCCGACAGCTCCCAGTTCGTGGGGAACGGGGCGGCGGCGGTGCGCCGATCGGCGTGACCTTCGACCGAGATCTGATGCGTGACATCCACCAGCACACCGCCCAGCGCATCGAGCACGTGGATGGCCTTCGGCGAGAGCCTGGTGCTGTTGGTGGCGAAATAGGTGTCGGCGCTGACCAGGCCGATCGTCAGCCCGCGTTCGTCGATCGTCAGGGTGGCGGTGCGCTCCAGCCCCTCCTTCTTCAGCGCCTCGCGCAGCCGGTCGCGCAGGGCCGAGAGCTCATCGAACTCGGCGCGCGCCTCGGCGATCGCGATGTCGGCAAAGCCGACGGCGTCCTCATCCAGCAGCTCTGCCGGCACGACCACGCCCTCTGCGGCATCCACCGTCTTCGACGCCTCCTGGCCGAAGCCGGTCGCGAGCGAGTTGCTCAGTGCGACGAACTTCTCCGCGTCGACGGTGGACATCGCGAACAGCACGATGAACATGCACATCAGCACCGTGACCATGTCGAGGTACGACGCCATCCAGCGCTCGTCCGGGCCGTGGTGCTCCTCCGGCGCCGCCCGGCGCCGGCGCCGCGTGCTCATGGGGACGTCACCGGACTCGCGGTCGGCTCGCCGGCCGCGCGCCGCTCGGGCGCGGGCTTCTTCTCGGCCTTCTCGGTCGGGCGCTGCGAGACCATTGCGCGCAGCCGCTCGCTCACCAGCTTCGGCGGCGAACCGGCCTGCACCGCCAGCATCCCCTCCATCAGCAGCGTCATCCGCTCCAGCTCGAGCTCGCCCAGCCGCTGCAGCCGACCGCCGATCGGCAGCCAGATGAAGTTCGCCGAGAGCAGGCCCCACAGGGTCGCCACGAACGCGGCGGCGATCATCGGCCCGAGCGTGTCGGGGCTGTCGAGGTTCTCCAGGACGTGCGTGAGCGAGACGACCGTGCCGATGATGCCGACGGTGGGGGCGAACCCGCCCAGGGTCGAATAGAACTTGGATGCCGCGCGGTTGCGCGCCGCGGTGGACGCGATCTCGTCCTCCCACACGATGCGCAGCTCCTCGGCATCCGTGCCGTCGGCGATGCCCTGCAGCGCCTGCCGGACGAACGGGTCGTCCTCGTCCGGGACGGCCTGCTCGAGGGCGAGCAGGCCCTCGGCGCGCGCCTTCTCGGCGTACGCGACGACGGTCGCGATCATGCTGTGGGCGGTGCGCTTGTCGCCGCGGAACGCACGGGGCAGCGACTTGACCGCGAACACCGCGTCGCGCAGGGTGCCGCTGGCGATGCCGACGGCGATCGTCGCGCCGAACACCAGCACCATGGGGGCGGGCAGCAGCAGCGCCGAGACCGAGCCGCCCTCCAGCCCGATCATGGCCAGAAGCCCGCCGAAGGCGAGGACCAGCCCGATGATGAATGCGGGATCCATCAGCGCACCCCCTCGGAGCCGGCCGGGTGGTGTTCGGCGTGCTGCGGGGCGGTGTCCTGCGGGGCGGTGTCCTGCGGGGCGGTGTCCTGCGCGGCCGTGTGCTGCGGGGCGGTGTCCTGCGGGGCGGTGTCCTGCGGCCATGCGGCGGCGGTGGCGAGCACCCGGGCGCGGAAGCGGGTGATCTGCTCGATCACCTCGTCCATCGTCTCGGTCACCACGAACGTGGCCCCGTCGACGAGGGTGATGGTGGTGTCCGGTGCGGCCTGGATCCGCTCGACCAGGTCGGGGTTCACCGCGAACCGAGTGCGGTTCAAGCGCGTGACGACGATCATCGGTCTTCCATCCTGGAGAGTGTGCGCCGCCCTGTACGGGGTGGCAGCGGGCGGTCCTTCCTGGACCGTCACACAGGACTTTCGGCACTCGGGTGCGGTTGGTTAGGCGTGTGGGGCGCTCAGTGCTTCTCGCTGTCGATCTGCTTCTCGCTGTCGAACTCCGGCCCGGTGAGGCTGCCACGGTGAAGACGCGGATGCGTGGCGCGCCAGCCAGGCCGTCCGCCAGATCGGCAACCGCCTCATCCCAGCAGCTGTCGCCGTAGCGCGTCGCGGGCGCGGTGGAGTGATCCGGGCGTGGGGCGCCATTGCCGGGTGGGATCGATGGCCGCGGGGGCGCGGACGTGGGGAACGCCGTCGCTCATCCGGATCTCCCAGCCGCTGGTGTCGATGGTGCGGTGGTGGTACCAGCAGAGCGGAACGCCGCTGTCGACGTGGGTGGGTCCGCCGCGTGCGTGTTCTTCGACGTGGTGCACTTCGCACCAGGCTGCCGGGACCTGACCGCCGGGGATGATGCAGGCTCCGTCGCGGGCGGTGATGGCCCGGCGCTGCTGGCCGGTGAAGCCGCGCTGGGGGGTACCGAGTTCGATATCCGGCCGTCGGTGTTGAAGATGAGGCGTTGGATGCCGCCGCAGCAGGCGACGTGGCGGGCGACGAGGGCGGGGACGGTGCTGTCGGTTCCGTCGATGAATGCGACCCCGTCGTCACGGTCGAGTTCGTCGGCGGCAATGGTCACCAGCAGGGTGGGTGGCAGTCCGCCGAGGGTCGGGCTTTCGGCGGAGCGGGCGGCGACTCCGAGGATGGTGGCCAGCACGTCGTGCAGTTTCTGCTCGTGGGTGCGGGTGTCCCGCGGCTCGTCTCCGTCGGCCCCGGCGTCGGCGCTGTCGGGTGCCGGGCGGAACCGGACGCCGGGGTCGTCCGTGCGGTCTTCGACGCGCGGATTCAGCTGTGCGTCGGCGAGGCGTTGGAACTGGGCGGCGACGTCGGGCAGCAGATTCCCGGTGACCGGGACGATCCCGTCGCGTTCCCGGCCGAGCCGGAACCCGCGTCGGCGCAGCGCGCGTTCGTCGTCGGGGAGGGTGCCGTCGGGGTCGAGCACGAGGGCCCACACCTTCGCCTGGATGCGGGTGTCATCCGCCGAGCACGCCGGGGCGCCGTCAGGGGCGGCGCCGATCGCTGCGGCGACCAGTTCGTGCTCGGCGGCGGCCAGATGGGTCGGGTCGCACCGGTCGGCGAGGGGAGCGAGGGCGGTGACGATCGCGGTCACACTGTCGACCGCTATCGCCCCGTCGCTCAGTGCGTCGCGCACCGCCGGGAACCGGGCAGGAAGAGGTTCACCGGTCAGTGTCGTGCGAGTCGCGATCGCGTGCGCGTGCTGGATCCGGACGCGCGCGCTGGTCCCACCGATCCCCGTGAGCCGGGTCAGCAGATCAGCGGCATTCATGCACCCGGCCCGGGCGGAGAGCCGTTCCTCGCCGAGTTCGGTGCGGGACCGGTCATCGAGCTCGCCGGCCGCGGTGACCCGCAGTGCGTCCACGCGTCGCCCGAGTGACTCGGTGACCCTCGTGAACGCAACGAGTTCGTCGTCGGTCATCACCCGCCCGACGTCCTCATCGAGGGCGTTTCGCACGTCGCCGTCCAGCAGGTCGTCGAGGTGCGTGAGCGCCTCGATCAGGTCTGCCGGTGACGTGTTCATCCTCCCATCATGCCGGCCACCTCCGACATCGACGGAGACGGGAATGGCCGGTCATGGGTGTTTTCTGTGGATAACTCTCCCGGCACGTCGCCTGTGGAGGAACCGATGCGAGCGTCTGCCATCGACGGCGCATCCGGATGCGTCAGCGCTTCAGGTTCGTCAGCTCCTGGAGCACCTCGTCGCTGGTGGTGATGATGCGCGCGTTCGCCTGGAACCCGCGCTGCGCGACGATGAGGTTGGTGAACTCCTGCGACAGGTCGACGTTGGACATCTCCAGGGCGCCGCTGACGATCTTGCCCATGCCGTCGGCGCCGGCGGTGCCGAGCGTCGGCTGGCCGGAGTTGACGCTGGGCACGTACTGCGACGAGCCCGTCTTCTCCAGTCCGCCCGGGTTCGTGAAGGTCGCCAGCGCGACGCGGGCGAGCACCTGCGTCTCGCCGTTGCTGAACGTGCCGATGAGGCTCCCGTCATCCGACAGCGCGTACGACAGCAGGGTGCCGGCGGGTTCGCCGTTCTGCGTGTCGAAGGCGACGGTGTTCACATCGGCGAAGCCGGTGACCGTCGTCAGGTCGACCGTGACGCCCCCCGAGACCAGCGTGCCGCCGCCGGTCAGCTTCCCGTCGGTGAAGGCCAGCGAGGCGGTCCCGCCGGCGCCGTCCGCGACATCCCATCCACCGGCGGTGCGGGTGAACGTCAGCGCGAGCATCGTGCTGCCGCCCTCGGCGTCGTAGACGCGGACGTCGCGGACCAGCTGGTCGCCGACCGCGGTCTCGGCCGGGAGGTTGCCGGTGACCGTCGCGCCGGTCGTCGGAGTGGCCGGCAGGGTCGCATCGACGGGCAGGCGGATGTCTCCGACTCCCTGTCCCGGCCGGATGACGCCGTTCTGGGCGGTCCAGCCCTGGACGAGCGCGCCGTCGGCGCTGACGAGCCGGGCGTTCGCGTCGAACGTGAACCCGCCATTGCGGGTGTAGCGGGTCTCGGCCCCCGAGCGCACGACGAAGAAGCCGTCGCCGGCGATCATCAGGTCGGTCGGCACGCCGGTGGACTGCGACGCGCCCTGGGCGAAGTTGGTGCTGATGCCGGCCACCTGCACGCCGAGTCCGACCTGGGCGGGGTTGGAGCCGCCGGATCCGGACTGGGGCAGCGTGGAGTTCTTCACCAGCTGTGACAGCGAATCCTGGAACTGCACGGATGACGCCTTGAAGCCGGTCGTGTTGACGTTGGCGATGTTGTTGCCGGTGACATCGAGCATGGTCTGGTGGGAACGCAGGCCCGAGATGCCGGAGTAGAGCGAACGGAGCATGGTGGTGCCTTTCTTGGGGGTCAGGAGGTGAGGGACAGGCCGGAGACGGCATCCAGCGGGATGCTGGCGTCTCCGATCGTGAGCTGCGGGACGGCGCCGGCGAACGAGATGGCGCTGACCTTGCCGGTCTGCTCGACGCCGTCGGCGTCGAGGTACTGCGCCTGCTGCCCGATCAGGGCGGCGGCGGTCTGGCGCATGCTGAGCGCGAAGCCCTCGGACGAGGTGGTGGCCAGCGCCGTGAGCTGCTCCATGGACGCGAGCTGGGTGGTCTGCCCGATCATCTCGTTCGTGTTCATCGGCGAGCTCGGGTCCTGGTTCGCCAGCTGGGTGACCAGCAGCTTCAGGAACACCTCGGAATCCAGCGTCTGCTTGCGCTCGGTGGTGGGTCCGGTGCTGCCGGTGTAGAGGCCGGTGGGGGCCACAGGGTCGATGGTGGTCATGATGTCCTTCCGCGTCAGGCGAAGATGTCGATCCCGGTCGAGGTCAGGCTGTCGGCCGAGGGGCGCGCCGGCCGGGCTGTCGGGGCGTCGTCGGGTCGGCGGTCCGGGTCGGCGGCACCGGGCCGTCCCTGTCCGGGCGCGCCGCCGGTCGGACCCGATGAGCCGCCTCCGGCCTGCCCGCCTCCGGCCTGCCCGCCTCCGAGCTGCCCGCCTCCGCCGCCGGCTGGGGCATCCCCGTTGGAGACGCTGATCGAGGCCTGCGGGGCGGTGCCGGCCAGGTCTCGGCGCAGATCGGTGATGATGGCGCGCAGGGCGTCGCGTCCGATGTCGGTGGGCGCGTGCAGCTCGATCCGCACGACGCCGTCGGAGACGTGCGCGCGCACGGTGACGGGCCCGAGGTTGTCGGGCGAGACCGTGAGCGTGATGCGGTGGTCGCCGTTCGGCGCCTGCGCGAGCGCGAGCACCGGCGCCGAGACCTGCGGCGCCAGCCCGGCCCGTGCGGCGGCCGGTGCGGCGGTCGGCGCAGCGGCGGGTGCGACGGTCGCGGCAGGGGCCGGCAGCGGCGGAGCGGCGACCGGAGCAGCCGCGCCGTTCGCCGAGTCGGCGAAGGTGGGGGATGCGGGCCGGGTCGGATCGGTCGACGTGGCGATCCGGCTGTGCGCGCTGGATGCCGCGGTCTGGCCGGTCGGTGGGAGGTCGCCCGGCGACCGGCCAGGCGCAGGCATCGCGGTCGCCGGCGCAAGCCCGGTCGCCGGCGGAGGCCCCAATGCCGGCGCAAGCCCGGTCGCCGGCGAGGCGGCGGCATCCACGGTCGTGACAGGCGCGGGCGCGGCGGCGGATACCGGGGACTGCCCGCCCGGTGTCGTGGGTGAGCTCGGTGTCAGGGGCGACGTCTGTGCTGTCGCGCCCGTGGGCGGAGGCGTCGTTCCTTGTGTGGCGGCGGCTGAGACCATGGCGGCATCCGTGCTGGTTGCGGTGGGTGTACCGGATGTGGTGCGTGTGCCGGTCGCGTCGGGTCCGTCGTCGCCGACCGGGCTGCCGCCGAGGGGAGCGCCGCCGACCAGGCTGCCGCCGAGGGGAGCGCCGCCGACCAGGCTGCCGCCGAGGGGAGCGCCGCCGACCAGGCTGCCGCCCACCAGGCTCGCCAGGATGAGGCCCGCCGTGGGATCCCCAGGCACGAGGCCAGGCATGAGATCCCCGGGCACGGAACCGGATACGGCGCCGCCCCGCACCGCGGATACCGCATCCGTCGCAGCATCCGCCTCGCCCGTGTCACCGGGGTCGGTGGTCTCGTCACCGGGGGTCGACGGAGAACCGGAGCCGCGGGCATGCCCGGGGCGGTCGTTCGGCGGGGATCCGACGACGCCGCGCACGGCGTCGTCGAACGCCGCGGCCGCGGCCGGGTCGCCCGTGGCGGGCGCAGACGCCGCGGTGCGCGGGCCGGTCGCCGCCGGGCCGGCGATGAGACTCGCGATGCTCACGCGGCCACCTCCTCGTCCGAGCCGAGGGGAATTGCCGAAGAGAGGGCCGAATGGGCCGATTCGCTCCTCGCCTCGGCAGATTTCCTCGCCCGAGCCGAGGGCCACCGGCCACCGGCCCCGGAGACACCCGCCGCGACACCCCGCAGCCCGCTCATGCGTCCTCCGCCCGCATCCGCAGGGCGATCTCGTCGAGCTCGACCTGTTCCGCGCGCAGCTCGTCCGCGCGCACCTGCCGGAGGTGGGCCTGCGCCAGCTTCTCCAGCCCCCGCACCTCGCGGCGCCGGGCGTCGTGCGCAGTGCGCGCGGTCCGGACCTCCTGCTGCTGCAGCGCAGACAGCGCCGACACATCGGCGAGCATGGCACGCGCCGACGCGCGGGATGCCGCGAGGGCGGCCAGCGACGCGGAGTCCATGGTCTCCGGGTCGGCACCCCCCAGCGCCGCGCGCAGCCGCCGGTCGCGGGCTGCGGTCTGATTCGCCTCGACGGCCGCGCGGGACAGCCGCTGCGCCGCCTCGCGCTCCTGCACGCTGCGCACCCGGAGCAGTCCCGCCAGCGAGAACGATCGGCTCATCCGACACCTCCGAAGCTCGACACCAGCGCGGCCAGTCGCCGCCACGATTCCTCCGCCGGGCTGGTCTCGCCCAGGCCCTGGGTGAGGAAGTCCGAGATCTCGCGCTCATGCGCGATCGCGGCATCCACCCGGGCATTCGCGCCGGAGTGGTAGGCGCCGATGTCGATCAGATCGTTCGCGCTGCGTCGGGCCGCGAGCACCGCGCGCATCGTCGTCACCAGCGCGCGCTGATCGGCCGAGGCGACCTTGCCGGCCACCCGCGACACCGAGCCGAGGACGTCGATGGCCGGGTGATGCCCGGTCAGCGCGAGTGCGCGATCGAGCACGATGTGCCCGTCGAGGATGGACCGGACCGCGTCGGCGATGGGCTCGTTGTGGTCGTCGCCGTCCACGAGCACGGTGTAGATCCCGGTGACCGAGCCGTGCCGGTCGGTGCCGGCGCGCTCCAGCAGCCGGGCCAGCAGCGCGAACGTCGACGGCGGGTATCCGCGGGTGGCCGGCGGCTCGCCGGCGGACAGCCCGATCTCGCGCTGCGCCATCGCGACGCGGGTCAGCGAGTCCATCATCAGGATGGCGTGCGCCCCCTCGTCGCGGAACGACTCGGCGATCCTGGTGGCCGTGAACGCGGCCCGCAGGCGGGCCATGGCGGGCTGATCGGATGTCGAGACCACCACGACCGCGCGCTCCAGCCCCTCCGGGCCGAGGTCGTCGTCGATGAACTCGCGCACCTCGCGGCCGCGCTCGCCGACCAGGGCGATGACGGCGGCGTCCGCCTCGGTTCCCCGCGCGATCATCGACAGCAGCGAGGACTTGCCGACCCCCGACCCGGCGAACAGGCCGACCCGCTGGCCCTGGCCGATCGTGGTGAGCGTGTCGATGGCCCGCACGCCCAGGGGCAGCGGCGCGGCGATGCGGTCCCGGCCCATCACCGACGGGGGCTCGTGGTCGAGCCCGACCCGGGGCGCTGTGACCGGCCCGCGGCCGTCGATCGGCCGACCGAGCCCGTCGACCACCCGGCCGAGCAGGGCGCGCCCGATCGGCACGCGCAGCGGCCCGCCCAGGGCGCGGACCGGCGCGCCCACCATCAGCCCGTCGGGCGGGGCCAGCGGCATGCAGCGCAGCCCGTCGTCTCCGGTGGCGACGACCTCGGCGTGCCGGCCGTCGGCCAGCGAGACCAGGTCGCCGACCGCGCACTCCAGTCCGCGCACCTGCACGCTCAGTCCGCGCACCTGCGAGATCCGCCCCACGCGCTCGGGCCGGGCGGCCTGAACGACCGCGCCCCAGGCGCTCACGTCGTCGCCTCCGCGATCGCGCGGCGCGCCCGCTCCAGGGCCGCGCCGACTCGCGCGTCGACGTGCCCCTCGTCCAGGACGGCGACGGCATCCCCCGGCGCGAGGTCCGCGTCCGCGGTGAGCACGACGCCATCGGGACGGATGTCGAGGCGAGCCAGGGTGGCCAGGTCGTCCGGGTGCAGCCGCAGCTCGCGAACCTCGGCGGCGTCGTCGGTGCCCAGCGCGCGGCGCACCGCGGCCCGGGCGGATGTCTCGCCGTCGGCCAGTTCGCCCGCCAGAAGCACCGTCGCCAGCTCCACGGCGTGCGCGAAGACCTGCGCCTGCGTCGCCGCAGTGAGCTCGCGCGTGCGCCGGGTCAGCGCGGCGGCCGCCGTCTGCAGCATCGCCACGGCCTCGGGCACCCGGCGGGCCGCCTCGGCGTCCGCCGCGGCGCGGTGCGCCCGTGCGGTCTCGGTCTCGGCCTCGGTCGCCAGCGCCGCCGCCCGGAACCCGGCCGCGTGCCCGGCGACGAATCCGTGCCGGCGCGCACGTTCGCGCTCGGCCTCGAGGTCGGCGTCGTGCAGGCGCGGGAAGACGGCGGGGGCGAAGGCGTCAGCTGACATATTCGTCCTCGTCCGAACGGCGCACCATGATGTCGCCGGATGACTCCAGCGCCCGGATGGTGCGCACGATCTCGGCCCGCGCCTCTTCGACCTGCGACATCCGCACCGGCCCGAGGGCGCGCGTCTCGTCGTCGAGCACCTCGCGGTTGCGCTCGGACACGTTGCCGCGGATGAGCTCGACGATCGCGGGCTGGGCGCCCTTCAGTGCGAGGGCGAGGGCGCGGATGTCGATGCCGCGCAGCACGCGCTGCGCGTCGCGGTCCTCGAGCCGGACGATGTCGGCGAACGTGAACATGCGCGAGCGGATGTCTTCGGCCAGCGCGCTGTCGCGCGCCTCGATGCTGGCCAGCAGCGCCTTCTCGGTGGTGGCGTCCGAGCTGTTGATGATCTCCACGAGCGGCTCGACGCCGCCGAGCATCTCCGGCGTCTCGCGAGTGGCGAACACCCCGGTGCGGGCGCGCAGCGCGTCGCTGACGATCGCGATCGCCTCCTGCGTGGCGGTGCCCATCGTGGCGATGGACTGGGCGACGTCGGTGCGTGCGGGATCGGGCAGTGCCGCCAGCACGGTGGCGGCCTGCTCGGCCGGCAGGTGCGCCAGCACGAGCGCCACGGTCTGCGGCAGCTCGCCGTCCAGCAGGGTCGCAAGCTCCGCGGGAGCGGCCGCGGCGAGGAAGTCGAAGGCCGCGCTCGCCTTCGTCGCAGTCACCCGGCCGAGGACGCTCGCGGCCCGCTCGGAGCCGAGGGATGCCTCCAGCAGCCGCGCGGCGATGTCACGGCCGCCGCGCCCCGGCGGGAGGTGGCCGGAGGCGAGCCGATGGAACTCGCCCAGCGCGCGGGCGGTGGTCTCGGCATCCAGCTGCCGCATGGCGACGATCTCGGCCGCGAGGGCCTCGGCCTCGGACTCGGACAGATGCTTCATCACCTCGACGGCGTGGGCGCCGTCGAGGTTGAGGACGACGACGGCGGCGGTCTGCCGCCCGGTCAGCACGGTCATGCGTCCTGCCGTTCGTCCAGCAGGCTGCGCAGCAGCTCGGCGGTGCGCCGCGGATCCTGCCGGGCGAACGCGTCGATCTCGCCGCGGCGGCGCTCGAGGCTGACCTGCGCGGGCTCGAGTTCGTGCTCGGGATCGGGCTGCTCCGGCGCGGGCTCGGGGTCGGTGAACTCCAGCGTCGCGACCGGGGCCGGCTCGAGCCGCTCGGTCGCCGCGGCCGCCGGTGCGCCCAGCAGCGAGCGCGGACGCCCGTCCAGCAGGGGCACGTACTCGGGCTCGTCCTCGTCGTCCGCACGCCGACGCGCGCGCACGATCAGCGCGATGACCGCGATCAGGAGGGGGAGGGCGACCGCCCCGGCGATGATCATGGTGTTGCGCAGCGTGGCGGCACGGGCGGCCTCCTCCGCCTCCTTCGCCGCGCGCAGGGCCTCCTGCGCCGCGGTCGCCTCGGTCTGGCTGAACGGGACGAACTCCACCGCGACCGTGTCGCCGCGCTTCTGGTCGATGCCCGCGGCCGTCGCGATCAGCCCGCGCAGCTGATCGGCGTCGACGCTGCCGGCGGCGGTCGCGTCCACGGCCACCGAGACGGACTGGCGCCGCAGCTCTCCGGCCGGGGTCGTGGTGGTCTGCACCGACTTGTTCACGACGTTGTTGCGGGTCACCTCGGTGGTCTGGCTCTCGCCGCCGGCGTCGCCCGACGGCACGGCGATGTTGTCCGGCCCCAGCACCCCGGCGTCGCTCGCGCTGCCCTTGGATGTCTGGGTCTTGGTCTGCTCGTTCGCCGGTGGCGCGCCCTCGGCGGGCGTGTACGTCTCGTCCTGGCGCTGGTTCGACGAGTGGTCGATCTCGGCGGCGACGGTGACGGTCGCGTTGCCCACGCCGACCACCGAGTCGAGCATCTTCTGCACGCTCGCCGCGATCCGGGTCTCGTAGTCGCCCGCCTGCTCGTCGACGCTGCCGGCGGTGCCGGCACCGACCGCCGACAGCGTGTGCCCGGCCTGGTCGACGACGGCGACGTTCTCGGGCTTGAGCCCGCTGACCGCCGCCGAGGTCAGGTGCACGATCGCCTCGACCTTCTGCGCCGACAGAGTCGAGCGGTCGCCGAGCTCGACGAACACCGACGCCGTCGGGTCCTTCGTCTCGGAGACGAAGACGCTCTCCTCGGGGATGGCGAGCTTCACCGATGCCGCCGTCACCCCGTCCATGGACGAGATGGTGGCGGCGAGCTCGCCCTCGATCGCTCGCTTGTAGGTGACGGATTGCTGGAACTCGGATGCCGTCACCCCCATCTCGTCCAGGAGGGTGTAGCCGCCGGAGCTGGCGGTGGGAAGGCCGGCGGATGCCGCGGCCAGGCGCTGGTCGTAGACGTCGTCCTTCGGCACCAGCACGGTCGCGCCCCCGTCGGCGAGTTCGTACGACACCGAGGACGAGCGCAGCTGCTCGACCACGGCGTTCGCGTCCGACGCGCTGAGCCCGGAGAACAGGGGTGTGTACTCCGGCCGGGACAGCCAGCTGAACAGCGCGACACCGCCGAGGACCACGGCGGCGAGCCCGATGATGGCGATCGTGCGCTGCGCGAGCGTGAAGCCCGCGATGAAGGCTCCGACGCGGCGCAGCGCGGTGGTGACGGGCTGGGGCATCAGGCCTGCATCCGCATGATCTCGTTGAACGCGTCGACGCCCTTGTTGCGCACGGCGCTGACCAGTTCGAGCGTGACCGCGGCGCGGGTGGAGGCGATCATCGCGGAGTGGATGTCATCCAGGTCGCCGGTCACCGCCGCCACGCTGAGCTGGTTGGCGGTCGTCTGCAGCCCGCGCAGGTCGTCGACGGCGCCGGCGAGGCTCGACGCGAAGCCGGAGTCGTCGCCGACGGCCGCGACGGCGGGAGTGGTCGTGGCCGGGGGAAGGGCGGCCGAGACGGCGCCGATGCCGGGGATGGAGCTCATCGGCCTCGTCCGATCTGCAGTGCGGATTCGTAGGTGGTGCGGGCCCGGTCCACGACGCCGGCGTTCGCCTCATAGCCGCGCTGGGCGAGGATGAGCTGAGCCATCTGGTCGCCCAGGTCGATGTCGGGGTAGCGCACGTAGCCGTCCGCGTCGGCCAGCGGGTTGTCCGGCTCCTGCACGAGGCGGCCCTCGGCATCCCCCAGCGCCGTGCCGGCCACGTACGCGCCGGGGGTGATCTCGCCCGCCGAGACGCGGACGTAGCGCTCGCGGAACGCGGTGTCGCCGGGCGCGACGGCCGTGTTGATGTTGGCGATGTTGTCGCTGAGCGCGTCCAGCCACTTGCGGTGGACGGTCAGGCCGGTGCCGGCGATGCCGATCGCGTCGAAGGTCATGAGGTGGTCCTCAGCGCCGTGCGGACCGCCGAGAACGAGCCGTCGACCGCCTGCGAGGCGAACTGGAAGCGCAGCATGGTGTCGATGCTGGACAGCGTCTCGGTGTCGAGGTTGACGTTGTTGCCGTCCAGCCGGGTCGGCTCGAGCGACTCGCCGACCGTCGCGGTCGCGCTCCCGTCACCGGCTGCGACGGAGGCGGCCAGCGCGTCCTCGAACTGCACGCGCTTGGCGTGGTAGTCGGGGGTGTTGATGTTGGCGATGTTGTCGGCGATCGTGCGCTGCCGCAGCGAGAGCCCGTTCAGCGCGCTGGTCAGCGCCGAGATGGTCACAGAATCGAGCACGGCCCCGTCTCCCGATGTCGAGTCGGTCAGTGGCGGCCGTTCCCTGGCCGAGTGTCGAGCGATCCCTGCTCGCGGTGCTCTATCGGCGGCCCGGAGCGATACGTTAGACGGCTCTCATAAATCTCTTTTGGGTCGATCTCCTACAGATCGAGGTCGAGCAGCGCCGGCGCATCGCCGCGCACCGGCGGGATGCGGCGCAGGGCGACGATCTCGCGGTGCAGCGCGTCCAGCTCGTCGTGCACCTCGCGGATGCGCTCTTGCTGTCGCGCCAAGAGCCGCCCCGCCCGTTCGGCGAGCTCGGGTGGCAGCGGGGTCGACGGCGGCGCCCACGGCCGCACCGAAGCGTCGGCGCCCAGATCCTGCTCGAACCGCTCGAGCAGGGCCGGCCAGGCGGCATCCGTCATGCGGGCACGCCGCTCAGCTGCGCCGCGGCCTCGTGCCAGGCGTCGCGCAGCGGCGCGATCAGCTCATGGCACGTGTGCGTGCGGTCGGCGTCGCGGCCGATGTTCGCGCCGATGAGGGTCTGGGTGACGAAGGTGTACAGCGCGCGCAGCCCGTCGCTGCCGTCCCAGGCGTCGGTGAGCGAGCCGGACAGCTCGGCGACGATCGCCTGCGCGTGCTGCAGGTGGATGCCCGCGGCCGCCCAGTCGCCGGCCCGCTGCGCAGCCTCGCCGCGCTCGATGTCCAGCAGCAGGCGGTCGTAGAGCATCGTGACGAGCCGCTCCGGCGGGGCCGAGAGGACGGCGTCGTCGCGGTACCGCTGCTGGGCCCTCAGCGCGGCGTTCACGAGCTCGATCCGCTCTGCGAGGTGGAGAGACTGGCCAGCTGCGTGGTCAGGTACGAGGACTGCGACTGCATCTGCGAGAGCATCGTCTCCAGGTGCGCATACGTGCGCTGCAGTGACGCCTGGCGCTGCTCGAGCCGGACGTCCCAGCGGGCGATCTGGTCGCCGAGCGCCTTCACCTCGCTCTGCTGTCCGACGATGCGCGTGGTCAGCAGCCCGTCGTACTTGTCGGAGTACCGCTCGGACACATCCTGCACGCGGGCGGCGATGCCGGTGAACATCGCCTCGGCGGCCGCGGGGTCGGCGGCCGCGGCGTCGGCGAACTTCTCGCTGTCGAACGAGAGCACCCCGTAGCGGTCGATGGAGATCCCCATGGTCGAGGGCGAGACGCCGTCCACCGGGTGCTGGATCGCGTCGGCGACCGCCTGGCGCAGTGCGCGCACGGTGCTGTCGCCGGTGAACACGCCGAGCGTGGTGGTGCCGCCGGCGGCATCGGCGACCGTGGCGGTGGATCCCTTGTCGATGCGACTGAGGATCGAGGCGACCTGCGTGATGAAGTCGCCGACGGTCTTGGTGCGCGCGGCGTCGTCGACGCCCACGCCGATCGAGACCGGCTCGGCGGATGCCGCGGCGACCGTCACGTCGACGCCCGGAAACAGGCCGGTGAACGTGTTCCCGGACGAGGTGACGACCTGCTCGGCGGCCGTCCCCGCCCACAGCCGCAGCTGTGCGTCGCTGCCGACCGTCACCACCGCGCCCCCCGGTGCGGTGGTGATGTCGGCGGCGGTCCCGGCGGCGGCAGCGCCGAGATCGCCGCGGAGGACGCGGAACGCTCCCGCCTCCCCGGTCTCGTCCGCCGTCAGCTGCAGCCGGTAGGCCGGGCTGCCGTCGGCGTCGGCGCCGGCCCGGACGACGGTGGCGGTGATGCCGGCTCCGGCATCCGTGATGGCGCGGGCCACATCCTGCATCGACGTGGATGCGGCAGTGACCTCCACTCGCTCGCCGGCGGCGTTCTCGAGCGTGAGCACGGGCGGGTCGTCCGGCCAGGTGGCGGATGCCGCGGAGACGACGGTGTGCGCGCGGGCCACCTTGTCGACCACGATGTCGGCGGAGGTGGGCGCGGCGCCGGATCCCGCCGTGACGATGACGGCGGGGGAGGACGAGGTGGTCGTGAACTGCGCGAGAGCCGTGCCCGACGCGGCCTTCTTCGCCCGGTCGGCGAGGGATTGGATCGAGGCGTTGAGGGTCTGCAGCTGCGAGATGATGCCGCTCTTGTCGGTCTGCTTCGCCGACAGCAGGTTGCGCGGGATCGCCTCGACGTCCATCAGGGACTTGATCAGGGCCGTGGTGTCCAGGCCCGAGACGAGGCCGTCCAGGGAGAGTCCCATGGGTGTCCTTCCGCGTCAGGTGGGGGAGGGCGGCCCCGCGGTCACCCGCGGAGCCGCCCGGTGTCTCAGCGTGATCAGCGCAGCAGCTGCAGCACGCCCTGGTTGGCCTGGTTGGCCTGGGCGAGCATGGCCGTGCCGGCCTGCGACAGGATGTTCTTCGCCGTGAACTTGACCATCTCGGACGCCATGTCGGTGTCGCGGATCCGGCTCTCGGCGGCAGCCAGGTTCTCCGAGGAGACGTTGAGGCTGTTGATGGTCGACTCGAACCGGTTCTGTGCCGCACCGAGGCCCGCGCGGGCCGTCGAGACGGTGGTGATGGCGTCGCTGACGGTGGTGATCGTCGTGGCCGCCACCGTCGCGTCGGCGAAGCCGTCGGTGGTGACGATCGCCGTCTTCAGGTCGGTCGCGAGCGTCTTGATGTCGGCACCGCTCAGGTCGACGGAGATCTGGTTCGCGGCGGACCCGTCCGCACCGACCTGGAACGACAGCGAGGCGACGCTCCCGTCCAGCAGCTGGATGCCGTTGAAGTTCGTCGAGTCGGCGATGCGGCCGAGCTCATCGACCAGCCCCGTCACCTCCTGCGTGATGGCCGCGCGCGAGTCCACGTTGTTCGAGTCGTTTCCGGCCTGCACCGCGAGGTCGCGCACGCGCTGCAGGATGGAGTGGACCTCGGTCAGGGCGCCTTCCGCGGTCTGGATGACCGAGATGCCGTCCTGGGCGTTGCGGGCCGCGACGTTCAGGCCGTTGACCTGCGAGCGCAGGCCCTCGGAGATCGCCAGGCCCGCCGCGTCGTCCGCGGCCCGGTTGATGCGAAGGCCGCTCGAGAGCTTCTCGAGGGACTTCGACAGGTCGTTCTGCGTGTTCGACAGGTTGCGGTAGGCGTTCAGTGCCGACACGTTGGTGTTGATCTGCATACCCATGGTGTTTCTCCTCCGTGATGGGGTACCCGGGAGCCCATCCGTGGGCTTCCGAAGACAGCTATCGGCGCCGCATACGCCGTCGTTAGGCGCGCGTCGGGATCTCTCAGACGGCGACGGCCGTGCGCGGGCGCAGCGCGTTCGCCATCCGCGGGCCGCCGGCCTCGATCATCCGCGCGAAGAACGCCTCGCGCACGGATGCCGAGACCCGCGAGACCGGTTCGGGCCGGTCGCCGTCGGCGAAGAACTGGTCCAGCGCGTCGCGCAGCAGCCGCACGGCCTCGGAGCGCTGCTGTGAGACGGCGGAGTGCGAGACGCCGAGCTCGTCGGCGATCTCCTTGACCGGCCGCTCGTCGATGTAGACGGCCTGCACGATGTGCCGCATCCGCTCGGGGAGGGCCCGGACGGCGCACTCCAGCACCTCGCGGCGCTCGGCCAGCAGTGCCGACTCCTCGGGGAGCGGGATGTCGCCGGCCAGATCCTGCGCGGATGGGTCGTCGAGGGTCGTGACCGTGCGCGCGGCGTCGGCCAGCGCGTCGCTGACGGTCTCGGCGGGCACGCCCATCGCGGTCGCGATCTCGGCGACCGTGGCGGTGCGGCCCAGCCCTGCCGTCAGGGTGTCGCGGACGGCGACGGTCTCTTTGATGCGCTTGCGGGTGCCGCGTGAGGCCCAGTCCATCGCGCGCATCTCGTCGGCGAAGGCGCCCAGCACGCGGCGTCGGGCGTAGGCGCCGAACGGCACGCCCAGGGTCGGGTCGAACGCGTCCGCCGCGGTCACCAGTGCCAGGGCGCCGACGGCGGCCAGCTCTTCGCGCGGCACGTTCGTGGCGCGCGCGTGGGTCTCGGCGGCGAGGTATCCGACCAGTGGCAGGTTGTCCTCGATCAGGCGGTTGCGCTCGGCTCGCGTCTGCATCTGGATGTCTCTCACTACTTGGCTGTCCCCCGACAGCTTCGGTGTCCCCAGATCACGACGGCTCCGGTTGGGAACCGACGATGCGACGCCTCTCCTTCTCCCCGCGATCGGGGAAAATGAGAAAACGCTCATCTTCGTGCATAACCATAGGGGAGAGTCGGTCGATAGGACAAGACGAACGCTGAAATCGGCGCGTCGCGACTGGGGATCACTGGGGAAGGAGGAGCCGATGGGAACGAACGAGTTGTCGATGCGGCTCTGGCATGAGCGTGAGCTGCTGGAGATGCTCCTGTTCAAACTCGAGGTCCAGCAGCTGCTGCTGGCCGCCGGAGACGGCCGCTGGATGCATTTCGCCACGCACGAGATCGAGCAGGTGCTGGACCGGCTGCGCACGACGGGCATCGCGCGCGTCGTCGATGCGGCGACGGTCGCCGAGGAGTGGGGGGCGCCCGAGGGCGCGACCCTGCGCGAGCTCGTCGAGCACGCCCCCACCGACCCGTGGCGCGACGTGTTCACCGATCACCTCCGAGTGCTGACCCAGCTCGTCGCCGAGATCGGACAGCTGCGCGACGTCAACGTGCAGCAGCTGACGTCGGTGATGCGCGCCACGCAGGAGACGATCGCCGGACTCGGCGCCGACACCGGCGAGTACACGACCCACGGCGGGCGCACGCGCGAGGACGCGGCCCGCATCATCGACACCGAGATGTGAGCGAGGGAGCATGTCCACCTTCAGCGGGCTGAACACCGCGGCATCCGGGCTCGCCGCCGCGCGTCGCGGGATGGATGTCGTCGGGCAGAACATCGCGAACCAGACCACCGACGGGTACACGCGGCAGCGCGTGAACACGCATGCGATCGCCGCGGTGGCCCAGGCCGGCCGGTTCTCGACCGGCGCCGTGCCGGGCCAGGGCGTGGCCGTCGACGGGATCGCCCGGCTGGGCGACGCGCTGCTGGATGCCCGGGTGCGCGACACCCTCGCCGCATCGGGCTTCTGGTCGACGCGGGCGCTGGCCGCCACCACGGCCGAGGCGGCGCTGGCCGAGCCGACCGCAGACGGCATGGCGGCCCGGCTGTCGGCGTTCTGGTCCGGATGGCAGGATCTCTCGAACGCCCCGGACTCCGGCGCCGCCGCCGCGGTCGTGCTCAGTTCGGCCCAGGAGCTGGCCGGCCGCCTCGCCGAGGGGTACCGCACCGTCGCCGGGCAGTGGAGCGACGCCCGGACGGGCGTTGACCGCACCGTGTCGCAGATCAACGGCGCGGCCGATCAGATCGCCGCGCTGAACCGCCAGATCCGGGATGCCGTGGCCTCCGGCCGCACCGCCAACGAGCTCATCGACCAGCGCGGCGTGCTCGCCCAGAACGTCGCCCGGATGGCCGGCGCGCGTGCGAGCGAGGAACCGGACGGCACCCTCACCGTCCGGGTCGACGGGAACGCGCTGGTGTCCGGCGCCCAGGCCCGGCACCTCGTCGTCAGCGGTCCGACCACGATCGACGGCGGGCAGCCGGTGACGCTGGGCTGGGAGGGGTCCGCGTTCCCGGTCGCGCTCGGCGACGGCGAACTCGGCGGGGCGCTCTCGGTGCTCGCGCCGGCCGGCCAGGGCGGACCGCTGGCCCAGCTCGCCGCCGCGTACAACACCGTCGCGACGACCCTCGCCGACCGGGTCAACGCGCAGCACCACCTGGGAGTGACGGCAGCCGGCACCGCCGGCGGCGATTTCTTCGCGCTGGCCGCGACCGGTCCGGCCGCGCTCGGGCTGAGCGTGGTGCCGACCTCGGGCGCCGATCTGGCCCTGGCCGCACCCGGCGCCGGCGCGTTCGACGCGACCAACGCCGACGCCATGTCGCAGCTCGGCACCGGCGACGGCTCGCCGGACGCCGTCTGGGCCGACCAGGTGCTCCGCTTCGGGGTGTCCACCGCCGGGGACGTGCAGCGCGCCCGGCTGTCCGAGACCTCGGCGGTGGCCGCGACCACTGCCCAGCAGTCGGTGGCGGCCGTCGACGGCGACGAGGAGACCCTCAGCCTGGTCACCTACCAGGCCGCCTACCAGGCATCCGCCCGCGTGCTCAGCGCCATCGACGAGGCGCTGGACGTGCTGATCAACAAGACCGGAATCGTCGGCCGATGAGAGAGGGAGCACGATGATCTCGCGTGTGACGGCCCCGGCCATGGCCCAGTCGGCGATGCGACACCTGCAGGCGAACCTCGCCCAGCTGGCGCGCCTGCAGGAGCAGGCGACATCCCAGCGCGCCTTCGCGGTGCCCTCCGACGACCCGGCCGCCGCGGCGACCGCCCTGCAGGTGCACGCGCAGCAGCAGCGCACCCAGCAGTACGCCCGCAACATCGACGACGGGCTCGCCTGGGTGACCACGGCCGACAGCGCCATCTCGTCGTCGACCGCGCTTCTGGGCCGCGCCCGGGACCTCACCGTGCAGGGCGCCAACGACGGGGCGCTGGATGCCACGGCCAAGGAGGCGATCGCCACCGAGCTGGAGGGCATCCGGGCCGAGCTGCTCGCCCAGGCCAACACCACGCTGCTGGGCCGCACCGTCTTCGCCGGGACATCCGACGCCGGCGTCGCCTTCGACCCCGCCTACGGGTTCACCGGGACGCCGGGGGCCGAGGTGCAGCGACGGATCTCGGACGGGGTCACCGTGCGAGTGGACGCCGACGGCGCGGCCGTCTTCGGCACCGGTGCCGACTCGGTGTTCGCGCTGCTGGACTCGGTCGTGGCCGACCTGCGCTCGGGGACGAATGTGGGCCACCACCTCACCGCGATCGACGAACGGCGCACCGCTATGCTCAGTGCCCAGGGCGCCGTCGGCGCCCGTCAGTCCCAGATCGAGCGCGCGAAGGAGGCCGCCGTGGACGATGCCGTCTCGCTCGAGGCCCGCCGCGCGGCCGTGGAGGATGTCGATTCGGTCGAGGTGCTGGTGCGGCTGCAGTCGCAGGAGCTCGTGTACCGCTCCGCGCTGGCCGTGACCGGGCGCGTGCTGCAGCCGTCGCTGATGGACTTCCTGCGATGATCGATTCCGCCTCCTCCGTCGCCGAGTCCTTCGTCGCCCTGTCCTTCGTCGCGCCGCCGCCGGGCTTCGCGCCGCACACCGCGTTCGCCCTGACCCCGATCGAGGGGGCCGACGGGCTGTTCGCGATGCACGCGGCCGAGCAGCCCGAGCTGCGGGTCTTCCTCGTGGATCCGCAGACCGTGGCATCCGACTACGCCCCGATCCTCAGCGAGGAGCAGGTGGCCGACCTCGGGCTGGCCTCGCCGGACGACGCGATGCTGCTGGTCGTGGCCCACCCCCGCCGCGACGGGGTGAGCGTGAACCTCCTGGCCCCCGTGGTGGTCAACCGCACCTCGGGTGCGGCATCCCAGGTGATCCTCGAGGACCAGGACTACCCGCTGCGCGCCGCGCTCGGGTGACACGCGCACCCGCGTGCGCGGCGTAGGCTCGGTCGGGTGCGCGAACGACCGGACCGGATCAGTGGGACTCGCCTCTGACATGCATCCGATCAGCGCGCAGCAGCATCAGGCCGCCACCACGGGCGGCATCCCCAAGCCGGAGCGGATCGACGACGGGCTGTGGTCGGTGCCGCTGCCGATGCCGGGCTCGTTCCTGACATACACGCTCGGCGTCGTGCACCGCGCGGCATCCGGTGCCGTCACCGTGATCGACCCCGGGTGGGACTCGGACGCGGTGATCTCGGCGCTGGACGCCTTCCTCGCCACGATCGACCGCCGGCTCGCCGACGTGCGCACGGTCGTCGTCACGCACGCGCATCCCGATCACATCGGGTCGGCCGGGCGGCTGCGCTCTGCCTCCGGTGCCCGGGTGGTCCTCGGCCGCCGCGAGCAGGCCTCCATCGACGCCGCGGGCGCCGGCGGCGCGGCCGACCAGCTCGCATCGCTGGAGGCCTGGGGCGTGCCGGATGCCGCGGCCCGGGCGCTCCGCGAGCGGATGGCCGAGCACGGCGGCCCGAACCGGATCGCCCTGACCGCCGACATCCTCGTGGACGACGGCGACCAGCTCCCGGTCGACGGCCTGCGGTGGCGGACCGTGCTCACCCCCGGGCACACGCCCGGGCACATCTGCATCGCCGACGAGGAGCGCCGCATCCTGTTCTCCGGCGACCACATCCTGCCCACCGTCTACCCGGGGCTGGGACTCGGCGCCCAGCTGGGGACGAATCCCCTCGCCGACTACCTGCGTTCGCTGCGCGTGCTCGCGCCGTACGACGAGTGGGATGTCGCACCCGGCCACGGCTACCGCTTCCGCGGGCTCGGCGATCGGCGCCGATCCGCGGCGGCCCACGCCCTGCGCCGGGCGCGCGAGGTCGCCGCGGCGATCGCCGCCGAGGCCCACGCGACCACGTGGGACGTGGCATCCCGCCTCACCTGGTCGGCCGGCTGGGAGCAGCTCTCGCGCAGCGGGATGCTCGGCTCGGCCCTGCTGCAGACCGACATGTACCGCTCGTTCGTCGAGGCCGGCGGGCTGGACGACCACCCGGCCGTCTGAGCCGCCGGCCGACCGCCGCCGGGCCGGTGCGTTACTCGTCGCGCAGCCGCACTGTCAGGGTCTGGGCGCTCGCGCCGATCGGGCCGTCGGCGTCGTGCAGCGCGGCACGGGTCAGGCCGATGCCGTCGGCGCCGATCGAGACCTCGGTGTCGAAGCCGATCCACGCGTCGCGGGGAAGCCGGAACAGGTGCACCGTCAGGTCCAGGTTCGGGTAGTTCGCGACCTCCGGGGTCAGCCGCGGCGTCATCCCGTTGACGATGTCGGCCACGCCCAGCACCTGCGCGGTCGTGCTCACCGGCTCGTCGTCGAGCAGCGGCATCCCGAGCCGCAGCCACACCTGCCCGCGGCCCGGCTCGACCAGCCGCCGCCGCGCCTCGATCGTGCGCGCGAAGGTGCCGGCCCAGCCCGCCGCGGGATCGAAGGCCTCCAACTGGTCGGGGCCGGGGATCGACGGCAGCGCGCTCCACTGCACTGCACCGGTGTCGTACCCCTGCTGCAGCCACGCGCGGGCGATGAGCGCCGTGCGGCCGTCGTGCGCGAGCGTGGCCTCGACGAGTTCGATGGTGCGGCCCGGGCGCAGCACGCGCACCGCGACCTCGAGCGTGCCGACGGGCATGGTGCCGAGGATGTCGACGGAGAGGCGGGTGAGCAGCAGGCCGTCGTCGCGGCGGGCGTCCCGGTCGGACTCGATAGCGTGTGCGAGCAGCCCGATCGTGGGCGCCACGTGCATCTGGGTCGGATCCCACGCGCCGCGGGTGTGATCGGTCGCGCGGAACGAGGTCGGGCCGAGTCGTTCGAAGTAGGCGGTCACACCGGCATGCTACGCGGCGGGGGACGAGGCTCGTCGAGCCGCCGGTCGCAGACGGATGCGCGAGCCCGTTGACGTGACCGGGGGGAGCGGTTGCATGCTGGGGACATGACGGCGGCACTCCTCTCGGTCGGAACGGCCGCTCCCCCCACCCGACTGACCCAGCAGCGGATCCGCGACCTGTTCGCCGGGCAGGCCGGCATCGACCGTCGCGCGGTGCGGCTGATCGGCGCGGCGTTCGACCATGCCGCGATCGACCACCGGCACAGCGTCGTCGCCGAACTCGCCGGCGGGGAGGGGCTGTTCCTCGATGCCGACGACCGGCTGCGGTCGCCGTCGACCGGGGCGCGCAACGAGGTCTACCGGCGTGAGGCCCCCGGGCTGTTCGCCGCGGCGGCGCTGGACGCCCTGCGGCGCGCACGGATGTCGGCGGCCCAGGTCACCCATGTGATCACGGTCTCGTGCACCGGTTTCTTCGCGCCCGGACCGGACTTCCGGCTGGTGCGGGACCTCGGCATCCCGGCCGGCGCCGAGCGCTACCACCTCGGGTTCATGGGATGCGCGGCCGCGTTCCCGGGCCTGCGGGCCGCGGCGCGGATCTGCGCCGCCCAGCCCGAGGCGGTCGTGCTCGTGGTGTGCGCCGAGCTGTGTTCGCTGCACCTGCGCTCATCGAGCGACCCCGACCAGATCGTCGCCTCGGCCGTCTTCGCCGACGGTGCGGCAGCCGCCGTGGTGGCCGGCGCACCGCCGCGGCGCGACGCCGCGGTGCTCGAGCTGGGGGCGTTCTCGACCAGCATCACCGACGACGGCGAGTCCGCGATGGACTGGACCGTCGGGGATGCCGGATTCGAGATGATCCTGACCGCCGAGGTGCCGCGCATCGTCGGGCGCGAGATCCGCGGTGTGGTCCGCGCCGCGCTCGGCGGCCCCGCCGAGCCCGAGGACGGCCGCGACGATGCCGCCCGGATCGCCGCGGTGGACGCCTGGGCCGTGCACCCGGGTGGGCGCAGCATCCTCGACCGGGTGCAGGCGGGACTGGGGCTTCCGGATGCCGCGATGGCGACCTCGCGCGCGGTGCTGCGCGAGTTCGGCAACATGTCCAGCGCCACGGTGCTGTTCATCCTGCAGCGCATCCTCGCCGACCGTGCGCTCGGCGACGACGCACGGGTGGTCGGGCTGGCGTTCGGACCGGGCCTGACCGTCGAGACCGCCCAGTTCGTCCGCCGGGAGGCGACGGCGTGAGCCTCGCGGTGCGCGCCGACCGGCTCGCCGAGCTGATGGACGATCCGGCCTGCGATCCGCAGCGCCTGCGTCGCACGCTCGAGCGGTTCGCCCTGGTGAACCGGCTGGTGGCCGGATGGGCGGGCGTGTACCGCACGCACCTGCGGCCCGCGCTGGCCGACGCCGCCGGACCGGTGCGCATCCTCGACATCGGGTGCGGGGGCGGCGACATCCTCCGCCGCCTCGTGCGCACCGCCCGTGCCGACGGCTTCGCCGTGACGGGGGTGGGCATCGACCCCGACCCCCGGGCGATCGCGGTGGCGTGCGCCGCGCGACCCGAACGCGGCGTCGCCTACCGCGCCGCGACGAGTGCGCAGCTGGTCGCCGCCGGCGATGCCTTCGACATCGTCATCTCGAACCACGTGCTGCATCACCTCGACGACCGCGACCGCTCCGCGCTGTTCGCCGACACCTCCAGGCTCGCCACCCGGCTGGCGGTCCACGCCGACATCGCCCGCAGCCGCACCGCCTACGCGGCCTACGCGATCGGCATCCTGCCCCTGGCGCCCGGCACCTTCCTGCGCACGGACGGGCTGCGCAGCATCCGCCGCAGCTTCACCGCCGGCGAGCTGGCGGCCGCGCTGCCGCCCGGCTGGGCCGTCGCCGGCGCCCGGCCGTTCCGCCTGCTCGCCGTGCACCGGCCGGTGACGCGGTGAGCGGCGGTCCCGACCACGACGTGATCGTCATCGGCGCCGGGCCGACCGGGCTGTTCGCCGCCGCCGAGCTGGCCCGACTCGGCCTGGATGTCGTGCTGCTCGAGGCGCGCCCCGACGCGGCGCCGGGCAGTCGCGCGATCGGGGTGCACGCTCCGGTGCTCGCAGCGCTGGAGCCCTCGGGCGCCACTGACCGCATCCTCGCCGATGCGGCGCGCGTGCCGCGCGGCGTCGCGCGGGCGGGCGGGCGGGTGCTCGGCGAGGTGCGCTTCGACCGGCTCGACACCCGATTCCCGTTCGTGGCGACGCTGCCCCAGGCGCTGACCGAGGCGGCCGTGGCCGCAGGAGGGCCGCCGCCGCGGCGCGCGTCACGGGCGGTCGCCGTGCACGACCGCGGCACGGTCGTCGACGTGCTCGTGGCGGCGCCGGCCGCCCGCGAGACCGGTCGCGTCGGCGACCCGTCCGTGCCTCAGGCCGCCGAGCAGCTCACCGCGCGCACGGTCGTCGTCGCGGCCGGTGCCGGCGGCCGGCACCTCGTGCCCGCGGCCGGCGTCCGATCCCACGCCTACCGCGACCGGTACCTCATGGCCGATGTGCCGGGGCCGTCGGTGGAGTCGGCCGAGGTCGCGGCGGTCACCCTGGATGCCGCGGGCGTGCTCGAGTCCTTTCCACTGCCCGGTGGCGGCCGCCGGCTCGTCGCCTGGGATGCGGCATCCGATCGCGGTTCTGCACCGCTCGACGACTCGGATGCCGCGGCGGTCGACCGGCTGCGTCGCGCCGTCGCCGACCGCACCGGCGATGACGCCCTGGCGGCGCGGATCGAGCGGGTGACCGGGTTCGGCATCCGTCGCGCGGTCGCCCGCCGCCTGCGCCTCGGACGCGTGTTCGTCGTCGGCGACACCGCGCACGAGGTGAGCCCGATCGGCGGGCAGGGGATGAACCTGGGGCTGCTGGATGTCGCGACCCTGGCGCCGCTGATCGCCCGTTGGCTGCCGCAGGTGGAGTCCTCGGACGAGCTCGCGCGGTGGGAACGGCAGCGCCTCGCCTCGGCCCGCACGGCCGTGCGGCTGGCCGCGGCGAACACCGCTCTGGGGCGACCGCGATCGGCGCTCGCGCATCGGGTCGTGACCGGTGCCCTCGCCGGTGCGCTGTCCGGCCCGTTCGGGCCGATGCTGGCCCGCGCCTACGCCATGGGCCTGGACCGCGACGGGCGGATCGGCACGGGACGGACGGGGCACGGGCTCACCGGGTGACGACCAGCTGTGCGGCCAGGATCAGCGCCGCCAGCATGACCAGGCGGAACACCAGCCGCCCCGGACGCGCCCGCAGCGACGCCGCCAGCCCCCATACCGCGACGGCCGTCACCGCCACGCCCGCGGTCGCCGTGATCGGCGCCACGCCGGTCGCCCCTGCTGCGAGCGGCCCGACGACGGCCGCCGCGGTGCCGGCGAGGAGCGCGACGAACGCGACCACCGCCGACCCCCGCGCCCCCAGCCGGTGCGGAAGCCCGCGCACCCCCGTGCGGGCGTCGTCCTCCAGGTCGGGCAGTGCGTTCGAGAAGTGGATCGCGACGCCGAGCGCCGCACCGGTCGCCCACGCCCACCCCGCCGCGACGTGGGGGATGGGCAGGGCCAGCGGGGCGAGGGAGGGGAACACGCCGAATCCGACCAGGAAGCACGCGGCCGACCAGATCGTCGACTTCAGCCGGGCGTTGTACGCCCAGCCGCAGCCGAGGAACACGGCATGCGCCAGGGCGAGCCACCACCCGAGCGCGGCCGAGACGGCGAGGGCGACGAGCGCGGCGATCACCGCCGCGGTCCACGCCGCCCGGACCGGGGCGTCAGGCCGGGCGAGCGGCTTGTCGGAGCGTCCGACGGCGCGATCGCGGGCGGCGTCGAGGACGTCGTTGGACAGTCCGATCGAGATCTGGCCGGCCAGCACCGCCGCGGTCAGGGCGACCAGCCGGACCGGGCCGAGGCCGGCCGCGAGCCCGAGCGCGCACGCGATCACGGTGACGACGACGGTCGGCCCGGGGTGCGTCGAGCGCCAGAGGATCGCGACGATGCGCATGACGGCGATGATAGGCCGTCGCCGCTCGGCAGCGGTGATCCGAGCCCGTGCGGAGGGCGGGCGCACACCCATCGACGCCGTGCGTGGCGAGGGCTACCCTGAGGCTCAGGCGGACATCCTGCCCGCCGTACCGGAGGAAGGCGGATCTCGGATGGACGCGATGATGATGGGCGCCATGAGCAAGGACATGATGTCGATGCCCGGCATGCCCGCCATGGACATGGCGATGATGCAGGAGTGTATGGACGCCTGCTCGGCGTGCGAGCAGGCGTGCACCGTGTGCTCGATGCAGCTGATGGACTGCGCCCCGGCATGCATGAACTGCGCCGACATGTGCAACACCATGATGCGCGGGATGATGCGGATGCAGGGCATGACGCCGGCGGCGATGATGGCGATGCTCGACGCGTGCGTGGCGATGTGTCAGATGTGCATGGACGCGTGCATGGAGCACGCCGACCACAGTGAGGTCTGCCGCATGTGCGCGCAGTCGTGCAAGGCGTGCATGGATGCCTGCGGCAAGATGCGCGACGCGATGATGGCGGCCGCCTGAGCCGCGGCCGTCAGCGAAGTCGCATCGTCACGCGACGTGCGTCGTCACGCGGCGAGCGCGACGTTGAACTGCGTGCGGCCGACGGCCAGCACGCCATAGCGCACGTGGAGTGCGACGGGGGTGCCGGGCGCCGCCTCGAGTGCGGCGCCGCCCGCGTTCCACACGGTGTGCCGGGTGCCGTCCAGCGCGTGCGCGGTGAGCACGCCGGCCGCGGCATCCACGTCCGTCACGACGGCGTCGACCCACTCGGCCGGCGTCGCCGACGCGAGGCGCGCCTGGATCAGATGCAGCGCGTGCCCCGGGGCGAACGAGGAGCACACATCGCCGTGCTGGCACATGCACGCCACACGCTCACGCACCGAGAGGGGCGTTGTGCGGGTCGGCGGCGTGTTCACGGGGATCTCCTTCTGATCGGGATCCCTCGAGAGTAGGCGGAGCCGGCGGCATCCCGAAGCGGGCCGCAACGGGGCGAAACAAAACCCGGACCCGGTGAGGGGGAGGGTGGCGCGCTCAATGCCGCCGCGGCTCACGGATCCAGGTGTCGAGGGTCGTCTCGCCGACGATCGCATCGTCGCCGGGCAGCAGAACCGATGACGCGATGTTGAATCCGTGCGGGCGAGCATTCTCATCCGCGACGACGAAGCGTTCGTCTCGATCGGCCAGCAGCAGACTCGTTCCTGCGCCGCCTTCGCGGCGAAGTGGCCGTCGCCTTCGGGAAGATCGGCGCCGACGATCGACAGCATGACGTGGTGGCGTACACCGGCGGCCAACCCCGCCTCGATCGTCCGGGCGGTCATCGTCGTGAAGAAGTCACGAGCCCCGTCTCCATCCGGGTGGGGCGCATTCGTCACGTCGATGACGGCGTCCGCGAGTGCGAGAGCATGGTCGAGCCCCACACCCGTCACGGCATCGACGCCGGTGCGGCGGGATGCCACGACCACGGCCTCGGCGCGCCTCTCCAGTCGGTCCACCACGAGTCTGCCGATATGTCCGGTACCGCCCAAGACCACGATGCGCATGAGTCCGTCTCCCGTCCGGGGTTGTGTCTCGACCCGTTCGCCAGAAGTGACCGGATGCCGGCGGGTGATGTGACGGATCAGGCGGTCTTCAAAGCCCGCGAGGAGATGGACCGGAGTACGTCGAGGGCGACTTCCGCGCGTTCGGGAGTGAACCCGAACGTCTCGGTGATGGTGCGGTAGATCTGCGGCGCGTGCTCGCTGAGTGCCTGCCCGGCGGGAGTGGTGGAGACCACGACGGACCGCTCGTCCTTCGGATTGCGGGTGCGGGTGACCAGCCCCTGCTGCTCCATCCGCTTGACCAATGGCGTGATGGTGCCGTAATCGGACTGCAGGCGCCCGACCAGATCGCCGACCGGCACGTCGCCCTGGTCCCAGAGCACCGCCAACACGAGGTACTGAGGGTACGACAGGCCGAGAGGCTCGAGCAGCGGCCGGTACACCGCCGTCACCGCGCGGAACGCCGCGTGCAGGTTGAAGCAGACCATGTCATCCAGGGCGATGTTCGGGGATTCGGGATCGGTCACATCACGACGATAACACCGATCCATCGTATGCGATCACATTGTGTACGAGTGAATTTGTCGACCCCTCATCCCGCGTGCACGGATCGGCCTGCAGCGGGGTCTCGGCGTCGCCGGGTGCCGAGACCGGCATCGCGTCGAAGCAGCATCTCGAGACGCTCGAGGTCGCCCGTGCGACACGCGAAGATCAGTTCGCGCAGCAGGTGGCGGTGCGCGACGCTGCCGGGCTCGGACCGTGCGGGTGCGCACAGAAGGTCGCGCCGAGCCCGGCTGACGAGCTGACGGGCTCCCGCTGCCGATGTCTCCAGCAATGCCGCGATCCGCGCGTAGGGGTAGTCGAAACCCACCCGCAGCACGAACGCCGCCCGCTCGGCGGGCGTGAGATGCGCGGCGAGTCTCGCCGCGGCCGCATCCAGCGCTGCGGTGCGCTCCGCATGGGTGGCGGGGTCGTCTTCGCGCGCGGCGCAGTCCTGCCATTCGGCAGTGGCCACCTCGTGTCGGGCATGCGCGCTGGTCAGCTCGTTGATCGCCACATGGCGCGCAGTGGTCGCCAGGAACGCGGCAGGGTTCCGCACGCCGCTGCGATCGTGGCGCTGCCATCGCAGCCAGGTCTCCTGCACGGCGTCTTCCGCGTCGCCGGCCCGGCCGGTCAGCCGATAGGCCGCCGCGAAGATGCCTCCTCGTGCGGCGATGAAGTCGGACAATCCGTCGTCCGGCCGCGATTCCGGTGTCTCGATGGCCATGATGAGCTCCCGTCGTGCGACGCCGGCGGGAGCCTGGATGACTGGGGTCGGCGTCCGTTCACTTCTTCTCTGATCGGCAGAATACATCGTGCACGAGGAAATAGGAAGCATATAAATAGTGTCATGAAATCGGGCGTCGCTGTCACAAGAGGTCGGGTTGCCAGGTCTGCCCTGTATCCCCTACAGGAAAGGAGCAGAAATGCTCGATCACATCCTTCAGCCGGAAGCGCGCGCCTTCGCCGAGGCTGCTGCCGCACCGCCGGCCCTGGCCGATCGCGGCGTCGACGGTGCCCGTGCACTCCTCGACGGTGTGCAGGCAGCCCCGATCGAGATGCCCGCGGTCGTCGATGAGTGGATCACCGTGCCCGCGAGCGTCGGTGACGTGCGCGTGCGCATCGTGCGTCCGGCCGGCGCCGTCGGCACGCTGCCGACTGTGCTCTACATCCACGGAGGTGGCTGGGTGCTCGGCAACGCCGGCACGCACGACCGGCTCGTCAGAGAGCTGGCAAGCGGCGCTGAGGCGGCCGTGGTCTTCGTCGAATACGATCGCTCGCCTGAAGCGCAGCACCCCGTCGCCATCGAACAGGCCTACGCGACGGCACAGTGGATCACCGATTCCGGCGCCGAGAAGGGGCTGGATGCCTCGCGGATGGCGATCGCCGGCGACTCGGTCGGCGGCAACATGGCCGCCGTCGTCGCGCTCCTGGCCAAGACCCGCGGCAACGTGGTGTTCGTGCACCAGTCGCTGTACTACCCCGTGACCGATGCGGCCATGGACACCCCCAGCTACACCGAGTTCGCCGAGGGGTATCACCTGACCGCCGCGGCGATGGCGTGGTTCTGGGACTGCTACCTGCCCGATTTCGATGCGCGCAAGGGCATCACGGCCTCGCCGCTGCGTGCACCCGTCGACGACCTGAGGGGCCTGCCCGAGACGTTCCTCATCGTCGACGAGAACGACGTGCTGCGTGACGAGGGCGAGGCCTACGCGCGCAAGCTCATCCAGGCCGGCGTGCGCACCACGTTCGTGCGCTACGACGGCACGATCCACGACTTCATGATGCTGAACCCGCTGCGGCCCTCCGCGGCGACCACGGCCGCGGTCGAGCAGGCCGTGCACATCCTGCGCAAGGCTCTCGGCCGCGCGTGACATCCACCACACGGTGACATCCACCCCCAATAGAGAGAGAAGAAGAAAATGTCCGAAAGCAAGCCCACCGTCGTCCTGGTTCACGGCGCCTTCGCCGAGTCGGCCTCGTGGAGCGGCGTGATCGCGCGACTGCGCGAGCACGATGTGAAGACCGTCGCGGCGGCCAACCCGCTGCGCAGTCTGTCCGGTGACGCCGCGTACGTGCACGATGTGATCGCGGCGATCGGCGGCCCCGTCATCCTCGTCGGCCACTCGTACGGCGGCATGGTGATCACCGAAGCCGCCGCGGACAACGACGCGGTCGTCGGCCTCGTCTATGTCGCCGCGTTCGTGCCCGACACCGGCCAGAGCGCGTTCGAGCTGTCCACCAGCGCGCCCGGCAGCACGCTCGGCGCGGCGCTGAACGCCTCCCCGGTGGCCACCGGCGGCAACGAGTTCGCCATCCGCCAGGAGGTGTTCGCGCACCAGTTCGCCGCGGACGTGGCCGCGGACGAGGCGGCCGTGATGGCCGTCACCCAGCGCCCGGTGACCGAGGCGGCGCTGTCCGAACCGCTGCCGACCGCGCACCCGGCGTGGAAGAGCATTCCGTCGTGGCACGTGTTCGGCGACGCCGATCTGAACATCCCCGTCGCCGTCCACCGCGCCGGTGCCGCCCGCGCGGCCTCGCGCGGCATCACCGAGATCGGCGGCGCATCGCACGCGATCTCGGTGTCGCAGCCGGATGCCGTCGCGGCGACCATCGCCGAGGCCGGGAAGGCGTACATCGCCTCGCTCACGCCGGCGTGACCGGCCGCGGGTCGCAGATCCCGTCGCCGTCCGGAGACTCCCGTCCCGGGCGGCGACGGTCATGTGTCGTGTGCACTCACCAGTTGATCCCCGGGGCGGATCAACTGGTGAGTCTCCAGAAGGCAGACACCGGGGTCGCTCAAGGAGCACAAGAACCAGCGCAAGGATGCCGCCCGGAGCCGCGCGAGCCCACAGCACGAGGGCGCCGCGCAGACCATGCGCGGCGCCCTCGTCCCGACGGCTACTTGCGCGGGGGGTTCGCGGGCAGCCACTCCTCGAGCGTCGTCGCGAAGATGCGCGCGCCATCGAGGGGGACGAGCGTGCGCTCATCGATCACGGCGCCGTAGTACGGGGCCGTGTCGTCGCGCACGACCCGACGCGGGTCCTTCCGGAAGGCCAGCCCGCGGCGGATCCACTCGTCGAGCCCGAACTGCTCGGGCCCGGCGATCTCGATGTCGCCGTTCACGGGCGCCCCGGCCGCGGTCTGGGCGACAGCGGTCGCGACATCCGCCGCGGCGATCGGCTGGCACAGCGCGCCCGGAAGGCGGATCTCGCCGCCGACCACGGAGATGTCGGCGATGCTGCCGAGGAACTCGAAGAACTGGGTCGCGTGCACCAGTGAGTACGGCATGCCCGACTCGCGGATGATCAGCTCCTGGGCCATCTTCGCGGCGAAGTACGGGATCTGCTGCGGACGGTTCGTGCCGACGATGGTCAGCGCGACGTGGTGTCCGACGCCGGCGGCCCTCTCGGCCTCGAGCAGGTTCGTGGTCGAGGTCGTGAAGAAGTCGAGCACCGCCCGCTGCTCGAACGACGGCGAATTCGAGACGTCGACGACGACGTCGGCGCCGGCGAGCGCTGCCGCCACGCCTTCGCCGGTGATGGTGTCGACCCCGGTGCTCGGCGCGGCAGCCACCGCGTCGTGTCCGTGGGCCGTGAGCTTGTCGACGACCTTCGATCCGATCAGTCCGGTGCCGCCGACGACGACGATGCGTGCCATGTCATTTCCTCTCGCTTCGCGCGCGGATGCGCGCTCTGCAGTGGTGACCGGATGCCGCGGCGCGCTGTGACACCGTCAGGTCCACATCGTCAGCTTGGCCGGGTTGAACATCGCCCAGAGCCGGATGACCAGGTGTCGGCGCGACTCGACGATCACCACCCCGCGCACCCCGCCGCTCGGCGTGCGCAGCAGGATCGCGGGCATCCCGGTGGCCTCGGTGAGCTCAAGGCGACCGGCGCCGTCGGTCAGATGCAGCAGCGTCGCGGTGACATCGGCAGCGCCGCGGACCGGCTCGGTGAGGGTGCCCACGCCATCGGCGGTCAGCGAAGCGCGGCGGTGCAGCACGGCAGTCACGGCTGCGGCGTCCCGTGCCTGCCACGCCGCCAGCAGGCGCTGAGCTGCCGCGTCCGCGCCGGCGTGCCGGCGACGCATCACAGCCCGGTCGCGGTCACGTGGCGCAGCTTGTCGGGACTCATGATCCACAGCAGCTGGTGGATGCCGTCAACGCCCACGTGGACAGTGAGCATCGTGGTGACCACTCCGTCCTGCACGAGCGCGGCGCCGGGCAGGCCGTTGACGGTCACCCAGTCGATCCGCTTGGCCTTCCAGAAGTGGCTCGAGAACGCCGCCACGAACTTCGCCACGCGCGCGCGACCGCGCACCGGGATCCGGGCGGCGAGCTTGACGCCGTTGCCATCGGTGTAGCTGACGACGTCGTCGACGAACAGCGCCTCCAGCCGTGCGGTGTCGCCGCGCTGGGCCGCGGCCAGGAAGGCCTCGAGCAGGCGACGGTGGGCAGCGGCATCCGCCTTCGCCCGACGCTCGGACGCGAGGTGCCTGCGGGCGCGGCTGACGAGTTGGCGGGCGGCGACGGGCGTGGTCTGGACGACGTCCGCGATGCGGTCGTACGGATAGTCGAGCGCCTCGCGCAGCACATATGCGGCCCGCTCGGTCGGGGTGAGCTTCTCGAGCAGGATCAGCACCGCGTATTCGAGCGCCTCAGCGCGCTCGGCACCCAGACCCGGATCGTCCTCCGTGTTGACCGGCTCGGGCAGCCATGGGCCGATGTATGTCTCGCGACGCACGCGTGCGGACTGCAGCGCGTTGATCGCCAGTCGCGTCGTGACCGTCGTCAGGAACGCCACCGGCTCGCGGACGGCCGATCGGTCCGTGGTCTGCCACCGGATCCAGGTGTCCTGCAGCACGTCCTCGGCATCGGCGACGGTGCCCAGCATCCGGTAGGCGATGCCGAACAGCCGACGGCGGTGTTCGGCGAACTGGGCCGCCGCGAGGTCGAGGTCGTCGCTCACCGCGTTCCCTCCTGCCACTGGGCGAATCGTGTCGTGGACAGTCTCGCATCGGCGCCCGGCAGCAGATCCTCTCGGCCGAGAGCAGCGCCGAAGTACGTTCCCAGCGGGTCGGCGACCACCTGCCGCGGGTCGGAGCGGAAGCGCAGATCGCGGCTGAGCAGCTCGCGCAGCTCGAACACCTCCGGGCCGGCGTTCTCGACGATGCCCTGCGCCGGTCCGCCGCGGACGGCGGCGGCGACCGCCGCGGCGACGTCGTCGGCAGCCATCGGCTGGATGAGCACATCGGCCGCGTGGGTGATGCCGCTGACGGTGGCCTGCTCGGCGATGCTGCGGACGAATTCGAAGAACTGCGTCGCGTGCACGATGGTGAACGGTCGGCCCGATTCGACGATGAGGCGCTGCTGCTGCGCCTTGGCGATGAAATACCCGCCTTGGCCGGCCGCGAGCCGGTCGGTGCCGACGACCGAGAGGGCGATGTGGTGTCCGACACCGGCCGCCGCCCCGTACGTCAGCAGGTTCAAGGTCGACGCATAGAAGAAGTCCTGGGCACCGCGCTCGTCGAGGTACGACGAGTTCGACACATCGACGACGACGTCGGCGCCTGCCAGGGCGTCGGCGAGTCCCTCGCCCGTGTACGAGTTGACGCCGGTGGCACGGGCCGCCGCGACCACATCGTGCCCGTCGGCCTTCAGTCGCCACACGAGTCGGGTTCCGATGAGTCCCGTGCCGCCTACCACCGTGATCCGCATGTCCTCGCCCTCTCCGCCGCGCCGGCCGCGGCATCCACAGGGGTGACCGGGCGGCCCCACGATCTGTGACAGCGGCGGCGTGAGCGGGCCACCGGATGCCGCATCCGCGCCCCCTGCACGGCCGGATACACTGGCCCCGACCGGGAGGTGCTCGTGTGACGTGGGGACTGGCACTGGACCTGCTCGGCACGTTCTTCTTCGCCATCTCGGGGAGCCTGCTGGCCGCGCGGCGCGGCTTCGACATCGTCGCGTCCCTGCTGCTGGGATCGCTGACCGGCCTGGGCGGCGGCGTCATCCGCGACCTCGTCATCGGTGCGCCCCCGGCCGCATTCGCCCAGCCGATCCACTTCGCCCCGCCGGTGCTCGCGGCCGTACTCGTGTTCTTCCTCAGCGGCCTCGTGCAGCGCTACTCGCGCACGCTGCTCGTCTTCGATGCCGCCGGACTCGCCGTCTTCTGCACGACCGGCACGGTCACGGCGCTGACGGCGGGGATGAACCCGATCGCGGCGATCCTGCTCGGGGTCACGACCGGCGTGGGCGGTGGACTGATGCGGGATGTCGTGGCCAACCGCGACCCGCAGCTGTTCAATCCGAACGACCTGTACGCCGTTCCCGCGTTCATCGGTGCCGTCCTGATCGCCGGCCTCTGGTACGTCGGCTGGTACGGGCCGATCGCACTGTATGCGGTGACCGCGCTCGTGTTCGCGTTCCGGGTGCTGTCGCTGCGATTCCGGTGGCGGATCCCGCACGCGCGCGGGCCGTGGTTCCACCCGCGTCCCTAGGCGTATCGTGACGCTCGGGCGCCCGTGGAGCGACGCCGGGGGAGGCATCCATGTCGGCTTTCACAGACCTCGTCGCGCAGTACGGATCGATCCGCGCCGACCAGGAGGACACGTATCGCGACCTGCACCGGCATCCCGAGCTGTCGCACGACGAGACCCGCACCGCAGCCGAGGTCGCGCGGCTGCTGACCTCGTGGGGCTACCGCCTCGAGCAGGGCGTCGGCGGCACGGGCGTGGTCGGGGTGCTGGTCGGCGGTGACGGCCCGACCGTCCTGCTGCGCGCCGACATGGACGCGCTGCCGATCCGCGAGGCCACCGGGGCCGCGTACGCGAGCACGGTGGAAGCGACGGATGCCGCGGGCCAGACCGTCCCGGTGATGCACGCGTGCGGGCACGATGTGCACGTCGCGTGTCTGCTCGGCGCGGCACGGCTGCTCGCCGCGCGCCCCGAGGCGTGGCGCGGCACGGTGATCGCGCTGTTCCAGCCCGCCGAGGAGACCGGCGACGGCGCGCGCGGGATGATCGAGGACGGCCTGGCCGACCGCATCCCGAGACCGGATGTCGCCCTCGCCCAGCACGTGCTGCGGGGCCCATCGGGACGTGCGCTGACGCGGGAAGGGCCGGTGCTGTCGGCGGCCGACAGCATGCGGATCCGGGTGTTCGGACGCGGCGGGCACGGGTCGATGCCGCAGAACACGATCGATCCGGTGGTCCTGGCATCCATGATCGTCGTGCGGCTGCAGACCGTCGTCGCCCGCGAGATCGCGCCGACCGAGCCGGCCGTGCTGACGGTCGGGTCGATGCATGCCGGGTCGAAGAGCAACATCATCCCGGACGAGGCGGTGCTCGAGGTGAACATGCGCAGCTACACCGACCAGACCCGGCAGCGGCTGCGCGACGCCGTCGAGCGGATCGTGCGCGCCGAGTGCGCGGCCAGCGGCGCGACCCGCGAGCCCGAGTTCGAGGTGTTCGACAGCTTTCCGCTCACGTCGAACGACCCGGCCGCCACGGCGCGCGTCGCGGGGGCGTTCGCCGCGCACTTCGGCGAGCGTGCCGAGCAGATGGCGCTGCAGACGGCGAGCGAGGACTTCAGCGACCTCCCGCGCGCGCTGGGCGTGCCGTACGTGTACTGGTCGGTCGGCGGCACGGACCCGCAGCAGTGGGATGCCGCGGTGCAGGCGGGGACGGCCGACTCCGACATCCCGGCGAACCACTCACCGCTGTTCCTGCCCGTGATGCAGCCGACGCTGCAGACCGGCACCGAGGCGCTGCTGGTCGCGGCCGGTGCGTGGATCGGCGTCTGAGGGCGGCGTCGTGCGGGGCGGCGGCCGGGGTCGGGACGGCGTGCGCGGTGGTGGCCGCCGGGGCGGCGACGTGCGGATCGGCACGTCGGGGTGGAGCTATGACCACTGGCGGGGCGTGCTGTATCCGCCGGGAACGCCGGCCGCGCGGCGGCTGGAGGTGTACGCGGACGAGTTCGACACAGTGGAGCTGAACGCCAGCTTCTATCACTGGCCCCGTGCGGAGACGTTCGCGACGTGGCGCGATCGGGTGCCGGAAGGGTTCCTGTTCACGGTCAAGGCGCCGCGCGGACTGACGCATGCACGGAGGCTGCGCGATCCGGAGGAGTGGATGCCGCGGCTCGCGGATGGCATGGCGGCGCTCGGCGACCGCGCCGGGTTCCTCCTGTTCCAGCTTCCTGCCGCCACCGAGCGCGACGACGAGCGGTTGGCGGCGCTGCTGGCGGCGATGCCGCCGCAGATCCGCGTGGCGGTGGAGCTGCGGCATCCGTCCTGGGACGATGACGCGGTGTACGCGCTGCTGGAGAGCCGCGGCGCGGCGTACTGCGTGATGAGCGGGGCCGGGCTGCGGTGCGTGCCGCGGGCGACGGCCGAGACGGTGTATCTGCGCTTCCACGGGCCGCACCCGGAGCAGCTGTACACGGACTCGTACGCGGATGCGGAACTCGAGCGCTGGGCAGACCGGATCGGCCGGTGGCGGGGATCGGGACACGATGTGGTCGCCTACTTCAACAACGACCTCGGGGGCGCCGCCGTGCGCGATGCCCGTCGCCTGCGCGCGCTGATCGGGTGAGGCGGCCCGGCGGTCGCGGGCCGTGCGCCGCGCCGGGTCGCGCCGCGGCACCGCGCCGCGGCACACCGCCGCGGGCCGTCCGCCGCGGCACGCCGGGCGTGCACCGAGCCGGTCGCCCTGTGTGAGCGGGAGGTTCATCACGCGCATCGAGCGGTGACTTGCCGCGAGTGGCTGGAATTCGTGCGAGGATTCCGACCCCTTCTGACGAGTCACGGTGCTGCGCCGGGTGCGGGGTGCCGGGTGCTCGATGCCGGGTGCCGATGCCGCGTCGGACGCGCCACCCCGCGGTTCAGGCGAGGCCGCCGGTGGCCCAGATCACCAGCAGCGAGGTCACGGCGACGAGTATCCAGAGGATCGCGCCCAGGAGCAGCGGGCGCCAGCCGGCGCGGCGGAGGGCCGCGACATCCGTCGACAGTCCGATGGCGGCGAGCGCCACCGCGATGAGGAAGATGCTCGCCTGCACGAGGGAGTCCTGGGCGCCCGAAGGGATGACCCCGAGCGAATTCACCACGGCCACGACCAGGAACCCGATGAGAAACCACGGGACGAGCGTGCCGACCTTCCGCAGCGACATGCCCGATGAGGCGCTGCGGCGCGCCTCGACGGCGGCGAGCGTGACCGTGATCGGGATGATCATCAGCGTGCGGACGAGCTTGACGACCACCGCGTAGCCGAGCGCGGCGGCGCTGAACACGCTGGCCGTCGCGACCACCGAGCTGGTGTCGTTGACGGCGGTGCCGGCGAACAGTCCGAACGTGTGCGGATCCATCGACAGCAGGTGTCCGACGGCGGGGAAGATGACCACCGCAAGCACGTTGAACAGGAAGATCGTCGAGATGGCGTAGGCGATCTCGCTGCTGGCCGCCCCGATCACCGGCGCGACGGCGGCGATGGCAGAGGCGCCGCAGATGCCGGTTCCGACGCCGATGAGGGTGCGCAGGCGCGGCTCGATGCGCAGGGCCCGGCCGATGACCCACATTCCGGCCAGGCACACCGCCAGCGACGACAGCATGACCGGCAGCGACTCGAGTCCGACCCGGGCGATGCTGCCCAAGGACAGCTGCGCGCCCAGCAGCACCACGGCGCACTGCAGCAGGAACTTCGAGCTGTACGCGATGCCCGGCCGCAGCCGTTCGGCGGGACGACGGATGAGCGTGATGACGACGCCGATCACGATCGCCGGCACGGCGGCACCCAGGATCGGCACGAAGTGCCCGACGACGGTGGCCACTGCGGCGATCACCACGCAGACGGCGACGCCGGGCCAGACGGCTGCGGCGCGGGTTCCGAGTCGATGCGGAAGGGTGACGACGGGCGAGAGCTGCACGTGCTCCATCGTTGCGCAGCCGGGTGGCGCGGCGGTAGGCGGGGATAGTCTGTGGGGATACAAGCGGAGGTTGTGATGCGTGGACGGGTGCCGGAGCTCGCGGCGTTGGAACTGGTGGATGCTGTGGCCCGCACCGGCAGCATGTCGGCGGCGGCCCGCGAGCTGCGCGTGACCCAGCAGGCGGTCTCGACCCGGGTGCGTGCGGTCGAGCAGAGGATGGGCGTCGAGCTGTTCGTGCGGTCGCCGCAGGGTGCGCGGCTGACCCCCGACGGAGAATCGGTGGTCGCCTGGACGCGCGACGTCCTGGCCGCGGCCGAGAAGCTCGGTGCGGCGCTGGATCTGCTGCACGCCTCGCCCGAGCGGACCCTCGCCGTCGGCGGAAGCCAGACGATCGCCGCCTGGCTGCTGCCGCGGTGGATGCTGCAGCTGCGCGAGCGCCAGCTGGCGGCGGGGAAGGATGCCACCGCCGTGCGCCTGCGCTCGGGCAACAGCGTCGAGATCGCGCGGCTGCTGCGCGACGGGATGCTGGACCTCGGGTTCATCGAGAGCCCGCTGGTGCCCTCCGACCTGGGCTCGACGACGGTCGCCGTGGATCGGCTGGTCGTGGTGGTGCCGCCCGGGCATGCCTGGACCGGAGCAATCGACCTGCCGACGCTGGCGCGGATGCCGCTGGTCGCGCGCGAGCGCGGCAGTGGCACGCGGACCGCCTACGAGCTGGCGGTGCGGGAACGGATGGGAGCGGAGCCGGCCGATCCCGCGCTGGAACTGGCCACCACGGTCGCGGTGCTCTCGGCCGTCGCGGCCGGAGTCGCGCCCGCCGTGCTCAGCGAGCTGGCCGTCGCGGACGAGGTCGCCCTCGGCCGCGTGCGCCGGGTGGAGATCGCCGGGGATCCGGTCACCCGTCCCCTCACCGCCCTGTGGCGGGGTGCTGCCGTCCGTGGGGCATCCCGGATGCTGGTCGAGATCGCCGCCGCGCCCCCGGCTCTGCCCTCCGGCCCCTGACCGCGCTGTGGCGGGCGGCGACGGCGGGGGGTCACTCCGGGCGCGGGCCTCGGCGTCGGATCGTGCTGTCGTTTTCCGCTGGCGCTGGCGCTGTCGCTGTCGTTTGGGTGGTGGCCCACGTTCGCGCTGTCGTTTTCGGTGTTCGCGCCCGAAAGGATCATGCGCGGATGCGGAAAACGCTAGCGCGACGCGGGGGAGTGGGCGCGCGACCCGCTGGCGCGCACGTTTCCGGCTGGCGCGCACGTTTCCGGCTGGCGCTGTCGTTTGGGTGGTGGCCCATGCTCGCGCTGTCGTTTTCGGTGTTCGCGCCCGAAAGGATCATGCGCGGATGCGGAAAACGGTAGCGCGACGCGGGGGAGTGGGCGGGCGGCTGGCTGGCGCGCACGTTTCCGGCTGGCGCTGTCGTTTGGGTGGTGGCACACGTTCGCGCTGTCGTTTTCGGTGTTCGCGCCCGAAAGGATCATGCGCGGATGCGGAAAACGCTAGCGCGACGCGGGGGAGTGTGCGCGCGACCCGGTTGCGCGGTCGTTTCCGGCTTGCGCTGTCGTTTGGGCGGTGGCCCATGCTCGCGCTGTCGTTTTCGGTGTTCGCGCCCGAAAGGATCATGCGCGGATGCGGAAAACGCTAGCGCGTACGACCTGGGGCGCTCGCCGGGGCCGAGGACGCGGGCGCGGACGGCGTCACGACGGCCCGGCATCGGCCGCAGGCCCGCGGCCCGCAGGCCCGCAGGCACGGCATTCGCCCGCAGGCCCGCAGGCCGGCAGACAGATGGGCGGCCTGGCGGGCGGCCGTGGCACAATGGGCACACCCGGGGATCCGACGACACAGAGCGAGACGAGGACGAGCGTGGACCTGCTGTCACAGAGCGTCATCGCGCTGTCGACTTGGGCCTGGCTCGAACTGCACTCCACCTCGCTGACGATGCTGATTGCCACCCTGTTGGCTCTCGCCGTCCTGTCGATCGTGGCAGCCGCGGTGCTGGCCACCGTGGTCCGCCGACTGGCTGCGGCATCCATCCCCGCGACCGAGCGCGAGCCGTTCTTCCGCCTCGCCGTGCCACGGGCGACGACGCGCCGCCCCGACGGAGGTCGCGGTCCCCGCGCCCCGGGCGTCGTGCTCGGCCGCCTCGCCCTGCGCTGACGACACCGCGTCGACATGCCTGCGCTGACGACACTGCGCTGACAACACTGCGCTGACGACACTGCGCTGACGCGTGTGCTGACGCCAGTCCGGTGCCGATCACCGCGCTGACACGGTCGCGCTGACGCGCATACATGCTCGGGTCAGCCTTGCTCCGCTCGATGCATGCCGCATGCGGCATGCACGACGACGGATTGGATGCCGCAGGCCTGCGGCAGCGAGGCGGCACACGCATCCGTGTTCGTTCTCTCACGAAAGCATCGCCATGTCTTCTCTCCGTTCTCTCGCCACCCGGTCCACCCCGTGCACTCGCCGCGGCCGTCTGCGGCGTCGCCTCCGCCTGCTCCGGCTACGAGCCCGTCGTCGAATGCAGCTGTGGGCCGCGCCGCTGTGGAGGCTGAACACCTGGATGATCCTCGGCGCGGCCGCCGTCGTCGGCTTCGAGGGTCTGGAGGCGCTGCTGGGCACGTTCCTGCTCGCACCCGAACTGCTCCCGTTCGCCCTGCTGGCGCTGGCCGCGTACTGGGTCCTCCACGAGCGCATCGGCCGCGGCATCCGTCGTCTGCGCGCCGTCTCCCGGGCCCGCCGCCTGCGGCGACGTCGCCGCGCGCGCTGACGCCTCGTCAGGGCGCCGCGGCCGGGCGCCCGATCGATCGACGACGCGGATGCCGGAGACCGGCGCAGTCGAAACGGCCACGGGCTCCCGCACCGCCGTGTGGCTCAGCTGCGGTCGGCGTGCCTCGTCGGAGGATCGGGACGGGGATCGCGTTCCGCCGGCTCGCCGTCGGTGGTCGGCATCTCGGCGTCGTCGAACTGCCCGTCGGGCAGGCTCTCGGCCGAGGGCGGCGGATCCCCACCCTCAGCCCCCGCCGCGTCGGGTTCCTGCCCCTTCCGCGGCTCATCCGGATCGTCGGCGGCCACCCCATCGGGATCGTTCATCGCACACTCCTCGCAACGGTGAGCCTCAAGTGGACACGACGAAACCCCATCGGTCGAGGGGACTGACTTCGCGCCGACGGGCCGCTATCATCCCCCGGGCTCAGCGCTGCGGCTCGACCACGCTCTTGATGGTGCCGGGCGCCGTCGTCGACTCCAGGGCGGCGCGCACGTCGGCCAGGCCGTAGGTCCCGGTCACCATGGCGTCCAGATCGACCCGGCCGTCGGCGGCCAGGGCCACCGCCGTCGGCCACGTGTTCGCATAGCGGAACACGCCGGTCACCACCAGCTCGTTGTTCTGGATCCGGGTCACCGGCAGCGGCAGCTCGGCCAGGCCCATCCCGACCAGCACCGCTCGTCCCGCCGGTCGCAGCGCGTCGATCCCGGCCCGGACCGCGGCACCGGCGCCGGAGGCATCCACGAACGCATCGACCGCGGCACCGGCCACGGCGTCCGCTTCGGCCACCGGGTCGAGCGCGGATGTCGCGCCGAACCGGAGCGCCGCCTCGCGCCGGGCCGGGCTGATGTCGGTCATGATCACCTCGGCGGCGCCCGCCGCCCGGGCGACCTGCGCCACGGCGAGGCCCACCGGGCCCGCACCGGTCACGAGCACGCGCGAACCCACGGCGAACCCGGCCTTGCGCCCGGCGGCGATCGCCACCGACAGCGGCTCGAGCAGCGCCGCGGCGTGGTCGCTGACGCTGTCCGGCACACGGTGGGCGAAGTGGCCCTGGATCGTGACGTACTCCTGGAACGCTCCGTCGGTCCCGGGCACCGCATAGAAGCGCATCTGCGGGTCGAGGTTGTAGTCGCCGCGCAGCGTCTCGGGCGACGACGGCGACGGATGCTGCGGCTCGACCGAGACGCGCTCGCCGATCCGCGTCGGGTCCACGCCCGACCCGACCGCGACGATCACGCCGCCGGACTCGTGTCCGAGCACGAGCGGCTCGTCCACGACCCAGTCGCCGAGGCGGCCCTCGTGGTAGAAGTGCACGTCGGATCCGCACACCCCGACCGCGGTCACGCGGACCAGGACCTCATCGGCCGCCGGGACCGGCACCGGCCGCTCCTCGAGGCGGATCTCACCGGCCTGCGCGAGCACCGCAGCGCGCATCTTCTGGGGGACGGGCATCGTCGGCTCCTCTGTTCGGTCACGAGTCGGACACGGTGTGTTGACATCCGTGCGCCACTGTTCCTATGGTGTATCTAACGTGATCATGTGACAAGATCACGTTGAAAATAACACGAGGTGAACGACCACCGCCCGTAACGGTGGCCGCGCCGCGAACGGGAGCAAAGATGCGCGCAGTTGTATTCGCCGCCGAGGGTGAGCTCACTCTCGAAGAACGGCCGGTCCCCGAACCGGGGTACAAGCAGATCCTGATCGAAACGGCGGCGGTGGGCATCTGCGGCACCGACACGCACGTCTTCGACGGCGAGTTCGAGGGGACCGTGTTCCCCCTGGTTCCCGGGCACGAGGCCACCGGCACCATCGTGGCGCTCGGTGAGGGCGTCAACGACGGCGTCTACGACTTCCAGGTCGGCGACCACGTCGCGATCAACCCCAGCACCACCTGCGGGGAGTGCGAGTTCTGCCTGAACGGCCACCAGAACCTCTGCCCGAAGTGGAACGGCCTGGGCGTGGTCGCCTCCGACGGTGCCTCGCAGCAGTTCTTCACCGCGCCGTCCACCAACGTGTACAAGCTCAAGCCCGAGACCGACCTGTACCAGGCCGCCCTCATCGAGCCGCTGGCCTGCGCCATCCGCGGCTGGGACGTCCTGCCCCGTCGCCTCGGCGACCACGTCCTGGTCTACGGCGCCGGCACGATGGGCCTGCTCATGGCGCAGCTCGCGGGCCGGGCCGGCGCCTCGACGGTGAGCATCGTCGACCTGAACGAGGACCGACTGCAGGTCGCCGCCGAGTGCGGCATCCAGAACCGCTTCACCAGCGCCGATCAGGCCGACCGCGAGAAGTGGGACGTGGTCATCGACTGCACCGGCAACATCCGCGCGATCGAAGACGCCCTGACCCGCGTCAAGCCCGCCGGCTTCTTCCAGGACTTCGGCGTGGCGCCGGCCGACCGGACGGCGCAGTTCTCGCCGTTCCGCGTGTACCGCGACGAGATCTCGATCGTCGGCACGATGGCCGTGCTCAACTCGTTCGGCCGCGCCGTCGAGCTGTTCGAGGCGGGCGCGATCAACGCCCAGGCCATGATCAGCCACTCGTTCACGCTGGACGACTACGCCGAGGCGCTGGACATGTTCCGCGCGGGCACCGGGCGCAAGCTCCAGATCCGCCCGAACGACAGCGAGTCCCGGGTGCTGATCCCATGAGCGCCGCCACCACCTCTGTCGCGGTCAAGCGCAAGGGCCTCAGCCCCCTGGTCAAGCGCCTGATCTGGATCGGCGTGCTCGTGCTCCTCGTGATCGCGATGGCTCTGAGCACCAAGGTCGTGCCCAAGGACTCCGAACTGGCCCAGGGCACGCAGCAGTTCAACGCGGCCGAGTACGGGGCCACGCAGTTCCCGAAGATCCAGGACTACATCGCCAAGAACGCGGTGGACGCGTCCACCCTGGCGACAGCGGTGAAGGCGGATGCCGCCGCTGCCGCGAAGCAGTACGGCAAGTCGGCGGACGGGGCGACCTACATCATCCCGGTGACGTTCACCGGCGTGGTCGGCACGATCCCGGCATCCGGCTACACGCCGATCACCGTCACCGGCCTGCCCGACGACATCAAGGTCGGCCTGCAGCTGGGCCCGGCCGTCAACGGCACCGACCTGCGCGACGTGACCGGCACGGTGACGCTGAACGACTTCGAGAACCAGATCCAGTACCAGGATGCCGGGGCCGCCATCAATGAGGAGCTGAAGAAGAACCTCGCCAAGATGGACGCCTCCGGGCTCGAGGGCCAGACCGTGAAGGTCGAGGGGGCGTTCACCCTGATCAACCCGCAGCAGTGGAACGTGACGCCGTCGCAGATCACGGTGGAGAAGTGATCGCATGAACGCGCCACAGCAGCTCGGAGAGCCGGTCCTGTCGGCCCGGCACATCGTCAAGAACTACGGCGGAGTGCGCGCGCTGAAGGGCGTGGACTTCGACGTGTACCCCGGCACGGTGACCACCCTGTTCGGCGAGAACGGCGCCGGCAAGTCGACGCTGATGAAGATCCTGTCCGGTGTGGAGCAGCCCACCGACGGGACGATCCTGCTCGACGGCGCCGAAGTGACGTTCGCCGACACCAACGACGCGCGCGCACACGGCATCTCGATCATCCACCAGGAGCTGAGCCTGTCGCCGAACATCTCCGTGCGCGACAACCTGTTCATGGGCCGCGAGCTGCGCCGCGGGCTGGGCGTGGACTACCGCCGGCAGGAGCAGCGCAGCCGCGAGGCGATGTCCGACCTCGGACTGGACATCGACCCGCACGTGCTCGTGTCCGAGCTGCGGCTCGGCGAGCAGCAGCTGATCGAGATCGCCCGGGCGCTGCTGGCCGACTCGCGCATCCTCATCATGGACGAGCCCACCTCGGCGCTGTCGGCCAACGAGGTCGAGATCCTGTTCCGGGTGATCGAGGACCTGACCAGCAAGGGCGTGGCGATCGTCTACATCTCGCACCATCTGGAGGAGGCGCTCCAGGTCACCGACCAGGCCGTCGTCCTGCGCGACGGCGCGATGACCGCGAAGGCGCCGGCGGACGAGATCGACCTGGAGTGGATCGTCCGCAACATGGTGGGCGAGCACTTCGACCTGGGCTCGCCGCCGGTCGGGTACGAGTTCGGCCCCGTCGCCCTCGACATCGACGACGTCAGCGTCGCCGATCCGAAGGAGCCGGACCGGATGCTGGTCGACCAGGTGTCGCTGCAGGTGCGCGAGGGCGAGATCGTCTGCATCTACGGACTGATGGGCGCCGGCCGCACCGAGCTGCTCGAGGCCGTCGCCGGGCGTCGCCCCACGGTGGGCGGAGCGGTCCGGATGAGCAAGGGCGAGATCACCAATCTCAGCCTGCGCGACCGGCTCGCCGCAGGCCTGGGCCTCGTGCCGGAGGACCGCCAGCGCGACGGTCTGGTGCCGACCCTCAGCGTCGGTCGCAACATCTCGCTGGCCGCGGTCAGCACGTTCGTGAAGGGCGTGTTCGTCTCCCGCGCGCAGGAGAAGGCGCACAGCGCCGACGCGATCGCCGACGTGCACGTGAAGACCGACGGCGGCGGCGCCCCGATCGGCTCACTGTCCGGCGGCAACCAGCAGAAGGTGGTGATCGGCAAGATCGTCTCCACCGGGCCGAAGGTGCTGCTGCTGGACGAGCCCACCCGCGGCATCGACGTCGGCGCCAAGGCCGAGGTCTTCAAGCTCGTCGCCCAGCGCGCCCGCACCGGCCTTGCCGTCGTCTACTCCACCAGCGAGGTCGGCGAATGCCTGAGCATCGCACACCGCATCGTCGTGATGGCGCGCGGCCGCATCGTCGCTGAGTTCGATCCCACCGTCACCAAGGAACAGATCATGGCCGCCTCCGGTGAAGCGGTCGTCGGGGCCTAGCCCCCGTCCCTAAGGAAATCTCATGGCTGAAGCACTCCTGTCCGGCAAGCGCCGCCCCTTCCAAGGGCTCACGCCCGCCGCGGTCCTCCTCGAAGCGCGGGCCTTCCTCGCGCTCGTGGTGATCTTCGCGGTCTTCTCGTTCCTCGCGCCCGCCGCGTTCCCGACCCTGTCGAACATCATCGTGATGTGCCAGCAGGTCTCGGTCTACGCGATCCTCGCGATCGGGATGCTGGTGGTGATCATGGACGGTGGCATCGACCTGTCCGTCGGCTCCACCCTCGGACTGTCCGGCATGGTCGCCGGTCTCGCCCTGCAGGGCTTCCCGGTCGGCGGGGTGATCCTCTACCCGCCGGTGTGGGTGGTGGTGGTCCTCGCGGTGGCCGCCGGGGCCCTGGTGGGACTGCTGAACGGCGTGCTGGTGGCGCGGCTGAACGTCGCCCCGTTCGTGGCCACCCTGGGCACCATGTACGTCGTGCGGGGCCTCGCCCAGCTGACCACCAACGGCCTGACCGTGAACAACCTCGGCGGCAAGGAGGAGCTGGGAAACACCGGCTTCGCCTGGCTCGGGTTCAACTCGATCCTCGGCATCCCGGTCGGGGTCTGGATCATGGTCCTGGTCAGCCTCGCGGCCAGCCTGCTGCTCAGCCGCACCGTGTACGGCCGCTGGCTGTACGCGCAGGGCGGCAACCGCCGGGCCGCCGAGCTGTCGGGCGTGCCGGTGCGCAAGGTCAGCGTGCGCGCCTACGTGATCGCCGGCGTCTGCGCCGCGATCGCCGGCGTCATCCTCACCAGCGAGCTGACCAGCGCCGGGCCCACCCAGGGCACCTCGTACGAGCTCACCGCGATCGCCGCCGTGGTCATCGGCGGGGCGTCGCTGATGGGCGGCACCGGCAACGTGCGCGGCACGCTGCTGGGCGCCTTCGTGATCGGCTTCCTGGCTGCGGGCCTGACCATCGTCGGCATCTCCGCCTACGTGCAGACCGTGTTCACCGGCGCCGTCATCGTGCTCGCGGTGCTGCTGAACGGCATCCAGCTGCGCTCGCGCAAGGGTCGCAAGGCCGGCCCGGCGACACCGCCGGACGCCGCCGCACCACCGGCGGCCGGACCGGACGCCGCCGAGAAAGTCGTCACCGAGAACGCCGGCTGACCGCCGGCACCTGCTCACCGAAGAGAAGAAGAGGAAACAGATATGTCCCGTAGATCATTCGCTGCGGTCGCAGCCCTCGGGCTGACCGCGGTTCTGGCCCTGGCCGGCTGCTCCGGCCAGAGCGGCTCGAACCCGTCGTCGTCCGAGAGCGCCGGCGGCGGCAAGGCTGGCGGCTTCATCCAGATCGTCGTCAACGACCCGTCCAACCCGTACTGGCTGACCGAGGGCAACGTCGCGCAGGCCGAGGCCGAGAAGCTCGGCTACACGGCATCCGTCGCGGCGTCCAAGGGCGACGTGAACACCGAGTCGACGATCATCGACACGGCGATCGCGAAGCACGCCGCCGGCATCATCCTCGACCCGGCCAACGCCGACGGCTCGATCGGAAACATCAAGCGCGCCATGGCCAAGAAGATCCCGGTGTTCCTGGTCAACGCCGAGATCAACGAGCAGGGCGTCGCCCTGGGCCAGCTGGTCTCCAACAACGCGCAGGGTGCGGCCCTGGGCGCGCAGCAGTGGATCAAGGCCGCCGGCACCAAGGGCAGCTACGCCGAACTGTTCGGCCTGCCCTCGGACAACAACGCGGCGACCCGGTCGAACGGCTACAAGACCGTGATCTCGCAGTACCCGGACTGGAAGAAGGTCGCACAGCAGACCGCCAACTGGGACCGCGCGCTGGGGCAGCAGAAGATGCAGTCGATCCTGCAGGCGCACCCCGACATCAACGCCGTGATCTCGGGCAACGACGAGATGGCGCTCGGTGCGATCGCCGCGATCAAGCAGGCTGGCAAGAAGCTGTCCGTGGACGGCACCAAGGGCGGCATCGTCGTCGGCGGGTTCGACGGATCGCCGGACGCGGTCGACGCGATCAAGTCCGGCGAGCTGGCCTACACGGTGCTGCAGCCGGTGGCCGTGTTCGCGCAGAAGGCGGTCCAGCAGCTGGATGAGTACATCCGCACCGGCAAGAAGCCGGCGCAGGAGAAGCAGTCCTTCGACTGCATCCTCATCACGAAGGACAACGTCGACAAGATGACCGGTCCGTTCACCTACAGCGGCTGACCGGTCCGCAGACGGCCGTGCGCTCCCGTGCGGCCGGCGCCGGGGGCGGATGCCACGCATCCGCCCCCGGTACCTCCCGCCGGATCCGATCCGATCCGGCAGCATCTTCGCCCGCCCACATCCGACAAGGACACCATGAGCTACGTACTCAACGATGCCGCCGAGTTCGCCGATGAGTCCGCGGACGGCTTCGTCGCGGTCCACCGCGGCCTCGTGCGCCGGGTGCGCGGCGGGGTCGCCCGAGCCGCGGCCACGCCGGACGGCGAGGTCGCCGTCGTCATCGGCGGCGGATCCGGGCACTACCCCGCGTTCGCCGGCCTCGTCGGTCCGGGGATCGCGCACGGCGCGGCGATGGGCAACGTGTTCGCCTCGCCCAGCGCACAGCAGGTGCACTCGGTGGCCCGCTCCGTGGCCACCGATGCCGGAGTGCTGCTCACCTACGGCAACTACGCGGGCGACGCCTTGAACTTCGATCAGGCGCAGGAGCGGCTGCGCGCCGAGGGGATCCCGTGCCAGACGGTGCGGGTCACCGACGACATCTGCAGCGCCGGTCCGGACGAGAGCGAGAAGCGCCGCGGCATCGCCGGCGACCTCGTCGTGTTCCGCGTGGCCGGATGGGCGGCCGAACGGGGCCTGCCGCTGGACCAGGTCACCGCGCTGGCCGCCCGTGCCAACGACCGCACCCGCTCGATGGGCGTCGCGTTCTCGGGCTGCACGCTGCCGGGCGCGAGCGAGCCGCTGTTCACCGTGCCCGCCGGCCAGATGGCCGTCGGCATGGGCATCCACGGCGAGCCCGGCATCGAGACGCTGCCGCTGCCGACCGCCGACGAACTGGCGGCGCTGCTGGTGCAGCGGCTGCTGGCCGAGCGCCCCGACACGTCCGGCGACCGCGTCGGGGTGATCGTCAACGGGCTGGGCTCGGTCAAGTCCGAGGAGCTGTTCGTGCTCTACGGCGGGATCGCCGCGGCGCTGCAGGATGCCGGCATCCAGATCGTCGAGCCGGAGGTCGGCGAGTACGCCACCAGCTTCGAGATGGCCGGCGTCTCGCTCACCCTGGTCTGGCTCGACGATGACCTCGAGCAGGCCTGGCGCGCACCCGCCTACACGCCCGCGTATCGCAAGGGCGCCATCGACCTGCCCACCGGCGACGCCGCCGTCGCCGAGGAGCAGGGCGAGCAGGAGACCATTCCGCCGGGAGCACCGGAGTCCGCCGCAGCGGGCCGGGTCGCGGCATCCGCCCTGTCCGCCATCCGTGCGGTGATCGACCGGGAGGTCGACGAGCTCGGCCGACTGGACGCCATCGCCGGGGACGGCGATCACGGCATCGGCATGCAGCGGGGAGTGCATGCCGCCGACGCCGCCGCGGCCGACGCGGTGGCGGCCGGAGCGGGTGCCGGCACGGTGCTGACGCGTGCCGGCGACGCATGGGCGGACAAGGCCGGCGGCACCTCCGGGGCTCTGTGGGGAACGGGGCTGCGTGCGGTCGGGGAGCGGTTCGGCGACGCCGACGCGCCCGGGCCGCGCGCGGTGGCCGAGGCCGTCGCCGCCGCACGCGACGCGGTGCAGGGCTTCGGCAAGGCCGAGGTCGGCGACAAGACCCTCGTGGACGCGCTGGTGCCGTTCGTCCAGCGCCTCGCCGAGCGGGTCGACGCCGGTGACGGGCTGACGGCGGCATGGACGGATGCTGCGACCGCGGCCACCGCGGCGGCGGCGGCGACCTCCGACCTGCTGCCGCGGGTGGGTCGCGCCCGTCCGCACATGGAGAAGAGCCTGGGCACGCCCGACCCGGGCGCGGTCTCGCTCGCGCTGGCGATGACGGCGGTGGCCGCTCTGCTGGCCGAGCAGCGTGCCCACGAGCACGCAGACGAACAGAAGGAGAACTGAGATGGCTCGCACATGGCGCGTGATCGTCGGGTCCGACGACGCGGGGTTCCAGTACAAGGAGGCGCTGAAGGCCGACCTCGAGAACGATCCGAGGGTGGCCGAGGTGATCGACGTGGGCGTGGACGCGCAGTCGCACACCCCCTACCCGACCGTCGCGATCGCAGCGGCCGAGAAGGTCGCCGCCGGCGACGCCGACCGCGCGCTGCTGGTCTGCGGGACGGGGCTGGGCGTCGCGATCGCGGCGAACAAGGTCCCCGGCATCCGTGCCGTCACCGCGCACGACAGCTACAGCGTCGAGCGCAGCGTGCTCAGCAACAACGCGCAGGTGCTCACCTTCGGCCAGCGGGTGGTCGGGCTGGAGCTGGCCCGCCGCCTGGCGAAGGAATGGCTCGGCTACGAGTTCGACGAGTCCTCGTCATCCGCCGCGAAGGTCGCGGTGCTCAAGGACTACGAGTCCGGCGACGCAGGGTCGAGCGGCATCGGGTCGAGCGGCACCGGGTCGGGCGGAGACGCCGCCTGATGGGCGGGCGCACCACGGTGACTCTGGGCGTGAGCCTGAAGCTGTATCTGGACATCCCTGCCACCGTCCGCTGGGCGCACGAGGTCGCCGCGATCGCGCGGCGCCAGGCGTCCGTGCGCTCCGGTGCGGTGACGCTGATCGCGCTGCCCTCGCTGCCGGCGCTGGAGGCGACCCGTGCGGCGCTGGAGGGAAGCGGCGTGCAGGTCGGCGGGCAGGATCTGTTCTGGGAGGACCGGGGTGCGTACACCGGCGCCGTGAGCGGCGCCGACCTGCGGCAGGCGGGCTGCCGCTACGTCGAGGTCGGCCACGCGGAGCGCCGCTCGGTGTTCGGCGAGGACGACGGCGTGGTGCGCCGCAAGCTGGCGGCGGCCGTGCGCAACGGGCTGGTCCCGATCCTGTGCGTGGGCGAGCAGACCCCCGACGAGGATGCCGCCGCCGCGTGCGTCGGGCAGCTCTTCTCGGCGCTGGCCGGGATCCCCGACGGCACCGTGGTCGACGAGCTGATCGTCGCCTACGAACCGGTCTGGGCGATCGGCGCGCAGGAGCCCGCGCCGGCCGCGGCCGTGACCGCCGTCGCGGTCGCCGTGCGCGCCGCCCTGGCCGACGATCCGCGGGTGGCCGCGGCATCCGTCCTCTACGGCGGCAGCGCCGGGCCGGGCCTGCTCGGCACGCTGGGCGAGGCGGTCGACGGCCTGTTCCTCGGCCGGTTCGCGCACGACCCGGCCCAATTCGAGCGGGTGGTGGAAGAGGCCGCGGCGCTACTCTGAACGCAGCTTGACAGGATGCAGTCCAAGACCCGGGAGGCGATGTGAGCGCACCGACGACTCAGCCGCAGTCGCGGCAGAGCCGGCAGCAGACGCGGCAGCGCGAGATCACCGAGGCGGTTATGGCCGAGGGCGCCATCCGGATCGAGCAGATCGCCGACCGGTTCAACATCAGCGTGATGACCGCGCATCGCGACCTGGACGAGCTCGAGGGCCGGGGGCTGCTGCGCAAGGACCGCGGGGTGGCCACGGCGATGTCGACGGCGCTGGTCGAATCCAGCGACGTCTACCGGTCGAGCCGGCAGCTCGCTGAGAAGGAGGCGCTGGCCCGCGCCGCGCTGGAGTTCATCGAGCCCGGCCAGGCGATCATCCTGGACGATTCCACGACCACGCTGCACCTGGTGTCGCTGCTGCACGCCAAGACCCCGCTGACGGTGATCACGAACACGCTGACCATCATGGAGCAGCTCAAGGGCACACGCGGGATCACGCTGCTGTCGGTGGGCGGGCAGTTCTACAACTGGTGCTCGGCCTTCATGGGACGCATGGCGGTCGAGGCGTTCGCCTCGCTGCGCGCCGACGTGCTGGTGATGTCGACCTCGGCGATCACCGACGACATCGCGTTCCACCAGACCCTGGAGACCGTGGATGTCAAGCGCGCGATGTTCGAGTCGGCGAGCACGCGCATCCTCCTGGCCGATCACACGAAGTTCGACCGTCGTGCGCTGCACGCCATGCTCCCGTTGAGCGATTTCGACGCGGTGGTGGTGGATGCCGAGACCGACCGCGCGCACGTCGACCGGCTGCGCAAGCGCGGCGTGAAGGTGGTCGTCGCCAAGAAGGCGCCGCGCGAGGCGCGGTCATGACCGGGCGGCCGGATGTGGATCGGGTCGATGGGGCGGGGCATGTGCCGCGGGGGGATGTGCCTCGGCTCGATGTGCCTCGGCTCGATGTGCCTCGGCTCGATGTGCCTCGGCTTGATGTGCCTCGGCTCGATGTGCCTCGGCTTGATGTGCCTCGGCTTGATGTGCTCGGTGCGATCAACCAGGACGTCGTGGCCCGGGTCGAGCGCGCGCCGCGCCCCGGCGAGACCGTGGCCGACGGCATCCTCACCCATCAGCCCGGAGGCAAGGGCGCCAACCAGGCGACGGCGGCGGCGCGGCTGGGGGCGTCGGTCCGGATGCTCGGAGCCGTCGGACCGGATGCCGCGGCCAACCAGATGCGCGCCGCGCTGGCGGATGCGGGGGTGGATGTCTCGGCCGTCCAGACCGCCGACGAGGCCACCGGCACCGCGCTGATCGTCGTGGACGAGACCGGCGAGAACTCGATCGTCGTGTGCCCGGGGGCGAATCTGCAGATCGACCCGGAGCGGATCGACCGGGATCCGGCCGTGCCCGTTCTGGCCCAGCTCGAGGTCGCGCCGCACGTGGTCGACCACGTCGCACGCACGAGCACCGGACTGTTCGCCCTGAACGTCTCGCCGGCCCGCGAGCTGGGGCCGGTGCTGTGGGACCGGGTCGGTCTGTTCATCGTCAACGAGGGGGAGTACGCGCACCTGCCGCGGCTGGCGACCGCACCGCTGGTCGCGCTCACGCTCGGCGCCGACGGGGCGGTGCTGCTGCGCGGCGGCGTGAAGATCGCCGCGGCGCCGTCGGTGCCGACATCCGTCGTGAGCACCGTGGGTGCCGGCGACGCGTTCGCCGCGGCGCTGACGGTGGCGCTGCTGCGCGGGCTCGACGAGGAGGCCGCACTGCGGGCCGCCTGCGCCGTGGGCGCCGCCGCGGTGGCCGACGAGCGCAGTCAGCCGCGGCTGCAGCCGCTGGACGCCTACCTGCCCTGACGGTCGGGCCGTATCCGGCCTGACGGTCGGTTCGATCGTCACGAACTGCGGCTTCTGCCCGCGGCGGGCCCCGCGTTGTGACGACTGAACCTCGCGCCCGCCGCTTCGGTCGTCACGAACCGTGGCTTTGGCCCGCGGCAGGCCCCGCGTTGTGACGACTGAACCTCGCGGACGTCAGCGGCCGCGGTTCGGTCGACGCATACGGCTGCTCCGGCGGTCGTCGCACAGCCATTTGCGTCGACTGAAGTTCGCGCCTGTCGGCGGCCCGCGGTTCGGTCGTCACGAATTGCTGCTTCCGTCCGTGGCAGGCCCCGGATCGCGACGACCGAACGCGCGGCCCGGCTCCGGCACCCCCGTACGCTGGAGGGGCCGCTCGGCCGAAAGGACGCGATGACCGCCCTCATCCCACTGACGAACACTCCCCGCGACTACGCCTGGGGCGCGGTCGACGGCGTCACCCGCACGCTCGGCTGGACTCCGACCGGCGGGCCCGAGGCCGAGCTGTGGCTCGGCGCGCACCCGCTCTCGCCGAGCCGCGCCCTCGACCAGGACATCCCGTGGGACGACCTGGCCGGCTGGGAGCAGCGGTCGGGTACAGCGCTGCCGTACCTGCTGAAGCTGCTGGCCGCGGCATCCCCCCTCTCGCTGCAGGCGCACCCCACGCCGGAGCAGGCGGCCGACGGGTTCGCGCGTGAAGAGGCCGCCGGCATTCCGCTGACCGCACGCGAGCGCAATTACAAGGATCCGAACGCGAAGCCCGAGCTCATCGTCGCCGTCGAGGACGGGTTCGAGGCGCTGTGCGGCTTCCGGCCGGTCGACGAGACGCGGGACCTCATCGATGCGCTGGCCGCGGCATCCGATGCGCCGCACGAGCTGGCGCCGTGGCAGGATGCCGCGGCCTCCGGGGTCCGCGAGGGCTTCGCCTGGCTGCTGTCCGGGGCGACGGAGGTCGCGACCGCCGTGGCCGCGGCGTCGGTCATCGCGCAGGTCCACCCGCGTCGGTTCGAGCTGATCGATCGGCTGTCGCGTCAATATCCCGGCGACCCGGGCATCCTCGTCGCGCAGATGCTCAACCACGTCACGCTCGCCGCCGGCGAGGCGCTGTGGCTGCCGGCGGGCAACATCCACGCGTACCTGCGCGGCACCGGCGTCGAGCTGATGGGCCCGAGCGACAACGTGCTGCGCGGCGGGCTGACTCCCAAGCACGTCGACCGCGACGAGCTGGCGAAGGTGCTCGACTTCACGCCCGGCCCCCCGTCGCGCCTCGCGCCGCTCGCGCGCGGCGCGAATGTGGTCGCCTACCGGCCGATGTCCGTGCCGTCAGGCGCCGGAGTCGGGTTCGAGCTGCTGCTGATCACCGGCGACGCCACCGTCCAGACCGGCTCGGCCGCGATCGCGCTGACCGTCGAGGGGTCGTTCGCACTGTCGGCGGACGGGGCGGATGCCGCCGCCGACCACGGCGCCGTCGTCTTCATCGACGCACCCGCCGAGGTGCGCATCACCGGCTCGGGCCGGCTGTTCCTCGCCACCGGCGTCTGAGCCGCCCGCGCCCGCCCCCCTGCGCGAAACCGGAGATCGGGCGTATCCTGCGAGCGTGACCGCACCGGGGACTGACGTGTGCATCGCCGGCGGCGGGCCCGCCGGGGTGATGCTGGGGCTGCTCCTGGCTCGCGCCGGCATCGACGTGACCGTGCTCGAGAAGCACGACGACTTCTTCCGCGACTTCCGCGGCGACACCGTGCATCCCTCCACCCTGAACCTGCTCGACGCGCTCGGGCTGCGCGCGCGGTTCGAGGCCATCGAGCACGCCCCGCTGCCGCGGCTGGATGTCGTGATCAACGGCATCCGGATCCACGCGGTCGACTTCACCTCGCTGCCGGCACCCAACCGGTTCGTCACGCTCATGCCGCAGTGGGATCTGCTCGACCTGCTCGCCGACGCCGGGCGGGAGCATCCGTCCTTCCACCTGCACATGGGCGCCGAGGTGACCGACGTGATCCGCAGCGGCGGCCGTATTAGTGGGGTGCGGGCGCGCACCGCCGACGGTGAGCTGACCGTCACCGCACGGCTGGTGGTGGCCGCCGACGGGCGGTCCTCGACCGTGCGCCGCGCGCTCGCGCTGGTGCCGCAGGTGAGCCCGGTCGACACGGACGTGCTGTGGTTCCGGGTGCCGCGGCCCGAGCGTCCGGTGCCCGACACGCTGGCGTGGGCGAACGCCGAGGGGATGGCGATCACGATCCCGCGGCCGGAGTATCTGCAGTGCGCGCTGCTGGTGGCCAAGGGATCGCTCGACCGGCTGCAGGAGCAGGGCATCGGGGCGTTCCGCGACCGGGTCGCGCGCACGGTGCCGCGGCTGGCCGACGTGGTCGGCGCAGTCGCCTCGTACGACGACGTCAAGCTGCTGTCGGTGCAGATCGACCGCCTGCCGCGCTGGTGGCAGCCCGGGGTCCTGTGCATCGGGGATGCGGCGCACGCCATGTCGCCGATGTTCGGCGTGGGCATCAACTACGCGGTGCAGGATGCCGTGGCCGCCGCCCGTGTGCTGATTCCGGCGCTGGGAGGGGGAGCCGGAAAGGCCGCCGTCCCGGACACCTCCGACGACGCGGTTGATCGCGCGTGTGCGGCCGTGCAGGCGCGGCGCGAGCGGCCGACCGCGCTGATGCAGCGGATCCAGCGCGCCGGGCACCGGGTCATCGCGACCGGGCGCGTCGGCCGGCTGGTCGACAATCCGCCGACGCGGATGCAGCGCGCCGTGCTGCGGACCGCCCTGCCGGTCCTCAAGCCGCTGTTGGCACGTCTGGTCGGCTACGGGTTCCGGCCGGAGCGACTGTGACGGCGGCGGGCCGCGGCATCCACCATTCCGGGTCGGTCCAGCGATCGGCTGCCTCCGCCCGGGCCAGCTTCGGCAGGTAGGCGGGCACCGCGGCCCGCCGCTCGCGCACCGACTCGTGCAGCACGGCGTCGTCCGGGAGGTGCCGGCGCAGCGGGATCAGCAGGTTCCAGACCCATGAGTTCTGGTGCAGGGGAGCGGTCTGGGCGAACGTCCGCTCCACCGTGCAGTAGCGCGCGTAGATCTCGGCGGGCCGGCGATCGCGCAGCTGGAGCTGGTCGCAGACCCCGTCGAACACCCACTTGAGGGCGATGGTGGCCAAGTCGTGATCGTGGAACGTGCCCCCCACGTCGCAGTGCACCCCGGGGAACCACGCCTCTTCGAACCCGTCGCGGCGATCCACGGGCAGGTAGCGGAACGAGCGCCGGGTCTCGTCGATCGAGACGGCGTGCCGCAGGCGGCGCACGTTCCACAGCGAGCAGGTGTCGGGCCAGTCCAGGCTTCCGAGCCCCGCGAACCACGCCTCCACGGTGTCCCAGATGCCGAGGTACTCGACCGGGATCGCGTGCACGTCGCCGGCGAGCTCGTCGGGCACGGCATCCGCGAATCCCCCGGATGCCGGCGCCACCGGCTCGCCCGCGGTGCCCCAGCACAGCGCATCGGCGAACGCCTGGGCCTCGCGGGCGCGCAGCGCGACCGCCTTCTTCGTGCCGACCGGCTTGACATACTGCGCGACGGCGTAGTCGACGAGGTGCTCGGATCCGCTGCGCAGCAGGCCCGGTCGCGCCAGCAGCGCCGCCAGCGCCCGTGCGGTGTACGCGCCGCGGCTGAACCCGAAGATGTAGATGCGGTCGCCGGGACGGTAGTTCTCGACCAGCCACCCGTAGGCCTGACTCACCTTCCGGCGCATGCCGAAGCCGAAGGCGAGGCCGCCCAGCCGCGACAGCCGGCGTCCGATCGCGCCGCGCGCGGTGGCCGAGGGCAGCGTCCCGACGCCGGGGTCGTAGTAGGCGATCTGCGTCGCCGGGTCGTCGAGGTCGAGCATCATGAACACCTTCGCCGCATTCGTCGGATGGTGGTCGAGCTCGTTGCTCGTGCCGTCCAGGCAGACGACGATGTTCTTCGGGCTGTACGGAGCACTCATCGGAACCTCCCCGCTCACCAGGAAGACCCCCGCCGCCCGCCCCCTGATACACGCGCCCCTTCCGTCCCCCCGCGCCTCGCCATCCCCCTTCGCGGGGTCGGGCGCGGGGTTTCAGCCGCGGACGGCGCGCACGGCGTCCCAGACCGCGTCGGCGACGGCGCGCTTGGTTCCGGATGCCTCGGCCACGACTTCGCCGCCGGCTGCGAGGACGACCACCTCGTTGTCGCCGCTCTCGAACCCCTGGGTCCAGCCCACGGCGTTGACCACGAGCAGGTCGGCGCCCTTGCGGGCGAGCTTGCGCCGGCCGCGCTCGAGCAGCTCCTCATGCGAGCCGACCGTCTCGGCGGCGAAGCCGACGATGGTCTGCCCGTCGCGGCGCGCGCGGACCAGTCCCGCCAGCACGTCGGCGGTCTCGACAAGGTCGAGCACTCGTCCCGGCCCGTCGACGGCATCCTTCCGGAGCTTCGCGTCGGATGTCTCTGCCGGCCGGTAGTCTGCGACCGCGGCCGCCATCACCACCACATCGGCGCCTTCCGCGGCATCCGCCATCGCGTCGTCGAGCTCGGCGGCCGTGGCCACGCGCACGACGGTGAGCCCGGCGGCGTCGGCCAGCACGCCGTCGTCGGTGTGCGCGGCGACCAGCGTCACCGTCGCCCCGCGATCGGCGGCGGCCCGCGCGAGCGCCATGCCCTGGCGCCCGCTGGACCGGTTGCCGAGGAACCGCACCGGGTCGATCGGCTCGCGCGTGCCTCCGGTCGAGACCGCGACGCGCAGGCCGGCCAGATCCTGCGGGCGCAGCATCGCGAGGGCGGCGGCGACGATCTCCTCCGGCTCGAGCATCCGTCCCGGCCCTGAGTCGCCCCCGGTGAGCTCTCCGTCCGCCGGCCCGACCACGTGCACGCCCCGGGCGGCGAGCGTGGCGATGTTGGCCCGCGTGGCCGGGTGCCGCCACATCTCGGTGTGCATGGCCGGCGCGACGACGACCGGTGCCGTCGTGGCAAGTAGGGTGGTCCCGAGCAGGTCGTCGGCGATGCCGGCGGCCATCTTCGCGAGGGAGTTGGCTGTGGCAGGAGCGACGATCACCAGATCGGCGGACTGGCCCAGGGCGACATGGCGCACCTGCGGGACGTCGTCGTGCACGCTGGTGGTGACCGGGTGGCGGCTGAGCGCCTCCCAGGTCGGCAGCCCGACGAACCGCAGCGCATCCTCGGTCGGGACGACGTGGACGTCATGACCGTCCTTGACCAGCAGCCGCACCAGGTGGACGCTCTTGTAGGCCGCGATCCCACCGGTCACTCCCACGACGATGAACATGGCTCGATCCTGCCACTGATCGGCGGAGGCATCCGATGTGCACCGTGATCATGCGGGTGCCCGAGCTCCCGGACGAGACCGTGCGGATCCTCGCCGTGCGCGACGAGGACGCCGACCGCCCCTGGCTGCCGCTGGCTGCCTCGTGGCCCGAACGGCCCGGCGTCGTCGGCGTGCGCGACGTGCGGGCGGGCGGGGCGTGGCTGGCGGCGGATGCCTCGGCCCGACGGCTCGCGATCCTGCTGAACCGGCACAGCCCGGACGTGCCGGACGGCATTGCGCCGATCTCGCGCGGCGGAATCGCGCTGCAGGCGGTCGCGGGGCAGCCGATCGCGCCGACCGAGGCCGTGCCCGGGTTCAACCTCGTGGACGTCCGGCCCGATGGCGTCCGGATCATCACGTGGGACGGGACGACCCGCACCGAGGTCGCCGTGCCGCCCGGCGTGCACATGATCGCCCACCACGACCTCGACGACGCGCGGTCGGCGCGGATCGTGGCCTGGCACGACACGTTCGCTCGCGCGGCCGCCGAGTGGGATGCCGACGACCCGGCGGATGCCCCCCGCTGGGAGGAGTCGTGGCTCGCCGTCCTGGCCCGCAGTGCCCAGCTGGATCCGACCGACGAGCGCGCGATCATCCGCGACAACCGGCCGCTGGGCTACCCGACCCAGTCGCTGCTGCTGTGCACGGCCGAGGTCGGCCCCGCCGGCGTCGCGGTCGAGTACGCCGAGCTGGCCCATCCCGGCCGCTGGAGCCCGATCACCCTCGTCCCCCCGGCCTGACCCGCGTCGCCCCCGCGAGGTTGTCCCCCGTCCCGCGAGGTTGTCCTCGGTCGCGCGAGGTTGTCCTCGGTCCCGCGAGGTTGTCCCGCGTCCGCCGAGATTGTCCTCGGTTCGCCGAGGTTGTCCTCGTTCCGCCGCGTCAGACCTTCGCGGGCTCCACAGCTTCGGGATGATTCAGGTCGAACGCGGGGCGCTCGCTGCGGATCCGCGGGATCGACGTGAAGTTGTGCCGCGGCGGCGGGCAGCTCGTCGCCCACTCCAGCGACGCGCCGAAGCCCCACGGGTCGTTCACCGTCACTCTTGGCGCCTTTCGGGTCGTGACCCACACGTTGAACAGGAATGGGATCATCGATGCGCCCAGCAGCATGGCGCCGATGCTGGACACCTGGTTCATCCAGGTGAATCCGTCAGACGGAGCGTAGTTCGCGTATCGACGCGGCATCCCGGCGACACCGAGCCAGTGCTGCACCAGGAACGTCATATGGAAGCCGATGAACAGCATCCAGAAATGCACCATCCCGAGGCGCTCGTTCAGCATCTTGCCGGTCCACTTCGGCCACCAGAAGTAGAACCCGGCGAACATCGCGAACACCACCGTGCCGAACACGACGTAGTGGAAGTGCGCGACCACGAAATACGAGTCGGTGACATGGAAGTCCAGCGGCGGGGAGGCGAGGATGACGCCGGTCAGGCCGCCGAACACGAACGACGTGAGGAACCCGATCGCGAACACGATGGGCGTCTCGAACGTCACCGATCCGCGCCACATGGTGCCGATCCAGTTGAAGATCTTCACCCCGGTGGGCACCGCGATCAGCATCGACATGAGCGAGAAGAACGGCAGCAGCACCGCCCCCGTCGCGTACATGTGGTGCGCCCACACCGACACCGACAGTGCCGCGATCGCGATGGTCGCGAAAATGAGGGTGCGATAGCCGAAGACGGGCTTGCGGCTGAAGACCGGGAAGATCTCGGTCACGATGCCGAAGAACGGCAGCGCGATGATGTACACCTCCGGATGGCCGAAGAACCAGAACATGTGCTGCCAGAGCAGCACACCGCCGTTCGCGGCGTCGAAGAGGTGTGCGCCGAGGATGCGGTCGGCCGCTACCGCGAGCAGCGCCGCCGCGAGCACCGGGAAGGCCATCAGCACCAGGACGCTGGTGAGCAGGATGTTCCACGAGAAGATCGGCATGCGCCACATCGTCATGCCCGGAGCGCGCATCGTGATCACCGTGGTGATGAAGTTCACCGCACCCAGGATGGTGCCGAACCCGCTCATGGCCAGGCCCATGAACCAGAGGTTGCCGCCGGCGCCCGGCGAGAACGTCGCGTTGGCCAACGGCTGGTAGGCGAACCAGCCGAACGCCGCCGCCCCCTGCGGGGTCAGGAATCCGGCCACCGCGATCGTCGACCCGAACAGGAACAGCCAGAACGCGAACGCGTTCAACCGGGGGAAGGCCACATCGGGCGCCCCCAGCTGCAGCGGCAGGATCGCGTTGGCGAACCCGGCGAACAGCGGCGTCGCGAACATCAGCAGCATGATCGTGCCGTGCATCGTGAACAGCTGGTTGAACTGATCGTCCGTGGGGATGATCTGCATCCCCGGCTCGAACAGCTCCGCCCGGATGATCAGGGCCATCACCCCGCCGAGCATGAAGAACATCACCGAGGCCATCAGGTACATGTACCCGATCGTCTTGTGGTCGGTGGAGGTGATCCACCGGACGACGATGTTGCCCTTCTGCGCAACGCGGGTGCGGGTGAGGAGTTCGGCCTGGCGAGGCGGGAGAGATGACGTCTTCGTGTCTGTCAGGTCGACCGGAGTCGTGGTCGCCATACCCGCATGTTCCCACGCTTCGCGGGGTTCGTGGGCCGTTCGGCCGGAACTCGACGCGGAATGCCTCTGCCTTGCGCTCACCCGGTGCGGTGGGCGCCCACTCGTTTTCGCATCCAGAGCGGATGGTTGTCCACGGGTCGCCATCGGCGGTGCGGGTCCCACCAGGCAGGGCCGCGGACCTGTGGAACACCGTTCAAGATCCGCACCTCCCAGCCGCTGGTCTCGAGCGTCCGGTGGTGGAACCAGCACAGTGCCACCCCGTTGTCGGTGGAAGTCTCGCCGCCCTCGGAGTGTTCGCGGACGTGGTGGATCTCACACCATGTCGCGCGTACGTTGCACCCTGGGATCGCACACCCGCCGTCGCGCAGCGCGATCGCTCGGCGCTGATGCGGGGTGAAGATGCGGTCCCGGACCTGAATGTCGAGGATGCGTCCGAACGCGTCGAGGATGACCCGCTCGATCTTGCCGCAGCAGGCGGCGTGCCGTGCCACGTGCAGCGGCACCGGCTCGTCGATCCCATCGATATGGGCGTAGCCCCTGCCGCACTCGAGGTCTTCGGCACGCACGGCTACGGTGAGGGTCGGCGCAGCGCCTCCGAGGGTGGGCGTGTCGGCTGAGCCTGCCGCGGCGATCAGGATCGCAGCGAACGCGTCGTGCGCCCGCTGCGGCATCGTGCGCGGGTCGGCAAGGGACTTCGGCGGCTCATCAGAGTCGTCGGAGGGGATCGGAGCGAAGGTCGGTCCCTGCCGTTTCGGGTTGTTCTGCGCGTCCAGCAGGAGTTGCAGCTGTGCGGCGACGTCGACCAGCAGATTGCCGCGCAATGACACGATGCCATCCCGCGCGCGCCCCAGACGCAACTCACGCAACCGGGTTGCCCGGTCGTCGCGGGGTTCGGCGCCGTCGGGGTCGAGCACCGCCGCCCACACCTGGGCCTGCAGTCGCAGATCGTCGCACCCTGCCGGCGGGTGACCCCCGGGTGAGGCGCCGCGGCCGGCCGCCGCGAGTTCTTCGTCGGCGGCCAGCCGCTGCTCGACGGTCGCGGTCGGCAGTGCCTGCTCGAGCACCCGGAAGATGCCGCTCAGTGCCTCGGACGAGACCTCGCCGGCGCCGAGCGCCTCACGGAGGCACGGGAACCGGGCCGGCAGCAGTTCGCCGCTGGACACGGCGAGGCGACGGCGAACGCCCCGCGCGGCACGACCGAGCTCGGCGGCGCGCTGCGACGAGCAGCGGGTCGCCCGCCGCAGCAACTCGTTCGTGTCACGGCATCCCTTGCGCGAACAGAGCCGATCGCGACGGTCGGCCGCATCGTCGCGCGCCTGGATGTGCCCGGTCGCCTCGACCAGCATCGCGTCGGCGAGCCGGCCCACCTCGGATGCTCGTCGCAGCAGCCGGAGCAAGTCGTCATCGGATGCCGCGGCCATCGCGTCGTCGTCGAATGCCGTGCGCACCACGGACGACAGCGCATCGCCGATGCGATCCAGTCGTTCCGTGAGCTCGTCCATAGCTTCGATTATTCACGGGGGCTCCGACATCCGAATCGACGACGCCGAGAGTTATCCACAGGTTCGCTCCGGCGCACCGACGCGACCTGCGAGAGGAGTCAGGCCGCGTCCTCACAGACTTCGGAGGATCGCGCCGACCTCGGACGATTCCGGCCGAATCATGCGGAGTTCGCACGATGCTCCGAACCCTGAGGGGGATGGGCGCGGGAGAGCGCGAGATCACGCTGGTGCACGCCTGGAGGCGCTCATGCCGTACATGGGTTGATCTCGCGGATCGTGGCCGGCGAGGGGGATGCCGGGGAGAGCGCGCGCCGGCGGTCGAGCGCGACCGCGGCTGAGCCCCGGCCGGTCGGCGGCGGGATGCCGGGGTCAGAGCGTGCCGGTGCGCACGCGCGCGGCCTGCTCGGGGCGGCCGTCGGCCTCGTACCCCGCGACCACACCGGCGCGGTCGGCGTCCGAGCGGTTCTGGCTCCACTTGGCCTTGGCGTCGATGTCCGCCACCTGCATCTCGAGCCCGACGATCGCGCGCAGCTGCCCGGCGACGTACTTCTCCGGGGCATCCGTTACCGCCCAGGGATGGTCGCGCTCGCCCTCATGCCGATCGGTGAGGCCGGTCACGGCATCCCGCAGCCACTCGGCGTCCTCGTGCACGGTCACCGCTCCGCGCAGGTGCACCGCGGAGTAGTTCCAGGTGGGCACGACCTTGCCGTGCTCGGCCTTGGCCGCGTACCAGGTCGGCGTGACATACGCGTCCGGCCCGTACACGATGAACAGCCCCGCGGCACCATCGGCGATGCGCTTCCAGTGCTCGTTCGCGCGCGCGAAGTGCGCGATGACCCGGTCGCCGTCCCAGAGGATCGGCAGGAGCGTCGCGTCGGGCACGCCGTCCGGGCCGGCAGTGACCAGCGTGCCGACGGCGGCCTGTCGCACGAACGCCCGCGCGGCGTCGAGGTCGTCGATGCGATTGAAGTGCGGCACGTACATGCCTCGAGCGTACGCGGCGGCGCGAGAGGCCCCGCAGAAGCTAGCCTGATCGCGTGAATCCGAGTTTCGTGCTGATCCCGCTGATGGCCGTGCTGGCGCCCGTGGCCGCGCGGGCGCTGGGACGATGGGTGCGGATCCCGGTCGTCGTGTTCGAGCTGGTGCTCGGCATCCTGATCGGCCCGTCGGTGCTCGGCTGGGCCCAGCCGTCCGAGTTCGTGCACACCCTGTCGGAGTTCGGGCTGGCGATGCTGTTCTTCGTCGCCGGCACCGAGATCGAGCTCAGCGCGCTGCGCGGCCGCTCCGGGAAAGGCGCGATCTGGGGCTGGCTGATCAGCCTGGCCGCCGGCGTCGCGCTCGGCCTCATCGTGGCCCCGGGCGAGGGCGCGATCATTATCGGGATCGCCCTGGCCTCGACCGCGCTGGGCACCCTGCTGCCGATCCTGCGCGACACCGGCGAGATGGCCACCCCGTTCGGCCGCGCCGTCGGCGCGCTCGGGGCGGTGGGCGAATTCGGCCCGCTGGTCGCGATCTCGGTGTTCCTCGGCGCCCGCTCGCCCGGCGCGGCCACGATCGTCCTGGCCGTCTACGTGCTCCTGGCCGGCGGAGCGATCTGGTACGCGTTCGCCGCCCCGCGCGGCGCGCTGCACCGCTTCGTGAGCGCGACGCTGCACACCTCGGGCCAGTTCGCGGTGCGCGTCGTGCTTCTGCTGCTGGCGGCGCTGGTCGCGCTGAGCGTGTTCCTCGACATCGACATGCTGCTGGGCGCGTTCACCGCCGGCATCGTCTGGCGCCTGCTCATCCGCGACGCCGACGCGCACGATCGCGAAGAGGTCGAGAGCAAGATCGAAGCCGTCGGCTTCGGCTTCCTCGTGCCGATCTTCTTCATCTACACGGGCATCACCTTCGACCTGCGCTCGCTGCTGCAGACCCCGCTTCTGCTCGGCCTGGTCGCGATCACCGTGCTCGTGCTGCTGGTGGTCCGCGGCATCCCGTCGCTGCTGGCCACGCCGCCGGGATCGGGCATGCGCGACCGCATCGCGACGGGGCTGATGGGCGCCACCGGTCTGCCGATCATCGTGGCCGTCACCGGGATCGGCGTGGACAAGGGCATCCTCTCCACGGCGGCCGCCGCGGTCCTGGTCGGAGCCGGGATGCTGTCGGTCCTGCTGTTCCCGCTGATCGCCATGTCGCTGCACGGCGACCGCGTGCCGGTGAGCACCACGGCCGACGACCACGCCTGAGCCGGCGCGGCGATACGGCGAAGGGCCGGTAACCGCGGATGTGCGGTTCCGGCCCTTCGTCTCGCTTCGCTCGCTCAGGGACCTGTGCGGGTGCCGCTGGTTCAGGGACCTGTGCGGTTCCGGCCCTTCGTCTCGCTTCGCTCGCTCAGGGACCTGGGGGGCGCCAGGGACCTACGGGCGGTCGGCGGCCGGGTCGTCCCCGGCAGCCTCGCGCTCGGCGGTCAGCGTCGCCGTCGCCGACGTCGACGCCGCGGCCGCCGTCGTGCCGTCCTCGCTCACCACGCTCAGCGCGCCGGTGACGACCGCGACTGAGTCGGCACCGTCGATCTCCAGGCTCTCGGCCGCGACGTCGCCGCGGTCGATCGTCTTCTTCAGCGGCACTTCCTTGACGAAGCACACCAGCACGGTCGCGATCAGCACGAGCGGCAGGATGTAGAGGAAGATCGGCGTCAGCGCATCGTTGTAGGCGCCCACGATGATGCCGTGGATCGGCTCGGGCAGGCCCTTGACCAGCTCGGGCGTCAGGCTGTTGGCTCCGCCGGCCGAGCCGCCGGCGCCGGCCGGCATCCGCTCGCTGAGCAGGTCCAGCAGCCGCGTGGCGAACAGGCTCCCGACGATCGCCGAGCCCAGCGACGCGCCGATCTGCCGGAAGTAGTTGTTCGTCGAGGTGGCAACGCCGACCTCCGAGCCCGGGAACGTGTTCTGCACGACGAGCACGAAGATCTGCATGCACAGGCCGAGGCCCAGGCCCATCACGCCGAGGAACACGCAGATCAGCCACACCGGCATGTCGGCGGTCATGGTCGACAGCAGCACCATTCCGACGGCGGTGACGAGGGTGCCGGTGATCGGCGCCCACTTGTACCGTCCGGTCCGGCTCACCAGCGCCCCCGACACGATCGACGAGAGCAGCACGGTGCCCATCATCGGGATCATCAGCAGACCCGACTGGGTGGCGTTGGCCCCGGTCACCATCTGCAGGTAGGTGGGGATGTAGGCGAGCGTGCCGAACATCGCCACGCCGATCGCCAGGCCCGCAGCGGTCATCAGGTTGAAGTTCAGCTTGCGGAACAGGTGCAGCGGCATCACCGGCTCGGCGGCGCGCATCTCGACGAACACGAACGCGACGGCGGCCAGCACGGTGCCGACGATCAGGCTGATGATCTGCGGGGAATCCCAGGCGTACCCGTTGGGCGCGTCATGGCCGCCCCAGGTCGTGATCAGGACGATGCCGGTGGATGCCAGGGCCAGCAGTGCGATGCCGAGCACATCCAGCTTCACCTTGCGCTTCGGGTGCTTGGGCAGGTGCAGGAACATCACGGCCGCGACGATGGCGAGGATACCGAGGGGGATGTTCATCCACAGGCCCCAGCGCCATCCGATCACATCGGTGAACCAGCCGCCCAGCAGCGGGCCGGCCACGGACGAGATGGCGAACACGCCGCCCATGATGCCCATGTACTTGCCGCGCTCGCGGGCGGGCACGACATCCGCGATGATCGCCTGCGACAGGATCATGAGCCCGCCGCCGCCGATGCCCTGCACGCCGCGGCCGATGATCAGCCAGGGCATGTCCTGCGCCCAGCCGCCGATGATCGATCCCAGGATGAAGATCGAGATCGCCGCGATGAAGATGCCCTTGCGGCCGATCAGGTCGCCGAGCTTGCCGTACACCGGCAGCATGATCGTCGAGGCCAGGATGTAGATCGTGATGACCCAGGTCATCTGGTCGACGCCGTGCAGGTCGCCCACGATGGTCGGCAGCGCGGTGCTGAAGATCGTCTGGTCCAGCGATGCCAGCAGCATCGTGACCATCAGCCCGGCGAACACCAGCAGGATGTTCCGGGTGTGGTGCGGCTCTACGGCCGCCGTGTCCGCGGTTGCGGTCATTGCAGTAGTCCTGTCATTTCTCGTACCAGCGCGGCCGCGCGGGTGCGCAGTCGTGCCGTTGCTTCATCGGTGGAGAGGTCTGAGTGCTCGCGGGTGAGCTCGATCGTGGCGGCGCGCATGGCGGCGCCGCAGGTCATGAGGACCACTTGGGCCTGCTCGTCCGAGCAGGGCGCAGCATCCTTCTTCACGGCATCCTTCTTCGCAGCATCCCTCTCCGCGGGCACCGACGTGCGGTCGATCAGCGCGCGCACGCCGTCGCTGAGCGGACTCAGCATCCCATCCATGTGCGAGAACTTGCGCTGCAGGAGTTCGGGATGCGCGCGGACGATCTGGTGCCGCTGCTCGTGCAGGTCGCGGCCGGGGCCGCGCACGACGGCGCTCAGCAGCTCGAGAACGCCGTCCAGCAGGGAGGTGGGCTGCATGCCCTCGAGGGTCTCGGCGACCAGCTCCTGCGTGTCCTCCTGCGTGCGCACGCCGAGGATCGCATCTTCCTTGCTGTCGAAGTAGTTGAAGAACGTGCGGGGTGAGACCTCGGCACGTTCGCTCAGCGCATCGATGGTCAGCTTGTCCAGACCGTCCTCGAGGACGATCTCGACCGCCGCGGTCTCGAGGCGCCGGCGGGTCTGCTCGCGCTTGCGCTCGCGCAGTCCGGGAAGGGGAGCTTCTTCTTGCACTCGTGCAATCTTCCTCGCGTACCCGAAGTTGCGCAAATGCAAACATGCACTCGTGCATAATTCACAGCCGACTCGTAAAGTCGGGCCGCCGACGCTGGCCTGACTCTCAGCCCTGATCCATAGGGTGGGGCCATGCTCGACCAGCCGGAGATCGACGCCCCCGTCGACATGTCCCCGTCCCAGTTGCGCTCCCTGCGAGACGAGCTGCAGCGATTCCTGCTGCCGTACCAGTTCGGGTTGCATGAGATCTCGACCAAGATCGACATCCTGCGCGACGAGTTCCAGTACCTGCACGAATACAACCCGATCGAGCACGTCTCCAGTCGGGTGAAGACCCCGGACAGCATCGTCGACAAGGTCGTGCGCAAGGGCATCGACCCTGACTTCGCCAGCATCCGCAGTCACATCACCGACATCGCCGGCATCCGGATCACCACGAGCTTCACCGCCGACGCCTACCGGCTGTTCGACCTGCTGACCACGCAGCCCGACATCTCGGTGCTCCGGGTCAAGGACTACATCTCGCACCCCAAGCCCAACGGCTACAAGAGTCTGCACGCGATCGTGCAGGTTCCGGTGTTCCTGTCCACCGGTCCGATCGAGGTGCCGGTCGAGGTGCAGTTCCGCACGATCGCGATGGACTTCTGGGCCAGCCTCGAGCACAAGATCTACTACAAGTACCAGCAGCAGGTGCCCGGCGACCTGCTGGCGGAGCTGAAGGATGCCGCCGACTCGGCCGCCCTCCTCGACGAGCGGATGGAGCGGCTGCACCGCGAGATGCACGGCGGCACGCGCGAGATCGAGAGCACCCGGATCCTCGCGGTCTGAGCCGGCTGCGGGCGTGCCCGGGGTCGAGGTGTCCGGGGCCGGGGTGTCCAGGGCCGGACACCGCGGGGCGGCGTGCAGAACTCCGGAGATTCGCGCGCCGCGGGAGTGATCGCCCCGGGATCCCGCGCCGCGCCAGCCGGGCATGCACCGGATCTCCGGAGTTCTGCACGCCCACCCGCCGGTAGCCTGGCCGGGTGGACGTCGCGGAGATGATGGATGCCGCACGGCGGCGTCTCGCGGAGCTCCCGCGCGAGCGGCTGGGCGAGCTGATCGTGCCGCGGCGCATCCTCGGCATCGCCCGCCCCCCGCGGATCGAGCCGCGCGGCACCGCCTGGCATCTGGGCGCCCTGCTGCTGACCGACGACGAGGTGCTGGCCACCGGCGACATCCTGCGGGCGCGCGAGGATGTGCGGCGCGGGTTCACCGCCGAGTCGCAGCGCGAGCGGGCGGCGCTGGCCGCAGCGGCCCGACGCGGCGGATTCGCCGAGGGGGAGCCCGTGCACATCGGGTGGGAGCGGCTCGACCCGGCCGCGCTCGCGCGGGGCGAGGCATCCGGCCCCCTGGCGATGCTCGGCTCGGTGCCCGGCATCCGCTGGAGCCGGACCGGGGCGCTCGTCCCGCTGGAGGGCTACCTCGACGACCGGATCGCGCTGCTGCTGGCCCCGCCGGGCTGAGACGCGACCTCGGGTAGTCTGGAACGTCGACTCAAGGTGGGGAAACGATGGAGACATGGCCCGGGGCGGCGTACCCGCTGGGCGCGACGTACGACGGCAACGGCACGAACTTCGCGCTGTTCAGCGAGGCCGCTGAGCGCGTCGAACTGTGCCTGTTCGACGACGACGGCGCCGAGACCCGCGTCGACCTCGTCGACGTCGACGGGTACGTCTGGCACGCCTACCTTCCGCAGATCGCGCCCGGCCAGCGCTACGGCTACCGGGTGCACGGCGCGTACGAACCGGCCGAGGGCAAGCGCGCCAACCCGGCCAAGCTCCTGCTCGACCCGTACGCCAAGGCGGTCGAGGGGCAGATGGTGCACGGGCAGTCGCTGTTCGCGTACGACCTCGACGACCCCGAGCAGCGCAACGACGACGACTCGGCGCCGGACACCGTCCGCGGCGTCGTGGTCAACCCGTTCTTCGATTGGAACGGCGATCACGCACCGCACACCCCGTACGCCCAGACGGTCATCTACGAGGCGCATGTGAAGGGGCTGACCGAGCGGCACCCCGACATCCCGGATCAGATCCGCGGCACGTACAGCGCCCTCGCGCACCCGGCGATCATCGCGCATCTGCGCAAGCTCGGGGTCACCGCGATCGAGCTGATGCCCGTGCACCAGTTCGTGGATGCCGCCAGCTCGGCCGATCACGCGCACGCGAACTACTGGGGCTACAACACCATCGCGTTCCTCGCCCCGCACAACGGGTACGCCTCGGGGGGCGACCGCGGCCAGCAGGTGCAGGAGTTCAAGGCGATGGTCAAGGCCCTGCACGCCGCCGGCATCGAGGTGATCCTGGATGTCGTCTACAACCACACCGGCGAGGGCAACGAGCTCGGCCCGACGCTGAGCATGCGCGGCATCGACAATGCCGCCTACTACAAGCTCGACGAGAAGGACCCGGCCCGGTACACGGACTACACCGGCACCGGCAACAGCCTGAACGTCAGTCATCCGCACACCCTGCAGCTGATCATGGACTCGCTGAGGTACTGGGTGCTCGAGATGCACGTCGACGGGTTCCGGTTCGACCTGGCCTCGACCCTGGCACGGGAGTTCTACGAGGTCGACCGCCTGTCGGCGTTCTTCGACATCGTCCAGCAGGATCCGGTGATCTCGCAGGTCAAGCTCATCGCCGAGCCGTGGGATGTCGGACCGGGTGGATACCAGGTCGGCAACTTCCCGCCGCTGTGGACCGAGTGGAACGGACAGTACCGCGACACCGTGCGCGACTTCTGGCGCGGCGAGCCGCAGGCGCTCGGCGAGTTCGCGTCGCGCCTGACCGGGTCCAGCGACCTGTACGCGCACTCGGGGCGCCGGCCCGTGGCATCCGTCAACTTCGTGACCGCGCACGACGGCTTCACCCTGCGCGACCTGGTCTCGTACAACGAGAAGCACAACGAGGCCAACGGCGAGGACAATCGCGACGGCACCGACGACAACCGCTCGTGGAACAGCGGTGTCGAGGGGCCGACCGACGACCCCGCGATCCTCGCGCTGCGCGCACGGCAGCAGCGCAACTTCCTGGCGACGCTGCTGCTGAGCCAAGGCGTGCCGATGATCTCGCACGGCGACGAGCTCGGCCGTACGCAGCAGGGCAACAACAACGGCTACAACCAGGACAGCGAGCTGACCTGGATCGACTGGGATGCCGCGGACCTGCCGCTGATCGAGTTCACCGCGAAGCTCTCGAAGCTGCGGCGGAAGCATCCGACCTTCCGGCGGAGCCGGTTCTTCGAGGGGCGTCCGATCCGTCGGAGCGAAGGCGCGCCGGTGCCCGACATCGCCTGGCTGCGGCCGGACGGCACGCAGATGCAGCCGGAGGACTGGGAGTCGGGCTTCGGCCGCGCGATCGGCGTGTTCCTCAACGGCGACGGGATCCGCGAGCGGGATGCCCGGGGTCGCACGATCACCGATCGGCACTTCATCGTCCTGTTCAACGCGGGCGACGAGGCGATCGACTTCCGCATCCCGTGGGTCAAGGCCAGCCCGAGCTGGGACCTGGTCGTCGAGACCGGCGCGCACGGCAACGGCGACCACCCCGTGCCGCCCGGAGGCAATGTCACCCTCGAGGCTCGGGCGCTCGCGGTGCTGCGTGCGCACAGCGACGAGGCGAAGGGCCCGGATCACACGGTCGAGGCGTCGCTGGCCGCGGCGAAGCCGGCGGGCGCGGGCGGGCGCTGAGGGCGCGGGCGGGCCGTGGCATCCTGGTCGCTCGGTCGTCACAAATGGCTGCTCGCGGGCGCTGAGGGCGCGCGGCCGAGGCGTGACATCCTGGTCGCTCAGTCGACGCACATGGCTGCTCGCGGGCGCTGGAGCCCGCATTCTGCGTCGACTGAATTCGTGGGTCGCTGTTCGGTCGTCACATATGGTTGCTCGCGGGCGCTGGAGCCCGCATTTTGCGTCGACTGAATTCGTGGGTCGCTGTTCGGTCGTCACATATGGTTGCTCGCGGGCGCTGGAGCCCGCATTTTGCGTCGACTGGATTCGTGGGTCGCTGTTCGGTCGTCACATATGGTTGCTCGCTGGCGTTGAAGCCCGCATTTTGCGTCGACTGAATTGCAACGGTGTCAGCCGCCGCAATCGCAGCACCCCCGCACTCGACCGCCGACCTCGAGCCCCCGCCCGGGCGCCGCAGCCTGCACGCCGCACACGCCGCACCCCGCCGCACCCGCGACTGCACATCAATTTCCCGACTGCACATCAAACTCGGCCCAGACTCATGTGCACTCGGCCAAATCGTACGATTTCGCAGCGAGAAGCGCGGCGGAGGGGCGGGAGGTATCAGGGGGAGGACTACCGTGCTCTGGGTTGTTGTGGACACAATGGTCATCATGACGAATCTGGGGGATGCCGCGTCGGCCGAGCCCGCGGACGAGCTGCCGCGCTGGGAGCGCGCCGGCACGCTGTTCCGCGCATGGCGAGACGGCGAGGCGCGAGCGATGGACGACCTGGTCCGGCTGATGTCCCCGACACTGTGGCACATCGTGCGCGCCTACGGGCTCGACGCGGCGCTGGCCGAGGATGTCGTGCAGACGACCTGGCTGACCCTCGTCCGCCGGCACGAGAGCATCGCCGACGCGCGGGCGGTGTCGGGCTGGTTGACCACGACCGCCCGCCGCGAGGCCTGGCGCGTCGGACGCGCCCAGCGGCGCGCGGACGTCACCGAGACCGAGGATCTCGAGCCCAAGCTGCCGACGCAGGAGTCGGCCGAGACATCCGCCACCCGCCTGGACGGGGCGCATCGCCTGTGGGATGCCGTCGGCCAGCTCACCGAGCGCTGTCAGCGGCTGCTGCGGGTGATCGCGTTCGAGGAGCGCCCGGACTACGCCCGGCTGGCGCAGGAGATGTCGATGCCGATCGGCTCGATCGGCCCGACTCGCCAGCGGTGCCTGGTCAAGCTGCGCGCACTGCTGGGCGATGAGGGGGCGATGGCGTATGGAACATGAGGATTTCGCCGCCGATGCGGCGATGTTCGCGCACCTGCGCGCGATGTGGCGGGAGCATGATCCCGAGCCGGCTGGCCTGGTCGACCGCATGGTCGCCGCGGTCGCGGTCGAAGACCTCACTCGCGAGTACGCGCTGCTCACCATGGTCGAAGGCGAGTACGCCGAGGTGCGCGGCGAGGGCGACACCTCGACGCTGCAGTTCAGCGACGGCGAGACGAGTGTGCTGCTGCACGTGACCGTCACCGAGGACGGCGACCGCCGGATCGACGGGTGGGTGGATGCTGCGGCCGTCGCGGTGCGACTGGTCCAGGGCGATCACGAGAAGAAGGCGGATGTCGGCGAGCACGGCCGGTTCGCATTCGACGGCGTGCGTGCGGGGCTGATCCGGGTGCGGCTGACAGTGCGCGGGGCCCGCGACGAGGTGCGCGAGTTCCAGACGCCGCAGTTCGAGGTGTGACCGCGACGGATTCCCGGAGTCGTCGGCCTGCGCCAAGATAGAGGCGTGGCCCCGAGCGCGCAGCAGCTGCATCGTCGTGCCGTCGAGGAGAGCATCCGCGGACGGTTCGCGGCGGCCGAGCACACGCTGCAACGTGCTGCGGCCATCGTCGAGGACGTCGACCTGCGGGCGCGGATCATGGGCACCCAGGCGGTGGTGCTGCAGCGCACGGGGCATCCGGGCGAGGCAGAGCGCCTGTGCCGTGACGCCCTCGCCCTGACCGAGCTGCAGGAGAGCACGCGTGCCGTGCTGCTCGGCCAGCTCGGTGCGCTCGCGCTGGTGGGCGGGCGCCTGCGCGACGCCGAGCGGCTGCTGTCCGATGCGATCGCCGGACTCGCCGACGACCCCGTGGCCGAGGCGCGCGTGCGCATGAACCGCAGCGTCGCCCGACTGCAGGTGCGCGATCTTGACAGCGCGGCCGTCGACCTCGACGTCGCCGCACGGATCTTCGCGGAGTCCGGCCTGCCGGTGGACGGTGGTCAGGCAGAGCACAACCGTGCGTACGTGGCGTTGCTGCAGGGCGACCTGGTCGCGGCGCTGCGCGGCATGCAGGAGGCGCGCCCCCGGGCCGCGGCATCCCCCATCACCGCCGGCATCTGCGACACCGACCGCGCCGAGGTGCTGCGCGACGCCGGTCTGACGCGGGACGCGGAGCAGCTGCTGGCGGCGACGGCGAAGCTGTTCGGCGCGCACCGCATGACCCAGCTGCGGGCCGAGGCGGAATTCCAGCTCGCCTGCTCGCAGCTGACCCACGACCCGCCGCGTGCTCGCCGTACGGCCGCAGCCGCGGCGCGACGCTTCGACCTGCTCGGCAACCGGACGTGGGCGGCGCGCGCCGAGGCCGTGCGGATGCGCGCCGCGCTCAGCGGCGGGGCGGTGCGACGCGGCGGTGGGCGGCTGCCGGATGCCGGGCGCATCCCCTCCACCGACGAGGTGGCCGGGCTCGCTACCCGGCTGCGTCGCGCCGGATTCCCCAGCGAAGCAGCGTCGTTGCGACTGGGGTTGGCGATATGGCAGGCGCGGCACGGGCAGAGACCCCACGGCTCGGCGATCCGCGTGCCGGCGTCGGCGCCGATTCAGGTGCAGCTGCTGGCGCATGAGGCTCGGGCCGTCAGTGCGCGCGCCCGGGGGGACGATGCAGCGGCCCGCCGCCATGCCGCACGAGGCCTGGACCACTTGACCCGGTGGCGCGCGGCGTTCGGAAGCCTCGACCTGCAGACCTCTGTGGCGATGCACGGGAACGGTCTCGCGCTGGTCGGCCTCGACGCCGCGGCGCGCTCGGGACGACCCGACGTCGTGTTCGAGTGGTCCGAGCGCGCCCGGCAGCTCAGCCAACAGGTGGTGCCGCTGCGCCCACCGCCCGACCCGGACCTCGCCGCCGACCTCGCCGAGCTGCGGATGCTGCGTGCCGACGATCCGGCGTGGGCGACCAGCGCGCGCGGGATGGTGCTGCGAGAGCGGGCGCGCACCCGGCAATGGACGCAGACCTCCTCGGGCGAGGCATATCAGCGGATCCCGCTGCCCGAACTGGTCAGCGCGCTCGATGACGCCACGGCCGTGCTGTCGTACATCTACTCCGGGGATGCGGTGACCGCCCTCGTGGTCACCGCGGATGCGCAGCGCGTCGTCCCGCTGCCGGGCCTGGCCGCCATCCGCGACCTCATGCCGGGGCTGCGCGCCGATCTCGACATGGCCGCGACCGTGCGCACCGGCCCCCTCGCGGCCGCGGTCCTGCAATCGCTGCAAGCGCGACTGCAGGCGCTGTCGGCGGCCCTGCTGGACGGTCCGCTGGCGGCGGTCGGCTCGCGCCGCGTGGTGATCACGGCCCCCGGCATCCTCTCCGGCATCCCCTGGGCGATGCTGCCGGCCATGCGCGGCCGCGCGTTCACGCTCGCCGCGTCGGCGTCGCAGTGGGTGCGGGATCGCGAGCGACCGCGGACTCCGGTCGCGACCGCCGGATTCGCCGTCGGGCCTCGCGTGGCCCGGGGCGATGAGGAGGTACGTGCCGCCGCGGCGGCATGGACTGCCCCGGTGATCGTGGATCGGGAGGATGCGAGGGCGGATGCCGTGACCGAGCTCGCGTCCCGGGTCGATGTGCTGCACATCGCGGCGCACGGCCAGCACGCGGCCGACAACGCCCTCTTCTCGGGGCTGGAACTGGCCGATGGCACGCTCTTCGGCTACGACATCGATCGGATCGGACGGGTTCCGGCGATCGTGATCCTCTCGGCCTGCGAGGGCGGCCGTTCGTCGGTCCGCTGGGGTGAGGAGGCGATCGGCATGGCGCGGATGTGGCTGTCAGCCGGCGCGCGATGCGTCATCGCCACTCCGGTGGTGGTCGCCGACGACGCCGCCTGCGAACTGCTCGGGGCCATGCACACCGAGCTGTCGGCAGGGGTGGACCCTGCCGAGGCGCTGGCCGCGGCATCCGCCCGCACCGGACTGGTGACGCCGTTCCAGGCGCACGGCGTGGGTTTCTGACTGCGCGTGTATCAGCGAGGGATGCCCCCGCTCTGACACGGTGGGACGTTCGCAGCGCGACCGGGCCGCATGACTGGGGAGTCGGGCCCACAGGGGAAGCGCAGCGAGTGGGGACGGTGTTCTGGGGGCGCCGTCGCCGAACCCAAGGGGGAGGATGCCGGTGCAAGCCGGCATCCTCCCCGTCTTTCCAGGGGAATCCGCCTCGCTGGGGCGCCGCGGGGACCGCTAGAGTTCGAGATCACGGGGAGCGCGCGCTGCGCACGGCGAGGAGGCCACGATGGACGACCAGACGGACAAGAACGGGCCGGGTGAGCCGGTCGACGCCCGGCGCGGGGGAGCGAGCTGGGAGCAGCGCGAGGAGGCGATCAAGCCGCTCGGGGTGGTCCTGCAGCCGCCGGCCGAACCCGGTCCGAGCCGGGTCTTCCCGACCGTGTACATCCCGGATCGCCTGCTCGTGTCGGGCCGGCGGGACGTGAACGAGGTCGTGCGCGATCTCAATGCGGCGTTCGTGAGCGCCGGCTGGCAGTTCGAGCCGCAGCCGGTTGTCACGATCGAGCGGCGCGCTTCGCGGCCCGGGCGCGAGGGGCCGCGGGCGACGTCGGTGACGAGGGTGCAGGTTCTCGCCCAGGGGGCAGCGGCCGGGTCGGTTCCGGACGCGTGGGCTGTGCTGGATGCTGCCGCACGGCAGGGCGTGGACCTCGATGGCGTCGGACTCGACCACCTGCTGACCGTGGGCCCGATCGGGATGAATCCGTTCACCTCCACTAATCCCTTCGGCTCGACGAACCCGTTCACATCGACGAACCCGTTCACGTCGACCAATCCGTTCACCTCGACGAACCCGTTCGGTTCGACGAACCCGGCATCGGCGGGACTCGGCGCCTACGCTCTGCCCGGGTTCGGCGGCCGTCAAGCCGTGACGTGGGTCGGCGACGCGCCCCATCGTTCGCGCGAACGCAAGCGCGATCGTCCGATCGTCATGATCATGGACACCGGCTGCGCGAAGCATCCGTGGTTCCGTCCCGGGGTCGTGCGCACCCGGGTCGAGCTCGATGGGGTGCCGATCGGCCTGACCGACATGGCAGAGGACCCGGACCTGAATCCGGATCTGGTCGGGCCGCTGGACGGGCAGATCGATCCGGTATCGGGGCACGGCACGTTCGTGGCCGGAGTCGTGCATCAGGCATGCCCGGATGCCGACATCCTCGCACCGCGCATCGCCGACAGCCTGGGCCGGGTGATCGAGTCGGACCTCATCGACGCGATGGATCAGGTCGCCGAGCTCGTGCTGCGTCACGCGCAGGGGCTGCCCGGAGGACAGCGCATCGACGTGCTGAACCTGTCGCTGGGGTATTACCACGAGACCCCCGAGGACGTGCTGTACAGCGCGGGGCTGCGCCTGGTGCTCCTGGAGATCGCGGCGGCGGGGACCACGATCGTGTGCAGCGCCGGCAACGACGCGACCGATCGGCCGATGTTCCCGGCGGCGTTCCCCGGTGAGGACGGCTGCGCGCCGATGCTCGCCATCGGGGCGAAGAATCCGAACGGCCGCACCGTGGCGCTGTTCAGCAACACCGCCCCGTGGATCGATCTGTATGCGCGCGGGGTGTCGGTGCTCTCGACATTCCCGGCTTTCAACGGCGGGGCCCAGGCGGTGACGCGGCGCGATGCGCACGGCAAGGAGCGCGACTCGCTCGATCCGGACGACTTCACCGGCGGGTTCGCGGTGTGGAGCGGCACCTCGTTCGCCGCCCCGCTCGTGTCGGGCAGCATCGCCGCGCGCCTGGATGCGCTCGACGAGGGGGCGGATGCCGCAGCTAGGGCCGCGGCATCGGCCAAGATCGTCGACCAGCTCCGTCAGGAGGAGCTGTAGGGCGCGGTGTGCGGGGTTTCGGCCCTTCGTCTCGCTGCGCTCGCTCAGGGTCCTGGCGTTGGAGAGGTCCCTGAGTGAGGGAGCGCAGCGACCGAGACGAAGGGCCGTCCCGCGCTCGCTCGGGGACCTGGCGTTGGAGAGGTCCCTGAGCGAGGGAGCGCAGCGACCGAGACGAAGGGCCGGGCGTCGGACGGGGCTTGACGTCGGTCCTGCGCTCGCTCGGGGACCTGGTGTCGGAGGGGTCCCTGAGCGAGGGAGCGCAGCGACCGAGACGAAGGGCCGAGGCCGCCCCCGGCGCGTGATCAGGCCTCAGCGCGACGAATTCGCGGTGCGGCCGCGCACGATCCCGACGAAGGCGTCGATCAGGTCCGAGGGGCGGTCGGCGTCCCACACGAGCGCGACGGTCGAGATCGGTCCTCCGCGCAGCGGCCGGTAGGTGACGTCCTTGCGGTGATGCAGCCGGGCCAGCGACATCGGCACGACGACGACGCCGACACCGGCGGCGACCGTGGCCACGGCATCCTCGGTCGTCTCGGGCGCAGCGACGCTCGGCTCCCGCGTGCCGGATGCCGTGAACCCGAGCACGTCGTCGGCCGGGGTGATCAGCACCTCGCCGGCCAGGTCGGCGGCCTCGAGCTCGTCGGCGGCGGTCAGATCCGATTCGGCCGGGACGACGACCACCGGCACCTCGTCGTACAGCGCGATCACGTGCCGTCCGGCGCGGTCGATCGGCAGGCGCACGAGGGCCGCGTCGACCTCGCCCGATCCGATCGCGTCGCGCTGCGCGGCGGCGGTGAGCGGAATCAGTTCGAGCGGATTGCGCGGCATCCGCTCCTCCCAGATGCGGATCCACTTGCCCGGAGTCGCGCCGGCGACCGCACCGAGACGGAACGGGCCGGCGGGAAGGGGTCCCGGCGTCGGCGGGTTCTTCCGTGGCGTCTTCTCGGCGGCCGGCTTCTTGGGCACCCGACCGGTACCCGGCTTCGCGGTGCGCCGGGGTCCTCGTCCTCCGCCGGATCGCCTGCTCGCCATACTGTTCAACCTAGTCGTTGAGGCCCGACAGGACCCCGGCATCCCGTCCTGTGTGCGCCGCGGGCTCGGCCGTCGCACGCGCAGCGACGCTGCGTGTCGCCGACACCTCGAGATCGCTCATGGAGACGCTACCGAGCGCGATCGAGAGGACCGTTCAATTCGCAGGAAGATCTGGCTCAGCCCCCGCGACACGCCGGGGTGACGCGCCCGGATCGCGAAATGTTCCTGCGAGCAGAACGGGCCAGGAATGGATGCCGCAGTCCGGGCGGCGGCGCGGTACCCAGTCCTGCCACCGCCTACAGCCGCGTCCAGGCCTCGGTGAGCACGCCGCGCAGGATCTGCTCGATCTCGTCGAACTCGCTCTGCCCGATGGTCAGCGGAGGGGCGAGCTGGATGACCGGGTCGCCACGATCGTCGGCGCGGCAGTACAGCCCGGCATCGAACAGCGCCCGGGACAGGAAGCCGCGCAGCAGCCGCTCGGACTCGTCCTCGTCGAACGTCTCCTTGGTGGCCTTGTCCTTGACCAGCTCGATGCCGAAGAAGTAGCCGTCGCCGCGCACGTCGCCCACGATCGGCAGGTCGAGCAGCTTCTCCAGGGTCGATCGGAACGCCGGCGAGTTCTCGCGCACCCGGGCCGGCAGCCCCTCCTCCTCGAAGATGTCGAGATTCTCCAGGGCCACCGCAGCCGAGACCGGGTGCCCGCCGAACGTGTACCCGTGCGGGAACGAGGCGTTCCCGTGCGCGAACGGCTCATAGATGCGATCGCTGACGATCGTGCCGCCCAGCGGCGAGTATCCGCTGGTGACGGCCTTGGCGAACGTGATCATGTCGGGCTGGTAGCCGTAGGCGTCGCAGGCGAAGTACTCGCCGATGCGCCCGAACGCGCAGATCACCTCGTCCGAGACCAGCAGCACGTCGTGCTTGTCGCAGATCTCGCGGACGCGCTGGAAGTATCCCGGCGGCGGGGGGAGGCATCCGCCCGAGTTCTGCACCGGCTCAAGGAACACCGCCGCGACCGTGTCGGGACCCTCGAACTGGATCATCTCCTCGATCCGGTTCGCCGCCCACAGGCCGAACTCCGCCTCGGTGCCGCCGGGGAATCCTGCCTCGTCGGCCCGGTAGAAGTTCGTGTTCGGCACGCGGAACCCGCCCGGGGTGACAGGCTCGAACATCGCCTTCATGTCGGGGATGCCGGTGATGGCCAGGGCTCCCTGCGACGTGCCGTGGTAGGCGATGGACCGCGAGATGACCTTGTGCTTGGTGGGCCGGCCCTGCAGCTTCCAGTAGTACTTCGCGAGCTTGAACGCCGTCTCGACCGCCTCGCCGCCGCCGGTGGAGAAGAACACGTGGTTCAGGTCTCCCGGTGCGTAGCCGGCGAGCCGGTCGGCGAGCTCGATCGCGGACGGATGGGCGTACGACCAGATGGGGAAGAACGCGAGCTGCTCGGCCTGGCGGGCAGCAGCATCCGCCAGCCGCTTGCGGCCGTGGCCGGCATTGACCACGAACAGACCCGACAGCCCGTCGATGTACTTGCGGCCCTGCGAGTCCCAGATGTGATGGCCCTCGCCGCGCGTGATGATCGGCACGCCGGGGCCGTCGGTCATCACGGACTGCCGGGCGAAGTGCATCCAGAGGTGGTCCTTGGCCATCTGCTGCAGTTCGGCTTCGGTGCGGGTAGTGCTGGTGATGGTCATCGTGTGCCCCAGTCGTAGAGCTGCTTGTGGAGTTTGAGGTAGACGAGCGCCTCGGCGTGGGCGACGTCGGGAAGGGGGCGGATGCTGCCGTTCAGCATTTCGAGCAGTTCGTCGTCGCTTTCGCAGACGACTTCCACGAGCACGTCGAATGTGCCGGCGGTGAGCACGACGTAGGTCACGCCGGGCAGCGCGGTGACCGCATCGGCGACCGCGCGGGCATCGCCCGAGACGCGCACCCCGATCATCGCCTGCCGGGCGAAGCCGAGCTGGAGCGGATCGGTGACCGCGACGATCTGCATCGCACCGCTCTCGGTGAGGCGCTGGACGCGCTGGCGGACAGCGGCCTCGCTGAGGCCGACGGCGCGCCCGATCTCGGTGTACGAGCGTCGCCCATCCGCCTGCAGCTGTTCGATGATCGCCTTCGAGGTGTCATCGATCGCGGCGCGTGCAGGTTGCGGCATCCTTCGTCTCCTTCGCCCGTCTGCACGGTATCAGTTGTCCAGACGCTTCTACAAGAGGGATTCCGTAGCTAGGATGGCGCGAAGAAGATGGAAAACGCATCTGGACAGGGTGGTCGCATGCGCAACGGCGGCGTGTCGTTCTGGTGGCAGCAGCTCGGTATGCCGACCCCCCGAGAGCCGCTGCCGGGCGATGTCGACGTGGACGTGTGCATCGTCGGCGCCGGGTTCACCGGACTGTGGACGGCGTATTACCTGCGCGCGCTCGACCCGTCGGTGCGGGTCGCGGTCGTGGAGGCGCGCTTCGCCGGGTTCGGGGCATCCGGTCGCAACGGCGGGTGGCTGACGAATTCGGTCACCGGCGGACGGGAGCAGTACGGCCGGGACGGCGGCATCCGTCAGCAGGCCGCCCTGAACGCGGCGGTGGACGAGGTGATCCGGGTCGCCGGCGTCGAGGGCATCGCGTGCGACATCGCGAAGGGCGGTGAGCTCAACGTCGCCTACACGCCGGCGCAGCTCGCCCGGCTGCAGGCGGTCGTGGCCGCCGAGGCGGACTGGCCGGGGGCGGATGTCGCCGCGCTCGGGCCGGCCGAGACCAGGGAGCGGGTCGCGGTGGACCGTCCGCTCGGCGGGATGTGGCATCCGCACTGCGCCCGCATCCACCCCGCCAAGCTCGTGCGCGGGCTGGCGACGGCGGTCGAGCGCGCGGGCGCCGTGATCTACGAGGACACGCCGGCCGTCTCGATCGAGCCGGGGCTGGTGCGCACGGCACGCGGGTCGGTGCGGGCCGCGCACGTGGTGCGGGCGACCGAGGGATTCACCGCGAACCTGCGGGCCGAGCACCGCACGTGGCTGCCGATGAACTCGTCGCTGCTGGTGACCGAACCGCTGCCGGCGGCGGTATCGGAGCAGATCGGCTGGGCGCACGCCGACACGCTGGGCGACCTGGCGCACGTGTACACGTATGCGCAGCGCACCGCCGACGGGCGGATCGCGTTCGGCGGTCGCGGCGTGCCGTACCGGTACGGGTCGAAGGTCGACACCGATGGGCGCACGCAGGACCGCACCGTCCGCGGGTTGACCCGGCTGCTGCACCGGGCGTTCCCGGCGGCGGCCGCGGTGCCGATCGCGCATGCGTGGTCGGGCGTGCTGGGGGTGCCGCGCGACTGGGCCGCGTCGGTCGGGCACGACCGGCGCACCGGGCTGGGCTGGGCCGGCGGATACGTCGGGACCGGTGTGACGGCGACGAACCTGGCCGGGCGGACGCTGGCCGATCTCGTGCTCGAGCGCGACACCGACCTCGTGCACCTGCCGTGGGTCGGGCATCGCGCGAGGAAGTGGGAGGTCGAGCCGCTGCGCTGGATCGCCGTGAACGCGATCTATGCCGCGTACGGCATGGCCGACGCGCAGGAGGCGCGGGGCGGTTCGCGCACATCGCCGGTCGCGCGCATCGCCGACCTCATCTCCGGCCACTGACCCGGCCCGCCGAGGTTGTCGTCGGTCGCGCGAGGTTGTCGTTTGTTGGCCCAGGTTGTCGTTCGTACCGCGAGATTGTCCTCGGTTCAGCGAGGTTGTCGTTTGTTGGCCCAGATTGTCGTTCGTCCCGCGAGGTTGTCGTCGGTTCAGCGAGGTTGTGCTCGGTACCGGGAGGTTGTTGAGGACAACCTCGGCGGACGGAGGACAACCTCGGCGGACGGAGGACAACCTCGGCGGACGGAGGACAATCTCGGCGAGAGAGGAGGGGCGGAGCTAGGCGAGGCTGGACATCACGTGCTTGAGGCGGGTGTAGTCCTCGAAGCCGTAGATCGAGAGGTCCTTGCCGTATCCGGACTGCTTGAACCCGCCGTGCGGCATGTCGGACACGAACGGGATGTGCGCGTTGATCCAGACGCAGCCGAAGTCCAGCGCCCGGCTCATCCGCATCGCGGTGGCGTGGTCGGTCGTCCACGTCGAGGCCGCGAGCGCATAGGGCACGCCGTTGGCCAGGGCCACGGCATCCGCCTCGGTCTCGAACGGCTGCACGGTCAGCACCGGGCCGAACACCTCGGACTGGACGATCTCGTCGTCCTGGTGCACGCCCGACACGATCGTCGGCTCGAAGAAGTACCCCGCCTCGCCCTGCCGGCGCCCGCCGGTCTCGATCCGCGCATGCGCGGGCAGCCGGTCGATGAACCCGGCCACGCGCTCCAGCTGCCCGGCATTGTTCAGCGGCCCGAAGAAGGCCCCCGAATCGGGTGCGCCGGTGCGGATGTTGCCCCGCACATACGCCACCAGCTCGTGCACCAGCGCGTCGTGGGCGGATGCCTGGACCAGCACCCGGGTCGCGGCGGTGCAGTCCTGCCCGGCGTTGAAGAACGCCGCCTGGGCGATCCCGGCGGCGGCACGCGCCAGGTCGGCGTCGGCGAACACGACCGCGGGAGCCTTGCCGCCGAGCTCGAGATGCACGCGCTTGAGGCTGCTCGCCGCCGCGGCGGCCACCTGCATCCCCGCCCGGACCGAGCCGGTGATCGCGACCAGCTGCGGCACAGGATGCTCGGTCAGCAGCGCGCCGGTGGTGCGGTCGCCCAGGACCACGTTGAACACGCCCGCCGGCAGGATCTCGGCGGCCAGCTCGGCCAGCCGCACCGTCGTGGACGGCGTGGTCTCGCTCGGCTTGAGCACCACGGTGTTGCCGGCGGCCAGGGCCGGCCCGATCTTCCAGATCGCCATGTTCAGCGGATAGTTCCAGGGCGTCACCTGCGCGACCACGCCGATCGGCTCGCGCCGCACGTACGAGGTGAACCCCTCGGCGTACTCCGCCGCCGCCCGGCCGTTCAGCTCGCGGGCCGCGCCGGCGAAGAACCGCAGCTGATCGACCGACTGGTCGATCTCGTCGGCGACCAGGCTCGCCCGCGGCTTGCCGGTGTCGCGCGACTCCAGGTCGGCGAACTCGTCCGCGTGCGCGGCAAGAGCGTCGGCGAGCCGGAACAGCGCCAGCTGGCGGGCGGCCGGCGTCGCATCGCGCCAGCCCGGAAAGGCGCGGGATGCCGCGGCGAACGCGGCATCCACGTCCAGGGCGGTCGAGACTCCGGCCTGTGCATAGGCCTCGCCGGTCACGGGTGAGACGAGATCCAGCAGCGGTCCGGACGGCTCGACCGCCGCGCCGTCGATGATGTTGTGCAGGGTCATGGTTCGATCCTTCCGGCCCTTCGTCTCGCTTCGCTCGCTCAGGGACCTGTGTTCGCTTCGATCCTTCCGGCCCTTCGTCTCGCTTCGCTCGCTCAGGGACCTGTGTTCGCTTCGCTCGCTCAGGGACCTGTGTTGGCTTCGCTCGCTCAGGGACCTGTGTTGGCTTCGTTCGCTCAGGGACCTGTGTTCGCTTCGCTCGCTCAGGGACCTGTGTTGGCTTGGCTCGCTCAGGGACCTGTGTCGGCTCGCTCAGGGACTTACACGTACTCGTCCGCGGCGTGCAGCGCGGCATCGATCACGTCGAGGCCGCGCACGAGGTCGTCCTCGGAGATCACCAGCGGCGGGGCCACGTGCAGGCGGTTGAAGTGCGTGAACGGCCACACGCCGCCCTTCTTGCAGGCCGCCGCGACCGCGGCGACCGGCGCAGCATCCGCCCCCGTCGCGTTGAACGGCACGAGCGGCTCGCGGGTCTGCTTGTCGCGCACCAGTTCGATCGCCCAGAACAGGCCGATGCCGCGCACGTCCCCGACCGAGGCGTGCCGTCGCGAGATCTCGCGCAGCCGGGGCCCGACGACCCGGTCGCCGAGATCGCGGACCCGCGCGAGGATGCCGTCGCGCTCGAACACCTCGAACGTGGCGACGCCGGCCGCACACGCCAGCGGATGCCCGGAATAGGTCAGGCCGCCGGGGAACGACACCGTGTCGAAGTGTCCGGCGATGCGGTCCGAGACGACCACGCCGCCCAGCGGCACGTACCCGGAGTTCACCCCCTTGGCGAACGTGATCAGGTCGGGCACCACGTCGAACGCCTGGAACGCGAACCATTCGCCGATCCGGCCGAAGCCGACCATCACCTCGTCGGCGATGTAGACGATGCCGTACCGGTCGCACAGCTCGCGGACCCCGGCCAGGTAACCCGGCGGTGGGACGAGGATGCCGTTGGTGCCGACGATCGTCTCGATGATGATCGCGGCGATGGTGGCGGCGCCCTCGAGCACGATCGTCTGCTCGAGGTGCTCCAGCGCCCGCGCGGTCTCTTCTTCGGGCGAGGTCGAGTGGAACGGCGAGCGGTACGGGTACGGCCCGAAGAAGCGCGCCACCGACCCGTCGCCGGGCTCGTTCGCCCAGCGCCGCGGGTCGCCGGTCAGCGAGATCGCGGTGGTGGTGTTGCCGTGGTAGCTGCGGTACATCGCCAGCACCTTGCGCCGGCCGGTGAACTGGCGCGCCATGCGCACCGCGTTCTCGACCGCGTCGGCGCCGCCGTTGGTGAAGAACACCTTCGAGAACCCGTCGGGGGCGACTTCGCTGATGCGCCGGGCCAGTTCGCCGCGCACGTCGTTGGCCATCGATGGCTGGATCGTGGCCAGTCGCCCGGCCTGTCGCTGGATGGCCTCGACGAGATCGGGATGCTGGTGCCCGAGGTTCAGGTTCACCAGCTGGCTCGAGAAGTCGAGGTAGCTGTTGCCGGCGTAGTCCCAGAACGTGGCGCCGTCGCCGCCGGCGACCGGCAGCGGGTCGATGAGGGCCTGCGCGCTCCACGAGTGGAAGACGTGCCCGCGGTCGTCGGCGCGCACCCGCGCGTCGGCGGCCCGGTCGACGGTGGTCGGCAGCGTGTCGGTCATGAGCGGGTCCTTCAGTCGTTCTGCGGGAAGCCGAGGTCGATGCCGCCCCGGGCGGAGCGGCCGCGCGTGGCCGGATCGACCCAGCGCGCGGTGACGGCCTTCTCACGGGTGAAGAAGTCGAACCCGTGCACGCCGTACGCCTTCGCGTCGCCGAACAGGGACGCCTTCCACCCGCCGAACGAGTGGTACGCCACCGGCACCGGGATGGGCACGTTGATGCCGATCATGCCGACCTGCACCTCGCTCTGGAAGCGTCGTGCGGCCCCGCCGTCGTTGGTGAAGATGGCCGTGCCGTTGCCGAACCGGCCCGAGTTGATCAGGTCGAGGCCTTCCTGGAAGGTGGCCACCCGCACGATCGACAGCACCGGGCCGAAGATCTCCTCCTGGTAGGCGCGGGAGTCGGTCGGGATGCCGTCGATCAGCGTCGGCCCGAACCAGAAGCCGTCCTCGTGCCCGTCCACGGTGAACCCGCGCCCGTCCACGACGATGTCGGCGCCGTCCTGCTCGGCGACGCCCACGTAGCCGGCGACCTTGTCGCGATGCGCGGCGCTGATCAGCGGCCCCATGTCGGGCTCGACGGCATCCGTGCCCGGCCCCACCCTCAGCCGGTCGATGCGCTCGACGATCTTGGCCCGCAGCGGGTCGGCGACCTCGCCCACGGCCAGCACGACCGACACGGCCATGCAACGCTCGCCCGCGGCGCCGTAGCCGGCGTTGACGGCCTGGTCGGCGACGAGGTCGAGGTCGGCGTCGGGCAGCACCAGCATGTGGTTCTTCGCCCCGCCGAGCGCCTGCACGCGCTTGCCATGACGGGATGCCTCTTCGTAGATGTACTGCGCGATCGGCGTCGATCCGACGAACGAGATCGCCTGCACCGCGGGGGAGTGCAGCAGGCCGTCCACGGCCTGCTTGTCGCCCTGCAGCACCGTGAAGGCGCCGTCCGGCAGGCCCGCCTCGGACCACAGCCGGGCCAGCCACAGCGCCGCCGACGGGTCCTTCTCGCTGGGCTTGAGGATGACCGCGTTGCCGGCGGCCAGTGCGACCGGGAAGAACCACAGCGGCACCATCGCCGGGAAGTTGAACGGCGAGATGATCCCGACCACGCCCAGCGGCTGACGCAGCGTGTACACGTCGATGTCGGTGGAGGCGTTCTCGCTGAACCCGCCCTTGACCAGCTGCGGGAACCCGCAGGCCAGCTCGACGACCTCGAGGCCCCGCATGACCTCGCCCAGCGCGTCCGAGACCACCTTGCCGTGCTCGCCGGAGATGATCTCGGCCAGTTCGCGGGTGCGGGCGTTCAGCAGCTCGCGGAACGCGAACAGCACGCGCTGGCGCTTCGCGATCGACCAGCCGCCCCACTCCCGGAAGCCGCGCTGCGCGGACGCGATCGCGGCATCCACGTCGGCCTGGTCGGCCAGCGCGACCTCGGCGCGACGCCGGCCGGTGGCCGGATCGAACACCGGCGCGGTGCGCCCGCTCGCCGACGCGCGGGGAGCGCCGTCGATCCAGTGGCCGACCATCGGGAGATCGGATGCCGCGGCCGCGTCGTCAGACGATGCTGTGGTCACGGATCCGACCACGGCCGTGCTCGCGGATGTGTTCATCGGGGTCCTTCCGGGCGGCACGGGTCCGCCGGCCCGGTCGGCCCGGCGAGGGACGCGCGCCCGTCCTTCCGGACAGATCGCCTGATCCCCACTCCCGCGTGTTGCCCCCAGCTTTCCAGGGGATGCCGCACGTCAGCAGGCCCGATCCGTCGCGAAGTTCACGGCTCGCCGGACGCTTCGTCCGGCTGCCGCGTGTCGCCGGTGCGGCTCAGGCGGCCAGCCGCAGTCCGCGGCGGTCGGTCGCGATCCGCTCGCCGTCGCCGATGGTCTCGTCGTCGCCGATCAGGGACCCCACGGCGACCATGGCGTGATCGCCGATGTGCGTGCGCACGCCGATCTTCGCGTTCGCGCCGATGGCGGCGCCCGGTCCGATGTGCGCGTGCGGCGCGATCTGCACGCCCGCGCCGATCACGGCATCCGCCTCGACCCAGGCGCCGTGGCCGACATGCACGCCGGCGGCGATCTGGGCGCGCGGTTCGACGTACGCGCCGGTTTCGACGATGGCGCTCGGGTGCACCTTCGCCCCATGGGCGATCAGCCCGCGCCCGTTCGCATGCTTGCGATAGCGCAGGGTCTCGCCCGAATCGTTCTCGATGTCCACGTAGTTCTTGCCCACAGTGTCCTCCCCCGACATCAGGTGCTGCCGGTAATAGGAATAACCCTGTAAGAAATCATCGCATTCCCGACCCCATCTGCGAAACCGGTTCGTCGTACGCGTATTTCCCGCCTCGCAGCGCCGACGCGAACGCCGCGACCAGACAGGCGATGATCGCGAACGCGAACGCGACGGTCAGCCCGTCCGCGAACGGCTGCGAGATCAGCGAGGGGAAGAAGCCGCGCCCGGTCAGGTAGGCGGCCGAGGATGCCGGCAGCCGGCCGAGCACGTCCGGCCCGAGCAGCGTCTGGACCGGGTTGTAGCCCAGCAGCGATGCGAACAGCACGCTCACCGGCGGCAGCGACGCGACCTTCGCCGCGGCGGCGGCCGGCACACCGTGGGCGATCAGGCCCGCCGACAGGGTCTGGGGCAGCGACCGGGCCAGCCCGGTGATCATCAGCGAGAAGAAGATGCCGATCGACAGCACCATCGCGGCGTTCTGGAACACGGTGCTCATGCCCGCGCCCACCCCGCGCACGCCCGGCGGGAGGCTGTTCATGATCCCGGCCCGGTTCGGCGCGGCGAACACGCCCATCCCGATCCCGTTCAGCAGCAGTGCCGCCGCGAACGGCGGGTAGGAGAAGTCGACCGGGAGCAGGAGCAGCCAGACGAAGCTGGCCGCCGCCAGCAGCATCCCGCCGGTCGCGAAGGTGCGCGCGCCGAACCGGTCGCTGAGCCAGCCCGAGACCGGTCCGGCCAGGAGGAAGCCGACCGTCAGCGGGAGCATATAGATGCCCGCCCACAGCGGCGTCGACGCGAAGTCGAATCCGTGCTGCGGCAGCCAGATGCCCTGCAGCCAGATGATCAGCACGAACATCAGCCCGCCGCGGCCGAGCGAACTCAGCAGCGAGGCGAGGTTGCCGGCGGTGAAGGCGCGGATGCGGAACAGCGACAGGTGGAACATCGGCTCGGCGACCCGCGTCTCGATCACGCCGAACACGATCAGAACGAGGATGCCGCCGCCCAGGGCCGCCAGCACCGCGGGGTTCGTCCAGCCCATGGTGTGGCCGCCGTACGGCTGGATGCCGTAGGTGATGCCGACCAGCACCGCGACCAGACCGACGGCGAACGTGACGTTGCCCCACCAGTCCACCCGAGCCCGGCGGCGCACGCCGGTGTCATGCAGGCTGATGTAGGCCCAGACGGTGCCGATCACCCCGACCGGCACCGACACCAGGAACACCAGCCGCCAGTCGATCGGGCCGAGCAGCCCGCCGATGATGAGCCCGATGAACGACCCGGCGATGCCGGCGACCTGATTCAGCCCGAGCGCCAGCCCGCGCTGGGCCACCGGGAAGGCGTCGGTGATGATCGCGTTCGAGTTGGCGAACAGCATCGCCCCGCCGACGCCCTGCAGGATGCGCATCACGATCATCCACAGGGCGGCCGGCGTGCCCTGCATCCACGTGGCCGCGAGCAGGATCGAGAACACGGTGAACACCGCGAAGCCGGCGTTGTACATCCGCACCCGGCCGTAGATGTCGCCCAGCCGGCCGAAGCTGACCACGAGCACGGCGGTGACCACCATGTAGCCCATGATCAGCCAGAGCATGAGACTCGTGTTGCCGGGCTCGAGCGGGTTCACGCCGATCCCGCGGAAGATGTCCGGCAGGGCGATGAGCAGGATCGACGCGTTGATGGAGGCCATCAGCACACCCAGCGTCGTGTTCGACAGGGCGATCCAGCGGTAGTGCGGGCTCGCGGTGCGGATCGCGGCCCGCCGTGCCCGGCGCGCGGAGCGGGTGCTCAGCGACGTGCGCCGTGGGACCCGAGGCCGCGTCTCGCGCACGGTCATGCCGGCATCGTCTTCTCTCGCACCGGTCCTCCTCGCACAGGGACCGGGACGGCGGCCGTCGCCCCGGCGTGGGATGCACGGCTCCCGTTTCCGGGGGTCGGCACCACTATACGCGCGGAATACCGACCGATCGTTCAGGAAGCGGAGGCGCCCCCGCGATCCGTTCGAGATGCCCGCCGAGACGCTGGTCTCACTGCAGACGGCGGTCACCGTCGTCGCCGGTGAGGTCGTGTTCGAGCGCTGAACGGGAGCGGTCAGCCGCCCACCCATCCGAAGGTCGCCGCGTGGTATCCGCTGGGCAGCGGTCCGGCCGCGTGGTACCCGTCCGGAGGCATCTCGGCCGCCTGTTCGCCGTGGGATCCGAGCATGGACCGGGTGAGCTGCTCACGTGAGTCCATGAGGCGGTCGAGTTCCGCGGTGAGGTCTTCGTCGCGGGGTTCACGCCCGGCCTGAACTGCGCGCAGCACGCTGCGCCTCATCAGCTCCTTAGCGAACGAGCCCGTCGTCCCTTCGGCTCGATCCGCTTCCGCGTCGAGCACCGCACCCGTATACGGCAGGCTCTGCGCGTACCGGCGGAACAGGCGGCGCCGTTCGCTCGGCGCGGGGAGCGGAACCTCGACAGCGAGATCGACGCGACCGGGGCGCTCGGCGAGGGCTCGCTCAAGCACCTCGACGCGGTTCGTCGTCATGATGAAGGCCACGTCGGCGTCACCGTCGAGCCCGTCCAGCGCGTCGAGCACTTCGAACAGCAACGGCTGCGGTGTGCCATGTCTCTCCATCGCGACGAGGTCGATGTCCTCGAGCACGACAAGCGCGGGCTGGAAGGTGCGTGCGATCTCGGTCGCTGCGCCGATGAAGCGGATGCTTGCTCCGGTGAGAACGACAGCGGTGACGTCGGTCGTCGCGGTGAGCAGATGGCGAACCGTGAGGGTTTTGCCCGTGCCGGGCGGCCCGTACAGCAGCACACCGCGCTTCAGATGCTGACCCGCACGATGCAGCGCTTCCCTGTGTTTCCCGATGCCGATCACATGCTGGACGATCTCCTCCAGCACTCCCGCCCCGAGCACGATGTCGTCCGCGGGGACCGACGGGCGCTCCACGAACGTCGCGCCGGCGTCTCGCCCATACTCGGTGGCTTGAAAGGACAGCACCTGGCGGCGCAGCACGCTTCTCTCGATCATCGTTCGGCGAAGGGCCTCGAGAAAGCGAGAGACCGCCGCGTCGTCCGCACTCATGACCTCGACCACCGCGTCTGCTCTGCCGTACTGCGGGGCGGCGGCGCGCTGGGCGAGCGCGAGAGGGGTGCCTTCGAAATGCAGGAGTCGCACGCCCAGCGACACGACGCGCCTGCTCGAGTTCGGACCGGTCGCCCGCTCGGCGTAGTCCACGGGGCCGGGTGCGTAGCGCGTGTGCGGGTTGGCGATCCACTCTGCGAGTCCTTGATGATGCCGCTGCTCGCCGCCGGTGACGCCGAGAAGGCGGCCCTCGCTCTGCGTAAGGTCATCCAGGGCGAGGTCGGCGTCGACCAGACGATGGTCGGCGATGAGCTCCACCACGACGGACACCTGCGATGCATCGACGCCCAGATGATCGCTGATCACATCACCCAACGGTGTCCGAACCGACGACTCCTCCCGAGCCGCCAGTTCGTTCACTTGCTGGAGGTACCCGGAGACGGCACGCATCAGATCATGATCCTCGTCCCGCAACATGCCATCGACTCTCCCACACACCGGTGCCACCAGACCAGCGAGCTCGTTCCATCGTCGAAGAACAGCACGGAATGGACCTGCCCGGAGACGCCGTGCCGGCTCCGGACAGATGGTCCGGGGCCGCATAAGCTGAAGCATCCGGCACCATCACCCGAGCGAGAGGATGCCGAGCATGAGCGTCGAGCGCGCCCTCCCTTCGCCTGAGACGGATCGTCCGGGCCCGCGCGCCGAGCGCTCGGACGCCGGGCTGCCGACCGTCCGCGAGATCCTCGCGCTGCCGTCGCTCGTCGAAGGGGTGCCCGAGGTGCTCGTCGGCGAGGGCGGACTGGATGCACGGGTGCGGTGGGCGCACGTGTCCGACAGCGCCGGCGTGGCCCGGCTGCTCAACGGGGGCGAGCTGCTGCTGTCGACCGGCTCGGGCTGGCCGCAGGACCCGGCGGCCCTCGACGCGTTCATCGCCGAACTGGTCGATGCCGGTGTGGCCGGGCTCGTCCTCGAGCTGGGCGCGCATTACCGCTGGACCCCGGCGGTGATCATCGACGCCGCGCGGCGGCACGGACTCGTGCTGGTGGTGCTGCACCGAGAGGTCAAGTTCGTCTCGGTCACCGAGGTCGTCCACCGGCTGATCATCGACCGGCAGACCGCCGCGCTGCGGGCACGCGACGAGGTGCGCGACCGGTTCACCGCCCTCATCCTGCGCGGTTCGCCCGCCGACTACGTCGTGCAGCAGCTCGCCATCACCCTGGATGCCCCGGTCGTGCTGGAGAACCTCGGCCACGATGTGGTCGCCGCCGAGGTCCCGCCCGCGATGGAGCACGAGCTGTTCTCGGACTGGGAGCGCCGTTCGCGGGCAGCCCACCGCGGCGATGCCGAGGACGGGTGGCTGGTGGTGCCGGTCGAGGCGCGCGGCACCCGCTGGGGCCACCTGCTCGCCCTGCCGGGGCCGGCGCATCCCGCCGGCCGACTCGGCGTGCTGCAGCAGGGCGCGATCGCCCTCGCCCTCGGGCGGCTCGCTGACGGGCCGGTCGACGAATGGGAGCGACAGGCACGTCGCCGGCTGCTGGACCGCCTGCTGTCCGGACGCTTCGCGAGCACCGAGGGCGCCGCCGCCCGCCTGGCCGCCGCCGGCCTGCCCGTCGAGGGCCGCGTGCTGCACGGCGTCGTCCTCGCGCGGGCGACGGTCACCCCGGAGCGCGTGGATGCCGCGGCCCGGGCGGTCGGGGGACGCGCTGTGACCGGATCCGCGCCGGCGAACGTGGCCGGTCCGGCCGCCGGCATCCTGCTGTCGCTGCCGGCGGGCAGCGTGTTCAGCGACGCCGCCGCGCTCGCGTTCGGGGTGGAGGCGACCGACGGCTCGGATCGCGTCGTGGTGTCGGTGGGGTCGCCGGCGACCGGACTGGATGCCGCGCTGGTCTCGCTGCAGGAGGCGATCGATCTGGCCCGCAACCGGGTGCGCGGCGAGCGCAGCGGCCCACAGCTGCGGCGCGCCGACGACCGACCCCTCGTGCGTCTTGTCTCCACCCTCCGCGACGACCACCGGCTGCTCGAGCACGGAGAGCGGATGCTGGCGCCCCTGATCGAGCACGACCTGGCCCGCGACGGCGACCTGCTCGACGTGCTGGCCGCCGCGCTGTCGCACCCCGCGAATCGCACGGCAGCCGCGTCGGCCTCGCACCTTTCGCGTTCGGTCTTCTACCAGCGCTTCGCCCAGATCGAGCGGCTGCTAGACGTCGACCTGGACGACGGCGAGACCCAGACCGCGCTGCATCTGGCGCTGCTGGTCCGTCGCAGTTCGGGTCGATAGCGCCCACCGGTCAGACCCTATGAGGGTGGGGTTCTGAGGTTGGTCTTGTGGCCCAGGGCCTCACGGTGCAGATTCGTGGATCATCCCCAGATGGGCTGGGGATGCCGACATGCAGCGGAGGCCCTGGTGTTCAACGAGCGTACGACGATTGGTTTGGATGTGCACGCGCGCAGCGTGCGAGCGGCGGCGTTGGACACGTCGACGGGTGAAGTGGTCGAGGCGAAGCTCCCGCCGGGCAGTGATGGGGTGGCACGGTGGGTGGCCGGGATCGCGGAGCAGCACGGGCCGGTCGCTGCCGCGTATGAGGCTGGGCCGACGGGTTTCGGGCTGGCACGCATGCTGATCGCGGCCGGGGTGCCGGTGACGGTCGCGGCGCCGTCGAAGCTGATCCGCCCGGCCGGGGATCGGGTGAAGACCGACGCCCGTGACGCGCTGCTGCTGGCACGGTTGCTGCGGATGGACGAGCTGGTTGCGGTGCGAGTCCCGACCGTGGCGGAGGAATCGGCCCGCGATCTGGTGCGGGCCCGGGACGATGCCCGCACGGATCTGCTGTCGGCGCGTCACCGGCTCTCGAAGCTGCTGCTGCGCCGCGGGATCGTCTATGACGGGTCCGTGACCTGGAATCGGCCCCATGATGCCTGGCTGCGCCGGGTCCGCAAAGACGGTCTCGGCGACGCAGGACGCGGCACCCTGGCCGCGTTCGATGCCGCGTTCGACGCGGTCACGATGACCCTCGCTCGTCGGGACCGGCTCGACGCGCAGATCGCCGACCTGGCCGCCGACAGTGAGTTCACCGCGGTGACGAACCGGCTGGCCTGTCTGCGTGGGATCTCCACCCTCACCGGGCTCGCGTTGGCGGTCGAGATCGGCGACTGGGACAGGTTCACCGGCCGCACGATCGCCGCCTACCTCGGCCTGGTCCCATCCGAGCACTCCTCGGGAGGGTCAAGGTCGCTGGGGGCGATCACGAAGACCGGGAACACGCACGCCCGCAGGCTGCTGATCGAAGCCGCCTGGCACCACAAGGCCCGCTACGTCGCTGGGAAGACGATGACCGACCGGTGGGCGAAGAGCACCCCTGGTGCGGCCGCGCGCGGTGATGCCGGCAACCGGCGCCTGCACCACCGGTGGCAGGTCCTGACCACGCACAAGAAGAAGCACACGGTTGCCAACACCGCGATCGCCCGCGAGCTCGCCGGCTGGTGCTGGTCTCTGGCCGTCATGGACTGATCGAAGGCTCATTCGCCCGCCCGGCACCACCGGACAGCATGCAGCGTGAGGAACGGACCAGCGATTCGCCTGTGAGCGGCGACCACGATCGCCACGCTCGACCTCAGACCAGCCTGACCGTTCTCGCCGAAACAGGGTCATGCGGTAACCAACCCGCGCATATCAGACTGACCACGCGTCACCAGACACGCCGCACCCCGAAACGCCCTGGAGCGAATGACGGAGCGCCGCCGAGCAGCCAGCCCGGCGGCGCTCCACCCTGCCCCCTTGACAAACGAAGCTACATATCAGGCGAGCAGCTCGGAGCTGCCCGCCGAATTCAGCCGGCGAGATCTGCGCCCTCGGCCTACCGGCGCCCGCCCACGGGAACCCGCATCAGGTCGGTGCCGAGTTCGATCTCACCGCGGTAGCCGGCCGCCTTCGCGCTGTTGCGCAGCAGCTTGCGCCATTCGCTGTCTGAGACCACCGACGAGTCGGCAGGGCTGAGATGTGTTGCGACGAGCTTCGCGACATCCGCCTCCCGGGCCACCGCTCCGAGCTCGGCCACATCGGTGTGCACGAGCTTGATGTGCTCGATCACCGGGGCCGGGTAGCCCAGTTTCGGCAGGGCGGCGAAGTCTGCCGCCTCGTGGACCAGCAGGTCGGCGCCCTGGGCGAGGGTGGGGATGTTGGGGGTGCGCGCGGTGTCGCCCGAGAAGACGACGCTGCCGTGATCGGTGTCGAACCGGTAGGCCAGCGACGGCCAGACGGCGCCGTGCGGGACGAGGATGGCCGTCACCTTCACCCGGTCGTCCTCCATCACGTCGAAGGGCGCCATGGCCGGTGCCGGGTTCGCCGGAGAAGCGCCCGCGGATGCCGGGGGCAGCACGTCGTGCACCTGCAGCATGGTGGCCGGGTCCACGCCGAAGTGCTCGGTGAGGAAGAAGGTCGTGGACGCCGCGAAGCTCTGGTTGGCCAGCGCCGTCTGCTCGACGATGCCCGGCACGGGTCCGCTCGCCCCGGCCAGCTTCGACGGCTCGCCGGCGGTCCCCGGTCCCCAGACTCCGATCGGCGACTGGAACCCCTGCGGCCCGACGACGCCGGCGGACAGCAGCGGGAACGAGAAGTAGTCGACGGTGTGGTCGGAGTGCAGATGCGTGAGGAAGATCCCGGTCAGCGATGGCATCGACAGCCCCGCGCGCATGTACTGGCTCACGGCCCCGCGACCGCAGTCGATCACGTACGTCTTGCCGTCGACGACCAGCGCCGATGAGATCCCGCTGCGGTAGGCCTGCGGGGGCGGGCCGCCCGCGGTGCCGAGCAGAGTGACCGACAGTCCTCTCGACTCGGCCGGCGGTCGCGACGCGACGGCGGCCGATGCGGGCGCCGAGGGGCGGAGCAGGCCGCTGGTGGTCGCGATGACCGCGGACGCCGCGGCGGCGCCGAGGAGCCCGCGCCGTGAGATGCCGGATCGGGTCGCGTCGCGGGGGCCGGGGGTTCCGTCGGGGTTCGTCGTGGCGTCGTCGCACATGCTGCGTCGCATCTCCTTCGTCATCGAGGGCGCCGGTCGTGAAGGCGTGGCTTCATTCGACACCACGGCGGAGACGCGGCAAACCCCGATCCGCCGATGGTGCGTATCACCGGTGTCGATGCCGAGCAGGACGCCGCGGCGCCGCGATCAGGCGATGTAGACCTTGCGCAGGGTCTCGCGCACGGTCCACACCGTGTGCATCCCCGCGGCGAGCCGCACGATCACTCCCGGGCGCAGCTCCACCGGCGGCAGCGCGGGCCGGGTGAACTCGATCAGTCCGGCGCCGGCGACCACCACGAAGACCTCGTCGGCTTCGACATCCGTCGAGACGCCGGGGGTGTGCTCCCAGACTCCGATCGACCGACCCTCGGTCTCGTCCAGATCGAGGAAGCCGGTCCGGGGCGAGCCGGCGCGCACCCGGTCGGCGGGCACCGGTTCGTCCGGGATCTCCAGGGATGCCGCGACCGCGGCGGCACCGGCATCCATTCTGGTCATGAGTCGAACCCCAGACCGACGGCATCCAGCGTCTTCAGCAGGAGATTGCGCCTGCCCTCGTTGTGGTCGGCGCGATCCATCGACCAGCGGGTGGCGTTGATTCCGATCGCGGCGGCCGGCTCGGGCGGGAACGGCAGCGGCCGCTTGCGCACCATCTCCAGACTCGTCCGCTCGTTCTCGGCGCCCTCCAGCAGGTCGAGCATCACCTCGCCCGCGAATCGGGTCGACCCCACCCCCAGTCCGGTGAAACCGGCGGCGTACGCGACGCGGCGGTCGCGTGCGGTGCCGTAGAACGCGGCGAACTGGGTGCTCGAGTCGATCGCGCCCGCCCACCGGTGTGTGAAGCGCAGCCCCTCCAGCTGGGGGAACGTGGTGAAGAAGTGGCCGGCCAGACGCTCATACGATGCGGGTCGGTCCTCATACTCCGCGCGTACCTTGCGGCCGTAGTGATAGATCGCGTCGTAGCCGCCGAACAGGATGCGGTTGCTCTTGGTGATCCGGTAGTAGTGGAACTGGTTGGCCAGGTCGCCGATCCCCTGCCGGGCCTGCCAGCCGATCGAGGCCAGCTGCTGGTCGGTCAGCGGCTCGGTCATCAGCACGTAGTCGTACACCGGCACGGTCATCAGCCGGTTGCGCTTGAGCAGAGACGGGAACACGTTCGTGGCCAGGATCACCTGGTCGGCCTGCACCTGCCCGTGCTCGGTGACGACGGTCGCGCGCACCTTGCCCGGGGTCTGCAGCGCGCGGACCCGGCTCTGCTCGAAGATCTCGACCCCGCGCTCCTCGGCGACGCGTGCCAGCTCGGCGGCCAGCCGCGCGGGATGCAGGATGCCGCACGTGCGCTGCTCCCAGACCCCGGCCAGGTAGGTGGGCGAGTTCACCTGGGCGCGCACGGCATCCTGATCGAGGAAGACGACGCCCTCCTCGCCCCGGGCGACGGCCTCGTCGTGCCACTCGTGCAGCCACGGCACCTGGTGCGGCTCGGTCGCCGGCGACAGCTCGCCGGTGCGCTGGAACTCGAAGTCCATGCCGTACTGCGCCTCGCTGGCCTCGATCGCGTCGAGGTTGGCCATGCCCAGCCGCTCGAGCAGCGGCATGTCGTCCGGCCAGCGCGACAGGCCGTTCTCGCGTCCGTGGGTGAGGCTCGTCTCGCAGAAGCCGCCGTTGCGCCCGGATGCCGCCCAGCCCACCCGCTGCGCCTCCACCAGCACGATCCGGGCATCCGGCATCCGCTCGGTGGCCAGCAGGGCCGCCCAGAGGCCGGTGTATCCGCCGCCGACGATCACCAGGTCGGCGGTGTGCGCGCCGGTCAGTGCCGGCCGGTCCGGCGTCAGCCCGGGGGGCAGGTCGTCGCGCCAGAAGACGGCGTGTGCGGTGTCGCGCAGGGCGTGCGCGACGGTGGATGCGGCGGGTCGGCGTCGTTCGAAGACGGTGGTGCCCACGGGTATCAGCTCCGTTCGGTTGCAGGGTGGGGGAAGGAGATTCCGGCGGCAGAAGGATGTGTGATCGTTCACATCTCCTTCCCCGGCCGGGATCTCCTGCTGTCGGCCGGGAGGGCTCGCGCGTCAGTCCACGGCGTAGACCCGCTCGCCCTCGACGAAGGTCTGCAGCACCCGGGTGGCGCCGATCTGATCGGCCGGCCCGGCGAACGGATCGCGGTCCAGCACCACCAGATCGGCGTACTTGCCGGCCTCGATCGTCCCGGTGTCGGCGTCGAGGTGGTTCACCCACGCCGAACCGGCGGTGTACGCGGTCAGCGAGGTCGCCAGGTCGATCGCCTGCTCCGGCAGGAACGGGTCGTACTCGCCCTCTTCGTAGCCCGGTGCGGCGGTGCGGTTCACCGCGGTGTGGATCGCGGCCAGCGGGTTCGGGCTGGACACCGACCAGTCGCTGCCGGCGGCCAGCACGGTGCCGGCGCGCAGCAGGTCGCCGAACGGATACTGCCAGCCCGCGCGCGGCTCGCCCAGGAACGGCAGGGTCAGCTCGACCATCTGCGGCTCCAGCGTCGCCCACAGCGACTGCATGTTCGCCGCCACGCCCAGGCGCCGGAACCGCGGGATGTCGTCCGGGTGCACCACCTGCAGGTGCGCGATGTGGTGCCGATTGTCGGTGCGGCCGTTGCGACCGATCGCCTGCTCCACGGCATCCAGGCACTGCCGCACCGCGCGGTCGCCGATCGCGTGGAAGTGCACCTGGAAGCCGAGCGCGTCCAGCTGCGGCACCGCCTCGTTCAGGATCGCCGGGTCGACGAACGAGATCCCCGAGTTGTCGGTGGGATGCCCGTGCCCGTCGCCGTACGGCTCCAGCATCGATGCGGTGAAGTTCTCGGCCACGCCGTCCTGCATGACCTTGACGCTGGTGGCGGCGAACCGCCCGCCGCGGTACTGCTCGCGGCGCGCGACGATCGACGGGATCTGCTCGAGGCCGGCGGCGCGGTCCCACCAGATGGCACCCACGACGCGGGCGGTCAGCAGTCCGTCGGCGGCCGCCGACAGATAGGCGGGCCCGGGGTCGCCGGCATCGCCGTACGAGCCGACGATCGCATCCTGCCAGGCGGTGATCCCGTAGGAATGCAGATAGCGCTGCCCCTGCCGCAGCGCCTCCACCAGGCGCGACGGCGGCTCGGCCGGCAGCAGCGTGTTGACCAGCGTCATCGCCCCCTCGTGCAGCATGCCGGTCGGGACGCCGTCGGCATCCCGCTCGATCCGCCCGTCGGCCGGGTCGGGGGTGTCGCGGTCGATGCCCGCGCGCCGCAGGGCGACCGAGTTCACCCAGGCGCCATGACCGTCGCGGTTCGGCAGGAACGCCGGCCGGTCGGGCACGACGGTGTCGAGGGCGGATGCGGTGGGAGTGCCGCCGGGGAAGGCCGACATCGCCCATCCACCGCCGAGCACCCACCCCTCGTCGGGGTGGGATGCCGCGTACCGGCCGATGGCGTCGAGGTAGTCCGGCGCCGACTCGTACGGCGACAGATCGCACCGCAGCATGTCCAGTCCGCCCCACACCGGATGCACATGGGCGTCCTGAAAGCCGGGCACCAGCATCCGCCCCCGCAGGTCGACCACCTCGGTGCGCGGGCCGACCAGTTCGCCCAGGTCGTGACCGACGGCGACGATCCGCCCGGCGGTGACGGCCACGGCGCTCGCGCGGGAGCGCACCGTGTTCGCGGTGAAGACCGGTCCGCCGGAGAAGACGAGGTCGGCGTAGGGCATGGGGGACTCCTTCGGGGATCTGGTCAGCCGCCGGCCATCGTGCGGGCGATGTCGGCGGCGGAGTCGCCGGCCCGCTTCAGCACGATCGCGACGACGGACAGGGCCAGCAGGGTCACCAGCAGCATGATGGTGGACACGCCGGCGATCTCGGGGCGCAGTCCGCTGCGCAGCGAGCTGAGCACGTAGACCGGCCACGGCGTGGACCCCGACACCTGCACGAACGCCGAGACGATCGTGTTGTCCAGGCTGAACGTGAACGAGAGCAGGAGCCCGGCCAGCACCGCCGGCATCGCCAGCGGCAGCGTCACCCGGAAGAACGTGCGCAGCGGCGGGGCGAACAGGTCCGCCGAGGCCTCTTCGAGGTTGGCCGGCATGCCCACCAGCCGGGCGCGCACGATGTAGGTGACCACCGCGACCGAGAACAGCGAGTGCCCCACGACCAGCCGCATGGTGCCGTCGTTGAAGATCGACATGCCCAGGTCCTGGCCCAGGAAGACGAGCCACGGAAGCAGCGAGACCGCGTCCACGATCTCGGGCGTGACGGCGACCAGCAGCAGCATCCCGACGAACCAGTACGTCCACTTGCCGGGCTTGCGCGCCAGCGCGATCCCGGCGAGAGTCCCGAGGACCGAGGCCAGGATCGAGGCGATCGCACCGGTGCGCAGCGACACCATGACGGCATCCGCGATCACCGGCTTGCGGAACAGGGCCAGATAGCCGTCGAAGCCGAAGCTGTCGAATGCGACCAGCAGCCGGCCGTTGTTGAACGAGTAGATGACGATCACGAGGATCGGGGTGAACAGGAAGATGTAGACCAGCACGCTCCACACCGTCAGCAGCCGATCGGTGATCGCGCGGCGCTGCCGGTGCTGGGGCACGTCCTCGTGTCGGTCGGCGCCGGCGCGGAAGACGGGCGTGCCCTCATCGATGTCGACGGCGGCGGCCGGGATGCTGCCCAGACCGGGCTCGACCGATGTCATGCGGCGACCTCCTGGATCGTGACCCGATTGCGCATGCGCATGGGCAGGGCGAGCAGCCAGATGATCCCGGCCATCAGGGCGACCGAGCCCAGGATGATGAGGATCAGCATCACCGCCATCGCCGAGCCGAGCGCCCAGTTCTGCGCCGTCTGGAACTGGGATGCCACGAGCTGGCCGACCATGTTGCCCTTCGCGCCGCCCAGCACGGTCGCCGTGATGTAGTCGCCCATCAGCGGGATGTACACGAGCAGGGCGCCCACGATGATGCCGGGCCGTGCCAGCGGGAACGTCACCCGCGCGAACGTGCGCCAGCGGTTGGCGCCGAGGTCCTTGGACGCCTCGCGCACCGACAGCTCGACCCGGTCGAACGCGACGAACAGCGGCAGGATCATCAGCGGCAGATAGTTGTACACGACCCCGAAGAGCACCGCCGGTCTCGTGTAGAGGATGTCCAGCGGCGCCAGCCCGACGGCCTGCAGCGCGTGCGAGATCCACCCCTCGGGCGACAGGATCACCATCCAGCCGATGGTGCGCACGAGGAAGTTCGTCCAGAACGGCACCAGCACCAGGGCGATCAGCAGCCCCTTCATGCGCGCCGGGGCCTTCAGCGCCATCCAATACGCGACCGGCGCCCCGATCACGAAGCACAGCAGCGTGCCGGCGATCCCGATCCACAGGGTGTTCCAGAACGTGTCGAAGAACGTCGGGGTGAGCACCTCGGCGTACCGGTCCAGCGACAGCTTGTCATTGGCGTGCGTGGCGAACAGCCCGGGCTTGTATCCGAGGCTGTACCAGAACACCACCAGGACGGGCGCGACGAAGAAGGCCAGCAGCCACAGCCACGCCGGGACGGCGAGGATGAAGCCGGGAAGGCGGACTCTACGCACCGGCAGCGGCCTTCGCCTTGTTGTAGATGTCGACCGTGCGGGTCTGCGCCGAGTTGACCTCGCCGTCCTTCATCGTCGCCAGCTGGTCGGGTGTGAAGAAGACCAGGTCGAGCATCTCGAGGCCGTCCTTGCGGGCCGTCGCCTCGATGTCCTTCGCGCCGGTGTGGTAGCCGATGTAGTCGACGTTCTTGATCTGGTTCTCGGGCGTGAGCACGAAGTTGATGAACGCGTGCGCGGCCTCGGGATGCGGGGCGGACGAGACGATCGCCCAGTTGTCCATCCACAGCTCGGTGGTCGGCGACCCCAGCACCCACTGCCACTTGTCCGGGTCGTCCGAGGCGAGGATGCCCTGGCGGGCGTCGCCGTTCCACACCTCGATCAGGGTGTGCGCGCTCTGCGGGATGGCCCCGCTGCCCGGGTACGAGTCGAACGCCGCGATGTGCGGGGCGAGCGTTTCCACGATGAACTTCTCGCACTTGTCGATCTCGGCGTCATCGGTCGTGTTCCAGTCGATGCCGTTGGCCCAGTAGTACATGCCGGTGATCTCGGCGGGATCGTCCAGCACGCTCGTCTTGCCGCTGGCCTCCTTCTGCGCGCAGTCCAGGAAGTCGTTCCAGGTCTTCAGCTCACGGGTGATCTTGGACTTGTCGTAGACGAAGCCGGTGGTGCCCCATGCCTTGCAGATGGAGTAGTCGTTGTTCTTGTCCCACCCGCGGCTGAGGTAGGCGGGGTCCATGTACTTCAGGTTGGGGATGAGGTCCTTGTTCAGCTTCATCAGCAGGTTGTTCTGCACCATCTGCGGGATGTACACGCCGGTCGGCACGATGATGTCGTACCCGCCGGTGCCCTTGGCCGCCACGAGCTTCGCGATCAGCTCCTCGTTCGAGCCGAACGAGTCGACGGTCAGCTTCGGCCCGAGCTCCTTCGTGAACGCGGCCAGCACCTCGGGTGCGTCGTAGTCGCCCCACGAGTACATCGACAGCGAGCTCTCCAGCTTGCCGCCGGTGGCCTGCGGGCCCGGCTTGGCGCCGCCGCCCGCCCCGCCTCCGCTGGAGCAGGCGGCCAGCAGCACGGTGCCGCCGACCATGCCGGCGATCGAGAAGAACCCTCGCCGGGTCATGTCGCCCACGAGGCGGTTCGCCGCGGGCTGGTTGGCGAGGATGCGGACGGTGTTGTTCTCGGGCATGGTGTTCCTCTCGGCCGGTCGGGTATCAGCGCGTGCGGACGGTGCCGGTGGTGGGCGGCTGGACGAAGCCGCCGTGGATGGCGGATTCGTCGGTCGGGAAGACCTGGACCGACTCCGGCCGCCAGGTGCACCACACCGTGTCGTTGATGGCCACCCGCGGTGCGTCCGGGGTGGGGCGCCGCGCGATGATCGACATCTCGCGACCGAACTGGATCAGGAACTGCATGGTCTCGCCCAGGTGCGAGACGCCGATGATGCGCCCCTCGGCGACGTTGGCGTCGCCGTCCGGTCGCTCGACCGAGATCTCGACGAACTCGGGCCGGACGGCGGCCAGCGCCGGGATGCCGGGGGAGATATCGGTGATCCGCGCCGCCGGGCGCAGCCGGGCGTGCGCGCTGTCGACGCTCGATCCGTCGGCGGCGACGGTGCCGTCGAAGAAGTTCTGCTGGCCGACGAAGGCGGCGACGTACGCCGATGCGGGCGCGCCGTAGATGGTGTCCGAGTCGGCGAGCTGCTCGATCCGTCCGGCGCGCATCACCGCGATCCTGTCGCTCATCGACAGGGCCTCGCCCTGGTCGTGCGTGACGAAGATGAACGTGATGCCCAGCTGTGCCTGGATCAGCTTGAGCTCGAGCTGCATCTCCTCGCGCAGCTTCCGATCCAGCGCCCCGAGCGGCTCGTCCAGCAGGAGCACGGACGGACGATTGACCAGCGCCCGGGCCAGCGCCACGCGCTGCTGCTGACCGCCGGACAGCTGAGCCGGCCGCCGGTCGGCGAACGAGACCATCTGCACCATGCCGAGGGCGGACGCCACGCGCTCGCGCACCTCGGATTTCGGCACCCGCTTCTGCTGCAGCCCGTAGGCGACGTTCTGAGCCACGCTCATGTGCGGGAACAGCGCGTACGCCTGGAACACGGTGTTCACGTTGCGCTTGTACGGCGGCAGGCTCAGGACGGATCGTCCGGAGATCCGGATGTCCCCGGCATCCGGTCGTTCGAACCCCGCGATCATCCGCAGCGTCGTGGTCTTGCCGCAGCCGGACGGTCCGAGCAGGGAGAGGAACTCGCCGGCGCGGATGTCCAGCGACAGGTCGTCCACGGCGGTCTGGTCGCCGTAGCGCTTCGTCACCCGCTCGATCGCAACCGCGCCCGTCGTCTCGTCCGTTTCGGGTTCCGGACGGGCCGGGGTGGTGGTGGTCACGGAGCCTCCCTCTCGGGCGACGTCGCCCCTTGGAACGCGATTCAATCCCGGGACCCGCGCGGGCGCAATACGCGCGGGTCCGAAACGGACGAATCCGCCTGCCGGTCGACGTCGGCCAGACACTCTGTCCGGACGATGCCCGCGGGTCTGCGGGGGCGGGATGCCGGGGTCAGCGCTGGCAGGAAGGGCACCAGTAGACGAGCCGCTCCCGCGTCGGGTCGGCGCCCAGCGCGCTGCGCCGGATCGGGGTGCCGCAGCGCCGGCACGGCTGCCGGTCGCGGCCGTACACCCAGCGTGCGGCGCCGCGTCGGCTGTCGCCGGTGAACGTGCGGGTCGTCCGATCGCGGTTGGACTGCAGCATCCGTGCCGCCGTGGCCACCAGCGCGACGCCGTCCACCTGCGATGCGGGGGCGGTGGGCAGGATGCCGCGGACGAACAGCACCTCGTTGACGTACTCGTTGCCGAGCCCGGCGAGGTTGCGCTGATCCTGCAGAGCCACGTGCACGGGACGCGCGTCGCCGGCCAGACGCCGAGCGGCCTCGGCAGGATCCCAGTCCGGCTGCAGCGGGTCGGGGCCGAGGTGTCCGACGAGCGTGGACTCGTCGCGGGTGGGCACGACGGCGACCTCGGCGAGGTCGAACCCGATCGCGTCGCATGCGGCGGTGCACAGGATCGCGCGGGCGGTGTGTGCCGGTCGCGGCCAGCGGGCGCCCGAACCGAGGACCACCCACATGCCCTCCATCTTCAGGTGCGAGTGCAGCGTCCACTCGCCGATCCGGTGCAGGAGGTGCTTGCCGCGCGGCACCACCTCTCGGACGATCTGCCCGGTGAGGTCGACGGTCGCCGCCTGGGGGACGCGCAGCTCGCACCGGGTCAGCGTCCGCCCCGTCAGCGCCTCGTGCAGCCGGCGCGCGGTCTGCCAGACGGTGTCGCCCTCAGGCACGGGCGGTGACCTTGCGCAGCGTCAGCCCGCGCGTCGACTCGACGAAGCCGGCTGCGCGCAGGGCGCGACCGACCGGGGTGCCGAACACGAACGCGCCGTTCACCTGCTCGATGGTCAGGGTCTCCAGGCGCCGGGCCCGCGCGGTCTCGGCGAGGCTCCGGCATCCGGCACCCAGCACGGCGTCATGCTCGCTGAACGCCAGCGCGGTCTTGCCGCCGCGCTCCAGGTACAGCACGAGCTCGCCGTCCACGAGCACGACGAGCGCCCCGGCCTTGCGGCCGGGCCGGTGCGCGCTGCCCTCCAGCGCCGGCCAGCCCAGCGCCGCCCCATACGGATTGGCCGGGTCGGCCGCCGCGAGGGTGCGGGCGGTCAGCGGGGGCGGGTCGGTGAGGCCGGCGAACTCGCGCAGGCGGTCGATGGTGGCGGATGCCGCGAACTGCGCCGCCCCGAGCCGCTCGATCACGTACCCGCGCCGGCAGTGCCCGGCCTCTTCGAATCCGGCGAGGATCCGATACATCTGCGCGAAGCCGCCCGGCACCTGCTCGGCGACCACCGAGCCGCGGGTGACCACGCCGTAGCGGTCCAGCAGCAGGCTGGCCGTCGCGGTGGCCCGCAGCGCGGGGTCGGCCTCGGGCGCGGGCAGCACCGACCACCGGCCGCCGATCGCCGGCGGACGCGGCGGGGCGGATGCCCGGGACGGCGACGCGCCGCGGTACATCCGTGCGCGGGGCGTGCGCCGCGACACCTTGTGCGCCTGCGACCCGCCCGAAAGCAGCGTGCGCAGCGGCGCGAACGTGTCGTTGGTCACCCGCCCCGCCCAGGTCAGCGACCAGAGCGCCTCGATCACAGACTGCTCGTTCTCGGCATCCGCCAGCGTCCGCAGCTGACCCGCGAAGTACGCGCCGCCCGCGCCGAGGACATTCAGCAGCCGCTCCTCGAGCGATCCGGGCACGATCTCGCCCACCGGCTCGGCCAGGGTCACCGGCGCCGCATCGGCGGGGTGCAGGGCGACCCAGCCGTCCCGGCCGGGCAGCGCGCCGTGCCCGGACCACACCACTTCGCCGCTCGCGGTGAGCTCGTCGAGCATGCCGGGCGAGTAGTCCCGCACCCGCGAGGCGAGGACGAGCGACTCCCACGCGCTGGCGGGGATCGGCACGCCGGCGAGCTGCTCGACCACCGCCGCGACGCCGTCGATGCCCTCCAGCGGCCGGTCGAGGTGCTGCCACACCGGCAGGAAGCGCGCGTACGCGTGGGGTGCGACCGGCTCGACGCTGCCGCGGATGGCCGCCAGGCTCCGCATCCGCAGCCGGCGCAGGGCCTCGGCGTCGCACCACTCGGCGTCGTCCGGGCCGGACCCGGCAGAGGCCTCCGGCAGGAAGAATCCGCTGGTGACCCGGCCGGCGGCCTCCAGCCGTTGCAGGGTGAGACGCGCGACCGCGACGCCGACGCCCAGGCGTTCGGCCGCGGCATCCGCCCGGAACGGCCCGTGCGTGCGGGCGAACCGGGCCACCAGGTCGCCGAGGGGATCGGCGACCGGTTCGAGGAACGCGGTGGGGATGCCGACCGGCAGCGCGGTGCCGAGGGCATCGCGCAGCCGCCCGGCATCCTCGATCGCGGCGACCCGCGGCATCCCGCCGATCGTGACCGGGATCGCGCGATGCGCGGCGACGAGGGCGTCGAGGTGGGTGGATGCCGCGGCCGGCGTCGGTGCCGCGGAGGCGGGCTCGGCTTCCAGCCGTGCGGCGACCTCGGCGGCATCCAGCGGCCCCAGCATCCGCAGCAGATCGGCCACGCCCTCCACGCCGCGCACGTGCCGCTCGGGGTCGAGCCGCTGCACCTCGCGCTCGAACTGGGCGATGATCTCCGGGTCGAGCAGCTCGCGCATCTCGACCTTGCCCAGCAGTTCGCTCAGCAGCGCCGGATCGACCGACAGCGCCGCCGCGCGTCGCTCGGCCAGTGGCGAGTCGCCCTCGTACATGAACGCGCCGACATATCCGAACAGCAGGTCGCGGGCGTACGGCGACGGCTGGGATGTCGAGACCTCGACGAGCCGGATGCGGCGCTCGCCGATGCCGCGGCACAGCTGCAGCAGCGCCGGCAGGTCGTACACGTCCTGCAGCACCTCGCGCAGCGTCTCGAGGATGATCGGGAACGTCGGATGCCGGCGGGCCACCTCCAGCAGCTGCGCGGCCCGCTGCCGCTGCTGCCACAGCGGGCTGCGGCGGCCCGGGTTCAGCCGGGGCATGAGCAGCGCGCGTGCCGCGCATTCGCGGAACCGCGAGGCGAACAGCGCAGACCCGCCGACCTCGTCGGTGACGAGCTGGTCGATCTCGTCCGGCTCGAACACGAACAGCTCGGCCCCTGGGGGCTCGGCTTCGGCATCCGGGATCCGGGCGATGATCCCGTCGTCGCTGGCGACCGCCGATCCCTCGACCCCGAGCCGCTCGCGGATGCGGGCGTTCACCGCCAGCGCCCACGGCGCATGCACTTGCATGCCGTACGGGGAATGAAGGATGACGCGCCAGTCCCCGACCTCGTCGCGCGAGCGCTCGACGGTCAGCGTCCGGTCGGTGGGAAGCGTCCCGGTGGCCTCGCGCTGCTCGGCCAGATAGCCCAGCAGGTTGTCGATGGCGTTCTCGTCGAGCCCGGACTCGACGAGCCGGGCCTGCGCCTTCTCGGGTGCGGAGGCCGCCACCTCGCGCGAGAACCGGCCGAGCGCCTCGCCCAGTTCGGCCGGACGGCCGATGCCGTCCCCGTGCCAGAACGGCACCTTGCCGGGCTGTCCGAACGCCGGCACGACGTTGACCCGGTCGTGCGTGATCTCCACGATCCGCCAGCTGGTCGTGCCGAGGGTGAACACGTCGTTGACGCGCGACTCGTAGACCATCTCCTCGTCCAGCTCGCCGACCCGGGCGCCGACCTTCTCGCCGGCGGCGTACACGCCGAACATGCCGCGGTCGGGGATCGTCCCGCCGCTGGTGACCGCGATCCGCTGCGCGCCGGGGCGGCCGGTGAGCGTGCCCTGGTCGCGGTCCCAGACCACGCGGGGGCGCAGCTCGGCGAACTCGTCGGACGGGAACCGGCCGGCGAGCAGATCGAGCGTCGCCTCGTACGCCGAGCGCGGAAGCGTGCGGAACGGGGCGCTGCGCCGCACCGTCACGTACCAGCCCTCGACATCGACCGGACCGACGGCGCAGGCGGCCACGGTCTGCTGGGCGAGGATGTCGAGCGGATTCTGCGGCACCGAGAGCGCCTCGATCTGGCCCGACAGCATCCGCTCGGTCACCACCGCCGTGTGCAGCACGTCGCTGCGGTGCTTCGGGAAGAGCGCCGCGCGGCTGATCTCGCCGACCTGGTGGCCGGCCCGGCCCACGCGCTGCAGGCCGGATGCCGCGGACGGCGGCGCCTCGACCTGGATGACCAGATCGACCGCGCCCATGTCGATGCCCAGCTCGAGGCTCGAGGTGGCCACCACGCAGCGCAGGATGCCGCGCTTGAGCTCGTCCTCGACCTCGGCCCGCTGCTCCTTGGACACCGAGCCGTGGTGCGCCTTGGCGAGCACGGGCGGTTCGTCGGCGTCCGCATCGGCCGAGAGGCGCTCCGCGTAGATCTCGTTGAGCCGGCCGGTCAGCCGCTCGGCGAGCCGCCGCGAGTTCGCGAACACGATGGTCGACTTGTTCTGCAGCACCCGGTCGACGATGGCCTCTTCCACGTGCGGCCAGATCGAGCCGGTCATCTCGGTGCTCTCCGGGGCGGGGGCATACCACTGGCCGTCGGCCGCATCGCCGTTCGCGGCATCCGCTGCCGGGGCGGAGTCGTCGGAAGCAGGGGATCCGGAAGCCGGGGACTCGGGCGCCGGCGGCGGATTGCGCATGTCATCGACGGGGACCACGACGTTCAGCTCGAATGTCTTCGTCGCCCGCGGGGCGACGATCTCGACCGGGGCCGCGCCGCCGAGGAACCGGGCGACCTCGTCGATCGGCCGCACCGTGGCCGACAGGCCGATGCGCTGGGCGGGCCGGTCCAGCAGCTCGTCCAGCCGCTCCAGGCTCACCGCCAGGTGCGCCCCGCGCTTGGTGGCGGCCACCGCGTGCACCTCGTCGACGATCACGGTGTCCACGCCGCGCAGGGTCTCGGCGGCCTGGCTGGTGAGCATGAGATACAGCGACTCGGGGGTCGTGATGAGGATGTCGGGGGGAGCAGTCACGAGCCTGCGGCGATCGGACGCCGACGTGTCGCCGGAGCGCACGCCGACCGTGACATCCGGGATCGGAACGCCGAGGCGTCGCGCCTGCTGCGCGATCCCGACCAGGGGCGAGCGCAGGTTGCGCTCCACGTCCACGCCCAGCGCCTTCAGCGGAGAGACGTAGAGGACGCGGGTGCGTCGGGCCGCGGTGCTCGGCCCGGAGGTGGTGGGGCGGCGCGGATCGGCGGCCGGGCCACCGGCATCCCGCGCGTGGAAGACCCGGTCGATCGCCCAGAGGAACGCCGACAGGGTCTTGCCCGATCCGGTGGGCGCCACCACGAGGGCGTGCTTGCCGGCGGCGATGGCCTCCCACGCGCCGCGCTGCGCGTCGGTCGGGTGCGCGAAAGCGCCGCGGAACCACTCCCGCGTCGCCGCGCCGAAGAGGTCCATCACGTCGCCCACCTCCCCATCTTTGCCGGTATCACCGACATCCGGGCTAAGCTGGAAGTTCTTTGCCACCCCTGAGAACAGTGAGAAGGGAGCCGATCGTGTCGAACGTGACCGGAACGGACACCGTCTGGATGACCCCGGCCGCCCTCGCGGCCCTGCAGAGCGAACTCGACGAGCTCACGGCCATGCCCAGCGACGAGGCCTCGCAGGCGCGGGTGCTCGAGCTGCGCGAGCTGATCCGCCGTGCGGAGGTCGGGACGAAGCCCGACGACGGCGTCGTCGAGCCGGGCATGCGCATCACCGTGAAGTTCCAGGCGGACGGCTCGGTGGAGACCTTCCTGCTCGGCAGCCGCGACCTGGTGCGCACCGACGGCGACATCGAGGTGTATTCGCCCACGTCCCCGCTGGGCTCCGCCATCGACGGACACCGGGTGGGCGAGGCGGTCAGCTTCGCCGCGCCGAACGGCGCGACCCTCGAGGTGTCGATCGTCGCGGTCACCCCGTACGCGTAGCGATCACGTCGCAGCGGTCACTCCCGTACGCGCAGCCGTCACTCCGACGGGATCAGCACCCACAGGAACAGGTACGGCCACAGGCCGACGCCGAAGAACATGAGGCCGGCCGCGGCGAGCACGCGGACGACCAGGACGCGGCAGCCGAAGCGGTGCGCGACGGCGGCGCAGACGCCCGCGAACACGCGGTCCTGGCGCGGACGGATGAGTGTGGCCATGCCGACATCCTCCCACCGCCGCCCCCGCGTTCACAGGGTCCGGAGAATCCGGCCTTCTTCGGACGACCTGGGCGAATTCATCCGAGGTCGGCGCGATCCTCCGAACCCTGTGAGTCGCTCAGCGTCGCTCGGCCAGGCCGTCGGGGGTCAGCTCGAGGGTCGTGTCCACGCCGAGCCGCTGCAGGAACGCGTCGTCGTGACTGACGACCAGCACCGCGCCGCGGTAGGCCGACAGGGCGTCCACGAGTTGATCCACGGTGTCCAGGTCGAGGTTGTTCGTCGGCTCGTCCAGCACCACCAGCTGGGGCGGGGGATCGGCCAGCAGCAGGCGCGCCAGCGCCACCCGGAACCGCTCGCCGCCCGAGAGCGCCGCGACCGGCCGGTCCACGGCATCCCCCCGGATCAGGAATCGCGCGAGGCGATTGCGGATCTCGGCCGGCGGCGTCCCGGGCGCGGCGGCCCGCACGTTCTGCAGCACCGAGGCGGCATCATCCAGCCCGTCCACGCGCTGCGGCAGGTATCCGACGCGGTCGGTGTGGGCCTGGGCGCGTGCAGAACTCCGGAGATGCAGCCCGAATGGGCCGGAATCGGCCCGGGCTGAGGCGGGCGCGTCCGAAACTCCGGAGTTCTGCACGGCCGATGCCACCAGCTCCTCGAGCAGCGTGGTCTTCCCGGCGCCGTTCGGCCCGATCAGGGCCACCCGCTCGGGCCCCGCGACGACCCACTCGCGCGCGTCGTCGGCGAGGGTCGCGATCCGGCGCCCGGCGGGCACGCCCGGGTCGGGCAGGTCGATCAGCACCGCGTCGTCGTCGCGCACACGACGCTCGGCGGCGTCCAGGGCGGCGCGGGCGGCGGACTCCTTCTCGCCCATCTCGGTGCGCAGCCGTCCGGCCGAGACCTGCGCCGCGCGCTTGCGCCCGCCCGCGATGATGCCGGGCACGCGCTTGGAGACCTGGGCCTTGCGCCCCACCGCTGCGCGCCGCGAGAGCTTGGTCTCGGCCTCGATCCGCTGGCGCTTCTCGCGCTTGAGCACCTGCTCGGCGGCGCGCTCGGCCTGTGCGGCCGCGGACTGCTCGGCCTCCCGCCAGTCCCGCCACTGCGAGTACGGTCCGCCGAACACCGACAGCTCGCTGTCGTACAACTCGGCGGTGGCGTCCATCAGCTCGAGCAGGGCGATGTCGTGGCTGACCACGATCAGCGTCCCGCGCCACGCGCGCACCAGGTCGTACAGGCGGTGCCGGGCGTCGCGGTCGAGGTTGTTCGTCGGCTCGTCCAGCAGGGTGATCGGCGCCTGTCGCAGCCGGATGCCGGCGACCGCCGCCAGCACCGTCTCGCCGCCGGAGATCTCGCCCACCGTCCGGTCCAGGGCCCCGTCCGGCACCCCCGCCTCGGCCAGCGCGGCGATCGACCGGGCCTCGATGTCCCAGTCGTCGCCGATCGCGTCGAAGTGCCGCGGGTCGGCGTCGCCGGCCGCGACGGCGCGCACCGCGGCCAGCGTCTCGGCGACGCCGAGCAGCTCGGCCACCGGTCGCTCGGTGCCTAGCGTCAGCTGCTGCGGAAGGTGCGCGATGTCGGATGCCGCCGTCACATGGCCTCCGGACGGTTCGAGCGCGCCGGCGATCAGGCGGAGCAGCGTCGACTTGCCGGATCCGTTGCGGCCGACCAGCCCGGTGCGACCGGCGCCGAACGCGCCGGACACGTCGCGCAGGGCGATCGAGCCGTCCGGCCAGGCGAACGAGAGCCGATCCAGGACGACGGGAGCGGAGAGAGTGTGTGCAGGCATGGGGCCTCCTCGATGTCGGGGTGCGCCGACATCGATGCCCGAGGCGCTCCCGCAGCGGGAGGGGTGAGATCGACGGTCGGCGCGCGAACGTGCTGCAGAGGCAGCGGATTGTCCGGTGACGGCACGACACGTCGAGAAACGACGGATCGGGCAGCGTCAGCGCGCGGCGGCGATCTCGGTCATTCCATTCCTCACGTCGGGGACAGGGCCGAGCCACTTTAGCAGATCGGCCTGCCGATGTCGGCGGCATCCGGCAGACTGGCGCACATGACGACGCGGTCGGTGAGTGCCCTGGGCGTCCTGGCGACGTGGCTGCTCATAGACCTGTGGCGGGTGTGGACGCCGTCGCTGATCACACTGTTCGGGCGCGCCGCCCAGACGCCGGCCGAGGTGATGGGGGCGTACGCGCTGCTCGTGATGGCGGTTCCGCTCGTGATCGTCGCGTTCCTCCGCCGCCGGCTCGCCCGGTGGGCGGGGTGGATGCTGCTGGCGGCATTCGTGGTGCGGATCGCGCTGGCGATCAACCCCGAGGGCGGCGACATCCAGCTGTACGGCAGTTCGGTCGGGGTCGTGCTGGCCTTCGGCGCGCTGTGCCTGTGCGCGGGGTCGCTCGGTCGCGCGCTGGTGCCGAGCGTGCTCCTGGGCGTCGCGGTGAGCGCGTCCACACATGCGCTGCTGGGCACGTTCGGCGCCGTCTGGCGCCGCGACGGATGGGATGTCGCGCTGCTGATCGTGCAGGCGGTGCTGGTCGTCGTCGCGATGCGGGGCGCGGCACGGGCGCGCGATGCGCCGGTCGCCGCGCGCACCGCGCTGCTGCTGCCGCCGGTGCTGCTGATCGTGCTGCTCGGGCTGTCCGACGTCGGACGGGGCTCGGTGCTGAGCCCGATCTGGGGCACCTTGGCGGTCGTGGTCGGCGTCTGGGCGGCGGTGATCGTCGCGCTGCTGCCGGCTCCGCGCCGACGGCCGTGGTTCTCGGCCGTGCTGTTCCCCGCCGCGGTGCTGGTCGCCGTGCCGCTCGAGGTCACGCGCGGCGGCTTCGAGGGCGTGCTGAGCGTGTGGGCGGCGGCGGGGTTCGTCGTCGGACCGGCAGCTGCCGCCCGGCTGCTGCTGTTCGCCGGGGCGGGTCGCTCGCCGCGTACGGCGTCCGTGTCGGCGGGTGTGGGTGGGGTGATCTGGACGCTGCTGTTCTTCGCGTTCTACGCCGGCTACGACCTGGGGTATCGCGCGGACTGGGTGATCTTCGCCGCGGCGGTGGCACTGGCGGCCTGGGCCGTGTCGTATCGGGCCGGGATTCGGGGTCGCATCGGTCGCGATTCCGGGGCTGCGCCCGGGTCCGGCTCCGCGCGTGGGTCCGGCTCTGCGCGCGGGTCCGGCTCTATGCCCGGGGCCGGCTCCGACGACGCCGCCTTCGATCCCGCCGAGGCGCAGCGCATCGGGGCCGGGGGCGCACGGGCGGTCGCCGCGTCGGCCGTCGCCGCCGTGATCGCGGTGATCGCCGCGCTGGTCGGGCCGGCGCTGACGATCCCGACCCGGCCGGTCGCGGCATCCGCCACCGATCGGCCTCTCACCGTGGCGGCCTACAACCTGCGCATGGGGTACGCACTGGACGGCCGCTTCGTGCCGGGGGCGGTGGCCGAGCAGATTCGCAATGCCGGGGCGCACGTGGTGCTGCTCAGCGAGGTCGACCGCGGCTGGCTGCTCAACGGCGGTCAGGATCAGCTGGCGATCATGGCGCGGATGCTGGGCATGCGATTCGTCTTCGGGCCGGCCGGCGATCAGGTGTGGGGCGACGCGATCCTCACCGACCTGCCGGTGCACGATGCCGGCTCACAGCGCTACCCGGCGTTCGACTCGCTCACCGGCGCCGGGATGACCTCGGCCACCATGAAGTGGGGTGACACGGCCGTGCAGGTCATCGCCACCCACCTGCAGCCCGACGGCGACGAGCTGAACGCCACGCAGGGCCAGGCGGCGTTCTTCTCGCAGGCGCTGGCCGCAGCCGCCGCCCGCGGACCCGTGATCGGGGGCGGCGACCTGAACACGACACCCGACACGGCGTCCTGGCGGCTGCTGCTCGCCTCGGGCGCCCACGACGCGCTCGCTCCCATCCGGCCCGCCTACACCTCGCCGGCGGAGGCCCCCGACCAGGAGATCGACCACCTGTTCGTCGCCGGGATGACGGTGCACGACGCCGCCGTCGCCGACTCGACGCTGTCCGACCACAGGATGATCACCGTGCAGGTGCAGGTGGACTGACGCCGCGCGGGCCGGGGCCGGGGCACCCGCGCGCCCGCATTCGCGCCCGCGCTCCGGCATCCGCGCCCCGCCGACCGCGCTCCGGCATCCGCGCCGCGCCGACAGGGCCCCGGCACCCGCGCCCGCTATCCGTCGGCGTCGAGGGCGGCCAGCCGCTTGTCAAGGAACACCCGGATGTCGGCGACCTCTTCCTCGGACACGCCATGCCCGAGCGTCGGGTAGACCCGTCCGGACAGCTCGCTGTGCGCCGGAAGCCACTGCGTGGTGCGGTCGATCAGCGGCGCCGGGATCACGTCGTCGAGCGCCCCGCGCCCCCAGAACACCGGCGGACGCCGGCGCTGCAGCTCGGCATCGCCCGGCAGCTCGCCGGGGGCGGCGTACCCGGACAGATTCAGCACGAACGCGAACCGCTCGGGGGCCAGCCGCATCGCCTGCAGCGCCACCGAGGCGCCCTGCGAGAAGCCGAGCAGTCCCACGGTGCTCGCGGGGCCGGCCGCCGCATCCAGCCATTCCAAGAACGCGGATGCCGCTGCCGTCACCCGCTCCGGGTCGCGTGCGCGCGGCCCCGACAGGTCGGCGTCGGTGACATCCTCGATCGGATACCACGAGTGCCCGGGGGAGGGCCACGGCGGGGTCAGCGGCGCGCGCACGGACGCCGTGACGAACGCCTCGGGCAGCGCCGGAGACAGCCCGAACAGGTCGTGCTCATCGGCGCCGTAGCCGTGCAGCAGGACGAGCAGCGGCCGGCCGGCGCGCGCGTCGGCCGGGGCCGACCACAGTGCGGCGTCGGGATCGATGCGGGGCGCGTCGAAAGAGCTCATGCGCCCATCCTGCCAGCGTGCACCGACGTCCCGTCCGTCAGTCGGCGGCTGCGCCCAGCCGCCGTGCAGAGTCGATCACGAACTCGACCCCGAGCAGGAACAGCTCGTCGTCCTGCAGATCGACGAGCTCGTTCGCCAGGGCCGCAAAGCGCGGATACAGCTGGGGGTCAGGGCGAAGCGGCGCATCGAACCAGGGATTGGCGCCGTTCACGCGCGCGGTGCCCGACTCGCCCTCCCGCTGCGCGCGTGCGATGCCCGCAGCCCCGGACAGCGAGTGCTGGGCAAGCAGGGCGTAGTGGCGCACGACATCCTGATCGTTCAAGCCGGCGCGGGTGAATGCGTCCAGCATCAGTTCGATCGCCGACAGTTCGCCCGGGCCATGTGTGGTCAGCGTCGTGGCCTCGGCGCCGATCGCCGGGTAGCGGATGAAGGTGCGCAGCGTGTGCGTCGCCAATTCTCGCAACCGCTGCTCCCAGTCCTCGGGCTCTGCCTGCACCGCCGCCACCGACTCGGCGATGACCGCGTCCAGCAGGGCACGCATCACCTCCTCCTTGCTGGAGAAGTGTCGGTAGATCGCCGTCGGATCGGCTCCCAGCCGAGCGCCCAGCTCGCGCACTGACACGGTCGCGCGGCCGCTCGAGGCCGCGAGCTCGAGGCCCGCTGCGACGATCGCCTCGCGGTCGAGTCGGGTCTGCGCTCTTCCCCGGTGATTCGCGGTCGTGTGATTCGCCATTCCCACCCTCGTTCGCCGCCGTTGAGATGGCGGGTGCACCGATGCGCCGCGTGCATCCCCGACGCCCCTGTCAGCCTAACTTGTTCCACGTCCATTGAGTCAACAGTGTTGACAACGACGTTGACTGCATCTAGCCTCGCTCGAAGCAGAACTTCGACGCGGAAGGACGGCCATGACGGCTGATGTGATCTTCACCGGCGGTGCGATCTTCACCGGATCAGGGGCACCGGTGTCCGGACAGTTCGTGGCCGTGACGGATGGTCGCATCGTCGCCGTGGCGCCGGATCCCGAGCTGGTCGCCCATGTCGGTCCCCACACGCGAGTCGTCGATCTGGCGGGCGCCCTGCTGTCGCCAGGTTTCCAGGACGCGCACATCCACCCGATCGGGGGCGGGACCGAACTGCTGCAGTGCGACCTGTCGGGTGCTGAGGATGCCGACGCCGCCATCGCGATCGTTGCGGAATACGCCGCCCGGCAGCCGCCCGGCGCCTGGATCCTCGGTGGCGGCTGGTCGATGGACCACTTCCCCCGCGGCAATCCGACCCGTCGTCTGCTGGACGCGGTTGTCGCCGACCGTCCGGTGATGCTGCTCAGCCGCGACCACCACTCCACCTGGGCCAACACCGCCGCCATCCAGACGGCGGGCCTGGACGCGTCCACGCCCGACCCCGCAGACGGCGTCATCATCCGCGAGGCGGACGGGTTTCCGGCCGGAACGTTCCACGAAGGCGCCGGGAACCTGTTCTCGCACGTCACGCCCGCCGCCGACCCGGAGCTCGCCTACCGCGGATTGCTGCGCGCGCAGGAGCGTCTGATCGCACTGGGCATCACCGGCTGGCAGGATGCCATGATCGGCGACCTCGCCGGGACGGCCGAGGGCCTGGAGGCCTACCGACGAGCGCTCGCCGAGGGCACACTGCGTGTGCACGTCGACGGTGCACAGTGGTGGGAGCGCGACGGCGGCGCGGAGCAGGTCGCGCAGATGGTCGCGCGGCGCGACGAGATCGCCGCGCTCGGCAGCGACCGGCTGCGCCTGGGCACCACCAAGATCATGGTCGACGGCGTCGCCGAGAATCACACCGCCGCGATGCTCACCCCCTACCGCGACGAGCACGGCCACGACTCCGGCGCCTCTGGACTGACGTTCGTGCTGCCGGACGACCTGCGCGAATATGTCACCGCCCTCGATGCCGCGGGCATGCAGGTGCACTTCCATGCACTCGGCGACCGCGCCGTGCGGGTGGCCCTGGACGCGCTGGAAGCGGCGCGCGAGGCGAACGGCGCGACCGACGGCCGACATCACCTCGCGCACCTGCAGATGGTCGACGAGGTCGATGTCCCCCGCTTCGCGGGATTGGATGCCACGGCCAACATCCAGGCGCTGTGGGCCACGCATGAGGACCAGTTGGACGAGCTGACCCTCCCGTTCCTGCGCGATGGCGCGGAGGCGCGGCACTATCCGTTCGGCGACCTTGCGCGCGCCGGCGCGCGGCTGGCCGGGGGCAGTGACTGGCCGGTCTCGAGTGCGGCGCCGATCGATGCGATCCACGTCGCGGTGAACCGTGCGTATCCCGGGTCGGGACTGCCCTCGCTGGGTGGAGCCGGCCAGTGCCTGGACCTCGCCACCGCGATGGCCGCCTATACGTCGGGCACCGCGTGGATCAACCATCGCGAGCACGAGACCGGGCGGATAGCGCCGGGGTTCGCCGCCGACCTGATCGTGCTCGACCCCGACCCGTTCACGCTGCCCAGCGCAGACATCCACCTCTGTGAGGTCGCCGCGACGTGGATCGGCGGCACGCAGGTCTACACCCGTACCCCCGTCACCACAGGAGAGCACTCATGACAGCTCAGCACCGTCACCGCATCCTGACCGCCGCTGCCGGCATCGTCGCCGCCGCGCTCGTGGTCACCGGGTGCGCCGGCTCACAGCAGCCCGAGACGCCGAAGACGTCCAACAGCCTCACCGCCGACACGCCGGCGCCCTCCGGCGACATCGACAGCATCACCTGGGCCGTCTATGCCGAGCCGTATTCGCTCGACTACGCCTACGCGTTCGACTACCCCGACAACCAGATCCTGGCCAACGTGTGCGAGTCGCTGCTGCGGCTGAACCCGGACTGGACGCTGTCGCCGAGCCTGGCCGAGTCGTTCAGCAACCCGACCCCGACCACGTGGGTCTACGAACTGCGCAAGGACGTCACATTCCACGACGGAACCAGGATGACCGCCGCAGATGCGGTGGCCTCGATGAAACGCCACATGGACCCGGCTGTCGGGTCGTCGTGGGCCGATGTCTACCAGAACGTGAGATCGATCACGCAGACCGGGCCGTACGAGGTCACCGTCACGACCTCGATCCCCGACTCGCAGTTCAATCTGGCCATGGGCTCATCGGCCGGAGTGGTCGAGTCGGCCAAGACGCTCGCTGAGAAGGGCAAGGACTACGGCAACTCGACCGGGCTGGTCAATTGCACCGGACCGTACAGCGTCGCGTCGTGGGAGTCGGGCGAGTCGATCACACTCGAGCGCTACGACGACTACTGGGACACCGCGCTGAGGGCCAAGAACAAGACCTTCACGTTCGTGTTCATGGGCGATTCCACAGCGCGCGTGAACGCGCTGACCACCGGTGCCGTCGACGGCAGCTGGATGCTGCCCGCCGAGGCGCTGCCGAAGCTGCGCAGCACGGATGCCGGTCACCTGTACCTCGGTGTGAACACCGCGGTCAACAACATCGTGATCTCGAACCTGAAGGGCGCGCTCGGTGACGTGCGCGTGCGCCAAGCGCTGATGATGGCACTGAACAGACCGGAGATGGTCAAGGCCATGACCGGCGGCATCGGTGAGGTCACCAACGCCATGACCGCGAAATCGGTGTGGAGCGGCGTCGACGAATCGACCGTGGATGACGCGTTCAACGGATTGAAGGACTACACGTACGACGTCGCGGCTGCGAAGAAGCTGGTCGAAGAGGCCGGCGCCACCGGCAAGGAGGTTGTGTTCGCCACGGCGCCGATCGGCAACGACTTCAACATCGTCTCGCAGGGCACGGCCGCCGCCGCCAACGCCATCGGGCTGAAGGCGAAGATCGTCACCCTCACGCCGGCGCAGTTCAGCGCGCTGTTCTCCGACCCGAGTGCGCGTGAAGGCATCGACATGTTCTACACCAGCTGGTACCTGTCCAGCCCCGACCCGCTGGAGATGTACGCGGTGCTGCGCACCGGCCAGTTCAGCAACTACGGCGAGTGGGACGACAAGGAGTTCAACACGGTCGTGAACGAGGCGATCGGGACCTCCGACGTCAACGCCCGGGCGAAGCTGTCGACCAAGGCGCAGAAGATCGCCAACGAGCAGCTGCCGTGGCTGCCGCTGTTCGACGCGCCCACGACGGTGTTCCTCGGCAAGCGGATCACCGGCCTGCAGCCGTCGATCGCGTTCCTGTACTACCCGTGGGCGGCCACCCTTGGCAAGCGCTGACCTGCTGCGGGACCCGGTCGACAGTGCCGACGCTTCCGCCTCCGCCGCACGCCGCGGGCGGTCGGGCGCGGTGGTGCGGCTGGTCGTCGGCAAGCTTGCGAGCCTCGTGCTCACGCTGTTCCTCGCGTCACTGCTGGTGTTCTTCTCTCGCTTCATCGTTCCGGGCGACCCCGTACGGTTCCTGCTGCGCGGGCGCAGTCCGAACCCGCAGGCGATCGCCGAGGTCACGAAGCAGTTCGGACTGGACCTGCCCCCATGGCAGCAGTACGTCAACTGGGTGGTCGACATGCTGCACGGCGACTTCGGTCGCTCGCTGCAGTATCGGCAGGATGTGTCCTCGGTGATCGCGGGTCGGCTGCCCACCACGGCGCTGATGGTGGGGATGGCCGCGGTGGCGATCCTCGTGCTCGGGCTCGTCGCCGGCATCGTCGCCGCGGTCTACCGCGGCCGCGCCGCCGACCGGGTCACGCTGATCGGGCTGACCGTGCTCAGCGCGATGCCGTCCTTCGTGGTCGCAATCCTGCTGATCGCAGTGTTCGCGGTCGATCTGGGCTGGTTCCCCACCTTCGGCGCCGGCGAAGGGTTCGGCGACATGGTGTACCACCTCACGCTGCCCGCACTCACGCTGACCATCGTGTTCGTCGTGCTGATCGCCAAGGTGACCCGCTCGGCGATGGTCGAGCAGTTCTCGCGTGAGCACGTCGAGGTGGCCACCAGTCGCGGGGTGCCGGCCGGCGCCGTCGTGCGCCGGCACGTGCTGCGCAACTCGCTGCGCCCGATCCTCACCGTCGGCGGCCCGCTGATCGCCGGGATGCTGGTGGCCACGACGATCGTCGATGCGGCATTCGGGGTCGCGGGCATCGGTTCGCTCCTGGTGCAGTCCGTCGACCGACTGGACTTTCCCGTGGTGCAGGCCATCGTGCTGCTGGTGGTCACGGTGTTCCTCGTCGTCAACACCGCCGTCGATCTGCTCGAACCACTGCTGGATCCACGCTTGGCCGCCGGGGAAGCCGCACGATGAGCACGACTGCGACCACGACCCTGCGCATTCTGCGCACCACGCGCTTCCCGCGCGCTTCCGCCACCACCTGGGTCGCCGTCATCGTCGTGGTGCTGCTCGTGCTGATGGCAGCACTTGCTCCCGTCATCGCACCGTTCGCACCGGATGCCGTCGACTTCGCCGCCATCAACGCCGGCCCGAGCGCCGCGCACTGGCTCGGCACCGACGGCCTCGGGCGCGATCTGCTCAGCCGCACGATGTTCGGCGCGCAGACCGCGCTGCTCGGCCCGCTGGCCGTGGTCATCGGCTCGACGATCGTGGGCATCCTGCTCGGTCTTGCAGCCGCCTGGCGCGGCGGTTGGCTGGATGCCGTCCTGGGCCGGCTGTTCGACGTGCTGTTCGCGTTTCCGTCGCTGCTTCTGGGCATCATGGCGGTCGCGCTGTTCGGCAAGGGTCTGATCGCACCGGTGATCGCGATGAGCATCGCATACGCGCCCTACGTCGCGCGGCTGACCCGTGCTCTGGTCAGTGCCGAGCGGTCCCGCCCGTACGTGGCCGCCTACCGCGTGCAGGGCTTCTCGGGGCCCTGGATCGCGCTGCGCCGGGTGCTGCCGAACGTGACCCCGGTCGTCGGCGCGCAGTCGACGCTGAACTTCGGCTACATCCTGGCAGAGCTGGCCGGGCTCTCGTTCCTGGGGCTGGGCGTGCAGCCGCCGACAGCGGACTGGGGCGCGATGATCAACGAGGCGCAGGCCGGCATCGTCGCCGGCGCCTTCCTGCCGGCCCTGGTCCCGGCCGTCGCGGTCGTGCTCGCGGTCGTCGCAGTGAACGTGATCGGCGAGGACATCTCCGATCGCATCGGAGGAGATGTGGCATGACCGATACCGCAATGGCGAGCAGATTGCTCGAGGTCTCGGAGCTCACCCTGACGCTCGCCGACGGCACGCCTCTCCTGCGTGGCGTGACGCTGCACGTGGATGCGGGAGAGACGGTCGGACTGGTGGGCGAGTCCGGCTCCGGCAAGTCGTTGACGGCGCGCGCCGCCCTCGGCCTGACGCCTGCCGCAGCGACGCTCGGCGGGTCGATGCGGGTCACCGGCCGCGAGATGGTCGGCGCCCATCGAAAGGACGTGCTGCGCGTGCGTCGCGAAGGTGCCGCCATCGTCTTCCAAGATCCACGCTCGGGGATCAATCCGATGCGCACCATCGGCGACCACATGACCGAGACGATGCGGATGGTCGAGCATTGTTCGGCGGCCGATGCCCACACGCGTGCACTGGACCTGCTGGATGCTGTCCGGCTGCCGGATCCACGGGCGCATCTGCGTCAGCATCCGCACGAGTTCTCCGGCGGCATGCTCCAGCGCGTGATGATCGCCGGAGCGCTGACCTCGTCGCCCCAGCTGCTGATCTGCGACGAGCCCACCTCGGCACTGGATGTGACCACCCAGGCCGACATCGTCGCCGTGCTGCAGCGTCTGCGGGGCGAGCGTGGGATGGGGATGCTGTTCATCACGCACGATCTCAACTTGGCGGCATCCATCTGCGATCGCGTCTATGTGATGCACGACGGTGTGATTCAGGAGCAGGGCTCGGCGCGCGACGTGTTCGGGAACCCGCAGGCGGCGTACACCCGCCGCCTCGTGGAGGCCACTCCATCGTTGGACCGAACCGCCGGCCCAGCGGCGGCCGGGCTGCGGCACGCGGGTGTTCCGGCCGAGCCCGCGCCGGCGCCCGCAGATGAGCCCATACTGCGGGTGGAGGGACTCGGCAAGAGCTACCATGTGGCGGGTCGAGCGCCCCTGCAGGCCGTGTCGGGCGCTTCGTTCGCACTGGCGCGTGGCGGCGCGCTGGGCGTGGTCGGCGAATCCGGCTCGGGCAAATCCACGCTGGCGCGGATGATCGTGGGGCTCGAACGTCCCGATGTCGGCGACATCCACATTGCCGGCCGTGACCGACTCGGCGCCGCGCACAGCCGCGCCGAGCGGCTTGCGCGGGCCCGTTCTGTGCAGATGGTGTTTCAGGATCCGTACCTGTCGCTGGACCCGCGTGTCCCGGTGGGGCGAGCCATCGAAGACGCGCTCCGGCTGCACACCGGCCGACGCGATGCCGCTCTGCGCCGGCGCGTGGTCGAGCTGCTCACCGCGGTCGGGCTCGAGGAGCGCCACGCATCGGCGCGTCCGCGCACACTGTCGGGCGGGCAGCGGCAGCGGGTCGCCATCGCCCGTGCGGTGGCCGTCGATCCCGACGTGCTGGTGATGGACGAGGCCACCAGCGCGCTGGATGTGTCGGTGCAGGCGCAGGTGCTGGACCTGGTCGCCGACATTCGTCGTGACCGAGGACTGACCGTGGTCTTCATCAGCCACGACCTGACCGTCGTGCGCCGCGTATGCGAGACGACGCTGGTCATGCGGCGCGGGCGGATCGTCGAGGAAGGTCCGACTGCTCGACTCCTCGAGCAGCCGCAGCACCCCTACACGCGCCTGCTGCTGGACTCGATCCCGCGGGTGCCCGCCCACGACTGAGAGCGAGAGCGTTGCGAGCAGCAACCGCGCTGCGCGGCGGTCGAGCAGACATACCTGCGCGGTCTGACCGAGCACGTCGATCCGACACCCGGGAACCACCGGAGTGACGGATGCGTGGGGTATACAGGAGACATGCCCGTCCGCACGCCTGACCCCGATCCCGAGCCGGACCCGGAGGAGTCGACCCCGGGCGGCGAGCCGTTCATCCCCGGCTCGCTCGAGGGCTTCGGCACCGGTGCGGGGAGCGTGAACCCCGGCTGGCTGACCGACGTCGAACTCGCGCAGGCGCGGCGTCGCCTGCCCATCCTCTACGTCGAGGCCGTCCCGGTGCGCACCGACGGCGTCGGCGTCGTCACCGAGGTGGGCCTGCTGCTGCGCGCGACGCCGCTGGGCGAGATGACCCGCACGATCGTGTCGGGCCGCGTGCGATACGGCGAGACCATCCGCGACGCGCTGTTCCGCCATCTGGAGAACGACCTCGGCCCGATGGCGTTCCCGCTGCTCCCACTGCAGCCGACGCCGTTCACGGTGGCCGAGTACTTCCCGATGCCGGGGCTGGGCGCGTTCCACGACGACCGACAGCATGCCGTCTCGCTCGCGTTCGTGGTGCCGGTCACCGGCACCTGCGATCCTCGTCAGGATGCGCTCGAGGTGACGTGGCTCGGGCCCGAGGAAGCAGCATCCGATGCCGTCGCGGCCGACATGGAGGGCGGCCGCGGCACGCTGCTGCGGATGGCGCTGGCCAGCGTCGGCGCGCTCCGCTGAATGCCGGCGGCATCGGCCGCGCGCGGGCATTGAGGACACTCAGGCAGGGGCGGTAGTGTTCACCGTGTCCGCACGCAGAGCATCTGCGCCACTGCCCCCCGGTGTCGTAGGCAGCGTCCGCTGACCCGCCATCGGCCGCGCGCGGCGAGGCGGTTCCGGCGTCGCGCTGTCTCGCGCTGAACCCCACTTCCGAGAGCCGAGACACACCCATGTCCGACCAGCCGCCGCAGACCGACGCCGAGTCCGCCGAGACGCCGTTCGACACCCTGCTGGCCGCCACCGCGGCCGATGCGGGCTTCAACACCGCGTTCCGCGGGTACGACAAGGACGAGGTCGATGCCGCGATCTCGCAGCTGAAGACGCGCCTGCGCACCTCGGGTGACGAGGCCGCCCGGCTCAAGGATGAGCGCCACCGCGCCACGACGTCGCTTGCGCAGCTGCAGAGCCGGGTCGAAGAGCTGGAGGATGCCGCCACCGCCGCCCGCTCGCAGGACAGCGACGCGCTGGCCGCGCTGAAGGCGAAGCTGAAGGATGCCGCAGCCCAGCGCCGCAAAGAGGTCGAGCAGGTCCGTTCGGACGAGGCTGCCGAACGTGCCCGGCTGGAGGAGGCGCATGCCCAGCTGAAGGCCGACCTCGCCGCCGCGCACGCGCAGACGACCGAGGCGCAGAAGCACGTGCAGGCGCTGAGCGAGGAACTCAGCGGGTCCCCGACCGAGTCGCCGAACCGGCGCCAGTTCGAGGAGATCCTGCGGGTCGCCGAGGAGCAGGCGTCCACCCTCATCCGCAACGCGAGCGTGCAGGGCGACCGGCTGCTGGAGGCCGCGCGCGAAGAGGTGGACAGTCGGCGCGCGGACGCGCAGGCGCAGGCCGAGGGGATCATCGCCCAGGCACAGCACGAGGCGCAGCAGGCGCGCCTGCGAATCGACACCGAGCTGACCGCGCACCAGGCGCTGCTCGAGCGCGAAGCCGCGCACGCTGCCGAGAAGGTGGAGCAGGCGGACCGCGAGGCGGCCGCCATCCGCTCCGAGGCGGAGAAGGGCGCGGCGGCGCTGCGCTCGATGGTGGCACGCGAGACCAGCCGCGACCGCGCCGAGGCCGAGGAGGCGGTCCGCGAGCTGCGCGTGCGCACGCTCGAGTTCGAGGCATCCCTCACCCGGCGCCAGGACGACGCGCACCAGGAGTTCCTGGTGCTGCACAACCAGGCCGTCGCCCACGCCGAGCGGATCACCACCGACGCGAACGAGCAGGTCGCCGCCTCGCTGGAGCACGCGAAGCGCGTCACCGCGAAGGCGGACGACTTCGAGAAGCTCGCCCGCGCACAGGGGCAGCAGATCGAGGCCGACGCGCAGCTGCGCGCCGCCGAGCATCTGGAGCACGCCCGCACCAAGGCGCAGAAGATCATGGACCTGGTCACCGCGAACGCGCAGGACGTGCTGCGCGACGCCGAGGACCGCGCACGCCAGCTGCGCTGGCAGCAGCATCAGCTCACGAGCTTCCTCGCCGAGGTGAAGGAGCTCATCCGGCCGTCCTCGACTCTGCCGGCCGCCGAGGGCGCGCCGGTGTCGCCTGCCGAGGACGACGCGGCGGATGCCGCGACCGACGCGGCGGCGGATGCTGATGCCGACGCGGACGCCGACGGGGAAGCGACGGACGCCGACGGGGAGAGCTCGGTCATCGAGGAAGCCGAGCGCATCGTCGAAGACGCGGACAACTGAGCCTGGGAGTGCCGGTCAGCCGGAGGTGGTCTCGCGCGCGATCGCGGCGAGGAACGCGTCGATGTCGTCCTCAGTGGTGTCGAACGAGCACATCCACCGCACCTCGTTGCGCGCAGCATCCTCCCCACGTCCACTCGGATCATCGCTGACGCGCTGATCCGAGCCTCCGGACGCGGGGCCCCAGTCATAGAACCGGAATGACTCCCGCAGCCGGTCGGCGACGCCGGCCGGCAGCGTCGCGAACACGCCGTTGGCCTGCGTCGCCTGGGTGAACCCGACGCCGCTGATGGAGCCGTCGGCGAGGCCCGCCTCGATGCCGGTCCGCAGACGCTGCGCCATCGCGTTGGCGTGCCGCGCGTTGCGCAGCCACAGATCGCCCTCCAGCAGCGCCACCAGCTGCGCCGAGACGAACCGCATCTTCGAGGCGAGCTGCATGTTCATCTTGCGCAGATAGACGAGGCCGGCGGATGCCTCCGGGTTGAGCACGACGATCGCCTCGGCGCCCAGCGCGCCGTTCTTGGTGCCGCCGACGCTGACCACGTCGATGCCGACGTCGCGGGTGAAGGCGCGCAGCGGCAGGTCGAGGGATGCCGCCGCGTTCGCGAGGCGCGCGCCGTCCATGTGCACGCGCATGCCGACCCCGTGCGCGTGATCGGCGATGGCCCGCAGCTCGTCGGGCGTATACAGCGTGCCCAGCTCGGTGGACTGCGTCAGCGACACCACGAGCGGCTGCGCGCGGTGCTCGTCGCCCCAGCCCCAGGCCTGAAGGTCGATCAGCTCGGGGGTGAGCTTGCCGTCGTCGGTCGGGACGGTCAGCAGCTTCATCCCGCCGATGCGCTCGGGGGCGCCCTGCTCGTCGACGTTGATGTGCGCGGTGGATGCCGCCACGACCGCACCCCACCGCGGCAGCATCGACTGCAGCGCGGTGACGTTCGCGCCGGTGCCGTTGAACACCGGGAACGCCTCGACCCCCTCGCCGAAGTGGTCGGACATGACCTCTTGCAGGCGGGCGGTGTAGGCATCCTCGCCGTAGGAGATCTGGTGCCCGCCGTTGGCGGCGGCGATGGCGGCCAGCACTTCGGGATGGATGCCGGAGTAGTTGTCGCTGGCGAAGCCGCGCAGGTTCGCATCATGCAGAGGGGTCACAGGTATCCAATCTAGTTCGTGTGCGGGGCACTCGCCGGTGGCAGCGGCAGGCCGGATCGGCGCAGAGGCGCCGCGGACCGTCTCCGAGACTCGATCCGGCCTGCCGTTGTCACCCGATCACGTCGTGAGGTCTATCACCGTGTCATTCACATCGGCGGCGTCGGTGTCCCAGAGGGCGGCGAACCGATCGGCGAGGGTCTGCTCGAGGCCCTGGAGAGCCTTCACCCGGAACACGACGGACGCCGCGGCAAGCGGGTGATCGGCATCCCTGGCCGCCTTCGCGAAGCCCTGCGCGACTGCGCGCATCCAGGCCTCGCTGGCCGCCTTGACCGCGGCATAGTTCGCTCCGCCGGCCAGCGGCCGGGCGACCGAGACCGACGAGACCATGGCCAGGCGGCCCGCATCCGATGCCTTCAGATCGTCGTCGAACGCCCGGCTCACGTGCCGCAGCGCGGTGAGCGACCCCTCGAGGAAGCGGAAGTCCTCATCGGTCTGTCCGGCCAGGCCTCCGCCGCCGCGCCATCCGCCCACCAGATGCAGCACGCCGTCGACGCGGGTGTCATCGCCGCGCAGACGCTCGGCGAGCCCGAACACCGCCTGCTCGTCGGCGAGGTCGCACGCCTCGGTCACCCACGGTGCGCCGGTGTCCGTCGCGTCGATCTGCTCGGCGAGCGCCTCGAGCTTCACCGGGTCGTGTCCGACAGCGACCACGAAGGCGCCGGCATCCACCAGCGTCTGCACGGCGATGCGGCCGCTCGCACTCGTCGCTCCGGCCACCAGCACCGTCCGACCGGTCAGGTCCGTCATCGGGGCATCCTCTCCCGGGGCCTTGGGCCCGCGTCATCCACGGGCCTTGGTCCCGCGTCATCCCGGGGCCTTGGGCCCGCGTCATCCACTGCACATCATCTTCGCGACTGCACATCAAATCTGGCCCAGTTTCATGTGCACCCGGCCAAATCGTACGATTTCGAGAAGAATGCAGGGGGTCAGTCGGTGCCGCGGATGCCGGCGGTCGACGCGATCACGTCGCGCATCTTCTTCTCCAGGGCCTCGTAGAACATCGAGTGGGGGAACTCGTCGTCCAGCACGGCATCCGTGTACCCCTTCGGCGGACCGGCGAGCACGTCGTCCGGCAGCCCGCGCGCCCACGCCGATGCCGGGTGCGGCGTCACCACGCCGCTCACCAGCTCGTACGCGGCCAGCCAGTGCGCGATCTTCGGACGATCGATCGACTTCCAGTACAGCTCGTCGATCGCATCCCCGAGCGCGACCACGGCGGCCGGGACGTCGCCCTCCCCGCGCTCACTCGAGCCATCGCCGGCGCGCTGACCCGAGCCTCCGAGCGTGGGGCCCCAATCGAACGCGAGTGCGGTGTCGGTCCAGTGCAGCACGCCCCGCTGGTGCAGCCACGCGAAAAGCAGCTGGCCGCCCAGCCCGTCGTAGTTGCGCACCCGCGACCCGGTGATCGCGAACCGGAAGATCCGGTCGAAGATCACCGCGTACTGCACCAGCCGAGCGTGCTCCAGGATCTGCTCCTCGACGGGGGTGCGCTCGTCCTGCGCCTGAAGCCGCGCCTGGATCGCCACCGACTCGCGGAACGCGGTCATATCGCAGCGCATCTCCTCCAGCGAATACAGGAAGTACGGCATCCGCTGCTTGATCATGAACGGATCGAACGGCAGATCGCCGCGCATGTGCGTGCGATCGTGGATGATGTCCCACATCACGAACACCTCTTCGGCGAGCTTCTGGTCCTCCAGCATGCGCGCCGCCTCCGCGGGCAGGTCGAGCTTCGTGATCTCGGATGCCGCCCGCACCACTCGGCGGTAGCGCGCCGCCTCGCGGTCCTGGAAGATCGCGCCCCAGGTGAACGTCGGGATCTCGCGCATCGCCACCGTCTCGGGGAACAGCACGGCCGAGTTCGTGTTGTAGCCGGGGGTGAAATCGATCAGCCGCAGCGACACGAACAGCTTGTTGCCGTAGTCGCCGGCCTCCAGCGCGGCGATGAACTCGGGCCAGATGACCTCGACGATCAGCGCTTCGACGTGCCGGTTGCGCGACCCGTTCTGCGTATACATCGGGAACACGACCAGGTGCCGCAGGCCGTCCACGCGATGCTGCTCCGGATGGAACGCGACCAGCGAGTCGTAGAAGTCCGGGATGCCGAAGCCCTCGTCCGCCCAGCGGCGGAAGTCCACGACGGATGCCGCGAGGTACGCCTCGTCGTGCGGGAACAGCGGCGCGAGCTCGGCGATCGAGGCGACGATTGTCTCGACCAGTTCGGCGGCCCGAGTCTTCTCGTCGGGCACGGAGCCGTCCTGGACCTGGATCGTCTGCAGGGCGGTCGCGGCATCCTTCAGCGCCGACCACGCGGAGCCGTTCTCGACGCCCCGTACGTCTTCGACGACCCCTTCGTCTCGCTCCGCTCGCTCAGTGCGGTGCTCGGGTTCGCCGACGACGGTCTTCTGCGCGCGCTCGGCGTGGACCTGACTCATGGACATGGGAACCTCCGATCTTCGAATGACACGAAATCTTCCGGCTGAATCGCCGTCTTACCGATAATATTACGGTCATGAGCGATTCGCCATCGGATGCTGCACTGGACGCGGTCGACACCCGCATCGTCGCCGAGATCTCCGCCGATGCGCGCACCACGCTGGCACAGCTGGCTCCGCGCGTCGGTCTGTCGGTGTCGGCCGTGCAGGCGCGGCTGCGGCGACTCGAGTCGCGCGGGGTGATCACCGGCTACCGGCCGATCCTCGCGGCCGAGGCAGTGGGCAAGCCGCTGGCGGCGTTCATCGAGATCTCGCCCCTGGACCCGGCCCAGCCCGACGACGCCCCCGAGCTGCTCGAGCATCTGACCGAGATCGAGGCGTGCCACTCGATCGCGGGGGAGGCCTCGTACATGCTGTTCGTCCGGGTCGCCTCGCCGCGCGACCTCGAACGGCTGATCGGCGACATCCGACGTGCCGCCTCGGTGAGCACACGCACGACGGTGGTGCTGCAGACCTTCTACGAGCAGCGCCCGCTCGTGCCCCTCCCGCCCGCCGCGGACTGATCACCGGCGGCCCGGCCTGATCGGCCCGGCCCCCGGCGGCCCGGCCCGGCGACGGCCCGGCGACGGCCCGGCCCCGCGACGGCCCGGCCCCGCGACGGCCCGGCCCCCGGCGGCCCGGCCCCCGATCGGCGAGACAAGGGATTCTCGTCGAAACCGGGGGCCTCCGCCTGGGTTTCGCGGAGGATCCCTGGTTTCGGCGATTCTGCGGGTCGGGCTGCGGTCGGGTCGGGCTGCGGCCGCACCGCGGCGCGGTCGCACCGCGTCCGCGCCGCAACCCCGGCCAGCGGCACCACCCCCAGCCGGCACGGCCCACAGCCCCGCGGAACGGGGCATGATGGGGAGAGGCGTCGCCGGTGTCGTCTGCACACCGCCGCTCGTGCTGGGAGGGGTTATCGATGTCGAACAGCTTCGGAGCGAAGGACACGCTCACCGTCGGAGACAAGCAGTACGAGATCTTCCGACTGGACAGCGTCCCGAACGCCGGCCGGCTGCCGTACAGCCTGAAGGTCCTGCTGGAGAACCTGCTGCGCAACGAGGACGGCGTGACCGTCACCGCCGAGCAGGTCACCGCGCTGGCGAACTGGAATGCGAAGGATGTCGGAGGCACCGAGATCCAATTCACGCCGGCCCGGGTGCTGCTCCAGGACTTCACCGGCGTTCCCTGTGTGGTCGATCTGGTCGCGATGCGCGACGCGATGGACGAGCTGGGCGGAGACCCACAGCAGGTCAACCCGCTGATCCCCGTCGAACTCGTCATCGACCACTCGGTCATCGCCGACAGCTTCGGCCGGCCCGAGTCATCCCGCATCAACGCCGACCTCGAGTTCGAGCGCAACCGCGAGCGGTACCAGCTGCTGCGATGGGCCCAGCATGCGTTCGACGACTTCGTCGTCGTGCCGCCCGACACCGGCATCTGCCACCAGGTCAACCTGGAATACCTCGCCCGGGTCGTGTTCGGGGCGGACGACAAGGGCGACGGGATGCCGCAGGCCTACCCCGACACCCTGGTCGGCACCGACTCGCATACGCCGATGGTCAACGGGCTCGGCGTCGTCGGCTGGGGCGTGGGCGGGATCGAGGCCGAGGCGGCGATGCTCGGCCAGCCGGTGTCGATGCTGCTGCCCGAGGTGATCGGGCTCAAGCTCACCGGCGAGCTGCGCGAGGGCGTGACCGCCACCGACATGGTGCTGACCGTGGCAGAGCTGCTGCGGCAGACCGGGGTGGTCGGCAAGTTCGTCGAGATCTTCGGCCCGGGGGTGGCGAACGTGCCGCTGGCCAATCGCGCCACGATCGGGAACATGAGCCCCGAGTACGGCTCGACGATCACCATCTTCCCGATCGACGACGAGACCCTGGACTACCTGCGCTTCACCGGCCGCAGCCCCGAGCGGGTGGCGCTGGTCGAGGCGTACGCGAAGGAGCAGGGGCTGTGGCACGACCCCGAGCACGAGCCGGAGTACTCGCACGTGGTCGAGCTCGACCTCGGCTCGATCGAGCCGTCGATCGCCGGGCCGAAGCGCCCGCAGGACCGGATCCCGCTGGCTGTGGCCCATCGCACCGTCGAGCGGCTGCTGGCCGACCCGACCGCGGACGTGAAGCGGCTGACTGCGCTGGACGATGCGATCGACGACACGTTCCCGGCCTCGGATCCGTTCCTCGGCGAGCCGGACATGTTCGAGCCCGCCGCGGCCGTGACGGTGGCCGAGGACGACGGGGGCGCGATCGATTGGCCGTCCAACCCGCAGCAGCTGACCGTCGGCGGCGACAGCTCGCAGCTGGACAACGGCGATGTCGTCATCGCGGCGATCACATCCTGCACGAACACCTCCAACCCGTCGGTCATGATCGGGGCGGCGCTGCTCGCGCGCAACGCGGTGCAGAAGGGGCTGAAGAGCAAGCCGTGGGTGAAGACCTCGCTCGCCCCCGGCTCCCGCGTGGTCACCGACTACTTCGAGCGCTCCGGCCTCACGCCGTACCTCGACGAGTTGGGCTTCAACCTCGTCGGATACGGGTGCACGACCTGCATCGGCAACTCGGGGCCGCTCATCGAAGAGGTGGGACAGGCGGTGGATGCCGGCGATCTGACCGTGGCATCCGTCCTCAGCGGGAACCGCAACTTCGAGGGCCGGATCCATTCCCAGACGCGCATGAACTTCCTCGCGTCGCCCCCGCTGGTGGTCGCCTACGCGCTCGCCGGATCGATGCACGTGGATCTGAACCGCGACCCGCTGGGCGACGGCGACGACGGGCAGCCGGTGTTCCTCAAGGACATCTGGCCGTCCACGCACGAGATCAAGGAGGTCGTGGACTCGTGCGTGGAGGCGCGCATGTTCACCGAGGGCTACTCCGACGTGTACGCCGGCGACGAGAACTGGAACAGTCTGCCGGTGCCCGAGGGCGACCGGTTCGACTGGCAGGATGACTCGACCTACGTGCGCCGTCCGCCGTACTTCGACGGCATGCACGCCGTGCCGGACCTGCTGCGCGACATCACCGGGGCGCGGGTGCTGGCCAAGCTCGGCGACTCGGTGACCACCGACCACATCTCGCCGGCCGGGACGATCAAGCGCGACTCTCCGGCGGGCGAGTACCTGACCGAGCACGGCGTGGAGCCGCGCCAGTTCAACTCGTACGGCTCGCGCCGCGGCAACCACGAGGTGATGATCCGCGGCACGTTCGCCAACATCCGACTGCGCAACGAGCTGGTGGACGCGGAAGGCGGCTTCACCCGCCTGCTGCCGGAGGGGGAGCAGACCTCGATCTTCGCGGCATCCGAGAAATATGCCGAGCAGGGCATACCTCTGATCGTGCTCGCCGGCAAGGAGTACGGCTCGGGCTCGTCGCGCGACTGGGCGGCCAAGGGCACCCTGCTGCTGGGGGCCCAGGCGGTGCTCGCCGAGTCGTTCGAGCGGATCCACCGGTCCAACCTCATCGGCATGGGGGTGCTGCCGCTGCAGTTCCGTGAGGGCGAGACCGCCGCTTTGCTCGGGCTGGACGGCACCGAGACCTATTCGATCATCGGACTCGAGGGGCAGGATGCCGTTCCGACCGAGGTGACCGTGCGGGTCGAGCCCGACGACGGCGAGGCCCGGGAGTTCACCGCCACCGTCCGCATCGATACTCCGACCGAGCGCGAGTACTACCGGCACGGCGGCATCCTGCAGTACGTGCTGCGCCAGCGGCTCGAGGCCTGAGGGGGAGGCGGCGAATACATCGGACGATGGATGCCGCGGTCCGCGCGCTCCCGTAGCGTGAAGACCGTGTTCCGCCGTCTCACGCCGACCCAGCTCACGGTCGACATCGTCGTCGCGGCGCTGTTCGCGCTGGCGGCGCTGCCGGCCGAGCTGGTGGTCGGGGCGCACGGCTCGTTCCGCCCGCTGATCGACGTCGTCGCCTCGGTGCTGCTGTGCACGATCTTCGGCGCCGCCGTCGCGGTGCGGCGGCTGTCGCCGACGCTCGCCCTGGGGCTGGCCTGGGCCGGCGCCCTCGTGCAGATGGGGTTCGGGCGCTCCCCGAACCTGAGCGATCTGGCCGTGTTCGCGGTGCTCTACACGGCGGCGGCCTACGGCACCCGGGTCGTGTTCTGGGTCGGGTTCGGCTCGGCGCTCGGGGGAGCGTTCGTCGCGACGGCCTACATCTTCCTGGTGATGGGCGCCGCCTCTCTGACCCTCGAGACGCTCACCCTGGCGTCCGCGGTGCTGATCGCGATCGCGTTCGCGCTCCTGCTGTCGTGGACCGTCGGGGCGCTGACGCGCACCGCGCATCGCGCCAAGGCGAACCGTCTGGCCCAGCAGCGCGCCGAGGCGGACGCGGTCGCCGAGCAGGAGCGGGCGCGGATCGCGCGGGATATGCACGACGTGGTGGCGCACTCGCTGGCGGTGGTCATCGCCCAGGCCGACGGCGCGCGTTATGCCGCGGCATCCGACCCTTCGGCCCAGGGGCAGGCACTCGGCACGATCTCGGCGACCGCGCGCGCCGCACTCGCCGACGTCCGGGTGCTGCTGGCCCAGCTGCGGCATCGTCAGGAGGACGGTCCGCAGCCCACCGTGGCGGATCTGGAGGCGCTGTTCGGCCAGCTGCGCGCCGCCGGGGTCGACCTGCGGGTCACGATCGACCCCGCGCCGCGCACGGACCCGCCGACCGCCGTGCAGCTGGCCGTCTACCGCATCCTGCAGGAGGCCCTGACCAACGCACTGCGGCACGGTGCCGGCGGACCGGTGGACGTGAGCCTGGCATGGCATGCCGACCGGGTCGAGGCGGCGGTCCGCAACGCGATCGGCGCGGTGCCGGCCGCGCCGGCTCAGACCCGCGGCCACGGTCTGATCGGCATGCGCGAGCGTGCGGTACTGGCCGGCGGCACGCTGGATGCCGGGGTCGACGGCGACGCGTTCGTCGTGCGCGCGCAGATCCCGATCGGACCGAGCGCGTGACCCGCTCACCGCGCAGGCGCGCGTGTCCGGGACGGCTGCCCGGTCGCGCTATCGTTTTCCGGGTGCGCGCCCGAGATTTACGGGCGCGTCTGCAGATTTCGACAGCGCGACCGGTGGCGCCTGCGACACCGGGCGGAGGAGCCGAATGATCCGGGTGGTGCTGGCCGACGACCAGGCGCTGTTCCGCGCCGGCATCCGCATGGTGATCGATTCGCAGCCCGATCTGCAGGTCGTGGGCGAGGCCTCCGACGGACGCGAGGCCATCCACATCGTGCGCGCGACCCACCCGGACGTCGTGCTGATGGACATCCGGATGCCGGTGATGGACGGGCTGGCCGCCACCGCGGAGCTGCTGACGGATGCCGATGCTCCGCGCATCGTGATGCTGACCACGTTCGACCTCGACGAGGCCGCCGCCCGCGCGATCCGGCAGGGCGCCAGCGGGTTCCTGCTCAAGGACGCCGACCCCGAGTTCCTGCTGGCGGCGATCCGCACCGTGCACGCCGGGTCGGCCGTGATCGCGGCATCCGCCACCCGTGACCTGTTCGCGCACACGATGGATGCCGCACCCGCCCCGATCCCGGATTCGTACGGCACGCTCACCGAGCGCGAGCGCGAGATCTTCGCCCTGGCGGCGCGGGGGCTGTCCAACGCCGAGATCGCCGCACGCGAGTACCTGTCCGAGGCGACCGTGAAGACGCACATCAGCCGGATCCTCGCCAAGCTCGCCCTGCGTGACCGGGTGCAGCTGGTCGTGTTCGCGTTCGAGCACGGCCTGGGGCCGCAGCCCGGCCGGGGTCACGCCTGAACCAGCACCGGGCTCACGCCCGAACCGGCACCGCCGCGCCGATCAGCTCCCACGTGACCAGGCGCGGGTCCGCCCCGGTCACGTCGTGCGCCGGGCCGGTGATCGCGACCACCGCCCGCGGCGTCGCGGCTCCGGGCACGCCCGGCGCGACGGGCTGGCGGCGGGCATCGGAACCGGCGCCGAAGCCGCCGTCGTCCCGGCTGGTCGCGGCCGAGGCCGCGGCGTGCGCGCCGACCCACACCTGCACGTCCCCGGGCTCGACGATCCGGACCATCCGCCGGTCGCTGAACGCGAAGCGGGTGCTCGGCACCCGGAAGCGCACGCGCGCCGAGGCGCCCGCCTCCAGGTGCACCCGGGCGTAGCCCAGCAGCTGGGCGACCGGGCGGGTCACCGAGGCGTGCACGTCGTGCCCGTACAGCTGCACGACATCGGTGCCGGCCGTGCGGCCGGTGTTGGTCACGGTGACCTCGGCGTCGAACGCCGCGCCCGCCGCACACATGCCGTCGACCGACAGGTCGGTGTAGTCGAACGTCGTGTACGACAGCCCGAACCCGAACGGGCGCACCGGCGTGGAGCGCGAGGCCGTGACATCCGAATCGCCGCCGAGGATGGGATGCAGGTAGGTATAGGGCTGCGCGCCCGTCGACCGGGGGAGCGAGACGGGCAGGCGCCCCGACGGCACCGCGCGGCCGGTCAGGATGTCGGCGATCGCCGTGCCGCCCTCTTCACCGGGGAAGAACGCCTGCAGCACGGCACCCGGACGCGGCCCTGCAGCATCCAGCGCCCAGTCCAGCACGTACGGGCGACCCGTCAGCAGCACCATCACGACCGGGGTTCCGGTCTCGAGCACCGCCTCGACCAGCGCCCGCTGGACGCCCGGGAGCGCAAGCGACTCGGCGTCGTTGCCCTCGCCGACGGTACCTCGGCCGAACAGCCCCGCCTGGTCGCCGACGACCACGACCGCGACATCCGCGCCGCGCGCGGCGGCGACGGCCTCGGCGAACCCGGACTCGTCGTCGCCGTCCACCGCGCAGCCGCGGGTGACGGTGAGCTCGCGACCGGCATCGCGCAGCGCCTCGGCGACGGTCGGGATGCGCACGTCGGACGAGACGCCGGGATGATGGGCCAGCACGTGGTTCGTGAACGAATAGCAGCCCTGCAGCGCCTCGGGCAGGTCGCCGTTCGGGCCGATGACCGCGATCCGCGCCGCGGGCTGCAGCGGCAGGATGCCGTCATCGGCCAGCAGCACGACCGACTCCTGCGCGAGCCGTCGCGCGAGTTCGCGGTGCCGCGGCGAGTCGAGGTCGATCTGCGCGGGCGGCTCGTCCTCGTAGACATCGGCGTCCAGCAGGCCCAGCTGCTCCTTCTGGCGCAGCACGCGCAGCACGGCGCGGTCGACGTATCGCTCGTCGACCTCTCCGGAGCGCACGAGCTCGGCCAGCGGCTGCAGGTAGGCATCGCCGGTGGGCAGCTCGACATCGATGCCCGCCTCGAGGGCGAGCGCGCCGGCATGACCGCGATCGGCGGCGACGGCCTGCATCACCTCGAGGAATGCGACCGAGAAGTAGTCGGCCACCACGACCCCGTCGAATCCCAGCCGCTCGCGCAGCAGCGTGGTCAGGTACTCCGGGTCGGCGCCCATCGGCACGCCGTCCAGCGCCGTGTACGCGTTCATCACCGACGCGGCGCCGCCGTCGCGCACCGCCATCTCGAACGGCGGCACGAAGACGTCGGCGATCTCGCGCGGACCGGCGTGCACCGGCGCATGGTTGCGGCCGGCCTGCGAGGCCGAGTAGCCCACGAAGTGCTTCAGCGTGGCGTGCACGCCGGCGTCCTGCAGGCCCTGCACGTACGCCGTGCCGACCGTGCCGACCAGGTACGGGTCCTCGCCGATGCACTCGTCCACCCGGCCCCAGCGCGGATCCTGGATCACGTCGAGCACGGGCGCGAGGCCCTGATGCACGCCGAGCTCGCGCATCGACCCGCCGATCGCCTGTGCGGCCTCGCGCACCAGCTCCGGGTCGAATGACGCGCCCCAGGCCAGCGGCGTCGGGAACACCGCGGCCTGCCAGGCGGCCAGTCCCGTCAGGCACTCCTCGTGCACGATCGCGGGGATGCCCAGGCGGGTCTCGCGCTTGAGCCGGCGCTGCTCGCGCCACAGCCACTGCGCCCGCTCGACCGGGGGGACCGGCCGGGTCCCGTACACCCGCGTGTAGTGGCCGATGCCGTGCTCGGTCACCTCGGCCAAGGCCCCGGCATCCTTCTGTCCGGCCGCCATCTCGCTCTGCATCGGGGCGACGGTGCCGTTCTGGTCGAGCCAATAGCCCACCAGCTGGGCGAGCTTCTCGTCAAGGGTCATCCGGGCGTGCAGTGCCTGCACACGGTCGGAGACATCGGGGAAGGCGGGGATGTCGTGCATCGGCGGTCCTGTCGTGGGAAAGTGAGCGAGGCGTCAGCCCTTGACCGCACCGGTCAAGCCGCCGACGATGCGGCGCTGGAAGACGAGGAAGAACATCAGTGCGGGCAGCATCGCCAGCGAGGTGAAGGCCAGGACGCGGGCCGTGTCGACCGAGTACTGCGACGAGAACGCCTGCACGCCCAGGGGCAGCGTGTAGGTGGCCTGGTCGTTCAGGATGAACAGCGGCAGCAGGTAGCTGTTCCAGCTGCCGATGAAGGCGAGGATGCCGACGGTGACCACTCCGGGGACGGCCAGGCGCAGCACCATCCGGAAGAAGAAGCCGAGGCGTCCGGCCCCGTCGATCGCCGCCGCCTCTTCGATCTCATCCGGGATCGCGCGCAGGAACGGCACGAGGATGATCACGGTGACCGGCAGGGCGAACGCGATCTGCGGCAGGATGACGCCGGCGAGGCTGTTCATCAGGCCCAGGTCCTTGACCAGGATGTACAGCGGGGTGATCGCGACGGTGATGGGGAACATGAGCCCGGCGGCGAACAGCGAGTACATCACGCCGCGTCCGCGGAACGTGTAGCGGGCCAGCACGTAGCTGACCATGAGTCCGAGCGCGACGACGCCGATCGTGGTGATGCCGGCGGCGATCAGCGAATTGCCCACCTCGAGCCAGAACGTCTCGCTGGTCAGCACGTCGATGTAGTTCTGGATCACCCAGGGGTTGGGAAGGCCCGCCGGGTCGGTGGTGATCTGCGCGTTGGTGCGGAACCCGCCCACCACGATGTAGAGCACCGGGGCGATGCACACCGCGACCAGCACGAGTGCGATGAAGTAGACGACGGGGCTTCCCCACCGCAGCCGTTCCCTCTCGGGGTGGGCCGGCGGGGCGAGGTGCGGGGCGACGGCCGTCATCGCGTCTGCCTTTCGGTGAGAGCGCCGGCGGTGTCGCGACGCAGGACGAAGCGCTGGTAGATCAGCGCGATGATCATGGAGATGAAGAAGATCACGACGGCCACGGCGTTGCCGTAGCCGAAGTTGCCGGCGTCACGGCCGTTGGTGACCATGTAGGTGGCCATCGTCGAGGTGCCGGCGACGCCGGCGACGTACTGCCCCCACACGATGTAGACCAGGTCGAACAGCTGCAGCGATCCGATGATCGACAGGAACGCCCAGATGCGGATGGTGGGGCCGAGCAGCGGCAGCGTGATCCGGCGCTGGATCTGCCAGTACGAGGCGCCGTCGATCGCGGCCGCCTCGAACAGCTCGGTGGGAACGCCCTGCAGGCCGGCGAGGAACAGGATGACGGCGAAGCCGATGTACTTCCAGGTCAGGATGAGCATCAGCGTCCAGATCGCGACGCTCGGGTCGGAGAGCCAGTCGGCCTGCAGGAAGCCCAGGCCGATGCTCTTGAGCAGGTCGTTGACGGCTCCGTCGGTCTGCAGCATCAGGCTGAAGCCGGTGCCGACGATGACCTCCGAGATCACGTACGGAACGAAGATCAGCACGCGGATGGCCGTGCGCCCGCGCATCTTCTGGTTCAGCAGGAGCGCGAGCAGGATCGCCACCGGCCCCTGCATGACCAGCGACAGGACGACGATGATGCCGTTGTGCATCAGCGCTTCGTGGAAGGTCGGATCCGTGAGGATGATGGCGTAGTTCTTCAGACCGACGAAGTCCGTCGCGGGGCCGTAGCCCTTCCAGTCGAAGAAGCCGTAGTAGGCCGCCATCACGACCGGGAAGATCACGAATCCGAGGAACACGATGATCGCGGGCCCGGCCAGCAGCGTGATCTCCAGCCGCGTGGTCCAGGCGGCTCGCCGTCTGCCGCGGCGGCGTCCGGTCGAGAGCACCGCCGCGTGTGCGGTGCTCTCGACCGATGTGCGCTCCTGAGCAGGAAGCGTCCCGGCCTTCTCGCCCAGGGTCTTGCTCATCGCTTCGACTATCCCTTGGCCGCGGCCTGGTTGACCGACGTGATGATGTCGGGGACGCTGCCCTTGCCCGCGAGCAGGTTCACCACCGCGACGTTCAGCGCGTTGCCGACGTTCTGGCCGTAGAGCGTGTCCAGGTACTGCGACACATACGGGGCCTTGTTGTACGCGGCCAGCAGGTCCTTCAGGTAGGGCTCGGTGACGATCTTCTGCGCCGCGGTGTTGACCGGCGGCGAGTTGAACGCCTTGTAGTAGGCCTCCTGCTGCGGCTGGGTGACCAGGAAGTTCAGGAACGCGGCGCATTCCTTCTTCGGGGCCTGGGCCGAGCACGAGTACCCGTCGACGCCGCCCATGATCGCGGCCGGATCACCCGCGCCACCGCTGACGGTGGGGAAGGGGAACCAGGCGAGGTCGGGCAGCGGCTTCGTGTCGGGGGTCAGCGACGCGATCACGCCCGGGTCCCATCCGCCCATGAGCTCCATCGATGCCTTGTGGTTGGCGACCAGGCCCGCCGAGCTGCCGGCGCCCTGCTGTGCCGAGGTGGTCAGGAAGCCGGGCTGGAACGGCTTGGTGTCGGCGAACTTCTTCAGCTCGTTGCCGGCGGCCGTCCAGCAGGGGTCGGTGAATTTCAGCGACTTGGCGGTGTCGTTGAGCGTCTGCTCGCTGCACAGCCGCAGCGCGAAGTTGTAATACCAGTGCGCGGCGGGCCAGGCATCCTTCGCCCCGACGGCCACCGGGATCACACCGGACTTCTTCAGCGCGCTCACGGCGCTGTTGAACTCGTCCATGCTGGTCGGCGGCTGGGTGATGCCGGCCTTGGAGAACAGGTCCTTGCTGTAGAACAGGCCCTCGGGCAGCACGTCCAGCGGCATCGCGTAGACCTTGCCGTCGATCGATTCGGCCTTGATCGCGCCCTCACCGACCGACTGCTTCGTCTCGGCGGTGATCGAGTCGGTGAGGTCCATGACCTGTCCCGCCTCGACCATCGCGGCCATCTTGCCGCCGCCGCGCTGCAGGAACACGTCCGGCGCGTTGCCGGAGTTCAGCGCCGTCTGCAGCTTGCCGTCGAGCTGCTCGTTCTGGATCGACTGCACCTTGATGGTGACATTCGGGTTGTCCTTGTGGAACGCCTTCGCCGCCTGGACCCAGTACTGCTGGCCGGGACCGGTGGTGCTGTTCTGCCACAGGGTGAGCGTGACGCCGCCGTTCGAGCCGTCGCCTCCGCCGGTGCCGCCGGAACAGCCGGCTGCCACCAGGGCGACGCCCGCGGCAAGCGCGACGAGCGTCGCGCCGCGAACTTTCCTCTTCATCGTGGAAACTCCTTCATTTCGTGGGCGCGGCGTTGCGGTCTGCCGCATCAGCGAGAGTGGCATGGCCGATCGAGGGATGTCAAACGTTTTCGATATCGTTTTCGATATCGTTATCGTTTTGACCGTCAGTTTCCGATCCGTGAGGTAGCGTGAGCGTCGTGACCGCCGATTCCGTCCGCCCAGCAGTGCCTCCTCGGGTGACGATCCACGACGTCGCGCGTGCCGCCGGCGTCTCGGTCGCGACCGTCTCGAAGGTCGCGAACGGGCGGTACGGCGTCGCACAGCGCACGATCGAGAAGGTCTCGGGCGTGATCGAAGAGCTCGGGTACGAGACATCCCTCGTCGCCCGGAGCCTGCGCAGCCACCGCACCAACGTCATCGGCATCCTCGTCGCGGGCTTCGAGCCGTTCTCGGCCGAACTGCTCAAGGGCATCTCGGCGGCCGCGGTCGAGTCGGGCTACGAGCTGCTCGCCTATGCCGGGGCGCTCACCGACGACACGTTCGTGGGCTGGGAGCGCCGGTCGCTGTCGCGCCTGGCCGGGACGCTGGTGGATGCCGCCATCATCGTCACCCCGACGGTGCGGCTGCCCGGAGCGTCGATCCCCGTGGTCGCCATCGACCCGCACGCCGGCAACGGCGACGTGCCCGCGGTCGACACCGACAACGTCGAGGGCGCCCGCATCGCGATGCGGCATCTGATCTCGCTCGGGCACCGGCGGATCGCCCACGTGCGCGGGCGCGGCGATCTGCAGTCCGCGGTGCTGCGTGAGCAGGGATATCGCGAGTCGCTGGCCGAGGCGGGCATCCCCTTCGATCCGGACCTGGTGCGCGAGGGCGCGTACTGGGGCAAGTCGACCACCCGTGCCGCGCAGGAGCTGCTGAGCCTGCCGGGGCGGCCCACCGCGATCTTCGCCGCGAACGATCTGTCCGCCGTGCGGGTGCTCGACATCGCGCAGGAGATGGGCATCCGGGTGCCCGAGGACCTCTCGATCGTCGGCTTCGACAACGTGCCGGAGGCGGCCGCGACCACCCCGCAGCTGACCACGGTCGCCCAGCCTCTGCACGACATGGGTGCGCAGGCGCTGCGGATGGTGCTGGAGATGCTGCGGCGCGGCGAGCCCGAGCAGCAGTATGTGCACCTGCCGGCGCACCTCGTGGTGCGCCAGAGCACCGGACCGGTCCCCGGCTCCGTGCCGCCCGATCACGATCCCGGGCGCTGAGCCTCCGGCCCGAACCGCCGACCGGCCCTCGTCGGCCGGCCGCTCGCTGCGGGAGGCCACTGGGTCAGAGACGGGCGGCGAGCCAGCGGGTCTGACGCAGCCACTGCTCGGTCTGACCGCCCTCGTGCCCGTTGAACTCGTACACCTCGATCGCCTTGTCGGGCGAGGCGCAGTGGTTGAACGCGGCGAACACGGTCGAGGGCATGACGATGCCGTCCATCAGCGCGACCGAGAAGTAGGCGGGAGCGGCCAGCCGCCGGGTGAAGTTGACGCCGTCGAAGTACGACAGCGTCGCGAAGACCTGGTCGACGGCGGTGCGGTGCACCGCGAGGTACTGCTCGACCTCGCCGAACGGGTGGCCGGGCGTCAGTTCGACCGAACGGCGGAAATGGCACAGGAACGGCACGTCCGGCATCGCGGCGAACACCGCCGGGTGCAGCGCCGCGGCGGCGAGGGCGATGCCTCCGCCCTGGCTGCCGCCGGTCACGCTGATGCGCGTCCGATCGACGAACGGCAGGGCGGCGGCCGTGTCGACGAGTCGCACCGCGTCGGTGAAGACCCGCCGGTAGAAGTAGCTGTCGGGGTGTCGGATGCCGCGGGTCATGAACCCCGGGACGGCGCCGTCCGAGCCGTGCGGGTCGGGGGTGTCGCCGCCGGTGCCCCATCCGCTGCCCTGGCCGCGCGTGTCCATCAGGATGTGCACGTAGCCGGCGGCCGCCCACTGCAGGCGCTCGCCGGGGATGCCGCGGCCGCCGTTGTAGCCGATGAACTCGATCACCGCCGGCAGCGGGGTGTCGCTGCGCGGACGGGTGACCCACCCGCGGATCGGCTCGCCGCCGAACCCCGCGAACGTGAGGTCCTCGATGACCAGCTGGCTGATCGGGGTGTCGGCGGCCACGAGCCGGGGATCGGTCGCCGCGGCGCGCGACTCGTCCAGCGTGCGGCGCCAGAAGTCGTCGAAGTCCGCCGGCTCGGCCACCTCGGGGCGATAGTCGCGGAGCTCGTCGAGGGTGAGGTCTGTCAGCGGCACGCCACATACCGTACACGCTCGCGTCACCCGTGCTGCGGCGGGCAGCCCGCCGTCAGGGCGCACGAGGCCGCTCGGGTTCCTCTACCCTGAATCGAAGTGCCCCGGCTCGGGGGCGCACCGGTGGCGAGACGCCACACTCGACCGAGGGAGTGCCCGTGGGCCTGGATTCGCCGCCCCTGGACCGCAGCACGGACTTCCGCGACAGCGGACTCCGGTTCTCTCCGGGCTTCACGTTCGGCTCGGCGACCGCGGCCTACCAGGTCGAGGGCGCCGCGCACGAGGATGGGCGCACCCCGTCGATCTGGGATACGTTCAGCCGCACGCCGGGTGCGGTGTGGAACGGCGACACCGGTGACGTCGCGTGCGACCACTACCACCGCTGGGAGCAGGACCTCGACCTCATGGCCGAGCTGGGGCTGGACGCGTATCGGTTCTCCGTCTCGTGGCCGCGGGTCATCCCCACCGGCCGCGGCGCCGTGAACCGGGCCGGCATCGACTTCTACTCACGCCTCGTCGACGGCCTCCTGGCCCGCGGCATCCGCCCCGTCGCGACGCTGTACCACTGGGACCTGCCGCAGGTGCTGGAGGATGCCGGCGGCTGGCCGGTGCGCGGGACGGTCGACGCGTTCGAGGAGTACGCGGCGGTGCTCGGCACGGCGCTCGGCGACCGCGTGCACACCTGGACCACGCTCAACGAGCCCTGGTGCACCGCGTACCTGGGCTATGGCCAGGGCGGTCACGCGCCCGGCCGACGCGAGCCCGCCGCGGCGCTCGCCGCCGTCCACCACCTCAATCTCGCGCACGGACGCGCGATCGAGGCGCTGCGCGCCACCTCCACCGGGAGTCCCGAATACTCGGTCACCCTCAACCTGCACGTGGCCCGGGGAGATGCCGACGCCGTCCGGCGCATCGACGCGCTCGGCAACCGAGCGTTCACCGGCCCGATGCTGCGCGGGGTCTACGACGACGACCTGCTCGCCGACACCGCGGCGGTCACCGACTGGGCGTTCGTGCAGGACGGCGACCTGCGCCGCATCCGGCAGCCGATCGACGTGCTCGGCGTGAATTACTACTCGACCGTGACGGTCCGCACCTGGGACGGCGTCTCGCCCCGGCAGAGCAACGACGGCCACAAGCCGACCGTCGGCGGCACGGCGTGGCCGGGCAGCGACGAGGCCGTCGAGTTCCTTCCGCAGCCCGGGCCGCACACCGCGATGGGATGGAACATCGCCCCCGACGGGCTGCTCGACCTGCTCCACTCGCTGCGGGCGGAGTTCCCCGATCAGCCGCTGATGATCACCGAGAACGGCGCCGCGTTCGACGACGTCGTCGCCGCGGACGGGGCCGTCCACGACGTCGAGCGCGTCGACTACCTGCGTCGCCATCTCACCGCCGCCCATCGGGCGATCGAGGACGGCGTCGACCTGCGCGGCTACTTCGTGTGGTCGCTGCTGGACAACTTCGAGTGGGGGTACGGCTACGCCAAGCGCTTCGGCATCGTCCGGGTCGACTTCGACGACCAGCGGCGCATCGTCAAGGACTCCGCCCGGTGGTTCCGCGAGCTGGCGACCACCGGGGTCATCCCCGCCTGATATGTAGCTTCGTTTGTCAAGGGGGCAGGGTGGAGCGCCGCCGGGCTGGCTGCTCGGCGGCGCTCCGTCATTCGCTCCAGGGCGTTTCGGGGTGCGGCGTGTCTGGTGACGCGTGGTCAGTCTGATATGCGCGGGTTGGTTACCGCATGACCCTGTTTCGGCGAGAACGGTCAGGCTGGTCTGAGGTCGAGCGTGGCGATCGTGGTCGCCGCTCACAGGCGAATCGCTGGTCCGTTCCTCACGCTGCATGCTGTCCGGTGGTGCCGGGCGGGCGAATGAGCCTTCGATCAGTCCATGACGGCCAGAGACCAGCACCAGCCGGCGAGCTCGCGGGCGATCGCGGTGTTGGCAACCGTGTGCTTCTTCTTGTGCGTGGTCAGGACCTGCCACCGGTGGTGCAGGCGCCGGTTGCCGGCATCACCGCGCGCGGCCGCACCAGGGGTGCTCTTCGCCCACCGGTCGGTCATCGTCTTCCCAGCGACGTAGCGGGCCTTGTGGTGCCAGGCGGCTTCGATCAGCAGCCTGCGGGCGTGCGTGTTCCCGGTCTTCGTGATCGCCCCCAGCGACCTTGACCCTCCCGAGGAGTGCTCGGATGGGACCAGGCCGAGGTAGGCGGCGATCGTGCGGCCGGTGAACCTGTCCCAGTCGCCGATCTCGACCGCCAACGCGAGCCCGGTGAGGGTGGAGATCCCACGCAGACAGGCCAGCCGGTTCGTCACCGCGGTGAACTCACTGTCGGCGGCCAGGTCGGCGATCTGCGCGTCGAGCCGGTCCCGACGAGCGAGGGTCATCGTGACCGCGTCGAACGCGGCATCGAACGCGGCCAGGGTGCCGCGTCCTGCGTCGCCGAGACCGTCTTTGCGGACCCGGCGCAGCCAGGCATCATGGGGCCGATTCCAGGTCACGGACCCGTCATAGACGATCCCGCGGCGCAGCAGCAGCTTCGAGAGCCGGTGACGCGCCGACAGCAGATCCGTGCGGGCATCGTCCCGGGCCCGCACCAGATCGCGGGCCGATTCCTCCGCCACGGTCGGGACTCGCACCGCAACCAGCTCGTCCATCCGCAGCAACCGTGCCAGCAGCAGCGCGTCACGGGCGTCGGTCTTCACCCGATCCCCGGCCGGGCGGATCAGCTTCGACGGCGCCGCGACCGTCACCGGCACCCCGGCCGCGATCAGCATGCGTGCCAGCCCGAAACCCGTCGGCCCAGCCTCATACGCGGCAGCGACCGGCCCGTGCTGCTCCGCGATCCCGGCCACCCACCGTGCCACCCCATCACTGCCCGGCGGGAGCTTCGCCTCGACCACTTCACCCGTCGACGTGTCCAACGCCGCCGCTCGCACGCTGCGCGCGTGCACATCCAAACCAATCGTCGTACGCTCGTTGAACACCAGGGCCTCCGCTGCATGTCGGCATCCCCAGCCCATCTGGGGATGATCCACGAATCTGCACCGTGAGGCCCTGGGCCACAAGACCAACCTCAGAACCCCACCCTCATAGGGTCTGAGCCGCCGCCTCCCGCGCGGATCAGCGACCGACGACGGCGAGGACGAGACCGGTGGGGATGCTGACGGCCAGCACGACCACGAGGGCCCGGAATCCCCACAGCAGCACGGGATGCGCCGGTGCGCCCCGGCGGGTCGCGGCGATGATCACCGCCAGCGCGGCCACCAGCAGCCCCCCGCCGACGAACGTGAGCGGGACCAGTCCCGACAGCTGGCCGCCCAGGACCCCGAGGTTGCCGACGGTGAACAGGACGAAGCCCGTCCAGGTCAGCGCCGCCCCGGCCCGCTGCGCGAGCCAGCCCATGGCCGCGCCGAGCCCGGCCTGCGCGACGCCGCCGACCAGCACCAGGTAGGCCGTCGCCCACGCCGTCTTCTGCGTCGTCGTGTACGCGGTGGCCGCGGCCAGCATCCCGCCCGCCACCGCGAACACGAGCGCGGCGACGAAGAACGGGAGCGCCCGGCGCAGGGCCGCGGTCGCCCCCGTCGGCGGGGTCGTCACACCAGGATCCGCAGCGGCTCGGCCAGCAGATCGGTCAGATCCCGCAGGAATGCGGCGGCGGATGCGCCGTCGAGCACGCGGTGGTCGACCGTCAGCGTCAGCCGGGTGCGAGGACGCACCTGCACCTCGCCGTCGATCACGACCGGCTCGTCCACCGTCGACCCGACCGCCAGGATCGCCGCCTCGGGCGGGTTGATCACGGCGGTGAACGCGTCGATGCCGAACATGCCGAGGTTCGAGACCGAGAACGTGCCTCCGCTCATCTCATCGACCTTCAGACGGCCGGCGCGGGCCCGCGCGGCGAGGTCCTTCACCTCGGCGCCGATCGCCGAGACCGACTTGCGATCGGCATCCTTGACCACGGGCACGACCAGGCCGTCCTCCAGCGCCACGGCCACGCCGACGTTCACGTGCTTGTGCCGCAGGATCGCGTCACCGCCGAACGAGGCGTTCACCTCCGGGTGGGCGGCCAGTGCCACGGCCACCGCGCGCACGATCAGATCGTTCACGCTGACCTTCACGCCGGAGTCGGCCAGCCGGGTGTTGATGTCGCGGCGCAGCTCGGTCATCCGCGAGGCATCCAGCACGGTCGTCAGCTGGAACACCGGCACCAGCGCCGCCTCGGTGAGCCGGCGCGCGGTCACCTTGCGGATCTGCGACATCGGGATGCGCTCGTCGTCCTCGCCCGCGGTCGCCACCGGCGCCGCGGCGGCGGGCGCCGCCTGCGGCGGGGTGGGGGCGGATGCTGCGGCCTGCGGTGCCGGCGCGGCCTCGGCGCCCTGCGGCGCGTTCAGCAGCTGCTCCACGTCGGCGCGGACGATCCGGCCACCGGGACCGGTGCCGGTCACGGTGGTCAGGTCGATCCCGTGAGTCCGGGCGAGGGACCGCACGAGCGGGGTCGCCTTCACCTTCGAGCCCGAGGATGCCGGAGCCTCGGACTCATCGGCCGGCGTGCGCGCGACATCCGCGCCCTTCGCGGCCTCATCCTTCGACCCGGCGCCGGTCTGCGGCGCGGCCTCGTCCCTCACCTGGGCGTCCTGCGCGGACTCGTCGGCACGTTCGGCCGGCGGCTCCTGGCCGGTGTCGGCCTGGGACGCGCCCTTCGCCGTCTCGGCCGGCTCCTCGGCCGCCGTCTCGGATGCGGCATCCGCCCCACCCGAGCCGGACGATCCGGAGCCGTCGCCGATCACGGCGATCGGGGCGCCGATATCGACCGACTCGCCGGGCTGGACCAGGATCTTCTCCAGGACGCCGCCCTCGTAGGCCTCCAGATCCATCACGGCCTTGTCAGTCTCGATCTCGGCCAGCACGTCGCCGCGCTCGACGGTGTCGCCCTCGGCCTTGAGCCACTGCGCTATCGCGCCTTCGGTCATGGTGTCCGAAAGTCGCGGCATGAACACATCAGGCATCGTTCACGGTCCCCTCTTCTAGCGCGCGAACCGCGTCGCATCCAGCTGTTCGTTGATGACCCGGATCAGCGCATCGGCGTCCGGCAGGGCGATCTTCTCCAGCGACTTCGCGTACGGCAGCGGGATCTCGGCCGCCGCCACGCGCCGCACCGGGGCATCCAGGTAGTCGAACGCGCCCTCGCCGATCGTCGCGGCGATCTCGGCGCCGATCCCGTAGGTGAGCCAGTCGTCTTCGAGGATCACCGCCTTGCCGGTCTTGCGCACCGAACGGCAGATGGTCTCGCGGTCCAGCGGTCGCAGGCTGCACAGGTCGACGACCTCGATCGACACACCCTGCTCGGCCATCCGGTGCGCGACATCCTTCGCGATCACGGCCGAGCGGGAGTAGCCGACCACGGTCAGATCGGTGCCTTCGACGGTCACCTTCGCCTTGCCGAACTCGGCGACGTGCTCGCCCTCGGGGACCGGGCCCTTGGTGTTGTACAGCGACAGGTTCTCCAGTAGGAGCACCGGGTCGTCGTCGCGGATCGCGGCGGTCAGCATCGCCTTGGCCTCGGCCGGGGTCGACGGGGCGAGCACCTTCAATCCGGGGACGTGCGCGTACCAGACCTCGAGGTTCTGCGAGTGCGTCGCGGCCAGCTGCTGCCCGCCGCCGCCCGGGGTGCGGATCACCATCGGCACGGCGGTCTGCCCGCCGAACATGCCGTAGATCTTCGCCGCATGGTTCACGATCTGGTCGATCGCGATCAGCGAGAAGTTGATCGTCATGATCTCCACGACCGGGCGCATGCCGAGCATCGCGGCGCCGATCGCGGCTCCGACGAAGCCCTCCTCGGCGATCGGGGTGTCGCGCACCCGCTCGGGCCCGAACTCGTCCAGCAGCCCGGCGGTGATCTTGTACGAGCCCTCGAAGATCCCGATCTCCTCGCCCAGGAGGATGACCTTCTCGTCTCGGGTCATCTCCTCCCGCAGCGCGTCGTTCAGCGCCTGACGGTAGGTGATCTCCGGGGCGGATGCTGCGGGCTGGTCTGTCTTGTCGGCCATCGCCGTCATGCCTCCTGCTTGTCGTCGGCCCTGTCCCAGCCGGCCGCGAGCACCGGGTCGCCGGGCATCAGACGCGGCGCGTTGGGCACATCCGTCGCGTACGTGTAGTCGAACAGCTTCTCGGCGCCGGGCTCGGGGCTGGCGTCGGCGAACGCGATCGCCGCGGCGACCTCGCTCACGGCATCGGCCTGGATCTGATCGGCCTGCTTCGCATCGAGCACGCCGTCGGCGATGAGGCGCGCGCGGTACTCGGGGAGCGGGTCGAGCTCTTTCAGGTGAGCCGTCTCCTCCTTGCTCCGGTACCGGGCCGGGTCGACCACGGAGTGGCCGCGCAGGCGATACGACATGACCTCGAGCAGGCCGGGCCGACGCTGCTCGCGCGCGACCGTGAGCATCTCCTCGGCCGCCTGGCGCACCACCTCGGGGTCGCCGCCGTCGACGCGGCGGCCCTCGATCCGGTACGAGGCCCCGCGCTTGTACAGCAGCGGCTCACCGGACGCGTGCTCGACCGTCGTGGCCATGCCCAGGCCGTTGTTGATGACGACGTAGACGATCGGCAGGTTCCAGATCGCCGCCAGGTTCAGCGACTCGTGGAACGCGCCGATGTTGGTGGTGCCGTCGCCCATCTGGCACATCACGGCCTCGGCGTCCGGCCCGGCCTTGCCCCGGTACGTGAGGGCGAGGGCCGCGCCGGTGGCCGGCGGCAGCTGACCGCCGACGATCCCGTAGCCGCCCAGCATCCGCTTCTCGGCGTCGAACATGTGCATCGAGCCGCCCAGACCCCGTGCGACGCCGTCGCTGCGGCCGAACAGCTCGGCCATCACGCGGTCGGTGCCCAGGCCCCGGGCCAGGGCGTAGCCGTGGTCGCGGTAGTTCGTGAACAGATAGTCGGTGGGCCGCAGCGCCGCCATCAGGCCGACCACCGACGGCTCCTCGCCGAGGTTCAGGTGGCAGTACCCGCCGATCTTGGCGCGCGTGTACATCTCGGCCGCGCGCTGCTCGAACTCGCGGATGAGCTCCATCTCGCGGTAGTACGCGAGTTGGGTCTCGGCATCCGCGCCCTTCGTGCGGGATGCTGCGGCCTTCCCCTTGGCGGCGGATGCCGCGGTCTTGCTCTTGGCGGCGGATGCTGCGGTCTTGCCCTTGGGGGCGGATGCCGCGGTCTTGCTCTTGGCGGCGGTCGCCGCCGGGCCCTTCGCTCGTGCTCCCGCGGATCTCGCGGGGGCTTTCCTACGTGTTGACGCTGTCGCACTGTCCGTGGGCGCACTGCCGCCGGGGGCGGTCTTGTCGCGCTGCGGATCCTGCGTTCGTCCGGCCATTTGTCGAATCCCTCTCACCGAACAACGCGGCTTGTGGCCGCCTGTCTCGTCACGGTCCGGGTGGCTGCTCCTGCAGCGTGAACCGGTCCTCGCTTCCTCCGCATTTCGGGCACACCAGCGGCGGGTGCGCGCCGCGGACGGTTTCGCCGCAGACGCCGCACGCCCATTCCACCATCCGGCCGACCAGGTCGTGCCGGCTGAGTATTCCGACCAGGCGGCCGGAGGACAGCACCGGGACGCGCCGGATCTGCGAGTCCACCAGGATGCGCCGCACCTGCTCGATGTCGGTGTCGCTGGTGACGCTGATCACGGCGGTGGTCATGACATCCCGCGCCGTCCGGCCGGTGCGCGCCAGCAGGTCGAGTTCGCTGACCAGGCCGAGCACCGTGCCGGAGGCATCCACCACCGGGACCGCGCTGATCCGCCGTGAGGTGAGCGCCTCGGCGATGTGGGCCACGGTCGCATCCGGGCCGACGGTGATCACGGGTGCGGTCATGACCTGACCGGCGGTGATCCCCGCTGCCGAACCCGATTGTGACGCCATCGCATCCCCCTGTCCCTGCATCGCAGATTATCAGCCCGGCCGGCTCGGTGGGCCGCCGCGGGCCGTGACAATGCCGGTGCCGGGCGTGTTCGCGGCCCTGGCGGGTGGCGGTGCGTGACCGCGGCGACGGTGTGGCGTCAGGGAACCTCCGGACGTCGGACCGGAAGGCAGGCGGCCACGACCTCGACGATCGCGGCCGGCAGGTAGAAGACGCCGATGCTGAGGGCCCCGACGAGCGCGAACACGCCGAGGAGGACGGCGGCCACGATCGAGGAGACCCTCCAGGCGCGCCCGCGCAGGAGCAGCGGCACCGCGGCGATCAGGACGGGGATGACCAGAACCAGCAGATATGCGCTCCCCTGCATCTGGAGGAGGGTCTGCGTCCGGGTCGCCTGGTGGCCGTCGGAGTCGGAGGTGACGCTCTGGAAGGCGGGCAGGAAGCAGAGCGCGACGCCGGCGGCCAGAGTCAGGGCGAAGCCGATGATCTGCAGGACGCGCGCGGCGTTCACCGCGCACGCGGAGGGTGGGCCATGGCGCCAGACTAGGCTGTTCCGGCCTCCGCGCGCGGGTGCGGGATCATCCCAGCGATGTAGGCGAGAGTCGACCGCAGACCGATGCGGGGCGGGGTGCGGCATCCGTAGCGTCGAGGGCATGGAGATCACAACGACCGAACTCGGGCTGGCCGCCCGGGTCCACCAGCTGACCAAGACCTATGGCGCCGGCGCCGGCGAGGTGCGCGCGCTGGACGGCGTGACCGTCGGAATCCGCCGCGGCGAGTTCACCGCGATCATGGGGCCGTCCGGTTCGGGCAAGTCCACCCTGATGCACATCATGGCGGGGCTGGATGCCCCCACCGACGGGCGCGCCTGGATCGGCGACACCGAGATCACCGGGTTGGACGACCTCGAGCTGACCATCCTGCGTCGGCGTCGGGTGGGCTTCGTGTTCCAGTCGTTCAACCTGGTGCCCACGCTGGATGTCCTGGGCAATGTGCGACTGCCGTTCGACCTGGACGGGCGCAAGCCGTCCGCGCTGGAGCACGCCCGCATCGACTCGCTGCTGGAGACGCTCGGCCTGACCGGGCGGCTGCGGCACCGACCGCACGAGCTCAGCGGCGGACAGCAGCAGCGCGTCGCGATCGCGCGGGCGCTGGCGACGGCCCCCGACCTGGTGTTCGCGGATGAGCCGACCGGCAACCTCGACTCCCGCTCCGGGCGCGAGGTACTCGCGCTGCTGCGCGCCGCCAGCGCCGAGCACGGCCAGTCGATCGCGATGGTCACGCACGATCCGGTGGCCGCGTCGCACGCCGACCGGGTGGTGTTCCTCGGCGACGGGCGGATCGTCGCTGACAAGCCGCGGCAGTCCGCCGAGGAGATCTCGGCCTACATGCTGGCCACCGAGCTCGGCGCGACGACCTCCGAAGCGGTGTCGGCATGAGCGGCACAGGGGGCGGTATCGGCGAGACCCACTGGCTGCGCGACCGGGGGATGGGCGCCAGCATCCTCGTCTCGGCCATCTCCGCCGCGTTCGGCGTGATCCTGATCTCGGCGACCGGCTACCTCGCGGCCATGCTGCGGGCGAATCCGTACATCGGCGAGAGCGGGACGCTGGCCGTCGTGCTCGGGGTGGTCGGCGTCATCCTCGTCGGCCTGGCCGTGTACGTCGCGGCGATCGTGACGGCGAACACGTTCTCGACCGTGGTCGCCGGACGCACCCGGCAGATCGCCCTCCTGCGGCTGATCGGCGCGTCGGCGCGTGCGCAGCGCGCGGACGTCGCGCGCCAAGGCCTGGTGGTCGGCGTCATCGGCGCGATCGTGGGCCTGGCCGTCGGCATCCTGGTGTCGTTCGCGGGGATCGCGATCGTCGCGCGTGTGCTGGACATCACCGGGGTCGACTACGAGGTGCTGCGTGCAGTGCTGCTGCTGCCGACGGCGATCGTGGCGCTGACCACGTGGGCCGCCGCCTGGACGGGTTCGCGCCGCGTGCTGGCGGTCACGCCGCTGCAGGCGCTGGGGGCGTCCACCGAGGCGCGCCGCGAAGAGGTCGCGCGGCGCACGGGCCGCAACGTCACCGCGGTCATCCTGGTGGGGGTCGGGATGCTGCTGCTGACCGCCGGCGTCGCCCTGGGGCTGCTCAACCCGTCCGGAGTCCTGGTGGCCTTCGTCGGAGGGCTGCTCTCGTTCACCGGGATCGCGCTCGGCGCGACGGTCTTCATGCCGCCGCTGCTGCGCCTCACCGGCCGGATGTTCGGCCGCTCGGCCGTGGCGCGGCTGGCCGCGGAGAACGCGCTGCGCTACCCGGAGCGCTCGAGCCGGATGGCGATCGGCGTCGTGATCGGCGTGACGCTGGTGACGATGTTCTCGGTCGCGATGGAATCGGCCAAGGCGGTCATGGCCGCCGCGGCCGGGGGGACGCTCCCGCCCGAGCTGAGCACCGTGCTCGACACGTTCGCGGGCATCATGATGGGACTCGTCGGGGTCTCGGCGGTCATCGCCGCGGTCGGCCTGGTCAACCTGCTCACGCTCGGCGTGGTGCAGCGGCGGCACGAGCTCGGGCTGCTGCGCGCGCTGGGCCTGTCGACCGGCCAGGTGCGGCGGGTGGTGCTGCTGGAAGCCGCGCACATCGCGATCACCGCCGTGATCACCGGCGTCGTGCTCGGGATCGCGTACGGCTGGGCGGGGGCGCAGTCCCTGCTCGGCGCGGTCGCGGCCAACCCGAACGGCGAGCAGGCGGGCATGGTGTGGCCGGCGATCCCGGTGCCGGTGGTGGTGGGCATCGTCGTGACCACCGCACTGCTGACCCTCGTCGCGGCGGTGGTCCCCACGCGCCTGGCCACCCGGGTCACCCCGGTCGAGGCGCTCGCCGCCTGACCCTCGCCCCTGCTCGACCCCGCCCCTGCCCGACCCTCGCCCCTGCCGAAATCGTACGATTTGGCCGAGTGCACATCATCCTGGGCCCAGATTGATGTGCACTCGGCCGGATCGTACGATCTCGAGGTGAAGGCGCAGGGTCAGGCGGGCTCGGGGTCGTGGGCCCAGGTGCGGGCGAGGGCGCGGATGCGCGCCGCACGCCACTGCCACACCGCCCACAGCGCCGGCCACAGGGCAGGCGCCGCGCGGCCGCCGATCACGAGGCGCTCGCGCCACAGCGTGCGTGCCGGGTCGCCCGGGGCCGGGCTCACCGCCATCTGGTGGTCCCAGACATCCAGCGCCGCCAGCGGCCCCGACAGCGGGATGCCGCTGTCCCGCAGGATCCGCACCCGCTGCCCGTCCATCACCCGCTCGACATCGCTCACGTCGATCAGCTGCCGCCCCAGCGGCAGCGGGCCGAGCGACAGGTCGACGATCGCGTCATCGCCCGGCGACCACGACGGCGGCAGGTGCTCGAGCGAACGGAGCGTCACGAACGGGCCGTCCAGCTCGGCGATCGCCCGCGGCGAGTGCAGCGCCCGCCACGCGGCATCCGCATCGCAGTCGATCACGAGCTTGAGCAGGATGCGCATGCCTCAGTCTCGCACCCTAGGCTTTCGGACGTGTTCGATCAGTCCTTCTTCCAGGTCCGCCTCGACTGGGGTCTCGCCGGCCTGGCCCGCCTGGCTCCCGCCGATGTGGTCGTGGTCGTGGACGTGCTGCGGTTCACGACGACGGCGACGGATGCCGCGGCCCGCGGCGCGTCCCTTCCGCTGACCGGAAGCGGGTCGATCAACGGCGCACCGATCGCGGCGCAGGCCGCCGCATCCGGTGCCGTCGTGCTGGCCGGCAGCCTGCGCAACGCCGGTGCCGTGGCCCGCTTGATCACCGACGAGCAGCACCGCCGCGGCACCCGGGTCGGCGTCGCCGTGGTGCCGGCGGGGGAGCGCGACGGGTCCGGCGAGATGCGGTTCGCGATCGAGGACCAGCTGGGTGCCGGGGCAGTCGTCGACGCGCTCGCGGCACGCGGGATCGATCACTCGTCACCTGAGGCCGCCGTGGCGTGCGAGGCGTTCCGCGGACTGCGCGGCGCCGTGCGGCACCTGCTGCTCGCGAGCGGCTCGGGGCAGGAACTGGTCGAGCGCCGCCTGCGCGACGACGTCCTTCGCGCCGCCGAACTCGACGCGGCCGACGTCGTGCCGATCCTGCGGGACGGCGTCTTCGCCGCGGGCTGAGAACGGACGGCGCGCGTCCGACCCGCCACTTCTGCAGCGGGTGCGTGTCCTTGCCGTCGAGCCACAGCGTGTCCGACACGTCGCCGTGCGGTCCGGAGGACTGGAAGGCCATGTGGTCTCCTGCTCTTCGCCCGTCCTGGCGGACACCGTGCGGTGCTGCTGTCGGGACAGCTCTGTCAGCGCGGCGTCATGGCCGCCAGCCGCGCGGCCGGTGCGATCTCGCGGCGCGTCCAGCGGAACAGGAACCGTTCGTCGTAGCGCGGCGCGCACTTCACACAGGACGTGGGACGGGTGGGACGCCGGTGCCGATACGCCACGTGGCCGGCCGGGCAGACCCCGACCCATGGCGCCAGCTCGGTCGCCGTCTCGCCGTCATGCGTGGTGCCGCCGACGTACCCGAGTCGTCGCGCGACCCGCTTCCACTCCGCGCCGTGGCCGGCGGCCGGCCCGGCGACGGCGTGCGCGACCTCGTGCAGCAGCGTTTGGTGGTTCGTGTCGTCGTCGTAGCGGGCGGCCAGGTACCGCGACACGCTGATGCGCTTGTGCGTGTAGTTGCACAGGCCCGCGCGGCGTTTCGCGTTGTCGAACGCGAACGACCAGGAGGGATCGAGATGGAGCGAGATGAGTGCGTCGGCCCAGGCGCGCACCCGATGCAGTTCAGACATGCGAAGACATTAGAACGTACCTGCGACATCGGGTCAGACGGCGATGGATGCCTCTGCCCGCCGCCGTTCGGTCGTGTCGATCGCCATCAGCGTGGACTCCAGCTGATCCTCGGGCGCCTCCGATTCCTGCCGCAGGAACAGGGCGCGCTTGAAGTCGGCGCGCGCGGAGTCGTAATCCCCGGCGTCGAAGTGCGCCTTGCCGCGGTGCTGCAGCGCGAACGCCGCGATGCTCGACCAGCCCTGGCCCTCGGCCTCGGCCGCGCAGGTGGTCATCTCCGCGATCGCCGCCGCATACGAGCCGCGGAACTGCAGGACCGTCGCGTGCAGGATCCGCGCGCGCAGCAGGTCGCGGCGGGTGCCCGCCATCCGGGCCTGCCGGACGGCGGCGTCGGCGACGGTGAGCGCCTCATCGAGGTCGTCGAGCACCTTCAGCAGCCAGACCCGCTCCAGCATCGCGGGGAGGCTGCGCTGCCCGCCGATCTCGTCCAGCCGCTCCCGGCAGCGATGCGGGTCGACGATCTCGCGGAGGGTGTCGGGGTCGTACCCCTGGATGTAGCTCACCGTGAACTCCCTTCGCGACCGGTGCTTCCAGTGTGCCTGACGAGGCCGGGGCGGTCGGGCATCGACGCCGCGTGTCCCCGGGCTCGAGGCATCCCACCCGCCCCGGCGGGCGCGGGTCGGACACGTCCGTGCTCCCCGTCCACGAGGTGATGGCCACGGCATCCGGCCGGTGCTTCTCGATCGCCCGCCGCGCCGGCGTGCTCCGCCGCCCCGCGGGCGCGTCCCGCCCGCCGGCCGCCCCGCGCAGCAGCCCGAGACGACGTCGGAGCGATGACTAGGCTCGGCCTGTGAACAGTGTGCGTGCGGCGATCCTTGGGCCGGTCACGGTCGAGGCCGCGGACGCCCGCGTCGAGCTGAGCGGGCCGAACGCCCGCGCCCTGGTGGCCTCGCTCGTACTCGCGACCGGAACCACCCGCAGCACCGATGCGCTCGTGGACGACATCTGGGGCGACGACCCGCCGCAGAACCCGCGGGCGGCCCTCCAGACGCTGGTCTCGCGGGTGCGCGCGGTCGCCGGCGCGGATGCGGTGCGCAGCGCGCCCGGCGGCTACGCGCTGGGCGACGTCGAGATCGACATCGATACGGCTCGCGGCCTGCTCGAGCGGGCCGACCGCCTGCCCGCCGACGACCCGGAACGGCTGTCGCTGCTGGATGCGGCCCTCACGCTGTGGCGCGGCGAACCCGGCGCCGATCTCGAGGGCCACCCGGTCTCAGACGCGGTGCGGGATGCCGCGGCCGCCCTGCGCGCCCGGGCCGAGGCATCCCGGGCCGATGCGCTGAGCACGGGCGGCCGGCCCGATGACGCTGCCGCCGCGCTCGCCGCGCTCGCCGTCGCCCGGCCGTACGACGAGGCCCTGCACGCGCGCTGGATGCGGGCGCTCGCCGACGCCGGCCGTGTGCCCGAGGCGCTCGCCGTGTTCGCGGCGCTGCGCACTCGGCTGCGCGACGAACTGGGCAGCTCGCCCGGCGCCGAGCTGACCGAGCTGAACACCCGGCTGCTGCGGGCGGATCCGCGGGCCCGCAGCGCGCGGGTGCGCCTCGGGCTGCAGGCGGCCCCGAACGAGCTGGTCGGGCGCGACGGCGACCTGCGGGCTCTGGCCGGGCTGCTCGCGCACGCCCGGCTGGTCACGATCCTGGGCACCGGCGGCCTCGGCAAGACGCGCGCGGCGCAGGCGGTGGCCGCGGCATCCGATGCGCCCACCGTGGTCGTGGTGTCGCTGGCAGGGGTCCGCTCGGACGACGATGTGCCGCTGGCCATCGCGGCCGCGCTCGGCATCAACGAGGCCACGCCCGGGGGGCGCCTCGCCGACGCCCGCACCCGCCCCGACCTTCGGGTGCGGGTCGTCTCGCTGCTGGGCGAGCAGCCCACCCTGCTGGTGCTCGACAACTGCGAGCAGGTCATCGACGGCGTCGCCGGCTGGGTCGCCGACATCTTGGCGGCCGTCCCGACGCTGCGCGTCCTCACCACGAGCCGCACGCCGCTCGCGGTGGCCGGCGAGGTCACCTATCCGCTCCCGCCGCTCTCGGTCGATGGCACGGACGCCCGCGGCGGCACGGATGCCCGCAGTGGGACGGATGCCGGCGGTCCGGCCGACCCCGGCGGTCCGGCCGATGCCGGCGGCGAGGCGTCCACGGCGGGCGAGATCGAGAGCCCCGCCGTCCGGCTGTTCCTGGATCGCGCGCGCGCCGTGCGCCCCGGCGCGACGCTGCCGAAAGACGTGGTCGCCCGGCTGTGCACGCACCTGGACGGCCTGCCGCTGGCGATCGAACTGGCTGCGGCCCGGGTGCGGACGATGACCCCCGAGCAGATCGAGGCGCGGCTGCAGGACCGCTTCGCGCTGCTGACCACCGGTGACCGCAGCGCGCCCGAACGCCATCGCACGCTCGAGGCCGTGATCGGCTGGAGCTGGGACCTGCTGGACCAGCAGGCCCGCCGCGCGATGGCGATGCTGGCCGTGCTGCCGGCCGGATTCACGGTCGAGACCATGGCCACGGTCCTCGGCGAGCCCGCCGACGACGTCGTCGACCGGCTGGTGTCGCAGTCGCTGCTGCTGGTGGGCGAGCAGCCCGACACCGGGCAGGTGCGGTTCCGGATGCTCGAGACCGTCCGTGAGTACGCGCTGGCGCGACTGGCCGACACCCCCGGGGGTGTCGAGGATGCCTGGGCCCGCGTGACCGACTGGGCCGGTCGGTTCAGCAGCGACCGCCTGGGGCAGGTCTTCGAGCGCGAGGTGAACCGTCAGGTGCGCGCCGAGCACGACAACCTGATCTCGGTGCTGCGCCGGTCCATCGACGCGGACGACGACGCGGTCACGGTGCTGCTGTTCGCCCTGCTCGGCCAGGGCTGGATGGTGCAGGGCGCATTCACCGAGCTCGCGGCGTTCGCCCCGGTCGTCTTCGACGCGGTCGCCCGCACCGGCGAGCGCGAGGTCCCGGTCGACGCCCTCATCGTGACCCTCATCTTCGGCGCATTCGTCCTGCGCGCCGAAGGCGAGCCGCGCGCGCTGCGGTTCCTCGCGCGCATCCGCATCCTCCGTCGCCGCCATCCGGACATGGACAGTCTGCTCGGCGCGTTCGCCGATGCGGTCCTGGCGATCCTCCAGGCCGGAGCATCGCGCCGCACCGATCGCATCTTGGCGGCGTTCGAGCGGCTCCGCGCCGCGCCCGATCTCGCGACCCGACTGCTCGGCGAATCGCTGCTGTCGCAGTTCGCCGAGAACTCCGGCGACATGCAGACCGCGCTCGAGTCGGCCACCCGGGCGTGGCAGCTGGCGCAGCGCAGCCCGGCACAGTGGTTCGCCGCGATGGCGGCGTCCTCGATCGCCCAGCTGAGCAGTCAGATGGCCCAGCCCGCGGCGGCGCTGAAATGGCTCGCGATCGCGGCGGAGGAGTACGCGCAGTTCGGTGCGTTCGAGCAGGATCGGCAGCTGGAATGGCTGCGCGGGGCCAACCTGGCCGCTCTCGGCGAACTCGACGCCGCCCGCGACGTGTTCCAGGCCCTCACCGAGGGGCGCGAGATGACCGAGGACGGGCTGGAGGCGGCATCCATCGGCTGGTACGGACTGGCCGAGATCGATCGCGCCTCCGGAGCCGGTGCGGACGCCGGCGCGGCGTTCGAGCGCGCGCTGTCGATGTTCCGGTCCGGTGACCAGCGCGGATCGCCGTGGTACCTGATGCTGATGGCCGGCACCCTGTCGGCCGCGACGTTCGACGACCTGCTCACCGAGCCGGCGCGCAGCCGCTGGGCGCGCCGACTGCGAGGACGGATGCTGGCGGTCGCGCGGATGCGGTCGGAGTTCCTCGACGCCCCGGTGGTGGGCACCGTCCTGATGGGGTGGTCGGCGTGGGCGATGGATCACCCCGAGCGCCGTGATCGGGCGCTGGCGGCGCTCGCGCTGGGCGAGCGGCTCGGCGCCCGGCAGGATCTGCTCAGCCTGCACTGGACCGAGCACTTCGCACACGCCGAGCGCGTGGCCGGCGCCCAGCGGGTGGCCGCGGCGCGGGACGCGATCGCCGGGCTGCCACGGGAGGACGCGGTGCTCCGCGGACTCGCCGTGCTGCGCGAGCCGAGCGCCCCCGGCCGCTGAGCGACCGGGGGCGGGGCGGCGAGTGCCGGCCGTCAGGCCTTGCGCATGTAGGCGCGGACGGTCAGCGGGGCGAAGATCGCCACGATCACGGCGGCGCCCAGCAGCGACACCCACGCATCCGAGGTGAAGGCGCCGTTGTTGGCCAGCTCGCGCACCGCGGTGACCAGATGCGAGACCGGGTTGATGTCTGCGAACCAGGCCAGCCAGCTGGGCATGCTGTCCACGGGCACGAATGCGTTGGACAGGAACGTCAGCGGGAACAGCACGAGCATCGAGATGCCCTGCACGCTGCCGGCGGTGCGGGCGATGACCCCGAAGAACGCGAAGATCCAGCTGATCGCCCATGAGCAGACGATCACCAGCAGGCCGGCCAGGACGACTTCGCCCAGACCTCCGGCGGGGTGGTAGCCGATCACGAAGCCCATCGCGAACGTGAGCGTGGTCGCGATGGCGTAGCGCACGGTGTCGGCCAGGAGTGCCCCGGACAGCGGGGCGATACGCGCGATCGGCAGCGACCGGAACCGGTCGAACACGCCTTTGTCCATGTCCTCGCGCAGCTGGGTGCCGGTCACGACCGAGGTGGTGATGACGGTCTGCACCAGGATGCCCGGGATCAGCGACGGCAGGTAGCTCTGCACGTCGCCGGCGATCGCGCCGCCGAACAGGTACGCGAACATCAGGGTGAAGATGATCGGCTGCACCGTCACGTCGACCAGCTGCTCGGGCGTGCGGCGGATCTTGATCAGTCCGCGGTACGCCATGGTGAACGTGTTGGCCACGCTCTGGCGGATGCTGGGGCGGTTGCTCAGCCGGCGATCGGCGGCCGGGACGATCCGGCCGGCGGTGAGGGTGGTCATGCCGATACCTCTTCCTTCTCTGCGTTCTTCTGCGCGGCCTCGGCCTGGTCGGTCGCGTCGTGTCCGGTGATCGCCAGGAACGCCTCGTCCAGGGTCGGCTTCTGCACGCTCATCTCGGTGAGGTGGATGCCCTCGTCCCGCAGCGTGATCAGCAGGTCGGCGACGCGGTCGGCGTCGGCCATCGGTGCGGTGAGGCGGGATGCCTCGGGGGAGAGCGTCGCCGTCGTCCCGAGGACGCGCTCGATGGCGCGCAGGGCGTCGGCGGTGTCGGCCGCATCGGCCAGCCGCAGCTGCAGGCTCGAGGTGCCCACCGACGACTTCAGCTCGTCGGCGGTGCCCTCGGCCGCGACCTTGCCACGGTCGATGACCGCGATCCGGTCGGCCAGCTGGTCGGCCTCGTCCAGGTACTGCGTGGTCAGCAGCACCGTCGAACCGGTGGATACCAGCTCGCGGATCGTGTCCCACATCTGCCCGCGGGTGCGGGGGTCCAGCCCGGTCGTCGGCTCGTCCAGGAAGATCAGCGGAGGCTGGGCGATCAGGGATGCCGCCAGGTCGAGGCGACGGCGCATGCCGCCGGAGAACTTCTTCAGCGGCCGGCGCGCGGCATCCGTGAGTCCGAACCGCTCGAGCAGGTCGACGGACTTGCTGCGGGCCTCGGCCCGGGACAGGCCCAGCAGGCGCGAGAAGATGATCAGGTTCTCGGTGGCCGACAGCGTCTCGTCGACGGACGCGAACTGTCCGGTGACGCCGATCAGCTGGCGCACGATGTTCGGCTCGCGCACGACGTCGTGGCCGAAGATGCGGCCGGAGCCGCCGTCCGGACGCAGGAGCGTGGCGAGCATGTTGATGGTGGTGGTCTTGCCGGCGCCGTTCGGTCCGAGCACCCCGTAGACGGTGCCGGTCTTGACCCGCAGGTCGACGCCGTCGACCGCGCGGTTCTGCCCGAACACCTTCACCAGGGAGTCGGCCTCAACGGCCCAGTCAGTGGAAATTGTCATGCGACAAGGATCAGCACCCGGCCTGTCATGGCGCTGTCGCGGCGCTGTCGCCGGCTTTCACCTGCTGTCGCCGGCGCCCGGCCCCCGACTCAGCGCTCGAACAGCGAGGAGTTCGGCTTCGGCGACGGGACGGCATCGGCATCCGTCACCGGCGCCAGCGACCCCACGAACTCGTCGAGCTCGCGGCCCTCGGCGACCTTGGCCGGGTGGGGGCCGGCGGCCATCAGGCGCGGCAGCCAGCGGGTGGGCAGCTCTGCTGCGGATGCCGCGACCACCAGATTGCCGAAGCGGCGGCCCTTCAGCGTCTGGACCTCGGCCAGCACGATCACGTGCGGCAGCACCGCCCGCACCGTCGCGACCTGCCGCCGCGCGAACGCGAGTCCGGCGCCGTCGGCGACGTTCACCAGCAGCACCCCGTCGGGGGCCAGCAGGCGGGATGCCGTGGTGTAGAACTCGACGGTGGTCAGGTGCGCGGGGGTCTGGGCTCCGGCGTACACGTCCGAGACCAGCAGATCGACCGTGCCGGTCAGCGCGGCGGGCAGGCGGGCCAAGCCGGCGCGGGCGTCTGAGATGCGGATCCGGATCGATGCGGCGCGGGGCAGCGGGAGCTCGGCGCGCACCAGGTCGACCAGCGCCTGCTCGAGCTCGATCACCTGCTGCCGCGAACCGGGACGGGTGTGCTCGATGTAGCGGGGGATGGTCAGGGCGCCCGCCCCGAGGTGCACCGCGGTCAGCGGCTGGCCCGGCATCCCCAGCTGGTCGATCACCGCGCCCATCCGAGCCACGTACTCGAAGTGCAGGTGGGACGGGTCGTCCAGATCGACGTGCGACTGGGGCGTCGCCCCGACCAGCAGCTCGAAGCCCGAGGCGAACGGGCTCGGCACGATCCCGGCCATCGTCCCGTCGGACAGGCGCGCCTTCGGGAACTCCGCGTCCCGCTGTCTGGTCCGGCCCACGCGACCACCGTACCGTCGCGGCGGCGTGCAGAACTCCGGAGAAATCGACCGGGCGGCGCCGTATCACCTCCTGAGCCGGCCGCCCGCGCGCGAATCTCCGGAGTTCTGCACGGGTGACCCGCCGCACGACCCGGGCTACCGTGGAGATATGGACGCGATCGACCTGAACGCCGACCTCGGCGAGACCGTGGACGGGGCGCCCACGGCCGACGACGAGGCGATGTTCGCCCTCGTCTCCAGTGCCAGCATCGCATGCGGGGGGCACGCGGGGGATGCCGCATCCATGCACGCCGCCGTCGAGCGCGCCGACCGCACCGGTGTGGCGATCGGCGCGCATCCGTCCTACCCGGATCGGGCCGGCTTCGGCCGCTCGCCGATGCGGATCGGGCAGTTCGAGCTGCATGCGGTGCTGGCCGAGCAGCTGTCGTCCCTCTCGGACGCCGGCGCCGACATCCGGTACGTCAAGCCGCACGGCGCGCTCTACCACGCCGCCGGCGCGGACCCCGAGCAGGCCGGGGCGGTCGTGCAGGCGGTCGCCGAGCTCAGCGAGCGGGTCGGCCGCGGCATCCCGATCCTCGGGCTGGGCGACGCGCTCGCCGAGGCGGCGACCGCGATCGGCCTGCCGTTCTTCCGCGAGGCGTTCCTGGACCGCGGCTATCTGCCCGACGGCTCGCTCGTGCCGCGCGGCGAGCCGGGCGATCTGGTGCACGATCCGGCCGCGGCGGCCGCGCGCGCGGTGCGGCTGGCCCGCTCCGGCGAGGTCGAGGCGACCGACGGGACCGTGGTCGAAGTCGACGCGGCATCCTTCTGCCTGCACGGCGACACCCCCGAATCCGTCGAGCTGGCGCGTGCGGTGCGGGCGGCGCTGGACGCCGCCGGCATCGCCGTGCGCGCGCCCTGGTGAGGTGACCCCGATGCGCATCCTTCCGTTCGGTGATCTCGCGGTGCTGATCGAAGCGGATGCCGCGGACCCGTCGCACGCCCTGCGCGAGGTGCTCGCCCTCAGCGCCCGGCTGGCGGCATCCCGCCCGGCCGGGGTCGTCGACGTCGTGCCGGCCGCGCGGACGGTGCTCGTGCAGGTCGACCCGCAGGTGCTGGCGCTGTCGGCGGCGCGGACCTGGATCGAGCGCACTGCGGAGGCGCCCGAATCGGCGGCAGCGGCACCCGTGCCGCGCACGGTGGAGCTGCCGATCGCCTACGACGGCCCGGACCTGGCCGAAACCGCCGCGCTGCTCGGGCTGAGCCCGGAGGCGCTCGTGCGCCGGCACCTCGAGGCGGACTGGACCGTCGCCTTCACCGGGTTCGCCCCCGGATTCGGGTACCTGGTCAGCGAGGACTGGCCGTTCGACGTGCCGCGACGGAGCGCCCCGCGCACCCGCGTCCCGGCCGGCGCGGTCGGGCTGGCCGGCGCATTCTGCGGCGCCTACCCGCGCGCGACACCCGGCGGGTGGCGCCTCATCGGCACCACCGGTGCGCCGCTGTTCGACCCGGATGCCGCCGATCCGGCCCTGCTCGCGCCGGGGAACCGCGTCCGGTTCGTCGAGGCGGCCGCCGCGCGTGTGCAGAACTCCGGAGATCCGGCGTCCTCCGGGGCCGTTCGGGCCGATTCTGGGCCATCCGCGGCGGAATCTCCGGAGTTCCGCACGCCACGCACGCCGCGCGGCGCCCCCGGACCGGCGGACGCGCCCGACCCGGAGGACGCGCCCGGACCGGAGGACGCGCCCGGACTGGAGGACGCGCCAGAAGCCGCGCTGCGGGTCGTCGACCCGGGGCTGCTGGCGACCGTGCAGGACCTCGGCCGTCCCGGCCATGCCGCGCAGGGCATCGCCCGCTCGGGCGCGCTCGACCGCGGCGCCCTGCGCACCGCGAACCGGCTGGTCGGCAACCCCGAGGACGCGGCCGGGATCGAGATCACGATGGGCGGCTGGCGCGCCGTCGCGCAGCGCGACCTGTGGTTCGCCGTGGCCGGTGCGTGGGGCCCGGTCCATCTGGACGGGCACGAGCTCGATCCGTACGAGTCGTACGCCTGGCCGGCCGGCGCCGAGCTGCACCTGGACTGGTTCGCCCACGGCGCCCGCGCCTACCTCGCCGTCCGCGGCGGCATCCGGGCGCCCCTCGTGGCCACCTCGCGGGCCACCGACATCCTGGCCGGGATCGGGCCGTCCCCGCTCGCCGCCGACGATGTGCTGGCCACGGCGGATGCCGCGGCTGTGCCGATCCCTCCGGCCGAGGTGATGCCGTGGGGTGCGCCGGATGACGAGGACCTCGAGATCCGGCTGGCCCCCGGCCCGCGCGGGGACTGGTTCACCGCCTCCGCCCGGACCGCGCTGTTCGACGCCGTGTGGACCGTCTCGGCGCAGGCCGACCGGGTCGGGCTGCGGCTGGACGGCCCGGCGCTGGAGCGCGCCCGCACCGACGAGCTGCCCAGCGAGGGGATGCTGCCGGGGGCGATCCAGGTGCCGCCGGACGGCCGGCCGACCATCCTGCTGGCCGACGGTCCGGTCACGGGCGGCTACCCGGTGATCGCGGTCGTGACGGATGCCGCGCTCGACCTGATCGCGCAGGCACGGCCGGGCACCCGCATCCGATTCCGGCACGCGCCGCCCGCCGTCTGAGCGGAATCGGCGGGTTATACCGCAGGATCGGACACTCGTCAAGAATCCGACTGGACATGAAGGCCCCGGCGGCCTATAGTTGGTAGTTGCGCTCTGGTTCCCCCTGCCTTCATATGGTGGTCGGCCGTGCCCGTGTGCCCCCGCTGTTCCCGATGGACCTGGCATCCGATGGGCGGCGACGTGAGGCGCTCGGGGTTCGGGGATCCGAGCACGCCATCTGTCGACAAGGAACCGAAGCCCGCCCCGGGCCCATGGAGGTTATCCCCTTGGCTGCTGCGCCCAACGCATCCACCACCACCCCCAAGAACGGCCGCGGAGCATCCCGCCTCTCGTTCGCCAAGATCTCAGACACGCTGACCGTCCCCGATCTGCTCGCGCTGCAGACGGAGTCGTTCGACTGGCTCATCGGCAACGACGCGTGGAAGGCGCGCGTCGCCGAGGCGCAGGCCGCCGGCCGCAGCGATGTCCCCGAGCACAGCGGTCTGGAGGAGATCTTCGAGGAGATCTCGCCGATCGAGGACCTCAGCGAGACGATGCAGCTGAGCTTCACGAACCCGTACCTGGAGCCGGAGAAGTACTCGATCGAGGAGTGCAAGGAGCGCGGCAAGACCTACGCCGCCCCGCTGTACGTCGAGGCCGAGTTCATGAACCACCAGACCGGTGAGATCAAGACCCAGACGGTCTTCATGGGCGACTTCCCGCTGCAGACCGGCAAGGGCACGTTCATCATCAACGGCACCGAGCGCGTCGTCGTCTCGCAGCTCGTGCGCTCCCCGGGCGTCTACTTCGACCGGACGCCGGACAAGACCAGCGACAAGGACATCGTCTCGGCGCGGATCATCCCCAGCCGCGGCGCCTGGCTCGAGTTCGAGGTCGACAAGCGCGACCAGGTCGGCGTGCGCATCGACCGCAAGCGCAAGCAGTCCGTCACCGTGTTCCTGAAGGCCCTGGGGCTGACCAGCGAAGACATCCTGAACGAGTTCGCGGGCTTCGAGTCGATCGAGGACACGCTGTCCAAGGACACGATCCTCACCAAGGAGGACGCGCTCCGCGACATCTACCGCAAGCTCCGTCCGGGCGAGCAGGTGGCCGCCGAGGCCGCTCGCGCCCTGCTGGACAACTTCTACTTCAACCCGAAGCGCTACGACCTGGCCAAGGTCGGCCGCTTCAAGATCAACCAGAAGCTGGGTGTCGAGTCGCCGCTGTCCGAGTCGGTGCTGTCCGTGCAGGACATCGTCGCCACGATCAAGTACCTCGTCCGCCTGCACCGCGGCGATGTCACGTTCGAGGGCCGTCGAGGCGGCAAGGACGTCGAGATCCGCCTGGACATCGACGACATCGACAACTTCGGCAACCGCCGCATCCGCGCGGTCGGCGAGCTGATCCAGAACCAGGTCCGCACCGGACTGTCCCGCATGGAGCGCGTCGTCCGCGAGCGCATGACCACGCAGGACATCGAGGCGATCACCCCGCAGACCCTGATCAACGTGCGCCCCGTCGTCGCGGCGATCAAGGAGTTCTTCGGCACCTCGCAGCTGTCGCAGTTCATGGACCAGAACAACCCGCTCGCGGGACTGACCCACAAACGCCGCCTGTCGGCGCTGGGCCCCGGCGGTCTGTCGCGTGAGCGCGCCGGCGTCGAGGTCCGCGACGTCCACCCGTCGCACTACGGCCGGATGTGCCCGATCGAGACGCCGGAAGGCCCGAACATCGGCCTGATCGGCTCGCTCGCCTCGTTCGCCCGCATCAACGCGTTCGGGTTCATCGAGACCCCGTACCGCCGCGTGCTGGGCGGCAAGGTCACCGAGCAGATCGACTACCTCACCGCGAGCGAGGAGAACGACTACATCGTGGCCCAGGCCGGCGCCGAGCTGAAGGCGGACGGCACGTTCGTCGAGGAGCGGGTGCTTGCCCGTCGCGGTCAGGGCGGCGAGGTCGACCTGTTCCACGTCGAGGACATCGGCTACATGGATGTCTCGCCCCGACAGATGGTGTCGGTGGCGACATCCCTCATCCCGTTCCTCGAGCACGACGACGCGAACCGGGCCCTGATGGGCGCGAACATGCAGCGTCAGGCCGTCCCGCTGCTGCGCAGCGAGTCGCCCGTGGTCGGCACCGGCATGGAGGGCTACACCGCGATCGACGCCGGTGACGTGATCACCGCCGAGAACGCCGGTGTGGTCAACGAGGTCTCGGCCGACAAGGTCACCGTGCAGCTGGATGCCGGCGGCACCCAGGAGTACTACCTGCGCAAGTTCGACCGCTCCAACCAGGGCACCTGCTACAACCAGCGCGTCGTGGTCTCGGCCGGCGACCGGATCGAGGTCGGCGAGGTCATCGCCGACGGTCCCGCCACCGAGAACGGCGAGCTGGCGCTGGGCAAGAACCTGCTGGTCGCGTTCATGACGTGGGAGGGCTACAACTACGAGGACGCGATCATCCTCAGCCAGAACCTGGTGAAGGACGACACCCTCTCCTCGATCCACATCGAGGAGTACGAGGTGGACGCCCGCGACACCAAGCTCGGCAAGGAGGAGATCACCCGCGACCTGCCCAACGTGAGCCCGGACCTGCTGAAGGACCTGGACGAGCGCGGCATCGTGCGCATCGGCGCCGAGGTGCGCCCCGGCGACATCCTGGTCGGCAAGGTCACGCCCAAGGGCGAGACCGAGCTGTCGGCCGAGGAGCGACTGCTGCGCGCGATCTTCAACGAGAAGAGCCGCGAGGTCCGCGACACGTCGCTGAAGGTGCCGCACGGTGAAGAGGGCACGATCATCGCGGTCAAGGAGTTCAACGCCGAAGAGGGCGACGACGAGCTCGGCAACGGCGTGAACCGTCGTGTCGTGGTCTACATCGCCCAGAAGCGCAAGATCACCGCCGGCGACAAGCTGGCCGGCCGCCACGGCAACAAGGGCGTCATCTCCCGCATCCTGCCGGTCGAGGACATGCCGTTCCTCGCCGACGGCACCCCGGTGGACGTCATCCTGAACCCGCTCGGCATCCCCGGCCGGATGAACTTCGGCCAGGTGCTGGAGACCCACCTCGGCTGGATCGCCAAGACCGGCTGGAAGGTCGAGGGCAACCCCGACTGGGCCACCGAGCTGTCCGACCAGGCCCGCGAGGCCGCCCCGGGCACGAAGGTCGCCACCCCCGTGTTCGACGGTGCGCGCGAGGACGAGGTCGCAGGGCTTCTCGACTCGACGCTGCCGACGCGCGACGGCGACCGGCTGATCGACTCCACGGGCAAGACGATGCTGTACGACGGCCGCAGCGGAGAGCCGTTCCCGGCTCCCATCTCGGTCGGCTACATGTACATCCTGAAGCTGCACCACCTGGTGGACGACAAGATCCACGCCCGCTCGACCGGTCCGTACTCGATGATCACCCAGCAGCCGCTGGGCGGCAAGGCGCAGTTCGGCGGCCAGCGCTTCGGCGAGATGGAGGTGTGGGCGCTCGAGGCCTACGGCGCCGCATACGCGCTGCAGGAGCTGCTGACGGTCAAGTCCGACGACATCCTCGGCCGCGTCAAGGTGTACGAGGCCATCGTCAAGGGCGAGAACATCCCCGAGCCGGGCACGCCCGAATCGTTCAAGGTGCTGATGAAGGAGATGCAGTCGCTCTGCCTGAACGTCGAGGTCCTCTCGGCCGACGGCACGGCGGTCAACCTGCGTGACACGGATGACGAGGCCTTCCGCGCTGCGGAGGAGCTCGGCATCAACATCTCCAGCCGGTTCGAGTCCTCGTCCATCGACGAGATCTGATCCGACCAGGCCCACACTCAAGCTTTCACAAGGCACACAGGAGAACCAGTGCTCGACGCAACAACTTTCGATGAGCTTCGTATCGGTCTGGCCACTGCCGACGACATCCGTCGTTGGTCCTATGGCGAGGTCAAGAAGCCCGAGACCATCAACTACCGCACACTGAAGCCCGAGAAGGACGGTCTGTTCGGCGAGCAGATCTTCGGGCCCTCCCGCGACTGGGAGTGCGCGTGCGGCAAGTACAAGCGGGTCCGCTTCAAGGGCATCGTCTGCGAGCGCTGCGGCGTGGAGGTCACCAAGAGCTCCGTCCGTCGTGAGCGGATGGGGCACATCGAGCTGGCCGCCCCTGTCACCCACATCTGGTACTTCAAGGGCGTCCCCTCGCGGCTCGGCTACCTGCTGGACATGGCCCCGAAGGACCTCGAGAAGGTCATCTACTTCGCCGCGTACATGGTCATCTCGGTGGACGAGGATGCGCGCCACCGCGACCTGCCCACGCACGAGAACAACCTCCGGCTGGAGATGAAGACGATCGCGGACCGCCGCGACGCCCGCATCGCCACGCGCATGCAGAAGCTGGAAGAGGACCTCGCCGCCCTGGAGGAAGAGGGCGCCAAGGCCGACCAGAAGAAGAAGACCAAGGACGCCGCCGAGAAGGAGATGACCTCGATCCGCAAGAACGCGGACGAGCAGATCGCCAAGCTCGAGCGCGTCTGGGAGGACTTCCGCACCCTCGAGGTCGGCGCCCTCAAGCCCGAGGACGACGTGTTCCACGAGCTGCAGGACCGCTTCGGCCAGTACTTCGAGGCCTACATGGGCGCGGAGTCGATCCAGCGCCGCCTGCAGGCGTTCGACCTGGCCGCCGAGTCCGAGAATCTGCACCTGCAGATCGCCGAGGGCAAGGGCCAGCGCAAGATCCGCGCGATCAAGCGACTGAAGGTCGTCAACTCGTTCCTGTCCACCGGCATGAGCCCGGCATCGATGGTGCTGGACGTCGTCCCGGTGATCCCGCCCGAGCTGCGCCCGATGGTGCAGCTGGACGGCGGCCGGTTCGCGACATCCGATCTGAACGACCTGTACCGTCGCGTGATCAACCGCAACAACCGCCTCCGTCGCCTGATCGACCTCGGTGCCCCCGAGATCATCGTGAACAACGAGAAGCGGATGCTGCAGGAGGCCGTCGACGCGCTGTTCGACAACGGCCGTCGTGGCCGCCCCGTGACCGGCACCGGCAACCGGGCGCTGAAGTCGCTGTCCGACATGCTCAAGGGCAAGCAGGGCCGGTTCCGCCAGAACCTGCTCGGCAAGCGCGTGGACTACTCGGGCCGTTCGGTGATCATCGTCGGTCCGACGCTGAAGCTGCACCAGTGCGGTCTGCCCAAGCAGATGGCGCTCGAGCTGTTCAAGCCGTTCGTGATCAAGCGTCTGATCGACCTCGGTCACTCGCAGAACATCAAGGCCGCCAAGCGCGCGGTCGAGCGCACCCGTCCCGAGGTGTGGGACGTGCTCGAGGAGATCATCCGCGAGCGTCCGGTGCTGCTGAACCGTGCGCCCACGCTGCACCGTCTGGGCATCCAGGCGTTCGAGCCGCAGCTGGTCGAGGGCAAGGCCATCCAGCTGCACCCGCTGGTGTGCGCCGCCTTCAACGCCGACTTCGACGGCGACCAGATGGCCGTGCACCTGCCGCTGTCGGTCGAGGCGCAGGCCGAGGCCCGCATCCTGATGCTGGCCTCGAACAACATCCTCAAGCCCTCGGACGGCCGTCCGGTCACCCTGCCTTCGCAGGACATGATCATCGGCCTGCACCACCTGACCACGGTCAAGGCGGGCGCGAGCGGCGAGGGCCGCGTGTTCGGGTCGGTCGCCGAGGCGATCATGGCCCGCGACGAGGGCACGCTCGACCTGCAGGCGAAGGCGCGCATCCGCATCCCGGAGCTCACCTTCCTCGAGGGTGAGGCGCCCGAGAACTACGAGCGCTACGGGCTGGTGGATGCCTCGCTCGGCCAGGTGATCTTCAACGACACCCTGCCGAAGGGCTTCCCGTTCGTGCGCGGCCAGGCCGACAAGGGCAAGCTGAGCCAGATCGTGAACAAGCTGGCGGAGGAGTACCCCAAGGTCACCGTCGCCGCCGCGCTGGATGCGATCAAGGACGCCGGCTTCTACTGGGCCACCCGTTCGGGCGTGACCGTCGCCCTCTCCGACGTGATCACCCCGCCGAACAAGGCCGAGATCGTCGGGCAGTACGAGAAGCAGGCCGCGAAGGTCCAGGGCCAGTACGAGAAGGGTCTGACCACCGACGCCGAGCGTCGGCAGGAGCTCATCAAGATCTGGACCGAGGCGACCGACGAGATCCAGAAGGCGATGCGGGACAACTTCCCCGAGGACAACACCATCAACCGCATGGTGTCCTCCGGCGCCCGCGGAAACTGGCTGCAGATCCGGAACATCGCCGGTATGCGAGGCCTCGTGAACAACCCGAAGGGCGAGATCATCCCGCGCCCGATCATCTCCTCGTACCGCGAGGGGCTGAGCGTGGCGGAGTACTTCATCGCCTCGCACGGTGCCCGCAAGGGCCTGGCCGACACCGCGCTGCGCACGGCCGACTCCGGGTACCTCACCCGGCGTCTGGTCGACGTCTCGCAGGATGTCATCATCCGCGAGGACGACTGCGGCACGAACAAGGGCCTGGAGTTCACGATCGCCGCGCCCGGCGCCGACGGCACCCTGGTGCGTGACAGCAACGTGGAGAACTCGGTGTTCGCCCGGACGCTGGCCACCGACGTGGTCACCGACGGCGGCGAGGTGCTCGCCGAGGCCGGACAGGATGTCGGCGACGTGCTGATCAACCGTCTGGTCGAGGCGGGTGTGCAGACCATCAAGGTGCGGTCGGTCCTGACCTGCGACTCGGCAGTCGGCGTCTGCGCCCGCTGCTACGGCCGCTCGCTGGCCACCGGCAAGATGGTCGACATCGGCGAGGCCGTGGGCATCATCGCGGCCCAGTCGATCGGCGAGCCCGGCACCCAGCTGACCATGCGCACGTTCCACACCGGCGGTTCCGCGTCGGCGGAGGACATCACGCAGGGTCTGCCGCGTGTGCAGGAGCTGTTCGAGGCGCGCACCCCGAAGGGTGCCTCGCCGATCGCGGAGTCCGATGGACGCATCACGATCGACGAGACCGAGAAGAGCCGCAAGGTCATCCTGACCCCCGACAACGGCGACGAGCCGCACGTCTACCCGGTCCTGCGGCGCGCGACGCTGCTGGTCGAGGACGGGCAGCACGTCTCGGTCGGCCAGCCGCTGCTCGTGGGCACGCTGGACCCGAAGGAGATCATGCGCGTCCAGGGTGCGCGCACCGTGCAGAAGTACCTCGTGGACGGCGTCCAGGGGGTCTACCGCTCGCAGGGTGTGCCGATCCACGACAAGCACATCGAGGTCATCGTGCGCCAGATGCTGCGGAAGGTCACCGTGGTCGACCACGGCGACACGAAGCTGCTGCCCGGTGAGCTGGTGGACTCGCGTCGGTTCATCGACATGAACCGCGGTGCCGTGGCCGAGGGCAAGCGCCCGGCCTCGGGTCGTCCCGAGCTCATGGGCATCACGAAGGCGTCGCTTGCGACCGAGTCGTGGCTGTCGGCCGCGTCGTTCCAGGAGACGACGCGCGTGCTGACCCAGGCCGCGATGGAGGGCAAGAGCGACCCGCTCGTGGGCCTGAAGGAGAACGTGATCATCGGAAAGCTGATCCCCGCCGGCACCGGACTGTCCAAGTACCGGAACGTCGTGGTGGAGGCCACCGAAGAGGCCAAGAGCGAGCGGTACCCCAACCGCATCTTCGCCTCGGACGGCGCGTACAGCGACACCGACCTGAGCTACGTCGACTTCGACAGCTTCTCGACGGACGACTTCACGCCCGGCCAGTACAACTGACCCGGGACGAGCCCGGCCGCACCGCGGTCGGGCTCGACCCCGGCATCGCGAAAGGCTCCGGCATCCGCCGGGGCCTTTCGCTTTGCCGTGCACAGGCTCGCACCCTCCCTCCGCGGGTCGCGGGACGGATGCCCCCGCCGCCGCTTACCGTGGAGGGCAGGGGAGGAAGGGCATGATCGGGGGACGAAAGGCGTGGATCGCCTGGCCGGCGGGTCTGCTGTGCGCCGGCGTGGTGGCCGGGCTGGCGTGGCTGGCCGCGCCCGGGATCCCGGCGGCCGTGCAGTTCGCCGGAGACCTGCTGCGCTCCGCCACGGCGGCCGAGCAGGCCTCTTCGTCCCCGGCGACGGCGCGGCCGATCGAGAGCATCGGCACGGCCATCACCGACGACTGCCGATCGCTGTATCCGGACAAGCTGTGGGTCCAGCTCAGCTGGCAGCCGCACGTCGTCCTCGACCAGTCGCAGGACCCGCCGGCCACCACTGCGACCGGGGTGCGCGACGCGCTCACCCCTGAGGTGCTGATGACCTGCGCGTGGCGCGACCGGGACGGCGGCACGGTGACAACGACGCTCGCGAAGGTGGATGCCGCGGCCGCCGCGGTCGCCCGCCCGGGGTTCGCGAGTCAGGGCTTCCACTGCACGGATGCCGGCGGCGGCATCCGCTGCGCTCGGACCAGTGGCCGCACGACCGAAGAGAACGTGGTCCGCGACGGGATGTGGCTGTCCACGACCGAGCAGGCGTGGCATCCCTCCGGCTACACCGACGAGCTGGTGCGTCGGCTCTGGCCGTAAACGTCGGTTACGGGAGGTCCCAGGTGTGCACCGGCTCGTTCGCGTGCATGCCCTCGGCGTACAGCGCGAGCATCTCGGTGAGGGCGCGATCGCGATCCATGCCCCGATCCTCGAGCGCGCGGACCGCGGCGACCTGCCACGAGGCGCCGTTGACCCGGCGCTTGCACCGCTCCTCGACGATCGTCAGGTAGCGATCCCGCACGGCGGCCGACACTCCCCACAGCGACAGGCCCTCGTCCGCGAGGGGGAGCAGGCGCCGCAGGATCAGCTCGTCCCAGGGCACCTCGCCCAGTCCCGGCCAGTAGAGGGTGGCGTCGACGCCCCGGCGGGCGCCCTCGGTGAAGTTCGACTGCGCCGCATCGAAGCTCATCTTGGTCCACACCGGACGCTCTTCGGCCGCCAGCATCCGCAGCGCCCCGTAGTAGAACGCCGCATTCGCGAGCACGTCGACCACGGTCGGACCGGCCGGGAGCACCCGGTTCTCGACCCGCAGATGCGGGCGTCCGTCCACGACGTCGTACACCGGCCGGTTCCAGCGGTAGACCGTGCCGTTGTGCAGCCGCAGCTCCTGCAGCTTCGGTGCGCGGCCGGCGGCGAGCTCGGCCTCGGGGTCCTCGTCGCTGGTCTCGGGCAGCAGGGCGGGGAAGTAGCGGACGTTCTCCTCGAACAGGTCGAAGATCGACGTGATCCACCGCTCGCCGAAGAACACCGGCGGCCGCACGCCCTGGTTGCGCAGCTCGGGCGAGCGGGTGTCGGTGGCCTGCAGGAACAGCTCGGTGCGCGTCTCGGCCCACAGCTGCCTGCCGAACAGGAACGGCGAGTTCGCCCCCAGGGCGAGCTGGGGGCCGGCCAGCAGCTGGGCGGCGTTCCAGTTCGCGGCGAACTCGGCGGGCGAGACCTGCACGTGCAGCTGCACCGAGGTGCAGGCCGACTCCGGGGCGATCGACGGCGAGAAGATGCGCAGCGACTCGGTGCCGGCGATGTCCAGCTCGAGGTCTTCGCGGCGCGCCGAGAACACGGCCTCGTCCAGGGCGGCGTAGCGCGCGTTCGCGCTCATCCACTCGCCCTCCAGATGCTCCGGCCGCAGGGTGGGGAGGATGCCGATCATCACGATGCCGGCCCCCGCCTCTCGCGCCTTCTCCTCGGCGTGGTTCATCGAGGAGCGCAGCAGCCCCTCCAGCTCGAGCGCCGCCGCCCCCGGCAGGGGGCGGGGCGAGACGTTCAGCTCGATGTTGTACCGGCCCAGCTCGGTCTGGAACGCCGGATCGGCGATCGATTCCAGCACCTCGGCGTTGGCCATCGCCGGCTGCCAGTCGGCGTCGACGAGGTTCAGCTCGATTTCCAGGCCGGTCAGCGGCCGGTCGAACTCGAACGCGTGGTCGCGCAGCATCCGCTCGAACACGTCCAGGCAGCGCTGCACCTTCGCCCGGTACTGCTTGCGCTGCTCGCGCGTGAACACGGTGCTGCCGACGTCATCACCCATGGCGACTTCCTGATGCCCGGTCCACTGTGGGCCGGTGCGTCTGGTGCGAGCTAAGCACATCCGCCGCCGGCAGGCACGTGCTCGGTCGCGCGACGCCGCCTACGCTGGTGCCGATGGGCCAGCGCGGCGGGAGGCGGATGATGCACGGACCAGGCGAGGATGCCGCGGCCGCAGACCGCGCGCAGGTGGGCGGCAGGCGGGTGATGCGCGGAGCGGGGCAGGATGCCGCGGCCGCGGACCGCGCGCAGGTGGGCGGCAGGCGGACGATGGCCGGAGCGGGGCAGGATGCCGCGGCCGCGGACCGCGCGCAGGCCGCGGCGGTCGACCCCGGCGCCGGCCGCGGCCCGGCGTGGCTGGATGCCGCGCTCGCCGAGCACCTGCCCGCGCTGGTCGGTCTGCGTCGGCGGATCCACGCCCACCCCGAGCTGTCCCGGCACGAGACGGCCACGACCGCCCTGATCCACGACACCCTGACGGCGGCCGACATCCCGGCCCAGGTGCTGCCCGGCGGGACGGGCGTGGTCGCCGAGATCGCCGGCCGGGCCGCGGCATCCCATCCGGTGATCGGCCTGCGCGCGGACATCGACGCCCTGCCGCTGATCGAGGGCAGCGGCCTGCCGTTCGCCTCCACCGTGCCCGGGGTCGCGCACGCGTGCGGGCACGACCTGCATACGACCGTGCTGCTGGGCGCGGCGCTGGCGCTGCGGTCGGCGCCCGATCTGGCCGGAAGCGTGCGGCTGCTGTTCCAGCCTGCCGAAGAGGTCATGCCGGGCGGCTCGCACCAGCTGGTGGCCGCCGGCGCCCTGCGCGGCGTCGACCGTCTGTTCGCGCTGCACTGCGACCCGCGGATCCCGGTGGGGCAGGTGGCCCTGAGGGTGGGGCCGATCACCTCGGCCTGCGACATGATCGAGCTCGAGGTGGAGGGTCCCGGCGGCCACACCTCGAGGCCGCACCTCACCGTCGACGTGGTGGGGGCGCTGTCGGCGGTCGCCTCGCGGCTGCCGCTGCTGGTGAACCGGCGACTCGATCCGCGCGCGGGTGCGCTGCTGGTGTGGGGCGCGATCAGCGCGGGCCAGGCGTCGAACGTCATCCCGCGCCAGGGGTCGCTGCGGGGAACCCTGCGCATCCTCGACCGGGCCGCGTGGGAGCACGCCGAGCCCGTGGTCACCGAGCTGATCGCCCAGCTGCTCGCGCCGAGCGGGGCGGAGTACCGGCTCACGTACATCCGCGGCGTCCCGCCGGTGGTCAACGACGCCGCGTCGGTGGCGCTGGTGCGCCGGGCCGTCGAGACCGGGCTGGGCCGAGAGGCCCTCGGCGAGGCCGAGCAGTCTGCCGGGGCGGAGGACTTCGCCGTGCTGCTCGAGCACGCGCCCGGGGCGCTGGCCCGGCTGGGCGTGTGGGACGGGCTGGCGCCGCAGGTCGATCTGCACTCGCCTCGGTTCCGGGCCGACGAACGTGCGATCGCGGTCGGGGTGCGCACTCTCGTGCACACGGTGCTGGCCGCAACCGGCCGCGCCGCCTGACGCGCCGGGTCGTGGCATCCGGCTCGCGCTACCGTTTTCCGCTTCCGCGCTCGCTGCTTATGGGCGCGGATGCTGATTTCGACAGCGCGAGTGCCTAGCGCCAGTTCGCGCTCGACTCGAGCGCGCCCGGTCGTGCTGGCACTCTGGCGACTGGCGGTGGTCCCTCGCTTCGGCTCGCGCTTCTGCGCGTCTCGGGCCCCGGGACTGCTCGCGCTACCGTTTTCCGCTTCCGCGCCCGTTCTTTATGGGCGCGGATGCTGATTTCGACAGCGCGAGCGGTTGGCGCCAGTTCGCGCTCGACTCGAGCGCGCCCGGACGTGCTGGCACTCTGGCGACCGGCGGTGGTCCCTCGCTTCGGCTCGCGCTTCTGCGCGTCTCGGGCCCCGGGACTGCTCGCGCTACCGTTTTCCGATTCCGCGCTCGTTCTTTATGGGCGCGGATGCTGATTTTGACAGCGCGAGCGACCCGCACCGCGTCCGACCGCCGGGCCCGACCGCATTTCAGACACGGCGACACGGTTCCGGGACGCGCGTGGTGGGCGACGGTAGCCTCGTAGACAGGGGACCGTCCCCATGTGAGGAGTCCTGCGATGAGTGATCCCCGGGAGCCCATGGGCGAGCCCGTCGAGGAGCCGACGCCCGTCGCCGATGTGGTGGGCCAGGCGCACGAAGGGCTGGCAGAGGCCGAGGCGGCACGCCGCAACCCGACGATCGAGGAGCAGAATGCGTCTGCCGACGAGGCCGCAGCGCGGCAGCCCGCGGCGCCGGAAGCGGATGCTGCAGCCGCCGACGCCGACGAGTCCGCATTCGCCACCCCTGAGTTGAACGATGCCCACGCCGCGGGAGACACCCGCGCCGACGCTGCCGACGCCGCGGCAGCCGACCGTGCTGCGGCAGCCGACCGTGCTGCGGCAGCCGACCGTGCCGCGGCAGCCGACCGGCCCGCGGGCGGGGACAATGCCGAACCTTCCACGACCGCGGTGGACGAGGCATCCGCTGCCCCGGTCGAACCCGCGTACGTCGCACCGGCCGCCGTGCCGACTCAGCAGCAGCCCCAGCCGCAGCAGCAGCCGCAGCCGATCTTCGTGCAGGCGCCGGAAGAGCCGCGGCCACGCGGCAACCGCGCTGCGGCCGGCGGCATCGGCATCATCGCCGCGATCTGCTTCGCGGTGCTGTATCTGGCCGCCGGTCTGGCGATCGGCCTGGTCACCGGCGACCTCACCGGCGACAAGGTCGGCTCGTGGCTGTCCGGCGAGCTGACCACGTGGGGCCTGTGGGTTCCGACCGCGGTGTTCTTCCTCGCGTTCTGGCTGTTGGGCGCGATCATCAACCGCGGCCGCTGGGGCGTGTGGGTGATCCTCGGCCTGCTGGTCGGCCTCGCCGCGTACGGCGGGCACCTGCTCGGACAGCTGTTCGAGGCGCAGTTCTGGATGATCACTGCCCAGCAGGGTGCCCAGATCGTGCAGGATCAGCTGTTCGCCCCGCTCGCGATCGCGGCGCTGGTGATCGCGCGCGAGCTGACGATCTGGTTCTCGGCGTGGATCGCCGCCCGCGGCAAGCGGATGACCGAGTTGAACATCGAGTCGCGCCGCGAGTACGAGCGGACCCTCGAGGCAGGGCCCCAGCTGGCCGACTGAGTCATGTCCGGGGCGCCGGGCGGACCCGGCCGCGCACCGACCCCGTCGGGCGGCGGGGTTCCGCCGCTGATCGCGCTGGCGTTCGCGACGGTTCTGTTCGGTGCGCTGGTGATCGGCGGACTGGGAGGCACGAGCCTGCTGACCGGGCGCGATGTGATCTCGGCGCCGGGCTTCAGGCAGTTCCCGGGAGTGGCGGGAGTGGTCGCCGCGATCGTTGCGTTCGCGCTGGTGCTGTGGGCGGCGCTGCGCCAGCCGCGCCCCTCCTTCTGGGCCGGCGTCTGGGCGGCGGCGGCGTGCACGATCGTCTACCTGGCGGCCGTGTGGGTGGCCGGCGCTGTGCAGACCGGCGATGTCGTGCTCCCGGCATCCGTCGTCGAACGGCTGGTGACGGGAGGCTTCATCTTCGTCGTCGCCGGCGCGGCTCTGGTGGCGGGCTGGGGCGGGGTCGCGTTGGCCCGAAGTCGCGGCGGACGGCCGCGATGGCCCTGGGAAGACGACGAATCGCCCTGATGAACGCGGCGAAAAGACGCCGATGAGCGGATGCTGCGCGTTACGGTGGTGTGCGTGGAGCGATCGCTCGAGACCCAGGTGAGCCAGGCTGTCGACGCCTGGCTGCGGTGGCTGCCGCGCTGGGAGCCGGCCACGCATCGCGGCCGGGTCGCCGTGTGCCGGCGGTGTCTGGGTTCGCCGGTGCTGTCGGCGGCGGGACTCGGTGCGGACGTGCCGCATGCGGTCCAGCACGGGCTGTCCACGCGGGTGAAGGCGATCATCGACCAGTCGGTGGCCGAGTACACCGCCCGGAATCTGCCGATGCTGCAGGGGGAGCTCGATCAGCAGGCCGCGCGCAATCGTGCGCGCAGCTATCGCCCGATGGAGGGTCTGGATCCGGAGTTCGAGGGGATGCCGCTGGATCCTGAGCCGCAGCCCGGGGCGCCGTTCCTGTTCACGCTGTCGGGGATGGCCGATGAGGCGGATGCCGGTGTGCCGGCGCTGCCGCCGCTCAGCGACGAGGCCAAGGCGGCGCTGCGCCAGGAGGTCGGCCTGGCCGACGAATACGCGAACATGATCGGCCGCGAGGTCTGCTCGATCCTCCTCAGCCACCGGCTGCGCATCCAGGCCGCCGTGACCGAGTACGTCGAGCCGCAGGTCGCGGCGCTGCTGGACGAGCTCACCCGGTCGCTGGATTCGCCCTTCGACCCCTCAGACTGACCCCGCCCTTCCCCTCGAAATCGTACGATGTGGCCGGCTGCACATGAAACCTGGCCAAAATTGATGTGCACTCGGCCAGATCGTACGATTTCAACGACCGCGGGGATGTCGCGCAGCGCGGGGATGTCGCGCAGCCAGAAGCATTTCGTGCGACCAAGGGCAATCCGCGCCGGCGGCGAGCCGGCGGAGCCAGCGGGTGGGCCGCGGCACGACGCCGGTCCGCGATTTGCTACCATTACCAGGCCTGACCGCTGTCTGCGCGCTGCGCGGGATGGCCTGTCGACTCAGAGCGCGAAGAAGCAGCGGATGGGGGTCCGGGATGCCGAAGCGCCTGCCTTCGACGCCGCCCGTGCTTCCCGGCCTGGCCTATGTGCGTCCGCTCGGTTCGGGCGGATTCGCCGACGTGTTCCTGTACGCCCAAGACATGCCCCGGCGCCAGGTCGCGGTCAAGGTGCTGCCGGCCGGCGTGCACGACACCGACATGCTGCGCATGTTCAACGCCGAGGCCGACGTGCTCGCCCACCTGTCTGCGCACCCGTCGATCGTCACGGTCTATCAGGCCGGCATCTCGGCCGACGGCCGCCCGTACATCGTGATGGAGTACTGCCCGGGTTCGCTGGCCAAGCGCTACCGCCAGGAGCGCATGCCGGTCGATGAGGCCCTCACCATCGGCGTGAAGATGGCCAGCGCCCTGGAGTCGGCGCACCGTGCGGGCCTGGTGCACCGCGACGTCAAGCCCAGCAACATCCTCATCACCACCTTCGGCACCCCGGTGCTGGCCGACTTCGGCATCTCGTCCTCGCTCGCCCCCGGCGGCGAGGAGGTCCTCGCCATGAGCGTGCCCTGGAGCGCACCCGAGGTCGTGGCCGAGCAGACGGCCGGCACGGTCGCCAGCGAGGTCTGGGGCCTGGGCGCGACCGTCTACTCGCTGCTGGCCGGCTACAGTCCGTTCGAGCGGCCCGAGCCGGGCCAGAACACCCGCGAGCACCTGCGCCGCCGCATCCTGCGGGCGGACTTCCCGCGGATGTCGCGGCCCGACGTGCCCGCCGGGGTGCAGAACGTCCTGGCCGTGGCGATGGCGCGCGAGCCGCAGGACCGCTATCCGAGCGCACTCGCGTTCGCGCAGGCGCTGCGCGACGCGCAGCACGGCATGGGCTTCCCGCCGACGCCGCTCGAGGTGGCCGAGGACGAATGGGTGCCCGGCGATCAGACGGTCGACTTCGCGGATGCCGCGGCCCGCGGGCCCGCGATCTCGTCGGTGCCGCACGACTCGCGTCGTCGCACGACCGAGCCGCCGCCGCTGATCTCGCGCGCCCGGGACGAGGACGCGGACATCTCCGCCCCGACGACCTCGGTCCGGCGACGGGTCTGGCCGTGGATCCTCGTGGCCGCCATCGCCGGCGCCGCCGCCGTCCTCGTGATCTGGGCCGTGCTGGCCGGGACCGGGGGCTGAGGTGCGCCGCCGCTCGCTGATCGCGACGATCGTCGCCGTCGCCGCGGTGGCGGCGTCCATCGTCACGATCAGCATCGTGTGGCCGGGGCTGGACGCCCGCTCCACGCCACCCGAGAACAGCTCGGTCTGGGCGCTGCAGACTGGCGACGGGCGCCGGTACGCGCGGGTGAACACCGCCATCGGCGAGCTGGACACCGTGCGCAGCGTCTCCAACCCGTCAGCGGTCGCGCAGACCGGCCAGGACGCGTTCCTGTTCTCCGAGTCGTACGGCAAGCTCACCCGGATCGACGCGGCGCTGCCGGCCGACCTCGACGACGCGACGCTGCGCGAGTCCCCCTCCACCCCGGCCGGCACCGTCGAAGCGGCGGTGTCGGGGGACTTCGTCGCCTACCGGACCGATGCCGGTGCGGTCTACGCCGGCACCCTGTCCGGCGGTGACGCCGTGCTCGTCGACCCCAACCCGGCGAAGACCCCGGACGGCGACCAGGCGGCGCAGGGAGAGACGCCGTTCAGCGCCCGGGCGATCGCCGTGGACGGCGCGGGCGTGGTGTTCGCGTATTCGAAGGCCGCGCGGATGGTGGTGCGCTACCGCATCACGGACGGCGCCGTGCTCGGCCGCGATCCGGTGGACGGGCCGGCGGCGGATGCCGCGGTCGGCCTGACCGCGGTGGACGGCACCTGGTTCCTGATCGCGCCGGACAGCGGCACGGTATGGCGCCGCGGCGACACGGCCACGCACAAGATCACGCTCGTCGGCGATGTCGCCTATGGTCGCGCGCAGGCCACCGGCGATGCGGCCTGGCTCGCCGACGACACCGGGCTGGTGCGGCTGCCCGCCGACGGATCGGCCCCCGAGCGCGTGGTCGGGGGCTCGACCCGCGATCTGGGCACCCCGGCGCGCCCCGTCGTCGACGACGGCGTCGTCTTCGCGGCCTGGCTCGGTGCCGATGGTGGCACGGCCTGGAACTCGGATGCCGGCCAGAGCGACCTGGACTACGCCGACAAATCGCTCGCCGACGAGCGGCGTCCGGTCTTCACCGGCACCGGGGCGGGCCTGATCATCAACGACACCCGCAGCGGCTGGGTGTGGAACGCCCACACCTCCGCGCTGCTGCCCTCCAGCCAGGACTGGTCGCTCGACGACCGCACCGCCCCCGAGACCGCGCCCAGCGATGAGCGGGCGCAGGTGGTGATCGACCCGAAGCCGCCGGTGGCCGAGCCGGATGCGTTCGGCGTGCGCGCGGGGAGCCTCGCCAGCCTGCCGGTCCTGCTCAATGACCACGACCCGAACGAGGACGTGCTCAGCATCGATCCGTCCAGCGTCAGCGGACTGGATCCCGGCTTCGGCTCGCTGTCGCTGACCGACAACGGGCAGCGACTGGCCGTGCACGTGGCCGCCGACGCGGCCGGCTCGGCCACGTTCCGCTACCGGGTCACCGACGGCACCGCCGCCGACGGCCTCTACTCCGCACCGGTGACCGTGACGCTCACGGTCTCGCCGGACAGTGCCAACGCCGCGCCCAAATGGTGCGGAGTGAGCGGATGCCTCGCGGCGTGGCCGTCGCCGCAGGTGGCCCCCGGCGGCACGGTCACGATCCCCGTGCTCAACGGATGGGTCGACCCCGATGGCGACCCGCTGATGCTGCTGTCGGCCACCGATCAGAGCGGGGCGGGCGCGGTCGGCGTCACCCCCGCGGGCGATGTGGTCTACCAGCATTCCGACGCGTCCGAGCGCGATCCGCAGATCGCACAGCTGAAGGTCGTGGTCGGGGACGTCCGCGGCGCCACCACCAGCCGCACGCTCACCGTCCGCATCTCACCCAAGCCGAAGCTCAGCGCCGAATCGTTCACCCTGATCGAGACGCAGGGCAGCGGCCTGACCGTCGATGTCGGCGAACATGTCTCGGGCACGCAGGGGCGCCTGTCGCTGACCTCGGTGCGCGTGCTGGACGAGGCCGCCGCCGAGGCGGTCGCCGGCTCGGGCGGGACCACGTTCGACTTCAGCGCCGGCAAGCCCGGCGTCTATCGCGTCGCCTACACGGTGACCGACGGCATCAGCGAGGCCTCGGCCACCGCCCGCATCACCGTGCTGCCCGAAGATGCCCCCGCCCAGCTGGCCACCGCCCCGGTCGTGGCCTTCGTGCATCCGCAGCAGGATGTCACGCTCGACGTGTTCACCGCGGTCAGCAACCCCACCCGGCGGGTGCTGCTGCTCAGCGACGTCCAGCCGTCGGCCGCCTCGGGGGCGACGATGTCGGTGGATGTCGTGGGCCAGAACTACCTGCGCGTGTCCGGCAGCACGGCCGACGGGTCGCCCGGCCGCCTCGGCACCATCCGCTACACGGTCTCGGACGGCACGAACGACGCCGGCTCGCAGATCAGCGGCGAGGCGACGGTGTACCTGCTGCCGTCGCCGTCCGACCTGGCCCCGATCGCAGTGGACGACGCGGTCGTCGTCCGCGCCGGCGCTCAGGTCGACATCCCGGTCCTGGACAACGACGTGGCCGCCGCCGGCGGCACCATCATCCTCAACCCCGCGTCCGTGCAGTCCTCTGCCCGGGGCGCGCTGGCGTTCGCCTCGGGACGCAAGCTGCGCTACCTCGCACCGTCCGCCCCGGGCGACTACCGGATCGAATACTCGGTGTACACCGCCGGCTCGCCGTCGCTGGCCGACACCGCGGTGGTGCGGGTGAAGGTGATCGCCGACCAGTCCAACCGCGCCCCCCGGCCGCGCACGCTGGAGGGCCGAGTGCTGACCGGGCAGAGCACCAGCATCCCGTTCCGCTCGTTCGGCGTCGACCCCGACGGCGACGACGTGAGCCTGGACCGGATCGTCACGCAGCCGCGCAGCGGCTCGGCGACCATCTCGCCGGACGGCGAATCGATCGTCTACGCGAGCGTCCCCGGCTTCCACGGGCAGGTCTCGTTCACCTTCCGCGTGGCGGATGCGTTCGGGGCGACCGGCATCGCCACCGTGCGCGTGGGCGTGCTCGACGAGCAGGCCAACCCCAGTCCGGTCACGTTCACCGACTACGTGCAGCTGCAGGTCGGCGCCGACAACTCCGTGCGGATCAACCCGCTGGCCAACGACGTGGACCCCTCCGGCGGCACGCTGAAGCTCACCGACATCCGTCCGGACGCGGTGCAGACCCTCCTGGACGGCAGCGAGAACCCCGAGTTCGCGCGCCTGCAGCGCATGATCACCGCCACCACGGACGCGCAGGTGCAGATCAGTGCCGGCACCACCCCCGGCACGGTGTCGTTCCTGTATGACGTGACCAGCAGCACCGGCAACACCGGGCGCGGCCTGATCGTGGTCCGAATCGTCCGCGACGCGGTGCCGGACTATCCGGTCGTCACCGACACCGTGCTCACCGCCGCGACCCGCGAGAGCTTCCCGTCCGGGGTGGATGTCGTCACCGGCAACGTGTCCTGGACCGGCGGCGACACCGCCGACCTCAAGCTGGACCTGTGGGGCACGGTGCCCGGGGTGCACGTGCAGGGCAACCGGATCTTCGGCGACGTGCCCGAGCGGTCCCGGATCATCCCCTTCTCGCTGACCGGCACCACCGCCGCCGGCGACGAGGTGACCTCGTACGGGTTCCTGCGCATCCCCGGGCTGAACGATCTGTCGCTCACGCTGAAGCCGGACGTGTCGGCGCAGCGGGTGACCGAGAGCGATTCGGTGACATGGGACATGGCCGACCTGGTGAGCATGCCCACCGGGGCCACCCTCGAGGTGGGCTCGGATCTGAGCGTGTCCACGTCGCGGAAGGAAGCGGCGTGCACCCGCGAGTCCGGCACGAAGGTGCGGTACGACGCGGGCGCCGGCGCACCCTGGCGGGACGCGTGTGTCGTGCCGGTGCGGCTGGCCGGGCAGAAGGACTGGACGTTCCTGTCCGTGCCGATCACCGTCGCCGCCCTCGACCCGGTGCCCGAGCTCGCCTCGGCGTCGATCACGGTGAGCCCCGGCGCGTCCACCACCTACGACCTGCGGACGATGACGACCTGGCAGGGGCGCACCGACTGGGACCACATCGTCTACCGCGCGTCGTACACCGGGAGCGATTTCACCGTCGTCCAGGACGGGAGCACGCTGACCGTCACCGGGGCGGATGACGCACGCACCGGCTCCGAAGAGGTCGCGGTCATCGATGTCACCAGCCATCCCGGTGTCGCGCCGGCCCGCCTGATCCTGCGGGTCGGGGCCGTCCCCAGCACGCTGCCGCGGGCCGGGACGGTGACCACCACATGCTCCCAGGCGGACGGCTCCTCGTGCACCGTCGATGTGATCGGCGCGTCCGGCGAGGTGAACCCGCTGCCGGGCACGCCGCTGGCCCTCACCGACGTGCGCGACGCGGGCACGTGCACCGGTGTCACGTTCGCGGTGCAGGATGCCGCGCACGTGCGCGCCGCGTGGGGCAAGGATGCCCCGGGTCAGACATGCACCGCCTCGTTCTCGGTCCGCGATGCCCAGGGGCGGAAGACGGCCGGCGACCGGGACGGACAGGTCCTGCTCGACCTGCAGGGATTCCCGAAGGCGCCGACCGCCCTGGTGCAGTCCGGCTACGACAGCGGGCAGGTCACGCTCCGGGTGGATGCCGGACCCGCACGGCTGGCCTACCCGGCGCTGACCGGGTTCGTCATCCGCTATCAGGGTCAGGTGGTCGCCCGATGCACGCCGGACGGCACGTGTCCGGTGATCTCCGCGCCCAACGGCGAGCAGCGGACCTACACCGCCAACGCGGTCAACCGGGTGGGGGAGTCCAGCGGTTCCGCCAGCACGGTCGCCTGGGCTTACGACGCCCCCGCGACGCCGACCGGCCTGAGCGCGGCGCCAGTGCCCACGTCTTCGGGCGACGGAGGCGTCGTCTCGGTGCGGGTCGACGGACTCGACCCGAGCCAGACCGCCGGCGTACGGCTGAGCAGCGAGGCCGGCGAGACCGTGGACGTGCCGCTGCCGCCGGGCCAGACATCCCTCACCGTCCCGATCTACCGCATCGCCACGAACTCGGCCTCGCGCCTGACCGCGACGCCGTACTCGCGCTTCTCGCTGCCGCCCGGCTTCGACGGCTCGACCACCGGCCAAGCCATCTCGACGACGGCGAACGGCGTCGGCGCGCCCAAGGATGCGACCCTCACCGTGAAGAGCCAGTCCGTCAACAGCGACGGCACGGCGACGATCGTCATGCAGGGCTCGGCGACACGCAACGGGAGCGGATCCACGCTGCGGCTGGGCATCGCCGAGGCGGGATCGGCGTGCCGGGTGACCGACATCGGGTCGGCCACCACGACCGAGGAGACCTTCACCGCGCGAATCGGCCAGACGCCCACGTACCGTCTGTGTGCCGAGTCCTGGTTCGCGGATCAGTCGTTCGGGCGGATCGAGACCACGCAGCAAGTCATCGTGAGGCCGACGAACGGGGCGCCGACTCCGGGGGGGTACACATTCACCGTGGCGGGGTACCCCGACGTGGATGTCGTGAATGGGACGGCACGGTGGATGATCCGGGACGAACCTTCCAGCAACAGTCCTCAACTGACGGACGTGAAGATGGACGGCTATCCCTCGTCGATCATCGGGCGGGATCCCGGCATCACGGTCTGGTACCAGTGGGGGGAATACCCCGGTCAAGCGGTTCCGGTCGACCACGCGGCGGGACGCGCGCCCTACCAGGTTCAGGTCGCGTGGTCCGTTGTCTGCAAGGGTGGTGAGACGCTCGCTCCGTCCGGCGCATCCAAGGATGGCGCCAGTATCACGTTCGACACGACGGACGTTCAGTACGAAGACGGACAAGGTCGACCGATTGCGACCCCGGAAGACGGCACGGTGCCCGCCGACGCAGAGACCGTTTCGAACATCGGAGTATCGGTCTCTTGGGGAAAGTGGGGCCTTGAATGGACGAAGCGAAACGGCCAGCCACTCGATGTCGAGTTCAGCGGCACCTGCACGCCCAACAATCCGCCTCCCGCTGACCCCACAGACCCACCTGCCGATAGCGGCAACTGACCACCTCGACAGGAGAACTGAATGACGATCCCCCAGGAACGGGCCACGTGGTTCGCCGACACGTTCCGCGCGCTCGCCGACAACGTGGAGCACGCGGTGCTGGGCAAGCGGCACGTGATCGATCTCGTGCTCACCGCGATGCTCAGCGACGGCCACGTCCTGCTCGAGGACGTCCCCGGCACCGGCAAGACGTCGCTGGCGCGGGCGCTGGCGCAGTCCGTGCAGGGCACGAACACCCGCATCCAGTTCACGCCCGACCTGCTGCCCGGCGACATCACCGGCATCACGGTGTACGACCAGAAGACCGGCGCTTTCGAGTTCCACGCCGGCCCGGTGTTCGCCAACATCGTGCTGGCCGACGAGATCAACCGCGCCAGCCCCAAGACCCAGGCCGCGCTGCTGGAGGTCATGGAAGAGGGCCGGGTCACGATCGACGCGGTCACGCGCGCGGTCGGCGTCCCGTTCCTGGTGATCGCCACCCAGAACCCGGTCGAGCAGGCCGGCACCTACCGGCTGCCCGAGGCGCAGCTCGACCGGTTCCTGCTGAAGACCTCGCTCGGCTATCCCGATCACGCCGCCACCGTGCGCATCCTCGACGGCGCCGCGGTGCCCACCGCCCAGCTCGACCCGATCGTGACCCCGCAGACGCTGGTGAGCATGGCCGACCTGGCCCGCGACGTGTACGCGAACGCCCTCGTGCTGGACTACATCGCGCGGCTGGTGGATGCCACCCGCTCGGCCGACCAGGTCCGGCTGGGCGTCAGCATCCGCGGCGCCCTTGCCTTGACCCGGGCGAGCCGCACCCGGGCGATCGCCCAGGGCCGCACCTACGCGACGCCCGACGACGTGAAGGCGCTCGCCGTCGCGGTGCTCTCGCACCGGCTCATCCTCCACCCCGAGGCCGAGTTCGACGGGGTCACCCCCGAGGCTGTCATAGGGCAGGTGCTGCTGGACGTGCCACCGCCCAGTCAGCGCGAGGACGCATGAGTCGATCCGTCCGCAGTCTGACCCGCACCGGCCGGCCGGTCATGCCCGAGGGGGCCACCCTCACGGGCACCTTCGGCGCGACCGACGGCACGACGACGGTGCGCACGCGCGTGGCCGCCGAGCAGCGCGGGTGGATCGTGGGCGCGGTCGTGACGACGCTGAGCGGAGCACGACACGTGCACGCCGCGGCGCTGGTCGCCGGCCGATGGCTGGGGCAGACGGTCAACCCCGCGGGATGGCTGGTGCTGTTCCTGGCCACGATCGGCCTCACCCTGGGGTGGGTGTTCGGCTGGGTCGAGGCGCTGCTGGCCGGGCTCGCGTCGCTCGCGCTGCTGGTGATGAGCATCCCGTTCCTGTTCGGTGCGCGCGGATACGACGTGTCGGTCCACCTGGCCCACGAACGCGTGGTCGCCGGCGATCCGCTCGCCGGGCACATCATCATCCGCAACGTGGGCACCCGCACCGCCCTGCCCGGGCGCCTCGACCTGCCGGTCGGCGACGGCCTGGTCGAATTGGGCGTGCCGCTGCTGCGTCCCGGGCACGACGTCGCCCAGCCCATCGACATCCCGGCGCTGCCGCGCGGCGTGATCACGGTCGGCCCGCCGACGGCGGTGCGCACCGACCCGGTCGGGCTGCTGCGCCGCGAGCACGAATGGGACGAGCGGCACGAGATCTACGTGCATCCGCGCACCGAGGCCGTGCCCTCCACCAGTGCCGGCCTGATCCGCGACCTCGAGGGCCGCTCCAGCCGACGGCTCGTCGACGCCGACATGTCGTTCCACGCCATCCGCGAATACGTGCCGGGCGATGCCCGGCGGCAGATCCACTGGAAATCGACGGCCAAGACCGGGCGGCTCATGGTGCGCCAGTTCGAAGAGACCCGGCGCTCGCGGCTCGCGGTCATCCTCAGCCTGGAACGCGACGAGTACGCGTCACCCGACGAGTTCGAACTCGGGGTGAGCATCGCCGCGTCCCTCGCCGTGCAGGCCCTGCGCGACGGCCGCGATCTGGACGTTGTCACCGGCGCCGAGATCCCGCGCGTGGTGCGGGGGCGGATGCGATCGATCGAGATGATCCAGGCGGGCACGCCCCGCGGACTGCTGGACGGCTTCTCCCGGCTGAACTCGTTCGAGCACACCATGCCGCTGTCCGAAGTGTGCCGGCTGACGGTGGAGGCCTCAGACACCCTCTCCCTCGCATTCGTGGTGTGCGGGTCGGGCACGACGCCCCTCGGGCTGCGGCAGGCCGCCCTCGCGTTCTCGTCCTCGACCGCGGTGGTGGCGGTCGTGTGCGACGAGAAGGCGCCCCCGCGCACCCGACCGCTCGGCGAGCTGACGGTGATGACCGTCGGGCTGCTGGCCGACCTGCCCGGTCTGCTCCTGCGCGGAACGCAGACCGCGTCGTTCTCGGGGGCGGAGGCGCCGGCATGACCGCCTCATCGCGCGCGCGCCGCCCCCTGTTCGCAGCACCGGATGCTGCGGCCCTGCGCACGCCGCACGTCGCGGCCGGCACCGCCTACGCCATCGGCATGGCGGCCGTGGCGGCCCTCGCCGCCTGGCCGGTGTACGCCGACGTGCGCTTCCTGCTGCTGGCCGCACTCGCCGTCCTGGCCGCGATGGTCGTCTCCACGGCTGCGACACTGTGGCGCTGGCCGGGATGGGCGACCGTGGCGGCCGCGGGCGCCCTGTTCGTCGTCCTCGGACTGACCGTCGCAGTGCCGCCCGCCGATGCGGCCGGGCTGCTGACATCCCTGCGCGATCTGCTCGTCGGCATCGTGACCGGATGGAAGGACCTGGTCACCGTCGACCTGCCGGTCGGCACGTACCGCAACCTCCTCGTCCCCGCCCTGGTCGTATTCGAGTGGGGCACGCTGGCCGTGCTGCGACTGGCATGGAGGCCGGAGCGGTACGGAACCGCGGCCGCCGCCGTCGGGATGGCCATGACCTCGTTCGGGCTGCTGTTCGGCCGCTCGGTGACCAGCGCCCCGATCACGCTCGGCGTGCTCGTGGTGCCGTCCCCGCGCGAGATCGCCTGCGGCGCGCTCGCGCTGACGCTGTCGCTGGCGTGGATGTCCTGGCGGGTCGCCGCCTGGCGCCGCGCCGCGCTGCGCCGGGCCGCCGCGACCCGGGTGCGGATCTCGCGCCGCCGGTCCGGCTCGGACATCCGCCGGGCGGGGCTGGCCGCCGGCATGGTCGCCGTGGCGGTCGTCCTGGGCGCGGTCGTGGGACCGGCGATCGCCGAGGGGCGCACCCGCGACGTGCTGCGCACCGGTGCCGGCCCCGACCAGGCGATCAGCCAGGCCGTCACGCCGCTGAGCGACTACCGCGCCAACTTCGCCGACGGTGCGGTGACCGCGCTGCTGTTCACCGTCACCGCCGTGGACGGCCCGCTGCCGGACCGGATCCGCCTGGCCACCCTCTCGGCCTACGACGGGGTGTCCTACCGCGTGGCCGCGGACGGGAGCGGCGGGCAGTTCGTCCGGGTTCCGGCGCGGCTGCCCGCGGCCGCCGGGACGCCGTCGACCGTGCGCATCGGGATCGAGGGGCTGCGCGGCATCTGGCTGCCCACGTTCGGGTCGCTGCAGTCGGTGCGTTTCCAGGGGGCGGATGCGGCATCCCGTGCCGACGCGTTCTACTACGACGCGGCGGCCGAGGCCGGCGTGCAGATCGACGACGTCGCCAAGGGGGAGCAGTTCGAGGTCGCCGCGACGGTGCCGCGGCTGCCGGCGGTGGAGAGCCTGCGCGCGCCCGGCGCGGATCCGGCCGTGGATGTGCCGGAGAGCGTGAAGACGTGGATCGAGAAGCAGGATGCCGGCACCGGCGGCGCCGGTCTGGCCGCGCTGGTGCAGCGACTCCGCGAGCGCGGCTACCTCAGTCACGCCCTCGCGGTGCCCGCCGCCGGCGCCGACTGGATGAAGCCGCTGGGCGCCGGCTACGTGTTCCAGCCCAGCGCCTCGGGGCACTCGCTGGCTCGCATCGACACCATGTTCCGGCAGCTGCTGGCCCGTCAGGCCGACACCGACAGCGCCTCGCTGGTGGCCGCGACCGGGGACGACGAGCAGTTCTCCGTCGCGGTCGCCCTGATCGCCGAGGAGCTGGGCTTCCCGGCGCGGGTCGTGGTCGGCGCCCGGCTGAGCGGCCCGGACACCGGCGTGCCGCTGTGCGCCGAGGGTGTGTGCACCGGCGGCACCATCACCGCGTGGACCGAGGTCCGGTCGGCGTCCGGGCAGTGGGTGCCCATCGACGTCACCCCGCAGCACACCGAGGGCGCGCAGAACACCGTCACCCGGCAGCGCGATCCCGAGAACCCCACCGACGTGCGGCCGCAGACGGCGCAGCAGGTCGATCCGCCCGACCCGACGCGACAGGAATCGGACGACGCCGCCCCGCCGCGCGACGACGAGCAGGGACTGGCCGCCCTCTGGGCTTCGCTGCGCATCGCCGGGATCGCCGCACTCGGACTGCTGCTGGTGACCGGGCCGTTCCTCGCGATCGTGATCGCCAAGACCGTCCGCCGCCGCACCCGCCGCACCGCCGCGACCCCGGCCGAGCAGGTCGCCGGGGGCTGGGACGAGTACGTGGATGCCGCGGTGGACGTGGGCCTGCCCGCACCGACCACGCAGACCCGCAGCGAGCTGGCCGCCGTCTACGCGACGCCGCGCGGCGCGGTCCTGGCCGTCGAGACCGACCGCGCGGTCTTCTCCGACGAGGCGGCCACCGGCCAGGACGCGACCCGGGTGTGGTCGATCGTGGAGGAGGAGCGCCGCGGACTCGCGGCATCCGTCCCTCTATGGCGCAGGGTCCTGGCCGCCGTATCGTTGAAGTCGTTCGTCCGCGGCCTCGCGCCGCGGACCCGGCAGCGTCGCGACCCCGGCCGCACGCGGATCATCCCCAGTACCGAGAGGAGGGGGCGCGCACAGCACGCGGCGCCCGCCCAACCATGAACGACAGCGCCATCGCAGCGGCCGTCGGGTCCGTTCTCATCTCCCTGCTGATCGCCGCGGCGTTCTACGTCTGGGTCGCCCTGGCCTTGCAGGCCGTGTTCCGCAAGACCGGCGAAGAGGGGTGGAAGGCCTGGGTGCCGATCCTCAACGGCGTCACGCTGCTGCAGCTGGGCGGAGTCAGCGGGTGGTGGATGCTGCTGCTCCTGTTCCCGCCGGCGGCGATCGTCGTCTACGTGTTCCTGATCATCGCGTGCCACCGGCTCAACGTGGGCTTCGGCTACGGGGCGGGCATGACCGTGCTGGCCGCGCTCCTGTTCCCCGTCTGGGCGAGCGTGGTCGGATGGTCCGCGAACCGGTGGATCGGGGCATCCCCGGCCGCCGCGCACCGCGCCGGCCCGGTCCGCACCGGGGCCCCGGCTCCGGCGCACGGCGTGCCGCCGCGTCCGCAGGCCCTCGCCTGGCACAGCGAACCGGTGGGCGGGGCCGGCGCGGCGTCGTCCGGATTCGCCCCGGCGCCGTCCGGAGGAGGGTCTCTCCCCAGCCCGGCCGCAGCCGCAGGATCGGCCGCGGGCGTCGGGGCGCCGCCCCCGCTGCCGGCGTCTCCTCCGCCCGTCCCGCCGCCGCTGATCTCGGTGCCGCTGACCTCGGTGCCGCTGACCGCGGCTTCCCCGTCGACCGCGGCGCCGGCTGCCGGTCCCGCGCCGGCGACCCGCGCGGCCGCCGCCCGCTCGGCAGCCCGCGAGCCCGTGGTGATCGCGCCGGATGCGTTCGGCGACACCGGCACCGACGGGATGGGCGACCTGCGCGCGCGGCACCAGGCGCCGTTCACCGGATCGACGCCGGTCGTCTCGGCCGCCGATGCGCGGGCCGACGCCGCACGGTCGGCCGCGGCATCCGTCGCCGAACCCGCCCCCGCGGTCCCGGCATCCTCCGCCGCGCCGGTCGACGCGGGCGGACCGCTGCGGGCGGGCGGGCCGATGAGATCCGCCGAGCCGAGCACCACGTCCGCCCCCGCCGACCCGTGGGCGCCCCCGTCGGCCACCCGGCCGCCGCTGCGCTCGCCCGAGCCGTACGGGTTCTCCGACACGTCCGGCGAGGTCTCGGCCGTCGCGGGCGCGCCCGCGCTCGGGGCGCCGATGGCCGCGCGCTCGTCGGTGTCGTCCCTGCGCGGCGAGCCCGAGCTCCCGGACGCCGAGTCGGCCTTCGACGAGACGATCGTGGCGGCCCGCAAGCGCAGCGCCTGGATGCTGCTGCCGCCGCTGGGCGCGCCGATCGCGATCGCGAAGGACACGCTCATCATCGGCCGGCGGCCGAGCTTCGACCCGGCGCACCCGACCGCGCAGCTGGTGCCGATCGCCGACGAGACGCGGACCATGTCCAAGACGCACGCCCGGCTCGAACTGCGGGACGGCACGTGGATCATCACCGACCTCGACTCGACGAACGGCGTCGTGCTCATCGACGTGGACGGCACCGAGATCGAGGTCGCGTCCGGCCGGCCGATGCCGATCGTCGAGCGGTTCCTGCTCGGCGACGCGGAGCTGTCCGTCACCAGCGACACGGACTGATGGCCGGACACGGGTCGCGCCCGGACGAGCCCTTCGACGATACCGTTCCGGTCCGCCGGCGAACGGCGCCCGAGACGGACCCGGACGATCTCGATGAGACGCGTCGCGGATCGCCCCGGCGGTCCGGCCGGACGGCGACGGGGGAGGATGCCGCGACAGGAGGCGACGGGCCCGCCCGTCGCCGCTCGACCTGGACCGACGACGAGCTGGACGAAGAGCTCGCCGACACCGGGTCGCTCTGGTCGACCGGTGCCGGGGACGACGACACGGTGATCACCGACCGCCGCGGAGCGAGCGTGCTGCCCGACGACGCCGACGACGACACCATGGTCGTCCGTCGCCGCAGCCGCCACGACACGGGTGCGCCGGATGGGCCGGCGTCCAGGCCCCCGTCCCTGGACGAGCCGGACGATCGCACGCGCGCGACGGATCGGCCGCGCAGGGGAAAGACGGACCGCGGACAGACAGGTCGTGGACACACAGGTCGTGGACAGACGGGCGGCGAGCACGCCGGCCACGAACACGCGGACCCCGGACACGCGCTGCCCACGAGCGACCCGATCGCAACCGGAGAGGTGACCGACGAGACATTCGTCGTCCACCGGCGACGGCCGGCTCCGGCATCCACGCCCCTGCCGCCCGCCGGCGCGCGCACGGCGCAGCGGGGTGCGCCCGAGAAGGCGATCTATCGGCCGCGCCCGCCCGAGCCGGCCCGCGTCGACCGTGCGCCGCCCCAGCCGGTGCGCTCGGTCCTGCCCGGGCCGGACGCCGAGCCCGCGCGGTCGGCCGCGACCCGGCGCTCCCGGCTGCGCACGATCGTGGTGCTGGGAGCGGTCGTGGTGGTGCTCGTGGCGGCCCTGACGGTGGCCCTGGTCGTCCTGATCGGGTCGCTTCCGACCTCGTGAGCGCGGGCGGTCCCCGCGTTTGACCGGATGCCGTCCGCACGCGTATCATTGACCGGGTGTGCGCTCACGCGCGCCCTGCACCGCGCCCTCGTGAGGGGGAACGGCGTGGGACGACGAGCCGCACCTCTCAGGGAACGGCCTGCGAACAGGCCACCCCCACGGCATATCCACCTCCCAAAGCGCGGCGCGTTCGCGTCGAGCCGGCGGATCCACGTGAGCCCGCAGCGATCAGACCCGGAAGGGCCCGGACGCGGCGGGGGAGACACGACGCTGTCACCGTGCAGCACAACAGAGAAGGAAGAACGTGCCAACCATTCAGCAGTTGGTTCGCAAGGGGCGGTCGCCGAAGGTCACCAAGACCAAGGCGCCGGCACTGAAGTCGAACCCGCAGCAGGCCGGGGTCTGCACCCGCGTCTACACGACCACTCCCAAGAAGCCGAACTCGGCGATGCGCAAGGTCGCCCGTGTCAAGCTCCGCAACGGCACCGAGGTCACCGCGTACATCCCCGGCGAGGGCCACAACCTGCAGGAGCACTCGCTCGTGCTGGTCCGCGGCGGTCGTGTCAAGGACCTGCCCGGCGTGCGCTACAAGATCGTCCGCGGCGCCCTGGACACCCAGGCCGTGAAGAACCGCAAGCAGGCTCGTTCCCGCTACGGCGCGAAGAAGGGTTGAGTTAGATGCCTCGTAAGGGACCCGCCCCGAAGCGCCCCGTTGTCAACGACCCGGTCTACGGCGCACCCATCGTGTCGCAGCTGGTCAACAAGATCCTCGTCGACGGCAAGAAGTCGCTGGCCGAGTCGATCGTCTACGGCGCCCTCGAGGGCGTCGGGACGAAGTCCGGCCAGGACGCCGTCGCCACCCTCAAGAAGGCGCTGGACAACGTCCGGCCGACCCTCGAGGTCAAGAGCCGCCGCGTCGGCGGCTCGACCTACCAGGTGCCGGTCGAGGTCAAGCCCCACCGCGCCAACACGCTGGCTCTGCGCTGGCTGGTCAGCTACGCCAAGGGTCGTCGTGAGAAGACGATGACCGAGCGCCTCCAGAACGAGATCCTGGATGCCTCGAACGGCCTGGGTGCCGCGGTCAAGCGCCGTGAAGACACCCACAAGATGGCCGAGTCGAACCGCGCCTTCGCCCACTACCGCTGGTGACAGCATCCTCGCCCGCTCGCTCCGAGACCGCACAGCCCGGTCTTTGAGCGAGCGCGGCGAGACGACGGGCCGGTCACCGGCCCGCAGAACTTCGACACGATAAGGAAGACATCCCGTGGCACAAGACGTGCTCACCGACCTCAAGAAGGTCCGCAACATCGGCATCATGGCGCACATCGATGCCGGCAAGACGACGACGACCGAGCGCATCCTCTTCTACACGGGCGTCAACCACAAGATCGGCGAGACGCACGACGGCGCGTCGACGACCGACTGGATGGAGCAGGAGCAGGAGCGCGGCATCACCATCACCTCCGCCGCGGTGACCTGCTTCTGGAATGGTTCCCAGATCAACATCATCGACACCCCGGGTCACGTCGACTTCACCGTCGAGGTGGAACGCTCGCTGCGCGTGCTCGACGGTGCCGTCGCCGTCTTCGACGGCAAGGAGGGCGTGGAGCCCCAGTCCGAGACCGTGTGGCGCCAGGCCGACAAATACGACGTGCCCCGCATCTGCTTCGTCAACAAGATGGACAAGATGGGCGCCGACTTCTACTTCACGGTCTCGACGATCGTGAACCGCCTGAAGGCCAAGCCGCTCGTGCTGCAGCTGCCGATCGGCGCCGAGAGCGACTTCGTCGGCGTGGTCGATCTGGTCGAGATGCGCGCGCTGGTCTGGCCCGGCGACGCCAAGGGCGACGTCACGATGGGCGCCAAGTACGAGGTCCAGGAGATCCCCGCAGAGCTGGCCGAGAAGGCCGCCGAATACCGCGAGAAGCTGCTCGAGACCGTCGCCGAGTCGGACGAGCACCTGCTGGAGAAGCACTTCAGCGGTGAGGGCCTGACCGTCGCCGAGATCAAGGGCGCCGTCCGCAAGCTCACCGTCAGCGGTGAGCTGTACCCGGTGCTGTGCGGTTCGGCGTTCAAGAACCGTGGCGTGCAGCCGATGCTGGACGCGGTCGTGGACTACCTGCCGTCGCCGGTGGACGTGCCGGCCATCGAGGCGCACGACCCGAAGGACGAAGAGAAGGTCATCGAGCGCCACCCGAGCCGCGACGAGCCGTTCGCCGCGCTCGCGTTCAAGATCGCGGTGCACCCGTTCTTCGGCCGTCTCACCTACATCCGCGTGTACTCGGGTAACCTCGACTCGGGTGGACAGGTGCTGAACGCGACCAAGGGCAAGAAGGAGCGCATCGGGAAGATCTTCCAGATGTACGCCAACAAAGAGAACCCGGTCGACGCGGTCACCGCCGGTCACATCTATGCCGTCATCGGCTTGAAGGACACCACGACCGGTGACACCCTGGCCGATCTGCAGAAGCCGGTCGTGCTGGAGTCGATGACCTTCCCCGAGCCGGTCATCGAGGTGGCCATCGAGCCCAAGACCAAGGCCGACCAGGAGAAGCTGGGCATCGCGATCCAGAAGCTCGCCGAAGAGGACCCGACGTTCCGCGTCGAGCAGAACGCCGAGACCGGCCAGACCGTCATCAAGGGCATGGGCGAGCTGCACCTGGACATCCTCGTGGACCGCATGAAGCGCGAGTTCAAGGTCGAGGCCAACGTGGGCAAGCCCCAGGTCGCGTACCGCGAGACGATCCGTCGGGCCGTCGAGCGTCACGACTACACCCACAAGAAGCAGACGGGTGGCTCGGGCCAGTTCGCGAAGATCCAGTTCGCGCTGGAGCCGATGGACGTCACGGCCGAGAAGATCTACGAGTTCGAGAACAAGGTCACCGGCGGTCGCATCCCCCGCGAGTACATCGAGCCGACCAACCAGGGCTTCCAGGACGCCATGCAGGTCGGCGTCCTGGCCGGCTACCCGATGGTCGGCGTGAAGGCGATCCTCAACGACGGCGCCTCGCACGACGTGGACTCGTCCGAGATGGCGTTCAAGATCGCCGGTTCGATGGGCTTCAAGGAGGCCGTCCGCAAGGCGAACCCGGTGATCCTCGAGCCGCTCATGGCCGTCGAGGTCCGCACGCCCGAGGAGTACATGGGCGACGTCATCGGCGACCTGAACAGCCGTCGTGGACAGATCCAGGCGATGGAAGACGCGCAGGGTGTCAAGGTCATCCGCGCGCTCGTCCCGCTTTCCGAGATGTTCGGCTACATCGGCGACCTGCGCTCGAAGACCTCGGGCCGGGCCGTGTACTCCATGGAGTTCGACAGCTACGCCGAGGTCCCCAAGGCCGTGGCCGAGGAGATCATCCAGAAGAACAAGGGCGAGTGATCGTCCGGATGCCGCGGCCCGCCGGGTCGTCGAGCCAGTGATGCGAGCCGACGCGTCGGCCGCGGCATCCACACCCTCATAACTTCACACACAACACCCAAACCCTCTCTACTACACTGAGAGACATCCCCGTAGCGAACCGGTCGCAATCCAGTGCCCGGAATCCCTACACGACCGTCCTGAGGAGGACCCAGTGGCGAAGGCCAAGTTCGAGCGGACCAAGCCGCACGTGAACATCGGAACGATCGGTCACGTCGACCACGGCAAGACCACGCTGTCTGCCGCGATCTCGAAGGTGCTTGCAGACAAGTACCCGTCGGACGTGAACGTCATCCGCGACTTCTCGTCGATTGACTCTGCTCCCGAGGAGCGTCAGCGCGGCATCACGATCAACATCTCGCACATCGAGTACGAGACCCCGAAGCGTCACTACGCTCACGTTGACGCGCCGGGCCACGCCGACTACGTCAAGAACATGATCACCGGTGCCGCTCAGATGGACGGCGCGATCCTCGTGGTCGCCGCCACCGACGGCCCGATGGCTCAGACCCGCGAGCACGTGCTGCTGGCCAAGCAGGTCGGCGTGCCGTACCTGCTGGTCGCGCTGAACAAGGCGGACGCGGTCGACGACGAAGAGATCCTGGAGCTCGTCGAGCTCGAGGTCCGCGAGCTGCTGTCCAGCCAGGGCTTCCCCGGCGACGACGCTCCCGTCGTGCGCGTCTCGGCGCTGAAGGCGCTCGAGGGCGACGAGAAGTGGACCCAGTCCATCCTCGACCTCATGCAGGCCGTCGACGACAGCGTGCCGGACCCGGTGCGCGACCGCGACAAGCCGTTCCTGATGCCGATCGAGGACGTCTTCACGATCACCGGTCGTGGCACCGTCGTGACGGGCCGCGCCGAGCGTGGCACGCTCGCCCTCAACTCCGAGGTCGAGATCGTGGGTCTGCGTCCGACGCAGAAGACGACCGTCACCGGTATCGAGATGTTCCACAAGCAGCTCGACGAGGCGTGGGCCGGCGAGAACTGTGGTCTGCTGCTGCGCGGCACCAAGCGTGACGAGGTCGAGCGTGGACAGGTCGTGTCCAAGCCCGGTTCTGTGACCCCGCACACCAACTTCGAGGGCACGGCGTACATCCTGTCCAAGGACGAGGGTGGGCGTCACAACCCCTTCTACACGAACTACCGTCCGCAGTTCTACTTCCGCACCACGGACGTCACCGGCGTCATCTCGCTGCCCGAGGGCACCGAGATGGTCATGCCTGGCGACACCACCGACATGTCGGTCGAGCTGATCCAGCCGATCGCCATGGAGGACGGCCTGGGCTTCGCGATCCGTGAGGGTGGCCGCACCGTCGGCGCCGGCACGGTGACCAAGATCCTCAAGTGAGTCGCTAGCGACCCACGCGAAAGGGGCCGGATCCTTCGGGATCCGGCCCCTTTCGCATGTCCGTAGGCCTGGTGCGGCGCCGGAGAAGCCGTGATACTGGAGACCACATACGCGCCGCGCGGCGCCGAGGGGGAGGAACCTTCATGGGTATCGATGACATCATCGGCAAGGGCAAAGAGCTGTTCGAGCAGAACAAGGACAAGATCGACGACGCCCTGCACAGCGAGCAGGCCGAAGGCATCAGCGACAACGTGCTGGACGGCGCCGCCGACCTCGCGAAGAAGGTCGCACCCGGGTCGGCGGACAAGATCGACGGGTTCCGTGACGCGGCCGACAAGCAGGTCGGGAACGAGTAGCGACGCGCGTCGGACGGGGTCTCGCCGGCGCGATCGTGAGTCGGCGGGGCCCCGCGCGCATCCGATTTTGCACCGGCGCGATGATCGCGTACAGTAGTACTTGTTCGCCCCAAAGGGGAGAGCGGAGAGGCCGGAAGGCCCCGCCCCCTCAAGCAGCGAACCGCCTCCCACACCGGATCTCCTCGGAGCCTCGCGTGTGAGAGAAACTCGAACCGCAGGAGACGGCGGTCGGCACGGAGCTTTGGCTCGCGTGATCGACTTGACGGAGATCCTGCATCGGGTATGATTGGGAAGTTGCCCTGCGCGATGGATTTTGTCCGGGTTGTGGGTGCGTCCGGTCTTTGAGAACTCAACAGCGTGCACTTGTCAAATGCCAAATTTTATCCTCGTCGGTTGATCATTTGTTTGGTCGGCTGGTGAGATTCCTTTGGATCAATTTATGGATTGTCAGTGATGGCATTTCTGTTGGTCATGGTTGAACTCGCTGCAGCGTCTGCCGTTTTCCCGGTGGTGTTGTGGCATCGTTTTTTTACGGAGAGTTTGATCCTGGCTCAGGATGAACGCTGGCGGCGTGCTTAACACATGCAAGTCGAACGGTGAACCAGGTGCTTGCACTTGGGGATCAGTGGCGAACGGGTGAGTAACACGTGAGCAACCTGCCCTGGACTCTGGGATAAGCGCTGGAAACGGTGTCTAATACTGGATATGAGCTGTGGCCGCATGGTCTGCAGTTGGAAAGATTTTTCGGTCTGGGATGGGCTCGCGGCCTATCAGCTTGTTGGTGAGGTAGTGGCTCACCAAGGCGTCGACGGGTAGCCGGCCTGAGAGGGTGACCGGCCACACTGGGACTGAGACACGGCCCAGACTCCTACGGGAGGCAGCAGTGGGGAATATTGCACAATGGGCGGAAGCCTGATGCAGCAACGCCGCGTGGGGGACGACGGCCTTCGGGTTGTAAACCTCTTTTAGCAGGGAAGAAGCGGAAGTGACGGTACCTGCAGAAAAAGCACCGGCTAACTACGTGCCAGCAGCCGCGGTAATACGTAGGGTGCAAGCGTTATCCGGAATTATTGGGCGTAAAGAGCTCGTAGGCGGTTTGTCGCGTCTGCTGTGAAATCCCGAGGCTCAACCTCGGGCCTGCAGTGGGTACGGGCAGACTAGAGTGCGGTAGGGGAGATTGGAATTCCTGGTGTAGCGGTGGAATGCGCAGATATCAGGAGGAACACCGATGGCGAAGGCAGATCTCTGGGCCGTAACTGACGCTGAGGAGCGAAAGGGTGGGGAGCAAACAGGCTTAGATACCCTGGTAGTCCACCCCGTAAACGTTGGGAACTAGTTGTGGGGTCCTTTCCACGGATTCCGTGACGCAGCTAACGCATTAAGTTCCCCGCCTGGGGAGTACGGCCGCAAGGCTAAAACTCAAAGGAATTGACGGGGACCCGCACAAGCGGCGGAGCATGCGGATTAATTCGATGCAACGCGAAGAACCTTACCAAGGCTTGACATATATGGGAACGGGCCAGAAATGGTCAACTCTTTGGACACTCGTATACAGGTGGTGCATGGTTGTCGTCAGCTCGTGTCGTGAGATGTTGGGTTAAGTCCCGCAACGAGCGCAACCCTCGTTCTATGTTGCCAGCACGTTATGGTGGGAACTCATGGGATACTGCCGGGGTCAACTCGGAGGAAGGTGGGGATGACGTCAAATCATCATGCCCCTTATGTCTTGGGCTTCACGCATGCTACAATGGCCGGTACAATGGGCTGCGATACCGTGAGGTGGAGCGAATCCCAAAAAGCCGGTCCCAGTTCGGATCGTAGTCTGCAACTCGACTACGTGAAGTCGGAGTCGCTAGTAATCGCAGATCAGCAACGCTGCGGTGAATACGTTCCCGGGTCTTGTACACACCGCCCGTCAAGTCATGAAAGTCGGTAACACCTGAAGCCGGTGGCCCAACCCTTGTGGAGGGAGCCGTCGAAGGTGGGATCGGTAATTAGGACTAAGTCGTAACAAGGTAGCCGTACCGGAAGGTGCGGCTGGATCACCTCCTTTCTAAGGAGCATCTGGAGATCTTCGGGTCTTCCAGGCGCCAGGTCATCACCGGATGTGTGGTGCTGGTTAGCTCATGGGTGGAACATTTGACATGGCATCAGCGCAGCTGATTCTTGCTAGTACGCCGTTTTCGGATGGTTGGAAGGTGGGGGTTGGGGAGCGGGGTGTCTGCACGTTGTTGGGTCCTGAGGGACTGGCCGTGGCTGCCTTTCGGGGTGGTTGGTGGTTTCCTCGTGGGCTCGTTCCTGTCGCCGGTTGGTGGTGGGGGCGGGTGCCGCCCGTACTTTGAGAACTACACAGTGGACGCGAGCATCTTAAAGAATTAATTTGGCCGACCCCTTTTTTGGGGGTTGGTCTGCTCATGTGATTTCAAGTCTTTAAGAGCGAACGGTGGATGCCTTGGCATCTGGAGCCGAAGAAGGACGTAGCAATCTGCGATAAGCCTCGGGGAACTGATAAGCAAGTTTTGATCCGAGGGTGTCCGAATGGGGAAACCCCGCCAGGCGGCGTGCCGACCTGGTGACTCCCGCCTGAATGTATAGGGCGGGTAGAGGGAACGTGGGGAAGTGAAACATCTCAGTACCCACAGGAAGAGAAAACAACCGTGATTCCGTGAGTAGTGGCGAGCGAAATCGGAAGAGGCTAAACCGTGCACGTGTGATATCCGGCGGGAGTTGCGTGTGCGGGGTTGTGGGACTTTCCTGGCTGTTCTGCCGAGCAGCCGGCGTGACAAGAGAGTATAGGCGAATCGTCTGGGAAGGCGAGCCATAGCAGGTGAGAGCCCTGTAGCCGAAATGCTTGTTCTTGGCGCGGAGAGTATCCCAAGTAGCACGGGGCCCGAGAAATCCCGTGTGAATCTGTCAGGACCACCTGATAAGCCTAAATACTCCCAGATGACCGATAGCGGACAAGTACCGTGAGGGAAAGGTGAAAAGTACCCCGGGAGGGGAGTGAAATAGTACCTGAAACCGTTTGCTTACAAACCGTTGGAGCAGCCTTGGTAGCTGTGACAGCGTGCCTTTTGAAGAATGAGCCTGCGAGTTAGCGATATGTGGCGAGGTTAACCCGTGTGGGGTAGCCGTAGCGAAAGCGAGTCTGAACAGGGCGTTCAGTCGCATGTCCTAGACCCGAAGCGAAGTGATCTATCCATGGCCAGGCTGAAGCGACGGTAAGACGTCGTGGAGGGCCGAACCCACTTAGGTTGAAAACTGAGGGGATGAGCTGTGGATAGGGGTGAAAGGCCAATCAAACTTCGTGATAGCTGGTTCTCTCCGAAATGCATTTAGGTGCAGCGTTGCGTGTTTCTTGCCGGAGGTAGAGCTACTGGATGGCCGATGGGCCTCAACAGGTTACTGACGTCAGCCAAACTCCGAATGCCGGTAAGTGAGAGCGCAGCAGTGAGACGGTGGGGGATAAGCTTCATCGTCGAGAGGGAAACAACCCAGACCACCATCTAAGGTCCCTAAGCGCGTGCTAAGTGGGAAAGGATGTGGAGTTGCTTTGACAACCAGGAGGTTGGCTTAGAAGCAGCCACCCTTGAAAGAGTGCGTAATAGCTCACTGGTCAAGTGATTCCGCGCCGACAATGTAACGGGGCTCAAGCACGCCACCGAAGATGTGGCATTGACACTTGTGGTAGGCCTTCGTGGTCCAGCCGTGTTGATGGGTAGGAGAGCGTCGTGTGGCCGGTGAAGCGGCGGGGTGACCCAGCCGTGGAGGCCACACGAGTGAGAATGCAGGCATGAGTAGCGAAAGACGTGTGAGAAACACGTCCTCCGAAAGACCAAGGGTTCCAGGGTCAAGCTAATCTTCCCTGGGTAAGTCGGGACCTAAGGCGAGGCCGACAGGCGTAGTCGATGGACAACGGGTTGATATTCCCGTACCGGCGAAGAACCGCCCCAGTCAATCCAGTGGTGCTAAGAGTCCTAGCGTGGCGTTGCCGGATCCCTTCGGGGTGATGGTTGCTGCGTGAACGCTCGACCCCATGCTGGTGCGGCTAGCGTATTAACAGGTGTGACGCAGGAAGGTAGCCCAAGCCAGGCGATGGTTGTCCTGGTGCAAGTGCGTAGCCCGAACGGTAGGCAAATCCGCCGTTCATGAAGGGTGAGACACGATGCGGATGAAAAGTGGGTGATCCTATGCTGCCAAGAAAAGCATCGACGCGAGGTTCCAGCCGCCCGTACCCCAAACCGACTCAGGTGGTCAGGTAGAGAATACCGAGGAGATCGAGATAATCGTGGTTAAGGAACTCGGCAAAATACCCCCGTAACTTCGGGAGAAGGGGGGCCATCCACTTATACCGCCTTGCGTGGGAAAGGGTGTGGTGGCCGCAGAGACCAGTGGGTAGCGACTGTTTACTAAAAACACAGGTCCGTGCCAAGTCGCAAGACGATGTATACGGACTGACGCCTGCCCGGTGCTGGAAGGTTAAGAGGAGCGGTCAGCCGCAAGGCGAAGCTGCGAATTTAAGCCCCAGTAAACGGCGGTGGTAACTATAACCATCCTAAGGTAGCGAAATTCCTTGTCGGGTAAGTTCCGACCTGCACGAATGGCGTAACGACTTCCCAACTGTCTCAACCACGAACTCGGCGAAATTGCATTACGAGTAAAGATGCTCGTTACGCGCAGCAGGACGGAAAGACCCCGTGACCTTTACTATAGCTTGGTATTGGTATTCGGTGTGGCTTGTGTAGGATAGGTGGGAGACGGTGAAGCCCGGACGCTAGTTCGGGTGGAGTCATTGTTGAAATACCACTCTGGTCACTCTGGATGCCTAACTTCGAACCGTGATCCGGTTCAGGGACAGTGCCTGGTGGGTAGTTTAACTGGGGCGGTTGCCTCCCAAAGAGTAACGGAGGCGCCCAAAGGTTCCCTCAACCTGGTTGGCAATCAGGTGTCGAGTGTAAGTGCACAAGGGAGCTTGACTGTGAGACTGACAGGTCGAGCAGGGACGAAAGTCGGGACTAGTGATCCGGCAGTGGCTTGTGGAAGCGCTGTCGCTCAACGGATAAAAGGTACCTCGGGGATAACAGGCTGATCTTGCCCAAGAGTCCATATCGACGGCATGGTTTGGCACCTCGATGTCGGCTCGTCGCATCCTGGGGCTGGAGTAGGTCCCAAGGGTTGGGCTGTTCGCCCATTAAAGCGGTACGCGAGCTGGGTTTAGAACGTCGTGAGACAGTTCGGTCCCTATCCGCTGCGCGCGTAGGAAGTTTGAGAGGATCTGACCCTAGTACGAGAGGACCGGGTTGGACGAACCTCTGGTGTGTCAGTTGTTCCGCCAGGAGCACCGCTGATTAGCTACGTTCGGGATGGATAACCGCTGAAAGCATCTAAGCGGGAAGCCGGCCTCAAGATGAGACTTCCATACCTTCGGGTGAGAGGCTCCCAGCCAGATTACTGGGTTGATAGGCCGGATGTGGAAGCGCAGTAATGCGTGCAGCTGACCGGTACTAATAAGCCGATGACTTGATAACACACCCCCTTTTTTCCTGCGGGTGCTTGCGTCCACTTTGTGGTTCTCGACGTACGGTCGGGCACCGCACACCAGAACAAGACTTTTGTTGTGCAGACTGAAACGTCAATAGTGTTTCGGCGGCCATAGCGAGAGGGAAACGCCCGGTCCCATTCCGAACCCGGAAGCTAAGCCTCTCAGCGCCGATGGTACTGCAGGGGCGACCCTGTGGGAGAGTAGGACACCGCCGGACTTAAATTGTGAAGAAGCCGCCCCTCGGGGCGGCTTCTTTGCGTTATCCCACCCCTTCCCCGCCCCTCCGCCGAGGTTGTCCTCGGTCCGCCGAGGTTGTGCTCCGTCCGCCGAGGTTGTGCTCCGTCCGCCGAGGTTGTGCTCCGTCCGCCGAGGTTGTCCTCGGTTCGCCGAGGTTGTCCCCGCCGGTTCCTCCACAGTTCGGTCGCAACCCGGTTTCTCCACAGATCTCGCATCGGTGGTTCCATCACCTGGTCTCGTGCGGCAGAGTGCCTGCATGCTCCAGCACAACGACACCGCCGGCATCCTGCGTTCGGGACGGATGCCGGGAGTGCTGCCGTTCTCAGGGATCGACGGCGACCTTCTGACCGCGCTGCGCCCGGGCGCCCACGTACTGCGGGCGGAGTGGGAGTCGTTGTTCGCCGAGGGCAGGCTGCGCACACGTGCGCGTGCCGTGGCTCTGCGCGTTGCGCTGGACGGATGCGCGTTCGCGTGCGCCACGGCTGCGGCTCTTCACGGCCTCCCGCTGTACAAGGTCCGTGGATCGCGCGTTGACGTCGCCGTGCCGGGTCCTACGACTCGACACAACGGGCTGGATGTCGTACGACATCACGTGCCGCTACCCGAGAGTGACGTGGTCGTCGTCGACGGGCTTCGGATTACGTCGCTCGACCGCACCGTGTACGACCTGATCCGGACAATCCCGCTCGAGGCGGCAGTGATCGCGTTCGACGCTGCGCTGCACCTGGTCGCGTGGGACGACGATGCCAACGAGTACGACTCTCGAGCCGCCGAGCAGTTTCGCGACCTCGTCCTCGCTCGCGTCCGCACGCACCCCGGGGCTCGCGGCATCCGGCAAGCGCGGTTCGTCGTCGACTTCGCAGATGGGCGCGCGGGATCTCCGGGGGAGAGTCTGAGCCGGCTCTGGATGTGGCAGCTGGGGATGCCGACTCCTGTACTCCAGTACCGCGTCGAACTCCCCGGCGGTGGGTACGCGCTTCTCGACTTCGCATGGCCGGATCTGGGTCGATGGGGCGAGTTCGACGGAAAGATCAAGTACCAGGACCCGGCCCTCCTCGACGGCCGCACGAGCGAGCGGGTCATGGCCGACCAGCGGCAGCGCCAACGCAGGATAGAGCGTTCCACCGGCTGGGAGTGCGGCAGATGGGGCTTCGACGAGATGACGACGATCGCCGATTTCGCCAAGCACCTGCGCACCATCGGTCTGTACGGCGCTCGCGGCTGAGTTTGGCGACGCCAGTGACGGACCCGTTCGTTGATGCAGGGATGGATGACAATCTCGGCGAACGGATGACAATCTCGGCGAACGGATGACAATCTCGGCGGAGGCGGGGCACGGCGGGGCGGTCGGGAGGGGGCGCGATTTGCGACACGCCCGGGATGCACGTAGACTGTTGAGGTTCCATATTCCGGCGTGCGTGTGCGCCGCCGGATCACTGCCAGGGCAGTGCATAGGAGATGCGCGAAGCGCAAGAGCCTAGGCCGCGGGCAGCAGAACACGAGCAGCGCGGGTGCGAACCCGAGTCACTGCCACCACATCCCACACTCCACTTCCCGAAATCGGGTCGTGCGCGCGTGGGAGCCGGATGCCTCGCATCCGGTCTGACAGCAGAACAGCGGTGCAGCATCGCCGACATACGTCGGTGCACGTGCCCGGGCGTGAGAGCGCCCCCGTGCGTCCAATGCGCGAGAGCGTAAGACGCGAGAAAGAGAGTGAGCAGACAATGGCGGGACAGAAGATCCGCATTCGCCTGAAGTCGTACGATCACGCCGGCCTGGACTCGTCCGCCCGCAAGATCGTCGACACCGTGACCCGGGCCGGTGCGTCCGTGGTGGGCCCCGTACCGCTGCCGACCGAGAAGAACGTCGTGTGCGTCATCCGGTCGCCGCACAAGTACAAGGACAGCCGCGAGCACTTCGAGATGCGCACCCACAAGCGCCTGATCGACATCATCGACCCGACGCCCAAGGCGGTCGACTCGCTGATGCGTCTCGACCTCCCGGCCGATGTCAACATCGAGATCAAGCTCTGAGGTCCGACATGGCTGATATCAACACCAAGACTTCGAAGGGACTGCTGGGCACCAAGCTCGGCATGACCCAGGTGTGGAACGAGCAGGGAAAGCTCGTCCCCGTCACCGTCATCCAGATCGCGCCGAACGTGGTCACCCAGGTTCGCACCGCGGAGAAGGACGGCTACAGCGCCGTCCAGATCGCGGCCGGCCAGATCGACCCGCGCAAGGTCACGAAGCCCCTCGAGGGCCACTTCGAGGCCGCCGGCGTCACCCCGCGGCGTCACGTCACCGAGGTGCGCACGGCGGATGCTGCGGACTACTCACTCGGTCAGGAGCTCACCGTGGACGGCACCTTCGATGCCGGCCAGCTGGTCGACGTCGTCGGCACCAGCAAGGGCAAGGGCACCGCGGGTGTCATGAAGCGCCACAACTTCAAGGGCGTGTCGGCTTCGCACGGTGCACACCGCAACCACCGCAAGCCCGGTTCGATCGGCGCCTCGTCGACTCCGAGCCGCGTCTTCAAGGGCATGCGCATGGCCGGCCGTATGGGCGGCGAGCGCGTGACCGTCCTCAACCTCACGGTGCACGCCGTCGACGCCGAGAAGGGTCTGCTGCTCGTCAAGGGCGCCGTCCCCGGCGCGCGCGGCCGCATCGTCTACGTCCGCAACGCAGTGAAGGGTGCCTGAGGCCATGGCTGAGAAGACCCTCGACGTCCGCAAGGCAGACGGCAAGAAGGCCGGCTCGGTCGAGCTGCCCGCCGCCCTGTTCGACGTCAACACGAACATCCCGCTGATCCACCAGGTCGTCGTCGCGCAGCTCGCGGCCGCGCGCCAGGGCACGCACTCGACCAAGCGTCGCGGCGAGGTCTCGGGCTCGGGCCGCAAGCCCTTCAAGCAGAAGGGCACGGGCAACGCCCGTCAGGGCTCGATCCGCGCACCGCAGATGACCGGCGGTGGCATCGTGCACGGGCCGAAGCCGCGCGACTACGCGCAGCGCACGCCCAAGAAGATGATCGCGGCCGCCCTGCTGGGCGTACTCAGCGACCGCGCCCGCGGCGAGCGGCTCCACGTGGTGGACTCGTTCGGCATCGGCGGCGCCCCGTCGACCAAGACGGCCGTGGCCGCCCTGGACGCGTTCCGCGCCACGAAGAACGTCCTCGTGGTCATCGAGCGCGACGACGAGATCACCCGCAAGAGCGTGCGCAACCTCGAGTACGTGCACGTGCTCAGCTTCGATCAGCTGAACGCCTACGACGTGGTCGTCTCGGACGACATCGTCTTCACCAAGGCAGCCTTCGACGCCTTCGTGGCGTCCAAGACCGCCACCACCGAGGAGGTCTCGGCATGACCGCCGTGAACAAGGACCCGCGCGACATCATCCTGAAGCCGGTCGTCTCCGAGAAGAGCTACGGGCTGATCGACGAGGGCAAGTACACGTTCTACGTGGACTCCCGCGCGAACAAGACCGAGATCAAGCTCGCCATCGAGAAGATCTTCGGCGTGAAGGTCGCGTCGGTGAACACGCTCAACCGCGTCGGCAAGGCGCGCCGCACCCGCTTCGGCACCGGCAAGCGCAAGGACACCAAGCGCGCCATCGTGACGCTGAAGTCGGGCACCATCGACATCTTCACGGCAGTCGGCTGACGGTCGGGACAGAGGACTAGAGAACTATGGCAATTCGCAAGTACAAGCCCACGACTCCGGGTCGCCGCGGCTCGTCGGTGGCGGACTTCGCTGAGATCACCCGATCGACGCCGGAGAAGTCCCTGCTGAAGCCGCTCGCCAAGACCGGTGGGCGCAACAACCAGGGCCGCATCACCACCCGCCACATCGGCGGTGGGCACAAGCGCCAGTACCGCGTCATCGACTTCCGTCGCAATGACAAGGACGGCATCAACGCCAAGGTCGCGCACATCGAGTACGACCCGAACCGCACGGCGCGCATCGCGCTGCTGCATTTCGTGGACGGCACCAAGCGCTACATCCTCGCCCCGGAGAAGCTCCGCCAGGGCGATGTCGTCGAGTCGGGTCCGTCCGCGGACATCAAGCCCGGCAACAACCTGCCGCTGCGCAACATCCCCACCGGTACCGTCGTGCACGCCATCGAGCTGCGCCCGGGCGGCGGTGCGAAGCTCGCCCGTTCGGCCGGCGCCGGCGTCCGTCTGGTCGCCAAGGACGGCCCGTACGCCCAGCTGCGTCTGCCCTCCGGCGAGATCCGGAACGTGGATGTCCGCTGCCGCGCCACGATCGGCGAGGTCGGCAACGCCGAGCAGTCCAACATCAACTGGGGCAAGGCCGGTCGCAATCGCTGGAAGGGCATCCGCCCGACCGTCCGCGGTGTCGTGATGAACCCCGTCGACCACCCGCACGGTGGTGGCGAGGGCCGCACCTCCGGTGGTCGTCACCCTGTCACGCCGTGGGGCAAGCCCGAGGGCCGCACCCGCCATGCGAACAAGGAAAGCGACAAGTACATCGTTCGCCGTCGGACCGCCGGCAAGAAGCGCAAGTAGGTAGGAACAGAAGATGCCACGCAGTCTCAAGAAGGGCCCCTTCGTCGACGAGCACCTGCTTCGCAAGGTCTCCGTCCAGAACGAAGCCGGCACGAAGAACGTCATCAAGACCTGGTCGCGCCGCTCGATGATCGTGCCGGCCATGCTCGGCCACACGATCGCCGTGCACGACGGACGCAAGCACATCCCCGTGTTCGTCAGCGAGAGCATGGTCGGACACAAGCTGGGCGAGTTCGCGCCCACCCGCACCTTCCGCGGCCACGAGAAGGACGACAAGAAGGGCCGCCGTCGCTGAGGCGCGGCGCAGAGGAGAAGAAATGGTGGAGTCCATCGCACGCGTGCGACACATCCGCGTGACCCCTCAGAAGGCTCGTCGCGTCGTCGCACTCATCAAGGGCAAGCAGGCCGAAGAGGCCCTTGCCATCCTGAAGTTCGCGCAGCAGAGCGCCAGCGAGCCGATCTACAAGCTCGTGCAGTCCGCAGTCGCGAACGCCCGCGTGAAGGCCGACCAGGAGAACGAGTTCCTGGACGAGCAGGATCTGTACGTGAAGAACGCCTACGTGGACGAGGGGACGACGCTCAAGCGCTTCCAGCCTCGTGCGCAGGGCCGCGCGTTCCAGATCAAGAAGCGCAGCAGCCACATCACCGTCGTGCTGGCGACCCCCGAGGTCGCCGAGGCCGGCGCAGCAACGAAGAAGGCGAGCAAGTAATGGGACAGAAGGTCAACCCGTACGGCTTCCGCCTCGGCATCACCACCGACCACGTGTCGCGGTGGTTCTCCGACTCGACGAAGCCGGGTCAGCGCTACGCCGACTACCTTGCCGAGGACATCAAGATCCGCAAGCTCCTGCAGTCGAACCTCGACCGCGCGGGCGTGAGCAACATCGAGATCGAGCGCACCCGCGATCGCGTCCGTGTCGACATCCACACCGCCCGTCCGGGCATCGTGATCGGTCGTCGCGGTGCGGAGGCCGAGCGCATCCGCGGTGAGCTGGAGAAGCTCACCGGCAAGCAGATCCAGCTGAACATCCTCGAGGTGAAGAACCCCGAGGCCGACGCTCAGCTGGTCGCACAGGGCGTCGCCGAGCAGCTCAGCGCCCGCGTGGCCTTCCGCCGCGCGATGCGCAAGGGCCTGCAGGGCGCGCAGCGCGCCGGTGCCAAGGGTGTCCGCATCCAGGTCTCGGGCCGCCTCGGCGGCGCCGAGATGAGCCGGTCCGAGTTCTACCGCGAGGGTCGTGTGCCCCTGCACACGCTGCGCGCGAACATCGACTACGGCTTCTACGAGGCTCGCACCACCTTCGGCCGCATCGGCGTGAAGGTCTGGATCTACAAGGGCGACCTCACCAACAAGGAGCTCGCGCGCGAGCAGGCCAACCAGAAGCCTGTCCGTGGCGACCGTCCCCGTCGGGGCCCGCGCAGCGAGGCGCCCGTCGCAGAAGGAGCACCGGCGTAATGCTTATCCCCCGCAAAGTGAAGTTCCGCAAGCAGCACCACCCGGGTCGCAGCGGCCAGGCCACCGGCGGCACGAAGGTCTCCTTCGGCGAGTACGGCATCCAGGCGCTGACCCCCGCGTATGTGACGAACCGTCAGATCGAGTCCGCTCGTATCGCGATGACCCGTCACATCAAGCGCGGTGGCAAGGTGTGGATCAACATCTACCCCGACCGTCCGCTGACCAAGAAGCCCGCTGAGACCCGCATGGGTTCCGGCAAGGGCTCGCCCGAGTGGTGGGTCGCGAACGTCAAGCCGGGTCGCGTCCTCTTCGAGGTCGCCGGCGTCGACGAGCAGCTCGCTCGCGAGGCCCTGACCCGTGCCATCCACAAGCTGCCCCTGAAGGCACGCATCATCAAGCGCGAGGAGGGCGACGCGTAATGGCGATCGGCACCAAGGAGCTGGCCACGACCCAGCTCGACACGTTCGAAGACCAGCGCCTGCTCGAAGAGCTGCGCAAGGCCAAGGAAGAGCTGTTCAACCTGCGCTTCCAGTCGGCCACCGGGCAGCTGGAGAGCCACGGCCGCATCCGTGCGGTCAAGCGCGACATCGCGCGGCTGTACACCGTGATCCGGGAGCGGGAGCTCGGCATCCGTGCCACCCCCGCGCCGGTCGAGACGGCCAAGGCGAAAAAGAGCAAGGCGAAGAAGGCGGATGCCTCCGCCGACGACGCAGTGAAGGAAGAGGCTGAGTGATGGCCACCGCTAAGAAGGCAGCGGCCGAGGTCGTCGAGACCACCGGCCACGAGCACGCCGAGCACGACGTCCGCGACACGGCCGCCCGTGGGTACCGCAAGGTTCTGCGCGGCTACGTCGTCTCGGACAAGATGAACAAGACGATCGTCGTCGAGGTCGAGGACCGCCGCAAGCACCCGCTCTACGGCAAGATCATCCGCGTGACCAGCAAGGTCAAGGCGCATGACGAGAACAACACCGCCGGCATCGGCGACCTCGTTGTCATCCACGAGACCCGGCCCCTGAGCGCCACCAAGCGCTGGCGGCTGGTCGAGATCCTCGAGAAGGCCAAGTAAATGATTCAGAACGAATCGCGACTGAAGGTCGCCGACAACACCGGCGCCAAGGAGTTGCTCACGATTCGCGTGCTCGGCGGCTCCAACCGCCGCTACGCGGGTGTGGGCGACGTCATCGTCGCCACCGTGAAGGATGCCATCCCCGGCGGAAACGTCAAGAAGGGCGATGTCGTCAAGGCCGTGGTGGTGCGCACCGTCAAGGAGACCCGTCGCGCCGACGGCTCGTACATCAAGTTCGACGAGAACGCCGCCGTGATCCTGAAGAACGACGGGGAGCCCCGCGGCACCCGCATCTTCGGACCGGTCGGCCGTGAGCTTCGCGACAAGAAGTTCATGAAGATCGTCTCGCTGGCACCGGAGGTCATCTGATCATGCCGAACATCAAGAAGGACGACCTGGTGCAGGTCCTCACCGGCAGCGATCGCGGCAAGCAGGGGAAGGTCCTCCAGGTCATCCCCGAGCAGAACCGCGTGCTGGTGGAGGGCGTGAACTACGTCACCAAGCACAGCCGCGTGGGCCAGACCCAGCGCGGGACGAAGACGGGCGGCATCGAGACGATGGAAGCCCCGATCCACATCTCCAACGTCGCCGTCGTCGACCCCTCGACCAAGAAGCCGACCCGTGTCGGCCGTCGGGTCGAGGAGCAGATCAAGGACGGCGAGAAGCGCACCGTCCGCGTGCGCTACGCGAAGAAGTCAGGTAAGGACCTCTGATGAGCACCACCACTGCCGCGGCGGCTGGCAAGATCCAGCCCCGCCTGAAGCAGAAGTACCGGGACGAGATCCAGCAGAAGATGCAGGACGAGTTCGGCTACGAGAACGTCATGCAGATCCCGGGCCTGGTGAAGGTCGTGGTCAACACTGGTGTCGGCGAGGCCGCTCGCGACAGCAAGGTGATCGATGGTGCGGTCGACGACCTCACCAAGATCACCGGGCAGAAGCCGGTCGTGACCAAGGCGCGCAAGTCGATCGCCCAGTTCAAGCTCCGCGAGGGCCAGCCGATTGGCGCGCACGTCACGCTGCGCGGCGACCGCGCCTGGGAGTTCGTGGACCGCCTGATCAGCCTCGCGCTGCCCCGCATCCGCGACTTCCGCGGGCTGTCGGACAAGCAGTTCGACGGCCACGGCAACTACACCTTCGGCCTCGAGGAGCAGTCCGTGTTCCACGAGATCGATCAGGACCGCATCGACCGCGTCCGCGGGTTCGACATCACCGTCGTGACCACGGCGACCACGGATGCCGAGGGCCGGGCGCTGCTGCGGTTCCTGGGCTTCCCGTTCCGCGCGGCCGACGCGCAGGCCTGAGCCCACAACTGAACATCATCACCACCACAGGTCGTCCGTCGTGTAACGACGGCCGAAACCTGGTGAACAAAGGAAACATCACCTCATGACCATGACAGACCCGGTCGCTGACATGCTGACCCGTCTGCGCAACGCGAATTCGGCGCACCACGACGACGTTTCGCTGCCCAGCTCCAAGCTGAAGACGAACATCGCCGAGATCCTCAAGCGGGAGGGGTACATCGCCGACTGGGCGGTGGCGGACGCGCGCGTCGGCCAGACCCTGACCCTGACCCTGAAGTACGGCCCGAACCGCGAGCGGTCGATCGCCGGCATCAAGCGCGTCTCCAAGCCCGGCCTGCGCGTGTACGCACGCTCGACCGAGCTGCCCACCGTTCTCGGCGGGCTCGGCGTTGCCATCCTGTCCACCTCCTCTGGGCTCCTCACGGACCGCCAGGCTGAGCAGAAGGGCGTGGGTGGGGAAGTCCTCGCCTACGTGTGGTGATCGACGATGTCGCGAATCGGACGTCTTCCCATTGACATCCCTGCCGGAGTGACCGTCGAGGTCGCCGGACAGGCGGTGCAGGTCAAGGGCCCCAAGGGCGAGCTGTCGCTCACCGTGGCCAGCCCCATCGAGGTCAAGGTCGAGGAGGGCCAGGTTCTGGTCTCCCGTCCCGACGACGAGCGCGAGTCGCGCTCGCTGCACGGCCTGACCCGCACCCTCATCAACAACAACATCGTCGGTGTCACCCAGGGCTACACCAAGGGCCTCGAGGTCGTCGGCACGGGCTACCGCGTACAGCAGAAGGGCGCGGCCGTCGAGTTCGCGCTCGGCTTCTCGCACCCGGTCGTCATCGAGCCGCCGACGGGCATCACGCTCACGGTCGAGGGCAACAACAAGCTCACCGTGAGCGGCATCGACAAGCAGGCCGTCGGCGAGGCGGCTGCGAACATCCGCAAGATCCGCAAGCCCGAGCCGTACAAGGGCAAGGGTGTGCGCTACGCCGGCGAGATCGTGCGGCGCAAGGCCGGAAAGGCTGGTAAGTAAGCATGGCTGTGAAGTCGAAGTCAGACGCCCGCGCGCGTCGCCACGCCCGTCTTCGCAAGAAGATCGTCGGCACGGCCGAGCGTCCCCGTCTGGTCGTCAGCCGTTCGTCGCGCCACGTGTTCGTGCAGCTCGTCGACGACAGCAAGGGTCACACCGTGGCCAGCGCGTCGACCCTCGAGGTGGACCTGCGCTCGCTCGACGGTGACAAGACCGCCAAGGCCCGCAAGGTGGGCGAGCTCGTCGCCGAGCGCGCGAAGTCCGCCGGCGTCGAGGAGGCCGTGTTCGACCGGGGTGGCAACCGCTACGCCGGTCGGGTCGCCGCCATCGCCGAGGGCGCCCGCGAAGGAGGGCTCAACCTGTGAGTGACAACAAGGAGACCGAAGTGACCGCCGAGCAGGCAGCTGGCGAGCAGAACGCCGAGGCCACCACCGCGGCTGCGGCCGACACACCGACGACCGAGCGCGAGCCTCGTCGCGGTGGCCGCGAGCGCGGCGGCCGCGACCGCGGTGCGCGCAACTCGCGCGACCGCAGCGACAGCCAGTTCCTCGAGCGCGTGGTGACCATCAACCGTGTGTCGAAGGTCGTCAAGGGCGGTCGCCGGTTCAGCTTCACGGCCCTCGTGGTCGTGGGCGACGGCAACGGCGTCGTGGGCGTCGGCTACGGAAAGGCCCGCGAGGTGCCCCTGGCGATCTCGAAGGGCGTCGAAGAGGCCAAGCGCAACTTCTTCCGGGTGCCGCGCGTGAACAAGACGATCCCGCACCCGGTGCAGGGTGAGGCCGCCGCCGGCGTGGTGCTGCTGCGCCCGGCCGCCGCCGGTACCGGTGTGATCGCCGGTGGCCCGGTGCGTGCGGTTCTGGAGTGCGCCGGCATCCACGATGTGCTGTCCAAGTCGCTCGGCTCGTCGAACACGATCAACATCGTGCACGCGACGGTCGCGGCGCTGAAGAGCCTCGAGGAGCCGCGTGCGGTGGCCGCACGTCGTGGCCTGGACTTCGACCAGGTCGCGCCGGCCCGTCTCATCCGTGCCGAGGCGGCGGATGCCGCTGCTGCACGTGAGCAGAAGGTAGGTGCCTGATGGCTTCCCGTCTGAAGGTCACGCAGATCAAGTCCAAGGTGAGCGAGAAGCAGAACCAGCGCGACACCCTGCGCAGCCTCGGTCTGAAGCGGATCGGCGACTCGGTCGTCCGCGAGGACGACGCGCAGACCCGCGGTTACGTCAAGACCGTCGCCCACCTCGTGAAGGTTGAGGAGATCGACTAATGGCTGACAAGAACGACGCCGTCGAGGTGGAGGCCAAGGCCCCCGCCAAGAAGGCCACTGCCAGCAAGGCCGCCGCGAAGCCGGCCGCCGCCAAGTCCGCGCCCGCGAAGAAGGCGGCGCCCAAGAAGGATGTCGTGGACAGCCGTCCCGGCGTGCTCAAGGTGCACCACCTGCGTCCGGTCCCCGGATCCAACACTGCGAAGACCCGTGTGGGTCGCGGTGAGGGCTCGAAGGGCAAGACCGCCGGTCGCGGCACCAAGGGCACCAAGGCGCGCTACCAGGTGCGTCCGGGCTTCCAGGGCGGCCAGCTGCCGCTGCACATGCGTACGCCGAAGCTGCGCGGGTTCAAGAACCCGTTCCGCGTCGAGTACCAGGTTGTGAACCTGGACAAGCTCGCCGAGCTGTACCCGAAGGGCGGGGACGTCACCGTCAGTGACCTCGTCGCCAAGGGTGCGGTGCGCAAGAACGAGAAGGTCAAGGTCCTCGGGGCCGGCGACATCTCGGTCAAGCTGAACGTCGCGGTCGACAAGGTCTCGGGCTCTGCCGAGCAGAAGATCGTGGCCGCCGGCGGCACCGTGGACACCGCGGCGAAGTAAGTCTCGTGAACGGGGCCGGAGGAACCTCCGGCCCCGTTTCGCATCCGGCGACACCAGCGGCGCGCTGAAGCGGCGCCCTGGGATACCCTGGTTGTCTGTGCGCACCGTGTGTGCCGGAAACCCTTTCTGGAGGAATCCACTTGTTCAGCGCCATCGTGCGGGTCTTTCGCACTCCAGACCTGCGCCGAAAGATCGGCTTCACCCTGGCGATCATCGTCCTGTATCGCCTGGGCGCGCACATCCCGACCCCGTTCGTGGACTTCGGGAACGTGCAGCAGTGTCTCGCCGACAGCGGCGGCACCCAGGGCCTGCTGTCGATGGTGAACCTGTTCTCCGGCGGCGCGCTCCTGCAGCTGTCGATCTTCGCCCTCGGCGTCATGCCGTACATCACGGCGACGATCATCGTGCAGCTGCTTCGGGTGGTCATCCCGCACTTCGAGACGCTGTACCAGGAGGGGCAGTCCGGTCAGACCCGGCTCACCCAGTACACCCGCTACCTGACGATCGCGCTGGCGCTGCTGCAGTCGACCACGCTGGTCACGGTGGCGCGCAGCGGTCAGCTGTTCGGCTCGTCCTCGGCGGCATCCTGCCAGCAGCTGCTGACGAACGACGCCTGGTGGGCCCAGCTGCTGATGATCCTCACCATGACCGCCGGCACCGGACTGATCATGTGGTTCGCCGAGCTGGTGACCGAGAAGGGCATCGGCAACGGCATGTCGATCCTGATCTTCACCTCGATCGCCGCCACCTTCCCCGCCGCCATGTGGGCCATCCGGCAGTCGCAGGGCTTCGAGGTGTTCCTGCTGGTTCTGCTGGTCGGGATCGTGATCATCGCCCTGATCGTGTTCGTCGAGCAATCGCAGCGGCGCATCCCGGTCCAATACGCGAAGCGCATGGTCGGCCGACGCACATACGGCGGGACGAACACGTACATCCCGATCAAGGTCAACATGGCCGGTGTGATCCCGGTGATCTTCGCGTCTTCGCTGCTGTACATCCCCGCACTGATCGCCCAGTTCAACCAGCCCGCGGCGGGCGAGACCCCGGCCGGCTGGGTGGTGTGGATCAACAACTACCTGGTCAAGGGCGATCACCCGCTGTACTGGCTGATGTACTTCCTGCTGACCATCGGGTTCACCTACTTCTACGTGGCGATCACGTTCAACCCGACCGAGGTCGCGGACAACATGAAGAAGTACGGCGGGTTCATCCCCGGCATCCGTGCCGGGCGACCCACCGCCGAGTACCTCGACTACGTGCTCACCCGCATCACCCTGCCCGGCTCGATCTACCTGGGTCTGGTCGCGCTGATACCGCTGATCGCCTTGGCGACCGTCAACGCGAACCAGAACTTCCCGTTCGGCGGCACCTCGATCCTGATCATGGTCGGCGTGGGACTCGAGACCGTGAAGCAGATCGACGCGCAGCTGCAGCAGCGCCACTACGAAGGGCTCCTGCGATGACCTCGTCCGCACGCCTGGTGATCGTCGGCCCCCAGGGTTCGGGCAAGGGAACGCAGGGCGCTCGGATCGCCGAGCTCCTCGGCATCCCCGCGGTCTCGACCGGCGACGTGTTCCGGGCGAACATCGCCGAGGGCACCCCGCTCGGCGAGCAGGTGAAGGCGATCACCGCCGCGGGCGACCTGGTCTCGGACGAGCTGACCGGACAGATCGTGCGCGACCGGCTGTCGCAGGACGACGCCGCCCGCGGCTTCCTGCTGGACGGCTATCCGCGCAACCTGCATCAGGTCGGTGACCTCGACACGTTCCTGAGCGGGCGCGGCGAGCAGCTGGACGCCGTCATCGAGCTGAGCGTCCCGCGGGACGAGAGCATGGCTCGGCTGGCGCTGCGGGCGACCGCGCAGGGGCGCACCGACGACACCGAAGAGGGCATCGCCAAGCGGCTGTCGATCTATGAGAGCGAGACGGCGCCCATCCTGGACGTGTACCGCGAGCGCGGCATCGTCGATTCGATCGACGGCGTGGGCACCCTGGACGAGATCACCGAGCGCATCGTCGCCGCACTGACCGCCCGCGGCATCACGCGGCCGGCGGCCGTCTGACGTGGGTCTTCGGCGCGGCATCTACAAGTCGCCCGCGCAGCTGCGGGCGATGGTCGAGCCCGGTCTGATCACCGCCGCCGCGCTGGATGCGGTCCGTCCGCTGATCGTGGCGGGCACGACGACGCTGCAGCTGGATGCTGCGGCCGCCGCCGTGATCGCATCGCGGGGTGCGGCATCCAACTTCCAGATGGTGCGCGGCTACCGGCACACGGTGTGCGTCTCGGTGAACGACGAGGTCGTGCACGGCATCCCCGGCGACCGCGTCCTCGAACCGGGTGACATCGTCTCGGTGGATGCCGGAGCCGAGTACCGCGGATGGAACGGCGATTCCGCGATCACCGTCGTGGTGCCCGACCCCGCGCGCCCCGAACTGGTCGCCGAGCGCGCCGAGCTGTCTCGGGTGACCGAGGGCTCGCTGTGGGCGGGGATCGCCGCGCTGGCCACGGCGTCGCACCTGGCCGAGGTGGGCGCCGCGGTGCAGGCGTTCATCGAGGCATCCGGCCATGACTACGGGATCCTCCGCGATTACGTCGGGCACGGCATCGGGCGGAAGATGCACGAATCGCCGGCGGTCTTCAACTACCGCGTGCCCGACTCCGGCCCCGAGGTGCGGCCCGGCCTGGCCGTGGCGATCGAGCCGATGATCGTGATCGGCAGCGCCGTGACATCCGTCGGCGACGACGGCTGGACGGTCTCGACCGTGGACGGCAGCGCCGGCTCCCATTGGGAACATAGCGTGGCCGTGCATGATGGCGGTATCTGGGTGCTGACCGCACCCGACGGCGGCGCGGCAGGGCTCGCGGCGTTCGGCATCGAACCCACTCCGATCGGATAGAGCGAGGACATCAATGGCTACGGCTGTGCGGAAGACGAACTGGTTCGCCATCTGGGTGAGCGTGGCGGCCGTGGTGGTGCTGATCGCCGTCACCGGGGTCGTGATCGCGATCAACAACGCCTCGTCCGGTCCCGGAGCGTCCCCGACAGGTTCGATCATCGATGAGAAGGCCGGCACCGTCAGCTTCGGGGACGGACCGAACACCGTGGAGACCTATGTCGACTTCCTCTGCCCCATCTGCAATCAGTTCGAGCAGGCCGAGGGCTCCCAGATTCAGGAGCTGGTGAAGGACGGAAAGATCACACTGAAGGTCCACCCGGTGTCGATTCTCGACAACCGCACCTCGCCGGCGGGCTATTCCAGCCGTGCGGGCGGGGCGTTCTTCGCCGTGGCTTCCGCGGATCCTGACAACGCGTACGCCTTCATGCAGGCGCTTTTCCAGAGTCAGCCTGAGGAGGGCTCTGCGGGGCTTCCGAGCTCGCAGCTCGTGGACATCGCGAAATCTGCCGGCGTGAAGATGACGTCTGACCTGGAGAAGTCGATCACGTCGGACCGCTATCAGAAGTTCGTACAGGCTCAGGAACTGCCCAAGGGTGCACAGGGTACACCGGCGCTGGTCGTGAACGGCTCCCTGATCAGCATCACCGGTGACGCGCAGAAGGACATCGTCGCCAACCTGAAGTAGGCGTCGCAGTTCGACGAGGGGGTGCCGGTCGGCACCCCCTCCTCGTCGTCTCACCCTGCGCGGGTGAGGCGCGGAACGCTCTGCCTTGTGCCTCGACCCCGTGGGGGAGACGATGCAGGGGAACCGTCGACGAAAGGACCGCTCATGCAGCAGAACGAACCCCAGGATTCGATTCGAGCGGCACACGCCGACGCCCTGTCGCGGCTGCCGTTCGACGACGTCGCCGACTTCGAGAACGCGAAGCGGGGGTTCCTCGGAACGCTCGAGGATCCGCAGATCCGCAATGGGGCGGGCGAAGTGGTATGGGATGCCGCAAGCTACGACTTCATTGAGGGCGATGCTCCCGACTCGGTCAACCCCAGCCTGTGGCGCCAGTCGAAGCTGGTCGTCCAGCATGGTCTGTTCGAGGTCGTGGAGGGCATCTACCAGGTGCGCGGTCTCGACCTGTCGGTGATGTCGATCATCGAGGGCGACACCGGCATCATCGTGGTCGATCCGCTCATCTCGACCGAGACCGCCGCGGCGGCCGTCGGGCTTTACCGCAAGCACCGTGGCGACCGGCCGATCCACGCCGTGATCCACACGCACAGTCACATCGATCACTTCGGCGGGGTGCTCGGCATCGTCAGCCAAGACGACGTCGATGCCGGCACCGTGGAGATCATCGTTCCCGAGGGATTCCTCGAGCATTCCGTCGCCGAGAATGTCTACGCGGGCACCGCCATGGGGCGTCGTGCCGGCTACATGTACGGGGCGACGCTCGCTCGCAACGCGAAGGGCGCGGTCGGGGCCGGTCTCGGCCAGACCACCTCGACCGGTGATGCGACGATCCTGGCACCGACGCTGGAGGTGACCACCACCGGCGAGAAGCACACGATCGACGGCGTCGAGTTCGAGTTCCAGATGGCACCGGGCACCGAGGCCCCGTCCGAGATGCACTTCTACATCCCGCGCTATCGCGCGCTGTGCATGGCTGAGAACGCCACGCACACACTGCACAACCTCCTCACGCTGCGTGGTGCGGTCGTGCGCGATCCGCACGTCTGGTCGCACTATCTCACCGAAGCGATCGAACGCTTCGGTGACGAGGTCGACGTCGTGTTCACCTCCCACCACTGGCCGACGTGGGGCAACGCCGAGATCCGGAAGTTCCTCGGGATTCAGCGTGACCTCTACGGCTACCTGCACGATCAGACGCTGCGCCTGACGAATAAGGGCTTCACCGGCACCGAGATCGCCGAGATGATTCAGATGCCACCGGCGCTCGAGGCATCGTGGAGCACCCACGGCTACTACGGCTCGGTCAGCCACAACGTCAAGGCCATCTACCAGCGCTACATGGGATGGTTCGACGGCAACCCGGCGCGGCTGTGGCCGCATCCCCCGCAAGCGCTTGCTGAGAGGTATGTGAAGGCCCTTGGCGGCATCGATCACGTGGTCGGGGTGGCGCAGGCCGCCTACGACGAAGGCGACTTCCGGTGGGCGGCGACACTGCTGGACCACGTCGTGTTCGTCGACGCGACCCACGCGGCCGGGCGTGCCCTCTATGCCGACACGCTCGAGCAGCTCGGATACGGCTCGGAGAACGGGACCTGGCGCAACTTCTTCCTCTCCGGAGCGACCGAGCTGCGCGAGGGCAACTTCGGGACCCCTACCGTGACCAACGCCCCGCTCATCGTCGCCCAGCTCACCCCCGAGCAGGCGTTCGATGCCATCGCCATCACGGTCGACGGCCCGCGGGCGTGGGACCTCAGCCTCGCGTTCGACATGACGTTCTCGGACCTCGGGCGCAGCTTCCACCTCGAGCTGCGCAACGGCGTGCTGATCTATGTGGAGCGCGAGCCCGAGGAGCACGCGGCGCTTCACCTCACGTTGGACAAGCCGCGACTCATCCGGCTTCTGGGCGGAGACCTGAGCCCCGACGGGATGACGATCGACGGCGATCTGTCCGTCTTGCAGCAGCTGCTGGGCGTGCTGGACCCGGGAGATCCCGACTTTGAGATCGTGGTGCCCTGACAGCATCCGCCTCTCATGACCGAAGCCCCCGGGAGGACATCCCGGGGGCTTCGGTCATACCGTCACTCAGCCCAGGAGCTTGGCCTTGGCTGCGGCGAACTCCTCGTCCGACAGGACGCCGGCCGTGTGCAGCGAGGCCAGCTGCGTCAGCTGGGCTCCGATGTCCGTCCCGCCGGCCGCCGGCACCGCGGCGACCGGCGCCGCCGGAGCCTGCGCCGAGACCGCCGCCTGGGCGGCGGCGTCGATCTGCGCCTGCTGCTGCGCGGCCGCGTACTGCTCCTGCTCGTACTGCGACTGGGCCTTCTTCTGCTGGGCGCCGGCCATCGCGCCGCTGACCGCGGTCGCGGTGCCGGCGACCACGGCGGTGCGTGCGGCCAGGCCGATGAGGCCGGGACGCCCGACTCTGCGGATCATGGGCATGTCATTCTCCTTCGTTCTCGTGTTCCAGGGTGTCCAGGACGGCGTTGACCACGGGTGCGGGCACGCGCTCCGTGGCGAGCACGACTCCGCCGGCGGCGGCGAGGTTGGACGCGAGCTCACGCTGGAACGCCAGTTCCAGGACCACGAGAGCGGCCGAGCCGCCGAGGGGCACGAGCTCGGCGAACTCCGCGATGTCGGCGTCTCCGGCCAGGCCCGACGCGTCCAGCGCGTAGCCGCCCAGCTCGAGCGTGTCCGGGTCCTCCTCCACCTCGACGATGCTGGTCTCGCCGGACTCGGAGCGGGAGATCAGGACGAAGTCGAGCAGACGGACGGCCCCCTTCTCCAGCAGCGCGACAAGCGCATCCAGGGTGGCGCGATCGGGGCGTTCGCCCTCGAAGCCGACGAGGTAGAACTCGACGGGTCCATATCGGAATTCGGGCATGGGATTCCTTTCTCTGCGGTCAATGGGATGCGGCGGTCACAGCCCGCTGCACAGGCACAGCGTGCTCATCCGTCCGGGGAGGCGGTCTTCGCGTTCTGCGCCGGGATCACCACCTGCCGGATGATGATGAGGATCGACGCGGTGATGGGGATCGCGACCAGGGCGCCCAGCAGGCCGAACAGCGTCGCGCCGACCATGGCGCCCACGATCACGAGGACGCCGGGGACCGCCACGGCCCGCCCCATGATGCGCGGGGTGACCACGTAGGCCTCGATCTGGATGTAGGCGAAGTACGCGACCGCGAACACGAGCCCGGCCCAGGGACTGACGAACAGCGCGCACACCGTGCCCACCACCAGGAAGATCAGCGAGCCGATCAGCGGGACCAGCGTGATGAAGAAGGCGGCCAGGGCCAGCACCACGGCGATCGACGATCCGATCAGAAGCTGCAGGACGAACACGATGGCGGCGTTGATGCTGGACAGCGTCAGCCCGCCGGCGACGAAGCCGCCGACGGCCGCGGTGATCTGCTCCATCAGGGCCAAGAACCGCGCCCGCCGGTACTGCGGCACCAGTGTGCCGATCGCGGACTTCATCGTCTGCAGCGAGACGACGAAGTAGAGGGTCAGCACGACGACGATCACTCCGCTGGAGATGGCGCCGATCACTCCGAATCCCACCCGCAGGACACCGCCGGAGACCGCCAGGAACGACGACAGGTTCACCGCGGATGCCAGCGCGTGGCCCACCACGGCGGGCAGATCGACGCCCAGGGTGGACTGCAGCGACGTGAACCAGTCGCTCGCCTCGATCTGGGCGAGTGCGGCCGGTGCGGCCTCGACGGCGTGGACGAACTGCCGCACGGTCGCCGGGATCACCCACACCACGATCAGTCCGACCACCACGAGGAACGTGATCGCCACGGCGGTCACGCCGCCGCCGCGAGACAGTCCGAGACGCTGCAGGGCGCGCACGGCCGGGTCCAGGCCGAGAGCGAGGAAGGCCCCGAGGAAGACGGAGACGAACACCGACGACAGCGAGCCGAGGGTCAGGGCGAGGCCGACGGCCAGCAGGACGCCGATCGCGACCAGGAAGCCGGAGGTCAACGGCCGCGCCGGCAGGAATCGGCGGATCGCGCCGCGCCGCCCACGCGACCCGGCATCCGGAGCAGGGGCGGCCTCGGCGGCGGCCGCGTCCGGCGACGCGGACGCGCCGACACCGTGCGCGGGCTGATCGGGTGCCATACGAGGCACGCTAGCCGGGGGCCGGGACCCGCGGTCCTTCGGTCGCCCGGTTCGGATGAGGCGGGTGCCCAACGTGCTCGAATGACCGGCCCTCACCCCTCGCGGGCGAGGACCGGTGACGGCGGCGAGGCGACCGGTTAACGTGGCCGTGTCGTCGGTCGGTGCGCATCGCCACGTGCATCGACACCGCCGGCGGCAGCCGCGACGAGGGGAGGACGGCATGCCCGCACCGGTCTCGTTCGCCCTGGGCCCCGTCGAGCTCATCGGCGTCCGGCTCGACGCGGCGGGCCCGGATGCCGGAATCATCGCCGCGATCGGCGAGCAGGTCGCCGCGCACGCGGTGCAGGTCGTCGACCTGGTGCTGGTGGCCGTGTCGCCGGAGGGGACGGTCAGCTGGCAGGAGGCGGACGGCGCTGAGTTCGAGTTGGCCGGGCTGCGGGGACGCGCGCCGGGGCTGATCGGCGAGGACGACATCCGCCAGTTCGCCCGGCGGCTGCCCGCGGGCGGGTTCGCACTCCTCGTCCTCCTGGAGCTGATGTGGCTGCACACGATGGCGGCCGATCTGGCGGATGCCGGGGGCACGGTCGTCGTGGACGAGCGTATTCCCGCCCCGATCGTGAACGCGGTGCTGGACGCAGCGGTGGAGCGCAGCGTGGCGGTCGCGGTGGACGGACGATTCGGCACCTGAGGAACCTGAGGCACCTGAGGTGGTCAGGGGACCAGCAGCCGCACCTCGCGCCGCGAGCTCACCTCGAGCTTGCGATAGATCGCCCGCTGGTGGCTCTTGATCGTGTTCACCGACACGCCCAGGTCCTCGCCGATCTCACTGAGGGTCTTCGCCGTCTGCAGCAGGGCGAACACCGCGCTCTCCCGCTCGGAGAGCTGGTCGAGCATGCTGTCGCCGCGGGGCTGGGTCAGGCACTCGGCGATGAACGCCTCGTGCGCGGTGCTGCGCACGATGTGCGCGGTCAGCAGGCGGCGCACGCTGAGATCGCCGTCGCAGAATGGCAGCCGGACACCCTCGGCGGCGGCGATGTCCAGCGCCGCCTCGCACAGTTCGTGCGCCACCGCGGCATCACCGCGTTTCTCCTGGAGCAGGGCTGCCGTCACCCGGGTGGCGACCGCGATGTACGACACCTCGGCGTACGCCCGCTGCCGCTGCAGGATGTGCAGCGCGGCGGGCAGGTCGCCGGTCCGCCGCAGAATGCCGGAGAGCGCGACGCCGACGAACGGCAGGTCGGGCACCTCGAGATAGTGCCGGGCGATGGCCACGGCACGGTCGCGGTGTCCGGCCGCCTCCTCCAGCAGGGCGATCGCGGTGTCGCGGAACGCCGACCAGACCACCCCCTGCGCCTGCCCGTTCACCATCGTCTGAAGCTCGGCGGCGGCGCGGCGGCACCGTCGAGGGTCGCGGGAACCGGCGGCCGCGGCGGCGAGCATCATCCGAGCCACCCCGCCGAAGGAGGTGCGGGCGCTGCCGCTGGCGATCACCTGGAAGAAGCTGTCGTAGGCGGCGTCGAGGTCTCCCGCCCAGTACTGCACCCAGCCTTCGCCGGTTGCGCGGCCTCCTCCGGCGTAGTAGATCCACGGCACCGCGAGCTCTTCGTCATCGTCGCCGAGCCGGCGCAGCACGGCCTGCGCCTGGCGCATGTGCCCGGCCCATGCCCGGGCCAGGACCAGCTGACCGAGCGCGCGTCGGCGCAGCACGGTGTTGCCGGATGCCTCGGCTTCGGCAGCGGCGGTCTCGAGGAACTCCGCCACCACCGTGGGGTTCATCCGGTGCCGCAGCTCGGCCCAGCCGACGACGTAGAGCAGCGCTGCCCGATCCGAAGTGCCGAGTGCGACCGACGACTCGAGCAGCCGCCGCACCTGCGCGCTGGCTTCGGCGGCGTCCGCGCGGTCGTCGACGAGGAACAGCCGGGCGAGCATCATCACCTCGGCGCTCCCCACCAGGCCGGGTTCGGCGGCGAGGCGGGAGGATGCGCGGGCGAACAGCGTGCGGGCCATGGTGTGCTGGCCCAGGACGTCCTGGGCGCACGCGCGCACGAGCAGGACCCGCGGGTCGTCGGCGTACGGATCGGGCAGTCGTGCGCACAGCAGCTCGACCGCCGGTGCCTCGGTGCCCACCACCAGCCGGACCCAGTGGAACAGCAGCGTGCGCACCGCGTCCTCGGGGCGCTCGGCCCGCAGGAAGTGCGACACCGCCCGCAGAGGTTCGGTGGCGGTGAGCACCTCGGCCGCCTTCTGATGCAGCTCCCGCAGGAGGGCCGGATCGTCGGCGCCCAGCAGTGCCGTGCACTGCCGGGCGAAGACCAGATTCCACCGGTAGGCCGGTCCGACGCTGCGCTCGTACCGATCCAGGAACAGGCCGTGTGTGGCACAGTGCTCCAGCAGGTCGGCCGCATCATCCCGGCCGCTGAGCTCGGCGGCCAGTTCGGGGCCGATGTCGGTGCAGATCGCGGTGTGCAGGATGAATGTCGCCAGATCCGCGGGCAGAGCACCCAGGACGTGGCGCTGGACGTAGTCGTGCAGCCGGCTGTCCATCGAGGGCTGGGACTCCAGCGCACCGTCCGGGGCGACGCCGCCGACGAGCATCAGGCGCACGGCGATCGGCCATCCCTGCGTGTGCCGGATCATGTCCGCCGGCGCCAGGGTGGATGACTCCCGGGAGACGAGGGTCTCCACCTCGGCGGGGGTGAAGGCCAGTGTGTCGGTGCCGACCATCGCGCCGGGGTCGGTCAGCAGCATCCGCGACATGGAGACTTCGAGGAACGACGTGCCCACCAGGATGATCCGCAGCGTCTCGGGCGCGTTCTCGATGAGCGCCCCGAGCAGTCCGCCGGTGAGGGCGTCCTGCGCGCGATGCGCGTCGTCCACGACGAGGTGCACAGTGCGGCCGCTCTGCTGGAAGTAGCGGCACACCGCACGGTAGGCGATGGCGTCCAGCTCCGCTTCCGGGTCGAGTTGGAGCACGCGCGCCGCGCCGCGGTCGGTGGCTGTGCGCAGGGCCAGCTGCAGCGTCTCCACGAGGCCGATCCGCAGGGCCTCCGGGTCGCGGTCGAACGGTCCGAGTCCCAGCCATGCCACGGTGTCGGCCGTCTTCGCGGCCCAGGCGGCGACCGCCGTCGTCTTGCCGTAGCCGCTCGGAGCCGTCACGACGGTGACGCGGCGCGTGCGCACGGCGGCGTCGATCGCGTCGGTGACCCGGGAACGATCCAGCGATCCCTGCGGCTTCCGGGGCGGCTGGAACCGCGTCCATTCCGCCTGGTGGATGCCGAGCTCGAGGTGACGCACGTCGTCAGGCTATCGTCGTCGTGCGCGCACGGGGAGTCCCCCATGCCGGGTTGCGACATCCGAAGACATATGGCGCCGGGGCGCCGCGGGTGCTCAGCGGATCGGGATGGCCACGTCCCCGCCACCCTCCTCGGTGAGCCGACTGCCCATCTGCACCAGCTGCGGCTCGGAGCTGAAACCGCCGGCGAACAGCGCCTGGCCCTTGCCGAACGAAGGCGCGGCGCTGACCAGCTCTTCGGGAGCGTAGCCGAACAGCTCGCGCAGCTCGCCGAGATCGCGGGGCGAGGCGGTCTTCATCAGGGCGAGGTTGTCGCACTGCGACAGCACGTTCACGTGGATCTTCGAGGGACGCTGAGTCGACAGCAGCAGCCAGATGCCGTATTTGCGCCCTTCGGCCGCGATCTGGATGACGCGTTCGACCAGGGCCCGCTGCAACGGCGTCGAGGGGTCCGGCGGGCAGAGGTTGTGCGCCTCGTCGATGACCACCAGCCGCCCCACTCGCTCCAGTCGGTGCGCCCAGAGGTGGTCGAGCACGGCCAGGGCCGCCGCCTGCATCTCGGCCGACGTGGGAAATCCAGCCAGGTCGAGCACCGTCGCGTCGGGGCGCTCGTCCACGACATCCGTGACGTCCCTGCCGCCCCATGCCCAGAGCTGCCAGTCGGCCACGCCCAGGTTCTGCAGCCGCATCGCGATCCGGTGGCGGCCCGGGTCGTCCGAAGACCGCAGGTACGGGAGCAGCGGCTGGTCCAGTCCGCCGCGGAGGTCGGCCTCGATGTCGAGCGCCGTGTGGAAGTCCTCGGCGTCCAGCACCGGGTCCAGCTGCAGGATCGCTGTGCGGGATCGGCCGGGAAGGCCCAGGAACCGCACCTGCAGCAGCTCCTGCGCGGGCGACGGGGTCACGCTCAGGACGCGGATGTCGCGGGTGGCCAGGGTGGCGGCGTCCTCGGCCGGCGCATCCGGGCGCACCTCGGACATCCGCACGAAGTCTGCGTTCGGGTCGAGCACGATGATCGGCAGCGCCGTGTGCAGCAGCACCTGCTCGAGGAGCACCCCGAGCGCATACGTCTTGCCCGACCCGCTCTGCCCGCACCAGAACGTGTGCCGGTTCAGGCGGGCGGCATCCAGGTGCGCGGGACGATCCGTCTCGCGCGCCGTTCCGATCGGCAGCTCCGTGGTCATGGCGCCAGCGTACGGGATCCCGCCTCCTCCACCGGCGCCGGAGCGGCCGGCCGGCGGAGGATCTCGACCAGGAGCAGCACGAGGATGACGCCGCCCAGCACCGCGAACACACCGCCGGTCGTGGGCGGCCGGTTCACGAACACGAGCACGGCGGCCACGACGATGGCCGCGGTGATGATCACCAGGCGCCAGCGGTCGACGAACGCGCCGAACCGTCCGGTGCCCAGATGATGCCGGTCCATGGTGGCGCGCAGTGCGGCGAAGCCGCGGGCGCCGACGGTGCGCAGCGTGACCGCGGCGCGTCCGGATCCGGCCAGCCAGCTGCCGACGGCGACCAGGATGCCCAGCACGAGGAGCGCGACGATCGCCGACTTCATCAGCTCGATCACCTGGTCGAAGATCGTGTTCGCCACCCCGCGGGGCATGATCGACGGACTCACCGAGCTGAGGAACAGCTGCCGGCCGATGCCGATGCCCAGCGCGAGCGCGGCCATCACGGCGGCGAAGCCCACCGCGGTCCGGGTCAGGGTGCTCAGCCGCCTGCGGGCCACGAGCACGCCCGCGACCAGCAGCCCGAGCACGACCCAGGGCAGCCAGTAGCCGGCCGCCACCGCGACGTTGTACGTCGTGCGGACCAGGGTGATCGCGTCGGCGCGCACCACGGGGACGACCACGCTGATCTCGGGGATCGCCTGGGCGATGGTGAGACCTCTGTCCACGAGCTGCTGCTTGACACCGGAGATGATCTGGCCGAGATCGAGCGAGATGGTGCCGTCCTCGCCGATGCCCACCAGCGCGTCCGGGTCGCCGTTCAGTGCGGCGATGGCCTGGCGGTGCGTGACGGTCAGCGCCTGGGTCCAGAGCTGCTCGAACGCGGGCGAGGCCACCGCGCGGTGCACGGCGTCCGAGATCAGCGTGTGCACGCCCTGGGTCGCCGGCCCCTGCAGGAGGGTCAGCGCCGAACTGGCGGCGGTGGGCAGGTCCAGCTTCTGCAGGCCGTCGAACGCGCTGCCGACGAGCCCGTCGATGTCCACGTTCTCATCGATCGCGTCGACGACCTGATCGGAGACGAACGACTGCACGCCCGCGTCGGACGCGAGCGGCGCGAACGTCTTCACGAAGGTGTCCGTGTCGACCAGCTCGAAGCGCGCCCAGGTGCCCACGGCTGCGATCGGAGCCAGCACCAGCCCGACCACGATCAGCACGGCGGACAGGATGCTGCGACCCGGCTGTCGTCGGGGCTTGACCGGCGGGGTCGTGCGCAGCGCGGCGTTCTCCGCCTCGAGCGCCCGCAGCCGCTCCTGAAGGTCTTCGACTTCGCCCATCCCCGCTCCCGTCGATGTCGCCCCGGCGTCGGACCGCCCCGGCGTCGGCTCACTGCGCCTCACGCTAGGGGCGTCCCGGATGCCGGTGCGGCGCGGTCACCCGGCACGGGTGACGCGTCAGACATGGTCCGGCGGCGGCAGGGGAGTGCCGACGGCGCCGCCGATCACCGTGGAGGTGAGCTCCTTCGCGTCCAGTGCCGCGGCGACGGCACGGACCACGGCGGAGACCAGCACCGCACCCTCGTCGGGCGAGTGCCAGAACCACACGCGGAGCGTGACCCGATCCGTCGAGACATCCTGCACCAGCGTCTGAACCGGATCTTGCGGACGCACCCGCGGAACGGCGGCGACGGCATCCCGCACGAGTCCGGCGACCTCGTCGATGGAGTGCGCTGCGTCGATGGGGTGCGCTGAGCGCGCGACCCGCACCTGGACCTCGCTGCGCCGCGTGCCGTGCTGAGAGTGGTTGACCACCGAGTCGGACAGCAGCTTGGCATTGGGCACGTGGATCGTGCGGCCGTCCGCGGTGACGATCACCACCGCGCGGGCGTTCGCCTCGAGGACGCGCCCCACGACCGTCTCGTCCAGCGCCGAGACCTGGACCTGGTCGCCGACGTCCACCGTGCGACGCGACTGGATCAGCACCCCGGCGGCGAAGTTGTCGGCGACCCCGCGCAGGACCAGCGCGAGCACGACGACGACCACGATCACGACCGCCAGCACCGGCTGGATGTCGGCGCCCATGAGGACCAGGGCGATGCCGACGGCGAGCAGGATGATCAGGTACCCGGTGACCCGGGCGATGATCGTGATGCCGGAGGGGGAGATCCCGCGCACGCGGGACAGGACCGCGCGCATGCCGCGGCGCGCGAGGCCGGCCAGGACCCAGCCCGCGACGAGCACGGCGACCGTCAGGAGGATCCCTCCCCACGTCACCGTGTCCGGAAGGAACTGTGCGACATCCACCGTCTCATCCTCTCCGATCGGCTGCCCGGCACGTCAGGTTCCCGTGGGTCCGGCGAGGGATGCCGCCGCCTCGCGGTTTGTTTCGTAGACGGTCTCGTCGCGGATGATCTCCAGCCGCTGCAGTCGTGGCAGCGCCGTGGACCGCACCCGGCTGAACGCGAGCGTGACGTCGCGGGCCGCCAGCCAGTCGCGCAGGGACGCGAACGCCTCGGCGCCGGTGACGTCGACGTCGGTCACCGCCTCCATGTCGATCACGACGCTGCGGACGGTGTGCGCCGGCCCGACGGCGGTGACCGCCGCGGTCACCGCCGAGGTGAATGCGTTGCCGTTCGCGAAGAAGATCGGCGCGGCCATCCGGATGACCAGCACCCCGGGCGCCGTCACCTCACCGCGGGGAGCGCTCTCCAGCAGCGAGTCGGAGGGGTTGTCGTTCGCGGCGAGGACGTCGATGGCCGGGCTCGCGGCGCGCTTGGCCATGTTCACCAGCGCCAGGACGAAGGCGACGAGGATGCCGGGGATGGACCCGACGAACAGTGTGACCAGGAAGCAGGTGGCCCCGACCGCGAACTCGAAGCGGTCCTGCCGGAAGATCTCGACGAAGCTGCGGATGCCCAGCAGCGGCAGGACGGCGACGCCGACGATGGCCCCGATCGTCGGGGACGGGATCTCGGCCAGCAGCGACGTGCCGAACAGCAGCAGGAGGAGCGTGCCCGCCGCCAGGACCAGCGACGGCAGCTGCGTGCGGGAGCCGGCCTGGTCCATCGCCGCGGTGCGACTGGTGGAGGAGCCCATCATGAACGAGCCGCTGGCCCCGGCGGCGATGTTGCCCAGCCCGAAGGCCAGGAGGTCCCGGTTCGGGCTCGTGGCGTAGCCGCGCTGCTCGCCGTACGAGCGCGAGACCAGGAGCCCCTCGGCGACCGTCACCATGGTCAGGGCGATCGCCGACGGGACCAGCGCGAGCCACTGCATCCATCCGAGCACGGGCCACGTGATCGGCGGGGGGCCGGCCGGCACCGGACCCAGGACCGCCACCCCCGCGGCATCCGCGTGCGTGAGCGCGACGACGATCGTGGTCACGATCATCGCCACCAGCGCCCAGGGCAGGGCCGCCAGCAGCCGCCGCCCGAGCAGCAGCAGCGCGACCACGCCCACCGAGATCAGCAGCGACCAGAGGTTGGTCTGGGGCAGACCGGTCACCAGGCCGGTCAGCTTCTCGACGAACTCGCCGCCGGACTCGATCTTGATGCCGAGCATCTTCGCGATCTGCGAGACAAGGATGTCCAGCGCCAGGCCGCCGACGAAGCCGACGAGGATCGGCTTGGAGAGGAAGTTCGCGAGGAAGCCGAGCTTGAGCCACGACATGGCGACCAGGAGCACGCCGCAGATGATCGCCTGGGCCAGCGCCATGGTGGCGTAGTTCTCGGACCCGGCCGCGGCCAGTCCGCCGATCGAGGAGGCGACCAGCGCGGCGGCGGCGGCATCCGGCGACGCCACCAGCTGTCTGCTCGAGACCACCAGGGCGTACACGACGGTGGGCACGATCAGCGCGTACAGGCCCGCGGTGGCCGGCAGGCCGGCGATCTGGGCGTAGCCGATGTTCAGCGGGATCGCGATGGCGATCAGGGTGACGCCCGCCGAGAGCTCGCGGACCAGGTTCCTGCGGTTCAGTCCGACCAGCGGTGGCTGCACGTGCCCCTCCTCGTCCGCGCGGATGCCCCGCCGCGCACTGCGCGTCCTATGATTCACCAGACTGCCGGGTCGTCGAAAGGCTCCCCCCGGACGTCACCCGGTTCGGGTGGCACACGAGGGGGCGCCCGGCGTTTGCTTGCGCGTCGTGCGTGGCGTACACTCGTTCTTTGGTGTCCTGTGCCTCTTTTGGCGTGTCCTCGTGAAGCCATCCGAGCGTCTCCGACATCGATCATCCCATCCACCGCAGACCGACCGGTCGGCAGAATCGATAGCGAGGCTATGGCGAAGAAAGACGGTGTCATCGAGATCGAAGGCACGATTTCCGAGGCGCTGCCCAACGCGATGTTCCGCGTTGAGCTGAGCAACGGACACAAGGTGCTCGCCACGATCTCCGGCAAGATGCGGCAGAACTACATCCGCATCATCCCCGAGGACCGCGTGGTCGTGGAGCTCAGCCCCTACGACCTGACCCGCGGCCGCATCGTCTACCGCTACCGCTAGACCGGTCGAGAAGTAACGGCCGCGGGCATCGCTGTGCCCGCGGTACGAAGACAGCGAACAGGAACATCATGAAGGTCAAGCCCAGCGTCAAGCCCATGTGCGATCACTGCAAGGTGATCCGTCGGCACGGGCGTGTCATGGTCATCTGCAAGGCGAACCCGCGCCACAAGCAGCGTCAAGGCTGAGCGAGCGAAGCGAGTCGAAACCTCGCCGAGTGAGCGAAACACCCGCAGAGCACAACTCGATATCACTGACAGGCAGGATCAGAACCCGCAAGGGGGACACCTCGGGGCGGAGGCCCGGGCACCGATCCTGCTCCACACCTCCACACACTCCTAGGAGAGCCGCATGGCACGTCTTGCCGGCGTCGACATCCCGCGCGATAAGCGCGTGGTGATCGCACTGACCTACATCTACGGGATCGGCCGCACGCGGTCCGACGAAATCCTGAAGGCCACCCAGATCGACGAGAACATCCGCGTCAAGGACCTCACCGACGACCAGCTGATCGCCCTGCGCGATCACATCGAGGGCACCTACAAGGTGGAGGGTGACCTTCGCCGTGAGGTGGCCGCCGACATCCGCCGCAAGGTCGAGATCGGCTCCTACGAAGGCCTGCGCCACCGTCGCGGCCTGCCCGTGCGCGGCCAGCGCACCAAGACGAACGCGCGCACCCGCAAGGGCCCGAAGCGCACCGTCGCCGGCAAGAAGAAGGCGCGCTAACCAGCGCCCCCAGGGTTTTTAGGAGAATCGCATGGCACAGGCCAAGAGCGCCGCGCGCAAGCCGCGTCGCAAGGAGAAGAAGAACATCGCGTTGGGCCAGGCCCACATCAAGTCGACGTTCAACAACACGATCGTCTCGATCACGGATCCCTCGGGTGCCGTGATCAGCTGGGCGTCCTCAGGCGGCGTGGGCTTCAAGGGCTCGCGCAAGTCCACCCCGTACGCGGCCGGCATGGCCGCCGAGTCGGCCGCCCGCCAGGCCGCCGACCACGGCGTGAAGAAGGTCGACGTCTTCGTGAAGGGCCCGGGCTCGGGTCGCGAGACGGCGATCCGTTCGCTGCAGGCCGCCGGCCTCGAGGTGGGCTCGATCCAGGACGTGACGCCGCAGGCGCACAACGGCTGCCGCCCGCCCAAGCGCCGCCGCGTCTGAGATTCCCGTGCCGGATGCCTGTGACCCAGGCATCCGGCACTCATCCGCTTCCGGATGCCGAGGGTCTCGGCATCCCCTGGAGAAAACTCAACACCTCATCAACTGCACGTGTCATATAGCGGGCACGTCGCACGAAAGGAACACATAGTGCTCATTGCACAGCGTCCCACCCTGACCGAGGAGAAGATCGGGGAGTTCCGCAGCCGCTTCGTCATCGAGCCGCTCGAGCCCGGCTTCGGCTACACGATCGGCAATGCGCTGCGCCGCAGCCTCCTGTCGTCGATCCCCGGCGCGGCTGTCACCAGCATCCGCATCGACGGCGTCCTCCACGAGTTCAGCACCATTCCGGGTGTGAAGGAGGATGTCACCGAGATCATCCTGAACATCAAGCAGCTCGTGGTCTCGAGCGAGCGCGACGAGCCCATCACCGCGTACCTGCGCAAGACCGGTGCCGGTGAGGTCACCGCCGCCGACATCTCCGCCCCGGCTGGCGTCGAGGTGCACAACCCCGAGCTGGTCATCGCGACGCTGAACGACACCGCGCGCTTCGAGCTCGAGCTGACCATCGAGCGCGGCCGCGGCTACGTGTCGGCCACGCAGAACCGCAACGAGTACGCCGAGGCCGGCCAGGTGCCGGTCGACTCGATCTACTCGCCGGTGCTCAAGGTCAGCTACCGCGTGGACGCCACCCGTGCCGGTGAGCGCACCGACTTCGACAAGCTGGTCCTGGACGTGGAGACCAAGCCGGCGATCTCGCCGCGCGACGCGGTCGCCTCGGCCGGTCGCACCCTGACCGAGCTGTTCGGCCTGGCCCGCGAGCTGAACGTCGACGCCGAGGGCATCGAGATCGGCGCCGCGCCGGTCGAGACCGTCGTCTCGACCGAGCTGTCGATGCCGATCGAGGACCTCGACCTGTCGGTCCGCTCGTACAACTGCCTCAAGCGCGAGGGCATCAACACCGTCTCGGAGCTGGTCGCCCTGTCCGAGACGCAGCTGATGAACATCCGCAACTTCGGACAGAAGTCGGTCGACGAGGTGCGGGACAAGCTCGTCTCGCTCGGCCTGTCGCTGAAGGACTCCGTGCCCGGATTCGACGGCGCGCACTTCTACGGCGGATACGACGACGCCGAGAACGCCTGATCTTTCATCGACTCATTCACCTGGAGTAATTGAGAATGCCTAAGCCCACGAAGGGACCCCGCCTCGGAGGCGGCCCCGCACACGAGCGCCTGCTGCTGGCGAACCTCGCTGCCGCACTGTTCACGCACAAGTCGATCAAGACGACCGAGACCAAGGCCAAGCGCCTGCGTCCCGTCGCCGAGCGGCTGATCACGTTCGCCAAGCGCGGCGACCTGCACGCGCGTCGTCGCGTGCTCGGCGTCATCGGCGACAAGGACGTCGTGCACGTCCTGTTCACCGAGATCGCGCCGCTGGTGGCCGACCGTGAGGGCGGCTACACCCGCATCACCAAGGTCGGCAACCGCAAGGGCGACAACGCCCCCATGGCCGTCATCGAGCTCGTCCTCGAGCCCGTGACCAAGAAGGCGTCGCCGGTGAAGCAGTCGGCCGCTCCGAAGGCCGAGAAGGCTCCCGCGGAAGAGGCCCCGGCCGATGACGCTCCGGTCGAGGACGCTCCGGTCGAGGAGGCCCCCGCGCAGGACGCCGCCGTGGACGAGGGCGCCGCCGCCGACGAGACCCCGGAGGCCGCTGCCGCCGAGGCGCCGGCCGAGGACGCTGCCGAGGAGAAGTCCGAGTAGCGCTCCCTGCACATCTGATCGAAACCCGCGGGCCCTCTGGCCCGCGGGTTTCGTCGTCTCGGCCGCCGCGGTCAGCCGGGCGCGTGCAGAACTCCGGAGAAACCGGCCGTGGGGCGGCGACGCGCCGCCGTCCGGCCGATGTGCCGCACGGATCTCCGGAGTTCTGCACGCGGATCACGCGGCGCCGCGGCGCACGCGGCGCCGCGGCGCACGCGGCGGGCAGGATGCGGTGGGCAGGGCAGGAGAGCGGCGGAGCGCCGCCGGCCGGTCAGAGGGCGATGTCGGTGGGCTGGGCGAGCCGGCAGGCCCGCAGCACCATCTGCTCGTGCTGCGCGGCGTGCGCGCGCTGCGCCGCATCGATCGCGTCGGCCACGGTGCGGGCGTAGATGCGGCCGCCCGCCTCGCCCGGGTGGATGCCGTCCCCGGCCAGCAGCTGCCGGTGCGGATCGATCGCGGCGGCCCAGTCGGCGACGATCACCTCCGGGTGGGCGGCGGCGTAGTCGCGCAGGGCCCGGTTGACGCCCGGGATCCACGACCGGTCGGCATAGGCGGTCACCAGCACGAGGTGACGCCGCGGTCCGAGGGCGGCGACCACGTGATCGAGCGAACCCCGGTCGATCGCACCGTTCGTGCCGAGGCCGAGCACGACATAGCGGCGCAGCGCGCGATCGCGGACGAGCGCATCCACCAGTCCGGGGGCGGTCCACATCGACCGCGAGACCTTCGCATCGATGTGGATGCCGGGGTAGCGCTGCATCAGGGCGGGAGCCGAGGCGAGCATGACCGAGTCGCCGATCGCGTCGATCTGTGCACCGGTCACGGCGGCCGGTGCGGCGCCGCCGGAGGGGTGATCGGCCTGGTCAGCGGCAAGCAGCGGCGGCCGCGGCCCGGCGTCCTGCTCGAGCGCGCGCTGGCCGGCCTGCACGACGGACTGAGCGGATGACTCGGCCGGCGCGACCTGGATGGCGGCGGTGGTGCCGGCAATGACGGCAGCGCCACCCACCAGCACGCCGATCGCCCGCAGTCGCGCACCCGGCGGACCGACCAGATGCCGGTGCAGCCGGCGCAGCGAGCCGCGGAATCCGTACCGGCGCACAGGCTGCTCGACGAAGCGGTGCGAGGCGGCCGCGCACAGCACCGTGAGCACGAGGACGAGTCCGCCGATCCAGGCCGGAAGCGGGTCGCTGCCGGCGGTGCGTCCGGTCATGGCGGCGATCAGCACGAGCAGCGGCCAGTGCCACAGGTAGATGCTGTACGACCGGTCGCCGATCCAGCGCAGGGGGCCGGCATCCAGCGCCGGGCCCAGTGCCGAACCGGCGGCGGTGCCGGCCACGATCACGATCGCGGTCAGCACGCTGGCGGCGGCCAGGGTGCCCGGGAAGGTGATGGTGTCGGGCTGTTCGGGCAGGAGCGCGATCGCGAACAGGCCGGCCAGCGCGACCGTGCCGACGGCGGCACCCGTCGCGCGTGCGCCGGTGCGCAGCATCCATGCCGGTGGCGCGGTGAGGACCCGCTGCAGTCCCACCGCGAGCGCGACCCCGAGCAGCAGGCCGAACGCGTGCGTGTCGGTGCCGAAGTAGGCGCGGGTGAGGCCGCCGCCGCCGGAGACCACCGCAGCCATCCACCACGCCGACGCGACCGCGGCCGCGAGGGAGGCCGCAGCGCGCGCCCACCGGCGCGGGAGGAACAGCAGCACGAGCAGCAGGAGCGGCCACACCAGGTAGAACTGCTCCTCGACCGCCAGCGACCACAGGTTGCGCAGAAGCTCGGGGGTGCCGGCGGTGAAGTAGTCCGAGCCGCCCGCGACCGACACCCAGTTGTAGCTGAAGGTGATCGCGCCGGCCACCTGCCAGCCCAGGCGCACGAGCACGTCGCCGCCGATCATCCATGCCCACGTCGCCGTGACCGTCACCAGCAGCGCCAGCGCCGGCAGCAGACGGCGGGCGCGGCGGCGCCAGAAGTCGACCAGGGCGATGCGGCCGGTGCGCTCCCGTTCCCGCAGCAGCAGCGAGGTGATGAGGAATCCGCTGATCACGAAGAAGACGTCGACCCCGATGAACCCGCTGCGCAGCCACCAGCCGGGGAACAGGTGGTACACCACGACCAGCACGACGGCCACGGCACGGAGCCCGTCGAGCCCGGTGAATCGGGCGCGCGGGGGCAGAGAAGGGGCGGGAGTCGTCATGGCGGGGCGGCTGCGGCGGGCTGGTCCGGGGAACCGCGCCGCGCCCGACCCAGTCTACGGTGCGGACCCCGGCTGAGACCGTTGATCCGGCCCACCGTCATCCCGTGGCGGAGACCGCACGCGCCCGGAGTGCCGGCGCCCCGCCGCTACGCTGATTTCGTGCGCATCCGGCTCGACATCGCCTACGACGGCACCCACTTCCGCGGGTGGGCCCGACAGCCCGGGCTGCGCACGGTGCAGGGCGCCCTCGAGCAGGCGCTCGCCCGGATCGTCGGCGGCGAACCGCGCCTGGTGGTGGCCGGGCGCACCGATGCCGGCGTGCACGCGAGCGGCCAGGTCGCGCACCTGGATCTGGACGCCGAGCAGCGTGCGCGCCTGTTCACGCAGACGCGGCGGGATGCCGCATCCGACCCCGTGGAACGGCTCGCGCACCGCGTCCGCGGTGTGCTGGGCGGATACCCCGACGTGACGGTGCATCGCACCGGCACGGCGCCCGACGGCTTCGATGCCCGGTTCTCGGCGGTGTGGCGCCGGTACGAGTACCGGATCGCCGACGAGGTGGGCGGCTACGATCCGCTCGAGCGGGCGCGCACCACGACCGTGCATGCGCGCCTGGACGTCGAGGCGATGGATGCCGCGGCCCGGTCGCTGACCGGGCTGCACGACTTCGCCGCCTACTGCAAGCCCCGGGACGAGGCCACGACGATCCGCACGCTGCTCGAGTTCGACTGGCACCGCGACGACGACGGGTTCCTGATCGCCAACGTGCGCGCCGACGCGTTCTGCCATTCCATGGTGCGCGCCCTGGTCGGCGCGTGCACCGCGGTGGGCGCGGGCCGGCTGAGCGTCGCGGATGTCGCGACCCTGCGCGACGCGGGGCAGCGCACCAGCGCGTTCACGGTGCTGGCCGGGCGCGGGCTCACCCTCGCCGAGGTCGGCTATCCCGCCGACGAGCTGCTGGCAGTCCGGGCCGAGCAGACGCGGGCCCGCCGAGACCGCGAATAGCCTCAGCATCCGGCCGACGCACGTGGGACGCGGCTACCCTGGAGAGCAGGATGAAGCTGCTCTCGTACAACCTCCGCAAGCATCGCGCCGCCGCCGAACTGGCGACGCTGGTGGACCGGCACGGTGCCGACCTGCTCTGTCTGCAGGAGTGCGACACCGCCGACATCCCGGCTCAGATCGCGGGACTTCGACTCGCCGACGTCACCCATCGCAACCGGCTGGGCCTGGCCGTCTACTTCCGGATGAGCATGTACCGCCCGATCGAGATCCGGTCGATGTCGCTGAAGAAGTCCCTGCACGACCGGGTGCTCAAGCCGGCCGAAGAGCGGATGCTCGGGGTGCGCCTGCACGACATCGACCAGGGCCGCGACCTGATCGTGGCCTCGTTCCACGCCGCGCCGCTGACCGCGCTGAACTCGCTGCGGCGCCACCAGATCCACGCGGCGCTCGCCGAGCTGCAGGAGCTCGGCGACGGCCTGCCGGCGCTCATGGTCGGGGACTACAACTACCCCGTGTTCAAGGAGAACCTCGGCCAGAAGGTGCGTGAGCAGGGGTACGAGCTCACGCTCAGCGACGCCCGCACCTACACGCGGTACCGGTACTTCCGCGGGCATTACGACTTCGCCACGTCGATGGGGTTCGACATCGAGCGCATCCGCACGCTGCCGCAGGGCCTGAGCGACCACCTGCCGATCCTCGTCACCGCGCGGATGACCCATCCGGTGAGCGAGCCGGCGACCGGGGAATCGGACCAGGAGGGCGACTCGGACCCCGATCGCGGCCTGGCCGCCGCATCCTGACAGCGCCGTCGTGTCCGCCGGACGGCCGAGAACGCGGTAGCCTGAAGTCAGCACAGACCTCCGGGAAGGATCCGCATGTTCATCGTCTGCTTCCTGCTCTTCGTCGCAGGGTTCGCATGCTTCGGCTACGCGCCGTTCGTCGATGGATGGCAGTCCGTCATCTTCGTCCTCGGAGTGCTGCTCTGCGCCGCCGCCATCGGCATCCCGATGCACAAGTCGCGGCACGACCACAAGAGCAGCGAGCTGCCCTGACCTCTCGCACAGCGCCGGCACCCGCGAGCGGATGCCGGCGCTGTGCTGTGTCGGCCGCGCATTTGGCCGCGGCATCCGCATGCCGTAGACTCTCCCTTTGGTGCGCCGCCCTGCCGGCGTTTCCACGAACGTGAGCCCTCCACTGGCGTGTTCGGCGGCCCTGCCGCAGAACCACCCCGGAGTGGGATTCACGAACCTCTCCGTTCGAACAAGAAAGCAGCACTTCCGTGACGCGCACTTTCACCCCCAAGGCTGGTCAGATCCAGCGTGACTGGCTGGTCATCGACGCCACCGACGTCGTGCTCGGCCGCCTCGCCTCGCACGCCGCAGCGCTTCTGCGCGGCAAGCACAAGGCGAGCTTCGCGAACCACCTCGACACCGGCGACTTCGTCGTCATCATCAACGCGGACAAGGTCGCTCTGACCGGTCAGAAGCTCCAGAAGAAGATGGCCTACCGCCACTCGGGCTACCCGGGCGGCCTGAAGTCCGTGTCCTACGGCGAGCTGATGGAGAAGAACCCGGTCCGCGCCGTGGAGAAGGCCGTGCGCGGCATGCTCCCCAAGAACAGCCTGGGCCGCCAGCAGCTGAGCAAGCTGAAGGTCTATGTCGGCGCGGAGCACCCGCACGCCGCGCAGCAGCCCAAGCAGTACATCTTCGACCAGGTCGCCCAGTAAGCGCCGCAGACACAAAGGACACACTCGTGGCGAATATCCAGGACTCCACCGAAAACACCAGCTTCTCCACCGAGACGCCGGCCGAAGAGGTCGTCGAGGCGGCCCCCCGTCCGGTGCTCAGCGTCCCCGGCGCGGCCGTCGGCCGCCGCAAGCAGGCGATCGCCCGCGTGCGCCTGATCCCCGGTACCGGCACCATCACCGTCAACGGCCGCGCGTTCGAGGACTACTTCCCGAACAAGCTGCACCAGCAGCTGGTCACCGACCCGTTCACGGTCCTGAACCTGACCGGCGCGTACGACGTGATCGCCCGCATCCACGGCGGCGGCGACTCGGGCCAGGCTGGCGCTCTGCGCCTGGGCATCGCCCGTGCGCTGAACGAGATCGACCTCGAGAACAACCGCCCGACGCTGAAGAAGTCCGGCTTCCTCTCTCGCGACGCGCGCGTCAAGGAGCGCAAGAAGGCCGGTCTGAAGAAGGCCCGCAAGGCTCCTCAGTACTCGAAGCGCTGATCGGGACCGTCTGCATGCCGCTCTTCGGCACGGACGGGGTGCGGGGGCTGGCCAACGGCTCCCTCACCGCCGATCTCGCTCTGTCCCTGGCCCAGGCGACCGCGGTCGTCCTGGGCCAGGGCCGTTCCGCCGAGGCGCGCCGCGCCGCGGGCAAACGGCTCACCGCCGTCGTGGCCCGCGACCCGCGCGTGTCCGGCGAGTTCCTCTCCGCGGCGGTCTCGGCCGGGCTCGCGGCATCCGGTGTGGACGTGCTCGACGCCGGCGTCATCCCGACGCCGGCCGCCGCCTATCTGGTGGGATCGATCGACGCCGACTTCGGCGTGATGGTCTCGGCATCCCACAATCCGGCACCCGACAACGGCATCAAGATCTTCGCCCGTGGCGGCGTGAAGCTCCCCGACATCGTCGAGCAGCGCATCGAGGCCGCCCTCAGCGGCGCGAAGCTGCTGCCGACCGGCGCCGACGTCGGCCGGATCCGCCGGTTCGCGGATGCCGAGGACCGCTACGTCGTGCACCTGCTGCAGTCGCTGCCGCACCGGCTGGACGGCATCCACGTCGTCCTGGACTGCGCCAACGGGGCAGCATCCGGTGTGTCGCCGGAGACGTTCCGGGATGCCGGCGCGACCGTGACGGTGGTCGGGGCCGACCCCGACGGCGTGAACATCAACGACGGCGTCGGATCGACCCACATCGACAAGCTGGCCGCGCGGGTCGTGGAGCTCGGGGCCGACGTGGGCATCGCCCACGACGGCGACGCCGACCGATGCCTGGCGGTGGATGCCGAGGGCAGGCCGGTCGACGGCGACCAGATCATGGCGATCCTCGCCGTGGCGATGAAGGAGCGCGGCACGCTCGCGGACGACACCCTGGTGGCCACCGTGATGAGTAACCTCGGGCTGCACCGGGCGATGGCCGAGCAGGGCATCCACGTCGAGCAGACCGCCGTGGGCGACCGGTACGTGCTCGAGCGCATGAACGAGGGGCGCTTCTCGCTCGGCGGTGAGCAGTCCGGCCACGTCATCATGAGCGAGTTCGCCACCACCGGAGACGGGCTGCTCACCGGCCTGCACCTGCTGGCACGGATGGCGGCCACCGGCAAGTCGCTCGCCGAGCTGGCCTCGGTGATGACCGTGTACCCGCAGGTGCTCGTCAACGTGCGCGGGGTGGATCGCACCCAGGTCGCGCACGCCGACGTGGCCGCCGCGGTCGCCGAGGCCGAGGCCGCGCTGGGCGACACCGGCCGGGTGCTGCTGCGCGCCTCGGGCACCGAGCCGCTGGTGCGGGTCATGGTCGAGGCGGCCGACGTCGACGCGGCGTCGCAGATCGCCGGCCGCCTGGCCGACGTCGTGCGCGAGCACCTCGCGCTGCCGGCGTAGCGGGCCCGCGGCAACCCGCGCTCCCGCTCCATCGCCGCGATCACGCTTGTGCACGGGCACGGGCACGGGCACGGAATCCGAGCCCGCTCCGCGCGTGCACGAACGTGATCTCGCGAGAGGGCGCGGGGCCGGGCGCGCGGCGTCAAGCGCGCAGGATTCGCATGGCGAGACCCCGGTCGACGAGCTCCGCCGTCGCGGCGATGATCCGATCGTTCGCCTCGGCCTCGGCGATCGTGGCACGGAACCCCTCCCCGGGAAACGCACGCACGATGAGGCCATGCGATTCGAACACCATTGCTGCGGCCGTGGTGTCGTCGCCGAGCGGGAACCAGACGAAGTTCGTCTCTGCCTCGGGCAGCCGGAGGCCGGCCTCGCCCAGTGTGCGCACGACCCGCTCGCGCTCACCGATGAGCGCATCCACTCGCTCCTCGAGCTCGTCCGCGGCCTGGAGCGAGGCGAGCGCCGCGACCTGCGCGGGCGTGGTGACGCCGAACGGCACCGCCATCTTGCGCATGGCGACGGCGATGGTCTCGGGTGCCAACGCATAGCCGATCCGCATGCCGGCCAGGCCGTAGGCCTTGGAGAACGTGTGCGCGACGACGACGTTCGGGTACCGGCGGAACAGGTCCATCCCGACGGCCGTGTCGACGCGGCGGTTGAAATGCAGGTACGCCTCGTCCACGAGCACGGGAATCGTCGCAGGCACTGCCCGCAGGAACTCCTCGAGCTGGGTCGACCCGACGGTCGTCCCCGTGGGGTTGTTCGGATTGCACACGATGATCAGGCGTGTCCGGTCCGTGATCGCTGCGAGCATCGCTGACAGGTCGTGGCGGTGGTCCGTCGTCAGTGCCACTTCGAGCGGGATGGCGCCGGCGGCGCGCACGAGCATCGGATACGCCTCGAACGAGCGCCACGCGTAGAGCACCTCATCGCCCGGGCCGGACGTGGCACGGATCAGCTGCGAAACCACCTCGATCGACCCGGCGCCGAGCACGATGGCGGCCGGATCGACGTCGAGGTCGTGCGCGAGGCGGGCGATGAGGGCGGATGCTGCGGATTCGGGATACCTGTTCATCCGGCCGAGCGCCGCCGCGACGGCATCCACCACGGACGGCAACGGGGGATAGGGATTCTCGTTCGACGAGATCTTGAAGGCCTCCCCCTCGGTACCCGCAGACGCCGAGCGCCCCTGCGTGTAGGCGGGGACCGCGTCCAGATCATGGCGCACGCGTACTCCTGTCGTCGACATCCTCAACTCCTTCTCCGGCAAGCATTTGACTCGCCGTACCAATCAATTGATAATAACCATTGTTGGGAATATCCGCACGACGGCCCTCGTGCGTTCGAGGAGGAGCAGTGGCGGCAGCGACGACGACCCGGGAGCGGCTCGACCTCATCGTCCGGACGATGCGCTGGGAAGCCGACGATGTTCTGCTGCTGAGCCTCGAACGCCCGGACGGCGCGGACCTGCCCGTCTGGACACCCGGCGCGCACATCGATCTGCGGCTGCCGAACGAGGTGGAGCGGCAGTACTCGCTGTGCTCGGATCCCGACGATCGTTCCGCATGGCAGGTCGCCATCCTGCGCGAGGAGATCAGTCGCGGCGGCTCGCGGTACGTCCACAGGGAGCTGCGTCCGGGTCAGCACGTGACCGCCGGCGTGCCGCACAACAACTTCGCGCTCGCGGAGTCCGCCCGGGCCGTCTTCGTCGCCGGAGGCATCGGGATCACCGCGGTCCTGCCGATGATCCGCGCCGCGGCCGCAGCCGGACGTCCGTGGCGCCTGGCCTATCTCGGCCGGGCGCGGGAGCGGATGGCGTATCTGCGGCATCCGCTCCTCAGCGGGCCCGAGGTCACGGTGGTCTCCTCCGATCACGATCCGCGTCTGGAACTGGCGGAGTGGATCGGCGCGGTGCGCGAGTCGGACGCGGTGTATGCGTGCGGCCCCGCCCGCATGCTCGACGCCCTCGAAGAGCTCAGCGACTCCTGGCCCCGGGGCGTGCTGCACATGGAGCGCTTCCAGCCTAAGGTCTATGCCGATGCCGGGGATGGCGAGACCTTCGAGGTCGAGGCGAGGAGGTCGGGGCTCAGAGTCGCGGTCGAACCGCACTGCACAATCCTCGAAATGCTCGAGCAGGCCGGGATCCCGGCGCCAAGCTCCTGTCTGGAGGGCGTGTGCGGCACGTGCGAGACCTCGATCATCGATGGCGAGGCCGATCATCGTGACAGCATTCTGACCCCGGACGAGCGGGAGGCCAACGAGACGATGATGATCTGCGTCTCGCGATCCAAGCTCCCGATGCTGGTGCTGGACATCTGACCACGACGGCATCAGACCAGAACCGAATCCGACGATAACAACGCAGGGAGACGAGACATGGACACCGGAACCGCTTACGGGCTGGCCCAAGGGACGCCGATCTACGAACTCGCCCAGGTCGGCCCGGGCACCCCGTTCGGGGAGGTCCTACGCCGCTACTGGCAGCCGATTGCGAAGTCGGAGGACGCGACGACCCGTCCGATCCAGGTGAAGGTGCTGGGGGAGGAGCTCATCCTCTTCCGTACGCGCAAGGGCGTGGCGGGCCTGCTGCACCCTCGGTGTATCCATCGCGGCGCATCGCTGTTCTTCGGGGGGGTCGAGGATGACGGTATCCGCTGCTGCTATCACGGGTGGGTTTTCGACCCCCAGGGCACGTGCCTTGAGCAGCCCTGCGAGCCGGAGCTCGGGCTGCACCGCGACCGGGTGCGCCAGCCGTGGTATCCGGTGCGGGAGCTGTACGGCCTCATCTGGACGTACATGGGCCCGCCTGAGAAGAAGCCACTCCTTCCCCACTATGACACGTTCGAGAACCTCGCCGACGGGGAGGTCCTCATCGCGGATGACGAAGGCGTCGGCGGCGGCGGGCCGGTCGTTCTCGACTTCAACTGGCTGCAGCACTGGGAGAACGTGATGGACCCGTTCCACGTCCCGATCCTGCATGCGCGTTTCAGCGGGAACCAGTTCACGCCCGAGATGGCGCTCATTCCTGAGGTGACATACGAGTACACGCCCAGCGGAGTGCGCTCGACCCAGATGCGCGCCCTCGGCGACGGTCGGCAGCTGCGTCGGGTCACCGAGGTGATGTTCCCGAACCTGCGCGTCGTCGCCAGTCCGAAGCTCGCCTCCGGACAGACGAACATGATCGGCTGGGTGGTGCCCATGGACGACACGAACTTCCGCATCTTCACCGTCGCTCGGGATGCCGATCCCGACTTCCTGCGCAAGCTGCGTTCGACGCACGAAGGCAAGGCATGGAAGGACCTCACGCCGCTCGAGCACCAGCGGCTGCCCGGGGACTACGAGGCCCAGGGGTCGCAGGGCAAGATCTCGCTGCACAGCGACGACCACCTGACGACCACCGATCAGGGGGTTGCGATGGTGCGCCGGATGATGGCCAAGCAAGCCAAGCTCGTCGCGTCCGGCGGCGATCCGGTGGGCGTGCTCTTCGACCCGTCGGACGACGTCGTGCGGATCGAGGGGGGAAACTACTTCGAGGGTGCCGCAGTGGCACCCCTGCTGGCCGAAGCCGTCGAGGACTGACATGACGAGATACGATGCGCGGCCGCCACGTGGCGACCGTCCCCTGGTGGTGCTCGGGATCAGTGACGTCGTCGTCATCGAGAGCGAGCCGACCGTGCCGGTCACGATCCACCACGTGTCGGCCTGGGGTCGTTGGGTGCGGGATGTCGCGGTGCCGGATGCCGCGCCCGCCGTCATCCATCGCCTGGCCGAACGCTACGAGATCGTCTGGGCGTCGGAATGGGGCCACAACGCGCACACCGCCTTCGCGACGGCCCTCGGCCTGCCCGACGAACCGTGGCCATTCCTGCCTGTGCAGTTCGACAAGTTGGCCACGATCCGCGCATATGCCCGCGGGCTGCCCTGGGCGTGGATCGACGGATCGGTGGTCGATCTGCACGCGACCGACGAGGTGCGCGACGGCGTGGTCGTGCGCGTCGACCCGTCCCGCGGCATCGTCGACGTCGACGCCACGGCATTGGATGCCGCCCTCGCGGGACTCGCCTCGTGACGCCCGACCTTCGCGCCGAAGCGGCGCGATTGCTCCCCGCCCTGGTCGCCTTGCGCCGTCGGCTGCACGTCGACCCGGAGGTGGGCTTCGCTCTGCCGCGGACACAGAAAGCGGTGCTCGATGAGCTCGCCGGGCTGCCGTTGGAGATCGTGACCGGGAGTGGGCTCGGGTCGGTGACGGCGGTCCTGCGCGGTGCGGAGCCCGGGCCCGCCGTGCTGCTTCGCGCCGACATGGACGCGCTGCCGGTCGATGAGGAGACGGGTCTGGACTTCGCCGCGACCAACGGTGCCATGCACGCGTGCGGGCACGACCTTCACGTCGCCGGCCTCGTCGGCGCCGCCCGGCTGCTGGCCGCGCACCGCGAGCGGATCCACGGAGCGGTGGTTCTGATGTTCCAGCCCGGGGAGGAAGCGGGCGGCGGCGCATCCAGGATGATCGCCGAGGGCGTGCTGGATGCCGCCGGCGACCGCGTCGCCGCCGCCTACGGTATCCACGTCATGCCCGGACCACCCGGTGTCTTCTCGACCAAGCCCGGTCCGCTGATGGCCGGTGCGAACCTGCTCCGCGTGCGCGTCATCGGTCGCGGCGGCCACGGCTCGCGTCCGCACGAGGCCGTCGATCCGGTCCCCGTGCTCGCCGAGATCATCCTCGCCCTGCAGACCCATATCACCCGGAGGATTCCGGTGACGGACCCGGTCGTCATATCGGTCACGAAGCTGCGGGCGAGCGATGCGGTGAATGTGATCCCCGACGCCGCCGAGTTGTCGGCGACGGTGCGGACACTCTCGAGGGGCTCGCTCGAGCAGTTGCGCGACGAACTGCCCACTCTGGCGCGGGAGATCGCCGCCGCCCATGGCTGTCGTGCCGACGCCGAGCTCGAGATCGCCTACCCGGTCACCGTCAACGATGCCGTACGGGCCGCGGATGCGGCCGCCGTGCTGTGCGACATGTTCGGGACAGAACGAGTCGAACTGCTGCGGGCTCCGATGATGGCATCCGAGGACTTCTCCTTCATCCTGAACGAAGTCCCCGGGGCGTTCGTGTTCCTCGGCGCCACGCCCGCCGACCTCGACCCGGCCGAGGCGGAGATGAACCACTCACCGCGAGCGGTATTCGAGGATGGGGTCCTCGGCGACCAGGCGGCCGCGTTGGCGGCACTGGCCCTGCGGCACCTCTGAATGAGAACCCTCCGACGCCGAGTGTCTCAGCGACCGAGCGTGCGGTGGCGCACTATGGCGTCGCGCTGCAGCGCCTCGTCGCGCGTGCGGATCGCCTCGACGAGATCGCGATGGATCTGCAGTCGCTCGTCCGTATCCGGGTGGAAGCCCATGACGTCGAATGTCGAGGAGTCGCCGACGCTCTCCGACTCGATGTAGTCCACGAGGTTCAGATAGAACGTGCGAAGAACCGCGTTGGGTGAGATCTCCGCGATCCGCCGATGGAGTCGCCAGTTGCAGTGCAGACCCTTGACCGGATCGCTCCAGACGCTGGTCAGTTCCGCCAGGAGGGCGTCGAGGGCCTCCAGATCAGCATCCGTGCGGTGCTCCGCAGCATCCCGCAGCACCGCCTCGTCCAGAGCATCCAGCACCGCGACGATGTCATTCACGGTGGCGCCCTGCTGGCGCAGCTGCAGCACGCTGTGGGCAAGGCGGATCAGCGGAGACTGCTGCGCGACGAACAACCCGCCCCCCGGCCCGGGGCGCACTTCGATGATGCCCCGTGCACGCAGCACCCGCATGGCCTCGCCGAGCGTGGCCGACGCGACACCGTACTGCTCGCACAGCCCCTGTTTCGTGCCGATGCGAAACCCCGGTGCCAGGGACTCGCGTGCGATCCGATCCTCGATCTCGCGGATCAGCCCGTCGGCGACCGACTGGCTGATCCGGGCCCGACCGCCGCTGAAGGCGTGCTGCTCGGACTCGATCTCCCGCGAGAGCGATGGCATGTGTCCTCCGATGCTCGCGCCTCGCGGCGCATTCGCTTCACATCCTACGAACGCTGCGCGTCCGAGTGGCGGAAACGCGCCGCAAGGGCGGGATATTTGCCACAAATGGATATAACGAATATGATCATACCTCTAGAACTCGACGTCGAGAGGGTGGCATGACAGAGAACACCGGTGGGGACCTGCTCGCAGAATCGCTGATGGCCCAGGGCGTGGACACGATCTTCGGCATCCCCGGCGTGCAGTTGGACGCCGCTGCGGACGCTCTCTACGCGCGATCGGATCGGATCCGCTTCATCTGCGCACGCAACGAGCAGGCGACGACCTACATGGCGGACGGCTACGCGCGCAGCACAGGGCGGGCCGGCGTCGCGATGGTGGTCCCCGGTCCCGGTGTGCTCAACGCCCTCTCCGGCATCGCCACGGGGTACTCGGCGAACTCCCGCACGCTGCTGATCGCCGGGCAGATCGACTCCGACGCGATCGGGAAGGGACTCGGCGCCCTGCACGAGATCCCCGACCAGACCGGCATCCTGCGCACCCTCACGAAGTGGACCGGATCCGCTCGCAATGCCGATGAGATCCCGGGCCTCGTCGCCGAGGCCTTCCGCCAGCTGACATCCGGGCGCCCCCGCCCGGTCGCCCTCGAAGTGCCGCCGGACACCCTGGCCGCCTTCTCGGGCGCCGCTCCGGCGTCGGCGATCGAGGCCGCACCGACGGCGCCAGACGAGCACAGCATCCGTGCAGCCGCCCAGTTGCTGCACGCCGCCCGCCGCCCGCTCATCGTCGTCGGCGGTGGCGTGATCGCCGCGGATGCCACAGCCGCCCTGCGCGAGGTCGCCGAACTGCTCGAGGCGCCCGTGCTGATGACCGAGAACGGTCGCGGTGCCCTCGACGCGCGACACCGCCTCGCGTTCGACGGGCTCGCACTGCGCGCGTTCCGCGGCGAGGCCGATCTCGTGCTCGCTATCGGTACGCGCTTCGTCTCCACGTTCGGCACCCAGGTCGACACCGGCGGTGCGCCCGTGATCCTGATGAACGCCGAGCCGGCCGACCTTGACGGTCCCCGCCAGGCGACCCAGCGCGTGCTGTCGGACGCGCGGCTCGGACTCGAGGCGCTCGCCGCCGAGCTCGGGCATCCTTCGCGCGAGGACCGCTCCGGAGAATTCGGCGCCGTGCGCTCGTGGCTGGACGCGCAGTTCGCCGACATCGCACCGCAGCGCGAATACCTCGGTGTCATCCGCGAAGCGCTCCCAGAGGACGGCGTGTTCGTCAGCGAGTTCACTCAGGTGGGCTACGCGGCCAGCGCCTGCTACCCCGCCTACCAGCCGCGCACCTACATCGGACCCGGCTATCAGGGCACCCTCGGCTATGGGTTCGCGACGGCATTGGGCGTTAAGGCGGCAGACCCGCAGCGCGCGGTGGTATCGGTCAGCGGCGACGGCGGCTTCTCCTGGACGCTGCAGGAGCTGTCCACCATGAAGCGCTACGGGCTGGGACTCGTCTCCATCGTCTTCCACGACGGCTACTACGGCAATGTCCGCCGAATCCAGAAGAACCGATACGGCGCCCGCTACTTCGCGACCGACCTCACGAATCCCGACTATCCGGCGCTCGCGCGGGCCTTCGGCGTCGAGACCGCCACCGCGCACGATCCGTCGTCGCTGGGCGCTGCGCTGGCCGATGCCGTCACCGCGAACGAGCCCATCCTCATCGATGTCCCGGTCGGCGAGTTCCCATCGCCGTGGCACCTGATCCACGAGGGTGTGCCGCGGCCGGATCCCCTGCCGGCGGGCTCACACCTGGCGTCGGCGCCGCTCGTGGCCCAGGGGCCGACGGCATGACCGCCGTGATCGGCCACTACATCGCCGGGCAGTGGCAGCCGACGCCGGGACGCGAGGTCATCGAGGTCGACAGCCCCGCCGATGGGGCTGTTGTCGGGGCGGTGGTCGCCGGTGATGCGGATGACGTGGACCGGGCGGTCGCGTCGGCTCGCGCCGCCTTTCCCCGATGGGCGGCGACCTCGATGGCCGAACGCATAGCGGTCGTCGAGGGACTCGCCGCGGGGCTCGAACGCCACCGCGAAGGCCTCGCTCAGACGCTGACCGCGGAGATGGGTGCGCCGATCGTGTTCGCGCGCACGGCACAGGTGGGCGTCGCGATCGCCGATCTCGTCCACCTCGTGGACGCCGCCCGCGCATTGGTCGGGCGCGAAGCCGTGTCGCGCAGCCTGGTCGTCACCGAGCCGGTCGGCGTGGTGGCCGCCATCACCCCGTGGAACTTCCCGCTGCATCAGATCATGCTCAAGCTCGGCGCCGCGCTGCTGGCCGGATGCACGGTCGTTCTCAAGCCGAGCGAGGTCGCACCGCTCAATGCCGCCGTCGTGGGCCAGATCCTCGACGAGATCGGCCTGCCCGCCGGCGTGGTCGCGATCGTCTTCGGCGACGGCGCGGGTGTGGGTGAGCCCCTGGTCGCCCATCCGGATGTGGATATGGTGAGCTTCACCGGGTCTCGGGCCGTGGGTGAGAAAGTCGCCCGCGCGGCGGCGGCCACCGTCAAGAAGGTGGCGCTCGAACTGGGCGGGAAATCGGCGGCCATCATCCTCGACGATGCCCCGCTCGACGAGTCGGTGGCCGGCGTCCTGCAGTCCTGCTTCGCCAACGCCGGACAGACCTGCGCCGCGCTCACGCGCGTCCTCGTGCCGCAGCACCGGCGCGCCGAGTGGGAGCGGGCGGCCGTGGCGGTGGCGTCGCGGTGGGAGCCGGGCGATCCGTTCGCGAACGAGACTGCGATGGGGCCATTGGCCTCGCACCGACAGCGGGAACGCGTCCGCGCCCACATGCAGAATGCCGTTGCCGACGGAGCGCGGCTCCTTGTCGGCGGCGACGAACACGTGGACATGCCGGGCGCCTACGTCGCTCCCACGATCTACACCGACGTGACGCCCGAGATGCGGATCTTCCGCGAGGAGGTCTTCGGCCCGGTGCTCGCGATCACCGGATACGAGACGCTCGACGAGGCTGTCGCGCTGGCCAACGACAGCGACTATGGGCTCTCCGGCGGCGTCTGGTCGGCCGACGAGGGGCGCGCTGTGGAGGTGGCCCTCCGCCTGCGCACCGGAACCGTGGGGATCAACGGCGCAGGACTCGACGTTGGAGCACCCTTCGGCGGGTACAAGCAGTCCGGGCTCGGTCGCGAGGCGGGACGTCGCGGGCTCGAGGAGTTTCTCGAGATCAAGACCGTCATGGGAGCATCGGCGTTCGCGGATCGTGACGGGATCGAAACGGATCGTTACACGCGCGAAACACACCTATCGACATAATTGATAATAATCATTCACCCCGGATGCAGAGAAGCATCCCTCTGAAAGGATCACTCATGAGACGCGGCCCTATCGCACTGCTCGGCGTCCTCGGCGTCGCAGCGCTCGCACTGTCCGCCTGCAGCGGTGGCGAAGGCGGAACCGACGGCCCCGTGAGTCGGGACATCACCGTCTCCCTCACCGGTGATCCGGGCGAGCTCAACCCGATCACGAATGCCACCGAGGCGGGACAGATCGTGGCGTCCTACGCCTATGAGACGCTCGTCTCGTTCCCCGCAGGCAAGGACCCCGAAGGCGAGATCGCCGACAGCTGGACCGAGTCGACGACCAGCGTGGAGTTCACGCTCAAGGACGGCGTGCTCTGCGCGGACGGGTCGCCGCTGACGGCATCCGATGTGAAGGCGAGCTTCGAGTACGCGGGCGCGGAGAAGACCGGCTCGCCGTACAAGGGCGTCTACTTCCCGGCGTCGGGACTGACCATCGCAGCCGACGACGACGCGGGCACGGTGACCTTCACCAGCGCAGATCCGCAGAGCTTCCTGCTTGGGACGATCGGGCTCATGCCAATCGTATGCGCGGCTGGCGTCAAGGATCCGACCCAGCTGGGTACCACCTCGCTGGGGACAGGGCCATACACGCTGACCGATTCCTCGCCGGGGCAGACATACACGTTCACTCTGCGAGACGACTACACCTGGGGCCCTGGTGGCGTGACGTCGAAGACGGCTGGCCTCCCCAAGACGGTCACCCTGAAGGTGATCGATAGCGAGTCCACGACTGCCAACATGCTGCAGGCGAACGAGCTCAACATCGGAATGGTCGCCGGTCCCGACCGCGACCGTCTCGATGCGCTGAACCTGAAATCGCAGGTCGTGCCGACCCGTCCCGGCCTGCTGTTCACGAACCAGGCGGAGGGCCGGCCGACCCACGACCCCGCCGTGCGCAAGGCGCTCGCCTCGGCGATCGACCGCGACGCGGTGGGCAAGGTGTCCACGAGCGGCCGTGGCGAGCCGATGAAGACGCTTGTGAGCACGTTCAGCAACGTCTGCACCGATGCCGACGCGACCAGCGCCGTGCACCCATTCGACCCCGACGCCGCCGCGTCCGCTCTCGACGCGGCCGGCTGGACACTCGGATCGGACGGGACTCGTGCGAAGGACGGCAAGCAGATGAAGCTTGTGCTGCTATACCCCGGAAACGTCGACGATTCCGCCGTATCGGGTATCGAGCTGATCCAGCAGGAGCTCGCCAAGATCGGTGTCACGGCGACGCCGACGCCCTCTCCGGCCTACACCGACGTCATCTTCCAGGGCGGCGACTGGGATCTGATCTGGGCGCCCATCTCCACCACGCTGCCCAGCACGTGGCAGGGGATCATGTCGGGGGAGTTCCCTCCCAACGGCGGCAACTGGACCTACAACACGAATCAGGAGTTCTTCGACCTGGCGGCGAAGGCGCAGAAGCTGGCCGGCGACGACAGCTGCGATGCATGGACAGCGGCTCAGGCCTCCCTCATCGCGGATGCCGCGGTGATCCCGTTCTCGGAGTCCAGCGAGACGTACTACGGCAACGGCGTCTCGTTCGGGATGAACTCGAACGGACTCGTCGTCCCGACCTCGGTGCGGGTGGCAGAGTAATCGGATGGTGGCACTCGCTCCCACTCCTACGGCCGTCGTGGCGGCGTCCCAGCGACGCCGCCACGGCAGCCCGTTGCTGCGGTTCCTGCTCGGCCGGCTCTGGCGGGCGATCGTGGCCATGTGGGTGATCGTCACGGTGGCGTTCCTCGTGCTGAGGCTCGCCGGCGGCGATCCCGTGCGTGCCGCACTCGGCGCCACGGCAGACCCCTCTGTGGTGGCGGCGCGCAGGGAGCAGCTCGGCCTGGACCGGCCGCTGATCGTCCAGTACTTCGACTACCTCTGGGGGCTCGTCCACGGCGACCTGGGTGTATCGCTGATCACCGGGCGATCGGTGAACGAACTGGTCGCCAGCCGACTGCCGGCGACGTTGGAGCTGGCGGGCATCGCGTTCGCCGTCATCCTCCTGGTCGCGGTGCCGGTGGGGCTGTTCGTCGCGATCCTGACCCAGGGCAACCGGCGCCGTGGTGTCGAGGTCGCCTTCACCGGGACGACCTCGTTCGTCGCCGCGGTCCCCGAATACCTGCTGGGCGTGCTGCTGATCATCGTCTTCGCCATCGGCCTGCACCTCGTGCCGGTCGCCGGCCGCAGCGGCCCCGCGTCCTACATGCTGCCGGTCATCGCCCTCTCGGTCGCGTCGGCGGCCTCGATCGCGCGCATCGCGCGGATCGAGGCCCTCGCCACGCTGGGCGACGACTATGTGCGCACCGCCCGTTCCAAGCGGCTCCCGGCGGCCATGGTGTACTTCAAGCACGCTCTGCCCAACATGCTCACCGCGACCCTGACGATCGGCGGCACGATGCTGGGCACGATGGTCGCCAGCGGCGTGCTGGTCGAGCAGGTGTTCAACTGGCCCGGGATGGGCACGGCGTTCGTGCAGGCCATCACCGCGAAGGACTACGGGATCGTGCAGGGCCTCGCCCTCGTCTATGCGGCGATCATCCTCGTGGTGAATCTGCTCGTGGACATCGTCCTGTCGATCCTCGACCGCCGCACCACACTGCTGGAGACGACATGACCCGTCGCCGGCTCAGCCTGCCGACCCAGCCGATGGCGGTCATCACCACTCTGATGCTGCTGGTCCTCGTGTTCTTCGCCGTGTTCGCCCCGCTCTGGTGGGGGGACGAGGCCGTGACTGCGAATCCGGACGCGATCGCGCTCCCGCCGTCGTCGGAGCATCTGCTGGGAACCGACAACCTCGGTCGTGACATCCTGCTGCGGACCCTGGTCGCGACCCGGCTGTCGCTGGTGATGGCACTGGCCGCCACCGCCCTCGGGGCGGTGGTCGGACTCGCCCTCGGCGCACTGCCGGCTGTGCTCGGACGCCGGACGCAGAGCTGGTTCGCGAACATCATCGCGACCTGGCTCGCCTTCCCCGTGCTCCTGGTGGCCATGCTGACCGTCATCCTGCTCGGCCCAGGAGCGACCACGGCCGTCGTTGCGCTCGCGCTCACCATGGTGCCGTCGTTCGCGCGACTCGCGCAGACCCTGTCGGCGCGGGTGGCCGGGGCCGAATATCTCGCGGCTGCGCGGATGCTGGGCGTGTCACAGGGTCGTCAGTTCACGCACTATGTCCTCCCGAACATCGCCGAACCCGTGATCGTGAACGTGACGACGTCGATCGGCGGCGGGCTGCTGGCCCTGTCGAGCCTGAGCTTCCTGGGTATCGGCGTCCAGCCGCCCGACTACGACTGGGGGCGGATGCTGTCCGAGGGCTTCGCGCAGGTGTACATCTCTCCGGTCGCGGTGGTCGGCCCCGGCGTCGCGGTTGTGTTCGCCGGTCTCGCGTTCAGCCTGTTCGGCGAGGCGCTGGCCGGGTACCTGCGCAACCGCCAGATCGCCCGCACGCTGTCGCCGCGCCGTCTCGGCGCGGCGCCGCGGGTCGACGCGCCGGTGGATGCCGATCCGCCGCAGCATGCCGCGCTGTTGGATGTCCAGGGCCTCAGCGTCTCGTTCCCGGGCGAGCACGGCTGGGTGCGCACGGTGCAGGACGTGTCGTTCCGTGTCGCCGCCGGTGAACTGGTGGGCGTCGTCGGTGAGTCCGGCAGCGGCAAGAGCGTCACGTTGATGTCGGTCGCACAGCTGGCACCCGCCGGCGCAGCGCTGACGGCATCCCGTATCGTCTTCGACGGCAGCGAGCTCGCTGGGCTGTCGTCCGGGCAGGCGGGCACGGCGCTGGGCACCCGGGTGGGTGTCGTGTTCCAGGATTCGCTGACCGCGCTGAATCCGGCGCTGCGGGTCGGAACGCAGATCGCCGAGGTTCCGAGGGTGCACGGTGGGGCGAGTCGCGCGCAGGCTCGGCGTCTGGCCGTGGACGCTCTTGAGCGCGTGGACATCCCGGAGCCCGCCCGTCGTGCCCAGCAGTTCCCGCATGAGTACTCCGGCGGGATGCGGCAGCGCGCACTCATCGCGATGTCGCAGATCGGGTCGCCCTCGCTGATCATCGCCGACGAGCCGACGACCGCGCTGGACGTGACGGTGCAGCGGCGGGTCCTCGTGATGCTGCGGCGGGAATGCGCGGACAAAGGGTCCGCAGCCATCGTGGTCTCACACGACATCGCCGTTCTGGGTGAGTTATGCGGCCGCATCATGGTGATGTACGCCGGCCGGATCGTCGAGGACGTCGATGCCGCCCATCTGGCCACGCCGGAACGGCTGGCGCATCCGTATACGCGTGCGCTCGCCGCCTCGCTGCCCGACCTCGACACCGACCGGACGAGCCCGCTTGCGACGATCCCCGGCGAGCCGCCGGACCTGTCGCAGCCCGTGCTCGGCTGCCCGTTCGCCCCGCGCTGCGCGTTCGCGACCGATCGCTGCCGCACCGAGGCGCCGCCGCTGCGGCCGCATGCTCACGGCGGTCGGGTCGCATGCTGGCACCCGCAGGACGTCGCAGCCGAGGCGCGACACACGTCCGAGGAGGTGGCCGTCTGATGGCCGATCTGATCATCGAGGACCTCGTGGTCACGTTCGGGCACGGGCGTAGCGAGTTCCGCGCCGTCGACGACGTGTCGCTGACGGTGCCGCACGGCACGATCGTGGGACTCGTCGGGGAGTCGGGATCGGGCAAGTCGACCGTCGCGCGCACGGTGGCCGGTTTCCAGAAGGCGAGCTCGGGGCGGATAGCCCTCGGAGGCCGAGACCTGCTGCGGACCCGGGGTGTCGGCCGGAAGGAGCGCGCCCGCGAGGTGCAGATGATCTTCCAGGACCCATACTCGTCGCTGAACCCGCGCATGACGGTCGGCGAGACGATTGCCGAAGCGCTGGCCACGCACACGGGTCAGAGGTCCGCCGAGCGGCGTCGCGGCGTACAGGACCTGCTCGAGCTCGTCCGGCTGAAGTCTGCCGCGGCCGAGCAGTACCCGGCACAGCTGTCCGGCGGGATGCGGCAGCGGGTAGCGATCGCCCGTTGCCTGGCAGTGAAGCCCCAGCTGATCGTCGCGGATGAGATCACCTCCGCGCTGGATGCCTCGGTGCAGGGGGCCGTGCTGAACCTCCTCCGCGAGCTCCAGCGCGAACTCGGGCTGTCGATGCTGTTCATCACGCACAACCTGGCGGCGGTCCGCTACATCGCGGACACCACCGCCGTGATGCAGCGCGGCCGGATCGTCGAGATCGGGGATGCCGCCGAGGTCGTGGCCCGTCCGACCCACCCCTACACCCGGAGCCTCGTCTCCGCGATCCCTCGTATCGAACACGCGGGGTCCGACCATCTGCTCACCGATACGGAGGCTTTGACACCGTGACCATCGTCGACGACGCCCGCGACATCCTGCCCGACCTGGTGCGGCTGCGCCGCGAGATCCATTCCGATCCCGAGCTCGGTCTGCAGTTGCCGCGCACCCAGGAGCGGATCATCCGCGCCCTCGACGGTCTCGGAGTGGAGATCGTCCGGGGCACCGCCCTCGACTCGGTCGTCGCCGTGCTCCGCGGCGGGCACCCCGGCCCCACCGTGCTGCTGCGCGGCGACATGGACGGACTGCCGCTGCAGGAGCAGACGGATGTCGCGTTCCGCGCGACCGGTGACGCGATGCACGCCTGCGGACACGACCTGCACATCGCCGGGCTGGTCGGAGCGGCGCGGCTGCTCGCGGGGCGGCGGGACCAGTTGCACGGCGACGTCGTGTTCATGTTCCAGCCCGGCGAGGAGGTCGGCGACGGCGCCCGCCTGATGGTGGAGGAGGGTCTCCTGGATGCGAGCGGCACCCGCGTGAGCGCGGCCTACGCGATGCACGTGGTCACCGGGACGCGCGGCGTCTTCTCCACCCGACCGGGCGCGCTGATGGCCGGCGCCCTCGAGCTGCAGGCGACGATCGTGGGGAGGGGAGGTCACGCCTCCGCACCGCACCTGACCATCGATCCGGTGCCTCCCGCTGCCGAGATCGTGACTGCGCTGCAGAGCTACGCCACCCGTCGGCACGACGTGTTCGACCCGATCGTGATCACCGTCACACAGTTGCAGGCGGGTGCATCCGCGTTCAACATCATCGAGGGGACCGCTCGACTGGGGGCTTCGGTGCGGGTGCTGTCGGATGCTGCGCTGCAGAGCGTGCGCGAGGACATCCCGGCGCTGATCCAGCACATCGCCGCCGCGCACGGCTGTACCGCGGACGTTCGGTTCGAGTTGCTGTGCCCGCCGCTGTCGAATGACGTCGCCCTCGGCGAGCAGGTGCTCGCGACCCTCGGCGAGACGTTCGGGACCGAGCGGGTCTGGACCACGCCGTCGCCGGTGATGGGATCCGAGGATTTCAGCTACGTGCTGCAGGAGGTCCCCGGCGTCTACTTCTTCCTCCGCGCGACTCCGCCCGAGATCGACCATGAGGCCGCCGCACCGAACCACACGCCGCACGTCGTCTTCGACGACTCGGTCCTGGGCGACCAGGCGGCGGCGCTCGCGGCGGTCGCGCTCGATCACCTGCGGGCATGACCGCGATCGCCGCGGGCCCAGCCGTCGAGCACGCGACCACCCGCCACCTCGCCGCGCTCGGCGACGGGCATGAGCTGCCGTTCATCGCCCGGACGCAGGCGACGCCCCTGCTCGTCGACGGCGCGGACGTGGGGGCGGCCTGGACATTCTCTTACACCGTCGACCCCGCCGACCGCGCGCGCCCGGTGCTGTTCCTGTTCAATGGCGGCCCGGGGTGCTCGTCGGTGTGGCTCCATCTGAGCGGACTCGGCCCGTTTCAAGCCGCTGTGCCCGGGGATCCCGCGGCGCCGGTCGCGCTCGCCGATCCGCTGACGGCGAGCACGGACACCATCCTCGACGTGGCCGACCTGGTCTTCCTCGATCCCGTCGACACCGGCTTCTCGCGCCGCCCGGTCGGCATCGATGCGGAGGCGATATCGGGAGCGGATCGAGACGCCGCACTGACCGCACAGGTCATCCGTTCCTGGCTGACCCGTCATGGTCGCCTCGGGGCGCCGGTCTTCCTGCTGGGAGAGAGCTACGGAACCATTCGTGCCGCGCTGACAGCCACGTGTCTGCGGAATGAGAGTGTGCCCGTCGCCGGCGTCGCGATGCTCGGGCAGTGTCTGAATGCGCAGGAGACGACGCAGAGACCGGGAAATCCGACGGGATACGTGGCCGCTCTCCCCTTCATCGCCGCGACCGCCTGGTATCACGGCAGGAGCGCGCACGCTGATCTCACGCTCGACGCAGTGACGCGGCAAGCCCACGCGTTCGCGATCGACGAGTACGCCGCGGCGCTCTCGCTCCCCGACGTCGATCCCGAGACCGTGCGCCGCCTCGGCGAATTCTCCGGGCTCGACGACGAGCAGCTGCGCGCGCGCCGGCTGCGCATCGACAAGGAGGAGTTTCGCACCCTGCTGCTCGCCGATCGCGGGCTCGTGGTCGGGCTCACCGACACCCGCTACACGGTCGGGGCGCCGCCGCCGGCATCGGCGCAGCCGGACCTCGATGCCGCCGACATCCGCATCGATCCCGTCTTCGCCGTGGCCGCCGCGCGGCTGTTCACCGACGAACTGGGCCTGACCGAGACCGAGGGATATCGGTTCGCGGCCGCGGCCCACGACCACTGGGACTACCTCGAGGCATCCGCCGTCTCACGTTTCGGCGGCAGCGCGCGGCCGTCACCGTTCGCGATCTTCGACTATCCGGCGCACCTGGCCGCGCTGCTGCGCAGCGACCCTGCCGCCCGGCTGTTCTTCGGCGTCGGCCATTTCGACGCGCTCACGACGGTCGGGTCGCTCCAGCACCTGCGTGCGCAGTACGGATTGCCCGCCGACCGGATCGCCGAGGGCAGGTACCCGGCCGGACACATGATGTACACCGACCCGGCGAGCCGAACAGCGCTGGCCGCGGACCTCCGCGCCTTCCTCCGCGGCTGACGCTCAGGGGCGCACCGGAGTGTGGTCCGTGGCGTCCGCATAGAAGGAATGCAGGTCACGCCGCATCTGCGCCACGACGTCCTCGTCCACGAACGTCATGTGTCCCGACTCGTAGAACCGGAAGCGGATGTTCTCCCGCAGACGAGGTGCCAGATAGAGCTTCGCGACGTCGACCTCAGTGCCGAAGAACGGCGTGGCCAGGTCGTACACGCCGCCCATGACCGCGACCTTGAGGTTCGGGTTGCGTCGCATCGCTGCCGACAGATCGAGGCTGACATCCGGCACGGGCGTCGGCGCGTCGACGCCAGGCGCCTTGTGACGCCAGTCCCAGGCTTGTGATATCGGCATGTTGTGCAGGTGACGGTAGTGCAGTTCGGACGTATAACCGAGGTCGCCGGCCACATGCTCGCGGAAGGCCGACAGATGTGCGCTGTTGACCCCCGCCGTCGCCGCGTCGTCGGTGGCCGGGTCGTGTGAGCCCGTGCCGATCACGTACTGGTGATCGGCGATGAAGCGCGTGTCGAACCGTCCCACGACCCGACCCTGGTCTCGCAGCAGAGCATATCGGAACGGCTCCATGCCGATGCGGAAGTGCCGGGCGAGGACGTCGTCCACGTCGAGACCGGTGAACGCCGCGAAGCGCTCAGCGACCGTGCGCTCCTCGTCGGGGTCGATTCGGTCGCCGCGCTGGAGCGCATGCGCGTACGGCCCCTGTGCGAAGTCCCGAGCCTGGGTGAGCAGATCCTCGAGGGATTCGGCCTCGACCCGGGATCGGCCATGGAACCGTGCGGTGGCGGCGAATGACGGCAGAAGGTTGATGTGCTCCTGGTCCAGGCCGAGATTGTTCTCGGCCCAGTTGAGCATCGTCGACAGCAGGACGACGCCGTTGAAGTCCAGTCCCTGGTTCTGCAGGCGGTGCACGAGCGCGCTCGCCCGGGTGGTGCCATACGACTCGCCGAAGAGGAATCGCGGCGCATTCCAGCTGTTCGTGATGGTGAGGTATCGCGTGATCGCCCGAGCGAAGGCGTCGGCATCCTGGTCGACGCCCCACACCTTGTCGGGTGTCGTGTCGCCGAGAAGGCGGGAATACCCGGTGCCGGGCGCGTCGAGGAAGACGAGGTCGCTGTCACCGAGGAGCGTGTGCGGGTTGTCGCCCACCGTGTACGGAGCCGGAGGAGTGGCCACCGGCGTCGCAGTGGGCGCGCGGCGCGGCCCGAACCCGCCGATGTTCAGCCACAGGCTCGCCGATCCGGGGCCGCCGTTGAACAGGAAGGTCACGGGCCGGCGCGGCGCATCGGCCGCACGATCGGCGACATAGGCGAGGTAGAACATGCTCGCGAGTGGGCCACCGTCGTCGTCTCGGATGAGGACGGTGCCCGCGGTGGCGGTGTAGTCGATCGATCCCGCATCGACGGTGAGGCAGTGGCGCGAGGACACCGTTTCTTCGACGGCGGGGGCGGAGAGCTCAGGCTCGGTCATGGTTCTCCTAACGAATAGAACGATTAGTATGAATACCCTACCGCTCGCTTCGCGCCGGTGTGGATCAACCCGGAGGCTCGCCCCAGGCTCAACTCGACGCGGACTCCCAGGCCAGCGACTCGATGTAGCGCAGCAGCACGCCCTCGCGCAGCGCCCACGGGCACACCTCGAGCTCGGCGACATCCATCAGCTCCATGGCCGTGTGCAGCACGACGGCGCCCGCGACGATCTGGAACGTGCGGTCCGGGGTGATCCCCGGCAGCTCCTGGCGGGCGGATGCCGGGATCCGGGCGAGCCGCGGGATCCACGAGCCGAGTGCGGCGCGGGGCAGCAGCATCCGCTCGTTCCCGGTCCACCCCGGTGCCGGGAACCCGGCGAGCCGGGCGAGCGAGCGGACCGCCTTGGACGAGCCGACGACATGGTCGGGGCCCGGCAGGGCGCGGAAGCGCGCGGCCACCGGAGCGAGGGTGTCGCGGGCGTGCGCGCGCAGCACGGCCACCGCGGCCTCGCCCGGCGGGTCGTCCGGGAGGAAGCGCAGCGTCATCCGCCCGGCGCCCAGCGGGACGGATGCCGCGACCTCCGGGAGCTCGTCGGGTCCGGCCGCGAGCTCGAGCGAGCCGCCGCCGATGTCGAACAGCTGGATCCGTCCCGACGCCCAGCCGAACCAGCGCCGCACGGCCAGGAATGTCAGCCGCGCCTCGGTCTCGCCGTCCAGCACCTGGAGCGGCGCGCCCAGCGTGCGCTCCAGCTCGGCGATCACCGCCGGCCCGTTGGTCGCGTCGCGGACGGCTGAGGTCGCGGTGGCCAGCAGCTCGTCGACGTGCTCGATGGCCACCTGATCGCGGGCGTCGGCGACAGCATCCACCAGCGCGCGCACGCCTTCATCGCTGATGGATCCGTCGGGGGTCAGGAAGCGCATCAGGCGCACGATCGAGCGCCGGCTGGTCGTGGCCAGCGGCCGCCCGCCGGGGCGCACGTCGGCGACCAGCAGGTGGACGGTGTTCGAGCCGATGTCCAGGACTCCGAGGCGCACGGGGACAGCGTAGTGCGCGGGGCAGCGGCAGACGGGGCGGCGTCCCCGCCGATACGATGGCCGGGTGCCAGAGAATGCGCCCGCACCCGAGATGTACCGCGAGATCCCGCGCGCCGAGTGGGCGCGCCTGGCCGCGGGCATGGCCCAGCCGCTCACCGAGACCGAGGTCGTGCAGATCCGCGGCCTCGGCGACCGGCTTGACCTCGCCGAGGTGCGAGACGTGTACCTGCCGCTGAGCCGGATGCTGAGCCTGTACGCCCGGGCGACCAAGCAGCTCGGCGCCGACACGGCCGCGTTCCTGCAGGAGGCCGATTCGACGACTCCGTTCGTGGTGGGGGTGGCCGGATCGGTCGCGGTGGGCAAGTCCACCATCGCGCGGCTGCTGCGCGAGCTGATGAGCCGCTGGTCGGACACCCCACGGGTGGAGCTGATCACGACCGACGGCTTCCTCTATCCGAACGCCGAACTGGAGCGCCGCGGGCTGATGGACCGCAAGGGCTTCCCCGAGTCGTACGACCGGCGCGCGCTGGTCGAGTTCCTGATGGCGATCAAGAGCGGCGCTCCCGAGGCGCGCGCGCCGTTCTACTCGCACATGCGCTACGACATCATCCCGGACGCGCACGTGACGATCCGGCGTCCGGATGTGCTGATCGTGGAGGGGCTGAACGTCCTGCAGCGGCCGGCGGCACCGGACGACGTGTCGGTCGGCGACCTGTTCGACTTCTCCATCTATGTGGATGCCGAGGCATCCCACATCGAACGCTGGTACGTCGACCGGTTCCTGGCGCTGCGCAGCGGCGCGTTCAGCAACCCGAACTCGTTCTTCAAGGTGTTCGCCGACCTGGACGACGACGCCGCGGTCGCGCGCGCACTCGGATTCTGGAACGACATCAACCTGCCGAACCTGGAAGAGAACGTCCTGCCCACGCGCAAGCGGGCGACCCTCGTGCTGCGCAAGGGACCCGACCACGCCGTGGAGCACGTGCAGCTGCGCAAGCTCTGACGCCCCTCGGCGCGGGTCGTCGCCCGCGGCGTTCTGAGCGGTTGCCGGTGCGTGCAGAACTCCGGAGTTCTGGTGTGAGAGCGGCCTCCTGCCTGCTGATGGGGCGGTATGCCGCGCAGATCTCCGGAGTTCTGCACGGGCGGGGCGGGCGCACGGGGCGGTGCCGGCGCGCGGGCGGGGCGGGTGCCCGGGGCGGGGCCGGTGCGCGGGGCGGTGCCGGCGCCCGGGCGGGGCGGGCGCCCGGGGCGGGGCGGGCGCACGGGGCGGTGCCGGCGCGCGGGCGGGGCCGCCGCCGCCGGACCCGCCCAACCGGGGCTTTGTACAGGCGCCTCGCAATCTGTGTTCCGTACGATTGACGGCATGTGTGGAATCGTCGGCTATGTCGGACCCCGTGAGAGCCAGAGCATCCTCATGTCGGGCCTGGCGCGTCTGGAATACCGCGGCTACGACTCGGCCGGCATCGCCGTCATCGGCGAGGACGGCGAGCTGGGGATGCGCAAGCGCGCCGGCAAGCTCAGCGTGCTGCGCGACGACCTGATCCGCACGCCGCTGGCCGACGGCACCACCGGCATCGGCCACACCCGCTGGGCCACGCACGGCGGACCCACCGATCAGAACGCGCACCCGCATCTGGCCGACGACGGAAAGCTCGCGGTCATCCACAACGGGATCATCGAGAACTTCGCCGCGCTGCGCGCGGAGCTCGAGGCATCCGGTGCCCACTTCCTGAGCGAGACCGACACCGAGGTCGCGGCGCTGCTGCTGGCCCGCGAATACCGGGCGAACGGCGACGATCTCGCGGCGGCCTTCCGTGCGACGGTGAACCAGCTGGAGGGCGCATTCACGCTCCTGGCGATGCACGAGGACCACCCCGGTCTGGTCGTGGGGGCGCGCCGCAACTCTCCGCTGGTGATCGGCCTGGGCGAGGGCGAGACCTTCCTCGGCTCGGATGTCGCGGCGTTCGTCGAGCACACCCGGCACGCCCTGGCGATCGGCCAGGACCAGATCGTGGCCATCCGTCCCGGGGCCGTCGAGGTCACGGACTTCGACGGGACTCCGGTCACGCCGGAGCCGTTCGAGGTGACCTGGGACGCCGCCGCCGCCGAGAAGGGCGGCTGGCCGTCGTTCATGGCCAAGGAGGTCTCGGAAGAGCCGGATGCCGTGGCCAACACCGTCCGCGGACGCATCAGCGACGCCGCGGTGGCCATCCCCGAGCTGGACGGGCTGGACGAGCTGTTCCGCGACATCGATCGCATCGTGGTGATCGCGTGCGGCACCGCCGCCTATGCTGGCCAGGTCGGCAAATACGCGCTCGAGCAGTGGGCGCGCATCCCGGTGGACGTGGAATTGGCGCACGAGTTCCGCTACCGTGACCCGGTGCTCAGCCCTCGCACGCTGATCGTGTCGATCAGCCAGTCCGGCGAGACCATGGACACGCTCATGGCCGTCAAGTACGCGAGCGAGCGCGGCGCCAAGACGCTGTCGATCTGCAACACCCAGGGCGCGACCATCCCGCGCGAGTCGGACGCGATCGTGTACACGCACGCCGGGCCCGAGGTCGCCGTGGCCTCGACGAAGGCGTTCGTCGCGCAGATCACCGCGCTGTACCTGCTCGCCCTGCACATCGGTCGGGTGCGCGGCGCGATCAGCGCACACGAGCAGGCGGTCAACGTCGCCGAGCTGGAGGCCGTGCCCGACAAGATCCAGCAGATCCTGGACGAGGAGCAGGAGCGGACCACCCAGCTCGCGCACTGGATGGCCGACACCCGCTCGGTGCTGTTCCTGGGTCGGCACGTGGGCTTCCCGATCGCGCTGGAGGGTGCGCTCAAGCTCAAGGAGATCTCGTACATCCACGCCGAGGGCTTCGCCGCCGGCGAGCTCAAGCACGGCCCGATCGCGCTGATCGAGCCCGGTCAGCCGGTGTTCGTGATCGTCCCGTCGCCGCGGGAGTCGCCGCTGCTGCACGACAAGGTCGTGTCGAACATCCAGGAGATCCGCGCCCGCGGCGCCCGCGTCATCGTGATCGCCGAAGAGGGGGATGCCGCGGTCCTGCCGTTCGCCGACGAAGTGCTGCGCATCCCGCTGGCCGGTCCGCTGTTCGAGCCGCTGCTGGCCGTGGTGCCGCTGCACATCTTCGCGATGGGGCTGGCCACGGCCAAGGGCCTGGACGTCGACCAGCCGCGCAACCTCGCCAAGTCCGTCACCGTCGAGTAGCCCCCGCTCTTCTCAGCCGCGGGCGCGTTCTCTTCTCTTCTTCTCTCTTCTCTTCGAAATCGTACGATTTGGCCGAGTGCACATCATCCTGGGCCGGGTTTGATGTGCAGTCGCGGGTTTGATGTGCAGTCGCGGTGATCCGAAGATCCCGGCGCGATAAAGTCGAGGATGCCGCACCCGCGGCGCTGAGGGGAGTCCGCATGATCGTCGGGATCGGCGTCGACCTCGTCGACATCCCCCGATTCGAGCGGACCATCGCGCGCACGCCGCGACTGCTGACCCGCCTGTTCGCCCCGGCCGAGCGTCCGCTGGCCGCACGCTCGCTCGCGGCTCGCTACGCCGCGAAGGAGGCGTTGATCAAGGCACTGGGCGGATCCGACGGCGTGCACTGGACCGAGATGGAGATCACGACGGATGCCGCGGGCAAACCGTGGTTCTCGCTCACCGGCTCCACCGCCGAGGTCGTGGCCGGTCGCGGCATCCGCACGCTGCATCTGTCGATGTCGCACGATGCCGGCCTCGCGATCGCGTACGTCATCGCCGACGGCGAACCCGGCCCCGCAGAACCCGCCCCCGCAGAACACGCATCCGCTTCAGCCCCCGCATCCGCTTCAGCCCCCGCAGAACCCGCATCCGCTTCAGAACCCGTGGAGCCCAGGACATGACCCGGATGGCCGACGGCGTGCTGCGCGAGGCCGTGATCGACACCTCCGCCATCACCGAGAACGTCCGACAGCTGCGCCGCGTCGTGCGCACCGAGGTCATGGCCGTGGTCAAGGCCGAGGGGTACGGCCACGGTGCGGTGCGCGCGGCGGCGGCCGCGCTCGCCGGTGGCGCCACCCGGGTGGGCGTGACCGACATCTCCGAGGCGCTCCAGCTGCGCCGTGGCGGGATCGATGCGCCGATCCTGGCCTGGCTGCATGCGCCCGGGGCCGCGTTCGACGAAGCGGCGGCATTCGGCATCGAGCTGGGCATCTCGAACATGGAGCAGCTGCAGCGGGCGGCGGCCGCGGCATCCGCCGATCGTCCGGTGCCGGTGCACCTGAAACTGGAGACCGGGCTCGGCCGCAACGGCATCTCGCCGGCCGAGGCATCCGCCGTGCTGGCAGAAGCAGCGCGGCTGGAGCGCATCGGCCGCCTGCGGGTGGTCGGGCTGTTCAGCCACGTCTCGAACACCTCGCCGGAGGAGGATCGCGCCGCGCTCGCCCGGTTCTCGGACGGCTTCGCCACCGCCTCGGCCGTGGGCCTCGCGCCGCAGCTGCGACACATCGCCGCGACCGCCGCCGCGATCTCGCTGCCCGAGACCCGGCTGGACTGCGTCCGCCTCGGGATCGGCATCTACGGTCTCTCGCCGTTCACCGGGCGGACCTCGGCCGAGCTCGGGCTGCGTCCGGCGATGACGGTGCGCGCCGGCGTGGCGGCGGTCCGCCGCGTGCCCACCGGGCAGGGCGTCTCGTACGGCTACACCTACCGCACCCGGCAGGAGACCACCCTCGCGCTCGTGCCGATCGGCTACGCCGACGGGGTGCCCCGACAGGCCTCGGATGCCGGGCCGGTGACGATCGGGGGGCGCCGCTTCCGCGTCGCCGGACGGATCGCCATGGACCAGTTCGTCGTCGACGTCGGCAACGCGCCGGTGGCGGTGGGCGACGAGGTCGTGCTGTTCGGCGACCCGACCCTGGGCGTGCCCGCCGTCGAGGAGTGGGCGGATGCGGCATCCACCATCAACTACGAGATCGTCACCCGGATCGGGCCGCGCGTCCCACGCCGTGAGGCGTCGGTGTGACCGGGCTCGACGCGCTCGTCGGGCGGCACGAGGTGGCCTCCGCATCCGATATGGAGCGGCTCGGCGTACGAATGGGCGGGATGCTGTCGGCCGGCGACCTCGTGGTGCTCACCGGTCCGCTGGGTGCGGGGAAGACCACGCTGACCCGCGGCATCGCCGAGGGGCTGGGTGTGCGCGGACCGGTGCAGAGCCCGACGTTCGTGATCGCGCGGACGCATCCGTCGCTGACCGGCGGTGCGCCGCTCGTGCATGCGGACGCCTACCGGCTCGGTTCGGCCCGCGAGCTGGACGACCTCGACATCGACGTCGACGACGCGGTCGTCGTGGTCGAGTGGGGTCGCGGCATGGCCGAAGGGCTGCGCGAGGTCTGGTGGGAGGTGGAGATCGAGCGCGCGGCCGGCGGGGATGCCGCAGGCACGGCCGACCTGCGCGTGGCCGACGTGCGCGGGGACGCGGTGCGCGGGGACGCGGGCACGGCCGACGTGCGCGGGGACGCGCTCCCCGACTGGGACCCGGAGGACGAGGACGCGCCGGACCCCCGCGTCGTCACGATCACCCGACGCCCGTGAAGCGGCCATCGGGCTCACGGTGCGAGCAGGGACCGGTGCGGGCCACGACTACCCTGGAAGGGTGATTCTCGGCATCGACACCTCCCTCGGCACGACCGTCGCGGTCGTCGAGGCCGACGGGGTCATCCTCGCCCAGGTGGACAGCGCCGAGCCGCTCGCGCATGCCGAGGTGATCGGCACGCTGCTGGAGCGCGCACTGGCGGAGGCGCAGCTGTCGGAGGCCGCGCCGGCCGGGGCGAGGGTGTCGGAGTCTGCGCCGGCGGTTGCCGCGCAGCATCCCACCTCCTCCGCGACTGCACATGAACCTCGCGAGAGCACATCAAACTCGGCCCAGACTGATGTGCACTCGGCCAAATCGTACGATTTCGAGGCGGGGGGAGGGGTGACGCACGTGGCGGCGGGGATGGGGCCCGGGCCCTTCACCGGACTGCGGATCGGGATCGCCGCCGCGCGGGCGTTCGCGCTGGGGCGGGGCATCCCGGTCGTCCCGGTCGTCAGCCACGACGCGATCGCGCTGCAGATCATGCTGGGCGACCCGTTCGACGAGCTGCCGCGCTTCGCCGTGGTGACCGACGCCCGGCGCCGCGAATACGCCTACTCGGTCTACGACGGCACCGACGACGACGGACTGCCGGTCCGGGTCGCCGGCCCCGCCCTGGCCCCCCGTGATCGGCTGGACGATGTGCTGGCCGAGTTCGGCGCGCAGCGGCGCGACGCGCATGCCGCGTCGGGGGCGATGATCGCCCTGGTCGCCGCGCGCGCCCTGCAGGCCGGCCGCGAGGTCGCCCCCCGCGACGCGATCTACCTGCGGTCGCCCGACGTCGCCCCGCCCGCCGCGCCGAAGCGGGTGGGCACGTGACCGCCGCGCTGCGCCCCGCCGTGCCGGACGATCTCGACGCGATCATGGCGCTGGAACAGGCATCCTTCCCCACCGACGCGTGGAGCCCGCCCATGATGCGCGACGAGCTCGCCTCACCGCACGGCCGCTATCTCGTGCTCGTCTCCGACGGCGTCGTGGCCGGCTACGCGGGGCTGCGGGCGCCCTCCGGCGCCCACGACGGCGACATCCAGACGATCGCGGTGGCGGCGGCATCCCGCGGCCATGGATGGGGACGGATGCTGCTGCGCGCGCTGATCGACGAGGCGGTGCGCCGCGGGGTGCGCGATCTGTTCCTCGAGGTGCGCGCCGACAACCCGGTCGCGCAGGCGCTGTACGTCTCGGAGGGATTCCGCGAGGTCGGGCGCCGGCCGCGCTACTACCAGCCCGACGACGTCGACGCGATCGTGATGCAGGCCGATCTCACCCGCAGTGAGGCGCGCAGAACTCCGGAAGAATGGACGGGGCGGACCGAGGACCGGCCGGATCCGGCCCGTGATGTGCAGAACTCCGGAGTTCTGCACGCCGACCTGCCGAGCGGAGGCGAGGAATGAGCCGGGAGCCGCTGGTGCTGGGCATCGAGACCAGCTGCGACGAGACCGGGATCGGCATCGTTCGCGGGCGCACCCTGCTGAGCAACACCATCGCCAGCAGCATGGAGCTGCACGCCCGCTACGGCGGCGTGGTGCCCGAGGTCGCGGCGCGCGCCCACCTCGAGGCCCTCGTGCCCACGATCGACGCGGCGCTGACCGAGGCCGGCATCGCCCTGACCGACCTGGATGCGGTGGCCGTCACGTCCGGCCCCGGCCTCGCCGGCGCGCTCATGGTGGGCGTCGGCGCGGCGAAGGCGCTCGCCGTCGCCCTCGACAAGCCGCTGTACGCCGTGAACCACCTCGTCGGCCACATCGCCGCCGACATCCTCGACGCCGACGCCGGCCCGCTGGACTACCCCACCGTCGCGCTGCTGGTCTCGGGCGGGCACACCTCGCTGCTGCTCGTGCGCGACCTGACCGACGACGTGGAGCTGCTGGGCGAGACGATGGATGACGCGGCCGGCGAGGCGTTCGACAAGGTCGCCCGCATCCTGGGGCTGCCCTACCCGGGCGGGCCCGAGATCGATCGGGCCGCGGCATCCGGCGACCCGGCGGCCATCCGGTTCCCACGGGGGCTCGCGCGCGCGTCCGACATGGACCGGCACCGCTACGACTTCTCGTTCTCGGGGCTGAAGACCGCCGTCGCCCGCTGGATCGAGCAGCGCGAGGCGGCGGGCGAGACGGTGCCGGTCGCCGATGTGGCCGCGAGCTTCCGTGAGGCGGTCGTGGACGTCCTGGTGACGAAGGCACTGGATGCCTGCGCCCGGCACGGCGTGCCGCGGCTGCTGCTGGGCGGGGGAGTGATCGCGAACCGTCGGCTGCGCGAGGTCGCGCTCGCGCGCGCGGCGGCGGCCGGCGTGACCGTCCGCATCCCGCCGCTGAGCCTGTGCACCGACAACGGCGCGATGATCGCGGCGCTGGCCGCACAGCTGATCATGTCCGGACGCGAGCCGTCCACGCTCGCGTTCGGCGCCGATTCGACGCTGCCGGTCACCGAGATCCAGGTGGCGGCGCAGGATGCCGGAGCCGCCGCATGACCGCGTCGCGCACGCCCGACTCCCCGACCGACTCCCCGAAGGGGCGCAACCCGAGGCGCCCGGCGCCCACGCCGGAGATGCCCACGCCGGAGATGCCCACGCCGGAGATGCCCACGCCCGACAGGCCCACGCCGGACAGGCCCAGTCCGGACAGGTCCAGTCCGGAGGACTCCGTGCCGCCGAAGCCGCCTCTGCCGCCCAAGACATCGAAGACGTCGAAGCCGCCGGTGACGCCGGTCGAGACCACCGCCCCGACCCCGGACGTCGACGCCGACGCGGGCGCGACGGCGCTGCCCGGCGCCCACCAGGGCGGGTTCCAGCGGCTGCCCACCGCGCCGGTGGACGTGCCCGCCACCGACAGCGGGCCCGCCGAGGACGGGGAACCGTTGCCGGAGGCGCAGTGGGTCACCTCGCATTCCGCTCCCCGCAGCCTCGCCGGCGGCGCCCTGACGATGGCCGTCATCGCCCTGATCGTCTCGTTCTTCGTCGGGTGGGGGTTCCCACTGGGCCTGGTGGCGATCGTGCTCGCGATCATCTCGCTGCGCCGCCCGCGCGACAGCACGGTCGTCGCCGCCTGGGCGCTGGCCCTCGGCATCCTCTCTGTGCTGTACAGCGGCGGATGGCTGCTGTGGGCGGCGGGCCAAGCGGGCCTGGCCGAATAGCCTCAGCCCACGCGGTCGGCGAGCAGCGCGAGGCGCCGGTCGCCCACCCGGGTCAGGATCAGCGTCGCCGATCCGTCGCCGGACAGGGTGAGGCGGCGGCGGAAGACCGCCGGGTCGACGTCGACGCCGCGCTTCTTTATCTCCAGCGTGCCGATCCCGTGCGCCCGCAGCGCCGCGCTGATCGCCTTCGGCGTCGCGGCCAGGGTCTCGCGCACGCGGAACGACTGCACGAACGGGCTGGTCAGTGCCGCGTCGCCGGTGATGTACGCGATGCGCTCGTCCAGCATCCCGCCCTCCAGCTGCCGGGCGACGTCGCCGATCAGGCGGGCACGGATGACGGCCCCGTCCGGCTCGTGCACGAATGCGCCGAGCTCCCGCACCGGAGCGTCGTCGGCGTCCGCCGACGCGGTCAGCTCGTGGGTCTGCTCGCCGCGGAGAACGAGCGCTGAGCGGCGCACGCCGTCGCGGGCCAGGCGCCCGGTCCACACGACGAGTTCGACGACCGACCCGTCGGCGCTCACCCACTGGGTCTCGGCGGCCTCCGGCAGCCGGTCGCGGTCGTGACCCGGGCCCAGCTTGATGCCGGTCGGGATCCGCTCGGCGGTGGCGAACGCCCAGTCCAGGGACGGGGAGTAGTCCTCCGCCGCCACCCGGTGCGTCTCGCGGTGGCCGGCGGTGCGGCGGGCCGGGTCCAGCCAGAGCGCGTCCGCACCCTGGAGATCAGTGGCCTCGGCCTCCCCCTGCGCGACCGTGACCGCGGCGCCGAACGGCGCCAGGTTGTACGCGGCGATCGCCGCGGTGACCTCGTCGGCGTCCACCGCCTGCACGGTCACCCCGGCCGCCGCGAACGCCAGGGCGTCGCCGCCGATGCCGCAGCCCAGGTCGGCGACCCGTCCGATGCCGGCGGTCCGCAGCCGATGTGCGTGATGGGCGGCCACCGTGAGCCGGGTGGCCTGCTCCAGTCCGGCGCGGGTGAACAGCATCCGTGCGGCGAAGTCGCCGAACTTCGCGACGCCCTTGGCCCGCAGATGCGCCTGGCCGACCACCGCCGACACCAGGTCGGGGGAGTGCCCGGCCTTGCGCAGACGCGAGACCGCGCGGGCGGCATCCGCCGTCGAGGCCACCGGGCCGAGCTCGTCCAGCAGGCGCAGTCCCTCGGGCGTGAGCAGCGCCGTCAGCTCGGACATCTCCATCCCTCCAGGGTAAGGGGACGTCATCGGTTGGCACTCGCGTTGCGTGAGTGCCAACTGATGCCTAAACTGGGATCAGCACTCGACAGGTTGGAGTGCTAACGAGTCTTCAGTCTCAACTCGGTAGTTCACACACAGGAAGAGGTAGACCGTGTCGGTTTCCATCAAGCCACTCGAGGACCGCATCGTCATCAAGCAGGTCGAGGCCGAGCAGACCACCGCGAGCGGTCTGGTCATCCCCGACACCGCGAAGGAGAAGCCCCAGGAGGGCGAGGTCGTCGCCGTGGGTCCGGGTCGCATCGACGACAACGGCAACCGCGTTCCGCTCGACGTCGCCGTCGGGGATCGCGTGCTCTACAGCAAGTACGGCGGGACCGAGGTCAAGTTCGGCGCGGACGAGTTCCTCGTCCTGTCGGCGCGTGACGTGCTGGCGGTCGTCGTCCGCTAGTCGTGACACGACGAGGGCCCGGATGCTGCGGCATCCGGGCCCTCGTCATTTCCCGGTGCCGCGCGAGCCTAGGCTGGACCGGTGACACCGCAGCAGACCCGCCGGCAGCCGAACGGCGCCGTGCGCGGCGGTGTGTACGCGTTCTTCGCGTACCTGCTGTGGGGGCTGTTCCCGCTGTACTTCCTCGCGCTCCTGCCCTCCAGTCCGTGGGAGGTCGTGGCCTGGCGGGTGCTGCTGACCCTCGTCTTCTGCGCCCTCGCCCTCACCGTCACGCGCGGCTGGGGTCGGCTGGCGGCGGTCCTGCGGCAGCCGCGGGTGCTCGGCTGGACGGCGGCGGCCGGTGTCCTGATCTTCGTCAACTGGACGACCTACCTCGTCGCCACCCTCAGCGGTCACGTGATCGAGGCGAGCCTGGGCTACTTCATCAACCCGATCGTCACGGTGCTGCTGGGCGTGCTGGTGCTGCACGAGCGGCTGCGCCCGGCGCAGTGGGCGGCGATCGGCATCGCCCTGATCGCCGTCGTGGTGATCGTCGTCGGGTACGGCCAGGTGCCGTGGATCGCCCTGCTCCTGGCGTTCTCGTTCGGCACCTACGGGCTGGCCAAGAACCGGGTGGGCGGCTCGGTCGATGCGGTCACCGGACTCACCCTCGAGACCGCCTGGCTCACCCCGGTGGCCGCCGTGATGCTCGTCTGGGTCGGCGTGACCGGCGGGCTGACCATGGGCTCTGCCGGACCGGTGCATGCGGTGCTGCTGTCGCTGGCGGGGGTCGTGACGGCCGTTCCGCTGCTCTTCTTCGCCGCGGGTGCGCGCCGGGCGCCGCTGAGTCTGATCGGTCTGCTGCAGTTCCTCACGCCGATCCTGCAGTTCCTCACCGGCGCGTTCATCCTGCACGAGGACATGCCGCCCGAGCGCTGGGTCGGCTTCAGCCTGGTGTGGGTGGCACTGGTGGTGCTGTCGGTCGACTCGGTGCTGAACGCGCGTCGCCGACGCGGCGTGGCGGATGTCGCTGAGATCGCCTGAACGACGGATGTCGCGCCGCGATCGTTAACGCACTGATACGTCGGTTCCCGCCAAGCGAGCCCGGGTGCCAATAAGGTGAGAACACCCAGCGTGGCACGACCACGTTCAAGCAAAGGAGCACCATGAACGGAATGAAAGGCCTGCGCGGAGGCAAGGCGATCGCGGCGATCGCCCTTGCGGGCGCGGTCGCCGTCGTGATGGCCGGGTGCAGCGGCTCGCCCGCCAGCAACCCGAGTGACACGAGCGGCGGCAACAGCGGTCCGGCGACCGAGCTCACGCTCAAGCTCGGTTCACTGATGCCGGAGACTGGATCACTGGCCTTCCTCGGTCCTCCCCAGGAGGCAGGCGTCGGGCTCGCGGTGCAGGAGATCAACGACGCCAAGGCCGGCATCACGATCGACTACACAGCCGCCGACGAGGGCGACACCGACACGAAGGCCTACGAGACATCGATCTCGAAGCTGCGCAGCGCGGGGATCACCGCGATGGTCGGGGCTGCGGCATCCGGCGTCACCAAGCTCATCCTGGACGGGAACATCTCGGCGGGGATCCTGACGGTGTCGGCGTCGAACACGTCGCCCGACTTCACCGACTGGCCGAACAAGGACCACCTGTACTTCCGTACGGCTCCCAGCGACCTGCTGCAGGGCGAGGTGCTGGGCAACCTGCTCGCGCAGGACAAGAAGAAGTCGCTCGGCGTGATCTTCCAGAACGACGCCTACGGCAACGGTCTCTACCAGGCGATCAAGAAGACGTTCGAGGCGTCCGGCGGCCAGGTCGTCGCCAACGCGTCCTTCAACGTCGGCGACTCGCAGTTCGACGCCCAGGTGGCCACGATCAAGGCGGCCAATCCCGACTCGGTCGCGATCATCACGTTCGACCAGTTCAAGACCATCGGCCCGCTGCTGGTCAACGCCGGCATCCCGGCGAAGGACTTCTACATGGTCGACGGAAACCTGTCCGACTACGGGAGCTCGTTCCCGGTCTCGCTCGAGGGCGCGCAGGGCACCAAGCCCGGACCCGCCCTGGCCGACGACTTCACCCAGCGCCTGGACACGTACTGGACCGGCAAGGGCAACAAGAAGATCGCCGACTTCACCTACGCGGGTGAGGCCTACGACGCCGCGGTGCTGATGGCGCTGTCGGCGCTGGAGGCGAAGTCCACCGAGGGCGCGGCCATGGGCGCGAAGATGCAGGAGGTGTCCGGCGGCTCCGGCAACGGCACCGAGTGCACCTCGTTCGCCGACTGCGCGGACCTCATCAAGTCCGGGAAGGTGCCCGCGTACCACGGGTACTCCGGCATGAGCAAGTTCGATGACAAGAACGACCCGCAGGGCGCCGTCATCGGCATCTACAAGTACAACGCGAAGAACACGCCGGAGCGGACCAACTGATCCACCGGTGACGGATGAGGGCCCCGGACTCGCAGAGTCCGGGGCCCTCATCCGTGCGGGGATGCCGCAGCCTGACGCGGAGCCGGCTACGCCGCCTCGGTGCCCAGCGTGCCCAGGTACAGCCCGATCACCTTCGGGTCGTTCAGCAGTTCGCGTCCGGTGCCCTCGTAGGCATCCTTGCCCTGATCCAGCACGTAGCCGCGGTCGCAGATCTGCAGGCAGCGGCGCGCGTTCTGCTCGACCATGATCGTGGTGACCCCGGCCTTGTTGATGTCCGAGACGCGGATGAACGCGTCATCCTGCCGCACCGGCGACAGCCCCGCCGAGGGCTCGTCCAGCAGCAGCACCGACGGGTCCATCATCAGCGCCCGGCACATGGCGACCATCTGGCGCTCGCCGCCGGAGAGCGAGCCGGCACGCTGGTTCAGGCGGCCGCCGAGTTCGGCGAAGATGCCGGTGACGAACTCGAGCCGCTCGGCGTACGCCTTCGGATTCTGGAAGAGGCCCATCTGCAGGTTCTCGGCGATGGTCAGCGAGGGGAACACGTTGTTGGTCTGCGGGACGAACGCCACCCCGCGCGAGACCAGCCTGTCGGCTTTCAGCCCCACGATGCTCTCGCCGTGCAGCCGCACATCGCCGCCCCGGACCTGCACCATCCCGAAGATCGCCTTCAGCAGGGTCGACTTGCCGGCGCCGTTCGGGCCGATGATCCCGACCAGCTCTCCCTTCTGAGCGACCAGGCTCGCCCCGTGCAGGATGTCGACGCCGGGCAGATACCCGGCGGTGACGTCGTCCACCTCGACGACAGCTCCGCTCTCACTCACGCGTCACGCCCCTTCCCGTCGGTCCCGTCCTCGTCGACGGTCTCCCTCTGCACTTCCTGATCGATCTCCTCGAGCAGGTCGATCGCGGACGTGTTCAGCTCGCCCGAGATCCGGCCGGTGACCACGCCCAGGTCGACGTCCTGATGACTGCCGAGGTAGGCGTCGATGACCGCCTGCTCCTCCATCACCCTGTCGGGCGGTCCCTCGGCGACGACCCGACCCTCCGCCATGACGACGACCCAGTCGGCGATGTGGCGCACCATGTGCATGTCGTGCTCGACGAACAGCACGGTCATCCCGCGGTCCTTCAGATCCAGGATGTGCCCGAGCAGCGACTGGGTCAGGGCCGGGTTCACACCCGCCATCGGCTCGTCCAGGAGCACGAGCTGCGGATCGCTCATCAGCGCACGCGCCATCTCGAGCAGCTTGCGCTGCCCGCCGGAGAGCGACGCGGCGAAGTCCTTCTCCTTCTCATCGAGCTTGAAGCGCGCCAGCAGCTCACGCGCCTTCTGCTCGATCTCGCGCTCCTGGGCACGCCACAGGAACGGGAACAGGCTCTGCCAGAATCGCTCGCCGGTCTGGTCCCGCGCCCCCAGCTTCATGTTCTCCAGCACCGTGAGCAGGGAGAGCGATTTGGTCAGCTGGAACGTGCGCACCTGACCCATGCGGGCGACCTTGAACGAGGGCACCCCGGCGAGGTTCCTGCCCTCGTAGGACCATGCCCCGGCGTTCGGCCGGTCGAACCCGCACAGGAGGTTGAACAGCGTCGTCTTTCCGGCACCGTTCGGGCCGATGAGCGCGGTGATCGCGCCCCGCGGGATCTCGAGGTGGTCGACGTCCACGGCGACCAGACCCCCGAATGAGCGGGTGACGCCGTCGATCTTCAGGATCGGGTCGACCTTGGCGACACCCGGAACCGGCTCGCCCTGGGCGAGGCCGGTCGTCTTCGCACGATGGGTGCCGGGGGCCGGCGCAGAGGCACCGTCGGTCGGCTCTCCACTCGGCGTGCTGCCCGGCTCGCTGCCCGGCGTGCTGCTTGGCTCGCTATTTGACAAAGGTCATCTCCCTCTTGTCTCCGAGGATGCCCTGCGGGCGGAAGATCACGAGCAGCATCAGCGTGATGCCCACGAGGATGAACTGGATGACGCTGGCCTGGCTGGTCGACATGGGCAGCCAGCCTGCGGCAGCCAGCGCCGGGAGCAGGTTGTTCATGAAGGCGAGCACGACCCAGAAGAGCACCGCGCCGAGGGTCGGTCCGAAGACGGTCGCCGCCCCGCCCAGGAGCACGATCACCCAGAGGAAGAACGTCAGCGAGGTGGTGTAGCTGCCCGGGACCACGGCCGAGGGCAGGACGAACACGATGCCGCCGGCCGCGCCGATCACACCGCCGACCACGAGCGCCTGCATCTTGTAGGCGAAGACGTTCTTGCCCAGCGATCGGACGGCGTCTTCGTCCTCGCGGATTCCCTTCAGGACCCGTCCCCACGGGCTTCGCACGAGGGACCACACCAGCAGGAGCGAGACGGCCAGCAGCGCGAGACCGAACACCACGACCCAGAGCTGGGCGGCGGTGTACGTCCACGGGCCGAAGCCGTAGCGGCCCGGCGGGAACGGGTTGGCGCTGTTGAATCCGGCGTTGAAGTTGGCCAGTCCCTCGGCCGAGCCGGTCCACTTGTTGAACAGCTGCGTCGTGAACAGCAGACGGATGATCTCGGCGGACGCGATCGTCGCGATCGCGAGGTAGTCCACGCGCAGTCGCAGCGTCGGGATGCCGAGCAGCAGGCCGAACAGCGCCCCGGCGGCGAGACCGATGAGCATCCCCAGCCACCACGGCGCGCTGAAGGTGAGCACCGAGATGGCGTAGCCGTAGGCGCCGACGGCCATGAACGCGGCCATGCCGAAGTTCAGCAGGCCGCCGTACCCGAAGTGGACGGCAAGGCCGGTGGCCGCCAGCGCGTAGGCGATCGTCACCGGGCTGAGCAGGTAGCTCGCGGTGTTGCTGAAGATCTGTCCCCAGTCCATGTCAGCCGAGCCTTTCCTTGCGTCCGAGCAGTCCCTGTGGTCGCACCAGCAGGATCACGATCAGGACCACCATCGCGCTCGCGTACTTCAGGTCCGAGGGGATCCACAGGGTCGAGGTCTCCACGGCGATGCCGACGATGAGCGCCCCCACGAACGCGCCGAGCGCCGTGTTCAGACCGCCGAGGGTCATCGCGGTGAAGATCAGCAGGAGCATCTGCACTCCCATGTCCCACTTCACCCCGGGGCGGTAGTACGCCCACAGCACGCCGGACACGGCGGCGAGCAGGCCCGCCACCGACCAGACGATGCGGATGACGCGGTCCACGTTGATCCCGGAGGCGGCGGCCAGCTGCGGGTTGTCCGAGATCGCCCGTGTCGCCTTGCCGATCCTCGTGCGGGTGAGGAAGAACGCCACACCCAGCGTCGCCACCAGGCTGACCGCCATGCTCGCGATGTCGATGTAGGACAGCGAGATCGGTCCGAGCTGGAGCGGCTTGGGGCTCGACCCGGGAAGCTGCAGGGTGCCGCCGCCGATGATGAACTCGAAGGCGTACCGCAGCGCCAAGGACAGGCCGATGCTGATGATCATCAGCTGCACCGTGCCCAGCCCCTTGCGGCGCAGCGGTTTCCACAGCCCGGCATCCATCCCCCAGCCGAGCCCGGCACCGGCCACCACCGTGACGACCAGGGCGAGCCACAGGGGCAGATGCCACCAGGTGGAGGCGATCAGCGCGATCACCCCGCCCCAGGTCACCATCTCGGCGTGCGCGAAGTTCGTCAGCCGCGTGGTGCCGAAGATGAGCGCCGCGCCCATCGAGGCGAGCGAGAGCAGCAGCCCGAAGTTGACGCCGCTGACCAGCCGGGTCAGCAGCTGCGAGGCGAACGACTGCGTGACCCGCTCGCCCTGCCCGAGGAACAGGTTGACGTACGCGGTGTTCGTCAGCCCGAACGTGACCTCGCGAGAGGCGGACTCGCCCTTCACGATCACGCCCTCGGGCAGCGTCGCCTCGTCGACGGTGAGGGTATAGGTGGCCTTCTTGGGCACGTACAGCTTCCACGATCCCTCGGCGTCGGTCTTCGTCTTCGCCGAGAAGCCGTTGCCCTCGATCGAGACGACCACCCCTGCCAGGGGCTTGTCCTTGTACGAGATGAAGCCGGCGAAGAAGAAGTCGGTCTTCGGCGCGTTCTCGTCGGCGGGCCGCGGCAGTCCCGCGGCTGCGCCGTGAGCGAGCGCGACGGTGGGGGCGTGCGCGGCGGCGGGCGCGGTGGCCGGGTGGTCGGCGGCGGATGCCGCGGCCGCCGGCTGCACGAGGAGGAAGAGCGCGGCCGCTGCCACGCTCAGCAGCGCGACGCGCCACTTTCCGGGTCGGCGCGGCGCCGTCGTCCTGAGTCTCACGCATCCTCCACACTGAGTCGATCGCGGCGCCGTCGGGTATCGTCGCCGCCTCGCGTGCGGTTCGAGCGTAACGTGCCGCGCGCCGGTTGTCCCGCGGATGCGCGAGATCGATCGATCTTCGCAACGCGGCGGCCCGCGGCATCCGTCTGGATGGCACGTCAGGCGCCCGGCAGCGGGAATGCACGGGTGCTCCACGCGATTACAATCAGTATCGGTGGAGGGCCGCCTCTTCCACGCCGAGGACGCCCGCCGCCGCCAGCGCGCCCCGCGGGGCGAGAGGAGAATCAATGGATCAGCCCGACCCCTTCGGTTTCGTCGGCCTCACGTACGACGACGTCCTGCTGCTGCCCGGCCACACGGACGTCATCCCGAGCGAGGCGGACACCTCCTCGCGCGTGACCCGGCGGATCACGGTGGCGACGCCGCTGATCTCGGCGGCGATGGACACCGTCACCGAAGCGCGGATGGCGATCGCGATCGCGCGCGAGGGCGGGCTCGGCATCCTGCATCGCAACATGTCGATCGAAGACCAGGCGGGCATGGTCGACCAGGTCAAGCGCAGCGAGTCGGGGATGATCACGAACCCGATCACCACCACTGAAGATGCCACCATCGAAGAGGTCGACGCGCTGTGCGCGCAGTACCGCATCTCGGGGCTGCCGGTCGTGGATCCGGACGGGCGCCTGGTCGGCATCATCACCAACCGCGACATGCGGTTCGTATCGGGCTTCGAGCGGCAGACCACCAAGGTCCGCGACGTGATGACCACCAAGGGCCTGATCACCGGACCGGTCGGCATCAGCGCCGGCGAGGTGATCGCGACGTTCGCCGAGCACCGGGTGGAGAAGCTTCCGCTGCTCGACGAGGACGGCAGGCTTGCCGGCCTGATCACGATCAAGGACTTCGACAAGAGCGAGAAGTACCCGCTGGCGACCAAGGACGAGCAGGGCCGGCTGCGGGTCGGTGCGGCGATCGGCTTCTTCGGCGACGCCTGGCAGCGCGCCGAGGCGCTGCGCGACGCGGGCGTGGACGTCCTGGTGGTCGACACCGCGAACGGGCAGTCGGCGGGCGTGATCGAGATCATCTCGCGTCTGAAGGGCGACCCGTCGTTCGCCGGCATCGACGTCATCGGCGGCAATGTGGCCACCCGCGAGGGCGCGCAGGCGCTCATCGACGCCGGGGTGGATGCCGTCAAGGTCGGCGTGGGCCCGGGCTCGATCTGCACCACCCGCATCGTCGCCGGTGTGGGCGTGCCGCAGGTGACCGCGGTGTACGAGGCGTCCCTCGCCGCGCGCGAGGCGGGCGTGCCCGTCATCGCCGACGGAGGACTGCAGTACTCCGGCGATCTCGCGAAGGCGCTCGTGGCCGGGGCGGACGCCGTGATGATCGGATCGCTGTTCGCCGGCACCGACGAGTCGCCCGGCGAGATCGTGTTCCAGGGCGGCAAGCAGTTCAAGCAGTACCGTGGAATGGGTTCGCTCGGGGCGCTGCAGACGCGCGGCAAGAAGACTTCGTACTCGAAGGACCGCTACTTCCAGGCGGACGTGCCCAGCGACGACAAGCTCATCCCCGAGGGGATCGAGGGCCAGGTCGCGTACCGCGGCCCGCTGGGCGCGGTCGCCTACCAGCTGATCGGCGGACTGCGCCAGTCGATGTTCTACGTCGGCGCGCGCACCGTCGACGAGCTCAAGCAGCGTGGAAAATTCGTCCGGATCACCGCCGCCGGCCTCAAAGAGTCGCACCCCCACGACGTCCAGATCGTGGTCGAGGCGCCCAACTACAAGAAGTAGGGCACCCGGGCCGGGGCATCCGCCTCGATGACGGCCGAGGCTGACGGCGCCGGACGCGCGCCGGCGGGAGCATCCCAGACTTCGGAGGATCGGGCCAACCTCGGATGATCCGCGCGGAATCCTCCGACATCCGCGCGATCATCCGAACCCCGTGAGGGGCGTCACGCCGCACGGTGGAGCCCCGCCGCGACGGCGCGCCGGATCGTCCGCTCGACCGCCGGCCAGTCGTGCACGATCTGGGCGTAGCTGAAGCGCAGCACGGTGTAGCCGCGCAGGCGCAGCTCGGCGTCGTGCGCGATGTCGTGGGTGCGCTGCGCGCTCGAGGAGTGGAACTCATACCCGTCGATCTGCACGACCAGGCGTTCGCCGATGACCAGATCGACGAAGCGGCCGGCGAGCCGGACCTGCTGACGGACCTGCAGTCCCCAGCGCCGCAGTGGCGCGACCACCAGCGTCTCCAGCCCCGAGTCGGACAGACCGACCACGGCGTCGGCGAGCTGCCGTGCCGCCGACGTGGTCCACGACAGCGAGCGCAGGTAGTTCGGGGCCAGGGATTCGATGCGCGCCGCGGACTCCCACACCACGAGCGCGAGGTCGTGCGGCAGGCAGACTGCCACGTGCGCGAGGGCGTCTTCGACGGTCGCCGACAGCGTGCGGCCGGGCAGCGGCGCGACGGGCTTCGCCCAGTGCAGCACGCCGATCCAGTCCTCGCCGAGCCGGGCGGAACCCGCCCGCGGGTGGAGATGCAGATGGATGCCGCTGCCCACGTCCTCCGGCATCCACCACTTCCTGCGCCCAGCGAGGGTGATGCACGAGACCCTTCCGCCCGCCCGTGCCGCCGTGACGAGCTGCGGGTCCGCGCCGGGGAGTGCGATCCATACGCGCCTGATCGCCTCGGCGCAGCCCGTCCGCACGAATGCCCGCAGCAGGGCGAGCGGGAATCCGGCACGCAGGAGGTCGTCACGATGCGCGATGCCGTCGCGCGCGAGGAGCCAATCGGTGAGTTGGTCGAGAGTCCGTCTCATCCTCGCAGTCTCGAACCTTCGCGGCATCCGCGGGGAAGCGGCATCCATTTCGGTGGACGGTTCCACTGCGACGGCGCCTGGGGAGGAGGGGCCGGACCCGTTCCCAGGGTTCGGAGGATGGCACCGAGCTCGGATGATTCCCGGGCATACGTCCGAGCTTGGCGTGATCCTCCGAACCCTGTGAGGGGATGCTGCGGGCCGGGGTCATGCGCGGGCGGCGGGTCGCGGGCGGGTGGGATGCCTCGCGTGGGTGGTGGATGCCTCGCGTAGGGTGGAGGAGTGAGCATGGAGATCGAGCTCGGTCGCGCCAAGCGCGCCCGCCGGGCGTACACGTTCGATGACATCGCCGTGGTGCCCTCGCGTCGCACGCGCAACCCCGAGGATGTCTCCACGGGCTGGTCGATCGACGCCTACCAGTTCGACATCCCGGTGATCGGCGCGCCGATGGACTCGGTGGTCAGCCCCCAGACGGCGATCATGCTCGGTCAGCTCGGCGGGCTCGGCGTGCTCGACCTGGAAGGCCTGTGGACCCGGTACGACGACCCCGAGCCGCTGCTCGTCGAGATCGCCGCCCTCGCCGACGGCGACGCCACCCGGCGGATGCAGGAGATCTACTCCGCGCCGATCAAGCCGGCGCTGGTCCGCGACCGGATCGCCCAGATCCGCGAGGCCGGCGTCACCGTGGCCGGTTCGCTCACCCCGCAGCGCACCCAGGAGCTCTACGAGACCGTCGTGGCCGCGGGCGTGGACCTGTTCGTGATCCGGGGGACGACGGTGTCGGCCGAGCACGTCTCGTCGGTGGCCGAGCCGCTGAACCTGAAGAAGTTCATCTACGACCTGGACGTGCCGGTCATCGTCGGCGGCGCCGCCACGTACACCGCGGCGCTGCACCTCATGCGCACCGGCGCGGCGGGCGTCCTCGTGGGGTTCGGCGGGGGAGCGGCATCCACCACCCGGGCCACCCTCGGCATCCACGCACCGATGGCGACCGCGGTCGCTGACGTCGCCGGCGCACGCCGCGACTACATGGACGAGTCCGGCGGCCGATACGTGCACGTGATCGCCGACGGCGGCGTGGGCACCTCGGGCGAGCTGGTGAAGGCGCTCGCGATGGGCGCGGACGCCGTCATGCTCGGCGTCGCGCTGGCGCGGGCCACGGATGCCCCGGGCCGCGGGTTCCACTGGGGCGCCGAGGCGCACCACACCCAGCTGCCGCGCGGACGCCGCGTGCCGGTGAGCCGGGTCGCCTCGCTCGAAGAGGTGCTGTACGGACCGGCCCCGGTCGCCGACGGCACCGCCAACCTCGTGGGTGCGCTGCGCAAGTCCATGGCCACCACCGGGTACTCCGACCTGAAGGAGTTCCAGCGCGTCGAGGTCGTCGTGGCCCCGTACGGGGTGGAATGAGCGAGACCCGTCCCGGGACGGACGACCTCCCCGAGGTCTTCCCGCCCACGCTGCGCGAAGTCCTGCTGCGCCCGCGGTGGCTCGCGATGCTCGCCCTGTGCCTGATCGTGGCGGGCGTGTTCGCCTGGCTCGGGCAGTGGCAGCTGGGCCGGGCGCTGGACACCGTCCCCGTCGACAGCGGCCAGACCGAGCGGGTCGTCCCGCTCACCGACGTCGTGCAGCCGGGCGAGTACCTGAACGCCCCGCTGGTTGGGCAGAAGGCGACGACGGACGGACACTTCGTGGCCGACGACTTCCTCATCGTGTCGCGCCGGATGAACGGCGACGCGGAGGGGTTCTGGGTCACCGGGCAGTTCCGGGTGGATGCCGCAGCCCCCACCTCGCTCGCGGTCGCGCTGGGCTGGGCGCCCACCCGGCAGCAGGCGCAGGATGCCGCGGCCGCCCTGAACGCCGAGGCCGGGCAGGCCACCTCGGTCACCGGGCGGGTCGTCTCGGACGAGGGTCCGCAGGTGCCGCCGCGCGACGATCCGCTGGCGATGACCACCATGTCGCCGGCGGCCCTGCTCAGCCGCTGGCACGACATCGCCGGGCTGGACATGTACCGTCCCTACCTGATCTCGGACGCCGCCCCCGACGGCCTGGTCACGATCGCAGCGCCCGCCCCGGAGGGGCAGAGCGGGCTGAACTGGCTGAACCTCTTCTACGCCGCCGAATGGGCGGTCTTCGCCGGCTTCGCGTTCTACCTCTGGTACCGGCTGGCCCGGGATGCCTGGGAGAAGGAAGTGGAAGAGCTGGAGGAGAACTCGCCCGGATAGGATGGGGGCATGCCCCTCGCCCCGAAACTGGCGTCCTTCCCTGCCATTCGTGGCGCCCTGAAGCTCTACCAGATCTGCTCTGTCATCACCGGCACGTTCCTGCTGCTGCTGGTCGCCGAGATGGTGATGAAATACGGCTTCGGCCAGGAGCTGTTCCTGGGCGGCACCGGCGGGTTCCTGTACCTGTCCCCGGTCAGCTACGACGGCCAGTCCACCGGCGACGGCCTCAACCTGAACATGACGATCCTCGTGATCCACGGCTGGTTCTACGTCGTCTACCTGTTCAGCTGCTTCCGGGTGTGGAGTCTGATGCGCTGGCAGTTCTGGCGGTTCATCATGCTGGCCGCCGGTGGCGTGGTCCCCTTCCTGTCGTTCATCATGGAGGGGATCGTCGCCCGCGACGTGAAGCACTACCTGTCCGAGCGTGAAGCCGCAGCATCCGATGCCGGCGCCCCCGCCACCGAAGGAGCCCGGTGACCGAACAGACTGAGACCTCGCAGCGGCCGGTCCTCGTCGTCGATTTCGGAGCGCAGTACGCGCAGCTGATCGCGCGGCGCGTGCGCGAGGCGGGCGTGTACAGCGAGATCGTCCCGCACACCGCCACCGCCGCCGAGATCGCGGCGAAGAACCCGGTCGCGCTGATCCTGTCCGGCGGACCGTCGTCGGTGTACGAAGACGGCGCCCCGCAGCTCGACCCGGACGTGTTCGACCTCGGCGTGCCGACGCTGGGCATCTGCTACGGCTTCCAGATGATGGCGCGCGCGCTGGGCGGCGAGGTCGCCAACACCGGACTGCGCGAGTACGGCGCCACCGACGCGCGGATCGTCGGCGACGGCGGCGTGCTCCTGGGCGGTCAGCCCGTCGACCAGAACGTGTGGATGAGCCACGGCGACCAGGTGGCGCAGGCGCCGGCCGGCTTCACCGTGCTGGCCTCCACGCCTGCCACCCAGGTGGCCGCGTTCGGCGACGACGAGAAGTGCTTCTACGGGGTCCAGTGGCATCCCGAGGTGCGGCATTCGGCCCACGGCCAGCAGGTGCTGGAGAACTTCCTGCACAAGGCCGCGGGCCTGGCCGCCGACTGGAACAGCGGCAATGTGATCGCCGAGCAGGTGGAGCGCATCCGCGCGCAGGTCGGCGACGCCCGGGTGATCTCGGCGCTGTCCGGCGGCGTCGACTCGGCGGTCTCGACGGCGCTCGTGCACGAGGCGATCGGCGACCAGCTGACCGCCGTGTTCGTGGACCACGGTCTGCTGCGCAAGGGCGAACGCGAGCAGGTGGAGCAGGACTACGTCGCCTCCACCGGGGTGCGGCTGATCACCGTGGATGCCGCGGACACGTTCCTCGAGCAGCTGGCCGGCGTCACCGATCCCGAGCAGAAGCGCAAGGTCATCGGGCGCGAGTTCATCCGCGCGTTCGAGAAGGTGCAGCGCGACCTCGTCGAGGAGGCGCGGGCCGAGGGCGGCGCTCCGATCCGGTTCCTCGTCCAGGGCACGCTGTACCCGGATGTCGTGGAGTCCGGCGGCGGCACCGGCACGGCGAACATCAAGAGCCATCACAACGTCGGCGGGCTGCCGGAGGATCTCGACTTCGAGCTCATCGAGCCGCTGCGCACGCTGTTCAAGGATGAGGTGCGCGAGATCGGCCGCGAGCTCGGCATCCCCGAGGGGATCGTCGGCCGTCAGCCGTTCCCCGGTCCGGGACTGGGCATCCGCATCATCGGCGAGGTCACCCGCGACCGCCTGGAGATCCTGCGCGACGCCGACGCGATCGCCCGTGAAGAGCTGAGCAAAGCCGGGCTGGACGGCGAGATCTGGCAGTGCCCGGTCGTGCTGCTGGCCGATGTGCGCTCGGTCGGGGTGCAGGGCGACGGCCGCACCTACGGGCACCCCGTCGTGCTGCGTCCGGTCTCGAGTGAGGACGCGATGACCGCGGACTGGACGCGGCTGCCGTACGACGTGCTGTCGAAGATCTCCAACCGGATCACCAACGAGGTGCGCGAGATCAACCGGGTGGTTCTGGATGTCACCAGCAAGCCCCCGGGCACCATCGAATGGGAGTAGCGCGATGAGCGCGACATTCCCGGACGCGGACTACCTGGTCCTGTCCAGCCGGCTCATCCCCGACATGGACGGCGGCTACACGCTGGCCACGCTCGCCCGGGCGCGGCAGATGGCCGAGGCCGGCGTGCACGGGGGAGACGGTCCGCTCCTGCTGACGGTCGATCCCGGCACCACCGAAGAGCACGCCCGGCACCGCCGCGTCTTCGACGAGCGCGCGCTGATCACCTCGCCGGCGCGCATGCGCAACCTGTTCGACGAGGCATCCGACCCCGTCGGCGGCGCGGCGCGATGGCTGCGGGACGCCGCGCACACCGGCGAGCCGGACCCGGCCCTGGAGTACCGCGTCATCGAGGACCCACGCGGCCGGCCCGCGGTCGCGCTGCCGGTCATCTCCGGCGATCCGGACTGGCATGTCAGCACGGCGGCGGTCGTCGTGTACGCCGCCGACGGGTCGATCGCCGGCGCCCTGGACGGGTTCGGCGCGCTGTACCGGGCCTGGCTCGACCACCTCGTGCAGGGGCTGCGCGCGGGGCACGTCGGGCGTCCGGTCGTCGTGCTGTGCGAGTCGCGTCAGCTCGGCGAGCTGCTGGCCGGCTGGGATGACGAGGGCGTGCGGCTCGTGCACGCGATCCACACGATCCACCTCGAACCGCCGTACCGTCCGGATGCTCCGGTCAACGCGCTCTGGTCGCGCTGGTTCGGCCTCGCCGAGCGGTTCGACGCCGTGCTGTGGCTGACCGCCGAGCAGCGCGCCGATGCGCGCGCACGGTTCGGGCTGGACGGGGTGCACGTGGTGGTGCCGCACGGGGTGGCCGCCGCGGCATCCGTCGTCCCGCCGGCCGAGCGGGATGCCGGCCGGGTCGTCATGCTGAACCGGCTCGCGCCGGGCAAGCGCATCGACCAGGCGATCCGGGCGTTCGCCGGCGTCGTCGCGGTGGTGCCCGAGGCGCGCCTGGACATCTACGGCGAGGGCCCGCAGCGGGCGGCGCTGCAGGACCTCATCACCGAGCTCCACCTCTGCGCGCACGTCGCGCTCCGGGGGAGCACGGACGATCCCGGCCGGGTGCTGGACGAGGCATCCGCCCTCGTGTTCACCTCGGCGTTCGAGGGGCAGGGGCTCGCCGTGGTCGAGGCGCTCGCGCACGGCTGCCCGGTCGTGTCGTACGACGTGCGGTACGGGCCGCGGGATGCGCTCGCCGACGGCGGCGGCATCCTGGTGGCCGACGGCGACGAGGACGGCCTGACCCGCGCGCTGGTGCAGGTGCTGGACGACCCCGACCTGCGCGTGCGGCTGTCGCGCGAGGCGGTGCAGGCGGCGCGGCGGGTCGATCCGGAGCACGTGATGGATGCCCTGGCCGCCGCCGTGCGGGACGTGCTGGCGGCCCCGTCGCGCCGCGTCTGACCTCACACCTGTCGCAACGGCAGGCTGAATGTGCCCCCGCTGCCTGTGGCGGCGGGGAAGAGGTCGATCGGGCCTGCCGTTGCGACGCCGCCAGCCGGCCACCCCGGCCCGCGGCCCCGCCGCCCCCGCCGAGCCTGCCGCCCCGGCCCGCCAAGCCCCGGCCCGCCGCGCTGCCGGGCCTGCCGCCCCGGCCCGCCGCCCCGCCAAGCCCCGGCCCGTCGCCCCGCCGAGTCTGCCGCCCCGGCCCGCCGGCCCGCCAAGCCCCGGCCCGCCAAGCCGCGGCCCGCCGAGCCCCGGCTCCGCCGCCGGCGGATCCGCACCCAGCGGATACCGGCCCGCACCGCGGGATCGGACGCCAACCTGGAGCCATGACACAAGACACGAAGCACCCGGCCTTCGGCGACACGGCCCGCCGTGAGCTGTACCAGCAGCGGGTGCTGGTCCTGGACGGGCCGCTCGACGACGACAACGGCACCCTGCTGGCGACCCAGCTGCTCGCGCTGGCGGCCGAGGATGCCGCATCCGACATCGCCCTGTGGATCCACTCGCCGGGCGGGTCGGTGCCGGCGATGCTGGCGATCCGCGACGTCATGCGGCTGATCCCGAACGACGTCGCCACCCTGGTGCTCGGGATGGCCGCCAGCGCCGGTCAGTTCCTGCTCTCGGCCGGCACCCCCGGCAAGCGGCGGGCGCTGCCGCACGCGCGGGTGCTGATGCACCAGGGCTCGTCCGGCATCGGCGGGTCGGCCGTCGAGGTCGAGGCGCAGGCCGACGATCTGCGACACCTGCGCGACACCGTGCTCGGACTGATCGCCGCCGACACCGGGCAGAGCCCGGAGCGCGTGTTCGAGGATTCGCTGCACGACCGCTGGTACACGGCGGAGCAGGCCCAGGTGTACGGCTTCATCGACGGCATCGTGCGCGAATTCGGCGATGTGGTCCCCCGCCGTCGCCGACCGGTGGGCATCAGCACCGAGGGAGCGGCGGCATGAGCGGGTACACCATCCCGAACGTGATCGCGCAGAACCCGCGCGGCGACCGGATCATGGATGTCTATTCGCACCTGCTCAGCGAGCGGGTGGTCTACCTCGGCACCGCGATCGACGCGGGCGTGGCGAACGTGCTGATCGCGCAGCTGCTCCATCTGGACGCCGAGAGCCCCGAGCGCGACATCCAGCTCTACATCAACAGTGAAGGCGGCGATCCGTCGGCGATGCTGGCGGTGTACGACACCATGCAGCACATCCGGCCGGACGTGGCGACGACGTGCATCGGGCAGGCGGTCGGCGTCGGCGCGGTCATGCTTGCGGCCGGCACGGCCGGCAAGCGCGCCGTGCTGCCGCATGCGCGGGTCGTGCTGCACCAGCCGGCCGGGCAGGGCACCGGGGCGATCCCCGACCTGATCGTGCAGGCCGACGAGCTGGTGCGCGTGCGCGGCGACGTCGAGCAGATCCTCGCCGCGCACACCGGCCAGGACGCCGCGCGCCTGCGCGCCGACACCGACCGCGACCGGTTCTTCACGGCGGCGGATGCTGTGGCCTACGGCCTCGCGGATCGGGTGCTCGCCTCGGCTCGATGAGCCCGTCCCGGGCCCCGCGGGGCCCGGGACGGGGCGCGGCGGCTCAGCCGGCCGCCGCGCGCACGGCGTCGACGGCGGCCTGCGGCGAGCCGTGCCACGGTGTGCCGTGACCGGGGAGCACCCACTCCGCGTCCAGCCCCGCGATCCGGTCGAGCGACGCGAGCGCCTGCGCCGGGTCGTCGGTGAACGGAGCCGGGGCGGCGCCGGCCCGGCCGGTGAGCACGTTGCGGGTGGTGAGGGCGTCGCCGACGAAGACCGCCCGCGCCACGGGCGAGTACACGGCGATGCTGCCGGGGGAGTGCCCGGGCATGCCGATCAGCTGCGGCGCTCCGGGCAGGTCGAGGGTGTCGCCGTCGTGCACCTCGACCAGGTCGGTGAGCCAGGTCGTGCGCATGCCGCCCTTGCGGATGCTGTAGCCCAGAAAGCCGAGGACCGCGCCGAACCGCATCGCGCCCCAGGCGGTCTTGGGCTTGTCGCCGCCGCGGGCGCGATCGGCGTCGGCGGCGTGCACGTAGACCGGGACGCCGGCCTCGCGCCGCAGCCGCTCGGCGAACCCCAGATGATCGGAGTCGCCGTGCGTGGCGATCAGCCCCCGGATGTCGGCGAGCGAACGGCCCATGTCGCGCAGCTCGTCCTGCAGGTCGCGCCAGTGCCCGGCCAGGCCGGCGTCGATGACGGTGATGCCGTCGTCGGTGACGATCAGATAGGCGGCGACGATGTCGTTGCCGATCCGGCGAAGGTGGGGTCCGAGCTCCATGGGGGTGCCTCCCGGGCGTGTGGGGCGGGTGGGGTGGGTGTATTGGGGTGGGTGCTGTGGGACGAGCGGCCGCGGTCAGCGGCCGGCCCACGGGTCGTAGTCGGCCAGCAGCGGCCCCTGCTCGAGGCGCTCTGCCTCGGGAACGTGCTGCAGGTTGATGCGCACGCGGTACCACTGCGAGCTCGAGCCGCGCATCCCGTCGACGAGCACGTCGGCGGGGTGCAGCATCCCCGCCACCGCCGGATGCTCGGTCTTCCACTGCTCCAGCGCGTCCTCGGCCTCGTGCTTGGTCTTGGTCCGGGCGATCTCGATCAGCGGCATGGTCGAGGCGCGGCGCCCGGTCTTGTTCTTCCCGCGCGGTGCCCGCTCGGCCGGTCCGAGCTCGTCCGCGAGCCGCAGCAGCGACTCCAGCGAGCCCGGGGCGTCGTCGATCCCGGCATGCGGGTCGCCCTGGTCGGCGAAGCGCTGCGACACGGTGCGGACCGTGAACTCCTCGGGGCGCCGGGCCCGCACCTCGTCCCACGCCAGCGGCGTCGAGACCCGTGCATCCGGCAGCGGGCGCACCGAGTACGCGGATGCCACGGTCCGGTCCTTCGCGTTCTGGTTGAAGTCGACGAACACGCTCTCGCCGCGCTCCTCCTTCCACCACCGCGCGGTGGCGAGCCCGGGCGCGCGCGATTCCACGTCGCGGGCGAACGTCTCGGCGGCCAGCCGCACGGCGCGGAAGTCCCACTCCGGCCGGATCCGCACCAGGATGTGGATGCCGCGCGATCCGCTGGTCTTCGGCCAGCCCACCAGTCCGTGGTCGGCCAGCGCCTCGCGCGCGATGAGGGCCACATCCACGATCTGGCCCCACTCCACGCCGGGCATCGGATCGAGGTCGACGCGCAGCTCGTCAGGATGCTCGAGGTCGCCCGCGCGCACCGCGTGCGGGTTGAGGTCGAGGCAGCCCAGGTTCGCCAGCCAGGCCAGGCCCGCGGCATCCCGGATCACGGCCTCTTCGGCGGAGGTCCCCGACGCATAGTGCAGCGTCGCGGTGTCGATGTAGTCGGGGTGATTCTCGGGCACGCGCTTCTGGAAGAACGGCTCGGCGTCGATGCCCTTCACGAAGCGCTTGAGCACGAGCGGGCGGTCTCCGGCGCCCCGCAGCGCACCCTCCGCCACCGAGAGGTAGTACTGCACCAGGTCGAGCTTGGTCAGCCCCGGCTCGGGGAAGACGACCTTGTCGGGGTGCGAGACGCGCACGTCGTGGCCGTCGATCTGCAGGTGCGCGTCGTCGGAGCTCTTCGCCTGTCGGGCGCTCATGTCCGCCACGTTAGCGGGCGAGGGATGCCGCAGCCAGCCCTACGCAGCGTTCACCACCGCGCCGGAAGAGACCGGGCGCAGCCCCTCGGCGACCGCGGAGGCCAGGTCGAGCAGAGTGAGATCCAGCGCTCCGGCGACCGCGGCCAGCATCTCGCTGGAGGGCTCCTTCAGCCCGCGCTCGATCTCGGACAGGTACTGCATCGAGACGCCCGAGCGGCCGGCGGTGTCGGCGAGGCGCTCGCCGCGCTCCTGCCGGGTGCGGCGCAGGACATCGCCCACGGCCTCGCGCCACAGCGGGTCGAGCTGGCGCTCCCGCGGGCGGTGGTGTGCGGGCGCGGGGTGCAGCGGGACGATCTCTGCCATGCGCTCACGATACGGCCACGGGTGCGTCGGCGTCCGGCCGTTCCGCTGACAGCGGACCCGGTCCGGAGCGGGCGCGGGGGTCCGAGTGCTCGCGGGGGACGGCGGGCGGGAGCCCGGGATTCGGCGCGTGTCATCGCCGAGACCGGGGATCCTCCGCGTGGTATCGCCGAGACCGGGGATTCTCCGCGAAACCCAGTGGCGCGTCCTCGGTTTCGCGGGAGATCCCCGGTCTCGGCGTCGTGCGCGGGCGAACGCGGGAGGCCTGAGTGCTCGCGGGGGACGGCGCGGGCGGGCGGGCGACAGTGCCCGCGGGACGGCGCTTGTGGGATGACGGTGCGACCGCTACTGTGACGACGGTCGTGATCGATCGAGGAGGTGAGTCCCCGTGAACAGTTCAGCCCAGAGGGGCGCTCTTCCTCGCCTGCGCGACGAGGCGACGATCTAGACGTCGCGGAGGAGTGCCCCGAGACATCCTCTCGGAAGGCACCATCATGCACCTGAATTTCATCGCGGAGACCTCGTCGGATGGCGTGGTCGACCGCAGTTTCACCGTCGGAGACGTTCCCGGCGTCCTGTGGTCGCCGGAACGACCCGTGGCCGGAGCACCACTTCTGCTCATGGGTCACAGCGGCGGCCTGCACAAGCGGCACCCCGGCCTCGTCGCTCGCGCACGGAGCGCCGTCGTGCGCGACGGGTTCCACGTCGCGGCGATCGACTTTCCCGGTCACGGCGATCGTCCCCGGTCGCGCGCGGATCAGCAGTGGGTCGATGCGCTGCTGCACGCGCGTGAGAACGGCGAGCCGTTCGAGCCGATCATCGGCCCCTTCAACGCCTCGCTCGCCGAGCGCGCGGTGCCGGAGTGGCAGCAGACGATCGACGCCCTGCAGACGCTCCCCGAGATCGGCGGCGCGGCGCCGGTCGGGTATTCCGGCATGACGACGGCGACCGCGATCGGCATCCCGCTCGTCGTCGCCGAGCCGCGCATCCGAGCGGCGATCTTCGGGGGAGTGTTCGTGTACGACGCGCTCATCGAGGCGGCGCGACGGGTGACGATCCCGATCGAGTTCCTTCTGCCGTGGGACGACCCCGAGATCGACCGCGGCCCGGGTCTGGCACTGTTCGACGCGTTCGGGTCGGAGGACAAGACGCTGCATGCCTTTCCGGGCTCGCATTTCCGCGTGCCGATGGAGCGGATCGATACCCGGTTCTTCGCCCGCCACCTCGACGTGCCGGCCCGCTCCTCGGCCGAGTCGCGCTGAGCGGCGCCGCCTGATCGCCGAGACCGGGGATCCTCCGTGAAACCGAGCGGTATGTCCCCGGTGTCACGAGAGATCCCCGGTTTCGGCGTCGTGGCGGCCGGCAGGGCGGGCGGACGCGGCATCCGGGGGACGACGAAGGGGACCGCCCGGCGGGCGGTCCCCTTCAGAACGAGCAGGGTCAGTTGCTGCGCGCGATGGCGATGATCCGCAGGATCTCGATGTAGAGCCAGACGACGGTGACCATGATGCCGAAGCCGCCGAGCCAGCCGTACTTGCGGGGAGCGCGGTTGCGCACGCCCTGCTGGATGAAGTCGAAGTCCTGCACGAGCGAGTACGCCGCCATGATGACCACGAACACGCCGATGATCAGGCCGAGCGGGATGCCGAACACCTGCATGCTGAAGATCCCGAAAGCGCCCGCAGAGCCGGCCGGGAACGCGCCGAACATCATCATGATGACGTTGATCACCGAGAAGACGAGGTAGCCGAGCATCGCGATCATCCAGATCTTGGTCGCCCGCTTGGACGCCCGGATCTTGCCGCTCGCGAACAGCGCCAGCGTCACGCCCACGACCGCCAGGGTCGCCAGGGTCGCCTGCAGCACGATCCCGGGCCAGATGAACTCGAAGAACATCGAGATCGCCCCGACGAACAGACCCTCGAAGGCCGCGTAGGCGAAGATCAGCGCGGGGCGGACCGTCTTGGAGAACGAGACGATCATCGCGAGGATGAACCCGCCGGCCATGCCGACGATCCACGGCACCATCGTCGGGCCGGAGGTCGCGGTGACCGTCGATGCCGACCAGATCCAGCCGGCGACGGCGCCGACGACCAGGACGGCGAACAGGGCGAGAGTCTTCAGGACGGTGTCCTCGACGCTCATCCGGTCGGTCTCGATGGCGCTCGCCGACGGGCCGGCGAACTGGCCCTCCAGCTGCGCGTTGACCGCGGCGGTCTGCGCCTGCTGCGTGAACGCGGCGCTCTGCGTCTGGCCGCCGATGTTCGCGGCCTGCGGGCCGCCCGGATAGCTCTTGACAGCGCTCCTGTCCTGGAACGCGGGGTTGTTGAAGGCGGGGTTTGCCGAAGGCATGCTCGCACTCTCCAGAAGTCTGTGTCAGGGTCACAGCACGTTGCTGTCCTTCCACGATAGTCGGCACCCCCGCGCCGCGCGCCCCCTCGGCCTGTGATTCCCCTTTGAGAGGCCGCAGTCCCGCCGGGTGAACACCCCGCGATTACGCTGAAGGAGTGCCGGGATCTGCTCCGCTCGTGATCGGACACCGGGGCGCGCCCGGATATCGCCCCGAGCACACCCGCGCGTCCTACGCGCTCGCCCTCGCGCAGGGGGTGGATGCCGTCGAGCCCGACGTCGTGGTCAGCGCCGACGGTGTGCTGGTCGTCCGGCATGAGAACGAGATCTCGGGCACGACGGATGTCGCCGACCGGCCCGAGTTCGCGGCCCGGCGCACGACCAAGACGGTCGACGGGCAGCGGGTGGAGGGCTGGTTCACCGAGGATTTCACCTGGGACGAGCTGTCCACCCTGCGCGCCCGCGAGCGGCTGCCCCGGCTGCGACCGGACAGCGCGGCCTTCGACGGGCGCGAGCCTGTGCTGCGCCTGCGCGACGTCCTCGACCTCGTCGCCGGCTCCGGCACCCGTGGCCCCGGCACCCGCGACGCCGTCGGCCGCGACGCTCGCACCAGCTCCCGCGACGCCGGGATCGTGCTGGAGATCAAGCACGCCACGTATTTCGCCGCTCTGGGCTGGGATGTCGCGGCCCTGGTCGCCGACGAGCTGCACGCCGCCGGCTGGGCGGACGGCAGCCGCCCGCTGATCATCGAGTCGTTCGAGCAGACCGTGCTCGGGCAGGTGCGCGAGCACGGCATCGCCGCGCGTCTGGTGTTCCTGCTCGAGGCCTCGGGCCGGCCGTTCGACCTGGTCGCCGCGCGCGGCTCCGCCGCACCGACCTACGCGCACCTGGCGACGCCGGCCGGGCTGGACGGGCTCGCGGGCGAGGTCGACGGCATCAGCGTCGCCAAGAAGATGATCCTCGCACCCGACCGACTCGGCCGGGTCTCGACCCCCAGTGCGCTCGTCGCCGACGCGCACGCGCGGGGGCTCAGCGTGTTCGCCTGGACGTGCCGGCCCGAGAACACGTTCCTGTCCCGCGCGTTCCGGGGCACGGGCGGGAAGGCCTCCTTCGGCGACTACGCCGCGGAGTGGGGGATGCTGCGCGACACCGGCCTCGACGGGGTGTTCGTCGATCACCCCGACCTCGGCATCCGGGTCTTCCGTGAGGAGTGAATCCCCACACCCGCGCCGCCGATCCGCGAGATCGGGAGAATGCTCCACTTTGCGCCGCTCGGGCGTGCATTCTCCCGATCTCGCGCACGGGTGCGCGGCCCGGCCGTGCCGCGCGACGCCCCCGGAGGAGTGCCGGCGGCGACCGGCTGGGCGGTGCCGTGCACGCTCCTCGCGACCGTCGTGCTCGTCGCGGCGGCCGCGTGCTCGTGCCGCGAACTCCTGGAAGGCATCGGCGAGGCGTTCGGCCTCGGCATCCTCACCCCCGAATCAGGGCAGGATGGTCGATACCACCGACGCCGCGTTGTTCGACTCGTTCGATTCGCTCACTTGTAGGCCATAGTCGGCGGTCGCCGTCACCGTGGAGACGCCGGCGGTCCCATACACGTCCCCGGGTGCCGGCGGCACGGCGGTGATCACAATCGTGGCGCTCGCACCGGGTTGCAGGGCGCCGTCGCCGTAGCAGTACACCATCTGCTGCATGTATTCCGGCGGCACGATGCAGGTGAAGCCGATCGCGCCGCGGATCACGGCGTTCGCGTTCACGTCACCGCGCCAATTGGTCAGCCAGCTCACATTGACCGGGGTCGCGACTGCGCTGCCGGCGTTCGTGACAGTGATGGTCCACACGCCTGCGGCATAGAGCCCGCGCACCGACGCGGGACCGGATAACGTCGTCTGCAGGTCGGGTAGGGCGGGAGCCGTGACCGACGTTCTGACCAGCGCGGTGTTGTTCGTCTCGGATCTCTCGGTGATGGCGCCGCCCGGATCGGCCGAGACCGTGATGGAGACGGAGGCTGTCGCAACGGGGAAGTGCACCGTCACGGGGAGAGAAGCGCTTGCGGCGTTCGTCAGCGTGCCGCCCGAGCAGGTGGCGACCGCGCCTGCGGTGCTGCACGTCCAGCCCGCTGAAGACACGGCCGCGATCGTCGCTCCGCTTGCGGTGATCCGGACCGACACGCCCCGGGCCGTCGCGCCGTTGAGCGAGGACGAATTGGTCACCCTCGCGGTATAGACGGCCGTGCTCCCGCCCGTCGCCGACGTCGGCCCGCTGACACTCGCGACGAGGTCAGGAAGCCTCACGACGGGGTCGATCACGCCGCTGCAGATCGGTGGCGGGTCGGACACCGCGCAGTTCGGTCGCGCTGATGCCGGCAACGTCGTGACGAAGACGCCGGTGGCGACGATGACCACTGCTGAGAAGATGGCGGTGAGACGAGACGCCCGACGGTTCATGTCGTACTCCTTGGATCGCGAATGAAGGATTGCCTTCCCACCACACAGGAGCCCGCGGGTGCGCGCGCTGATACGCGGTCCCAGGCAGGTGGGACGTCGGGGGATGATGGAGGAATGCCTGCCGCCCATCGCCCCGGTCTGCGGGTGACGGCGGGGCTCACGATCCCCGAGTCGGAGCTGTCGTGGCGCTTCTCGCGTTCGTCCGGTCCGGGCGGGCAGGGGGTGAACACGGCCGACTCGCGCGTGGAGCTGGTGTGGGATGCCGCCGGCTCGGCCGTGCTCTCGCCGGTCCAGCGCGAGCGACTGCTCGACCGCCTGAGCGGGCGGCTGGTGGACGGCGTGCTGACGATCACGGCATCCGAGCATCGGGCGCAGCTGCGGAACCGGGATGCCGCACGCGCCCGGCTCGCTGCGGTGGTGGCCGAGGGCCTGCGTCCGCCCGCGCCGTCGCGCCGGCCGACCAGACCGGGTCGCGGTGCGCACGAGCGGCGGCTGGCGGCGAAGAAGCGGCGCACCGACGTCAAACGGCTGCGCCGACCCCCGGATTAGGCCGATTCGTCGAGGACCAGGCGGTAGCCCATGCCCGACTCGGTGAGCAGGTGCCGCGGGTGCGCTGGGTCGGCCTCGAGCATGCTTCCACGTCCGGTTCCGAATGCGACGGTATGGTCGCGCACCGGCATGGCGCCCCGACGCAGTGTCTCAGATGCGCCGTACGCTCGCACCGTGGCCACCCTTGACGATCTGCGGCGCACGGCATCCGCCCTGCCCGGAACCGAAGAGAGGGCGATGACGGGCGGCGCTGCCTGGTTCGTGCGGCGGAAGCTCTATGCGTGGGAGTGCCATCCATGGCCGAGCATCCCTCAGGACGTGCGCGAGATCATCGCAGCCGAACTCGTGGTGGGAGTCAAAGTCGGCGACCGCCTCGATGCCCTGGCACTGGTCGAGATGGCGCCGGAGGTCTTCCTGCGCACGACGACCCCCTGGGGCGAGCCGAAGGTGGCGTTCCGCATGCCCCGCATCGACCCCGACCATCTCGTCGAGCTCGTGACCGAAGCCTGGCGCATCCAGGCACCGAAGTACCTGCGCGGCGACCGATCGGGTTGGTGATGGTCAACCCCGATATCGACGCGACGGCGGGAGTCGAACCCGCTGCGCGACCGGGTATGAACCGGCGCCCGGAACCAACCGGATCGTCGCGATGACCCCAGGCTAGGCGCGACCGGCGACACCCGCACGCTGAGTGACGGCGCATGAACCGCGGTGACGGCGGATGACGACGCGTGTCCGCACGTGACATCCGCGGACCCCTCCAGGTGAGATGGCTCTCATCCGCGGCGTCGCCCATTGACCGGTGTTCAGGTTGCTCATAGCGTTCACTCTGGCGCCTTCCAGCTCTGCACAACGGAGCCGGTTCTGGGCGCCGCTCAACGAAGAGAAGGCAGATCTGTGTACAGACGGATACTGGCCATCGCCGGCGCCCTGGCGCTGACGATCCCGGCAACAGCCGCGATGGCCGCAACATCACCTGATTCCGATCCCGCAGCACGGTTCACGCAGACGTCACCGTCGACGACGACGGGCGACTTCACGCCGGTCGGTGCCGACCCGACACGTCGCGTGAGCGTCATCGTGCAGATGACCGGCGACCCCGTCGCCGTCGTGCAGGCCGACAAGGGCCGCGCCCTCACCAAGAGCGAGCGCTCATCGATCAAGAGCAAGCTCAAGAAGGAGCAGGATGCCGTCACCGGCAGCATCCGCTCCAAGGGCGGCAAGATCGAAGCGCAGATGCAGTCGGCCTACAACGGCATCCAGTTGACCATCAGCTCCAACCAGATCGACGCCCTCGAGCAGCTGCCCGGCGTCGAAGCCGTGCACGCCACGCCGACCCACACCATCGACAACACCGTCTCGGTGCCGTTCCTCGGCGTCCCCGATGTGTGGCAGAACACCGGCTACACCGGCAAGAACATCAAGATCGCCGTCATCGACACCGGCATCGACTACACCCACGCCGACCTCGGCGGCCCGGGCACCGCTGCCGCCTACAAGGAGGCGCACACCACCGAGACCCAGCCGGCCAACCCCGCCTGGTTCGGCCCGAACGCGCCCCGAGTGAAGGGCGGCACCGATCTCGTCGGCGACGCCTACGACGCGAACGACGCCAACTCGGTCCCCAAGCCCGACCCGAACCCGCTGGACTGCCAGGGTCACGGCAGCCACGTCGCCGGCACCGCCGCCGGCAGCGGCGTGCTCGCCGACGGCTCGACCTACACCGGCGCGTACGACGACACCACGGAGTCGAACGACTTCGCCGTCGGTCCCGGCGTCGCCCCGCAGGCTGACATCTACTCGGTGCGCGTGTTCGGCTGCGCCGGCAGCACCAACGTCGTCGTCCCGGCCATCGACTGGGCCGTCGACCACGGCATGGACGTCATCAACATGTCGCTCGGCTCGGACTACGGTCGCGCCGGTGACCCGGATGCCGTCGCCGCGGCCAACGCGGTCGGGGCCGGGGTCGTCGTCGTCGCCTCCGCCGGCAACGAAGGCCACAACCCGTACATCGTCGGCTCGCCCAGCGTGGGCGGCGGCGTCGTCTCGGTCTCGGCCGTCGACAGCACGGCATCCTTCCCCGGCGCGAAGATCGCGCTGCCGGGCGGAACGATCGACGCCATCAACGCGAACGGCGCCGACCTCTCGCAGACGGCGGACATGACCGTCGCCTACCTGAAGGACGACCCGAATACGAGCGAGAACGAAGCGCTCGGCTGCTCGGTCGCCGCCTACACGTCGAACGGCGTCACCTCGGGCGGCAACCAGCTCGCCGTCTCGCAGCGCGGAACCTGCGCGCGCGTCGCGAAGGCGATCTTCGCGCAGCAGGCCGGCGCTGCCGGCGCCGTGATGGTGAACGACTCCGACGGCCTGCCGCCGTACGAGGGCACCGTCACCGAGAACCCCGACAACGGGGAGCCGTTCGATCTCACCATCCCGTTCCTCGGGGTGCGCAAGACCGACGGCGCAGCGCTTCTCGCCGCCGACGGCCAGACCGCCTCGATCAGCGGCGGGACCATCGCCAACCCCGGCTTCCGGCACTACGCCGACTTCACCTCGGGCGGCCCCCGCTCAGGTGACAGCGCGGTCGCACCGGATGTCGCGGCCCCGGGCGTCAGCATCCGCTCGGTCGCCGTCGGCACCGGCAGCGGCTCGACCGTCATGTCGGGCACCTCGATGGCCAGCCCGCACGTCGCGGGCGTCGCCGCCCTCGCCGTGCAGGCGCATCCGACCTGGTCGAGCGCCGATGTCGCATCGGTGCTGACCACGACCGCCGACCCGTCGAAGGTCGTCGGTCAGGACAACACCGTCGGCGGTGTCGGCCTGGTCGACCCCGCCGCAGCGGTCGCCGCGACGGTGACGGCTTCCGGCGACACGTTCCGCACCACGAGCGGTCGCGAGACGCAGCCGACGGTGAGCTTCGGCTACGACAGCTCGTCGCTCGGTTTCGCGGAGGCGCGCACCATCACACTGACGAACCACGGCACGTCCGCGGTCACGTACAAGGCGTCGACGGTCGCGTCCGCTTCGTCGGCCAAAGCGAAGGTGTCGGTGTGGCCCTCCACGGTGACGGTGCGCCCGGGCAAGTCGGCGAAGGTGGCCGTCACGCTGACCGCCCGCGCCGGCGACGTCGGGTCGTCGCTCGCGGACGAGTTCTCGTTCTACCAGTTCGCCGGCGACGTGGTCTTCACCGCGAAGTCATCGACGCTGCACGTGCCGTACCTGCTGGTGCCGCGCGCTGACGCGAAGGTCGGGGTGACCCACGGGTCGAAGTTCTCCAAGAACGTCACGAAGAAGGGCGGCATCGAGAAGGTCACGCTGCAGAACCGGTTCGGTGCGCTGGACGCATCCGCCGACTTCTACACGTGGGGCCTGTCGGACAAGTCGGACCTCGCCAAGGGTCTCGATGACAGCGGCGTCGACTTGCGCGCTGCCGGCGTGCAGTCGTTCGACACGGCGGACGGCACGCTGATGGTGTTCGCGGTGAACACCTACAAGAGGTGGTCGAACGCGGCGAACAACGAGTACGACGTGGTGATCGACACGAACAACGACGGAAATGCCGACAAGATCGTGTTCTCGGCGGACAACGGGCTGGTGACAGCAGGATCGGTCGACGGCCGGTCGACGGTGTTCGTGTACGACGTCGCGACAGGCACCACGGCGGGCCCGTACTTCCTCGCACAGGCGCCCACCGACAGCAGCACGATCCTGCTGCCGATGTACGCCAGCGTGCTGGGGATCACCGGGCCGTTCTCGTACACGGTGCAGTCGGCGTCGGTGGTCGACTCGGCCATCGGCGACGAGTTCTCGTCGTGGGCAGCGTACGACCCGAACGCCCCGGCGATCTCGAACGGCCAGTTCGGCACCGTCCCGGCACACGGCACGTCGGTGTCATTCGAGGTGGCGGTCGATCCGGCTCAGGTCGCGAAGCAGAAGCCGCTGGGCACGATGATCGTCGTTCCCGACAACCGCGCGGGCGGCGACGAGGCGCTGCTCGTGTCGGCGCGCTAGCGACTGTGCGATAACGACACAGCGACAGCGATTCGCCGGGGTGGTCCGAAAGGGCCGCCCCGGCTCGCGTCACGGCCGGCTCGCGTCACGGCCGGGCCGCGGGGCGGCCGTTCTCGCACAGCAGCGGGGTGTCCGACGTCCCGAACCGGTAGTCGTACGTCTTCCCGTCCGCGGTGACGACCACCCGCATCCCGTCGACGAGCGCCTGAGTGTAGCTCGCCCCCGGCGCCGGGCATCCCAGGGCGCCGTTGGGCCAGGTCATCGCCTCGGCCGAGACCAGGGTCGGAGTCGCCGTCACGCCCCGCCCGCCGAGGTCGGCGACGAGTGCGTCCCAGCGAGCGTCGGGCACCGTGGTCGGAGTGCCGGACGGCACGGATGCCGAGGGCGTCATGCTGGTGAACGGCGGACGCGTGCCCGACGTCGGGCCGGTGGGGTTGTTCATCGAGGCTCCCGAGCAGCCGGTCAGACACAGCAGGAGGAGCCCCACCGCGCCGGCCGCGATTCGTGCGGACATCTCGGATCCTTCCCGTTCGCCCCAGGATAGGCGGTCGCCGCCTCGCGCGGTCGGGCCGAGGTCGCGGGCGTCGGTAGGATCAGTCCATGGCGACGGTGGACAGACGAGGTACCCTCTCTGCCGCCCTCGCCGTCCTGGTGCTCGCGCTCGGCGCCGGCGCCGCGGTCCTGGTGGCTGACACCCTCGACACCGGTGCTCCGGGGCATCCCGTGAACCCGATCGACACCTCGGCCGACCCGGTCCTGGCCTGGTTCGCGCGCGTCCTGCTCGTCCTGGCGGTGGCGTGGCTGGTGATCGGCATGGTCGCCGCGCGCACGAGCCTGGTGCGGCGTCCCGGCGCCGCGGCCGCCCGGGCCACCTGGCTGGCGGCCACGCGCCCCTGGCGGGCGCGGGAATCCACGCTCGGGATGCTGTCGCTCGACCGCTGGCTGCTGTTCGGCGTGCCGGTGGCGCTGCTGATCGCGACGCGCGTCGTGCAGAGCTCCTTCACGGGCTGGCTGCGACTGGGGATCGTGATCGGGGCGTGGATCGTCTTCGCGCTCGCTCTGCGGATCGTGGTGCGACGCCGGTCGCCGTGGCCGGTGATGGCGGCCGTCGGCGGAGTCGTGATGCTGCGCTGCATCCTGACCCTCGTCGTGCTGTCGTATGCCGGGCCCAGCGGCTACTGGTACGCGTTCTGGGAGCTGCCCGGCCTGCGCGGCGCATACATCACCGTCGCGTTCGCCCTGTTCCTGTGGCTGTTCATCGCCGCCGGGTGGTCGATGTTCGCCCAGCTGGGCGTGCGGCGGGCGGTCGGGGCGGTGCTGTGCGCGGTCGGTGCGGGCCTGGCGGTGCCGGCCTGGGTGATCGCCGGAGTCGGGATCGAGCGCGCGCTGACGGTCTGGGACGACCGCGGCGGGCTGCTGCCCTGGGGCCTGGAGCGGGTCGTCGCGGTCACACTCCGACTCGACATCCCGGACGAAGCGGTGTGGTGGGCGGCGATCGCCGGCACCGTGGTCCTGATCGTCGGAGCCCTGCTCGCCGTGCGCTGGGATGCCGTGCGCCGACCCGCGACGGGCTGACTCGCCTCACCCGGGCCGGCCCTCGCCTCACTCCAGCCCGCAACGGGCTGACTCGCCTGACCCGGCCCGGCCCTCGCCTCACTCCAGCCGCGACCGGCTGACTCGCCTCACCCCGCCCTCGCCTCACTACAGTCCGTAACCGGCCGGCCCGGCCCTCACGTCAGCCCGGCGGCCTGCATCAGCTCCACGCCGAGCGGGTCGGGGTTGTACGCCACCTCCCAGCGGAAGCCGTCCGGATCGGCGAAGTACCCGGAATACCCGCCCCACTCGCGCTGCTGCGCCGGCCGGACGATCTCGCCGCCGGCCGCCGCGACCTCGGCCAGCACGGCGTCCACGCCGGCCGGATCGGGCAGGTTGTGCGCCAGCGTGATCGGCGGCGTGCCGCCGGCGGCCGGCAGCGGGCCGATCTCGGCCTCGAACCCGGACCGGGTCCACAGCGAGAGCATCACGGTGTCGGCGACGCGGAAGAAGATCACCTCGCCCTCGGCTTCGAACGCGGGCGTCCAGCCCAGGCCGTCGACGTAGAACCGGCGAGACGCCGCGATGTCGGCGACGGCGAGGGTGACGAACGTGATCCGGGTGTCCATGGCCTCCACGGTAGCCAGCGGCCCCGACATCCGCCCGTCGACCAGGAGACCGGATGTCACACGATGCCGCCGGCCGGTGTCTTCATGATGACGGTGTCCAGATCGGCGCCGATCGTCATCACGAATGACGCAGGAGGAGAGATGACCGACACGACACGAATCCCGGCGACCGAGGTGTCGGGCCCGTACGGCGCGGTGGTGAAGTTCGCCGCCCGCAGGATGATGGGCCACGTCCCCGACTCGATCGGCGTGCTGTGGAACCACCGGGCGGTGATGAAGGACTCGATGGGAATCGGCCGCAAGGTCGAAGGATGGAGCGAGCTGGACCCCGAGCTCGCCTCGTACGCGGCCATGGCCGCCGCCGCCACGGTGGGCTGCAGCTTCTGCCTCGACTTCAACTACTTCATGGCGCACAACCACGGGCTGAACGAGGAGAAGGCCCGGCAGGTGCCGCGCTGGCGGGAGTCCGCCGACTTCACCCCGCTCGAGCGCCAGGTGATGGAGTATGCCGAGGCGGCGAGCCAGACGCCGCCCGCCGTCACCGACGAGCTGTCCGACGCGCTGCTGGCCGAACTCGGTCCGGGCGCGCTGGTCGAACTGGCCGCCCGGGTGGCCTTCATGAACATGAGCGCGCGCATGAACGTGGCCCTCGGCATCCACTCCGAGGAGTTCGCCGATGCGTGCGGGCTGCCCCCGCTCGCGGCCCGCCCCGCCGGCGCCGAAGCCGCCTAGGCTCGCAATATGGCTGGTGTCGCGCGAGATGCCGAGGACCCGTTCATCACGCACCGCAACCTGCTGTTCACGGTCGCGTACGAGCTGCTGGGATCGGCCGCCGACGCGGAGGACGTGCTGCAGGAGTCCTGGCTGCGCTGGGCGGCGGCGGATGCCGCGCGCGTCCACGATCCGCGCGCGTACCTCGTGCGCATCGTCACGCGGCAGGCGCTGAATCAGCTGCGCACGACCGCACGGCGCCGCGAGGAGTACGTCGGCGAGTGGCTGCCCGAGCCGCTGCTGACCCGCCCGGACGTCGCCGACGACGTGGAGCTGGCCGAGAGCCTGTCGATCGCGATGCTCACCGTGCTCGAGACCCTCGGACCGGCCGAGCGCGCCGTGTTCGTGCTCCGTGAGGTGTTCGACGTGCCGTACGACGAGATCGCGGATGCCGTGGGCAAGACGCCGGCCGCGGTGCGGCAGATTGCGCACCGCGCCAAGGACCACGTCTCGGCGCGGCGTCCGCGGATGCAGGTCGAGCGCTCCGAGCACGAGCACGCCGTGCAGCGGCTGGTGACCGCGCTGAACACCGGCGACATCCAGGGGCTGATGGACATCCTCGCGCCGGACGTGATCTCGGTCGCCGACGGCGGCGGCAAGGTGCGCGGGGCCGCGCGGCGCCCGATCGTCGGGGCGGATCGGCTCGCGCGCTACCTCGTGGGTGGGATGTCGAAGGTCGAGGGCACGCTCGTGGCCACGGCGACCTGGGTCAACGGCGAGCCCGGCATCCGGATGGAGCTGGACGGGCAGCTGGCCGGCGTGGTCACGATCCGGGTCGAGCGGGGACGGATCGCCGAGATCTACTCGGTGGCCAACCCCGACAAGCTCGCGCGGTTCGGCCAGGAGGCGGCGCTGGGCCGGTGAGCCGGGGCGACGCGGGTGTCGGCGTGCGCGCCTAAACTCGTAGAGCCATGACCGACGCATCCTCGCCCCTCATCATCGGCGGAGACTCCGGTCCCCGCCCGGGCGGCCGCCCCGACGACGACCTGCTCGAGGGGCTGAACCCGCAGCAGCGCGAAGCCGTCGTCTACCGGGGGTCCGCGCTGCTGATCGTCGCCGGCGCCGGATCCGGCAAGACCCGCGTCCTCACCCACCGCATCGCCTCGCTGCTGCGCAACCGCGAAGCCTGGCCCAGCCAGATCCTGGCCATCACATTCACGAACAAGGCCGCCGGCGAGATGCGCGAGCGCGTCAGCCAGCTGGTGGGCCAGCAGTCGCAGGGCATGTGGATCTCGACCTTCCACTCCGCCTGCGTGCGCATCCTGCGGCGCGAGGCCGCGCAGTTCGGCTTCACCACCTCGTTCACGATCTACGACTCGGGCGACTCGCGGGCGCTGGTCAAGCGCCTGGTGAAGGAGCACGAGGCGGATGCCTTCGGCCTCACGCCGGGTGCGGTGCAGAGCCGCATCTCCAAGCTGAAGAACGAGCTCACCGACGCAGAGGCGTATGCCCGGCAGGCGAACCTGTCCGATCCGGCCGAGCGGAAGTTCGTCGACGTGTTCGGCGACTATCAGCGGGCGCTGCAGAAGGCCAACGCGTTCGACTTCGATGACCTGATCGCGCAGACCGTCTACCTGTTCCGGGCGTTCCCGCATGTCGCCGACGTGTACCGGCGCCGGTTCCGGCACATCCTGGTCGACGAGTACCAGGACACGAACCACGCCCAGTACGCGCTGATCCGCGAGCTCACCAAGCCTGTAGTGGGCACGGCCGCCGAGCCGTATGCCTCCGGCGGCATGATGATCTTCGAGCCCGAGCACGCCCCCGAGGTCGAGGCGGCCTCGCTGACCGTGGTCGGTGACTCCGATCAGTCCATCTACGCGTTCCGCGGCGCCGACATCCGCAACATCACCGAGTTCGAACGCGACTTCCCCGGCGCGAAGGTGGTGCTCCTCGAGCAGAACTATCGGTCGACGCAGAACATCCTGAGCGCGGCCAACGCCGTGATCAGCCACAACTTCGACCGCAAGGACAAGCGACTGTGGACGGACGTCGGCGAGGGTGAGAAGATCGTCGGCTTCACCGGATACTCGCAGCACGACGAGGCGCAGTTTGTCGCGGACGAGATCGACGCACTCCACCGGGGCGGCATGGACTACGCGCAGGTGGCGGTGTTCTACCGCACCAACTCGCAGTCCCGAGCGCTGGAGGAGATCTTCATCCGCGCCGCGATCCCATACAAGATCATGGGCGGCACCCGCTTCTACGAGCGCGCCGAGATCAAGGATGCGCTGGCGTATCTGACCGTGGTCGCCAATCCCGCCGACGAGATGGCGCTGCGCCGGATCATCAACAAGCCGCGACGCGGCATCGGCGACGTCACGGTCCAGGCGATCGCGCGCTACGCCGCCGACGAGCAGATCACGTTCCGGGATGCGCTGGCCAACGCGTCCGCGCTCGGCCTCGGGCCGAAGCTGCAGGCGGCGATCTCGCGGCTGGACGCGGTGCTGGCCGAGGCATCCGAGCTCATGCTGCCCGCCTCGGGCGAGGTCGCCCCGCCGTCGACCGTCGCCGACGGCCTGGCGCTGCTGCTGGAGAAGGGCGGCTACCGCGAGGCGCTGCGTGTCAGCCGCGATCCGCAGGACGAGGCCCGGCTGGAAAACCTCGACGAGTTCGTCGCCGTGGCGCGCGAGTTCGCCCGCAACAACCCGGACGGAACGCTGCTGGACTTCCTCACCGAGGTGGCGCTGGTCTCGGATGCCGACGACCTGGACGACGCGTCGGGCACCGTATCGCTGATGACGCTGCACACCGCCAAGGGGCTGGAGTACGACGCCGTCTTCATCACCGGCGTGGAAGAGGACCTCATCCCGCATCGCATCTCGGCCGGCGAGCCGGGCGGTCCCGCCGAGGAGCGGCGGCTGTTCTATGTGGGCGTGACCCGCGCGCGCCAGCGGCTCTACCTCACGCTGGCGATGACCCGGGCGCAGTTCGGCGAGATCTCGGTCGCGATGCCGAGTCGCTTCCTGCAGGAGGTGCCGGCCGAGCTCGTCGACTGGCGCCAGTCCCCGGGCGATGTCAACTCGCGCGGCGGCACGCAGTCCCGGGCGCTGAACGCCCGTCGGCCCTGGGGACAGCGCCGCACCGACGACCCGCCGGCGCTGAAGCCGAAGTCCACGGCGATGGAGAAGTTCCCCAATCGCATCCCGGCGCGGGTGCGTGACAACGGCGCCATGGAGCTCGCCTCGGGCGACCGCATCCGACACGAAGACTTCGGCGAGGGGATCGTGGATGCCGTGACCGGCGAGGGCGCGAAGCGGGTGGCGCACGTGCGGTTCGAGACCGCGGGCGCCAAGAAGCTCCTGATCAAGATCGCCCCGATCGAAAAGCTCTGAACCGACTGTGCGGATCCGTTGCGTCCCATGTCAGCGATCTGATTGAATGAGCGCAGCGTCAGGGAGGGGCCTGACCACGGGGGCGCCGTTCTGGCGTGGGGGATCGGGGAATCATGGGGAGTTCTGTTCGCGCGCGCGCTCTCGTCGCGACGCTGACCGCGGCGCTGATCGCGTCGATGCTGGCACTGGTGCCGACGGCGGCATTCGCCGACGAGTCGGGGTCGATCACCGGTCACGTGCAGCTCGACGGCGGCGGCTCGCTCGCCGGCGAGACCGGGTCGACCTGGGTCTTCGCGATTCCGGTCGGGGCGGCCGATGACCCGTACGGTCCCGAGGCCCACATGTCGACCGAGCCGATCGGCGCGGACGGCGCGTTCGAGATCACCGGCCTCCCGGGCGCGGACTACACGATCCAGACGCGGTGGGGGTGCGACTGCTATCCGGCGCTTCGTCCGCATTTCGACGAGTTCTACGGCGACGTGACGGATGTCGCATCCGCCACGCCGGTGACGGTCTCGGCCGGTGCCATCTCGGCGGGCGTCGACATCTTCCTGGAGCCGGCCGGCTCGATCACCGGCATCGCGCAGCCCGCATCGGCGACCCTGACGCTGTACCGGAAGATCGACGGCAACTGGACGCCGCTCCCCGCGGCGATCGAACGGCCGGGCGCGCAGTACGCGGTCGGCGGCCTGCACGCCGGCGACTACGCCGTGGCCGCCGCCGCTGCCGGGTACTGCCCGCAGACACCGGATGCGGCGGCTGCGCCCGAGCGCTCCGCCCTCATCACGGTGACCGCCCCGGGATCGGCGACCAGGGATGTCACGCTGTCGCCGGACACCGCCGGGTGCGGGCCCGACCTCGGCTCCGCCGTCCCGACGATCACCGGCACCGCCCGGTTCGGCGACGCGCTCACCGCCAGTCCGGGCGCCTGGACCGCCGGTGCGGTCCTCGCCTACGCCTGGTCCGCGGATGGCGTGGCCATCGCCGGGCAGACCTCCTCGAGGCTGAGCCTGACGGCCGGACTGGTCGGCAAGCGGATCTCGGTGACCGTGACCGGGACCCTGGCCGGCTACCGTCCGGTGTCGCGGGTCTCGGCATCCACCGCCGCGGTGACGACTCGACCGCTCACGGTGGCGACGCCCACGGTGTCGGGCACGGTCGCCGTCGGATCCACGCTCACGGCCAAGCCGGGCACCTGGACGTCGGGGGCCGCACTGTCGTACGAGTGGCTCGCCGACGGCAAGGTCATCGCCGGCGCCACGAGGTCCACGTTCACGATCGCCGCTGCGCAGTATGCGAAGCGGGTGGCCGTTCGGGTCACCGGCCGGCTGGCCGGCTACACAACCACCTCGAAGGCGTCGGCGGCGACCGCCGCGGTCCGGCTCGGGACGCTGAGAACCGCCGCGCCGACGATCGCGGGCACCACGGCTGTCGGGTCGAGGATCACGGCGAGGCCGGGCACCTGGACAGCCGGCACCGCGTTCTCGTACCAGTGGTACGCCGACGGTCGGGCGATCTCGAGGGCCACCGCCAGCACCTACGCCATCGCCTCCACCCAGCTCGGCAAGCGGATCTCGGTCAGGGTCATCGGCCGGAAGTCGGGCTACCTCACCGTCGTGAGGACGTCGGCCGCGACGGCGAGGGCGCCCAAGGTTGCGACGCCGAGCATCTCGGGCACAGCTGCCGTGGGATCGAGGCTGACGGCGCGGCCGGGAACTTGGACGACCGGCACCGTCTTCTCCTACCAGTGGTACGCGAACGGCACCGCGATCTCGCGGGCGACGGCATCCACACTCGCCGTGACGAGCTCGCGGATCGGCGCCGCGATCACCGTGAAGGTGACGGGCAGGAAGTCGGGATACGCGAGCGTCGCCAAGACCTCCAAGGCCACGCTGCGCGTGCCGAAGGCGGTGACCCCGACCGTCTCGGGCTCGCGATATGTCACCCGGGTGCTCACCGCGAAGCCCGGTGCATGGACGGCGGGGACGGCGTTCACATATCAGTGGTACGCCAACGGACGTGCCATCTCACGGGCGACCAAAGCCACGCTGAAGCTGGGCACGGCGCAGGCCGGCAAGAAGATCTCGGTGCGGGTCACCGGCAGGAAGTCCGGCTACACGACGGTATCTCGGACGTCCGCCGCGACCGGCGCCATCGGCTACCCGTCCCGCACCACGCCGGCGTCGCTCTGGAACTGTCCGTCGTGGGCGCCGATCAAGGGCAACGCCTCGTCCATGATCTACCACATGCCCGGTCAGCGCTTCTACAACGCCACCCAGCCGGAGGATTGCTTCCGGACTGAGGCCGCCGCACGGGCCGCGGGATATCGGAAGGCGAAGGTCTGATCGGGCGCTGACCCGGCTCTACGGCTCGTCGACGGTCGGCCGCAACTCCAGCTGGTGCTGGTGCGCGAGCCGCCGCAGCGCGAGGATCACGGGTTCGTACAGGGCGGTGCCCAGCACGGCGTACGCGGTCGCCTCGGCGGGTGTCTGCCGGGCCGTCGGCGCGACCTCGGCGGCCGCGACATCCCGCATCGGGTCCGCGTAACGGTGCAGCGTCGTCTCGTCCCAGGGCAGGCCGGCATTCTCCACGGCACGGATCGCCGTCTCCAGCTGGCCCACCGCGGCGAAGTCCGGATCGTAGGTGAGGCCCGCCCAGGCGATCGCGGTGCGAGCCCGGTCATCGGCGATCGGCTCGTCGACGTACGGCGGCAGCGCACTCACCGCCCGCCCCATGGTCGCGACGGGGTCGGCCAGGGGAGTGTCGATGAGCGCGAGGATGTCGCGCACTCGGCTGAGCGGGAGGCCGCGGACCCCCGCCAGCGCCGAGATGACCCGCAGCCGCGACAGATGCTCGTCGTCGTACTCGGCGCTGGTCGGGGAGGTCGCCGCGCCGCGGGGGAGCATCCCCTCGCGGATGTAGTACTTCAGCGTCGCGACCGGGACGCCGCTGCGCTCGGACAGCTCGGAAATCTTCATTCCACCCTCGATGTGTTGACCGGATGACTAGAGAGTACTACTATCCAACAATAGATACTGTGACTATCCAAGGAGGAGCGATGGACCCGATCATCGCGATCGTCGTCGGCGTGACCGTACTCGCCGTGATCGGCATCGAGTCCGGGGGAGTGTTCCTGCTGCGGGTCGTCTCGCGCGGGCTGGAGTTCAATGCCCTGCAGAAGTCCTTCTTCCGCGCCGGCCACGCCCACGCCGGGGTGTTGGTGATCCTCGGGATCGTCTGCCTGCTCCTGCAGGCAGCCGCCGGGGTGACCGGCGGCTGGGAGTGGGCGGGCGTCGGCGTGCTGGCCGCGGCGCTGCTTGTGCCCGGCGGGTTCTTCCTGTCGGTCCTCGGATCCGACCCGAAGCGCCCGGGCCGAGCCATCGCGCTGCTGTGGACGGGCGTGGCCGTCCTGGCGGTCTCGCTCGCCGTCACCGGAGTGAGCGTCATCGTGGCGGGTGTCGCCGCGCTGGGATGATCGAGCGCAGCCGGATGCTGCGCCGCGGCGGGCGCCTGTTCATGAAGCGTCCGCGCTCCCAGGTTAGGCTTGCGTAATGGCTCTCTTCTCTCGCGGCCCGAAGACGACCGACTCCGGGAAGGACGCGTCGGCGGCCGACGACGGCAGCGCGACGGCACCCGCCCCCGAGGCGGATGAGGCGTCGACTGCGGCTGCGGCCTCGGCCTCGGGCGAGGCGTCGGGTACTGACGAGACGTCGGGTACTGACGAGATGTCGGACGGTGGCGAGGCGTCGGACGGTGGCGAGGCGTCGGACGCGGACGAGACGTCGGGTACTCACGAGACATCGGGTACCGACGAGGCGTCGGGTACTGACGAGGCGTCGGACGCTGACGAGACGTCGGATACTGACGAAGCGTCAGACGCTGACGAAGCACCGGGTAGGGACGAAGCACCGGGTGCGGATGAGGCGGCCGACGCGACGGGCGCAGCCGCGGCGGCCGACGCGACGAGCGCAGCCGCGGCATCCGCCCCCGACGCGACCGACGACGCGGCGACGCCGTCGGATGCGGCATCCACCGAGGGCGCGCCGCAGGTCGGCATCTCGACGACCTCGTACGGCGGCTTCGGTGCGGAGAGCACCGCGCGGCCGGCCGCCGTTCCCGCACTGACGGGCGAGGCGCCGCCGCCGAGCGAGACGATCCCCGGGCTTCCGGACAATGTGGTGCTCCGGGCGGCCCTGGCCGCACTCGGCACCGACCCCGAGGGCCACGAGATCCTCAATGTGGCCCGCCAGCTCTTCCAGGGCAACGTGTACCTGCGCGTGCAGGGCAACGCGCAGGAGCTGATGAAGGCGGGCGCCGAGATCCCGCTGGCGGTCGCCACCCGCGATGACGGTCAGTACGTCATGGTCTACAGCTGCGGCGAGGCGCTCGCCGCCGCCGTCACCGCCGACGGCGACACCGAGACGTCCGCGATGGGCCAGGCGGCCCCGGCCGTGCTGCAGTACTCGCTGCAGGGCGACTTCGCCGGAATCATCCTGGATCACGCGTCCGCACCGGCGTCGGTGGTGCTCCCGCGCGCGCTCATCGAGCGCATGTTCGCCGAGGTCGACCCGAACCTGACGCTGAAGCGACTGGTGACCGGGGAGCGCACCGACGAGACCGTCGCTGCCGTCGCCGATGCCCTCGCCACCGTGCCGCTGTGGATCGCGGTCAACCGCGCCTCGGAAGAGGACGACTGGGGCGTCGCCGAGTCGCGCACCGACGACGGCGAGCGGATCCTTCCGGTGTTCTCGCATCCGCTGGAGGTCGTGGCGCTCGGTCGGGATGACCGCCCCACGCCGTTCTCACCCGCCCAGCTCGGCTCGGCGCTGCGCACCGACGAGGGCATCTCCGGTGTCGTCGTCGACCCGGCAGGTCCCTGGATCCGCATCGACCGCGCCGATCTCGGCCCGGTGATGGCGCTGCCCGAGCCCGAGGCCGAAGAGCAGATCGCCGATGAGGGTTCCGCCGGCGAAGAAGACGACTGACGCACGCCCGGCCACCTGTACGCGGGAACCGGCCGCACGTTAGCCTGAGGCATGGCCTCCGACCGGATCACGCTGACCGCCCCGGGACCGCACGGCGCCCGTGAGATCGGGCTGTCCAGCCCCGACCGCGTCCTCTGGCCCGAGGTCGGCGTCACCAAACGCGAACTCGCCGAGTACTTCCTGGCCGTCGCCGACCCGTTCCTGGCCGCCAACGGCGACCGACCCGTCTCACTCGAGCGTTTCCCCGGCGGCATCGACGGCGAGAGCTTCTTCTCGAAGAATCCGCCGAAGGGGGCTCCCGACTTCGTCGAGGCCGTCACCGTGACGTACAACAGCGGGCGACGGCATCCTCAGCTCGTCCTCACCGAGATCGCGGTCGCCGTGTGGGCGGCGCAGATGAACACCGTCGTGTTCCATCCGTGGGCGTCGCTGGCCTCCGACGCCGACAAGCCGGTCGAGCTGCGGATCGATCTCGACCCGCAGCCCGGCACTGACTTCGCCGATGCGGTCGCCGTCGCCCCGGCGCTGCGCGACGTGCTCGCCGAGGCGGGACTGGATGCCTGGATCAAGACCAGCGGGAGCCGCGGGCTGCACGTGTTCTGCCCGATCGAGCCGACGCACGAGTTCCTCGACGTCCGGCATGCGGTGATCGCGGCCGGCCGCGAGCTGGCCCGGCGGATGCCGGACAAGGTCACGATGGACTGGTGGAAGGAGGAGCGCGGCCAGCGCATCTTCGTCGACTTCAACCAGGCCAATCGCGACCGCACGATGGCCGGGGCGTACAGTCCGCGCGCGCTGGCGGGCGCCACCGTCTCGACCCCGGTGCGCTGGGACGAGCTGGCCGGCATCGACCCGATGTCGTTCACCGTGCGGTCGATCCCGCAGCGACTGGCCGAGGTCGGCGACCCCTGGGCGGAGTTCTCAGCGAAGCCGGGCCGCATCGACACCCTGCTGGAATGGTGGGAGCGCGACGTCGCGGACGGGCTCGGCGAGCTGCCCTTCCCGCCCGAGTTCCCCAAGATGCCCGGCGAGCCGCCGCGGGTGCAGCCGAGCCGCGCAAGGAAGACCGATGAGTGAGAATGCGAGCATCGTCGACCGCCTGATCGCGGGGGCGCTGCAGACCCCGCGACTGATGCGGATGCCGATCCCGATGTACCGCGCCGGGTTCGGCTGGCTGCTCGGCAGGCGTCTGGTGATGATCGAGCACCTCGGGCGCGTCTCGCACGAGCCGAAGTACGTCGTGGTCGAGATCGTGGAGCGTACGCCGCAGCGGATCGTGGTCGCTTCGGGGCTCGGCCGCCGGTCGCAGTGGTATCGAAATCTCAAGGCGAACGGCGTCGCGTTCCTGAGCACCGGGCATGCGCGTCGCGTGCCCGCGCACGTGCGGTTCCTGGATGCCGCCGAGTCGGCCGAGGTGCTCGACCGGTACACGCGCGAGCACCCGCTTGCGTGGAAGCACCTCAAGGGGGCGATGGATGCCGCCGCCGGCGGCGATGCCGACATCCCCCTCGTCGAGTTCACCCGCCCTCGCCCCTGACCCCGGCCGCCGCCGAGGTTGTCCTCGGTTCGCCGAGAATGTCCTCGGTTCGTCGAGGTTGTCGTCCGTTTGCCGAGGTTGTCCTCGGTTCGTCGAGATTGTGCTCGGTTCACCGAGGTTGTCGTCCGTTTGCCGAGGTTATCCTCGGTTTACCGAGGTTGTCGTCCGTTCGTCGAGGTTGTCCTCGGTTTGCCGAAGTTGTCCTCGGTTCGCCGAAGTTGTCTCCGGTTCGGCGAGATTGCCGTCATCCGACACGGGTATGCCGGGTTCAGCATGCGGCAGCGCCGCTATTGGAGCACGCTGTCAACATCGAACGCGGCGACCGTCTCGAGCTGCTCGAAGGTGCATGACCGCGGGTCGCGGTCGGGACGCCAGCGCTCGAACTGCACGGTGTGGCGGAAGCGCCAGCCCTCGAGTTGGTCGTACCGCACCTCGAGCACGCGCTCGGGGCGCAGCCGCACGAAGCTCACGTCCTTCCCGGCGCTGAATCGGGACTTGTCCGTCGCTCCGGTGACGGCATCGCCCGCGGCATCCCGTTCCACCAGCGGGGCAAGCTCGTCGACGAGCTCTGCACGACGGATGTCGCTGAATGCCGACACTGCGCCGACGTTGTGCAGAGCTCCATCCGGCGTGTAGAGGCCCAGCAGCAGCGAGCCGACGCCGGTTCCCGACTTGTGGATCCGATAGCCGAGCGCGACGACGTCGGCGGTTCGGGCGTGCTTGATCTTGAGCATCGTGCGCTTGTTCGGCGCGTACGGCTGGGTGAGCGGCTTTGCGACCACGCCGTCGAGCCCGGCACCCTCGAATTCGTCGAGCCAGCGGCGCGCGGTCTCTGTATCTCGGGTTGTGCGGGTGAGGTGGATCGGATGCGGCAGCTGCGCCACGAGGCTCTCGAGTTCGCTTCGTCGCGCCTCGAACGGCTCGGGCTGCAGATCACGGTCGCCGCGGGCGAGCAGGTCGAAGGCGATGAACATCGCCGGGGTCTCGACCGCGAGCTTCGCAACGCGTGAGGCGGCGGGGTGGATGCGCTGGCTGAGCGCTTCCCAATCGAGCCGACGGTGGCCGGCCTCACCCATCGGCACCGCGATCTCGCCATCGAGCAGGCATGGTTCTGGCAGGAGGTTCGCGAATGCCTCGACGAGTTCGGGGAAATACCGGGTGAGTGGCTTCGCTCCGCGGCTGCCGATCTCGACGTTCTCGCCGTCACAGGACACGAGGCCGCGGAATCCGTCCCACTTCGGCTCGTAGCTCAGCCCGCCGGCGACACTGTCGGACTCGGGGATGCGGGGCACGGACTTCGCCAGCATCGGCGCAGGGATGTCATACGGCATGAACCCATGATGCCGGTCCGAAGGTTCGGTCGCGAGGGTGACATCCGTGAGGGTGACATCCGTGAGGGCGACATCTGCGAGGGCGACATCCGTGAGGGCGACATCTGCGAGGGGTGATATCGGTGCAGGTGACATCGGTAAGAGCACCCGTCCGCCCCGGTCGCGTGCAGGGCGTGCTTGCAAGAGAACCACAGGGCGAGTCGGTGACCACCTCGGCGCCGCGCGCTTCTCTCTGCTGTCCTGCCCTCGTGTCGTCCGCTACGCGGCGCGCCAGTGTTTCCGCATGAGCGGCGGGGGTGGATCCCAGGCCCATCGGATCGCCGACCCGCTGGGCAGGGGGACGGGTGGATTGGAGCGGCCCGCCGGTGGATGCAGCATGAATTCGCTGTTGTGATCTCGGCGGATGCGCCATCCCTGGTTGTGCAGGAGAAGATGATGGAATCTGCACAGGAGGATCCCGCGATCGACGTCGGTCCGGCCGCCGTCATCACACCAGTGGTCGATGTGATGCGCTTCACAGTACGAAGCGGGGACGGTGCAGCCGCGCCATCGGCATCCTCCGTCTCGGATGGCCAGTGCGATGCGCTGCTTCGACGTGAACAGCCGCTGTTCCCGCCCCACATCGAGCGGATTTCCGCAGGAATCGACCGTCACCGTCACCGTTCCGGTGTCGCACAGCGCACGATCGATCATTGAGCCGGGAAGGACGTCTCCGCCGTCTTCGAGATGGGCGACTGTGGTGAGCCGACCGAACGCATCGCGGGGGCCGATCAGATCCTTGACGGCGACGAGCCGGACGCCCGGCTGGCGAGCGCCGAATACGTCTTCCGCCGAGGCGAGCGACCCCGCCCGCAGGACGCCCATGAGCAGATCGTAGGCGAGCTGGTCGTTCGTGCGTGGATCCTCGATCAGGTCTTGTGAGGCCGCGCGCTCTTCGTCGGTCATGAAGCGCGGGCCGCCTCGTCGGGGGCGGAGTCCCGCAGCCAGGATCGAGTCGACCCATGCTCCCATCTCATCGTCGAAGACGATGTGTCCCTGGTGGCGCCCTTCAGCGTCGCGCCAGGTGCGGAGGGATCGAGCGTCGAACCGCTGGTCGAAGCGCTCTTGCGCTCCGGATTCGTCCAGACTGTCGCGAACCTGCCGGGCGCGGCGTCGCAGCTCTTCGACCGAGTACTCGGCCGACTCGCGCAGGAGTTGTTCGGCCGCGAGCTGCCACGCCTCGTGGGCGAGGCGGGATGCTTCTTCGTCGCCGGTGTCTGCGGACTCCGCATCCGGATGCCCCGCCACGGAGCGGGGAAGGGGAGGCTCGCCGAGGCCCCAGAGGAGTGCCTCGTGCTGGGCGGCAGTGATGACACCGGCCAACAGGGCGCGGCGCAGCGGTTCATCCCACTGCGTCCGACCCTCGGAACGTCCGGCTTCGACGTCAGTCGCAGCGGGTTGGTCGTTCGCGTCCGGCGGAGACGGGAGCTCGCCCTGATCATCGCCATCAAGGAGAGAGGTGCCCAGCTTGACCTGCCGGCGCGCCTCGGCGCGCGACGAGCCCGAGATCTTCTGCACCATATCGATCGGCGACCGGTGGCCATCACCGGCGGCCAGGCCGCTCTGGCCCTGCGCGCGCGATGACCGGCGCGCCACGACCCCCGCGGCGACGACGCGAACGCGCTCGAGTGAGGTCGCGAGCGCCGCCGACGTCTTCAGGATCTGTACGACCTCATCGTCTGCCAACGCATCGACGGCGGCCGGCAGCTCAGCCGGATCGACGTCGAGCTCGGGATGCGCGGACAAGTCGTCCGTCAGGTCGCGCGTCTCGGACAAGAAGGTCATACTCAATAATGACATCGACCACGGACATTCGAAGCGAACAACGAGAAGTGGTGGAGAACTCGCGTGATTGCGCGCTTCATCCCCGGCTGGGGAGGAACCGATGGATCAGCATCCGGGGCCGGAGGGGTCCTCGGTGCAGGTGTGCGCGACGAGCGCGGTGTGCGCCTCGAGGATCCGGATGCTCTGGGCCGAGCTGGTCGCCGTGACGTACCCCGCGACGGGCCGCCATCTGCCGTCGCCGAAGTTGACGGAGGGTGCGTAGGACACCGTGACGGTCGCACGGTAGGTGCCGCGCTCGGAGTACGTGTGGCTCGTGCCGGTGGGCGTGAATTGGGCATCTCCGTTGTGCGCCCATGTGGTGCCGCCTGTTCTGGTGGTCGAGCCGCCGCCATCGCCGTACGACCAGTCGAAATGATGCGGAACGAACCGGACCGCGACCGCGAAGTCGAAGAGTTCGCCGTGGAGCGTCTGCGTGCTGGTAGCGGCGACCAAGTTCAGGGGAAGTCCCGCGATCCCCACGCGGTCGGGTTCGCTGGTCAGCGTCGGGGGAGTCGGCCGGAACGAGACGAGATCGTTGAGGGTCACCGCCGGGATGGTGCGCGTCTTCGGCGACGTGGTGGGGGATGGTGCCGGCGTCGGATTTATCCGGCACGCGATCGCGGGCGACTCGCAGTCGACGGCGGTGTTCTCGGGAGTGGAGGGCTCGGGCGAGCGAGAAGGAGTGCGTGGGTCATCCCTTCGGGCTGTGTTGCCCACTGTCGGGTGATTTGCGCCGCTGTCATCCTTGTTCGCTCGGTTCGGACTCTCCGACCCTCGTGTCTTCTGAATTCCATCGATGTCAACGCTTGAGCCGGTGTTCACCGGGCAGCTTGAAGTCCACCCTGTGCTGATGCAGGGAGGTGGATCGGCGGTTGTGGTTGGAGAGTCGAACCGAGCGCTCGCTAGGGCGAGCATTAGGACGACGGATACGAGATGCATTAGTCGCACGACGGCTCACCGCTTCGACCAGTGACATTCGCGATCAGCCACCCCGTAGAACTGGAATCGGAGCGTTGCACTTTTACCGTGACACTCTGTAAATCCACGCGGTCTGAACTGACCTTGGATTCACCATTCCTGTCGGTGACCTGCACATCTTGAACGTTCCAGCATGCGGCCACGAGGAGCACGTTGTCGGGCGTATCGGGCGGCCTCGTGGCCGGTTCGGTTAGGGTCACGCCGCTCTGCCCAGACACGGTCCACCCGTCTGCATGCATCTGCGTGAGCGACTTCTTTTCGGAGTCCAGCGCATCGCCGGTCTCCCACTTGTACACGTCCTCGAACGTCGACGGGTCGGCCAGGTCGACGTTGTTCAACGCGTCGACGTACGCCCGGTACGTCTCCTCCGCGGCTTGGAACGCCTGAGCCTCACTGGTGAAGCGCGGCGTCGGGGTCGGCGTCTCGTGCGGCTCCGGCGCGCACCCGGTCAGCAGCCCCGCGGCGCAGACGCCGGCGACGACTGCGGTGACCGTGGCACGGATGAGACGAGAAGACACAAGCCCACGGTAGCGATTCGGCGCGACATCCCGCGGAAGTTGTCCACAGCCCCGGACCACAGCCCGAGCGCCGCCACATCCCAGCCCTACCCCGCGCGCCCGCCCGGCAGTTCCCCCTGCAGGCGCCGCGCGACCTCGGCTGCCGGCATCCGGCGAGGGAAGACGGCGATCACGAGATCATCGGGGCCGGCCGCGGCATCCTCGTCCAGCACCCCGAACCGGCGCATCGCTTCGTCCAGCGCCGCGCGCAGCACCGATTCCGGCACCCGCTTGGATCCGCGGATCAGGCGGCGCAGCACATGGTTGTGGATCGCAGTGACCAGGGCGGCGAAGCCGACGGCATCCACCGGATCCAGCCCCGGCAGGGCCGCGCGCAGATACTCGTCGAACAGGCGCTCGTAGCGGAACACGGTGACGATCTCGCGCTCGCGCAGCGCCGGCACCTGCCGCACCACCGCGTAGCGCTGTCGCGCGAGCTCGGGGTCGGCGGCGAAGTGCCGGAACACCTTGAGCGAGGCGTCCCGCACGGCCACCCACGGGTTGGCGTGCGGCTCGGCCAGATAGTCGCGCAGCATCTGCAGAAGCAGCTCGTGGTCGGCGAAGACGACGTCGTCCTTGCCGCCGAACTGACGGAAGAACGTCGATCGCGAGACCCCGGCCGCCTTCGCGATCTGCTCCACGCTCGTCGCCTCGAAGCCCTGGCGGTCGAACAGGTCCAGCGCGGCCGCCATCACCGCCGTGTGCGCACGAGAGACGGGCGGGGAAGAACTCATCCTCTGAGGGTAGCGGGTGGGATGCCGCGGACCGAGGCCGTTCAGGCTCGGGTAGTAGGCTGTGTGATCGGTCGATTTATCTCGACGTCGAGACGTTTTTCGCCTCGCCACACCGCATCACCACCCCGCATTCGTCCCAGCGAAGGATTGTAAGTGGATCTCTACGAGTACCAGGCACGAGACCTGTTCGAACAGTATGGAGTGCCGGTGCTCCCCGGCATCATCGCCGACACCCCCGAGGAAGTGAAGGCCGCGGCCTTGCAGCTCGGCGGCGTCGTCGTGGTCAAGGCGCAGGTCAAGGTCGGCGGCCGCGGCAAGGCCGGCGGCGTGAAGGTCGCCAAGACCCCCGACGAGGCATACGAGGCGGCACAGTCGATCCTCGGCCTGGACATCAAGGGCCACACCGTCAAGCGCGTGATGGTCGCCGGCGGCGCCCGCATCGCGAAGGAGTTCTACTTCTCCGTGCTGCTGGATCGCGCCAACCGCTCCTACCTGTCCCTGGCCAGCGTCGAGGGCGGCATGGAGATCGAGCAGCTCGCCGTCGAGAAGCCCGAGGCGCTCGCCCGCGTCGATGTGGACCCGCTCACCGGCATCGACCAGACCAAGGCCCTCGAGATCGCGCAGGCGGCCGGCTTCGACGCCGAGCTGGCGCCCAAGGTCGCCGACGTGTTCGTCAAGCTGTACAACGTGTACAAGGGCGAGGACGCGACCCTGGTCGAGGTCAACCCGCTGGTCCAGACCGAAGAGGGTGACATCATCGCCCTCGACGGCAAGGTGTCGCTCGACGAGAACGCGGCCTTCCGCCACCCGAACCACGAGGCGCTCGAGGACAAGTCCGCCGCCGACCCGCTCGAGGCCAAGGCCAAGGCGAACGACCTGAACTACGTCAAGCTCGACGGCCAGGTGGGCATCATCGGCAACGGCGCGGGCCTGGTCATGTCGACGTTGGATGTCGTGGCCTACGCGGGCGAGAAGCACGGTGGCGTGAAGCCGGCCAACTTCCTCGACATCGGGGGTGGGGCATCCGCCACGGTCATGGCCGCGGGACTGGACGTCATCCTCGGCGACCAGCAGGTCAAGAGCGTGTTCGTGAACGTGTTCGGCGGCATCACCTCGTGCGTGGCCGTCGCCGAAGGCATCGTCAAGGCGCTGGAGATCCTCGGCGCCACCGCGACCAAGCCGCTGGTGGTGCGACTGGACGGCAACCAGGTCGACGAGGGCCGTGCCATCCTCGCGGCCGCGAACAACCCGCTCGTGACGCTCGCCGCCAGCATGGACGAGGGCGCCGACAAGGCCGCCGAGCTGGCCAACGCCTGAGCCCGCTGACGAGACAAAGGAACAGAAGATGTCGATCTACCTCAACAAGGACTCCAAGGTCATCGTCCAGGGCATCACCGGCGGCGAGGGCACCAAGCACACGGCGCTGATGCTCAAGGCCGGCACCCAGGTCGTCGGCGGCGTGAACGCGCGCAAGGCCGGCACCACGGTCGCCCACACCGACAAGGACGGCAACCCGGTCGAGCTGCCCGTGTTCGGCACGGTCGCCGAGGCCATCGAGAAGACGGGAGCCGACGTGTCGATCGCGTTCGTCCCGCCCGCGTTCACGAAGGACGCGATGATCGAGGCCATCGACACCGACATCCCTCTGCTGGTGGTCATCACCGAGGGCGTCCCCGTCGGCGACACCGCCGAGGCGTGGGCGTACGCGCAGTCCAAGGGCAACAGGACCCGCATCATCGGCCCGAACTGCCCCGGTGTGATCACGCCCGGCGAGGCGCTGGTCGGGATCACCCCGGCCAACATCACCGGCAAGGGCCCGATCGGCCTGGTCTCGAAGTCGGGCACCCTGACCTACCAGATGATGTTCGAGCTGCGCGACCTGGGCTTCTCCACCGCCATCGGCATCGGCGGCGACCCGGTGATCGGCACGACGCACATCGACGCCCTCGCGGCGTTCGAGGCCGACCCCGAGACCAAGGCGATCGTCATGATCGGCGAGATCGGCGGCGACGCCGAAGAGCGCGCGGCCGACTACATCAAGGCGCACGTCACCAAGCCGGTCGTCGGCTACGTGGCCGGCTTCACCGCCCCCGAGGGCAAGACGATGGGCCACGCCGGCGCCATCGTCTCGGGCTCGGCGGGCACCGCGCAGGCCAAGAAGGAGGCCCTCGAGGCCGCCGGAGTCAAGGTCGGCAAGACGCCGTCCGAGACCGCCGACCTGATGCGCGAGATCATCACGTCGCTCTGATCGACTGACGCCTCAGAGGGGGCGGATGCCGCGGCCCGCAGTGCGGGATGCTGCGGCATCCGCCCCCTCGGCCGTACGGCTGCGGCACGATGAAGTCATGACAACACTGCCCACAGCGCTCACGCTCGTCGGCGGCCCCACCGCCGTCATCGAATTCGCCGGCGTGCGGATGCTGACCGATCCCACACTCGACGACCCCGGCGAGTATCCGAGCGGGGGAGTGTCGCTGCACAAGCTCACCGGGCCGGCACTCGGACCCGACGAGATCGGCGAGATCGACGTCGTGCTGCTCTCGCACGACCAGCATCCCGACAATCTCGACGTCGCGGGCCGCCGCTACCTGGCCCGCGTCGGCACGGTGCTGTCCACCGCCGACGCGGCTGGGCGGCTCGACGGGGTGACCGGCCTGGCGCCGTGGCAGACCCACGCCGTCGACGGTGTGGAGATCACCGGGCTGCCCGCCCGGCATGGCCCCGTGGGCGCCGAACGGCTCTCGGGCGCGGTCACCGGATTCCTGCTGCGCGCACCGGGCGAGCCGACCGTGTACGTCTCGGGAGACAACGCCGCCGTCGAGCTGGTCGAGCAGATCGCCGCCCGGGTCGGCCCCATCGACATCGCGGTGCTGTTCACGGGCGCGGCCAACGTCGGCCGGTTCGGCGACGACGACCTGACGCTCAACGCGCGCACCGCGGTCGAGGCCGCCCGTGCGCTGGGCGACGCGGTGATCGTGCCGGTGCACGCCGAGGGCTGGCACCATTTCAGCGAGACCCGCGAGCGGCTGGTGCGCGAATTCGAGTACGCCGGCCTCACGCATCGGCTGCGCGTGCCCACGGCGGGGGAGCGCCTCGTCCTCTGACCCGCCCCGGATGCGCGGGGATGCGCGCGGGATGCACCCCGGATGCGCGCGGGATGCCGCAGCCCGCAGCATCCGCCCCTTCGTCGCGTCGGCAGACCGGCCCCCTCTCCTGCGCGAGAACACGCTCGTGCACGCGTGGAGCCGGAAAAAGCGTGCACGAGCGTGATCTCGCGCTGACGGCGGCGCGGTAGCGTGAGGACATGCCACTGACCGGAGAGTACAAGCCGAGCACCGCATCGTGGGCGCGCAAGCAGGCCGAGACGTTCGAGGCGAGCGGCGGTGCCGAGGCGAACGAGCTGCGCGGCAAGCCGATCATCGTCCTGACCACGGTCGGCGCGAAGACCGGTGCGCTGCGCAAGACCGCGCTGATGCGGGTCGAGCACGAGGGGCACTACGCCGTCGTCGCGTCCAAGGGCGGGTCGCCCGACGAGCCGAAGTGGGCGTCGAACATGCGAAAGCACCCGCACGTCGAGCTGCAGGACCTCGGCGTGAAGCGCGACTATCTCGCCCATGAGGCAGCCGGGGCCGAGCGCGAGACGTGGTGGGCGCGCGCGGTCGAGGCGTTCCCGAACTACGCCGAATACCAGACGAAGACCGACCGGCTCATCGCCCTGTTCGTCCTCGACCCGATCACGGACTGAGCGCCGCCGCGGCGACGCGCCGGCTCAGTCCTCGTAGCCGATCAGCCAGGTCACGCCGAACCGGTCGGTGGCCTGCCCGTCGTGGGCGCCCCGCGGCCGCAGCTGCAGCGGGTCGAGCACCGCCGACACGCGTCAGCCGCCGATGACCGCCTCGAGCGGGCCGCGGGCGAAGTAGATCACGAAGCCGGCGGCGACGATCCACAGCAGCGGGCTGATCAGCCGCGCCTTGCCGGCGAGCGACCGGATGACGACCCAGGCGATGAACCCGGCGCCGATGCCGTTGGCGATCGAGTAGGTCAGCGGCATCACCGACACGGTCAGGAACACCGGGACCAGCACCGACATGTCCTTGAGCTCGATCCGGCGGATCTGCGACATCATCAGCGCACCGACGATCACCAGCGCGGCCGAGGCGACCTCGCTGGGCACGATCGAGGTCAGTGGCGTGAGGAACATCGCGAGCAGGAACAGCACACCCGTCACCAGGTTGGCCACCCCCGTGCGCGCGCCCTCGCCGATGCCGGCGGCGGATTCGACGAACACGGTGTTCGACGAGGCCGAGGCCCCGCCGCCGACGACCGCGCCGACGCCCTCGACGATCAGCGCGGACTTCAGCCGCGGGAAGTTGCCCCTCTGGTCGGACAGGCCGGCCTCCTCGGCGAGGCCGGTCATGGTGCCCATCGCGTCGAAGAAGTTCGTGAAGACCAGGGTGAAGACGAGCATGATGCCGGCGATGGCGCCGATCCGGCCCCAACTGCCGACCAGGTCGACCTGGCCGACCAGGCCCAGGTCGGGCAGGCTCAGCCACTGCGACGGCAGCGTCGGCACCGACATCCCCCAGCCACCGGGGTTCGACTCGCCGCGGGCGCCCAGGTGCCAGATCGCCTCGACGATCATCGCGACCACGGTGCCCGAGACCAGCGCGACCAGCAGCGCGGCCTTGATCTTGCGAGCCATCAGGATGCCCGCCAGCAGCAGGGTGAACACGAACAGCAGCGCCGGGACGGTCGCGATCGAGCCGCCGCTGCCGAGGCCGACGGGCGGTGACGGCAGACCGGTCGCGGTGACGAATCCGCCGTCGACCATGCCGATGAACGCGATGAACAGGCCGATGCCGACGGTGATGCCGATCTTCAGCTCCATCGGGACGGCATCCATGATCATGCGCCGCAGGCCGGTGGCCGACAGCAGGACGATGATCAGGCCATTGATCACCACCAGCCCCATGGCCTCGGGCCAGGTGAGCTGGCCGACCACGCTCACCGCGAGGAACGAGTTGATCCCCAGCCCCGCGGCGAACGAGAACGGCAGCCGCGAGATGAGGCCGAACAGGATCGTCATCACGCCCGCGGTCAGGGCGGTGACGGCGGCGACCTGCTGGTTCTGCAGGGCGTTGCCGGCCACGTCCTGCGTGCCGCCGAGGATGATCGGGTTCAGGATGACGATGTAGGCCATCGTCACGAACGTGACGATGCCGCCACGGATCTCGGTGCCCAGCGTCGAGCCGCGGCGGGTGATCTCGAAGAAGCGGTCGAAGCCGTTCTTCGGGGCGCGGTCGTGCTCTGCGGCGGTGTCGGTGGCAGGGGCTGTGCTCATAGTCGGGGGACCTCCGCCACAAAACCTAGCGCCCCGCACGCCGATTCACAGCATCCATCCAGGAACGCGCGCGAATCGCGCGCGCGGGCGTGGCCGCGAGGTCGGATGCCGCGGGCCTGGGTAGTGTCGACTGCGCCCATGCAACGCCTGCTCATCGTCTTCCTCGCCGCGTTCGACGCCGTCATCGCGGCCGCCGTCGGCGTCGCCGTCGTGCTGGCTCCGCTGACCCTGCTGTGGGTGGTGGGGATCGGCGCGCCGGACTGGTCGGCGCTGTGGCCGGCGACCGGCGCGATCTGGCAGCTCGGCCACCTCGTCCCGCTGGCCGTGCACCTGCCCACCGAGTACCTCGCCGTCGCCGGGATCCCGGAGGATGCCGCCTCGTTCTCCCTCTCGCTCGCTCCGCTCGCCCTGGCCGGCAGCACCGCGGTGTTCGCCGCCCGATCCGGCGCGCGTGCCGGTCGCAGCGGGCACTGGGCGGTGGGAGTGCTCTCGAGCGGCGTCGTGTTCGCCGCGGCATCCGCGGTCATCGCGCTCACCGCCCGCACCCCGATCGCCGCACCGCAGCTGTGGCAGGCGGTGCTCCTGCCGACCCTCGTCTACCTGCTGCCGTCGCTGGCCGGCGCCGTCGGCACGGCCTGGCGGGATGCGCCCGGCCTTCTCGCGCAGCTGCGCCACGCGCTGACGGACCTGCCCGGATCCTGGCCCGAGGCGCCCGCGCTCATGCTGCGCGGAGCGGCGGTCACCCTCATCGCGATGATCGGCCTGGGCGCGCTGACGGTCGTCGGCGGTCTGATCTTCCGCGGCGACGAGGTGATCGCGCTGTTCCAGGCCGGCAACTTCGACGCCATCGGCGTGATCGTGGTCGCGCTCGCGCAGCTGGCCTATCTGCCCACCCTCGTGCTCTGGGGTGCAGCGTTCCTGGCCGGCCCCGGGTTCGCCGTGGGCGCCGGGACGGCCGTCTCGCCGGCCGGCACCCAGCTCGGCGTGGTCCCGGGGCTGCCGGTGCTCGGCGCGCTCCCCGAGTCGGCCTCGCCCTGGCTGCTCGCCCTGGTCCTGCTGCCGATCGCGGCGGGCGCGCTGGCCGGATGGATGCTGCGCGCCCGGCTTGCCACTCCCGCACACCGGTCGGATCTCGGGCTGCGCGCCGGCCTTGCTGTGGGGGTCGCCGCGCTGAGCGGGGCCGGGGCGGCGCTGCTGGGCTGGCTCTCGTCCGGGGCGATCGGACCGGGCCGGCTGGCCGAGGTCGGCCCGCAGCCGGGACCGTTCGCGCTGGCGTTCGGGCTGGAGGTGCTCGTCGGGGCGGCGATCATCCTGCTGACCCCCCAGCGCCCCCTGCACCCGGAGGTGGCACCGGCGCTCGAGCCGCGTCGCGCCGATCCTGCGCCGACAGCGGATGCCGCGATCCGCGACGTCCCGCGGGACCCGAACCGGCTCGAGGACGAGAACGACACCGCCCCCATCGAGCCCGTGCCGATCGAGCGGGGTCTGCTCGCCTCATCCGAGGACGAGACCGACACCGCCCCCATCGACCCGGGCTTCCTCGGCCGCGACTGACCTGGCGACCGGCGGGACGGGCCGGGCGCCGCTGCGCCCGTGGGTAGACTGGGCGCGTGCTCACGGTCGCCGTTCTCATCTCAGGCGCCGGCTCGAATCTGCGTGCGCTGCTCGAGGCCGCCGACGACCCCGCGTACCCCGCCCGCATCGTCGTGGTCGGCGCGGACCGGCAGGCCGACGGGCTCGATCACGCCGAGGCCTTCGGCATCCCGAGCTTCACCGTCCCGTACTCGGCCTACCCCACCCGCGAGGAATGGGGGGCCGAGCTGGACGCCCAGCTGCGCACCTGGCAGCCCGACCTGGTCGTGCTCAGCGGTCTGATGCGGCTGCTGCCGTCGTCGGTGGTGGATGCCTGGGCCCCGCACATCGTGAACACGCACCCCGCATACCTCCCCGAGTTCCCCGGCGCCCACGGCGTGCGGGATGCGCTCGCCGCCGGAGCCACCCAGACCGGAGCCAGCGTCATCGTCGTCGACGACGGAGTCGACAGCGGACCGGTGCTCGCGCAGGAGCGCGTGCCCGTCCTCACCGGCGATGACGAGCACACTCTGCACGAGCGCATCAAACCCGTCGAGCGGCGCCTGCTCATCGACGTGGTGCGACGCATCGCCACCGGCGAGCTGGATCTCGCCGCGTCCCGCCCCGCGCAGAGCGTCTGACCCGATCCCGACAACGAACCAGGAGCACCTATGGCCGGCCCCCGTCACGATCCCTCCCTGTACCGTCAGCGCGATGTCGTGCCGATCAGGCGGGCGCTGGTCTCGGTCAGCGACAAGACCGACCTGGTGCCGCTGGCCGAGGCGCTGGCCGGTGCCGGGGTCGAGATCGTCTCGACCGGGTCGACGGCGGCCACGATCCGCGACGCCGGGATCGCGGTGACCGATGTCGCCGCCGTGACCGGCGTGCCGGAGATGCTGGACGGGCGGGTCAAGACACTGCACCCGAACGTGCACGGAGGCCTGCTGGCCGACCTGCGGCTGCAGGCCCACGAGGACGAGCTGGCCGAGCTGGGGATCCAGCCGTTCGAGCTGGTCGTGGCCAATCTGTACCCGTTCGTGGAGACCGTGCGCTCCGGCGCCTCCAGCGACGACGTGGTCGAGCAGATCGACATCGGCGGACCGGCGATGGTCCGCGCCTCGGCGAAGAACTACGCGAACGTCGCGATCGTGGTCTCGCCGGAGTCGTATCCGGCCATCATCGAGGCCGTCGGCGCCGGCGGCACGTCGCTCGGCCAGCGCAAGGAGCTGGCCGCCCGCGCCTTCGCGCACACCGCCAACTACGACCGCGCCGTGGCGACCTGGTTCTCGGAGGAGACCCTCGCCGAAGGCGTCGACCTGCCCCAGCACCTGACCATCCGCGCCGAGCGGATCGAGCCGCTGCGGTACGGCGAGAACGCCCACCAGCGCGCCGCCATCTACTCGCGCGTCGGCGGTCACGGGATCGCCCAGGCCACGGGGCTGCAGGGCAAGGCGATGTCGTACAACAACTATGTGGATGCCGATGCCGCCCTGCGTGCTGCGTTCGACATGGTGCTGCCGGCCGTCGCCATCATCAAGCACGCCAACCCGTGCGGCATCGCGGTGACCGCGCCCAACGCGCTGGACCCGATCGCCAGCGCGCACCTGCGGGCGCACGAGTGCGACCCGCTGTCGGCGTTCGGCGGCGTGATCGCGGCGAACCGCACCGTCACCCTGAAGATGGCCGAGAACCTCCGCGACATCTTCACCGAGGTGATCGTGGCCCCCGGCTTCGAGCCCGAGGCCCTCGAGCTGTTCAAGCTGAAGAAGAACCTGCGCGTCCTGCAGCTGCCCGCCGACTGGACCCAGGAGCGCATGGACGTGCGCCTGGTCTCGGGCGGTCTGCTGCTGCAGGACGCCGACCGGTTCCCGGACGACATCGAATCCGTTGCCGACAAGTGGGAGCTGGTCTCCGGCGAGCGTCCGTCCGACGCCGAGATGCAGAACCTGATCTTCGCGTGGAAGTCCTGCCGTGCGGTCAAGTCGAACGCGATCGTCCTGGCCAAGGACTCGGCGACCGTGGGCATCGGCATGGGCCAGGTGAACCGGGTCGATTCGTGCAAGCTGGCCGTCGAGCGCGCCGGCGACCGCGTGGTCGGCTCGGTCGCGGCATCCGACGCGTACTTCCCGTTCTCGGACGGTCCCGAGACCCTCATCAACGCCGGCGTCACCGCGATCGTGCAGCCCGGCGGGTCGGTGCGCGACCAGGAGACGATCGATCTGGCCAAGGAGCGCGGGATCACCATGTACTTCACCGGCGAGCGCCACTTCTTCCACTGATCGGGCCGCACCCGGCTGCGCCCGCGCCTGTGGCCGCGGGCGCGGCCGGGTAAGGTCGATGCGGGAATACGGGAGGACGCATCGGTGATCTGGGAGATCGACGACGCCACACGCACGATCGAGGGCCTCGACGCGCATGGTCGACCGATGCCCGGCTACGCGGCCTCGCTCGGACTGCTGCCGGCGCGTCCGGGTCAGCGCGTGCTGGCGACCCTGTGCGAGGCGGCGATCGCACTGATCCTGCTGCTGCCGCTGCTGATCGTGGCCCTGCCGGTCCTGGTCGGGGCGGCGTTGGACCCCGAGCCGCAGCAGGTGCTCGCAACCCGGTCCGACCTGATCATCGTGCTGATCTGCGCGGCCGCGTCGTGGTTCCTGTCGATCGCGTTCATCATCGTCCAGCTCGTGCTGCACGGCCGCCGCGGGGTGACCGTGGGCAAGGCGATCGCCGGCATCCGGTCGGTCAACGTGCGCACGCTGGAGCGCCCCGGCTTCTGGCGCGGCGCGGTGGTCCGCTACCTGGTCCTGGCAGCGAGCATGATCGTGCCCCTGATCGGGCCGGTGCTGGTGATCGCCGTCTCGCCCCTGATCGATCCTGAGCGCCGCGGCCGCGGATGGGCCGACCTGGCCGGTGCGACCTGGTTCGTCGACGTGCGCCGCGGCCTGAACCCGTACGACGGCAAGCGGATGCGCATCGCCCGCAAGACCGTGACCACCCCGCTGCGCGACGTCGTCACCCGGCTTCCGTCGCTGGCGACCCCGGCCGACCCGGTGGTCGGGGCGGCCGCGTTCCCGGTCGCGCGCAGCACCGGCGGGGTACTCGGAGCGCCCCGCACCCAGGCCTCCGGCGCCGCCGCGCCGCCGGCCGCCGCTTCGGCCGCTGCGCAGTCCCGCCCGCCGGTCACGCCTGCGGCGCCCACGCCGCCGAGCCCCGCGCCGACGAGCCCCGCGCCGACCCACCCCGCCCCGACGAGTCCCGCACCGACGAGTCCCGCACCGACGAGTCCCGCACCGACGAATGCGGTGGATGCCGCACCTTCGATCTCCCCTCCGGCCAGGGATGCCGCACCCGCCGCCGCGTGGGCTCCGCCCTCGCTGCTGCCCGAGCCCCCGGCGACGACGGGCCAGGCGGGCGCGCCGTCGGCTCCCGCAGCTGCGGCCCCGGCGCCGTCGGCCGCAGCATCCCCCGCCCCGGCGACACCGGCCGCCCCCGCTTCGCCCGCCGTCCCGGCAGCGGGCACCGCCACGCTCGTCCTGGAGACGGGGGAGCGCATCGCGGTCGCCGGCGACGGCGTGCTGCTCGGGCGCGCCCCGGCCCGCGCGCGCGGGGACGCCGAGCTCCTCCCCGTCCCCGTCGCCGACACGACCAAGTCCGTCTCCAAGACGCACGTCGCGGTGCACCGGATCGACGGGGTCTGGGCCGCCGAGGACCGGCACTCCACCAACGGCAGCGCGATCGTGCGGGACGGCACCCAGCACGAGCTCCTGCCCGGGCGACCGCTGGCGTTGCGGGACGGCGACGAGCTGCGCTTCGGCGACCGTCGCGCCCGCTTCCAGACCGACTGATCCGCCGACCCCGACGAGGAATCTCCGATGAGACTCAAGCTGACCCTGCGGCGCCAGAACGGCCAGACCACCGACATCGCGGTGACATCGGACGCGACCGCGACCGTGCAGGACGTGGCGCGCAAGATCACCGAGACCGACCCGGCACGGCTCGGCGCGGGCCCGGCGGAGGGCATCCTCACCCTCAGCGTCGCCCCGCCGACCTCCGGCGATCACACCGTGCTCGACCCCGACATGCCCATCAGCGACGCTCCGGTCGGGTCCGGGTTCGTCGCGACGGTCACCACCCTCGGCGACCGGTACGCGTCGTCCCGCTCTGCCGACGGCCCGGCGCTGGCGACCCTGCACGTGGTCGGCGGACCGTTCGCCGGGCACGAGTTCGCGCTGCGCAAGGGGTCGTTCACGATCGGGCGGGCGCCGGAGAACGACATCGTCGTCGACGACGCGCTCGTCTCCAAACGGCACGCCCGCATCGAGGTCGGCACGGGCGTGGAGGTCGTCGACCTGAACTCGGCGAACGGGATCGTGGTGGACGGCGGGCTGGTGCAGCGCCTGCGGGTCATCCCGGGGCAGCGCTTCATGCTCGGCGACACCGAGCTGGTCGTGCGGATGCTCCAGGACTTCGCGCCGGTCACCCAGGATCCGGTGCTCGAGCGCGGCGGGACGCTGCTGTTCAACCGCAGCCCGCGGGTCGAGCCGCGGTACGCCGGGCAGGAGCTGTCCGAGCCGCGCATGCCCAAGGACCCGGTCACCCGACTCTTCCCGTGGCCGATGCTGGTGGCCCCGCTGATCCTCGGGCTGTCGATGTTCGCGATCAACGGCCAGCCGCGCTCGCTGCTGATCGTGCTGATGTCGCCGCTGATGCTGTTCGGCAACTTCATCTCCCAGCGCACGAACCTGGGCCAGCGGCTGCGCAAAGAGTCCGAGGTCTTCGAGCGCACGTTCGAGGAGCTCGAGGAGACGCTGTACCGCGAGCGGCCCCGGGAACGCGAGACCCGCAACGCCGAGGTGCCGCCGGTGGCCGTGGTGTTCGAGCAGGCGATGCGGCTCGGTCCCATGCTGTGGACGCGCCGCCCCGAGCACTGGAACTTCCTCGCGGTGCGCCTGGGCACCTGCGAGGCGCTCTCGCGCACGGTGATCCACCGCTCCGAGGGCACCGACTCGCTGCCCGAGTACGTCGATCGCGTCGACCGGCTGCAGGAGCGCTACCGCATGATCGACGGCGTGCCCGTGCTCGAATCGCTGCAGAGCGTGGGGGTCATGGGCATCGCCGGGCCGCAGCGCGAGGCGGCGGACGCGCTGCGCGGGCTGAGCGTGCAGCTGTTCGGGATGCACTCGCCCAACGACCTGGTGGCCGTCGCGCTCACCGAGCCGGAATGGGCGCGCGAGCTGGAATGGCTGAAGTGGCTGCCCCACACCTCCAGCGAACGCAGCCCGTTCCGCGACATGCCGCTGTCCGACTCGGCGTCCACCGGCGCCGCGCTGCTGTCCGGGCTGGAAGAACTGGTCATGCGCCGCTCGACCGCCACCGCATCGCCCCGGCCGCCCTACGGCGAGGACTGGGACCCGATGCGGTTCGGCACCGATGTGAAGCGCGCCGCCGAAGAGGCATCCTTCCCCGGTCAGACCGCGGTCGTGGTGATCGTGACCGCCGACGCGCCGGTCGACCGTGCACGCCTCACGCAGGTCCTCGAGCGCGGCGCCGACGTCGGCGTGTACGGGGTGTTCGTGGCTCCGGTCGTCGAGGCCCTGCCGGCGGTGTGCCGCAGCTTCGTGGATGTCGGCGGCGGACTCGAGCATGCCCGCGTGGGCACCGTGCGCAGCGGCGTGGACTACCCGGATGCCGCGGTCGAAGGCGTCTCGAACGAGCTGATGAACGTGCTGGCCCGGCGCCTGGCCCCGGTCACCGATGCCAGCACCGTCGTGGAGGACGCCTCCGACATCCCCAACTCGGTGATGTTCCTGTCGCTGGTGGGATCCGAGCTGGCCACCACCCCGTCGTTCGCGGTCGACCGCTGGCGCGAGAACAACACGATCATCGACCGGTCGGGCCCGGCCCTGCCCCGGCTGAAGAAGGCGGGCACGCTGCGCGCGCTCGTCGGCCACGGCGCGACCGACGCGATGACCCTCGACCTGCGCACCCAGGGCCCGCACGCCCTGGTCGGCGGCACCACCGGTGCGGGCAAGAGCGAGTTCCTGCAGGCGTGGGTGCTGGGCATGGCGGCCGCGCACAGCCCCGACCGGGTGACGTTTCTGTTCGTCGACTACAAGGGCGGCTCGGCGTTCGCCGACTGCGTCGAGCTGCCGCACTGCGTAGGCCTGGTCACCGACCTCAGCCCCCACCTGGTGCGCCGGGCCCTGACCAGCCTGCGCGCCGAGCTGCACTATCGGGAGCACCTTTTCAACCGCAAGAAGGCCAAGGACCTCCTGGAGATGGAGAAGCGCCGCGACCCCGAGACCCCGCCGGCCCTGGTGCTGGTGATCGACGAGTTCGCCGCCCTCGCCGGCGAGGTGCCCGAGTTCGTGGACGGCGTGGTCGACATCGCCCAGCGCGGCCGCTCGCTCGGCATCCACCTGATCATGGCGACGCAGCGTCCGGCCGGCGTCATCAAGGACAACCTGCGGGCGAACACCAACCTGCGCGTCGCGCTGCGCATGGCCGACGCCTCGGACTCGAAGGATGTCGTGGACGACCCGATCGCGGGCAGCTTCGACCCCAGCATCCCCGGCCGCGGCATCGCCAAGACCGGCCCGGGCCGCCTGGTGCCGTTCCAGTCCGCGTACGCCGGCGGCTGGAGCACGGACGAGCCGCCCGAAGCCGATGTGAGCGTGGCCGAGCTGCGGTTCGGCTCGGTGCAGAGGTGGGAGGAGGAGGACCGCGGCGATGCCGACGTGCACGACGGCGACCCCGGCCCCAACGACCAGAAGCGGATCGTGGCCACCCTCATCGCGGCCGCTGCGGACGCCGGCATCCCGGCCCCCCGACGCCCGTGGCTGGACGACCTGGAGGCCACGGTGGACGTGCGCGAGCTGTCGGCCGGGCGTGCCGGGTCGATCCTGCTGGGCAAGCGGGACGTCCCGGAGCGCCAGCTGCAGGAGGCGGTCCACTTCGAGCCCGACCGCGACGGGTCGATGCTCGTGTACGGGACCAGCGGGTCCGGCAAATCCACCGTGCTGCGCACGATCGCGATCGCCGCGGCCATCGGCCGGCGCACCGAGAACGTCGAGGTGTACGGGCTGGACTTCGGCTCGGGCTCGCTGAAGAGCCTCGAGGTCCTGCCGCACGTGGGATCCATCATCCCCGGCGACGACGCGGAGCGCGTGCAGCGCGTGCTGCGCACCCTGGCCGCGGTGCTGGACGACCGCGGCAAGCGGTTCAGCGCGGCCAATGCGTCCAGCGTCACCGAATACCGCGAGCTGACCGGGCGGGACGAGTCGCGCATCATCCTGCTGCTGGACGGGCTGCCGCAGTTCCGTTCGGAGTGGGAGTCCACCAGCGCCCGGATGCCGTTCTACCAGGTGTTCATGCGGATCCTCGGCGAGGGGCGCCCGCTCGGCGTGCACGTGGTGGCGACCGCCGACCGCTCGGGCTCGGTGCCCACCGCGGTCAGCTCGAACGTGTCGCGCCGCGTCATCCTGCGCCTGTCGGACGAGAACGCGTACTCGCTGCTGAACGCCCCCAAGGATGTGCTGGACGAGCGCTCCGGCCCGGGCCGTGCCATCGTCGACGGCTTCGAGACGCAGATCGCGGTGCTCGGCGGCACCCCGAACGTCGCCGAGCAGACCAAGCTGCTCGGGCAGCTGGCCGAAGAGCTGCGGACGCGCGGGATCCGCGAGGTCGCCGAGATCGGGTCGCTGCCCACCCGCCTGGCGCTGGACGAGCTGCCCGACCGGGTCGGCGAGTTCCCTGTGCTCGGCGTCGCCGAGGACACGCTCGCGCCGCGCGGCTTCGACCCGGCCGGCACGTTCGTGGTCGCCGGGCCGCCGATGGCCGGCAAGACCACGGCGATGAAGGCGCTGATCACCGCCATGGTGCGCTTCGACCCCGAGGTCAAGCTGTTCCACCTGGGTGGGCGGCGCTCGCAGCTCAAGGAGTTCGCGCCCTGGGTGCGCAGCGCGACCACCCCGGACGACGCGAAGGACCTCGTCACCGAGCTGAGCGACCTGGTCGCCGACGAGGCGCTCGGGATGCGGCTGATGATCGTGGTGGAGGACGTCCCGCAGTTCGCCGACTCGCCGGCCGAGCGGCCGCTGAAGGCGCTGTTCCAGGCGATCAACCGCAGCGAGCAGTTCCTCATCGGCGATGCCGACATCACCCAGGTCACCAGCGGGTTCGGACTCATCGGCGACTTCAAGGCGGGCCGGAAGGGCATCGTGCTCAAGCCGGATTCGTTCGACGGCGAGGCGGTCTTCAAGGTCCCGTTCCCGAAGGTCAAGCGCGCCGAGTTCCCCGAGGGGCGCGGCATCTTCGTGCAGGCCGGTCGGGCCGTGACCGTCCAGATGCCGCTGGCCGAGGCATCCGTGCTCACCGTCGCGTCCCCGGCCGCCGGATGATCCGCCGGTAGATTGGAGTGGTGGTGAGCAGCGAACCGATCCGTCTGACCGGGAGTGACGACGAGATCGTCGCCGTCGCGCGACGCGCCTGGCGGGTGGTGGCCGCGGACCGCGAGGCGCGCGGCCTGCTGCCGGCCCTGGACCAGCTCGGGCGACAGCGTCGCTCCTACATGGCGGGATTCGCCGCGCCGACGGTCGCGGCGGCCGGATCCGAGACCGCCGCGCCGAAGGGCCGACCCGCGTCATCGACCGTCTGGTACGTGCTGCTCGCGCTGGGGCTGCTGGCCGCCACGGTCTCGGCGGCACTGGCCGGCCCGGTGATGAAGCGCGTCACGCTCGAGGCGGCGACCGCCGTCCCGGTGATCTTCGCGACCCTGATCGCGGCGATCGTCCTGCTGGCCGTCGCACTGCCCGCGTGGCTGCGCCGCCGGCCGCGGTCCACCGGAGCGCTGACGATGGTGGTCGTCGTCGGGCTGATCATGGTCGCCGTGGTGATCTACCGGTTCGTGATCGGACCGGCCGGCGGCACGACCGACTTCACCGCGGCCCAGCTGGCCTGGTGGCACGCCGGAGCGATAGTGGTGGTGCTCGAACTCGCGGTCCTGGCGCTGCTGGTGCGGCCCGCCCCCGACGCCGCGCCGAACGCGGACGCCGGACGCCTGCGCGACGAGGGCCGGCGACTGCGGGCGGATGCCGCGCGGCTGGCCCGCACGGACGCGCCGGACGCCGTCGGCCGGGAGTGGGCGCGCGAGCTCGACACGCTCACCGACGTGCCGGCCGCCACGCGCACCCAGGCGCAGGAGCTCGGACCGGTCGCCTGGCTGGCCTGGACCTTCTACGACGGCGACCTCGACGTCTCTGCCGTCGCGCGGCCCTGAGAACGGTGGGGAATTGTCCCCATCGACGGGGTCCGGCCGATCTTGTTAGGTTCTTCTCATCGGCCCGACGGGGGTCGGGCAATCTGAGCAGAGGAGTTGACGATGGCTGATTTCGGAGCATCGTATTCAGAGATGGAGCAGGTGGCGAACTCGCTGTCGCAGGCTCGTGATGACATTCAGGGTCAGCTGGACACGCTGAAGAGCCAGGTGGACACCCTGCTGGGCGAGGACTTCAAGACGCAGCACGCGTCCGGCAAGTTCGGTGAGGGCTACGAGGAGCTGACCACCGGCCTGAAGAACGCCGTCGACGGCATCGGCGACATGTCCGACGCGCTGACCGGCATGATGCACGCGATCCAGGACCTGGACCAGCAGCTCGCCGGCAGCTGACCGGCCACCGCGGCGTCCGACGACTGAGGTCGTCGGACGCCGCTGTCTCGACATCCGCGCGTCGTCCCGCACGAGGGCACGACCGTCCGCACCACAGGGGGAGGTTCTCACATGGCCTATGACGACATCGACATCCCGATGCGCAGCATGGAAGACCTGGAGAAGGCCGTCAAGGACACGATCGACGAGTTCGAGAACGCCACCCACAACAGCGAGGCGCTGGAATCGGCCATCGGCAGCCCGCTGGACCGGTCCGGTCTGCGCTCGCAGGCGCAGCGGTTCGAAGAGGCGTGGGACGACAAGCGCGACACGCTCAAGGAACACCTGGTCGACCTGCTGGATCGCGTCTCGGGGACGCGGGAGAAGTGGGCGGAACTCGACGCCGAGCTGGCCAAGGCCGTCGACACATCGGATGGAAACGACGGATGACCGAGAACGACCCGAAGTACCGCTCCCTGAGCATGCTGGTCACGCCGGAGGGCGGGCACGAGCTGCGCCGGATCAGCGGCAACGCCGAGGACATCCACACGCGCGGCGTGGCGATGAAGGACCTCGGCGAGCGGATGCAGAAGGCGGCCAACTCCCTCAGCGCCCTCGCCTCCGGGACCGAGGGCAAGGGCGCCTCGATCGACAAGCTGCGCGACAGCGCCGATGACGTGCATGAAGACCTGAAGAAGGCGGGCATCCGGTACGCGCCCAGCGGCGAGGCGCTCGCCGACTACGGCAAGACCCTGGGTGAGGTGCAGGGCCCGATCGAGGTGATCGTCACGGAGTGCGAGACCCTGTGGGGCACCGTCCGCACGAAGTCCACCGACCTGGAGACGGCGTCGCAGACCGGCGACGACACCTCGACGCTGCAGTCCGAATTCGACACCGCCGTCCAGGACTGGGAGGACGAGGCACGCAAGTACAACGGCCACTGGGACTCCTGGGACGCCGCGTACGACCGCGCGCACAGCGGACTGGAGGACGCCAACGACAACGGCGTCAAGGACTCGTGGCTGGACAACGCGCTCCCGTTCCTCGATGCGCTGGGCACGGTGCTGACCTGGGTGGGGATCGCGCTGGTGGTCGCCGCCTGCATCATCGGCGGCCCGTTCGTGCTGGCCGCCGCGCTCGTCGGCCTGGCCGCCCTGGGCACCACCCTGCTGCGGTACGCGGGCGGACGCGCCACCCTCACCGACGTCATGTTCGCGGCGATCGCCGTCTTCCCGTTCGGCAAGGCCTTCGGTGCGCTCAAGGGCATCTCCAAGGCCGCCGGCCCGCTCGGCAAGCTCACCGCCGGCCTGAAGGGTGGGAAGGGGATGCTCGGCGACCTGGTGGGCCTGGGCAGCAAGACCAGCCTGAAGAGCCTGAAGGGCGTCCTGCAGAACGGCCGGCTCGCGCAGGTGTTCCACGGCAGCGGCGCGCTGAACAAGAGCGGATCGTCCGTGCTGCGCAACTTCTTCGGCCGTACCGGACAGCCCAGCATCCTCAGCCGTCTCACCCAGGGGTTCGACAACGCCGCCGGAGCAACCATGACCGATGCCGCGGCCGCCCTGTCGAACAAGGCGAAGGGCAACCTCGCCCAGTTCCTGTCGAACACGCCCGGCGGTCAGGGCCTGGCCTCGCTGATCGGCGACAGCGCCAGCGGGATCGACAAAGCACTGAACTTCGTGGATGCCTCCGGCAAGGGCGGGCTGAGCTTCGCCCACGACATGGGCTGGGTCTGAGATGTCGGACGGCATCGCACGGCAGATCGAGGTGCCCTTCGACGCGCGGCTCTTCCTCGAGGTGCCGGAGCAGCTGCGGGGCGATCAGTCCCCGGAGCGCGCCCCCTGGCTGCGCGAGGTCTGCGCCCAGAACACGGTCGCAGACGAGTGGAAGGACGATCCCGACGGCCTCCGGGCACGGATGGAGGCGCAGCTCGCGCTCCTGTCGCCGGAGGCGTTCGCCGCGTTCGTGTACTGCCCGCGGGGACTGCCCGGGGATGTGCTGGTCGAGGTGCACGTCGGCGAGGTCGACGTGGACGAGCTGGATCAGCTCGACGACCGCCCGACCCCGGTCGCGCTGCCCGAGCGGGTGCGGCCGGTCACCTCGCCGACGCTCGGCGAGGGGCGGGTGACCAGCTCCGTGGCCGCCACCGATGCCGGCGGCGCCATCGGCGAGCTGCGATTCGAGTTCATCCACGACCGGGTCCTGGTCGAGGTGTACGCGGCGTCCGCCGAGCTCGGCATCCTGGGCGAGGGCCTGTCGATCCTTGAGGAGTTCGCGGCCGGGATCAGCGTGAGCCGGGCGGATGAGGGGATCGTGGCATGACGTCGCTGCGCGAGGAGCTGCTGGGCGCGCCGGACGCGCCCACGATGCGGATGCTGGTGCCCGGCGGCTGGGAGGTGATTCCGCTCGAGGGGGAAGGATACGAACGCTTCGCCCAGCGGTTCCGCACCACCGTCAAGCGCGCCGGCCGGCCCGACGTGGACGCGTACGTGACGTCGATGCTCAAGCGGTGGATCGGCGACCTCCGGGAGCGGGGCGGACTCTACGCGATCCTGCCGCTGGATCTGCCCGACCAACGGACGCTGCCGATGTCGCTGACCGTCTCTCTCGTCGGCGACGACGCGGAGCATTCGCTGGAGGACTGGGTCACCGCCAAGATCCGTCAGGGGACGACCGAGTTCCTCGACGACGGGCGCACCGTCCTGGCCTGGCAGACGCGGACCGCGGGCCGCGACGAGATGGCGGGCACCGTCTCGTGCCAGTACTCCTACCTGATCCCGGTGCCCGGTACGAGCCGTCGCAAGGCGGTGATGCTGGCCGGGACGCACCTGGTCGAGGCGACCGACCCGGAGGACGCGCCGCACCGCGAGGCGGCCAATGCGCTGTTCGACGCGATGGCGCTCGCCCTCGACTTCGTGCCCACCCCGGCGGCGAACCGCGCGTGATCGAGAGGACCTGACCGATGTCGGATGGTGTGTGGGTGCATTACACCCAGCTCGAACAGGTCAACGAGAAGCTGAAGGCCATCATCACCGAGCTGGACGAGGCGAGCTCGCGGGCGGACGACCTGGATGAGGCGATCGCCCACCCGTTCGGCCAGAACAAGCTGAATGACCGCGCGCACGATTTCGAATCGCGCTGGGACGACAAGCGCCGAGACCTGTCCCGCGACATCGGCAAGGTGCAGCAGCACGTGCAGGGCGTCGTCGACGGGATGAAGGACTGGGACCACGACACGGCGGCCCAGTTCGAGGTCGATGTGAGCGGCCAGCACGAACCGCGACCGGTCTGAGGCAGGGGAGGACGAGCAGATGACCATGGACACGTCGCCCGCCGGCCGGTGGGTCACCACACTGGACGGCGAGCCCGCCGAGATCCGCAAGCGCGGCAATCAGATCACGTCGCTGGGCAACCAGATGCAGGACGGCTCGACGTTCCTGAAGGGACTGGTGGACCAGGCATCCGATCAGCGCGGCAAGGCGATCGAGAAGCTGCGCGAGGTGGTCGGCGACACCTACGACAAGCTCGGGCAGGCCGGCGACCTCTACCGCCCCACCGGTCCGGTGCTGGTCACCTACGCGGATGCGCTCGCCGAGGTCCAGCCCAAGGTCAACGCCGCGTACGAGCGCTGCGTCGAACTGTGGCAGGAGTACCAGAACGCGCCCGGATACCTGGAGGGCGACCGCCCGTTCTGGGACAAGCCCGACGACGAGTCGCCGGAGGCGGAGGACGCGTCCACAGACGACGCGAACAAGCAGGGCAGGCTCGACGACTACGTCGCCGAGGCGCGGATCTGGGACGGGCACGTCGACACCTGGGAAGAGGCGTTCGACGCCGCCGCCACCGGCATCGGCGATGCGATGGCCGGCAAGATCAAGGATGGCTTCTGGGACAACGTCGACGGCTTCGTCGGCGGCGTGCTGAAGGTGCTCCAGGTCGTCGGCATCATCGTCGCGATCGCCGCGATCATCATCGGCGGGCCGATCGTCGCGCTCATCGGCGCGGTCGTCGGGGTGCTCACCCTGGCGCTGACCGCCTACCAGTACATCCGCGGCGACACCGGGCTGACCCAGCTGATCTTCGCGGTGATCGGCGTGATCCCGATCGGCAGTCTGGGCAAGCTGTTCCAGGGCGGCGCCGGCCGACTGGCGTTCCTCGGCGAGATGGTCACCGCGTTCAAGCCCTCCAGCTGGTCGGCCGCGATCAGCCAGGGACGCTCGCTGAGCCTGCTGGGGGGCCTGGCCGGCGGCGGGTGGCGCGGGTTCTCCGCCATGTCGCGCGGGCTGTTCTCGATGAACAATCCGAACGGCGTCGGCGACGTGATGATGCGCCTCATGTTCGGCAAGAGCGTGTCGGGCATGGAGGACACCATCACCGCGATGACCGGCGCGACCAACGGCTACTGCCGCTCGACCACGATCGCGGCCGGCTGGGAGTTCGCGCACGGGATGCTGTCGGGCCCGTGGAAGATGGTCAACAACATCGCCACCTGGACCGGCCACGGCGACCAGTCGCCCGGCTCGAAGCTGCCCTGGATCGGGGCGGCACTGTGAGCCTGGGCGGCCCTGTGAGCGAGGGCGGCCCTGTGAGCGAGGGCGGCCCTGTGAGCGAGGGCGGCTCGGGGTCCGCAGAGGGCCTCGACGGGGAGCTGACCGCCACGAGCTTCGCCCCCGGGTGGATGCCGATCCCGGCGCTGGCCGGGACGGATGCCGCTCAGCCGTGGATCGCGCAGAACGCGACGGCGCTGCGCGAGGCCTGGGGCGACCGGTGGGAGCCGGTGCACGACCGGCTCGTGCCCGCGCTGCTGCAGGCCGCGCTGGACCACCGCCGGCCCGAGGACGCGCTCGCGTTCCAGGTCTGGCCCACCGACGCCCCGGTGTGCATCTTCGTGCACGCGGCCGTGGGCACCTTCCCCGACGGCACGCGGATGCCGCAGCCCGGCGACGGCATCCTGTGCGACGCCGAGGGACTCGGCCTCGGCGTCCAGCTGCCGATCGCCGAGGAGGTCGGCGGCGTCCAGACGCTGGGCGCCCAGTTCGTGTTCGCCTCGGCCACCCGTGCGGTCTCGGTCGTCGTCGAGCCGACGCTGCCCGAGCTGATCGGCATCCTGATGCCGCAGATCCACGGATTCGTGCAGTCACTGCGCCCGACCGCGCCCGACGGCACCGCGTTCCGCGCCGACCCGCCCGCCCTGCGGGAGGCCGACCCGGCCGAGACGTGGATTGATAGCCTGACAGCGACATGAGCACCCCGTACCCCGATGCCCGCACCTGGGCGCAGGAGCACTCCCTCGCCGACGTGCCGCGTCTGGCGCGACTGGAGGGCTTCGCGTTCCAGGCCCACCCCGAGATCGTCGCCTCGTTCGGGGCGGACGGCGCCGCCATGGCGCGCTTCACCGCGGAGCATCGGCGCACGCCGGAGCGGACCGCCAAGAACGTGCTGGTGGCGGTACTCGGCATCGTGATGGTGCTCGCGCCGATCCTCGGCGTGGCGATCTACGGCACCGCGGCGGCCTACATCGCCCCCAGTGCCGGCCCGCTGCCGGCCCAGGTCGCCGTGCCGATCGCCGGCGTGTGCTTCCTGATCGCGGCGCTGACCCAGGTCGCGCTGTGGATCGTCTGGCTGCGCGGGGGTGCGCGCTGGTCGCCGCTGCTGCTGGGGCTGGCCGTGATCGCCGCCGTGCTCGCCGGCTTCGCGACCGCCGGCATCCCGCGGGTCTCCGCCCGCGACGACTTCGCATTCGGCGCGTGGATCGTGCCGGTGTGGGTCACGCTGGTGCTCGGCGGCGTGCTGGCCATCGGCATCCTGCTGCGCGTGCGCGTCCGCACCCCCGAGCCGACGTCGACTGCTGCGACCGCCGCGCCCGCCGCGCCCGCCGTGTCCGACAGCGAGCGCGCACGGACGCTGGTGCGCGCGCTGCCCGCGGGCGAGCAGGGCGCGCTTCAGGCGGACCGCGACGACGCGCTGCGCATCCTCGCCGGTCGTGGCCTCATCGACGACGCCACGCTGCAGCGCGCACTGGGGACCGACCTCGGCACGCTGTTCACGCTCGACCCGATCCGGGAAGGATGACCGTGACCGAACCCGCCACGCCCCGCACACCCGACGAGGCCGGCACGCCCGCGCGGGTCAGCCTGCGCGAGGAGCTCGGCGGCGCGCCCGATCCCGACTTCACCCTGGCCCTGCCGCCGGGGTGGAACCGCCGGGACGCCACGCCCGAGGAGCAGGAGCGGATGACGGCCGCCATGCGGACCCGGCTGATGCAGGTGCACCGGCCGGACCTGTACGCGCGGATGCGCCAGCTGCTGCACGAGGCGTTCGCCCAGATGGAGAAGACGAACGTCGTCGCGATGTTCCTCCCGGACGAGGCCGCGCCGGAGGCGCTGTACCTGCCGGCGTCGCTGACCGCCAGCATCCTGCACGCACCGGCCGGGGGCTCGCTCGACGATCTGGTGCGCGAGGCGGTGGCCCGTGAGGGGGCCACGCCGCTGCTGGGCGACAAGCGGTTCCTGCGCGCGGAGCGCGAGCAGACGCAGACGCTGGACGGCGAGTCCGGAACGCTCACGACCGTGGTGTACCTGACGCCCATCCCGGGCAGCAGCCGCCGTCGTGCGCTGCAGCTGACGCTGGTGATCGTGCGCCCCCAGGACGTGCCGGCCGACGACGAGCCGATGGTGCAGATGCGGATGCTGTTCGACCTCTGCGTGTCGACCCTGACCTGGCTCCCCTGACCCCCTCTCCTCGCCGAAATCGTACGATTTGGCCGAGTGCACATCATTCTGGGCCGGGTTTGATGTGCAGTCGCGAATTTGATGTGCACTCGCGGGGGAGTGCGCGGGATGCGCGTGCAGGATGCGCGGCGCGGGATGCGCGGCGCGGGATGCGCGGCGCAGGATGCTGCGCGGGGGGAGTGGGCGGGATGCTGCGCGGGGGGAGTGCGCGGGATGCTTGCGCGGGGCGCGTGCGGGATGCTGCGCGGGGGGAGTGGGCGGGATGTTGCGCGGGGCGCGTGCAGGACGCTGCGCGGGGCGCGTGCGGGATGCTGCGCGGGGCGCGTGCGGGATGCTGCGCGAGGCGCGTGCGGGATGCTGCGCGGGCGCCCGCCGCCCGCGCTCACGCCGCGTCGCGGCCGTACTGCTCGAGCCAGCGCAGCCAGACCTCGCTGATCGTCGGGTAGGCCGGCACCGCGTGCCACAGCCGGTGCACCGGCACCTCGCCGACGATGGCGATGGTCGCGGACTGCAGCATCTCGGCGACGTCCGCCCCGACGAACGTCGCGCCGACCAGCACTCCGCGCTCCTCGTCCACGATCGCCTGCGCGCGGCCCCGATAGTCGTCGGCGTGCGCGGCGGCGCCGGCGATCTGGGCGAGGTCGCAGTCCAGGACCCGGATGCTGCGGCCCGCCGCCCGCGCCTCCGCCGCGGTGACCCCGACCGACGCGACCTCCGGATCTGTGAACACGACCTGCGGCACCGCGTCGTGGTCGGCCGTCGCGACGTGGCGACCCCAGGGCGCGGCATCCGGTTCCTCCGCCCGGGCTCGGGCGGCGATCACGTCTCCGGCCGCGCGGGCCTGGTACTTGCCCTGGTGGGTCAGCAGCACCCGGTGGTTCACGTCGCCCACCGCGTAGAGCCATTCGGTCCCGGGTACGCGCAGGGTGTCGTCGACGTCGATCCAGCCGCCCGGCTCGAGCCCGGAGATCCCGACGGTCTCGAGCCCGATGTCGCGGGTGCGCGGTCCGCGACCGGTCGCCGCGAGCACCTCGTGTGCGCGCAGCATCCGTCCGTCGTCCAGGGTCAGCTCGACGGTGCCGTCCGGGTCGCGGCGCACCGCCGTCGTCTCGCCGGTGAGGATCTTCACGCCCGCCGCGGTGAGCGCGTCTCGCACGAGCTCCTGTGCGAACGGCTCGACCCGGCCCAGCAGCCCCGAGCGCACGATCATCGTCACGCCGCTGCCGAGGCTCGCGTAGGCGGTGGCCATCTCGCACGCCACGACTCCGCCGCCGATGATCGCCAGCGACGCCGGCACCTCGTGCGCCGAGGTGGCCTCGCGGCTCGTCCATGGGCGGGCATCGCGCAGGCCCGGGATGTCGGGGACCGTCGCCTCGCTGCCGGTGCACACCGCCACCGCCTGGCGGGCGTGCAGTGTCACCTCGGGGCCGTCGGCCGGAGTCACCGTCACCTCGCGCTCGCCGGTGAGTCGCCCCTGCCCGCGCACGAGGTCGATGTTCGCGCTGCGCAGCCACGAGACCTGGCCGTCATCGTTCCAGTCGTGGGTGAGCCGGTCGCGACGCCGGAACACACCCTGCGGGTCGATGTCGCCGGTGACCGCCTGCCACGCGCCGTCGACGTCGCGCGCGCCGCGCAGGGCGGCACCGGGCCGCAGGAGTCCCTTCGACGGCATGCACGCCCAGTATGAGCATTCGCCGCCGACCAGTTCGCTCTCCACGATCACGGCCGACAGCCCGCCCTGCACTGCACGGTCGGCGACGTTCTCGCCGACGGGGCCCGCGCCGATCACGATGAGGTCATAGGTGTCCATGCGCCCAGGCTAGGCCGGGATGCCGCGGCGCGCCACGCCGCGCGGTTCGCGACGCCGCGCGGGCGCGCCAGGCCGCGCGGTTCGCGGCGCCGCGCGGGCCGCGGCGTCGCGCCGGCCGGCGACCCTGGGCGGCTCGCGAAGGTGGGCGGCTCGCGAGGGCGGGCGGCTCGCGAAGGTGGGCGGCTCGCGAAGGTGGGCGGCTCGCGAGGGCGGGCGGCGTGACCCGGCGGCCCCGGGCCGCCCCACGGTCATGTCCGATTTCCGCGAGCCGACGTCGGCGCAGCGTGTCAGGCTGGATGCATGAGCATCCCGAGCATGACCTTCGACGAGCGCTACCGCGCGATCGACTCGCGGGATTCGCGCTTCGACGGCCAGTTCATCACCGCCGTCCGCTCGACCGGCATCTACTGCCGACCCAGCTGTCCCGCCCGCACCCCGAAGCCGGCGAACGTGACGTTCTACCCGACGGCGGCGGCCGCGCACGAGGCCGGCTACCGCGCCTGCAAACGCTGCCTGCCCGACGCCGCGCCCGGCTCGCCGGAGTGGAATCTGCGGACGGATGCCGCGGGCCGAGCCATGCGGCTCATCCAGGACGGCGTCATCGAGCGCGAGGGCGTGCCCGGGCTCGCTGCGCGCCTGGGCTACTCGCCGCGCCAGCTCGATCGCATCCTCACCGCCGAACTCGGCGCCGGACCACTCGCCTTGGCCCGCGCGCACCGCGCGCACACCGCCCGGATGCTGCTGGTCGGCACCGAGCTGCCGGCATCGGACGTCGCATTCTCGGCCGGCTTCGCCAGCATCCGCCAGTTCAACGACACCGTTCGGGAGGTGTTCGGGATGACGCCGCTCCAGCTGCGCGCCCGCCGCCGCGCGGTGCCCGGAGCGCAGGACGGCGGCCGCATCCGGCTCGTGCTCGCCCACCGCAGGCCGATCGACGCGGCCGGGCTGTTCGCGTGGATGCGCGCGCGGGCCGTTCCGGGGATGGAAGAGGCGAGCGCGGACGCGTACGCGCGCACGCTCGCATTGCCGCACGGGCCGGCCTGGATGCGCCTGTGGACCGAGGGCGACCGGATCCGCCTGGATGCCCAGCTGACGAAGCTCGCCGACCTGCCCGCGCTCATCGCCCGGGCCCGACGGCTGTTCGATCTGGACGCCGACCCGATCGGCATCGACGCCGCACTCGACCGGCACCTGCAGCTGCGTCCCGCGCTCGCGCTGACCCCCGGCATCCGCGTGCCCGGCGCCGTGGATCCGGACGAGATGCTGGTGCGCGCCATGATCGGCCAGCAGGTCTCGGTCGCCGCCGCCCGCACCGCGCTCGGCCGGCTCGTCGACGCGCTCGGCGAGCGTCTGCCCGGCGGCGGCATCCTGTTCCCCACCATGGCCGTGATCGCCGAGCGCGGGCCCGAGGTGCTGCGCGGGCCGGGCGCGCGGATCCGCGCGATCACGGGTGCGGCGGCCGCGCTGGCGGCCGGCGATCTCACGCTGTCGGCCGCGGACGATCCCGTGCGGCAGCGCGAGGCGCTGCTGGCGATGCCGGGCATCGGCCCCTGGACCGCCGACTACGTCCGGATGCGGACCACAGCCGACCCGGACGTGTTCCTGCCCGGCGACGTGGCCGCGCGCGCCGGCGCGGCGCGGCTCGGGCTGCCCGGCGAGCCGCGACCGCTCACCGAGTGGGCGGCGCGGGTCGCGCCGTGGCGCAGCTACCTGACCGCGCATTTCTGGCGGGTGCTGACCGCACCCCTGCCCGAGAAGGAGGAAACCCCATGACCGCTCTGGTCGAGACCATCACCACCCCGGACGGGCCGTTCACGATCATCGTCGATGAGGACGGGCGGGTGCTCGCATCCGGCTGGACCGGCGACATCGAGGCCGCCCGCGGCCGGATACACCCCGGCATCCGGCCTGTCGACGTCGTGCCGGGGCGGACGGATGCCGCGGCCGCCGTCCGCGCATATTACGAGGGCGATCTCACCGCGATCGAGGCCGTCCCGGTGCGTCAGCATGGCACGGCGCTGCAGCATGACGGCTGGAGCGCCCTGCGCGGCATCGAACCGGGGCATCCGCTCGCGTATGCGGAGTTCGCCGCGGTGCTCGGGCGTCCCTCGGCCGTGCGGGCTGCGGCATCCATCTGCGCCCGCAACGCACCGGCGCTGTTCGTGCCGTGCCATCGGGTGCTGCGCGGCGACGGCTCGCTGGGCGGCTTCGCCTGGGGGACCGGGGTGAAGCGCAGCCTCCTCGCCCGCGAGGCCGCCGCCTGACCGCGTCCCGCCCGGGGCGGGAGCGGGAGGGAGGGGCGCGGTGTTGCGCGGGGCGAGGGCGCGGGCATAGGCTGAAGGGCTGCCGCGCCATGAGCGCGCCGGCGCCCCGCACGATCCAAGGAGGATGCCATGTACCAGGCCGTCTACGACGTCACGCCGGTCGTCCTCCGTCCGATCGCCGCCGGGCTTCGCGTCGCAGGGTAGCGCTTCCGCTTCTGCCGACGTCGTCGATCTCGTCGACCATCCCGCCTGACCCTCCCCGCGGCATCGTCCGCGCGCCCCCGCCCGGTTCCGGGCCACCTCTGGCTGCATCACCCCCTGCAAGGATCATGACCTCCACGTCCTCACCGCGACTGTCCACTCCGCGCGCCCTCGCGCGGCTCTTCCCCTTCGTCAAACCCGTGCTGCCGCGCATGATCGGCGGTCTGCTGACCGCCCTCGGCGCCGCGGTGATGACCCTGATCATCCCGCTGGTGCTGCAGGCGACCGTCGACGGCCCGATCGCGGCCGGCGACATCCCGATGATCGCCTGGGCCTGCCTGGGTGTGCTCGTGCTCGGCATCCTCGAGGCGCTGTTCGTGTTTCTGCGCCGTGCGTTCGTGCTCACCCCGGGCACGAAGGTGGAGTACGAGATCCGGCAGAACTTCTACCAGCGCCTGCAGCGCCTTCCGGTCGCGTTCCACGACCGCTGGCAGTCCGGGCAGCTGCTGAGCCGGATGATGCAGGACATCAACATCGTCCGCCGCTGGCTCGTGTTCGGACTGATCCTGCTCGTGGTGAACATGCTCACCATCGTCATCGGGGCGGTGCTGCTGTTCCGCTGGCACTGGGCGCTGGGCACCGCGTTCATCGTCGTCTCGATCCCGCTGTGGTTCTTCGGCTACCGATTCGAGCGCAACTACGGCGTGCTGGCCAGACAGAGCCAGGACAAGGCCGGCGACCTGGCCACCGCGGTCGAGGAGAGCGTGCACGGCATCCGCGTGCTGAAGGCGTTCGGCCGCGGCAAGCACGCCCTGCAGAAGTTCACCCGGCAGGCCGAGAGTCTGCGCGGCACCGAGCTGCGCAAGGCCCGCGAGGTGGGCGAGCTGTGGTTCTGGCTCGACACCATCCCGGTGGTCGCGTTCGCCGGATGCCTCATCCTGGGCATCTGGCTGGCAAGCCTCGGGCAGCTCACGGTGGGCGAGCTGTTCGCGTTCTTCGCGATGGCCACCGCGCTGCGCTGGCCGCTGGAGTCCCTCGGGTTCCTGTTCTCGTTCCTGGTCGACGCCCGCACCGCCACCGACCGCATCTACGAGGTGCTGGACGAGGAGAACACGATCGTCGACCCGGAGCACCCGGCCACGATCGCCGAGCCGCGCGGCGAGCTCGCGTTCCGCGGCGCCCGCTTCCGCTACCAGGATGCCGCGGCCTCCGAACGCGATCTGCTGGACGGCATCGACCTGGTGCTGCGCCCGGGCGAGACGATGGCCCTGGTGGGATTGACCGGGTCGGGCAAGACGACCCTGACCACGCTGCCGACCCGCCTGTACGACGTGACCGGCGGGTCCGTCGAGCTGGACGGCGTGGACGTGCGCGATCTGCGACTGGCCGAGCTGCGCCGGCACATCTCGATGGCGTTCGAAGACGCGACGCTGTTCTCGGCCTCCGTCCGCGAGAACGTGCTGCTCGGCCGGGACGACCTCGACCTGCACAGCCCCGAGGCGCAGGCCGTGCTCGATGAGGCCCTCGAGATCGCCCAGGCGCAGTTCACCTACGAGCTGCCCGACGGCGTGGACACCACCGTCGGCGAGGAGGGGCTGAGCCTGTCCGGCGGCCAGCGTCAGCGACTCGCGCTGGCCCGGGCAGTGGCGGCCAAGCCCGCCGTGCTCGTGCTGGATGACCCGCTGTCGGCGCTGGACGTGGACACCGAGGCGCTCGTCGAGGCCGCGCTGCGGCGCGTGCTGGCCACCACCACCGCCCTGATCGTCGCGCACCGGCCGTCCACGGTCGCGCTCGCCGACCGGGTCGCCGTGCTGGAGGACGGCCGGATCACCGCGGTCGGCACGCACGCCGAGCTGCTGCGCACCAGCGAGCACTACCGGTTCGTGATCTCGAGTCTGGAGGCGGACGATATCCGCCAGCGAGAGATGGAGGTGAACCTGTGAGCTCCGTCGTCGGAACCCGCGGCGAAGACCGCGACGACTACACGAAGGCCGAGAGCCGCGCCATCCGGCGCCGCTCGGTGCGGCTGCTCGGGTCGCTGATGAAGCCCATGACGCGGCTGGTGGTGCTCGGGGCGTTCGTCATCGTGATCTCCACGCTGCTGCGCGTGATCGGCCCGACGCTGATCGCCTACGGCATCAACACGGCGCTGCCCCGGGCGATCGAGGCGGCCGATTGGATGCCGGCGTTCGGCGTGACGATCGTCTACATCGTCACCGGGGGCATCGGTGCGCTGCTGATGGGCTGGTTCGTGGTGCTGTCGGCCAAGATCACCCAGACGATCCTGCTCGACCTGCGCACCCGGATCTTCCGGCACACGCAGCGACTCAGCCTCGAGTTCCACGAGACGTACACGTCCGGGCGGATCATCTCACGGCAGACCAGCGACCTGGAGTCGATCCGCGAGCTGCTGGACGGCGGGCTGAACCAGCTGGTCTCGGGTGCCCTGTACGGCGTGTTCACCCTGATCATGCTGTTCCTGCTGGACTGGCGCAGCGGCGTCGTGCTCATCGCCATGGGCATCCCGCTGGCCATCCTGATGCGCTGGTTCTACCGCGAGTCGCAGAAGGGGTACCGCGCGTCGCGCGTGGTCAGCGCCCGGCTGATCGTGCAGTTCGTCGAGACGATGACCGGCGTGCGCGCGGTCAAGGCGTTCCGCAAAGAGAAGCGCAACGACGCCGAGTTCGGCGAGATCTCGGCCGAGTACCGCAACGTGAACCTCAAGCTGGTCAAGCTGTTCGGGGTGTTCGAGCCGGCGCTGATCCTGCTGTCGAACGTGACGATGGCGGTCGTGCTGCTGTGGGGTGCGTTCCGCGTCGTCGACGGCGGCCTGCTGATCGGCTCGCTGCTGGCCGCCGTGCTGTACATCCGCAACTTCTTCAGCCCGCTGGAGGAGGTGGCGATGTTCCTGAACTCGTACCAGTCGGCGACCGCCGCCCTGGAGAAGGTGTCCGGCGTGCTGGAGGAGGAGCCCTCCGTACCGGATCCGGCACGGCCGGTCGACCTGTGGGAGTCGCACGGCGGCCTCCGCTTCGACGACGTCGAGTTCGCGTACGGGTCGGGCAAGACGATTCTGCCCGACTTCACCCTCGACATCCCGGCCGGTCAGACGGTCGCGCTCGTGGGCACGACCGGCGCGGGCAAGTCGACGCTCGCCAAGCTCGTGTCGCGCTTCTACGACCCGACGCGCGGCGCCGTGCGCCTGGACGGCGTCGACCTGCGCGAACTGCATCCCAAGGACCTGCGCCGTGCGATCGTCATGGTCACGCAGGAGGCGTACCTGTTCAGCGGCACCGTGGCTGACAACATCGCGCTCGGCAAGCCCGACGCGTCGATGGACGAGATCCGGGCGGCTGCGCGAGCGGTGGGGGCGGATGCCTTCGTCATGTCGCTTCCGGACGGCTACGACACCGACGTGAACAAGCGCGGCGGTCGCGTCTCGGCCGGGCAGCGGCAGCTGATCTCGTTCGCGCGCGCGTTCCTGGCGAACCCGGCCGTGCTGATCCTGGACGAGGCGACGGCGTCGCTGGACATGCCCAGCGAGCGGCAGGTGCAGGAGGCGCTGCAGACGCTGCTGGCCGACCGCACCGCGATCATCATCGCGCATCGGCTCTCGACCGTGGCCATCGCCGACCGGGTGCTGGTGATGGAGCACGGGCGGATCATCGAGGATGACGCACCCGACCGGCTGATCGGCGGCGACGGCAAGTTCGCGCAGCTGCACGCGGCCTGGCGCGAGTCACTCGTGTAGTCGGGCGTCGTGTCGGCTCGCTGCGCGGTCTTTGAGTGTCGGCTCGCTGCGCGGTCTCTGAGCGAGCGAAGCGAGACGAAGGGCGCGCGGCGACGAGACGAAACGGACCGAGGCTAGACGGAGATCTCGGCGATGACCTCGCCGTACTCCGTCTCGCCGACCGGGGTGAACCCGACGCGCTGGAAGAACTGCTCGGGGCCGCCGCTGCCGGCCTCGTAGATGACATCCACGTGGTCCATGCCGCGCTCGCGCGCCTCGTCCAGGAGCCCGTCGACGAGGAATCGGCCGACCCCACGCCCCTGCTCGTCCGCGTCGACGTTGATCCGCCACAGCACGGAGCGGAAATGCTCCTGCGGGAAGTCGGCGTCGAAGTTCGCGCTGATGAAGCCGACGACCTCGTCGCCGTCGACCCCGACGCGCTGCCACGAGGTCTGCGGATTGACGACGGTCGCGGCGATCCCGTAGCTGACCGGGGACAGGAATTCCTCCTGGCCGGGCTTCAGTGAGAAATTGTTGACCGCAACGATCGTCGATGCGGACAGTTCCACCAGTCGCAGGTCACCCATACGGCCAGGGTATCCGCAAAGCACGACACGCACACTCCCGAGACGTCGGATGACGTGGGCCGCGGCATCCGAGATATCTCGATATCAAGATATATTGCCGTGCACGGTAGGCTGGATCGACCCTGACGAGCAATCTGTCGAGCAACGGAACGAAGAGGCGAGCGGTGACCGAATCCACCATCATCTACACCTACACGGACGAGGCCCCGGCGCTGGCCACGGCATCCTTCCTGCCGATCATCCAGGCCTTCGCGGGCTCTGCCGGCGTCGACGTCACGACCCGCGACATCTCGCTGGCCGGGCGCATCCTGGCGGCGTTCCCGCAGAACCTGACCCCGGAGCAGCAGGTCGGCGACGCGCTGGCCGAGCTCGGGGGACTGGCCACCCTGCCCGAGGCGAACATCATCAAGCTGCCGAACATCTCCGCGTCGATCCCGCAGCTGAAGGCCGCCGTCGCCGAGCTGCAGTCGCAGGGCTACGACATCCCCGACTATCCGGACGAGCCGACCACGGTGGAGCAGAAGGATGTCCGGGCCCGCTACGACCGGATCAAGGGGTCGGCGGTCAACCCGGTGCTGCGCCAGGGCAACAGCGATCGTCGTGCGCCGCTGGCGGTGAAGAACTACGCCCGCAAGCACCCGCACCTGAACAAGCCGTTCGCCCCCGGTTCGAAGACCCGGGTCGCGACCATGAGCGGCGACGACTTCCGCTCGAACGAGAAGTCGGTGGTGATCGCCGGCGACGACGTGCTGTCGATCCAGCACGTCGCCGCGGACGGCACGGTCACCACGCTGAAGGATGGCCTGAAGGTGCTGGACGGCGAGGTCGTGGACGCCACGTTCCTGTCCGCGCAGGCGTTGGACGCGTTCCTGGTGCAGACCCTGGACGAGGCGAAGGCCGAGGACGTGCTGTACTCGGTGCACCTGAAGGCCACGATGATGAAGGTCTCGGACCCGATCATCTTCGCCCACGTCGTGAAGGCCTACTTCGCCGACGTGTTCTCGAAGTACGGCGACCGGCTCGCCGCCGCCGGCCTCACCCCGAACAACGGGCTGGGCGCGATCCTGGCCGGACTCGGCGCGGTCGAGGGCGGCGACGAGATCGCCGCGGCGATCACCGCGGATCTGGCGGCCGGATCCCGTCTGTCGTACGTGAACAGCGACAAGGGGATCACGAACCTGCACGTCCCGTCCGATGTGATCGTGGATGCCTCGATGCCCGCGCTGATCCGCAACGGCGGCAAGCTCTGGGGCGCGGACGGCGGCGAGGACGACACACTCGCGGTGATCCCGGACTCGTCGTACGCGGGGGTCTACCAGGCCGCGATCGACGACGTGATCGCCAACGGCCCGCTCGACCCGGCCACCATCGGCAGCGTGCCCAACGTGGGGCTGATGGCGCAGGCCGCCGAAGAGTACGGCAGCCACGACAAGACGTTCGAGATCGCCGCGGACGGCCGCGTGCAGATCGTGGGCGGCGAGGGCGAGGTGCTCATCGAGCACGAGGTCCACGCCGGCGACATCTGGCGCGCGACCCAGACCAAGGACATCCCGATCCGCGACTGGGTGCGCCTGGCCGTCACCCGCGCCCGCGCCACCGGCGACCCGGCGGTGTTCTGGCTGGACGCGAACCGCGCGCACGACGCGCAGCTGATCGCGAAGGTCGCCACCTGTCTCGGCAAGCTGGACACGAGCGGCGTGACCACCACGATCCTGCCGCCGGCCGAGGCGACCCGGTACTCGCTGGCGCGGCTGCGCCAGGGCCTGGACACGATCTCGGTGACCGGCAACGTGCTGCGCGACTACCTCACCGACCTGTTCCCGATCCTCGAGGTCGGCACGAGCGCCAAGATGCTCTCGATCGTCCCGCTGCTGGCCGGTGGCGGACTGTTCGAGACGGGAGCCGGCGGATCGGCCCCGAAGCACGTGCAGCAGCTGCTGAGCGAGGACTACCTGCGATGGGACTCGCTCGGCGAGTTCTTCGCCCTGGCGGCGTCGTTCGAGCACTACGCTCAGGTCACCGGCAATGCGCACGCGCAGGTGCTGGCCGACACGCTGGATGCCGCGACCGGCACGTTCCTGGAGAACGACAAGTCGCCGGGGCGCAAGCTCGGCACCACCGACAACCGCGGCAGCCACTTCTACCTGGCCCTGTACTGGGCGCAGGAGCTGGCCCGGCAGACGGTGGACGCTGATCTCGCGGCCGTGTTCGCGCCGGTGGCCGAGGAGCTCGCCGCGAAGGAGCAGACGATCGTCGACGAGCTGCTGGCGGTGCAGGGCGAGCCGGTCGACATCGGCGGCTACTACCGTCCGGACGGCGCACTGGTCGCGAAGGTCATGCGCCCGTCGCCGACGCTGAACCGGATCATCGACGGCCTGAGCTGATCGAGGTGTGAGAAGGGGGCGGATGCTGCGGCATCCGCCCCTCTGACGTTCGGTGTGCGCCCGGCCGGCTGCGTGCGGGCGGCCGGTCGCCCTACGGCTGGACCGTGACCTCCATGCCGTACGGCGCCCAGTCGTAGATGTACTTGGCCACGTCGATGGTCATGTTCACGCAGCCGTGGCTCATCACGTGACCGAAGTTGTGGTGCCAGTAGGTGCCGTGGAAGCCCACGTTCGGGGCGAAGTAGGTCACCCAGGGCACGTTCTTCGTGCAGTACGAGGCGCCCTCGAAGCAGCCCATGTCCTGCATCGGCACCTTCGCGAACACCCGGAAGTACCCGGTCGGGGTGGCGTGCCCGGCCGCACCGGTCGAGACCAGGTAGCTGCGCCACAGCTTGCCGTTCTGATAGAAGTACGCGCGCTGCTCGCTGAGGTCGACGACCGCGCTGCGCGAGATCTTCGTCATGCTCGCCTTGTCGACGGCGACCGGCAGCTTGTACACGCCGTTGCCGGCGGCCAGCTGGGCGGCGAAGGCCGCAGCGACCCCCTTCGTGTCGCCGAGCGTGCGTCCATCGAGCTGTTCGGTGTCAACGCGCAGCACCTTGCCGGCGGTGTCGGTGATCTCGGTGCCGTTCTGCGGCTTGCGGTCGACCTTCTTCGCCAGCGTGTCGACCGACTTCTGGATGGCCGCCGCGTCGGCGGTGATCGTGAACGCGCCGTCCTTCGGGGCGACAGTGAGCCAGGATGCCGCGACCGCGCGGTCGACGGGCACGGTCCGCTCGTCGCCGACGTAGAAGCCGACCTTCCCGAGCATCGTGTTCAGTGCGGATGCGGTCTTCTTCGCGGTGTCGGTGGAGATCGCCGCGGCCACCGGCACCGGCGCAGCGGTCACCGAGACGGTGGCCAGGCCCTCGGCGAACCCGTCCTGCAGAGCGGTGGCGAGCGCGTCCAGGTCGGCGCCGGTGCCATCGGCTTCCGGCGAGGTGACGTACTTCGCGGCGTCCGCATCGAACGTGACGGTCGCGTCGGTCGGGTCCTCGAACAGTGAGGGCGCCACCGCGCGCAGCGCGGCGTCCGCGGTGGCCGCGTCGACCGTGACCGGTGCGCGCCGGGCGCCGGAGAACCAGGCGCCGATCTTCCACATCGGATTCTCGCTGTAGGCCGCCTCGGCCAGGGATCGGGCATCCACCTTCGCGCCCAGGTCGGCGCCGGTCAGCGTGGCGTCGACGCCCGCGCCGTGCAGCTCGACCGTGGTGTTCTCCAGCTGCGACTGGATGGCGGCGGCCGCGGCCCCCGGGGTCATGCCGCCCACCTGGACGCCCGCGATCGCGGTGCCGGGTGCGATGAGGACGAGGGATGCCGCGATCACGCCGACCAGGGCCACGGCGACCGGAGTGCCGATCCACAGGCCGACATGGCGCTTGCGCCGCTGCGTCGTCGGCGCCCACTCGTACGCGGTGTCGCCGGACGTCGTGGTCGCGTCCGGCTCTCGCGGAGTCTCGCTCACCTGGCCCCCCGGTTGTGTTACCCCTGCGTCTTATGATAGTCGACCGCTTCGGCGCGACCAGACCGCGAGGTGCTCTGGCGGGCTCGGAGTGCAACGAGAAGATAACATTTTTGTAAACTCCCTATGCAGATCACCCGGCGGGGTTGCGCGGCTGCTGTTCGTAAGGTGTACTAACAAACATGTCTGCACCGGAGCCGCGACGTGGCGCTTCCCCCACACCGGCGGCCGCGCCGTCCGCGAATGCGCCGTACGCACTCGGCGCCGGGGTGCGGCATCCGCGCCACGGCGTCAAGGTCCTGCCCGAGCACGCCCGCACGCACAATCGCGCGCTCGTGCTGCAGACCCTGTTCCACAGCGGGGCGATGAGCCGCGCCGACCTGTCCCGCGAGACCGGACTGACCCGAGTCACCATCTCGGACCTCGTCGCCGAGCTGATCGCCGACGGACTGGTCGCCGAGAAGGGTGTGCGCGAGGTCTCGCGCCCCGGCAAGCCGGCCATGCTCGTCGACCTCGACCACACCGGCCACCGCATCGTCAGCCTCGACCTGTCCGGGCCGACGAGCTTCATCGGCGGCATCCTCACCCTCGACGGCACCATCGTCGTGCGCCGGGAGATCCCGCACCCGGGCGCCGGCGGGGCGGTGGTCCAGGCGATCGTCGACTTCGCCCGCGAGCTCGTGGCGGACTCGCACGAGCCCGTGCTCGGCGTCGGTGTCGGCACGCCGGGCGTCGTGGACGCGGCCGGGGTGGTGCTGACCGCGCCGAACCTCGGGCTGACCGGCTTCGATCTGGAGGGCGCGCTGCATGAGGCGCTGAGCCTGCCGGTCGTGGTCGCCAACGACGCGAACGCAGCGGTGCTGGCCGAGTACACGTTCGGCGGAGCGGGCGATGACGTCATCCTCGTCAAGGTCGGGCGCGGCGTCGGATCCGGCCTGCTCTCCGGCGGGCGCCCCATGCTCGGCAGCCGCTTCGCGGCCGGCGAGATCGGGCACGTGACCGTCGCGACCGATGGCGGTCCGGTCTGCTCGTGCGGCAAGGTGGGATGCCTCGAGGCATGGATCTCGGCGCCCTCGCTGACCGCGCGGCTGGCCGCGGCATCCGACGACGCCGCGCGGGAGGGCGTGCTGCGCGACGCGGGCGAGCGACTGGGCATCGCCCTGGCGCCGGTCGTGGGCGCACTCGACCTGTCGGAGGTGGTCCTGTCCGGCCCCACCGAACTGCTCGACGGGCCGCTGGCTGCGGCCGCCGTCGAGACTCTCCGGACCCGGACCCTCGCCGTCGTGCACGAGGGCATCCGGGTGCGCATGACCGATCAGGGGCAGGACATCGTCCTGCGCGGTGCGGCGGTCATGGTCCTGTCCGAACAGCTCGGGGTGTCCTGAACACCCCTTCCAATACCCCCCCCGGATAGGTCACCCGGCCTGTCCACACCAAGAGAAAGCACAAGGAGACAGAATGCGCACATCACGCATTGTTGCGGTCGGTGCCGCCGGCATCGCGGCCGCGCTGGCGCTCAGCGCCTGCTCGAGCGCCGGCAACGGCGGGACCGGCGGCGACAACACCACGCCCGACACCAGCAAGACCATCGGCACGGTCGACGGCGCGGGCAAGACGCTCACCGTCTGGGCCATGACCGGCGACTATTCGGACGAGGTGATGAAGAAGATCAACGACGAGTTCGAGAAGCAGACCGGTGCCAAGGTCGACGTCCAGGTGCAGGCCTGGGACGGCATCACCACGAAGCTGACCACGGCGCTGGGCACCACCACGCCGCCGGATGTCGTCGACATCGGCAACACGCAGGTCGCCGGCTACGCCAACACCGGCGGGCTCATGGACCTGAGCGCGTACAAGGACGAGCTGCAGCAGGGCGGCACCTGGGTGGAGTCCCTCGCCGGCCCGGCCACCTTCGACGGCAAGCTGTATGCGGTCCCGTCGTTCGTCGGCAACCGCGCGGTCATCTACAACAAGAAGATGTGGGCGGATGCCGGGGTCACCTCGGCCCCGACCAGCTACGACGAGCTCAAGAGCGACCTCGACAAGATCAAGGCGAAGAACCCGGCGAGCGATTTCTCGCCGTTCTACCTGCCCGGCCAGTTCTGGTACGCCGGAATGAGCTGGGTCTGGGATGCCGGCGGAGACATCGCCACCAGCGACGGCGGCACCTGGAAGGGCTCGTTCTCCAGCGCCGAATCGCAGAAGGGACTGGACGAGTTCAAGTCGTTCCAGAACGCCTACTCGAGCAAGGCCAGCCAGACGCTGAACACCGACAAGCCGAACGAGGACCAGATCATGGCCGACGGCAAGACGGCGACCATCATCGGCGCACTGTGGGACGCCGGCCTGGTCGTATCCGGCTCCAACGGCAAGATCGCCGAGGATGACCTGGGCACGTTCGCGCTGCCCAACACGGCGGGCGAATCCGGTGCCGCCCACAACTTCGGCGGCGGCGAGGTCTGGGGCATCGCGCAGAAGTCGCCCAACCAGGACCTCGCCCTGGTGTGGACGAAGATCGCGGCGAGCCCCGACATCCAGAACGCGCTCGCGGCGCAGCCGTGGATCCCGAACACCGAGGAGCTCGGCGCCGAGTGGGCCAAGAAGGCGACCACCCTCACGCAGGGCTTCTACGACGCGTCCGGCGTGACCCGCGCCACCCCGGGTGCCGCCGGCTGGGGCACCATCGAGGGCAACAAGAACATGGAGCAGTTCTTCTCATCGGTCGCCAGCGGCAGCAAGTCGGTCGCGGATGCCGCGAAGGACATGGATGCCACGCTGGACAGCACCCTGAACGGCTGATTCCCGCTCCACCCCGATTCGGTTCCCTCGGAACCCAGGAGGAACACCGATGAACACCCCGACTGCGGCCCTGACCGCAGACGAGGGCGTGGCCGCCGCGACGCTCGACGCGCCGCGGCGGCCACGCGGCCCTCGCCGGCGGCCACGCCGGCAGATCGCACCCTGGGTGATGCTCACCCCGGCCGGGCTCGTGATGATCGCGCTGACCGTCGTGCCGATCGCCCTGCTCGTGCTGTTCTCGTTCACCGACGCCAACGCGCGCACGGTGATCACCGGCGCCTACGACTCGGTGGGCATCGGCAACTACACCAAGATCTTCACCGATCCGGAGTTCTGGGCGTCGCTGTGGCGCACGCTGTGGTTCACCGCCGCCATGGTCTTCGGCTCGGTCGTCATCGGCCTGGTGCTGGCGAACCTGCTCACCCGGCTCGGCACGGTCATGCGGTACGTCCTGACCATCGCGCTGATCTTCGCCTGGGCCATGCCCACCGTGGCATCGTCGCAGGTGTGGAACTGGCTCTTCCAGCCGGGCTACGGCGTGATCAACTGGCTGCTCACCCAGCTGCGCATCTTCGGCGATCTGACCCAGACGAACTGGGCCGCCAACACGTGGCTCGGCTTCCTGTGCATCTGGCTGCTGATCGTGTGGCAGGCCGTGCCGTTCATCGCGCTGACCGTCTACGCGGCCCAGACGCAGGTCGATCCGGCCTACTACGAGGCGGCGCGCCTGGACGGCGCGAGCGAGTGGCGGATCTACCGCAACGTCACCCTGCCGTTCATCGCACCCAGCCTCATCCTCATCACGATCCTGTCGGTGATCTGGGACTTCAACGTCTTCAACCAGATCTGGCTGGTCACCCAGGGTGGACCGGACAACACCACCGCCACGCTCGGGGTGTTCACCTTCAAGCAGGCCTTCGTGAGCTTCAAGATCGGCACGGGCGCCGCGATCTCGGTCGTGACCACGCTGATCCTTCTCATCATCACCGGTTTCTACATCCGCCGGCTTCTGCGCTCCGGGGAGGACCTGTGACCGGCATCACCACCGACGAGCCCGTCGGCACCATGACATCCACCCCGACGCCGGTCGTGCGCCGCCGTCGTCGGCGCCGGCGCCGCACCGGCAGCAACATCCTGGCCCTCGTGGTCTCGGTGATCTGGATCTTCCCGGTCTACTGGATGGTCCTGACATCCTTCAAGCAGCCCTGGAACGTGCTCAACGCGACACCGGAGTTCCTGCCGCGCGATCCCAGCCTGCAGAACTACGTCAACGCGCTCACGCAGACCACGTTCTTCACGAACCTGAAGAACTCGGTGATCGTCGTCGCGCTGACGCTGATCTTCGCCATCGTGCTCGCGATGTTCGCCTCGGCGGCGCTCTCGCGGTTCCGCTTCCGCGGTCGCCGGCTGATCCTGGTGCTCATCCTCGCCGTCCAGATGCTGCCCGGCACGGCGCTGCTGATCCCGCAGTTCCTCGTGTTCAACCAGCTGGGGCTGCTCAACCACTACATCGGGCTGATCCTCGCCTATGTGGCCCTGACGCTGCCGTTCTCGATCTGGGTCATGCGCGGATTCTTCCTGGCGATCCCGCGCGAGATCGAAGAGGCCGCCCAGGTCGACGGTGCGAACACCTGGACGATCATGTGGCGCGTGCTGTTCCCGCTCGTGGCCCCGGGCGTGATCGCCTCCAGCGTGTTCTCCTTCATCGCCGCGTGGAACGACTATCTGGTCGCCTACGTGTTCATGAAGGACCAGACGATGTACACCCTGCCGGTGTGGCTGGCCTCGTTCGCGGTGCCGAACCAGCCGATCGACTACGCCGCCCAGATGGCCGCGTCCGTCATCTTCTCGCTGCCGGCCGTGATCTTCTTCCTCATCATCCAGCGCAACCTCGTGACCGGGATGTCGGCGGGGGCGGTCAAGGGCTGATGGGCGTGTGGGCGAGAGCCGCCTCCCGTCGGGAGTGCGGCCGATGAGAGTCGGGCTGGACGTCGGCGGGACGAAGACGGATGCCGTGGCCATCGGAGCGGACGGCCAGATCGCCGCGCGCCTCCGGCTGGCCACCGAATGGGGGCCGGGCGGCGTCGTGCGCACGGTGGTGGAGGCGGTGCGCCGCCTCGGCCTGCAGGGGGTGGACCCGGCGACGTTCGAGTCGGTCGGGGTGGGGATGCCGGGGCAGGTGCTGCCCGGGTCGACCCACGTCGTGCATGCGGTCAACCTCGGCGTCACCGAGCTCGACCTGGCCGCCGCGGTCGAGCCGCTGCTCGGGATCCCGGTGGCGGTGGAGAACGACGTGAAGGCCGCCACGCGCGGCGCCCACGCTCTGCGCCACGGACCCCGCGGTGAGACGATGGCCTACCTCAACCTCGGCACCGGCATCGCCGCGGGAATCGTCCGCGACGGCCGGCTGTGGCGCGGCGGCCACGGCACCGCCGGCGAGGTCGGGCACATCTCGGTCGACCCGCACGGACCACTGTGCCGCTGCGGACAGCGCGGCTGCATCGAGGCGCTCGCCGGTGGTGCGTCGATCGCGCGTCGGTGGGGGCATCCGGGTCGCATCCCGGTGCGGGACATGATGGATGCCGCAGATGCCGGCGACCCCACCGCCCGGGCGCTGCGCGCCGACCTCATGGCCGGCGTGGCCGCCGCGGTGCGCATCCTCGTGCTCACTGCGGATGTCGACGTGGTGGTGCTCGGCGGCGGACTGACCGCGCTGGCCCAAAGGCTCAGAGACGGGGTGGCCGCCGAGCTGGATGCCAGCGCCGAGGCATCCGAATTCCTGCGGTCGCTGCGGCTGCGGGAGCGCATCGAGCTGCTGCCGGCGGGCTCCGCGGCAGCGGCGATCGGCGCCGCACTGGTCGGCGCCGCCCCGGATCTCGACCCGAGAGCACAGGAGGCCGTCACCCATGGCTGAAGTCGTCATCGTCCCCGATCGAGCCGCCGCCGGTGCGCTGGTCGCCGACGAGATCGCATCGCTGATCCAGGCGGACCCGGAGGTGGTCCTCGGCCTGGCGACCGGGTCCACCCCGCTGCCGGTGTACCAGGCGCTGCCCGCGCGGCTGGCGGGCATGGACGTGTCGCGGGTGCGCGGATTCGCCCTGGACGAGTACGTCGGCATCGACCCGACGCATCCGCAGAGCTACCGCAACGTGATCCTGCGCGAGGTGGTGGAACCGCTCGGGCTCGATCCGCGGCGCATCCACACGCCCGACGGCGCGGTCGACGGCGCCGAGCACGCCGGTGCGGATTACGAGCGGGCGATCGCGGATGCCGGGGGCGTCGAGCTGCAGATCCTCGGCATCGGCACCGACGGGCACATCGGCTTCAACGAGCCCGGCTCGTCGTTCGCCTCGGTTACGCGGGTCAAGACGCTCACCGAGCAGACGCGGCGCGACAACGCGCGCTTCTTCGATTCGATCGATCAGGTGCCGATGCACTGCATCACCCAGGGACTGGGCACGATCCTGCGCGCGCGCCATCTGGTTCTGCTGGCGTTCGGCGAGCGTAAGGCCGAGGCGGTGGCCGGGGCCGTCGAGGGGCCCCTGACGGCCTCACTGCCGGGTTCGGCGATCCAGCTGCACCCGCGGGTGAGCGTCGTGGTCGATGAGGCCGCGGCATCCCGCCTGCGCCTGGCCGACTACTACCGTCACGCCTGGGAGAACAAGCCCGCCTGGCAGGGCCTGTAACCCGCCTCGCCGCCCGCGGAACGGCCCGGCGCTGCGCGAGATCGCCGAGACCGGGGATACGCCGCGAAACCGGGGACTTGCCACTGGGTTTCGCGAAGGATCCCATGTTTCGGCGATCGTCTGACGGGACGATCGGCCCGGGCGGACGCGGATCGCCCGGCCGGGCGGACCGGGCCGGGCGGACTGGGCGGGCGGACTGGGCGGGTGGGTCAGGCGACCGGGGAGGCCCAGGCGAGGGGGAGCAGGATGTCGCGGCTGAGCGGCGCGAGTCGCACATGCCCGGCGTCGCCCGGCGTGATCCAGCGCAGCTCGGCGATCTCGGCGGCGGCCCGGACCTGGGCGGGATCCAGCGTGAGGGCGAACGCGTCGGCCACGACGTCGTGGCCGGGCTCGTTGGCCGCGGCGGCGGTGAAGGTTCCGAGCGCGCGCAGGGCCGCGGCATCCGTCGTCACGCCCAGTTCTTCCTCGAGCTCGCGCACGAGCGCGGCGGCAGCCGACTCGCCGGGCTCGGGCTTGCCGCCCGGCTGCATGAACGAGGCGGTGCCGCGCTTGCGCACCACCAGGGCCCGGCCCGCGGCATCCATCACAACGGCGGCACTGACGCGGATCGTCGCAGTCACGGGGCGAACACCTTTCCGGGGTTCAGAATCCCGTGCGGGTCGAAGACGGCCTTGATCTGCCGCTGCAGGTCCCACTGATCGTGCCCGAGCTCGTCGGCCAGCCAGCGTCGCTTGAGCACGCCGATGCCGTGCTCGCCGGTGAGCGTGCCGCCCAGCCGCAGCGCGGCGCGGAAGAGGTCGTCGGCAGCATCCCAGATCGGCGCCGGCACCTCGGGGCCGTCGAAGATGAAGTTCGGGTGCAGATTGCCGTCGCCGGCATGTGCGACCGTGGGGATCGTGACGCCGTGCTCGCGCTCCACCCGCGCGATCTCGTCGAACATCTCGGCCAGGCGGGTGCGCGGCACCGACACGTCTTCGATCAGGGTGGTTCCGAGCGACTCCATCGCCGGGTGCATCGCCCGGCGCAGCGCGAGCAGCCGCTCGCCCTCGTGCGGGTCGCCGGAGACCTCGACGGCACCGCCGGCGGTCCGCAGCACCTCCGCGATCGCGTCAGCCTCGGCGGCGGATGTCGCCCCGTCGGTCTGGATCGTCAGCAGCGCGTCGTCCGTGCCCGGGTCGAGTCCGAGCAGCCGGCGTGCGGCGGCCAGGCACGTGGCATCCATCAGCTCCATGATCGAGGGCTGCAGGCCGGCCGCGGTCACTGCGGAGGATGCCGCGGCCGCCGCGCGCACATCCGGGAACGTGGCCGCGATCGTGTGCACGGTGCCGGGTACGAGCCGGCGCAGCTTCAGCGTCGCACCGACGACGACGCCGAGCACGCCCTCGGAGCCGATGAACAGCGACGTGAGGTCGAGGCCGGTCACGCCCTTCACGCTGCGGTGACCGAGGTGCAGCATCCGTCCGTCGGCCAGCACTACGTCCAGGGCGAGGACGGCGTCGCGCACGACGCCGTATTTCGCGCACAGCAGGCCGCCGGCGCCGGTGGCGATGTTGCCGCCCACGGTCGAGATCGACCGGCTGGCCGGATCCGGCGCCCACCACACCCCCTGCGCGGCGAGGGCGTCGTTGAGATCGGCGTTGAGGATGCCCGGCTCGACGACGGCGAGCAGGTCGTCGGGGCGCACCTCCAGGATGCGGTCCATGCCGCGCAGCGACAGCGAGATCTCGCCCGCGCCGGTGTTGGCGCCGCCGGCCAGGCCGGTGCCGGCGCCGCGGGGGACCACCGGGGTGCCGGTGGCCGAGGCGATCCGCATCGTCTGCTGCACATCCTCGACGGATGCCGCGTGCACGACCGCCAGCGGAGTGCCGTCCGCCGCATGGCCCGACTTGTCCGCACGGACGGCGGAGCGGCCGGCCTCGGTGACGTCGACGCGATCGCCCAGGACCGCGCGCAGCCGGTCGACGACCTCGGAGCTCGCGCGATCCGGGCTCATGCGAACCGGCGACGGCCGGCGACCACGCCCGTGGTGACGGCGACGACGGCGAACACGAGGCCGACCCAGGCCTGGCCCATGCTCCACCAGGCGATGGTCGCGCCGGCGTAGACGAGCAGCTCGATCACCGCGCGCACGAACGGGTGCACGCGCAGCACCGCCCGGGGCGAGACGAAGAACGCCCAGAGCAGGATCGCGACGATCGGCAGGCCCAGCCCCATCGCGATGTTCCATGGGAACGGCCAGCCGGCGAAACCCCAGAAGGCCAGGGTGAAGAACGCGAACAGCTCGCACACGAAGGCCAGGACATCCACCGCCGACAGCGGGGCGCGGGTCCCGGGGGCCGGCTCGGCGTGGTCGGGGGAGGACATGTCTTCAGTCTACGCGGGGCTCTGAGGGCGGATGCCGCGGGGCGGCGGCTGTCGTCGGAGCGGGTCAGCCGGCCGTGACGTCGGCGGGGCCGGTGCCAGTGGGAGCGGTGCCGGTGGGTGCGGCGCCGGTGGGGGCGGTGCCGGCGTCGGGGACAGTGCTGGTGTCCGGGGCGGCGTCCCATTCGGCGCCGAGGTCGAGTGGAAGCGGCTCGCCGGTCTCGTCGCCGGCGGCGTAGCGCAGCGTCAGCGTGACGCCGGCGAACGGCGCGGAGGTGTCGAAGCTCGTCTCGGAGGTCACAGTGATGGTCCCGGATCCGCCGACGAGGACGACATCCTTCGTAACCCCGTTGTCGAGCGTCGCACGCACGGTGGACCCGGTCACGCCGGTCAGCGGGACGATCAGCGTGTACAGGCGCGGGGTCGACTGGACGTCGCTGCTGCGCGTGATCTGCCCGACCACGGGGACGCCATCCGGGAGGCCAGGGGTGGGAGTGGGCGTCGGAGTCGGGGTCGGAGTCGGAGTCGGGGTCGGGGTCGGTGTCGGCGTGGGGGTGGGTGTCGGAGTCGGGGTGGGGGTGGGTGTCGGCGTGGGGCGCGGTGTCGGCGTGGGGCTCGCGGTGGACGACGAATCCGTCGCGGCCGGGGAGGGTTCGCGCGGTGCGGGCGGAGCGATCGGCTGGTCAGCGGGCGCCGGCGCGGATGCCGGAGGGCGGACCTGCTCCGTCCCGCTGACCGGCGCACTCTCGGTCGATGCGGGCACGCGAGTCGCGGCATCCGGCGTCTCGGCGGCGGTGTCGGATGCCGCGGCCGGATCGATCGCCTCTGCTGCAGCCGGCTGCTCCCCGGGCTGCGGGAAGAGCACGCGCGGCACGAGGATCGCGCCCACGGCGACGGCCGCAGCCACCAGGACGCCGGCGGCGGCCAGTCCCGCGATCGCTCCCGCGCCGATACCGGCAGCGCCCGACGTCGCGCCGGAGCCCGATACCGCGCCACCGCCTGCCCCGGACCCGGCGGTGCTGGACCCGGCTCCGGACCCGGCTCCGGACCCGGCGGCTCCGCCGGCGATCACGGCACCCTTGACGACGGCCGACGGCATCGCGGCGACGGCGGCCACCGGCGAGCCCAGCTGCAGCCAGGCCGCGTAGCCGGTGGCTCCGGCGCCCAGTGTCAACGGCAGCAGCACGAGGGCGAGCCGGTGCGAGACCTCCTTCGCCTCGGCGGCCACGATCGCGCACCGCGCGCAGTCGTGCAGGTGCGCGTCGACCTTGCCGCGATCGCGGGTGCCGAGCGTCCCGCGGGCGTACGCGCCGAGGCGGGCGATCGTCCACTGGCAGTCCGAGCCCTCCGCCGCCGACCGCAGGTGCGCCTGCACCCACGCCTCGCGCAGCCCGCCGCGGGCGCGGACGGCCAGCTGGGCGACGGCGTTGGCCTTCATCCCGAGCAGCGGCGCGATCTCGGCCGGCTTCATCTGCTCGATCTCGGCGTACCAGAGCACTTCCTGCCACCGAGTCGGCAGGCTGCGGAACGCCTGATGGGTGAGCCCGCGATCGAGGGCATCGTTCGCGGCCTCGTCGCCGGTCGCCGGATCGGCGAACTCGTCCAGTTCGTCGAACGGGGTCTCGTGCCGGGCGCGGCCCCAGCCGGCGGCGGTGTTGCGGATGCTGGCGAACAGGTAGGCGCGGAATGAGCCGGTGGGCCCGCCGCCGCGCTGGACGGTGCGGAAGATCCGGGTGAACGCCTCCTGGACGAGGTCTTCCGGATCCAGCGACGAGGTCACCGAGCGGGCGACCGCCAGGCCGGACACATGGTGTCGGCGCCACAGTTCGGCGAAGGCGTCGCCGTCGCCGAGGCGGGACAGCTCGACCAGGTCGGCATCCGCCGTCTCCGGCAGGGCGCGTGCGGCGTCCGCGGCGCGTCGACCTCTCATCGTCCCCCCAGAAAGACGGAGCATGCTGCACCGGCTCGGGCGGTCGGCGCGTCTCCCATTCTGTTGGGGGCGCCCCTCGCGCGCCATCCGGGGGAGGGCTTTTTCACGCTTTACCAGAGGTTTCGGAGGTTCGTCGAGATTTCTCCGGGAGTCGCGTCATGAATCCGGCATCCGTCCGTCTCATGAAGTGACGGCTTGTTCTCCACCGGGGGGCGGAGGACGAGCGGGGCTGCTCCTCGAAGGCAGCCGACGAGGGGTGATGGCGCCGGGGGCGGCGCTTTCACCCCTCGGCCTGTGTCCGGCTGGGGAACGGAGCCAGGTGCCGGGCGCCTCGGTGCCCGGCAGGGTCGGGGTCCGCGCGCCCCTGGGGGCGGGAGCGCGGGCCCCGCCCACCCCCTCCACACCTTCGTCGAAATCGTACGATCTGGCCGAGTGCACATCAATTTCGGCCCAGGATGATGTTCAGTCGGCCAGATCGTACGATCCCGAGGCGCGTCACCGCCGGGCCCGTCACGCCCAGGGCCGCTCCACCAGCCGGGGCGCGCGTCGCCCGGGCCCCGCCCGCCCGGCCCGCGTCAGGCCCGCCCGGCCCGCGTCAGGCCCGCCCGGGCCCCGCGTCAGGCCCGCCCGGGCCGCGTCAGACCGGCCGGCCGTCCACCCACACGCGCCGCACGCCCAGGCCGTCGTCGAGCAGCACCGCGTCGGCGGCCGATTCCGGCCGCAGCGACCCGAACCGGTCCGACACGCCGATCGCGCGGGCCGGCACGATCGTGGCCGCGGCCACGGCGTCGGGCAGCGGCATCCCGCACTCCTGCACCATGAGCCGGACCGCGGCATCCTGCGTGAGCGTGGACCCGGCGATCGCGCCGTCGCCGGCCAGCCGGGCCCGCCCGCCGACGACCGAGACGGTCAGCCCGCCGAGCGTGTAGTGCCCGTCGGCGGCGCCGGCCGCCGCCATCGCGTCGGTGATCAGGGCCACGCGCCCCGGCGCGCGCGCGGTCAGCAGGCGGATCACGTCCGGGTGCACGTGCGTCCCGTCGGCGATCACCTCCAGCGTCACCCGCTCGTCGTTCAGCGCGGCCACCACGGGTCCGGGGGCGCGGTGATGGATGCCGCGCATGGTGTTGAACGCGTGCGTGAGGATCGTCGCCCCGGCGTCGAACGCGGCCGCCGCGGTCGTCTCGTCGGCGTCCGTGTGCCCGATCGCGACCGCCACCCCCGCCGCCCGCAGGCGCCCGATGGCGGCCATGCCACCGGCCAGCTCCGGTGCCAGCGTGAGCTGCCGGATCGTGCCGACGCCCGCATCCAGCAGACGGTCGAGGGATGCCGCATCCGGCGCCTGCAGCAGCGACGGGGTGTGCGCGCCCTTGTGCCCGACATCCAGGAACGGACCCTCCAGGTGTGAGCCGAGGATCGTCGAGTCCTCGGCCGCCAATCGGGCCACCATGGCCGCCCGCTCGGCCATCGCCTCGATCGACGCGGTCACCAGCGAGATGACCGCACGGGTCGTGCCGTGCGCACGGTGCACGGCACGCGCGGTCGCGATCGCGGCCGGTCCGTCGTCGAACGCCGCCCCGCCGCCGCCGTGCCCATGGATGTCGACGAAGCCCGGGGTCAGCCATCCGCCGCCCGCGTCGTCGGCCTCGTGCGGCGCGAGGTCGCGCCAGCCGTCGCCGGTGCCGCATCCGGCAACCCGTCCGTCGCGGATCGCGACCCACGCGTCGTCCGTGATCTGCCCCTCGTCGATCAGACGAGCGGAGTGGATGACGCGGTCCACGCTCACCGGGACGCCGACCACTCGATCTCGGGCGAGGCGAAGAACCCGATCCCCGCAGCCGTCCACAGCGGCCCCAGCATCCCCACCCGCTCCCGGAAGGACGCCCATGCGCGCTCCGGGGCAGCGGCCGGCGACCACGCGATCTCGGCGGCCGCCGCGATGCGCGGGAACGCCTGGGCGTCGAGGTGGGCGGCGGTGCGGAGCGTCTCGGTCCACAGCGGTGCCTCGACCCCGAGGATGTCGCTGTCTGCCAGCCCCGCGATCACCGCGGTCGGCTCCCAGTCGTATGCCCGCCGCACGCTGGTCGGGCCGTTCGCCCAGGTCAGGCCGAGCGGGCTGTCGGCGTCGTACTTCATGTCCAGGTAGACCGCGTCGGCGGGGGAGAGGATCACCCGTCCGCCACCGGCGGGGAACGCGCGCGCCTTGTCGTCCATGCCGTCGGTGGGGGAGACGTATCCCCAGTACTGGCCGATCGTGCCGGGGGCCAGTCCCGCCGCTGCGCCCGCCTCGTGCCAGGCGATCGGGGTCTTGCCGAGGTCGGCGGCGATCGCCGTGACCCGCCGCATGTATTCGGCGAAGTCCGCGTCGCTGGTGCCGAGGGCCTCGTCTCCGCCCACGTGCAGGTACGGCCCCGGGGTCATCGCCGCCAGGTCGCGGCAGACGTCCGCGAGCAGCGCATACGTCTGCTCGGAGCGGGTCTTCAGCGACGAGAATCCGACGGCGAAGCCGGTGTAGGGCTCTCCCTGGATGGGGATGCCGCCCCCGAACGCGTCCACCACCTCGGTGACCTGGTCGGTGATCACGACCGGCTCCATCAGCTCGGGGTGGGCCAGGCCGATGGCATGTGTGTGGCTCGGGCCGTCGATCTCGGGCACGACGACCATGTGGCGCGCGGCCGCATGCGCGACGATCCGGGCATAGTCCTCGGTCGTGTAGAAGCCGCCGGGGTCGCCGCTCGCCGCCGAGCCGGACGCGCGCTCGGTCAGCTCCGGCCGGGACGGCACCTGGATCCGCCAGCCCTGGTCGTCGGTGAGGTGCAGGTGCAGCGCGTTGAACTTCAGGGCGGCGGCGCGGTCGATGTAGCCGCACACCACCTCGACGGGGAAGAAATGACGGGCCACGTCCAGCATCACGCCGCGGTACGCGTACCGGGGCGCATCCTCGATCCGGGTGGCCGGGATCGTGACGGACGTGCCGGTGGATGCTGCGGTAAATGCCTGCGCGAATGCTGCGGCGGATGTCGCGGTGGATGCCGTGGGAGACGTCGCCGTGGATGCCTGCGCGGATGTCGCGGCGGACGTCGCGAGCAGCTGGACCAGCGTCTGCACGCCGTAGAACAGCCCGGCCTCATCGCCGCCCGTGATGCGCACGCCGTCGGCGTCGACGATGAGGGTGTATGTCTCGGGCGCTCCCTGGGCGAGCTGCGCCAGGACGATGTCACCGCGGCGGGTGTCGCGGTCCGCGACGATCTCGAGCGTGCGGCCGACATGTGGTGCGAGCGCCGAGGCCGCGAGCTCGGCCGTCCCGCGAGTGGCGGGCACCGCCACCAGGCGAGTGGCGTCGGTCAGGACGAACGGGTCGGCCGCGGCATCCGTCGTCTGCGCGGCCGGAATCGGCACCAGGGCTGTCATGCGCACCAGGGCAGTCATGTAAGGAACACTAACAAATGCCGATTGCGCCGACAAGGCACGCGTGCCGACCGCGACATCCGTTATGCTCGGGATGTCGCAACTGGCGTTGAGGTGGGCAACCACCGGGGAGCGACCGACCGGCATTCGACCGCACGCCTGGGCCGATGTGGAACTCAATTCCGTGCTGTTCCGGTGACTGCCGAGTCGAGGAGACTGCTATGACCGATCGCTATTTCAACGCCCCGCTCGCCGAGGTCGACCCCGAAATCGCCGAAGTGCTGGACCGCGAGCTCGACCGCCAGCGCTCGTACCTCGAGATGATCGCATCCGAGAACTTCGTGCCCGTCTCGGTGCTGCAGTCGCAGGGCTCGGTGCTGACCAACAAGTACGCCGAGGGATACCCCGGGCGGCGCTACTATGGCGGCTGCGAAGTGGTGGACGTCGCCGAGGAGCTGGCGATCCAGCGCGCCAAGGACCTGTTCGGCGCGGCCTACGCGAACGTCCAGCCGCACTCGGGCGCGACCGCCAACGCCGCCGTGCTGCATGCCATCGCCCGCCCCGGCGACACCCTGCTCGGCCTGTCGCTGGACCAGGGCGGCCACCTCACGCACGGCATGAAGATCAACTTCTCCGGCCGGCTCTACGACATCGTCGCCTATGGGGTGGACCCCGAGACCTCGCTCATCGACATGGATGAGGTGCGGCGTCTGGCCATCGAGCACAAGCCGAAGGTGATCATCGCGGGCTGGTCGGCCTACCCGCGGCAGCTGGACTTCGCCGCGTTCCGGGCGATCGCCGACGAGGTCGGGGCGATCCTGTGGGTCGACATGGCGCACTTCGCCGGTCTGGTCGCCGCCGGCCTGCACCCCTCGCCCGTCCCGCACGCGCACGTGGTCTCGTCCACCGTGCACAAGACGATCGGCGGCCCCCGATCGGGGTTCATCCTGACCAACGACGCCGCCCTGGCGAAGAAGATCGACACGGCCGTGTTCCCCGGCCAGCAGGGCGGCCCGCTCATGCACGTGATCGCCGCGAAGGCCACGGCCTTCAAGCTCGCGGCGAGTCCCGAGTTCGCCGAGCGCCAGCAGCGCGTGCTGTCGGGCGCGCGGATCATCGCCGACCGACTGTCGCAGCCGGATGTCGCGGCCGCCGGGATCGCCGTGCGATCGGGCGGGACCGACGTGCACCTGGTGCTCGTCGACCTGCGCGAGGCGCAGATCGACGGCAAGCAGGCCGAGGACCTGCTGCACGACATCCACATCACGGTGAACCGCAACGCGGTCCCGAACGACCCGCGCCCGCCGATGGTGACATCGGGTCTGCGCATCGGCACACCGGCGCTGGCCACCCGCGGGTTCGGCGACGTCGAGTTCACTGAGGTCGCCGACGTGATCGCCCAGGCGCTGCTGCCGAATCCCGACGTCGCCGCGCTGCGCGGCCGCGTCGCGGCGCTGGCCGCGGCGTTCCCGCTGTATCCCGACCTGCAGCAGTAGGCCGGGCCTGGCGTCCACAGCATCCGCCCCGTAATATCACTATCAACATAGGTATCCGCCTGGCCCTTGCGGCCGCGGTGACACCCGGGACTGACGGCGAGAAACGACACTCCGGCTGAGAAACGGCGCATTGCAGCGTTTCTGAACCGAGCCGGCGTTTCTCACCGGGACCACACGAGATCGACGAGGAGAAGATCGATGACAGCGCAGAAGCTGGACGGCAAGGCCGCAGCGGCGGAGATCAAGGCGGAGCTGACCGAGCGCGTCGCCGCGCTCAAGGCCCGCGGCATCACCCCCGGGATCGCGACGGTGCTGGTCGGGGCCGACCCGGGCTCGCAGCTGTACGTGGGGATGAAGCACCGGCAGTCCGAGGCGATCGGGATGAACTCCATCCAGGTCGAGCTGCCCGCCGATGCCACCCAGACCGACGTCGAGGCCGAGATCGACCGGCTCAACGCCGACCCCGCCTGCCACGGCTACATCGTGCAGCTGCCGCTGCCGGGGCACCTGGACACGGACGCGATCCTGGAGCGGATCGATCCGGCGAAGGATGCCGATGGCCTGCATCCGACGAACCTCGGTCGGCTGGTGCTCAATGTGAACGGCCCGATCTCCACGCCCCTGCCGTGCACGCCGCGCGGCGTGATCGAGCTGCTGCTGCGCAATGACTACGACCTGAAGGGCAAGCACGTGGTCGTCGTCGGCCGCGGCGTGACGATCGGCCGGTCGATCGGGCTGCTGCTGACGCGCCGTGAGATCAACGCGACGGTGACGCTGACCCACACCGGCACGGTCGACCTGCCGTCGTACCTGCGTCAGGCGGATGTGATCGTGGCCGCCGCCGGGGTCAAGCACATCGTGCGGGCCGAGGATGTCAAGCCCGGCGCCGCGGTGCTCGACGTCGGCGTCACCCGCGAGACCGACCCGGACACCGGCAAGTCGACCGTGTTCGGCGACGTCGACCCGGCCGTGGCCGAGGTGGCCGGCTTCCTCTCGCCGAACCCCGGCGGGGTCGGGCCGATGACCGTCGCGCTGCTGATGACCAACGTGGTCGAGGCGGCCGAGCGGTCCGCCTGAGACTTCTCCGCTGCCCGGCCGCGCCCGCCGTTCGGATCGCAGGAAGATCTGGCACAGACCCGGCGACACGCCGTGCGACGTGCCCGGGACTGCGAGGCCTTCCTGCGATCTGAACGGCCGTCAGCCGTCCGGATCACGGACCTGGCTGGCCAACCGGCCTGCGACGCGATCGGCGCCTACCCTTCGGTCGTCCTCGTTCCCGGCCTCGGCTGCGTCACGCTGGCCGTGACACCGGCGGGCAGTGAGCCGTATGAAGTGGCCGTCCCGATCGGGGCTGACTGTCCCTGATCGCCGGGGAGAATACGGCGCCGGACAGTGCCGCGACCCGCCTCCCGGGACGACGACGCGTCACTCGCCGCCGGCGGCGAGGGCCGCGGACAGCGCGGCGCGGGCCCCGGCGGTCGGAGCCACGGTGACCAGGCCCCGGTACAGCGAGACCAGCGTCGCCCGGTCGAGCACACCCGTGCGGGCGCGGTCGCAGTGCACCGACTGGATGGCCGCCTCGAGCTGGAACCGTCCGAGCGGCCGACTCAGCGCGGCGGCCCGCCGCAGGAGCGCTTCGCCCTCCGAGATCAGCTCCGGCGACCACAGCGTCGTGTCCTGCTCGTCCAACGGCGGCCAGGGGTCGCCGACCCGCGCGGGCGCCCGCGACTGGGCGAGGGTCAGCAATGCGGCGAGCCCCCAGGCCTCGGCATCCGTGTCCAGCAGCGTCGCGGTCAGCACCGCGAGCCAGCGCGCCTCGTCGGCGATGGACTCACGGATCCGCTCGCCCTGATCGAGCCAGTCGATGGCATACGCTCCGTAGATCGCCTCGAGCACGGCGTCGGTGCGGGCGGGCATATCGGTGCGGCTGGGCACGGAGAACGGGATGCCGCTGTCCCGGATCTTGCGTTTGGCCCGCACCAGGCGCTGGGACATGGTCGCGGGCTCCACGCCGAACGCACCGGCGACCTGCGCGGCGTCGAATCCCAGCACCACCTGCAGCATCAGCGGGGTGCGGATGTCGGGGGCGATGGCCGGATGCGCGCAGGCGAACAGCAGCTCCAGCCGCCGGTCCGGGATGGCCTCGGTGCGCTCGACCATGCCCGCCACGTCGGTCCCGTCCCGCAGGACCGACGCGACGGCGTCGTCCAGTGGGATGCTGGTGCGATGTGCGGCGGACCCGAGCGCATCGCGGCTTCGGTTGCGGGCCACGGAGAGCAGCCATCCTTCCGGATTGTCCGGCACGCCGGTGGCGGGCCATGTGCGCAGCGCCCGCTCGAAGGCGTCGGCGAGACTGTCCTCGGCGAGCGCCAGATCTCTTGTGCCGGCGGCCAGCAGCGCGACGAGTCGGCCGTACGAGGCGCGGGCGGTGCGCTCGGCGACCGCCCGCGCCTCGGCGGCCCGGTTCACTGCACGGGTGTCGTGCCCGACCATGCGCCGTCCACGAAGCGGGTCGCGGTGGGACGGATCTCCACCGCGCCCCACGGTGCCGCCGGTGCCTTTCCGGCCCAGTCGATCGCGGCGTCGAGGTCATCGACCTCGATCACGAACGTGCCGCCGAGCTGCTCCTTGGTGTCGGCGAACGGCCCGTCCTGGACGAGGAGCTCGCCGTCGCGCCGCCGCACCGTCGTGGTCATCGACGAGGGATGCAGCACCTCGGCGCTGCGCAGCACACCGGCCGCGTCCAGCGCTTCGGCGTAGGCGGCGAAGGCCCGCATGCCGTCGGCGAGCGCCTCGGCGCCCAGCTCGGCGGCGGTCATCTCGGGGTACTGCAGGAGAAGGGTGTAACGCATGATCCGTCCTTCCTCAGGGGTGTTGACGTGATGATGACGAACGAGCACGCCCCAGATCGACAGCACGCCGCCGATCGACACCTGGTCATCGACACCTGGTCATCGACACCGCGCCGGCGGATCAGTCCTTGCCGAGATCGTCGAGCATCCTGCGCTGCTCCGGGGTCAGGCCGTCGCCGGGACCGCCGGCCAGTTCATCCCGTCCGAGCTGCTCGGCCTCCGACGGCGTCGACCCCGCCGCATCCGCGCCGGCCGAGCGCCCGCCACCGGCCTTGTCATAGAGAGCGGATGCCTGGGCCTCGACCTTGTCGTCGATCAGGTCGTAGATCCACCAGCCGATCAGCAGGATGATCGGCGGCAGCACGTACCCCCACACCCATCCGCTGATCTGGACGCCGGACAGCAGTACCGTCGCGATCCAGACCAGGAACGCGACCGCCACCGCCAGCAGGCCCTGCACCAGCTTCTCGCCGAGCTTCGTGCGCTCTGCGGCCGACCGCGCCGCCATCGAGCGGAACCACTTCGTGACGAGGGGCTTGACCCAGATCACCAGCGCCGTCATCACGATGCCGGCCCACAACGCCGCCCATCCGACGTGCGCGGGCGTCAGCCAGCCGATGACCAGCAGCACGACGATGTTGAACACCAGCAGCGAGCAGAACCGCACGACCCACTTCTTCATGGATTCAGGATGCCACGACCGGCCGCCTCGGGTCAGTACGAGGCGCGCTCGGCGCGGTCGGCGGCCGGAAGGAACCGGGCCGCCAGCGCCTCGGAGGCGCGGGCGAGCATCGCCACGTCGGCGCCGACGGCGACGAAGTCGGCGCCCCGGTCGATGTAGGCCTGCGCGGCGGCCGGGTCGAACGCGTTCACGCCGACCTTCTTGCCCGCGGCCCGCACCGCCGCGAACGTGCGGTGCACGGCATCCACCACCTCCGGGTGCGTCTGCTGCCCGAGCCGGCCGAGCGAGGCGGCCAGATCCGACGGACCCACGAAGACCTGGTCGACGCCGTCGACCGCCGCGATCTCGGCCGCGGCATCCACCCCCGCGCCGTTCTCGATCTGCACCGTCAGCGACACGTGCCTCGCACCATCGCCGAGGTAGCCGTCGACCCGGTTCCACCGGGCCGATCGGGCCAGCGCCGAGCCGACCCCGCGCACGCCCGCGGGCGGATAGCGGGTGGCCGCGACCGCGGCGCGGGCCTCGTCGGCCGATGCGACCATCGGCACGATGATGTTCTGGGCGCCGAGGTCGAGCACCTGCTTGATCGCGACCGTGTCGTTGGCGGGCACGCGCACCAGCGGCGCGATCGGATACGCCGCCACCACCTGCAGCTGCACCAGCACCGACTGAAGCGAGTTGGGCCCGTGCTCCATGTCGATCAGCAGCCAGTCCAGGCCCGAGCCGGCATCCACCTCGGCCAGCACCGGGCTGCCCGTGCAGGCCCACATGCCGATGAGGGGGCGGGATGCCGCGGCCAGCCGGTCGCGGAAGGTCGAGGTCAGGCGAAGCGACATGTGATGGTTCCCATCGGTCCGTAGTCGCACAGCACGCTGTCGCCGCGATGCACCCACATCGGCCGGGTGAACGACCCCGCCAGGATGATCTCGCCGGCCTCCAGCCGTGCGCCGTGCTGGTGGAACTTGTTGGCGAGCCACGCCACGCCGGTGGCCGGGTGGTTCAGGACGCCGGCGGCCACGCCGGTCTCTTCGATCGTCTCGTTGCGATACAGCATCGCGGCCACCCAGCGCAGGTCGATCTGGTCGGGGCGCATCGGGATGCCGCCGAGCACCATCCCGCCGTAGGCGGCGTTGTCGCTGATCGTGTCGACGATCGTGCGCCCCTCCAGCTCGATGTGCGAGTTGAGCACCTCCAGCGCCGGGGTCACGTACTCGGTGGCCCGCAGCACGTCGAACAGCGAGCAGTCCGGCCCCTCCAGCGGGCGGCTCAGCACGAATGCCAGCTCGACCTCGATCCGCACGTTCGAGAAGTCGTCGAACGGGATGACCGCGCCGTTCTGCCACACCGTGTCGTCGAACATCACGCCGTAGTCCGGCTCGGTGATCCCGGTGGCCGCCTGCATCGCCTTGGAGGTGAGGCCGATCTTCCGCCCCACCAGGCGCCGACCTGCCGCCAGGTTCTTGTCGCGCCACACGCCCTGGATCGCGTACGAGTCCTCGATCGTGGCGTCCGGATACCGTGCGGTGATCCGGGGGATGACGGTCTTGGCACGGTCGGCCTCGGCCAGCTCGTCGGCGATCTGCGCGATGGTGTCGGGGTCCAGCATCCTGTTCTCCTTCTTCGGCTGTTCGAGGTTACCGGCCCTTCGTCTCGCTTCGCTCGCTCAGGGACCTGTAGAGCGCGCGTCCGCTCGCTCAGGGACCTGTAAAGCGCGCGTCCGCTCGCTCAGGGACCTGGGGAAGCGAGTCCGCTCGCTCAGGGACCTGGGGAAGCGAGTTCGCTCGCTCAGGGACCGGTGTTCGCGCAGGTCCCTGAGCGAGGAGCGCAGCGACGAGACGAAGGGCCGGTGACGACCTACAGCTGGTGGCCGAGCTTGTACTCGCCCTGCTTCCACTCCGGCATCTCGCCCTCGTCCGCGGAGCGCGTGTACGAGAAGCCGTCGGCGCCGATGGTCGCCTCCAGCTCGGTCGCCTCGGTGCGCGCCACCACCGGCTGCGGGGTGCCGTCCAGATCCAGGACGAGCGAGGCATCCGTGTACCAGGAGGGGACGACGGGGTTGCCCCACCAGTCGCGGCGCTGGTTGTCGTGCACGTCCCAGGTGACCACCGGGTTGTCGGGGTCGCCGGTGTAGTAGTCCTGGGTGTAGATCTCCACCCGGTGCCCGTCCGGGTCGCGCAGGTACAGGTAGAACGCGTTCGAGACGCCGTGGCGGCCGGGGCCGCGCTCGATGCAGTCCGACTGCCGCAGCGCGCCGAGCTTGTCGCAGATCGCGAGGATGTTGTGCTTCTCGTGCGTCGAGAACGCGATGTGGTGCATGCGCGGCCCGTCGCCGCCGGTCATCGCGGTGTCGTGCACGGTGGGCTTGCGCCGCATCCACGCGGCGTAGACGGTGCCCTGCTCGTCCTGGATGTCCTCGGTCACGCGGAACCCGAGGTCCTGCATGTACCGCGTCGCGCGCGGGACGTCGGGGGTGACCTGGTTGAAGTGGTCCAGCCGCACCAGCGACCCCGGGGTGTACAGGTCGTAGCGCCAGGCGAGGCGCTCCACGTGCTCCACGTCGTGGAAGAACTCGTACGGGAAGCCGAGCGGGTCGGTGACGCGCACCGAGTCGCCGATGCCCTTGACATACCCCTCGGCGCGGCGCTCGACGCGGCATCCGAGCTCGGTGAAGAAGGCCACGGCGCGGTCGAGGTCTTCGGCGGCGCGCACCCGGTAGCTGAAGGCGGCGACCGCGGCCACCGGCCCCTGGCGCAGCACCAGGTTGTGGTGGATGAACTCCTCGAGCGAGCGCAGGTAGACGGTGGTCTCGTCCTCTTCGGTCACGGTCAGCCCCAGCACGTCGACGTAGAAGTCGCGTGAGCGCTTCAGATCGGTGACCACGAGCTCCATGTACGCGCAGCGCAGGATGTCGGGGGCCGGTGCGGTCGGGGTCGGCACCGGGTTGGCGGTCACGATCGGCGCCTCCTGGGATACGTAGAAGCCCGAGGAGGTCATCGTCATGTCTTTGCGGTCGGTCATGTCAGCGTCCTTGCGTGTGATCTCAGGTCCCTGAGCGAGGAGCGAGGAGCGAAGCGATGAGACGAAGGGCCCGGGCGCTTCGTCTCGCTGCGCTCGCTCAGCGACCTGTGGGGTGGGGATGGGGGTTCAGCGGGGGTCCGGGTCGTCCAGGTCGACCTCGGCGAAGTGGTCCTGCTTGCCGAAGGTCGGGTTGTGCACCGCGCCGAGCGTGATGTGCACGGCCTGCTGGTCGGTGTAGAAGTCGATCGAGCGGTAGCCGCCCTCGTGGCCGAGGCCCGAGGCCTTGACCCCGCCGAACGGGGTGCGCAGATCGCGCACGTTGTTCGAGTTCAGCCAGACCATGCCCGCCTCGACGGACTGGGCGAAGTTGTGCGCGCGCTTCAGGTCGTTCGTCCAGACGTACGCGGCCAGGCCGTACTTCGTGTTGTTGGCCAGGGCGAGCGCCTCCTCGTCGGAGTCGAAGGGGGTGATCGCCACGACCGGCCCGAAGATCTCCTCCTGGAAGATCCGCGCGTCGGGGGAGACGTCGGCGAACACGGTCGGGGCGATGAAGTTGCCGAAGGCGAAGTCCTTCGGCTGGCCGCCGCCGGCGACCAGGCGCCCCTCGGTCTTGCCGAGCTCGACGTAGCTCATCACCTTCGCGTAGTGCTCGGGGTGCACCAGCGCCCCCACCTCGGTGTCGGGGTCGTGCGGGTAGCCGACCTTGACCCGCTGCGCCTGGGCGGCGTAGCGCTGCACGAACTCGTCGTAGATCGACCGCTCGACGAGGATCCGCGAGCCGGCCGTGCAGCGCTCGCCGTTCAGCGAGAAGACGCCGAAGATGGTGGCGTCGATGGCGGCGTCCAGGTCGGCGTCGGCGAACACGACGGCCGGCGACTTGCCGCCCAGCTCCATCGACAGGCCCTTCAGGAACGGCGCGGCGTTCCCGAAGATCAGCTGACCGGTGCTGCTCTCGCCGGTGAACGAGATGAGCGGGACGTCGGGATGCTTCACCAGCGCGTCGCCGGCGTCCTCGCCGAGTCCGTTGACCAGGTTGAACACGCCCTGCGGCAGGCCGGCCTCTTCGAAGATGCCCGCCCACAGCGACGCCGACAGCGGGGTGAACTCGGCCGGCTTGAGCACGACGGTGTTGCCGGTGGCCAGGGCCGGGCCCAGCTTCCACGACTCGAGCATGAACGGCGTGTTCCACGGCGTGATCAGTCCGGCCACGCCGATCGGCTTGCGGTTGACGTAGTTGATCTGCCGGCCGGGCACCTTGAAGGTGTCATCGGCCTGGGCGACGATCAGGTCGGCGAAGAAGCGGAAGTTCTCCGCCGCGCGGCGGGCCTGCCCGAGCGCCTGCGTGATCGGCAGGCCCGAGTCGAAGCTCTCCAGCTCGGCCAGCCGCGCGTCGCGGGACTCGACGATGTCGGCGATCCGGTGCAGCACCCGGGAGCGCTCGCGCGGCAGCATCCGCGGCCACGGGCCCTCGGTGAACGCGCGCGTGGCGGCGGCGACGGCCCGGTCGATGTCGGCCTTCTTGCCGGCTGCGGCCTGCACGTACACCTCGTTGGAGACCGGTTCGAGCACGTCGAACGTGTCGCCGTCCAGCGAGTCGACGAAGGCGCCGTCGATGTAGTGCTGGATGCGCGGGGGCAGGTCGGCGGGAACGTGGCGCCGATCGAGGGCGGGGGCGGTGTCGGTCATGATTCCTCCATCGGGGAGTTCGGGGAAGGGGAGTCGTGGTGGCGGGCGAGCAGGAACGCGTCCAGCGTCCGCCAGCGGTGGTTGCGCGCGGCCAGTTCGATCTGCAGCGCGTCGGCGCCGTCCTCGATCAGCCGCAGGAGCTGCTCGTGCTCGGCGACCGAGTGCGCGGCGCGGTCGGGGACGATCGCGAAGGTCGAGTCGCGCACTCCCGGCAGGCGCCGCCAGCCCCGGTGCACGAGGTCCAGGATGTGCGGATTCGGGCACTGCTCGAACAGGATGGTGTGGAACCGCTGGTTCAGGCGGGTGAACTCGTGCGGGTCGAAGTGGTCCAGCAGCAGCCGCATCCGCTCGTTCACCGCGCGGGCCTGCGCGAGCTGCTCCGGCGTGATCCGCGGCGCGGCCAGCGAGATCGCCGACCCCTCGACGAGGCCGAGGGTCTGCATCGTGAAGACGTACTCGCTCTCATCGACCACCGAGACCCGGGCGCCGACGTTCCGCTCGAACGTGACCATGCCCTCGGCCTCCAGACGTCGGATCGCCTCCCGCACCGGCACGACGCTCATCCCCAGCTCGTCGGCGATGGTGCCGAGCACCAGCCGGTAGCCGGGTGTGTACCGGTGCTGCGTGATGCGTTCGTGGATGAACGCGTAGGCCTGCTCGGATTTGCTCAGCGCGGCGGCGACGGTGCTGCTCATCGGTCCTCCCGCGCGTGCTCGGCCTCGTACCGAGCACGCCACTGCGCGTTCATCGGGAACAGCCCGTCGATGCGGTGTCCGGCCGCGACCTGCGCGGCAACCCAGCCGTCCTCGTCCTCCTGGGCGAGGGCGGCGTCCACGACCTCTTCGACCATGGCCGTCGGGATGACGATCACGCCGTCGCTGTCGCCGACGATGACGTCGCCGGGCTGTACGGTGGCGCCGCCGCAGGCGACGGTGAGGTCGTGGTCCCAGGCGACGTGCTTGCGTCCGAGCACCGCCGGGTGCGAACCCTGCGAGAAGACCGGGATGCCGACGGCCGCGACCGCGTCGTAATCGCGCACCGCGCCGTCGGTGACGATGCCGGCCGCGCCGGCGGCGTGCGCGCGGATCGCGAGGATGTCGCCGAGCGTGCCGGCGCCCGCGTCGCCGCGCGCCTCGATCACGATGACCTCGCCCGGGCCTACGGCGTCGAACGCCTGCTTCTGCGGGTTGTAGCCGCCGCCGTGCGCGCGGAACAGGTCTTCGCGGTTGGGCACGAACCGCAGGGTCTTGGCGGTGCCGATCAGCTTGGCGTCGGGGTGCATCGGGACCAGGCCGTCGATGGCGACGTTGTTCAGGCCGCGCTTGCGCAGCTGCGCCGACAGGCCGGCGACGGGGGCGCGCTCGAGCTTGGCGCGCAGCTGCGCGCTCAGCGCCGGCTGCGGGTCGGCCAGTCCCGCGGCGGCGCGCGTGCCCCAGGCATCCGCCCGCTGCGCGTCGTCGACCGCGGGCAGCGAGCCGATCGCGGCGTCGAAGCCGTCGGCGCCCTGGACCACGGTGGTCAGCAGGCGGCCCGAGGTCGGTGCGCCGGGGGCGGTGGGCGCGTCGAGCTCGACCTCGACGACATCCCCGGGGACGACGACGGAGGAGCCGGCCGGCGTTCCGGTGAGGATGACGTCGCCCGGCTCGAGGGTGAAGTGCTGCGACAGGTCGGCGACGAACTGCGCGAGCGGGAAGATCAGACCGGCCGAGGTGTCGTCCTGCACGAGTGCGCCGTTCACCCAGGTGCGCAGCCGCAGGGCCGCGGGGTCGACGGTGCGGGCGTCGATCAGGTGCGCGCCGATCGGCGTGTAGCCGTCGCCGCCTTTGGAGCGGACGTTGGACCCCTTGTCGTTCGCGCGCAGGTCGTACACGCCGAAGTCGTTCGCGGCGGTGACCCAGCCGACGTGGTCCCATGCGGTCTCGAGCGGGACCCGGCGGGCGGCCGTGCCGATCACCACGGCGATCTCGCCCTCGAATGCGAGCAGCTCGGTGCCCGCGGGCCGCTCGATGCTCGCGCCGGAGGCGGCGACCGAGCTGGACGGCTTGAAGAAGTACGACGGGGATGCCGGGCGCCGGCCGCGCTGGTCGGCACGCGAGGCATAGCTCAGATGCACGGCGATGATCTTGCCCGGGCGACCGGGAAGCCCCGCGAAGCGCGGGTCGGCGGCATCCGTCGTCGATGTGCTGTCAGTGCTCATGAGCCCCCTCGCCCTTGTGTTGTATCTGAAATCGTATATGATCAATCGGAATCCGGCAAGCGTTCCGGTTCTCCCGGAATGGCACTAGCCTCGGGCCGGGGACAGCGCAGTCACCACAGACAGAGGAGTCGACACATGAGTACACCGGCAGCGGACGGCCCGGACGAGGACATCCTCACCCCGACCGGCACCATCGCGTCGCCCAAGGATCGCCGGCGGGTCGTGTTCGCCACGGTCATCGGAACCACCGTCGAGTGGTACGACTTCTTCATCTACGCGTTCGCCGCGGCCACCGTGTTCGCGGCCCTGTTCTTCGAGCCGATGGGCGAGGACTTCGCGCAGATCGTGTCGTTCTTCAGCGTCGGCGTGAGCTTCCTGTTCCGTCCGCTGGGCGCCTTCCTCGCCGGTCACTACGGCGACAAGATCGGACGTCGTCCGATGCTCGTGATCACCCTGCTGCTGATGGGTGCGGCCACCACCCTGGTCGGCGTCCTGCCCACGACGGCGGTCATCGGCGTCTGGGGGCCGATCCTGCTGATCTTCCTGCGCGTCGTGCAGGGCATCTCGGCCGGCGGCGAGTGGGGCGGCGCGGTGCTCATGGCCGTCGAGCACGCCCCGAAGAAGAAGCGCGGTCTGTTCGGCGCGTCACCGCAGATCGGGGTGCCGATCGGCCTGCTCCTGGCATCGATGGTTCTCGCGGTCGTCGAGGCGATCTTCCCGGGCGTGCCGGCCGGCTCCGACATCGCGCTGGCCGACACTCCGTTCGGCCAGTGGGGCTGGCGCATCCCGTTCCTGCTGTCGATCGTGCTGATCGGCGTGGGCTACTGGGTGCGACGCCGCGTCGAGGAGAGCCCGGTGTTCGAGGAGATCGCCGAGCGCAAGGCCGAGACGCGGATGCCCATCGTGAAGCTGCTGCGCCACCACCTGCTGCTGGTGATCGTCGCCGCGCTCGTGTTCGCCGGCAACAACGCCGTCGGCTACATGACCACGGGCGGATATGTGCAGCATTACGCCACCGACCCGAAGGGGCCGATCGGCCTCGACGCCGGCCCCGTGTTCTGGGTCGTCGCCCTGTCGGGCGTGACCTGGCTCGTGTTCACCTGGCTCGGTGGATGGCTCTCCGACAAGATCGGCCGCCGCAACATGTACATCATCGGCTGGGTCTGCATGCTCATCGGCATCGCCGTGCTGTTCCCCCTGGTCAACGTCGGCACCATCTGGTCGATGCTGATCGCGCTGGTCATCCTCACCGTGGGACTGGGGTTCACCTACGGCCCACAGGCGGCGCTGTACTCGGAGCTGTTCCCGGCCTCGATCCGCTTCTCGGGCGTGTCGATCTCGTACGCGATCGGTGCAGTGCTGGGCGGTGCGTTCTCGCCGCTGATCGCACAGGCGATCTTCCAGGCGACAGGGTCGACGACGTGGATCACCTGGTACCTCGCGGGCGTGGTCGTGATCGCGTTCCTCGCGACGCTGCTGCTGCGCGACCGCACCGGCATCCCGCTCGACCCGGAGCACGAGGATCAGCAGGCCCGCGGTCAGCTCTACGGCATGAAGCAGGCCTGAGCGCGCGGCGCGCTCTCTCGCGCGCGCGCGCAGCGCTGGGCTTGCAGCGCTGGGCTCGCAGCGCTCAGATTGCCGAGACCGGGGATTCCCGTCGAGACCGACGACATCGTCATCGGTCTCGACGGGATTCCCGTGTCTCGCCGCTGCCGTGGGGGGATGCCGCATCCGTCCACCGGATCGAGCGGGCGAACGCGATCAGCGCCCGCACCCGCTCCGGCGGCTCGGTCTGCGCCGACCAGATCACGTCGATGCCCACCGGCGCCACCGGCGGATCGATCTGCTTCATGACCACCGGGTAGCCTTCGTAGCTCGCCGGGTTCGCGGGGCGCTGGACGAGGATGCCGTAGCCCAGCCCGCGTCCGACGAGGGTGCGCACGACCTCATAGCTGCTGGTGCGGTGCCGGATGCGGGGGACCAGCCCGCGCGCGGCGAACAGCGACAGCGTGTGGGCGCTGGACGGCGGCGCATCGAGGAGGATCAGGTCGCGGTCCGCGACGTCCTCGAGCCGGACCGCGGCGGCCTCCGCGAGCGGGTCGGATCCGGCGACGAGCACGTGCGCAGCTAGGGCGAACAGCTGCTCTCGCCGCGGCATCCCCGGAACGAGCGTGTCGTAGACGAACGCGACATCCACCTCGCCGGACTCGATCCGGCCCTCCATCTGATCCTGGGTGGCCTCGAAGATGTGCAGCTGCACGCGCGGATGCGCCTCGCCGAAGTCGTGCAGCAGCGGCGGCAGGACGGTCGGGGCCAGCGTCGGGTAGCAGCCGATCGTGATCGGGCCCACCAGTTCGCCGCCGCTGCTGCGCAGCGACGTCGTGAGCTCCCGCGCCGCGGCCAGCAGGGGCCGCGCCTGTGCCACGGCATGCGCGCCCGCGCTGGTCAGGGTGAGGCCGTGCGCACGCCGCCGTACGCACAGGCGCGTCCCCATCACCCGTTCCAGCTCGGTGATCGCATCCGAGACGGCGGACGCCGTGATGTGCAGCTGTGCAGCCGCCGCGGCGATGGTGCCGGCATCCGCCGCCGCGGTGAGGTACGACAGCTGTCGGAGGGTGAAGTCCGGAAGGTCTGGAGCATCCATACGTAGATTCTGCTTGGGTTTCACCCAGACACAAACCGCTTTTGCATGTCAAGCTCGTCGCCCACACTGGAGGGGCGGCGATGATGCCGAACCGAACGACGGGAGAAAACGCCATGTCAGACAATCTCGAAGACGCCATCGCCGAGGCCGGCAGCCCGCAGAAGCTGCTGTGGGAGTCGCAGACCCCGCCGTCGATCGTGCCCCGGGTGGTGCCCGAGTTCACGAACTGGCGCGATGAGCAGCGCGCGTGGCAGCGCACCGCAGTGCTCTACGACCAGTCGCACCATATGTCCGATCTGAACATCAAGGGGCCGGATGCGCTCAAGCTGATCAGCGACCTCGCGGTCAACAGCGTCGCGAACTTCCCCGTCGATGTGGCGAAGCAGTTCGTGGCGGTCAGCCCCGACGGTCACGTCATCGGCGACAACATCCTGTTCCACCTCAGCGACGACGAGTACCAGGCCGTCGGCATCCCGCCGTCGATCAACTGGATGCACTACCACGCCGAGACCGGAGGCTACGACGTCGAGGTCTGGCGGGATGACCACTCGGGCTATCGTGACGGCGACCCGGTGCTGTATCGGTACGAGATCCAGGGCCCCGGGGCGATGGAGGTCATCCGCGAGGCGATCGGCGGCGAGCCGCCGCAGCTGAAGTTCTTTCACATGACCACGCTCACGATCGCCGGCAAGCCGGTGCGCGCGTTGCGCCACGGAATGGCCGGCGAGCCCGGCCTCGAGCTGTGGGGGCCGTGGGAAGACAACGCGGTGGTGCGCGCCGCGCTCATGAAGGCGGGGGAGACGACCGGACTCACGCCGGTCGGCGGCCGTGCGTATCACACGAATGCCCTGGAGTCCGGGTGGCTCCCGCGGCCGCTGCCGGCGATCTACACCGACGACAGCCTGGCGGACTATCGGCGCTGGCTCACAGACAAGGCCCGCGGGTACGAGCGGACCGCACCGCTGGGCGGCAGCTTCTACTCCGAGAACATCGAGGACTACTACGTCACGCCGTTCGAGCTCGGCTACGGCAAGATCGTCAAGTTCGACCACGACTTCATCGGGCGCGAGGCGCTGGAGCGCATGGTCGCCGAGGGCAGGACCGACACCCGCCGCAAGGTCACGCTGGTGTGGAACGGCGAGGACACCGGTGCGGCGTTCGCGTCGATGTTCCAGGACGGCGTGGGGGCGAAGTTCTTCAACCTGCCGATGGCGCTGTACGACACGTTCCACTTCGACCGGGTCGAGGTCGACGGGCGCCTGGTCGGACTGTCGACGTGGACCGGATACTCGGCGAACGAGCGGCGGATGCTGTCGCTGGCCGTCGTCGAGTCGGAGTTCGCCGAGCCGGGCACCGAGGTCGAGGTGGTCTGGGGCGAGGACCCGGTGTCGTCGAAGGCGCAGGTCGAGGAGCACGTGCAGGTCAAGATCCGCGCGACCGTGCAGCCGGCGCCGCTCACGGTGGAGGCGCGCACCGACTATCGCGCGAACTGACGGCCGCGACGGTGCCGGGTGGATGCTGCGGCCTGGGTAGTCTGCCGGTGTGAGCGAGAGTGCGACCCCCGGCCGGCTGGCGCTGCTGCGCGCGACCATCGCGGTCGTGGCGCAGGGCGGGCTGCGGTCGCTGACCTATCGGGCCGTGGCGGCGGAGGCGGGGGTGTCGCACGGCCTGGTCCGGCACCATTTCGGCACCCGCGACCAGCTCATCGCGGCATCCCTCGACTACGCGGTGACCGAGAGTCTGCGCGCGTCGAGCATGTTCGACGAAGTGACGGATGCCGCGGCCTTCGCCGCCGGGATCGAGACGCTCGCGCAGCGGGACGGCGATATGCAGGCGTTCCAGTACGAGCTGCTGTTGGAGGCGCGGCGCCGGCCCGAGCTGCGGCCGCACGCGCAGCGCTACTACGCCGCGTATCGCGACGCGAATGCGGCTGCGCTGCGGCGGATCGGGGTGCGCGACGAGGCGCTGATCGACGCGATCTGGTTCGCCCTGGACGGGCTCGTGTTCCGCCAGGTCGTGCTCCCGGAGGACGTCGGGCCGGTGCTCGACCGCATCCGCGCGCTCGTCCGGGCCGCGGCATCCCCCGCCTGACCCGCCCTCCGCCGAGGTTGTCCTCGGTCCGCCGAGGTTGTGCTTTGTTCGCCGAGGTTGTCTTCGGTGCGTCGAGGTTGTGCTTTGTTCGCCGAGGTTGTCGTCGGTGCGTCGAGGTTGTGCTCTGTTCGCCGAGATTGTTCTCCGAACTTCGAGGACAATCTCGCGGGACGGAGGACAACCTCGCGGGACGGAGGACAATCTCGCGGGACGGAGGACAACCTCGGCGGGGGACGGGGAGGCGCGGGGAGGGCGGGTTGACTATCCATTTGGATAGTCATACAGTGTGGGCACCGCCGAGGACGGCGGAGACCACAGCGACCGAAGGCGGAACGCATGAGCACCGACCTGTCCACACGCCACGTCATCGTCGTCGGCGCCGGCTTCTCCGGCCTCGTCGCCGCGCGCGAACTCGAGGGCGCCGGCATCCGGGTGACCGTCCTGGAGGCGCGCGACCGCATCGGAGGACGCGCCTGGACCGACGAGCGGATGGGGCACGCCCTGGAGATGGGCGCCACCTGGGTGCACTGGTTCCAGCCCTTCGTCTGGACCGAGATCACCCGCTACGGCCAGTCGATCTACCCCAGCCCGTACCACGAGCAGGCGTACTGGCTCACGGCCGGCGACGTGCATTCCGGGCCGGAATCCGAGATGGATGCCAAGCTCAGCCGGCCGCAGGAGCGGATCTTCGAGGGGTCGCGCGAGTTCTTCCCGTACCCGCACGAGCCCCTGCACATCCTCGACTCCGGCGACGACGACCTGATCGCCCGCTTCCGCGCGGCCGACCAGGGCGGCGTCCTGGATGCCCTGCGCGACGGCACCTTCACCCAGGAGGAGATCGACCTCGCCGATGCCTACTGGAACGCCGGCTACAACGGGTACGGCTCCAGCGGGTCGCCGCTGATGGCCAAGCACTGGGCGTCCCTCAGTGACCACCGGCTGCCCCTGCTCGACGACCAGACGCTGCGCTACAAGCTCACGAACGGCATGCGCGGGATCTACGAGTCCATCGCCGCCGACCTGCACACCGACATCCGGCTGAACACTCCCGTCGCGGCGATCGCCCACGACGCGCAGGGCGCGCAGGTCACGCTGGCCGACGGCGGCATCGAGCGAGCGGATGCTGTGATCCTGACGGCACCGCTCGGAGCGCTCTCGAACCTCTCGTTCACGCCCGCGCTTCCGGCGAAGGCGCAGGAGGTCATCGATGCGGGCTGGAACTGCACGGGATTCAAGATCTGGATCAAGATCCGCGGGCATCACTCGTTCATCGCGACCGCGCCGACCGGCCACCCGATCGCGATGGCGCGCAGCGAGTACTTCCTCGACGACGACACGACGATCTTGGTCGGGTTCGGTCCGGACCGCACGAAGATCGACTGGGATGACCGCGACCAGATCCAGGAGATCGTCAGCCGCTGGCGTCCCGACCTCGAGGTGATCGAGGCCACCAGTCACGACTGGGGCGGCGACCGATGGACCGGGCAGACGTGGGCGACGCCGCGGTCGGGGCAGTTCCTCGAGGGGTGGAGCCTGTTCCGCGGCACCGATACGCGCCTGCGCTTCGCCGGCGCCGACTGGGCGAAGGGCTGGAACGGCGTGGTCGTCGACGGCGCGATCGAGTCGGGCATCACGACCGCGCGCGGCCTGATCGACGAGTTCCGCACGGCCTGACCGCGGCATCCCCGCCCCGACCCGGGCCGCCCCCGCTCCGAACCCAGGCCCGCGCCGCCCGCCCGGGTCAGCCGCCGATCGAGGCGCGGATCACGTCGGCGGCCCGCTGCAGGCGCGCGGCGAGCTCGCCGGCCCGACGCTGGTCGCCCAGCGACACCACCGCGATCGCGGCCGGGGCGCGCCCGCGCAGCGGCAGGGGGACGGCCACGGCGTGCAGGTGGGGGATGACCTCGTCGTGGCTGACCATGAACCCGTGCGGCTCAGCCGCGCGCAGCTGCTCCTCGATCTGCGCCGAGATCGTGGCGGGCCACTGCGACCGGGGGAGCAGGCTGAGCACGGCGCGTCCGGGGGCGCCGATGCCGAGGGGATGCCGCGAGCCCGGCCGCTGCGCCACCGACGCGCCGGCATGCCGCGGCTCGACGCTCACCAGGGTCACGCACTCGTCGCGGTCGAGCACCACCAGAAAGCAGGTGAGCCCCACGTCGTTCGCGACCGCGGTCAGCTCGGGCAGGGCCTCGGACTGCAGATCCCGCGCGACGCCGGCGGCCAGTGCGGCCAGACGCGCGCCGAGCTCGATCCGCCCGCCGTCGGTGCGGCCGGTGAGGCCGTGGTGCTCGAGCGTGCGCACGAGCCGGTAGGCCACCGAGCGGTGCACGCCGAGGCGCCGGGAGACCTCGTCGATCGCGAGCGGCTCGGCGGCATCGCTGAGGATCTCGAGGATCCGGATGCCGCGGCTCAGCGTCTGGCTGGCGGGCGCATCGCTCGTCTCGGTCACAGTCCTCCGCTCGCGGGCCTTGATCGTCGGCCGCCTGTCGTATACGATTCTGTTCAATAGTAGAGTGTCGCGTTCCAATATAGAACAATGCCGTGAGAAGCGACACCCTCGATGCCGAGGAGAATCCATGCAGTTCCATCACAACGGTTACGTGTCCGGTGAGCCCCGCGTCCTGCCCGCGGCCGGAACCGGGATCGACCGCCCGACCGAACTCCCCGATGAGGTCGACGTGCTCATCGTCGGCTCGGGCCCGGCGGGGATGCTCCTGGCCGCCCAGATGTCGCAGTTCCCCGAGATCACCACGCGCATGATCGAGCGCCGGCCGGGCCGGCTCGCCCTCGGCCAGGCCGACGGCATCCAGCCCCGCAGCGTGGAGACGTTCCAGGCGTTCGGCTTCGCGCCGCACATCGTCGCCGAGGCGTACAACATCGCGTGGATGAACTACTGGACCCCCGACCCGGAGCATCCCGAGAACATCATCCGCACCACGCGCCAGGCCGACTACGCGCAGGACATCAGCGAGTTCCCGCACCTGATCGTCAACCAGGCCCGGGTGCTCGACTACTTCGCCGAGGCTGCGGTGCGCGGCCCCGGCCGGATCACCCCCGACTTCGGCATCGAGTTCGTCGGCCTGACCGTGCACGACGAGGGCGAGTACCCGGTCGAGGTGCGGGTCCGCTACGTCGCGGGGGCGCGCGAGGGGCAGGAGCGCACCATCCGGGCCAAGTACGTCGGGGGCGCCGACGGCGCCCGCAGCCAGGTGCGCGAGGCCATCGGGCGCAAGCACGTGGGGGCGTTCGCCGCGCATGCGTGGGGGGTGATGGATGTCACGGTGGAGACCGACTTCCCGGACTGGCGCACCAAGTGCGCGATCAACTCCGAGGCCGGCAACATCCTGCACATCCCGCGCGAGGGCGGATACCTGTGCCGGGTCTACGTCGACCTGGGCGAGGTGCCCGAGGGCGACCACCACCACGTGCGGCAGACGCCGCTGGAGAAGACCGTCGCCAAGGCCAACGAGATCCTGCACCCGTACACGATCGAGGTGAAGCAGGCCGGCTGGTACAGCGTGTACGAGGTCGGGCACCGGGTCACCGACAAGTTCGACGACGTCGAGGTCGGCTCGGACCGCGCCCCGCGCGTGTTCCTCATGGGGGACGCCTGTCACACGCACTCGGCCAAGGCGGGGCAGGGCATGAACGTCTCGATGCAGGATGGGTTCAACCTGGGCTGGAAGCTCGGGCTCGTGCTCACCGGCCGCAGTCCCGAGGAGCTGCTGTCCACGTACTCGGCCGAGCGTCAGCCGGTCGCCCAGGAGCTCATCGACTTCGACCGGCAGTGGTCCTCGCTGATGGCGCGCAAGCCCGAGGAGATCTCCGACCCGCAGGAGCTCGCCGACTTCTATCTGGCCACCAGCGAGTTCCCGTCCGGCTTCATGACCCAGTACTCGCCGTCGATCATCACCGGCGACGCGACGCATCAGGAGCTGGCCACCGGCTACCCGATCGGCAAGCGGTTCAAGTCCGCCGAGGCGGTGCAGGTGTGCGACGGCAACGTCACGCACATCGGGCATCAGCATCAGGCCGACGGACGCTGGCGGATCTACGCGTTCGCCGACCGTCCCGGTCAGGGCGAGGCATCCGCCCTCGCCGACTGGGCGGAGTGGATGCGGACCTCACCCGATTCGCCGATCGTGCAGTACACACCGGCCGGGGGGGACGAGGACGCGGTGTTCGACGTCAAGGTCGTCTACCAGCAGCACTTCGACGCGGTGGATGTCGTGGCGGCGCCCGACGTGTTCCGCCCCCGCTGCGGATCGCTGCAGCTGATGAACTGGGAGCGCGTGTTCGCCGCCGGCGACGGCATCGACATCTTCGCCGAGCGCGGGCTGTCGCGCGACGGCGTCGTGGTCGTCGTCCGGCCCGATCAGTACGTCGCGGCGGTGCTGCCGCTGACCGCGACCGACGAGCTGGCGGCGTTCTTCGCGCAGAACCTGGTCGCGGTGTGAGGCGGCCGGCTCAGCTGCCGCGCACCTCGCGGTAGCGGTGCTCGGGCCGGCCCGTCGCCCCGTACCGCAGGCGCAGCTCGACCAGCCCCTGCTGCGCCAGTGCCGACAGGTAGCGCTGGGCGGTCGGCCGGCTGACCCCGATCGCCTCGGCGACGTCGGCCGCCGAGACGTCGTGGTCGGCGTGCCGCACCGCGGCGCGCACCAGCCGCAGCGTCTCGGCTGACTGCCCCTTGGGAGGGGTGGTGATGCTGCCGGTGCGCATGAGCTGGAACAGGCCGTCGACCTCTTGCTGATCGGCCTCGCCGCTGTCCGAATCCAGCTCTGCGAGCCGGAAGTGCAGGTCGCGGAACGCGTTCAGGCGCTCGGCGAGCGTGGCGAACCGGAACGGCTTGACCAGGTAGTGCACCGCGCCCTGGGTGATCGCGGCCCGGATGTGCGCGAGATCGCGCGCGGCGGTGATGACGATCACCCCCGGCTGCGTCGGCGCCTCGCCGAGTCGGCGCATGATCTCCAGCCCCGACTGGTCGGGCAGGTACAGGTCCAGCAGCATCAGGTCGGGACGGTCCGCGCGCACCTGCTCGAGCGCTTCGGCGGCGGTGTGGGCGATCCCGCTCACCGTGAACCCCGGCACCTTCGCGACGAATTGCGCGTGCAGGTCCGCCACCCGGAAGTCGTCGTCGACGATCAGTGTGCGCACGGCGGGCAGGTCCTCGGTCACCGCAGCACCGCCGCGGTCTGCGGTGCGGTGCGCCGCGGCACCTCGACGGTGAAGACGGCGCCGGGTCCCTCCGAGACGTCGATCCGGCCGCCGTGCTGGACGACCACCCGGTGCACGAGCGCGAGGCCGAGCCCGCGGCGCCGCTCGCCGGCGTTCGGCTTCGTGGTGAATCCGTCGTCGAACAGGCGGGCTGCGGCATCCGGTGCGATTCCCGGCCCGCTGTCGCTGACCTGCACCCGCACCCGGTCGCCGTCCGCCAGGATCTCCACCTCGATCCGCCCGGGCTGGGGGCCGGCGACGGCGGCGTCGATGGCGTTGTCGACGAGGTTTCCGAGCACCGTCAGCAGCACCCGCGGGTCGGCCTCGGCCGTGCCCAGCTCGGACCGATCGGACAGCGTGAGCGTCACTCCGCGTTCGGCCGCCACCACCGACTTGGCGACCAGCAGGCCGACCAGCTGCGGGCTGGCGATCTGCTGCTGCAGGCGCGCGGCCAGGTCCGAGGCGGTCGCCGAGAGCTCGGCCACGTAGGCGGTCGCCTCGGCGACGCTGCCGAGCTCCAGCATCCCGGACAGCGCATGCATCCGGTTCGCGTACTCGTGCTGCTGGGCGCGGAGCGCATCGGTGAGGCCGCGCACGTTGTCCAGCTCGCGCAGCAGGCCCTCCTGCTCGGTGCGGTCCGACACGGTGATCACATGGCCGAGGTCGCGGCCCTGCAGGTGCACCGGCATCCGGTTCAGCACCAGGACGTGCTCGTCGGTGAGCAGCACGAGGTCGGCACCGGTCACGTCGCCGCTGAGGATGTCGCGGACCCGCCCGGCTGGGACGACGTCGCCCACGCGCATCCCGAGTTCGGCGCGCGGGATGCTCAGCAGCCGACGCGCCTCGTCGTTGATGAGTGCCACCCGGTCGTCGGGGTCCAGGCCGATCACGCCCTCGGCGACGCCGTGCAGCATGGCTTCGCGCTCCTGCAGCAGGGTGGCGATCTCGCTGAGTTCAAGCCCGAACGTCTGGCGCTTCAGGCGGCGGGCCAGCAGGAACGAGCCGAGCACCCCGACGGCCAGCGCGATGCCCGAGTACAGGGCGATCGAGGGCATCCAGCGCCACAGGCCGGATTCGATCTCTTCGGCGTCGATGCCCACCGAGACCTCGCCGACGATCCGGCCGGACTCGGCACGCAGCGGCACCTTGGCGCGCGCCGACAGGCCGAGGGTCCCGCGCTCGACATTGACGGCGGTCTTGCCCGACAGCGCCGAGCTCGGGTCGGTGGACACCCGCTGCCCGATGCGGTCGGGCACCGGATGCGAGTAGCGCACGCCCTGGTCGTCGGTGACGACGACGAACAGCGCCCCGGTGGATCGCCGCGCCGCCTCGGCGCGGGTCTGCACGACGCCCTGGGGATCGTGCGCCAGCACGGCGTCGGCGATCCCCGGCTCGACCGTCACCGTGTTGGCGATCGCGAGGGCGCGCTGCTCGAACTGGTGCACGAGCATCTCGTGCGCCTGCCACAGCGACAGGGCGAAGCCCACGAGCAGGGCCGCCACCAGCATCGCCACCTGGGTGCGCAGGATGCTGGTGGACAGGCGGCTGCTGCGGGCCATCGGTGCTCCTGCTTCTTCGCGGGTGCGGGTGCGGATTCGAGGGGGCGGATACGGGTGCGGGTGTCATTGTCCCACTTCGGGACGGGCGCGGACCGGGAGTCGACCCCGCGCAGAATGCACGAAACCCTCAGCGACCGGCGGTGAGGGCGGCCACGCCGTCCAGGATGCGGTCGATCCCGAAGCGCAGCGCGTCGTCGCGGCGCGCGCCCGCGTCGGCGAACGCGGCCAGGGTGAGCGGGTACGCGGCCGCGCGGTCGTCCGGGATGCTGCCGATGGTGTCGGCCAGCTCCTGCTCGGGCGCGGGCCGGGCGCGTTCCTGCCGCACCAGGCCGAGCACGTGGCCGACCAGGAGCACGAGCACGTCGAGCTTCTCGGCACCGGCCAGCGGCAGCTTCGTCATCGCCGCCAAGCCGGCCTCGTACCAGGCCAGCTCGGACGGGCCGGGGGGATGGGGACGCTGGGCCAACTCGACCGCCCACGGGTGCGGTGCCATCCGGTCGTGCAGCTGGGTGCCCCACGCGGCCAGACGGGCGCGCCACGATGGCCCCTCGATCGGGTCCGGCGCCCCGTCGAGGGCGCGGTCGAGCATGATCGCGTCGAGCTCGGTGCGCCCCGGGACGTAGCGATACAGCGCCATCTTCGCGGCGTCCAGCCGGTCGGCGACGACCTGCATGGTGACGGCATCCAGACCGCCTTCGTCGGCGATCGCGATCGCGGCATCTGCGATCGTCGGCACCGACAGTCGCGGCTTGGGTCCACGGCGGGGGCGCGGGTCCGATCCCCACAGCAGCGCGACGAGGGGCGCGGCATCCGGTGTGCTCATCGGCTCTCCTCGAGAAAATAATTGCGTCTAGCGTACGCGATAAGTATTGTGTCTGGGAGACGCAATTAATTTTGGGAGAGCACATCATGAGGATCCTGATCTCGGGGGCCGGCATCGCCGGCGCGGCACTGGCCGGCTGGCTCGGCCGCAACGGGTGCGACGTGACGGTGGTGGAGAAGGCGTCGAGCATCCGGCCCGGCGGCCAGGCGGTGGACTTCAAGGGGCGCACGCATCGCACCGTGCTGGAGCGGATGGGCGTGTACGACGACATCCGCGCACAGCAGACCAGTCGGACCGATTGGCGCATCGTCGACGAGAGCGATCGGGTCCAGGCGGTGATCCCGGGCGAGTTCATCGGCGGGGATCTGGAGATCCTGCGCGGCGACCTCGCCGGCATCCTGCACCTGCGCAGCGCGGCGGACGCGAACTACGTGTTCGGCGACGAGATCACGGCCCTGACCGAGAGCACGTCGGGCGTCGAGGTCGGATTCGCGGGACGCCCCGCCGCGCGGTTCGATCTGGTGATCGGCGCGGACGGCGTGCACTCGGCAGTGCGCCGCGCCGCCTTCGGCCCCGAGTCGGATCATGTGCACCCGCTGGGCTATGTGTACGCGGTCGCGGGCGGCGCGGTCGATCTGTCCGGGCTGGAGACGTCCCTGCCGGACGGTCGCGCCGTCGCATACGGGTACAGCCGACCGGGCCGCCTGGCGCTGGCCGGTGGGCAGAAGGCCCCCAGCCTGTTCGTCTTCGCGGCGGATCCCGGCGACTACGACCGGCGGGATGTCGACGCCCAGCGCCGTCTGCTGCGTGCCGCATTCGAGGGGGTCGGCTGGCGCGTGCCGGAGATGATCGCGGCGGCGGTCGAGGCATCCGACTTCTATCTGGATGCGCTCACGCGCACCCGGATGCACTCGTTCACGCGGGGACGCGTGGCGCTGGTGGGCGACGCCGGCTACGCCAACACGCTCGGCGGCTTCGGCACCGGGCTGGCCCTGGTCGGCGCGTACATCCTGGCGGGCGAGCTGACGGCGGCCCGCGGCGACCATGCCGCCGCGTTCGCGGCGTACGACCGGCGCATGCGGCCGCTGACGAAGGTCGCGCGCAGCGGAAACGCCGGGCGCTTCCTCGCGCCCGGGTCAGATCGTGCGATCCGACGCCGGAACAGGACCTTCACGAACCGCGCGATGCTGGGCACCATGATGTGGATGACGGAGCGGTTCGCGACCGACCGGACCGTGCCCGACTACCGGATGGCGTGAGCGGTCCGATCGTGAACCCGACTCTCGATCGCACGCGGTTCGCCGCGGTCAGGAGTTCACGCGGATGATCTCCCGCTGGTACGGCGCGATCACGCTCGACGAGATGCGGCAGTCCAGCAGCAGGAACGGGCGTTCTGCGGCCGGCTGCGCGGCCCACGCGGCGAGCCGGTCGAGGTCGCGCAGCGTGTGGACCACGACGCCCTCGGCGCCGACCGCTGCGGCGAGTCCGGCGAAGTCGACGTCGGGGATCAGCATCGGCGCGGTGGCCAGCCCCTTCAGCCCGTAGAGGTTCACTTCGGCACCGTAGGCGCCGTCGTTCCACACCACCGCCAGACCACGGCCGCCGGCGGTGCGCACGGCGCTCTCCAGATCGGCGATCGCCATCAGCCCGCCGCCGTCGCCCGTGGTCAGCACGATGGTCGCGTCGGGCTGCGCGAGCGCGGCGCCGGGCACCGACGGGAAGCCGAGGCCGATCGACTGGAACGCCGTGCCCACCATGAGCATTCGGTCGGGGGAGGCGACCGGCCAGTACATGTTCGCCCAGCCGATGAAGTGGCCGCCGTCCGAGACGACGACGCGATCCTCCGGCAGCAGCGCCCCGATGCGCACGGCGACCGCCCGCGGGTCGAGCCGGCCGTCGGCGGCGTACTCCTCGCCCTGCTCGCGGGCGGTCAGCGCCGGCAGATCGATCTGCTCGCGCCAGCCGCGCGGCACGGCCCCGATCGAGTCGAGCTCGGCGACGAGGGCGGATGCCACGGCCGCCGCGTCGCCGCGGATGAAGCCGCCCACGTGCGCGTGCGTGGCCGCGGGCGCGACATCCACCTGCACCACGCGCGTGCCGGGGGCGAACAGCTCGCCGAAGCGCATCGTGAACTGGTTCAGCGAGGCGCCGAACACGACCGCGACATCCGCATCGTGCACGAGCGCCATGGCCCCTTCTGCGCCGAACCCGCCCGCCACCCCCAGGTCATAGCGGGCGTCGGGGAAGACGCCACGGCCCAGTGCGGTCGAGGCCGTGACCGCACCGGTGCGGTCGGCCAGCGCGCCCAGCGGCCCGCTCGCCCCGGACAGCCAGGCTCCGCGGCCGGCGAGCAGGAACGGACGCTCCGCTCCTGCGAGCTCCTGCGCCAGTTCGGCGATCTCGGCCCGGCCGAACGCGGTCGGCGCGAGCGGCGCGGGCAGGACCGGAGCGGGCGCATCCGGGACCGGGCCGGCCTCGAGCGCCGCGACGTCGTAGGGGATCGCCAGGACCGTCGGCACCCGGTAGGCCAGCGCATGCTCGATCGCGATGACCGTCGTGGCCGCGGCATCCGCTCGTCCCACGGTGTAGGTGCGCGCGCCGACCGCCGAGGCCATTGCGATCTGGTCCACGTCCCACGGGCGCGGCCCGCTGGTGGGCTCGTCGCCGACCACGAGGATGAGCGGGATGTGCGCCTGCACGGCCTCGGCCAGGGCGGTCAGCGTGTTGGTGAAGCCGGCGCCGTAGGTGGCCGTGGCCGCGGCGATGCGCCCGGAGGCGCGGAAGTGCGCGTCGGCGGCGACCACGCCGCCGGCCTCGTGGCGCATGGCGGTGTAGGTGGCGCCGGTGCCCCGCACCAGGGCGTCGAGGAAGTACGCGTTGCCGTTGCCCATCACCCCGAACACGTGCTCGATGTGCGTGGCGAGGGTGGTGGCGACGTGGGCGGAGACGGAGGGCATGGCGAAGCCTTTCGAGACAGGGACGGATGCGGATGCCGTATGTGTCTCGCGCGCCGCGGTCATCGCGGTGGCTGCGTGCCCCTTTTCCGAGCACCGGCGGCGCGGGCCGCCCGACATCCCGATTCTAGTGCCGGTGGCCGGATCCGCGAGCGCGGCCGCGACGGGATGCCGGGGAGGACCACCGCCCGCCCGGCGTGCAGCACGGCCCTACGCGGGCAGACGAGACCTCTGCACTGGCAGTCAACCCTCCGTGCTTCGCGGCGGCCGACAATGGGAGCAGAGCGCGGTCGGATGCCGCGCCCCATCGACTTGACGAAGGAGACACCGATGTCTGAGCTCACGCCGGAAGAGACCGCGCTGCTGAACCGGGTCCAGGCCCCCGCGGGTCAGGGTCGCGAGATCCCGGATGCTGCGACCCGGGAGATCATCGGGCGGGCGCCGGAGCTGTCGGTCGCCGACCTGGACGACGCGATCGCACGCGCCAAGGCCGCGCAGCCCGGCTGGGAGGCGCTCGGGCACGCGCAGCGCAGCGCGCTGCTGCTCAAGGTCGCGGACGCGATCGATGCGAACGCCGAGCCGCTCGCCCGCATCCTGTCGCGGGAGCAGGGCAAGCCGCTGAACGGTCCCAACGCCCGGTTCGAGGTCGGCGCGTGCTCCGCGTGGCTGCGCACCGCGGCATCCACGGTCCTCGAGCCCGAGGTGATCGTGGACGACGGCGAGACGCACGCCGAGCTGCATTACCGCGCGATCGGCGTGGTCGGGGCGATCGGTCCGTGGAACTGGCCGATGATGATCGCGATCTGGCAGATCGCGCCCTCGCTGCGCATGGGCAACACGGTCGTGATCAAGCCCAGCGAGTACACGCCGCTGAGCGTGCTCGCGATGGTCGCGGTGATGAACGAGGTGCTGCCCGCCGATGTCCTGATCGCGATCTCGGGCGGCCGCGAGGTCGGGGCCCGGCTGGCCGCCCACCCCGACATCGACAAAGTCATGTTCACCGGGTCGACCGCGACCGGCCGCAAGATCATCGAGAGCTCGGCCGGGAACCTCGCCCGGCTCACGCTCGAGCTCGGCGGCAACGACGCCGGAATCGTCCTGCCCGGCACCGACCCGCAGGCGATCGCGCAGGACCTGTTCTGGGGTGCGTTCATCAACACCGGGCAGACCTGCGCGGCGCTGAAGCGCCTGTACGTGCATGACTCGATCTACGACGACGTCGTGGACGCGCTCAAGGGCATCGCCGAGCAGACCCCGATGGGTGACGGGCTCGACGAGGCCAACGTGCTGGGCCCGCTGCAGAATCGGCAGCAGTTCGACATCGTCAGCCGTCTCGTCGAGGACGCGAGGGCGAACGGCGGACGCATCGTCACCGGCGGCGCCCCGGCCACCGAGCTCGGCGAGCTGTTCTACCCGATCACGCTGGTGGCCGATGTCAAGGACGGTGACGCGCTCGTCGATGAGGAGCAGTTCGGGCCGGCGCTGCCGATCATCCGCTACTCCGACGTCGAGGATGCCGTCGCCAGCGCGAACCGCCTGAACGTGGGGCTGGGCGCCTCGGTGTGGGGTGACCGCGAACAGGCACGCGAGGTCGCCGCACGCGTGCAGGCCGGCACTGTCTGGATCAACTCGCACGGCGGCGTCCACCCGATGATCCCGTTCGGCGGCGTCAAGGGCTCCGGCTACGGACTGGAGTTCGGCGTCGAGGGCCTGAAGTCGGTCGCCGTCCCGCAGATCATCAACGGCTGAGCGAGGAAGAACATGACGACGACAGCGATCATCGTCGGCGGCGCCGGCGCGGCCGCGATCACCGCCGATGCGGCCGATACCGCGGCAGCCCGAGGCGTGGGAGGCGACGTGCCCACCCTCGCGTTCGAGCACGCCGGCGTGTGACGCCCGCGCGGCCGGGTCGTTCCCACAGGCCCCATCGACATCGGCGGTAACCTGCGCTGCATGAGGATGTCGCGCGCGCGACGGCAGTGGCTGCTCGACCGCCTCTTCTGGATCGGGCTGATCCTGAAGGGCCTGGACGGCGTGCTCGAACTGATCGGCGGCGTCCTGTTCCTCGTGCTGACCCCGTCGCAGATCTCGCAGATCGTCCAGGTGCTCACGCAGCACGAGCTCTCAGAGGATCCCCACGACCTCATCGCGAACGCACTCGTGCGGTTCGCGGCATCCCTCGACGTGTCGGCCGCGCTGTTCGGCGCGATCTATCTGCTGCTGCACGGGGCGGTGAAAGTCGTGCTCGTGGTCGCGGTGCTGCGCGATCGGCTCTGGGCGTACCCGTGGCTGATCGGATTTCTCGTCGTGTTCATCGGTTACCAGATCTACGACATGATCGTGCACTTCACGTGGGGGATGCTGGGGATCACGGTGTTCGACGTGTTCATCGTCGCGCTCACCCTGCGCGAGTACCGACTGCATCGGGCACGACATCATGCGCGTCACACCGAACGCAGCGGCAGCGCGCCCACTGACGGGCCGTGAGCGCCGCGGCGCTGATGCGGTAGAACGGTCTGGTGACGGGACTCGGCAGAGCCCGATCGGAGGCGCCCTCGCGCGTGCTCGCGCCGCGGTGTGGATCGCGCTGGCGCTGCCGGCCCCACCCGTGCTGCCGCGCCCGCGCTACACGCTGGCTGACCTCGCGCGCCAGACCACCGAGCGCGGGTTCGTCGTGCCGGTGCTGGTGCTTGCGGCGACGACCGGGATGCTCGGGGTCGCGGTGGGCTCCCTTCCACTGCTGGGCACACGGCTCGGCCTCGATGCCGTGCTCAGCGCCGCGCCGGTCGCTGTGCTCGCGCTGGTTTCGGCCGCGAAGTGGGCGACGCGGGCGGACCTCTGCTCGTCGGCGCCGTCGGGACCGCGGCATCCCTCGCCGCCGGCTTCGGCGTGCTCGCCGTGATCACCGCCGCGATCGCGGTCATCGGCGTTGTGGGCCTGCGCCCGCCCCGCTGAGGGCTCCGGCGGGTGGAGCCGGCCTGCCCCCAGGTTCAGTCGCGCAGCGCGCGGTTGACCAGCTCGGTGTCGGTGAACTCCATCTGCCGACGCAGGGATCACGTGGCCAGCGACGCCCGGAACTCGCTGGGCGCGACGCCGTATTCCGCCTTGAACGTGCGGCTGAAGTGCGCGGGGTCGGCGAACCCCCATCCGGCCGCGATCGCGGCGACCGGCCGGTCGGCGAGCAGCGGGTCGGTCAAGTCGCGTCGGCACTGCTCCAGTCGCCGCGACCGGATCCAGGTCGAGACCGTGGTGCCCTGCTCCTGGAACAGCCCGTGCAGGTGCCGGGTGGAGATGAAGTGCGCGGCCGCGATGGATGCCGGGGTCAGCTCGGCGGCGAGGTTGCCGTCGATGTGGGTGCGGATGCGCTGCATCAGGGCGCGGTGCGGATCGGCGGCATCGTCCAGCCCGAGCTCCTGGGAGAAGACCGTCGCGATCAGGTCGAGCGCGCTGTGGGCCAGGCGTGCGCCGACGGCACCGGTGAACTGCTCGAGGTTGGCGGCCAGCTGCGCCAGATAGGGGCCGACGACCGCACCCACACCCTCGCTGCCCGAGACGCGGACGGCCGTGAGCTCGCCGACCAGGTCGGTCGGGAGACGGAGCAGGTGGCGGGGGAACATCGCCACCAGGGTGCGGAACTCGTCGTCGAACACGAGGGAGTACGGGCGGCTGGTGTCGTAGACCGCCAGGCTGCCCGGCTCGAGCACTGCCTCGCGGCCGTCTTGGACGAGCAGACCTCGCCCGGCCAGCATGAGGTTCACCTTGAAGAACGCGCGCTCGTCCCGGGCGATCAGCTGCGGCGTCCGTTCGACCACATGCGGTGTGGCCTGCACCTCGGTGAGGTGCACATCGTCGGCCCCGGCGGCGCGGATCACTCCGCCGAAGCGCTGTGCACGGGATGCCGTCACCAGCAGCGGGACGAAGGATTCGTTCACCGCAGCGCGGAACGCGGTCACATCGCGCGCGACATTGGTCGCGACCGGACCGGCCTTCGTGGTCGCCGACACGGGCATCATCACCTCGCACTCTGAGCGTTCCTGGCATTGTATACGATTCGGTGCGCCCTGCCCAGGGGTGCGGCGTGCCCGCGCGGACAAGGACCGTGCTCGCCCGGTCATGCACGACCAGGCCGTTCGAGCCATGCTGGTCCTGGCGGGGTCACCCGAGTCCGCCCCGGCACCGAAGGAGCTGCCCATGTCTGCACCCACGACATCCACCACGCGCACCGCCGCGCACCGCCGCCTGGGCGTGATCGCGGTCGCCTTCATGATCGTCGCGGCCTCGGCCCCGCTGACCGTGGTCGCCGGCGGAGTGACGAGTTCGCTGTCGGTCACGCATGTCGTCGGCATCCCGTTCGGATACATCCTCCTGGCGGTCGTGCTGGGGATCTTCGCGATCGGCTACGCCGCGATGAGCCGCTTCATCACGAACGCGGGCGCGTTCTACTCCTACGTCGCGCAGGGCACGGGTCGTCCGATCGGCGTCGGGGCGTCGGTGCTCGCGCTGATCGCGTACAACGCGATGCAGATCGGCATCTGGGGGATGCTCGGGTTCCAGGTGTCCTCGTTCATCGAGCAGAAGACCGGCTGGGCCAGCCCGTGGTGGCTGTGGGTGCTGATCGGCATTGTCATCGTCGGCATCATGGGCGTGAACCGCGTCGACCTGTCGGCGAAGGTGCTGGGAGTCCTGGTCGCACTGGAGTTCGTCGTCGTGATCGTGTTCGACGTGATCGCTTTCGGGAACCCGGCGGAGGGGTTCACCGCGGCGCCGCTGACGCCGTCGGCGCTGTTCGTCCCGGGTGTGGGCGCCGCGCTCGCCTTCGGCATCGCGGCGTTCATGGGGTTCGAGTCCGCCGCGATCTACGGCGAGGAGTCGAAGGACCCCAAGCGCACGATCCCGCGCGCGACGTTCCTGGCCGTCTGCGTGATCGGTGTCTTCTACGCGCTCTCGTCCTGGGCGCTGACGCTCGCGGTCGGACCCGACAAGATCTCAGACCCCGCCGGCATCACCGCCGAAGAGGCCGGTCCGCCGCTGTTCTTCGACTTCGTCGCCGCGCACCTGGGTGTGATCTGGGTCGACATCATGTCGGTGCTGTTCATCACCAGCCTGTTCGCGGCCCTGGTCAGCTTCCACAACGCCGTCGCGCGCTACTCGTTCTCGCTCGGCCGCGAAGGCGTGCTGCCGGCCGTGCTGGGCACCGTCCGGGTGCGCAGCGGCGCGCCCTGGGCGGGCTCGCTGACCCAGAGCGTGGTGGCCGTGATCGTGATCGTCGGGTTCGCGATCGGCGAGCTGAGCTGGGACCCGGCCAGCGGACCCTTCGCGGTGCTCACGCTGTTCACCTGGCTGACGAACCTGGGTGCGTTCGGCCTGGTCCTGCTGATGGTGCTCGTCTCGATCGCAGTGATCGGATACTTCCGGCGCGACGCGCGGGACGTCGGCGTGGGCAGCCGCCTGGTGGCGCCGATCATCGCCGTGATCGCCCTGGGGGCGGTGTGGGTGCTGATCCTGGCGAACTGGAACGTCATGCTCGGGCAGACCGAGTCCACGCCGACCACGTTCATCCTGCCCGCCGTGCTGCTGGTGCCGTCCATCGCCGCGGTGTTCTGGGGAATGTGGCTGCGCAAGGCGCGACCCTCGGTGTACCGCCAGATCGGGCACGGCACCGAGCAGGAGCAGGCGGCGCGCCTGGGGGCGGATGACGTCGTCTGATCGCCGCCGTAGGATCGACGGTGTGACCGAGAAGCGCCATCCGCAGAGTGTCTATTCCGTGGGCGACGAGCCGGATCCGCGCTTCAGTCTCGCCAACGAGCGCACGTTCCTGGCTTGGATCCGCACCTCGCTCGCGCTGCTGGCCGTCGGGGTCGCGATCGAGGCGCTGAAGCTCGACATCCAGCCGGTCCTGCGCTTCATCGCCGCCGTCGTGTTCGTGCTGCTGGCCGTTCTCGCCGCGATCCACTCCTGGCTGTCGTGGGCCCGGCACGAGCGCGCGATGCGGCTCGGTCGCGCGCTGCCGGGGCCCTCGACCGGACCGGTGATCGTGATCGGGGTGGTGCTGGCCGTCCTGCTGCTGGTGGTCGGCCTGTTCCTATGACGGATGCCGCGCACGAGCGCCCGTTCGACCCCGGTCTGCAGACCGAGCGGACGCTGCTGGCCTGGCGGCGCACGTGTCTCGCGCTCGTGGTGGGCAACGCCGTCGCGATCAAGTACCTGATCGATGCGCTCGGGGGATGGGCGGCGCTGCTGGGTGTGGCGGGGATCGCGCTGGCGGGGATCGCCTGGGTGCTGTGCACGGTGCGCTATCGGCGGGTGCACATCGGACTCGTCCGCAACCAGACGCTGGTCTCGGGCGGGCGGCTGCCGGCGCTGGTGGCCGCGGCGGTCGCCGTCATCTGCGTCGCGGCGCTGATCCTGCTGTTCACGCTGTGGCGCCCGTGGTGAGACCGGCCCGCACCGTGCTCCGACGGGCGGCGCCAGCGTGCGTGACGTCGCCGGCGACGTCGGTGCCCGGCGCGAGGATGTCAGAGTGACGATCACGCGCCGGGCCCCCGCATCCCGCACCCGCCTGCTCGCCCAGCGCCTCCGGTCCCACCGGCTGTCGGCGCCGGCCGCCACGGTCGCGGAGGCCGCCGACCACATGCTGGCGGTGCAGGCGCAGGAGTTCTGGGGCGGGCGCTGGGCGCTGGCCGCCCGCACCCGCGGCGCTCCCACCCTCGCCGACGTGGACGCTCTGTTCGACGCGGGCCAGCTGGTGCGCTCCTGGACGATGCGCGGCACCATCCATATCGTCCCGGCGCGGGATCTGCCGTGGATGCTGTCGGTCACCGGTGCCCGGCAGCTGCGCGCCGCGGCCGGCCGTCAGCGCCAGCTCGGCCTGGACGAAGAGAGCATGCGGCGCGCCGAGACCGCCGCGGTGGCGGCGCTGCGCGGTGGCGGGCGTCTGAACCGCGCCGAGCTGTTCGAGGTCTTCTCCGCAGCCGGGGTCGATCCGGGCGGGCAGCGGGGCTACCACCTGCTGTATGCACTCGGCGTGCGGGGCGTGCTGTGCCAGGGTCCGGTGGTGCGCCGCGAGGGCGCCATCGCGCGCGAGCAGTGCTTCGTCCTCGTCGACGAGTGGGTGACGGATGCCGTGACCCCGCCGGATCCGCTGGTCGAGCTGTTCGTCCGCTACATCGACGGGCACGGCCCGGCCGACGCGGGCGACTTCGCATGGTGGTCGGGACTGCCACTGTCCGTCGCGCGGCAGGCGGCTGCAGCATCCGCCGGTCGCCTCGTCGAGGTCGACGAGGACGTGTTCGTCGCGCGCGACCTGCCGCGCAGCCGGCCGCGCGCGCCGAGCGTGCTGGCGCTGCCGTCGTTCGACGAGTACTACCTCTCCTACCTCGATCGCTCTCGGGTGTGCGCTCCCGACGTTGCGGCGGTCGTCGGGCCCGCCAAGAACGGCATGGTGCGCCCGATCGTGCTCGCCCGCGGTGCGGTCGCGGGGGTCTGGGCGCACTCCAAGGCGGTCGGCCGACACGCGGACGACCCGGTGCCGGAGCTGCTCGTCCCGGATGCCGCGACCGACGCCGAGGTCGCTGCGGCGCTGGAGCGCTACGCCCGATTCATCACGGGCTGAGGCATCCCGGCCGGGGCATCCGGACAGCAGGCATCACGGGACGGCCGAGCGGGGTGGCACCGGGTGCACCGGCTCAGGCGGGCGCGTGCTTGTCCAGGAACGCGTAGACCTCGCCGTCGTCCACCCCGGGGAACAGTCCGCTGGGCAGTGGACTGAACATCTGCATGTGCACCCGGGCGCTCGGCCAGGCCCGTCCCTCCCAGCGGGCGGCCAGCTCGATCGACGGCCTCCGGCAGCAGTTCTCGTCCGGGCAGGTCGAGACCGACCGCACGGCCGTTCCCCGCCCGCGGAACCACTTCGCATCGTCGAACGGCACGCCCACGGTGATCGAGAACTCGCCGGACGCGCTCGTGCCGGTCTGGGTCGCGCACCAGAACGTGCCGGCGGGCGTGTCGGTGTACTGGTAGTGCTCGACGGTGCGATTCTGTTCGTCGAACGCCGAGCGGGCCGAGAACTTCCGGCACACGGTCTGCCCCTCGACGGCACCCGTGACATCCATCGGCAGTGGCAGGTCGTCGTTCTCGTACACCCGTGAGATCGCGCCCGAACCGTCCACCCGCAGGAAGTGCAGCCGGATGCCGAGGTGTCGCGTGAGCAGGTTCGTCATCCGCATGCCGGCCGCCTCGTGGGTCACCCCGAACGCATCGCGGAAGTCCTCGACCGCGAGATTGCGGTCTTTCTTGGCCTGCTGCAGGAAGCCCACCGAGGCGGTTTCGGGCATCAGACAGCACGCGGCGTAGTAGTTGATCTCCAGTCGCTGTCGCAGGAAGTCGGCGTAATCGGTCGGCGGGGTGTGCCCGAGGAGTCGATGCGCCATCGCCTGCAGGGCCATCGAGCGCAAGCCGTGGCCGCCCGGGATCGAGGCCGGCGGCAGATAGATCCGCCCGTTGTCCAGGTCGGTCACCGACCGCGCCGAGTGCGGCAGGTCGCTCACATAGATCAGCTCGAACCCGAGCTGGGAGGCCATGATGCTCACGGAGCGGTGCGTCAGCGCGCCCGAGGTGTGCCCGGCCGCCTTCAGCTGCTTCTCGGCGAGCTGCTCGATCTCGGCCAGGTAGTTGTCCTGCGTCCTCATCTGCAGCCGCAGCTCGGTGTTGGCCCGGCGCGCCTCTTCCGGCGTGGCGATCGCCTCGTGCTCCCGACGCTGCAGTTCACGATGCAGCCCGAGCACGGACTCGATCATCTCGTCGCTGGTGCTCTTGGTGACCTTGATCGGCGGGATGCCGAGGCGCCGGAAGACCGGGCTGGTCTGCGCGCGGTCCAGCTCGATCTCCAGGGCGGCCCGGTGATTGGGCGGCTCGGCCGACAGCAGGTCCGTGACATCCGTCCCCGTCACCCGGGCGATCTCCTGCAGCAGCGAGAGCTTGGGCTCGCGCTTGCCGTTCTCGATCAGGCTGAGGTGGCTGCCGGCCACGCCGACCTGGGCGCCGAGCTCGTCGAGCGTGAGCCCGAGGGTGACGCGATGGTGACGGATGCGGTGGCCCAGAGTGCTGAGCTGGACGGAGGACGCCATTCCTTGAGGATAGCGAAAGAACCCGGCTTCTTTGCGCGCATTTCCCGGGAAAGACCCGCGATGACCTTGCGAGAGTGGAGGCAGCGAAGATCTGATCGTCCGATCCGATCCACCTGTCGACTTTTGGGAGCAGACATGGCCCTTGCCGAATCGTTCACCCGCACCGCCTCGAACGGCATCCGAGCCCTGCGTGACGTGCGCGAGTTCGGCAGCCGCCCGGACATCACCGGTCCGGGGATGCAGGAGCTCGTCGACTGGGTCGACGAGATCGCCGCGCTCACCCAGCCCGACCGCGTCCACTGGATCGACGGGTCTCGGGCCGAGAACGACGCCCTGCTGCGCCAGATGACCGACGAGGGCAAGCTGATCAAGCTCAACCCCGAGTGGCGGCCGGGCTCGTACCTGGCCCGCTCCGATGCGAAGGATGTGGCGCGCACCGAGGCGCGCACGTTCATCTGCTCGGCCACGGCCGACGACGCCGGGCCCACCAACAACTGGGCCGATCCCGCGCAGATGCGCGAGACCCTGAACGGGGTGTTCGCCGGCTCGATGCGCGGCCGCACCATGTTCGTGATCCCGTTCTCGATGGGCGCGGTGGGCGGCCCGCTCTCACACATCGGCGTTCAGATCACCGACAGCGCCTATGCCGTGGCATCCATCGGCATCATGACCCGGGTGGGCGAGAGCGTCACGCAGCTGATCGCCGAGGGTGCGCCGTGGGTGAAGACGGTGCACTCGGTCGGCGCTCCGCTCGAGTCCGGGCAGCCGGATGTCGCGTGGCCGTGCAATGACGAGAAGTACATCGTGCACTTCCCCGACACGCTCGAGGTCTACTCCTACGGCTCCGGCTACGGCGGCAACGCGATCCTCGCGAAGAAGTGCTTCGCACTGCGGATCGCCTCGGTCATCGGCCGGAATGAGGGATGGCTCGCCGAGCACATGCTGCTGATCCGCGTCATCTCGCCCGAGGGCAAGAAGTACCACCTGGCGGCGGCGTTCCCGTCCGCGTGCGGCAAGACGAACCTCGCGATGCTGCGGCCGACGATCCCTGGCTGGCGGGTCGAGACCCTCGGCGACGACATCGCCTGGCTGCGGCCCGGCGAGGACGGACGGCTGTGGGCGATCAACCCCGAAGCGGGTTTCTTCGGCGTCGCGCCCGGGACCGGCGAGTCGACCAACGTCACCGCGGTCGAGACGCTCTGGGGAAACACGATCTTCACGAACGTCGCGCTGCGCGCCGACGGCGATGTGTGGTGGGAGGGGCTGACCGACATCGTGCCCGAGGGTCTCACCGACTGGGAGGGCAACGCCTGGTCGCCCGACTCGGGGCGCCCCGCCGCCCACCCCAACTCGCGCTTCACGGTCAGCGCCGCCCAGTGCCCGCAGATCGCCGACGACTGGGAAGAGGCCGTCCCGCTGGACGCGATCCTGTTCGGCGGCCGCCGTGCCACGAACGTCCCGCTCGTGGTCGAGGCCACCGACTGGACGCATGGAGTGTTCCTCGGCTCGACCATCTCCAGCGAGCGCACCGCCGCCGCCGAGGGGACGGTCGGCGAGCTGCGCCGCGATCCGTTCGCGATGCTGCCGTTCTGCGGATACAACATGGCCGACTACTTCGGCCACTGGCTCAAGGTCGGGCAGAAGATGCGGTTCGACAAGGCGCCGCGCATCTTCCAGGTGAACTGGTTCCGCAAGGGCGCCGACGGCCGGTTCCTGTGGCCGGGCTTCGGTGACAATTCCCGCGTGATCGAGTGGATCGTCCGCCGTGTCGACGGTGCCGTCCCGGCCGTCGACAGCGCGATCGGTCGGCTGCCGCGCACCGAGGACCTCAACCTGGACGGACTGGATGTCTCCGCCGACGACCTCGCGGAGCTGTTCGCGGTCGACCCGTCGACCTGGGCGCAGGAGGCCGATCTCACCGAGGAGTTCTACGCGAAGTTCGACGGTCGCGTCCCGCCGGCGCTGCAGGCCGAGCTGTCGGCCCTGCGCTACCGCCTGAACCAGGCCTCCGCCGCCCCCACGTCCTGATCTCTCCTCGAGATCGTACGATTTGGCCGAGTGCACATCAGTCTTGACCGAGATTGGTGTGCACTCGGCGATTTGATGTGCAGTCGCGGCGCGGGTCGGGCGCGGCGCGCGTCGGGCGCAACGCGCGCCGGGCGCCCCGGGCGCGGGCGCGGTGGCGCAGGCCGCGGGGTCGCCCCGACCCGCGCCCCGACCCGCGCTACACCAGCAGCTGGTGCTTGGCCAGGTCGCGGTACAGGGGCGTGGACTCGACCAGCTCGGAGTGCGTGCCCTGACCGACCACCCGCCCGTGGTCCATCACCACGATGCGGTCCGAATCGACCACGGTCGACAGCCTGTGCGCGATCACGATCAGCGTGCGCCCCGTGGCCACCGCGTCGATGGCCTCCCGCATCCGCTGCTCGTTCAGGCCGTCCAGTGACGAGGTCGACTCGTCCAGCAGCAGGATCGGGGGAGCGGCCAGCAGCGCCCGCGCGATGGCCAGCCGCTGCCGCTCGCCTCCGGAGAGCATGACCCCCGCCTCGCCGACCTGCGCGTCGATGCCGAGCCGGCTGCGCTCGATCACCTCCCCGAGGTTGACCGCCCGCAGCACGCGCTCGCAGTCGGCATCGGATGCCTCGGGTGAGGCCAGCCGCAGATTGTCGGCGATGGTGCCGGCCAGCGTCGGAGCATCCTGCTCTACATATCCGAGCTGGGCGCGCAGGGCGTCGCGATCCAGGGCGCGCACATCCTGCCCGCCGACGAGGATCGCGCCCCCGGTCGGGTCGTAGAACCGCTCGATCAGGGCGAGCGTGGTCGACTTGCCGGCCCCGGACGGCCCGACCAGGGCCACGCGAGTGCCGTGCGGCACCGTGAACGAGACGCCGTGCAGCACCTCACCCCCGGCATCCGTCGCCCGCTCGACCGCGTCCAGGCCCGAGGTGTCCACCCGCGCCGACTCGAGCAGCGCCAGCGCCTCGGACTCGGTCTTGCGGCGCGCCTCGACCACCGCGGCGGGGTACGCGAAGCGGACGTCGCGGAACTCGATCGCGGGGAAGGATGCCGCACCCTGGGCCGCATCGCGCTCCGAGATGCGGAGATCTGACGAGACGAGGACGTTCTCGCCCGAGCCGGTCCTCATTTCGTGAGATCTCCGCACCTCGTGGGCGGGCGAGCCGGCGACCCTCGCCGCGATCGCGGCATCGTCGGCGGTCTCGGTGGGCAGCTCCAGCACCTCCTGGATGCGGCCGAGCGCACCCAGGGCCTGGTTCACCGACATGATCGCGCCGAAGAAAGTGCCCAGCGGCTGGATCAGCATGAACAGGAACATCACGAACGTGACCAGCGACGCGATCGAGATCGCGCCTGCGGCCACCCGGTACCCGCCCACGCCCAGCACCACCAGCAGCGACACCTGCAGCGCGATCCCGGCGATCGGCACGACCAGCGCCGACGCCTTGGCGATCCGCACGCCGACGTCGTACGTCTCGCGCGCCACCGTCGTGATCGCCGTCTGCTCGCGCTCGGCGGCGCCCGCGGCGCGGATGGTGCGGATCGACCCGACCGCCCGCTCGACCCCCGAGGCCAGCTCGCCGACCTTCTCCTGCTGCACCCGGGTGTGCCGGCGGATGCGGCCGGACAGCGTGCCGACCACCGCGACGGATGCCCCGATCACGATGAGGATCAGCACGAGCAGCAGCGGATCGATGACGGCCATGGCGATCATGGCCCCCACGAAGATGAGCGAATTGCCCACGGCATCCGCCAGCCCCTGCGTGAGCACCGCGTACAGCAGCGTCGTGTCGGTGCCCACGCGCGAGACGATGTCGCCGGTGCGGCGCGCATCGAACTCGCTGATCGGCAGGTGCAGGATGCGGGCGATCAGGCGCCGTCGACTCGAATACACGACCGCAGTACCCGTCCGCTGCAGCAGATAGTGCTGGTAGCCCGAGACGATGGATGCCGCGACCACCAGCGCGACGAGGATCCACACCAGCGATCCCAGCGGACTGCCGGACTGGACGCGGGCGATCACCTGGCCGACCACCAGCGGCTGCCCGAGGCTCGCGGCCGCGCCGACGATGCTCAGGACGATCACGATCGTGATCACGCCCCGCTGCTCGAATATGTACGGCAGCAGCTGGCTGATGCTGGCGCGCGGGCCGTCCGGCTTGCCACGACGGAAGGGGGAGCGGCGTGCGGGAGCCTGCGTGGTGGCGGACATGGATGTCTCCAGGGGATGTGGCAGAGGATGTGACAGCGGATGCGACGATGACGAATCGGACGACAGCGATGGCGCCGGGTCTATCTTCGTCCGAATTTCTTATGAGCGGCCTGGCGCGTCACGGCGAGGGCATCGGCGATCGCCACCCAGGAGTAGCCCTGGTTGCGCGCGCGCCGCACCTGCTCGGCCTCGGCGCGGGCCAGCTCGGCCCGTGCTGCCCGCAGTCGCCGCAGTTCGGCCAGCGGCTCACCGCCCTCGGCTGCGCCGATCGCCGTGCGTGCTTCGTCACTCATGCTGTCAACCATAGTTGACACCTTTCGAGGATGTCAACTCAGGTTGACATCCTCGACGCCACCCGCGCTATCCGCGCTACGGCGAGACGAACCGACCCTCCTGGGCGTCGGCGGACGCCTGCTCCTTGAGCTTGAAGTGCTGCTTCTTGCCGGTCGCCGTGTACGGCAGCTCTGACACGAACGTGTACCGTCGCGGCCGCTTGTAGTCGGCCAGCTTCACGCTGGCGCGCAGGTGGGCGTCCAGCTCGGATGCCGCGGCCGCGGCATCCGTCAGCGCACCATCCCGCGGCTGCACGTACGCGACGACCAGCTCGCCCCATTCCGGGTCGGGCAGTCCGACGACGATCGAGTCGGCCACCGACGGATGCGAGGCGAGCACCTCTTCCACCTGGACCGGGTGCACGTTCTCGCCGCCGGAGATGATCATGTCGTCCTTGCGGCCGACGATGGTGACGATCTCGTCCTCGTCCCAGCTGGCCAGGTCGCCGGGGTAGACCCAGCCGTCGCGGAACTTCTCCGCCTGCTCGTCGGGGTTGCCCAGGTACGCGTAGCCGGACTTCACCGACCGCATGATGATCTCGCCGATCTCGTGCCCGTCCTTGCGCGCCAGCTCGTCGGGGGCCGAGATCCGGTCGGTCTGGACCCGCACCACGGCGACGTCGTCGTCCAGGCAGGCGCGGCCGGCGGCACCGGCGGCCGCGGGCAGGTCGTCCGGTCGCAGATACGTGTTCCAGAACGCCTCGGTGGTGCCGTACCCGTTGGCGATCCGCGGGGTCAGCACGCGCTGGTAGCGCAGCGCCGCATCGTGGCTGAGCGGGGCGCCCATGGTGACGATGCCGTGCAGGCTGGACAGGTCGCGGGGCCGTGCCTCCTGCGCGTCCGCCAGGCGCTCCAGGTTGGTCGGTGCCCCGACCACATAGGTGAGGCGGTGCTCCTGGACGGCATCGAGCACGATCTCGGGGTCGAACTGGGGGAGCGTGACGACCTCGGCACCGACGAAGAACGCGGTGTTCGGACCGGCGCAGTAGTTGCCGCCGCGGTGGAACCAGGGCGACATGTTCATGGTCTTGTCACTCGGTCCGAGCGGGAAGTGCATCGTCACGTCGTGCGCGGTGAGCATCTCGTTCAGGCTCGTCAGCGGCACCGCCTTGGGCATGCCGGTGGTCCCGCTGGTGTACAGCCGGCTGGTCTCGTCCCAGGTGCTCGCGCCCTCGGGGGCGTGGAAGGATGCCGCGTCCGCGGCGATCAGGTCCTCGAACGGGATCGCACCCTCGACGAGCCCGTCGGATCCGCCGCCGACGGCCGCGAGGATGCGGGGTCGGTGCGCGGCGATCTCGAGCGCGGCCGTGACGTTCGCGGCATCCGTTCCGTCGTAGACGAACACCGCGGGCTTCGCGCCGTCGAGGATGTGCGCGGTCTCGGCCGGCGCCAGCCGGAAGTTCATCGGCGAGCTCACCGCGCGCAGGCCCTGCGCGGCGATGTACAGGAACGCGAACTCGGGGGTGTTCTTCAGCTGGTGGCAGACGATGTCGCCCACGCCGACGCCCCGGGATCGCAGCCCTGCGACGAGGCGCCCGGTGACGGCGCCGAGCTCGGCGTACGTCCACGACCGGCCCGTCGGCGGATCGGTGAGGGCAGGGCGACGCGCGTAGCGGTGCGTGTTCCGCGCGAACGCGGCCGCCCAGGTGAAGCTGCTCTCGAAGACCCGCTGCAGCTCGCTCGGGTCGTATTCCGTGTTGCCGGCCATCTGATCACTCCTGACGACGTCGTGAGACTGTCGTCAGCTTATCCAGCCCCGGGTCGTGCGCGCGATCAGCGCCAGACATCCGCCGCGATGTCGACCACCGAGCGGATCTTGGCCCACTGCTCGTCCTCGGACAGCTCGTTGCCCTCTTCGGTCGAGGCGAACCCGCACTGCGGGCTCAGCGCCAGCTGCTCCAGCGGCGCGTACGCGGTCGCCTCGTCGATGCGGCGCGTGATGTCGTCCGGGTCCTCCAGCTGCCCGGTCTTGGTCGTGACCAGGCCCAGCACCACGGTCTTGTCGCCGGCCGGCAGGAACCGCAGCGGCTCGAACCCGCCGGCGCGGTCGCTGTCGTACTCGAGGAAGTAGCCGTCGTACTGCACCACGTCCAGCAGCTGCTCGGCGATCGGCTCGTACCCGCCGGACGAGATCCAGGTGGAGCGGAAGTTGCCGCGACACACGTGCGTGGTGACGGTGAGGTCGTCGGGCTTGCCGGCCAGCACCCGGTTGAGGATGTCGGCGTAGCGCTCGGCGATGCCGTCGGTGTCGATGCCGCGCTCGCGGGCCTTGGCCAGCTCGGCGTCCGAGCACAGATAGGCCCACGCGGTGTCATCCAGCTGCAGGTACCGCGCTCCCGCGTCGTAGAAGGCCCCCAGCGCGTCGCGATACGCCTGCACCAGGTCGTCGACGATGGCGTCCCGTCCGTCATATGCCGATTCGGCGATATGCCCCGGCTCGAGGCGGAAGTCGAGCACGGTCGGGGCCGGGATGCTGAACTTCGGCGTCGCTCCGGTGCGGGCCGCGGCATCCCGCACGTACCGGAAGTGGTCGAGGAACGGATGCTGCGCGTCGAACCGGATGGGGCCCGAGACCTCCACGCCGCGCGGCTTGGTCTGCACGCCCTGGAACTGGATGCCGTGGTCCAGCTCGACGATGTCGACGCCGCCGAGGAACCCGAGGAAGTCGAAGTGCCACCACGACCGCCGGAACTCGCCGTCGGTGGCCGGCTGCAGGCCGGCGTCGCGCTGGGCGCGCACCAGGTCGTCGATCGCGGCGTCCTCCACCGCGCGCAGCCCGGCATCGTCGAGCTGGCCGTCAGCGTGGCGGCGGCGGGCGGTCTTCAGGGAGGCGGGGCGCAGGAAGCTTCCGACGATGTCGGCACGATACGGGGGAGTGGTCACCGTGCGATGGTAGAACGGCGCCGCGCCGGCCGCGGCATCCGCGTGTCATCCGGCGTCATGCACGACGGCCGATCCGTGTCGGCGGTCTTGGTTAGAGTAGTGCGGTGCCCGCCCCCGTGATCCGCGCTGCCCACCTCGTCAAGGCCTACAAGGTGAAGGGCAAGGCGGGCTTCCTCGCCGTCGACGGCCTCGACTTCGAGGTCGCGCCGGGCGAGTCGTTCGGTCTGCTCGGCCCGAACGGCGCCGGCAAGTCCACCACCATGAAGATGGTCGGCGCGGTGTCGACCCGCACCTCCGGCGAGCTGGAGATCCTGGGTCTGGATCCCGACCGGTACGGCCCCGAGATCCGCTCGCGGCTGGGCGTCGTCCCGCAGGAGGACAACCTCGACGGCGAGCTGAACGCCCGCGAGAACCTCTACGTCTACGGGCGGTATTTCGGCCTGCCCGGCAAGGTGTGCGCGCAGAAGGCCGACGAGCTGCTCGAGTTCGCCCAGCTGGCAGACAAGGCCAAGAGCAAGGTCGATCAGCTCTCCGGCGGCATGAAGCGGCGCCTCACCATCGCGCGCGGCCTGATCAACGACCCGCGCATCCTCCTGCTCGACGAGCCCACGACAGGCCTGGACCCGCAGGCGCGGCACATCCTGTGGGACCGCCTGTTCCGGCTGAAGGAGCGCGGCACCACGCTCGTGCTGACCACCCACTACATGGACGAGGCCGAGCAGCTGTGCGATCGGCTGATCGTGGTCGACCACGGGCGGATCATGGCCCAGGGCACGCCGTCGTCGCTGATCCGCGAGCACTCCAGCCGCGAGGTGCTCGAGCTGCGCTTCGGCGCCAGCCGCAACAGCGAGGTCGCCGCGACGCTGGACGGCATCGGCGAACGCATCGAGGTGCTGCCGGACCGCATCCTCATCTACGCCCGCGACGGCGAGGCGGCGCTGGACCGCGTCACGGCGCTGGGCCTGCAGCCGCTGACGAGCCTGGTGCGCCGCTCGAGCCTCGAGGACGTGTTCCTCCGGCTGACCGGAAGGTCGCTGATCGAATGACCCTGCGGCCGGCTCAGGGGGGATCGGATGCTGTCGCCCGCGTGCATCCGTCGCTGGACGAGCTGCGGGCCGAGGCGCTGGAGCGCGGCCGCCTGCCGCGACGGTTCGGCTCCTGGTACGCCACCGAGCACATGCTCCGCGCCATGCGCGCGTACGGCTGGACGATCGTGGTCGGCGCGCTCGGGCAGCCGCTGGTCTACCTGTTCGGCCTCGCGATCGGACTGGCCGCGCTCATCCAGCAGGACATTCCGGTCGGCGACGGCCGAAGCGTGTCGTACCTGGTGTTCGTGGCGCCTGCGCTGCTGATGACGGCCACCATCTCGGTGGCGTCGGAGGAGTTCACCTACCCGGTGATGGCCGGGTTCAAGTGGCGGCGCTACTTCTATGGATTCAACGCCTCGCCGCTGTCGTCGCCGCAGATCGCGAACGGCGTCACCCTCGCGGCCTCGGCGCGGATGCTGTTCGCGGCGGCCGCCTACTACCTGTTCATCTGGGTGTTCGGAGCCGTCTTCCCCCTGATGACCGTGCCGGCCCCCGCGACGGGCTGGATCTCCATCCCGGTGGGCATGCTGGCCGGTCTGTCCTTCGGTATGCCGCTGATGGCATACGCAGCATCCCTCGAAGAGGACAAGGGCCAGTTCGCGCTCGTGCAGCGCTTCGTCTTCATGCCGATGTTCCTGTTCTCGGGCACGTTCTACCCGCTTCAGGTGCTGCCGGTCTGGCTGCAGTGGATCGGCTGGGTCTCGCCGCTGTGGCACGCCACCGAGCTCGGGCGGATGGCCACGTTCGGCGGGCCGGTCGATGCGCTGATGCTCGTGGTGCACCTGGCCTACCTGCTCGTGCTCACCGTCGGCGGCTACCTGCTGGTGCGTCGTGCGTTCACCCGGAGGCTGGCGAAATGACGGATGTGGCGCAGGACCTGCGGCCCGAGGTGAGCTCGCGGCGCGGCGGCGTGCGCGCCCTGTGGGCGGGCAACCCCGGCGCCGTCGTGCAGCGCGGGCTGATCGCGGCGCGCTCCTCGAGCTGGGTGGTCATCCTGTCCGGCTTCTTCGAGCCGGTCTTCTACCTGGCATCCATGGGCCTCGGGCTGGGCACCTTCATCGGCGACGTGGACGTGCCCGGCGGCGGATCCGTGTCGTACGCCGCCTACATCGCGCCCGCACTGCTGGCGGTCTCGGCGATGAACGGCGCGATCTACGACTCGACCTGGAACGTGTTCTTCAAGCTGAACTACGGCAAGCTCTACGAGGGGATGCTGGCGACCTCGCTCGGCCCGCTGGATGTCGCGTTCGGCGAGATCCTGTATGCGCTGCTGCGCGGACTGCTGTACGCATGCGGATTCATGATCATCATGCAGGCGTTCGGGCTGAACCTGGCGGCGACGGCGATCCTCGCGATCCCGGCAGTGCTGCTGGTGGCGTTCGGGTTCGCGAGCCTGGGCATGGCCGTGACCAGCTACATGAAGACGTTCCAGCACATGGACTGGGTGAACATCGTGCTGCTGCCGATGTTCCTGTTCTCGGCGACCCTGTACCCGATCTCGATCTACCCGGACTGGATCCAGGGCGTGATCATGGCGTTCCCGCTGTGGCACGGCGTCGAGCTGATCCGGGCTCTGACGACGGGCGCGTTCACGACGGCGATGATCTGGCACGTCCTCTACTACCTCGTGATGATCGCGGTCGGCCTGGTCTTCACGACCAAGCGCCTGCGCGCCCTCTTCCTGGACTGACGGGCCCCCGGCATCCCGACCCCCTGGCCCCGTGGGCCCTCACCCCCGCGCCCCCGGGGTGCCCTCACCCCAGCGCCCCCGGGGTGCCCTCACCCCCGCGCCCCCGCGGTGCCCTCACCCCGGCATCCCCGTCCGTGACTCGTCAGTTGTGGTCGGAATTCGTGCGGCGATACCGACCGTTTCTGACGAGTTACGACAGGGCAGTCACGACCGGCGGGCCAGGGCGGTGCGCAGGTCGGCGAGGAAGTCCTCGGGATCGTCGAGGTCGGCCTGGGTGACGGCGAGATAGACCCATCCGAGCGCCTCCAGACGGCGGCGGCGCGCCAGGTCCTTCCGCCACTGGGTCCGGTCTTCGCGGTGCTGGTCGCCCTCGTACTCGATCGCGATCTTCAGGTCGGGATATGCGAGGTCGACGCGGGCGACGAACGCCGCATCGCCGTCGACCACGTCCCGGTTCACCGCGGGCGGAGCGAAACCGGCCTCGATGATCAATACGCGCAGCTCGGACTCCTTCGGCGATTCGGACTTCGGGTCGAGCAGCTGCAGAGCCCGAAGGAGCCGTCGCCGGTACGTGCGGCGCGGATGGGACGCGACCGCCGCCGTCAGTCGTGTGCGCGCGGACGACCCGTCCCGGCGCACGATCACATCGCCGACGGCAACGAGCTGGGCGAGGGTGAGCATCGATGCGAGGTCGCAGAACGTGCGCTCCGGTGTGGTGGCGGGCACGCGCGTCCGCGTGTCGGCGTCCTTCTCGTCGAACGCCGACTCGTGGCCGCGCACCCGCTTGCCGCGCGGCGCCCGCCCGCGAGGCACCATCACGTCGAAGACATCCGCGCTCTCCAGCGCGAGCGGCAGCGGCAGATCGTGCAGCCGGGCGGCCGTCACGTGGCTGAACGCGGCCGATGCCGGCAGCCGCGTCTGCAGCGCCGCGCATTCGTGCCCGAAGGGCAGCGCCACGCCGGCGGGCGACCGGACGCCGCGGTGCGGGCGGGTGAGATCCTGCGCCCGCGTGCGGCCGCGCGGGATGCCGTGGGCACGTGCGGTCGCGACCGAGAACGACCGCCCGGGGAAGGGATCGGGAAGAGGAGCGGGACGCCGGGGCATCCCCCCAGCATGTCGCGTCGCCCCTCACCCGCGTCGAAGTTATCCACAGCGCCGGCCGCCGGCATCCGCCCCCGGATGTGACTCGTCAGAACCGGTCGGAATCCCGCGTGTGATTCCGACCACTTCTGACGGCTCACGGACGGGACGGGAATAGGGACGGGACGGGAATAGGGACGGGACGGGAATAGGGACGGGACGGGAATAGGGACGGGAGACGGGGACGGGAGACGGGGACGGGAGACGGGAGGGGCGGCGGGCACCTTCAGTGTGACGTAAGCTTGGGGCATGGACACTGTCATGAGCATCCTGCACGTCGCCAGCGCCGTCTTCATCGTCGGTCCGATGGCGATCATCCCGATGACCGGGCTGCGTACGCTCCGCTCCGGGAACGCCGGCCAGGCGCGGTCGCTGGCCAAGTCGACCGTGCTCTTCTCCTGGCTGTCGCTGCTGACCTTCATCTTCGGCTTCGGCGCGATGGGGATGGCGCCCAAGGAGTACAACCTGAGCTTCACCACCCCGTGGATCCTGTGGTCGATCATCGCCTACGTGATCGCGTTCGTGCTCACCGTCTTCGTCGTGGTGCCCCAGATGAACAAGGCGGCGGACCAGGCCGAGGCCGCGGGCGCGGATGCTGCGGCCAAGCCGGCCGGCTACGGCGCGATCGCCGGCAGCAGCGGCATCGCCACGCTGCTGCTGCTCGTGGTGGTCGTGCTGATGATCTGGAAGCCCTGACGCGCGGCACCGGCGCCGCCGGACGCTGAGACCGGGGCATCCTCGTCAGACCGACGGGGATGCCCTTGGTCTGGCGGAGGATCCCCGGTCTCGGCGATTCTCGACCGGGCGCGGCCGGATGGCCTCGACCGGCGATGAGACCTCGACCGATGAGACCTCGACTGCACAGGCTCAACCATGCAGGATCAACCAGGCAGGCTCAGCCGCGCAGCCCGCGCAGCACACCGACCATCCGCATCGCGGCCTCGGCGGCCTCGGCGCCCTTGTCCTCCTGTGATCCGGGGAGGCCGGCGCGGTCCAGCCCCTGCTGCTCGTCGTCGCACGTCAGCACCCCGAAGCCGACCGGACGGCCGGCATCCAGCGCGACGCGATTCAAGCCGTCCGTGGTCGCCGCCGAGACGTACTCGAAGTGCGGGGTGCCGCCGCGGATGATCACGCCCAGCGCGACCGCCGCATCCGCACCGCCGGCGAACGCGGCCTGCGCCGCCACCGCGAGCTCGAACGATCCCGGCACGCGCACCAGCCGGTGCGCGGCGCCGGCCGCATCCAGCGTGCGCTGCGCCCCGGCGATGAGCCCGTCCATGATCGTCTCGTGCCAGGCCGCCGCGATCACCACGACGTCCAGCCCGGTCCCGTCCACCGGCCGCGCCGAGGGCGCTCCCGTTCCGCTCACGCGTTCGCTCCCTCGTGCTGCGGCGCATCGCCGTCCGACCCATGCATCCCGGCCAGCGCCTCGGCCAGGTCGTCCGCGTCGATGATGTGGCCCATCCGGTCGCGCTTGGTCTCCAAGTACTGGTGGTTGTTCGGCCCGACGCCGACCAGCAGCGGCACCTGCTCGACGATGTCCAGGCCCAGCGCGCGCAGCTGCGTCACCTTGTCGGTATTGTTGGTCAGCAGCCGCACCCGCTGCACGCCCAGGTCGGCGAGGATGCCCGCCGCGGCGGCATAGTCGCGGGCGTCGGCGGGCAGGCCCAGGGCCAGGTTCGCGTCGACCGTGTCCAGTCCGCCCTCCTGCAGGCTGTACGCGCGCAGCTTGTTGATCAGTCCGATGCCGCGTCCCTCGTGGCCGCGCATGTAGACGACCACTCCGCCCTCGGCGGCGACGGCATCCAGGGCCGCCTGCAGCTGCGGGCCGCACTCGCACTTCAGCGATCCGAACGCCTCGCCGGTCAGGCACTCCGAATGCACCCGCACCAGCGGCGCCTCGTCGGACAGGTCGCCCGAGACCAGAGCCAGGTGGTCGGTGCCGGTGATCCGGTCCTTGTACGCCAGGAACCGGAACCGTCCGTGCGCGGTGGGGACGGATGCCTCGGCCCGCAGGCTCACGCGGCGCTTGTGCGCCGGCGGCTCGGTGCGCGGCTCGTGCTCGTCCAGGTACGCGATCAGCTGCTCGATGGTGATCACCGGGATGTTCTCGCGCTCGCCCATCTCGATGAGTCCGGGCAGTCGCATCATGCCGCCGTCGTCGGCGACGACCTCGGCGATCGCGCCGACCGGGGTCAGCCCCGCCAGCCGCATCAGGTCGACGGCCGCCTCGGTGTGGCCGCTGCGCTCGCGCACGCCGCCGTCCACCGCGCGCAGCGGCAGCACGTGCCCGGGGCGGATCACCGACGCGGGCGTGGCCTCCGCGTTGGCGAGCACGTTCAGCGTGTGCGCGCGGTCGGCGGCGCTGATCCCGGTCGAGATGCGGTCGGCGGCGTCCACGCTCACCGTGTAGGCGGTGCCGCGCGAGTCCTCGTTGTGCGCGACCATCGGCGGCAGATCGAGCCGGTCGGCCCACTCGGCGGGCATCGGTGCGCACAGGTAGCCGCTGGAGTAGCGGATCGTCCAGGCGAGCCATTCGGGCGTCGCCAGCTGGGCCGACAGGATGACGTCGCCCTCGTTCTCGCGGTTCTCGTCGTCGGCGACGAGCACCGGGCGGCCCGCGCGCAGGCTCTCCAGCGCTTCGGGGATGGTGGACAGGCTCATCATGCGACCCCTTCGGTCGATGCGGATGCGGCGGGGACGGCCGCGGTCGGGGAGAAGGCCAGCAGGCGTCGCACGTGCCGGGCCAGGATGTCGGTCTCGAGGTTCACGCGCTCGCCGGGTGCGCGCTCGCCGAGGGTGGTCGCCTCGAGGGTCTCGGGGATCAGTGACACCTCGAACCAGGGCTCGGCGGCCGTGGCGGGGCTCGCCGCGCTCACCGTGAGCGAGACGCCGTCCACCGCGATCGACCCCTTGTCGACGACGAGGTCGGCCAGGGCCGCCGGCATCCCGATCCGCAGCACCCGCCACCCCTCGCCCGGTCGCACGTCGAGGATCTCGCCGGTGCCGTCGATGTGGCCCTGCACGATGTGGCCGCCGAGGCGGTCGTCGGCGGTGAGGGCGCGCTCGATGTTCACCCGCCGGCCGGTGGCCGCCTCGTCCAGGGTCGACATGTCCAGCGTCTGGCGCATCACGTCGGCGGTGAACCAGTCCGTGCCGCGGTCGACGACCGTCAGACACACCCCCGACACCGCGATGGAGTCGCCGTGCCCCGCGTCGGTGACGGCGGTCGGGGCGTGCACCGTGAGACGGGTGCCGTCACCGGCCGGTTCGACGGCGGTGATCTGCCCGATCTCCTCGATGATTCCGGTGAACATCTACGATCTCCTTTCGGCCCGGGGCGCGTCCGGGCGGGGGTGCGCGACGATCAGCAGGTCGTCGCCGAGCTTCTCGATCGACGTCACGCGCAATCGGCGTGCCGCCGCGATGGTGTCCACGCCGACGTCGGTGATCGCCATCCGGTCGCCGCCGAGCAGGACCGGTGCGGTGTACGCGAGGACCTCGTCGGCCAGTCCGGCGCGCAGGAACGCGCTGGCGACCGTGGGGCCGCCCTCCACGAACAGCCGGTGCATGCCGCGGGCGTGCAGGTCGTCGACGGCGGCGCGCAGGTCGTCGTAGAACAGCGGGGGGTGCGGATGCCGGTGCACGGCCGCGTCCGCCGGGATCGGGCGCGTGCCCAGCACGACCGGGACGGGCTGGTCGTCGGTCAGTCGGCCGTCACGGGTGCGGGCGGTGAGGGCGGGGTCGTCGGCCAGCACGGTGCCGGTGCCGACGAGGATCGCGTCGGAGGCGCCGCGCCGCTCGTGCACGTCGGCGCGCGCGGCCGGTCCGGTGATCCACCGGCTCGTGCCGTCGGATGCCGCGGCCCGGCCGTCCAGGCTCTGCGCCCACTTCACCGTGATGAACGGACGGCCCAGCCGGGTCGCGATCAGCCAGTCCTCGATCAGGGCGACGCCGTCGTCGACGAGCACGCCGCCGGAGACATCCACCCCCGCGGCGCGCAGCCGGGCGGCACCGCCGCCGGAGCGGAGGCCGGGATCCTCGGCGCTGAACACGACGCGGGCGACGCCGGCCTCGATCAGGGCGAGCGCACACGGGCCGGTGCGGCCGGTGTGGTTGCACGGCTCGAGGGTGACCACCGCGGTGGCCCCGCGGGATTGTCCGGGCTGCAGGTGGGACAGCGCGTCGACCTCGGCGTGCGGGGTGCCGGCGCCGTGATGCCAGCCTTCGGCGAGGATCCGCCCGTCCGGGGAGAGGATGACCGCACCCACCTGCGGGTTCACGCCGCGGGGGCCGCGCCGGGCGAGTTCGAGCGCACGACGCATGGCGTCCTGCTCGATCCTGCTCGCCGGCATCCGCACTCCCGATTGGCCTGGTGGCTCCGGGGACGGGCGGCGGCAGCACATCGAATGATGCGCTGCGCGTGCTGCCTCCCATCCGGACTCGCGATGGCGGACCATCGCATCACCGTCGGTCCCGGAATTGCACCGGGTCAACCGCGTCGGCATCTCGAGGATGCGCGTCCGCGGCTCGCGGACTGTCACCGCCGGTTCGGATTCTCACCGACCCCGGAGCACGTTAACGCTCCGAGTCTACCCAACGCGCGTGCACCTGGATCATTCCCGCCTCAGACCGACATAGCCTGGAGGCAGGGGGACGCATGGACGACGGCACGGGAACGCTGGATCGGGACGGGTTCGCGCGGTTGCGGGCGCGGCCGTACGCGGACGTGCTGGTGGTCGGCGGCGGCATCAACGGCATCGCGACCTTCCGCGACCTCGCCCTGCAGGGTGTGGATGTCGCCCTGGTCGAGCGTGGGGACTTCGCCGGGGGCGCCTCTGCGGCCTCCAGCCACATGATCCACGGCGGCATCCGCTACCTGGAGAACGGCGAGTTCCGGCTCGTGCACGAGGCGGTCACCGAGCGCAACATGCTGCTGCGCACCGCGCCGCACTACGTGCGGCCGCTGCAGACCACGATCCCGATCTTCTCCACGTTCTCCGGCGTGCTCTCCGCACCGTTGAGGTTCCTGCGCCATGGCGTGGGGGCGCCGCGCGAGCGCGGTGCCGTGCTGATCAAGATCGGCCTCGTGATCTACGACTCGTTCTCGCGCGGCGGCGGCCGGGTGCCGCGGCACGCGTTCCACGGGCGGAGGGGCTCGCTGCGGCGGATGCCGCACCTGAACCCCGAGGTGAAGTACACGGCGACGTACTGGGATGCGTCGCTGCGCGACCCCGAGCGGCTCGCGCTGGACGTGCTGCGCGACGGCGTGGCCTCGGCCCGCGCGGCGGAGGGCGGGGCGGACCGCGCCCGCGCGGCCAACTACACCGCGGCGGTCGGCCTCGACGACGGCCGCGTCGTGCTGCGCGATGCCGACACCGGCGACGAGGTGCGGTTCACGGCATCCGTCGTCGTCAATGCGACCGGCCCGTGGGTCGACCTGACCAACGCCGAGCTGCGTGAGCCCACCCGCTACATGGGCGGCACGAAGGGCTCGCACATCGTCCTGGACCACCCCGATCTGCTCGCGGCCACCGGCGGCCGGGAGCTGTTCTTCGAGCACCGCGACGGACGGATCGTGCTCATCTACCCGCTGAAGGGGCGGGTGCTGGTGGGCACCACCGATCTCGAGCACGACATGGCCGACCCGATCGTGTGCACCGACGCCGAGGTCGACTACTTCCTCGGGCTGATCGCGCACGTGCTGCCCGGCATCCCGGTCGCCCGCGACCAGATCGTCTACCGCTATGCCGGCGTGCGCCCGCTGCCCGGCCATGGCGACCTGGCCCCCGGGTTCGTCTCGCGCGACTACCGGATCGAGCAGGAGCGGCTGCCCGGCCGGGCGGATGCTGCGATCCTGAGTCTCGTCGGCGGAAAGTGGACCACCTTCCGGGCATCCGCGGAGCACCTGACCGATCGCACGCTGCAGGCGCTCGGGTGGCCGCGCCGACGGTCGACCCGGGGGCTGCCGATCGGCGGCGGCCGCGGGTTCCCGGTCACCGAGCGCGCCCGGCAGCAGTGGATCGCCGACCACGGGACGGCGGTGGGCCCGGTGCGGGCCGGGGTGCTGCTGTCGCGTTACGGGACGATCGCGGCCGACGTGATCGCCGCGATCGGCGGCGACCCCGACGACGACGCGCTGCGCGCCGTCGCCGAGTACAGCACCGGCGAGCTGCGCCACCTGGCCCGCACCGAGGCCGTGCACCACCTCGAGGACCTGCTGATGCGCCGCACGAGCATCGCGTTCACCGGGCAGGCGAGCGAGGACGCCGCGCGCGAGGTGGCCGACGCCGTCGCGCCGGTGCTGGGGTGGGATGCCGCGGCCTGCGATGCCGAGGTGGCCCGGGCCGTCGCGGCCGTGCACGCGGCCACGCCGTCGCCGGCCACCGGCGCCGGGGCGGAGGGCGAGCCCGCGATAGCCTGACCTGACGGATCGGCGAAGGAGGCAGCGTGGCCGGACATGTCCTGGCGATCGACCAGGGGACGACCTCGACCCGGGCGATCGTGTTCGACGCGCAGGGGCAGATCGTCGCGGTCGCCCAGCGCGAGCACGAGCAGATCTTCCCGCACGCGGGATGGGTGGAGCACGACCCGGTCGAGATCTGGACGAACACCGAGTGGGTCGTCTCGCACGCGCTCAGCCGCGCCCGGCTGACCGCCCGCGAGGTCGCCGGCATCGGGGTCACCAACCAGCGCGAGACCGCGATCGTCTGGGACCGTCGCACCGGCCGCCCGATCTGCAACGCGATCGTCTGGCAGGACACCCGCACGCAGGAGCGCATCGACGCGCTCGCCGCCGACGACCCGGCCGGCACCCAGCGGTTCGCCGACGTGACCGGGCTTCCGCTGGCGACCTACTTCTCGGCCTCCAAGATCGCCTGGATCCTGCGCACCGTGCCCGGCGCGCGCGAGGCGGCCGAGGCCGGCGACCTGCTCTTCGGCACCCCGGACACGTGGGTGATCTGGAACCTCACCGGCGGCGCGCGCGGCGGCGTGCACGTCACCGATGTCACGAACGCCTCACGCACCCTGCTGATGGACCTCGAGCGCCTCGACTGGTCCGATCGGATGCTGCAGGTCTGGGACATCCCGCGCGCCATGCTCCCCGACATCCGCTCGTCGTCCCAGGTCGTCGGCGAGGCGCAGCTGCCCAGCGTGGCCCGCGGCATCCCGATCGCCGGGATCCTCGGGGATCAGCAGGCGGCCACGTTCGGGCAGGCCGCGTTCGAGGTGGGCGAGTCGAAGAACACGTACGGCACCGGCAACTTCCTGATCGTGAACACCGGTGAGGAGATGGTGCGCAGCGAGCACGGCCTGATCACCACGGTCGCCTACCGGTGCGGCGACGAGCCGGCCCGGTACGCGGTGGAGGGGTCGATCGCCGTGACCGGATCGCTGGTGCAGTGGCTGCGCGACAACCTCGGCATCATCTCGCGCTCCGAGGATGTGGAGACCCTCGCCGCCACCGTCGACGACAACGGCGGCGCCTACTTCGTGCCCGCGTTCTCGGGGCTGTTCGCGCCGTACTGGCGGCCGGATGCGCGGGGAGCCCTGGTGGGGCTCACCCGGTACGTGAACAAGGCGCACATCGCCCGGGCCGCGCTGGAATCCACCGCGTTCCAGACGCGGGACGTGATCGAGGCGGTGGTCGGCGACACCGGGCAGACACTGCCGGATCTGCGGGTGGACGGCGGCATGACCCGCAACGACACGCTGATGCAGTTCCAGGCCGACATCCTCGGGCTGCCGGTCGTGCGCCCCCGGGTGGTCGAGACCACGGCGCTCGGCGCCGCGTACGCGGCGGGCCTGGCCACCGGAGTGTGGTCGGGCTTCGACGAGCTGCGCGCGCTCTGGCAGGAGGACCGCCGGTTCGAGCCGACGATGGACGCCGACGAGCGCGAGCGGCGCTACCGGATGTGGCAGAAGGCGGTGTCGAAGTCGCTGGACTGGGTGGATGACGATGCCCGCACGCTGATGGGCACGCACGACACGTGATCGCCCGGTCGCGGCTATTTCAGCAGCCGCGACAGCCGTCGGTCGGCGAGCGGCTTGCCGCCGGTCTGGCAGGTCGGGCAGTACTCCAGGCTGCGGTCGGCGAAGAACACGCTGCGCACCGTGTCACCGCAGACCGGGCAGGCCTCGCCGCGCCGCGCGTGCACGCGCATGCCGCGGCGCTTCGCGTCCTTCAGATCGGCGGGTGGCTTGCCGGATGCGGTGGCCACGGCATCCGTCAGGGTCTCGATCATCGCCCCATACAGGCGATCGACGTCGTCCGGGCCGAGACCCGCCGCCAGGGCGTACGGCGACATGCGCGCGGCATGCAGGATCTCGTCCGAGTAGGCGTTGCCGATCCCGGCGATCACGGCCTGGTCGCGCAGCAGCCCCTTGATCTGGGTGCGCTTGCCGGCCAGCAGGCCGGTGAACACGTCGCGGGTGAACGCCGGATCGAGCGGATCCGGACCCAGCCGGGCGATCCCGGGCACGTCCTCCGGTGCCCGGACGACGTAGACGGCGAGCGACTTCTTCGTGCCGGCCTCGGTCAGGTCGAACCCCGAGCCGTCCGACAGCGCGACCCGCAGCGCGATCGGCGTCCGTCCCGGCCGGATGATCGTCGACGGAAGGGTGTCGTACCAGCGCAGCCAGCCCGCCTTGGCGAGATGGAAGACGAGATGGCCGGCGTCCGTGGCGATGTCGATGAACTTGCCATGTCGGCTGACGCCGGTCACGGATGCCTCGCGCAGCGCCTCGATCGGCGGGTCGTAGGTCTTCAGCGCCGCGATGTTGGCGACCGTGGCGCGGACGATGCGCACGCCGGTGATGCGGCCGTCGAGGAAATCGGCCAGACCCTGCACCTCGGGCATCTCCGGCATGGAGCCATCCTGCCACCTGCGCCCGACGTCCGGTGGGGCGGCTCGGCGGGCGTCAGCGCTGCGCCAGGGTGAACGGCAGCACGCCGGCCGCACCGGCATCGTGCAGCGCCCCGGCCGCGACCGTGAGCGACCAGCGGCTGTCGGCCACGTCGTCCACCAGCAGCACGGGTCCGCCGAGCGAGGCGAGCGCGGTGGCCGCGGCATCCGGCACCGCGAAGCGGCCCCACACGGCGGCGAGCCGATAGGCGCTGTTGCCGCCGGGTTCGCCGCGGGGCCCGTCGTCGACCGCGTCCAGCGCACCCAGGTACGGCAGGCGGCCGATGCCGGCGAGTGCCTGTGCGAGCGAGGCGATGAGCGCGGGCCGGCTGCGGGAGGGCATCGACACGACCGCGGCGGGCCGCAGCTCCCACTCCCATTCGGCGAGCACCCGCGTGCACGCCTGCACGAGCGCCGAGTCGACCGGCGCGTCCGGTGCCCCGGTCGCGAACAGCTCGCGCATGCGGTTGCCCCAGCCGAGGTCGGTGAGGCGGGCGAGCGAGCGACCGGGCGAGAGGTTGCGTCCGGCCGCGATCCGGCCGGACACCGGGATGCCGAGAGCTGCCATCCCGGTCGGCCACAGCGAGCGGGGTGCGAGCTCGACCCCGACGCGGTCGAGGGTGGCGGATGCCGCGGTCGCCGCATCCGCCGGCACCTCGACCGGGTACCAGCCGCCGGCGCAGCGGTCGCAGCGTCCGCAGGGCTGGGCGTCGGGGTCGTCGAGGGCGGACTGCAGGAACTGCATCCGGCATCCGTCGGTGGTCTCGTACGCGAGCATCGCGGCGGCCTCGTCCTGCCGCGCCTGGCCGATGCGGTCGTAGCGCGCGTGGTCGTACGTCCAATCGGCGCCGGTGGCGACCCATCCGCCCTGCACACGGCGCACCGCGCCGTCGACGTCGAGCACCTTCAGGAGCACCTCGAGCGTGGACCGCTTCAGGTCGGCGCGGGTCTCCAGCGCCGCGGTGGACAGGGGCCTGTCCGCGCCGGCCAGGGCCTCGAGCACCTGCGTGACGCGTTGCGGGGTCGGCATCGAGGCGTGCGCGAAATAGCTCCAGATCGCCGGATCCTCGCGGCCGGGCAGCAGCAGCACGTCGGCGTTCTCGGTGGCGCGCCCCGCGCGGCCGACCTGCTGGTAGTAGGCGACGGGGGAGGAGGGCGCCCCCAGATGCACGACGAACCCGAGATCGGGCTTGTCGAACCCCATGCCCAGGGCGCTGGTGGCCACGAGCGCCTTGACCGTGTTCGCCTTCAGGGCGTTCTCGGCGTCCTCGCGCTCGGCCGTCTCGGTCCGGCCGGTGTACGCGCGGACGTCGTACCCCGCCTCGCGCAGCGCAGCGGCGGTGTCGTCGGCGGCCGCCACCGTCAGGGTGTAGATGATGCCGCTGCCGGGCAGGTCGCGCAGGTGCGCGATCAGCCAGCCGAGGCGAGCGGCATCGGCGGGCAGTCGCAGCACGCCCAGCCGCAGCGACGACCGGGCCAGCGTGCCGCGGATGGTGAGCACCTCGTGCCCCGCACCGCCCAGCTGCTCCGCGACGTCGGTGACGACCCGGGCGTTGGCCGTGGCGGTGGTCGCCAGCACCGGGACGCCGGACGGAAGCGTCGCCGCCAGCTCGCGCAGGCGCCGGTAGTCAGGGCGGAAGTCGTGACCCCAGTCCGAGATGCAATGCGCCTCGTCGATCACCAGCATCCCCATCCGGCGCACGAGTGCCGGCAGCTGCTCGTCGCGGAAGCCGGGGTTGTTCAGCCGCTCCGGCGAGACCAGCAGGACGTCGACCTCGTCCGCCTCGAGCGCGGCCCTCACCTGCGCCCACTCGGTCGGATTCGCCGAGTTGATCGACACCGCGCGCACTCCGGCGCGGGCGGCGGCCTGCACCTGGTCGCGCATCAGCGCGAGCAGCGGCGAGACGATGATCGTCGGTCCGGCACCGCGTCGGCGCATCAGCAGGGTGGCGACGAAGTAGACGGCGGACTTGCCCCACCCGGTGCGCTGCACCACCAGCGTCCGGCGCCGGTCGCGCACCAGCGCGGCGATCGCCTCGAACTGCCCAGCGTGGAAGTCGGCGGTCGGCGCGCCGACGAGGGTGCGCAGCACCTCCAGCGCCTCGGCCCGCAGTGCGGTGTCGTCGGGTGCGTCGGCCATCCCTCCAGCGTGCCATGCGCGGCCGACATCCCCTCGCCGTCGATCCCCGTCGAAGCATGACTCGGCAGAAACGGTCGGAATCTTCGCGGCGATTCCGACCACTTCTGACGGCTCACCGGATGGTGACGGGTGCCACCGCGCCAGACCTCCAGGGCGAGACGTCCCGGGCGAGAGGCCAGGGCAGAGACGTCAGGGCAGGACGGGCCAGTCGACCGGGGTCCGGTCGTCGCCGGACAGCAGCGCGGCGATCCAGCCGTCGTGCCGACCGCGCACATCGGACAGGCCCCGCCGCAGCATCCCCTCGTACCGGAAGCCGAGGCCGCGCGCCGTGCGCGCCGACGGGACGTTTCCCACGACCGCGCGCCATTCGATCCGTGCCAGCTCCAGCTGAGCGAAGCCGACGTCGATGACCGCGCGCGCGGCCTCGGTCAGCAGCCCCTGGCCGCGAGCGGATGCTGCCATCCAGTATCCGATCTCGGCGGCCTGACCGCGCTCGAGGTGCGCGAGCCCCAGCATCCCGATCCAGACGCCGTCGCGCCGGATCGCCCAGTTCAGCTCGGTTCCGGCATCCCACCCGTGCGCGGCATGCTCGATGAACTCCTCCGCGTGCTCGCGCGTGTACGGCGACGGCAGCGTGGTCCAGCGCGGCACCTCGGGATCCTGCGCCGCCGCCGTGATCGCCGCGGCGTCGGCGAGGGAGGGCGGGGCGAGTTCGAGGCGCGCGGTGCGCAGGACGATCGGTTCCATCCATTCAGGCTAACGGCCCGACGCCACGCCGACCTCACGCCGACGCCACGCCGAGGCGCGGCAGGATGCCGGGGTCAGAGCACGACGCGACGAAGCAGACCGACCTTCTCGTACACGTCGGCCAGGGTGCGCTCGGCCACCTCGGACGCCCGCGCGGCGTTGGCGGCCAGTGCGCGGTCGAGCTCGGCCGGGTCGTCCAGCAGCGCCAGCGCGCGCTCGCGCACCGGCCCGAACTCGTCCACCACGACCTCGGCCAGGCCCTTCTTGAAGTCGCCGTAGCCGCGGCCGGCGTACTCGTCCTCGATCGCGGGGATCTGCCGGCCGGTCAGGGCGGCATAGATCACCAGCAGGTTCGAGACGCCCGGCTTGTTCTCGCGGTCGTAGCGGACCGAGCCCTCCGAGTCGGTCACCGCGCGCATGACCTTCTTGGCCGAGGCGCTCGGGTCATCCAGCAGCCACAGCACCCCGGCATCCGATTCAGCGGACTTCGACATCTTCGCGGTCGGGTTCTGCAGGTCGTAGATGCGGGCGGTGTCCTTCTGGATCACCGGCGTCGGCACCTCGAACGCCCGGCCGTAGCGCGTGTTGAAGCGCTCCGCGAGGTCGCGGGTGAGCTCGACGTGCTGCTTCTGATCCTCGCCGACCGGCACGATGTCGGTCTGGTACAGCAGGATGTCGGCGGCCATCAGGACCGGGTAGGTGAAGAGTCCGACCGTGGTCTGGTCGGCCCCGTACCGCTGCGACTTGTCCTTGAACTGGGTCATCCGGCCGGCCTCGCCGAACCCGGTGATCGTGGACAGGATCCAGGTCAGCTCGGCGTGCGCGGGCACGTGCGACTGCACATACAGCGTCGACCGCGACGGCTCGATGCCGGCGGCGATGTACTGCGCGGCGGTGCGCCGCGTCTTGGCCCGCAGCTCGGCCGGGTCGTTCGGCTGGGTGATGGCGTGCAGGTCGACCACCGAGAAGAACGCGTCGTAGGTGTCCTGCAGGGTGCGCCATTGCAGCAGGGCCCCGATGTAGTTTCCGGCCTGGAGGGAGTCGGCCGACGGCTGCATTCCTGAGTAGAGACGGGGCTTGTTCACCACACAAGTCTATTGAGCGGATGCTGCGCCCTCTGCCATGCGGTCCGGGACGCGTCCGGAGCCCGGCCCCCCGTGGCGCTCGCCGCCGGGCGGAGCTATTCTTAGACCATCGGTCGAACCGTTGGTCTAAGAGGTGATCCGAGTGAAGGTGCTGATCGTCGGAGCGGGTATCGCCGGCCCCACCCTGGCCTACTGGCTGCGCAGGTCCGGACACGAGCCGACGCTGCTCGAGCGCGCGCCGCGACCGCGGGAAGGCGGCTATCTGCTCGATTTCTGGGGATCCGGCTTCGACGTCGCCGAGCGGATGGGCATCGTCCCCCGGCTGATGGAGCTGGGCTACCGGATGGAGGAGATGCGCGAAGTCTCCGCCGACGGCAGACGGCGCGCCCACTTCGATCCGCTCCGCCTCGTGGACATGGCCGGAGGACGCTACGTCAGCATCGCGCGCTCGGACCTCGCGTCAGCCATCCACGAAGCGCTGGACGGACAGGTGGAGACCATCTTCGACGACACCGTGCGGGCCCTCGACGACGACGGCGACCGGGTCCACGTCCGATTCGAGCGCGGCGGGACCCGCGATTTCGACCTCGTGGTGGGGGCGGACGGACTGCATTCCCGGGTGCGCACGCTGGCGTTCGGACCGGAGCAGGACTACGAGCGCGACCTCGGCATCGCCGTCGGCGTGTTCGACGTCCACGGCTATCGGCCGCGGGACGAGCTGGTCGCCGTCACGCACACCGAAGTCGGCGTGCAATCGCTGCGGGTGGCGCTGCGCGACGACACCACGATGTTCTGCTTCATGTTCCGCCACGACGGCGCCGTGCCGGTCGATGACCTGCCCGCGCAGCACGAACTGCTGCGGATGCGGCTGCGCGACGTGGGCTGGGAGGTGCCGGCGATCCTCGCCCAGCTGCCGAACGCCCGCACGTTCTACCTGGATCGGGCCAGCCAGATTCTGATGCCGTCATGGAGCCGCGGCCGGGTGGCGCTGATCGGCGACGCGGCGGCCTGCCCGTCGCTGCTGGCCGGGCAGGGATCGGCGCTGGCGATGATCGAGGCGTACGTGCTGGCCGCCGAGCTCGCCCGCTCGGACGGCGACCACGCCGCGGCCTTCGCAGCCACCGAGCGGCGACTGGCGCCGGTCGTCCGCGGCAAGCAGGATGCGGCCATCGGGCTGGGATCGGCTTTCGCCCCGCGCAGCCGGCTCCAGCTGATGCTGCGCAACGCCGTGCTCGGCTTCATGGGGATCCCGTTCGTCGCGGGACTCGTGATGGGCCGGAGCCTGCGCGATCCGATCGAGCTGCCGCCGCCGCCCGCGTGAGCCGGGCGGCTCAGCCCTCAGTGCTGAGCCGGACCATCGCGTCGTACAGCTGCTCCTCCGACAGGGGCGGCTCGGGGAGCGGATGGGCCCGCTCGGCCCGATAGGCGTCGAGCATGAGAGCCAGCTGACGCCGCCAGGACTGGGGCGCTCCGGTGCGGGTGGCATCGATCATCCGGCCGTTCGACCAGATCAGGGTGACGATGTCGGCCCGTCTGAGGTCGGCGCGCACCCGGCCTGCCTGCTGGGCCCGCGTGAGCACATCATCGATCTGCCGACACATCTCGTCGTGGATGCGCTCGGTGTGCGCGTTGCCCGGGAAGCGACGGGAGAGGAAGTCGTTGAAACCGCGGTCCCCCGCCTGCACGCGGAACAGGTTCTCCAGATACGCGGCGAACCCTTCCCACGGGTCCTCGATCGTCAGCGCCCGCTCGGACCCGTCGACGAACTCGCGAAGCCGAGGCTCGAGCGCGGCCAGGAGCAGGTCCAGGCGGGTCGGGAAGTGGCGATAGAGGGTCCCGATGGCGACGCCGGCATCGCGAGCGATCCGTTCCAGGGAGGCATCCACTCCGGACACGGCGAACTCGCGCCGGGCCGCGGCCAGGAGGCGGTCTCGGCGCTCCTGCGCATCACGGCGCCGCGGCCGCTGCGTGCCTTCGACCGTGCTCATGGACCAAATCTACCTCGGTTCGGGAATGCATGAGGCATCCCTCCGGTTTGACCCGGACAGTCGGAGGGGTGCCTCATGTTGGTGCTCGATCGACCACGTGGGCGCAAACCGCGCACCACCGCTACGAAGGAAGTCATCATGACAGTGACAGCGGCGCGAGCCGATTCCGACGGCCGCGCCGTGCGGCTCGAGTCGGTCGTCAAGCAGTACGGCACCGGCCCGTCGGCGGTGGTGGCGTTGCGCGGCATCGATCTCGTCCTGGATCGGGGATCGTTCACCGCCATCATGGGACCGTCCGGCTCGGGCAAGAGCACCTTCCTGCACACCGCCGCCGGCCTGGACACCCCCACGAGCGGCTCGGTCTGGATCGGCGACACCGACATCTCGCGGATGCGGGCCAACCGGCTCGCGAAGTTCCGGCGCACGCATGTCGGGTTCGTCTTCCAGGCCTACAACCTCCTTCCCGCGCTGACGGTCGAGCAGAACGTGACGCTGCCCCTGCTGCTGGCCGGCCGGCGCGTGGAGCGCGCCTGGCTGGACCGCATCATCCGCGCCGTCGGCCTCGACGAGCTTCGACGGCGTCGGCCCGCGGAGCTGTCCGGCGGCCAGCAGCAGCGGGTGGCGATCGCGCGTGCGCTGATCACACGACCGGATGCCGTCTTCGCCGACGAGCCGACCGGCGCACTCGACTCGCGGACCGGCCGACAGGTGCTCGACCTGCTCGCGCAGATGACCCGCGAATTGGACCAGACCATCATCATGGTCACGCACGACCCGGCCGTCGCCGCACGCGCCGACCGCGTCATCTTCCTCGCCGACGGCGCCTTCGTCGGCTCCGAAGTCGGAGCGACGACGCAGCAGATCGCCGATCGCATGACCGCCTGGGGGACGTGGTGAACGCGCTCATCCGGGCGATGATCCGGCAGCAGCGAGGGACACTCGCCGGCGTCTTCGTGGCGGTTCTCACCGCGACGATGCTGGCGACCGGGCTCGGCGTCCTGATCGAGTCCGGCGCACGCGGCGGGGTCGTCCCGGAGCGCTACACCGCCGCCGACGTGATCGTGGGGGCCGAGCAGTCGTGGCGGACCCCCGAGGGGTCGACGTACGCGCTTCCCGAGCGCGTGCCGCTTCCCGCCGACGCGGTCGGGGCTGTTCGGTCGCTTCCGGACACGGCGCACGTCGTCGCGGACGCGACCGTGCCGCTGACCTGGTCCGGATCTCGGGTCGAAGGCCACGGCTGGAGCGCCGCAGCGCTCACCCCGTACCGGATCAGCGCGGGGCATGCTCCCCGCGCCGCGGACGAAGTGGTCCTCGACCGCAGCCGGGGGGCGCGCACGAAGCTCGGGGCGACGGTCGTCCTCGCCCACGGCGGCATCGGCCGCGACTATCGGGTGGTCGGGATCGCCGCGGCCACCACGGGCGATCAGCCGTCGCGCGCCCAGCACGTCTTCCTCACGGATGCGGCGGCATCGGCACTGGCGTCCAACGCCGCGGCCGTGCAGATCATCGGCGTGTTCGCCCGCCCGGGCGTCCCACCGCGCGCACTGGCCGACCAGATCCGCGCACGAGTGCCCGACGTCGTCACGTACACGGGCGACGACCGCGGCGCCGCCGAGTTCCTGGATGCCGGTGCCGCACGAGCAACCTTGGTGGAGATCGGCTCGTCATTCGCCGGCACGGCCATCCTCATCGCGCTGTTCGTGGTCGCCGGCACGCTCTCGCTGTCGATCCAGCGCCGCCGGCGCGACTTCGCCCTGATGCGCGCCGTCGGGTCGACGCCCCTGCAGATCCATCGACTCGTCGCCCAGGAGGTCCTGATCGTCGCGGGCGCCGGCGCGCTCGCCGGCGTGATCCCGGGGTTCCTGCTGGCCGGCGCGATGCGGATCGGCTTCGCGCAGGCGGGCGTCATCCCCTCGGACTTCGCCCTGACGTTCGGTCCGCTCCCGGCGCTGGTCGCCGTCGCGGTGATGGTCGCGGCATCCCAGCTCGCCGCCGCCGTCGCGGCTCGGCGCCCGGCGCGCATCAATCCGATCGAAGCGTTGCGGGAGGCATCCACCACCCCGTCCCGTCTCGGGCGCGGTCGCCTGATCACCGGCGTCGTCTTCGCCGTCATCGGCGTGCTCCTCAGCGCCGTTCCGCTGTTCGTCCCCGGCACCATCGCCGTCGCCGGGCCCGTGGCGGCCGCGCTGCTGCTCATCGTCGCGGTCGGCCTGCTCGGTCCTCGCCTCGTGCGCGGTGCCGTCACGCTCTTCGGCGGGCCGCTGCGGCACCTGAGGTCGCCGTCCGCCTTCCTCGCGGCCGCGAATGCGCGCAGCAACTCGCGGCGACTGGCCGCAGCGATCGTCCCCTTGGCCCTCGGCATCGGCCTCGGCCTGGTGCAAGCCGGCACGCAGTCGATCATCGCGGCCGAGGCCGCCACCCAGTCGCACGCGGGCGTGACGGCCGATCTGATGGTGACCGGCGGCGGATCCGGTCTGGGAGCCGACGCGCTCGCGGCCATCTCGCGGACGTCGGGTGTGACGGCCGCGAACCCCGTGGCGCTCAGCGAGATGATCTTCCGTTTCGTCCAGCTGGGCGACCCGACATCCGAGCAGTACTCGGTCCAGGGGGTCGATCCGGCCGCGACGTCGGCGACGATGGATCTGGGCGTGGTGGCCGGATCGATCGAATCGCTGACCGGCGCGCACACCGTCGCCTTGAGCTCCGATGCCGCCCTTGCGTCGAGTGTGGGCCTCGGCGACACGGTGCAGGGGCGTCTCGGCGACGGGTCGGCGGTCACAGCGAAGGTCGTCGCGATCTACACCCGGGGGCTGGGGTTCGGCGATGTGACGATGACCAATGCCGCGCTGCGCGCCCACACCACGACCGGCCTCAGCGACTATGCACTCGTCGACGCGCAGCCGGGGCAGACGGCGCACGTGCAGACGGCACTGGATGCCGCCGGCTTCACCGTCGCGGACCGCAGCGGACTGCGCGCGGCGGGCGACGGTGCGCGCGCTGCGAACTCGCTGGTCAACCTGATCGCGCTCGCGGTCATCCTCGGCTACATCGCCATCGCGGTGGTGAACACCCTGGTGATGGCGACGGGGGAGCGGCGGCGTGAATTCGCGCTGATGCAGCTGGTCGGGGCGACCCGGCGTCAGGTGCGGGCGATGATGCGCACGGAGTCCGTGATGGTCGTGGTGCTGGCGGCGGTGCTCGGGGTGGCCATCGCGGTGCCGCCGCTGATCGGCATCAGCTTCGGCATCGCGGGTCGGCCTCTGCCGGACATCTCGCTCGTGGAGAGTGCGGCCATCGTCGGCTCGCTGAGCGTGATCGGGCTGATATCGCTCGCGATCGCGACGCGGACGGCGATGCGCAGCGCGCCCATCGCCGAGATCGGCTCGCGACAGTAGACCACCCCGACGCACCCGGTCAGAAGGGCGTCCTTCCGCCTGTCCGGCGGCGGATCGCGGTTGAATGGTGGACATGGCCCGCCCCCGCTTCCAGCGACTGCCCGCCGACCGGCAGGACGCGATCATGGATGCTGCGCTGCGCGAATTCGCCGCGCACGGGTTCGGCGGGGCGTCGCTGAACCGGATCATCGCCGCGGCGGAGCTGTCCAAGGGGTCGCTCTACTACTACTTCGACGGCAAGGAGGATCTGTACGCCGACGTCATCCGTCGACAGGTGGAGCGGCTGGTGCACGACGGCGGCCCCGCGCCGACGTTCGCCGGGGTGGATGCGGACGCGTTCTGGGGCCGCCTCGAGGAGTACTACCTGCGGCTGATGCGACTGCTGGAGCTGGAGGAGGTTCCCGCGACCGGTGCGCTGCTGCGCGACTGGCTGACCGGCCCCGCCCCGTCGATGCGCGCCGCGGAGGAGGAGGCCGAGCAGGCGACCCTCCCGTGGCTGATGGAGGCCGTGGCGGCGGGGCAGCGGATCGGCGCCGTGCGCACCGACCTGCCCGACGAGCTGCTGATCGCCCTCGCCCTGGGGATGGGGCAGGCGATGGACACGTGGCTGATCACGCGCCGATCCGGCGAACGGGACCTCGCGGACGCCGTGCATGCGCTGATCGACATGATGCGGCGCGCCTTCCAGCCCTGACTCCCGCACGCCGGAGCGGGGAGGAACCACGGCCGCGTGCCTCGGCGGGATCAGACCGCGTACTCCGCCACGACGGGGGCGTGGTCGCTCCACCGGGTGTCCCAGGATGCGGCGCGCCCGATCCAGTAGCCGCGCACCCGCTCGGCCAGCGCGGGCGTGGCCAGGTGGTAGTCGATGCGCCACCCGGTGTCATTGTCGAACGCCTTGCCCCGGCTCGACCACCAGGTGTACGGGCCATCGACCTCGCCGTGGAACCGGCGGCCGACGTCGACCCAGCCCAGGCCCGTGCCGGTGGATCCGTCCACGCCGTCGACGGGGGCACCGGCCTCGCCGAGGAACCGGTCGAAGTACGCCCGCTCGCGCGGCAGGAAGCCCGCGTTCTTCACGTTCCCGCGCCAATTGCGGATGTCCAGCTCGCGGTGCCCGACGTTCAGGTCGCCCATGATCAGCGCCAGCGCGCCGTCGGCGGCCAGCTGCGGCATCCGCTGCTCCATCGCGTCCAGGAAGACCCACTTCGCGTCCTGCTTCGGGGTCCCGACCGCGCCGCTGTGCACATACGCGCTGACGACGGTCAGGGTGCTGCCGCCGAAGTCGAAGTCGGTCTCGAGCCATCGACCGGCCGAGTCGACGCTGTCGTCGCCCAGCTCGGTGCGCACCGCCTGTGGTGCCACGCGCGATACCACCGCCACGCCCGCTCGCCCCTTGGCGACCGCCTCATCGTTCACGATCTCCCAGCCGGGCAGCACCGCGTGCAGCTGCTCGGCCGTGGCGCGCACCTCCTGAAGGGCCATGATGTCGATGTCGGCGGATTCGAGCCAGTCGAGCATTCCGTTGCGCACGGCGGCGCGGATGCCGTTGACGTTGATGGAGGCGATGCGGAGGCTGTCGGGGACACGTTCGGGAGCAGGCACGCGTTCCACCATAACCGTGACGTGCGACAACGCTCAGCGAGCGGGCGGGGGTGCGGACGACTCGATCTCGGCGAGCTCGTCTTCCGCTTCGCGCACATCGCGGGCTGCGCGCCGGCGATGCCACCACGGCGCCGAATCCTGCGCGGAGCGAGCATCACGCAGCCGCACATGCGCGGCCAGCAGCTGCGCTTCATGCTCGGCCAGGGCGCGGTCGGCCTCGCTCGGCGTCGCGAGCGGGATGTCGCGATCCGTCGCGGAGACGGCGATCCACGACGCGGCGACGAGGATCACGATGCCGATCAGACGGAACCACAGCAGAAGGGCGATGATGACCGAGAACGTCGTCAGCAGGGGATTCGACGGTGTGTAGGCGAACAGGAGGCCGACCCCCAGCTGAAGGACGGCGATCGCCGCGCCGCCGAGCATCGCCCCGGGCCAGATCCGTCGCCAGGGAAGCGAGGTGCCGGTCAGGAAGCGGAAGAGTCCGGCCAGCGCCGCCCCGGTGATGATGAACCCGATGACTCCCGACAGCAGCTTGACTGCGACCTGAATCCACAGGGACCGCTCATCCAGTCCCACCAGCCGCAGCAGCGCGTCCAGTGCGCCACTGGCGATGCTGCCGACCACCGCGCCGACGATGAGCGCGAGACCGAACATGGCGCCGGCGACGAAGTCACGCGCCTTCAGGAACACGTAGCTGCGCGGGTCGAACGGCAGCCCGAAGATGTCGCGCACCGCGCGACGGGTGAACGTGACGAATCCGATCGCCGTCCAGATCGCGACGATCACGGCGACGGCGCCGGTGATCGCCAGAACACCGCTGGCGTTGCGGGTGACCTCCGTCACCGCGTCCGGCGCGATGAGCCCGCCGTCCTGCGGGGGACTGATCAGGTTCGGAATATAGCTGTTGACGAGGTGGATCATCCGGTCGACGGCCGCGGGGCTGCCCCCGACCCAGATCCCGACCGCCGCGAACGCCACGTACACGACCGCGAAGATCGCGAACAGGGACTGGTAGCTGATGCTCGCCGCCAGCAGGAATCCGTTGTTGCGCAGGAAATGCCGCCATACCCGGATGGGGAACCACGCCAGCGTGCGTCGGGTGATCTCCGATGCACGGGTCAGCGGATCGTCGAACCGCTCCCGCAGCGCTGCGGCGGCGGCATCCCACCGCTCGCGCAACGTCTCTTCGTCGGGCGTGCCGGGCTCCTGCAGCGCCCGCTTGCGTGCGTCTGCCGCCGTCGCCCGTGCCCGCGTCTGACTCACAGCTCACACATTAGCGAGCGCCCGGCGGAAACCGCCAAGCGCTCGCACAGAGGGGATGAAGATCAGCGCCCGCCGCGCAGGACGGCCTGCTTGACCTCGGCGATGGCACGGGTGACCTGGATGCCGCGGGGGCACGCCTCGGTGCAGTTGAAGGTCGTGCGGCACCGCCACACGCCCTCCTTGTCGTTGAGGATGTCCAGGCGCACGTCGGCGGCGTCGTCGCGCGAGTCGAAGATGAACCGGTGCGCGTTGACGATGGCCGCCGGGCCGAAGTACTGGCCGTCGGTCCAGAACACCGGGCAGGACGAGGTGCACGCCGCGCACAGGATGCACTTGGTGGTGTCGTCGAAGCGGGCGCGGTCCTCGGCGGACTGCAGCCGCTCGCGACCCGGCTGGGGTGCGGAGTGGGCGACCAGGAACGGCTGGACCGCCTTGTACGCGTCCAGGAACGGGTCCATGTCCACGATCAGGTCCTTCTCCAGCGGCAGGCCCTTGATCGCCTCGACGTAGATCGGCTGGGAGATGTCCAGGTCCTTGATCAGCGTCTTGCAGGCGAGCCGGTTGCGGCCGTTGATGCGCATCGCGTCCGAACCGCAGATGCCGTGCGCGCACGACCGGCGGAAGGTGAGCGACCCGTCCTGCTCCCACTTGATCTTGTGCAGGGCGTCCAGCACGCGCTCGGTCGGGTACATCTCCACGTCGTAGTCCACCCAGCGGGGTTCGGCATCCACCTCGGGATCGAACCGGCGGATGATGAACGTGACCAGGAAGGACTGGATCGGCGCCTCGCCGGCCGGTGCCGGCTGTTCCGACTCGACGACTGCGGCGGACATCAGTACTTCCTCTCCATCGGCTGGTAGCGCGTGATGACCACGGGTTTCCAGTCCAGCGTGATGTGGTCGGTGGCGTCCGACGAGTGCGGGTCACCGGTCAGGTACGCCATCGTGTGCTTCATGTAGGTGTCGTCGTCGCGCTTCGGGTAGTCGTCGCGCATGTGGCCGCCGCGGCTCTCCTTGCGGTTGCGGGCGGCGTAGACGACGACCTCGGCGATGTCCAGGAGGAAGCCCAGCTCGACGGCCTCGAGCAGATCGGTGTTGTACCGCTTGCCCTTGTCGTCGACGTGGATGTTCTTGTACCGCTCGCGCAGCTCCTCGATCGTGCCCAGCACCTCGGTCAGCGACTCCTCGGTGCGGAACACCTGGGCCTTCAGGTCCATGTCGTTCTGCAGCGTCTTGCGCAGCGCGGCGACCCGCTCGGTGCCCGAGTTGTCGCGCAGCGTCTCGATCAGCGTGCGCACCTCGGCGGCCGGGTCCTCCGGCAGCGGCACGAACTCGGCCGTCTTGACGTACTCGACCGCGTTGTTGCCCGCGCGCTTGCCGAACACGTTGATGTCCAGCAGCGAGTTGGTGCCCAGGCGATTCGATCCGTGCACCGACACGCACGCGCATTCGCCGGCCGCATACAGCCCGGGCACGACGTCGGTGTTGGTGCGCAGCACCTCGGCATCGTTGTTGGTCGGGATGCCGCCCATCGCGTAGTGCGCGGTGGGCATGACCGGCACCGGCTCGACCACGGGGTCCACGCCCAGGTAGGTGCGGGCGAACTCGGTGATGTCGGGCAGCTTGGTCTCGAGCACCTCGGCGCCCAGATGCGTGCAGTCCAGGTAGACGTAGTCCTTGTGCGGGCCCGCACCGCGGCCGTCCAGCACTTCCTGGACCATGCTGCGGGCGACGATGTCGCGGGGTGCGAGGTCCTTGATGGTGGGGGCGTAGCGCTCCATGAAGCGCTCACCCGACGCGTTGCGCAGGATCGCGCCTTCGCCGCGGGCGCCTTCGGTGAGCAGGATGCCGAGGCCGTACAGGCCGGTCGGGTGGAACTGGAAGAACTCCATGTCCTCCAGCGGCAGCTTCTTGCGCCAGATGATGCCGACGCCGTCGCCGGTGAGCGTGTGCGCGTTGGAGGTGGTCTTGAAGATCTTGCCGAACCCGCCGGTGGCGAAGATGATCGCCTTCGACTGGAACACGTGCAGCTCGCCGGTGGCCAGCTCGTACGCGACCACTCCCGCGATCTGGGTGCTGCCGTCGGCATCGTCCACGGTGATCAGATCGAGCACGTAGAACTCGTTGAAGAAGTTGATGCCCAGCCGCACGCAGTTCTGGTACAGCGTCTGCAGGATCATGTGGCCGGTGCGGTCGGCCGCGTAGCAGGCGCGGCGGACCGCCGCCTTGCCGTGGTCGCGGGTGTGCCCGCCGAACCGGCGCTGGTCGATCTTGCCCTCGGGCGTGCGGTTGAACGGCAGGCCCATGTTCTCCAGGTCGATGACCGCGTCGATGGCCTCCTTGGCCAGGATCTCGGCCGCGTCCTGGTCGACCAGGTAGTCACCGCCCTTGACGGTGTCGTAGGTGTGCCACTCCCAGTTGTCCTCCTCGACGTTGGACAGGGCCGCCGCCATGCCGCCCTGCGCCGCGCCGGTGTGCGACCGGGTGGGGTACAGCTTGGAGATGACCGCCACGTTGGCGTTGGGGCCGGCTTCGATCGCCGCTCGCATGCCGGCGCCGCCGGCGCCGACGATGACGATGTCGAACTGGTGGTAGTGCACGCCGTCCTTGACGACGTCGCCGGATGTGGAGGTACTCACGTGTGGGCTGCCTTCGTTTCTCTCGGGCCGTTCGTGCGGGTCAGGCGGGGCAGATGCCGGCCAGCGAGCTGGGCACCGGCGGGATGCAGGGGTCGAAGGTGAAGACCACGAGGGTCCCCAGCAGGATCAGCAGCCCCGCGACGATCCACAGCGCCCAGATGAGCACGCGGCGGGTGCCGTTGTGCGTGACGTAGTCGTTCACGATCGTGCGCATGCCGTTCGTGCCGTGGATCAGGCCGAGCCAGAGCATCAGCACGTCCCACCACTGCCAGAACGGCGTGGCGTACTTGCCCACGACGAAGGCGAAGTCGATCTGACGCACGCCCTCGCCCATGACGAGATTCACGAACAGGTGGCCGAAGATCAGCACCACCAGCAGCACGCCCGAGACGCGCATGTACGCCCAGCCCCACTTCTCGAGGTTGAGGCCCTTGCGGCGTGGCGCGAGCGGAGTGCGCGGATCGGCGATGGTGTCGCTGGTCATGTCAGTGCCCCCCGGTGATCTCGGCGACGATGACCATGAGCTGGCGCGGGACGAATCCGGCCATGGTGATGAACCACAGGCCCAGCACGCCCCACCACAGCTGGCGCTGGTACTTCGCGCCCTTGGCGGAGAAGTCGACGATGATGATCCGCAGTCCGTTGTACGCGTGGTAGGCGATGGCGGCGACCAGGATGATCTCGCCCACGCCCATGATCGGGTTCTTGTAGGTCCCGATCACGGCGTCGTATGCGTCCGGGGCGACCCGGATCAGCGCCGTGTCCAGCACGTGCACCAGCAGGAAGAAGAAGATCCCGATGCCGGTGATGCGATGCAGCACCCAAGACCACATGCCCTCGCGACCGCGGTACAGCGTTCCCCGCGGTGTTCGGGATGTCGTCTCGGCCACCGTCGGTGTGACGCGTGCTGGTGCAGACACGTCCGTCCTCCTTGGGTCGAACTCGAGGTGGGGCGGGTCGATGCCCCTTCGGGGCCGGAAGGCCTCGGCGTCACGCAGGCGCGCCCCCATCCTATTCCCCCGCTGTGGGTCGGGCGATTTAGGCGGGCCTAACCGGAGGTGCATCGCGGGCTGTGTCAGGGGACTGGCCCCGGATACTCTGGGGGCATGGCCGATCCCGTCTCCGACTTCTACGCGATCATCCCCGCCGGTGGCATCGGCAGTCGGCTGTGGCCGCTCTCCCGTGCCGACGCGCCGAAGTTCCTGCACGACCTGACCGGCTCCGGGCACACCCTGCTCCGCGACACCTGGGACCGGCTGGAGCCGCTGACCGGACCGGACCGGATCGCGGTGGTGACCGGTCGCGCCCACCGCGCCGCGGTGGAGAAGGAGCTGCCCGCGATCGCCGACCGCAACGTGCTCCTGGAATCCGAGCCGCGCGACTCGACGGCCGCGATCGGCCTGGCCGCGGCGGTGCTGTCCCGGCGTGAGCCGGACGTCATCGTCGGCTCGTTCGCCGCGGACCACGTGATCGCGGTGCCGCACCTGTTCGACTGGGCGGTGCGCCAGGCGATCCAGGTCGCCCGCGAGGGATACATCTGCACCATCGGCATCCCGCCCACCGAGGCCTCGATCGGATTCGGCTACATCAAGAAGGCCGATGAGCTCCTCGTCGACGGCGCCCCCGAGGCGGCTCTGGTGGAGCGGTTCGTGGAGAAGCCGGACCTCGAGACCGCGCAGCAGTACTTCGCGGATCGCTCTTACCTGTGGAACGCGGGCATGTTCATCTCCCGCGCCGACGTGCTGCTCGGCGAGATCGCCGAGAGCCGACCGCAGCTGTACGCCGGGCTGATGGATCTCGCCGAGGCGTGGGACGACCGGGATGCCCGGGGTCCGGTGGTCGACCGGGTGTGGCCGACGCTGGAGAAGATCGCGATCGACTACTCGGTGGCCGAGCCCGCCGCCGAGCGCGGCCGGCTCGCGGTGATCCCCGGGCACTTCGACTGGGACGACGTGGGAGATTTCGCCAGCCTCGCCAAGCTCAACTCGCACGGGCGCAAGAACGATCTGGCGATCCTCGGTCCGAACGCGCGGGTGCTCTCGGACGCGGCCAGCGGCATCGTGGTCAGCCAGACCACGCGGGTGATCTCGCTGATCGGCGTGAAGGACATCGTCGTCGTGGACACCCCGGATGCGCTGCTGGTGACCACCAGCGAGAACGCGCAGCGGGTCAAGGGCGTCGTGGACGCGCTCAAGCTCACCGGTCGCGGCGACGTGCTCTAGCTTCCGATCGTTGCGGGTTGATAACCATTCGCCCGCGCACGGGGGCGGAATGCGCAATTCGAGCGTCACAGTGGGTAACTTGTGAAGAATCGCCGTAACCCTGCGGCCCGTTCTGTGGAGGTCGAGTTGACCATCTCTTCTGCTCGCAAGCTCGTCGGCGTCACCGCCGCCGCCGGCCTGCTCCTCGCGCTCGCCGGCTGCGGCACGGCACCCGAGGCCAACACCCCGACCGAGGGCGGCCAGACCGCCGTCGCCGGCTTCAAGCCCTGCATCGTCTCGGACGACGGCGGCTGGAACGACCGCTCGTTCAACCAGTCGGCCAAGGAAGGCATCGACAAGGCCGCCAAGGAGCTCGGCGTCATGTCCGTCGACGTCGAGTCGGACTCGGCGAGCGACTTCGCCCCCAACCTCGAGAGCCTCGTCGGCCAGAACTGCACGCTGATCATCTCGGTCGGCTTCAAGCTGTCGGCTGACACGGTCAAGTCGGCCCTGGCCAACCCCGACATCAACTACGCCATCATCGACGACGGCGCGGACAACACGGGTGCCAAGGACAAGGACGGCAAGGACATCCCGGACGGCAAGCCCGACGCCCCGAACATCAAGCCGATCCTGTTCAACACGGTCGAAGCGGCCTACCTCGGCGGCTACGCGGCCGCCGCGGTCTCGCACCAGGACGGCGTCGACAAGGTCGGAACGTTCGGCGGCCTGCAGATCCCGTCGGTCTCGATCTTCATGGACGGCTTCATCGACGGCGTCAAGAAGTTCAACGACGACAACAGCGCCAAGGTCGCCACCTACGGCTGGGACGTCGACTCGCAGAAGGGCTCGTTCACGGGCGGCTTCGCGGCCAACGACACCGCCAAGCAGACCGCGAAGGGCATCCTCGACCAGGGCGTCGATGTGATCCTGCCGGTCGGCGGCCCGATCTACCAGAGCGCCGCAGCGGCGATCAAGGACAGCGGCAAGGACACCATGATGATGGGCGTCGACTCCGACCTGGCCGTCGCCGACCCGTCGGTGGCGGACATCACCCTGGTCTCGGTGATGAAGCAGATCAACCAGGCCGTGTACGACACCGTGCAGTCCGCGGCGACCGGCAAGTTCGACGTGGCGCCCTACATCGGCACCCTGGAGAACGGCGGCGTGGGCCTGTCCAGCTTCCACGACTTCGAGAGCAAGCTGCCCAGCGGCCTGACCGACAAGCTGGACGAGCTGAAGAAGCAGATCATCTCGGGTGACCTCAAGGTCACCTCGGTGAACTCGCCCAAGTAGTCGAATGGGCGCGGGCGGTCGGATCGGATGCCTGGCATCCGGCCCGGCCGCCCTCCTTCGTGGGGACCGGCAATGCGGATAGGGTGCACAGTATGAAGCTCGAGCTGCGAGGCGTGACGAAGCGCTTCGGAAGCCTGGTGGCCAACGATCACATCGATCTCGAGCTGCGCAGCGGAGAGATCCATGCGCTCCTCGGTGAGAACGGCGCCGGCAAATCGACGCTGATGAACGTGCTGTACGGGCTGTACCAGGCCGAAGAGGGCGAGATCCTCCTCGACGGCGTGCCGCAGCACTTCACCGGACCGCGCGACGCCATCGCCGCCGGGATCGGGATGGTGCACCAGCACTTCATGCTCATCCCGGTGTTCACGGTCGCCGAGAACCTGATGCTGGGCAACGAGGACACGAAGGGTCCCGGCATCCTCGACCTCGCCGCCGCCCGCCGCCGCGTGCGCGAGGTGTCCGACCGCTTCGGCTTCCACATCGACCCGGACGCGCTCGTGGAGAACCTTCCGGTGGGCGTGCAGCAGCGCGTCGAGATCGTCAAGGCGCTCGCCCGCGACGCGAAGATCCTCATCTTCGACGAGCCGACCGCGGTGCTGACCCCGCAGGAGACCGACGAGTTCATGCGGATCATGCGACAGCTGCGCGACGAGGGCACGGCCATCGTGTTCATCACGCACAAGCTGCGCGAGGTGCGCGAGGTCGCCGACCGCATCACCGTCATCCGGCTCGGCAAGGTCATCGGCGAGGCCAGTCCGACCGCCAGCAACACCGAGCTGGCCTCGATGATGGTCGGCCGGGCGGTCGAGCTGACCGTGCACAAGGATCCGCCGAAGATCGGCACCGGAGGACTTGAGGTGCGGGGCCTGCGCGTGCTCAGCGCCGACGGCACCGTGGTGGTCGACGGCGTCGACTTCGACGTGCGCCCGGGCGAGGTGCTGGCCATCGCCGGCGTCCAGGGCAACGGCCAGACCGAGCTGAGCGAGGCCATCGTCGGCCTCCAGGAGCGCGTCGAGGGCTCGATCGTGCTCGACGGCACCGAGCTGGTCGGTCAGAGCGTGCGCGAGGTGCTCGACGAGGGCGTCGGGTTCGTGCCCGAGGACCGGCAGGAGGACGGGCTGGTCGGCACATTCTCGGTGGCCGAGAACCTCATCCTCGACCGCAGCGGCGACCGTGCCTTCCAGTCCTTCGCCACGATCCGCCGCGGCGACCTGGACACGTTCGCCCGCGACAAGATCGCCGAGTTCGACATCCGCACCCAGGGGCCGGCGAGCCCGGCCGGATCGCTGTCCGGCGGAAACCAGCAGAAGGTCGTGATCGCCCGCGAGCTCAGCCGCGACCTCAAGCTGCTGCTGGCCACCCAGCCCACCCGCGGCGTCGACGTCGGCTCGATCGAATTCATCCACAAGCGCATCGTCGCGACGCGGGATGCCGGTGTCCCGGTGGTCGTCGTGTCCACCGAGCTCGACGAGGTCGCCGCCCTCGCCGACCGGATCGCGGTGATGTACCGCGGCGGCATCGTCGGGATCGTCCCGGCCGACACCCCGCGCGACGTGCTGGGCCTGATGATGGCCGGCGAGACCCCGACGGAGGACGCCGCATGAGCGACCGAGTCCCCGGCGCAGGACCCGAGAACGTCGGCCTGCCCCCCGAACAGCTGCCCACGGCATCCGGACCGCTCACCGGACAGTCCGCACCCGGTCCGCAGGAGGTCCCGCCCGCGCCGCGCTCGAACCAGCTGATCCGCGAGATCCTGCGCGGATCAGTGGTGACCACCATCCTCGCCATCGTGGCGGCGATGGTCGTCGGCGGGATCCTCATCGCCGTCACCGACGAGAACGTGCAGAAGGCGTTCGGCTACTTCTTCTCCCGCCCCGGCGACACGTTCGTCGCGATCTGGCAGTCGGTCTCGGGCGCGTACTACGCCCTGTTCCAGGGCGCCGTGGTCAACCCCGGGGCGAACTCGTTCATCAAGTTCATCCGGCCGCTGACGAACACGCTCGGCTTCGCCGCGCCGCTGATCGCGGCCGGCCTCGGCGTCGCGCTCGCCTTCCGTGCGGGCCTGTTCAACATCGGCGCGCGCGGCCAGATGCTCATCGCCTGCGCGGTCGCCGCGCTGGTGACGTTCAACCTCGACCTGCCGATGTGGATCCACCTGCCGCTGACGCTGGTGGCCGGCATCGTCGGCGGCGCCCTCTGGGGCGGCATCGCCGGCCTGCTGAAGGCGCGCACCGGCGCGCACGAGGTGATCCTCACGATCATGCTCAACTTCGTGGCGCTGTACCTGGTCAGCTGGCTGGTGCGCACCCCGGGCCTGCTGCGCAAGCCGGGGCAGAACCAGCCGATCTCGGCCGCCACGCCCGAATCGGCGCAGTTCCCGTCGCTGCTCGGACCGCAGTTCCCGCTGCTGAACTGGGGCTTCCCGGTGGTCATCCTGGCGACCCTGATCGTCTGGTGGCTCATCGAGCACTCCAGCCTCGGGTTCCGGCTGCGGGCCGTCGGCGAGAACCCGCACGCCGCCCGTGCGGCCGGCATCAGCGTGCCGCGGATGTACGTGTACGCCATGCTCCTGGCCGGTGGGCTGGCGGGTCTGGCCGGCATGAACCAGATCCTCGGGTCGGTCACCAGCGGCTTCGACGGCGGCATCGACGCCGGCATCGGCTTCGACGCCATCACCGTGGCGCTGCTCGGTCGCAGCCGTGCCTGGGGCACGTTCTGGGCCGGACTGCTGTTCGGCGCGCTGAAGGCGGGATCGTTCACCATGCAGGCGGCCGAGGGCATCCCGGTCGACATCGTGCTGGTCGTCGAGTCGATGATCGTGCTGTTCATCGCCGCCCCGCCGCTGGTGCGGGCCATCTTCTTCCTGCCGAAGGACGACTCCGAACTCCCGCCGCGAGCACGCGCCCGGCGCGCCCGCAAACGGGCGGCGGCCCAGACGAAGGCGGTGGCCTCATGACCGCGATGACCGCCGCGGTTCCGCCGCTCGAACTGGGCGTGGTGCGCATCCGGAATCTCAAGCTGCCGATCACCCTCACGCTCGTGACCGTGCTGCTGGGACTGCTGTTCCTGCTCTCGCCGGTCACCGGCCAGAGCCTGTTCCGGATCGGGGACGGCGTCTCGTTCTCGATCGCCGACATCTCGGTGCCGTCCGCCCTCACGGTGTGGATCAGCTGGGTCATCCTCGTCGTCCTGACCGCGTGGAGCTGGTGGGATGCCGTCGGCTACCGCCGCACCGGGCTCTGGCTGCCGATCGTGTATGCCGTGCTGGGCATGTTCGGGTTCCTGACCTGGGCGGCCCAGGACGGAGGAGTCGTCCCCGTCGCGGGCACGCTCGCCGGTGCGCTGTCGCTGTCGGTGCCGCTGGTCTACGGCGCGCTGGCGGGCGTGATCGGCGAACGTGGCGGCGTGGTGAACATCGCCATCGAGGGGCAGCTGCTGCTGGGCGCGTTCAGCGCCGTGCTGCTGTCGAGCATGACCGGCAACCCCTTCGTCGGACTGCTGGGCGCCATGTTCGGCGGCGTGTTCGTCGCGTTCATCCTCGCGGCGTTCGCGATCAAGTACCTCGTCGACCAGATCATCGTCGGCGTCGTGCTCAACGTCCTCGTCTCGGGACTGACCGGGTTCCTGTACGGCGCCCTGCTGGCCCCGAACCAGCAGACTCTGAACAGCGCCGCGACGTTCCCCAAGTGGAAGATCCCGCTGGTCGGCGACATCCCGGTCATCGGTCCGGTGTTCTTCAATCAGCCCTTCATCGTGTACCTGATGTACATCGTGGTCGCCGTCGTCGCCTGGGGGCTGTACCGCACCCGCTGGGGACTGCGCCTGCGCGCGGTCGGCGAACACCCGCAGGCGGCCGACACCGTCGGCATCAAGGTGAACCCCACCCGTTTCTGGAACGTGCTGCTGGCCGGCGCGATCGCCGGCATCGGCGGCGCGTACTTCACCTTGGTCTCGGTGCCGCACTTCACCAAGGACATGACCGCCGGCCTCGGCTTCATCGCGCTGGCCGCCGTGATCTTCGGCGGCTGGGATCCGATCAAGGCCACCCTGGCCGCGCTGCTGTTCGGGTTCGCCACGAACCTGCAGAACCTGCTGACCGTGCTGAAGACGCCGATCCCCAGCGAGTTCATGCTGATGCTGCCCTACATCGTGACGATCCTGGCGGTCGCGGGGTTCGCCGGCAAGATCACCGCCCCGGCCGCCGACGGCAAACCGTATGTCAAGGGATAGCCGCGGGCGCGGCATCCGCCACCCGAGGAGCAGAACGTGACCGACATCGACTGGGACGCGCTGCACACGGCCGCGCGCGAGGCGTCCGAGCGCGCGTACGCGCCGTACTCGCGATACCGCGTGGGCGCCGCGGCACTGGTCACGGACGGCCGACTCATCCAGGGCTGCAATGTCGAGAACGCGTCGTACGGCGTGACCCTCTGCGCGGAATGCGGGCTCGTCTCGGATCTGCACATGTCCGGCGGCGGCCAGCTGGTCGCGTTCGTCTGCGTGAACGGCGACGGCGAGACGATCATGCCGTGCGGCCGGTGCCGGCAGCTCCTGTTCGAGCACGCGATCCCCGGGATGCTGCTGGACACCGTCTCGGGCATCCGCACCATCGACGAGGTCCTGCCGGACGCGTTCGGCCCGCGCGACCTGGAGAGGGCCGGCCGTTGAGCGCGGAGGGCGGGTCGTTGAGCGAGCGCCGGCGAGACGGAACGACGGCGCGGGGTCGGGAGGCGGGTCGTTGAGCGAGCGCCGGCGAGACGAAACGACAGGGGAGAGTCATCGGGAGGTAGGTCGTTGAGCGAGCGCCAGCGAGACGAAACGACAGGGGAGAGACGACGATGACCGAGCCGTTCGACGCCGTCGACATCATCCGCGCCCAGCGCGACAAGACGGGGATCGCCCCGGACGCCCTGCGGTGGCTGGTCGACGCCTACACCCGCGAGTACGTCACCGACGCCCAGATGGCGGCGTTCGCGATGGCGGTCCTGCTGAACGGCATGGAGCGGGACGAGATCCGGGTGCTCACCGAGGCGATGATCGCCTCGGGCGAGCGGATGAGCTTCGCCGGTCTCGGCAAGCGCACCGTCGACAAGCACTCCACCGGGGGCGTGGGCGACAAGATCACCCTGCCGCTGGCACCGCTGGTCGCCTCTTTCGGCGTCGCCGTGCCGCAGCTGTCCGGTCGCGGGCTCGGACATACCGGCGGCACGCTGGACAAGCTCGAGTCGATCCCCGGCTGGCGCGCGGCGCTGTCGAACGACGAGATGCGCGCGCAGCTGCGCGGGATCGGCGCCGTGATCTGCGCCGCCGGCTCGGGCCTGGCACCCGCCGACAAGCGTCTGTACGCGCTGCGGGATGTGACCGGCACGGTCGAGGCGGTGCCGCTGATCGCGTCCAGCATCATGTCGAAGAAGATCGCCGAGGGCACCGAATCGCTCGTGCTCGACGTCAAGGTCGGCTCGGGCGCGTTCATGCACGACCTCGCGAAGGCCCGGGAGCTCGCGCAGACGATGGTCGCGCTCGGCAGCGACTCGGGGGTGGCCACCACCGCGCTGATCACCGACATGGACACGCCGCTGGGCCGCGCGATCGGCAACGCCAACGAAGTGCGCGAGTCGGTCGAGGTGCTGGCGGGCGGGGGACCGGCGGATGTCGTCGAGCTCACCGTCACTCTCGCCCGCGAGATGCTCGCCCTGGCCGGGCAGCCGGACGCCGACGTCGAGGCCGCCCTGCGGGACGGCCGGGCCATGGATGTCTGGCGGCGGATGATCCGCGCGCAGGACGGCGATCCGGATGGCGCGCTGCCCACCCCGCAAGAGACGCAGACGGTCACCGCGGACGCCGCGGGAGTCGTGAGTCGGCTGGATGCCTGGGACTTCGGTGTGGCCGCCTGGCGGTTGGGGGCCGGGCGCGCCCGACCGCAGGATCCGGTGGTGCATGCGGCCGGGATCGACCTGCACGTCAAACCGGGTGATATCGTGGCGGCCGGTCAGCCGTTGTTCACGCTCGGCGCCGACGATGCGGCGCGCATCCCGCGCGCTCTGCAGTCGCTCGAGGGCGCCTGGGACATCACCCCCGGCACCGCCGAGCAGGCTGCGGCGACATCGCCCGCACACCGCCCGATCGTCATCGAGCGCATCACGGCGTGACCGGCCGCGGCCGGCGGCCGCGGCATCCCCACACCCGGCAAGGAGAATCATGCCCATCGACCAGAACGGCGACACACTGATCGGCGGCGTCTCGCTGCGCAGCCTGCCGAAGGTCTCGCTGCATGACCACCTCGACGGCGGCGTCCGCCCGGCGACGATCATCGAGCTCGCCGAGGCGGCCGGCATCGACGTGCCCGCACCGGATGCCGCCGCGCTCGGCGCGTGGTTCGCCCGGCAGAGCGACTCGGGTTCGCTGGTCGAGTATCTGAAGACGTTCGACCTCACCCTCGCGGTGATGCAGACGCGGGAGGGGCTGACCCGGGTCGCGCGTGATTTCGTCGAGGACCTGGTCGCCGACGGCGTGGTCTACGGCGAGGTGCGGTGGGCGCCCGAGCAGCACCTGAGCGCCGGGCTCAGCCTGGACGACGCGGTCGCCGCGGTGCAGGAGGGCATCGCGCAGGGCGAGGATGCGGCCGCCGCGGCCGGCAGCGACATCCGGGTCGGGCAGCTGATCAGCGCCATGCGGCACACCGATCGGGCGCTGGAGATCGCCCGACTCGCCGTGTCGTGGCGCGACCGCGGGGCCGTCGGGTTCGACATCGCCGGGCCCGAGGACGGTTTCCCGCCGTCGCGGCTGCGCGAGGCGTTCGACTACCTGGCATCCGAGTTCTTCCCCGCCACGGTGCACGCCGGTGAGGCCGCCGGGCTGGATTCGATCCGCTCGGCGCTGCTGGACGGGCGGGCGCTGCGGCTCGGTCACGGCGTGCGCATCGCCGCCGACCTCGAGTTCGCCGGGCGCGAGGGCGACGACGTGCAGGTGCGCTTCGGCGACCTGTCGCGCTGGGTCCGCGACCGCGAGATCCCGCTCGAGCTCTCGCCCTCATCGAACCTGCAGACCGGCGCGATCGCCGCCTGGGGGACCGAGCTGGCCGACCACCCGTTCGACCTGCTGTACCAGCTCGGCTTCGCGGTCACGGTCAACGTCGACAACCGCACGATGAGCGCCACCTCGCTCACCCGCGAGCTGGCGCTGCTGGCCGAGACGTTCGACTACGACCTCGAAGACATCCAGGCGTTCCAGCTCAACGCCGCCGCGGCGGCGTTCCTGCCGGTCGAGGAGCGCGCCGAGCTGATCGACGTGATCGCCACCGGGTTCGGCGACTAGCGGCATCCCACCGCCCCGGCGAGAGCGGGAGGTTCCGGCGTCGACACACTGCGCGCCGGCGCCCCTGGCCGCGGCGGCGTCGGGGCGGCGGCGGCGCGGTCTGGGCGGCGGCGGCGCGCAGAACTCCGGAGATTCGAGGCGTCGACCGCCGGCACGCCGGGGCACTCCCGCTCGGTGGCACAGGTTTCCGGAGTTCTGCACGCCCGCGGCTGGCGCCGATTTCCGCACGCGGGCGGCCGGCGCCGGCGTTCTGCGCGCCGGCGCCCTGGCCGGCGGCGGTGTCTGGGCGGCGGCGGTGTGCAGAACTCCGGAGATTCGAGGCGTCGGCCGCCGACACGCCGGGGCACTCTCGCTCGGTGGCATAGATTTCCGGAGTTCTGCACGCCCGCGGCTGGCGCCGCGGGCGACGCGGCCGTGCTCAGCGGCGGTGCGGTGCGGTCGTCAGGACGGCCTTCAGAGCGGCGAGGACGCGCTCGGGATGGTACAGGATGTCCTCGGCGAGCAGCCGTATCGTGGTGTACCCCTGCGCGGCCGCTTCCAGGTCTCGCCGCCGGTCCCGCTTCTGCGCCGTCCAGCCCGAGTGGAACTCCTCGCTGTCGCATTCCACGATGAGCCATCCGTCGACGACGATGTCGACGCGACCGACACGCGGGATCCTGACCTGCACGACCGCATCACACCCCAGACCGCGCAGCATCAGCCGCACCAGCGTCTCGGGTCCGGACTCGGCCTTCTTGTCGAGCAGGCCGCGCAGCCGCCGGAACCTCCGCGGCAGCCGCGCGAAGACGGCGTTGATCTTCTTCTCGTCGACGATCCCGTGATGCCAGGCGCTGTCCATCGTTGCGAGGGCATGGCGGGGCTGCTGGCACCGGCAGGCCTGGGCCAGTGCCTCGACGACATCGGCGGCCAGGGCGCCGCGTCGGCGTGAACTCGGCCGCCAGTGCCGGATGACGCCCTGCGCCGGAACGGGCAGCCGGCTCGCCTTCGGCGGCACCTGCACATGCAGGGCGTCGTGCGTGTGCACGAAGATCCCCAGCGAGCTCAGCAGCGAGACGCAGTCGAGCCGACCCCCGAGGCGACCGGCCCGGACGAGCTCGGCCGGCGTGTCGGGGCCGACATAGCGGCCGTTGCGCAGGCGGATCAGCTGCTCACCGACGACGAGGGCGGCGACCTGACGCCGGGCTATTCCCTGCTCGGCGAGCGCGGCCGGTCCCAGGAACGTCGCCGGCAGGATGGCGGCGGCCAGCTCGCGCGGAGTCTTCTTCGCCGTCGCTGCTGCCATGACCCCATGACACCGGTCCGCTCCGCGCCGTGGGGCGCGGATCGGCAATCTGTGGACATGTCGCGCACATCGCAGCCCTGGGGAGGAAACGATGGCCGGCTCCCTGCCCTGGCGTGGCCGGGCAGAACTCCGGACTTTTCGCCCCCGGCAGCCCGACACGCCGAAGATCGGCCACTCAGGCGCGCGATGTTCCGGAGTTCTGCACGCCCCGGGCCGAGAAGACCGGCCGGCAGCACGGCCCGCGCCGGGAGAGCCGGCTGGCTCCCCGCCTTGCCGTGGCCGGGCAGAACTCCGGACTTTTCGCCCCGGGCAGCCCGACACGCCGAAGATCGGCCACTCGGGCGCGCGTTGTTCCGGAGTTCTGCACGCCCCGGGCCGGGAAGGCCGACCGACAGCACGCCCCGGACCGGGAGAGCCGGGTGGCTCCCCGCCCCGGCGTGGCCGCGCAGAACTCCGGACTTTCCGCCCCGGGCAGCCCGACACGCCGGAGATCGGCCACTCGGGCGCGCGTTGTTCCGGAGTTCTGCACGCCCCGGGCCGGGAAGGCCGGCCGGCGGCACGCCCCGGGCCGGGAGAGCTGGCTGGCTCCCTGCCCTGGCGTGGCCGCGCAGAACTCCGGACTTTTCGCCCCCGGCAGCCCGACACGCCGGAGATCGGCCACTCGGGCGCGCGTTGTTCCGGAGTTGTGCACGCCCGGACTGGGAAGGCCGGCCGGCTGCACGCCCCGGGCCGGGAAGGCCGGCCGGGCGAGCACCCTTCCGGTCCCTCAGAAGCCGACCTGCTGCTCGGCGACGATCTCGCGCACGGGCCCATACAGGGGGTGGGATGCCGCGAGCCCGGTGACCTCGGTCGTGAACTGATCTGCATCCAGGTCGCGCAGCATCTGCTGCAGCTGGACGGACTGCGGATCCTCGGCGGAGTCGAACCGCAGCGCGGCGGCCATCGCCTGCACCAGCGCGCCCACCGGCAGCCCGCGTTCGGCGGCCTCGGCCGCCGGGCCCACGAACCGCTCGTGCCGCGACAGCTTGCGCAGCGGCTGACGGCCGACGCGCCAGACCGTGTCCGGCAGCGCGGGGTTGCGGAACCGGTCGAGGATCGTCGCCCGGTACTGGGCCAGCTCGGCCGGGTCGAACTCGTGCTTGGCCGCCAGCAGCGCCGAGGTCTCCTCGAGCGTCGCCGCCACCCGCGCGGCGATGCCCGGCTCGGCCAGGGCGTCCGAGATCCGCTCGATCCCGGCCACGGCGCCGTAGTACGCGGTGGTCGCGTGCCCGGTGTTGACCGTGAACAGCTTCCGCTCGATGTAGGGCGCGAGATCGTCGACGAAGTGCGCACCCGGGATGGTCGGCGGGTGCGCACCGAACGGCGGCCGCTCGATCGCCCACTCGAAGAACGGCTCGACCGTGACATCCACCCCGGCGCCCTCCGGCTGCCCGGGCACGATGCGGTCCACGGCGGTGTTCGCGAACACCGCGCGCGCCGACAGCGACGTCCACTCGTCGCCGGCGGCGGCCACGATCTCGTCGCGGAGCACGTCCGTCGCGTTGATGGCGTTCTCGCACGCCATCACCTGCAGCGGCGCCGCGTCGGCCGCCCGGCGGCGCAGCCCCTCGAGGATCAGCGGTGCGACGAAGCGCAGGATCGTGGGGCCCACCGCGGTGGTGGCGACCTCGGCGGTCGCGACCTGGTCGGCGACCTCGTCGGGATGCTCCGCGCTGTTGATCGCGCGGAATCCGGTCACGGTGACATCCCGGCCCCCGGCGCCGACCTCGTGCACGGTGTAGGAATCGGCCGCGTTGATCGCGTCGACCAGGGCGGCCGCGACATCCGAGAAGACCAGCTCGTACCCGCCCTCGTGCAGCAGCAGGCCGACGAAGCCGCGCCCGATGTTGCCGGCGCCGAAGTGGACGGCCTTCATGATTCGTTGACGCTGGACAGCAGGGCGAACAGCTCTTCGGGCGTGCCGGCCGCCTTCAGCTTGGCGACCTCGTCGTCGTCGGAGAACATGATCGCGATCTGCGACAGGATCTCGAGGTGCTCGTCGCCCTTTCCGGCGATGCCCACCACGAACGTCACCGGCTCGCCGCCCCAGTCCACGCCGCCGTCGTAGCGCACGAACGACAGCGCCGAGTCGAGGATGGTGTCCTTGGTCTCGTTCGTGCCGTGCGGAATGGCCAGCTCGTTGCCCATGTAGGTCGAGACCGTCTGCTCGCGCTGCTGCATCGCGTCGTAGTACGCGTTCGTGACCGCGCCGGCCGCCTCGAGGATGTCGGCCGCCTCCTTCATCGCATCTTCCTGCGTCGCACCGGACGAATGGATGCGCACTTGCCCGAGGGCGAGGACTTCACGTGCCATGGCTGTCTCCTGTCTGGCGGATGTCTCGACCTGCGAGACCCGGATGTCGGCCGAGGGCCGCGGGGCCGGGGGCGTCACGCCGGCCCGACCCCGCGGCGGTCTCGGTTACTCCTTATCCTGGTGCTGCTCGCGCACCAGGTCCACGACCTCGTCGTACTTGGGCGAGTTCATGAAGTTGTCCACCGACACGTGGATCGAGTTCGGCGACTTCGCCCGGGCCCGGTCGGTGAGCTGGTTCTGCGTGATGATCAGGTCGGCCGTGCCGTCCAGGTTCGCGATGGCCTGGTTGACCACCGTGACCCCCTCGACGCCCGCCTTCTTGATCTTGTTGCGCAGGACGCTGGCCCCCATCGCGGACGAGCCCATCCCGGCGTCGCAGGCGAACACGATGTGATCGACCCGCTTGTCGGTGAGCACTGCTCCGGCGGCCACACCGCCGGCGGTCACCTCGTCGGCGATGGTCGTACCCTCGCCGGCCGCGGTCCCCTCGGCCGAGGCGCGCAGACCCGACAGCGCGTCGGACGACTTGCCCTTGTTCGCCTCGGTCTGCGCGATGGCCGCTGCCAGATCGCCGGCGCCCTCGGTGGCCAGATCCCGCTTGCGCGTGCGCAGCAGGAACAGCGCGGACACCAGGAACGACACGGTGGCGGCGAGGATCACCGACAGCGTGACCCCGACGTACCCCCACCCCGGCCCGAAGTTGCTGTCGCCGGATGTCTGGATCAGCACCGCGATGATCGACCCGGGAGCCGCCGGCGCCCGCAGTCCGCTGCCGAAGATCGCGTTGGTCGCGACGCCGGTCATGCCGCCGGCGATCGCCGCGATCACCAGGATCGGCTTCATCAGCACATACGGGAAGTAGATCTCGTGGATGCCGCCGAGGAACTGGATGACGATCGCACCGGGGGCCGAGGCGCGTGCCACGCCGACGCCGAAGAACGTGAACGCCAGCAGGATGCCCAGGCCCGGGCCGGGGTTGGCCTCGACCAGGAACAGGATCGAGCGGCCGAATTCGAGCGATTGCTGCGTGCCGATCGGCGTGAACACGCCGTGGTTGATCGCGTTGTTCAAGAACAGGATCTTCGCCGGCTCGACGATGATCGACAGCAGCGGCAGCACGCCGTGCTGGACGAGGAAGTCCACGATGGCGCCCAGGCCGTCGCTGATCCAGGTCATCACCGGACCGAACACGAAGAAGCCGATGATGGCCAGGATCATGCCCAGGATGCCGGCGGAGAAGTTGTTCACCAGCATCTCGAAGCCGGGGCGGATCTTGCCGTCCCAGATCCGGTCCATCCACTTGGTCAGCAGCGCCGCCAGCGGCCCCATCACCATGGCTCCGAGGAACATCGGGATGGTGGTGCCGACGATCACGCCGACGGTGGCGATCGAGGCGACGACGCCGCCGCGCTCGCCGTAGACCATCCGGCCGCCGGTGTTGGCGATCAGCAGCGGGAGCAGATAGGTGATCATCGGCGAGACCAGGCCGACGTACTGCGGGAACGTGGCCCCGCCTTCGGCCGCCTGGGCGAGCTGGGTCATCGCGTGCTGCCAGCCGATCTCATCGGCGTTGCCGAAGCCGCCGAGCACCGGGGCCAGCGGCGTCCACCATCCGAGCCAGCCGGTGGCGATGAACAGCGCGGTGATGAACCCCCACGCGATGAATGCGGCGATATTCGGCATGATCATGCCGGACAGGAAGGTGCCGAAGCGCTGGACTGCGACTTGGGCCTTCTTGCCACCCGCCGGTGGGGCGGTGAGCGACGTCGTCGTCATGGTGACTGCCTCTTTCTTGTGTGCGTGGTTTTCAGGAGGATGCGGCGGCCCGGGCGGCCGCGCGCGCGGAGGCCGCGTCGTCCGCGGCCAGAGCAGCCTCGGCGACGCGTCCGGCGTCGTCGAGCGTGTGGTCCCGCAGCAGCGCGCGCACATCGGCCAGCGCGGCGGGGGCCATCGACAGGGTGGTCGCTCCCAGCCCCACCAGGACCAGTGCGAGCAGGGGGTCGGCTGCTGCCTCGCCGCAGATGCCGACCGGTTTGTCTGCGGCGCGACCCGCAGCGCCCACGGACTGCACCAGCCGTAGGACGGCGGGATGCCACGGGTCCTGATAGCCGGCGACCGAGCCGAGCACCCGGTCGGCGGCCATCGTGTACTGGGTCAGGTCGTTCGTGCCGATCGAGGCGAAGTCGGTGACGGCCAGCACCCGGTCGGCCAGCAGCGCCGCCGCCGGGATCTCGATCATCACGCCGGCGGTGCGGATGCCGTGCTCGCGCGCCAGTGCGGTGAAGTAGCGGGTCTCCTCGACGGTGGCCACCATCGGGGCCATCACCCACAGATCGGCGCCCTCGCCGCGTTCGCGGGTCGCGGCATCCGCTTCGGCCAGCGCGGTCAGCTGGTCGCGCAGGATGCTCTCGTGCGCCCGCAGCGCCCGCAGTCCGCGCAGCCCCAGCGCCGGGTTCTCCTCGTCGGCGTCGTTCAGGAACGACAGCGGCTTGTCGGCGCCGGCGTCCAGCATCCGCACCACGACCTTCTGGCCGGGGAAGGACGCCAGCAGCGGCTCGTACTCGGCCCGCTGCGCGGCCACCGTGGGGGCCTCGTCGGCGCTCAGGAACAGGAACTCGGTGCGGAACAGCCCGACCCCCTCGGCTCCGAGCGCGACCGCCGCGGCCGCATCGCCCGGCTTGCCGAGGTTGGCCAGCAGCGGCACCGCCGTCCCGTCCTTCAGGGCGCCCGGCGTGACCGGCGCCGTCGCGGCCGCGGCGTGCGCGTCGGCGCGTCGGCGTGCCTCGGCCAGCTGGTCGGAGCCGGGCTGCGTCGTGACCACGCCGGCCGCGGCATCCACGATCACCGTCTCGCCGTCGGTCAGGGCCGTCGCCTCGACCACCCCGACGATCGCGACGATCGACTTCTCCCGGGCCAGGATCGCCGTGTGCGAGGTCGGACCGCCGTCGGTCGTGATCAGCCCGAGCACGTTGTCCAGGTCGAGCAGCGCGGTGTCGGCCGGTGCCAGGTCGCGGGCCACCAGGACGAACGGATGCCCGGGGTCGGGCACCCCGGGCGCGGGAACGCCGCGCAGCCGGGCCAGCACGCGCTGCGCCACGTCGTCCAGATCGGCGGCGCGCTCGCCGAGGTAGCCGCCCATCGCCGACAGCGTGTCGCGGAACGCGGCGAAGGCGTCGAAGACCGCCCACTCGGCGGTCTTGCCCGCGGTGATGCGCGCGTCGATCTCCTCCGCGAGGGAGGGATCCTCGGCCATCATGGCCTGCGCCTCCAGGACCTCCTGGGCCAGCCCCCCGGCTTTGGCACCCCGGTCCTCGAGCTCGCGCGCCACCGCGGGCAAGGCATCGTGCACCCGCGCCGTCTCTTCGTCGGGCGAGCGGGTGCTGGCCGCGTCGGTGGGGGCGGGCAGCGGATCGGCCATCCGCGCCACCGGGCCCTGGGCCACGCCCAGGCCGATGCCCACCCCGGTCATGGTCGCCATGGTCACGCCGCGTCGTGGTCGGTGGTCAGCAGCTCGCTGAGCCGGTCCAGCAGCTCTTCGGCGCCGTCGCCGTCCGCGGTCAGGGTGACCTCGTCGCCCTGCTCGGCGCCCAGCGAGATGACGCCCAGGATGCTGGCGGCGTTCACCGGCTTCGCGTCGCCCTTGGCGACGGTCACGGGGATGCCGGCATCCTTCGCCGCCTGGGCGAACAGCTTGGCCGGTCGCGCGTGCAGCCCGTGTGCCGAGCCGATCTGCACCGTTCTGGTGGCCTGCGTCATCTCTGATTCCTCTCGTCGGCCCGCTCCGGCGGGATGCTGATGGGCGGGATGCTGATGGGCGGGATGTCGGTGGGTGCGGCGTCGGCGGGGGAGACGGGCGAACGGGCCACCTCATCCGCCAGGGCGAGGGCGCGGCGGCCATCGCGATCGCCGAAGATGTCGCCGGGCAGCACCGCCACCCGCACGCCGTGGGCGGCGGCATCCCGTTCCAGCTGGGGACGGCGGTCGGACAGATGCGGGCCCAGCAGCAGCACATCGGCGGCGTCCAGGCAGCCCGGCAGTGAGGCGAGCGAGACGGCCGCGGCACTGTGCGCGAGTCCGCGCTCGGCGATCGCGCCGCGCAGCCGCTGTGCCACGAACGTGCTGGACGCTCCCGCGCCGCACATCACGATGATCTTCATCGACCGTCCTCCTGATGGTCATTGTGGCCAAGGGCGCTCGCCGGTGACAACCAGAGCTCTTTCCCCGGGGGAGGAAAGCCGGTCGCCGTCCGGCGGGGCGTCCGCGGCGCGGCGGGTCCGGCATGGTGTTGACTGGATGGCGACGCATCCGACGCGCGGCATGGAGGCCGACGGTGACCAGAGCACGACAGGACCGGCTGCTCGGGCTGCTCGTGCGCGACGGGGACTGGATCACGGCGGCCCGCCTGGCCGACCTGCTCGGGGTGACGCCGCGCAGCGTCCGCTCGTACGTGGCCGCGGCCAACGCGCGGGTGCCCGGCGCGGTCGCGGTCGAGTCGGGTCCGCAGGGCTATCGGGCCGGTCCGGATGCCGGCTCTGCCCTGCGTTCGGAGGCGGATGTCGGCACCCCCCGCGACCGGCTGCACACGCTGGTGCGGACGCTGCTGGACGCCCCGGACGACCTGGACGTGTTCGAGACCGCCGACGCGCTGCACGTGTCCAGCGCCACGCTGGAGGCCGACCTGGCGCGCGTGCGCGGGCTGCTGGGCGGGACGACGCTGGTGCTGGAGCGCTCGTCCTCGCGGGTGCGGCTGGACGGCACCGAGGGCGCCCAGCGACGACTGCTGAGCCGCCTCGTCCACGAGGAGACCGAGGCGGGCGGGTTCGACCCGCGCGCGCTGCGGCGCGCGCTCGGCGAGGACTCGACCGGAGCGGCCGCGTTCGGCCCGTTCGAGGCCGCCCTGCGGACCGAGATCGGACGCCGCGGATACTTCGTGAACGAGCTCGGCATCGCGGACGTGCTCATGCACATCGCGATCGCCGCCGACCGGGTGGCGCAGGGACGGCCGCTGGAGGCCGCGCACGAGACGTCCACCCCCGCCGTCGACGAGATCGGCGAACTGCTGGGTGCGCTCGTGCACGAGCACCTCGGCGTGCGGCTCGGGGCCGGCGACCGGCAGCATCTGGCCACGCTCGTGCTGAGCCGGTTCGTCACTCCCGGACCGGCGGTGCCCGCGGCATCCCGTCCGCCGCTGGACCCCGAGATCGAACGGGTCGTGCGCGACCTGGTGGTCGAGGCGGCCGACGAGTTCCTGGTCGACATCGTGTACGAGGACTTCATCCGGCGACTGGCGATGCACGTGCAGAACCTGCGGCAGCGGGCCCGTGAGGAGGCGTGGTCGCGCAATCCGCTGACCCGGTCGCTGAAGTCGACGTATCCGATGATCTTCGACATCGCCGTCTCGATGGTCAGCGGCCTGCGCGACCGGCTCGACATCACCGTGCCCGACGACGAGATCGCCTACATCGCGATGCATGTGGGTGGGCGGCTGGAGCGCAGCCGACGGGCCGAGCAGCTGCTGACCGCGACGATCGTGTGCCCCGGGTACTACGAGCTGCACGAGCTGCTGCGCTCGAGCATCGACCGGTCGCTGGGGCAGGCGATCGAGGTGGTCGGGCTCGAGTCGCGGCTCGACCTGGACTGGGACGCGATCGACACCGACCTCATCCTGACCACCATCGACGCGCCGTCGCTGGGGGAGCGCGTGGTGCGGATCCAGCCCTTCCTGACGGATGCCGACGTCGAGCGGGTGCAGGCCGCGGCATCCCGCATCCGCCGTTCGCGCCGACTGGCCCGCCTGCGCCGCGAGCTGGAGCGCTACTTCGACCGGGCGGCGTTCGTGCCGCAGCTGGCCGAGGGAAGCGAGGAGGACGTCATCCGCACGCTCGGCGGGATGCTGGTGGCACAGGGCGTGATCGACGACGACTACGTGCAGCGCACGATCGAGCGGGAACGCCTGTCGTCAACGGCGTTCACCGACGCGCTGGCCGTGCCGCACGCGCTGGGCATGACCGCCACCCGCACCGTGATCGCCGTCGGGATCGCCGTGCCGTCCATCGCGTGGGGCGACACCCGTGTGCAGGTGGTGGCGATGGTCGCGTTCTCCGAGGCCGACCGCGAGGCGTTCCAGACCGTGTTCGAGCAGCTCGTCGAGGTGTTCAGCGAGAACGACTCGGTGCAGCGCATGGTGCGCCGCGGCGCCGACTTCTCGTCGTTCCTGGACGAGCTGGTCGCCGTGATCGACGGCTGAGCCCGCCCGCGCTCAGTCCCGCTCGAGGCGCGCCAGCAGCCCGCGGCGCACGGCCGGCCACTCGTGCGGCAGCACCGAGTACACGACGGTGTCGCGCAGTGTGCCGTCCGGCAGCACCCGCGCGTTGCGCAGCACGCCGTCCTGCTTCGCGCCGAGCCGCTCGATCGCGGCGCGGGACTGGCGGTTGTGCCAGTGCGTGCGGAACTCGACCGCGATCGCGTCGCACGCCTCGAACGCGTGCCCGAGCAGCAGCAGCTTCGCGGCCGCGTTCACCTCGGTGCGCTGGGCCTCCAGCCCGAGCCAGGTGTGGCCGATCTCGACGTGCCGGTTGGGCTGGTCGATGTTGCAGAAGCTGGTCATCCCCACGATCCGCCCGGTGGCGACGCGGCGCACCGCGAACGGGTTCATGTGCCCTTCGTCGCGCCAGGCGAGGCGCCGCGCGATCTCGGCGGGGACATCCGCCGGCGACGGCACCGTGGTGTACCACGCGCCCTCCAGCCCGACGGCCGCCTCGGTGAGGTCGCCCGCGTGCGTCGCGGCCAGCGGCTCCAGCCGGACGTGACCGTTCTCCAGGGTGACAGACTCTACGAAATCCACGGCACGAGCCTAGACCCTGCCGCCGCGCGTCCCGGGCCGCGGCATCCGTCCGTCGCCGGCGCGGCCGCGCGCGCCCGATCGATGCGTACCGGCGCCGCTATTGCAGGGCGTCGAGCAGGGCCGCGACCGCGTCGCGCAGCGCGGAGAGGCGGGATGCCGCATCCGCCGCCGACGCGCCCCGCACATCCAGGTACGCCTTCAGCTTCGGCTCGGTGCCCGACGGCCGGATCAGCACGCGCGCCCCGTCGTCGAGCCGCAGCCGCAGCATGTCGGTCGGCGGCAGGCCGTCCAGTCCGTCCTGGAAGTCGTCCATGCCCGCCACCGGAGCTGCGCCCAGCGTCTCGGGCGCCGAGGTGCGCAGGGCCGCCATGATCCGGCCGATGACCGCGACATCCTCCACCCGGATCGCGACCTGATCGCTCGCGAAGGCGCCGAACGTCTCGTCGAACTCGGTCAGCAGGTCGCCGAGCGTGCGCCCCTCGGCGCGGGCGCCGCAGGCCAGCTCGAGCACCGCGACCGCGGCCGAGATGCCGTCCTTGTCGCGGACGATGTCGGGACTGACCAGGTAGCCCAGGGCCTCTTCGAACCCGTAGACCATGCCGGGGGCGCGCGAGATCCACTTGAAGCCGGTGAGCGTGGCCGCGAACCCGAGCCCGTAGTGCTCGGCCACGGCCTGCAGCCCGGGGGACGACACGAGCGAGCAGGCCAGGGTGGCATCCTCGGTGTCGGGTGCGGTCGCGTCCCCGGCCGCGCGCGCCGCCGCGACCGCGCGGGCCGCCCGCCAGCCGAGCAGCAGCCCGACCTGGTTGCCGCTGAGTCGGCGCCAGCCCCCTTCGGCGTCCGGATCGGGGATGCCGACGGCCAGCCGGTCGGCGTCCGGGTCGTTCGCGACGATGAGGTCGGCATCCGACTCGCGGGCCGTCTGGAACGCGAGGTCCATCGCCCCCGGCTCCTCCGGGTTCGGGAAGGCCACCGTGGGGAACGCGCCGTCCGGCTCGACCTGTGCGGTCACCGGCACCGGCGGCGGGTAGCCGGCGGCATCCACGATCCGCTGCACCGTCTCGAACCCCACGCCGTGCATCGCGGTGTACACCCAGCGCAGGCCGTCGGCGCCGTCGGGCGCCGGGCCGACCGCCGCGGTCGCGGCGACGTACTCGTCGATCAGCGACTCGGGCGCGGTGGCGTAGCCGGTCGACCGCGGCAGCGCGCTGACCGCGGTCTCGTCGGCGATCCGCTGGATGTGCGCGGCGATCTCGGCGTCGGCGGGCGAGACGATCTGCGAGCCGTGGTCGGGGCCGCCCAGATACACCTTGTAGCCGTTGTCGTCGGGCGGGTTGTGGGATGCCGTGACCATGACGCCGGCGTCGGCGCCGAGGTGGCGCACGGCGAACGCGAGCACCGGCGTGGGCAGCATCCGTGGCAGCAGGACGGCCTGCAGGCCGGCTCCGGCGAACAGCTCGGCCGAGTCGGCGGCGAACACCGCCGAGTTGCGGCGCCCGTCGTATCCGATCACGACGGTGGGCGGGGCATCCGGTCCGGTCCGCTCGTTCAGGTAGGCGGCCAGGCCGGCGGCCGCCTGCGCGACCAGCACCCGGTTCATGCGACGGCTGCCGGCGCCGAGGCGTCCGCGCAGGCCCGCGGTGCCGAAGGCGAGGCGCCCGTCGAACCGGTCGGCGAGGTCGGCCGCGGCATCCGTCTGTCCGTCCTCGGCGCGGTCGAGCAGCTCCCGCAGCTCGGCGCGCGTGTCGCCGTCGGGATCCTGCGCGAGCCAGGCCCGGGCGCGGTCCAGGACGGCCTCGTCCGGCCCGGCGCCTGGCATCGGGTCGCCCTCGGCGGGATCGGTGTCCATCGGGTCTCCGCTCATCAGATCGCCGCCACGACGCGGGCCAGCAGCTGCGAGATGACCGGCCCGGCGGCCTGTCCGGCCTCGAGCACCTCTTCGTGGCTGAGCGGGGTCTCCTGGATGCCGGCGGCGAGGTTCGTGATCAGCGAGAAGCCGAGCACCTCCATGCCGGCCTCGCGGGCCGCGATCGCCTCGAGCGCGGTCGACATCCCGACGATGTCGCCGCCGATGATGCCGGCCATGCGCACCTCGGCGGGCGTCTCGTAATGCGGGCCGCGGAACTGGCAGTACACACCCTCGTCCAGCGCGGGCTCGACCGTGCGGGCGAGGGCGCGCAGGCGGGCGGAGTAGAGGTCGGTGAGGTCGACGAACGTCGCGCCCTCCAGCGGCGAGGCCGCGGTGAGGTTGATGTGATCGCTGATGAGCACGGGCTGGCCGGGCGAGAATGTGCGGCGCACCCCGCCCGCGCCGTTGGTGAGCACCATGATCGTCGCGCCCGTCGCGGCGGCGGTGCGCACGGAGTGCACGACCCGGCGCACGCCGTGGCCCTCGTAGAAGTGGGTGCGGGCGCCGATGACCAGCACCCGGGTGCCCGACGGGGTCAGGATGCTGCGCAGCGTGCCCGGATGCCCCTCCAGGGCGGGGCGGCTGAATCCGGTGACCTCGGTGGCCGGAACGGTCGCGGTCGTCTCGCCGACCAGGTCGGCGGCCCGACCCCATCCGCTGCCGAGGGTGAGCGCGATGTCGTGGTGCTCCACGCCGGTCAGGCGCGCGATGTCGGCGGCGGCGGCGCGGGCGATCTCGAACGGATCGGCGCCCGGGCCGTCCAGCGGGTTGGCGTCATTCATGCCCCCACGGTAGCGCCGCGCGCCCGCCACGGCGAGATCCGCCGAGGTTGTGCTTGGTGCGCCGAGGTTGTGCGTGGTGCGCCGAGGTTGTCCTTGGTCCGTCGAGGTTGTGCTTTGTTCGCCGAGGTTGTGCTCTGTTCGCCGAGGTTGTCTTCGAGTCCGGAGGACAATCTCGCGAGACGGGGGACAATCTCGCCGGACGGAGGGCAATCTCGCGTGACGGAGGGCAATCTCGCGTGACGGGGGGACAATCTCGCGTGACGGGGGACAGTCTCGCGTGACGGAGGACAATCTCGGCGTACCGAGGACAACCTCGCGGAGAGGGATGCCGCGGCCCGGCCGGCCGGCATTTCAGTGCGGAGGGGGTGCCGGGAGAGAATGGATGCCATGTCCTTGAGCTTCGAGCGCACCCAGTCCGTCGCCGTCCTCGGCGGGGGGCCCGGCGGTTACGAGGCGGCGCTCGCCGCCGCCCAGCTGGGAGCCCAGGTCACGCTCGTCGAGCGCGCCGGCGTCGGTGGATCCGCCGTCATCACCGACGTCGTCCCGTCCAAGAGCCTGATCGCCACGGCCGACGCCGCGGTCGCCATCGCCCAGGCATCCGATCTCGGAGTGCAGCTGTTCGCGAAGGGCAAGGAGGGCAAGCCGCTCAAGCCCGAGGTCGCGATCAACCTCGCCGCGGTGAACCATCGCCTGCTCTCGCTGGCGCGGCAGCAGTCCGACGACATGCGCGCGGCCCTGGTCGAGGCGGGGGTCCGGATCATCTCCGGTCACGGGCGGCTCGAGGGCGGCAACGCCATCGTCGTCTCGACCGGCCCCGGCGGCACCGACTTCGACCGCATCGAGGCCGACACCCTCGTCGTCTCGGTCGGCGCCGCTCCGCGCGAGCTGCCGAGCGCGAAGCCGGACGGCACGCGCATCCTCACCTGGACCCAGCTGTACGACATGAAGGCGCTCCCCGAGCACCTCATCGTCGTCGGGTCCGGCGTCACCGGCGCCGAGTTCGCCGGCGCCTACATGAACCTCGGGTCGAAGGTCTCGCTGGTCTCCAGCCGGGATCGCGTGCTGCCGGGGGAGGACCAGGATGCCGCGGCCGTCCTCGAGAAGGTGTTCAAACGCGGCGGCATGCAGGTGCTGTCGAAGTCTCGCGCCGAGAAGGTCGTCAACACCGGCGACGGCGTCGAGGTCACCCTGTCGGATGGACGCGTGATCACCGGCAGCCACTGCCTGATGGCGGTCGGGTCGATCCCGAACACCCGCGGGATCGGACTGGAGGATGCCGGCATCCAGCTCACTGATTCCGGGCACATCCAGGTGAACCGGGTCGCGCGCACGTCCGTGCCCAACATCTACGCGGCCGGGGACTGCACGACGTTCGTGCCCCTGGCATCCGTCGCCTCGATGCAGGGCCGCACCGCGGTCTTCCACGCGCTGGGGGATGTCGTGATCCCGCTGGAGCGGCGCCGCATCGCCTCGAACATCTTCACCGCGCCCGAGATCGCGACCGTCGGCTGGCAGGAGGCGGATGTCGAAGCCGGCCTGATCAACGGCGTCGCGTACAAGCTCCCCTTGGCGGCGAACCCCCGTGCGAAGATGATGGGCATCGCCGACGGCTTCGTCAAGATCATCGCCCGCTCGGGCAGCGGCACCGTGATCGGCGGGGTGATCGTCGCGCCGAAGGCGTCCGAGCTGATCTATCCGGTGGCGGTCGCGGTCGAGCGGCGACTGACCGTCGACCAGCTCTCCCGCGTGTTCGCGGTGTATCCGTCGCTGTCGGGCAGCATCACCGACGCCGTCCGCGCGATGCACCAGATCAACGCCGACGGCTGAGGCCCCGCGCCGCTGCCGGCCGCGGCATCCCGCACTTGTGCGCGCGCGGAGAGGTTCGGTCGTCGAGAAATGCGGGTCCGAGGCATCCGAAGTCGCCGTTCGTGACGACTGAATCCGGCGCTCCGCCTTCGGTCGACGCGAATAGCTGCTGTTCGGCGTGCGGGAGCGCCATATGCGTCGACTGAATCCCACGGTGCGCCTTCGGTCGACGCATATAGCTGCTGTTCGGCGTGCGGGAGCGCCATATGCGTCGACGGAATCCCGCCGGTCCGGTTCGGTCGTCGCGAAATGCGGGTCCGAGGCATCCGAAGTCGCCGTTCGTGACGACTGAATTCGGCGACGACGGGATGCCGCATCCGCCCCTTACGAGATCGTCAGCAGCTGGTGCCCGGCCGACACCGTCGACCCGGCCACGGCGTTGATCGCACCGATGACGCCGTCCTTGTGCGCTTGGATCGGCTGCTCCATCTTCATCGCCTCGAGCACGACGACCAGGTCGCCCTTGACGACGGGCTGGCCGTCCTGCACGGCGACCTTGACGACGGTGGCCTGCATCGGCGACTTCACCGCGTCGCCGGACGCCCCGGCCGAGGCGGTCGTGGTGTGCGAGCGGCGCGACGGGGGAGCCACGGCCGGACGACCCGAGGCCACCGGCGCGGCCGCGATGCGGTCGGGCAGGCTCACCTCGAGCCGCTTGCCGCCGACCTCGACGACGACGGTGTGTCGGGTCTCGGCCGGGTCCGGGTCGCCGATCTCGCCGTCCCAGGGCGGGATGTCGTTGACGAAGTCGGTCTCGATCCAGCGCGTGTACACGCCGAATCGGCCGTCCTCGGCGGTGAATGCCGGGTCGCGCACGACCTTGCGGTGGAACGGCAGCACGGTGGGCAGACCGCCGACCTCGAACTCGTCCAGCGCGCGGCGCGCGCGCTCGAGCGCCTCGGCCCGGTCGCGCCCGGTGACGATGATCTTCGCCAGCAGCGAGTCGAACGCGCCGCCGACCACGTCGCCGGCGGTGACGCCGGAGTCAAGGCGGGTGCCGGGTCCGCCGAACGTCTTGAACACCCGGATCGGCCCCGGCTGCGGCAGGAATCCGCGCCCCGGGTCCTCGCCGTTGATGCGGAACTCGAAGGAGTGCCCGGTGGGCTCGGGGTCGTCGTAGTCGAGCGTGCCGCCCTCGGCGATGCGGAACTGCTCGCGCACCAGGTCGATCCCGGTGACCTCCTCCGAGACCGGATGCTCCACCTGCAGGCGCGTGTTCACCTCGAGGAAGGACACCGTGCCGTCGGCGCCGATGAGGAATTCGCACGTGCCCGCGCCGACGTAGCCGACCTCGCGCAGGATCGCCTTCGACGATGTGTAGAGGATGTCCCGCTGCGCGTCGGTCAGGAACGGCGCCGGAGCCTCTTCGACCAGCTTCTGGTTGCGTCGCTGCAGGGAGCAGTCGCGCGTGGAGATGACGACGACGTTGCCCGCGGCATCCGCCAGGCACTGCGTCTCGACGTGCCGCGGCTTGTCCAGATACTTCTCGACGAAGCACTCGCCGCGCCCGAAGGCGGCGACCGCCTCGCGGGTGGCCGACTCGAACAGGTCGGCGATCGTGTCCATGTCGCGGGCGACCTTCAGCCCGCGGCCGCCGCCGCCGTACGCGGCCTTGATGGCCACCGGCAGGCCGAACTCCTGCGCGAACGCGATGACCTCGTCGGCGCCCGAGACGGTGCCCTGCGTGCCGGGGGCCAGCGGCGCGCCGACCTTCTCGGCGACGTGCCGTGCGGTGACCTTGTCGCCGAGCGACTCGATGGCCTCGGGCGACGGGCCGATCCAGATCAGTCCGGCGCCGATCACGGCGCGGGCGAAGTCGGCGTTCTCGGCAAGGAAGCCGTACCCGGGGTGCACCGCATCGGCGCCCGAGCGGCGGGCGATGGAGAGGATCTTGTCGATCGACAGATACGTCTCGGCGCTGGTGGCGCCCTCGAGGGCGTAGGCCTCGTCGGCGAGGGTGGCGTGCAGCGCATCGCGGTCCTGGTCGGCGTACACCGCGACCGAGGCCTTCCCGCTGTCTCGCGCCGCTCGGATGATTCGTACGGCGATCTCGCCGCGGTTCGCGATCAGGACCTTGGCGATTTCAGGCATGGACTTCAGCCTACCCAGCGCCTTCCGACCGCTTTTGAGTGCATCGCACAAGAAACACGCGAAATGATGTGCAGGTATCTACGAGGACGTCCACGTATCCGTCCACCGCAGCCCCAGCGCACGCACGAGTCGACGCAGGGTCGACAGCGACATCCCGACCACCGTCGACGGGTCGCCGTCGACGCGCTCGATGAACGGTCCGCCCAGGCTGTCGATCGTGAACGCGCCGGCCACGTGCAGCGGCTCACCCGAGGCGACGTACGCGTCGATCTCGTCATCGGTCATGTCGGCCGTGAAGGTGACGGATGCTTCGGCCACGGCATGCTCTTCGACCGGAGACTGCCCCGGGGCCAGCCGGAACACGCTGTGCCCCGAATGCAGGACGCCGGTGCGCCCCCGCATGTCCCGCCACCGCGCGGTGGCCGTCTCGGCGGTGTGCGGCTTGCCGAGGATCTGGCCGTCGAGCACGAACATCGAGTCGCCGCCGATCACGATCCCGTCGAATGCCGGGTCGTCCGCGGCCAGGCGGGCCGCGACATCCGCCGCCTTGCGCCGGGCCAGGAGCAGGACGTACTCGTCCGGATCCAGCGCCCGGCCCTCGGAGGACTCGACCGCGCTGACCACCGCGTCCTCGTCGACGTCCGGCGCGAGGGTCTCGGGCTCGATGCCGGCCTGCCGCAGCAGCATGAGGCGGGCGGGGGATGTCGAAGCCAGGCACACGCGCATGGGCACCACCGTATCCTCACCCGCGTCCAGATCGCCGAGACAGGGGATCGGCCGTGAGACCGGGGACGTGGTCCGTGGTTTCGCGGAGGATCCCCGGTTTCGGCGAATCACACCGCCGCCCCGCCCCGCACCATGTGAAACGATCGGATGATGCAACCGGGCGACCAGATCGATCTCGACATCACCGCCGTCGCGCACGGCGGGGTGTTCGTGGCGCGACACGAGGGCCGGGTCGTGTTCGTGCCCGACACCCTCCCCGGCGAGCGGGTGCGCGTGCGCCTGACCCAGACCGGAGAGAAGTCGTTCTGGCGCGGCGAGGCGCTCGAGGTGCTGGATGCCTCACCCCACCGTCGCCCGCATGTCTGGCGTGTCGCCGACATCGACACCCCGCCCGAGCAGCGACCGGGCGGCGCCGATTTCGGGCACATCGAACTGGACCACCAGCGCACGCTCAAGCTCGAGGTGCTGCAGGACGCGCTCACCCGGATGGGCGGCCTCGACCTGACGGTGCGGATGCTGTCGGTGCCCGGCGACGACGACCGCGACGGTCTGCGCTGGCGCACCCGGGTCAGCCTGCACGTGGACGACGAGGGCCGGATCGGCCCGTTTGCGGCCCGCAGCCACCGGATCGTTCCGGTCGACGAGCTGCCGCTGGCGACCGCCCCGATCGAGCGGGTCGCGGCGACCCTGCACGCGAACGCGCCGGGCCGGATCGACCTGGTCCAGCCCTCGGACGGCCGGGTCCGGATCGTCCCGCGCCCCGCCGAGCGCGCCGCCCGTCGGCCGGCCGCCCGGCATCGGCGCGGCGCCCGGCATCTGAGCGAGACCGCACGCCGCCAGAACCAGGCCGTGGCCGCACGTGCCCAGCACTCCGCCCAGGTCGCGCACGAAGTGGTCGAGCAGCGCGTGGGCGAGCGCACGTTCCGAGTGGATGCCGGCGGCTTCTGGCAGGTGCACCACAGTGCTGCCCTCACCCTCAGCGACCTCGTCGCGGCGGCGCTGCCGGACGCGCTGGACCCGGACGGGCTGCACCTGGACCTGTACGGCGGGGTCGGCCTGTTCGCCGCGACGATCGGCGAGCGGGCGGGCGAGTCCGCCCGGGTGATCAGCGTCGAATCCGATGCCCGGGCCACCGAGCACGCGGGCGAGAACCTCGCCGAGTGGGTCGGCGCGCGGGCCGAGACGGCGCGGGTCGACCGCTGGCTGCCGCAGCTGCGCGAATCCGCCTCGCCGGGCGAGCTGGATCGGCTCCGCCGCGGGGCGGTGGTCCTGGATCCGCCGCGCTCCGGCGCGGGCGCCGCAGTGGTGGCCGAGATCGCGGCACTGGGTCCGGCATCCGTCGTCTACGTCGCGTGCGACCCGGTGGCGCTCGCGCGCGACCTGAAGACGTTCCGCGTCGCCGGATACGAGGCATCCGCCATCACGGCGGCAGATCTGTTTCCGCACTCGCACCACGTCGAGGCCGTGGCGGCGCTCACCCGGACGGCGGCACCGCGCTAGCCTGATGCCTATGACCGACGTGGCCCTGATCGACGACCATGAGTCCGTGCGCCTGGGGCTGGAGGCCGCCTGCGCGCGCGCCGACGAGATGGATGTCGTCTTCTCGGGCAGCTCGGTGACGGCCTACCTCGAGTGGCGTGCGCTGAGCGGCTCGCGCCCGGCCGACGTGGTGGTCTTGGACCTGACCCTCGGCGACGGCACGACCGTGACCGAGAACGTGCGCCGGATCGCGTCGGACGGCTCGAGCATCATCATCCACAGCGTCGCCGACCGCCCGGCCGCGGTGCGCGAGGCGCTGGCTGCCGGCGCGGCGGGGATCGTGAGCAAGTCGTCTCCGATCGACGAGGTCATCGTGGCGGTCGGGGCGGTCGCCCACGGCGAGCCGCTGAACAACGTGGAGTGGGCCAGTGCGGTCGACGGCGACCGGGCGTTCGCCGACGCGCAGCTGTCGGCGCGCGAGCGCGATGTGCTGCGGCTGTACGCGGCCGGGCTTCCGCTGAAGATGGTCGCCGACCGACTGGGGATCGCCTATTCCACAGCGAAGGAGAACATCAACCGGGTCCGGGTGAAGTACGTCGATGTCGGACGCCCTGCCCCGACGAAGGTCGACCTCCTGCGCCGCGCCGTCGAGGACGGCATCCTGACCCCCATCGAGGACGCCGGTGACGCGTGACACCGATCGCGCCGCGCTGAGCGCCGCGTGGGGCCAGCTGCCGCAGTCCCGCGAGACGGTGGCGCGACTCGGCTCGTTCACCCGCACCCGGGTCGAGCGGATCATCGGCCTGGTGGTGGCCGTCGGCTGCATCGCCCTCGCGTTGCAGGGGCTGTTCGCCGCGATGGATGCCCCGGCCGAACGGCCGGAATGGCACCCCATCCTCGAGATCATCGTGTTCGGCGCGCTCGCGCTCATGCTGCTGGCGTGCTTCGCGGGCCGCGGGCTGCGGGTGTTCGCCCCGTTGTTCGCGGCCGCCTACATCGCCTGTCTCGTGCTCTGGCCGATCGCGGCGGCGGGCATGCCCGCCTCGCCCTCGGTCGAGCCCTGGATGTTCTACCTGATCAACATCGGCACCGTCGCCTCGGTGCTGGCGTTCACGCTTCCCTGGCAGATCGTCTTCACCCTGGCGATCCCGGTGCTGTGGGGCATCTCGCGCCTGGTGCAGTGCGGATTCGCCCCGGGCTTCGCCATGCCGGTCGCACTGGACGTGTCGTTCGCGCTGATCCTGGGCGGCATCCTGGTCGCACTCGGCTGGGTGTTCCGCACCGTCGCCGCCAACGTCGACACCGCACGCGCCCAGGCGGTCTCGTCCTACGCGGCCGCGGCCGCGGCCGAGGCCACCGAGCAGGAGCGGGTCGCGGTGGGCGCGCTCATGCATGACAGTGTCCTGGCGGCCCTGATCGCCGTCGAGCGCGCGCAGAGCCCGCGCGAGCGCACCCTGGCGGTCGGGATGGCACGCGAGGCCCTGACCCGCCTGGCCAACGCCGAGCGCGATGCGGGGATGGGGTCCGAGGCTCCGGTCGATGTGGACTCGATCGCACGCGAGATCGAGGCATCCGCCGTCGAACTCGGCCACCCGGTGCGAGTGGAGCTCACTCGCGGCGCCGGTGAGATCTGGCTGCCCGGGGTCGTCGCCCGCGCCCTCGCGCTGGCGGCGGCGCAGGCGATCGCCAATGCCATCCAGCATGCGAATGCCGCGGGTCTGCGCGTGAGCGTGACCTGCGCGAGCGAGCCCGTCCAGGTGTCGGTGCTGGTCCGCGATTCCGGTCCGGGATTCGATCCGGCAGCCGTCCCGGATGACCGTCTCGGCATCAGCGCGTCGATCGTGACCCGGGTAGCGGCGGTCGGCGGCCGGGCCCGGATCGCGTCGGACGAGCACGGGACCCGCGTCGCCCTGGAATGGGCGGAGGGCGCATGAACCGGAGTGTGCGCGGCATCCTCACCGCCCTGGGGGCGGCGTTCGCCCTCTACCTCGCGGCCCGCGGCCTGGTCTGGGCCGGCGGCGACGTCGACCGCCCGATCATGCTGCTGCTCTCGATCGCGCTGTATATGGTCGTCGCCGCGCTCTGCCTGTTCATCGATGGTCCGCCGCCCCCGGCGGCCGAGTCCGTCGAGGACGAAGAGATCGGCATGATGACGACGGGACGGCGGGGGCCGAACACCCTGCCGCTGTGGGTGTGCGGGCTGGCGCTGCTGGTGGCTCTGGTGATCCCCAACACGGTGCCGTTCGCGTTGGACCCTGCCTCGCGGACCTCGTCTTTCGGCACCTGGTACGTCGGAGCGATCGGGCTGCTGATGACGATCATCATGGTGCGGCGGCGGCCGTGGATGTCGTGGATCGGCCTTCTTGCGCTGGGGGTGTCGACGATCGCCTGGCTGGGTGTGGGGCCTGCGTTGACGGCCGGACTCGTCGGCTCGGTGATGTGGGTCGTGGCCGCGCAGCTGCTGCTGCTGTCGATGGACCGTGCCGCGCGCGACACGGCACGCCTCGCCCAGCTGCAGCGGGCGGCGTCGGCGTGGCGGGCCGCGCAGCTCGGCCGGCAGCGCGAGCGGCGCATCCAGGTGCAGCGTGCGCTGGCGGTGGCGGGGCCGATCCTGTCGCGCGCGATCGAGAAGGGCGGCGACCTCGACGAGCGCGAGCGTGCCGAGGCGCGCATCTCCGAGGGGCAGCTGCGCGACGAGCTGCGCGGGGCACGGCTGCTCGACGACGGCGTGCGGGCCGAGCTGGATGCCGCCCGTCGTCGTGGCGCCACGGTCTCGGTCGTCGACGAAGGCGGGCTCGACGGGCTCGCCGAGCCCGATCTGGAGGAGATCCGCGCCGATCTGGCCGCCGCTGTGCGCGAGGCCGAGTCGGACCGGCTGTACATCCGGGCCTCGGCGCATCCGCGGATCGCGGTGACCGTCGTAGGTCGCTCCGCCGCCGGGGGAGCCCAGTCAGCCCACTCCGATGAGGACAGCGTCGACCTGTGGCGTGAGATCCCGCGCCCAGCGCCCGACGACGAAGACTGAACCCGTCAGAGCGCGAGCCCGGCGGGTCGAGACGACCCGTGACCGGGCGCCTGCGCCGAGGCGAAGAGAAAGGCGAGGGGCGGCGAAGCCGCCCGCCCCTCGCCCGTGGTGGACGGTTACCCGAAAACCATCCACGGTGGCCGAACCTGAACTCGTCTACCCTGGACGAGCCGGCCAGCCGAACGCAGAAGCGTTCCAGCAGTTCAAGTATCCGACGGTGGCAAGCGGTGTGTCTGTAGGTATTTTGGGGGACATTTACGCGCGTAACGTCGGGCAGGATGCGGCATCCACGCGGCCGGCTCAGCCGCCGAAGCGCCCCCAGCCGAGGTCCCGCCGCAGCGGGCTGCGCAGGCTGCGCGCGGAGATCTGCCAAGCCGAGCGGTCCGACCGGTCGGCGGCGGTGGCGGATGCCTCTTCCTGGCTGTAGACCTCGGTGACGACCGCGATCAGGGCGGCCAGCTCCTCGTCGGTCGGGGTGCCGCGCACCACGTCGACACGCAGCGTTGAAGCGTCCGCTGCGGGCGTGTCCGGCAGGCTCATAGCGGGATGTTACCGTGCTTCTTCGGCGGCTGGCTGGCGCGCTTGCCGCGCAGGGCGCGCAGCGACTTCGCGATGAACACGCGGGTCTGGGCGGGCTCGATGATGCTGTCCAGCTCGCCGCGCTCGGCCGCCAGGAACGGGGACGCCACGTTGTACAGGTACTCGTTCGCCAGCCGCGCCCGCACGGCGGCGATGTCTTCACCGGCCTCTTCGGCGCGCTTGAGCTCGCCGCGGTAAAGGATGTTGACGGCGCCCTGACCGCCCATCACGGCGATCTCGGCCGTCGGCCAGGCGACGTTGACGTCGGCGCCGAGCTGCTTGGAGCCCATCACGATGTACGCGCCGCCGTAGGCCTTGCGCAGGATGACGGTGACCAGCGGCACGGTCGCCTCGGCATACGCGTAGAGCAGCTTCGCGCCGCGGCGGATGACGCCGGTCCACTCCTGGTCGGTGCCGGGCAGGTATCCGGGCACGTCGACGAGGGTGACGATCGGGATCGAGAACGCGTCGCAGAACCGGACGAAGCGGCTCGCCTTCTCACCGGCCTCGATGTTCAGGGTGCCGGCCATCTGGTTCGGCTGGTTGGCGATGACCCCGACCGTGCGGCCGTCGATCCGCCCGAGCCCGACCACGATGTTCGGGGCGAACAGCGGCTGCACCTCGAGGAAGTCGCCGGCGTCGACCAGATGCGTGATCACCTGGTGGATGTCGTACGGCTGGTTGGGGGAGTCCGGGATGATCGCATTCAGCGTGCGATCGGCATCCGTCGTCTCCCATTCGAACCCGGTCTCGTACACCGGCAGCTCGGCCATGTTGTTGTCGGGCAGGTAGCTGAGCATCGTGCGGACGTAGTCGATCGCGTCGTCCTCGTCTTCGGCGAGGTAGTGCGCGACGCCCGAGCGGGTGTTGTGCGTGTAGGCGCCACCCAGCTCTTCCATCCCGACGTCCTCGCCGGTGACGGTCTTGATCACGTCCGGCCCGGTGACGAACATCTGGCTGGTCTTGTCGACCATGATCACGAAGTCGGTCAGCGCGGGGGAGTAGACCGCGCCGCCGGCCGCCGGGCCCATGATGATCGAGATCTGCGGGATCACTCCGGATGCGGCGGTGTTCAGACGGAAGATCTCGCCGTACTTGCCGAGGGCGACCACGCCCTCCTGGATGCGCGCGCCGCCGGAATCCAGGACGCCGATGATCGGCATCCCGCCGCGCAGAGCGAGCTCCATGACCTTGATGATCTTCTCGCCGGCCACCTCGCCCAGCGACCCGCCGAACGTGGAGAAGTCCTGCGCGTACACGGCGACGGTGCGCCCGTGGATCGTGCCGACGCCGGTGACGACCGAGTCGCCGTAGGGCCGGGACTTGTCCATCCCGAACGCGGTGGTGCGGTGCCGCACGTATTCGTCGATCTCGGTGAAAGAGCCGGTGTCCAGCAGCAGCTCGATGCGCTCGCGCGCCGTGAGCTTATGCTTCGCGTGCTGCTTCTGCAGCGCGGATGCCTCGGCATCGACGACCGCCTCCTGGTAGCGGTTGCGCAGATCGGCGATCTTGCCGGCGGTCGTGGAGAGGTCGGGTTCCGTCACGCATTCCACCCTAACGATCCACCCGCCGCGACGGTTGGAGACCACGCACAAGGGGTTGCCCGATCCCCTGTGGACCTCCTCTGTCTCCGGCCCGTCCCGCCCCGCCGCGCGGCGGCTCCGCGTGCGGCCGATGCCCCGTAGGGTGATGCCATGACTGAGGCATATCCGCGGACCGCCGCGGTCAGTCCCCGGGTGCAGGTGCGCTCCTCGACCGGGTCGACGAACGCGGATGTCGCGGCCGCCGTCGCGGCGGATCCGCTGGGGTGGCCGCACCTGTCCCTCCTGCTGACGCACGATCAGCGCGCCGGTCGCGGCCGGCTCGACCGCTCCTGGACGGCGCCGCCGGGGACCGCCCTGGCCGTCTCGGTGCTGGTGCGGGTGGCGGATGTCCCGCCCGCCGCGCGCGGCTGGATCCCGCTGATCGCGGGGGCGGCGATGACCCGCGCCGTCCGCGCGCAGCTGGGCGGCTCGGGGCATTCGGCGGCGCTGAAATGGCCGAACGACGTGCTCGTGGACGGGGGCAAGATCTGCGGCATCCTCGCCGAGGTCGTCGCCCCGGATGCCGTGGTCATCGGATCGGGGATCAACACGACCATGGCCCGGGTCGACCTGCCCGTGGTCACCGCGACCTCGTTCGCCGCCATCGGCCGCACCGTGGATGAGGACCGGCTGCTGGCCGACTACCTCGTGGCGCTGGACGAGCAGCTGACCGCGCTGGCCCGCAGCGGCGGACGCGCGGCCGAGGCCGGGGTGCGCGGCGAGGTCGAGGCGCTGTGCGCGACGATCGGCGCGGACGTGCGGGTGTCGATGCCCGACGGCTCGACGCTCGAGGGGCGCGCGCAGCGGCTCGACGACGAGGGCCGGCTCGTGGTGCAGTCGGGCGCGACCGAGATCGCGGTCTCGGCCGGTGATGTCGTGCACGTGCGCGGCACCGCCCCGCTCTGATCGCGAACCGACCCACGCCCGACCCGCCGACATCCCGCGCGGATGCGGGCGATGTCGGCGGCGGCGGCCAGAATGGGGGCATGACGCAGCCGACGAGCATCGGGGGGCGGCCATTCGCGCCCGCTCCGGGCTCGCCCACGCCCGAGCTGCGGGTGGCGCGGTTCCGGCCGCACGCGCGTCGCCTCATCTGGTCGGCCCTCGTGCTCATCGCCGTCGCCGGCGCCGTCGGCTACTTCTGGAGCAACCTGCCGTCGCCCTTCGAGAATTGGATGCTGGCTGCCGGCGCCGCGGTGGTCGTGTTCTTCCTCGTCCTGCTGCCGTTCCTGGCCTGGTGGGCGCACGTCTACACGCTCACCACCCGACGGATCATCGAGCGCCGCGGCATCCTGCGCGTGCGACGCCGCGATCTCGAGCATGTGCGCGGGTACACCATCACCGTGCGCCGCGGCATCCTCCAGCGTCTCTGGGGCGTGGGCACCCTCACCCTCTCGGACGGCGTGGACCACCCGATGCAGCTGAAGAACGTGCCCAGCGTCGCGCTCGTGCACGAGGCGCTCGTCGACCAGGTCGAGGTCAACCAGATCCTTGCGCACCGCGACGCGACCTCGATCCCGCTCGCCTCGTCGACCTGACCGTCGCGGCGGCGCCGACACGGGCGCCCGGCGTGCGCGAGAATGGACCGGACGAAAGGAGCGGGATGTCCCTGCGAGTCGGAGTCGTCGGTGGTGGCCAGTTGGCGCGGATGATGATCGCTCCGGCGGTCGAGCTCGGGATCGAGCTGTCGGTCCTCGCCGAGCAGGAGGGCATGTCCGCGAAGCTGGCGGCGACCGCCGTCGGCGACTACCGCGACCTCGAGACGGTGCTCGCCTTCGCGCGCGACGTCGACGTCGTCACGTTCGACCACGAGCACGTGCCGCAGGAGGTGCTGCGCGGCCTGGTCGATGCCGGCATCGCCGTGCGGCCCGGTCCCGATGCCCTGCAGTACGCGCAGGACAAGCTGCTCATGCGCGCACGGCTGGACGAGCTCGGGATGCCGCAGCCCGACTGGGCGGCGGCATCCGAGCCGGCGCAGCTCCAGCAGTTCCTGGACGGCCACGGCGGCCGGGCGGTCGTGAAGACCCCGCGCGGCGGCTACGACGGCAAGGGTGTGCGTGTCGTCCGCGTCGCGGCCGAGGCCGAGGACTGGTTCGCGAGCCTGGCCGAGGACGCGCGCGGCGGGGCGCTGCTGGTCGAGGAGCTCGTCGACTTCCGGCGCGAGCTGTCGCAGCAGGTGGCGCGTCGGCCGTCCGGCCCGATGCGCGCCTATCCGGTCGTCGAGACCGTGCAGCGCGAGGGTGTGTGCGCCGAGGTCTTCGCGCCCGCGCCCCATCTGACCGCGCGGCTCGCCAACGCCGCGGCCGAGGTCGGCACGGGGCTGGCCGAGGGGCTGGGCGTGACCGGGATGCTGGCGGTCGAGCTGTTCGAGACGACCGATGACCGGGTGCTGGTCAACGAGCTGGCGATGCGGCCGCACAACTCCGGGCACTGGTCGCAGGACGGCGCGGTCACCGGCCAGTTCGAGCAGCATCTGCGCGCGGTGCTGGACCTGCCGCTGGGCGATGCCACGCCGCGGCAGCCGTGGGCGGTCATGGTGAACATCCTGGGCGGGCCGTCCTCCGGCCGCATGGACGAGCCGTTCGCGCGCGTCTTCCAGGCCCACCCGGACGTGAAGGTGCACACCTACGGCAAGGATCCGCGGCCCGGTCGCAAGGTCGGCCACGTCACCGCCGTGGGCGATGACCTGGACGACGCGGTCTACGACGCCCGCGCCGCCGCGGAGTTCTTCACGAGCTGAGTGCGGCTGTGCTCGGTCGGGGTGCCGCGAGCCCCGGACGGCAGCCCCGCGGCGGGCAGGCCGGTCCGCCCATCCCGCCGGTTCGCCATGAAGAACCGCGCCGTTGCGGGGATCTTCCAGGCGGGCGCCCTACCCTTGTCGGGTGACCGAGCCGCTGCATTCGTCCGCCTCGCCCCTCGTCGGAGTCGTCATGGGCTCCGACTCGGACTGGCGGGTCATGAGTGACGCCTCCCAGGCGCTGACCGACTTCGAGATCCCGCACGAGGTCGAGGTGGTGTCGGCCCACCGCACGCCGGACAAGCTGATCGAATACGGGCGTTCCGCTCGTGCGCGCGGCCTGAAGGTGATCATCGCCGGCGCCGGCGGCGCCGCCCACCTGCCCGGCATGCTCGCCTCGGTGACGGCGCTTCCGGTGATCGGCGTGCCCGTGCCGCTGGCCACCCTCGACGGGATGGACTCGCTGCTGAGCATCGTCCAGATGCCGGCCGGCATCCCGGTCGCGACCGTGTCGATCGGCGGGGCGAAGAACGCCGGGCTGCTCGCGGCGCGCATCCTCGCGGCATCCGACCCTGCCCTCGCCGATCGCGTCGAGGCGTACGCACGAGAGCTGCACGCACAGGTCGAGCTGAAGAACCACCGGCTCAAGGAGTCTCTGTGACGGCGGCCACCGCCGGCCGCCACCTCATCGAGGAGCGGCCGATCCGGTATCCGGACGCGTCATCGACCCCGATGATGACCCGGCGCGGGTGGTGGCTGGTGATCCTGAACTTCCTGATCCCCGGCTCGGCGCAGGCGGTCGCCGGCAACCGTCGCCTCGGCCGATTCGGCCTGGGCGCGACCCTCGTGATGTGGGTGCTGCTTATCCTGGCCCTGCTGGGCGCGCTGCTGTGGCGATCCGGATTCCTCACCATCGTCACCAACCCGATCGTGCTGCTCGCCGTCGAGGCGCTGCTGGTGCTGTACGTCGTGCTGTGGATCATCCTCACGATCGACACGCTGCGCCTGGTGCGCCTGGTCAAGACCGGACCGCGCGCCCGGGTCGCGATCGCCGTGCTGTCGGTGGGGATGCTGGTGGTCGCCGGCGGGACGGCCGCCTACGCGGTGCGGGTGACGGATGCCGCGCGCAGCGCGCTGGGCAGCATCTTCAGCGCGTCCGGCCCGGCCGTGGACCCGTCCGACGGCTACTACAACATCCTGCTGCTGGGGGCCGACAGCGGGAAGGGCCGCGACTCGATGCGGTTCGACTCGATCTCGGTGGTCTCGGTCAACGCCGACACCGGGCGGGTGATCATCACCGGCATCCCGCGCGATCTCGAAGGCTTCCCGTTCCCGAAGGACAGCCCGATGCACGCGCTGTACCCCGACGTGCACACCGGGCACGGCAGCGCGACCTGCGGCTGGACGGGCGCCATCAACCAGCTCAACACCGAGCTGGACGTCTGCCGTGACGGCAGCAAGATCTATCCGGACGCCGAGAAGAACGGGTCGACCCCCGGCGTCGAGGCGACGAAGGATGCCGCGGAGGGACTGCTGGGCATCGACATCCCGTACTACGCGTTCATCGATATGGCCGGCTTCGCCGCCCTGGTCGACGCGCTCGGCGGTGTCGACATCACGGTGACCGAGCGCCTGCCCGAAGGCGGCGGGCCGAAGTACGAAGGGCAGCCGGTCGACCAGTGGGCGACGGGCTGGATCGAGAAGGGCAAGCAGCACATGGACGGCAAGACCGCCCAGTGGTATGCCCGTTCGCGCAAGACGACGAGCGACTGGGACCGCATGAAGCGGCAGCGGCAGCTGCAGGAGGCGATCCTGAAGCAGTTCACCCCGGCGACCGTGCTCAGCCGGTTCGAAGACATCGCGAAGGCGGGGGAGCACCTGGTCAAGACCGACATCCCGTCCTCGATGCTGGGGTACTTCACCGACCTCGCGATCAAGTCGAAGGGGCACAAGGTCACGACGATCGAGCTGACACCCGCCCAGCAGATCGACCAGACCACGCCGGACGTCGAGTACGTGCATACCCTGGTGCATAAGGCGCTGCATCCGCCGACTCCGTCGTCGTCGCCGAAGGGATGAGCCTGTGAGCGTGCTGCTGCGGGTCGTGCTCGACCAGCTGGTCGGCCCGACCGACCCCGATCTGGCCATGGCCTCGCGCGAGCTCGCGCACGCGCTGGTGCAGGCGGCACCGGCCGGCTGCGACGTCGGGGCGATCGTCCCGTCCGGGCCGTTCGACATGGCGGGCCTCGCCGAGGTGCGGCGGCTGGGCATGGCGCGGCGAGAGCTCGCGGCGGCCTGGCAGCTGGGCGTCACCGCGGGCGTGGGCGGGGGACTGATCCACTCGCCGACGCTGCTCGCACCGCTGTCGCGGCACGACCGGGTGAACGATCACGATCAGACCGTGGTCACCCTGTGGGACCTGCTGGCGTGGGAGCACCCCGACGAGCTGACCCGCCCGGCGCAGACCTGGTCGAAGGCGATGCTGCGGCGCGTGCGCAAGCACGCCGATGCGGTCGTCGTGCCCACACACGCCATGGCCGAGCGACTGGCCGGCATCGTCGACCTCGGCGGACGCATCCGGGTGATCACGGGTGCCGCGCCCACGGGGTTCACGCCGCCCACCGATGCGGTCGGCCGGCGGCGCACCCTCGGCGTCCCGGAGGCCGTGATCGTGCTCGTGGGGGATGCCGCACCCTCTGCCGCGCTCACGACGGGATTCCGCGCGGTGGCGGCATCCGGAGCCGACCTGCCCATCGTCGTGCTCGACGCGCAGGAGGGGCAGGAGCCGGCCATCGTCGACCTGGCCGCCGCGGCCGGCATCGGCGAACACCGGATGCACGTGCCCGTGGGCATGGATGCCGCGGACCGCGCCGCCGTCCTGGACGCGACGACGCTGCTGATCGCCCCGACCCGACGCTCCGCCTTCCCCTGGCGCGTGGTCGAGGCGATGGCCATGGGGGTGCCGGTCGTGGCCGCCGCCTCGGCCGATCACCGCGAGGTGATCTTCGATGGGGGCAGTGTCGTCGGCGAGGCGACGGACGATCGGCAGGATGTCGAAGCCCTGGAAGACGGGATCCGCGGGGCGCTGGCATCCGTCGCCGGGCTCGAGCGGCTCGGCGTGCTCGCCGGCGACCGCGGTCGTGCGTTCTCCTGGCGCGGTGCCGCCGATCGCGTCTGGCAGCTGCACGCCGACCTCTGAGCGCCTTCGCGCGTCGTTGGCGACCCCACAGCTCGTTGAGCGAGGGAGTGCCGCCCCTCTCACAGCTCGTTGAGCGAGGGAGCGAAGCGACCGAGACGAAACGCCGCCGACCCCCGTTCACGCCCTCCTGCCGACACTGTGAACACGTCGCATTCGGCGTGTCGCAAAACCAATTCTCGGTTCCGGGTGGTAATCATCCGTCACATCCGCCACAATGTTCACATGTTCGCTCGCAGTCACCCGATCCTGTCCGCGCGCTGGCGCTGGCTCATCCTGATGCTGGCCGCCTTCGTGGCCGCGGCAGTGCTCACCGCAGTGTCGCCTGCACCCAAGGCGCAGGCGGCCGAGCTGCCGGGGACGATCGTCGACGGCGGATACTTCATCTCAGACGCCGAGTTCTACAAGTCGAACTCGATGACCGAGGCGCAGATCCAGACGTTCCTGAACGGCAAGGCCTCCTGTGCCAGTGGTGCGACGTGCTTGAAGAACTATCGGGGCGATCTGAAGGCGCGTAAGGCCGACAGCTATTGCAAGGCGGTGGCGGGGGAGAAGAATGCGACCGCCGCCCGGATGATCTACCGCACCGCCACCGCGTGCGGGATCAATCCGAAGGTCATCCTCGTCATGTTGCAGAAGGAGCAGGGCCTGGTCACCTCGAGCAAGCCCAGCGACTGGAACATCGAGCACGCCATGGGCCAGTCGTGCCCCGACACGCCTGCCGGTTGCTCGGCCGCGGCGGCGGGACTCTGGAACCAGGTCTACCTGGGTGCCCGGCAGATGCAGATCTACACGAAATACCCCGCCTCGTTCGGGTATCGCGCCAAGCAGTACAACACGATCAAGTGGGCGCCGAGCTCGTCCTGCGGCACGTCGAAGGTCTACATCAAGAACCAGGCCACGGCGAATCTCTACAACTACACCCCGTACCGTCCGAATATCGCGGCCCTCGCTGCCGGCTACGGCACGGGTGACAAGTGCTCCACATACGGCAACCGCAACTTCTACAACTACTACGTGAGCTGGTTCGCCCCCGGCTCGTCCAGCTCGAAGGGCGCACCCGCCCAGGTGGGCTCCTGCACGGTGCCGGCGACGGCGGATGTCGCCACCCGCAGCGCGGCCGCCACGGTGAACGTGCAGTCGCTGAACGCGCGCAAGGCACCGACCACGCTGTGCGGCAGTGGCATGAAGACCCTCGACAAGGGGACGAAGGTGACCGTCACCGGAGTTTACGGGGCGTGGTCGCACATCAAGGTCGGCAGCTCGACGCTGTGGGTGGTCAGCGAGTATCTCAAGACCGGCAGTGGCAGCACCTCTGGCAGCGGAACGCCCGCGTCGGTGGGGTGCGCGCAGCCGGCCAGCGTAGCGAGCGCGTCGGGCACAGCGGTCGTCACTGTGGCGGCGCTCAATGCACGGACCGCCCCGAGCACGGACTGCGCCACCGGCGTGCAGACGCTCAAACAGGGTCAGAAGTATGCGCGGACCGGTACGTCTGGCGTCTGGTGGCGGTTGAAGGTGGGCACCAAGACTCTGTGGGCGCACAGCGACTATCTTGCGCTGGAGAAGCCCGCCTCCACGCCGAAGCCGACCACGTCGCCGAAGCCCACGACGTCGCCCAAACCGGCTCCGAAGCCGACGACCCCAGCGACCACGACCAAGTACGTATCCGTCGCGCTGAATCTGCGCACGAGTGCGAGTCTGTCGGCCAAGATCGTGACCACGATGCCGCGCGGCGCCAAGGTCACCGTGCTGAAGAAGAGCGGCAGTTGGAGCCACGTCAAGTACGGCACGAGGACCGGCTGGGTCGCGAACGCCTACCTGACCAGCTCGGCGGCCTCGTCGTCCGCGAAGCCGTCGACGCCTTCCTCGACCGCGCAGAAGACCATCGCGGCTCTGAACCTGCGCACGAGCGCGAGCCTGTCGGCCAAGATCGCGATGACGCTGCCGCGGGGCGCGAAGGTCACCGTGCTGAAGAAGAGCGGCAGCTGGAGCCAGGTCAAGTACGGCTCGAAGACCGGGTGGGTCGCGAACGCCTACCTGACCAGCACGTCTTCCTCCGCTTCGAAGCCGGCCGCATCAGCCTCGAAGACGCAGACGACGGTGGCCGCGCTGAACCTGCGCACGAGCGGCAGCATGTCGGCGAAGATCGTCACAGTCCTGCCGCGCGGCGCGAAGGTGACCATTGTGAAGAAGAGCGGAACCTGGAGCCAGGTGAAGTACGGCTCCAAGACCGGATGGGTGTCGAACGCGTATCTGAAGTGATACAGCCGGCTGGCGCGGGAGACACGCGGGGTCTGTTCTGCCCCAGCCGGTTTACAGACAGGACTCCACTAAGATTGCGGATGGCCCGGAGCGGACTCACGAGGCCGCTAGGACACATACCCGTGACAAACACACTCGATAAGAGCGCCTTCGATACGCCTGGGCGCGGCAGGGGCCTGCTGGATGTCTTCCGGTACCGCTACCTCCTGCGCCTGCTGATCAGCAAGACGACTTCGCTGCGCTACCGCAACTCCGTGCTCGGCTGGCTCTGGTCATACGTGCGACCGACCGTCCAGTTCCTCGTCTATTTCCTTGTCGTCGGCGAGATCATGGGGTTCAAGCGGGGGATCGACTCCTTCCCCATCTACCTGTTCTCCGGGCTCGTCGTCGTCAACCTCTTCAACGAGGCGATCGGCGCCACGACCCGCGCGATTGTGGACAACAAGGCGCTCGTCCGGAAGATCTATCTCCCCCGAGAGCTGTTTCCGATCTCCGCCGTGGTCGGCTCGTTCATCCACTTCCTTCCGCAGCTCGCGGTGCTTCTGCTCGTGTGCATCCTGTTCGGATGGGTGCCGACCTTCGCCTCTGTCGGTCTCCTTCTGGCCGGTCTGCTCATCGTGATCCTGTTCGTTCTGGGCGTCGGGCTGCTCTTCTCTGCCATCAACGTCCGGTTCCGAGACGCGCAGAACTTCATCGAGATCATCCGGACCATCGCGACCTGGGCGTCGCCCATCATGTACACCTGGGTGATGGTGCATGATCGCGCCCACCACTACCCCTGGATCTTCGATATCTACATGAGCAACCCCATCACGGTCGCGGTCGAGATGTTCCATGAGGCGATGTGGTCGCCCATCGTCCCCGAGACCGCGCGATTCGGGTGGCCCCCCGACTTCGGCTGGAACATCGCCGCCGCCATCGGCGTGATCATCGTCGCTCTGGCGCTCGGCCAGCTCGTCTTCCGCCGCTTCGAGCGCACTTTCGCCCAGGATCTGTGATGCGCGCGCATACCACCACGCAACAGCCCGCCATCGTTCTCGAGCATGTCTCGAAATGGTTCAACAAGCGCTCCACGCGCTCGTTCAAAGAGACGTTCATCAACTGGGTGAAGCATCAGCCCGTCCGGGCACAGCAGTTCCAGGCGTTGAAGGACGTCACGTTCAGCATCAACGAGGGCGAATCCGTCGCGGTGATGGGCCTGAATGGTTCGGGCAAGTCCACGACCTTGAAGATGGTCTCCGGCGTGATGGGTCCGGATGAAGGACGTGTTCTCACCCGAGGCCGCGTCGCCGGTCTGATCGAGGTCGGTGCGGGCTTCCATCCCGATCTCACGGGACGTGAGAACGTCTTCCTGAACGCGGCCATCCTCGGCATGAGCGAGAAGGAGACCAAAGAGCGCTTCGACGAGATCGTCGCGTTCAGCGAGATCGGCGAGTTCATCGATCAAGAGGTCAAACACTATTCGTCGGGCATGTTCATGCGTCTCGCGTTCAGCGTCGCGATCCACGTCGAACTGGACGTGCTCCTGGTGGACGAAGTGCTCGCCGTGGGTGACGCGCCGTTCCGTGCCAAGTGCAATGCGAAGCTGAAAGAGATGGCTGAGCAGGGCATCACGATGATGATCGTCAGCCACAGCGCAGGTCAGGTCAAAGAACTCTGCAGCCGCGGGATCGTCATCCGCAAGGGCGAGGTCATCTTCGACGGCCCGATCGACGACGCGTTGCAGGTCCTTGATCAGAGCTAGGCACGCCGCACGGTTCGCAATCGGCCTGTTGTCCGTTCGATAGGCTGGCACTCCGTAGCGTCCCAGAGCCACATTGGAACCCGTGATCACTGTCTCTCTTGCCCCGTACGAAGATGACGATGGCAATCGCATCGAATACGACGGTCCCGTCATCGACACAGTGAAGATCACCTTCCGCGGCAAGAACAATGTGGCACGGATTCACGCGAAGGCGAGCGCGCCGGGCCTGAAGGTCGACTTCAACAGCAACAACGGGACGTTCGCGCTCGGTGCAAATCCTCGCAGTCGACCGTTTTCAGGCGGCATTCGCGTCGGTGAGGATGCCACGGTCGAGATCGGCGACAACGTCTCGTCCACGTCCGGGATCACGATCTCGGCCGTCGAGGGCGTGTCCGTCATCATCGGCAACGACGTGATGTTCGCGAGCCAGAACCAGGTGCGGGCGGACGACGGCCACCCCATTTTCGACGTTCGCAGCGGCGAACGCGTCAATCGGGCACGGACCATCCGCATCGGCAACCATGTCTGGCTGGGGTCCGGCGCGATTGTCCTCGGCGGAGCGTCGATCGGCGAGGGAAGTGTGATCGGCGCCGGAAGCATCGTCACGCGCAAGATCCCCAACAACGTCGTCGCGGTGGGCTCGCCGGCCAGGGTGATCCGGAAGCACATCGCCTGGGAGCGCATCCATCTCGGCGTGGACGCTCCCTTCTATAAGCCGAATGCGTCGTCCATCAAGAGGTCGAAGTACTGGAATCTGACGGTCGAAAATGGAGCTCCCGAGAAGCGGACATTCGCGGCTCGGGTGCGCCGTCGGCTCGGGCGCGAGTGGATCCGACTGAGAGAGCGGCGGAGATCACGGACGTGATGGAGGGCCTCTGGTGACCGGTTCCACTTCCTTCCTGCAGGGGACGTACAACTCGCGTGGACTGGGCGGATTGCCGACGGCAGGCGGTGGCGTCCTGGCATCCGGGATCCTGTATCGGGCAGATGCCCTCTCCGGTCTGACGGATGGGGGCCAGCAGGCCCTTGCCGATCATCGGATCGGCACGGTCATCGATCTGCGCACCGATGCCGAGCGGGCCCGGGCAGCTGACCGGCTGCCGGCCGACGGCAGCGTGCGACTGGTCTCGCTGCCCGTGCAGGGTGGCGCGATGGACGAGCTGGTGCAGAAGCTGATGCCCTCCACCGACGATGTCGGACTGTCCGAGGAGCAGATCGCGCTGGTCGTGGATCAGGTGCCCACGCTCGAGGATCTGTATGTGGCGATCCTCGACGGCAGTGCGACGCAGTTCGCCGAGATCGGGCGCGTGGTCGTGGCGGCGTCGGGCACCGATCGCCCCGGCGTTCTGTTCCACTGCACCGCGGGCAAGGATCGAACCGGACTGGCGGCGGCGCTGCTTCTGCTGGTCGCCGGCGCGGCGCGCGATGTCATCGTCGCGGACTATGTGCAGACCGGCACGAACCTGGCGGGCGGTCTCGCAGACACGCTCACCGCGCTGATCACGACTCTCGGTGTTCCCCTCACACCACGGCTGAAGACGCTGGCGACCGAATCCCCGGCATCCGCGATCGAAACGGCACTGGACTGGATCGAGTCCGAGCACGGCGATGTCGCGGGCTACCTCCGCACCGGCGGCCTGACCGACGCCGAGATCGACGAACTGAGGCGGGTGCTCCGGGCTGCATAGCCTCGGTCCGATGCGGCAGGCGGGGTGCTGGTGGGCTCAGGTGCCGAGATACGCACGCAGGCGCTCGTCGGCCTCCGCGGGGCTGAACCCGGTTCCCTCGAGACGGTCGAGGTCGAGCCGGCTGTTGCGCGGCCTCGGCGCGACCGGTGCGTTCGCCGACGCGAAGTACTCGTCCGTGCTCACTCCGGTGACCCGCGCGGGATCGTGGCCGGTGAGCTCGAACACCCGTCGGGCGACGTCGGCCCAGCTGGCGGGGTCTCCGCACCCGGTCAGGTTGTACGTCCCGTAGGCGGGTCGCCGGGTCAGCAGGTGGCGGATGCCGCGGGCCAGGTCTTCGGTGAAGGTCAGGCGTCCGATCTGATCGTCCACGACCTTCGGGTCGACGCCGCGCTCAGCGAGTGAGGCCATGGTGCGCACGAAGTTCTTGCCCTCGCCGATCACCCACGAGGTCCGCACGATGTAGTGCCGGCGCACGGCCGAGACCAGCGCGTCGCCGGCGGCCTTGGTCTGCCCGTAGGCGCCGAGCGGGCTGATGGCATCGTCTTCGCGATACGGCCGGTCCAGCGTCCCGTCGAACACGTAGTCGCTGGAGATGTGGACCAGGGTCAACTGGTTGTCGGTCGCGATCTGCGCGAGCGCCGCCACGCCGGTGACGTTGGCGGCCCACGCGTCGGAGCGTCCTGACGCCGTCTCGGCGCCGTCCACGGCGGTGTAGGCGCCTGCGTTGATGATCGTGTCGTACTCGCGCCAACGTCGGGCGGTGGCGAGGTCGGGGGACGACAGGTCGAGATCGGCGCGCGTCGCATATTCGACGTGTGCCGCATCGCCGAACTCGGCGTGGAGGGCGCGGCCGAGCTGGCCGCTCGCCCCGATGACGAGCGTCTTTCGCGGCGGCACCGGGGTGACCTCGGCGAGGCGGGGGTGCGCGGCATCCTTCGCCGAGAGCTCGGCGTCGGCCAGCGGAATCGGCCAGTCGATCGCTGCCGTCTCGTCGGCCAGGTTCAGGAACGTGTATGACGCATCGGGCGACCAGTGGTCGTTGACGAGGTAGGTGTAGGCGGTGTCGGCCTCGAGGGTCTGGTACGCATTGCCGACGCCGCGCGGAACGAAGATCGCCCGTGACGGGTCGAGTTCGCAGGTGAAGACCGCGCCGAACGTGGGGCCGTCACGCAGGTCGACCCAGGCGCCGAAGATGCGGCCGGTGGCCAGCGACACCCACTTGTCCCACGGCTCGGCGTGGATGCCGCGGGTCGTGCCGACCGCATCGTTGAACGAGATGTTGTTCTGCACCGGCCCGAAGTCGGGCAGCCCGGCCGCCGTCATCTTCTCGTGCTGCCAGTTCTCCTTGAACCAGCCGCGGCTGTCGCCGTGGACCGGCAGGTCCCAGACGACGAGGCCGGGGATGGGCGTGGGCGTCGCGCGCAGCGGCTTGCCGTATTCGGTCATCGTGAGTTCCAGGTCCCTGAGCGAGCGAAGCGAGGAACCAGCCAGGTCCCTGAGCGAGCGAAGCGAGGAACCAGCCAGGTCCCTGAGCGAGCGAAGCGAGAGGAAGGGCCGGTCATCGCGGGCTCCAGGTCCCTGAGCGAGCGAAGCGAGAGGAAGGGCCGGTCGACGTGATCATCACTGCCCCTTCGAGGCGTAGAACGCCTCGGTGGCGTCCTTCGCGGGCGCCCACCACGCCTCGTTCGCGCGGTACCAGTCGATCGTGGCGGCCAGACCCGCCTCGAAATCCTGAAAGCGCGGCAGCCAGCCGAGTTCTTCGCGCAGCTTGGTGGAGTCGATCGCGTAGCGCAGGTCGTGCCCGGCTCGGTCGGTGACATGGTCGTAGGCGTCGGCATCCCGCCCCATCTGGGTGAGGATGAGCTCGATCACCGCCTTGTTGTCCTTCTCGCCGTCGGCGCCGATGAGGTAGGTCTCGCCGTTGCGGCCCTTGTCGAGGATCGTCAGCACCGCCGACGAGTGGTCGTCGGCATGGATCCAGTCGCGCACGTTCAGGCCCGCGCCGTAGAGCTTCGGCCGGATGCCGCGGATCACGTTCGTGATCTGGCGGGGGATGAACTTCTCGACGTGCTGGTATGGGCCGTAGTTGTTCGAGCAGTTCGAGATCGTCGCCTGCACGCCGAACGAGCGCACCCACGCGCGTACGAGCAGGTCAGAGCCGGCCTTGGTCGACGAGTACGGCGATGACGGGTTGTACGGGGTCTGCTCGGTGAACCGGTCCGGGTCATCCAGTGCGAGGTCGCCGTAGACCTCGTCGGTGGAGATGTGATGCAGCCGCGTGCCGTGGCGACGGGCGGCCTCGAGCAGGGTGTACGTGCCGACGATGTTCGTGTCGAGGAACGGACGCGGGTCGTGCAGCGAGTTGTCGTTGTGCGATTCCGCGGCGTAGTGGACCACCGCATCCGTCTGCGCGAAGAGTTCGTCCACCAGCGCGGCATCGGCGATGTCGCCCTGCACGAACGCGAACCGGTCATCGGGCAGGCCGGCCAGCGACGCGCGGTTGCCGGCGTACGTGAGCTTGTCGAGCACGGTGACGTGATGGTCGGTGTGCTCGATCACGTGGTGCACGAAGTTCGATCCGATGAACCCGGCCCCGCCGGTGACGAGCAGGCGGCTCATGAGCGTCCTCTCTTGAGCAGGTCGAGCAGGTACGAGCCGTAGCCGGACTTCACCAGACTCTCGGCACGGTCCTGCAGCTGGACGTCCGACAGGAATCCCTGCCGCCACGCGATCTCTTCGGGGCACCCGATCTTCATGCCGGTGCGGCGCTCCATCGTGCGGACGTAGTCGCCGGCGTCGGTCATCTGGTCGAACGTGCCGGTGTCGAGCCAGGCGGTGCCACGGGGGAGCACCTCGACCTGCAGCGCGTCCCGCTCAAGGTATGCGCGGTTCACGTCGGTGATCTCATACTCACCGCGCGGGCTGGGCTTCAGGCCCCGGGCGATCTCGATCACGTCGTTGTCGTAGAAGTAGAGCCCGGGAACGGCGTAGTTGCTCTTGGGCTGCGCGGGCTTCTCCTCGAGAGAGATCGCCCGTCCGTCGCCGTCGAATTCGACGACGCCGTATGCCTCGGGCTGCGACACCCAGTATGCGAAGACGGCGCCGCCGTCGACCTCGGCGAATCGCTTGAGCTGCCGGCCGAGGCGCGGCCCATACAGCAGGTTGTCGCCCAGCACGAGGGCGACCTTCTCGTCGCCGATGAAGTCGGCGCCGATCGTGAACGCCTGCGCCAGCCCGTCGGGTGACGGCTGCTCGGCGAAGGTCAGCGTGACCCCGAACTGCGACCCGTCACCCAGCAGCCGTTGGAAGAACGGCGCATCGTGCGGGGTGGTGATGACGAGGATGTCGCGGATGCCGGCGAGCATGAGCGTTGACAGCGGGTAATAGACCATCGGCTTGTCGTACACCGGGATCAGCTGCTTGGAGACGCCCAGAGTGATCGGGTGAAGCCGTGTCCCCGAACCCCCAGCGAGAATTATGCCCTTCACATGAGCCATCTTGGCAGAGAGGGACGCCGCTGATCGAGGGCGCGCGAAGGGACGGAGCGACTTGGGCGGTGGGCCGAACGCTGAAGTCCATGCACGGGTTCTCACAGGGGCCGATCGGGCTGGGGCGAAGAGAGATGCTGTCGGCGACGCGGAGAAGAGCGTCACTGACGCTCAATTCCACGATGCCGAGAGAATCCACAGCGTTCCCACAAGCTCGACATCTCTAGACTGGATCATCGCCCGTGGGGACTGTGATGGGCGAACGACAGGACGAATGAGACAGTGACAGCAGTAGCACCACGTTTCTCTGTGATCACGCCGATGTACAACGTCGCGGCGTATCTGCCTGACTTCTTCGAGTCGCTCGAACGTCAGTCCATCGGCATCGACGAGCTCGACGTCATCCTGGTTGATGATGGATCGACGGATGACACAGCCGAGGTGGCAGCGGAGTTCGCTCGTCGGCACCCGCGGACAGTCCGCGTCCTCCGTAAGGAAAACGGCGGCCAGGCGAGCGCCCGCAATTTCGGGCTCGCGCACGCGATCGGTGAGTGGGTGACATTCCCCGATCCCGACGACCGTGTCTCGAACCACTACTTCCGAGACGCGGCGATCCTCACCTCGGAAGACGGAACTCGAGCGGTCGCGATGGTGACTGCCCGTATCAAGATGTGGCACGAGGCGGACGAGGGCGCGGGCATCGTCCGTGACAACCACGCGCTCGCCCGTCGGTTCACCGACGGCACGCGGATCGTCGACCTCAGCGAAGAGCCACAGACGATTCAGGCCCACGTCACCACGGGGTTCTTCCGCCGCGACATCATCGAAGCCCGTGGACTGCGGTTCCGCGAGAACCTGCGGTTGCGGTTTGAAGATGGGAACTTCGTCTCGCGCTACCTGCTCGGATTCGACCGCCCTCGCGTCGCACTCGCGGCGCACGCCGATTACTTCTATCGCCAGCGCGCAGATGCCTCGTCGGTGGTGCAAAGCAATGCGACCACTCCCGCGAAATACACCGACACCATTCGCTATGGCTATCTCGATGTCGTCGAGGCCGCCGACGGAGTCCTCCCGGCCTGGGCGCAGATGCTCATCATCTACGACCTGCTCTGGCTGTTCCGAGCGTCGCAGGGCGGCGTGGTGCGCCGCGCCCGCTTCCCCGAGAGCATGTACCGGGAGCTCGACGAGCTGCTCCCCGAGATCACCCGCCATCTCGACGAGGATCTCATCCGAGGATTCAACGCCATGGCGGTCTCGGATTGGATGAAGGACGCACTCATCCTTCTCAAGCGCGGCGGCGGGCATGGGACGGTTCACCTCGGACGGATAGATCCCACGCGCGGTCTCATCGCACTCAACTACCGCTATCGCGGCGACGAGCCGCACGGCGAGCAGCTGCTCGTCGACGGGGAGCGCCACGCGCCCCGCTACACCAAGGACTGGGCTCTCGAGTTCGCGGGGCGTCCGATCGTCTACCAGCGCACGATCTGGACGACCATCACACCCCGCCTGATGCTCTCGCTGGACGGCGTGGAGGTGCCGATCCTCGTTCGGCAGAAGCGCGCGGGCTTCGCTGCGGCGACCCCAGAGGTGATCGCGGAGCGGATCGCCAGCGCCACCCGCAAGTCCGTTCCGTCGGCGTCCGGTCTGTCGACGTACCGCCGGCTGCGACGGCGTGCCGGGCTGACGGTACGCGAAGCGGGTGCCGTGCTGATCCGGCGTGTTCGTCCTCGAGAGGCGCTCAACCGCGTGCGGACCGCCTGGGGGGCGATGCCTCTCGCCCCGGCGAAGTTCGCGCGGGCATGGGTCTTCATCGATCGCGATGTCGACGCAAACGACAGTGCGGAGATCCTGTACAAGTGGGTGGCGCAGAACCATCCCGAGATCAACTCATGGTTCGCGATCCGAAGGGAGTCTCCCGACTGGGCGCGGCTCGAAGCGGAGGGCGTGCGACTCGTAGACTACGCGTCGCCCGAGTTCGCGCGGTTGCTGCTCTCAGCGGAACATGTGGCATCGAGCCATGCGGACCGGTTTATCACCGATCCGATTCCGAAGCGCCTGGGGCGGTACGCGTGGACCTTCACCTTCCTCCAGCACGGCGTGATCAAGGGTGATATCTCCGACTGGCTGAACCCGAAGCCGATCTCGACGTTCATCACCTCCACACAGGGCGAGTACGACTACATCGTGGGACGCTCAGCCTTCCGTTATGGCGCGAAAGAGACGCGTCTGGCCGGGCTTCCACGGTTCGATGCCCTCCTCCGACAGGACGCCGCCGTTCCGGACGAGGAGCGCGACATGGTCCTCGTCATGCCGACCTGGCGCGACTACCTCGTCACCGGCATGGTCGGCTCCTCGCGTGGACGCCGGGCAGTGGACGGCTTCGCCGACACGCCCTACGCCCAGCAGCTCGCGGCATTCTTCCGCTCACCGCGCCTGGCGGAGGCCGCCCGGAGGACCGGTTCGCAGATCGTCTTCATGCCCCACCCGAACATGCACGCCTACCTGGATCGCTTCGATCTTCCCGCGGACGTGCGGGTGGTGTCCTACGACGACGTCGATGTGCGCGAGATGATCGTGCGCGCTCGCGTGCTCGTCACCGACTACTCCTCCACGGCGTTCAACATGGCGTACATCCAGCGACCGATCGTGTACTTCCAGTTCGACCGTGACGAGTACTTCACCAGCCACACCGAACGCCCGGCGTACTTCGACTACGAACGCGACGGATTCGGGCCCGTCACGACGGACGCCGATGCGGCGGTGGCTGCGGTGGACGATGCGCTTTCGGGAACGGTCGACGGCGTGTACGCCGCGCGCATGAGCCAGACGTTTCCCGTACGCGACGGCGAGAACTGCCGGCGGGTGTTCGAAGCGATGCTCGAGGCACGACGCGTGCGCCCGCTTGACGAGCGGCTCACGGCAGCGCCCAAGGACTCCTGGGCGGTGGATGTCGCCGGCTGACGCGTCTGGCGCGGGAGTCACCCGAGGGCGCGAAGCGTCTCGCGCAGTGCCTGCTCGTTCCGTTCGAAGTCGAACTCCCAAGCCGAGTGATATGCACGTGGATCAAATGTCACCCCGGCCTGAATGCGGTCCGGTGCGCTCCAGAAATAGTGGAGCTCGGCGCCGAGGCCCATGGCATAGAGCTGCTCATTCCGGGCTGCATAGGCTTCGTGGTTCAGGACGATCATCGCCTGCAGCTTCTCTGCGAAGAGCACGTTGAACATCGCCGACCCGCCGAATCCCGCCACCACCCGGGCATCCGCGAAGAGCTCGGCCTGGGTACGGAGCGTGTGGTCTTCCGGGAAGATCACTTCGAAGCCGTGCTCACGGAAGAGCTCTTCCACGGCCGGCGCATTCCGGCAGTCGCGGTGCACCATGCCGGGGCGACGGGACACGAACAGCTTTCGGCCGGCTGCGGTCCGGTCCGCATCGACGAGCCCCTTCCGGAGGCGTGCCCACACCTCGCGGATCATCGGATGGAACCAGAACGGTTCGTGGTTCTGCCACAGGACAGTGCAGGCGACGAGCGAATCGACTTCGGCGGGAGCCGGCTGCCAGACCACGTCGTGCTCGTCGAGCCCGTATGCGAGCAGCAGTTCCCGCTCATATGTGGGCTGGTAGCCCGGCGGTATGCGGACGATCGCCCGGAGGTCGGGAAGACGTCTCTTCGCCTCATCCCACCCCCACAGCTTGGCCGGAACCTCGGTGATGAAATGGCCGAAGTGCCCGTGGTAGGCCGTGGTCAGGTCGTAGATCGGGCCGCGGAGAAGGGGCACCGGGCCATCGAATCTCGCCGGGATCGATACGAAGTCGGGCGTGACATCCGGGGCGAGGACGGTGCTCGGCACCGCCTCGGTCGGAAATCGGAACGACGGCGGCAGGAGCGTCTGATCGTGCACCCATGCCATGTGGCTGAGCACGCGGATGCGTCCGCGATAGTGGCGCATCGTGATCTCGGGGGTGTCCAACTCGGTGTGCAGATTCTCGACGGAAGGATTCGGCGTGTTCGTGCGCACCGCGGCTGTCGCGGTGACATGAGCGCCCGGCCGCGTATCGATCAGGTCGATGGACACGCGTGGCGTGCGCGTGGCGAGAGAAGCGATCCGCCGCTCCGGCACCTTCAGATAGTGGGCTCTCGCCTTCGTGTGCACCGCGTAGGAGTCGATCCCTTCGACCTGTGAGGTCGCGGAGATGAGGTCGTCCGCCAGCGGCCCGGTCGTCGGTTGGGACGGCAGGCGCCCCTCGACCACGCCGGCCCAGCCGGACACAATCTCGCGGCCTTGGGTGCGGGGACGATGGTGGACGTACAAGCCGTTCGCGGCCAGATGCGGGTATACAGCGCGCCAGAGCGCGACCGAGTCTCCCTCGTCCGTCGGGCGGCGAACATCGATGATGATGTCCGGTGGCGGCGCGTCGCGCATCGAAGCCGCGATGCGGTCAGGCGACGCGAGTCGATGAACGTGCACGCCGGGTTGACGGGTGCGGCTCGGCGCGAAACCGGTTGCGTACACGGTGACGTCGTCGGTGAAGAACGTGCGAAGCCACCGTTGGACCCGCCAGCGTGAAGGGCGATCGGCGATCACGACCACCCGGCGGACGCGGCGGGCAGAGGGCGGGAGAAGATCGCGGATGCGATCTGGGGCGGACGCCGTCGACGGGCGCCGTCGCCACCGCCAGAGGAGGTACCCCAGGGCGCGACGCGAGGGGCGGGTCATGACGGATCTCGGAGCGACGCCATGGCGGCGACCTCGACGGTCACGACCTGACCGGTCAGGTCCGCACCGATCACGTGGGTGGTCACCCGTGCCACTTCGTCGGGGTCGAGCAGCGTCCCGCTCGGCTCGTCTCCGAACGCCGCCGTGCGCATGGGCGTTGCCGTGCGCTGGGGGTTGATGCAGTTGATCCGCACGCCGCTGTCGGCCCACTCCTCGGAGAGCGCCTGGGTGAGGTTGACGACACCGGCCTTCGTCGCCGAGTACGTGCTGTAGTTCGCGCGTCCTCGGGTGTACGAACTCGACGTGAACAGGATCACCTGCCCCTGCGTCTGTGCCAGGTAGCGGTACGCCTCGCGACACACCAGCGCGGGAGCGGTGAGGTTGGTCTGGATCGTCCTCTTGAGTTCGCTCTTCTTCGTGTCGATCAACGGCGCGATCTGCAGCACCCCCGCGGTGATCACAACGGCGTCGATTCGTCCCAGCTCGTCGGCGGCTCTCGCCAGCGCCTTCCGCACATGCTTGGCTGAGGTGACATCCGTCCCTGTTGTCGAACGGCTGAACTCGACGACGCTCGCGCCCGCATCCTGCGCGAGTCGGACGATGCTGGCACCGATCCCGTAGCTTCCGCCGAACACGACGACGCCCTTGCCGGAAAGATCGGGCAGGGTGCCCATACCCTCGAGGGACAGGCTCGCCGACTGCAGCTGGAAGAGCTTGTCTGCGATGTGGACGTCGATGGGTTCGGTGACCTTCATGTTCTCGGCTGTGCCTTCGACGACGAAGATCGGCACGTCGGGAAGGTACGTGAAGACGACCCCGCAGTCGTCGGTCGCGTGGAAGTCCGGATCGCGACGGGCGATCGCGTAAGCCTCGCGGATGGTGCGCAGACGAAAGGCCTGCGGGGTCTGCCCGCGACGGAGCATCGAGCGGGCGGGGATGCCCGAGACCAGACCGTTTCCGTCGACCTCGATGATGGTGTCTGCCGAGGGGATGGCGGTGTCGACCGCGTCGTAGCGGTCAAGCGCGTTCACACAGTCATGGATGATCCGACTGTCGATGAACGGACGCACCGCATCGTGGAACAGCACCTTCAGATCGTCGCCTTCCAGCGCCGCGATCGCGAGTTCGGTGGTGTCGTTGCGCGTCGCCCCTCCCGGCAGGATGCGCGTGAGCTTCGGGAACCTCGCGTCGTCCTTCAGATGATCGAGCTCCGCGATCGCTCCCGGGTTCATCATCACGATGATCTCGTCCACGTCATCGCTGGCCTGCACCGCTTCGAGCGTGTGCTCGACGATCGCCTTGCCCGCGATGCGGATGAGCTGCTTCGGAATGCCGAGGCCGACGCGGACGCCGATGCCGCCGGCCAGGACGACTGCCACCGTGCGGGTGCTGTCACTCACGTGTCGATACCTCGTGGGATTCATGAGTCTTTAGGATGCGCCGCCGTGTGCGGCGTCCGCCCATATCCTACGGTTCACCCGCTGGGACCGTTCACGGAGACGGCGGCGCCGCGAGGGCTGTCACGCATAGGATCGATGAGCCATGATCCCGTTGAGCGCAGTCATCCCTCTCTACCGCGTGGAGAAGTACCTGCCCGATCTGCTCGTCAGTCTGTCTGCGCAGAAGCCCGGCGGGTACCGGCTCGAGGTGATCTTCGTCGACGATGGCTCTCCCGACGGGTCCGGAGCCATGGCGCAGGAGTGGCTCGAGCGATCGGGGATCGACGGTCGCGTGATCCGCCAGGACAACGCCGGCGTCAGCGCGGCACGCAACGCCGGCCTTCGCGCGGCTCGCGGCGAATGGGTGACGTTCCCCGACTCCGACGACTACGTCGCCCCCGACTACTTCCGGCGTGTCTCGCGCTTCCTCGCACGGCACGGCGAGCAGGTCACGATCGCATCCACCCGTCTGGTGCGGCTCCGCGAGCCCGAGACCGAGACCCGGGATGTGCACGCGCTGAAGTTCCGCTTCATGGCGGGCGATCGCTGCGTGCCGATGGCGACGAACCCGGACTTCTTCCAACTGAACGTGGCCTCGGCCTTCTTCCGGCGGCGGGACATTCTCGATCGCGGCCTACTGTTCCGCTCGGGACTGCACGCGTCCGAGGACGCGCTGTTCGTCGCCGAGTTCCTCCTCGACATCCCCGATCCGGTGCTCGGGCTGGTGGCGGATGCACGATACGTGTATCGCAAGCGGGCCAGCGGTGACTCGGCGGTCGACCGGTTCCGGAGCGACCCGGACACGTACATCGAGCGCTTCCGCGACGGCTATCGGGGGATCCTGGAACGCGCCGCCGCCCGCGGGGCCGTGCCCGGATGGCTCCAGTCGATGTTCCTCTACGAATGCCAATGGATCCTGCCGCTTCAGCTGACCAGCGAGGGGTATGCGGCCGTGCTCGATGACGCCGGACGCGCGGCGGCCCTCGACGCGCTCGCCGCCTGTGCGCGCCACGTGACCGAGCAGCGCCTCTTCGAGTACGACGCGACCGCGCTGCCGATGGAGTCCCGCCTGCTGCTGCAGCGTCTCGCGGGCCGGTCGATTCCGGCCTGGGTGGGCGCCTATCGCGACAGCCGGGACGTGCTGACGATTCCCGTCGCCGACCCGGCAGCGGTGGAACTGCACGGTCCGCACGACGAGATCCTCGTCGTCGAGCCCGCCGTCAGCACTCCCGACTACTTCGGTCAGCGGCTGCTCCACCGCTGGGAGGCGCCTGCGCCGGCAGCCCGCTGGGCGTTCGCCGATGCGGAGTATCGATCGATCGTGGAGCGCACATCCGGCGACACCGGTGCGCAGCAGCAGGACCGCCACCGTCGTCGACAGTTCGGTCAGCTCCGCCGGGCCGTGCCGGCCCGCGCCGGCGAGGTCCGGGTGTGGAAGCCGGTGCCGGGTCCGATCGGCTCGCGCTGGCAGCGCCTGCTCTGGGATCTGCGGCTCACGCGCCGCCGCGTGCAGCGGTTGGTCCGCCGTCTACGGCATCGATGAGCAGACCCGCGATCGAGTCTGCGCACGGCGTCGTCGTCGTCGCGGGTGTCGAGACCTGGACCCACCGTGCGGCGAATGCCTGGGTTGCTTCCCGAGTTCCTGTGCCGGCGTCGATCGCCGCCGCCAACGCAGGGATGTCGCGGACGATCGGTCCGGGCAGATCGCGACGGTAGTCGAGGTAGAAGTCACGCGACGCGATGTACTCGTCGAGGTCGGGTGCGAGGAAGTAGCACGGGACGCCGAGCACGGCCGCTTCGTACAGCGCCGACGAATAGTCGGTGATGAACAGGTCGGCCACCTGCAGCAGCTCCTGCGTCGAGAAGCCGGGCGCCGTGTCCACGGTCGGATCGAAATCCACGGGCATGAGCGGGTGGACCTTCACCACCAGGTGGACGCCGATCTCCGCAAGCGCCGCGGTGAGCGCCGCGGCATCCACGGTCACGGTGCCGTCGAGCCGGAACGTCGGCGCGAAGACCGCCACACGCGCAGTGCGCAGGTGGGGATGAACGTCGTGGATGCGGGCACGGGCGGCTTCGGAGCGCTGCGGGTCGAGGAGCCGATCGACGCGCGGCAGCGGCGCCACCGCGACGTTGTCAACGCTCGTCCCGAACGCATCGGCGAACGCGGGGCGGCACTCCGGTCCGCTCGCGAGCACGACGTCGTACCCGTGGTGCATCCGCATGGCGTGCGCCAGCCGACGATCGCGACCCTCTTCGTGATCGAGGATGCTGAGGCCGAACTTCTTGAACGCACCGAGCGCGTGCCAGATCTGCACGACGGTGAGCCCCGGGCCGTGCCGCAGCAGGCTCGCGACCATCGCGTACGTGTCGATCACGAGCACCCGAGAGGTGGCGACGTGATAGAGCTGCGCCAGCATGTGGAACGAGTAGCCGATCTTGGCGAGGTACCCCGGCGGCACCATTCGCACGAGCGTCACCACGCGCACGCTCGGATCGGCGCGCCGGATCGCTGCGGTGAGATCCACGAAGTCGTTCGGCACCGTCTCGTGCTCGCGGCTGATCATCACGACCTTGCGGCGGCGCGGCAGCATGCGCAGTGGCGCATAGGCGATGTTCAGCCCGATCCGTGCAGCGTGGGCGACCAGCAGCCGCAGGCCCATCGAGCCGGATGCCCGGGTGGGCTCCACGGCGCTGCCGCCCGGCGCGGCGGCCTCAGGGCGTCCGGCGTCGCGCGGAGTCAGGATGAGCTCGCGGGTGATCCGCTCCGAGGAGTGGCCGTCGCACGCCCCCATGAAGAACTCGACGAAGCGCTCCTGCGTCTCTCCGTGCCGCGCAGTCCTGATCGCGTCTGCGAGCCGAGCGGCGTCGGTCACCAGCGGGCCGGTGACGTAGTCGGTGAACGGGTAGTAGAAATCGCGGTCGGACGTGTACTGCTCCAGGTCGGGGCAGAAGAACACGATCGGCCGGCGCAGGAGCGCGTACTCGAAAATGGTCGACGAGTAGTCGGTGACCAGCACATCGGCCGCCATCAGCAGCTGGGTGATCTCGCGGTCGGTGGTGACGTCGATGATGCCGGTGACTCCGGGGCGCGCGACGCTGAGAGGTGCGACGAACGGGTGCATCTTGACCACGACTACCCAGTCGTCGCCCAGGCTCTCGGCCAGTCCGCCCCAGTCGACGCTGTCGTAGTCGAAGGTCGCGGTCAGCTGCCCGTTCCCACGGAACGTCGGTGCGTACAGGGCGATACGCGTGTGCTCACCGATCCCGTACCGGGCCCGCACCTCTCGGTTGGCCTCAGCGACCGTCGCATCATCGAAGAACACGTCGGTGCGGGGGACCCCCAGGGGCTTCACCCTCGAGATGTCGATTCCATACGCTTCGGCGTAGTTCCCGCGGACCTCTTCGCTGCTGACGGTGGCGTCTGTGTAGTTGCGGTGGATGACCGACCCGGGAATCGGTCCCCCGGGCAGACCCGCGCGGCTGTGGCCGACGCGCTTGAATGCACCCGCAGCGTGCCACACCTGCAGCAACCGTGACTCGGGGCGGATCCGGAACTGATAGATCAGCGGGTAGAAGTCGTCGAGGACGATGGTCTGCGCCGTCGCGGTCACCCACGGAAGGCGCAGGATGTCGCGGACCGGGCGCCGCGCGCGCAGGTTTGGTTTGAAGATCCCGATGATCTCCGCCTCGGGATCCTGTCGCCAAATCTCGTCCCGCAGAGACTGGATGTTGCCGGAGTAGTCGGATCGCGAGTCGGAGAGGAACACCACTCGGTTCGGCTTCACCCGAGCGAGGCGGGTGAACAGGCTGTAGGTGAGGAAGTAGGGTGCCCCGCGCCACTTCTGGAGGAAGCTGCTGCGACGCAGCAGGTTGCGCAGGCTCGGCATCTCACTCCTTCCAGACTGCGTGCAGAAGTGCCTGATTCTATGTGACTTGGCTATGCGGTCCTCCGAACGGGCGCGCCTCTCGGCGTCATCACAGTGACCAGCCGGTAATCTCGTCAGGTGCCCAAGACTCCTCCATCTGGACGCTACCGCGTGGACCGTGCCGGGTCCCACGCGGCACCGCGGCGACGCCGGCGATGGCCCTGGATCACCACCTCGGTGGTCGGCGGCGTCGTTGTCGCCCTGGGCGCCGTCACCGCGGTGTTCGCCGTGCAGGCGATCTCGGTGAAGGACGACCTGATGTCGGCCAAGTCCGAGATCGCGTCGATCACGAAGTACATGAAGAGCGGCGACTCGGCCAAGATCGCCGCTGCCGGCGACGAGGTGCTCACGCTCACACGTCGAGCCGACTCCACGGTGAAGGGGCCGCTGTGGGAGGTGGCCGCCGGCATCCCGCTCATCGGCCAGAACGTCGATGCGGTACGCAAGGCGACCGAGGCGACCCACGTTCTCGCTGAAGGCGCGATGCCCGCGGGCGTGAAGCTGCTGAGCACGCTGCAATTGGACAAGATCTCGGTCAAGGGCGGCGGAATCAACCTCGCCCCGATCAGCGAAGCCGCAGACTCGCTGCCTGCCATCACCACCGCGTTCACCCAGGCTCAGAGCGAGCTGAAGAGTGTCGACCGCTCCAAGCTCCTGCCGTTCGTGGACAGTGCCGTCGGCTCGCTGTTCGACGTCATGGATCAGGCGGGTCCGGCGTTGAAGAACGTCCAGCACTATCTGCCGACGCTGTTGGAGATCGCCGGTGCGGATGAGAAGCGCACGTACATGCTGATCTTCCAGAACAACGCCGAGTCGCGAAGCGGCGGCGGGTTGCCGGCGGCGACAGCGATCGTCAACGTCGACAACGGCAGCGTCAAGCTGGCGAAGCAGACTGGTACGTACAGCTTCCCGCGCAACCAGCAGGTGGTCGACCTGCCTCAGGAGACCCTGGCCCTCTACGAGCCCGACACGTTCATGGGGTTCGGCAACTTCACCCGCACCCCGAACTTCCCGACGACCGCTCAGGCCTTCGACAACCTGTGGTTCAACACCAACGGCGCGCACCTCGACGGTGTGATCTCGGTCGACCCGGTCGTGCTCTCGCACATGCTCAAGGTGACCGGACCGATTGAGACGGCCGATGGACGCAAGCTGACCTCGGGCAACGTGGTCGAAGCCCTGCTCTATGACGCGTACGGCCGCTACCCGGTGAACGCCGTCCAGGACGCCTTCTTCGCCGACGTGGCCGCCCGCGTGTTCAACAAGGTGGCGTCGGGCAAGTGGGACGTGATGAAGATGCTCACCCAGCTGGAAACCTCGGTGAAGGAGCAGCGCCTGCGCGTCTGGTTCCCGCGCAAGGACGAGCAGGCGATGTCGGTCGAGCTGGGCCTGGACGGTGCGATGGCGACGACCAACAAGAAGACGACCGAAGTCGGGATCTTCGTCAACGACGCGGCCTACAGCAAGCTCGAGTACTTCATGAAGACGAAGGTCAATGTGACCTGCAGCGCCGCGGACCGTACGATCACCACCTCGATGACGATCGCGAACAGCGCCCCGCTCGAGGGGATGACCAAGTACCAGCTCGGCATCCGGAACAAGCGCTATGGGCTGCTGAAGAACACCTTCATCCAGGACATCATCTACTTTGCGCCGACCGGCTCGAAGATCACCGCGGTTGATCCGCAGTTCGGCGACTCCTACGCCGACATGCGCAGCGGTGTCGAGGACGGACGCAACGCCCAGAGCATCCGCGTCTTCGTCCCGAGCGGCGAGACGAAGACTGTCTCGTTCACCAGCACACTGCCCAAGGGCGACCTCGGGCCGCTGTCGGTGCGGTACACCCCGACGGTGACGACCACACCGGTCACCGTGGCGAAGACCTGCGACGGGCTGCTGGACAGGCAGTAGCACTCATGTAGACGGTCCAATGAGGACCAGCTCGGAGGTGTCGTCCCAGTCCAGTAGTCTGAACTGGTGCGAGTTGCAGTCATGGGCGGGGCGGGGTACATCGGATCGCATGTTGTTGAGCTATTGATCTCGCGCGGCGACGAAGTGGTCGTGTGCGACGACTTGTCAACAGGTATCCGAGAGCGAGTGGCTGGAGCCGAACTCGAAGTAATAGACCTGTCGAATCCTCATAATCAGCCCGAAATTGCAATGACACTTGGGGGTGTCGACGCAGTCCTTCACTTCGCTGCCAAGAAGCGAGTGGACGAATCGATGCAACGGCCAGCGTGGTACTACCAGCAGAACATCGGCGCACTCGCTAACGTGCTTTGCTCAGTTGACGAGGCACGTGTTCAGAGATTCATCTTCTCGTCATCGGCGGCAGTCTACGGCGCAACCGCTGGGCATGCCATCACCGAGGACTCTCCAACGCAGCCGGTGAACCCTTACGGTGAGACGAAACTCGCTGGTGAATGGCTTGTGGCTGACTCGGTGACTGCGAAGATGGATGCGATCAGTCTCAGGTACTTCAACGTTGCGGGCGCTGCATCCGAGAGGCTGAAGGACTCCGCAGCCTTAAATCTCATTCCCATCGTTCTCGAGAAGGCACGACGGGGTCTACCAGCTTCAATATTCGGGACTGACTACGATACCGCGGATGGTACGTGCGTGCGTGACTTCATCCATGTCAGCGATCTTGCAGCGGCGCATCTCGCGGCACTGGACGCACCGCGGGAGAAGGTCGCATCGCATCGAGTATTTAACGTCGGAACTGGGCATGGCTACTCCGTTCGCACGGTTGTGGACACGGCGCGACAACTGCTACCCGACGTTCCCGTTCCTGCCGACAGCCCCCGTCGGCCGGGCGACCCCGCGTCGGTAGTCGCCGACGCATCACGCATCCGTGAAGAACTCGGATGGACCCCTACTCACACACTCGAGGACATGATCGAGTCTTCGTGGTAACCCCACGTAGACGTCCTACACCAGCGCGGAAATATCGATGATCATGAATCGCCACTCGGTAGGCCGACGGGTCCCTGTTTCGTGCCATCCGTAGACCCCGCGGGAGCGCGAGCGTCAAGAGCACCGTCTGGTCGCTGGGAAGCCGCAGGAGAAGTGCGAGGTCGGTTCCTGATCGAATCGAAGGCCGTCCGCAACGCACGCTGAATACGAGGGCGTAGGGGACGCTCGACCCATCTCTCTACGATGATCGCCAAAAGGAACGCGAACGCGACGGCACACGCAACCGCCATCCACTTGTTCATGAACGGATGGACAAGCTTGATCAGCCACCACCCCCAGATCTCATGGAAGAGGTAGAGCGGATAGGTCAGAGCACCCGCGAAACTTAGCCAGGCTGGCCCTCGCCGGGAAAACGGAGATACCGTGGCCAGGATCACGAGCCCGAATATGCACGCCATAAGACTGACCGAAACAAGCGAGGAGAGATTCATGCCGGTATTGTTCGCGGTATTGTGCAGGAGATAATGCTGAGTTGTTTGGTAGGTTGCGATCAGCGCATTGAAGCCAAAGATGAACCATCGCAACAATGAATGGCCATGCGCATGGATGAGGTAGAGCGCCATTCCGGCGGCAAATAGAGATGCATACCGTGGCTGGGCGAAGTCTACAATGAACATTGACTTGGCCTGCTCGGCGATTATTCCGAGCAAGGGCCATAGGATCGCAAATCCCATGATCACGCGCTCATTATCGAGACGAGCGATCAACATGCCGATCAGGACGTAGAAGAGCAACTCAACCCAGAGAGTCCAGTACACGCCATCGAGATTTGCCGCTCCGACCCCCTGCTGGACCATTGTTAGGTTGACCAGCACAGTCTCCAAGTTCGGGTTCTTGAACTGGTCTGGTGCGATTACAGTGAATAAGACCGCGTAAGAGATCACTGATACCCAGTATGCCGGGTACAGACGCGCCACGCGTGAACTGACGAATTGACCGATTGTTCGGCCCCGTGCTGACATCAGAATGACGAAACCGCTGATTACGAAAAACATCTGGACCCCGAGCGCACCGTAGGCCGCAAAATGGGAAACGAATGGAAAGACGTCCTTGGGAGCCGACCCCCAATGATCTCCTTCGCGAGCGAAATAGTGATATGCCATTACCGACAACGCAGCTAGGAGGCGGAGGCCATCGAGGTATCTGAATCTGGGGCGCGAAGGAAGGGGCGTCGATGTCATGGCTCATTCCTTCTCGTCGCGGAACCTAGCAGATTGCCGTTTCGCACTAGCTGTGGCCGTCCAACTCCAGAATGGATCGGTAGGTGCGCTCGCTGCAGCGGCCATCGCGGTACGCGAAGAAATCGCGAGACCGGACCGAATATTTGGCGGTCATTTCAGAATCCGTGAGCGCATTCTCAGTCGCATCCACCGCGGCATTGATATCATCCACTACCGGCCCGAAGCCTTGCTCGCTGTATTCGAAGTACCCGGTTCTGTGGGGATGTTCAGCGAAGAATTCTCTGTGATCGAACTGAAAATATACGACTGGGACGAGCAGATATGCCGCCTCGAACGCGAGGGACGAGTAATCGGTGACTAGGACAGCGGCCCTCGCAATAACCTCCTGGATGTCGCCGTCGGCATATCGGACAAGTCTCACGCTCTCTGGTAGGTCCGCTTGCGTGAGGTGGGGTTCGAGGTTGGGATGCGGTACATATAGGATCTCCAGGTCCCGATCGTAGGCAAGAGCAGTGAGACGCTGACTTCGCAGGAATCCATTCCATGACTTGAAGTACGTGGAGTCACGGAACCCAGGCTTTAACGGCCTTAGGTTCCCCTTGCCGGTTATAGGTTCCATCAAGTATTCTCGCCAGGTGGGCATGACCACGATCGCTCTGCGAGCCCGGGGCTCCAGTTCCGAATATTTGCGGAGTAGAGCATCATGCCTGGGGAACCCCGTCATCACGACCTCGCGCGCCGAGAGTGTGTAGGGTGTGCCGCTATCAATGAACGCGGCCTGTTCGGAGGGGCCCGTTGTGATCATTCGGCGAATTGGTTTGCCATTGAGCCAACGTGAGATATCGTCTTTCGTTACCCCGTGCTGGAGAAAAGTGTAGCTCCAACGGGGGGCGCCATACAGTCGTCTGTCAAGTGGTTGGACGATGTAATGGTCGACGTGAGATGAAATGAGATGCTTGGTTCTCAGAAGTAGAACCTCATGACGCAACGAACCGTGAGCGACTAATCGAAACCCTTCTCGCCGCAGGCGATGCCAGTCGACGGTTCCTCGTTTGATGACAAACCACGCATTCACTCCTGGCTGATTGTGCTTGAGCCATCGGTACAGGTGTTCCGCATTATCCTGGGCCTGAACGTCTCTGTCGATGAGCGTCCACGCCCCGCTATATTGCCGTCCTAGGCGCGTGTGTTTCGCAAGGAGTTTAGCAAACGCTGCGCGAGCGCGACGCATGATCTTGCTACGGCCGTGAAGAACGCGGTTTACTCGGGCTTGCCACGTGGCGACCGAGGATTTCCGACGGTTGGTCTTTTGGCGCAGCCGTTCTCGCGTCTCGACAGCATTTCCTGTCGGAATCCGTTGTGTGACAGCCATCCGCGTGGTAAGTCTGAACTTTCGGGCGAGTTCGTCGTGCTCCCATGAGGTTCGGTTGATGGACGGAGGGCCTAGCCGGATCTCCGCTGGGCATCCAGCCAAAGCCACGGTTAAAGGACCACCAACTGATACCCAAAGGATCCGCTCGTGTAGTACCGGCTCGTCGAAGTACACTACTGCCCGGTTTTTTGCGTACCTAGGGAGGACGACTTGATTGCCTGATCTTATTTCTTCAGATACCGGTTCGGCGTTGTAATACTTGAGTTGGAGCAGTCCCTCGCGATTGTCCCCGCGCCATACATTAACAATGTGAGGGTTCGGTGAGTGCCCACCCAGTGCGAGAAACACTTCACGCAACTGCACGCTAAGTCCCGTGACATTGTAACTTGATATAGCTGTCGGCGTCACCGACCGAAGCGTCCTTCGGACGAGTCGAATAAACTCGGACTTAACTTCGGGGGGCAGCCCCTTAGTGGCGGTGTGGATTTGAGCGTCGTACTTGAAGTACCACTGGAGTTCATAAATGATAACATACTGGAGCCAGAGTGGCACTAAACCAAGGAGTTCTGTCGCTTCCTGCAGTAGCGCTATCCAGCCATGCAGCGGCAGATCGAGGTACTTTCTGGGATTTGACCAGCTACTCGCAACCAATGAACTCTGATCTGCGCGCCTACGATAGAGATATCGCGCATCGGGCACTACGATAAGGGAGGGGTTGGGCTGGCGCAGGTTGTATCTCGCAATCAGAGCGCCGTCCTCAAAGTTCGGGCGCACACTGGAGTCGAATTTGAGGCCGCTTTGTCGGAGGTCATCCTGCCGAAAGAACGCAGTGGCGGCGGAGAGATGCACCGTTTGAGGCTCGTCGTTGAGGAGGACCAACCGCCGGCCGCGGGAGAATTTACTTCGAAGCGGATGGGAATTGGACAGTTGTCGAGTCTTGTCGTCCAGGAAGATGAGATTCGTTGTGATGAACGAGGTAGCCATTGCCGCCTCAGAATCAATTACTTCGAGAATGGACGCGAGGTATCCACCGTCGAGCATGTCGTCAGGGTCGGGAAAGGATACCCACGTGCCTGCCGCTTCGGACAGACCGGTGTTACGTGCGGCACTTAGTCCGCCGTTATCTTGGTCAATTACTCGCCCATTCGCCAGTTCTTTGCGCCGATCCCGCAACCAAGCGCGCACGATCTCAGCCGACTCGTCGGGCGAGCCGTCATTCACGAATAGGATTTCTGTCTTCGATAGAGTTTCAGATCCTTGACTGTCAATGCTCTTCAAAAAGTCCGGTAGGTATCTGGCGACGCCGTACATGGAGACAATAAGGGAGACCGTCGGTCGAGACGCAGTTGCAAATGGGACTGCCGTGATACTGGATGACATCGATGAATTGGTTGCTGTTCTCGTGTGTGGAAGCGTCGGGGCGCCGTTCATGTTGGTGCTCGTGAGCGTCCGCGAGCCGCGTCCATCCTACTGGTGAGAGGCTACGGCGAGCGCCGGGGCTGCATTCCGAACTGGTTTCCGTCTTTCGTGAGGCCAGGGAGGTCACTCCGTTGCGGGGAGATTCGAGGCCGGGGCCGCGGCATCCAGTCTCTCGCGCCACGACCGTGACTGCCCGGCTCGGACGAGGCAGACGACGAGGATCAGCCAGCCGGCCCCGAACAGGGCGAAGCTCTCGAACAGCGAGTTGACCACGAGCGTGACGAGGATCAGCGGCGTCCAGGCGTAGACGGGGGAGCGGCGCTCCCCGGCCACCAGCCAGGCGCGGATGAGGGCGACCCCGACCATCGCCACGAACAGGAACGCTCCCACCCAGCCGACCTGCAGCACGAGGTCGGCGTATGCGTTCAGCGCCGTCGTGTAGTCCTTGCCGAGCGAGAAGTTGATCGCGACGAACGGGTATTCCTCGCGCGGCCACGGACCGAACCAGCCGAACCCCTGCACGGGGTAGAACCGCACGTACATGGACAGCACCCGCCAGAGGTTCGCGCGGATGGAGAAGTCCGACCCGGCGGCCGCGATGAGCTGGTGCCGGAACAGATAGGCGGTGGCCAGGCCGAGCACCACGACCGCGCCCAGGCTCCACTGCAGCGTCATGCGGTTGTGTGGGCTGGTGCGCCGCACGAGCACGAGGGCGCCGGTGGCCAGGCCCACCGCGGCGGCGAGCACCAGCACCGTGGGCGACCCGCTGAGCACCGCCAGGACGCCGCCCACGGCCACGGAATAGACGGCCACGCCCGGGCGCACCGAGGCCGTCCGCCACTCCACCACGAACGTGATGAGGGCCAGCACCGCCACGAACCCCAGCATATTGCGGGTGCCGAAGATGCCCTCGACGGGCCCGAACTCGATGATGTTGCCCTCGATGCCGAACCAATGCACGGGGGTGGTCATGAGGATGCCGATGACGATCTCGATCGCCAGCGAGATCGACAGCAGCCAGCGCATGACATCGCCCAGCGCCCGTGCGGTCTGCAGCGTGTCGCGCACGTGGCCCACCACGATCGCCAGGAATGCGATCGCCACGAGCGACACCCATCCCACCACCGTGTCGGGCGCCGACTCGCTCCAGAAGACGCTGATGATCGTCCAAGCCAGGAACACCAGCAGCGACACCGGGACCAGCCGCAGGAACGAGAGCTCGCGGCGGCGGGCGATCAGCATCCCGAAGCCGATGATGCACAGCCCGACGATGATCGTGACGTAGGTGACGAGCCCGGCCATCCATTGGATGGCGTGCGACGAGAAGACCACGGCGAACGCGGTCAGTGTGAACGCCCGTGCCATCCCGGCCGAGCGCAGCAGCTCGGGCAGCCAGCGCGGTGTCGGGATGCTGCGGTCCCCGTTCACCGGCGGCTCCCGGCCGGAGACCGGTCATCGCCGATCAACTCGCCCCGCTCGATCGCCACCCGCTGCTCGATCGGCCCGACGCCGACATGCGGCGACTGCTTGATCTTGAACGCGAGCATGACCACGAACATCCACCCCCACAGCAGCAGGGGCTCGGACTCGGCCAGCCCCTGCACGAGCAGCACGGCGATCACGAGCGTGGGCAGCAGTGTCAGCGGGGAGTACGGGCGATCGGCCCGCAGATCCCAGCGGGGCCGGTCGACAGCGAAGAACCACGCCCGCCAGGTGAACGCCAGATACAGCAGCGCCATCAGAACGACGCCGATGATGCCCAGCTGCATCGACACGTCGATCCACATGTTGTGCGCCTGCATCACCGACTGGCCGTGGTCGACGACCCAGCCCTCGAAGTGCGGATCGTCCGGCAGCCAGGGGGTGGCGAACCCCCACCCGACGACGGGATGCTCCCCGGTGCGCGCCAGCACCGCCTGCCAGATGCGCTCGCGACCGGTCAGGTCGGCCGAGCGGCCGAGGACGGCGAAGATCCGATCGCGCAGCAGCCAGACCGTGAGCGCCCCGCCGATGCCCACCACCGCGAACACGCCGTAGTAGAGACTTCGCCGCTCCGGGGTCTTCGCGCTGCGCATGAGCAGGACGGTGACCAGCACGACCGCCGCGAACACCGCCGACAGGTACACGGTCGCCGACGATGCCCGGTACAGCAGATAGACCGCGATCAGGATCCACACGCCCAGCAGCGCGCGCCGCGGCGCTTTGGCGGCCATCCTGATCGCGAACACGATGATCGCGATCAGGCACACGGCCGCCAGCGGGTTCGCGTTGCCGAAGATGCCCTGGATGCGACCGCCGTTGAACAGGTTGCCGCGACTCCAGAACACGATCGGGTCGTACTCCTGGGCGGGCAGCTGGAATTCAGGCAGCAGCGGCCCGCGCACGAAGAGCGCGACCGCCAGTTCGAACAGGAGCGACAGCCCCAGGCACCATTTGAGGGCCGAGCCGATCGCCCTCACCACCTCGCGCCAGGTGAGCACCGCCGCCACGAACAGCCCCTGGAACGTCGTGATCACCAGCAGCAGCCAGGTCAGCGCCGAGGTGCCGAGCCAGTGCGACCACAGCATCGACAGCCCCGCCCACACCAGATAGGCCATGACGAACCAGGGCACGCGCCGCCAGTTCACCGGGGGACGGATGCTGAGCCAGAGCGTGATCGAGACGACCGCCGACAGCGCGGTCACGGCGCCGGTGCCGGCCGCGCCGACGGCGTTCACAGTGAAGGTTCCGGACAGGGCCAGGAACAGCACGAAGATGCACCACGCGCGCAGCAGGATATGCCGCGTCTTCTCGCGCACCGGCGCGCTCGGCGGCGCCGACACGGGGTGTTTGGAGAGGACGGCCATGGTGGCATTCAGGCTATCGCGCGCACCTGTGCGGGACGGCTTCGACGCTGCTGGTTCGCGTGCGGTGATGTATGATTACATCATGTTGCGTACGCAGATCTCGCTGACGGTCGAGGAGCGGCGGCTCCTCGACGCTGAAGCGGCGCGGACCGGGCGTTCGATCTCTGCGCTCATCCGGGATGCGGTCAGCAGAACATACAGCTCGCGGCGCGACGTCGATTCTGATCTCGTGGCGATCGACGCGGCAATCGGCGCCTGGGGCGGCCGCGACCTCGATGGCGCGGCGTATGTCGAGAGCATTCGCTCGGGTCGTCGCCTCACGGGCACGGCCGCGCTGTGACGGTCGTCGTCGATACCTCGATCCTCATCGATGTCCTTCGGGGAGAACTCGCCGCGGCCGCGGTGCTCCGGAAGGCGCGAGCGTCGGGGCCGCTGCAGGCAAGCGAAGTCACCAGGTTGGAAGTCCTGGCGGGAATGCGATCCCGTGAGGAGGATGCGACTCGGGCGCTCTTCGCGGCATTCACCTGGCACTCCATGGATGAGCGGATCGCCGAGATCGCCGGAGAACTCGGCCGTCAGTGGCTTCCCGGCAATCGCGGCATCGACTCCGCCGATCTCGCCATCGCCGCTACAGCTGTCGCGCTCGACGCAGGTCTGCTCACACGGAACGTGAAGCACTTCCCGATGTTCAGCGGACTGTCTGCACCGTATTGACCATCCGGGTGGTGTGCGGGCGGGTCGTTATCCGATGGGGACACGCTCCCGGCGCGTCGCGAAGCTTCAACCGGAGGATGAGGCTTTAGTATCTGCGACTTGACCATCTCGAATGACACCTGTGTAATTATCAGCAAGCGCGTATCGCGTGGGGGGAAAGCAGGTTGGAGAACGAGATGACGGGCGCACAGTACCGCTCAGGCGTTCCCGCAGATTGGTTCGTCGATCCGGTCGATCTGGGAGTGCCGGGTGTCCGGCATCCAGTCGAAGAGGACAATCCGCTCGCATGGCAGGCAGATGCACTGTGCGCGCAGACCGATCCGGAAGCGTTCTTTCCGGAGAAGGGCGGCTCGACGCGCGACGCGAAACGCGTCTGCACGACGTGTGAGGTTCGGGCTCAGTGTCTCGAGTATGCGCTTCAGAACGACGAGCGCTTCGGGATCTGGGGCGGACTCAGCGAGCGCGAACGCCGCAAGCTCAAGCGACGGGCGTCGTAGGGGGGTGTAGCCGGGGCGGGTCGATTCGACTCGCCTTCGGCTCGCTCGCCGATGCGGCCCGGTAGGGTCGTCGCGGACACCGGCCCTTCGTCTCGCTTCGCTCGCTCAGGGACCTATCGGACACCGGCCTCTCGCTTCGCTCGCTCAGGGGCCCGGCGGGCTCGGCGCGTCGAGCGGGAACCGCCGCATGGCTCGCCTAGGCTGACCAGGTCATGCCCGCCCGAGTCCACGCCCTTCTCGTCGTGCGTTCCGACGCGCGTCTGCCCGCCGCGCACCGCCTTGAGCGGATGCTTGCAGCGCTGCAGGCACAGACGCGGCCGCTCGAGGCCGTCACGATCGTGGTGTGCGGCGAGGACGCCGACGTCACCGCGTTCGCCGCGGCATCCGGTTCTGCCGCGGTGCTGACGGCACCTCGGACCACGGGCTTCGCCGCGGCGGTGCAGCTGGCCGGCGCCCGGATCTCGGACGCCCAGCTGGCCGGCGACGCCGTCTGGCTGCTGGCGCAGGACACCGTGCCCGAGCCGGACGCGCTCGCACATCTCAGCGACGCGCTCGAGATCGCGCCGTCGGTGGGGATCGCCGCGCCCAAGCTGGTGCAGTGGGACGACCGCGACCACATCGTGTCGCTCGGCACCACGATGACGAAGTTCGGCCGCACCGTCGGGCTCGCCGACGGCGAGTACGACCAGGGGCAGCACGACGCGACCGAGGACGTGCTCGGATCGGACGTGCGCGGCATCCTGGTGCGGGCCGACGCCTGGCGCGAGCTGGAGGGCCTCGACCCCGCCCTGGTCGGCGCCGACGAGGGACTCGACCTCGGCGTGCGGACCCGGTTGGCCGGCGGACGTGTGGTCGTCGTGCCGGCGGCCCGGGTGGCCGTGTACGGCGACGGCGTCGCCGGGCTGCCCGGCCTTCCCCCCGAGCGCACGTTCCACACCTGGTACATGCGCCGCCGCGCGCAGGTGCATCGGCGCCTGGCCTATGCACACCCGGCGGCGCTGCCGTTCCTCTGGCTGGCGATCCTGCCGATCGCGCTGTGGCGCGCGGCGGTCCAGCTGGTCGCCAAGACGCCCGGGCGGATCCTGCCCGAATGGGGTGCGGCACTGGCCGGGTTGGTCAATCTGGTCGCCGTCCGCCGCGCGCGAGCCCGCATCGGCCGCGCACGACGGGTCGCGTGGAGCCAGCTGGCGCCGCTGCGCGTGAGCCGCGACGAGCTGCGCACCTCGCTGCACCCCGATCTCGACGTGAACGAGACCGGTGCGCGTCGAGACGATCTGCGCTTCTTCTCCGGCGGCGGCGCCTGGACCGTGCTCGGGGCGCTGCTGGTCTCGATCGCGGTGTTCCCGTCGCTGCTGGTGTGGCCGGCGCTGGGCGGCGGCGCGCTCGCGCCGCTGCGCTCCACCGTGCTGCGCCTGTGGTCGGATGCCGCCTTCGGGCTGCGCCCGACCGGGCTGGACGAGGTGGCCCCCGCCGACCCGTTCTCGGCAGTGATGGCGGTGCTGGGCACGCTGTGGCCCGGCGACCCATCCCGCGCGCTCGTCCTGCTCTGGCTGCTCGCGCTGCCGCTGGCGGTCCTGGGCGCCTGGTTCGCCGCGACGCGAGTCACCGATCGGTCGATGCTGCGGATCACCGCCGCCGTCCTCTGGGCCCTCGCGCCGACGTTCTTGACGGCGCTCATGCAGGGACGGCCCACCGCCGTGCTCGTGCACCTGCTGCTGCCCTGGCTGTTCTATGCCGGCACGGTCGCGCACCGGTCGTGGGGCGCCGCCGGCACCGCGTCGCTGCTGTTCGCCGCGACCGTCGCGTGTGCGCCGTCGCTGGCGCCTGCTCTGGTCGTGCTGTGGGCGGTGACGCTGCTCGTGATGATCACCGTCCGCCGCGGCCACGGCGCCGCCCGCGTGGGCTGGATCGTCATCCCTGCGGTCGTGCTGGCGATCCCGGTCGTGTTCCATCAGCTGCGCGCGCAGAACCCGTGGGCGCTGCTGGCCGACCCGGGCATGCCGTGGGCCGGACCCCAGGTGGGGGCGGATGCCGCGGGTCGGGCGCTGCTCGCCGCGGGATCGCCGACCGCCGACCCCGGGGGCTGGGCCGCACTGCTGCACGACGGCGCCTTCGGCGGCGGGGCGACCGGCCTGCCCGCCGCCTGGCTGCTCGTGCTGCTCGCACCGATCGGAGTGCTCGCGGTGCTCGCCGTGTTCACCCGCCGGTGGCTCGCCGGCGGCGCGCTGCTGCTGGTCGCCGTGCTGGGGCTGGTCACCGCGTTCGTCGCCGTCGGGATCGCGGTGGCGTTCGACGGGGGCCAGGCCGTGCCCCTGTGGCCGGGGGCGGGGCTCAGCCTCGCCTGGGCCGGCGCGGTGGCCGCCGCCGTGCTCACCCTCGACACCGGCTTCGCGCTGCGCCCATCGCCGGACGCCGACCGTGCGCTGGCCGCCGGTCGCACCCGCGTGCTCGTCGGCGCCGTGGCCATGCTGGCCCTGGCCGTCTTCGCCCTCCCGATGCTCACCGCCAACCTGCGCGGGACCGCCCCGCTCGCGGCGGGACCGGCCTCGACCCTGCCGGCGTTCGTCGCCGCCGAGGGCCGCAGCAACGTCGACACCGGGACCGTCATCCTGCATCCCCTCGCGTCCGGCGCCGTCGCACAGGTGGTGTGGGGCGAGAGCCAGACGCTCGGCGGGCAGACCACGGCCCTGTCCACCCGCACCGCCGTCGACGATCACGACCGAGTGCTGGCCGCGATGGCCGCCGACCTGGTCACTCCGACCTCGTCAGAGGTGGTCTCCCGCCTGAAGGCCGAAGGCATCGGCTTCGTGCTGCTCGCGCCCGCGGACGAGAACGCCGACCTTGCGCGCGGGCTGCGGCTGACCGCCCTCACCGCGCTCAACCAGCGGTCGGGCCTGGATGCCGTCGGCGACACCGACAAGGGCACGCTCTGGCGCGTCACCGGCGCCGTGACGCACCGCGCCGACGCGTCTTCAGCGGTGACCTCACTGGCACGCGGCATCGCGCTGGCCCAGCTGATCGCGGTCGGCGCCGCACTGCTGCTCGCCGTGCCCACCGCCGCATCGCGTCGTCGGGCGCGCCACTCGCCGCGGGTGGTCGGACGTCGCGAGGCCGGCCCCGTGCCGGTGCGCGAGGACGAGCGTCCACCGGCCCCAGCCGGCAGCCACCTCGGATCCGACGAGGAGGACGAGACATGACCCGCCCCGCGTGGATGCGCGCCGCCCGGATCGGCACGACCGTCCGGTTCACCGCCGGCGCCGTCATCGCCGCCGCGACGGCCGTGGTCGTCGTCGGCGGGGTGGCGTTCGCCTGGGTGCCGCACACGGCGGCTCCGGCATCCGTCACCGTCGCCCCGGCAGCCGCCGACACCGTGCTCACCTGTGCCGGCCCGCTGCTGGCCATCGGCCGGGACTCGGCCGAGGCCGGCAAAGTCTCGGTGGCCGCCGCCGAGAGCCTCGCCACGGCCGGATCGTCGATGATGCAGGACGTCCTGAAGGTGCCTGGCGTGGCGGGCGACGCCGGCCCCACGCGATTGATCGCCCCCGCCGAGGGACGCGCGATCCCGCAGGCCGCCGGCGCGGGCTCGGCCAGCGTGAACGCCGAGGACCTCAGCGGCTTCAGCGCCTCGGGCTGCACGCCCGCGCTCATGGAGTCCTGGCTCGTCGGCGGCGGGACGACCACGGGGGAGTCGGGTCTGCTGCTGCTCGCCAACCCCGGCACCGTCGCGGCGACCGTCGATCTGACCGTGTACGGCACCGAGGGCCCGAGCACGCCCGGTGCCGGCACGAACATGGTGATCGCCGCCGGTTCGCAGCAGGTGATCGCGCTTGCCGGACTCGGCATCGGCCAGGAGTCACCGGTCATCCGGGTCACCGCGCACGGCGCACCGGTGCGCGCGGCGCTGCAGTCGAGCGTCACCCGCGGGCTGAACCCGGGCGGCGTCGATCAGGAGGGTGCGATCGCGGCCGGCTCGACCACCCAGGTGATCACCGGCGTGCGGGTCACCTCCGGGCCTCAGGACCAGCCCACCACGATCGTGCGGCTGCTCTCGCCGACCGCCGAGGGCACCGCATCCATCAGCGTCGTCGGCGCACACGGGACCACCGGCCCCGCCACCGAAGTGCCGATGAAGGCCGGCATCCCCGTGGAGGCCCCGCTGGACGGGCTGGCGCCGGGGGAGTACACCGTGATCGTCACGGCCGCGCAGCCAGTCGTCGGCGCGGTCTGGCAGGCCACCGGCACCGGCAAAGGCGACGACTTCGCGTGGGTGGCGGCCGCACCCCAGCTGCCGGCCGGCGACGACGGCACACTGTTCGCGGTGCCGGACGGACCGGATCCGCAGCTGACGATCGTGCCGGCCGGAGCAGACCCGGCCGACGTGGTCCTGACGTCGGCCGCCGGTGGCGGTACGAAGAAGTTCACCGTGCCCGGCGGTCAGACCTCGGTGGTCTCGGTCGAGGCCGGCGCGGCATACCGGCTTGCGGCATCCGCCCCGGTGCACGCAGCGGTGACGTTCGCCGGCGACGGCGCGGTGGGCGCTTTCCCGGTCTGGCCGCAGGACGCGGCATCCGCGCCGGTGAAGGTGTATCCGTAGCGCGCCGCTGTTGTCGCCCTTGGCGTGGCGGCTTCGGGGCTGTGGGAACGTGGGTGTCCTCTTTGGCGTGCTGAACTTCCGGGTCACACACACATCCCGCCGTTAGGAGGCTGACCGGCGCTGGGGAGGGACTGTGTGAACGGGAGGTTCATCACCGTTTTCGGCACTACCGGGCCGGCGAGGCGCCGCGAGGTTCGGAAGTCGCGGAAGCGCTCCGAGCCGAGGTCCCACGGGTCGGGGGTCATGGCCGTCGCTCGGCATCCACTACCAATTCTTGGTAACATCCCCCTATGGCGCAGAACACGTCCATCAGCCTTGATGATCACTTCACCGACTTCCTCGCCAAGGAGGTCGAGTCGGGACGCTATCGGTCAGCCAGTGAAGTCATCCGTGCCGCCCTCCGGATGTTCGAGGACCAAGAGACGCAGATGACCGCACTCCGAGCCGCACTCATTGCGGGTGAGGAGAGTGGGGAGCCCGAGGCCTTCGATTTCGATGCGTTCATCGCATCCAGGCGATAGTGAAGACCTATCGGCTCACGCCAGCCGCCAAACGTGACCTCTCGTCGATCTGGGATTACACCCAGGAGCGATGGGACGCGGACCAGGCGGAGCTGTATGTCGCCGAGATTCGTGCCGCGATCGAGCGGATCGCCGCCGATCCCTCTCGCGGACGCACGTGCGACGAGGTTCGTCCGGGATATCGTCGGTACAGCATCGGCAGTCACCTGATCTTCTACCTCGACCGTGCTGACAGCGTCGATGTCATCCGAATCCTGCATCAGCGGATGGACCCGATGCGGCACCTCTGAACGCCGGCACTGTCGTGGCGCCGTCCTCCCGACGTCAGAAGTCGCGGAAGCGCTCCGAGCCGAGGTCCCACGGGTCGCGGTTCATGTATTCGGCTGCCGCGCGGAACACGCACCCCTCGACCTCTACGCGGCGGTGCAGATCGTCGCTGCGGTGCAGATGGCTGAGGCGCTCGATGGGGATGCGGAACAGCACGATCCGCTTCGCCGCGCGATCGACGAGCCAGCGCGGGATGCCGTCGTCATCGGATGCCGCGGGCATGTCGGCGACCTCGAAGCTGACATCGCGCAGCTCTTCCCACGCCGAGCGCAGGAATTCGGCGGCCGTGCCGACGGTGAGATCGAACTTCTCGTAGCGGTTCTCCAGCGGCGGCAACGGCGGCCGGACCACCGGGCTGCGCCCCTGACGGCCGTGTCGGCCGTGCCGGGCCGGCACCGGGCGCGGGAGCTCAGGAGCCTTGCGCCGCATCATTCGTCCATCCTATGCGGGCAGCCGGATGCCACAGCCCGGGCTCACTTGTCCGCGAACAGCGGGCCGCACGTGTCCGAGATCGACACCGGGGTATCGGTGACCGTCGGCGAGTAGCGCACCGACAGCGGACCGAGCGAACCGGCGGGCAGGGTGCTCGTGTACGAGACCGTCTTCGTCTCGCCGCTGGCCACGAAGTAGCGGGTGCTCTGCACGTTGCGATCGCGCTCGACGCCGGTGCGCGTGGCCGCGGGGTCGTCGGCGTCGGGCGTGACGCCGGTGATCTTCGACCCCGGCGGGGCGAAGTACATGACGTCGAGGATGAACGACTGGCGAGGGATGCCGTAGCCGACGTTGCGGATGCCGAGCTGATAGTTGGTCATCCCCTCCATCGGCACGTCGTTGGTGATCGTGACGGAGGTCGTCACGGTGCGCGCGGGCGCGTCGCAGGTGACGGCGACCTTCGTCTTCATGAAGTACTCGAGCTTGCTGGCCGCGTAGTCGTTCAGGAAGATGCCGACCTCGGTCGACGCCTTGTTCGAGGTGGGCAGGGCGCCGTCCAGCCCCAGATCGGTGACCATCGCCTGCTCGGCCTTCACGGGGAACCACAGGTGCAGCCGCTGCTCGCTCACCGATCGCTCGAGGGCGTCGAGCATCTTCAGCACATCCCACTTGCCGGCGGCGACCTTCGTGAACACGCGGGACGCGACATCCCCGAAGAACAGGTCCTGCTGCGCGCCCGAGTAGCGCTGATACGTGTCGTAGAGCAGCGTCTTGACGACGTTGCCCGAGGTGAGCTTCGTGCCGTCCGCCGCGGTGACCGGACCGGTGACGGCCAGGATGTGCGAGAGCACCACGGGGTCGACCGTCACAACGCCGTCGAGGTGCTGGCCGGTCGTGATGTTCCACAGCGAGTCGAACGCCTCGGCGGTGGTCGGGAAGTTCGGCGTGCGGGTGAAGTTGCCGAACCCGGTGAACGTCTCGGAGTCGTATAGCGCCTGCATCTGCTCGGGCGGGTCGATGACCTTGATGTCGCGGCGGAAGCTGTAGGTGCTGGTCTGATCGGCCAGCGACGTCTTGCCGTCGTCGACGTTGACGATCGCCGTGGCGGCGGGCAGTCCGCCGCCCGAGCGCACCTCGGCGTTGTTCTGGAACACGATCATGTAGGTGCGCGGGCCGTCGCCACCGGCGATGTCGAGGATCGTCGGCAGATACTTCTCGGCATTGCGCAGCGCCGGCGTCGCCTCTTCGATCACGTCGACCAGCGAGCCGATCGCGTCGTCGACGGCGGGAAGGATGCTGCCGCGGTCGATGCCGTCGACCTTCTCGTGCGCCGCGGCGAACGCCTTGTTGATCGCGGGGAGGGATGCCTGGGCCTCACGCAACGGCGCCAGGTCGACACCGCCCTTCTCGGCCGTCTGGTTGTCGGCCTGCAGATTGCCCAGCACTGTCAGGCCCGGGGGCAGCGCCCCGTCGACCAGGTCGTACGTCGCCTGTGTGGCCCGCCGGACGGCGTCGACGTTCGGACCGGCGAACGGGATGACCGAGGCGACCGCCCACAGCGGGTTGCCGACCGTGCCGTTGGCGTGCGCCGCCTTCTCGTGCGCGTGCTGCGCGGTCGCGTCCACCTGGGCGGTGTCGCCCTTCTTCACGTCCTTCAGCACCGACGACAGGTCGCTCTTGGCCGCGGTCAGGTCGGACCACACCGACCGCGCCTGGAAGGCGAAGACGACGCCGCCCACGATGAGGATCAGCAGGATGCCGCTCACAGTCCAGGCGGTGATCCGCGGCCAGCGGCGGCGCGGGCGCGCAGGAGAAGCGGTCGGTTTCGGCATCCCCCGAGCGTAGCCAGCGCATCCTGTGACGCACCCGTGGGGCGCGGGGTGTGTCGCCGGCGGCGCGCCGGTGAGCGGGCGCGGCACCGCGGCCCGCTACCGTGGAAGCAAATGCGCCAGAGACTGTGCTCCAAGGTGGGGTGTGCCCGCGAAGCGGTGTCGACCCTGACATACGACTACTCCGACCAGATGGCGGCCGTGGGCCCGCTCGGGCGCGAGGGTGACCCGCACGCGCACGACCTGTGCGCCATCCACACCGAGCGGCTTTCGGTGCCGCGCGGCTGGGTCGTCGTGCGACACGAGACGCTGCAGGCGTAGCGGCTGGCGACTCGGCGGCCGGGTCACCGCGACGCGGCGTGGGAGAATGGGGGGATGCCGACATCCACGCCCGAGGCTCCCGTACGCCCGCTCGACTACCGCGTCGCCGACCTGTCGCTGGCCGAGGCCGGACGCCACCAGCTGCGCCTGGCCGAGAACGAGATGCCCGGGCTCATGGCGCTCCGGGACGAGTTCGCGGCATCCCAGCCGCTGAAGGGCGCCCGCATCGCCGGCTCTCTGCACATGACCGTGCAGACGGCGGTGCTCATCGAGACGCTCGTCGCGCTCGGCGCGCAGGTGCGGTGGGCCAGCTGCAACATCTTCTCCACCCAGGATGAGGCCGCCGCCGCCGTCGTGGTCGGCCCCGGCGGCACCGTCAGCGCGCCGCGCGGCGTGCCGGTGTTCGCGTTCAAGGGCGAGACCCTCGCCGAGTACTGGGACTGCGCCGACCGCATCTTCGACTGGTCGGCCGAAGGGTTCGACGGACCGAACCTGATCCTCGACGACGGGGGAGACGCCACCCTCCTCGTGCACAAGGGCGCGGAATTCGAGAAGGCGGGCGCGGTTCCGGATGCCGGGGCCGCCGACTCCGCCGAGTACCGGGTGATCCTCGACCTGCTCCGCAAGAGCCTGCAGCGCGACCCGCAGCGGTTCACGCGCATCGCCGAGGGCCTGCTCGGCGTGACCGAAGAGACCACGACCGGGGTGCACCGCCTGTACGAGCTCGCCGCATCCGGCGACCTGCAGTTCCCCGCGATCAACGTGAACGACTCGGTGACCAAGTCGAAGTTCGACAACACCTACGGCATCCGTCATTCGCTGCCGGACGGGATCAACCGCGCCACCGACGTGCTGATCGGCGGCAAGGTCGCCTTCATCGTCGGCTACGGCGACGTCGGCAAGGGCGCCGCCGAGGCGCTGCGCGGCCAGGGCGCCCGCGTCATCGTCAGCGAGGTCGACCCGATCTGCGCGCTGCAGGCCGCGATGGACGGCTTCCAGGTCGCGCGCCTCGAGGACGTCATCGACCAGGTCGACATCCTCATCACCGGCACCGGGAACACCCGGGTCGTCACCGTCGAGCACCTGCTGGGGCTGAAGCACCTGGCCATCGTCGGCAACGTCGGCCACTTCGACGACGAGATCGACATGGCCGGGCTCGAGGCGCTGCCGGGCGCGGTGAAGGTCGAGATCAAGCCGCAGGTGCACGAATGGCGCCTGCCGAGCGGGCGCAGCATCCTGGTCCTGTCGGAGGGCCGGCTGCTGAACCTCGGCAATGCCACCGGCCACCCCTCGTTCGTGATGAGCGCCTCGTTCACGAACCAGGTGCTCGGCCAGATCGAGCTGTTCACCAAGCACGAGCAGTACCCGATCGGCGTGTACACGCTGCCGAAGATCCTCGATGAGAAGGTCGCGCGGCTGCACCTGGACGCACTCGGGGTGCGGCTCACGACCCTGAGCGACGAGCAGGCCGCCTACCTCGGCGTGCCGGTCGACGGGCCGTACAAGCTCGACCACTACCGGTACTGAGGTCTGGGCGGCGCGCGCGCCGCGGGCGCGGGCGCCTACGCCGTGCAGAACTCCGGAGATCTGGGGCGCGGCGAGCGGCGTGTCCGCGGAATCACGCCGTCCCGGTGCCGCGCCGTGCGCGATCCTCCGGAGTTCTGCACGCCGCTCAGCGTCGGGCGGGGCGCAGCATCCGCGTCAGGGCGCCACGCAGGTGAAGCTCGACGCCTTGTCGGGGTTGTGGCCCGTGTACTTCGGCCAGTTCGGGTACTCGCACAGCGGACGGGTGCGGTCGTTGCTGGCGGCGTTCGCATCGATCGTCTGCAGGTGGCGGGGCGCCTTGTTCTTCTCTACCCAGTTCATGAGCGCGGGCAGGGCGTCGTACGTCGCGCTGTACGGGCCGAAGCCGTGCGAGAAGCCGGGCATCGTGTAGAACTTCAGGAACGAGCCCAGCCGGTCGCCGTACTTCGCCGACTGGCGGTCGTAGAACTGGATGGTGTTCTCGGGCGAGATGCCGTCGTCAGCCAGTCCGGTGGTGAGGAGCATCTTGCCGCCCCGCTTGGCGAACGCCGAGAGGTCGACGCTCGTGCTGTCCAGCTGCTTTCCGACCTCTTGGATGCGGCTGGCCCACTCGTTCAGGTTGAAGGTGCGCGTGTCGTAGCTCGGATCCCGCGTCACGATGTTGGTCGCGATCGCGTTCAGCACCGAGTATTGGAAGGCCTCCTTGCCGCTGGCGGGGTTGGCCGGCTGGTCCACCGAGCCGAGCGTGAACACCGTGTAGGTGCCGCCGTACAGGATCGGCGCCCCGGCGGCCACGCTGTTGCCCTCGATCGGGAACCCGATGTTGTGCGGGCTCGCGATCTTCGTCACCGCGTTGATCTGCGCATCCGAGAGGCACGTGTCCCCGGCATCCGCCCCATCCGGGCAGCGCAGCGTGGTGACGTTGAACGTCTGCTGGCACGCCGTCACGTTCGAGATCACGCCGTCCTTCAGCCCGTCCAGCGGATCGCACGCGGCGTACACGGCGTGCACCAGCAGCTGCGTCTTGGCGGTGTTCAGCCAGCCCGCCCCGCCGTCGGAGTACAGCGCATCGCGATACACCGAGCCGATGCCCGCGTGCATCATCGCCACGTTGTAGGACGGCGTGCCGGCCACGACTCCGTCGTAGTCCTTCGGGTACAGGCCCGCGGCGTTGATCGCCTCGTGCCCGCCCTGCGAGAAGCCGACGAAGTAGAAGTACTTCGGCGTGCTGCGGAATGCGGTCTTCATCAGCGCCATCGCCACGTCGTGCGTCTTCTTGATCGACTGCGTGCCGTAGTTCGCGAGTGCCTCGTCGTTGAGTCCGAACGTCGAGTCGAAGCCGCCGGTGCCCTTGTGGCCGCCGTCGGAGCCGAGCGTGACGAAGCCCTGCTGCAGCGGGGTCTTCTGACCCGCCGGCTGCAGGGCGTAGGCATCCAGTCCGGTCACCAGCGAGCCGTCATAGCCGCCGCCGCCCATCTGCACGGCGCGGTGGTTCCAGTTCGCGGGCAGGTTCACCTGGAACTCGATCGGGGGCGCCGCCGAGTCGACGGGCAGGATGTCGCCGACGACCTGGCACCGGCCGACGCCGTCGTCGACCACCCAGGTCGCGGTGGTGACCGTGGCGCCCGTCGTGGGCAGCCCGATCTGCTTCGCCCCGATGGAGGCGTCACCGAGACCGGTGCACGCGCGCTCGGTGATCGCTGCGCTGGTGCCGTGCCCCGGACCGTGCCCGGAGTTTCCATGGGCCGAAGCCGGCCCGGCGCCCGCCACCCATCCGTTGATCATTCCCCCGGTGAGCAGCACGGCGCTCAACGCCGCGATCACTGCTGTCCTTCTCATCGCCATTCTCCCTCGATCGGCTCTGTGGGAAGGCCTTCCCGCGCCTGACTCTCTCGGGCTGTGACCAGGATTGTCAACGAAATTGGATGAGCTTTCGGTGAGAATCGGCGGGGCGCGGAGCGGGCTGGCGCGCGGGCCGTGCAGAACTCCGGAGATCTGGGGTGCCGCGGGTGGCGTGTCCGCGGAATCACGCCGTCCCGGCGCCGCGCCCTGCGCGATCCTCCGGAGTTCTGCACGCCGCGCGGCGTCGGGTCGGGTTCAGGCGGCGCCGGGCCAGGTTCAGGGGGTGCCCGGCCGCGGGCCGGGTTCAGGCGCCGCGCGACGCCGGGCCAGGTTCAGGCGCCGCCCGGCGTCGGGCCGGGTTCAGGCGCCGCCCGGCGCCGGGCCGGGTTCAGGCGCCGCCCGGCGGCAGCGCCCGGCACTCAGCGCTGCGGGAACCCGCGGGGCGCAGCGGTCGTGCCGGCCAGGAGCCGGGCGACGCGCTCGTCCTCCAGCCGCAGGGCCGTGTACTCCCGGTCGCGACGTGCCGCCACCGCCGCGCGGACGAGGGTCTCGGCATCCGTCTGCGGGACGGGCGAGACGAACGGCGCCACCTCGGCGGCGAGGGATGCCGCGAGCCGGGCGCGTGCGGAGGGCTCCATCCGCTCTGCCTGACGGACGAACTGCGCGCAGCGCCGGGCCAGCGGGTCGGGCAGGCGCGAGACATCCGCCACCTCGGCCCACGGCAGCAGGGCCGGCGGCATGTCGGGCGCGTGCGCGGGCAGCGCGGGCGTGCGCGTGCGCTGGCAGTAGGTGCCCGCCATCAGATCGCCCAGCCGCTGCGACCGGGGCGTGAACGCGCCCACCAGCGCGGCGATGCCGCCGAGCGTCATCCACAGCTCGAGCACCCCCACCAGCGCCCGGATCAGCGCCTGACGGAACCCGGCCGCGCCCCCGTCGGCGCGCACGATCCGGCCGCCGACGGCCAGTCGGCCGAGGCTGCGGCCGCGGGTGAGGGTCTCGACCGCCGTCGGCAGCACGACCGTGACGAGCACGATCACCGTCACGCCCAGGATGCTGGAGGCATCCGTGCTGATGATGTTGCGCCCCAGCATCCAGCCTGAGACCCAGGCCAGCAGCAGCAGGAACGCGACTCCGACGAGCATGTCGATCACGGTGCCGAGGGCCCGCAGGAAGAAGCCCAGCGGCTGCACGTCGAGCGCGACGGCCTCGCCGGTGAGCACCTCGTCCGGCACGATCGCGATGGGTTCGGCGGCCATGACCTACAGTGAACCACATGGACCTCGACGCCCTGGCAGCCGCCCGCGGCCCGGAGTGGGAGCGACTGGATGCGCTCAGCCGGCAGCGCCGGCTCGACGGGTCGCAGGTGGACGAGCTGGTCACGCGCTACCGCGCGGCGTCGGCGGACCTCGCCGATATCAAGACCTCGGCCGGGCGCACGACGCTCGGCGACTACGTGTCGACGATCCTGGCCCGGGCGCGACTGCGCCTGACCGGCAGCGGCGTCGAGACCGGCGGCGCGCTGCCCCGGTTCTTCCTCCGGCAGCTGCCGGCTGCGCTCTACCGGCTGCGCTGGACCACCCTCGCGATCGCGCTCGGCTTCTTCGCCGTCGGATCGCTGGTCGCGGTGTGGATCGCCTCGGACCCGCAGGTGCTGGCGGCCCTGGGCAGCCGCGCCGACCTGGAGTACTACGCCGAGCACCAGTTCACCGACTACTACCGCGAGAACCCGGCCGCCGTGTTCGCCGGCACCGTCTGGACCAACAACGCCTGGATCGCCGTGCAGTGCGTGCTGTTCGGCATCACCGGCATCTGGCCGCTGTACGTCGTCATGCAGAACGCCGTCGGCGTGGGCGCGGCCGCCGCCGTGATGACCTCGCTCGGCCACGGAGACGTGTTCTGGCAGTTCATCGCCCCGCACGGGATGCTGGAGCTGACCAGCGTGTTCGTCGCGGCCGCCGCCGGACTCCACGTGTTCTGGTCGTGGGTGGCGCCCGGGCGGCGCAGCCGCGGCGAGGCGCTCGCCGCCGCCGGGCGGTCGCTGGTCACCGTGGCGGTCGGACTCGTGTTCAGCCTCGCCCTGTCCGGCGCGATCGAAGGCTTCGTCACCCCGCAGCAGTGGCCCTGGCCGGTGAAGGTCGCGCTGGGCGCGCTCGCCCTGGCGGTGTTCCTCTTCTACATGCTGGTGGTGGGCGGCCGGGCGTTCCGCGATGGCGAGACCGGCGACCTGGTCGAGAGCCAGACCGGCACCCCTCGGCTCGTCGCGGGGTAGTGCGGGGCGACGGCAGCCCTTCGTCTCGCTCGCGCTGCGCGCGGGCTCGCTCAGGGAGCTGGGTGAGATAGCGCGCGGGGTCGCCCAGCGAGCTGGGGGATAGGTCCCTGAGCGAGCGCAGCGAGACGAAGGGCCGGGGCGCCCCTTCGTCTCGCTCGCGCTGCGCGCGGGCTCGCTCAGGGAGCTGGGGGTGATAGGGCGCGGGCTCGCTCAGGCAGCTGGGGGATAGGTCCCTGAGCGAGCGCAGCGAGACGAAGGGCCGGGGGTGAAAGCCGCGCCCGCACTTTTGTTTTGATCAAATAAAGGCTAGGGTGGGGGTATGCACGCGCACGCCGAGACTCCGGATGCCGCGACCGCCATCCGCGGCGCGGGGCTGCGGGTGACCGACTCGCGCCGCGCCGTGTTCGACGCGCTCGCCGCCCACCCGCACGCCAGTGCGGAGGACGTCTACGGGGTCGTCGCGCCGGTGCTGGAGCATCCCAGCCTGCAGTCCGTGTACAACGCACTCGGCGACTTCGCCGATGCCGGCCTGGTGCGCCGCATCGAGCCGGCCGGTCGACCCCAGCTGTTCGAGCTGCGCGTCGGCGACAACCACCACCACCTCGTCTGCACCGAGTGCGGAGCCGTCGTCGACGTCGACTGCGTCGTCGGCGAGGCGCCGTGCCTGTCGCCGTCCGACGCGGCCGGATTCACCGTCCACGAGGCCGAGGTCACGTTCTGGGGCACCTGCGCCGACTGCGCAGCATCCGCCGCCTGAAACGACCCGAGACACCGCACCTCAAGACAACGCACACATCCGAGAAGGGATATCAGATGACCGACAACATCACCGAAGAGACCGAGGGCGTCATCCCCACGCCGACGGACGAGGAGCAGGCCGTCGCCACCGAGGAGGCCGGCTGCCCGGTCGTGCACGGCGTGAGCCGGGCCGGCGGCTCGAGCGCCCGCAACTGGTGGCCGAACCGCCTGAACCTGCGCGTGCTGGCCAAGAACCCCGCCGAGACCAACCCGCTCGACGAGGACTTCGACTACCGCGCCAACTTCGAGAACGTCGACCTGGACGAGCTCCGCCGGGACATCGAGGACGCGCTGACCACCCGCCAGGACTGGTGGCCCGCCGACTTCGGCAACTACGGTCCGGCGATGATCCGCATGGCCTGGCACAGCGCCGGCACCTACCGCGTGACCGATGGCCGGGGCGGCGGCAACTCGGGGCAGCAGCGGTTCGCCCCGCTGAACAGCTGGCCCGACAACGCCGGCCTCGACAAGCCGCGGCGCATCCTGTGGCAGGTCAAGAAGAAGTGGGGCAAGCAGATCTCGTGGGCCGACCTGATGATCTTCGCGGGCAACGTCGCGCTCGAGCAGATGGGCTTCACCACGTTCGGCTTCGCCGGCGGACGGGTGGATGCCTGGGAGCCCGACGACGACGTGTACTGGGGCTCGGAGAACACCTGGCTCGGTGACGACAAGCGCTACACGCCCGGTCAGAAGCGCGACCTGGAGAACCCCCTCGCCGCCGTGCAGATGGGGCTGATCTACGTCAACCCGGAGGGCGTGGGCGGCAACCCCGACCCGCTCGAGCTGGCCGGCGACATCCGCGAGACGTTCGCGCGGATGGCGATGAACGATGAGGAGACCGTCGCGCTGATCGCCGGCGGCCACACCTTCGGCAAGACCCACGGAGCCGGCTCGGCCGACCTCGTCGGGCCCGCGCCGGAAGGAGCCCCGATGGAGCAGATGGGCATCGGCTGGAAGAACGCCCACGGCACCGGCAAGGGCGACGACCAGACCGCGAGCGGCCTGGAGGTCACCTGGACCTATCACCCCACCCGGTGGGACAACGAGTTCTTCCACATCCTGTTCGCGTACGAGTGGGAGCTGATGGAGAGCCCGGCCGGCGCCAAGCAGTGGCGGCCGAAGGCGGGCGCCGGCGCCGACATGGTGCCGATGGCCCACGACGCCACCAAGCGTCGCGAGCCGCGGATGCTGACCAGCGACCTGTCGCTGCGGTTCGACCCGATCTACGGGCCGATCTCGAAGAAGTTCAAGGACGACCCGCAGGCCTTCGCCGACGCGTTCGCCCGGGCCTGGTTCAAGCTCACCCACCGCGACCTGGGTCCCTCGACCCGGTACCTGGGCGCGCTCGCCCCGACCGAGGAGCTCATCTGGCAGGACCCGGTGCCCGCCGTCGACCACGTGCTGATCGACGCCGCCGACGCCGCCGCGCTGCGCCAGGAGATCCTCGAGTCCGGTCTGACCGTGCCCGAGCTGGTCGCCACGACGTGGGCGGCGGCAGCATCCTTCCGCAACAGCGACAAGCGGGGCGGCGCCAACGGCGCACGCCTGGCGCTGGCGCCGCAGAAGGACTGGGAGGTCAACAACCCGGTGCGCTCGGCCAAGGTGCTCGAGGTGCTGCGCGGCGTCAAGGAGCGCTTCGACGCGGCGCACGCGGCGGACGGCAAGCGCGTGTCGCTGGCCGACCTGATCGTGCTGGCGGGCAACGCCGGTGTCGATAAGGCGGCGAAGGATGCCGGATTCGACGTCACCGTGCCGTTCCACCCGGGACGCACCGACGCCACGGCCGAGCAGACCGACGTCGACTCGTTCTCGTATCTCGAGCCGGTCGCCGACGGATTCCGCAACTACACCGGCCCGATGGCGGCGGCCGCCGACCTGCCGGCCGAGTTCCTGCTGGTCGACCGGGCGAGCCTGCTGAACCTCACGGCTCCGGAGATGACCGTGCTCGTCGGCGGGCTGCGGGCGCTGGACGCGAACTGGGACGGCTCGAAGCTGGGCGTGTTCACCGACCGGCCGGGCGTGCTCACGAACGACTTCTTCGTCAACGTGCTCGACATGGGCACCGAGTGGAAGCCGGTCGACCCCGGATCGCACGCGTTCGCCGGCACCGACCTGAGCACCGGAGCGCAGAAGTGGATCGGCACCCGTGCCGACCTCGTGTTCGGCTCGAACTCTGAGCTGCGCGCCGTCGCCGAGGTGTACGCCGCGGATGACGCGGGCGAGAAGTTCGTGAACGACTTCGTCGCCGCCTGGGGCAAGGTCACCGAGCTGGACCGGTTCGACCTGGAGTGACACGCGCCCGACGGAGGGGCCCGATTCCACCGTTCGGTGGGACCGGGCCCCTCTGGCGTGGGTGGGGTCTGGCGTGGTGCGTCGGCGCGGTGCGGCGGCGCGGTGCGTCGGCGCGGCATCCCGTTGCGTCGGTCACATCGGTGAGAGTGCATCTGACGGCCGAGGGAGCGGGAAATCACCGCATTTTCGGCCGTCAGATGCACTCTCGCGGGAGGTGGTCAGGCCGGGAGGTGGTCAGGCCGGGAGGCGGTCCATCGCGGGTGCCAGCAGCGCGCGGTGCACGAGGCCGGCGATCGCGCCGCCGACGAGCGGGAACACGATGAACACCCACAGCTGGGCCAGCGGGCCGACGCCGCCGTAGACCGCCGCGGCGATCGAGCGGGCGGGGTTGACCGACGTGTTGTCGATCGGGATCGAGATGAGGTGGATGAGGGTCAGGGTGAGGCCGATCGCGATTCCGGCGAAGCCGACCGGAGCCCGCTTGCTGGTGGATCCGGCTACGACCAGGACGAACACGCAGGTCAGCAGGATCTCGATCACGATCGCCGCCCCCAGGCCGAACCCGCCGGGGGAGTGGTCGCCGAAGCCGTTGGAGGCGAAGCCGCCGGACTGCGCGGTGCTCAGCCATCCCTCCGGTCCGAACAGCCCGACCAGCACGAGCAGGGTCGAGCCGACGAGACCGCCGACGACCTGCGCGACCCAGTAGCCGACGACATCCTTCCAGGCGAATTTGCCGCCGATGGCCATCCCGAGCGTGATCGCCGGGTTGAAGTGGCCGCCTGAGATCGGGCCCCATGCATAGACGCCGACCAGGACGGTCAGGCCGAACGCGAGCGCCACGCCGAGGTGGCCGACCCCGAGCGGGGTGCCGGCCGATCCGACCGCGAAGTCGGCGGCGAACAGGGCGGTGCCGACACCGCCGAAGACCAGGACGAGGGTTCCGATCGCCTCGGCGATCATTCGAGTGACGAGCGTGGGTGCTGCTGAGGTGGAATCCGACATGGGATTCTCCTTTCATCGATGCCGCGAGATTATCGGCACCCGTGCAAGTTTCCGGGCGCGCGACACGGCGTTGTCGAAGAGTTCACCTTGATCGGGTGAGTCAGGCGAACACCGCGATCGCGTACAGGGCGAACACCGCCAGATGCGCGGAACCGTGCACTGCGGTCACCCGGCGAGCGGCGAACGTGGCGATCGACAGCACCACCGAGACGGCGAGCAGCAGCGCCATCACCGGGTCGAGGGCGAACACCGGGTGCGCGCCGGTGACGAGGCCGACCACGAGCACGGCGGGCACGGTGAGTCCCACCGTGGAGACGAGGGCTCCGTGGCAGAGGTTGCTCACCCGCTGGATCTCGCCCGCGTTCGCCGCCCGCACGGCGGTGATCGCCTCGGGCAGGAAGACGATCGCCGCGATCAGGACGCCGGACAGCGCCGGCGGCGCCTGCACCAGCGCGAGCGCGCGATCGAGCATCGCCGCCAGATCGTGCGAGAGCAGGACGATCGGCAGCATCGTGAGCGCGAGGAGCGTGAACCGGCCGCCCAGCTCGCGGGAATGCGCGCGCACGGCGGCACGGGACAGTGGATGCTGCGCCCCGGCCGCGCGCACCTCGGTGAAGTCCATCGCCTGCGCGCCGGTCTGCCGCCAGAGGAAGAAGCCGTACAGCACGACCGTCACCGCGATCACGGCGACGGCCTGGGGCACGGTGAACGAGCCGCCGTCGCCGATCAGCTGCGGCATCCCGAACGCGACGGCGACGAGGACCACCAGCATCCCGAGGTACTGCGAGGTGCCGGTGCGATTGTGCCGCAGGCCGCCATGCCGGATTCCGCCGACGAGCAGCGCGAGGCCGATGACGAGGTTGAGGATGATCATCGACACCGCCAGCACCGAGTCGCGCGCGATGGTGGTGTGCTCGCCCGGCCCCAGCATGATCGCAACGATCAGCACGACCTCGATGAGCACGATCGACAGGGTCAGCACGAGCGTGCCGAACGGGTCGCCGAGGCGGGCGGCGAGGCGTTCGGCCTGGTGCACCACGCCGAACGCGCACACGACGATCACCGCGATGGTGCCGACGAGTCCGGCGATCAGCAGCGGCGTGCCGAGCAGCGCGCCGAGCAGCGCGAGGATCGCGACGGCGAGCCAGCCGAGCAGCATGCGGCTGACGGCCGCGGGGGTGAAGAGGCGGCGCAGCGGGGTGCGGGATGCCGCGGCATCCCGGTCGGAGGGAGCCGGTGCCGTGCGGGTCGGGACGATCATGGCGGATCCTGTTCCCAGGGTCGTCCCCGTCAGGATGTCGCCGCGCCGGGTCGTCCCGGGCAGCATCCAGGCTATCAACGGAGCCTGTGCAGACGCGGAGCGCGGGGCACGCGGTGGCGGGCGGGTTGCCTGCTGGGGGCGTGGCCGGGGCGCGGCGGTTGCTGGGGCGTTCGGTCGGCACGAAGTGTGGGTTCTGCGGCGCCAGGGCGCGGTTCGTGACGATCGAAGATGGATGCCGCGGTTCGGTCGACGCGAATGGCTGCGTCTCGTCCCGCGGAGCAGCAATACGCGTCGACTGAACTCGGATGCCGTAGTTCGGTCGACGCGAATGGCTGCGTTTCGACCCGCGGAGCAGCAATATGCGTCGACTGAATTCGGATGCCGCGGTTCGGTCGACGCGAATGGCTGCGTGTTCGCGTCCGGAGCAGCAATATGGGTCGACTGAAGATGGATGCCGCGGTTCGGTCGACGCGAATGGCTGCGTATTCGCGTCTGGAGCAGCAATATGGGTCGACTGAAGATGGATGCCGTGGTTCGGTCGACGCGAATGGCTGCGTCTCGTCCCGCGGAGCAGCAATATGCGTCGACTGAACTCGGATGCCGCAGTTCGGTCGACGCGAATGGCTGCGTGCTCGCGTCTGGAGCAGCAATATGGGTCGACTGAACTCGGATGCCGCAGTTCGGTCGACGCGAATGGCTGCGTCTCGTCCCGCGGAGCAGCAAAATGCGTCGACTGAAGACCGACTGGGCGTTCGGTCGGCACGAACTGGGGGTTCGGCGGCGACAGGGCGCAGTTCGTGACGATCGAAGAGGGATGCCGCAGTTCGGTCGACGCGAATGGCTGCGTTTCGTCGCGCGGAGCAGCAATATGCGTCGACTGAACGCCGCCGCACAGCGCCGCCGCCGCGCGCCGCCTCAGAGCCGCCCGGCGGCCTTCAGCGCGAGGTAGCGGTCGGCGACGCGGGGCGGCAGATCCTCCGGGCCGTCGGCCAGGGCCTCGGCACCGGCCCGGGCGACGGCCTGCGCCACCTGCGCGGCATCCGCGAGCGTCTGCTCGGCAGCGGCCGCCCGATACACTTCGCCCACGGTCGTCCGCGCCGCGGTGCGCGCGGCGAGCGACGCATCGGTCACCGTGCCGACCAGCACGCGCGCATGAGCGGTCAGGGCCGGCAGCGACCCGAGGAATCCGCGCGCCGAGGCGGGGTCGTCCTGCGCGGTCAGCAGCACGACGAGGGACGGTCGCACCGCGAGCGCGCGGATCTGCGCGAACGCGGCATCCCAGTCGGTGTCGATCAGCGACGGCTCGACCGGAGCCATCGCATCCACGAGGGCCGGCAGCAGCGCCTCGCCGTCCACGCCCGACACCCGGGCGCGCACGGCGCGGTCGAACATCACCAGATGCACGTGGTCGCCGGCCTGGACGGCGAGGGCCGACAGCAGCAGCGCGGCTTCCATCTCGGCATCCAGCCGGACCCCGTCGCCCACCCGCGCCGCCGAAGTGCGCCCGGTGTCGATCACGATCACCACGTGCCGGTCGCGCTCGGGCCGCCAGGTGCGCAGCATCGTCGTGCCCGCGCGGGCGGTCGCCCGCCAGTCGATCGAGCGCACGTCGTCGCCGCGCACATACGGGCGCAGGCTGTCGAACTCGGTGCCCGCCCCGCGGATGAGCACGCTCGTGCTGCCGTCCAGCTCGCGCAGCCGCGCCAGGCGCGAGGGCAGATGCCGCCGGGACGCGAACGGCGGCAGCACCCGGATCGCGCCGCGCACGTCCAGGCGCCCCTGGCGTCCGGCGATGCCGAGCGGGCCGAGGCTGCGCAGCACCACGAACTCCGACACCAGCTCGCCCCGGCGCCGCGGCCGCAGCGGCACGCTCAGCCGCAGCGGCTCGTCCGGCGCGAGCCGCACCGGCAGCCGCTCACGGGGAGCCCCGGCGGTGGGCTGCCACGCGTCGCGCAGCCACCCGCGCAGTCGCCGCGGCCCGCGCAGGGTGAGGGATGCCTCGACCCGGTCATGCAGCAGGCTGCGGCGCGGCAGCGACCGCTCCATGTGCACGCCCCGCGGATCGGCCGCGGCCGCAGCATCCACCCCCGCCACCACCGCGGACAGCAGCAGCCATCCGGCCGCCGCCGCCCAGGCATCCACGCCGGCTGTCGACAGCAGCACGACGGGGATCGCTCCGAGAGCGATCAGCAGGGGGAGGCGGCCGGTGACGTACATGCTCACATCGGGACGCGGGTCTGCTGCAGCACCGAGGTGAGCACGGCGTCCACCGAGACGCCCTCGAGCATGGCCTCCGGCCGCAGGCGGATCCGGTGCCGCCAGGTCGGGACCAGCATGGTCTGCACGTGGTCCGGCGTGATCGCCGGGTATCCGCCCAGCCACGCCCACGCCTTGGCCGCCGCCAGCAGCGCGGTCGCCGCACGCGGGCTGACCCCCAGCTGCACCGACGGGCTCTGCCGGGTCGCCCGGGCCAGGTCGACGAGATAGCCGAGCACCTCGTCGGTGACGGCGACGGATGCCGCAGCCGCCCGCGCCGCCCGCAGCTGCGTGGCATCGGCCACGGGCCGGATGCCCTCCAGCGTGTGCGGGTCGAAGCCGTCGGCGTGCCGGCGCAGCACCTGCAGCTCGGCGTCGCGCTCGGGCACGCCGATCACGAGCTTGAGCAGGAACCGGTCCAGCTGCGCCTCGGGCAGGGGGTACGTGCCCTCGTGCTCGATCGGGTTCTGCGTCGCCGCCACCAGGAACGGGTCGGGCAGGGCGCGGGTCACGCCGTCGGCGGTGACCTGGTGCTCCTCCATCGCCTCCAGCAGCGCGGCCTGCGTCTTCGGCGGCGTGCGGTTGATCTCGTCGGCCAGCACGATGTTGGTGAAGATCGGCCCCTCGCGGAACTCGAACTCGCCCGTGCGCGCGTCGTAGACCAGCGAGCCGGACACGTCGCCGGGCATCAGGTCGGGCGTGAACTGGACGCGCTTGGTGTCCAGTCCGAGCGCGCGGCTGAACGCGCGCACGAGCAGCGTCTTGGCGACTCCGGGGACGCCCTCCAGCAGCACGTGGCCGCCGGCGAGCAGGGCGATGAGCAGGCCGGTGATGGCTCCGTCCTGGCCGATCACGGCGCCGCCGACCTGTTGGCGCACCTGGTGCAGCGCCTCGCGGAGGGCGGCGTCGTCGGGGTCGGGGCTCAACGACCCGGGGTCGGCGCTCAACGAGCCGGGGTCGGCGGTCGGGGACGGAGGTGCGTCATACGGGTCTGTCATGGGTGGGTCCTCCCGGTATCGGTGGGCGGCTGGTCTTCTGTCGTGCCGGTGGTGTCGGAGGCGGGGTGCAGCGCCCGATGCGCGGCGCGCTCCAGCTCGCGCAGCCGGTCGCTGAGTGCGAGCAGCTCGCGATCGGTGCCGACGGGATCGTCCCGCAGGATGCCGCGGACCCGGGCCCGCGGCATCCGCAGCAGGTCGGCGACCGCATCGGATGTCTCGTCCGCCGCCGCGGTGGTCCCGATTCCCAGCAGCCGGGCGAGCCGCGTCAGCGCGCCGATGCGCAGCCGGTCGGCGACATGGGCGGTGTCGCGCGAGCGGGCATAGAGCCGGGCGCGGCCCTGGGTGGTCTCGGCGGCGCGCACGGTCACGGGCAGGCTCTCGGCCACGAGCGGTCCGAACCGGCGGCCGCGCCAGATGCCCGCGCCGACGCCGGCCGCCAGCAGCAGCACGATCACCGGACTCACCCACGGCGGCGTGAGCTGGCCGAGCGTGGGGGTCGCCGCGCCGGCGTCGGCATCCCGCGCCGAGGGGATGTACCAGATCAGGGTGGGGTGCACGCCCATCAGGGTGATGCCGAGCGCCGCGTTGCCGTGCTGGGCGAGGGCGGCGTTGGTCAGCAGCGCCGTCCCGTCGACGATCGTGGCGGTGGTGCCGGCGGTCGTGCGCTGGAGCAGGGCGGCGTCCGGGCCGACGCGGTAGCAGGCCGTGACATCCCGGCCCTGCGGCAGCGTGTACAGCGCGCCGGGCACGATCGCGCCCGCGCGCTGCGCCGCGGGCAGCGCGCAGCCGGGGGCGACCGGCGCGTCCGCGCCGTAGCCGGAGGCGCCGGAGTCGAACAGCAGCCGGGCGCTGCGCGACTGCGGCTGGGCGATGACGACGTCGTCGGCGGCGTCGGCCAGGCCCTGGAACGTCTTGTCCGACAGCAGCGGGCTGTCCGGCAGCACCAGCGTGGCGACCGCGGCGCGGGAGTCGGTGCGCCCCGCGGCGCTCAGCGCCTGGTCCAGGGCGTCGCGGTCGCGGGCCACCTGCACCTGCACCCCGTGATCGCGCAGGATGTGGGCGAGCGCCTGCGCGCCGTCCGGTCCCGCCGACTCGGGGTCGAGCATGTCGCGCTTGGTCCACTGCCCGACGCTGGAGAGCACTGCCGCGGCGATCCCGGCCGCCACGAGCACGACCGCGATCACGACCCATGCGGTCGCGCGCCGGCGGCGCGGGTCGGCCGTCCGGCGGCCGACCGCGGGGGCGACGGCGGCGGGTGCGTCGGTCGCCGCCGTGCGGACGGCGGTGGTCATCGGACGAGCTCCGCGGCCGCATCCACCGGTCGCTCCGCCTGCACCGCGTCATCCGCGCGGGCCACGGCGCCGTACAGCGCCGCGGTGCCGGGGCGGCGCAGGTAGCGGACGTCGTCGAAGGCGGATGCCGCGGCATCCAGGTCATCGGCGCGGCCGGGAAAGGCCCGACCGGCGGCACGGGCGAACGCGTGCACGGTGGCGCCCGGGACCAGCTCGACGGCGCGGCGCTCGACCAGGCCGCGCGCCAGCGCCCGGAAGCGGAGGATCACCGCCTGCCCCCAGTCCTCATCGGCGACGGCGGATGCCGCGGCCCGGCGCAGCTGCGCGGCGGTGCGGGTCTCGGTGTCGCCGAACAGCTCGGTCGCGGCGCTCGATCCGCGTCGGGCCAGACGCGAGCGGCCGGCGAGGATCGCCGAGACGATGATCAGCGCGACCAGGATCGCCGCGACGGCGAGGGCCAGCCAGAGTCCCCACGCGTCGGGGGCCTGCCCGCCGACCAGGGAGGAGACGAAGTCCTGCACCGCGCGGGCGATGCGGTCCAGCGGGGTGGGGCGCGCCTGGGCATACGCCGGATCGCTGAGCTCGTGCTCGGCCCACTGGCGCGCCTGATCGCCGTCGGGCGTGAGCGGCGGGATGCCGTCCGACAGCGGTCGGATCACGGCATCCCCTGCTCGTCCGGCCTCTCGCCGGGCACCGCCCACTGCGTGGACGCGGGTGCGGATGCCGCGGGTGCGGATGCCGGGGGTGCGGATGCCGGGGGTGCGGCCGGCGGCGGGTACGGGCCGGTGGCCGGCGCCGGGAACGGGCCGGAGCCGGGCGTCGCATACGGCGGCTGCGCGGGACCGGTCGGCGCGGATCCGGCACCGTACGGCGGGTACGCCGCGCCATAGGGCGGCGCCGCTGCATACGGCTGCGCCGGACTGTAGGGCGCGTATGCGGGCATCGGGGGGCGGGCCATCGTCCGGCCGATGTGCAGCGTGTACGGATCCGGGAGGTCCTGGGCCCCGGCATCCCGCCGTTCCACGTAGGCGAGCAGGTCGAGATCGAGGCCCTCGCGGCGCATGCGGCAGTCGATGTAGAGGATCGAGGTGGCCGTGGCCTGCACGACGATCGCGACGGACTGGATCAGCAGCGTGATGATCTCGGCCAGCCCGAGCGTGACGATGACGCTGATGATCGCGCTGGTGTCCTCATCGCCGGTGGGGGCGATGAACTGGGTGAGAAGACCGCCGATCAGACCGAACGGCAGCGTCACGATCTGCGCCATCGCGCCGAAGATCAGCTGGATCAGCACGACGATGCCCAGGATCGGCCAGAACCGGCCCCGGGTGAGGCGCCACGACCGGGCGATCGCCCCGCGGATCGTGGCGCGCTCCATGATGATCGCCGGCGGCGCCAGCAGCAGCTTCGTCGACAGCCACAGCACGACCGGGATGGCCGCGAGCACCGCCAGCACGGTCAGCACGATCGCCGCGACCGGCGACAGGGCGCTGAGCGCGAAGACGATCCCGGTGACCGCGCCGATGGCCAGCAGCATGGCCAGCGTGAGCAGGAACGTGTAGCCGATCAGCCGCCCGGCCACCGGCCGCACCTGGGCCCACAGCCGGGCGAGCTGCAGCCGCTCGGCGACCGCGCCGCGGGCGACCTCGGTCATCACGACGCCCTGCACGATGACGCCGAGGGCTGCGGCGGCCAGACCCAGCACGAACGCGGTGACGATCACGATCGCCACGGATCCGGCCCGGATCGTGGCGAAGTCGGGTGAGGATTCGGGCACCGTCTGCAGCCGCGAGAACGACCAGAACGAGACCGCGCCCACCCCCAGGATCAGCACGAGGAACGCCACCACCTGCACCACCAGGGCGAAGCCCAGCAGCACGCGCGGGTTCTGCCGCAGCGCGGTGAACGACCGGCCCAGCACCGTGCCGAAGCCGAGCGGATGCAGCGGGATGATCCCCGGGCGCGACGCCGGCGTCCAGGTCGGGTACGCGGTCACGAAACCTCCTCGCGCGAGCGGGTCCGACTCCCATCGTGTCACACCCGGGCGAGGCTGCCGCCCCGGATTCGGCGTGCTCGGCTACGCTGTGGACAGCGCACGGGGACTGCGCTGTCGCAGCGTGCGGCCACGAGCCGCGCCGGATGAAGGACGAAACGCGATCATATGACTTCACGGATCCTGGTGGTCGACGATGACACCGCCCTCGCGGAGATGATCGGCATCGTGCTGCGCACGGAGGGGTTCGAAACCGCCTTCTGCGCGGACGGGGCCAAGGCCGTCGATGCCTGGCGGGCCGAGCGGCCCGATCTGATCCTGCTGGATCTGATGCTGCCCGGCATGGACGGCATCGAGATCTGCACCCGGGTGCGCGCCGAGTCCGGCGTGCCGATCATCATGCTCACCGCCCGCACCGATACCGCCGACGTGGTGAAGGGGCTCGAGTCGGGCGCCGACGACTACATCGTCAAGCCGTTCAACCCCAAGGAGCTCGTCGCCCGCATCCGCACCCGGCTGCGGCCGGGCGCCTCCGGCACCGTCGAGGTGCTGCGCATCGGCGACCTCGAGGTGGATGTCGCGGCCCACGAGGTCCGTCGCGCCGGCGACTCCATCTCGCTGACCCCGCTGGAGTTCGAGCTGCTGGTGGCGCTCGCGTCCAAGCCGCAGCAGGTGTTCTCGCGCGAGATGCTGCTGGAGCAGGTGTGGGGGTACCACTACAAGGCCGACACCCGCCTGGTGAACGTGCACGTCCAGCGGCTGCGCGCCAAGGTCGAACTCGACCCGGACAACCCGAAGATCGTCACCACCGTGCGCGGCGTGGGCTACCGCGCCGGTGCCGTCACCTGAGGCATCCATGTCCGCCTCGACGGCGTCCACGAACGTCCCGAACGGCACCACCTGGCGGGACTGGGACTGGTGGCGGGCGCGCCTGGAGGATCTGAGCACCCTGTGGCGGCGGTCGCTGCGGTTCCGCACCCTGGTGATCACCCTCGCCCTGACCGCGCTGACGATCATCGTCGCCTGCGTCTGGATGGCCCTGGCGATCCAGAACGACCTGTTCGAGTCGCGCAAGTCCCAGGCGCTCACCGACGCCCGCCGCGCCGTCGACACTGCCCAGACCACCCTGTTCGACGCGGTCATCCAGGACGACCCGGTGCAGGTGCAGAACCTGCTCAAGAGCGTGCAGACCTCGCTGGCCCAGCAGTCGGCCACCGACATGACCCTGGCCGTGCGGATCGACAAGACGCCTTCGGCGCTGGCGCCGCCCGGGTTCACCTCGGGCGGGCTGCGCGAGGACATGATCTCGCCCGAGATGCGCAAGCATGTCAGCGCCGAGGGCGCCACCGACACGCAGTGGGGTCAGTCGATCGCCCTGCCGTCGCCGGACGGGTCCACGCGCCCCGGCATCGTGGTCGGCCAGCAGATCATCGTCCCCGAGATCGGGGCGTACGAGCTGTACCTGGCGTACGACCTGGATGACGCATCCAAGACCCTCAGCTTCGTGCAGGCGACCCTGTGGATCGTCGGAACCGCGCTGGTCGTGCTCATCGGGGCGATCGCCTGGTTCACCCTGCGGGCCGTGACCACCCCGATCCGGCAGGCCGCCGAGACCAGCGCCCAGCTCGCCGGCGGCGACCTGGGCGTGCGCCTGACCGTGCACGGAGAGGACGAGCTGGCGACCCTGGGCCGCTCGTTCAACGCGATGGCCGACAGCATCCAGTCGCAGATCAATCAGCTCGCCGAGCTGTCGCTGGTGCAGCAGCGGTTCGTCTCGGATGTCTCGCACGAGCTGCGCACCCCGCTGACCACGATCCGGCTCGCCGCCGACATGCTCAACGACCGGCGCGACGACTTCGACCCGGCCACGGCCCGGTCGGCCGAGCTGCTGCACGCGCAGGTGCAGCGGTTCGAGCTGCTGCTTACCGACCTGCTCGAGATCAGCCGCTACGACGCCGGGTCGGTGCAGCTCGAGCTCGAGCCGACGAGCCTGGCCCACCTCGCCGAGGATGTGGTCTCGTCGATGTCGCAGCTGGCCGAGCAGCACGGCAGCGACGTGCGACTGGTCGCCCCGGGCGGCTATTCGCCGGTCGAGATGGATCCGCGGCGCATCCGCCGGATCGTGCGCAACCTGCTGGGCAACGCGATCGAGCACGGGGAGGGGCGGCCCATCGTGGTCACCGTCGACAGCAACCAGCAGGCGGTGGCCCTGGCCGTCCGCGACTACGGGATGGGGATGACCGAGGCCGACGCCGAGCGGGTGTTCGACCGGTTCTGGCGCGCCGATCCGTCGCGCAAGCGCACGATCGGCGGCACCGGACTGGGCCTGTCGATCGCCCTCGGCGACGCCACGCTGCACCGCGGCACCCTGTCGGTGTGGTCGCAGCTGGGCCGCGGCACCAACTTCGTGCTCGCCCTGCCGCGCGGGGCGGGCCCGGTCGAGGGCGCCTCGCCGATCCCCGTCGACCCGGGGGACGACGGCGGGTCGCTGGACGAGCTCGGACTCACCCAGCCGATCTCGCTGCACGACATCGATGCGGCCTCGCCGCACACCGAGCGGGGAGGTGCGGCATGACCCGCCGGCCCCTGCGGCGCACCGCGATCCTGGCCCTGCTGACCGCCGTCGCGCTCGCCGCCTCGGCGTGTGCCGGGCTGCCCGCCTCGGGCCCCGTGTTCGCCGGGCTGCCGCCGGGGGCCGCCGCTCCGCCGGACTTCTCCTTCGTCCCGCAGAAGCCGCAGGACGGCGCCTCGCCCGAGCAGATCGTGCAGGGCTTCATCGACGCCGGTCTCGGCCCGGACGGCAACTGGTCGGTCGCGCAGCTGTACCTGGCGCCGTCGTTCCAGGGAAAGTGGAAGCCGAGCGAGAACACCACGATCGACGACCGCTCCGCACGCGAGTACACCGCCGCCGACGACGGCACGGTCACGCTCACCGTCACGCAGCGGGCCACGGTCGACGCCACCGGCGCCTACAAGCCGTCCGAGGGCGGGCGCAGCCCGCTGAAGTTCAGCCTCGACCAGGTGGACGGGGAATGGCGGATCAGCGCGGCGCCCAACGGCATCGTGCTGGGCGCCGACCAGTTCACCAGCGTGTTCCACCAGTACCCGCTGATGTACTTCGACCCGGCCTGGCGCTACCTCGTGCCGGACGTGCGCTGGTTCCCGTCCAGCAACGCCGCGACCCGCGTGGCGCAGACCCTGATCGACGGCAAGCCCAGTCCCTGGCTGAGTCAGAGCGTGGTCTCGGCGTTCCCGGACAACGTGTCGATGAACGTGCCGTCGGTGCCGATCCAGGGCGGGGTCGCGCAGGTCGAGCTGTCCGGCCCGCTGCTCGCGCTCGAGTCGGCCACGCTCGACCGGATGCAGACGCAGCTGCAGCGGAGCCTGGCCAGTGTCGGCGGGGTCACCGACGTCTCGATGACCTACGGCGGCACCCCGCTGGAGGCACAGGGCGTGTCCACGGCATCCACTCGCATCGACACGCGTGCCCTCGTCCGCACCGACAAGGGCTTCGGATTCATCGCCGCACAGGACAAGATCGAGCCGATCCCCGGCATCACCGAGGCGATGTCCACGATCAACCCGGTGGCGGTCGACCTGGCCCCCGACTACACGGTGGCCGCGGTGCGCACCCGCTCCGGGGTGGTGGCACGGGTCCCGTCGCACGGCCCGATCGTCAGCCTGGACCAGCGGACCGGGCTGATCAACCCGACGATCGATCCCCGCGGCTACATCTGGTCGGTCCCGCGCGACAGCCCCGACGAGCTGCTCGCCTACGACTCGGCGGGCAAGGCGATCGAGATCGCCGGCGGCGCCTGGTCGAACGCGTCGCAGGTGACGAGCATGACGCTCTCGCGCGACGGGACGCGCCTGGCGGCGATCCTCACCGTCGGCGGGCAGCCGGTGGTCGAGGTGTTCGGCATCGTCCGCGACGCCGACGGACGGCCGAAGTCGCTGGGGGATGCCACGCCCGTGGCCAAGCTGCCGGCGGCCGGGATCGACCTGGCCTGGCTGGACGACAGCACCCTCGGCGTGATCGCCGGGTCCGGGGCATCCACGGTCGAGATCCGCCAGGTCGTCGGCGGGCCGGGATCGTCCATGTCCGCGCCGGAGGGGGTGACCGCCATCTCGGGGACGACGGGCACGACGGTCCGGCTGCTCGGGCGCGACGGCACGCTGTACGCCCAGCGCGGATCGAACTGGGAGCAGGCCGGCGCGGGCATCCGCGTCCTCGGCGACGCGCAGGGGATGCCCGCCCCGGGCTGATCCGTCGGTTCCTCCACAGCTGTGCCCGCGCGGGCACGGATGCTGCGGCATCCACAGATTCGGCGGCGCGGCCGCGCGGTCGCCCGCCCAGCGGGCAGGATCGGTGCATGGCCGAGCCGGGGGATGCGGGCGCGCTGCACCGGATCGTCGGCGACGCGGTCGCGGACGCGCTCGCCCTCGTGTTCCCGATCGACTGCGCCGGGTGCGGTGCGCCGGATGTCGCCCTGTGCGACGACTGCCGGCGGATGCTGCGGCCCGCCGTGACCGAGCGCGCACTCGAGGACGGACTGCGGGTGCGCAGCGGCCTGGACTTCGCCGGCGTGCCGGCGCGGGTGCTGCGCGCGCTCAAGGAGGACGGGCGCACCGGCCTGGCGCGGCCGCTCGCCCGCGCGCTGCGGGCCGCCGCCGGCGGGCCGGCGGACGCGTGCGGGGTCGCGCGGGGCGCGCTGGTCGCGCCCGACGTGGTGGTCGTGCCGGTGCCGACCTCACGGGGCGCGATGCGCCGCCGCGGGTATCGGGTGGCCGAGTTGGTGGCCCGCCGGGCCGGGCTGCGTCCGATGCGGGGGCTGCGCGGCGTCCGGACCGTCGCCGACCAGCGCGCGCTGGACCGGGACGCGCGGGCGGCCAACGTCGCCGGGAGCATGCGCGGGCGCGCAGCGCTGAGGGGAGTGCGCGTGCTGATCGTGGACGACGTGGTCACGACCGGGGCGACCCTGACCGAGGCGGCACGCGCGCTGCGCGCGGTCGGCGCCGAGGTGGTCGGCGCGGCGACGGTCGCAGCGACCGGGCGTCGGCATCCGTCCTCGGGGTCTGCGCCTCAGGATCCGTGATGAGATCGCGCTGAGGCGTGACAGCGGGCAGTGCGCCGACTACGGTGGGGGACACAAGGCGACTGATGGTCCGCCCTTGGCCGGGGGGACCGGAACAAGGAGGTCAGGGATGGAAACCAGCATCGTCGGCGTGGGTGTGAGCGTCTCCGATCGATTCCGCAGCGTGGTCGAGGAGAAGTCGATCCGCATCGAGAACCTCGCGCCGCGCGCACAGAGCATGGACGTCAAGGTCACGCACCGGGCGTACCACAACGGGCGCATGGAGGACTCGACGGTCGAGCTGACGCTCACCGGGAAGGGACTGCCGATCGTCCGGGCCGAGGCCGTGGACGGCGACAAGTTCACCGCCCTCGATCTGGCCGTGGACAAGCTCACCGAGCAGGTCCGCCGGGCGAAGGAGAAGCGCGTGGACGCGCGACGACACCCGCGCGGAGCCAAGCTCGACAAGGGCAGCGGCGCCCTGCAGGGCGTGGATCTGCAACCCGCGTCCGCCGACATGCTGAAGGCGGTGGCCACCGGCGAGATCCCGATCCTGACCGGGGCGGAGGACGAGGAGGACTACACCCCCGTCGTCATCCGGACGAAGCGGTTCGACCCGGAGTGGATGACCGTCGAGGATGCCGTGGACCGGATGGAACTGGTCGGCCACGACTTCTTCCTCTTCATCGACGCCCGCACCGACCACCCGAGCGTGGTGTACCGGCGCAAGGGCTGGGACTACGGGGTCATCTCGCTCACGGCGGTGGCCCCGCCGGAGGCCGCACTGGTCTCCTGACAGGCGCGGGTGCGGGGGCGCCCGCCCGCGGGCGGTCGAGGGGCTCGACCGCCCGCGCTCTGCGGCCCGTCGTGGTCGCGAGTTCGACGCCCGTGGCCGCCTACGCGGCCGGTCACACGGGTTCATCTGTCGCGCTTGCACACCCGGCGCGCGCTTTCATGTGCAACAGCGACAGATGAAGCCACCGCCACGGAGCGGTGCTCAGTCGAAGATGTCGCCCAGGATGCTGCCGATGACCAGGCCGCCGAGGATGCCGCCCATGGCGTCGCCCGTTCCGCCGCGCCGGCCGCCCTGGCCCCAGCCGCCGGGTGCGCCGCCCCAGCCGGCATCGGCCTGCGGCCGCGCCGCGTCGATATCGCGCTGGGCCAGCTGCAGCGCCTCGGCCGCAAGGTATCCGGCGCGGCGGGCCAGCGCCAGCGCCTGCTCTCGCTGATCCTCGTCGATCTCGCGGGCGCCGAGCGCGGCATCCGGTCCGACCAGCCGCGAGAGCTCTTCGCGGATGCGCTCGGCCTCGGCGTGACGGGTGCGGGCGTCCGCCCCGATCCAGCCGCGATGCCCGCCGATCAGGTCGCGCACGATCGCCAGCTGCCGGTCGGCGTCGTCGATCGCGTGCCGCACCTGGTCGGCGGACGGGATCGGATGCTCGGCCCGCTCGCGTGCGGTCGCGATCGCGGCATCCAGTCCGGCGTTGGCCTCCCTCAGCGCGGTCAGCAGCGAGAACGGGTCGGTGGTCACCCCGGCGGGAGGCAGGGCGGACAGCGCGTGCTCGAGGCGCTCGACCGCGGCGCCGACCTCGGGGGTCTGCGGCGCGGTGCGGGCGACGACGAGGTCTTCGCGCGAGTCGTCGACGACCGCGCCGAGCGTGGACTCGGCCCGCAGCGCCTCGATCTCGAAGTTGTCGACCGCGTCCAGCAGCGCGCGAGCGCGGCGGACGGCTTCGGTGGCGGCCTCGAGCGCGAGATTGGCCGGCTCGCGCTGATCGGCTTCGCGTCGGTCGTGCGCGACGCGCGCGCTGTGCTCGGCGAACCCGATCAGCTGCTCGGCCTCGGCCGGGTTGGAACGGACCTGCCGCAGGGCGCTGTCCGCATACCGGGCGCCGAGCCGATCGATCGCGGCGCGGGCCGGGTCGAGACGGGCGCGCAGCGCGACGGTGTCGTCGCGCACGCCGGCGAGGATCTGCGGCGCGCGCCGCGCGAGCGCGATCCGGTCGGACAGCGCCGACATCCGCTCTTCGATGAGGTTCTCGGCCCACTCGCACAGCTGCACGATGCGGGCGTTGCGGGTGCGGAGTTCGTCCGGGGTGTCCGGGATCTCGTCGTGGTTGAGCTGGTGCAGCTGGAACGCCTCGCGCAGGTGATGGCGCACCGAGGTCAGCGCCTCGCGCAGTGGCGCCGTCGCGTCCTCGCCGAGCTCGGCCTCGGCGAAGGCCAGCTCGTCCGCGGTCAGCCGCAGGCGCTCGTCGGTCGCGATCAGCGCGGCGTCGGCGCGGCGGGCGAGGTCGACATCCTGCCCGGTGATCTGATCGCGCGTGCGCCGTCCCCAGAATCCGCTCATGGCGGCATCTTAGGAGGCTCGCTTGCAGAGCGCTGTGTGCCCAGTGCTGCGCGCGCGGCCGGATCAGGCGACGTTGCGGATGATGATGCGCCAGCGCTCCGGGCCCTGCTCGAGGTAGGCGGTGTTGAACGCGTCGCCGTACCGGGCCTCGAGCTGGCTCAGCAGCGGGATCGGGTTGTGGGTCGCCGAGATGATCATCGCGGCGCCGGGGCGCAGGGCGTCGATCGCGCCGAAGATCGCCGCGTGCCGGATCGCGTGCGGGATGGTCTGGACGTCCAGCTCGGGCAGGTCCTCGTCGACCTCTCCGCAGGTGCACCCTGCCGTCGGGTTCTGGGCGGTGGGGTTCTGGTCGACCGCCTCGTCGTGTGAGCGGTGGATCTCGATGCTGGCCATGGCTGCTCCGTTCGTCAGTGTGTACACGCGTGCCCAGAGTTTATTACACTGGATCCCGTGGAAATTGACGAGGGCAGACGCCGCCGCATCGCGGCCAACGGGAGACGTCACTCCTCGACGCGGGAAATGGTGCTGCGGATGGTCGAGGCGCAGACCGCCCCCGTCTCCACCGCGGCGCTGACCGACGCCACCGGACTGCACGAGAACACCGTCCGCGGCCACCTGGAGCAGCTGCGGGCAGACGGATATGTCCGCCGCCAGCGCGAGGATTCCACCGGCCGCGGCCGGCCCGCCTGGCTCTGGCAGGCCACCAGCCCCGAACCGGCCAACCCGTATGCCGGCCTGGCCGCCGCGCTGGCCGACACCCTCGCGCGCACGAGCGCGGACCCGGCCGGGCAGGCCCGCGAAGCGGGGCGCGCCTGGGGGGAGCAGATGGTCGCCGACCGCGACGGCGAGGACGCCCGGTCCACGGTCGTCGAGGTGATGCGCGAGCAGGGCTTCGCCCCGAACGACACCGGAGATGTCGTGCTGCTGCAGCGCTGCCCGCTGATCGAGGCCGCCTCGCGGCATCCGGCCATCGTCTGCGCGGTGCACCAGGGCATGATCGACGGCATCCTGCGCGCCCGCGGCTCGGATGCCGAGAGCCGGCTGATCCCGTTCACCGGACCCGGCGAGTGCACCCTGCTGCTGCAGGCCGCGTCGTGAGCGCCGCCCACGACAGACGCCGTCCGACCTGGCGTCTGGTCTGGATCCTGCCGGCGGGGCTGGCACTGCTGGCCGGGCTCGACGCGGCGCTCCTGCTGATCGGCGTGCCCGCCCCGGTCACCTCCGCACGCCTGCCCGAGGTGCACGGTCCGCTCATGGTGCTCGGCTTCGTCGGCACTCTCATCGCGCTGGAACGCGCCACGGCGCTGCGCCGCTGGTACGGCTACCTCGCCCCGGCGCTGCTCGGGCTCGGCGGCATCCTGCTGCTGGCCGACCCCGTGCCGCTGACGGCGGCCAAGGCCGTGCTCGTGGCCGGCACCGCCGCGTTCGCGCTGGTCTACGTGCCGCTGTGGCACCGCCAGTTCGACGCGCCGCTGCTGGTGCAGCTGCTGGGCGCCGCGATCGGATGCGCGGGGGCGATCATCTGGCTCGGCCAGTCCACGATCGACCGCACGCTGCCGTGGCTGATCGGCTTCGTGGTGCTCACCATCGCCGCCGAACGGGTCGAGCTGGCCCGCACCACGATGGGCCCGCACGCCGGCACGCGGCTGCTCGTGCACGCCTGGACGGTCGTTGCCGCCCTGGTGATCGGCGTCGTCTCGCCGACGCTCGGCGCGATCGCGATGGGCCTGGCGCTGCTCGGCCTGGTGCTGTGGCTGGTCGTGCACGACGTCGCCCGGCGCACCATCCGCGCCGGCGGCGGCGCCCGGTACATGGCCGCCTGCATTCTCGCCGGGTACTTCTGGCTGGCCGTGGCCGGCGTCGCGCTGCTGTTCGGCGAGCCGACCTCGCAGCCCGTCTACGACGCGGTGGTGCACGCCGTGTTCCTCGGCTACACGATCTCGATGATCATGGCCCACGCCACCACCATCCTGCCCGGCGTGCTGCACATCGCGCTCCCGTACCGCCCCGCGTTCTGGGTGCCGGTCGTGCTCGTGCAGCTGAGCCTGGTGGTCCGCCTCTGGCTCGGCGACGCGCTCGGCCTGCCGCTCGGCTGGCAGATCGGCGGCGTGCTGGGGGTGGCCGGGCTGCTCCTGTTCGTGATCACCGCGGTGACCAGCGCCGTGCTGGGCCCGACGAAGAACGCCGCGAAGAACGCGGCGAAGAAGAAGACGACGGATGCCGCGACCGCGACGTTCGGGATGTTCGCACACCGCGTGACGACGGCGCCGCGCCCCACCCCCGGTGCTGCACCGGCCTCGCCCGAAGGAGACGCATGAGCGCCCGCACTCCGCTGACCCCCGCCCCCGCGCCGCGGCCGCAGGATGAGAAGGCGCCGAACCGCGGATTCTGGGTGCTGCGCGACATCCCGACCCTGATGTGGCTGATCTTCGTCGTGATCGCGGTGATCGCGCACCGCTGGCTGCCGGTGGCCACCTGGCTCATGCTCCACCTGCTGCTGCTCGGGGCGGTCACCCACGCCATCCTGGTGTGGAGCCAGTACTTCTCGTATGCGCTGCTGCGCTCCGCACCCACCCGGGGCGATCGCCGCCGCCAGTCGGTGCGGCTGCTGCTGGCCAACGGGGGAGCGCTGCTGGTCGTGGCCGGGATGATGAGCGCCGTCTGGCCGCTCACGCTCGTGGGCGCGGCATCCCTCATCGTCGCGGTCATCTGGCACGGCGCGAGCCTGTACGCGCGATCGCGGGGCAGCCTGCCGGGCCGGTTCGGACGCACCATCCGCTACTACATCGCCTCGGCGGCGATCCTGCCGATCGGGGCGGGGCTGGGCGCCTGGCTCGCGCACGACAACTCCGCCGGCACCCTGGTGCTGGCCCACGCGCTGCTGAACGTGCTGGGCTGGATCGGGCTGACCGTCGCCGGCACCATCGTGACGCTCTGGCCGACGATCCTGCGCACGCGCGCCGATGCGCGGGCCGCGGCGCGCGCGGATGTCGCGCTGCCGGTGCTGGCGGCGGGCGTGCTGGTGGCCGCGGCCGGCGCGGCGGCGGGACTGCTGCCGGTGCTCGCGCTCGGGCTGACGGCGTACGCGGTCGGTCTGGGCATCATCGCGACCTCGCTCTGGCGTGCGGCGCGGCAGGCGCCGCCGCACACGTTCGCGGCGCTGTCGGTGGGCATGGCGTTCCTGTGGTGGACCGGATGCGTGATCGCGATCATCGTCGCCACGATCGTCAGCTTCTGGAACGGGGCGGGGCTGGCCGGGGTCGAAGCCGCGGTGGCCGGGACGGTGCCGTTCTTGGCGGCGGGCTTCGCCGCGCAGGTGCTGATCGGCGCGCTGAGCTACCTGATCCCGGTCGTCGTGGGCGGCGGACCGACGCCGGTGCGCGTGGGCACGGCGGCGTTCGACCGCGGCGGCGCGCTGCGGATCGCGACCGCCAACGCCGCGCTCGTGGTGTGTGCGCTGCCGGTCTCCAGTCTCATGCGGGTCGTGGCATCCGTCCTCTACTTCGTCGCGATGGCGTCGTTCCTGGTGCTGATGCTGCTCGGGATGCGCGCGCAGGCGCGGGCGAAGCGCTCGGGGACGGGGCTGGCCGCGACGAAGGCCGGCATGGCCTCGGGCGAGCGGCCGCACGGGCCGATCACGCCCGAGGGCGACAAGCCGCACCGGGCGGGCCAGGCCGTGGCCGGGCTGCTGGCGGTGGTGCTGGCGGTGGCCGTGACCGTGGCGATCGACCCGATCTCGCTCGGGTGGGGTGCCCCGGCGGCCGGTCCGACGGATGCTCCGGTGAAGGTCGTGCAGGTGGATGCCGCGGACTTCCGCTATTCGCCGAGCACGATCGAGGTGCCGGTCGGCACGCGACTGAAGATCGAGCTGACCAACACCGACCCCTCGATGGTGCACGACCTGGTGTTCGCGAACGGGGTGGCCGGTTCGCGGCTCGCGCCGGGGGCGAGCGAGACCATCGACGTCGGCGTGATCACGGGCGATCTGGAGGGCTGGTGCTCGATCATCGGGCATCGGCAGCGCGGGATGACGATGACGATCACGGCGACCGGGTCCGCGGCATCCGCCGGGGCGGCGGCATCCGCTTCGCCGTCCCCATCCGCGACGGATGCCCTGGGCGACATGCCGGGGATGCCGGGCATGGACCACGGGGCCGCCGGCGGCATCGATCTCGCGGCCGATCCCGGGCCGGGGTTCCGGCCGTACAAGGCGGCGCTGCCGGCGCTGCCCGCGGCATCCGGCCCGGTCACGCACCGGGTGACGATGACGGTGACCGACAAGAAGGTCGAGGTGGCGCCCGGGGTCATCCAGACGCTCTGGCTGTACAACGGGACGGCGCCCGGCCCGGTGCTGCACGGGCGGGTCGGCGACACGTTCGTGGTCACCCTGGTGAACAAGGGCGACATGGGGCATTCGATCGACTTCCATGCCGGATCGCTGGCGCCGGACGAGCCGATGCGCACCATCCCGCCCGGGGAGTCACTGGTCTACACGTTCACCGCGAACCGCTCGGGCATCTGGATGTATCACTGCTCGACCATGCCGATGACGGCGCATATCGCCAGCGGAATGTACGGCGCGGTGATCATCGAGCCCGCGGGCCTGCCGGCGGTGGACGAGTCGTACGTGCTGGTGCAGGGGGAGTACTACCTGGGCGCGCACGACGGCGGCCTGGTCGACACCGCCAAGATCGCGGCCGACGCGCCCGACCTCGTGGTGTTCAACGGCTATGCCGATCAGTACGACCACGCCCCGCTGCCGGCGAAGGTCGGCGACCGGGTGCGCATCTGGGTGCTGGATGCCGGACCCGACCGCGCCACGAGCTTCCATGTGGTCGGCGGCCAGTTCGACACCGTGTGGGCGGAAGGCGCATACCTGCTGAAACGGTCCGGAACCTCCGGTTCACAGGCGCTGGCGCTGGCGCCCGCGCAGGGCGGCTTCGTCGAGCTGACCTTCCCCGAGGCCGGGCACTACCCGTTCGTGTCGCACTACATGATCGACGCCGAGCGCGGCGCGCACGGGCTGTTCGACGTGACGAAGTAGGCCGCGGTGAACCGGTGAAATGGGGTCGGGACCGCGCTCGACCCGCAGGCTGAGGCTACCCGTGCCCACGCCGACCGGGCGCAGGATCGCCTCGCTCATCGCGCGGCCTCCTCGACGCGGACCGGCTCGACGCGGACCGGCTCGACGCGGACCGGCCGGCCGCGCCGCGGCCGCTCGGTCGACAGCTCCAGGCCGATGGCGTGGCGCGGCCGCAGCGCCAGGCGCTGCTCGGTGTGATCCAGCCACCGCACCTCGGCCTCCGTGGCGAAGATCATCGAGTCCACGACGAGCGACCAGGCGAGCTCCTCCGCGCCCTCCGGATCGGCGCCCGCATACTTGGCCCGGTTCAGCTCCTGCAGCTGCGCCAGCGACGCCCGCCGCTGCGTCTGGATCACCGCCGTGACATCCACCCCCGGCAGCGTCGCCGCCAGCGCGAGCTTGACCGCGAGCTCGTCGCGCGTGCCCTGGCCACGGGCCACGGGCGAGCCGAGCCATGACCGCACCTCGGCGCGGCCGGCATCCGTGATCTCGAAGAAGACGTGCCCCTGCTCGTCGACCTCGCCCTTGGCGACGAACCCGTCGCGCTCGAGGCGCTCCAGCGTGTTGTAGATCTGCCCCACATTCAGCGGCCACGTCGACCCAGTGCGCCGGTCGAATTCGTGGCGCAGCTGGTATCCATAGCAGGGACCCTGATCCAGGATCGCCAGCAGGCTCTGCTTGACAGACATCCGCGTCTCCTTCGATGGCATTTCCGGGTATGTAATTGCCGAGTATATACATACCGAGAAACCTGGCCCCCTGCTCTCGGACGCGGCGTGTCGCGCCTCGTCGTCACTCCCGCTCCTTGCCGAGACCAGGGATCTGCCGTGAGACCGATGACGCACCCCTCGGTCTCGCGGCGGATCCCCGGTCTCGGCGAAAGGTCGCGGCGGATCCCCGGTCTCAGCGGATCCGCGGTCGCGGCGGGTCCCCGGCGGCGAAGGCGCGCGCGAGGGCTCGGGCGTGTCGGGATCGGTAGAGTCGGGGCATGGATGCTCCGACAGTGCCGCCGGCGCCGGTGCGCATCGTGCGGCGCACCTGGGTGTGGGGCGGCATCTGCCTGATCGCGAGCGTTCTGCCCGGCCTGCTGTGGTCGGTGAGCGTGCCGATCGGCGCGTCGGGCGTACTCGATGTGGCCGGCGCCGCGCTCTGGTGCGCCGCGTTCGTGCTGTTCGCCATCGGCCGCGACAGCGTCGTGGCCCGCCGGATGCTGGGGATGATCATGCTGATCGGCCTGGGCGTCTGGCCGCTGCTGCTGCGCAGCATCCTGCCCATGATCCCCGCGCTGGGCGCTCCGGTGGACGACGCCAACGAGGACGCTCGGGCCATCGTCGGGATCGTGATCGAACTGGTCCCGGTCGTGCTGGCTGTCGTCGCCGTTGTGCAGGTCTGGCGCGCCGGCGTCGTTCCGCGGGCGTTCGGCTGGATTCCGGCCATCGCGCTGGCCCTGTGCGTGGTTCCCGCCCTCGTGCAGTACGCCGTGTTCGCCACCCCGGCCTTCGCCACGGGCGACGCCATCCTGGCGTACGGTTCCGTGCTCATCCTCTGTCGGACGGTGGCGCTGGTCGGCCTCGGGGTGGTCGCGATCGTCGCCGGGCTGCAGGCCCGGGCCGCGGCATCCGGTGTGCCGGTGTATCCGCCGGCGGACGCCTGATCGGATCCGCCGCCTGCCAGCCACCTCAAAGGTCACCGATGGATAACATAGATGGATGTGCCCGGGCGTCGGCGCGCGACGAGCGTCAGCGCGGCACGCCCACCCGATAGATGGAGATCCTCCGTGGCCAACCCCCTCGAGAAACTGCTGCGCGCCGGTGAGGGCCGCCTCATCCGGCGGCTCCAGCAGGTGGCGAGAGCCGTGAACGCGCTCGAAGACGAGTACGCGGCGCTCACGGACGACGAGCTGCGCGACGAGACCGCGCAGTTCCGCGAGCGGCACGAGAACGGCGAGTCGCTGGACAAGCTCATGCCCGAGGCGTTCGCCGCGGTGCGCGAGGCAGCCAAGCGCACCCTCGGTCAGCGCCCCTACGACGTGCAGCTCATGGGCGGCGCGGCGCTGCACCTCGGCAACATCGCCGAGATGAAGACCGGTGAGGGCAAGACGCTGGTCGCCACCCTCCCGTCCTATCTGAACGCGATCGCCGGCAAGGGCGTACATGTCATCACGGTGAACGACTACCTGGCCAGCTACCAGTCCGAGCTGATGGGCCGCGTGTTCCGCGCGCTGGGCATGACCACCGGCACCATCGTGTCGGGGCAGACTCCCGAGGTGCGCCGCGAGCAGTACAACGCCGACATCACCTACGGCACGAACAACGAGTTCGGCTTCGACTACCTGCGCGACAACATGGCCTGGCAGAAGCAGGACCTCGTCCAGCGCGGCCACCACTACGCCATCGTGGACGAGGTCGACTCGATCCTCATCGACGAGGCCCGCACGCCGCTGATCATCTCCGGGCCCTCATCCGGCGAGGCCAACCGCTGGTTCACCGAGTTCGCCAAGATCGCGCGCACGCTCGAGCCCGAGGTCGATTTCGAGTTCGACGAGAAGAAGCGCACCGTGGGCGTGCTCGAGCCGGGCATCGCGAAGGTCGAGGACTACCTCGGCATCGACAACCTGTACGAGTCGGCCAACACTCCGCTGATCTCGTTCCTGAACAACTCGATCAAGGCGATGGCCCTGTTCAAGCGCGACAAGGACTACGTCGTGATGAACGACGAGGTGATGATCGTCGACGAGCACACCGGCCGCATCCTGGTCGGGCGCCGGTACAACGAGGGCATCCACCAGGCGATCGAGGCCAAGGAGGCCGTGCCGGTCAAGGCCGAGAACCAGACCCTGGCCACCGTCACGCTGCAGAACTACTTCCGGCTCTACGAGAAGCTCGCCGGCATGACCGGAACCGCCGAGACCGAGGCGGCCGAGTTCATGTCGACCTACAAGCTCGGCGTCGTGCCGATCCCGACGAACAAGCCGATGATCCGCAAGGACCAGGCCGACCTGGTCTACAAGAACGAGCAGGCCAAGTTCGTCCAGGTCGTCGAGGACATCGCCGACCGGCACGAGACCGGCCAGCCGGTGCTGGTGGGCACGGTCAGCGTCGAGAAGAGCGAGTACCTGTCGCGGCTGCTGGCCAAGAAGGGCATCAAGCACGAGGTCCTGAACGCGAAGAACAACGCGCGTGAGGCCGAGATCGTCGCCCGCGCGGGGCGCAAGGGCGCCGTCACCGTCGCCACGAACATGGCCGGCCGCGGCACCGACATCATGCTCGGCGGCAACGCCGAGTTCCTCGCCGTGCAGGAGATGAAGGCCAAGGGGCTGGATCCGGAAGAGACCCCGGAGGAGTACGAGGCCGCCTGGGACGACGTGTACGCCGAGATGAAGGCGAAGGTGGATGCCGAGGCCCAGGATGTCGTGAAGGTCGGCGGACTGTACGTGCTGGGCACCGAGCGGCACGAGTCGCGCCGCATCGACAACCAGCTGCGCGGCCGCTCGGGCCGTCAGGGCGACCCCGGCGAGAGCCGGTTCTACCTGTCCCTGACCGACGATCTGATGCGCCTGTTCCAGTCCGGCGCCGCCGAGGCGATCCTGAACCGGACGAACTTCCCGGACGACGTGGCGATCGAGTCGAAGATGGTCTCGCGGGCGATCAAGAGCGCCCAGGCGCAGGTCGAGGCGCGCAACGCCGAGATCCGCAAGAACGTCCTGAAGTACGACGACGTGCTCAACCGCCAGCGCGAGGCGATCTACGCCGACCGCCGGCAGATGCTCGAGGGCGACGACATCGCCGACCGGGTGGAGCACTTCATCGAAGACACGATCACCGCGATCATCGACGACCACACCTCGGTGGGCCACACCGAGAGCTGGGACTTCGACGCGCTGTGGACCGAGCTGAAGACCCTGTACCCGGTCAGCGTCACGATCGACGAGGTGGTCGCCGAGGCCGGAACGAAGGGCAGGATCACGCCCGAGGGCCTGAAGCGCGAGATCCTCTCCGATGCGAAGATCGCCTACGGCAAGCGCGAAGAGACCCTGGGCGACGCCGCAGTCCGAGAGCTCGAGCGCCGCGTGGTGCTCCAGGTGCTCGACCGTCGCTGGCGCGACCACCTGTACGAGATGGACTACCTCAAGGACGGTATCGGCCTGCGCGCGATGGCGCAGCGCGACCCGCTGGTGGAGTACCAGCGCGAGGGCTTCCAGATGTTCCAGACCATGATGGGGCAGATCAAGGAGGAGTCGGTCGGCTACCTCTACAACCTCGAGGTCGAGGTGCGCGCACAGGCCGAAGGCGAGCTGGATGTCGAGGCCAAGGGCCTGGTCGCGCCGGCGCCGGACAACCAGCGGCTGCAGTACTCGGCATCCAATGACATCGGCGAGGTCGAGGTGCGCAACGACCGCGGGCAGGTGCAGCAGGCCGCGACCAGCCGACTGCGCCAGGCCGCCGCGGCGGCCGCAGCCGCCACGCCGGCGGCCGAACAGGCGGATGCCCCCACCGCCCGCGGCGCGTTCGGCCAGCCGACCTCGGCTCCGCCGCAGTCGGCCCCGGCCGCGCAGAACCGCGCCGATCGCCGCGCCTCGCAGAAGCGGAAGTAGCATCCCGCCCCCCGGCGCAAGGGCCGGGGCGCGGGGGGATATCCTGATCGGATGACTCCGCTTCGCCCGCTCGACCAGTCGACCAAACTCAAGGACGTCCTCTACGAGATCCGTGGAGCAGCCCTGGTCGAGGCCGGACGGCTGGAGGCAGATGGGCACAAGATCCTCAAGCTGAACACCGGCAACCCTGCGATCTTCGGCTTCGACGCGCCGTACCAGATCGTGCGCGACATGATCGAGGCTGTCCCGTACGCGCACGGCTACAGCGACAGCCGCGGCATCATGTCGGCGCGGCGCGCCGTGGTCTCGCGCTACGAGGAGATCCCCGGGTTCCCCGCCTTCGACCCCGACGACGTGTATCTGGGCAACGGCGTGTCCGAGCTCATCACGATGACGATGCAGGCGCTGCTCGACTCCGGCGACGAGGTCCTCATCCCCACCCCGGACTACCCGCTGTGGACGGCGATGACCAGCCTCGGCGGCGGGACGCCGGTGCACTACCGGTGCGACCCCGACAACGACTGGCAGGCCGACCTCGAGGACATCCGCAGCAAGGTCACCGACCGCACCAAGGCGATCGTGGTGATCAACCCGAACAACCCCACCGGCTCGGTGTACACCCGCGAGACGCTGCAGGGGATCGTCGACATCGCCCGCGAGCACTCGCTCCTGCTGCTGGCGGACGAGATCTACGACCGCATCCTGTACGACGGGGCGCAGCACATCAGCCTCGCGACTCTGGCCCCGGACCTTCTCTGCCTCACCTTCAACGGCCTGTCCAAGACCTACCGGGTGGCCGGCTACCGCAGCGGGTGGCTGGTGATCACCGGGCCGAAGGACCACGCGAGCGGCTTCATCGAGGGCATCACCCTGCTGGCGTCCACGCGGCTGTGCCCGAACGTGCCGGCCCAGCACGCCGTGCAGGCGGCGCTGTCGGGCGTCCAGTCGATCGACGCGCTGATCGGACCGACCGGGCGGCTGCACGAGCAGCGCGACATCGCCTGGCAGGGGCTGGAGGCCATCCCCGGAGTCAGCTGCTACCGGCCGCAGGGGGCGCTGTACGCGTTCCCGCGGCTCGACCCGAACGTGTACGAGATCCGCGACGACGAGAAGTTCATCTACGACCTGCTGATCGCCGAGCACGTGCTCGTGGTGCAGGGGACGGGATTCAACTGGCCCACGCCCGACCACTTCCGGATCGTCACCCTGCCCGAGCCGCGGGTGCTCGCCGACGCCGTGGAGCGGATCGGCAACTTCCTCTCGTCGTACAAGCAGCGGTAGTCAGAGCAGCGGTAGTCAGAGCAGCGCTGGTCAGAGCAGCGGTCGTCAGAGCAGCGCGAGGGACGTCGCCCGCCAGCGGTGGTCCATCCCCTCCAGCCGCAGCGCCACGGCGCGCGTGCGCGCAGGTCCCCCGATCACGACCACGGCTTCGACCACGTCGTCCGCGGGCGACGTGCGGTGCACCGACCGGATGACGTGCACCGGCCGGGTGGGGGCCACGCCGCGGGCGCTGCGGGCGCGGGCCGCGAGCGCGGCGCGCAGCGCGACCGAGCGGAAGACGTCCTCGGTCATCCAGCGCGCCAGCTGGTGCACGTCGCGGACGCCGGCGAGCGCCTCGAGGACGCCCTGGGTGAGGTTGCGCAGCAGGGGATCCGGGTCGGGGAGCGCTGCGGCCGAGGTCCGCTCCGGCGCGCCCGGATCATGGTCGTGCTCTCGCCGGGGGACCATCCGCACCGCGGGCTCCGTCGCCATCGGGCACCTCTCTCCCTCTCCCGCGTCCTGTGCGCGGAAGGTCGCCAGGTCTTCCGCGACCCAGTAGAGCACACAGGCAACTCCCAGGTTGATGAGAAGCCTCTCACCTGTGGATAACTCGTCTCGTCCGGAGCGGATCGCGTACTCTCTGGGGCGTGCGCTGGGATCGGTTCTTCGAAGACCTCGAGGATCAGCTCGACTCCGAATGGGAGGCCGAGCGCGTCGCGCTGGACTCCGAGGCGGAGCGACTGCGCCTGTCCCGTCTGCCGCTGCGCGAGCGGCTGCGCGCCCTGGCCGCCGATCCGGCGCCGCCGCTCTCCCTCACCCTGGCCGACGACCGCACCCTGGCCTGCCGGCTGACGGCGGTCGGCGTGGACTGGATCGGCTGCACCCTGCTCGCCGGGAGTGCGAGGCCGGAACTGCGTGCGGGGCACGGAGCGGGCGCGGTGATCGTCCCCGCCGAGGCGATCCGCGAGTTGGGGATGCCGGAGGCCGAGCTGCTGCGCAGCGCCCGGGGCGACGGCATCCCGACCCGGGCGGGGCTGAGCGAGCGGATGACCCTCGGCTTCGTGCTGCGCGACATCGCGCGGCGGCGCGCGGCGGTGACCCTGCAGCTGCGGGGCGGACGCACCCTCACCGGGACGATCGACCGCGCGCTGGCCGATCACCTCGACCTGGCCGTGCACGACCTCGGTGAGCCGCGCCGGTCCGGCACCGTCACCGGCATGCGGCTGGTGCCGTTCCACGCCCTCTCCTGGGTGGCATTGGACGAGCCGACCGCGCCCCGGTGACGAAGACCCGGACCGACGACGGCCCGTGACGGCTCGTCAGTCCGGCCGGCGGGTCAGTCCGGCCGGCGCACCGTCCCGGTGCCCCACAGTTCGGGGAAGCTGGCCGCGTTGGACTGCCGCCACAGCGCGATCCGCCGGGCCTCCTCGGCCTGCTCGTCCAGGTACCCCGTGACGCTGTCCTCATCGATCCGCCACTGCGGCGGGCGCCCCACCCGCACTCCGCGCAGCCGGCCCTCCATGGCCAGTGCGATCACCTCGTCGACGGACACGCTGAGCGCCTCCGCCACCTGGGCGGGGGTGATCAGACGCACCTCGGGACGAGGGGTATCGGGCATGCACTCATTATGACCGGGAAGGGGGCGCGCACCGCCGCTCGGCGGCACCTGTGGATAACTTTCGACGCCCTCGTCCGTTCTGGGCCACGATGGAGGTCATGAGTGGACTGGACAGCGCGGCCGCGGCCGATCGACGCGTCCCCGCGCGCCGACGCGGCTTCTGGACGGATGCGCGCTTCTTCCTGGGGATCGTTCTCATCGCGGCATCCATCGGCGGCGTGTGGGCCGTGGTGGCGCTGTCCCGGCAGACCACGCCGGTCTATGCCGCCTCGCACACCATCGTGCCGGGGCAGGAGCTGACCGCCGACGACCTGACGGTGGTCGACGTCGCCCTCGGGCACACCGTCGATTCCTATCTCGTCCCCGGCGGCGCACTCGACGCGGTCGCCACCCGCACGATCGAGGCGGGCGAGCTGGTCCCGCGGGCGGCCTCGGCCCCGGTATCGGCGGCGACCGTCACCACCGTCGTGGTGCGCAGCAGCGTCGAGGTGCCCACCGCCGTGCGGGCCGGCACCGCGGTGGAGCTGTGGGCGGCCGCACAGACCGGACGCGACGAATACGACCCGCCGAGCATCCTCATCCCGCGCGCCACCGTGGTCCAGGTCACCCGCGACGACTCGATGATCGGCGGCGGGGCGGCCTCGCTCGAGCTGGTCATCCCGCGGGCCGAGGTCGCCGACACGCTGGCCGCGATCTCGGCGCAGTCCGCCCTGTCGGTCGTGCCGCTGGGGGGTCGCGGATGACCTCGCTCGTGCTGGCCATGGCCGCTGCGCAGGCCGCCGTGCTGGCCGCCCAGCTGACCCGGGCGGGCACGCCGCCGGCCGCGGTCGTGGACCCGCGCGCCCCGGCCGACGGCGCCGCGGACGAGGCCCTGCGGGCCGCCGACGCCCTGGTGCTCGACGTGGACCGACAGACCCTCACCGCGCCGCTGGTCGCCGCCTGCGATGCGGGCGGCGTGCGGATCCTGCCGCTGTGCGGGACGGATGCCGACGCCCGACTGGCCGCGACGTTCGGGCTCGGCCCGATCCTGCCCGCCGACGCCGACGCGTGGGCGATCATCGACGCCGTCGCCGTCGCGCCGGACGCGGCCGCGCGGCCGGGAGCGAGCACCCGTGCCGAGGGATCGTCACGGGTGATGGCGGTGTGGGGGCCGTCCGGCGCGCCTGGACGCTCCACCCTGGCGATCGAGCTTGCCGCCGAGCTGAGCCGCGGCGGCACGCACGTGTGCCTGGCCGACGCCGACAGCCACGCGCCGTCGCTGGCGCTCATGCTCGGCCTGGCCGACGAGGGGCCCGGCTTCGCCGTCGCCTGCCGGCAGGCCGGCCGAGGCGCCCTGGATGCGGCCGAGCTGGAGCGGATCAGCACGCCGGTGAGCGTCGGCGACGGCTCGATCGACGTGCTTCCCGGCATCAACCGCCCTTCGCGCTGGCCCGAACTGGCCGAGCAGCGGGTGGCTGCGGCGCTGCAGGCGTGCGGGCAGTGGGCCGCGCACACGGTCGTGGATGTGGCATCCTCGCTGGAGCGCGACGAGGAGATCGTCAGCGACCTGACCGACGGACCGCGACGGAACGCGGCCACCCTCGCGGCCCTGGCCGCGGCCGACCGGGTCGTCGCGGTGGTCGCCGCCGACCCGCTGGGGGTGGCGCGATTCCTGCGCGCACATGCCGAGCTGCGGGCGACCATCGGCACGACCCCCGTCACGGTGATCGCGAACCGGCTGCGGCCGGGGACGCTCGGCATCGATGCGCACGGGCAGGTGCGGCGGACGCTGGAGCGGTTCGCCGGCATCCGCGACGTGTGGTTCGTGCCGCAGGATCCGCGCAGCGTCGACGCCGCACTGCTCGCGGCCCGCCCGATCGCCGACGTCGCGCCGAAATCTCCGCTCACCCTGGCGATGCGCCGCGTCGTGGCCGAGGCGATCGCCCCACCCGCGGCATCCACTCGCCCCACCCGGCGACGTGCTCGCGCGCGGACGCGGGTGCTCGCACCGGATGGCGTGATCGCCCCATAGGCTGTTCAGGTGTCGACCCTCACCGATCTCGTCTATGCCGAGGGCCTCTCCGATGAGGCCGACGTGGAATGGCTGCACCGCCTCGCCGGCGACGGGCAGCTGCTGGCCGACTTGGCCGTGGCCGACATGGTGATGTGGGTGCCCACCGCGGACGGGTCGTTCGCCGCCGTCGCGCACACCCGGCCGGGGGGAGCGGCGACGCTGTTCTATCGCGACATCGTGGGCGAGCGGGTGCGCCCGCAGTGGCGCACGCAGGTGCGGTCGGCGTTCACCAGCGGCGAGATCGTCGACTCGGCCTCGCCGGACTGGTTCGAAGAGACCCCGACCCGGGTCCGGGCCGTCCCGATCGTGCGCACCCGGCCGCGGGCGGGCGAGCAGCCGCACGTCATCGGCGTGCTGACCCGGCACACCAACCTGGGCGAGGCGCGCACGCCGTCTCGGCAGCAGATCACGTTCAACGACTGCGCGGACGACCTGTTCGGGATGATCGCGTCCGCCGACTTCCCCGATCTGTCGGCCCCGACCGGGCCGCGTCGCGGGGCGCCGCGTGCATCCGACGGGCTGATCCGGCTGGACGTGGACGGGATGACCACGTTCGCCAGCCCGAACGCGCTGTCGGCGTTCAACCGGCTCGGGTTCGACGACGAGCTCGAGGGGCTGCCGCTGATCGAGATCGTGACCGACATCCTGCCTGAGAAGCATCAGTTCGACGAGTCGCTGCCGCTCGTGGTCACCGGCCGGGCGCCGTGGCGCACCGATCTGGAGGCCCGAGGCGTGACCGTCTCGCTGCGTGCCATCCCGCTGCGCGATCACGGCACCCGGATCGGGGCCATCGTGCTCTGCCGCGACGTGAGCGAGATGCGTCACCAGGAGCAGGAGCTGATCACCAAGGACGCGACGATCCGCGAGATCCACCACCGGGTGAAGAACAACCTGCAGACGGTGGCGTCGCTGCTGCGCATCCAGGCCCGACGCACGCACTCGGACGAGGCGCGGGACGCCCTCACCCAGGCGATGCGGCGGGTCTCGGCGATCGCCGTCGTGCACGACACGCTCTCGGAGGGGCTCGCGCAGAACGTCGACTTCGACGACGTGTTCCAGCGGGTGCTGAAGCTGGTCGCCGAGGTGGCCGCCGGCGCGAACACGCAGGCGCGCACGCACACCACCGGCACGTTCGGCACGCTGCCGAGCGAGTACGCGACGCCGCTGGCGCTGGCGCTGACCGAGCTGGTCACCAACGCCGTCGAGCACGGGCTGGCCGGCAAGGAGGGCGTCGTCGAGATCGACGCCAGCCGGAACGACGAACGACTCGAGGTGAGCGTGCGCGACAGCGGCGTGGGCCTGCCCGAGGGACAGGTGGGCCAGGGGCTGGGCACGCAGATCGTGCGCACCCTCATCCAGGGCGAGCTCAGTGGATCGATCGACTGGCACACGCTGGAGGGGCTGGGCACCGAGGTGACCATCGACATCCCGCTGCGCTACATCGAGCGCGACGTCAGCTGAGGAGTGCCGGCTCGCGCGGTCTGCTGACCGGGGGTCGGCGGGCGGGCGGCGTCAGCTCGCGCGGCGCGCGCGGGCCGCGCGGCGCTTCAGGGCGCGACGCTCGTCCTCGGAGAGGCCGCCCCACACGCCCGAGTCCTGTCCGGTCTCAAGGGCGTACTGCAGGCAGATCTCGGTGACCGTGCAACGGGCGCACACCGCCTTGGCCTTCTCGATCTGATCGACGGCCGGCCCGGTGTTGCCCACCGGGAAGAACAGTTCGGGGTCGACGGTGAGGCATGCGGCTTTGTCGCGCCAATCCATTGCAGGGTGCTCCTTGACTGAGGGATGTCTGGTCGTGTCGGGTCGCGATCCAGGGCGAATTCGGGTTCCGCTAGCCTGGAAGCTGTGCGAGCTCGGTGCTCGCCCCACGCCGCTGTGGGAGCACACAACGTGAACAATGCTTTCACAGCCCTGCGGTCGAATCAAGGTTTTTTCTGACGACTTCCCCGCCGGAAGCTAGCAGTTCGCCGAGTGCGCGGGCTGCCGCGGCACGGACGGAAGGAAGACCAGAGGATGCGAACCAACGCGTCGGCGCGGATCGCGACGATCGTCCTGGCGCTGGAGGCACTCGGCCTGCTGATCGTGGCGGGCTGGCAGGTGCTGGAGCTGATGTCGGGCGATGCCGGCTCGGCCGTGAGCGGGATCGCGCTGATCGTGCTGACCGTCATCGGCGCGGCCGCGGTCGCCGCGTTCGCCGTCGGCACCGCGCGCGACATCTCCTGGGGACGCAGCGGCGGGATCGTCGCGCAGCTGCTCGTCCTGGCCGTCGCTCTGGGCGCGGTCACCGGCGCCTACGCCCACCCGCTCATCGGGCTCGGGCTGGCCGTCGTCGGCGTCGCGGGGCTGGTGCCGCTGATCCTCGAGGTGCGCCGCGCGGGGATCGAACGCAAGCGCGACGAGGACGGGCGCCGCTGACTGCTCGACGCGGGGCCGTGGGCTCGGTTCAGTCGACGCCGAGCGCCGCGCGCAGGCGGGCGACGTGGCCGGTGGCCTTCACGTTGTACTGAGCCAGCGTGATCGTGCCCTCGGCATCCATCACGAATGTCGAGCGCAGGACGCCTTCGATCTCCTTGCCGTAGGTCATCTTCTTGCCCCACGCGCCGTACGCGTCGTGCACGGCGTGGTCGGGGTCGCTGAGCAGCGGGAAGGTGAGGCCGTCGCGCTCGCGGAACTCGCGCAGCTTCTCCTCGGTGTCGCGCGAGATGCCGAGCACGGTGTAGCCGGCGCCCTGGAGCGAGCCGATGCTGTCGCGGAAGTCGCACGCCTCGGTGGTGCAGCCGGGCGTCATCGCCGCGGGGTAGAAGTAGACGATGACCTTCTGCCCGCGCAGCTCGTGCAGCGACACCGGGTTCCCGTCCTGATCGGGGAGGGTGAAGTCGGGCGCGGGGTCTCCGGGATTCAGCTCTGCCATACCCCCAGCCTACGGCCGCCCCGCCCTCCGCCTCCCGCCGAGGTTGTCTCCGCCTCCCGCCGAGGTTGTCTTCGGTCCCGCGAGGTTGTGCTCGCTCCCGCGAGGTTGTGCTTGGTCCCGCGAGGTTGTCTTCGGTCTCGCGAGGTTGTGCTCGGTCTCGCGAGGTTGTGCTTGGTCCCGCGAGGTTGTCTTCGGTCTCGCGAGGTTGTGCTCGGTCTCGCGAGGTTGTGCTCGGTCTCGCGAGGTTGTGCTCCGGGTCCGGGACAATCTCGGCGGACGGAGGACAATCTCGGCGGACGGAGGACAATCTCGGCGGATGGAGGACAATCTCGGCGGGAGGGGCGGGAGGGGCGGGAGGGGCGGGAGGGGAGGGAGGGGCGGGAGGGGAGGGTCAGCGATCGGCGAAGGTGGCGAGGAGCCGCTGCAGGGAGTCGAGTCGGCCGGGGGCCGTCGGGCCGAGGCGCCCCGACTCCACCGCCTCGATGATGGCGCAATCGGGCGCGTCCGGCAGGTGCGTGCACCCGCGCGGGCACTCCTTCGCCGCCTCGGCGAGGTCGGTGAACGCGTCGAGGATGTGGTCGGGGTTCACGTGCCCGAGGCCGAACGAGCGCACCCCCGGCGTGTCGATCACCCAGCCGGCGCCCGCCGGCCCGCGATACCGCAGCGACACCGTCGAGCTCGAGGTGTGGCGCCCGCGCCCGGTGACCTCGTTCACGTGCCCGGTCGCACGCCGGGCCTCCGGCACGAGGGCGTTGACCAGCGTCGACTTGCCGACGCCGGAGTGCCCGACGAACACGGTGGCGTGCCCGACCAGCGCCGCGCCGATCTCGTCGGTCGGCATGTGGTCGCGCCGGCTCCGGAAGACGGTCAGGTCGATGCCCTCGAAATGGCGCAGGAACTCGGTCGGGTCGGCCAGATCGGTCTTGGTCACCACGAGAAGAGGGCGGATGCCGGCATCCAGCGCCGCGATCAGGTAGCGGTCGACGAGCCGCTCGCGCGGCTCCGGGTCGGCCGCGGCCACCACGACCAGCATCTGGTCGGCGTTGGCCACCACGATCCGCTCGACCTGATCGGTGTCGTCGGCGCTGCGTCGCAGCAGCGTCCGGCGCGGCTCGATCCGGACGATGCGCGCGAGCGTCCCCTCGTCGCCGGACGTGTCGCCGACCAGCCGCACGCGGTCGCCGGTCACGATGGGCTGCTTGCGCAGTTCGCGCGCACGACTGGCCAGCACCGTGTGCTCGGTGGGCGTGTCCTCCTCGACCAGCACGTGATATCGCCCGCGGTCGACCCCCCAGACCTGGCCGGTGATCGCGTCGGCGTGCTCGGGCCGGCGCTTGGTGCGCGGCCGGTTCGCCTTCGGGTTCGGGCGGACGCGGACATCCGACTCGTCGAACTCCTCGTCGTCGTCCTCGTCGTCGCCGTCGAGCCAGCTCATCGCGCCTGCGCGGCTATGCCGCGGATTCCCCCGACTCGTCGCCCAGCATCCGCGCCCACAGCTGCGGGAACTGCGGCATGGTCTTGGCGGTGGTGCCGATGTCGTCGACCTCCACCCCGGGCACGACCAGGCCGATCAGGGCGCCGGTGGTGGCGATCCGGTGGTCGTGGTGGGCCTTCCACAGCCCGCCGTGCAGCGGCCGCGGCACGATGCGGATGCCGTCCTCGAGCTCGTCGGCCTCGCCGCCGAGCGCCCGCAGGTTCGTCACCAGGGCCGCCAAGCGGTCGGTCTCGTGCTGCCGGATGTGGCCGATGCCGTGGATCGTCGTCGGCGCATCGGCCAGCGCGGCCAGCCCGACCAGCGTCGGGGCCAGCTCGCCGGCCGCCGACAGGTCGATGACGACGCCGGCGATGCGCTCGCCGGCCGTGACATGCAGCGCCCCGCCGCGGCGATGGGTGCGCGCTCCCATGAGCGAGAGGATGTCGGGGAGCATGGCCCCCGGCTGCGTCGAATGCGCGGGCCACCCCGACACCGACACACGTCCGCCGACGGCCATGGCCGCCGCGAGGAACGGCGCGGCATTGGACAGGTCGGGCTCGACGTGGAGGTCCTTGCCCCGGATCGATCCGGCGGGGACGACCCACTCGGTGGGGCTGGGCCGCTCCACCAGCACGCCGCGTCGGCCCAGGGCCTCGATGGTCATGTCGATGTGGGGGATGCTGGGCAGTCGGGCACCCTCGTGCACGAGGTGCAGTCCGACGTCGAACCGGGTGGCCGCCAGCAGCAGGCCCGAGACGAACTGGCTGGACGCGCTCGCGTCGATCGTCACCTCGCCGCCGCGGATCTGCCCGCGCCCGCGGACCGTGAACGGCAGCGCCCAGTGCCCGCCGTCGTCGATGTCCACGCCCAGATCGCGCAGCGCCTTGATCATCGCACCCATCGGCCGGTGCAGCGCACTGGCATCGGCGGTGAGCTCGATGTCGCCGGCCACGAGTCCCGCCAGCGGCGCGACGAAGCGCATCACGGTGCCGGCCTGACCGCAGTCCAGCGTGCCGGTGCCGCGGAACGGCGTGACCGGGGTGATCACCAGATCGTCGCCGAACTCGCCGTCGCCGGGTTCGGCGACGATGTCCACGCCGAGGGCGCGCAGCGCCTCGATCATGCGGGCCGAGTCATCCGAGTGCAGCGGTGCCCGCAGCCGGCTCGGGCCGTCCGCCAGGGCGGAAAGCACCAGCTCGCGATTGGTCAGCGACTTGGAGCCGGGGATACTGACGGTGGCATCCAGCGGGCCGGAGGCCTGCGGCGCGCACCAGGGCGCGTCCGGGGTCGGCGCGGGCCCGGACGTGTCGGGGGAATACCGGAGGTCGGTCATCGGGTTCTACCCTAACGAACCCCCGAGAGGAGCCGGATGATCGCCACCCTGGAGCGCGCTATCGCGCCGGAGATCGCACACGTAGACTTGCCCGCGATGGACCAGTCACAGGCCGCCTCAGACGCGCGCACCCAGTTCGAGGAGCAGGCCCTCCCCTTCATGGACCCGCTGTATGCGGCGGCCATGCGCATGACGCGCAATCCGGCGGATGCCGCCGACCTGGTGCAGGAGACGTTCGTCAAGGCGTTCGCCTCCTGGAAGACGTTCACCCAGGGCACGAACCTGAAGGCCTGGCTGTACCGCATCCTCACCAACACCTACATCAACACGTATCGCAAGAAGCAGCGCGAGCCGTACCAGAGCCCGATCGACGAGCTCGAGGACTGGCAGCTCGGCGGCGCGGAGTCGACGACCGCGCGGACCACCCGCTCGGCCGAGGCCGAGGCCATCGACCACATGCCGGCCAGCGTCGTCAAGGACGCGCTGCAGTCGATCCCCGAGGATTTCCGGATGGCGGTGTACCTCGCCGACGTCGAGGGCTTCGCCTACCAGGAGATCGCCGACATCATGAAGACCCCGATCGGCACGGTCATGAGCCGTCTGCACCGTGGCAGACGCCTGCTTCGTGAACTGCTCGCCGAATACGCACAGGAACGCGGGATCACCGCAACAGGGAGCAAGAAATGACGGACTGCGGCTGCGAGAAGGCCAGGAAGGACCTCGAGGAGTACCTCCGCAACGAGGTGTGCAGCACCGCCGCGACGGACATCCGGGACCACCTGGAGACCTGCCCGGGATGCCGCGACGAGGCGCTCGTCTCGCGCACGCTCACCGAGGTGGTGGCGCGTTCGTGCGCCGAGGCGGCACCCGAGCAGCTGCGCGAGCAGGTGCTGTCGCGGCTGCGCGAGGTGCAGGCCACCCACTGAGTCTGCACTCCGGCGGTTCGACGTCACGTCGTGCCCGCGCCGTCAGGTGGTGAACACCCGCAGCGCGCCGGGGACGGCATCCACCCGCACCGGGAGCGGCCCGACCGGATCGCCGTCGGCATACGCGGTCACGCCGGGGGAGTCCAGCCGGATGCTGCGCACCCGGTACGTCGACACCTCGTCGAGCGCGGTGTGCGTGCCGCGATAGACCCGCGGCAGCAGGCGCAGCAGATGCAGGCGCCCGGCGGGGTGGACCACGGTCACCTCGAGCAGGCCGTCGGCGAGGTCGGCGTCCGGGCAGATCGGGATGCCGCCGCCGTAGCTCGGCCCGTTGCCGATCGCCACGAGCACCAGATCCTGGTCGAGGCGGGTCACGGTGCCATCGGCCTGTTCGAGTTCGAGCGCGAACGGGAGTCCGCGCAGCGTGAGGAACTCGATCAGCAGGGCGATGTTGTAGCGGGACGAGCCGCGGGGCCACCGCATCCGGTTCGCGCGGTCGTTGACCCGCGAGTCCAGGCCGCTGGCCAGCACGGTGCCGAACAGCGTGCTGCCCCCATCGGCGCGGGTGATCCGGGCGAGATCGATCGTGCGCGTGCGGCCCGCGACGACGGCGTCGACCGCGGCATCCACGTCCCCCTCGGCCAGGCCGAGGGCGCCGGCGAAGTCGTTGCCGGTGCCGACGGGCAGGATCCCCAGCGGGATGCCGCTGCCGGCCAGCTCGGGCAGTGCGAGCGCGACCGTGCCGTCCCCGCCGGCCACCAGCACCGCGTCGGCGCCGGCGTCGATGGCGATCCGCAGCAGCGCCGTCGATTCGGCCGCCGAGCCGCCGGCGACCATCGACACCGCCACCCCGCGCGCCCGCAGCCGTGCCGCGGCGCGCACCGCCGCCTCGGATGCCGTGCCGGCCCGGGCGGCCGGGTTCAGCAGGAGCGCGACCGTCATGCGTCGCCGTTCACGGCCACCAGCACGCCGGGATTCATGATCCCGTGCGGATCGAGCGTGCGCTTGGCGGCGCGCAGCAGGTCCACACCGAGCGGTCCGATCTCGTCGACCAGGTAGGGGCGGTGATCGCGCCCCACGGCGTGGTGATGGGTGATGGTGCCGCCGGCGTCCTCGATGGCGCGGGATGCCGCATCCTTGGCCCGCTGCCACTGGCCCAGCGGATCCGGCCCGAGCGCGGCCACGACCGTGAAGTACAGCGACGCGCCGGCCGGGTAGACGTGCGAGATGTGGCACATCACGATCGGCCGGGACAGTGCGGCGTCCAATGCCGTCGTGACCGCGTCCTTGAGCGTCTGCAGCCCGGCCCAGGTGGTGGCGGTCTCGAGCGTCTCGGCGAGCACGCCGATGTCCATCAGCGCGTCCCGCAGCCCGGGGGAGGAGAACCGCCCGCGCTCCCAGGAGCGAGCCGGATCGTCGCCGCGATCGCGTCCCCCGTGCGCCGCGCAGATCTCGGCCGTGCGCAGGCGGGCGGCTGCGGCATCCGTCTCGGTCTCGGCCTCGAACGTGGCCACGGCCAGGCAGCCGCGCAGGCGGGTGAAATGCCCGTCGAGGGCGGCGTTCACCCGCGTCTCGACCGCATCAGAGAGCCGGATGACGGTGGGACGGATGCCGCGCTGGGTGAGCGTGCGGATCGCCTCGGCGCCGGAGGCGAAATCCGGGAAGGTCCAGGCCCCGTAGCCGGTCGCCGCCGGACGAGGCCGCACCTGGACGGTGACCTCGGTGATCACGCCGAACGCGCCCTCCGAGCCCAGCAGCAGCTCGCGCAGATCGGGCCCGGCGGCGCTGCGCGGGGCGCGCCCGAGATCGAGCTCGCCGGCCGGGGCGGCCACCCGCAGCCGGTGCACCAGGTCGTCGAACCGGCCGTACCCGCGCGAGGCCTGCCCGCTGGAGCGCGTCGCAGCATACCCGCCGAGCGAGGCGAATTCGAAGCTCTGCGGGAAGTGCCCGAGGGTGAGCCCATGCGCGGCGAGCAGCTGCTCGGCCTGCGGGCCGGTGGTGCCGGCGCCGAACGTGGCCAGCAGCGACACCTCGTCCAGCACGAGCAGGGCGGCGGTGCGGGCGAGGTCGACGGCGACCACCGGGCGTCGGCGGCCGGTCGCGGCATCCGTCCCGCCGTCCGGCTCGACCCCGCCCACCACCGAGGTCCCGCCGCCGAACGGCACGACGGCGATGCGGCGGGCGTCGCACACGGCCAGCAGCGCCGCCACCTCGTCGTGCGAGCGCGGGCGGGCCACCGCATCGGGTGCGGCCTGCACGATCCCGAGCCGGCGGCGCAGCAGATCGGGACTGCTCTTGCCGCCCAGATGCCGCACGCGCGGCTCGTCGTCGACCGTGATGTCGGCGGCGGTGCGCAGCGCCGCGAGGTCGTCGGCGCCCAGCCGCGAAGCCGGCAGCACCGGCGGATCGCCGCGGCGAACCGGATGCGGGCTCCCGCGCAGCACGGCGCGGGCGATGGCACGCGCGCCGGGCGGAAGAGCGGTCTCGTGCGTCCCGTCGCCCCACGCGTCCCACCTCAGGGGCGGCTGCGGGTCGGGAACGGCGAGCGGGGCAGGCGTCGTCGCCTCATCCGAGGGCATGGCGACAGTATGACATAGAACGTATATTTGTCACATGGTCGACGCCGATACCCAGACGGTCATCCTCGAGGCCGCACTGCACGAGGTGCGGGCGCACGGCATCCGGCGCACCACGGCGTCGGACATCGCCCGTCGCGCCGCGGTCTCGCGTCAGACCCTCTACCGGTACTGGCCGGACGTGCCCGCACTCCTGGCCGCTCTGATCACGCGCGAGCTGGTGGCCGTTCTGCCGCCGCCGGGAGCGCCGGCCGATCTGGAGCACCTGGTCGGGATGCTGGTGGACACCGCCGACCGCATCCGCCGGATGCCGCTGCTGGCGCGGCTGCGCGAGAGCGACCCCGAGCTGCTGGCCCGGTACACGTTCGAGAGGCTGGGCACCAGCCAGCGGCAGATCCACGCCGAGGTGCGCGGGCGGCTGGAGTCCGGGCAGCGGGCCGGATTCGTGCGGGCAGGGGACGCCGCCGCACAGGCGGCGATGGTGCTGCTGATCACCCAGTCCGCCGTGGTGTCGGCACCGCTGGTGGCCGAGTGGGTGGATGCCGCGGCCTGGCGCCGCGAGCTCGCTGACGCGCTGGGCGGCTACCTCGGGCACGGCGATCTGGGGCGAGCCGGGGCGGGGCGGGCGGGGTGACGATCCTCGGGCGGTTCCCGCAGCCGACGGCGCTGAACGCCGCCCGGCGCCGCCGTGAGCTGGCCGCCCTCGGCGACCGTCCGCAGGTCGACGTGCTGGTGATCGGCGGCGGCATCACCGGCGCCGGCATCGCGCTGGATGCGGCATCCCGCGGCCTGCGCACCGTGCTCGTGGAGGCGCACGACCTCGCGTACGGCACCAGCCGGTTCAGCTCCAAGCTCGTGCACGGCGGCCTGCGCTACCTGGCGACAGGCCAGTTCGGCATCGCCTACGAGAGCGCCGCGGAGCGCCACCTGCTGATGACGCGCATCGCGCCGCACCTGACCCGTCCGCTCGCACAGCTGACGCCACTGCACGGATCCGGGTATATCGCCCGCGGGGCATATATCGGACTCGGGTACGGGCTGGGGGACGGACTGCGGCGCGTGGCGGGCACCCCCGGCCGCGTGCTGCACGCCCCGGCACTGATCGGTCCGGCCGAGCTCGTGCGGCGCGCCCCCGCCGTGCGGCAGGAGGGGCTGCATGGCGGCGTGCTCGGCTGGGACGGGCAGCTGTTCGACGATGCCCGCCTGGTGGTGGCCGTCGCACGCACCGCGGCCGGGTACGGGGCATCCGTCCTCACCCGCACGCGCGCGCAGCGGGTGACCGGCGACGGCGCCGTGCTGCGTGACGAGCTCAGCGGCGACGAGCTGGTCGTGCGGGCGCGGGCGGTGGTCTCGGCCGTCGGCGTGTGGGCGGGCGGCATCGACCCCGACGTGCACCTGATGCCCAGCCGCGGCACGCATCTGATCGTCGAGACCGGGCGGCTGGGCGGCTCCGACGTCTCGTTGACCGCCCCGGTGCCCGGCTCGTCCAGCCGCTTCGTGTTCACCGTGCCCGCCCCGCACGGTCGTGCCTACATCGGGTTGACCGACGTGCCGGCGCCCGGACCGATCCCGGACGTGCCTGTGGCGACGGATGCCGAGATCGACATGCTGCTGGCCACGATCAACGGCATGCTGGCGCGGCCGCTGACCCGCACCGACGTGATCGGCACCTTCGCCGGCCTCCGGCCGCTGCTGACCGACGGGCCCGGCGGCGAGCAGACCAGCGATCTGTCGCGTCGGCACGCGGTGGTCGAGTCGGCGGACGGTGTGCTGTCGGTGGTCGGCGGCAAGCTCACGACCTATCGCCGGATGGCGCAGGACGGGGTGGATGCCGCGCTGCGCCGCCGGTTCGCGCAGGATCCCGACGACCGGCCGTGCCGCACGGCGCGGCTTTCGCTGGTGGGGGCGTGGCCGCGCGCTCGGATCGGCGAGCTGACCGCGCCCGCGCGGTTCGTGCGCCGCTACGGTGCCGAGGCGCCGTTCGCCGCCGGGCTGGCGGCCGGGCCGGACGCCGCCCGCGGCGTCACCGCGCAGGAGCTGGTCTGGGGCGTCGCGGTGGAAGGCGCGCTCACCGTCGACGACCTGCTGGATCGGCGCACCCGGCTCGGGCTGGTGACGGCCGACCGCGACGGGTCCGCGTCGGCCGCGGCATCCGCCTTCGACCGCGCGGGCGTGACGCCTGCCTGACCCGGGCTACAGCGTGAGCGCCTGCTCGAGGATGGCGGCGGCCTCGGCCGCGTGCACCTTCGGCGAACCGGTGGCCGGCGACGCCGCCGCCGCCCGCGAGATGCGGCGCACCGGGCGCCCGCCCAGGTGTTCGGCGATCTCGAGGGCGATGAACGGCCACGCGCCCTGGTTCTCCGGCTCGTCCTGCACCCATACCAGCTCGGCGTCCGGGTACTGCGCGAGCGCGGTGTTCAGCTCGTCGATCGGGGCCGGGTAGTACTGCTCCAGACGGACCAGCGCGATCTCGGGGTTCGGGTTCTTCTCCAGCTCGGCGCGCAGATCCCAGTGGATCTTGCCGGCGTGCAGCAGCACGCGCTTGACCCCGGCCTTGTCCGCACCGCGGTCGTCGTCCAGCACCGGCTCGAACTTCCCGCTGAGGAAGTCCTCGACCTGACTGGTCGCCCCGCGCAGACGCAGCATCGCCTTCGGCGTGAAGACCACGAGCGGACGACGCGGCAGCGCGTACGCGTGCCGGCGCAGCAGGTGGAAATAGGATGCCGGGGTCGAAGGCCGGGCGACGGTCATGTTGCTCTGCGCGCACAGCTGCAGGTACCGCTCGATCCGGGCCGACGAGTGGTCGGGTCCCTGACCCTCGTACCCGTGCGGCAGCAGCAGCACGACGCCCGACTGCTGGCCCCACTTCTGCTCGGCAGACGAGATGAACTCGTCGACCACGGACTGGGCGCCGTTGCCGAAGTCGCCGAACTGCGCCTCCCACAGCACCAGGGCGTCCGGCCGCTCGACCGAGTAGCCGTACTCGAACGCCATCGCCGCGTATTCGCTGAGCAGCGAGTTGTATACCCAGAAGCGCCCCTGGTTCGCCGACAGGTTCGTCAGCGGGATCCACTCCTGCCCGTTCTGGCGGTCGTGCAGCACCGAGTGCCGCTGCACGAACGTGCCGCGCTGGGAGTCCTGACCGGCCAGCCGGACGGCGGTGCCCTCCAGCAGCAGCGACCCGAACGCGAGCAGCTCGCCCCAGCCCCAGTCGATGCCCCCGCTGCGGGTCATCTCGCGCCGCTTGTCCAGCAGCTTGTCGAGCTTGGGATGCACGGTGAAGCCCTCGGGCTTGTTCACGAACGCGTCGCCGATCGACTCGATCACCTCGCGGGTGACACCGGTCGTCTCGGGCTCACCCGTGAACGCGGCCGTGCCCGAGGCATCCTGATGCACGACGGGCGAGGTCCCGGTCTCGGCCGCATGCGTCTCGGCGAAGGCGATCTCGAGGCGGTCCTGGAAGTCCTTCTTCGCGGTCTCGTACTCGTCCTCGGTGATGTCGCCGCGACCGACCAGCGACTCGGTGTACAGCCGGCGCACGGAGCGCTTCGCCTCGATCAGGTTGGTCATCAGCGGCTGCGTCATCGACGGGTCGTCGCCCTCGTTGTGCCCGCGGCGGCGGTAGCAGACGATGTCCACGACGATGTCGCGGTGGAACTGCTGGCGGTAGCGGAACGCGACCTCGGCCACGTGCACCACGGCCTCGGGGTCGTCGCCGTTCACGTGCAGGATGGGAGCCTGGATCGTCTTGGCGACATCCGTGGCATACACCGAGGTGAAGCCGTCGTTGGGCAGCGTGGTGAAGCCGACCTGGTTGTTGACCACCACGTGGATGGTGCCGCCGGTGCGGTAGCCGCGCAGCTGCGACATCTGCAGCGTCTCGACCACCACGCCCTGGCCGGCGAACGCGGCGTCGCCGTGCACGATGATCGGCAGGTAGGTGAACGAGCCCATCGGCTTGCGGTCCTGCTTGGCCCGCACGATCCCCTCGACCACGCCGTCCACCGTCTCCAGGTGGGACGGGTTGGCGGCCAGGTGGATGGGCAGCTGCTCGCCGCCGTCGGCCACGAACGTGCCGTCCATGCCGAGGTGGTACTTCACGTCGCCCGAGCCGCTCTTGTTGCCGATCGCGACCGACCCCTCGAACTCGCGGAACACCTGGCCGTACGTCTTGCCGGCGATGTTGCTGAGCACGTTCAGCCGGCCGCGGTGGGCCATGCCGATGGCGGCGCCGTCCATGCCGGTCGTGGCCGCACCCTGCAGGATCTGGTCGAGCAGGGGGATCAGCGATTCGCCGCCCTCCAGGCTGAACCGCTTCTGGCCCACGTACTTGGTCTGCAGGAACGTCTCGAACGCCTCAGCCTGGTTCAGCTTGCCGAGAATGCGCAGCTGCTCGTCGTGGCCCGGCTTCTGGTACTTGACCTCCATGTTGTCCTGGAACCACTTGCGCTGGGTCGGGTCCTGGATGTGCATGTACTCGATGCCGATGGTGCGGCAGTACGAGTCGCGCAGGACGCCGAGGATGTCGCGCAGCTTCATCTGCCGCTTGCCGCCGAAGCCGCCGGTCACGAATTCGCGGTCGAGGTCCCAGAAGGTCAGCCCGTGGGTCTCGATCTCCAGGTCCGGGTGCGTCCGCTGCACGTACTGCAGGGGATCGGTGTCGGCCATCAGGTGTCCGCGGACCCGGTACGAGTTGATCAGCTCCTGGACGCGCGCCGTCTTGTCCACGCGCTCGGCGACGTCGACCTTGATGTCCTGCGCCCACCGGATCGGCGCGTAGGGGATCCGCAGCGCCGCGAAGATGTCGTCGTAGAAGCCGCGCTCGCCGGCCAGCAGCTCGTGCACCTTCTTCAGGAACTCGCCCGAGCCGGCGCCCTGGATGACGCGGTGGTCGTAGGTGCTGGTCAGCGTGATCGTCTTGCCGATGCCCAGTTCGTTCAGGGTCTTCGCGCTGGAGCCCTGGAACTCCGCCGGGTACTCGAGGGCGCCGGCGCCGATGATGCAGCCCTGGCCCTTCATCAGCCGGGGCACGGAGTGCACGGTGCCGATTCCGCCCGGGTTGGTCAGCGACACCGTGGTGCCGGCGAAGTCGGCGGCCGTGAGCTTGTTCGCCCGGGCGCGCTTGATCAGATCCTCGTACGAGGCGAGGAACTCGTTGAACGTCAGGGTCTCGGCGCGCTTGATGCTCGGCACGAGCAGCGCACGGGTGCCGTCGGGCTTGGGCAGGTCGATCGCGATGCCGAGGTTCACGTGCACGGGCGCGACGACCGAGGGCTTGCCCTCGACCTCGGCGTAGAACACGTTCTGGCTCGGGAACTCCTTGAGCGTCTGGATCAGCGCCCAGCCGATCAGATGGGTGAAGCTCACCTTGCCGCCGCGGGTGCGCGCCATGTGGTTGTTGATCACGATCCGGTTGTCGATCATGAGCTTGGCCGGGATCGTGCGGACGCTGGTCGCGGTCGGGACGGTCAGCGACTGGTCCATGTTGGCCGCGAGCGTCTTGGACATCCCGCGCAGCGGGGTCACGACATCCTCGTCGGCCTCGTGCTCGGCGGCCTCTCCGTTGGTGGGCTTCACCTTCGGGGCCTGGGCCGGCACCGGCTGGGGCGCGGCGGGCTTGGCGGTGGTGCGCGCCACCGGCTTGGCGCCGATCACGGGCACGGGCGCCGTGACCGGGTGGGCGTCGGCGGACGGACTGGTCACCGCGGGGGCCGTGGTGGCCGTGTCGCCGGTGCCGCTGGGTGCGCTGGTGTCGACGGGGTGGTAGGCCTCGAGAATCGGCCACCACGCCTTGTCGACCGAGTTCCTGTCCTTCGTGAACTGCTCGTAGAGTTCGTCCACGAGCCATTCATTGGCCCCGAACTCTCCTTCGCTTGAAGTCCCGACGCCGCTGACCTGGCTCGACACGTCCGTTCGCCTGCTTTCCTCGCTGAGAATGTGGGTCATACGAGGCCCTCCGAGGGCCCTGCCGCATGACGGTCAAGCCTAGTCCAGACACCTGGGCACAGGCTTGGCGCGCGGCGCGCGTCGAAGGCACGATTCGGCATCACTTTCCGCTCCGGAAGGAATCGTTACCCTTGACGTCATGGAGTTCTACGGCGAGCAGCCCGCGGTCGATCTGACGTATTCCGACGTGTTCCTGGTGCCGCGCCACTCGGACGTGCGTTCCCGGCTCGACGTGGACCTGTCACCGGGCGACGGGACCGGGGCGACGATTCCGCTCGTGTCGGCCAATATGAACTCCGTCACCGGCGCACGGCTGGCCGCCACGCTGGCCCGCCGGGGCGGGCTCGGCGTGCTCCCGCAGGACATGCCGCTGCAGGAGCTGGATGCCGCGATCCGCTGGGTGAAGGCCCAGCCGGTGCCGTGGGACACGCCGATCGTGCTGCCCTCGCACACGACGGTCTCGGCCGCGGCCCGCATCCTGCCGCCGCTGGAGGGCTACGGCATCGTCGTCTCGGATGCCCCCGGCGAGCAGATGACGATCGACGACGTGCACGGCGTGGTCTCGGCGGGGCGGCTGGGCACGGCCCTGCCGGACGCACGGCTCGGCGATCTCGTGCACGCGCGGCCCACGGCGATCGACGCCGACGACGTGACCGATGCCCGGCATGCGTTCGACCTGATCGTGGACAGCGCGGCCGAGACCGTCTGCGTGCTGCGTCACGGCATGCTGGTCGGCACGCTGTCGCGTCGCAGCGCGCTGCGCAGCACGGTGTATCGACCGGGCGTGGACGCCGACGGCCGACTCATCGTCGCGGCGGCGATCGGCATCAACGGCGACGTGGCGGCCAAGGCGCAGGCGCTGGCGGCGGCCGGGGTGGACGCCCTGGTGGTCGACACCGCGCACGGACACCAGGACGGCATGCTGCAGGCGCTGCGGACGGTCGCCGATCTCGGGCTGGACCTGCCGCTGGTCGCGGGCAACGTCGTGACCGCCGAGGGGGTGCACGACCTCGTCGTGTCCGGAGCGTCGATCGTCAAGGTGGGCGTCGGTCCGGGTGCGATGTGCACGACGCGGATGATGACGGCGGTCGGCCGTCCCCAGTTCTCGGCGGTGCTCGAGACCGCGCAGGCGGCGCACCTGATGGGCGCCCACGTGTGGGCGGACGGCGGCGTGCGCTACCCGCGCGACGTGGCGCTCGCGCTCGCGGCGGGCGCGGCATCCGTCATGATCGGCTCGTGGTTCGCCGGCACTGTGGAGGCGCCCGGCGAGCTGCTGGCCGACCTCGACGGCCGCGTGTACAAGGAGTCGTGGGGGATGGCCTCGACCAAGGCCGTGCACGAGCGGTTCGGCCGGCTGGACGCGTACGAGCTGGCGCGCAAGGAGCTGTTCGCCGAGGGCATCTCGTCGTCGCGCATCTATCTGGACCCGCTGCGCCCGGGCGTGGAGGACCTGATCGACATGATCACCGCCGGCGTCCGGTCGTCGTTCACCTACGCGGGCGCCCGCAGTGTCGCGGAGTTCCAGGACCGCGCCCGCGTCGGCCTGCAGTCCGCCGCCGGGTACGACGAGGGCAAGGCTCTGCCGGTCAGCTGGTAGGCGGGATCCCGGCGTCCGCGCTGTCGTTTCCCGCTTACGCTGTCGTCTTGGCGGCGGCGTCCGGGTAGCGCGGTCGTTTCCCGCTTGCGCTGTCGTTTCTTTCGGGCGCGGATGCTGATTTCGGTAGCGCGAGTCGGCTGGGCGCTTGTGAGGCGGGCGGACCCGGCGTCCGCGCTGTCGTTTCCCGCTTGCGCTGTCGTTTTGGCGGCGGCGTCCGGGTCGCGCGGTCGTTTTCTGCTTGCGCTGTCGTTTCTTTCGGGCGCGGATGCTGATTTCGGTAGCGCGAGTCGGTCGGACCTCGCGGGGCGCTTCACTCCGGCGTCCGCGCTGTCGTTTCCCGCTTGCGCTGTCGTTTTGGCGGCGGCGCCCGGGTCGCGCTGTCGTCTTCTGCTTGCGCTGTCGCTTCTTTCGGGCGCGGATGCTGATTTCGGTAGCGCGAGTCGCCGGACCTCGCGGGGCGCTTCACTCCGGCGTCCGCGCTGTCGTTTCCCGCTTGTGCTGTCGTTTTGGCGGAAGCATCCGGGTCGCGCGGTCGTTTTCTGCTTGCGCTGTCGTTTCTTTCGGGCGCGGATGCTGATTTCGGTAGCGCGAGCGCTCGCCGCCGGCGCGTTCGATAGCCGGACCATCGACGACTACGGGCGCGGCTTGGCGCAGGGCAGGCCGTCGCCGGTCAGGATGTCCCACAGTCGTCGCGGGTCGTCGGCATCCTTCGCCTCCCAGCGGGAGAAGCCGCGCACCTCGCGGCGGATCTCGTTCTCGCGGTTCTTCTCGTCGATCACGATCGCGGCGGGATTCCGATCCACTCCGAACTCGGGGCTCAAGTACTTTCCTCGCCCGTCGACTTCGCCCCAGTGATCGGCGTCGGGGAAGTAGAAGTCGCCGAACACGAGGCGACCGCTCGGCAGCGTTCGCCGCTCCTGCAGCCGTGGCGTCGGGAATCCGAGCTGCGCGATGACGACGCGGCTCTGCGATTCGCGGACGTTCGCGGCCAGCGGGTTGGCGAACTCGATGACGCGCCGGGCTCGCGCGTCGCCGCGACGGGGTTCGCTGCGGTCGAGCAGGGCGAGAATCTCCGCGATGGTGGTCAGCGGTCCGCCGGGTCGGTTGAGCCAGATCGCCTGATCCACGGCGCTGACCGCGCGGATGAACGGAAGGTACCGGGCGAGATCGAGCGCGGTCTGGGCTGCGCTGGTGATCTCGTGTGCGCCGAACGGCGTGCGTTCGACGTCGTCCAGGCCGAGCGCGTGTCGCCGCACCGCCCCGCCGGAGCGGCCTCCCGTGGTGCGCCGGGTCGTGACATCCACTCGGCGCGGCCACATGCCGAGGACGTCGATGCCATGCACCGCGGCCGCGGCGAGATGCGAGACAGCGGCGGGCTTGACGAGCCGACGCACCACCTCGTGGACGCGGGCGGCATGCTGCTCGATCGGCTTCAGGCCGTTCCAGTCGTCGGCCCTGGCATACGCGCCGGCCGTGATCCGGATCCATTCACGGGACTCGATCGCGCGCCGCAGGGCCGTGTCATCGATGAGTTCCAGCGGGCGGTCCCGGCGGCGGACGATCAGCAGGTCGGCGGCGGTGCGAACGGTCATGTCTCGACTGTGCCGCATCGGCGGGGACGTCCGAGGCTGAGCGACGCGATCTGGGGAAGGGAGCACGGTTGCTTCCGGATTGGACTGTCTGGGGAGGAGACGGCGCCGCCCCGGCGCGATCGTCTTCTGCTTGCGCGTGGGTCTGGCCGCGCCTCCCCGGGCCGCGCTGTCGTTTTCCGCTTGCGCGGGTGTTTCTTTCGGGCGCGGATGCTGATTTCGGTAGCGCGAGTCGTGAGGGCTTCGTGCGCGGGGCTGGTCGCGGCATCCGCGCTGTCGATTTCCGCGTGCGCTGTCGTCTTCCGCGTGCGCGGGTCTTCTGGCGGTGCCCCCTGGGTCGCGCTTTCGTTTTCTGTTTGCGCGGGGGTCTGGCCGCGCCTCTCTGGGTCGCGCTGTCGTTTTCTGCTTGCGCGGGGGTTTCTTTCGGGCGCGGATGCTGATTTCGGTAGCGCGAGTCGCAAGCGCGGGTGGGGAGCGCGAGTGGTCGCGCGGCGCACACCGACCCCGCCGGGCGCAGCCCCCCCGCGGCGCACACCGCCCCCGCGCGGCGCACACGGCCCCGCGCGGCGCACACCGCCCGCCTCGGCGCACACACCCGCCCCGCGCGCAGCGCCGGCCAGCGGCTGTCGTAGACTGTTCCGCACGATGGACGACCCGCCGAGTCGCAGACCCACGCCCCACGAACCTGCCCCTGCGAACGGGGGTGACGCGTGATGGACTACGTCATGCTGGGCGTGGGGCTCCTGTTGACAATCGGGACCGGCCTGTTCGTGGCCAGCGAGTTCGCCCTCGTGAATCTGGACCGGGCCGACCTCGAGGCGCGTCAGGATCGCGGCGAGACCCGTCTGCAGATCACGATCGGCGCGCTGAAGAAGACCTCGACGCATCTGTCCAGCGCCCAGCTGGGCATCACGCTGACCACGCTGCTGACCGGTTACATGATGGAGCCGGCGATCTCGAACCTGCTGCGTCCGGTGTTCGCCGCGTGGGGTGTGCCGGTCGCCGCCGCCGGGCCGATCGCCGCGATCATCGGCGTCGCGATCGCCACGATCCTGTCGATGATCCTGGGCGAGCTGGTCCCGAAGAACTTCGCCCTGGCCCTGCCCCGGCAGACCGCCAAGCTGGTGCTGCCGTTCCAGGTCGCATTCACCGCCGTGTTCCGGCCGGCCGTGGCCGCGCTCAACGGCTCGGCCAACGGGGTGCTGCGCGCGATGGGCGTCGAGCCCAAGGAGGAGCTGTCCGGCGCCCGCACCGCGTCCGAGCTGTCCAGCCTGGTCCGCCGCTCGGCCAGCGCCGGCGTGCTCGAGCAGGACACGGCATCCCTGCTGGATCGCAGCCTCACCTTCTCGCGGCTGACCGCGGCGGACGTGATGACCCCCCGGCCCAGCATGCATGCGCTGGCCGCGGACGACTCCGCCGACGAGGTCATCCAGCTCGCCCGTCGCACCGGGCACAGCCGCTTCCCGGTGTACGACGAGTCGATGGACGACATCGTCGGCATCGTGCACCTGAAGGCCGCCGTCAGCGTGCCCGCCGAACGTCGGGGGGATGTCCCGGCCGCCGCGCTCGCGTCGGAGCCGCTGCGGGTGCCCGAGGCGGTGCACCTGGACAGCCTGCTGGCCGAGCTGCGCTCGCGCGGATACCAGCTGGCGATCGTGATGGACGAGTACGGCGGGACTGCCGGGATCGTCACCCTCGAGGACCTCGTCGAGGAGATCGTCGGCGAGGTGCTGGACGAGCACGACCGCCGTCGCGCCGAGATCGTGCGCGGCGGAGAGACCGTCACGTTCCCCGCGGACTGGCGCCCCGACGAGCTCGAGGACCGCGCCGGGGTGCGCGTGCCCGTCGGCGACGTGTACGACACCGTCGGCGGTTACATCATGAGCGTGCTCGAGCGGGTGCCCCGGCCCGGGGACGAGGTCGAGATCGAGGACGGCACGCTGAGCGTCGCCCGGATGGACCGCCGGCGCATCGAACGGGTCACGTTCACCCCGGCTCCGCACCCCGCCGAGTCCGAGGACGGTGAGCGCCGATGAGCGACTGGGCCGGAATCGCATGGCTGGTGATCCTGCTGTTGTTCAACGCGTTCTTCGTCGGCGCGGAGTTCGCCGTCATCACCGCGCGCCGCTCGCAGATCGAGCCGCTCGCCGAGGCCGGGTCGCGTGCGGCCAAGACGGCGCTGTTCGCGATGGAGCACGCCACCCTGATGCTGGCGACCACCCAACTGGGCATCACGATCTGCTCGCTGCTGATCCTGAACGTGTCCGAGCCGGCGATCCACCACCTGCTGGCGGCGCCGCTGGGACTGACCGGGGCGGCCGAGGCGACCGTCGACGTCATCGCGTTCGTGATCACACTGGTGCTGGTGTCGTACCTGCACGTCGTGTTCGGCGAGATGGTGCCGAAGAACCTGGCGTTCTCGCTGCCCGACCGGGCGGTGCTCCTGCTGGCGACGCCGCTGGTCTGGGTCTCGAAGGTGTTCCACCCGGTGATCGTCGTGCTGAACTGGATGGCCAACGCGGTCGTGCGCCTGTTCCGGGTCGAGCCGAAGGACGAGGCGGCGTCGACCTTCACGCTGGACGAGGTGGCCACCATCGTGAACCGGTCGCGGATCGAGGGGGTGCTGGAGGATGCCTCCGGCACGGTCGCCGCGGTCGTCGAGTTCACCGACAAGAAGGCCGCCGACACGGCGGTCCCGCTTCCGGATCTGGTCACGCTGCCGCGCACCACGACCCCGGCCGCGATCGAGCGCGCCGTCGCCCAGCACGGCTTCTCGCGCTACGTGATCGTGGACGAGACGGGCGAGCCGGTCGGGTACGTGCATCTGAAGGACGTGCTGGCCGCGGCGGAGAATCCGGATGCCCCCGCCGACGTGGACCGCCCGATTCCGGCCAAGCGCATCCACCACATGGTGCCGGTGCTGGCCACCACCGACCTCGAGGACGCCCTCGCCCTCATGCGGCGCGCCGGCCGGCATCTCGCCCAGGTGCGGGACGCGGAAGGGAACACCGTCGGCGTCCTGTTCCTCGAGGACGTGATCGAGGAGCTGATCGGCGAGGTGCAGGATGCCACGCGCCGCAGTCATCGCGGCAACGGGCGCTGACCGGCCCGGCCCTCAGGCCCGGCGCAGCCGCCCCGGTGATGCGCCCGGCCTCAGGCCGGCCGCGGCCGCGCCCGCAGATACTGCGCCGGCCAGTAGTCGATCGTCTCGCCCAGCTCGGTGCTGGCCCGCAGGGCGAAGTGCGGGTCGCGCAGCCACTCCCGCGCGGCCATCACCGCGTCCGCCGAGCCGTCCGCCACGATCTGCTCGGCATGGGCGGCGCCCTCGATCAGCCCCACTGCGCTGACCGGCACGCCCGCCTCGCGGCGCACGTGCGCCGCGAATCCGACCTGATAGCCGGGTCCGGTCGTGATGCGCTGGTGCGCGACCAGGCCGCCGCTGGAGACGTCGAACAGGTCGGCCCCGTGCTCGGCCGCCCAGCGCGCGACCGTCGTGGTCTGGGCGAGATCCCAGCCGCCGTCGGCCCAGTCCGTCGCCGACAGCCGCACCAGGATCGGCAGCTCCGGCACCGCCCGGCCCACGGCATCCACGATCCGCAGCAGCAGCCGCGCGCGGCCGCGCAGGTCTCCGCCGTAGTCATCGTCGCGACGGTTGGACAGCGGCGAGAGGAACTGGTGCAGCAGGTAGCCGTGCGCGCCGTGCAGCTCGACCAGGTCGAATCCCGCCTGGCGTGCCCGCACCGCGGCGGCGGCGAAGCCGTCGACCACCCGGTCGATCCCGGCCTGATCCAGCGCGGCCGGCGCGGCCAGCCCCTCGAACGCCACCGGCGACGGGGCGACGGTGGGCCATCCGCCGTCGGCGACCGGCACCGAGCCGGACTGCGGCGCGAACGGCGCCCACGTGGACGCCTTGCGCCCGGCGTGGGCCAGCTGCACGCCGGCCACCGCACCGCGGGCGTGCAGCGCGGCCACGATCGGCGCCCAGGCATCCCGCTGCGCGTCGTTCCACAGCCCGGTGTCGTCGGGTGAGATCCGCCCCTCGGGCACGACGGCGGTGGCCTCGGCCATGACCAGGCCCGCCCCGCCGGATGCGAACTGCGCGAGGTGGGTGTGATGCCACTCCTGCGGCATCCCGTCCACGGCGCTGTACTGGCACATCGGCGAGACCCACAGCCGGTTGCGCACGGTCACGTCGCGGATGGTCAGGGGAGTGAAGAGGATGCTCATTCGCGGGACTCCGTGCGGGATGGGCGGTGCGGGATAGGGTGGCGGCATGGTCGAGGCGGCGGTGTCGTGGACGGCTGCCGATGCGGCCGGTGCCCTGACGGGCCCAACCGCCGCCGATGACAAGTATTCCCGGGGAGTGGTCGGAATCCGCACCGGATCGGACCGGTACCCCGGCGCGGCGGTGCTCGGCGTCGAGGCGGCCTGGCGCACCGGGACCGGCATGGTCCGCTACCTCGGCGACCTCCGGCCCACCGAACTGGTCCTGGCACGGAGGCCCGAGACGGTGACGGCGGACGGGCGGGTGCAGGCGTGGGTGGTCGGGTCCGGGACGGATGCCGCATCCCGCCCGCCGGAGCAGACCGCGGCGCTGCGGCACGTACTGGCCGGCGCCGTGCCGGTGGTCGTGGACGCCGGCGCCCTGGACCTGGTGGACCAGGCCGGCGCGCCGTGCGTGCTCACCCCGCACGCGCGCGAGCACGCAGCCCTGCGGGCCCGGCTCGGGCTGCCCGGCGACCAGCCGGACGACGATGCCGGGCGTGCAGCATCCGCTCGTCAGACCGCCGCGACCCTCGGCGCGACCGTGCTGCTGAAGGGCTCGGTGACGATCGTGGCCACCCCGTCGGGCTGGACGGCCCGGGTCGACGCGGCCACGCCCTGGCTGGCCACCGCCGGCACCGGCGACGTGCTGGCCGGCGTGCTCGGTGCGCTCGTCGCGTCCGCGCAGGCGCAGGCCGAGGCGGACGGCGCGGGACTGGATGCCGAGGCCCTCGGCGCGCTGGCCGCGACGGCCGCGTGGGTGCACGGGCAGGCGGGGCTCCGCGCCGCGCGGCGCCGCGGGGGCGACGCGCCCGGTCCGCTGACGGCACTGGATGTCGCCGATGCGGTCCCGCCGGTGATCGCGGCGCTGCTGGCATCGCATTCGGCCCCGACATCCGCCCCGGCCCGGTCAGGGGGATGATCGCCGCGCCCGCTTAGGATGTCAGGGTGTCGAGGCGGGCGGGGATGTGGATCGCGTTCGTCCTCGTGCATCTGCTGGTCGCGGTCCTCGGCTTCGTGCTGCCGAACCAGCCGATGGGCGACGTCTACCTGGTCTATGAGCCGTGGTCGCTGAAGGCGCTCGCCGGCAGCGGAATCGTCGGGATCACCGAGCCGTGGGTGTACCCGCAGCTGGCACTGGTGCCCATGGTGCTCGCGCACGGGTTCGGCTGGATCTTCGGCTACGTCGTCGGCTGGGTGATCCTGGTGACGCTGTGCAACGCGCTCGCGTTCGGGATGCTGCTGGGCAAGGGACACTCCCGAGGGCGCACCGCGGCGGCGGCGTTCTGGCTCGCGTCCATCCTCCTGCTCGGTCCGGTCGGGCTGTACCGCATCGACGCGATCACGGTGCCGCTGGCGATCGCCGGATGCCTGTGGCTGGTCGGTCGGCCCTGGCTGGGCTCGGTGCTGCTGGCGGTCGCCACCTGGATCAAGGTGTGGCCGGCGGCGCTGCTGGCGGCCGCGGTCATCGCGGTGCGGCGTCGCGCGGCGGTGATCGGGGGAGCCGTGGTGGTCAGCGCGCTCACCCTGGTCACGGTGATCGCCGCCGGCGGGGCGCGCTACGCGTTCGGGTTCATCGGCGACCAGACCGGTCGCGGGCTGCAGCTGGAGGCGCCGGTGAGCACCGTCTACCTGTGGCGGGCCGTGGCCGGGATCGACGGCTCGTTCATCTACTACGACCCCGACATGCTGACGTTCCAGGTGACCGGTCCGAATGTCGATGTCGTGATCGCGCTGATGACCCCGCTGCTGCTGCTCGCCATCGTGGTGGTCGCGGCACTGGGCGCCGTGCAGGCGTGGCGCGGAGCATCCTTCGTCGCCCTCTTCCCGACCCTGGCGCTGGGCCTGGTGACGGCGTTCATCCTGTTCAACAAGGTCGGCTCGCCCCAGTACCTCACCTGGATCGCGGTTCCGCTCGTGGTCGGGCTGGCCATCCGCCGTCGCTACTGGCGGGCACCGGCCGCCCTGGCCCTGGCGATCGCGGTGCTCACCCAGGCGGTCTACCCGCTGACCTACGGCGGGCTGCTGGCCGCGCAGCCGTTGCCGGCGGCGCTGCTGACCGCCCGGAACGCCCTGGTCCTGGTCCTGTTCGTGTGGACCGTGGTGCGGCTGGCGCGGGTGCCGGTGCGTCCGCGGACGGCACGGACGCGCGTGCACCAGGGTGTGCGCCCGACCGCGGCGCGGTAGCGTCGGAACATGCTGATCGCCTTCTCCATCGCCCCCAGCGGGACGGGCCGTTCGGACGGCTCGGTCCACGATGCCGTCGCCGCCGCGGTCCGGGTGGTCCGCGATTCCGGGCTGCCCCATCGCACCACCTCGATGTTCACCGAGCTCGAGGGGGAGTGGGACGAGGTGATGGATGTCGTGAAACGGGCGACCGAGGCGGTGATGCCGTTCGGCTCCCGCGTGTCGCTCGTGCTGAAGGCCGACATCCGCCCGGGTTACACCGGCGAGCTGGACGCGAAGGTCCAACGATTGGAGACCGCGCTGGAGCGGTCGGACCAGGAATGACCGACATCCCCGTCGCGGGGACGGCGATCCTCGTGCGCGACGGCGGCCACGGCCCCGAGGTGCTGATGATGCAGCGCCCCGACCACGGCTCGTTCGCCGGCGCGTGGGTGTTCCCCGGAGGGCGGATCGAGTCCGTTGACCTGAGCGACGGCGCCGACGAGATCGACGACGCCCGGCGCGCTGCCGCCCGCGAGACCGCCGAGGAGGTGGGGCTGCTCATCGACGCCGACGACCTCGTGCCGTTCAGCGCCTGGACGCCTCCGGTGGGCATCCCCAAGCGCATCCGCACCTGGTTCTACCTGGGACGCGCGGCCGACGCCGCGCTCACCCTGTCGGCGGCCGAGGTGGTTTCAGCCGAGTGGGCGCGTCCCGAGGACGTGCTGGCGCGGCACGCGCGGGGCGAGCTCACGCTGTATCCGCCGACGTGGGTCACCCTGCACGGGCTGACCGGAGCCGACGATGCGACCGCGCTGACGGCATCCGTCCAGGCCACCGGCATCCGCTCGTTCCGCACGGTGGTCCGGCGGACCGAGGGCGCGCCGGCGTTCGTCTGGGAGCCGGATGTCGCGCACGACCCCGCGGTCGCCTTCGACGCGCCGGGAGTGCGGCACCGGCTGCTCACCGACGAGCTGCCCTGGCGGTATCTGGTCGACTAGCTGTCCATCAGCCGTCGCAGGTGCGCGCCCACCCGATCGGTCTCGATCAGGAAGCCGTCGTGGCCGAAGTCGCTGGACAGCACGACGGCCTCGTCCCCGTCGAGGGTGTGCGCGATGCCGCGGGCGATCCGGTGCTGCCCCTCGACCGGGAACAGGCGGTCGGTGTCGATGCCGAGCACGAGCGTGGTCGCCGTCACGCGCGCGAGGGCGTCCTCGATCCCGCCGCGGTCGCGGCCCACATCGTGCGAGTCCATCGCCTCGACCAGCCGGATGTACGTGTTCGCATCGAACCGCCGGGTGAACTTGTTGCCGTGGAAGTCGAGGTAGGACTCCACCGCGAACCGGCCGTCATGACCCAGCGGACTGACGCCGGACTGCCATGACCGGCTGAAGCGCATGTTCAACTCGGCCGGGCTGCGGTAGTTCAGCAGGGCCATCCGGCGGGCCAGGGCCAGCCCACGATGCGGACCGCCGCCGTCGCCGGAGTCGTAGTACTCGCCGCCCGCGAAGTGCGGGTCGATCTCGATCGCCTCCAGCTGCACCGAGTTCAGCGCGATCTGGTCGGCCGTGTTGAACGGCGGCGCCGACAGCACGCCGAGCCGGGCGACCCGGTCGGGGAACGTGACGGCCCACTCCAGGGCGTGCATGCCGCCCATCGACCCGCCGATGACGGCCGCCCAGCGATCGATGCCCAGCGCATCCGCCAGCATGGCCTGTGCGGCCACCTGGTCGCGGATCGTCAGATACGGGAAGCGCGAGGCCCATTCCCGCCCATCCGGCCCGATGCTGGCGGGACCGGTCGACCCCTGACATCCGCCCAGCATGTTCGGGGCGACCACGAACCAGCGGTCGGTGTCGATGGGGCCGCCGGGGCCGACGATCTCGTCCCACCAGCCGCCGGTGGGATGCCCCGGCCCGGCCGGTCCGCGCAGGTGGCTGTCGCCGGTGAGCGCGTGCAGGATGAGCACGGCGTTGTCGCCGGCCTCGTTCGGCTCGCCCCAGGTCTCGTACGCGAGCCGCACGAACGGGAGGTCGCGGCCGCCCTCGGTGCGGAACGCGCCCAGTCCGGCGAAGCGGCGACCGCCGACCGGGTCGCCGTCCCGCCACGCACCCGTGGCCGGGGGCCGCCCGAGCAGGGATCGGGCATCCGCCTCCGTCACCGGTGCGCTGGGCACGGTGTCCTCGGAGGTCTGCTGCCAATCCATGGTCCCATTCTCTCGTGTTCGCCCCCGGCCGCCCGGCCTGTTACGCGGCGCCGCCGCGCGGCATCCCGGCCCCGCGGCATCCCGGCCCCGCGCCAATCCGTCGAAACCGGGGATTCTCGTCCAGACCGGGTGCGTTTCACTGGGTTTGGCGGAGGATCCCCGGTTTCGACGATGGCGGGGCGGGCACGAGCGGGCTGGGCGCAGGGGCGCCAGCGCGGGCGCGGGCGGGTGCGCGGGCGCGGCGGGGTGCGCGGGCGCTGGCGCGGGCGCGGGATGTCGGAGGGGCGGCATAGGGTCGCGCGCATGGACGAAGCGATCGAATATCTGCTGGCCGGCGACCCCGCGATCCGCTGGCAGGTCATGCGGGATCTCACCGACGCGCCGGCCGCGCAGGTCGCGGCCGAGCGGGCGCGGGTGGCGAACGAGGGCTGGGGTGCGCGCCTGCTGGCCGAGCAGGCCGAGGACGGACTGTGGGACGGCGGTGTGTACCGCCCCGGCTGGGCCGACGAGGCCCGCCCCATGTACGACGCCTGGACGGCGACCCACTTCAGCGTGCAGCAGCTCGTGGACTTCGGAGTCGATCCCGCCGATCCGGCGGTACGCCGGGCCATCGACCGGATCCGCGACGCGGTGCGGTGGGATCACGGCGGCGAACCTTACTTCAGCGGCGAGACCGAGCCCTGCATCAACGGCGTGGTCGTCACGGCGGGCGCGTACTTCGGCCAGGACGTCGACAGGGCGGTCGCGACGATCCTGGCCGGGCAGCTGCCCGACGGCGGCTGGAACTGCTGGGCGGAGTACGGTGCGACGGTCTCGTCGCTGCACTCCACGATCTGCGTGCTCGAGGGCCTGTGGGCCTGGGAGCAGGCCACCGGGGGGACGGATGCTGCGCGGCAGGCGCGACGCGCGGCCGAGGAGTATCTGCTGGACCGGCGGCTGTTCCTGCGGCGCAGCACAGGCGCCGTGATCGACCCCCGGTTCACCTTGGCGTCCTACCCCGTGCGGTGGTTCTACGACGTCCTGCGCGGGCTCGAGTATCTGCGCCGCGCCCGGCCGGAGCGCGATCCGCGGTGCACCGAGGCGATCGAGCTGATCCGCGGCAAGCGCGATGTGCACGGCCTGTGGGCGCTGGAGAACACGCACGAGGGCCCGATCCTGTTCGAGCTGGACGACGAGCGGGAGGGCTTCCCGAGCCGCTGGGTCACGCTGCGGGCGCTGCGCGTGCTGCGCTGGTGGGACGACGCCTGAGCCCCGACATCCTGGCGCACGCGGCCGGAACGCCGAAACCAGGGATCCTCGTCCAGACCGAGCGCGTTGCGCTGGGTGTGGCGGAGGATCCCTGGTTTCGGCGAATCCTGGCGGCGGCCGGAGCGGTCAGACCCGCGCGGCCTCGCCGACCTTGCGCGCGGCGGCCAGCGCCTGCTCGAGGTCGTCCTTGAGGTCGGCGACGTTCTCCAGCCCGACCGACAGCCGCACCAGGCCCGGGGTGACGCCGCTGCTGAGCTGATCCTCGGGGGAGAGCTGCGAATGCGTGGTCGAGGCCGGGTGGATCACCAGCGAGCGGACGTCGCCGATGTTGGCGAGGTGGCTGAACAGCTTGAGGTTGTCCACGAACGCGCGGCCGACGTCCACGCCGCCCTTCAGCTCGAACGACAGCACCGCGCCCACGCCCTTCGGCGCATAGGTGTTGGCGGTCGCGTACCAGGGCGAGCTGGGCAGTCCGGCGTAGCTGACGGTCGCGACATCCTCATGGGCCTCCAGCCACTCGGCGATCTCCTGCGCGTTCTGCACGTGCCGTTCGATGCGCAGCGAGAGGGTCTCGATGCCCTGGATCAGCTGCCAGGCGCTGTTCGGCGAGATCGCCGGGCCCAGGTCGCGCAGCAGCTGCACCCGCGCCTTGATGATGTACGCGATGCCGTCACCGAGGACGCCGGAGTAGCTGACGCCGTGGTACGACGGGTCCGGTTCGGTCAGGCCCGGGAACCGGTCGGCGTGCGCCGACCAGGGGAACGTGCCGCCGTCGACGATCACGCCGGCGATCACGGTGCCGTGCCCGCCGAGGAACTTCGTCGCCGCGTGGATGACGATGTCGGCGCCGTGCTCGAACGGACGGATGAGGTACGGCGTGGCGATCGTGTTGTCCACGATCAGCGGAACACCGGCCGCGTGCGCCACGTCGGCGACCTTGCGGATGTCGAGCACGTTGATCTTCGGGTTGCCGATGGTCTCGGCGAACAGCAGCTTGGTGTTCGGGCGGATCGCGTCGGCCCAGGCCTGCGCGTCGTCCTGGTCCTCGACGAAGGTCGTCTCGATCCCGAGCTTGGCCAGCGTGTACTTGAGCAGGTTGTACGTGCCGCCGTACAGCGCGGAGGAGGCCACCACGTGGTCGCCGGCGCCGGCGATGTTCAGGATCGACAGCGTGGCCGCCGACATGCCGGATGCCACGACGAGGGCTGCGGTGCCCCCCTCCAGCGCGGCGAGGCGCTGCTCGACGACATCCTGGGTCGGGTTCTGGATGCGGGTGTAGATGTTGCCGGTCTCGGCCAGCGAGAACAGGTTGGCGGCGTGCTCGGTGTTCTTGAACACGTACGAGGTGGTCTGGTAGATCGGGGTGGCGCGCGCGCCGGTCACCGGGTCGGGCTGGGCGCCGGCGTGGATCTGCGCGGTCTCGAACCGCCAGTTCTCGGTTGCGGACATCGGAATCTCCTCGGGGTCGGGTGCCGTGCGGGTCGGGATCGCTCCGCCGGGACACGTCCGACAGTACGGATGCCGCGGCCCGTCGACAACGCCCGGGAAATGTGACGTAACCTGCCCGGTCGCGCGCCGGGTGCGGCGCTGCGCCCCGCGGGCTGAGTACCGTGGAGGGATGAGCAGACGTGCAGTGGTGACAGGGGCCAGCTCGGGCATCGGGGAGGCGACGGTGCGTGCGCTGCGCGCCACCGGATGGGATGTCGTCGGGGTGGCACGCCGCGCCGACCGGCTGGCCGTCGTGGAGGCCGACACCGGGGCCGTCGCGTTCGCGGCGGACCTGACCCAGCAGGCGGATGTCGACGCCCTGGCCGGCTGGCTCGATGAGACCGGAGGCGTGCGCGCGCTGGTGCAGGTGGCCGGCGGTGCCCGGGGCACCGATCGGGTCGAGGACGGCGATCCCGCCGACTGGCAGTGGATGTTCGACGTCAACGTGCTGGCCGCCCAGCGGCTGGTGGCGGCGCTGCTGCCCCGGCTGCGCCGGGCCGCGGCATCCGACGGCCATGCCGATCTGGTGTTCGTCACGTCGACCGCCGCGCAGGGCGCCTACCCGGGCGGCGCGGGCTACAACGCGGCCAAGGCGGGCGAGGCCATGCTCGCGCATGCGCTGCGGCTGGAGCTGAACGGCGAGCCGATCCGGGTGGTCGAGGTCGCGCCCGGGATGGTGCGCACCGAAGAGTTCACCCTGAACCGGCTCGGCGGTGACGCGGCGGCCGCGGAGAAGGTCTATGCGGACGTGGAGGCTCCGCTGCGCGCGGAGGATGTCGCCGACGTCATCGCGTACGCGCTGAACGCGCCCGGCCACGTGAACCTCGATCTGATCACGATGCGGCCGGTCGCCCAGTCCGCCCAGCATCTGCTCGCGCGCGGGCCGCTGACGGTGCGCGGCGAGTGAGCGTCCATCTCGTCGGCGGGGGCTGGCAGGACCAGCCGGACGGTGTCGCCTACGCGCCGTTCGTCGCCGAAGCCACCGCGCGCGCACTCGAGGCTGGTCGCGACATCCCGCGCGTCGCCGTCGTCGCCGTGCGCCACGGTGACGGGGAGGATCATGCGGCACGCCTCATCGCCGCCGCAGTGCCGGCCGGGGCGATCGACCCGGTCGTCACCGCGGTCGCCGAGACGGGCCGGGTGCCAGAGGCGGCCTTCGACGGCGTCGACGGCATCATCATCGGCGGCGGACTGACGCCCGCCTATCGCGACGTGCTCGAGCCGTGCTTCGACCGCATCCGGGCAGCCGTCCTCGCCGGCGTCCCGTATCTGGGTTTCTCAGCCGGCTCGGCGATCGCCGCGACGCACGCACTCGGCGGCGGATGGCGCATCGGCGGGGTCGAGATCGCACCCGAAGACGTCGCAGAGGACCTCGAAGAGGTCACCGTGGTGCCGGGCATCGGCCTCATCGACATCAGCGTGGAGGTCCACGTGGCGCAGTGGGGCGCGCTCTCGCGACTGGTCGCCGCCATCGAGGCCGGGCTCATCGAGTCGGGCGTCGGCATCGACGAGAACACCGTCCTCATCGCGGGGGACGGCGCCCTGCGCGTGGCCGGCGCCGGAAGCGTCTGGACGGCAGCCGGATCGCCGCAGGGCGTCGTCGTCCGCACGCTCGGCAGGTGAGTCGCGACACCACTAACTCGCGCCTCTCCATCCCGCAAGGGGGTGGTTCCGGCCCGTCCGCCGTCTTATCGTCGGACCATGTCGGAGTCACACACCACCACCTTCGGAACGGGATTCGATGACATCCGCCGGCTGGCCGCACAGCTGCGGGTCGATTCGCTGCGGGCGACGCAGGCGGCGCAGTCGGGACACGCGACCTCGAGCCTGTCGGCCGCCGATCTCATGGCGGTGCTGCTCGCGCGGCACCTGGAATACGACTGGCACGCCCCGAACGATCGCGACGGCGATCACCTCATCTTCTCGAAGGGGCATGCCTCACCGCTGCTGTATTCGATCTTCAAGGCCGCCGGGGTCATCGACGACGACGAGCTCGTGCACACCTACCGGCAGTTCGGGTCACGCCTGCAGGGTCACCCCACTCCGGTGCTGCCGTGGGTGGATGTCGCGACCGGATCGCTGGGGCAGGGGCTGCCGATCGGCGTGGGTCTGGCCTGGGTCGCCGACCGGCTGGAGAAGCGCGACGATCACGTCTGGGTGCTGTGCGGCGACGGCGAGTTCGCCGAGGGCTCGGTGTGGGAGGCGCTGGAGACCGCCGGCGGCAAGCGGCTGGCCGGGCTGACGGCGATCGTCGATGTCAACCGGCTCGGCCAGAGCGGCTCCACCGCGCTCGAGTGGGACATGGACGCGTACGTCCGCCGGGTCAGCGGCTTCGACGTGGACGCGGTCGTGATCGACGGACACGACCTCGAGGCGATCGACCGCGCGCTCTCCGACGCGCGTGCGAGCGACCGGCCCACGGTCGTCCTGGCGCGCACGATCAAGGGCAAGGGCGTCCCCGAGGTCGAAGACCTGAACGGCTGGCACGGCAAGGCGCTGCCGGACGACATGACCGCACGGGCCATCGACCGGCTCGGCGGGGTGACCAACGGCATCCTCGAGCGGCATCCCGCCCGGCACGTGCCCTCGCCGACGGATGCGGACCGGGCCGCGGCGGGCGGGGTGCCGCGTCCGAGCGTCGAGCTGCCGCGGTACGAGAAGGGCGACGAGGTCGCCACCCGTGCGGCGTTCGGCGCGGCGATCGAGGCGCTCGCCGTGGTCGAGAAGGTCGCGGTCGTGGACGGGGACGTCGGCAACTCCACCCACGCCGGTCAGTTCGCCGAGGCGGCCCCGGACCGGTTCTTCGAATGCGGCATCGCCGAGCAGCAGCTGATCTCCACCGCGGTGGCGCTGTCGGTGCGCGGCTTCACCCCATACGCCGCGACGTTCGCCGCCTTCTTCTCGCGCGCCTACGACTTCATTCGGATGGCGGCCATCTCGCGGGCGGACCTGCGCCTGTGCGGGTCGCACGCCGGCGTGGAGATCGGCGAGGACGGCCCGTCGCAGATGGCGTTGGAGGACATCGCCGCACTGCGGGCGATCCTGGGCTCGACGGTCCTGTACCCGGCCGACGCGACCAGCGCGGCGGCGCTGACGGCGGCCATGCTCGATGTGCACGGCATCTCGTACCTGCGCACCACCCGCGGCGCGTACCCCGTGCTGTACGACGCGGACGAGACGTTCCCGATCGGCGGCAGCAAGACCCTGCGCGAGGGGGAGGATGTCGCACTGATCGGCGCCGGCGTCACCGTCCACACCTGTCTGCAGGCCGCCGAACGCCTCGCCGAGAAGGGCGTGCAGGCGCGGGTCATCGATCTCTACTCGGTCAAGCCGGTCGACGCCGAGGGACTGGTCACGGCGGCCGAGGCATCCGGCGGTCGTCTGGTCGTCGTCGAGGACCATCACGTCGAGGGCGGTGTCGGGTCGGCGGTGCTCGAGGCGCTGGCCGACGAGGGGGCCCGGCCGCGGGTCCGGCTGCTGGGCGTGCGCGGGCTGCCCGGCTCGGGCACCGCGCAAGAGCTGATGGATGCCGCGGGTATCGGCGTGGACGACGTCGTGCGGGCGGCGATCGGCCTGGTGGAGGGGGAGTCGTGAGCGATGACGAGCGGCGCGATCCCTCGGCGGTCACCGCCCAGCCGGCGCTGACCCGGTCGACCGGCCGACGCTGGCTCATCTGGGGCGCCGCGCTGGGCATCGTCGTGGTGGTGGTGCTCGGGTTCCTGGTGCCCGTCGAGCCGACCACGGCGATCATCGGCCTGGTCCTGGTGATCGCGATCTATCTCGCCATGGTGGTCGTCCGGCTCACCGTGCGGCCGCGGCGCGCGCGGCTGCTGACCCTGGCCTCGTTGCTGGGCGGGATGGCGGTGGTCTCGGTGATCTCCATCCTCATGGTCGGCGTGGTGTCCTCCGGGCAGGGGTGATCGCCCACCGCCTACGCTGGTCGGGTGGCGATGACACTTCCCGAACTTGCCGATGCCGGACTCATCGACGCCGACTGGGCGGGCGAGCTCGCCCCGGTGGCCGGCGACATCGCCGCATTGGGGGAGCGCCTGCGCGCGGAGGTGGCCGCCGGGCGTCACTACCTGCCCGCCGGCGACCGGGTGCTGCGCGCGTTCGCCCGGCCCCGCTCCGAGGTGAAGGTGCTCATCGTGGGTCAGGACCCTTACCCGACCCCCGGGCATCCGATCGGGCTGTCCTTCGCGGTGGACAGGCACGTGCGGCCCCTGCCGCGCAGCCTGTCGAACATCTACCAGGAGCTGCAGGCCGACCTCGACATCCCACCCGCCGCGCACGGTGACCTGTCGGGCTGGAGCGAGCAGGGGGTGATGCTGCTGAACCGTGTGCTCACCGTCGCGCCGGGGGCCCCGGCATCCCACCGCAACTGGGGGTGGGAGAAGGTGACCGAGCATGCCATCGGTTCGCTGGTGGCCCGCGGCGGACCGCTCGTGGCGATCCTGTGGGGGAGGGATGCTGCAAACCTCCGCCCGCTGCTGGGTCAGACCCCGATCATCGCATCCGCGCACCCGTCGCCGCTGTCTGCGCACCGAGGCTTCTTCGGCTCGCGCCCGTTCTCCCACGCGAACGAACTGCTGGTGGCGCAGGGCGCGACTCCCGTGGACTGGCGCCTGCCGGACTGAGCGGCGGCATTGCTCCACACCGAGTTCGTCAGTGCGCGTCTCGGAACATGACGGCGGACAGCAGGTCCTGTATCTGCTTCGTCACGGTGGCCGTAGGCGAAGCGACGCACGCGTCGATGCGATAGCCCGGCCCGGCATTCGCCGGCGGACCAGCCGTGACGAGCAGCGTACGGGACCACGTCGTGTTGCGTGGACAGTTCCCTATCCGACCTGCCGGCGGCAGGAGCTCCGCAGAGCCTGATCTGTTGATCGAACGGTTGGGCTTGTATGGCGGTACCGTGATGCCCACACCCGACGAGATGATGATCAGAACCCCGTCGTGGTCAAGGTTGGCGACAGGCGGTCCACACTTCACGTTGAGATCTCCACCGGGGTAACGGGTGAAGACGCATTGCGGGCCCGGGGTTTGCTCCGTGAGGTAGCCGACGATCTGAGTCGCCCCGAATCCGTCGTTCTCACCGGGGACGTAATGCCAATCCGCGGGATGGATGATCGTGAAGACACCCGCATCGGTGGTCACCAGGGAAGTATCGGGGACACTGGTCTGAGGTGCGGTTGGCGTCGCAGAAGTGATCGTCGGTGCAGACGAGTCGGACGGCGGAACCATCGCACTGCACCCTGCTGCAAGCAGGACGAACGAGAGCAGCAGGGCCACCCCCGTCGGTCGCTTCACCCGCCTCGAACGGGGATCCCCGAGCAGCGAAGCCATCACATCAGGCGCAACGGAAGTGATGCATCGTCCATGATGAATTGGACTGCAGATATGCCGGTGAAAGGCCGACGGGCCCTATCAACGATGCCTGCCCAGTTGCCGCCGGGCGAGTCAAAGTGCATGTTGGTGGATACACAAGCGCTGACGGGTACGAAGCCCGAATAGTTTGCCCAATCCTTGCCCCACGCCGCAGTTCCGCCGGTGGTCGCCGGGCGCTCGGGTATCCCGTAATAGTCCAACTCCTGCTCGGTGGCGGTTGCGGGCGTCCAACCTGCCGGCGGGATGGTCTCGACGATCCGACCACCATCGAGGGCGCGGACTGTTGCATCACCGCGGACCGACGTCGCGATGGGCTGTCCGTTCAATGTGGGCACCGCCGACGTGACTTTCACGGACAGTGGCGTGCAGACGGGTGTGGATGGTGCCGCTGCTGTTCGAGATGCCGTTGCATGAAACGTGGCAGAATCGCGCGTGCTGGCCGTCGCTGACCATGACGCGGGTGTCACGAAGAGGGCGACGATGACCACGCCAGCGAAAAAGATGCTTCTCGTCGACAAGCGCTTCATCCTCCGCCCCCAGTCGGACTGAAATGACTTGGTCGGAGGCGACCATCCCATTCCACTCATCTCGGCTTACCACAGACCGGAGTTCCCGTTGCCGTCTCTTTGCTTATAGTTGTCTATGAATAGCTCTGCTCTTGGGTGCGGGGCGAAGTGGTCGCGCGTGGACAAGAGGGGTCCCGCGCCCCGCTCATCCCTCGGGCCGCGCTCGCTCAGCGGCCGGTGCGACGTTCGCGCTCGAACGCCTGCACCTCATGGACCAGATCGCGCCACGGCCCCTGCATCCGCGACTCGGAAAGCCGTGCCGCGCGCTGCGCCTCGTCCAACTGGGCACGGATCTCCCACGCGAACCTGTCCGCCCCCTCGGGCGGCTCCTGGGCGATGGCGTCGTCCCACGGGCACTGTCGGATCAGCGCAGCCCAGCGCGACGCCTCATCCCCGGACGGACGAGCGGTCCACGACCGCCGCAGACCGGCGATGCCGCCGGTGCGGATCACCGTCACCGACACGGCCGACGCATCGGCCGGGACGTCGGCGGGACCGTCGTCCGGTTCGTCAGCGGGATGCGGAGTGTCCATCGGCGAGCACGCCGACGCTCGTCCACGCGGAGCGAACAGCGGCGACCTCCTTCGCATCCTCACCGTACTCTGCCGCAGCGGCCGCGAGGGTCTCGTCCGCGAACCGGGCGAAGTCGGCGTCCGCGGGCAGCTGCCCGCCGGTGACGGTCCGATACCAGATGAGGCCCGCGCGCTCCCAGGCGTACCCGCCGATCGCGATGGCCGCGAGATAGAACGCGTGGTTCGGGATGCCGGAGTTGATGTGCACGCCGCCGTTGTCGTCGCTGGTGGTCACGTAGCCGGCCATCGTCGCCGGCTGCGGATCCTTGCCGAGGACGTCGTCGTCGTACGCGGTGCCGGGTGCCTTCAGCGAGCGCAGGGCGACGCCCTGCACCTCGGCCGAGAAGATGCCGGCCCCGACCAGCCAGGTGGCCTGGTCGGCGGTCTGCTGCTTCTGGTACTGCTCGGTGAGCACCCCGAACACATCCGAGATCGACTCGTTCAGCGCGCCGGACTGCCCCTGGTAGTCCAGGCCGCCCGAGCTCTCGGTCACGCCATGGGTCAGCTCGTGCGCGATGACCGTGATCGACCCGGTGAACCCGGTGAACACGTCGCCGTCGCCGTCTCCGAACACCATCCGCTGCCCGTTCCAGAACGCGTTGTCGTAGTCCGTGCCGTAATGCACGGTGGCGTCCAGCGGCAGCCCGCGACCGTCGATCGAGTCGCGCTGGTAGGCGTTCCAGTAGAAGTCGAACGTCACCCCGAGCCCGTCGAACGCCTGATTGACCGCGGTGTCGGCCACCGGGGGCTCGTCCTCGGTGCGCACCGTCGTGCCCGGCAGCGTCTCGGTGCCGGCCGCGTCGGCGATCGTCCGATCCGGCGACGGGGAGGTGCGGGCCACCAGCGTGCCGCCCTCGACGCTGAGTTCGAGCCGGCTGCGCTGCTCGTGATACCGCGGCGCCGCGACCAGTGTGTGCTGCGCCGCCTGCGCCGCCCGCGCCAGATGCGGCTTCTGCGTGCCCGCCACCCGCGTCAGCAGGAAGGGCGGGACGATCCCGTACTCCATGATCCGAGAGTAACCCCCACCCCCGACGGCGGGGCGGATGCCGCGGCTCAGGCGCCCGGGTCGATCACCGGGATCGATGCCAGCAGTCGGCGGGTGTACGCCACCTGCGGCTCGAGCAGCACCTTCTCGGTCGGCCCCTCCTCGACGATCCGGCCGTCCTTCATCACGATCACCTCGTCGCACAGGCTCTGCACCACGCCGATGTCGTGCGAGACCAGCACCAGCGCCAGCCCGTCCCGTGCCCGCAGCTGGCGCAGCACCTCCAGGATCTGCGCCCGCACGGTCACGTCCAGAGCCGACAGCGGCTCGTCGCCGATCAGCAGCCGCGGTCGGTGCACGATCGCCCGCGCCAGCGCGATCCGCTGGCGCTGGCCGCCGGAGAACTCGTGCGGGAACCGGCCGGCCATCTCCGGCTCCAGGCCGACGTCGGCCAGCACGTCCCGCACCCGCTCGCGTCGCCCGGTGCTGCCCGACCGGCCGTCGCCGTCCAGGCCGAGCGCCCACAGCGGCTCGCCGACGATCCGGCCCACACTCATCCGCGGGTCCAGCGACGCATACGGATCCTGGAACACGATCCCCGTCCCGCGCCGCAGCCAGTGCAGCGCCCGTGCGCCCGCCCTGGCGTCCACCGGCCGGCCGTCGAAGGCGACGGTGCCGGCCGTGGGCACGTCCAGCGCGAGCAGGAGGCGGACCAGCGTCGACTTGCCCGAGCCGGACTCGCCGATGATCCCCATCGCCGAGCCCTCCCGCACGTCGATGTCGGCGTCGTCCAGCGCGGTGGTCAGTGCGCGCGGGCCGAAACCGGTCCGCCGGGCGGGGTAGCGCCGGGTCAGACCCCGTCCGCTGAGCAGGAACGGTGCGGTCATGATCGTCCCTCCGGCTTCCACAGCGTCGCGGTCGCGTCGCGCAGCAGCCCCTGGGTCACCGGTGAGGCCGGTTCGGTGAGCAGCCGGCGCACCGGCGCCGACTCGACGACGTGGCCGTGCTCGAGCACCACACCGTGGTCGGCGATCTGCGACAGCACCGCGAGGTCGTGCGTGATGAACACCAGCGACATGCCGTCGTCGTCGACCAGGGACTGGAGCAGCTCGAGGATCTCGGCCTGGATCGTGACATCCAGCGCCGTCGTCGGCTCGTCCGCGATCAGCAGCCGCGGCCGGCAGGCCAGCGCCATCGCGATGGCGACCCGCTGGCGCTGCCCGCCGGAGAGCTGATGCGGGTAGCGGTCCACGATCCGCTCCGGATCCGGCAGATGCACGCGCGCGGCCTCGGCCACGGCGCGCTCCCGCGCCGCCCGACGGGACACGTGCTCGTGGATGCGGACGGCCTCGGCGATCTGCCGGCCGACCGTGCGGATCGGGTTCAGCGCCGTGCGCGGCTCCTGGAACACGATCCCGATCTCGTCGCCGCGGATGTCGGCCAGCTCCCGGTCGGGCAGGCCGATCAGCTCGCGATCGTTCCAGCGGATGCTGCCGCCGGCGGTCGCGCCGTCGGGAAGCAGCCCCAGCACGGCCAGGGCGGTCAGCGACTTGCCCGAACCGGACTCGCCGATCAGGCCCATCCGCTGCGAGCCGGCCACCTCGAACGAGATGCCGTCCACGACCCGCCGCCCGGCGATCTCGATCGTGAGGTCGCGCACCTGCAGGCTCACGCGATCACCTCCGGCTGCGGCATCCGCTCGTCCGACCGCCCGGACAGTGTCGGGTCGGTGACCTCGCGGAGGGCGTCGCCGAGCAGGTTCAGGCCGAGCACGGTGAACGTGATCGCCAGCCCCGGCCACAGCACGGACAGCGGGTGGACGGTCAGGTACTGCTGCAGCTCGGCCAGCAGCAGCCCCCAGCTCGGCTGGGTGGCCTGCGCGCCCACGCCCAGATACGACAGCCCGGCCTCGGCGAGCACCGAGACGGCCATGCCCCAGGACAGCTGCACGATGAAGATCGGCGCCACATTGGGCAGCAGATGCCGGAACAGGTTCTGTCCGGGGGTGAGGCCGGACGCGACGCCGGCCAGCACGAAGTCGCTGTGCAGCACGCGGCGCAGCTCGGGGCGGGTGACCCGCGCGATGTTCACCCCGAATCCGATCCCGACCGCCCAGATCACCACCCACAGCGAGCGGCCCCAGATCGCCGAGATCATCAGGGCGATCAGCAGCACCGGAAAGGCGATCAGGATGTCGACGAACACCGCGACCGATTCGCGGAGCCAGCGCGCGGTGAGGGCCCCCAGCGCGGCCAGTGCGATCCCCACCACGGTGGCGACCACGGCCGACCCGATCGCGACGACCACCGTCGTGCGCGCCCCGTTCATGATCAGGCTGAGGATGTCGCGGCCCGACCCGTCTGTGCCCAGCAGGTGCGGCCATCCGGGCGTGAGCCAGCGGGCGGCGATGTCGACGTGCTGGGCGTCGAACGGGGTCCACACCAGCGAGACTCCGGCGGTGAGCAGGATGACGGCCGCCACCACCACGCCGAATCGGCCGGTCGAGCGGCGCCACAGGCGGCGCACCCACGAGCCGTTCATGCCGCCTCCCGCTGCCGCGGGTCGATGGCCCGGTGGAACAGGTCGACGAGGAAGCCGATCAGCAGGACGAACCCGGTGAGGACGAGCAGCTCGCCCTGCACCTTGATCAGATCGCGGTTGCCCACGTCCTCCACCAGCATCCGCCCGATCCCGGGGAGGGAGAACAGCTGCTCGATCACCACCGCGCCCACGATGATCCCGGCCACCTGCAGTCCGAGCACGGTGATGACCGACAGCGCCATGGTGGGCAGTCCGTGCCGGATCAGCGCCTGGGTGCGGGTCAGTCCCTTGGCGGCCGCGGTGCGCACGAAGTCCTGGCCGACCGCCTGCAGGGTGGCGCTGCGGACGAAGCGCAGGAGCATGGCGCCCTCGACCACGCCGATGGTCACCGCGGGCAGCAGGAGCGCGCGCGCGGCCAGGCCGGGCTGCTGCCATCCGGCGCGGGGGAAGCCCTGCGCCGGCAGCCAGCCGAGCCACACCGCGAACACCACCACCAGCATCATCCCCGCCCACACCACCGGCACCGCGGCGACCGCCTGGGAGGAGACGTTGACGGCCGTTCCGCCGGCGCGACCGCGCAGGATCGCGCTGAGCACGCCCAGCGGCACGGCGATCACCAGCGCCACCGTCATCGCCATCAGCCCGAGCGGCACCGTCACCTGCGCCTTCTGCGCGAGCTCGCTGAGCACCGGCGTCCCGGTGATCAGCGACGCGCCGAAGTCGCCGTGCAGGATGCCGGTGATCCAGGTGCCGTACTGGGCGGGCAGCGGCGCGTCGAGGTCGAGCTGACCGCGAATGGCGTCGATCTGCTCGGGCGTGCTGTTCGTGCCGGCGATGAGCTGGGCCACGTCTCCGGGCAGCACCCGGAGGGTGAGGAAGATCAGCACGCTGGCGACGAACAGCCCGACCACCAGGAGGGCCAGTCGCGTCAGCGCGTAGCGGATCACCCCTTGCTCTTGGCGATCTCGGCCAGGTTGAGGCGTTCGTTGACGTTCACAGACGGCATACCGGTGATGTTAGTGCCGACCGCGACCACGGATGCGCCGTTGTACACCCAGTCGGCCGCTGCGTCCTCGGACACGATGCGCGCGGCCTGCCGCAGCAGCCCGGCCGCTTCGTCCTCGCTGGTCGCGGTGAGCGACTGCTGGTACAGCTCCTGCACCTTCGGGTTGTCGTAGGTGAAGTAGTAGTCCGGGTTCGCCCAGTTCTCGAAGTCGCGGGCCTCGGTGTGCAGCACGAAGCTGAGCTCGTAGTCCTTGTTCTGGTACACGTCGTTCAGCCAGGTGGGGAACTCGACCTGGTTCACCTTGAGGGTGATGCCGACGGCGTTCAGGTCCGAGACCAGGATCTGCGGGATGGTCGTGCCGTACCCGTTGTAGATGGTCAGCGTCAGCGTGATGTCGGAGGCGCCGGCCTCCTTCAGCAGCTGCTTGGCCTTGGCCGGGTCGTACGGGGCGATCGAGGACAGGTCCTCGTAGCCGGGGTCGAGCTCGGGGATCGGACCGTACAGCGTCTGGCCGGAGCCGAGGGCCGTGATCACGGCCTTGTGGTCGATGGCCTGCCGGATCGCCTGGCGCACCCGCTTGTCCTTCAGCCACTTGCTGTGGCTGTTCATCGCCAGGGTGCCCTTGTCGGTGGATTTGCCGAGCACGAGCTTGTAGTCGCCGTTCGCCTCGATCTGGTCCTTCAGATTGGCGTCGAACCCGGTGACCACGTCCACCTCGCCGGCCTGGGCGGCGTTCAGAGCCGCCTGGTTGTCGGGGATGTAGTCGAACACGATCTCCTTGACCTTGGCCGGGGTGCCCCAGTATGCGTCGTTGCGCGCGAACGTGATGGAGTCGCCCTGCTTCCAGCTGGACAGCGTGAACGGCCCGGTGCCGTTGGCCTTGGTCTTGTAGTCGACCTTGTCGTCCTTCTTCAGGATGACGCCGGACCGGCCGGACAGATTCCACAGCAGGGTGGAGTCCGGCTCGGACATCGTGATCGTGATCTTCTGTCCGTCGGCGGTGACCGACTTCACCCGCGACAGCCGGCCCGCGTCGGCCCAGCCCTTCTGCGTGCGGTGCTGGTTCAGCGACCAGACCACGTCCTCGGGGGTGAGCTTCTGCCCGTCGTCGAAGGTGACGCCCTCGCGCAGGGTGAAGGTGTAGCTGAGACCGTCCGGAGCGGCGGTGAAGTCGCTGGCCAAAGACGGCACGATCTTCTGGTCCGGGGTCCGTGAGACCAGGCCCTGGTAGATGTTGTCCATCAGGATCTGGTCGAGGGCGGCCCCGGAGGTCTGCCGGATGTCGAGATTGCTGGGCTCGAGGACCAGACGGATCGCGACCGACGCGTCCGGGTCGGGCGTCCCGCCCGCGGTGGGCGTCGTCCCGCCGTCGCCGGTGCAGCCGGTCAGGGCGAGCGAGGCGGCGGCGACGAGTGCGGCGGCGGCCACCAGGGTGCGTCGAAGCATGAGGTTCCTTTCGCGGGCTGCGGACAAGCCTAGACCGACCGATCGACGACCGTTCGCCGTAAGTCATCCCCACGCAACACAGCGTCAGCCGCCGGCCGCTGCGCCGGATGCCGTCGCGCGCTCGCGCAGCATCCGCCCGAGCGGCACCGGCAGCTCCTCCTGCACGTTGTGGCCGGAGGCCACCACGACGACCGCGGCCTGCGGCAGACGCGCGGAGAAGTCGGCGGCCTCATCCGCGGTGACGTAGCCGTGGTCGCCGCGGATCAGGGTGACCGGCGCGGTCACGCGCGCCAGGTCGCCCCACCCGCCGCGGTCCAGGACGGTGCCCACGGCATCCGGCCCTCCGGCCGGCGGGTTCGCCGCCATCGCGGCGGCGAGGTGGGCGAAGTGGTGCTTCCACTCCACCCGTCCGTCGTCGCGCACCCGGGAGTTCAGATACACGCCGCGGGTCGCGGCGGTGCGTGAGCCGCCGAGCCCGAACGCGAGCGCCCGCTCGACCAGTTCGTCCCGGGTCGCCCAGTCGGTGGGTCCGGCGAAGAACTGCGCGATCTGCTGGGCGTTGCCGTTCGGGTCGATCCCCGGCGTGATGTCGACGATGACGAGCTCGCGCACGAGCTCGGGGGCGGATGCTGCGACGGATGCCGCGGTCAGGCCGCCGAGCGACTGTCCGACCAGCAGCTGCGGACGATCGGTCCACGCGCGCAGGCCGGCAACGACATCCGGTGCGAGCACGGGCGGGACATAGGCGAGGTCGTCCCGCCAGGACGAGTCGCCGTGCCCGGGCAGGTCGATGGCCAAGGCGGGCAGGCCCAGGGCGAGGATCGTGGTGTCCCAGGTGTGGGCGTTCAGCCCCGCTCCGTGCAGGAATGTGACGGCGGGGGACGCCTCCGGGTCGTCGGCGGGCGTGTAGCGCAGGGCGCTGAGGGTGCGCCCGTCCGGCAGGGCCAGGCTCAGCCGCCGGCCGGTGGGAACGGGACCGTCCAGCCCGTTCTCGGCGGACTGCGCGGGCAGGAACGAGAATTCGTTGAAATCGTCGGTCACCCCGACATTCTCCCAGCACGCAGGCACTCGATAGGCTGGCGCACATGACCGATCAGCCCCGCGTGCACCTGTCCCGGGCGTTCCGGCCCGCCTTCGATGCGCTGGACGCCTTCTCCAAGACTGTGCGGGAGCAGGCGACTCAGTCCGGCATCGACGACCGGCTGGCCGAGATCGTCCAGGTGCATGCCTCTCAGCTCAACGGCTGCGCCTACTGCGTGCGCATCCACGTCGACCGGGCGGTGGAGGCGGGGCTGGATGCCGACGTCATCGCCCAGATCGCGACCTGGCGCGAGTCGGGCGTGTTCACCGAGCGCGAGCGGGCCGGGCTGGAGTTGGCGGAGGCGTTCGTCTTCATCCACGAGGACGGCATTCCGGACGACGTGTACGACCGGGTGGGCGGCATCCTCTCTGAGAAGGAGTACGTGGCCCTGAGCTGGCTGCTGGTCTCGATCAACTCGTTCAACCGGGTGGCCATCGCCGGGCGCTACCCGGTGCCGCCGCGCACGAAGACCGGCGCCTGACGTCTGACGCAGCTCCGCAAGGTTAGGCATGCCTATCCTTGCGGTACACTGATCAGGTCATGGCCGCACACACCTCCACCCGCACGCCGATCAGCGCCGTCGCGCGCCGCCGCGCACGGCTCGGACTGGTGCAGCACCTGATCGCCGCCGACGAGTCGTCGCTGGGCGAACTGCAGGCGCTGCTTGCGACGCTGCCGCTGTGTGCGACCGGCCGCGTGTACGTCGAGGTGCCGGATGCCTCCTGGATCGGAGAGCTGACGGTCCCCGGCCGGATGACGGTGACCTGGCTGGACCGCTCGGCCCGCAGCGGCGCTCCGGGCTCGGGTCGGGCCTGTGCGCGCGGCGCGGCGCTGTCGCGCGCCGTCATCGCGTGGGCCGACGAGATGATGTGCGCCCCGGGCGACGAGACCCGGGTGTTCCTGCTGGGCGGCTACCTCGGAACCGCCGAGATCGCGGACCACCTCGCCGAGCACCTGGATCGTCCGGTCGAGACCCTGCACGTGCCGGCCGAATACGGCCTCTGAGCCCGCACGGCCGTCAGCGCGCCGATCCTCGCGGCACGTAGTTGCCGTCCTCCAGCCCGGCCTCGATCTCGAATCGGTTGCGCAGCGGGTCGCGCCCGGCCAGCAGGTACAGCAGCGGCATCAGGATGCCGTATCGGCGCCATTGGCGGGCGTGTACGGCCTCGTGTCTGAGTACGGCGTCGCTCGGCTCGGCGTCGCCGGTGAGGAAGCAGGATCCGACGCACACGCCTCCGCGGCGGAACGTCCACGGCGGCAGCCCGCGGAACACCCAGAGTCCGTCGCGCCGTTCGACCCGGCCGGTGCTCCACAGCGCGCCCCACGTCCAGCCGGTGACCGTGCCGTACCAGGCCCCGGCGCGGCTGATCGGCGAGTCGAGCAGGAACGGCGGGATCAGACGGTCCCAGGCGCGCCCGCGCGCCACGGCCCGCTGCGCCCGCCGCTGCCAGTCCTCCGGCGGAATCGGGATCGGGCTCATGCCAGCGCCCCCACGATGCGCAGGATCGCCCCGAGATCGGCGACCGCGGCGGACGGAGAGGCGGGCGAGAACTCGGTGATCGCCCCGCCCAGCAGCGGGGCGACCTTCCGGATGTCCGAGATGGCAGAGGTCACGGCCGCGACATCCGGTCCGAACGGCTCGGGCGCGCTCAGCCCGGTCATCGCGGCCGGGTCGAGCACGTCGAGGTCGACGTGGATGAACACGCCCGAGGGGCGGCGCGCGGCCACGGCGTCGGCGAGCGTGCCCAGTTCACCCACCGGCACGACGGCCACGCCCAGGCGCTCGATCAGCTCGGCCTCGGCGGGGTGGATCTCGCGCACACCGACCAGGATCAGCCGATCCGGCGCGAGACCGTGCTCTGCCGGGCGGGGGACCCGCTCATCCACCAGGGCGCGCACGGCCATCGAGTCGTAGGCGCCGGTGGGTGACGATTCCGGGTCGTGCAGCCCGGCATGCGCGCTGAACCACACCACGACCGCGTCCGGATCGGGCGCGCCACCGGTGCCGCCGATCGCGGCCAGCGCCGCCGTCGTGGCCACCCCGGCGTCGCCGCCGACCGTCAGCACCGGCTCGTCGATGTCGGCCAGCGCCGTCAGCTGCGCGCGAGCGGAGTGCTGCAGGGCGCTGAGTCGGTGGACCCCGGAGTCCAGGGACTCGCCCGCCTCCATCGGGACGTCCACCGTCAGGCAGGCGGACCGGGGCAGGTCGCCGGCGATGGCCGTGGCGCCGTCGATCAGCTGCATCGCGCGCGACGAACTCGACCCCTGCCATTGGGGGACGACGAGGAATCGGGTCATCGTGACCTCCTGGCGGCGCCGACCATCCCGAGGATACCCGGCGCCGCGGACCGGCTCAGGAGCCGGGGGTGTACGGCGCGGACGGCGCGTCGATCGCGTTCTGGGCGGGGGCGGCCGCCACGGCGGGAGCGTCCCCGGCCTTCAGCGCGGCCAGCCGCGCCTCGACCTCGGTGAGCTCGCCCATGTCGTCCAGCTGGTTGAACTGGGCGTCCAGGCTCGAGGCCGCCAGCTCCTGCTTGCCCTGGGCGAGGGCCTCCTCGCGGCGGATCTTCTCCTCGAAGCGACCCAGGTCGCTGGTCGGGTCCATCACGTCGATCGACTTGACGGCATCCGCGACCTTGTTCTGGGCCTCGGCCGTCTTCTGCCGGGCGATCAGCTCGGCCGACTTGGCCTTGAGCTCGCCGAGCTTCTGCTTCATGCCGTTCAGCCCGTCCTTGAGCTGTTCGACGGTCTTGTTCTGCGCGGCCAGCTGCGGCTCGGCGGACTTCGCCTCGCTCTCGGACTGGATCTGGCGCTGCAGGGCGACCTTGGCGAGATTGTCGAACTTGTCCGCCTCGGCGGTGTGCCCGGACCCGCGCAGCTGGTCGGCCTTCTTGCTGGCTGCAAGCGCCTTGCTGCCCCAGTCGGCGGCGGCCTGGACATCCTCTTCGTGGTCGCGCTCGAGCAGACGCAGATTGCCGATCGTCTCGGCGATGGCCGTCTCGGCATCGGCGATGTTGTTCGTGTAGTCGCGCACGAGCTGGTCGAGCATCTTGCGCGGGTCCTCGGCGGAATCGAGCATCGCGTTGATGTTCGCACGCAGGAGCGTGGAGATCCGGCCGAAGATGGACTGCTTTGCCATCGGGTGTTCCTTTCCTGAAGGGTCGTGTCAGGTCGTTGCGGGCACGGGCGGGGGAGAGCTGGGCAGGTTCAGAAGCGACCGCCTCCTCGCCGGCCGCGGGTGCCGCCGCCGCCGAAGCTGCCGGCGGAGAACCCGCCGACACCCCCGCCGCCGCCGAACCCGCCGCCGAAGCCGCCACGGCGTCCGCCGCCGAAGCCGCCACGGCGTCCGCCGCCGCTGAGCAGGGAGTTGATCACGATCCCGCCCAGCATGGCGCCGAGCATATTGCCGCCGCCTCCGGATCCGCCGAGTCCGGCTCCGCCGAAACCGCCGACGTCGCTCTGAGCCCCCTGCAGGGCGAGCCCGGCCAGCTGGTCGGCACGCTGGGCGTGCTGCAGGGCCTGATCCGGGTCGGTCGATTGCAGCTGCTGCGCCTGCACGAGTTCGGCCCCGGCCTGTGCGAGCCGGGTGCGGGCGTCGGCGCCGATCGCGCCGCGCCGCGCGGTGACATAGTCCTCGGCGGCCGAGACCTGCGCCTGGGCTTGGTTGATCGTCTGCCCGAGCATCTGCTCGGCCCGGCGGCGCCGTGCCTGGGCGTCGCGCGCGCCGGCGACCACCTGGTCGATCTGCGCGTTGACCGCCTCCAAGCCCTTCAACGTGGCGAGGGGGCGCTTCTGCGCGCTCGCGATGTCGGCGCGGGCCGCCTCGACCTGCGCCTGCGCGGCCGTGACCGCCGCGGCCACCTGGCCGTCGGCGTCGGGCAGCCCCGACGCCGTGGCGATGTCGCCCTCCAGCTCCTGGATCAGCGCGGCCGCCTGCTGCTGCCCGGCGGCCAGGTCGTCGCCGAGCTTGCCGATGGCCGCCTCCAGCAGCTGCGCCTGGTCGGCGGCCTGCTCGGCCGCGCGGATCGCGACGGCCGCCTGGCCGCCCTCGCCCGCCGCGATGGCCTGCGCGGCGGCGGCGAGCTGCTCGTCGGCGAACGCGAGGCGCTGCTGTGCCTGCGCGATGTTGTCGGTGACGGTGGTCAGGGCCTCGGGGGCGTATTCGGCGGTGAGCTGCTGCAGGCGGGTGGCCGCGGCATCCATCGCCGCCTGTGCGTCCTCGCGCTGCCGGTGCACCCGGTCGAGCGCCTCGGGCGCGTTCTGCTCCAGCTTGCGCAGCTCGTCGAAGGCGGCGGCCTTCTCGTCCAGGCTCTTGTTCGACTCCTCGCACAGCTGGATGATCTGCGCGTTCCAGGCGCGCTTCTGCTCCTCGGTGTCCTCGGTCGCGTCGTCGAGCTTCTGCTTCAGGGCGAAGGCCGCGTCGAGGTTGGTCTTGGCCTGGGCGAGCGCGGCGGCGAACTCGCCGGTCGCGTCGTCGCCGAACTGCGCGCGGGCGAAGCCCAGTTCCTGCTCACTCGTGCGCAGGGCGTCGTCTGTCTGCACCAGTGCCGATCCGGCGCGACGCACCAGCTCCTTCAGATCGAGCCGCTGCAGCGCGGGGCCGCTCGTGCCGGCCGCGGCCTTGCGCCGCCGGGAGCGCACGAGCACGATGACGAGCACGATCGCCACGACCACGACGACGATGATCAGGATGACGGTGAGCACGCCGCCCCCGCCGCCCGCGCCGCCGCCGGAGCCGTCGGCCGCCCCGGATCCGCCGGAGGCGGCGTCGGCCAGACCCGCGGTGGCCGCCGTGACCGCCCCCGCCCAGTCCTCGGAGGCCAGCGCCGGCTGGATCCGCTGCTGCTCGATGGTGCCGAGCGCCTCGGTGGAGACCGGGCCGGACGAATCGCCGGACAGATAGAACTGGCGCGAGGTCACCGCGACCGCCAGCAGATACTGGTTCGGGCCGAGGCCGTTCTGGCTCGCGGTCTGGTTCGCCCATCCTTCGGCGTCGGACGGCGAGGTGAACTCGTCGACGTAGACGACCCAGAGGTTCATGTCGGTGTCGTCGGCGAACTTCTGCGCGGCCTGCTCGGCGTCATCGTGCTGTGATGCGGGCAGCGCCCCGGCGTCGTCGAGCACGTAGTCCTGGCCGAGCGTGACCGGATCGGTCGCGAACGCCGCGGCCGGGGCGAGGATCAGCGCGGCGCACGCCACGAGACCGGCCACGATCCGACGAACGCGCATCGGTCTCCCTTCCCACCGGGCGGACAGCCCTGACGGCGAGTCTATTCAGACTGTGCGACGCTGCGGTAGAGGGCGCGTCGCTTCGCCGCTGCGGCCCCCGATCCGGATAGGCTCGCCGATTCGGGAGGCGACATGGACGACCGCTACGGAGCCGATGTGCTGGCCGGCGGATGGCGTCGGCATTTCCAGCGCGAGCTGCCGCGCGTGGAGGCGGTCCGCGACACCGTCGTGGAAGTCGCCGAGGACGGGTTCTGCGGTGCGGTGGTGTCGCTGTCCGGCGGGCTCGCCGAGCTGGAGGACCGCCACGGCCGCCGCCGCGTGTTCCCGCTGGGACCGGGCTTCCTCGTCGACGGGGAGCCGGTGATCCTGACTGCGCCGACGGCGACGCCGTCGAGCGGACCTCGACGCACGGCATCCGGTTCGTTCGTCGCGGGGAACGAGCGCGCACGGGTCGCGCGCGCCAGCCGCATCTTCGTGGAGGGGCGGCACGACGCCGAGCTGGTCGAGAAGGTCTGGGGCGACGACCTGCGCGCCGAAGGCGTGGTGGTCGAGTACCTGCAGGGCGTCGACCTGCTCGATGCCGCGCTGCGCGAGGACCCGCCCTCGCCGGCGCGCCGCTACGGCGTGCTCGTGGATCACCTCGTGCGCGGTTCGAAGGAGTCGCGCATCGCCGAGGCGATCGAGCGCGGCCCGCACGGCGCGCATCTGCGCATCGTCGGGCATCCGTTCGTGGATGTCTGGCAGTGCGTGACCCCGGCCGCCCTCGGGATCGCCGCCTGGCCGCAGATTCCGCGCGGGATCGAATGGAAGGTCGGCGTCTGCCGGGCCTTCGGGTGGCCGGCCGACGACCAGGCCGACATCGCCAGGGCCTGGCAGCACATCCTGTCCAAGGTCCACTCGTTCCGCGATCTGGAACCGGCGCTGCTGGGTCGGGTGGAGGAGCTCATCGACTTCGTCACCGCATGACGCCACCGCGTGACGACGCCGTGTGACCGTGCGGGATCGGGCGCCGCATACCCTTGAGGCGTGTCTGACATGGAACCGCGCACCTACCGCGAGAAGCCGGTCTCGTTCGTGCGCCGCGGCGGGCGGATGAGCGACGGGCAGGAGCGCGCGTGGACCGAGCTGTCGCCCCGCTACCTGCTGCCGGTGCCGCGCGACGCGGCCGCGACCAGTGTGGCGCCGGACGCGCGCATCGACCCCGCCCAGGTGTACGGACGCTCGGCCCCCTTGATCGTGGAGATCGGATCGGGCCAGGGGCACGCGATCGTGCATGCCGCCGCGGCGCGCCCCGAGGTGGACTTCCTCGCGGTGGAGGTGTTCACCGCGGGCCTGGCCCGCACCATGCGCGACGCGGACGTCGCCGGGGTCGACAACCTGCGCCTGGTCGAGGCGAACGCGCCCGAAGTGCTGCGGCATCTGCTGCCCCCGGCATCCGTCGACGAGCTGTGGATCTTCTTCCCGGACCCGTGGCACAAGAAGCGGCACACCAAGCGGCGCCTCGTCACCGCCGAGTTCGCCGGCATCGCCGCCGTATCGCTGCGCGTCGGCGGGACGCTGCGGCTGGCCACCGACTGGGAGGACTACGCCCGGCAGATGGTGGTCGTGATGGATGCCGCACCCGGCTTCCGTCGTGCGTTCGAGGGGGACTGGGCGGCGCGTTTCGACGGCCGGGTGATGACCGCGTTCGAGCGGAAGGGGCTCGCGCGGGGCCGCGACATCCGCGACCTCGCGTACCTGCGCGCGTGACGGGAGGGCGCGTTCCGCACTGATAGTCTTGACCGGTGCGCCTCCGTAGCTCAGGGGATAGAGCGTTGGTTTCCGGTACCAAAGGTCGCAGGTTCGATTCCTGTCGGGGGCACCATCCGCAGAGCCGGTCCGTTCGGACCGGCTCTTGCTCACTCAGTGAGCGGCAGCGGTCCGCGGCATCCCGCACCCCTGCCACGATGGGGCGGTGACCGTTCCCGCCTCCGCCCCGAAGTTCGGCGTCCTTCGCAGCTGGAAGACCGCGCCCTATCTGGTCGGCGCGGGCATGGCGATGATGGGCGACAACATCGAGCACGTCATCACCTACCTGGTGCTGTGGAACACGTTCCACTCGCCGGTGCTGGTCGGGTTCCAGCTGGTCAGCCACTGGCTGCCGTTCCTGCTGCTGTCGGTGTACGCCGGGAGTCTGGCCGAGCGGTTCGACTGCCGGCGGATCATCCAGGTCGCCCAGGTGCTGTTCATGCTGGTGTCGCTGTGCTGGGGCATCCTGTTCCTCACGGGCACGCTGCAGCTGTGGGAGGCCTGCGTGCTCCTGGTCGTGCACGGCCTGGCCGGATGCCTGTGGGGACCGGCCGAGCAGATGATGCTGTACGACTTCGCCGGCCGCGAGCAGCTGCCGTCCGCGGTGCGGATCAACGCGACCTTCCGCAGCCTCGGGATCCTGTTCGGACCCGTGGTCGGCTCGGTGCTCCTGCTGCTGCTCGGGCCCACCGGCGGCATCTTCTTCAACATCGTGTTCTACCTTCCGCTGACGATCTTCCTCATGCGCACCCCGTTCACCGGACACACCCGGTCGGCCAGCCCGGCGAGCGGGCGGGTGTCGCTGTGGGCCTCGTTCCGGGTGCTGGGAACGGTGCGCCGCAATCACGTCATCACCGGAATGCTGATCCTGGCCGCGCTCGCATCGGTGACCATCGGCGCGGTGCTGCAGACCGCGATGCCGGTCTTCGGCGCCCGGTTGACGCCGGTGGGAACCGACGGCGAGCTCGTCTACGGCGCGCTGCTGTTCGCCCTGGGCATCGGCGGGGTGCTCGGCGGATTCTTCCTCGAGGCCAGCGGATGGTTCCGACCCACCCCGACCACTGCGGTGGTCAGCGCGGTGGCGTTCGGCGGCTTCGCCGTGCTCTTCGCCTTCACCGGCTCGATGATCGTGGCCGTGGTGGCCCTGGTGCTGACCGGAGTCGCCCAGATCACGGCCACCTCGACCGGGCAGGCGCTCGTGCAGCTCGAGGCGCCGCCGGGCGAGCGCGGCCGGGTCCTGGGCGCCTATAGCATGTTCGGCCCCGGCATGCAGACCTTCAGCGGCGTGACGGTGGGAGTCGTGGGGAGCCTGGTGGGCATCCCGCTCACGGTGATCATCGGCGGCTCGGTGCTCGTGGCCGGAGCCGCGCTGACCGGCCTGTACATGTCCCGCGGCCGACGAGCCGCGGGCGCGCTCGGCTGATGCGGCGCCGCTGAGGCTGACGCGGCGCGGGACCGGGCTGTGGCAGAGCCGCTCGGGCTGACGCGGATGTCGGCGACGCGGATGTCGGCGACGCGGAGGGTATCGGCGACGCGGAGGGTATCGGCGAGACCGGGGATTCGCGTCGAGACCGAGTGCGATCTGCTCGGTCTCGCGGCGGATCCCCGGTTTCGGCGAGAGCGGATGCCGCTTCCGACCGGCGAGAGTGGATGCCGCCGCCGACCGGCCCGCGGCGCCCGGTCAGCTGCGCAGCGTGCGCAGCGCCCCGTCCAGGGCTGAGATCTCGTCGAGCTGTGCGCGCAGCATCCGTTCGTTGCTCTCCGTGGGCTCGAATTGGCCGTCGTCATTCAGGTGCTGTGCCGCCCACGCGAGTTCGACGTTCGCGCTGGTGGGGACCAGCCCCAGCGCCTGCTGCACCGGGCGCAGCGCGACCACGCCGCGGGTGCCGCCCGAGATCCCGCCGTAGCTCACGGTGCCCACGGGCTTGCGTCGCCACTCCTGGTGCAGATGGTCCAGCGCGTTCTTCAGGCTGGGCGCATAGCTGTAGTTGTACTCCGGCTGGACGAAGATGAACGCGTCGGCGGTGTCCACGCGCGCGCTCCACGCCTTGGTCGTCTCGTGCGTGTACTGCCGCAGCCGAGGATGATTCGGCTCGTCCATCAGCGGCAGGGCGATCTCCTTGAGATCGGCCCAGTCCAGCTCGAAACGCGCGTCCTGATCCGCCTCCCGGCGCACCCACTGGGCGATCGGCAGTCCGATGCGCCCCTCCCGGATGCTGGCGACGACGATCATGAGTCGGATCATTGCTCTCCCTTCCGGCATCCATTCAACTCGCCCTCGGGGAGCGGCGCGGACCGAGGATGCCGCGTTCCGGCGGTTCGCGCGCATCAAATATTCGAGAATGAGTGATCTGAGGGACGGGATGCTGCCTGCCCGGCCGTCGATGGACGCCGTCCGCGATCCCTTTTGCAAAAAGGGAGACAAAGGTATTGTGACGCGTAGAGAGATTCGATACTATGGAGGTAGCGAATCAGCGATCCAGTCAGCAGTGGTCCAACGAGCCGAGAGGGGAACCAGATGTCATCATCGTCTGCGGGCCGGTCTGCGGTGCTGTCGGAGTTGGACGAGATCATCGATCATCTGGCCGGGTCGCGGGAGCGGGCTGCATCCGCGTTCGCGGCGGAGATGTTCTTCTTCGAGCGGGTCGCGGGGGTGGTCGAAGAGCGGGAGCGGGAACGCGCCGTCCGGGACGGGAACGGGGCGGTCACCTGCTCGTCGCAGTTGGGGATGCGGGAGGTGTACGCCGAGGTCGCGGCCGCGTTGCGGCTCAGTGAGTGGCAGGTGGCGCGGAAGGTGTCACAGGCGTGGAGCCTGACCCACCGGTTCTACGAGACGCTGTGCGAGGCCAGCGACGGCCGGATCTGGCCGGAGCATGCGACGTTGATCGCGGAGACCGGTGCGGTGATCGAGGACGATCAGGTGCGCCGTCAGTACGAGGCGGTCGCTTTGGACATGGCGGGGGAGATGACCCCGGCACAGCTGCGGCCGGCGCTGTCCGGGCTGGTGTCCCGGCTGGACCCGGAAGGCACCCAGCAGCGGGTCCGGGACGCCGTGAAACGCCGGAGGGTGACGGTGCGGGAGCTGGAGCCGGGGCTTGCCCGGATCACCGCGGACCTGCCCACCGTCCAAGGTGTCGGGATCGTGAACCGGCTGCAGGAGATGGCCGATCAGCTGTACGAACAGAACGCCGCCGACCGCGCCCAAGCCCAAGCCCAAGCCGCGGCTGCGGCCGCCGATGCGAACGCGGATCCGAACGCCGGGGCAGACCCGAACAGCGACCGTGCCGACGCCGATGCGAACGCGGATGCAGACCTGAACAGCGACCGTGCCGACGCCGACGCCGACGCCGACGCGGACGCCGACGCCGACGCGGACACGGACTCGGGCGGCGTCGCGGACGGCGGCAGCGATGATGCCGAGTCTGAGGAGGCCGGGTCTGGGGAGGCCGGGTCTGGGGAGCTGGTGTTCGATGAGCGGACGCGGTCGCAGATCATGGCGGACGTGTTCAGCGACCTGCTGCTGACCAACATCCCCGACGGGCACGGCACCACCGAACAGGCCAGAGAGAACCTCGGGGCGATCACCGGAACCGTGCAGGTCACGATCCCGGCCCGCACCCTCACCGGGCAGACCGCCGGCGGGGCGACCGTGACCGGGTTCGGGGCGATCGATGACGAGGTCGCCCGGGACCTGGCCGGGGCGGCCCGGGCGTGGACCCGGGTGTTCACCGACCCGTGCACCGGGATCCCGACCAGTGTGGCCCGGTACCGGCCCTCGAAGCGACAGCGGCTGTTGTTGCGGGTGCGGGATGAGCACTGCCGGTTCCCCGGCTGCCGCCGCCCCGCCCACAAATGCGATGTGGACCACACCCTCGCGTACGCCGAGGGCGGGCAGACGTGTCTGTGCAACCTGGCCCACCTGTGCAAACGGCACCACACCCTGAAGCACGAGACCGACTGGGTCGTCATCCAGCTGCCCGGCGGGATCCTGGAATGGACCGCACCCACCGGCCGCACCCACCACACCAGACCACCCGGCACCGTCAGATTCCAACCCATCGCTGCCCACGCCCTCGCCCGCGACCCCGCACCCTTCTGACGCGTCCCATTCTGACTCGGTCCCTTCCGAGGGGTTCCGCAGGCGCCGGACCGTAGAATCGATGACCTATGGATCCCGCAGCCCTCTCCGCCGCCCTGCTCGATGTCATCCGCCCGCTCGCGCAGGCGCGACGAGCCGGGTCCGTCGACGACCTCACGGCGGATGATCTGCCGCTCGATCGCCCGAAGAACCGCGACCACGGCGACTGGGCCTCCAACGCCGCGATGAAGCTCGCCAAGCGGTTCGAAGCCAACCCGCGCGAGCTGGCGGCACAGATCGCCGACGGCCTGCGCACCGTGGACGGCATCGCATCGGTGGAGGTGGCCGGTCCCGGCTTCATCAACATCCGGCTGGATGCCGCGGCCGCCGGTGCGCTCGCGAAGACCATCGTGGACGCGGGCCCCGCCTACGGCACGAACGACTCTCAGCGCGGCCTGTCGGTGAACGTCGAATTCGTCAGCGCCAACCCGACCGGACCGCTGCACATCGCGCACACGAGATGGGCGGCCCTCGGCGACTCGATCGTGCGGCTGCTGCAGGCCAGCGGGGCGCACGCGGCGCGCGAGTACTACATCAACGACGCCGGCGTGCAGATGGAACGCTTCGCCGACTCGGTGCTGGCCGCCGCCCGCGGCGATGCCACGCCCGAGGGCGGGTACCCCGGCGCGTACATCACCACGCTCGCGCAGCGCGTGCTCGCCGCGCGCCCCGATCTGCTCGATCTGCCGCCGGAGGAACAGCTCGAGGTGGCGCGCGAGCTCGGCTACGAGTACCAGCTCGGCGAGATCCGCGGCTCGCTGGAGCGGTTCAACGTCCCATTCGACATCTGGTTCTCTGAGCGCACCATGCACGTGAAGGATGCCGACGGGCTCAGCCTCATCGACCGCGCGGTGGAGCGGCTGCGCGAGCAGGGGCACGTGTTCGAGCAGGACGGCGCGGTCTGGGTGCGCACAACCGACTTCGGCGACGACAAGGACCGCGTCATCCGCCGTTCGAACGGCGAGTACACCTACTTCGCCGCCGATGCCGCCTACTACCTGGACAAGGGCGACCGCGGCTTCACCGAGCGGATCTACCTGCTCGGCGCCGATCACCACGGCTACATCGGACGGCTCAAGGCCCTGGCCGGTGCCGCCGGCGATGACCCGGACACCAGCATCCAGGTCCTCATCGGGCAGATGGTCTCGATCAACGGCGCACGGCTGAGCAAGCGGGCCGGCAACATCATCGAGATGGACGACCTGATGAACTGGCTCGGCACCGACGCGCTGCGCTACTCGCTGGAGCGCTCGCCCGCCGATTCCCCCCTCGACCTGGATCCCGAGGTGCTGCAGAAGCGCACCAACGACAACCCGGTGTTCTACGTGCAGTACGCGCACGCGCGCACGCACAACGTCGGCCGTCATGCGGCCGACAGCGGCGTGGACCGCGGCCGGTTCGCCCCGGCGACGCTCACGCACGAGACCGAGTCGGCCCTGCTGGGCGCCCTGCAGGAGTTCCCGCGGATCGTGGCGTTCGCCGCCGAGGTGCGCGAGCCGCACCGGATCGCCCGGTACCTGGAAGAGCTGGCCGGGCTCTACCACCGCTGGTACGACAACTGCCGGGTCATCCCGCTGGGCGACGGCGCGGTCGAGCCGGTGCATCACACCCGGCTGTGGCTGAACGACGCGACCGGGCAGGTGCTGCGCAACGGCCTGGGCCTGCTGGGCGTGAGTGCGCCGGAGCGCATGTAGACAGCCCATGTGAAAGGGCAGAGGAGGCGAGAGCAGATGGATGATCGACAGCCGGCGGATCCGACCGAGCCGCTGAACATCCCGCCGCGCCCGCCGCTTCCGGATGCCGTCACCGCCCCGATCGCGGGGCAGAGCGCGCCGGAACGAGCGGCACCCGTCGAGCCGGAGGCGACGACGCTGCCCCTGCCGGTGGTGCCACCGCAGACCATGGCGAATCCGGGCTACGCGCCGGCGGCATCTGCGCCCGTGCCGCCCCGGCCGAAGCGCCGCCGGCGCGGCCTGCGCGTCGCCGTGGGGCTGAGCATCACCGTGGTGGTGCTGGCGGTCCTGGCCGGCGTCGGCTGGTTCGCCGGCAACGCCTGGGCGAAGAACCTCGTCGTCGATCAGGTCACCAGCCGCACGCAGGAGGCGCTCGGCGTGGCCTCGGACCACCCGGTGGACGTGCAGGTGACCGAGCCGATGCTGCCGCAGCTGATCACCGGCGCGCTGGACGAGCTGACCGTCACCGTCCCGGACGCGCCGCTGGGCAAGACCACCGGCACGGTGACGGTGCACGCGACCGGCGTGCCGGTCAGCGGCGACGCGCCCGCCCGCAGCGCGGACGCGTCCGTGAAGCTCGCCCCGGACGCGATCGCGAAGCTCGCCGGCGACCTGGGGCGCACCGTTCCGGGGTCGTTGAAGGTCGACGGCGGAAACGTGGTCGTGCAGCTGGACCCCTCGCAGTTCCTGTCCGGCGTCTCATTCGGACTGACGCTGAAGCCCTCGGCGAAGGACGGCCAGCTCGTCCTCACCCCGGTCGCGTTCGACGTCGGCGGGGCGTCGATGTCGGCCGACACGATCCGTGCGCGGTTCGGCTCGCTGGCCGACGGCATCCTCGCACCGCGCCAGGTGTGCGTGGCGTCCGCGTTCCCGAGCGGTCTGACCCTGTCGAAGATCGCCGTCGACTCCGCCGCGGTCACCGCCGACTTCGCCGTGGACCCGCGCATCCTCTCCGACCCGGCGCTGCAGAAGCCGGGAAAGTGCCCGTGAGTCCCCGCGCAACGCAGAAGGGCGCCCGCGCCCGGTGCCATAGACTGCTGGCAACACCCGGTGAATGCGTCTGCGCGCCGCTTCAGGCACGCGGAGCGACCGGAGAATCCGTTCCGGAACCCCCGCGCCGAAGCATCCACTGATTGGTCCCCGCCTTGTCCGCCTCGCACTCCTCCGCCGCCGCACCGGAATGGCTGGCCGTTCCCGACGACGCGAATGCGCTCGCGGCCGGGATCTGGCCGGCCTCGGCCGCCCGCGACGCCGACGGCGAGCTGCGCATCGGCGGTGTCGGCGTGCAGCAGCTGCGCGCCGTCCACGGCACCCCGCTGTACGTCGTGGACGAGGACGAGGTGCGCACCCACGCGCGACGAACCCTCGCCGCCTTCACCGCGGCGGCCGCATCGCACGGCACTCGCGCCCGGGTCTACTACGCCGGCAAGGCGTTCCTGTGCACCGAGGTCGTCCGCTGGGTCACCGCGGAAGGACTGGCGGTCGACGTGTGCAGCGGGGGAGAGCTCGAGGTCGCCCTGGCCGCCGGCGCCGACCCGGCCCGGATCGGGTTCCACGGCAACAACAAGAGCGTCGCCGAGCTGGAGCGCGCCGTGACGGCGGGCGTGGGCACGATCATCGTGGACAGCCTGATCGAGGTGGAGCGCCTGGCGGCGGTGGCCGCCCGACACGATGTGGTCCAGCCCGTCCTGGTGCGCGTCAACAGCGGCGTGCACGCCGAGACGCACGACTTCCTGGCCACCGCGCACGAGGACCAGAAGTTCGGGTTCGCGATGGATGACGCGCCCGTCGTCGTCGCCCGCATCCGCGAGCTGTCCGCCCTGGACCTGCTCGGTCTGCACTGCCACATCGGCTCGCAGATCTTCGGCGCCGCCGGCTTCGCCTCCTCGGCCGCGCGCCTGGTCGAGCTGCACGCGCGCCTGCGCGAGGACGGGGAGCTGCCCCTGCTCAACCTCGGCGGCGGCTTCGGCATCGCCTACACCGCCGCCGACACCCCGGAGCCGATCGAGCAGCTCGCGGCCGGGATCGTGGACGCGGTCGCGCGCGAGTGCGCGGTCCGCGGCATCCCGATCCCAGACCTCGCATTCGAACCCGGCCGCGCCATCGTCGGCCAAGCCGGGGTCACGCTGTACGAGGTGGGCACGGTCAAGCCGGTCCGCCTGGACGCGGACCGGACCCGCACGTACGTGAGCGTGGACGGCGGGATGAGCGACAACCCCCGCCCGGCGCTGTACGGCGCGCAGTACTCGGCGCGGATCGCGTCGCGGGTGGCGGATGCCGCACCCGCCCTGGTGCGCGTGGTGGGCAAGCACTGCGAATCCGGTGACATCGTCGTCGATCACGAATACCTGCCGGGCGACGTCACGCCCGGAGACCTGCTGGCCGTGCCGGCGACCGGGGCGTACTGCTTCTCGCTGGCCAGCAGCTACAACGACCTGCCGCGACCCGCCGTGGTCGCCGTGCGCGCGGGCCAGGCCCGCGTGATCGTGCGCGGGGAGACGATCGCCGACATCCTCAGCCGGGATGTCGGGGTCGCATCGGAAGGGACTGCATGATCGACTACCGCCGCCTCCGCGTCGCGCTCCTGGGAGCGGGCGCGGTCGGATCACAGGTCGCGCACCTGCTGCACACGCACGCCGACGAGCTGGCCGACCGGGCCGGCGCCGCGCTCGAGCTGGCCGGCATCGCCGTGCGCGACGTGGATGCGCCGCGGGATGTCGAACTGCCCCGCGAGCTGCTGACCACCGACGCCGAGACGCTGATCGTCGGCAGCGACATCGTGATCGAGCTGATGGGCGGCATCGAGCCGGCCCGCGCGCACATCCAGCTCGCGCTGAACTCCGGTGCCGACGTGGTCACCGCGAACAAGGCGCTGCTGGCCACCCACGGCACCGAGATCTTCGACGCGGCCGACCAGGTCGGCGCGTCCGTGTACTACGAGGCGGCCGTCGCCGGCGCCATCCCCATCATCCGGCCGCTGCGCGATTCGCTGGCCGGTGACCGGGTCAACCGGATCATGGGCATCGTCAACGGCACCACGAACTACATCCTCGACCGGATGGACGGCGAGGGCGCCGAGATGGCCGAGGTGCTCGCCGACGCGCAGCGACTCGGCTACGCCGAGGCCGATCCCACCGCCGACGTGGAGGGCTACGACGCGGCGCAGAAGGCCGCCATCCTGGCCAGCCTCGCGTTCCACACCACGGTGCCGCTGGACGCGGTGCACCGCGAGGGGATCACCGGCATCACCAAGGGGATGATGGATGCCGCGCGGCACGCGGGGTACGTCATCAAGCTGCTAGCGGTGTGCGAGCGGCTGAGCGGCCGAGCGGATGTCGCGGACGGTGCAGAGGCCATCTCGGTCCGCGTCTACCCCGCCCTCGTCCCTCGCGATCACCCCCTGGCATCCGTGCACGGCGTGAACAACGCCGTGTTCGTGCAGGCCGAAGCCGCCGGCGATCTGATGTTCTACGGCGCCGGGGCGGGTGGGGTGCAGACCGCGTCCGCCGTCCTCGGCGATCTGGTCTCGGCGGCCCGGCGTCACATCGCCGGCGGCGCCGGGGTGGGCGAGTCGACCCGGGCCAACCTGCCCACCGTCGACATCGGCAAGGTGGTGACCCGCTACCAGGTCACCCTCGAGGTGGACGATCGCCCCGGCGTGCTCGCCCGGGTCGCCGGCATCCTGTCCGACGGGCGGGTCTCGATCGCCACCGTGGAACAGTCGATCGCCGAGCCCACCGGGCCGGACGAGGCGGGGTCGGCCCGCCTCGTGATCGGAACACACACAGCTGTCGAGCAGGACCTCAGCGAGACCGTCATGCGGCTCGCCGAGGACGACGTGGTCGAACGCGTCGTCTCGGTCCTGCGCGTGGAAGGAGACTGACAATGGCACACCTCTGGCGCGGAGTGCTCCGCGAATACGCCGACCGGCTCGGCGTCACCGACGCCTCGACGGTGGTCACCCTCGGCGAGGGCGGCACACCGCTGCTGCCGGCCCCGTCGCTGTCGCGTCGCACCGGCGCGGACGTCTGGGTGAAGTACGAGGGGATGAACCCCACCGGCTCGTTCAAGGACCGGGGCATGACCGTCGCGCTCTCTCGCGCCGTCGAGCGCGGCGCGAAGGCCGTGATCTGCGCCTCGACCGGGAACACCTCCGCGTCGGCGGCCGCGTACGCGGCACACGCGGGCATCACCGCGGCTGTCCTCGTTCCCGAGGGCAAGATCGCGATGGGCAAGCTGAGTCAGGCCGTCGCGCACAACGGCAGGCTCATCCAGGTGCGCGGCAACTTCGATGACTGCCTCGAGATCGCCCGCGAGCTGGCCGACAACTACCCGGTGCACCTGGTCAACTCGGTCAACCCCGACCGCATCGAGGGGCAGAAGACCGCCGCCTACGAGGTCGTCGAGGTGCTCGGCGACGCGCCCGACTTCCACTTCATCCCGGTCGGCAACGCGGGCAACTACACCGCCTACAGCCGTGGCTATCGCGAAGAGGCCGAGCGCGGCGTGGCCACCCGGGTGCCGCGCATGTTCGGGTTCCAGGCCGAGGGGTCGGCACCGATCGTCCGCGGCGAGGTGGTCACCGCGCCCGAGACCGTCGCCACGGCCATCCGCATCGGCAACCCGGCCTCGTGGCATCTCGCCCTGGAGGCGAGGGACGCCACGAACGGCTGGTTCGGGGCGATCGATGACACCCGCATCCTGGCCGCGCAGAAGCTGCTGGCCGCCGAGGTCGGCATCTTCGTCGAGCCGGCGTCGGCGATCAGCGTCGCCGGACTGCTGGACCGCGCCGAGGCCGGCGTCATCCCCGCGGGCGCCAAGGTCGTGCTCACCGTCACCGGGCACGGGCTGAAGGACCCGCAGTGGGCGCTGCGCAACGCGGACGGATCCGAGGTCACGCCCACGATCGTGGATGCCGAGACCCGTTCCGTCGCCGAGGTGCTCGCGCTGACGCCCGCGGAGGCGACCGCGTGAGAGCAGCCCCGTCCTCCCCGGTGGTGCCGGGACGCGCCGTCGCGGTGCGCGTCCCGGGCACCAGCGCGAATCTGGGGCCGGGGTTCGACACGCTCGGACTGGCACTGAGCGTGTACGACGAGCTGATCGTGCGCGCCCTGCCCGAGGGCGAGCTGCGCATCGAGGTCGAGGGCCCGGGGGCCGACGCCGTGCCGCGGGACGCGTCGAACCTGGTGGTCCGCGCGATCGCCTACGCGTTCGAGGCGGTCGGGCGTCGCATGCCCGGCATCGCGCTGACCACGCACATCGTGATCCCGCACGGCCGGGGACTGGGCTCGTCCGGTGCGGCTGTGGTCGCGGGGCTGCTGGCCGCGCAAGGGCTGCTGACCGGGGACGTCGAGTTCGGCCCGTCCCTGCTGCTGCGTCTGGCCACCGAGCTGGAGGGCCATCCGGACAACGTCGCGCCGGCCCTGTTCGGCGGACTGACGATCGCGTGGATGGATGAGAACGGTCCGCAGTTCAAGAAGCTGCTGGTCCACCGGGGCGTCTCGCCGCTCGTGTTCGTCCCCGAGTTCACGATGCCGACCAGCATCGCGCGCGAGCTGGCGCCGCTGCAGGTGCCGCGCGAGGACGCGGTGTTCAACGTCTCGCGCTCCGCGCTGCTGATCGCCGCCCTCACCCAGAGCCCCGAGCTGCTGCTGGCGGCCACCGACGACAAGCTGCATCAGAACTACCGGGCGCAGGCGATGCCGGCCACCGATCTGCTCGTGCGCGCGCTGCGCGCGGCCGGCTTCGCCGCGGTGCTGTCGGGGGCCGGGCCCAGCGTCCTGGTGCTGGCCGACGGACCCGGCCGCCGCCTCGAAGCGGCGCGGCTGGCGGCATCCGTCACGGACACGCCCTGGGAGCCGCTGATGCTCGCCGTCGACTTCAAGGGTGGTACAGTGAGAGAGCATATGGAGGATGCTCCGCAGCCTGCATCGCCCGCGAAGTAGGACCGCGAGAATCTCCACCTCCATCGCATTTCTGCGAACCCCCGCACTGCACCCGATGCCGACGTGAACGTCGTGTCCGGGCCCAGGAGGCCCGTACCCGGTCCATGACCCGGTCGAGGGGTTGCCGACGCGCGTCGATGACGGCGTCATGTGCGGTCATGCATATCCATTCGTTTTCACAAGGGAGTACTCGTGGAGTCCATCTCCGAGATCCACGCCGACGCATCCACCGCGCCGGCCGCCGACGCCGTCGAGCCCGCCAAGGCTCCGCGCAAGCGCGCCCCGCGCCGGGCCAAGTCCGACACCGCCGCACCGGCGACCGAGTCTGCTCCGGCCGTCGAGTCCGCTCCGGCCCCCGCGGTCGAGTCCGCTCCGGCCGCCACCGAGCAGGTGCCCGCCGAGGAGGCACCGGTCAAGAAGGCGCCCGCTCGCGGACGCCGCGCGTCCACCAAGAAGACCGCCGACGCCGAGGCGCCCGCCGAGGCCGGCACCGAGCAGACCAAGGCCGAGCCCGCCGGCACCGAGGCCGCCCCGGCCGAGCCGGCGAAGTCCGAGCCGGCGAAGTCCGAGCCCGCGAAGAGCGAGCCCGCGAAGTCGGAGTCGTCGGACAAGCCCGACACGTCGGACAAGGGCGACAAGTCCGAGAGCGAGCAGTCCGAGTCGGGTGAGCAGTCCGGCCGCAACCGCAACCGCAATCGGAACCGCAACCGGAACCGCAGCGGGAACGGCAGCGGCAGCGGCAACGGCGGCCAGCAGAACGCCTCGACCGACGACGACGACCAGTCCGGCGCCAACGCCCGCGGCCGTCAGCGCAACAAGCGGCGCGGTCAGCCCGGCGACGAGTTCGAGACCGAGATCAGCGAGGACGACGTCCTCATCCCGGTCGCCGGCATCCTCGACGTCCTGGACAACTACGCGTTCGTGCGCACCACCGGCTACCTGCCCGGCGCCACCGACGTGTACGTCTCGCTCGGCCAGGTGAAGAAGTACAACCTGCGCAAGGGCGACGCGATCGTCGGCGCCATCAAGCAGCCGCACGAGGGCGAGCAGTCCGGCCGGCAGAAGTATCACGCCCTGGTCAAGGTGGAGTCCGTCAACGGCCTGTCCGTCGAGGATGCTGCGGGCCGGGTCGAATTCGGCAAGCTGACGCCGCTGTACCCCCAGGAGCGCCTGCGCCTGGAGACCGCGCCGGAGAAGCTGACGCAGCGGATCATCGACCTGGTCGCCCCGATCGGCAAGGGCCAGCGCGGCCTGATCGTCGCCCCGCCCAAGGCCGGCAAGACGATCGTGCTGCAGCAGATCGCCAACGCCATCGCGACGAACAACCCCGAGGTGCACCTGATGGTCGTGCTCGTGGACGAGCGTCCCGAAGAGGTCACCGACATGCAGCGTACGGTCAAGGGCGAGGTCATCGCCTCGACCTTTGATCGTCCGGCCGAGGACCACACCACGGTGGCCGAGCTGGCGATCGAGCGCGCCAAGCGCCTGGTCGAGCTGGGTCGCGACGTGGTCGTGCTCCTGGACTCGATCACGCGCCTCGGCCGTGCGTACAACATCTCCGCGCCCACCAGCGGCCGGGTGCTCACCGGCGGGGTCGACGCCTCGGCGCTCTACCCGCCCAAGCGCTTCTTCGGCGCCGCCCGCAACATCGAGAACGGCGGATCGCTCACGATCCTGGCCACCGCGCTGGTGGAGACCGGCTCGAAGATGGACGACGTCATCTTCGAGGAGTTCAAGGGCACCGGCAACAGCGAGCTGCGGCTGAGCCGCCAGCTGGCCGACAAGCGGATCTTCCCGGCGGTGGACGTGAACGCGTCCAGCACCCGCCGCGAGGAGATGCTGCTGAACCCGGACGAGGTCAAGATCACCTGGAAGCTGCGCCGCGCCCTGGCGGGCCTGGACCCGCAGCAGGCCCTGGAGGTGGTGCTGGGCAAGCTCAAGGAGACGCAGTCCAACGTCGAGTTCCTCGTGCAGATGCAGAAGTCGATCCCGGCCCCCACGGCCGGCGGCCACAGCCACGGGCACGAGAACAGCATCCGCTGAGGCGCGTCCGTGTCCGAACCCGTCATGTTCGAGTCGGTCAAGGCGCTGATCGATGAGCACCGGGCCGTCCAGGAGGAGCTGAGCGACCCGGCGGTGCACGCCGACGCGGTCCGCGCGAAGCGGGTCAACCGCCGCTACGCCGAGTTGTCGAAGATCGTCGCCGCGCACGACGCGTGGCGCACGGCATCCGATGATCTGGACGCGGCCCGCGAACTGGCGAAGGAAGACGACGCGTTCGCGGCCGAGGTGCCGGGGCTGGAAGAGCAGCGGGCCGCCGCGCAGGAGCGGCTGCGGCGACTGCTGATCCCGCGCGACCCGGACGACGCCCGCGACGTGATCATGGAGATCAAGGCGGGGGAGGGCGGTGCCGAATCGGCGCTGTTCGCCGCCGACCTGCTGCGCATGTACCTGCAGTATGCGGCCTCGAAGGGCTGGAAGACCGAGCTGCTGGAGCGCAACGACTCCGACCTGGGCGGCTACAAGGACGTCCAGGTCGCGATCAAGGGCTCCGGGACCGATCCGGCGCAGGGCGTGTGGGCGCACCTGAAGTACGAGGGCGGTGTGCACCGCGTGCAGCGCGTGCCCGCCACCGAGTCGCAGGGGCGCATCCACACCTCCACCACCGGGGTGCTCGTCTTCCCCGAGGTCGACGCGCCGGACGAGATCGAGATCAGCCAGAACGACCTGAAGATCGACGTGTACCGCTCCAGCGGACCCGGCGGGCAATCGGTGAACACCACCGACTCGGCGGTGCGCATCACCCACGTCCCGACCGGGATCGTCGTCTCGATGCAGAACGAGAAGAGCCAGCTGCAGAACCGCGAAGCGGGCATGCGCGTGCTGCGGGCGCGGCTGCTGGCCCGGCAGCAGGAGGAGCTGGCCGCCGCGGCATCCGACGCCCGCCACTCGCAGATCCGCGGCATGGACCGGTCCGAGCGCATCCGCACCTACAACTTCCCGGAGAATCGGATCGCCGACCACCGCACCGGGTACAAGGCGTACAACCTCGATCAGGTGATGGACGGGGCGCTCGAGCCGATCATCGACTCCTGCATCGCCGCAGACGAGGAAGCACGGCTGGCGGCCCTGGCCGACGGCGAGGCGTGAGACCACCGCGCCGCTAGGCTCGGGCCATGATCACCTTCCTCATCCGTGCGCTCATCTTCCTGGTCTCGGCGGCGCTGGGGCTGATCGTGGCCGACCTCGTCCTCCCCGGATTCGTCCTGCACTGGAACGACTGGTGGGGCTTCGTCCTGGCGATCGTGATCTTCGCGATCCTGCAGAGCATCCTCGCCCCGTGGCTGGTGAAGATCTCCCGCCGGCACGCGCCGGCGCTCCTGGGCGGCATCGGCCTGGTCTCGACCTTCGTGGCACTGCTGATCGCCGTGCTGCTGCCGGCCGCCGGCATCGGCATCGACGGCCCTGCGGCGTGGATCTTCGGCACCCTGATCGTCTGGGTGGTCACGGCCCTTGCCACCTTGCTGCTGCCCGGGCTGTTCCTGAAGAAGCGGATCGCCGCCCGGCGGGACGGCTGAGCCGGTCTCAGATGTAGTACTCGGGCGCCGACAGCAGCGCGCGGGTCTGCTCGCCGTCGCGGCGCGGCCGGGGCTTTGCCGGGATCCCGACGAGGATGCTGTCGGCCGGGGCATCCTTCGTGACCACGGCATTCGCTCCGATCACGCAGCCCTCGCCGATCGTGATGGGACCGAGCACCTTGGCGCCGGCGCCGATCGCCACCCCCGCGCCGATGGTCGGATGCCGCTTGCCGCCCTCGCGCTGCCGGCCGCCCAGCGTCACGCCGTGGTAGATCAGCACATCGTCGCCGACCTCGGCGGTCTCGCCGATCACCACCCCCGCGCCGTGGTCGATGAACACGCGCCGGCCCAGGACCGCGCCGGGATGGATCTCGATGCCCGTGAGCCAGCGCGTGAGCTGCGACCCGGCCCGGGCCGCGAACCGGATCCTCCGGCGCCACAGCGCGTGCCAGGCCCGGTGCGCCCAGACCGCGTGCAGCCCCGGATACAGCATCGCGATCTCGACCGCGCTGCGCGCGGCCGGGTCGCGCAGCCGTGCGGCGGCGAGGTCCTCGCGGATCCGGCCGATGACAGCCATCTCAGTCCTCGCGCAGATCCTCGAACAGGGCGGTGGACAGGTATCGCTCGCCGGTGTCCGGCACGATGACAACGATGTTCTTGCCCGCGCTCTCCGGGCGCGCGGCGATCTGCAGCGCCGCCCACACCGCGGCGCCGGCCGACATCCCGGCCAGGATCCCCTCCTGGGCCGCGAGCTCGCGGGACACCCGCAGCGCATCCTCGAACTCGACGCCGATCACCTCGTCGTACACCTCGGTGTCCAGCACCGGGGGAACGAAGTTCGGGCCGATGCCCTGGATCTTGGCCGGGCCGGCGTGGCCCTCGCCCAGCAGCGGCGAGGCGGACGGCTCGACGGCGACCACCTTCACGCCCGGGCGGCGCTCCTTGAGCACCTGCCCGACGCCGGTGATCGTGCCGCCCGTGCCGACGCCGGCCACGAACACGTCGACCTCGCCGTCGGTGTCGCGCCAGATCTCCTCGGCGGTCGTCGTGCGATGGATCTGCGCGTTCGCGGGGCTGGAGAACTGCTGGGCGAGGATGCTGCCGGGCGTTTCGGCCACGATCCTCTCCGCCTCGGCGAGGGCGCCGGTCATGCCCTTGTGCGGGTCGGTGAGGACGATCTCGGCGCCGAACGCCTTGAGCAGGATGCGCCGCTCCTTCGACATGGACGCCGGCATGGTCAGCACGACGCGGTAGCCGCGTGCGGCGCCCACCAGCGCCAGGGCGATGCCGGTGTTGCCGCTGGTGGACTCCACGATCGTGCCGCCGGGCGCCAGCGCGCCCGCCTTCTCGGCCGCGTCGACCAGGGCGATGCCCAGACGGTCCTTCACGCTCGAGCCCGGGTTGAAGTACTCGAGCTTGGCCAGCACAGTGGCCTGCAGCCCATCGGTGAGGCGATTCAGCCGCACCAGCGGGGTCTGGCCGAACGCCGTGGTGATGTCGTTGTGGATGCCGGCCATCGGGCTGCCTCTCAGTCGGTACGTGCGGGGTCCGTACGTGCGGGATGGGTACGTGTGGCACTCAGCCTAGAGCGGCCGGGCCGCGTCCGCGGCGCATGTGTCGGACGGCCGCCGTCACATTGCGTCACTGAAAGTCACACGTCGACACGCGCGCCGAGGCGGCCCGACGTCGGCCTATCGTCGGCGGCATGCCCCGAATCATCTCCCGCATCGCGCTGACCGGCGCCAGCATCCTCGCCCTCGGCGCCCTCGCCGGCTGCAGCCTCTCGGCCCAGGCGACCGGCGCGAACACGACCTCCGACACCGTCACCTTCGGCGTGTCCGCGCCGCTGACCGGCGAACTGGCCGACTACGGGCGCCTGTGGAAGGAAGGGTTCGCCGTGGCCCTGGACGAGATCAACGCCGCCGGGGGAGTGGACGGCAAGCAGGTGCGGCTGGAGTGGGAGGACAGCCAGTCCGACCCGAAGCAGTCCACCGCGATCGCGCAGAAGTTCGTCGCCGACAACGACATCATCGCCGAGCTCGGCGACTTCTCCTCCAACGCGTCCATCGCGGCCAGCGCCATCTACACCGCCGGCAAGCTCGTCCAGTTCGGCTTCACCAACTCCAACCCCGACTTCACCCTCAAGGGCAGCAAGTACCAGTGGAGCACCTCGCTGACGCAGGACTTCTTCCAGGACTGGAACGCGAAGACCGTGCGCAAGTATGCCAAGAAGGTGGCCGTGGTCTACCAGGAGACCGACTGGGGCAAGAGCGCGTACGGCTTCTTCACGGACGCCGCCGCCAAGGACGGGCTGGACATCGTCTCGTCGGCGGCATTCCAGCCGGACGGCACGGACTTCCGGCCGATCCTGATCCAGGCCCGGGACGCGCATCCGGATGCCGTGGTGCACATCGGGTACGGGCCGGACGGCGCACTGGTGGCCAACCAGCTGCGCGCCGTCGGCTTCGACGGACCGTTCTTCGGCGGGCAGAACGTGCCCGAGTTCACCCAGAGCGCGGCCAAGTCCGCCGAGGGCGACATCATCTCGGGCGCGTTCGTGGCCGATGACCCGAGCCCGGCCGTGCAGAAGTTCGTGGCCGCGTTCGAGAAGAAGTGGGACGGCGAGGTGCCCGGCGACTTCTCGGTGTACGCGTACGACGCGCTGACCACCATCGTGCAGGCCGCGCGCACCGGCGGGGCCACCCGTGAAGGCGTGCTGAAGGGCCTCACCGAGTCCACCACGTTCCCCAGCATCCAGTGGGGCGAGTTCTCGTTCGACACGCAGACCCGGCGCCCGGACAGCCCCTCGCTGAAGGAGCTCATCCTCAAGGACGGCTCGTTCGTCCTCAACGAGTGACCGGCCCATGCTCGACACCTTCATCGCCGGCCTGCTGCACGGCAACGCGTACGCCCTGGTGGCGATCGGGATCTCCCTGATCTTCGGGGTGACGAACGTGGTGAACTTCGCGCACATGTCCGTGTTCGGACTCGGCGCGATGCTCGCCTGGTTCTTCGTCGTCCAGCTCGCCTGGCCGTTCCCGCTCGCCCTGGTCGCGGTGCTGGCCCTCACCGGCCTGCTGGGGGTGCTGATAAACATCACCGTGGTCCGTCCGCTGGCCCGCTATCTGCCGATCGCCGCGCTGCTGGCGACCTATGCGGCCGCACAGATCCTGGACAGCCTGTCGCAGTGGGGCTTCGGACCGCGGGTGCGACCCTTCCCGGACGTGCTGCCCACCGGCAACCTGCAGCTGGGCGGGCTGCGGCTGGGCACCTCCGACGTCGTCATGTTCGCGATCACGATCGTGGTGATGGCGGGGCTGGCGGCCTACCTGAAGTTCGGCCGCAACGGCCGGGCGATCCGGGCCACCGCGCAGGACCCGGATGCCGCGCTGCAGATGGGCATCCCGGTCGGGCGGATCCAGAACCTGTCGTTCTTCATCGCCTCGGCCCTGGGCGGACTCGCGGGTGTGTTCGTGGCGCTGTACACCTCCACGGTCTCGCCGACCATGGGCACCACGCAGGGGCTGACCGCGTTCGTGGCCGCGACCCTGGGGGGTCTGGGCTCGATCCCGGGTGCGGTGATCGGCGGATTCGTGCTCGGCGTCGGCGAGGCGTTCGCGGTGTCCTGGTTCGGCGACGGCGTGCACGACATCATCACGTTCACGGTGCTCATCCTCGTGCTGCTGATCCGCCCGGGCGGGATCCTCGGCCGCACCCCGGCGATCCCGGCCGAGCCGCTGACCGGCACCTTCCTCGGGCGCGGCCGACCCATCCGGCTGCCGGTGTGGGCGGTGGTGGCGGCGATCGTGGCCGGCGGCGTGCTGATGCCGCTGTTCGGCGACCGCTATCTGCTCACCGTCGGCGCGCAGGTGGCCGTCTATGCGCTGATCGCCGTCGCCTTCACGGTGACCACCGGCCAGGCCGGGGTGATCGCGCTCGGGCAGGCCGGGCCGATCGCCGTGGGCGCGTACACGTCCGCGCTGCTGACCATGAGCCTGGGCTGGTCGTTCTGGGCGGCGCTGCCGATCGGCGGCCTGGTCGCCGCCGTCGTGGCGTCGGTGCTGTCGGCGGCGCTGTGGCGGGTCAAGGGGCATTACATCTCGATCGCCACGCTGGGGCTGGGCATCGTCACCGTCGCCCTGATCCGGGTCGCCGAGCCGATCACCGGCGGCGTCTACGGGCTCTACGGCATCCCGGCGCCGACGATCGGCTCGCTCAGTCTGAACACCCCGCTCGCGTCCTACCTCATCTCGGTGGTCCTGCTGCTGGTCACGCTGCTGGTGGTCACCCGCCTGCGCCGCTCGCACCTCGGCCGGGTGATCTCGGCGACCGGCTCGGATGAGACGGCGGTACTGGCCTCGGGCGTGCGCGGCCGGGACTACAAGGCGCTCGCATTCGCGGTCTCGGCGTTCTTCGCCGGGATCGGCGGCGTGCTGCTGGCCTACCAGTACACGTACATCGACCCCGACGTGTTCTCCCTGAACATGTCGCTGCTCGTGCTGACGATCGTCGTGCTGGGCGGGGTGAACGCGCCGTTCGGCGCCGTCCTCGGCTCGATCGTGCTCATCGGCGCGATGGAGGTGCTGCGCATCGCCCCGGAGGCGCGCGTCATCCTCTACGGCCTCGCGGTGATCCTCGTGGTCCGGTTCCGTCCCGGGGGATTGTGGGTGAGGAGCGCATGAGCGCGCGCACGCCGCTGCTGGCGGCATCCGGTCTGCACCGCCGGTTCGCCGGCGTCCAGGCCGTCGACGACGTGAGCCTGCAGGTGGATCGGGGCGAGGTCGTCTCGATCATCGGACCCAACGGGTCGGGCAAGACCACCACGCTGAACCTGATCGCCGGCACGCTCCGACCCGACGCCGGCCAGATCGAGCTGGACGGCCGGCGCATCGACGGGAAGGGGCCGGCCGCGATCGCCGATGCGGGGATCGCGCGCACGTTCCAGAACGGCCGGGTCTTCGGCGCGCTGTCGGTGCGCGACAACGTCGAGGTCGGCCTGCACTCCACCCTCACCGCGACCCGGCCGTTCCGCCGGCTGTCCACCGTGTTCGGGCTGCGCTGGATCGCGCTGGTGGCCGAGCTCGTCATTGCCCTGGTGCCGACGCCGGCGGCACGCCGGGAGCAGGAGCGGATGTCGGCCGCCGTCGACGCCGAACTCGGCCGCTTCGGGTCGCGCCTGCAGCCGCGGGCCGACGACTTCGCCTACACCCTGTCGTACGCCAACCGGCGCCGCACCGAGATCGCCCGTGCCCTGGCGCTGCAGCCGACGCTCCTGGTGCTGGATGAGCCGACGGCCGGGATGAACCAGAGCGAGACCGCCGAAGTGCTCGAGCAGCTGCTCGAGCTGAAGGCGCAGGGGCAGACCATGCTGCTGGTGGAGCACAAGATCGATCTGGTCATGACCCTGTCGGATCGGGTCATCGTGATGGACGGCGGCCGGGTCGTGGCATCCGGTTCGCCCGACGACGTGCGCCGGGAACCGGCGGTCATCGAGGCCTACCTCGGCCGACGGCGCGAGCGGAAGGGCGTCGCATGAACGCGCTGCTGAGCCTGGATGCGGTCGACGTGTACTACGGCGCGTTCCACGCCCTGCGCGGGGTGAGCCTGGATGTCGGCGAGGGCGAGATCGTGAGTCTTCTGGGCGGCAACGCCTCGGGCAAGTCCACCACGATGAAGACGATCCTCGGGCTGAACCGGGTGCGTGCCGGCACCATCGCGTTCGACGGGCGGCCGATCACCACCCTGCCCACGCCCGCCCGGATCGCCGCCGGGATCGCGTCCGTGCCCGAGTCGCGCCGCATCTTCCCGGAGATGACGGTCGACGAGAACCTGCTGGCCGGCGCCTACACCCGGCGCGACCGCGACGGGATCGCCGCCGACGTGGAGCGGATGCGCGTGCATTTCCCGCGGCTGGCCGAGCGGCGCCGCCAGCACGCCGGCACACTCTCCGGCGGTGAGCAGCAGATGCTCGCGTTCGCCCGCGCGCTGATGAGCCGGCCGCGGCTGATCTGCATGGACGAGCCCACCATGGGGCTGTCGCCGAAGCTCGTCGACCAGGTGCTGGACGAGATCGTGCGGCTGAACGCCGAACTCGGCGTGGCGGTGCTGCTGGTCGAGCAGCAGGCCGAGCTGGCCCTGTCGATCGCCGAGCGCGGCTACGTGCTGGCCACCGGCGAGATCGCCCTGGCCGGCCCGGCCGACGCGCTGCTGGACGACCCGCACATCCAAGAGGCCTACCTCGGGAGGAACAGATGACACATACCGACCGTCAGCGACTGGGGTTCTTCACCCGGGTCCTCGAGGACGCGCCCGCCGCGGATCGCTACCGCTTCGCGGTGGAGCAGATCGCAGCGGCCGAGCGCGTCGGCTACGACACCGCCTGGGTGGCCCAGCACCACTTCCACCGCGACGAGGGCGGGCTGCCCTCGCCGTTCGTGCTGCTCGGCTACGCCGCCGCCCTCACACGCCGGATCACGCTCGGCACCGGCATCGTCACGCTCCCGCTGGACCACCCCCTGCGGGTGGCGGAGGATGCCGCGGTGCTGGCACGGCTGTCCGGCGGCCGGTTCGAACTCGGCGTGGGCAGCGGCGGCACGCCCAGCGCGTTCGCACCGTTCGATCAGGATCCGGGGAAGCGTCCTGCGATCTACCAGGATCATCTGCGCCGGCTGGACGAGGCGCTGGCCGGGGCCACGCTGACCGCGGACGGCGGCGCCCTCTACCCGGCGGCGCCCGAGCTGCGCGCCACGCTGTGGGAGGCGACGTTCTCCGCCTCCGGCGCGGCGCGGATCGGCGCGGCCGGCCACGGGCTCATGCTCTCGCGCACCCAGCCCCGCACCGACGGCGAGCCGGACCTGTCCACCGTGCAGGCCCCGATCGTCCAGGCGTACCGCGAGGCGCTGCCCCCCGGCATCCGTCCTCGCGTCTTCGCCTCGCGCAGTGTGTTCGTCACCGACGACCGGGTCACCGCACGGGCCCTGGCCGAACGCGGGCTCGAGCGGGCGCTGCCGTATGCGCTGCGCAGCGGGGTGGAGATCCCGTCCGGGGCGACCACCGCGCAGGCGCTGGCCATCCTGGACGTGCACATCGGCACGCCGGACGAGGTGATCGCGCAGCTGGCGTCGGACGCGGTGCTGCGGGAGGCGAGCGACATCGTCTTCCAGGCGCATCCGGTCGATCCCGCGCACGAGCTGGTGGTGCGATCGATCCAGCTGATCGCCGGCACCGTCGCGCCCGCCCTCGGCTGGGCGCCGGCCGGCGCGCGCGCCGCCGCACCGGTGGGAGGACGCGGATGAGCGCCGGGACAGACGCGCCGGATGTGATCGACGCGCTCGCCGGGATCGGTGCGGGATCCGACGCCGACGCGCTGCGACGGGCTCGGCCCGCCGCGCGGGAGAACGCCCAGCTCGCGCACACCGCGCTGTTCGCCCCCACCGACGCGAGCCGGATGTCGGTGATCGAGCGACACGCCATCGCGGCGTGGACCGCCGCCCTCGCCGGGGCGGCCGCGACGGCGGAGCCGCACCGCCGGGCACTGGCCGAGGCCGCCCCGGACGTGGATGCCGCGCTCGAGACCGCGCTGCCGGAGGCGGCCGCCATCGGCCCGTACGGCGCGTATCCGCCCGGTCCGCTCAGCATCGAGGACGAGGACGGTCCGCACTGGACCGCGTCCGCGCCGCTGCGCGCGGCGGTCGGCGGGCGGTTGGCCGCCGCGCTGGAGCACGCGCATCTGCTGACCTATCGGCCGCGGGATGCCGATCGCGCGGCACTGGGACGGCTCGGCGAGGCCGGGTGGTCCGACACCGGCATCGTCACGCTCTCGCAGCTCGTCTCGTTCGTCCACTTCCAGCTGCGCGTGGTCGCCGGCCTGCGTGCCCTCCAGGAGGCCTGACCATGCCCGCACCCGCCGTGAACACGTTCACCCAGGACATGCTGGGCTGGGCGCCGTGGCTGCCGCCGCTGCCCGAGGAAGAACTGACCGACGAGCATTACGCCGCGCTGGTGGAGCGCTCGCGCGCGTCGAACCCGTACTTCCGCCTGCTCGTGCGCGACCCGGCGATCCTCGGCGCGCGCACCCGGGCCGACAACGACATCTTCTACAACGAGGATGCCGGACTCGGACGGGCCGAGCGCGAACTGGCCGCCGCCACGGCATCCCGTGTGAACGGCTGCCTGTTCTGCGCGTCGGTGCACTCCCGCTTCGCGTCGTTCCACTCCAAGCGCCGCGACGATGTGCAGCGCCTGCTGGACGAGGGGATCGACGGCGCTCAGGACCCCCGCTGGACGGCTGTCATCGAGGCATCCGCCGCACTGACGGCCACGCCGCCGGTGTTCGGCACCGCACATGTGCGGGCGCTGCGAGACGTGGGGCTGGACGATCTGGCGATCGCCGACGTCATCCACGCCGCCGCGTTCTTCAACTGGGCGAACCGGCTGATGCTCTCACTCGGCGAGCCGACCGCGCCGCAGTGATGTCGGCGGGACGGTCGGCGGGAGTCAGTGCGCGGCGTCGTAGGCGTCCAGGACGGATGCCGGAACCCGGCCGCGGTCCGAGACGGTGAAGCCGTTCTCCTTGGCCCAGGCGCGGATGGGAGCGTAGTCGCGCTGGCCGGCACGCTGGCGTCCGCCGGACTGCGTCGGGCGCCGACCGCCGCGACCGGACACGGCCCGCGCCGCCGACACATACGACGACAGCGCGTCACGCAGCTGCGCGGCGTGCTCGTCGGTCAGATCGATCTCGTATGCGACGCCATCGAGCGAGAACAGCACGGTCTGGCCCGATCCCGGGTCCAGAACGGCGCCATCGATGTCGTCGACGAGTTGATGAATGATTTTGCGAGCCATGACGGATATCTTATCGGCCGGATATTCAATTGCGTCAAGGAAGGATTCCGGCACGCCGGGCGGTGGCCACCGCCGAATACCGGGTCGACGCATTCAATTTCGACATCGCGGAGGCCAGATAGGACTTGACCGTCCCCTCGCGCAATCCGAGGGACAATGCGATGTCGCCATTCGTGGCACCGAGTGCCGCACAGGCGAGCACGTCGATCTCGCGCGGAGACAGCCCGGCATCGAGCCGGATTCCCGGACTCGGGGCCGACAGCGCGGCCAGCCGCGTCTCGATCTGCGTCAGCCGTGCACGCAGCTGCGGGTCCTGCACGTCGGCGGCGACGCGGCGCAGTTCGGCGTATGTCTCGCGCAGCTCCTCCTGCACCGCCGGCGCCATCGTCTGGTCCGCCGTGCGGCGCGCGTCCTCCTGTGACCGCAGGTCGGCAGCGAGGTCGTCGGCGATCGCGAAGGCCGGGCGGGCGGCCAGGTCGCTGACCGGGGCCTGTCCCCACGAGCCGCAGTAGAGCACGCCGCGCGCACTGCCGGCCACGATCACCGGCACCGCGAACAGGGTGGCGATGCCCTCGCCGAGCACCATCGGATCGTAGTCGTGGGTGATGCCCTTGGCCGTGCGATAGTCCAGCGTTAGCCGCGGCCGCGTCTCGACCACCGCCCGCCCGCCGAGGCCGCGGCCAGCGGCCACGATCAGGCCCTGCAGGTGGCGGGTGCGGGCGCCGGCGACGGCGCTGACGTGCACCGCGCCGTCCCGCAGCATCCCGCCGAAGGCCACCGGAAAGCGCGTCCGGCGCGGGAGTTCGGCCACCGCGCGCGCGACGAGGTCTGCTTCGGGATCCGCCGTGGACCGACCGGGTGACGCTGCTCGCACGCGCTGCCTGCTTCCGACGTCGCATCCGGATGTGGCTTCCGGATGTCGCGCTCTTCGTGGCCTCGACGCTACCATCGCCCTCGCCCTCGCCCTCGCCCTCGCCCTCGCCCTCGCCCCTCGCCCCCGCCCCCGCGCCCCTCGCCCGCTCGCTCGCCCCGCGACCGCCCCCGCCCGCGCCCGCGTCGCGCTCGCCGGCCCCGCGCCCGCTCGCCGCCCCGCGCTCGCCGGCGGCCCCGCCCCGCGCCTCGCCCTCTCGCCCGCGCCTCGCCTGCCCCGCGCCCGCGTCGCGCTCGCCGGCGGCCCCGCTGGGTTCGCGCTGCTGTTTTCGCCATTCGCGCATGTTTCTTTCGGGCGCGAAAGCGGGAAACGATAGCGCGACTGTCATCGCATCGATAAAAGGGGCAGCGCGACCGGAAATCGACCGCGCGAACGGGAATCAGCAGCGAGCGGGAATCGACCGCGCGAAAGGACCGCCGGGATGAGATATCGACTGGATGAGATATCGACTGGATGAGTGGGGGATCTCGACGGTGGGATGACTCTGCGGAGATCACGCGCTATCGACTTCTGCATTCGCGCGTGATTCTTTCGGGCGCGAATGCGGGAAACGATAGCGCGACGCTCATGCCGCCGAAAAGCCGACAGCGCGAGCGGAAAGGACAGCGCGAGCGGAAAGGACAGCGCGAGCGGGAGACGCAGCGCGAGCGCCGTTACGCGGCGGCAACATGACCGCGACGCGCGTCGACATGACGCGGCAACATGAGCGCGCTGCGATGCGACGCCCGGGACACGACGCCGCGACGCGACGCCCGGGACACGACGCCGCGACGCGACGCCCGGGACACGACGCTGCGACACGACACCCGGACGTGATGCCGCGACACGGCGCGGCGACACGAAGTCGGGACACGACGCCGCGCGTCGACACGACAACACCGGCCCGGACACGACGCGGCCCCGGACGGGTCCGGGGCCGGGTCGCGCGGCGGGCGGCCTACTCGCCCGCTGCGCGCTCGTGTTCCAGCAGGAAGCGCTTGACCTCGGCGCGGCCGCCGTAGCCGCCGATCGATCCGTCGGCGCGGACCACGCGATGCACGGGCACGACGATCGAGAACGGTGAGTGCGCGCAGGCGTTGCCGACGGCGCGCGCGGCACGGGGGTGGCCGGCCATCGCCGCCACCTCGCCGTATCCGGCCGTTTCGCCGTAGGGGATGTCGCACACCGACTCCAGCGCAGCCTGGGCGAAACCGCGGGTCAGCCGCCAGTCCAGCGTGAGCGCGAACGCCCGCCGGGTGCCCGCGAAGTACTCGTCGAGCTGGCGGCGGATGTCGTCGGCTCCGGCGTCGTCGCGACCCGGCAGCGTGTGCAGCGCGACGGTGAGCGCGGCCAGCTGCGCGTCGACGTCGCGCTCGTCGTCGTCCCCGCGCAGGACGTGCGCGGTGACCAGGCCGGCCTCGGTGAACGCGAGGAGCACATCCCCGACGGGCGACGGGTGGACGGTGAAGGTCGCGTGCATCATGGGTCCATCCTGGCAAGGGCCGCCGAACGACCGAGGCCGAGAGAGCCGATCGGTGGACAAGTCGGGTCGAATGCCGGTCCCCGGCGACCTGGGGAGGAACGGCCGATCAGCCCGGCGTGTCCGTGCAATCCGGCGAAACTCGCCCGCGCTCCCGGCTGCGCCCACCCTGCGCGCTTAGGGTGTGTCTGTGTGGCGAGCTGAGAGCAGCGCTCTGGTGGGCGCGGAGGATGACCCGATCGCGGCGGGGGTGACGCCGGCGTCGCTCATGCTCTCCGAGCCGGGGGTGAGCGTGATGCACGTGGCAGAGCCCGAGCGCGAGCGCATCCGCGCCCAGGCCGCCGAACTCGGCGGACGCTCCACGCTGCTGCAGTTCTCGGACGCGATCGACGCCGGCATCGAGATCACCAAGGCGCACCCGGGCAGCCTCCCGCAGTTCATCACGGGGCGCTCCACGCTGCTGTCGAACCTCTTCCGCGACGAGGTGGGGCTGCGCGGCGCTCGCCGGGCCGCCGCCCAGGTGGCGACGAAGAACGTCGAGCTGCGCACCGCCCGCGGACTGGATGTCGTCCGGCTGGCCGTGGGGCTGGCCACCTGGGCCGACGGCGACCGGGCGTACTGCGCGCCGATCCTGCTGCGCCCCACCGCCATCCGCCGGCACCACACCGATTTCGAGGTCAAGCTGCACGGGTCCTTCACCGCCAACCCCGAGCTGGTCCGGGCGCTGGCCACCCAGTTCGGCGTGCAGCTGGACGGCGCCCATCTGGCGGCGCTGGCCACGGCCGGCGGCGTGTTCAACCCGCAGCCGGTGATCGACCGGCTGCGTCAGCTCACCGCGCACATCCCGTCCTTCAGCGTCCGCCCGCGGCTGATCGTCTCCACGTTCGGCGACATCGGGGCGCGGATGTCGCGCGATCTCGCGCGACTGGACCACCCGGTGCTGAACGCCCTCGGCGGGCACCGCGACGATCGTGAGCTGCTCGCTCTGCACCGGGCGCGCCCCGCGGTCACCGACCCGGACGAGCGGCCCCCGGCATCCGACACCTTCCTCCTGGACGCGGATGCCGAGCAGGAGGACGTCCTGGCCCGGATCACCGACGGCCAGTCGCTGGTGGTGCACACGCTGCCGGGCACCGGCGGGACCCAGACCGTGATCAATGCGCTCGGCGCGCTCATCGACGACGGCAAGCGCGTGCTGGTGGTCAGCGCGCGCCGGTCCACCCTCGAGGGGGTCCGTCACCGCCTCGCAGGGATCGGACTGGGCGGACTGGCCGTCTCGCCCGTGCACCTGCGGCGTGATCTGATCCGCGCGATCGGCCGCAACGAGAAGGCCGCCCAGCCGCGCACCTCCGACATCGACGACGCCCTGGTCCGCCTGCGCACGGTGCTGCGCGACTACCGGCGCGCGCTGACCGCCGACCGCAGCGAGCTGGGCGTCTCGGCGCTGGAGATCGTCCGTGAGCTGACCGCACTGGCGGCCACGCATCAGCCGGCTGCGGCCACCACCCGCTTCGACTCGGCGACGTTGCAGCGGCTGAAGAACGCGCGCGCCGAGGCCGCCGACAAGCTCGTCGCGGCGGCGCGGCTGGGCGAATTCCGCTTCGGCCCGGACGACTCGGCCTGGTACGGGGTGACGTTCGGCTCGACCGAGGACGCCCGCGCCGCGCACGCGCTCGCCCGCCGGCTGCATCGCGAGGACGTGCCGGCGCTGCTCGAGCGCGGGTACGAGCTGATCGCGCAGACGCGCATGCGGCCGTTCGCCACGATCGCCGAGCTCGGCGCGTACCTGCGGCTGCTGCAGGGCATCCGCGACTCACTCGACAAGTTCAGCCCGACGGTGTTCGAACGGGGGCTGACCGAGCTCATCCAGGCGCACGGTCCGCGCCGCGACGCCGGGCAGCTGTCGGCGGCCGACCGCCGACGGCTGCGTCGCCTGGCCCGCGAGTACGTGCGCCCGGGCGTGCACGTGCCCGACATGTACGAGTCCCTCGTGCGGATCCAGCGCCAGCGCACCGAGTGGGAGAGGTACGCCGAGGCGGCACTGTCGGCCCCGGGCGTCCCGGTCGGGCTCGGCGACGTCTGGGCCCTGTGGCAGCGGACGCAGGCGGGGCTGGAAGAGCTGGATGCGGTCCTCGGGCGGACGGATGCTGCGCGCCTGTCGACGCTGCCGGCCCCCGATCTCGTGCGCAGCCTGGCGGGACTGGCCGCCGATTCGGAGTACTTCGACAATCTGATCGAGCGGGCGACGCTGCGCGCCGAGCTCGCGCGGATGGGTCTGGAGCCGCTGCTGGTCGAGCTGAGTGTGCGACACGTGCCCGAGGACCGGGTGCGGGCCGAGCTGGAGTACGCCTGGTGGCAGTCCGCTCTGGAGCACGTGCTGCGCAGCGACCGGGCGCTGCTGGGTGCGAACACCGCCGTGGTCGACCGGCTGGAGCGCGATTTCCGGCTCGTCGACGAGGCGCACGTTGCGGCATCCGGCCCCCTGCTGGCCGCGCGGCTGGCGACCCAGTGGCGCATCGGCATCGTCGATCACGCCGACGAGGCCGCCGCTCTGAAGCGGGCGCTCAAGCTCGGCGACGTGACCGCCGACCAGGTGACGCGCATCGCGCCGGAGCTGACCGACACGCTCGTCCCGGCGTGGATCGCCTCGCCGTACGACATCCCGCTGATCCCGGACACCGTCCGGTTCGACGTGGTCCTGGTGGCGGATGCCGGTGCCCTGTCGCTGGCCGAGGCGGCGCCCGCGCTGCGCCGGGCACGCCAGGTGGTCGCCTTCGGCGACCCGGTCACGCAGCAGCCCACCCCGTTCCGCATCGCCGCCGGCCGCCCCGGTCCCGGCGACGAGCCGGCCGAGGACGACGAGCCGTTCGACGCCACCAGCGTGTTCGCGCGCCTCGCCGAGCTGGTGCCGGTCGAGACCCTGACCCGCAGCTATCGCGCCGGGGGCGAGGACCTGGCCGCCCTGGTCAACGACGCGTTCTACGGCGGCGAGCTCGCATCGCTGCCCTGGGCAGGCTCGTACCTCGGCCGTGGCAGTCTCTCGGTGGACTATGTCGAGGGCGGATCCGGCGCGCCCGACGCGGACAGCGGGGCGGTGGAGAGCCCGGACGCCGAGGTCGCCCGGGTGGTGACCCTGGTCGTCGAGCACGCCGTGAACCGTCCGCGCGAGACCCTCATGGTGGTCACCGCGAGCCCCAAGCATGCGGAACGGGTCCGCGTCGCCGTCGATTCGGCGTTCGCCGGCCGTTCGGACGTCGCCGACTTCGTCTCGCGCGACACGGCCGAGCCGTTCGCCGTGCTCACTCTCGAGGAGTCGGTGGCCGAGAGCCGCGACCGGGTGATCTTCTCCCTCGGGTTCGGCCTGACCCGACACGGCCGGGTGCTCAGCGACTTCGGCGATCTGTCCACCCCCGACGGCGAGCGGCTGCTCACGGTCGGGATGACCCGGGCCCGCCGGTCGATGGTGCTGGTGTCGTGCATCCGTCCGTCCGCGTTCGACGACGGACGTCTCGAGCACGGCGCCGCGACGCTGATGACCGTGCTCGGCGGGATCGCCGCCCGCGCCCGTGAGGCACGGCTGGAGGACCTCGCCGACCCGCTGACCCTGGCGCTGGCGCGCGAGCTGCGGCGCCTGGGCGTCTCGGTGGACGTGCACTACCGCGGACTGCTGCCGCTGGTCGCGCAGTACGGCGGCAAGGCCGTGGTCGCCGAGAGCGACCCCGAGACCGGCTCGGGCTCGCTGCGCGAGGCGCTGCGCCTGCGCCCGCAGGTGCTGCGGCGCCTGGGCTGGCATTACGTGCGCGTGCACTCGTTCGACCTGTACAGCGATCCGGCCGACGTCGCCCGGCGCATCGCCGGGATCCTCGGTGTGAATCCCGAGTCGCCGACGTCGGATGCCGACACCCAGCCGATCGATGTCGACTGAGCAGGTTCCGCCCGAGGGTGCGTCGCGGGACGGCGACCACCAGCGCATCGTGCGGGTGCGCGGGTCGCGGCGGGCGAAGCTGACCCCGGCGCCGGGGACGACGAACGAACCGGTCCCCGCCGACGAGGAGTCGACGGGGACCGGTCCGAATGACGAGCGGATGCGGCAGGAGAAGCCGCCGCACTACTGAGTCAGGACCGCGGCTTCTCCAGCAGGTCGCGGATCTGCACCAGCAGCTCCTGCTCGCTGGGAAGGGCGGGCTCCTCCTCGACGACGCCGGCAGCGAGCTTGGCCGCGCGACGCTCCTTGTATCTGTTCATCGGCAGGACCAGCACGAAGTAGACCACCAGCGCCGTGGCCAGGAACGTGATCAGCGCCGAGATGATCGCGCCGATGCCGAGGTGGGCGGTCGCGAAGATGCCGGGGAAGTCGATCGTCCACTTGGCCAGGTCGCCGCTGGGCACGAACGCCCCGACCAGCGGGTTGATGATCGCCTCGACGAACGCGTTGATGACCGCCGCGAACGCAGCGCCGATGACGACTGCGACGGCCAGGTCGATGACATTGCCCTTGGTGATGAATTCCCTGAAGCCTTTGATCACGTCGGTTCCCCCCGAGAGTGTGCCGGCCTGGGCCGGGTCAAGAGCCCGCTGATGCGGCGGAGGCTTTTGTCTCCGGCTTCGATGATGTACCAGCGGCGGCGGTACCGCCGCTCGAATCGCCGGATGACGGGGCTTTCCGTGAGTCGGTGCGGTAGAAGCCGGACCCGTTGAAGGTCACGCCGATGGATCCGTACTGCTTGCGCAGCGGGCCGCCGCATTCCGGGCAGACCGTCAGTGCGGGCTCGGCGAACGACTGGACGGCGTCGAAGCGGTGACCGCATTCCTTGCAGGCGTAGGCGTAGGTGGGCATTGTTCTCCGATTTCAGCGCGCGGCGGGCGCAAGGACGACGGTGCGGGTCGGGGTGACCACTCCGGTGACCGGCTGATCGTGCAGATCGCGGGGCACCTCGTCGACGAGTTCGCTGTCGTAGACGACGGCGTACACCGGCGGGCAGTTCTGGATCGAGCCGAGCGTCTTGTCGAAGTAGCCGCGGCCCCAGCCCAGGCGCATGCCGGATCGGTCGACCGAGGCGGCCGGGATGATCATCAGGTCGACGTCGTTGACCGCGATCGGCCCGAGCAGCTCGCCCACCGGCTCGGGCAGGCCCAGCAGCCCCTCGGCGACGTCGCCGTCCGGGTCGGCCACGGTCCAGTCCAGGAGTCCGTCCACGCGGGTGATCGGCAGCAGGACGCGGATGCCGCGGGCCACGGCCGCGTTGACGAACTCGCGCGTTCCCGGCTCGGTCGCGGTGGACAGATAGCACGAGACCGACCGGGCGCCGAAGGATTCCACCAGCGCGTCCAGCTGCGCGGTGATGCCCTCCGCGGCCGCGCGGCGCGCGGCTTCCGTCAGCAGCTGGCGTCGTTCGCGCAGCTCCGCGCGCAGGGCGCGCTTCGCGTCATCTATCGGATCCGCCATGCACTCGAGTCTACGGTCGCTAGCATGTTGCCATGCCGCACAAGCCGTTCAAGGCCGTCATCCCGGCCGCAGGTCTGGGGACTCGCTTCCTGCCCGCCACCAAGGCCATGCCCAAGGAGATGCTTCCGGTCGTGGACAAGCCGGCGATCCAGTACGTCGTCGAGGAGGCCGTGAACTCCGGCATCCAGGACGTGCTGATCATCATCGGACGCAACAAGAACAACATCGCCAACCACTTCGACTCGGTGCCCGAGCTGGAGTCCACGCTCGAGCGCAAGGGCGATGTCGACCGGCTGGCGCAGGTGCAGTACTCCAGCGATCTGGCCGACATCCACATGGTGCGTCAGGGTGAGCCGCGCGGCCTCGGGCACGCGGTCTGGCGGGCCAAGGCGCACGTCGGAGACCACCCGTTCGCGGTGCTGCTCGGCGACGACCTGATCGATGAGCGCGACCCGCTGCTGCCGAAGATGCTCGGCGAGTACGACAAGCACAACGCGACCGTGATCGCGCTGATGGAGGTCGACCCGGCGCAGATCCACCTGTACGGCGCGGCCGCCGTCGAGCCGACCGACGACCCCGATGTCGTGCGGGTGACCGGCCTGGTGGAGAAGCCCACCGCCGAGGAGGCGCCGTCCAACCTCGCCGTCATCGGCCGCTACGTGCTGCCGCCCGAGGTCTTCGAGATCCTCGAGCGCACGCAGCCGGGCAAGGGCGGCGAGATCCAGCTGACCGATGCTCTGCAGGAGCTCGCGGCCGACCCGGGCGCCGGGGTGTACGGCGTCGTGTTCCGCGGGCGGCGCTACGACACCGGCGATAGGCTGGACTACATCAAGGCCATCGTGCAGCTGGCCGCAGACCGTGAGGATCTCGGCCCCGAGCTGCGCCCATGGCTGCAGGAGTTCGCGGCGACACTGTAGCCGCCCGGGCCGAGGGGGCGACGTGGATCTCACCGACCCGCACCAGTACGGGGCCGTGTCAATCCGGCTGGTCCGCGCCAAGGACGCGCGCGCACTGCAGCACGAGCTGATGGCCAACCGCGGATGGCTGCGCCCGTGGGAGGCCACCAGCCCGGACGGGCCGGTGTCGCTGGACATGCGGCTGGGCATCCGCCGGCTGCTGCAGCAGTACCGCGACGGGAACGGCGTGCCGTTCGTGATGGAGTGGGACGGGCAGCTGGCCGGACAGCTGAACGTGTGGGGGATCGCCCGCGGCTCGCTGGCCTCGGCGACGATCGGCTACTGGGTCAGCGAGCGGTTCGCCGGCCGCGGCATCACGCCGATCTCGGTCGCGCTGGCCACCGACATCTGCTTCACCGAGATGCGCCTGCACCGGATGGAGATCTGCATCCGCCCCGAGAACAAGGCCAGCCTGCGCGTGGTCGCCAAGCTCGGGTTCCGGTATGAGGGGCTGCGGCGGCGCTACATCCACATCGACGGCGACTGGCGCGACCACTACGCCTTCGCGCTGGTGCGGGACGAGGTCCCCGAGGGGGTGCTGGCCCGGTGGGTGGCGGGGCGCGCCCCGCAGGATGCCGCGGCCATCCCGCCGGCGGATCGTCTGTCTGCCTGAAGCCGCACTCGCGGTCCGTGCGGGCGGCATCGTCGCCGCGACACGCGAGCGGATGCCGGGGTACCGGGCCCCCGTCGCATACCGTGGTGTGCATGGGTGGGCAGGTGCTGGGTGGGGGGATCGTCGTCCTCGTGGCGGTGGTGCTGTGGCTCGTGTACCTGCTGCCCAGCTGGTACAGCCGGCATCAGTTCGACGCCGCCGAACGCAACGCGGTGCGCCTGAACCAGGCGCTGCGGGTGCTCGCCCAGACGAGCGAGACCCCGGACGAGGTGCGACTGGAGCTGAACGCGCGCACCGCTCTGGCGCAGCAGAAGGTCGCACGCAAGGCGCAGTCCGAACGCGAAGAGGCCGCACGCCGGGCGCAGGTCGAGCGGGATGCGCTGGCGAAGAAGACCCTCGACGAGCGCGAGCAGGCCGAGCTCGCCCTGCGGCGCGCCGAGCTGGAGCGCGCACGCGCCGAGCGGGTGGCCGCGTCGCGGCAGCCGGAGGTGCGCCGCGCGCGCGCCCGTCGGCGCCTGCGGCTGACCGCCACCGTGATCGGGCTGGCCGGGCTGGGCCTGGCCGGATGGGGCGCGGTCGTGCTGGCCTTCGGCCCGTCGGCGACGGGTGCGGCGCCGGCGCTCATCGGGACCGGCGGTGCGCTGGCTGCGGCATCCGCCCTCGTGCTGGTGCGGATGTCGCGGGTCGGCGCCCGCGCTGCCGTGCGGGCTGTGGCGCCCATCGTGGCCACGCCGCGTCGGGTCGTGGCCGCGCCGCAGGATGTGTCGCTCGAGGACGAGCGGGCGTGGCGTCCGCGCGAGCTTCCGCGGCCGCTGACGGCCTCGGCCGGATCGCGCGCCGCCGCCCTGCTCGATGCCGCCGCAGCCCGCGAGCAGCTGCGCCAGGCCGCGCTGGACGACGCGCTGCGCGAGCGCGCCGAGCAGGCACGACCGCCCGAGCTGGACACCGCCCGACTGGCGCGGATGGGGCACGTGGACGACGCCGAGATCGAGGCGCACGTGCGCACGCTGCTGCGGCAGCGGGCCGCCGGCTGACCCGTCCCGGCGCGATTCTGACACCCGCGGCAGCCATGATATTGTTGCTGAGGTTCACGGGCCTGTGGCGCAGTTGGTAGCGCGCTTCGTTCGCAATGAAGAGGTCAGGGGTTCGAATCCCCTCAGGTCCACCGTGTGATGCCGTAGCGGTGCAGTTCCACGTCGCCCTCGAACCGCGCGTGCTCGATCAGTTCGAGGTCGACCGGCTGTGCCCCCGGGTCGAACAGCGGCCGCCCGCTGCTCAGGATGACGGGGTGGACGAACAGCATCAGCTCGTCCAGCAGCCCGGCGGTCAGCAGCTGCGTGGCGATCGTCGCGCCGCCGATCCCGATGTCGCCCTCGCCGTCCGCGCGGATCCGGGCGAGCCGCTCGATCGCGTCGGGTCCGCCGACGACCTGTGTGCGGTGCCCGGCCTCGGTCCGGGTGCGCGAGACCAGGTATTTGGGCTTGTCCGTCCAGATCCGCCCGTATTCGCGCAGCACTTCGTCGAGCGACTCGTCGTCCCGCGCGTTCGGCCAGAAGGCCTCCATCGTGTCGTAGATCACCCGACCCTGCACCATCGCCGACAGCGCGGCGGCGCGGGCGTTGAACTCGCGGTGCAGGCTCTCGGTGATGTGCAGCCAGTCTCCGCCGCCCCGCTCGTCGGGGTCGCGTTCGATGCGCAGGTCGACGGACACATTCATCCAGTACACGAAGCGGGCGGTCATGGGTCTCCGGTCAAGTCATCGATGGCGGGCTCGTGATCACCGGATGCTCCCCGGTGTAGTCCGGACGCTCGGGCTGGTGCGGGTCGTGCGCACCCTCGCCGCCCTGGCGGCCGCCGTACGGGAGTCCGTGGTCGGCGTACTCGTCGCGCGCGTATACGAACGCCCACTCGCCGAGCACGAATCGCGCCCCCGTGCGCAGCACCTCGCCGAGTTTGCCGCCGATCGAGTCGACGGGCACGTGCCGGGCGCTGGTGGTCGCGGGTCCGTGCAGCACCAGGACGTACTCGTCTTCCGGATCGTGGTGGATCTCGGCGTGCAGCGGCTGCAGTCCCGCCAGCCTCAGCTCGACGTCGTCGGCGGAGCCGATGCGGACGACGTCGCGATCAAGCGGCAGCGTCCGGTGCCCGTCCTCGTTGCTGACGATCAGATGCGGATTCCCCGAGCCCCACGAACTGTGCGTCGTGGTCGGGGTGTATTTGCCGTTCATGGCCAAACCCCCTCGTCGCAGAGTTGGATCTGTAGCCAGGATAAGCCTCCGCGTGCCGACCGGGGGCGGTCAGGCCGTCGCGGCGACCGCCTCGCGGGCGCGAAGGTCCTTGCGCAGGATCTTGCCCGAACTCGACTTCGGGATCGCGTCGATGAACTCGACCCGGCGCACCTTCTTGTACGGCGCGACCTGCGCGGCGACGAAGTCCATCACTTCTTCTGCCGTCAGCTCGACCCCTGCCGCCGGCACGACGAACGCCTTCGGGATCTCCTGCTTCTCATCGTCGAGCACCCCGATCACCGCGACATCCGCCACCTTCGGGTGGCTCAGCAGCAGCGCCTCGAGCTCTGCCGGCGGCACCTGATAGCCGTGGTACTTGATCAGCTCCTTGACCCGGTCCACGACCGTGAACCAGCCGCCCTCGTTGTAGGTGGCCACGTCGCCGGTGTGGAAGAAGCCGTCCGCGTCGATCGCGTGGGCCGTGGCATCCGGCTTGTTCAGATAGCCCAGCATCACCTGCGGCCCCTTGATCCAGACCTCGCCGGCGCGCGTCTGCCCGTTCTCGTCGACCTCGGTGATCTCTTCCCCGGTGTCCGGATCGACGAGCTTGGTCAGCGTGTTCGGCAGCGCGCAGCCGACCGAGCTCAGCGGCATGTCGTGGCGGGTGTGCGGCACCGCGTGCGTGACCGGGCTGGTCTCGGTCAGCCCGTACCCCTGCATCACGCGGGCGTGGATGCGGCGGCCGGCCGCGTCGGCGGTCTCGCCGTCCAGCGGGGCGGCGCCGGAGAACACGGAGTGGACGGTGGAGATGTCGTACTGGTCCACGATCGGATGCTTGGCCAGCGCCACCGCGATCGGCGGCGCGATGTACAGGTAGGTGCAGCTGAAGTCCTGGATGTTCTTCAGGAACTCGACCAGGTCGAACCGGGGCATCGTCACCAGGCTGGCGTGCTGGCGCAGCGCGAGGTTCAGCAGCACCGTCATGCCGTAGATGTGGAAGAACGGCAGGACCGCCAGGACCCGGTCATCCGACTTCAGGTCGATGTTGACCCGCGACTGCTCGACGTTGGCGACGAGGTTGCGGTGGCTGAGCATGACGCCCTTGGGCACGCCGGTGGTGCCGGACGAGTACGGCAGCACGGCGATGTGCGTGGCCGGGTCGAAGCTCACGGCCGGGGGCGTGCGCTGCTCGGTCAGCAGTTCGCGCAGGTTGGGATGGCCCTCGGCGCCGTCCAGGACGATGACGTGGTCGTCCGGGATGTCGCAGGCTGCGGCGGCTGCGGCGGCCTGGGGGAGCAGGGGGCTGACCGTGACGATCCAGGTGGCCCCGGCATCCTCGATCTGCTTCTGGATCTCGCCGGCGGTGTACAGCGAGTTGAAGGTGGTGACCGTCGCGCCCAGGCGCAGAGCGCCGTGGAAGACGGTGGCGAACGCGGGCACGTTCGGGCAGAGCACGCCGACCACGGTGTCGCTGTCGACGCCGCGGACGGCCAGCGCCCCGGCGAACGCGTCGATCTGCGCCTTGAGGGCGCCGTAGCTCGTCTCGGCGCCGGTGGCCGGGTCGATGAGGGCGATGCGGGCGCTGTCCTGCGCGCTCAGGTCGCCGAAGAGGTAGTCGTAGACGCTGAGCTCGGGGATCTCGACGTCGGGGAAGGGGCTGTGGAACACGAGGTCTCTCCTTTGATTCGTCGTGCACGCCGGTGCTGGTGCCGGCCCCCGGCGTCGTCGCCGGTTGCGTCCATCATGCCACCCGGACTCGGTTCCACGAATGCTGGAACCGAGTCCGGGTTCCCGGGCGCTAGACCCGGGCGCCGCGGGCGGCGTCGAGCCGCTCGGCGGCGAGGCGCTCCGCCGCCACCAGCGGTGACGTCCCGGACGCCTCGGCATCGTCGAAGATGCGGCGCAGAGTGTCGCCGATCCCGCTCACGCGCTGCATGATCTCCTCGCGGGTGCCGTGGTGCTTGGCCTCCAGGTCGAGGTAGATCACCCCGCCCGCGTTGACCACGAAGTCCGGCGCGTACAGGATGCCGCGGGCGGCCAGGCGGTCGGCGCCCGAGCGCTCGGCGAGCGGGTTGTTGGCCGGGCCGCAGACGGCCTTCACCGCCAGTGCGTCGATGGTCTCGTCATCCAGCACCCCGCCCACCCCGGCGGGCACGAACACCTCGCCGGGCACGTGCTGCTCGGTGCCGGGGGTGACCCAGGTCGCGCCGAGCCGGGTGGCCGATTCCTTCTTGGCCGGGTTCACGTCGGTGACGGTCAGGATCGCACCCTCGGCGGACAGTCGCTGCGCCAGGCGGCTGCCGACCTGGCCGAGGCCCGAGATGGTGATCCGCGTGCCGGCGATCTGGCTGCTGCCGGTGACCCGCTCCAGCGTCGCACGCAGCGACTCGTACACGCCCAGGCTCGTCGGTCCGGCGGGCTCGCCGGCGCCGCCGGCGGCATCGGGCAGTCCCACCACGTGGTCGGTGCGCTCGCTGACGGTGAGCATGTCCTCGGCGGTCGAGCCGACATCCTCCGCGGTGCGGTACAGGCCGCCCAGCGACTGGACCGCGTCGCCGAGGTCGAGGAACGCGGCGCGGCGCTGATCGGCATCCAGCGTCTGACCGGGCGCGAGCCGGATCACCGACTTGCCGCCGCCGGCATCCAGCCCTGCCGCGGCGTTCTTCAGCGTCATCGCGGCCGAGAGCCGCAGCGCGTCGCCGAGTGCGTCGCTCCAGTGCGGGTAGGTCCACAGCCGGGCGCCGCCGAGGGCGGAGCCGAGAGCGGACGAATGAAGCGCGACGGTGAGGAACAGGCCGCTGCGCGGACCCGTGATCACCTCCACGCGTTCGTGGGTGAATTCGGGCAGGGGCAGGGTGTGCGTCATCGCGACTTCTTTCGGCGGGCCTTGTGGGCGTGTGCTGAGCGATGCCGCCGCTTCGCGGCATCCGTCTCCATTGTGCCTGGTTTCGCTCGGGCTCGTCGTGTCGTCGCCGGGCCCTGGCCCGCCTCTAGGCTGAGGGCATGTCCGACACCCTCTCCGCGCGCAGTCGTCTGGTCCGGGACGCGCTGACGCGGGCCGGCATCTCCGGCGAGATCGTCACGCTTCCCGACTCCGCCGCGACCGCACCGCTGGCCGCGGCGGCGCTCGGGGTCGAGGTCGGCGCCATCGCGAACAGTCTGCTCTTCTGGTCTGACGACGAGCCGCTGCTGGTGATGACCAGCGGCGCCCACCGCGTCGACACCGCGGCGCTGGCCCAGCGGCTCGGGCGCGGCGGCATCCAGCGGGCCACACCCGACCAGGTGCGCGCGGCCACCGGCCAGGCGATCGGCGGCGTCGCGCCGGCCGGGCACCCGACGCCGATCACCACGGTCGTGGACCGGTCGCTCGCCGACCACCCGCAGCTGTGGGCCGCCGGCGGCACCCCGCACACGGTGTTCCCGCTCACCTTCGCCCAACTCGTCCACCTCACCCGCGGCACCGTCGAGCGGGTCGACTGATCACTCCGACAGGATCTGGCGGCAGGTGATGGCCGCGGTCGCCGACCATGCCTGCGGCCGGCACACCGCCGGATGGGGTTCGCTGACGCGCTCTCGGCGGGACGCTCCGGCACCGGCTCCTCCCCAGCGGCGGACGTGCCCGCCGTCGTCCACAGATCGGAGACGGGCCAGCCGCGGTCCATTGCCGTCGGGGACGATCAAGGGATGCCACAGCCCCTGAATCGCCCCGTGAACCGCCCCGCCCGCGATGACGTGCCGGCGGCGTTCGTGCGGCGATGCAAGAAGGAGACGAAGCTCGTCCCGAAGCATTGGCCGGCGTGGTCCCGCGGGGAACTGCTCGCGGCAGGATGGCGCCCCAGGCAGATCACGGCGGCTGCGGCATCCGGCACGCTCGTCCGTCCCCGCGGCGGCGTGTACCTGACGCCCACCGCGCCGGACGACGTCGTGGATGCCTGCCGCGTGGGCGGCCGACTCGCGTGTGTGTCCGAGCTGGCGCGCTGGGGCGTCTTCGTGCTCGACGGCGCCGCCCTGCATGTCGCCGTGCCGCGGACGAGCGGCCGCCTGCGGCAGGTCGATCGGAGCGTCCGGGTGCACTGGGTCGCGTCGGCTGCGCACGGATGGGCCAACACAGACATCGTCGAGGCGCTCGTGCAGGCTGTGCTCTGCCAGCCGGTCCGAGCGGCGATCGCGACGCTCGATTCGGCGATTCATCGCGGACTCGTCGGCGCCGAGCAGCTCGATGCCGTGTTCGACGCACTTCCGCGGCGGTTGCGGGTCATCCGCAAGCATCTGGATGCCGCAGCCGAGTCGGGGGCGGAGAGCATCATGCGCATCATCCTGCGCCGACTCGGGTGCCGCGTGCAGAGTCAGGTGAAGATCCCCGATGTGGGACGGGTCGACTTCCTCGTCGACGGCTGGCTGATCGTCGAGTGCGACAGCGAGGCCTATCACGCGGACTGGGAGCAGCAGAAGAAGGACCACCGTCGCGATCAGGCGGCGGCCGCGCGAGGTCTGGTGACCTACCGCCCGATCGCCGAGGACATCTTCTGGAACGCCGACGTCGTGGTCCGCGCCGTGAGGGGCCTGCTGCTCACGCATGCGGTCCGCTGAGCGGCCGTGTTCACATCGCAGGAAGATCCGCGCCGCCGGGCTCCAGATCCGGCGTGTCGCGGGGTTTGACGCAGACGGTCCTGCGATCTGAACACGCCGAGGCCGTGATCCACACCGAGATGCGCGGCCTCAGCGCCCCGAGATGCGGCGGGACAGTTCGGCCGAAGCGGCCGCCACGACAGGCGCGAGGGATGCCGCATCCCGGCCGGGCTGGTCGGGCCAGGTCACCGCGATCGCGGCGGCAGGCCAGCCGGCATGGTCGGTCACCGCCACGCCGATCGAGCGGAGTCCGAGGGTGACCTCGCCGTCCTCCACCGCGTAGCCGTTGGCGCGGACGGTGCGCAGCAGCTCGCGCAGCTGGCCGGGGCGGGACGGACCGCGTCCCGTGCGGTCGGCGAAGGCCGAGGCATCCGGGTACAGCGCCCGCACCTGCTCGCGGGGCAGCGCCGCGAGCATGGCCCGTCCGGTGGCGGTCAGGTGCGCCGGCAGTCGCACGCCCACATCGGTGACCAGCGCCGGCCGGCGCGGCGCGCGCTCCTCGACGAGGTAGAGCACGTCGCGCCCGGTCATCACGGCCAGGTGCGCGCTCTCGCCGGTGCGGTCGGCCAGCCCCGCCACCAGCGGCCGGCCGAGCCGGGCCAGGGGCTGCTGCCGCGCGAAGCCGCCGGCGAGCTCGAACGCGGCGGTGCCCAGCCCCCAGCGCTGCTCGCGCTCCAGGTGCACGGCGAAGCCGTGCTCGGCGAGCGTGCCCAGCAGGAAGTACACCGTCGAGCGCGGCAGCCCGAGGTGGTCGGCGATGGTGCGCGCCGCGACCGGCCCGCGCTGCCGCGCCAGGAAGGAGAGGATGCGCAGCGTCTGGTCGGATGCCGGCACCTGAGGCCGCGAGGGACGCGCCCGGTCTGGGATCACAGACACAGGATGCCATACGGATCTCCCGCACGGGGCGGCGACGGTGTGGAATCAGGGCATGGCCACCCCCGCAGCTGCCCCCGTCGTCATCGGCATCACCCCGCTGACCCCCGCCGAGGTCGTCGCCGTCGCCCGGCACGGCGCGCCCATCGAGCTCGCCCCCGCCGCGCTGGACCGGGTCGCCGAATCGCGCGCGCTGATCGAGCGGCTGGCCGGCGACCCGGCGCCGCACTACGGCGTCTCGACCGGGTTCGGCGCCCTGGCCACCACGTTCATCGCCCCCGATCGGCGCCGGCAGCTGCAGGCCAGCCTCATCCGCTCGCACGCCGCCGGCACCGGCGCCGAGGTCGAGGACGAGGTCGTCCGTGCGCTGCAGGTGCTGCGGCTGCAGACCCTGGCCAGCGGACGCACCGGTGTTCGCCCCGAGGTCGTCACCGCCTACGCCGGCCTGCTGAACGCCGGCATCGTGCCGATCGTGCGCGAGTACGGCTCGCTCGGCTGCTCGGGCGATCTGGCCCCGCTCGCGCATGTCGCCCTGGCGGCCATGGGCGAGGGAGAGGTCCGGGTGGCCGGGCAGGCGATGGATGCCGCAGCCGCGCTGGCCGCGGCATCCCTCACGCCCCTCGTCCTGGCCGAGAAGGAGGGGCTGGCGCTGATCAACGGCACCGACGGCATGCTCGGGATGCTGCTGCTGGCCCTCGCCGATCTCGAGGTGCTGCTGGACACCGCCGATGTCACCGCCGCGCTGTCGGTGGAGAGCCAGCTGGGCACCGACGCCGTCTTCGCCGCGGATCTGATGGCGCTGCGTCCGCAGATCGGCCAGGCCACGAGCGCCGCGAACCTGCGCGCGCTGCTGAACCCGTCGCCGATCGTGGCCAGCCACAAGGGTCCCGAGGACGGGCGGGTCCAGGACGCCTATTCGCTGCGCTGCTCCCCGCAGGTGCACGGCGCGGCCCGCGACACCGTCGACCATGCCCGGCAGGTCGCCGTCCGCGAGCTGGCGGCCGTGGTGGACAATCCGGTCGTCACGGTCGACGGCCGGGTCGAGTCCAACGGCAACTTCCACGGCGCGCCGATCGCGTACGTGCTGGACTTCCTGGCGATCGCGGTCGCCGACGTCGCCTCGATCTCGGAGCGGCGCACCGACCGTGCGCTGGACGTCGCGCGCAATCGCGAGCTGCCGCCGTTCCTGGCCGACGAGGCCGGCGTCGACTCCGGGCTGATGATCGCGCAGTACGCGGCCGCCGGGATCGTGTCTGAGCTCAAGCGTCTGGCCGTCCCGGCATCCGTTGACTCGATCCCGTCCTCGGCGATGCAGGAGGACCACGTGTCGATGGGCTGGGCGGCGGCGCGCAAGCTGCGCCGCGCGGTCGACGGCCTGGCCCGCGTGCTGGCGATCGAGACCATCACCGGCACCCGTGCGCTCGACCTGCGCGCGCCGCTGCCGCCCGGCCCGGGCACCGGGGCGGTGCGCGACCTGCTGCGCGCCCAGGGGGTCGCCGGTCCCGGCCACGACCGGTTCGTCAGCCCCGACATCGAGACCGTCACCGGTCTCGTCCTGAACGGCGCCGTGCGCGCCGCCGCGTTCGAAGGAGAAAGATGATGGATGGAGCACGTCCGGTCACCGCGCCGCGCGGCGCCGTGCGCACGGCCAAGAGCTGGGGCGCCGAAGCCGCAAAGCGGATGCTGATGAACAACCTCGACCCGGAGGTGGCCGAGCACCCCGACGACCTGGTCGTCTACGGCGGCACCGGGCGGGCGGCGCGCAGCTGGGAGGCGTTCGACGCCATCGTGCGCACGCTCGACGAGCTCGAGTCCGACGAGACGCTGCTGGTGCAGTCGGGCAAGCCGGTGGGTGTGTTCCGCACGCATGAGTGGGCGCCCCGCGTGCTGATCGCCAACTCGAACCTCGTCGGCGACTGGGCGACCTGGCCCGAGTTCCGCCGGCTCGAGTCGCTCGGGCTGACGATGTACGGCCAGATGACGGCCGGCTCGTGGATCTACATCGGCACCCAGGGCATCCTGCAGGGCACGTACGAGACGTTCGCCGCGGTCGCCCGCTCGCTCGGCCGGGAGTCGCTGGCCGGCACCCTGACGCTCACCGCCGGATGCGGCGGCATGGGCGGCGCGCAGCCGCTGGCGGTCACCATGAACGACGGTGTCGTGCTGATCGTCGACGTCGACGAGTCGCGCCTGGCGCGCCGGGTGGCCAAGCGCTACCTGGACGAATACACCACCGACCTCGACGACGCGCTGGCCCGGGTGCTGGCGGCCAAGGAGCAGCGGCACGCGCTGTCGGTCGGCGTGGTGGGCAACGCGGCCGAGGTGTTCCCGGAGCTGCTGCGCCGCGGCATCCCGATCGACATCGTCACCGACCAGACCAGCGCGCACGACCCCCTCGCGTACCTGCCGATCGGCATCAGCGTCGCGGACTGGAAGGCCGAGGCATCCCGCGACCCGGAGGGCTTCACCGCACGGTCGCGCGCATCGATGGCCGCACACGTGGACGCCATGGTGGGCTTCCTGGATGTCGGGGCCGCCGTCTTCGACTACGGCAACTCGCTGCGCGCCGAGGCGCAGGCGGGCGGCTGCGAGCGCGCGTTCGCGTTCCCCGGCTTCGTGCCGGCCTACATCCGGCCGCTGTTCTGCGAGGGCAAGGGCCCGTTCCGCTGGGCGGCGCTGTCCGGCGACCCGGAGGACATCTACCGGACCGACCGGGCGATCAAGGAGCTGTTCCCGAAGGATGCCGCGCTCCACCGCTGGCTGGACAAGGCGCGGGAGCGGGTCGAGTTCGAGGGACTCCCGGCGCGGATCTGCTGGCTCGGGTATCGGGAGCGGCACCTGGCCGGGCTGAAGTTCAACGAGATGGTCGCATCCGGAGAGCTGTCGGCCCCGATCGTCATCGGCCGCGACCATCTGGACGCCGGCTCGGTGGCCTCGCCGTACCGCGAGACCGAGGCGATGGCCGACGGGTCGGATGCCATCGCCGACTGGCCGCTGCTGAACGCCCTGCTGAACACGTCCTCCGGCGCGTCGTGGGTGTCGATCCACCACGGCGGCGGCGTGGGCATCGGCCGGTCGATCCACGCCGGACAGGTCTCGGTCGCGGACGGATCGGCGCTGGCCGCCTCCAAGCTCGAACGGGTGCTGACCAACGATCCGGGCTCGGGCGTGATGCGACACGTGGATGCCGGATACGACCGCGCGCGAGCGGTCGCCCGCGACCGCGGCCTGAAGGTGCCGATGCTGTGACGGCCACACTGCTGACGAACATCGGTGAGCTGACCACCAACGTCGCCGCGGCCGGTGACGCCTGCGGCACGCGACGCGACGCCGCCGTCCTGATCGAGGGCGGGCGGATCGCCTGGGTCGGTTCTGCGGCGCGCGCCCGCGAGGCGGACGGCGTCGAGGTGGTGGATGCCGGGGGTCGGGCGGTGATCCCGGGGTTCGTCGACAGCCACACCCACCTCGTCTTCGGCGGCGACCGGGCCGACGAGTTCGCCGCGCGGATGGCCGGCGAGCCGTATGCCGCGGGCGGCATACGTACGACGGTGGCCGCCACACGCGCCGCGGGCGACGACGAGCTGCGGCGCCGGCTGGCCGGCTTCGTGGCCGAATGCCGCCGGCAGGGCACCACCACGCTGGAGGTCAAGACCGGCTACGGACTGACCGTGCACGACGAGGCGCGGCTGGCGCGGTTGGCCGCCGAGGTCACCGGCGAAGTGACGTTCCTGGGCGCGCACGTGGTGCCCGCCGAGTACACGCACCGTCGCGACGACTACGTCGATCTGGTCTGCGACGAGATGCTGCGCGCGGTCGCACCGCACGCGAAGTGGGTCGACGTGTTCTGCGAGACCGGCGCGTTCAGCCCGGACGAGTCGCGCCGGGTGCTGGCCGCCGGCATCGCGCACGGGCTCGTGCCGCGGGTGCACGGCAACCAGCTCGGCCCCGGCGAGGGTGTGCGCATCGCGGTCGCGCTGGGCGCGGCATCCGTCGATCACTGCACCTACGTGACCGACGCGGATGTCGCGGCCCTGGCCGGCAGCGAGACGGTGGCGACGCTGCTTCCCGGCGTCGAGTTCTCCACCCGGCACCCCTACCCGGACGCCCGCCGGCTGATCGATGCCGGCGTGACCGTGGCGCTTGCCAGCGACTGCAACCCCGGCACCAGCTTCACCAGCTCGATGCCGCTGATGATCGCCCTGGCCGTGCGCGAGATGGGGATGACGGTGCCCGAGGCGGTCTGGGCGGCCACCGCCGGGGGAGCCGCCGCGCTGCGCAGAGACGACATCGGCGTGCTCGCGCCCGGAATGCGCGCCGACCTCGTGGTCCTCGAGGCCCTCAGCCGCACGCACCTGGCCTACCGGCCGGGAGTTCCGCTGGTCGACCGCGTCTACCGGGACGGCGTCCGCGCGAACTAGCCCGGCAGGGCCACGACCTCGCGGGTGCGGTCGGGCCACCGGACGGTGATCTCGTGGCCGGAATCGGCGGGCGCCAGCTCGATCTCGGGGATCAGCGAGCCGGTCTGGTGGATTCGCAGCGGCTTGCCCTGTCCGTCCACGGGCACTTCGCGCATCTGCGGGATCGGCGGCGGCTCGGGTCCACGGCGCACCGCGACGATCACCGGGTAGCCGGCCGGCACGTCGCGCACCGTCACGTGGGGGACGACCTGGACCGCGCCGTTCGGCAGGTCGGAGCGCGCGGTGTCGACCACGGCGTCGAAGGGCACCAGCACGCGCAGCTCGGAGTGCAGCTCGTGGCCGTCCTCATCGGGCACGCAGATGTCGACGCCGCCGGCCACCGGCGTCAGCAGCACGTCCTCACGCCCCGCAGCGGTCACCGCCCAGCCGGTGAGCATCACGCCGGGGACCGCGCCGGCGCCCTCGACGCGCAGCATCCGCAGCTGCCAGTCGCCGTGCGCGGCCACGCCCACGGTCATCCGGCCGGCGGTGCGCGGCCGGTGATCGAACGGGACCCACTCCGTCGGTGTGCCCGCTTCGTCCAGCAGGGTCGCGGCGTCGGGTGCGGTCTCGCTCATGCCGTGCGTCCCGCGAGCCCGGCCAACAGCTCCAGCACGCACAGCGCCGCCAGGCGCACGGTGCGTCCGTCCGGGGCGTCGGCGGTGGCGTCCACCTCGGCCAGGTCGGCCGAGACCACGTGCGGCGAGGCGGCGATGCCCCGCACCAGCGCCCGCAGCTCCCACGCCTGCAGACCGCCGGGAACGGATGCCGGGCAGCCGGGCGCGACGGATCGGTCGCACACGTCCACGTCGATGTCCAGATGCACCCGGCCTGGCCCGGCGACCTCCACCGCCTGCGCGACGACGTCGTCGATGCCGCGGCGACGCACCTCGTCGAGTGTGATCACCGTGATGCCGAGGTCGGCCGCGCGGCGCGCGTAGGCGGCGGAGTTCGCGAAGTCGGCGATGCCGATCTGCACGATCTGCCGCCCGTCCAGGCCCGCTGCCGCCAGCCGGCGCACCGGCGAGCCGTTGGACTCGCCGTCGCGCAGGTCGTAGTGCGCATCCAGCGTGATCAGGCCCGCGGCATCCGCGCCCTGCGCGACCCCGTAGGTCAGTGAGTTGTCGCCGCCGAGGGCGATGACCAGCCGGGCGGCCGCCGCGAGTGCGCGCACCCGGTCGCGCACGCGCGCCTCGCCCTCGCGGCCGTCGGGGTCTGCCACATCGCCGGCGTCGACGATGCGCAGCACCTCGTCCAGGTCGACGGCGGGCGGGCCGATCAGCGTCGGGCTGTAGCGCGCCAACGCCGCACGGACCGCCGCGGGCGTGGCATCCGCCCCCGTCGGCGAGAGCGAGGTCAGGTGCGCCGGCACGCCGACCAGCGCGGCGTCGCAGGAGCCGCCGTCGAACGCCGGCCACGAGCCGGCGCGCGGCCAGAGCGCGTCTTGGGAAAGAGCCACATCGGCACCGTATCGCTACCGCGGGGTGTCGAGGGTGAAGGATGCCGGATCCGGCGTGGTCGCGGCATCCGGCTCGTCCGCGTCCCAGGTGAACACGGCGACCGCGCAGGTGGGCATGCGGGCGATCCCGCCGCCGGACAGCCGCGACGCGAGCGCGCTCATGCCGGGGTCGTGCGCGACCACCATGACCGATCCGGCCCCGGTGCGGGCGGCGCGGGCCAGCAGCAGCGCGGCCGGAGCCCCGTACAGCTCCGGCTCCAGGTCGACCGCGACGCCGAGCTCGGCGGCGAACGCCTCGGCCGTGGTCCGGGCGCGCAGCGCGGTGCTGGACAGGATCACGTCGGGGCGCAGCCCGGTCTCGGCGATCCGCCGGGCCATCCGGGGCGCGTCGCGCAGCCCCCGGTCGTTCAGCGGACGGTCGTGGTCTTCCCGCGCGGTGGTCCAGTCCGACTTCGCGTGGCGCACGAGCGCGAGCACCTTCATATCGCCATCATCCCAGCAGCAGGTTCGCGACGGTGTAGATGGCCAGGCCGGCGAGGGCGCCGATGACGGTGCCGTTCAGGCGGATGTACTGCAGGTCGCGGCCGACCATCAGCTCGATCTTCTCCGTGGTCTCGGCGGCATCCCACCGCTCCACGGTGTCGGTGATGATCGAGGCGATGTCGTGCCGGTAGCGGTCCACGGCGAACACCGCGGCATCCGTCACCCACCCGTCCACGCGGCGCTGCAGCGCGGGTTCGGTGCGCAGCCGCCCGCCCACGTCGGCGACCGCGGCCACCGCCCGGGTGCGCAGGGCGCCGGCCGGATCGGCGAGGGCCGACAGCAGGCCGCTCTTGACCGTGCCCCACACCTGGGCGGCGAGCTCGCGGACCCGCGGGCTGTCGAAGACGGCGGTCTTGGCGTCCTCGAACCGCCCGATCATCGCCGGATCGTGCTGCAGCCGGTCGGCCAGGCGCACCAGGTATCCGTCCAACGCCAGCCGGGCGGGATGCCGCGGGTCGGCCCGCACGGCGGCCGCGAACTTCACCGCCTCGCCGTACACGGTGTCGTCCACGAACCGGTGCGCCACCCGCGGCACCCACGACGGAAGCCGGCGAGAGACCAGGCCACGGAAGGCCGGGCGGTTCGCCGACAGCCAGGACGACAGGCTGTCCACCGCCAGATCCACCGCGCCGTGGTGGGCGTCGGCATCCACCACCCGCTGCAGCCACGCCCCGGCCGGCGGCCCCCACTCGGGGGCGAGCAGGTGCTCGCGGGCGAGGGAGGTCAGCACCTCCTGCACGTCCGCGTCCGACAGCGCGCGCAGCACGCCCGAGGCCATCGCGGCGCCCTCGGCGGTCACCCGCTCGGCATGCGCGGGCTCGCCCAGCCAGGCGCCCAGCCGCGCGGCCAGGGCGGTCGACTCGAGCTTGGTGCGCACGACCGGGCCGGACAGGAAGTTCGTCTCGACGAACTCGCCGAGCGTGCGGCCGATCTCGTCCTTGCGGGTCGGGATGATGGCGGTGTGCGGGATGGGCAGGCCGAGCGGATGCCGGAACAGGGCCGTCACCGCGAACCAGTCCGCAAGCGCGCCGACCATGCCGCCCTCGGCCGCCGCCCGCACATAGGCGAGCCAGCCGAACCGCTCCTCCAGCACGAAGGCCACCACGAACACCGCGGCCAGAGCCAGCAGCGCCCCCAGGGCGATCCCCTTCATCGTGCGCAATGCGCGCCGGCGCTGCTGGTCGGCGGGGCTCAGCAGGGCCGTCGGAGTGCGCACCATGGCGCCATCCTGCCACGCAGGCGGGTACTCTTGCGGCGTGATCGACGACATCAAAAAGCGCGCTCTCCACCGCACGGCCATCGTGGAGGGACAGGTGCGGGGGCTCGCGAAGATGATCGAGGGCGAGGACTACTGCATGGACATCATCGCCCAGTCTCGGGCGATCCAGAAGGCGCTCGAATCGCTGGACAAGCTGCTGCTGGAGAACCATCTGCGCACGCACGTGACCCACATGTTCGAGCAGGGGGGCGACGAGCGCGAGCAGGCGGTGGCCGAGCTGCTCAAGGCGTACGACGTGCAGAACCGCTGAGATGATCTCGACCGAAGCCGCGCGCGCCCTGCACGATGCCGGCCTGCTCTGGCATCCGCACTCGGGCGATCGCTTCCAGCTGGACGAGCCGGAGTTCGAGGCGGACGTCTTCACGGTCAGCGACATGACGATCGAGGCCCGCACCTACCCGACCGGCAGCATCCTCGCCTTCAACGGGACGACCGAATGGGCGCTGGACTCGGTCGCGCAGGAGGACGCGCTCTGGCTGCCCAGTGAGGAGCAGCTGCGCGAGCTGCTGCGCGGCACCTTCCGGTCGCTGCGGCGGCTGACCGACACCTATCGGGTGGAGATCGAGCTGGACTCCCGGATGCTCGGGTTCGAGCATCCGGAGCCGTGCGACGCGTACGCGGCCGCCCTGCTCGAACTGCTGCGCCGCGTCATCGACTGAGTCACGAGGTGATGGTGCCCACCGGCTCGGTGTCCGGGATCGGGCTCGGATCGCGGAAGCGCAGGTCCGGGAAGCCGCGGACGAACACGACGCACACCACCAGTCCCGCCGCGGCGAACGCGGCCGCCGTCCAGTAGGCGCCGGACGGGCCCATCCCGTCGATCAGGAACCCGGCGAACGCCGAGCCGGCCGCCGCGCCGATCAGCTGCCCGGTGTTGACCCAGCCGAACGCCTCGGCGGTGTCGCTGAACTTCACGCTCGCCGTGGTCATCGCCGAGATCACCGCGAACGCCGGCGCGACGCCGATGCCCGCGATCAGCAGCGAGCCGCTGACCCACCACACGTTCAGGAACAGGGTGGTCACCAGCAGACCGACCAGCACGATCGCCATCCGCCGGGCCATGGCCCACCGGCCCATCGGGATGCTGCCCGAGACCAGGCCGCCGGCCAGGCTGCCGACCGCGAACACGGCCAGGACCAGCCCGGCCTCGACCCCGCCGTTCCCGAACGTGGCGACCACGCCGGCCTCCACGGCCGCGCAGGCGCCGACGAGCAGGAATCCGACGAGGGTCGCCAGCAGCACGGGTGGGCGGGCGAGCACCTTGCCGAACCGGCGGCGGCTGCGCGGGATGCGCACCTGGCCGAGCTCGGGGGACAGGATGAACCACGTCCCGCCCGCCAGCAGGATCACCACGATCAGCAGCAGACCGGTGACCGTGCCGATCTGGGTGGACACCAGCGTGATCACCACCGGCGCGAGGATCCAGATGATCTCCTGCAGCGAGGCGTCCAGCGAGAACAGGGGCGTGAGCTGGCGCGAGTTGACCATCTTCGGATAGATCGTGCGCACGGCCGGCTGCACCGGCGGCGTGGACAGCCCGGCCAGCAGCCCGAGCACCATGTACGCCGGCAGGGGCACGTGCAGCAGGGCGATGCCGGCGACGGATGCCGCGCACACGAGCATGGTGAGGGTCAGCACCCGCCGCATGCCCCAGATGCCCATCCAGCGGCTCGTGATCGGGCCGGCCACGGCCTGCCCGATCGACGCGGCCGCCAGCACGAGTCCCGCCGCCCCGTACGAGCCGGTGATCTGCTCGACGTGCAGCAGGATGGCCAGGCTCGTCATCCCCGAGGGGAAGCGCGCCGTCAGCTGCGCCGTGATGATGCGCCCGATGCCGGGCGTGCGCAGTAGATCCCGGTATCCCGCCACGGGTCAACGTTACCGGGGCGCGACACGCCGCGACACGCCGAAGGGCGTTTTCCACAGCGGATCGGATGTCGGAACCGGCTCGTAGCGTCGGGGGTGTGGATGGATGCGTCCGCGGTGTCCGAAAAGGCACGTGATTCAGGCGTTTCCCAGGCTCGAAACCCGGTCCGGTCCTGTGGATGAATCGGTGGAGAACCTGTGTTGTAGATGGGGAGAGCGGTGGAAAACTACACGGATGTAACTACTATCCCTTGTGGTGCTTCCCGTTGTCGGTACCCATATGTAGTATTGGAGCTCCGGCGGGGGGATCGCCGGGACAGACGGATCGAATGATGAGGGGAGAGGTGGTCGACATGGCGATCACGGTCTACACGAAGCCTTCCTGCGTTCAGTGCAACGCGACATACCGCGCACTGGATTCGAAGGGCCTCGAATACGAAGTCCACGACCTGACCGAGGAGCCGGCGGCCCTCGAGCAGGTCAAGGCGCTGGGCTACCTGCAGGCGCCCGTCGTCATCACCGACGACGGCCACTGGTCGGGGTTCCGCCCGGACAAGATCGACGAGCTCGCCGCCCGTCTGGCCTGACATGCCCACCGCGGTCGCAGCACCGCTGCTCGTCTACTTCTCCAGTGTCTCGGGGAACACGGCGCGCTTCGTGGACAAGCTCGGCCTGCCGGCGCGGCGCATTCCGCTGCACTCCGGTCCGCACAGCTCCGAGCCGCCGCTGCGGGTGGACGAGCCGTTCGTGCTGGTCACCCCGACGTACGGCGGCGGGCAGGGGCGCGGTGCCGAGAAGGGCTCCGTCCCGAAGCAGGTCATCAGGTTCCTCAACGACGAGGACAACCGCAAATGGATCCGCGGGGTCATCTCCGCGGGGAACACGAATTTCGGCGAGGCGTACTGCCTGGCCGGAGAGATCATCAGCCGCAAGTGTCACGTGCCGCACCTGTATCGGCTTGAACTGTTCGGCACGCCCGAGGACGTGGCTCAGGTGAGCGACGGATTGGAACGATGGTGGAAGCTGCATTGACGGATGACGTCCCCTTCAAGACCGACGCGCGGTTCGAGGGCATGGATTATCACGCTCTGAACGCGATGCTGAACCTGTACGGCCCGGACGGGAAGATCCAGTTCGACGCCGACAAGCGTGCGGCACGGGAGTACTTCCTGCAGCACGTCAACCAGAACACGGTGTTCTTCCACTCGCTCAAGGAGCGCCTGGACTACCTGGTCGAGAAGGAGTACTACGAGCCCGAGGTGCTCGCCAAGTACCCGTTCGAGTTCATCCAGGAGCTCAACGACCGCGCCTACGGCATGAAGTTCCGCTTCTCCACGTTCCTCGGCGCGTTCAAGTACTACACCAGCTACACGCTGAAGACCTTCGACGGCAAGCGCTACCTCGAGCGGTTCGAGGACCGGGTCGTGATGACGGCGCTCGGCCTGGCGGACGGCGACCAGCAGGTGGCCCGCGACCTGGTCGACGAGATCGTGTCGGGTCGGTTCCAGCCGGCGACCCCCACGTTCCTGAACACCGGCAAGGCGCAGCGCGGCGAGCTCGTCAGCTGCTTCCTGCTGCGGATCGAAGACAACATGGAGTCGATCGCCCGCGGCATCAACTCGGCGCTGCAGCTGTCCAAGCGCGGCGGCGGCGTCGCTCTGCTGCTGAGCAACATCCGCGAGTCCGGCGCGCCGATCAAGCAGATCGAGAACCAGTCCTCCGGCATCATCCCGGTGATGAAGCTGCTCGAAGACAGCTTCAGCTACGCCAATCAGCTGGGGGCGCGGCAGGGCGCCGGGGCGGTCTATCTGAACGCCCACCACCCCGACATCATGCGGTTCCTGGACACCAAGCGTGAGAACGCCGACGAGAAGATCCGCATCAAGACGCTGTCGCTGGGCGTCGTCATCCCGGACATCACGTTCGAGCTGGCCAAGAACGGCGAGGACATGTACCTGTTCTCCCCGTATGACGTCGAGCGCGTCTACGGCGTGCCCTTCGGCGACATCTCGGTCACCGAGAAGTACCGCGAGATGGTGGACGACCCGCGCATCAAGAAGACGAAGATCAATGCGCGCGAGTTCTTCCAGACGCTGGCCGAGATCCAGTTCGAGTCGGGCTACCCGTACATCATGTTCGAGGACACCGTGAACCGGGCCAACCCGATCAAGGGCCGGATCAACATGTCGAACCTGTGCAGCGAGATCCTGCAGGTCAACACGCCGACCACGTACAACGAGGACCTCTCGTACAACGAGATCGGCAAGGACATCTCGTGCAACCTCGGTTCGATGAACATCGCGCTGGCGATGGACGGCGGCGACCTCGGCAAGTCGGTGGAGACCGCGATCCGGGGGCTGACCGCGGTCAGCAACCAGAGCCACATCTCGTCGGTGCGCTCGATCGAGGACGGCAACGACCGGTCGCACGCGATCGGCCTGGGTCAGATGAACCTGCACGGCTACCTCGCGCGGGAGCACGTGCACTACGGCTCCGAGGAGGGGCTGGACTTCACGAACATCTACTTCTACACGGTGCTGTACCACGCGCTGCGCGCGTCGAACAGGATCGCCATCGAGCGCGGCGAGGCCTTCGACGGGTTCGCCGACTCGACGTACGCGTCGGGGGAGTTCTTCGACAAGTACATCCAGCAGGAGTGGAACCCCGCCACCGCGAAGGTGACGGAGATGTTCGCCGGTCACAGCATCCCCACCCAGGAGGACTGGGTGCAGCTGAAGGCCTCCATCCAGGAGCACGGCATCTACAACCAGAACCTGCAGGCCGTGCCGCCGACCGGATCGATCTCGTACATCAACAACTCGACCAGCTCGATCCACCCGATCGTCTCGAAGATCGAGATCCGCAAGGAGGGCAAGCTCGGCCGCGTCTACTACCCGGCGCCGTTCATGACGAACGACAACCTGGAGTACTACCAGGACGCGTACGAGATCGGCCCGGAGAAGATCATCGACACCTATGCGGTGGCCACGCAGCACGTGGACCAGGGGCTGAGCCTGACGCTGTTCTTCAAGGACACCGCCACCACGCGCGAGGTCAACCGGGCGCAGATCTACGCCTGGCGCAAGGGCGTCAAGACGCTCTACTACATCCGGGTGCGTCAGATGGCACTGGAGGGCACGGAGCTGGATCAGTGCGTCAGCTGCATGCTGTGACCCCGGTATCGACAGACTTCGCGAAGAAGGACCGAACATGACCCCTGAACCGCTCAAACTGCTCTCGACCGTGCAGGCGATCAACTGGAACCGCATCGAGGACGAGAAGGACCTCGAGGTGTGGCACCGGCTGACGGGCAACTTCTGGCTGCCGGAGAAGGTGCCCCTGTCCAACGACGTCCAGTCGTGGAACACGCTCACCGCCGACGAGAAGCTCCTCACGATGCGGGTGTTCACCGGGCTCACCCTGCTGGACACGATCCAGGGGACCGTGGGCGCCGTCTCGCTGATCCCGGATGCCATCACCCCGCACGAGGAGGCGGTGTACACGAACATCGCCTTCATGGAGTCGGTGCACGCGAAGAGCTACTCGTCGATCTTCTCGACGCTGGCCTCGACGAAGGACATCGACGAGGCGTTCCGCTGGTCGAACGAGAACGAGAACCTGCAGCGCAAGGCGCAGATCGTCATGGAGTACTACCGTGGCGACGACCCGCTCAAGCGCAAGGTCGCCTCGACGCTGCTCGAGTCGTTCCTGTTCTACTCGGGCTTCTACCTGCCGATGCACTTCTCGTCCAAGGCCAAGCTCACCAACACGGCCGACATCATCCGCCTCATCATCCGCGACGAGGCCGTGCACGGCTACTACATCGGGTACAAGTTCCAGAAGGGGCTCGAGCGGGTCGACGAGGCCCGGCGCCAGGACCTGAAGGACTACACCTTCTCGCTGCTGTACGAGCTGTACGACAACGAGGTGCAGTACACGCAGGACCTGTACGACGGCGTCGGGCTGACCGAGGACGTCAAGAAGTTCCTGCACTACAACGCCAACAAGGCGCTGATGAACCTCGGCTACGAGCCCATGTTCCCGGCGACCGTGACCGATGTGAACCCGGCCATCCTGTCGGCCCTGTCGCCGAACGCCGATGAGAACCACGACTTCTTCAGCGGGTCGGGCTCGTCGTACGTCATGGGCAAGGCCGAGGCCACGGAGGACGACGACTGGGACTTCTAAGCCTCTGAGTTGCACAGACGAGGGGTGGATGCTGCGCAGCATCCACCCCCTCGTCGTGTCATACACCTCGTGAACCGCGCGTACCCGCATGAAGCAGCACGGCGAACGACGTCGGGATCGAGCGGATGAATGCTGCGTGGCGCGCCACGGCGGCCCGACGCCGCGCCATGCGTTCCTGCTCGAGTTCCCAGCGCATGTCGCTGATCCGGTCGCTGAACTCGCGGGCAGCGGCGTGGCTCATGGTGTCGGCGTACATGTCGCTTCCTCTCGTCGTGGGCCGGCGCGGTCGGCCGTCCTCATCGACACCACGATCGACACCGCAGATTTCGACACGCACGAAAGGGTTGAGAATCTCTTCCGGCATCCTGTCGAATTGACCCGGACGTGTTCGTGGTGATGATGAGGGTCGCCGCACGTGCGATCGAGAGGAGCGCGATGGTCGACGCGGATGCCGCGATCTCGCGCACCTACCGCGAGGAGTGGAGCATGATCGTCGCCGGCCTCGCCCGCCGCTACGGCGACCTCGACATCGCCGAAGAGACCGCTGCTGAAGCGTTCGCCACGGCGGTCGAGCGCTGGCCTGTCGACGGTGTGCCGCCGAATCCGGGTGCCTGGATCACTACGACCGCGCACCGCAAGGCGGTCGACCGGCTGCGCCGCGAGGCCAAGCGCGACGGCAAACAGAGGGAGGCGCTTCTCATGGAGGACGACTCGCCTGCCGAGCCTCTCGGCGTCGTTGAAGACGACCGGCTGCGGTTGATCTTCACGTGCTGCCAACCGGTGCTGTCGATGGATGCCCGTGTCGCGCTCACCCTGCGGATGATCGGCGGTCTCACCGTCGCCGAGATCGCCCGGGCCTTCCTGGTGCAGGAGAGGACGATGGGGCAGCGGATCAGCCGCGCCAAGGCGAAGATCAAAGCTGCGGGCGTGCCGTTCCGGATGCCACAGCATGACGACGTACAGGAGCGTGTCGCCGGAGTGCTCGCCGTGCTCTATCTGATCTTCAATGAGGGCTACTTCGCGTCGGGGGAGGACGTTGATCCGATCCGTCGCGACCTCACCGACGAGGCGATCCGTCTCGCACGACTCGTGAGAAGACTTCTCCCTGCAGGTACGCCCGAGGATGCCGAGGCGACAGGCCTGCTGGCGCTGATGCTTCTCACCCAGGCGCGTGCCGATGCGCGCCTCTCCGCCGACGGGGAGCTCATCCGACTGGATGAGCAGGATCGCGGCTCCTGGAACCAGGACCTCATTCACGAAGGCATCGCGCTGCTCGACGGTGCGCTGGAAGCCAACGGCAGGAACATCGCCGGGCTGGGCCGCTACCGACTGCTCGCCGCGATCAACGCCGTGCACGTCTCCGCACAGCGGGCACAGGACACCGACTGGGGCCGAATCGTCGCTCTGTACACCGCCTTCGAACGCATCGACCCGAGTCCGATCGTGCGGCTCAACACGGCCATCGCGATCTCCGAGTACGACTCACCCGACCTCGCCCTCGCGCTCATCGAACCGCTGGGCGGAGAGCTGGGCGACCATCACGCCTTCCAGACGACGCGCGCGGAGCTGCTGCGTCTGACCGGGCGTCGGCAGGAAGCGCGCGCAGCCTACGACCGCGCGATCCAGTTGGCGGTCAACCCGGCCGAGCTCGCACTTCTCACCCGTCGGCGGCACGAACTCGCCGACACGACGAACAACGACGGAGGAACCTCATGACCAGCACATATCTCGTCATCCACATGACGGATCGGACAGGAACCGCGCTCGACCAGGCGGAAGATCGTCGGATGCTCGATACCTGGGCCGAACAGGGCACGAACGCCGGGATGCTCGAGCTGGGCGGCCCGGTCGCCGGGCCGGAACTGGCGAAATCGGTCGCCGTGCGCGACGGCGAGGTTCTCGTCACCGACGGTCCGTTCCCGGAATTCAAGGAGTGGTTCGCCGGGTACGACCTCATCGAGGCCGAGTCGATCGAAGAAGCTGCCGCCTACATGTCGGGGCATCCGTTGGCCGTCGCCGGGCGAATCTACCTCCTTCCCGTCGTCGCTCTGCCTCCGGGTCGCCCCTACTAGCATTGCCCTATGCCTCAGCGTCCGCCGTTCAGTCCCGTGATCTCCCTGCTGACGGTCGGGAGCATCTGGGACGGACAGTTGAACGCGCAGCTGAAGGACCTGGGCCTGACCACCCGGAAGTACGGGCTGCTCGCGCACATCCAGGCCACGCCCGGCATCTCGTTCTCGGAGTTGGCGCGGCGTTCGCAGATCACCGTGCAGACCGCCCACACGGCGGTGCGCGCGCTGGTCGGAGACGGGCTGGCGGCGGATGCCACAGCCCACGCGGGCGCAGCATCCACCCTCCGCGTCACCGAGAAGGGGGCCGCGGCGCTCGCCGAGGCCGATGCGCGGCTCGCGCGCCTGGACGCCGTGTTCTCGCAGGCCTCGCCGGCGCTGACCGACGCTCTCGAGGGGCTGCACGAGGAGCCGTTCGGAGAGGACCTTCAGAATCCCTGAAGGATCTTCAGTTACACTGAAGGTATGTTCCGCTCTCCCTCCCGACTCTTCCGTGTCTTCGCCCTCGCCGAAGCCATCACGTGGACCCTTCTGATCACCGGTCTGATCCTGCGCGCGACCGCCGGGCTGGCCGTGGCCGTCCTGATCGGCGGCGGCATCCACGGGTTCGTCTTCCTCTGCTACGGCGCCACAGCGATCCTGATCGCCAAGAACAACCGCTGGGGCGCGTGGCCGACGATCGTCGCGATCGGCTCGGCGATCGTGCCCTACGCGACGATTCCGACCGAGATCTGGCTGCACCGCACCGGGCGGCTGGCCGGCGACTGGCGCCGGGAGGCCACCGACGATCCGCGCGACGGCACCTGGCACGACCGGCTGCTGCGCTTCTTCCTGGTCCGACCGGTGCTCCTGGGCGGCCTGGCCGTCGTCGCGGTGGCGGTGCTGTTCACCGCGCTGCTGGTGATCGGTCCGCCCGGCGGGCGGGCCTGACCGGCCGCAGCACGTCGCGCCAGATGGTGACCAGCATCCAGACGAAGGTCCCGGTCCACGCCGCCAGCGCCACCCACATCTCGACGTAGCCGATCGTGTGCACGATCGGCAGATGGTCGACGTCGCCGAGGAACTGCGAGCCCACGCCGTACATCCCCAGGGGGAAGACGATGCTCCACAGCGTCGCCTCGTAGCGGAAGGGGATGCGGTGGCGCACGTGCCGCCACCAGCCGGCGATCACCAGCGGCGGGATCAGCCAGCTCCCGAACGCCCAGAAGAACACCGAGGCGCCCGCGATCAGGCCGCGCGTGGCATCCACCATCGGCGCATCCGCCATCTGCACGATCCGCGCACCCGCCACGACGGTGATGGCGGTGGCCCCCATCGCGACCCAGTACGGCGGCGTGAGGTCTGCGGGCCGGAACGGCACGGTCAGCATCCGCACCCCCACGAACACCCCGACCGCGCAGTAGAGGAAGGTCCCCACCGACCAGGAGAAGACGGCCAGCAGCGCCAGGGCCGGCCGCGCGGGAGCGAGTTCGGGCTCGACCTCGAGGGTCGCCGCCAGCACGGCGATCGATTGGCTGGCGACCGCCCAGATGAACCAGGTGCCGTTGGCGGTGGTGATCGGCTGCGCCTTGCGGTCGCCGAGCACCGCCGTCCACGGCACGGTGTAGCCGAGGATGATCCACGCGATGGATGCCACGAGCAGCAGCACCAGCGACACGATGTGGAAGCCGCCCTCCTGACTGAGCCGGCTGCCCAGCACGCAGGTGGCGGCCACGAATGTGAAGAACCCGAACGCGCGGGCCGGGTCGGCGAAGTCCTCCGCCAGATTCGCGCGGTGGCGCACCGTCCGCACGATGTTCAGCACGATGAGGACGACGTACGCGATCGCGGCGACGGCCAGGAGCAGGACGGATGCCGCGACCCAGCCGTTCGTGCGCATCCCGACCGAGACGATCCCACTGGCCATGACCAGCGCGAAGTACCCCGGGGTCAGCTCCGCGACGCTCCGGTCGGCACGGCCGAGCAGCGTGGACGTCGTGGACACGCCCCAAGGCTAGCGCCCCGCGGATCCGGCCCGCGGGGTGCAGGATCGTGAATATGCAGCTCTCCAGCACATCCACCCAGCGCACCTACCGGTATCTGCGGATCTCGATCGTCGGCGCCGTGGCGGCCCTGGCGGCATCCCTGGTCGCCGTCGTGGTGGCCGACGGCGCGGTGACCTCCCTGAGCGCACTGTTCTACACGCCGGGGCGCACGGTGTTCACCGGGGTGCTGTTCGCCATCGCGCTGGCGCTGCTGGCCCTGTCCGGTCACAGCCTCGAGCAGATCCTGCTGGATCTGGCGGCGCTGTTCGCCCCGCTGATCGCGATCATCCCCACCCCGATCCAGGCCGGCGATGCCCCGGGTGTCGAGCCGGAGTGCTCATCGTCGGTGCCGTGCGTGCCGGCGGATGCCGCCCCCGACGTGCGCAACGGCATCGTGACCTTCGCGGTGATCGCCGTCCTCGGCGTGGTCCTGGCGCTCGTACTGGCCCGGGTGCAGCGCACCGCGGCGACCGGCGTGCTCGTGGCCGCCGGTGTGGCGGTGATCGTCGCGATCGGCGTGATCGGCTGGATGCTCACGGCACCCGACAGCCTCCTGCGCCTCGGCCACCTGGTGGCCACCGGCGCCTTCTTCGCCCTGACCGCCGCGGTCGCGGTGACCGCGGCGATCACGTCGGCGGATCGGTGGCGCGCGCTGTACGCCGGCGTCGCCATCGGGATGGCGGCCTTCCTCGTCTACCTCGGCATCGTCATGATCGCCCGGCTCGCCGGCGCCGACCAGACCGGGCAGCCCTGGATCCTGGTGGGGGAGTCCGGTCTGGTCGTGCTGTTCGCGGTGTTCTGGATCGCCCAGACAGTGCAGAAGTGGGACGAGGTCGATCCGTCGCTGCGGGCGCGAGCGGTGCCCGCCCGCTGACTACCGGGCCGGCAACTGCTGCAGCGTCCAGCGGTTGCCGTCGGGGTCGCGGAACGTCACGAAGCGGCCCCACGCCTGCTCGTCGACCCCCTCGGCCTCGGCGCCGGCCGCACGCAGGTGCGCGAGCGCCTCGTCGGCATCCGGAACGACCACCTGGATGGTGTTCTGCCGCCCCGGCTCGAGATCGATGCCGAGGTTCGTGCCGAACGCGATCGAGCACGCCGACCCGGGCGGGGTCATCTGCACGAACCGCAGTCCGTCGAACGGCGTCTGGTCGTGGTCGGGGTGGAACCCGATCCGGGTGTAGAACTCCTTCGCGCGGTCGACGTCGGTCACGGGTACGAAGATCAGCTCGATGCGCCAGTCCATGGGGTCTCCTTCGAATGTGTGACTCCGACGCTACGCGGGGGCTCCGACATGCTCGGACGTGCTGCCCGCGACCTGGAATACCCGGTGCACCGTCGCGTTGTAACTTGATACAACCGTGCTCAAGTTCGTAGACTTGATGCACATACACTCAAGTTTCGAGGAGTACTGAATGTTCGATGACGGCACACCCCCGATCGAGGGCGCCGAGAACGGCGCGGGCGCGTTCGACGACTTCCTCGCGCGCTACCTCGCCGGCGAGCGGGCGCGTCAACAGCGCTCGGTCGATCTGAGCCGCTTCATGACCGCCCGCACCCAAGAGGTGCTGCAGAACGCGGTCCAGTTCGCTCTGGGGCGCGGCCAGCGCGAGGTCGACACGCTGCACGTGCTGCGGATGCTGATGGACGTCTCGCCCACCCGCGAGGCGGTGCGGCGCGTCGGCGCCGACCCGGCGGTCATCGCCCGGGCGGCCGAGCAGCGGCTGCCGGCCGAGACGCGTGCGATCGGCGAGACCGACGGCGCTGTGATGACCCCGTCGCTGCAGCGGGCGCTGTTCCACGCGTTCCAGGTCGCCCGCTCGTCCGGATCCACCTACGTCGACCCGGAGCACCTGTTCTTCGCCCTCGTGCTCGCCCAGGACATCCCGTCCGGGCAGGTGCTGGCCCAGGCAGGGGTGACCGCCGAGGCGCTCACCCAGGGTGCGAACGAGACCATGACGGCCGGCGGAACGTCGGCTGCGGGCGGCGCGGAGCAGAGCGACACGCCGATGCTGGCCCAGTTCGGCACCGACCTGACCGCCCTGGCCGAGGCCGGCGAACTCGATCCGGTGATCGGACGCGCCGACGAGATCGAGCAGACGATCGAGATCCTGTCACGCCGCACCAAGAACAACCCGGTGCTGGTCGGAGAGGCCGGCGTCGGCAAGACGGCGATCGTGGAGGGTCTGGCCCGAGCGATCGTGGCGGACGAGGTGCCCGAGCAGCTGCGCGGCAAGCGGGTGATCGCCCTGGACCTGGCTGCCATGGTCGCCGGCACGCGCTACCGCGGCGACTTCGAGGAGCGGCTGACCAAGATGATGGACGAGATCGCGGCTCACTCCGGTGAGCTGATCGTGTTCATCGACGAGGTGCACACCGTGGTCGGCGCCGGCGGCGGCGGGGATGCCGGCGGGATGGATGCCGGCAACATCCTCAAGCCGCGCCTGGCGCGCGGCGAACTGCACCTGATCGGCGCGACGACGCTGGGCGAGTACCGGCGGATCGAGAAGGATGCTGCGCTGGAGCGCCGGTTCCAGCCGGTCAAGGTCGGCGAGCCGAGCGTGGACGACGCGATCCGGATCCTGCACGGCCTCAAGCCCGCGTACGAAGAGCACCACCGGGTGAGCTACACCGACGACGCGCTGCGCGCCGCCGTCGAGCTGAGCGACCGGTACCTGACCGAGCGGGTGCTTCCGGACAAGGCGATCGACCTCATCGACCAGGCCGGCGCCCGGCTGCGGCTGCGCCTGGGCGTGCGGACCGACTCCGGCGTGCTGCTGCAGCAGCTGGCCGATCTGGAGGCGGAGAAGAACGCCGCCGTCTCGGCAGAGCACTACGAGGACGCCTCGCGGCTGCGCGACGACATCGCGGACGTGCAGCGGCAGCTGGACGAACTGGTCGCGGCGCCGGCGGCGGATGCCGTCGTGGACGAGCCCGAGATCGCCGCCGTGATCAGCCGCGCCACCGGCATCCCGGTCGCGCGTCTCACCGAGAGCGAGCGCGACCGCCTCGCGATGCTCGAGCACGAGCTGCACGCGCGGGTCATCGGACAGGACGACGCGGTGACCGCCGTCGCCAAGGCGGTGCGGCGCAACCGCACCGGCATGGGCGACGCGCGCCGGCCGATCGGCTCGTTCCTGTTCCTAGGCCCGACCGGCGTCGGCAAGACCGAGCTGGCCAAGGCTCTCGCGCAGTCGCTGTTCGACGACGAGAGCTCGGTGATCCGGTTCGACATGAGCGAGTTCGGCGAGCGGCACACGGTGTCGCGCCTGGTCGGCGCCCCTCCGGGATACGTGGGCTACGACGAGGCCGGGCAGCTCACCGAGCGGGTGCGGCGCAACCCGTACTCCGTCGTGCTGTTCGACGAGATCGAGAAGGCGCATCCCGACGTGTTCAACCTGCTGCTGCAGGTGCTCGATGACGGGCGCCTGACCGACGGGCAGGGGCGCACGGTCGACTTCCGCAACACCGTGGTGGTGATGACCTCCAACCTCGGCAGCGAGTTCCTCGCGTCCCGCGGCGGGGCCATCGGATTCCTCGCCGACGGCGGGGGAGAGACCGGGTTCGGGTCGGAGAAGGACCTGCGCGATCGGGTCATGGGCAAGCTCCGCGAGGCGATGCGTCCGGAGTTCCTGAACCGGATCGACGAGATCGTGCTGTTCCGCAAGCTGGATCGCACGCAGCTCGGCGAGATCGTCCGGCTGCTGCTGGACGCGAGCCGCACGCGGCTGGCCGGACGGGACGTGCGCATCGAGGTCACCGACGCCGCCGTGGCGTGGCTGGTCGAGAACGGCTACGAGCCCGAGTACGGGGCGCGCCCGCTGCGCCGGCTCATCCAGCGCGAGGTCGACGACCGCATCGCCGACCTGTTCGTGTCGGGTGCGCTGGGCGACGGCGGAGCGGTGACCGTGGATGCCGCGGAGGGGGCGCTGGCCGTCACGGCGGCGCCCGTGCACCAGGCGGCGTGACCCGCACGGGGGAGGTGCGTGGCACACTCGGGACATGAGCGATGCACCCCTGTCCATCGGAGTGGCCGGCACCCTCGGCCCCGCGGCGATCGCACAGATCGCCGCGGCGGCCGAGGGTGCCGGCCTTTTCGGCCTCTGGGTGAACGACACCCCCGGCGGCGACGCGCTGGCCGCGCTGCAGGCGGCGGCGCGGGTCACCGAACGGCTGATGCTGGGCACCGGTGTCGTGCCGCTGGACCGCTGCACCCCGGAGGAGATCCTGGCCAAGGCCGACGGCCTGCCGGAGGGCCGGCTGATGCTGGGGATCGGCTCGGGTCAGGCATCCGGTCCGGTCCTGGCGCCCATGCGCAACGGCATCGACGCCCTGCGTGCGGGGACGGATGCGCCGATCGTCGTCGGCGCGCTCGGCCCGAAGATGCGGGCGCTGGCGGCCGAGGCCGGCGACGGGATGCTGCTGAGCTGGCTGACCCCGCAGGACGCCGCCGCGCAGACGGCGAGGGCGCACCTGGCTGCGCCGGCTGCGCATGTCGCGCTCTACGTCCGCACGGCCCTGGAGCCGGGCGGGATGCCGCGGCTGCGCGCGGAGGTGCAGCGCTACGCCCGCTTCCCGAAGTACGCCGCGAACTTCGCACGCCTCGGCGTCGACCCGGCCGAGACCGTGATCACGCCCGACAGCGGGACGCTGCCGGCCTACCGCCGCGCCGTCGACGAGGTCGTGCTGCGGGCGATGACCGCCGGCGACGATGTCGCCGATTACCTGCGGTTCGTGCAGATGGCGGGCAGGATGGGGGGATGACGAGCGTCGGCGCCATCTTCACGCCCCACCCGAATCCGCCCGAATCGTTCCGCGCCGCGGTGCTCGCCGCCGAGGACGCGGGGCTCGACGCGCTGTGGGTGTGGGAGGACTGCTTCCGCACCTCGGCGTTCGCCGCGGCATCCGCGGCCCTGGCCTGGACCGCGCGCCTGCGCATCGGGATCGGCATCGCGCCCATGCCGCTCCGCAACGTCGCGGCCACCGCGATGGAGATCGCGACGATCGAGCGCCTCTTCCCCGGCCGGCTCATGCCCGGGATCGGCCACGGCGTGCTGCCGTGGATGGCCCAGGCCGGCGCCCGGGTCGCGTCGCCGCTCACCCTGATGCGCGAGTACGTCCCGGCGCTGCGCGCGCTGCTGGCCGGCGACGAGGTCACCGTCGACGGACGATACGTGACGCTCGACCGGGTGCGGCTGGATTGGCCGCCGACCGCGGCGCCCCGGGTCTACGCGGCCGCCGAACGGCCGAAGACCCTGGCACTGGCCGGCGAGGTCGCCGACGGCACCGTCCTGGACATGGGGCACACCGTCGACGAGGTGGCCACGGCCGTGCGGACGGTGCGCGCATCGAACGCCGTGCAGCACGTGGTGGCCTACGTCGTCGCCGCCTTCGGGACGGATGCCGCAGCCCGCGCCGTCGGCCACTTCGGCGACGACGCGCCGGACGACGCCGCCGATCGGGTGCTCGCGGGCTCGATCGAGGATATCGCCGCCGGAGTGCGCCGCTTCGCGGCGGCCGGCGTCGACCACGTCGTGCTCATGCCCACCGACGACGCCGATCTGGCCGACTACTACACGGCGGCGGCGGAGGTCGGGCGGCAGGTGCGGGGGTGAGCCCGGTCGCCACCCTCGCGGGCGGGTCGGGCTTCGTCGGACGAGCGCTGACCGAGGCTCTGCACGCGGACGGGTACCGGGTGCGGCACATCGGCCGCGCCGGCCCGGACGCGCGCTGGGACGACGCCGACGGCGTGCGGCGAGCGGTCGACGGCGCGGCCGTGCTGGTGAACCTCGCCGGCAAGTCGGTCGACTGCCGGTACACCGATCGGAACCGGGACGAGATCCACCGGTCGCGGGTCGCGACCACGCGGATGCTCGGCGATGCGGTGGCGGCGGCATCCGCCCCGCCCGGCCTCTGGCTGAACGCGAGCACCGCGACGATCTATCGGTACGCGCTGGACCGGGCCCAGACCGAGGACGGCGGCGAACTCGGCGAGGGCTTCTCCGTGGACGTCGCGCGCGACTGGGAGGCGGAACTGTTCGCGGGCGACCTGCCCGGCACGCGGCGGGTCGCGCTGCGGATGGCGATCGTCCTGGGCGACGGGCCGGCGACCGCTCGCCTGTTCACGCTCGCCCGGCTCGGGCTGGGCGGCCCGCACTTCGACGGACGATGGTTCCCACATCGGCGCTATCGCGGCATCGGCACACAGCCCAGCGGTGACGGACGCGCGGCGTGGCACCGCTCGGGCGGGCGACAGCGATTCAGCTGGATCCACCTCGACGATGTCGTCGGCGCGGTACGGTTCCTGCGCGATCACCCGCAGATCACCGGTCCGGTCAATCTGTCATCGCCGCACCCGACCGATGACCGCACGCTCATGGCGACGTTGCGTCGTGTGGTGGGGATGCCGATCGGGGTGCCTGCCCCGCGGTGTGTGCTGGAGCCGGCCATGTGGGCGCTGCGCACCGAACCCGAACTGGTGCTGAAGAGCCGGTGGGTGCTCCCGCAGCGGCTCACCGATGCCGGATTCGCGTTCACCCACCCGGAGCTGGAAGAGGCGCTGCGCGACGTGTGGCGGGGCCGCTAGCGCCCCCGGCCCTCGTCGGCGATCGGCACGTGCGGGATCAGCACGGTGCACGCCACCAGGAGCACCGCAGAGGCGGCGACGCCGATGAAGACGGCCACCGACCCGGCCTGGATGGCGGAGGGATGCTGCGGCCCGCCGCCGGTGGCGATGACCGCGTTGGCGATCGCGCCGTACACGGCGACGCCGATCGAGCTGCCCACCGAGCGGGCGAGCATGTTCGTGCCCGAGACCACGCCGCGACGGCGCAGGTCGACCGAGGACTGCGCGGCGATCAGCGACGGATTGGCGACCAGGCCCAGGCCGAGTCCGACCACGAAGCACGCCGCGGCGGTGAGCACGAGCGACGGCGTCGCGGCGAACGCGAGCAGCAGCAGCGCGCCGCCCACGGCCAGCACGCTGCCGATCACCGCGGTGGACCGGAACCCGATGCGCAGATAGAAGCGGCCCGCCAGCGATCCGCTGATCGGCCAGCCCAGGCTCAGCGCCGCCACCGCGAGCCCGGCCAGCAGCGGCGACGCGCCGGCGGTGGACTGGAGGAACGTCGGGACGAACGAGGTCAGGCCGATGAGCACGGCGCCCACGCCGAGGGCGGCCAGGGACGTGGTGACCACGACCCGGCTGGACAGCACCCACGGGGCGAGCACGGGATCGGCCGCCCTCCGCTCGACGAGGGCGAACGCCACGAGGAGCGCGCCGCCCAGACCGAAGCATCCGATGCTCTGCCAGCTCGCCCACGCCCAGCCCTGCCCGCCCTCCAGCACGCCGAGCACGAGCAGGACCAGGGCGGCCGTGAGCAGCGCCGCCCCGGCCACATCGATCCGCTGGCGGTGCCGCTCGAATCGCTCGTGGTAGCTGCGGGTCAGCATGAACAGGGCCAGCAGGCACAGCGGCACGTTGATCCAGAAGATCCACCGCCACGACAGGAACTGCGCGAACACGCCGCCCAGGGTCGGCCCGGCCACCGACGAGATCGCCCACACGCTGGCCAGGTACGCCTGGGCGGTGGCGCGTTCGCGCACCGTGTAGATGTCGCCGGCGATGGTCATGCTCGTCGGGGTGATCGCGCCCGCGCCGAGACCCTGGACGGCGCGGAACACGATCAGGGCGGTCATGTTCCAGGCGAGAGCGCTGGCGACCGAGCCGGCCAGGAACAGCAGGATGCCGATGATCATCATCGGCTTGCGGCCGAACGTGTCGCACAGCTTCGCGTACACCGGCACCGACGCGGCCTGGGCCAGCAGGTAGATCGAGAACAGCCAGGGGAACTGGCCGAATCCGCCCAGGTCGGCCACGATCGTCGGCACGGCGGTGGCCAGGATCGTCGAGTCGATGGCGATCAGGAAGCCGGCCAGCATGAGCGAGAGCAGGATCTGTCCGCGTTCGCCGCGCAGCCCGACCTCAGTGACCATATGCCCACTCAACCATGCGTCGCGGGGTGCGCATTCCCCCCCCCGGCTGTCGGCGGTGGGTGCGAGAATGCGGGGATGCTGCTGGCTGAGGTCGTCGACACGCTCGAGGCGGTCACCGCCACCTCTTCGCGCCGGGCGAAGACCGAGGCGCTCGCGACGCTGCTGGCCCGCCTCGAGCCGGCGGAGATCCCGGCCGCGATCGGGCTGCTGACCGCGGCGCCGCGGCAGGGGCGGCTCGGCGTGGGCTGGCGCGCGCTCGCCGCGATGACCGCCGCGATGACCACCGTGCACGCGGATGCGGCGGCCGTGGGCATCGCCGACGTCGATGCGGTGTTCGCGGAGCTGGCCGCGACATCCGGTGAAGGATCGTCCGGGCGACGGACCGCCCTGCTGCACGAGCTGGCGGAGCGCGCGACGGCCCGGGAGTGGGACCTCCTGGCCCGCGTGCTGCAGGGGGAGCTGCGCACGGGCGCCCTGCAGGGCGTGCTGCTGGAGGCGATCGCCCGCGCCGCAGATGCCGACCCGGCACTGGTGCGGCGCGCGGCCATGCTCTCCGGCGATCTCGGCGAGACCGCGCAGCTCGCCCTGACCGGAGCCGATCTGGCCGCCGTCGGCCTGCGGGTGGGCCGCCCGGTGCTGCCGATGCTCGCGGGGACCGCGGCATCCGTCGCCGCCGCGCTGGAGACGACCGGTGCGGCATCCGTGGAGTACAAGCTCGACGGCGCCCGCATCCAGGTGCACCGCCGCGGCGACGACGTGCGCGTGTACACCCGCACCCTCGCCGACGTCACCCATCGGGTCCCCGAGATCGTCGCCGCCGTGCGGGCGCTGCCGGCGGATGCGGTGATCCTCGACGGCGAGACGCTGACCCTGGACGAGGACGGCGCGCCGCGTCCGTTCCAGGACACGATGGCCCGGTTCGGCACGGACGGGATCGGCACAGCGGGGATCGGCACAGCGGGGATCGGCACAGCGGGGATCGGCACAGCGGGGATCGACACAGCCCCGCCGGCGCTGCGCCCGTGGTTCTTCGACATCCTGCACGTGGACGGACGTGACCTCATCGACGAGCCGCTGCATGTGCGGCAGGCCGAACTGGCGCGTGTGGCCGGGCAGCTGCGGGTCCCGGGGATCGTCACCGCCGACCCGGACGCCGCGCAGCGGCTGTCGGCCCGCGCACTGGCGGCCGGCCACGAGGGCGTCGTGGTCAAGGGGATCGAGGCGCCGTACGCCGCCGGGCGGCGCGGGGCGACGTGGATCAAGGTCAAGCCGGTGCTCACCTACGACCTGGTGGTGCTGGCCTGCGAATGGGGATCCGGCCGGCGGCGCGGCTGGCTGTCGAACCTGCACCTGGGTGCCCGCGACCCGGCCGGCGCGTTCGGCGATCCGGACGGGTTCGTGATGGTGGGCAAGACGTTCAAGGGGCTCACCGACGAGCTGCTGCGCTGGCAGACGGCGCGCTTCGCCGAGATCGAGACGCGACGCACCGCGTCCACCGTGTACGTCGAGCCGGTCACCGTGGTCGAGATCGCGATCGACGGCGTGCAGCGCTCGACCCGGTACCCCGGCGGCATCGCATTGCGCTTCGCCCGGGTCAAGGGGTACCGGCCGGACAAGAGCCCGGCCGACGCCGACACGATCCAGACGCTGCGCGCGCTGCTGCGCGGCTCGTGACCGGGTCAGGCCGCGTCATGCCCCGGGTCTGCGCCGCTGGCCACCGACTCCGGGATCTCACCGGGCCGGAATTTGGGCAGGCGACTGGCCGGCACGATGGCGGCCGCGCTGACCCCGGCCAGGATCAGCAGCCCCAGGCGCAGCGCGCCCAGGCGCGCGCTCTCGTTGATCTCCACCGCGGCCGCCACCTGCTGGTCGGTCAGGTCGGTCGCCGCCAGCACCTCGTCGAGCCGGTCGTTGCTGACGAAGTTCACGCTGCTCAGCGGGATCTGCGCGGTCACCTCGTCCGGAAGATCGGGATGGGCCGCGATCGCCGTGGTGATCCCGCCGGCCAGCAGACCCACCAGCAGCGCACCCGAGACCGCCGTCCCGACGGCCGAGGCGAGATTCTGCGTGGTGCCGCGCACCGAGCCGACGTCGCCGGCGAGCTCCTTCGGCGAGGCCGTGACCAGTACGTTGAACACCAGCGTGACCAACGACCCCTGCCCGACGCCGAAAACGAACAGCCCGAGGATCGTGGGCAGCGTCTCCCAGTTGTTGGTGACCACGAACGAGAGCCAGACCAGCGCGGCGGTGGTCAGGATGAACCCGAACACCCCGATCTGGCGCGGCGAGAACCGGCGGTAGAACCGCACCACCACCATCGCGGCGACGAACACCGTGAGGTTGAACGGCAGCATGGCCAGGGACGTGTCGAACGGGGTGCGGCCCTGCACGATCTGGATGTACAGCGGCACGGTGAAGTTCAGCGCCGCCTCCAGCGCCACCACGATGAACATCGCGTACACGGCGGCGCGCTCACGGGACGAGCCGAACACCGACAGGCTGACCAGCGGCACCTTCCCCCGCTTGGTCCGCCGTCGCGTCCACAGGAAGAACAGCTGCACGAGCACGATCCCGACCAGGATCAGCACGGGCGCGGGGGAGAGCCCGAGCACGTCGAACGGGGCGTTCTCGGTCGCCTGCAGCAGCCCCCAGCCGTTCAGGTTGTTCACCCCGAGGGTGAGGCACATGATGCCCAGTCCGATGATGACCGCGGCCACCACGTCGATCTTGATGCCCGGGTTGCCGCGCGACGCGGTCAGGCCGAAGCTCAGCACGAAGACCGCCACGGCGATCACCAGCACGACCGCGAACACCCACCGCCAGCCGACGAACGTGGCGAGGGTCCCGCCGAGCAGGAAGGCGGTGACGCCGGCCAGCGCCCGCGCAGAGCCGAGCGAGCCGATCGCCGTCTCCTGCTGCCGCCCGTGATAGTTCTCGGCGATCAGGGCGACGAGGGCGGGGACGATGATGGCGGCGGATGCCCCGGCCAGCGCCTGTGCGAGGATCACCCAGCCCACGCCCGGGGAGAGGATCATGATCAGCGCGGATGCCGCGAACACGAGCACGACCACGCGGAAGATGACCACCCACCCGATGCGCTGCCCGATCTTGGCACCGACCATCACCAGCGCCGCCACGAACAGTCCGTACACCACGATCGCGGTGGACACGTCGGTGGGCGGCACGCCGAAATCGTCGACCATGCTGCCCAGGGTCACCGGCAGCGCGGCGACGTTGTAGGACATGAGGATCTGCGCCAGGAACAGGCCGATCAGCGGGACCCAGGAGGTGCGCGCGGGCGCGGAAGCGGTCATGGGGTGTCCTCTCGATGGAAATGCGAGGCGGAGGCGAAGATGTTCAGTCCCAGCGAGCGTGCAAGGTAGGCGGTCGCCACCTGTCCTCGGACGCTGTTGCCCGCGGCATCCAACCGCGGGGCGTACGCCCCGATGCCCACCTTGCCCGGGGCCACGGTGACCAGCCCGCCGGCCACGCCGCTCTTGCCCGGCAGGCCGATCTCGAACAGCCACTCGCCGCTGGTCTGGTACAGGCCGCTGGCGGCCATCACCGCCAGCGTGTCGCGGCAGACGTCGGCCGAGACCACCTGGTCGCCGGTGAGCGGGTTCACACCGCCGTCGGCGAGGGTCGCGCCCATCACCGCCAGATCGCGCGCGTCCACCCGCAGCGAGCACTGGCGGGTGTAGACATCCACCGCCTCGGCGGGGTCGGTCCGCATCCGCCCGTAGCTGTGCAGGAGCGCCGCGATCGCCTGGTTGCGCTGATTCGTGCCGCTCTCGGAGCGGTACACCTCGTCGTCGAGGATCAGATCGTGCCCGGCGAAGCGGGAGAGCCCCTCGTGCAGAAACCGCCATTGCCGGTCGGGGCTGCCGCCCGGCAGCAGCGCCGTCGTGGCGATCGCGCCGGCGTTGACCATCGGGTTCATCGGGTGGCCGTCGTTCATCTCGATCGCGATGACCGAGTTGAACGCGAGTCCGGTGTTGTTCACGCCGACGAGTTCGCGGACCTCGTGGTGCCCGACGGCCTCGCACAGCAGGGCGTATGCGAAGGCCTTGGAGATGGACTGGATCGAGAACGGCGCCCGGGTCTGGCCCGCCTCGTGCAGGCCGCCGTCGACGTCGGCCACGCACAGGCCGAACGCATCCGGATCGGCACCGGCCAGCACCGGGATGTAGTCCGCCACGGCGCCGTCGTGCCGGTCGCGGGCGCGGCGGTAGGCACTGTCCACCGCCGCATCGATCGCGCGGTCCTCAGGGACCGGGCCGGTGCGCGCCCGCTGGTGGACATCGGTGACATCCAACTCGTCGTCGCGCACGCGCCCACGCTAGCGCACCGCGAGTCCGCCGTGGGGTGGTCTCAGGAGCGCGAGGGCTGCAGTCGCACGGTGACGATGTTGGTCGACTCGTCGAGCTCGGCGACCTCTGGATGGGCCTTCACGAAGTCCGAGAACGACCGGTGCCCGAGCGCCTTCTCGCTGAAGGACGGGTCCATCCGCTTGAGCAGGTTCTTCACCGCCGACAGATGCACCCACTCGTCGTCGGTGCGCACGTGCTCGAGCTTGAGCGCGCGTTCCAGGAGCTCTCCGGAGGCGTCGCTCTGCTCCTTCTCCTCCTTCTCCTTCTTCTTCGTGCGGGTGCGGCCGGTGGGAGCGGCATCCGATTCGGACTTGGACTCCGGCGCCTCCACCACGGTGATGCCGGGCAGGGAGTCGTACGAGTCGAACTGATCGCACGCGGCCGCCAGCGACTTCGCCGTGGATCCGGCGACGCCCACCCCGACCACGAAGCGGCCGAGCCGCTTGCAGCGCTGGGCGAGCGGCACATAGTCGGAGTCGCCGCCGACGATCACGACGTGGGTCAGGTCGGGCAGTCGGAACATGTCCTCGACGGTGTCGACGGCCAGGCGGATGTCGGCGCCGTTCTTCGCATACGCGGCCGCCGGGAACAGCTGCACCAGGTCGACCGCGCGGGCCACCAGCTGCGAGCGGTACTGCGCGTTGACCGGACTGGACCAGTCCGCGTAGGCCCGGGTCAGCACCAGGGTGCCGAAGGATGCCGCGTAGTCGATGATCGCGCCGACGTCGATGGTGGCCGCGGCCAGGCGCTGCGCGATCTCGGGCTCGCTGGGGTCGGCGGTGATGCGCTGCCGGTCATGCGAGTACGAGTTGCGGCCGTGCACCCGGTCGTACCAGCTCATCACGATGTTGTCGAAGTCGAGGTAGACGGCGACGCGGGCATCCTGTGCAGTGGGCATGGTCCCAGTGTCGCAGGTCGCCACCTATGCTCGTGTCATGCCGTTCCTGTTCTGGCTCCTGGTGATGGCGGCGATGGTGTTCGCCGTCGTGGACATCGTCACCCACGACGAGGCGCGGATCCGGTTCATGCCGAAGTTCGTCTGGCTGATCCTGGTGATCCTGCTGCCGGTGCTGGGAGTGGTCCTGTGGTTCGTGCTGGGGCGCGAGTATCCCGATCGCCCGCCGCGTCAGCATCGCCGCGCGCGCACCGCGCAGCCCACGGCGTCCGTCCCCTCGCCACCGGCCCGCCCGCAGGACACGCGCACCACCGAGCAGCAGCTGGCCGATCTGGAGCGCGAGATCGCGCAGGACCGCCTGCGCTCCGAGGGGCGGCGACGGCAGTCGGGGGACGTAGGTCAGTCGCCTGCGGATTCGTCAGCGGAGCCCTCAGCCGGGTCATCAGCAGAGTAGCGGACGCCGATCTGCGCGCGGATCTCGTCCAGCGTGCCCATGATCGCGACGGTCTCGGCGATCGGGAGCAGGTCGCCGTCACGCCGGCCCTCGGCGATGAGGCGCTCCGCCTCGAGCGCCTGGAACTGCATGCCACGGCCGTCGACCTCTGACACGTAGTCCTCGACGACGGTGCCGTCGGGGGCGGTCAGCCGGAACGAGGTGGGCGAGTACCAGACCCGGTCGATGTCGATTCGCCCGGCAGTGCCGACGATGTGGGCGGTGTTCGGCCCCGCGGCCCGCGACGACGACAGTGTCGTGGAGACGGCGCCGGAGGCGTGCGTGAAGACCGTGGCCACCTCGGTGTCCGCCCCGGTGTCGCCGAGCCGGGCCTGCGCCTGGACGGTCACCGGCGCACCGAGGATGTCCCACGCGAACGAGACCGGGTAGATGCCCAGGTCCAGCAGCGCCCCACCGCCCAGCTCGAGTGCGTTCAGCCGATGCGTCGGGTCGGTGCTGATCTGCTGCGTGTGGTCGGCGAACAGCGCCCGCACCTCGCCGAGGGCGCCGTCGGCGATCAGCGCGCGGATGCGGCGCATGTGCGGCAGATATCGCGTCCACATCGCCTCCATGGCCAGCAGGCCGCGCTCGGCGGCGGCGGACTGCACCGCCCGCGCCTGGCGGGCGTTCACGGTGAACGACTTCTCCACGAGCACGTGCTTGCCGTACTCCAGGCACAGCAGCGCGTCTTCGGCGTGCATCGGGTGGGGCGTGGCCACGTAGACGATGTCGACATCGGGGTCGGCGGCGAGCTCCTCATACGAGCCGTGCGCGCGCGGGATCGCGAACTCCCGGGCGAACCGCTCGGCGGCGTCCGGCCGGCGCGAGCCGACGGCCCGCACGTCGCGTCCCGCGGTGCGCAGGTCGCTGGTGAACGCGTGGGCGATGCCGCCCGTGGCGAGGATGCCCCATCGAAGTCCGGTCATGTCCTCAGACTATGGGTTCTCAGACGGCGGCCAGGGCGCGGTCGAGATCGGCGATCAGGTCGGCCGGGTCCTCCAGGCCGATCGACAGGCGGACCGTCGCCGACGAGATCCCCGCCTCGCGCAGCTGCACCGGCGACAGATGGCTGTGCGTCATCGACGCCGGGTGGGTCACGATGCTGCGGGCGTCGCCGATGTTGGCCAGCAGCCGCAGCACCCGCAGCCCGGAGATGAACCGTTCGACCCGGTCGAAGTCGGCGGCGGGGCCTCCGGCAGAGCGCAGCTCGATCGAGAACACCGACGGGACGCCGCGGCTCAGGTAGGTGCGGGATGCCGCGTGCCAGGGGCTGGTGGGCAGCCCGGGGTGGTGCACCGCGGCCACGGCGGGGTGCGACCGGAGATGCTCGGCGATCAGCTGGGCCGATGCCGAGTGCCGCTGCATCCGCAGGTCGAGCGTCTCCAGCCCCTGCAGCAGCTGGAAGGCGGAGGATGCTGAGAGGGTCGGCCCGAGATCGTGCAGGTATTTCGCCTTGATCAGGGCGATCAACGGCGACCCGCCGGCGAAGTGGTCGGCCAGGCTGGCCTGGCCGCCCAGCCGGCGCGAGGGTGCGGACAGCGCCGGCCAGCGTTCCGGTGCGGCGGTGAAGTCGAACGTGCCGAGATCCACGATCACGCCGCCGAGGACCGCACCGTGGCCGCCGATGAACTTCGTCGCCGAGTGCACCGCGACATCCGCCCCGAACTCCTTCGGACGCTGCAGATAGGGGGTGGCGACGGTGTTGTCCACGACCAGCGGCACGCCGGCGGTGTGGGCGATGTCGGCGATGCGCCGCACGTCCAGCACCTGCGCGATCGGGTTGGCGACGGTCTCGGCGAGGAAGACGCGCGTGGACGCGCGCACCGCGTCGCGCCAGCCGTCCACGTCGTCCTGGTCGACGAAAGTGGTCTCGATGCCCCAGTCCGGGAGCGTGTCCTCGAGCAGGTCGACCGTGCCGCCGTACAGCTGCCGGGCGGCGACGATGTGCCCGCCCCGGCCGGCCAGCGCCAGCAGGGTCAGCGCGACGGCCGCCTGGCCGGAGGCGAGGGCGACCGCGGCGACCCCGCCCTCCAGCGCGGCCACCCGCTGCTCGAGCACGGCCACCGTGGGGTTCGCCGTGCGCGAATAGACGTCGCCGTCCCGCCGGTGCGCGAACAGGTCGCGCGCGTGCGAGAGCGACTCGAACTCGAACGCGTTGGACTGGTAGATCGGCGGCACCGCCGCCGGCACCGGGGCGTTCGCCGTGAACCCCGCCTGGACCTGGACGGTCGCAAACGAGGGGGTGGGACAGTCGGCGGCGTCGGACATGGTCCCATTCTCGATGCCGACCCCGCCTGATCGCGCCCCGTGTGTCGAACTGTTGCGCCGACCCCGGCCGCGAAGGGGGCACGATGGGGGAGTGCACCCGCTGATCGACGTCCCCACCCTGTCCGCACTGATCGACGAGGGCGCACCGCTGCGCCTCCTGGATGTGCGCTATCGCCTCGACGAGCCCGACGGGCGACCGGCGTACCGGTCCGGACACCTGCCGGGCGCGGTCTACGTCCAGATGGAGACCGAGCTGGCCCGGCTCGGCGCACCCGGCGAGGGGCGGCATCCGCTCCCGCCGCTGTCGGTGCTGCAGGACGCGGCCCGGCGGTGGGGCGTGGACCCCGGCGACACGGTCGTCGCCTACGACGACTGGAACATGCTGGGGGCGGCGCGGCTGTGGTGGATGCTGCGCGGTGCCGGCGTCGCCGACGTGCGCGTGCTGGACGGCGGCCTGTCCGCGTGGCGTGCGGCCGGGCTGCCATTGGAGGCGGGTGACGTGGTCCCCGCGCCCGGGTCGATCGTGCTGCACGAGCGGATGGAGGGCGTGGCATCCATCGACGACGCGGCGGCCTGGCCGGAGCACGGGGTGCTGCTGGACGTGCGCGCCGGCGAGCGCTACCGCGGCGAGGCGGAGCCGCTGGACCCGGTGGCCGGGCACATCCCCGGTGCGGTGAACCTGCCGAGCCCGGAGTATCTGCGCGACGGACGATTCGCCGATGCCGCGGACATCCGGCAGGCGTTCGCCGCCGTCGGCGCCGGGCAGGGCGCGGAGGTGGCCGCCTACTGCGGCTCGGGGATCACTGCCGCACAGGCCGCACTGGCCGGGGCGATCGCCGGAATCGATGTCGCCGTGTACCCCGGGTCGTGGAGCCAGTGGGCGAACACCCCGGGCCGGCCGGTCGCTACGGGACCAGCGTGATCTTGCCGTCGACGCCGGCGGCCAGTGCGCGCAGCGCGGCGGTGGCATCGGCCAGCGGGAACGTCGGCCCGAGCTCCACGGTGAACCTGCCGGCCGCCATCAGTGCGAGGGTGACCGGCATCGCCTCGGCGCGCAGCTGCTGCTGACGCGGCGTGAGCGGGTCGGGGGAGCCGCCCAGGAATGCGCGGATGCCGAGGGCCGCGGCATCCTTCCCGCGCACGAGCGTCGCGACCCGGCCCCGGTCCGGTGCGAGCCGCAGCGAGGTCTCGATCGCCTCGTCGGTGCCGGCGATGTCGATCACCGCGGTGATGCCTTCCGGGGCAGCAGCCCGCACCCGCGCGGCGAGGCCGTCGCCGTAGGCGACCGGGATCGCCCCCAGCGCGCGCAGGCGATCGTGGCGACGGGGGGATGCCGTGGCCACGACCCGTGCGCCCCACAGGGTCGCGAACTGCACGACCGCCTGACCGACCGATCCGGATCCGCCGTGCACGAGCACCGTGTCGCCCGGGCCGACATGCAGCGAGCGCAGCGTCTGGTACGCGGTGCCGGCGGGGACGCCGAGAGCCGCGCCCGCGCCGGCCGAGACCTGCGGCGGGCGCGGCTGCACGTGCGCGATCGGTGCCGTGAGCTCGGTGGCGCAGGTGCCGGTCACGCCGAACACGATCACGTCCTGCCCGACGGCGACGCCCTCGGTGTCCGGTCCGACGGCGATCACCGTGCCCGCGGCATCCTCGCCGATCCCGCGCGGTGCGGTGATCGGCCCGGTCGGCCGCAGCCCGGAGAGCACCTTCGCGTCGATGGGGTTGATCCCGGCCGCCGCCACCCGCACGGCGACCTCCCCGGCCCCGGGGGACGGGGAGGTCACCTCCTGCAGCGTCAGGACCTCTGGTCCGCCGAACTCGACGTACTGGACTGCCTGTGCCATGTGATCAGGATGTCACGAGGCCAGCGGGTTGCCCTCCTCCAGTGCCGCCTGGCGCTCGATCTCGGCGACCTTCGGGTCGTCCTCGTCGGCGCCGTAGTCGCTGCGGCGAGTCGAGTCGGCCGTGTCCTTCACCTTGAAGGACCGAAGGATGAGGGTGAGCACGACCGCGACGACCGCGTTCAGCGCGAACGCGGACACCCCGATGTAGACCGGGATGTCGGTGAACGGGAAGTTCGCGATCGAGCCGCCGAAGTTCCGGTGCGTGGCGGGGTTGACGACGTTGTACGCGGTGATCGTGCCGTACAGGATGCCGGCGGCCCAGCCGGCGAACAGCGCCCACCGGTTGAACCACCGCGTGTACAGGCCGGCCACGATCGCCGGGAACGTCTGCAGGATCCAGATGCCGCCGAGCAGCTGCAGGTTGATCGCCGACGAGGCGTCCATCCCCAGCACGAACGCCAGCGCGCCCAGCTTCACGATCAGCGACACGAACTTGGAGACCTTGGCCTCCTGCTGCGGCGTCGCGTCCTTCTTGAAGAAGTCCCGGTAGACGTTGCGGGTGAACAGGTTGGATGCCGCGATCGACATGATCGCCGCCGGCACGAGCGCCCCGATCGCGATCGCCGCCAGGGCGATCCCGGCGAACCACTTGGGGAACAGATCGCTGAACAGCTGCGGCACGACCAGCTGCGCGTTCACCGAGCCGTCGACGTCGATCGGCTGGGTGCCCGCCTTGATCGCCACATACCCCAGCAGCGCGAGGCCGCCGAGCATCAGCGAGTACAACGGCAGGATCATCGCGTTGCGGCGGATCGTGTTGCGGCTCTTCGTGGCCAGCACCCCGGTGATCGAGTGCGGGTACATGAACAGCGCCATGGCCGATCCGAGGGCCAGCGTCCAGTACGCGTTGAACGACCCGGCGCCGGGGATCACCGCGCCGAACGGGTTGCCGGTGGCGGGATTGGTCAGGCTCAGCTTGTCGTCCGCGGCCTGGAAGATGCCCTCCCATCCGCCCACCTTGCCCGGCAGGTAGATGATCGCCACGATGATGGCCGCGTAGATCAGGATGTCCTTGACCACGGCGATCAGCGCCGGAGCGCGCAGTCCTGCGGTGTACGTGTAGGCGGCCAGCACGACGAACGCGATGATCAGCGGCAGGTCGGCCATGAACCAGTTGGTGTTCGACCCGAGCCCCAGCACGGTCAGCACCGCCTTGATGCCGACCAGCTGCAGCGCGATGTACGGCATGGTCGCGATGATGCCGGTCACGGCGATCGCCAGCGACAGGGTGCGGCTGCCGTAGCGTCCGCCGATGAAATCCGCCGGGGTGACGTAGCCGTGCCGGTGCGAGACCGACCACAGCCGCGACATCAGCAGGAACACGATGGGGTACAGCACGATCGTGTACGGCACCGCGAAGAACCCGCTGACCGCGCCCGATGCCCACATGGCGGCGGGCACCGCGACGAACGTGTACGCGGTGTACAGGTCGCCGCCGAGCAGGAACCAGGTCACCCAGGTGCCGAAGCCGCGACCGCCCAGCCCCCACTCGTCGAGCGATTTCAGGCCGCGGTCGGCGGGGGCGGTGCGCCAGCGCGAGGCGAGGAAGCCGACGATGGCGACGGCGATGAACAGGACCACCACGATCACCAGCGGGACCCACTGGATCTCGCGCTGGGGAGCGGCGGCTGCGGCTTCGATGAGGGAGGGCATCAGGCGTCCTCACCGCTGCGGGCCTGCGGATGACCGGGCTGGCCGGACGCCGGCCGGCGGACCTCGGCGCGGCGGCGGCGGTCCTCCTTGCGCATGATCACGTAGGCGATGGCCAGCAGACCCGAGGCGAGGAAGACCCACAGCAGCTGATACCAGTAGAAGAACGGGATGGCCCCGAGGGCGGGGTCCCACCGGGCGTACATCGGGACGAGCAGCGGCATGATGATCGCCAGCGCGATCAGGATGCCGGCAATGACGTACGGTCCGGGGCGAGCCGGACCGCGGGTGGGGGTGTCTGGGGACGTCATCGTCGTTCCTTCCGGATTCAGTCTTCTCTCGGACCGCGTTGTGCACGGCCCGGGATGAACTTTTCACCCGGTGGGGTGCCTGCGTCAAGACCCCGTCAGCGCCCGGTGGATCCGCTGCGGCGAGACCGACTCGGCGGTGCCGAGGGTCTGCGCGAACAGGCTCACCCGGTATTCCTCCAGCAGCCACCGCGTGTGCACCAGGGCGTCGGAGGCATCCGGGGCGGGCGGGATGCCGCCGCCGGCCTCGGCGTACAGCGCCGCTGCGCGTTCGTACTCGGTGAGCCGCTGCCGGTCGCGGCCGGGGTTCTCCGGCAGGGCCTTCAGCCGCTGCCGCGCCCCCTGCAGGTAGCGGGGCAGATGGGCGAGGCGGGCCAGGCCCGTGCGAGACACGAAACCGGGGTAGACGAGTCCGGCGAGCTGTCCCTTCACATCGTTCAACGCCGCCAGCAGCGACAGGGCATTGGCGGCCTTCACCGCCCTTTCGACCTCGCGCGCGGCCGTCAGGATGCGGGCCAGCAGCGAAACGGCCTGGAACAGCTCGTCCACGACGGCGGCCGAGAACGCGTCCCGCACGGTGGCGAAGGCGGTGCCGGTGCGGATCGGGCCCGGCGCCGAACGCTGGATCACGGCATCCGCGACCGCGAGGCGGCAGTCCTCGATCGCCGCGCGCGCCGAGGGGTACGGCGAGGCGGCGAGCGCGAGCTTCTCCGCGGCGGTGAGATGCTCGAGCACGTAGTCGGCCGGGCTCGGCGTCGACAGGAGCACGAGACGACGCACCCCCGCGCGGGTGGCGGCCGCCGCGGCCTCGGCGGTCGCCTCGATCCGCAGCGACACGCTGTCGCCCGCGTCGACGAGGGCCGGGTAGCCGCGCACGACGCCGCCGGGCACTCTGGTGTCCACGACGTCGGGGAGTGCGTCGACGTCCCACGTCGTGATGCCGGTGCGCTCGGTGAAGGCCGTGCCTTCGGGCGGACGGAGCGGGGCGGGGCGGCGCTGCTCGATCAACGACCGGGTCACGGCCTGGCGCGCGCGATCGGACAGCCGTTCCTGCAGGGCCGCCAGATCGTGATCGGACCCCACGACCCGTCCGCGCGCGTCCACGGCGCGGAACGAGATCTGCAGGTGGTCCGGCACGCGCTCCAGCGCGAAGTCGGCCGCGCCGACGGGCTGGTTGGCCACGCGTCGGATGCGGTCGGCCAGGGCTTCGCGCAGGCCGGTCGCCGGCGTCCCGTCGTGGGATTCCGGGCCGGCCCCGGCGAGCTCCTCGGCGAACCGCGCAGCCCAGTCTGCGGCGGGCACGACGTGCCGCCGGATCGTCTTCGGCAGCGCGCGGATCAGGGCGGCGATCAGCTCGTCGCGCATGCCCGGCACCTGCCAGTCGAACCCGTCCGGCCGCAGCTGGGCCAGCAGGGCGAGCGGGATCACGGCGGTCACGCCGTCGTCCGGGGCGCCGGGCTCGAACCGGTAGGCGAGGGAGAGGACCTGATCGCCCTGCCGCCAGCGGGTGGGGAAGTCGCGCTCGTCGGATCGTGCCACGTCGCCGCGCAGGTCGGCCTCGCTCAGGTCGAGCAGGTGAGGCGTGCGCGGCAGCGCCTCCTTCCACCAGGCGGTGAACGAGCGGATGTCGTACACATCACGGGGGATGCGCGCGTCGTAGAACGCGAACACCGCCTCGTCGCCGGCGAGGATGTCGCGGCGCCGCTCGCGCTCTTCGACCTTCTCGAGCCGCCGGCGCAGTTCGTGGTTGCGGCGCGTGAAAGCGGTCAGGCCCTTCTCGAGCACGGACGGGTCCCATTCGCCGTCGACCAGGGCGTGCCGCAGGAACAGCTCGCGGGCCAGCGGCCGATCGATGCGGGCGAGCTGGACCCGGCGGTTCGGGACGATGGGGACGCCGAACAGCGTCACCCGCTCGGCGGCCACGGCGGCGCCGGCATCCTTCGACCAGTGCGGCTCGCTGAGCTGGCGCTTGGCCAGATCGCCGGCCAGCGGCTCGGCCCAGGCGGGATCGATCGCCGCCACCGTCCGCGCGAACAGGCGGCTCGTCTCGACCAGCTCGGCGGACATCACCGCCGCTGGTGCCTTGCTGCGCACGCCGGATCCGGGGAAGATCGCGAATCGGGCGCCGCGCGCGCCCAGATACTCGGGGCGCGGCTTGCGCGGCTTGCCGCCACCCGGGCGCGTGGGCTCGGCGCGGGCGCTCCGCTCGTCGAGGATGCCCAACTGCGAGAGCAGGCCGGACAGGATCGCCTTGTGGACGGCGTCCGGATCGGCCGCGCCGGTGCGGGACGCGGGCGCCTTCAGCAGCGAACGCAGCTGGCGATGCACGTCGAACCATTCGCGCACCCGCACGTAGTTCAGATGCTCCGCACGGCATGTCCGGCGGAACGCACTGGAGCCGAGGTCGTGCTGGAGCTCCTGCAGGTGGTTCCAGAGGTTCAGCATGCTGAGGAAATCGCTGGCCGGGTCCGTGAATCGCGCATGCAGGCGGTCGGCCTGCTCGCGCTGCTCCTCCGGGCGCTCGCGCACGTCGGGGATCGACAGTCCCGCCACGATCGCCTGCACCTCTGGCAGTACGCCCTGTGCGCGCGCCTCGACGAGCATGCGGGCGAACCGCGGGTCGATGGGCAGGCGCGCCAGCTCGCGGCCGATGTCGGTCAGCGCGGGGGACCGGCCGGTGACCGCCCCCAGTTCGACGAGCAGGTCGAACGCCGCCTTCACGCCGCGCGAGTCGGGCGGCGTGAGGAACGGGAACTCGGTGATCTCGCCGAAGCCCAGCGAGAGCATCTGCAGCACGACCGAGGCCAGGCTGGTGCGCAGCACCTCGGGCTCGGTGAACTCCGGGCGGGACGCGAAGTCCTCTTCCGAGTAGAGCCGGATCGCGACGCCCGGCGAGGTCCGTCCGGCGCGACCGGCTCGCTGCTGCGCCGAGGCCTGCGAGATCGGCTCGATGGGCAGGCGCTGGATCTTGCTCCGGCTGCTGTAGCGGGCCATCCGGGCGGTGCCGACATCCACCACGTACCGGATGCCGGGAACCGTCAGACTCGTCTCGGCGACGTTCGTCGCCAGGATCACCCGGCGACGCAGCCCGGGCACGCGGGACCGCTCGAACACGCGGTGCTGATCGGCCGCGGAGAGCCGCCCGTACAGGGGGAGGACCTCGGTGGGGGCGGCATCCTTCGCATACATGCCGCGAACGGCATCCATTGCGTCGCGGATCTCTGCCTCGCCGGGCAGGAACACCAGAACGTCGCCGGTCGGCTCGCGGTCGAGTTCTCGCAGGGCCGCCGTCAGCGGTTCGATGTCGTCGGCGGTGTCGAGTCCGGGGCGGTAGCGGATGTCGACCGGGTAGGTGCGGCCGGACACCTCGATGATCGGCGCCGGAGTGCCGGAGGCGTCGGCGAAGTGCTGCGCGAAGCTGGCCGGGTCGATGGTCGCCGAGGTGATGATGACCTTCAGATCGGGCCGCCGCGGCAGGATGCGGTGCAGATATCCGAGGAGGAAGTCGACGTTCAGCGAGCGCTCGTGCGCCTCGTCGACGATGATCGTGTCGTAGCGGCGCAGCAGCCGGTCGCGGTGGATCTCGTTCAGCAGGATGCCGTCGGTCATCAGCGCGATCCGGGTGTCGTCCGAGACCTTGTCGGTGAACCGGACCTTGTACCCGACGGTCGTGCCCAGCGGCACCTGGAGCTCTTCGGCGACGCGTTCCGCGATGCTGCGGGCGGCGATGCGTCGCGGCTGCGTGTGCGCGATGCGCGTGCGGCCCAGCTCGAGGCAGATCTTGGGCAGCTGCGTGGTCTTGCCGGACCCGGTCGCGCCCGCCACGATCACGACCTGGTGGTTTTCGATGGCGTGCGCGATCTCGCCCCGCGCGGCGCTGACGGGCAGCTCCGGCGGGTAGACGAGGACGGGTTCTGGTGCGGACACAGCCCTCGATCGTATCGCGCCGCCCGCTCATGCTCGGCCGTCGCGGCGCGGGCGGCAGACGGTCCGGGGACGCGTACGGCTCCTAGGCTGGAGGCATGACCATCCCCGAAATCTCCCTCAACGACGGGAACAGCATCCCCCAGCTCGGCTACGGCACGTTCAAGGTGCCCGCAGACCAGGCCGAGCGCGCCGTCGCCGAAGCACTCGAACTGGGCTATCGGCACATCGACACGGCCGCCATCTACGGCAACGAGCAGGGCGTGGGCGCGGCGGTGGCCGCCAGCGGCATCCCGCGCGACGAGCTGTTCATCACCACCAAGCTGTGGAACGACCGGCACGACGGCGACGAGCCGCGCGCGGCCATCGGCGAGAGCCTGGACCGGCTCGGCCTGGACCGTGTCGACCTGTACCTGGTGCACTGGCCGACCCCGGCCAAGGACAACTACCTGCACGCGTGGGAGAAGCTCATCGAGCTGCGCGAGGAGGGCCTGGCCCGCAGCATCGGCGTCTCGAACTTCCTCGTCCCGCACCTGGAGAAGATCGTGCAGGCCACCGGCGTGGCCCCCGCGGTCGACCAGATCGAACTGCACCCGGCCCACCAGCAGCCCGACGTGACAGCCTGGGCCGCCGCGCACGACGTGCGCATCGAGTCATGGGGTCCGCTCGGCCAGGGCAAGTACGACCTGTTCGGCACCCCGGCCGTGGCCGAAGCGGCCGCCGCGCACGACCGCACCGCCGCGCAGATCGTCATCCGCTGGCACCTGCAGCACGGCTACATCCTGTTCCCCAAGTCCGTGCACCGCGAGCGCCTCGCCGAGAACATCGACGTGTTCGACTTCACCCTCGCCGACGAGCAGCTGCGGGCGATCGACGCGCTCGAGCCCGGCGACGGGTCGGGCCGGGTCAGCTCGCACCCTGAGACGGTGAACTGAGCCCATGACATCCCGTCTCGCCGCGTCGGCGAGCCCCTACCTGCGGGCCCACGCCGACAACCCCGTCGCCTGGTTCCCCTGGGGGTCGGAGGCGTTCGCCGAGGCGGCGAAGCGGGATGTGCCGGTGCTGATCTCGATCGGCTACTCCACCTGCCACTGGTGTCACGTCATGGCCCGGGAGTCGTTCTCCGACCCCGAGACCGCGCGCGAGCTGAACGAGGGCTTCGTCGCGATCAAGGTCGACCGCGAGGAGCACCCCGCCGTCGACGACGCGTACATGGCGGCGGCGTCCGCGTTCACCCGCAACCTGGGGTGGCCGCTCACCGTGTTCGCGACGCCGGAGGGGCGGGCGTTCTTCGCCGGCACCTACTTCCCGCCCGAGCCCCGCGCGGGGCTCGCGTCCTTCCGCGAGGTGCTGGCGGCGGTCCGGCAGGCATGGACGCAGCGACGCGACCAGGTGCACGACACCGCCGCGACCGTGGCCGAGGCGCTCGCGACCGTCCGCGGGGCGAGTGCGGCACCGGGCGGCCTGCCGCCGTTGGACGATCTCGTCCGCGCCGCGCACACCGCGCTCGCGCGGGAAGACCGCGAGTACGGCGGTTTCGCGCCGCCGGATGCCGGCATGACGACCCCGAAGTTCCCCACCGTGCCGCTGCTGCGGTTCCTGCAGAGCCCGGCGCTCGCCGACCCTCTGCCGGACGCGTCGGATGCCGCATCCCGGGCGATCGCCGCGATGGCGGCGTCTGCGCTGCGCGATCCGGTCGACGGCGGATTCTTCCGCTATGCGACCCGCCGGGACTGGACCGTCCCGCACTACGAGCGGATGCTCACCGACAACGCCGGCCTGCTCGAGACCGCCCTGGACGCCGGCGACCAGGCGACGGCGCGGGGGATCGCCGGCTTCCTCACCCAGGTGCTGCAGCAGCCGTCCGGCGGCTTCGCCGCAGCCCAGGACTCCGAGTCCTGGATCGACGGGGAGCGCCGCGAGGGCGGCTACTACGGGCGGGATGCCGCGGCCCGCGCGGGGCTGGAGCCTCCGGCCGTCGACGGCAAGATCGTCACCGGATGGAACGGGATGGCGATCGGCGCGCTGGCCTCCGCCGGGATCCGCCTCGGCGACGCCCATCTGATCGAGGCCGCACAGTGGGCGGCCGACGCGGTGCTGGCCACCGCCGTCGGAGAGGACGGGCGGCTGCGCCGCGCGAGCCTGGACGAGATCATCTCGCCCGCGACGGCGACCCTCGAGGACTACGGTCTGCTCGCCTGCGGGCTGGGCCGCCTGGCGGCGGCGACCGGGGAGCCGGTCCTGGCCGGTGCGGCCCGCGACCTGGTCGAACAGTGCCTCGCCGCCGGCGCGGAGGACGGCCGGCCGTCCGCGCCCGGCGGGGGCGACCCGGTGCTCGCCGCACACGGGTTGGGCACCGACGGATCGGCCGCCGACACCGACCATCCGTCCGGCCCGGCCGCGCTGGCAGACGCCGCATGTCTGCTGTGGCAGCTGGGCGCGGGCGACCGCTTCCGCGAGGCCGCGGCATCCGTCGTCGCCCGCCACGCGGCGGCGGCTCTGGCCGAGCCGCTCGCGCACGGCGCGCTGCTTCGGGTCGCGACCCAGCTGATCACCGCGCCGCGCCAGACGGTCGTGGTCGGCGCGCTGGGCGACCCGCTCACGCGGGCGGCCGCGGCCCGGCCGGCGGACGTGCTGGCGGTGGTCACCGAAGATCAGGCGGCGGCGCTGGCCGCCGCCGGCTTCACGCTGTTCGAGGGCAAGGTCGGCGCCGTGCCCACGGTGTACGAATGCCGCGACTTCGCCTGCCGGATGCCGGTGACCGACCTCACTTCGCTGTGACGGGCTTGCGCACCGTGACCCGGCGGAACCAGGCGGTGTCGCTGAGCCGGCTGAGCAGGGTCGCCCCGATCACCGTGACGAACACGTAGACCGCCGCCAGCGGCGCCAGCATCGGAGCGGTCCCGCCGGCGATCCCGGCGATGACGATGGAGAACTCCCCGCGCGGTATCAGCCCGATGCCGGCACGCCAGCGGCCGGGCACGCCGATCCCGGCGCGGCGGGCGGCGACGTAGCCGGTGACGACCTTGGTGGTCATCGTCACCGCGGCCAGGATCAGGCCGGGCACGATCATCTGCGGCAGCTGCGACGCATCGGTGGCCAGGCCGAAGAACACGAAGAACACGGCGGCGAACAGGTCGCGCAGCGGCGTCAGCACCTCGCGGGCAGATTCGGCGACTCGGCCGGACAGCGCGATGCCGACCAGGAACGCGCCCACCGCCGCCGACACGTTCACCTCTTCGGCCAGTCCCGCCACGAGCATGGTCAGCCCGAGCACGCCGAGCACGAGGGGCTCGGCGAGGTCGGGGGTGAACAGCCGGGACACGAAGCGGCCGAACTTCAGGGCGATGAACAGGATGACCAGCACCACCGCCACCGCGATCGCCACGCGGACCGCGCCCTGGGCCAGGCTCACCCCGATCACCAGCGCCGAGACGGTGGGCAGGTAGAACGCCATCGCGAGGTCTTCGATCACCAGGATCGAGAGGATGACCGGCGTCTCGCGGTTGCTGATCCGGCCGAGGTCGCGCAGCAGCTTCGCGGCCACGCCGGAGGAGGTCACCCAGGTGATCCCGGCGACGGCCACCGCCGCTGCCGGCCCCCATCCCAGGATCAGTGCGAATGCGGCGCCCGGCAGCGCGTTGAGCACGGCGTCCAGCACGCCGGCGGCCTTCGATCGCCGCAGCCCGTGCAGCAGCTCCTCGGCGGAGTACTCCAGCCCGAGCAGGGCCAGCAGCAGGATCACGCCGATCTCGGAGCCGATCTCGAAGAACCCGGCGCTGGCGTCCATCGGCAGGATGCCGCCGGTGCCGAAGGCCAGGCCGGCGATCAGATAGAGCGGGATGGGAGAGAACCCGAGACGCGCCGCGAGCCTGCCCAGGAGGCTCATCGCGAACAGGAGGGCGCCGACCTCGATGAGGACGATGGTGGGTTCGCTCATCCGCGGCGCCCGGGGATCACTCGGGTCCGTCGCTGATGAGCCGGGTGGCCGCATCCAGGCCGGCACGTGTGCCGACCGTCACAATCACGTCGCCTTCGCGCAGGGTCTCGTCCGGGGTGGGCGAGGCGATGATCCGCCGGTCGCGGATGATCGCCACCACCGAGACGTGCGTGCGGGTGCGCGTCTTCGTGTCGCCCAGGGTCTTGTCCACGAACGGAGAACCGGCCGGCAGCGCGATCTTCTCGGTGTAGAGCCCGTCGGTCTCTTCGGTCAGCTTGGTCAGCCGGCTCACCGCGAGCGAGGCGCTGAACAGGTCGGCCAGGGCCTCGGCCTCGTCGTCGGTGATGCGCATCGACTCGCGGCAGCGATCGGGGTCGTCGGCGTCGTACACGCCCAGTTCGCGCTCGCCGTCGCGGTACCGCACCACCGCCAGGCGGCGGCCGCTCTCGGTGACGAGGTCGTGGCGCACGCCGATCCCGGGCAGATCGACCTTCTCGATGTGGACAGTCACAGAGTCGAGGGTACCGCTCAGATCCAGCTCGGGATCCAGTTGTGCAGCAGCCAGAACTCGTACGGCACGTTCGTGGCCGTCCACACCGGGTACCAGAGGGCGGAAAGGACGACGACCACGATGAGGAAGACCCACACGACCCGCTGCCCGGCGAGCCGTCGCCGGACCGCCGTGGAGCGGAAACCAGCGATCTCGCGCAGCGCGAACGTCAGCGCCAGCACCGTGAACGGCAGCATCGCGATCGTGTAGAACTGGAAGATCGTCCGCTCGGGGAACAGCAGCCAGGGCAGGTAGGCGCCGGCCAGCCCGGTGAGCACGACCGCGTGTCGCCAGTTCCGGCGCAGGATGAAGGCGATGATCAGGAACACCGACGCGGCGATCCCCGCCCACCAGATGATCGGGTTCGGGATCGACGAGATCGACTGCACACAGGTGCTCGGCCACGAGCATCCGTTCTGCCCCACCTGATCCTGATGCCAGTACATCGAGGTCGGCCGCAGCAGCAGCGGCCACTGCCAGGCGGGGCTGGCATAGCTGTGCGGCGTGGTCAGGCCGACGTGGAACGCATAGATCGCCTGGTGGTAGATCCACAGGCTCTGCAGTGTGAGCGGCACCCACGCGAACAGCCCGGTCGCCGGCGCGGCGTCGGCGGCGTGCCGGTCGTACCCGCCGTCGGTGACCAGCCATCCGGTCCACGAGGCCAGGTAGACGATGACGGCGATCGGAACCAGCAGGACGAAGGATGCCGCGCCCTGTGCGAGCGCCCCCCACGGCCACAGCGGCAGCCCGACGCGCCTCCGGGCGAGGGCGTCGCTGACCACGACGTAGATCCCGATGGCGGCCAGCGTGTACAGCCCGGACCACTTCACCGCCGTCGCGGCCCCGGCCGCGGCCCCGGCCGCCAGCAGCCAGGGCCGTCCCCACAGCACGGGGCCCCACGGCGACCGCTCCGGGTCGGCGCCGAGCCGCCGCGCGAGGCGGATGCGGTGCCACTCGTGGTCGTACACCAGGAACAGCACCGCGAGCACGGAGAAGAACGTGAGGAAGATGTCCAGCAGCGACACGCGGCTGAGGACGATGCCCAGGCCGTCGATGGCCATCAGCAGCCCGGCGACCGTCGCGAACACCGTCGACCGGGTCAGACGCCGGGCCAGCAGGTATACGAGCAGGACGGTGGCGGTGCCGAACAGCGCCGCGGCGATCCGCCAGCCGACCGACGAGTCCGGCCCGAACAGCCACATGCCCAGGCCGATGAACCACTTGCCCAGCGGCGGATGGACCACGAAGCTGCCGGTGTCAAGGAACGTGTTCGTCGCTCCGGCGACGAATCCCTTGTCGGCGTCGCTGGGCCAATCCGCCGGGTAGCCGAGGTTCCACTGGCTCCAGGCATCCTTCACGTAATAGGTCTCGTCGAACACCAGCGCGTGCGGATGCCCCAGGTTCCACAGGCGCAGCACCGCGGCCAGCAGCGTCACGAAGACCGGTGCGAGCACGTCGATGCGCCGGCGCAGCACGGGCGTGTGGCGCACCCGGGCGCCCCAGCGATCGAAGTGGGACGGCCGGGTCTCGGCCAGCAGTGCATCCACCGTCGCAGTCACCGCCCCAGCCTATGCTGGGGCGGTGATCATCCTCGCGGCCACGCCCATCGGGAATCTGGGCGATGCCTCGCGCCGCCTGATCGAGGCGCTGGAGCGCGCGACGGTGATCGCGGCCGAAGACACCCGCACCACCCAGCGGCTGCTGGCCGCGCTCGGCGTGACGAACCGTCCGCGGCTGCTCGCGCTGCACGACCACAACGAGAAGGAGCGCGCCGGCGAGGTCGTCGACCTGGCGCGCGAGGCGGACGTGCTCGTGCTCAGCGACGCCGGCATGCCCACGGTCAGCGATCCCGGGTACGGGCTGGTCGCGGCCGCGGCGGCCGCCGGCGTGCCGGTGACCGTGATCCCCGGGCCGAGCGCCGTCGTGACCGCTCTGGCGGTGTCGGCGCTGCCCACCGACCGGTTCACGTTCGAGGGCTTCCTGCCCCGCAAGGACGGCGAGCGTACGCAGGCGCTCGCGGCCCTGGCCGGCCAGGAGCGCACGATGGTGTTCTTCGAGGCGCCGTCCCGGGTGGCCGCGACCCTGCAGGCGATGGCCGAGGCGTTCGGCGCCGACCGCCCGGCGGCGGTGTGCCGCGAACTGACCAAGCTGCATGAGGAGATCGCCCGCGGCACGCTGGGCGAGCTGGCGGCCTGGGCGGCCGAGGGGGTGCGCGGCGAACTGGTCGTCGTGGTGGGCGGAGCCGCGCCGCGCCGGGTCGCCTTCGCGGACGCCGTGACCCAGCTGCTCGAGCTCACGCGGTCGGGCACCCGTCTGAAGGATGCCGCCGCCGAGGTGTCCGAGCTGACCGGACACTCTCGGCGCGAGCTCTACCAGGCCGCGCTCGCCGTCAAGAACGGATGAGGCTCCGCGCCGCAAACTAGACTCGCAGGGTGACTTCCGCGGGCTCCTTCTACATCACCACGCCGATCTACTACCCGAGCGATCTGCCCCACATCGGGCACGGGTACACGAGCGTCGCCGTGGACACCCTCGCGCGGTGGCATCGACAGGGCGGCGACGACACCTGGATGCTCACCGGCACCGACGAGCACGGCCAGAAGATGCTGCGCGCGGCCGCCGCGAACGGCGTCACCCCGCAGCAGTGGGTCGACAAGCTGGTGTCCGAGTCGTGGTTTCCGCTGCTGAAGACCCTGAACGTCGCCAACGACGACTTCATCCGCACCACGCAGCCGCGCCACGAAGAGGCTGTGCAGGCGTTCTTCCAGACTCTGTACGACCGCGGCTACATCTACGCCGGCGAGTACGAGGCGCTGTACTGCGTGGGCTGTGAGGAGTTCAAGCCCGAATCCGAGATCGTCGACGGCACGGGGCCGTTCGAGGGCCTGAAGGTGTGCGCCATCCATTCGAAGCCGCTGGAGCTGCTGCAGGAGAAGAACTACTTCTTCAAGCTCAGCGAGTTCGGCGACAAGCTGCTCGAGCTGTACAAGACCGAGCCCGACTTCGTGCGCCCGGATTCGGCCCGCAACGAGGTCGTCTCGTTCGTCAGGCAGGGGCTGAAGGACCTCTCGATCTCGCGGTCCACGTTCGACTGGGGCATCAAGGTGCCGTGGGACGAGTCGCACGTCATCTACGTGTGGGTCGACGCGCTGCTGAACTACGTCACCGCGATCGGCTACGGCAGCGACGAGGAGAACTTCGCGCGCCGCTGGCCGGCCTATCACGTGGTGGGCAAGGACATCCTGCGCTTCCACGCCGTGATCTGGCCGGCGCTGCTGATGGCCGCGGGGCTCGAGGTGCCGCGCGGCGTGTTCGCGCACGGCTGGCTGCTGGTCGGCGGCGAGAAGATGTCCAAATCGAAGCTCACCGGCATCGCGCCCACCGAGATCACCGATGTGTTCGGGTCGGACGCGTACCGCTTCTACTTCCTCTCGGCCATCCCGTTCGGGCACGACGGCTCGTTCTCGTGGGAGGATCTGTCGGCCCGCTATCAGGCCGAGCTGGCCAACGGCTTCGGCAACCTGGCCTCGCGCACCACCGCCATGGTGGAGCGGTACTTCGAGGGCGTCGTGCCGGTGCCGGGCGAGTACGCCGAGGGCGACCGGGCGGTGCAGAAGACGGTGGCGGATGCCGCGGCCGCCGCGGATGCGGCGATCGAGCGCTTCCGAATCGATGAGGCGATCGCCGCCATCTGGACGATCGTGGACGAGCTGAACGGCTACATCACCGACAACCAGCCGTGGGCGCTCGCGAAGGACGACGCGCAGCGCGAACGGCTGGGCACCGTCCTGTACACGGCGTCGGAAGGGCTGCGTGCGCTGGCCGTCCTGCTGTCGCCGGTGATGCCCGAGGCCACCGAGAAGCTGTGGGTGGCCCTCGGTGCGGCCGAGTCGCTCGGCCGGCTGCAGGATCAGCCGATCCGCGCGGCCGGCAGCTGGGGCATCCTCCACCCGGGGACCAGCGTCAACGGCCTGGCACCGCTGTTCCCGCGCGTCGAGCAGAGCTGATGGCGGCCGACGACCCGAGCAACTACGTGCGTCGGCGTGAGAAGGGCGGCCGCGACGTCACCTACCCGCCGCTGCCCGAGCCGCTCGCGGTGCCGGTGTACGACAATCACTGCCACCTCGAGATCGCCGACGGCGACGACCCACTGAGCCTGGACGAGCAGCTGGCGCGTGCGGCGGCCGCGGGCATCGCCGGGGTCGTGCAGGCCGGCGGAGACATCGACTCCAGCCGCTGGTCGGCGGATGCCGCGGCCCGCCACCCGCGGGTGCTGGCGGCGGTCGCGATCCACCCGAACGAGGCGCCGGAATATGCGACGGCCGGGCGGCTGGACGAGGCGATCGCGGTGATCGACGAACTCGCCGCCCAGCCGCGGGTGCGGGCGATCGGCGAGACCGGGCTCGACTTCTTCCGCACCGACGAAGACGGCCGGCCCGCGCAGTTCACCAGCTTCGAGGCGCACATCGCACTGGCCAAGAAGCACGGCATCGCGATGCAGATCCACGATCGCGACGCGCACGAGGCCGTGCTGGAGACGCTGGAGCGGGTCGGCGCGCCCGAGCGCACGGTCTTCCACTGCTTCTCCGGCGACGCCGAGATGGCCCGGATCGCGACCGATCGCGGCTGCTACCTGTCGTTCGCCGGCAACATCACGTTCCGCAACGCGCAGAACCTCCGTGACGCGCTGGCCGTGGCATCCCGCGACCGGATCCTGGTCGAGACCGACGCGCCGTTCCTCACGCCCACCCCGTTCCGCGGGCGGCCCAACGCGCCGTACCTGGTGCCGGTGACCGTGCGGTTCATGGCGGCCGAGCTGGGCGTGGACGTCGACGAGCTGTGCGCACAGCTGGCCGCCAACACGCTCGCCGTCTACGGCTCGTTCCTGGACTGACCACCGGCAGTCTTCGGCGTCCGCACGAACAGGGTCTCGGTCTGCTCCAGCTCCATGCCCTTGGTCTCGGGGATGCGCCAGGCCACGAACACGAACGACAGCGCGGCGAACAGCGCGTACATCCCGTAGGTCAGCGGCAGCGACCAGCTCGACATCGCCGGGAAGCTCACCGTGATCAGGAAGTTCGCGATCCACTGGGCGCCGGCCGCGACGCCCAGGGCCTTGCCGCGGATCCGGCTGGGGAAGATCTCACCCAGCAGCACCCACACCAGCGGTCCCCAGGACGCGCCGAAGCCGACCACGAACACGTTCGCCGCGATCAGCGCGATCGGCCCCCACGGCGCGCCGAGCGAGACCTCGCCCTGGGCGTTCGTGCTGGCGAACACGAAGGCGACGGCCATCAGCGCCAGCGAGAGCGTCATCAGCACCGAGCCGGTCAGCAGGATCGGCTTGCGGCCGACCCGGTCGACCAGGAAGATCGCGATCAGGGTGACCAGGACGTTCGTGATCGAGGTCACCACGCTGATGCCGACCGACGCGCTCTCCGGGAAGCCGACGGACTGCCACAGCGAGGTGGAGTAGTAGAAGATCACGTTGATCCCGACGAACTGCTGGAACACCGAGAGGATGATGCCGATCCACACGATCGGCTGCAGCCCGAGCGCGGGGCCCCGCAGCGAGACCCCGGCGTGGGCGCGGTCGGCCTCGATCGCGCTGCGCAGCTCGTTGACGGTCTTCTCCAGGTCGACCTCGGGGACCAGTCGGGAGAAGATCTCGCGCGCCTCGTCGGTGCGGCCCTTGGCCAGCAGGAATCGCGGTGACTCGGGCAGGGTGAACGAGAGCAGGCCGTACACCACGGCCGGGATCGCCCCGACGAGGAACATCCACCGCCACGCATCCATGCCCAGCCACAGCGGCGCGTTCGCGCTTCCGGCCGACCAGGACAGCACGGCGTCCGACAGCAGCGCGACGAAGATGCCCATCGTGATCGCCAGCTGCTGCAGCGAGGCCAGCCCGCCGCGGATCTGCCGCGGCGCGATCTCGGAGATGTAGGCCGGCGCCACCACCGAGGCGATGCCGATGCCGAGCCCGCCGATGACCCGCCAGAACCCGAGGTCCCACACGCTGACGCACAGGCCCGCCCCGATCGAGCTGGCGAAGAACAGGATGCCGCCCAGCAGCATCACCCGCAGCCGCCCCCACCGGTCGGCCAGCTGACCGGCCAGGATGGCGCCGACCGCGCAGCCGAGCAGGGCGATGGCCACCACGAACCCGGTGATCACGGAGTTCAGCGCGAAATCGTGCTGGATGGAATCGACCGCGCCGTTGATGACGGACGAGTCGAAGCCGAAGAGGAATCCGCCGACGGCACCGGCCACCGACAGCCCGATCGCACGGCGCCCGAACGGCCCGCGCAGCGTGAAGGTACCTGTCGGCAGCGATTCCGAAGTGGTCATGCCGGTCACACTACCGATGCGCGGACCTCCGCGGCAGGGGCATCACCGCAGATGTACGGCGGACCGATTGTACCCTCGGCGTCGTAGAATGTGACTACAGGGACGGGAGCGCTGATGGGCCGAGTCGGGATCCGTGCGTTGAAGGCGCAGCTCAGCGCATACGTGACGGCTGCCCACAACGGTGATCGTGTGACGATCACCGATCGTGGCGTCGCCGTGGCGCAGATCATCCCGCTCGAAGGGGATGCCGCACTCCAGCGACTGATCGACGAAGGGCTGGCGATGCCGCCGCGTCACACGCATCGGCCTCGTCCCCGGCCGCACGTCACCGAAGGCCCCGTCAGCGATATCGTGTCCGAGCAGCGCGAATGATCGTCTATTTCGACACCTCGGCATTCCTTCCACTCGTCGTCCAGGAGTCCGGATCAACGGCTGCCAGCCGCCTGTGGGGCGACGCCGATCGGGTGGTGAGCACTCGGCTGATCCTCGTTGAGGCCGCCGCGGCCGTGGGACAGGCGCACCGGCTGGGGCGACTGACCGAACATGAACACGATGCCGTCCAGGAGGATGTCTGGCGCTTGGCGACCGAGCTGACGCTGATAGAAGTCTTCTCGGACCTCGTCGATCGAGCCGCTCGCCTGGCGGTCACGCATGCGCTGCGCGGATACGACGCCGTCCACCTCGCCTCGGCGACCCTCATCCGGGCGCGTGAGGTCCTCTTCGCGTCGGGTGACCAACGGCTGCTTCGGGCCGCGCACGACGCCGGCTTCATCACGGCCGACACCGGTGGTACAGGATGGTGAGCATGCCCGTGACACTTCTGGGCGCGGGCGAGATCCGCGCACTCGCCGCCGCCCTCGACGTGACCCCGACCAAGAAGCTCGGGCAGAACTTCGTCGTCGACGCGAACACGGTGCGGCGGATCGTCCAGATCGCGCAGGTGCGGGCGGGTGAGCACGTGGTCGAGGTCGGGCCGGGGCTCGGCTCGCTCACGCTGGCGATCCTCGAGACCGGGGCGCGGGTCACCGCCGTCGAGATCGACCACCGGCTGGCCGCACGGCTGCCCGAGACTGCGGCATCGCACGGCGTGGACCCGGACGCGCTCGCGGTGGTGGATGCCGATGCCCTGCGGATCGCAGAGCTGCCCGGCGACCCCACGGTGCTGGTCGCGAACCTCCCGTACAACGTCTCCGTCCCGGTGCTGCTGCACTTCCTGCACACCTTCCCGCAGCTGGAGCGCGGCGTGGTGATGGTGCAGGCCGAGGTGGGGGAGCGGCTCGCGGCCGGACCGGGATCGAAGGTGTACGGCGGCCCGAGCGTGAAGGCCGCCTGGTACGGGCCGTGGCGGCTGGCCGGCACCGTGTCGCGGCAGGTGTTCTGGCCGGTCCCGAATGTGGACAGCGTGCTGGTCGCGTTCACCCGCGACCCGCAGCCGCGCGGCACCGAGGGGGAGCGACGCCGCACGTTCGAGATCGTGGATGCCGCATTCGGTCAGCGCCGGAAGATGCTGCGTCAGGCGGTGTCCGGCGTGCTCGGCGGCTCGGCGTCCGCGGCATCCGCCGTCCTGGAACAGGCGGGCATCGACCCGACGGTGCGCGGCGAGCAGCTCACGATCGACGACTTCGTCGCCATCGCGCGTCAGAACGGCGGGTCGTCGGGATAGGGGCCGGCGCGATCGAGCAGCGCACGCACGCGCTCTTCGATACCGGCGAACGGGTTCGCCGTACGGTGCCCGGTCGGGAATTCGCGCTCGATCGTCCCATCGTCCCGCCGCCGATGTCGGATGCGGGTCGTGTCCTTCATCGCATGATCGGGATCGCACAGCGGATCGAGGTTGTCGATGTCGGTCGCGCCCCGACCGCGGCCGTGATACGCGCAATGGTGATCGATGTCGGCGTCGATGGCCAGCCGCGTGCAGCCGTCACGCAGGCACGTGCCGTGCCGCAGCACGAGCCAGTCGCGCTGCGCACGTGTCGCCCGACGGGATCGGCGGTCCATGTCGAGGATGACCCCGCTGACCGGGTCGGTGATGACCCGGGTGAACGCACCGGCATCCAGGAGCAGCTGGCGGGCAGTGGCATCGTCGATCCTGCCCTCGCCGGGGATGAGGCAGTCGCGGTTCAGATCCAGCCCCGTCCCGGTCGACGTTCCGGTCGACGTCGCGGCCGATGTGCCGGAGCGGACCGACGTGCGGGCCGCGGGGGAGAGCCGGTCCAGCGGGATCGTGACGAACACCTTGGTCGTGACCATCCGATCCGGGCCGACGCCGGTGAGCAGGTCGGCGAACAGATCCGCACGCAGCTGGGCGTGCGTGCGACCGTCGCGCTCGTCGGTGGTCATGTTCTTCGCCGTGGCGGTGATCCCGCGATCGGCGGCGTGCGCTCGCTCGGCGGAGACCAGCGCATGCACCCACGCCATGCCGTCCGCGACATCCTCGACCTCCACCCTGCGACGCGCGAAGGCCTCGGCGTGCCGCTGCGTGCGGGTGCGGCTGGTGAGCCGATCGGCCACGTCCCGAGCCTTGTGCCGGGTGGCGCCGACCGTGGCATGGAGGGCGACCTTGCTGAGCAGTCGGTCGAACTCGCCGACGAGCTCGGGGCGGGTGCCGAACACCGGCAGCTGACCGAGGATCGCCTCCACGTGCGCGACCGTGAGCAGGCCCTCGCGGGCGGCGTGCCAGGTCAGCGGCAGCCGGGTGCGCGCGTGCTGGGCGGTCGAGGCGAGCGAGCGCACCTGATGCTCGGTGAAGTTCAGGCGCGAGCCGGCCTCGGCGACGGCGCACCGGGTCGCCAGCTCGGCATCGCCGCCCAGCGGCGGGATCGCGCGTCCGGCCAGCGGATCAGGACCGTCCGGATCGGCCGAGACGTAGAGCTCGGGATGGCGACGGGCGTACTCGAGCACATCGGCCAGCGCCTCGCAGCGGCGCGCCTCGCGGCGGTTGGCCGCATACTGCTCGGCTTCGGCGTCGGAGAACAGCGAGCGCAGCACGAACGCGTCGTCGATCCGCTCGGGGACGGTCTGCGACGGCGCTTCCATGCCTCTAGACGAGAACAAACGCACGATCAAGGCAAGAGATTCCGCAGAGAATTCGGCGCGATTTCTCGACCTGACTCGCTCAAAGCTTCGTATCATGACCCTCCGACATCCTCGTGCACCCGCCCACGCACCCGCCCGTGAATCGATACCCTGGACGAGTGAGCGAGCAGACACGATTCCGCGGTGACATCGACGACATCCATCGGCCGTACACGGCCGCCGACGACCGCTACCGGCGGCTCGGCTACCGGCAGGTGGGCCAGTCGGGCCTCTACCTTCCGCCGATCTCGCTCGGCCTGTGGTGGAACTTCGGCGACAACATCCCGTTCGACCGGCAGCGCGAGCTGCTCCGGCACGCGTTCGACTCCGGCATCACCCACTTCGACCTCGCGAACAACTACGGGCCGCCGTACGGATCCGCCGAGACGAACTTCGGGCGCATGATGCGCGAGGACTTCCGTCCCTACCGGGACGAGCTGATCATCTCGTCCAAGGCCGGCTGGGACATGTGGCCCGGCCCGTACGGGGATCTCGGCAGCCGCAAGTACATCCTCGCCAGCGCGGATCAGTCGTTGACCCGCATGGGACTGGAGTACGTCGACATCTTCTACTCGCACCGCGCCGACCCCGACACTCCGGTGGAGGAGACGATCGGGGCCCTGGACACGCTCGTGCGGCAGGGCAAGGCGCTGCACGTGGGCATCTCGTCGTACAGCGCGCAGCGCACGGCCGAGGCCAAGGCGGTCGCGCGGAGCCTGGGCACCCCGCTGGTCATCCACCAGCCGGCCTACTCGATCCTGAACCGCTGGGTCGAGGACGGGCTGACCGGCGTGCTGCGCCAGGAGGGGATGGGGGCGATCGCGTTCACCCCGCTCGCCCAGGGCCTGCTCACCGCGAAGTACCTCGCCGACGGCACGGCCGAACGCGCCCAGCAGCGCTCGTCGCTGCCGAACCGACGGCTCTCGGACGCGGCGCTGTCGGCGCTGCGGAGCCTGGACACCATCGCCTCCGAGCGTGGCCAGACACTGGCCCAGCTCGCCCTGCAGTGGGTGCTGCGCGAGGATGTCGTGGCTTCGGCGCTGATCGGGGCGTCCCGTCCCGCGCAGCTGGACGAGAACCTGGCCGCGCTGAACGGTCCGGCGTTCGACACCGAGGAGCTGGAGCGGATCGACGCGGTCAGCGACGCGATCGACGTCGACCTCTGGGCGGAGTCGACCGCACTGTGAGCGAAGCCGTCGTCCTGGACCGCGTGCATGTGCGCGCCCCGGGGAAGATCAACGTCTTCTTCGAGGTGGGCGGCCCGGGTGCGGACGGCTATCACGAGGTCGCGTCGGCCTATCAGGCCGTCTCGGCGTACGAGGACGTCTGGGCCGAGGCATCCGACGAATTCACCGTCGAGGTCGACGGGGGCGTGGACGTGGACGCCGTTCCGCTCGACGAGAGCAACCTCGCGGTGCGGGCCGCCCGCCTGCTGGCCGCCGAGATCGGCTGGCCCGACGGCGTCCACCTGCGCATCCACAAGGGCGTCCCGGTCGCCGGCGGCATGGGCGGCGGGTCGGCGGATGCCGCAGCCGCCCTGCTCGCCTGCGACGCGCTGTGGGGGGCCGGCCTGCCCACCGGCGATCTGCTGGCGGTGGCATCCCGCCTCGGCGCGGACGTGCCGTTCGCGCTGATGGGCGGGACGGCGGTGGGCACCGGTCGCGGCGACCAGCTCAGCCCGGCCCTGGCGCGTGGTCGATTCGACTGGGTGCTGGTGACCAGCAGGCAGGGGATGTCGACCCCCGAGGTGTATGCCGAGCTGGACGAGTACCGCGCCAACCCCGCGCCGTACGTCCCGGCCGCGCCGGAACGGCCGGCGGTGTTCCCCCCGGTGCTGCACGCGCTGCGGCAGGGGGATGCCCGGATGCTGGCGGCCACCTCGCACAACGACCTCACCCCGGCCGCGCTCCGCCTGCGACCCGAGCTGGACGACCTGATCAACCTGGGCCTGGCCGAGGGCGCGCTGACCGGTCTGGTGTCGGGTTCGGGACCCACCGTCGCGTTCCTCGCCGACGACGAGAAGTCCGCGATCGCTCTGCGTGTGGTCCTCAGCGCGGCCGGACACGAGACCCTGCACGTGCACGGCCCGGTTCCCGGCGCGCGCATCATGCCCTCCTGAGCCGCCGTCGAAGGGATCCGAATGGACGACGACCTGCGCACACGACACCACGACGGACCCGTCGACGACGCCGCCGCGGCGTCGCTGGAGCGGATCGGGCTCGAGCTGCGCCTCGTGCCGAATGCCCGGCCTGCGGTGGACGGCTGGCTGCACGCGGTCTCGCGCGGCTTCCTGGATCCCGAACCGGCCGACGAGCAGATCGCGGCGTCGATGGCGGCGGGCGGCTATCGCCGCCGGATCGGCGTCTTCGACCCGGGCAGCCCGCAGAGCGAGGTGCCGGTGGGCACGTTCGCATCCTGGGCGGCCGAGGTCTCGGTCCCCGGCGGCGTCGCAGTGCCGATGGCGGCGATCAGCGCGGTGACGGTCGCGCCCACACATCAGCGGCGGGGGATCGCCCGCGCGATGATGGAGGGGGAGCTGCGTCATGCGGCATCCCTCGGCATCCCGCTGGCGGGCCTGACGGTCAGCGAGTCGACGATCTACGGACGCTACGGCTTCGCGCCCGCCGTCCCGGCCACCGAGTGGGTCATCGACACGAAGCGCGCCACCTGGGCGGGACCGGTCGCGCCCGGGCGGGTCGACGCCATCCCGCGCGATCTCGCGCGGCGCCTCGCACCCGTGGTCCACGAGCGCATCCGCGTGCATCGACCGGGCGAGATCGCCATCCCGCCGGGGCACTGGGACCGCTTCACCGGGACGAATCCGGACGCCGACAAGCCCGGCCGCATCCGCGCCGTGCAGTACGCGGACCCATCCGGCACCGTGCGCGGGGTGGCGCTGTACACCGCGACCGAGAACCACGACGACTTCACGAAGTCGCGCGTGCGGATCACCTCGCTGGTGGCCGAGGACGCCCAGGCGTATGCCGGGCTGTGGCGCTACTTCATCGAGCTGCCCCTGATCGCCACCGTGACGGCGAGCGAGCTGTCCACGGACGAGCCGCTGTGGTGGATGATCTCGGACCAGCGCGCCGCGACGATCACGCTCAACGACCATCACTACCTTCGCGTGCTCGACATTCCGGCCGCGCTGCAGGGTCGCCGCTACCACGCCGCCGGGGCGGTCGTGCTTGATGTGGCCGATCCGGTGGGAATCAGCGGCGGTCGGTGGCTGTTGGAGACCGATGCGGCCGGGATCGGTCGGGTCCGGCCGGACGATGGGCCGGACGCGAGCGACATCCCGGTGGTCCGGCTGGGGACGACCGAACTGTCGGCGGCCTACCTGGGTGCGGTCTCGCTGGCGACCCTGGCGGCCGCCGGCCGGGTGGAGACGACGGATGCCGCGGCGGCGGCGCGGGTGCTGTCCTGGCCCGAGGCGCCGCAGCTGAGCTTCTGGTACTGATCGGGGTAACGCTCGGGCCGGATGTCGGAGGGCTGGACTACCCTCGTAGGGCACCTGGATCCATGAGCGGCAAGAACGAGCGGCAGGAGAGCACCGTGAGAGCACGAGTCGGAGAGACCACCATCGCCGAAGCGGACGAGGCCGACCTGGTCCGGATCGAGGGGAACTGGTACTTCCCGCCGGCCGCCGTCGACAAGGCGCTGCTGCAGACCAGCGACACGCCGTACACCTGCCCGTGGAAGGGCGAGTGCCAGTACTACTCGGTGAAGATCGGCAACGAGATCCTCGCGGACCGGGCCTGGGCCTACCCCGAGCCGTACCCCGGCGCGATCGAGCGGGTCGGCCGGGACTTCGCCGGCTACATCGCGTTCGCGCCGGACGTCGAGGTCGGCGACTGAGCGTCGCGGACGGCGGACGGACCCGACCATGATCGAGTTCCGCGACGTCTCGAAACAGTTCCCGGACGGCACCCGTGCCGTGCGGGACTTCAGCCTGGTCATCCCCGCGCGCAAGACGACGGTGTTCGTCGGCTCCAGCGGCTGCGGCAAGACCACCCTGCTGCGCATGATCAACCGGATGGTCGACACCACCGCGGGCGCGATCGAGATCGACGGCGTCGACATCGCCACACGATCGGCGGTGGCGCTGCGCCGCAGCATCGGCTACGTCATGCAGAACTCCGGCCTGCTGCCGCATCTGAGCGTCGAGGACAACATCGCCACGGTCCCGGTGCTGCAGGGCATCAAGAAGAAGGATGCCCGCGCCCGCGCGCGCGCGCTGATGAGCACCGTGGGGCTGGACGAGCAGATGGCCCACCGTTACCCGAGCCAGCTCTCCGGCGGCCAGCAGCAGCGGGTGGGCGTCGCCCGGGGCCTGGCGGCCGACCCGAACATCCTCCTGATGGACGAGCCGTTCGGCGCCGTCGACCCGATCGTGCGCGCCGACCTGCAGCAGGAGCTGATCCGGCTGCAGAGCGAGATCGGCAAGACCATCGTGTTCGTCACGCACGACATCGACGAGGCCTTCCTGCTCGGCGACCAGGTGGTGATCCTTCAGGTCGGAGCGCAGATCGCCCAGGTCGGCAGTCCGAGCGAGATCATCGAGAACCCGGCATCCGAGTTCGTCGCCAGCTTCATCGGCGCCGAACGCGGGACCCGTGCGCTGCACCTGAAGGAGACGACCCGCGGCACGGTCGTGGTCGACGCGCAGGGGCGCACCCAGGGGGCGCTGGTCGAGGGAGGTGCCGCCGGGTGAGCTGGATCGCCGACAACATCGGACTGATCCTCGAGCTGACCCTCGTGCACGTGCGGCAGAGCGTCATCCCGATCCTCCTCGGCTTCGTGGTCTCGGTGCCGCTGGGCTGGGTCGCCTGGCGGTACCGGCTGCTGCACGGACCGATCCTGGTGATCACCGGGCTGCTGTACACGATCCCGTCACTGGCGCTGCTGGCCCTGCTGCCGGTCATCCTCGGCACCAGCTACATCAGCGACGTCAACCTCATCGTCGCGCTCACCCTCTACGGGATCGCGCTGATGGTCCGGGCGGTGGCCGACGGCCTCGCATCGGTCGACCCGGACGTGCGCCTGGCCTCCGTGGCGATGGGCTACGGCCCGCTCCGGCGGTTCTGGGCGGTCGATCTGCCGCTGGCCGGCCCGGTGATCCTCGCCGGTCTGCGCGTGATGGCCTCCAGCACCATCGGGCTGGCGACGGTCGGGATCCTGGTCGGGGTGACCAATCTCGGCTACCTGTTCACCAACGGGCTGCAGCGGCGCATCCTGATCGAGGTCTTCTCCGGCATCGTGGCCGTCGTCGTCATCGCGGTCGTCATCGATGTGATCCTCGTGGTCGGCGGGCGCCTGCTCATGCCCTGGGCGCGGCGGACCCGTCGGCGCCGTTCCGCGTCGGCCCGGGCGCAGGAGGCGGTGGCATGAACTTCCTGATCGACGCGATCCGGTGGATCTTCTCCGGGGACCTGTCCGGGACCGATCCGGTGCCGGAGGCCATCGGCATCCACCTGCTGTACACCGTGGTCTCCGTGCTGGTCGCCGTCCTCATCGCCGTGCCGCTGGGCTGGCTGATCGGCCACACCGGGCGCGGGCGGGATGTCGCGGTGGCGATCTCGGGCGCCGCGCGTGCCGTTCCCTCCTTCGGACTTTTCATCCTGCTGGTCCTGCTGCTGGGCGTCATCCACAAGCCCGAGGCGGCGATCGTGACATTCGTGATCCTCGGCATCCCGTCGATCCTGGCCGGCGCCTACTCCGGCTTCGAGGCCATCGACCGCTCGGTCATCGACGCGGGCCGGTCGATGGGGATGACGCCGTGGCAGGTGCTGTGGCGGATCGAGGTGCCGTTGGGGATGCCGCTGCTGGTCGCCGGCATCCGCTCCGCGGTGCTGCAGGTCGTGGCCACCGTCACGATCGCCTCGTACGTCGGCATCGGGGGACTCGGCCAGTACATCATCGCCGGGATCCCGCTGCAGCAGCTGGACATGGTCCTGGGCGGGGCCATCCTCGTCGCCGCGCTCGCCCTCGTGCTGGACGGGCTGTTCGCCCTGCTCCAGCGGATCAGCGTGCCGCGCGGAGTGCGGGCCCGCCCGCGCCCGCGGCGGGCGTCCGAAGAGCCCGAACCAGTGCTGTCCCCGGCCACCTGACCACCGTCCCGAACACCCCTCCCCGAGAGAAAGAGAAGCACCATGATCACCGCGAAGAAGACCCTCGCCGTGGCTGCCGCGATCGTCGGTGCCGCGCTGGCACTGGCCGGCTGCGCGTCCAGCAATCCGCTCAGTCCGTCCGACTCCGGATCGGCCGGCGGCGACTCCTCCACGATCGTCGTGGGCTCGCAGGCCTACGCCTCGAACGAGATCATCGCCGAGACCTACGCGCAGGCGCTCGAAGGCGCCGGCCTGAAGGTCGAGCGCAAGTTCAACATCGGCCAGCGCGATGCCTACATGCCGTCGATCGAGAAGGGCGAGATCCAGGTGTTCCCCGAGTACACCGGCAACCTGCTGCAGTTCCTCGACAAGAACGCCACCGCCACCGCGCCGGACGAGGTGTACGCCGCACTGCAGAAGGCGATGCCGGAGGGGCTGACGGTGCTCGATCAGGCGACCGCGACCGACCAGGACTCGTACACCGTGACCAAGGCCTTCGCCGACAAGTATCACCTGACGAGCATCGCCGACCTGGCCAATGTGAAGGAGAAGCTCACGCTCGGGGGCAACCCCGAACTGGCCGATCGCCCGTACGGGCCGAAGGGGCTGAAGAGCATCTACGGCATCGACATCGGGTTCACCGCGACCGGCGACACCACGGTCGAGGATCTCGTGGCCGGCACGGTCAACGTCGCCGACGTGTACACCTCCGACCCGCGGATCAAGACCGACGACCTGGTCGTGCTGAAGGACCCGAAGGGCATGATCCTGGCCTCCAATGTCGTCCCGGTGATCAGCAAGGACATCCAGGGCAAGGTCGCCGACACCCTCAACGCCGTCCAGGCCAAGCTCACCCCCGAGGCGCTGGTCGACATGAACGTGCAGAACACGGTCGACAAGAAGTCCGCCGCCGACATCGCGAAGGCGTTCCTGGCCGACAACGGTCTGAAGTAGGGCGCGCCCGACATCGTCGTCGTCGCCGCGGGGGGAACACATGCGGCGACGGCGGCGATGGGCATGCGGCCGGTCAGACCGCCAGCGACCAGCCGAGGGAGTAGTCGAACGCCACGGCGACCATCAGGTACATCAGCCACAGCCCGGTCAGGGTGTGCCAGAGGCCCAGCGCGCGCTCGCCCCACGTCATCCCGATCGCGGCGAAGAAGTCCGACAGGTAGATCAGCGCCAGCCCGACGAACAGCAGGCCGACCGGCCAGTCCCCGGCGACGAAGAACACCACCAGGCCGACGACCGAGATGATGAAGAACGCGACGCACATGCCCGCGTTCGGGCGCGGGTCGTTTCCGCGGTAGCGGTTGTAGCCGATCGCGAACCAGTGGATGCCGTACGCCGAGAAGGCCAGAGCCGCCATGTACAGCGGCGGTTCCTTGAACACCTGGAACCAGGTGAGGCCGATGAACAGGATCAGCCCGGTCACGAATTGGCAGAAGCCGGGCAACCAGATGCCCCAGACGCCGGTGGCGCGATCGACCCGCTCGTCTCTTCGCGGCCATCCGAACAGCTCCTGCGGGCCGTAGATGAGGTAGCCGGTTCCGAGGCCGAAGAAGCCGAGGGCCAGGGGTGGGAACATCGACACTGCGAACTGCATGATGAACCTTCTTAGATCTTCGTGAGGTTCCCCTTGCCCTCATCGTGTCCTCACCCGGACCGAAGTTCAAGGACCCGCGGGCAGGGGTTGCGGGTTGTCGCACTCAGGCGTAAGCCTGGGAGCAGTGACGAACCCGTGCATGGAGGAAGTGCGCCATGACCAGTGAACAGGCAGCGACCGAGCGGAAGGTCGACGACCGGGAGCACCTCCAGATCGCCCCGCCGAAGACGTGGGCCGCCGGCATCCCCGGCATCCTGTACTCGGTGGGACCGGCCGCGAGGGACATGGGCGTCTCGCGTGCGGCGAAGCTGCTCACCTCGATGAACCACAAGGACGGCTTCGACTGCATGAGCTGTGCGTGGCCGGATCCCGACCATCGCAAGGTCGCGGAGTTCTGCGAGAACGGGGCGAAGGCCGTCACCTGGGAGGCGACGCCGGTCACCGTCCCGAGCGGGTTCTGGCGCGAGCATCCGATCTCGGTGCTGAAAGAGGAGTCCGAGTACTGGCTCGGGATGCAGGGCCGGCTGGTCGAGCCCGTCTACAAGGCCGCCGACAGCGACCGCTACGAGCCGGTCGGGTGGGACGAGGCGTTCCGGATCGTGTCCGAGAAGCTGCGCGGGCTCGACTCGCCGGACCAGGCCGCGTTCTACACGAGCGGGCGCACCTCGAACGAGGCCGCGTTCGCCTATCAGCTGTTCGCGCGGACGTTCGGCACGAACAACCTGCCCGACTGCTCGAACATGTGCCATGAATCCACCGGTGCGGCCCTCGGCGAGACGATCGGAGTGGGCAAGTGCACGATCACCTACGACGACTTCGCCAAGGCCGACCTGATCATCATCATGGGCCAGAACCCCGGCACGAACCACCCGCGCATGCTGACCGCCCTGGAAGAGGCCAAGCAGGCCGGAGCGACCATCGTCGCCGTGAACCCGATGCCCGAAGCCGGGCTGATGCGGTACAAGAACCCGCAGAAGATCGGCGGATGGATCGGCAAGGGCACGGGGCTGGCCGACGACTACCTGCAGATCCGTCTCGCCGGCGACCAGGCGCTGATGCAGGCGGTCGCCAAGCGCGTGCTCCAGGCCGAAGAGGCCGAGCCCGGCACAGTGCTGGATCACGACTTCATCGACCGGTACTGCCACGGGTTCGACGAGTTCGCGCAGAGCCTGCGCAGCCTGGACGAGGTCGAGGTGCTGCGGGCGACCGGGCTCACCGCCGGCGAGATCGGCGGCCTGGCCGACCGGTACATCCGGGCCGACCGCGTGATCATCACCTGGGCGATGGGGCTGACCCAGCACAAGCGGGCCGTTGCCACCATCAAGGACATCATGAACCTGCTGCTGCTGCGCGGGAACATCGGCAAGCCCGGTGCGGGTGCCTCGCCGATCCGCGGGCACAGCAACGTGCAGGGGGACCGCACGATGGGCATCTGGGAGAAGATGCCGCCGGCGTTCCTGGACAAGCTGCAGGAGGAGTTCGGCTTCGATCCGCCGCGCGAGAACGGCGTGGACAGCGTCGACGGCATCCGCGCCCTCGCCGACGGGCGGATCAAGGTGTGGGTGGCCCTGGGCGGCAACCTCGTCTCCGCGGTCTCCGACACGCATGCGGCCGAAGAGGCGATGCAGAAGGCCGAGCTGACGGTGCAGATCTCCACGAAGCTGAACCGGTCGCACGCCGTCGTCGGTCGCGAGGCGCTCATCCTTCCGACCATGGGGCGCACCGAGATCGACCGTCAGGCGTCGGGGGAGCAGTTCGTCTCGGTCGAGGACACGGTGTGCGCGGTGCATCCCTCCTGGGGCAAGGTCGAACCGGTCGCCCCGCACCTGCTGAGCGAGATCGCGATCATCAGCCGGCTGGCCCAGGCCACGCTCGGCCACACGGTGAACGTCGACTGGGCCGGCTTCGAGCACGACTACGACACGATCCGCGAGCACATCTCGCACGTGGTCCCCGGCTGCGAGGACTACAACGCGAAGATCCGGCACGAGGGCGGTTTCGTGCTGCCGCACGGTCCGCGCGATTCGCGCACGTTCCCCACCGCCACCGGCAAGGCCATGTTCACCGTGAACCGGTTGGATGTCGTGGACTGCCCGCCCGGTCGGCTGCTGCTGCAGACCGTGCGCGCGCACGACCAGTTCAACACGACGATCTACAGCCTGAACGACCGGTACCGCGGAGTGAAGAAGGGACGGGACGTCATCTTCGTGAACCCGCTCGACATCGCCGAGCTCGGCCTGCGCGACGGCCAGCGGGTCGACGTGCACGGCGAGTTCAGCGACGGGGTCGACCGGGTCGTGCGCGCGTTCCGGCTCGTGTCCTATCCGACGGCGCGCGGCTGCGCGGCGGCCTACTTCCCCGAGGCGAACCCTCTGGTGCCGCTCGGCGCGACCGCCGAGGTCAGCAACACCCCGGCCTCGAAGTCGGTGGTGATCCGGATCGAGCCGGCCGCGCAGACGGCGGTGGTGGCCTGAGCGTCGACCCGACTCAGCCCTCGAGGCGCTCGGACAGCTCGAGCCAGCGCTCCTCGAGCGTCGCGCACTCACCGGTGAGCGCGTCGCGCTGACCCTGCAGTCGGATCAGCGCGTCGTAGTCGTCGTGGGATGCTGCGAGCTGCTGGTCGAGTGCGGCGATCTCCTGCTGCAGCCGGTGCAGCCGCCGGTCGATCGCGGACACCTCCTTCTCGGCGGTGCGGCGGTCGGCCCCGGCAAGGGCCGGAGCGGATGCCGAAGCGGATGCCGAAGCCGCGGCATCCGGTCTCGCCGGCGCCGCGGACCGGTGCGAGCGCTGCGCGGCGCGCTGGTCGGTCCGCAGTCGCAGGTATTCGTCCACACCCCCGGGCAGATGCCGGAACCGACCGTCGAGGATGGCGTACTGCTGGTCGGTGACGCGTTCCACGAAGTAGCGGTCGTGCGAGACGACCAGGAGCGTCCCCGGCCACGAGTCCAGCAGCTCCTCCATCGCGGCGAGCATGTCGGTGTCCAGATCGTTGGTCGGCTCGTCCAGAATGAGCACGTTCGGCTGGCTCAGCAGCACGAGCAGCAGCTGCAGCCGGCGCTTCTGGCCGCCGGACAGGTCCTTCACCGGAGTGGACAGCTGCACGCTGGAAAAGCCCATCCGCTCCAGCAGCTGTCCGGGAGTGAGCTCGGTCGCCTTCGATCCGGCGCCGAACGTGTAGGTGGTCCGCAGCCCTTCCAGCACCACCCGCACGGGCTTGTGCAGGTGCGGATCCAACTCGTCCATCCGCTGCGAGAGCGCCGCGACCTGCACGGTCTTGCCGCGCTTGACCCGACCGCCGGTGGGGATGACGGTGCCCTCGACCAGGCCGAGCAGGGTGGATTTGCCCGCGCCGTTCACACCCAGGATGCCGGTGCGCTCACCGGGGGCGATGCGCCATTCCACCTGGTGCAGCACCTCGCGTTCGGCGCCGCTGTCGGGGTCGGGGTAGGCGACCGACGCGTCCAGCAGGTCGACGACGTCCTTGCCCAGACGCGAGACGGCGAGGGCGCGCAGCGCCACCTCGTCCCGCAGCGGCGGGACGTCGGCGATCAGCTCGTTGGCCGCGTCGATCCGGAATTTCGGCTTGGAGGTGCGGGCGGGAGCGCCGCGGCGCAGCCAGGCCAGCTCGCGGCGTGCGAGGTTCTGCCGCCGCTGCTCGATCGCGGCCGCCTGCCGGTCGCGCTCGACGCGCTGCAGGATGTAGGCGGCATAGCCGCCCTCGAACGGCTCGACCAGCCGGTCGTGCACCTCCCAGGTCGCGGTGCACACCTCATCCAGGAACCAGCGGTCGTGAGTGACCACCAGCAGGGCGCCCGAGCCCGACGGCCAGCGGCGCTTGACGTGCCCGGCCAGCCAGGCGATGCCCTCGACATCGAGGTGGTTGGTGGGCTCGTCCAGGGCGATGACGTCCAGGTCCTGGGCCAGCAGCGCCGCCAACGCCACCCGGCGACGCTGGCCGCCGGACAACGAGCCGATCCGGCCCTGCCAGTCCAGATCGCCGAGCAGACCGGCGATGACGTCGCGGACGCGGGCGTCTCCGGCCCAGACGTGCTCGGGGATCTCGCCGACGACCGCGCGCGACACGGTGTCGTCGTCGTCCAGCGTGTCGTGCTGCTCGAGTGCGCCGATGCGCACGCCGCCGCGGGTGGTGACCTGCCCGGAGTCGGGCTCGATCCGGCCGGTGAGCATGGCCAGCAGGCTGGACTTGCCGTCGCCGTTGCGGCCCACGATGCCGATCCGGTCGCCCTCGTCGACGCCGAGGGTGACGGAATCGAACACGATCCGGGTGGGGTACTCGAGGTGCAGGGTCTGTGCCCCGAGAAGATGCGCCATATCCGTTCCAGGCTACGGCACGGGTTCGATGCCCACCCGCACGGTGTCGCCGAGATCGACGCCCTCGCTCTGCCGGCGGAACAGCGTCGCCTCGAACTCGTAGCGGATGCCGTCCATTCAGACGTCGCCCTCGCGCCGGGTGCCGCCGCACCGCCAGCAGGCCGTCCCCGGCGGACCTTCGATCATCGCGCCGCAGTCCGCGCACAGGCTCGGCAGCCAGCACGCCGCATCGCCGCCGACCGGCTCGGTCGACGCGTCCGGCGGCGGCCGCAGCATCCCGTCGTCGTGGTCCATGGCTTCATCCTGCCACCGCGTCACACGCGGCCGGACGATCCGGCGGCGCTGATACGTTCGGATCATGACCGCCGAGCAGCCCGCCTCCGCGCCGGCCGCCACGCACGTGGTCGCCCGCCCCCATGTCCTGTACGTGGGAACGCCGGCATACCTGATCGGCTCGGTCAACGCCGACGGCTCGGCCAATCTCGCCGCCGCGTCGTCGCACTGGGCGCTGGGCGACATGCTGTGCCTGGGGATCGAGGCCGACGGGCAGACCGCGCTGAACATGGCCGAGCGTCCGGACATCACCGTGAACTTCCCGTCGCCGGCGCTGTGGCCGGCGCTCGTGCGCCTGTCGCGGCTGACCGGGCGCGACCCGGTGCCGGCGGCCAAGGCCCAGCGCTATGCGTTCGCGCGCGACAAGTTCACGGCCGCGCACCTGACACCTCAGTCGTCGGACCGGGTGGCGGCGCCGCGGGTGCAGGAGTGCCTGCTGCAGTTCGAGGCGGTCGTGCGCCGGATGACCCCGGGCCTGGACGGCGGATACTTCATGGTCGAGGCCGAGGTGGTGCGCGTGCACGCCGACCCCGCGATCGTGGACGGCGACGAGATCGACCCGCGGCTGTGGCATCCGCTGGTCTACGCGTTCCGCCACTTCTTCGATCGCGGTGACGAGGTCGGCTGGCTGCCCTCGAGCCGGCTCGCGCCGCACCCGCCGATCATCGACTGAGCCGGCTCAGACGTCGAAGCTGAGACTGAGCTTGCGCAGCAGAGCGGCCAGCCGCTCGCGGTCGGTGCGCGAGAGCCGGGACAGGAGCACGGCCTCGGCGTCCACCAGACGCGTGATCGCGGCATCCACGCGCGTCTTGCCGTCGTCGCTGAGCACCACCAGGATGCTGCGACCGTCGGCCGGATCGCCCTCGCGCCGCACGAGTCGACGCCCGACGAGGCGGTCGATCCGGTTGGTCATCGTGCCGGACGAGACCAGGGTCTGCTGCAGCAGCTGCTTCGGGGTCAGCCGGAACGGCTCGCCCGCGCGGCGCAGCGCCGACAGCACATCCCACTCCCACGGCTCGAGCTCGCTGCGGCGGAAGGCGTCGCGGCGGGCGCGATCCAGGTGCCGTGAGAGCCGGTCGACCCGCGAGAGCACCTCCAGCGGAGAGAAGTCCAGGTCGGGACGCTGAGAGATCCACGCCTCGACGATCCGGTCGACTTCGTCGGTCTGCGCGGTCATCCTGCCATTATCGGCCAGGCGGCGCACCCGGCGCGATCTGGCAGACTTGACCCCGGTCGCAGTGCGGCCGGTCCGCCGTGGTGTAATGGCAGCACGACAGCCTTTGGAGCTGTTAAGTCCAGGTTCGAGTCCTGGCGGCGGAGCATGTCAGAGAACGCCGATCCTCGTCTTGCCGTCGTCATCCTCGCCGCAGGGCAGGGCACCCGGATGCGCTCCGCGGTCCCGAAGGTGCTGCACCGGATCGGCGGGCGTCCGCTGGTCGGCCACGTGCTGGACACCGCCCGCGCGCTGCACCCCGCCGACGTGCTCGTCGTGGTCCGGCACGAGCGCGACCTCGTCGCGCAGGCGGTGGCGGATGCCGCCCCGGGCACGCGCATCGTCGACCAGGACGCGGTTCCGGGCACCGGGCGCGCGGTCGAGGTCGCACTCGAGGCCATGGGCGGGTTCGACGGGGACGTGCTGGTGCTGTCCGGGGACGTGCCGCTGCTGGATGCCGCGACCCTGACCGCGTTCGTCGCCGAGCATCGCGCGATCGGCGCTTCGGCGACGCTCATGTCGGCCGTCGTGGCCGACGCGCACGGGTACGGGCGGGTCATCCGCGATGCGGACGGCGCGGTCGAGCGCATCGTGGAGCAGAAGGACGCGAGCGCCGAGGAGGCCGCCGGCCGCGAGATCAACGCCGGCGTGTACGTGTTCCGCGCGGACGCACTGCGCACGCACCTGCCGCGGGTGGGCACCGACAACGCACAGGGCGAGAAGTACCTCACCGATGTCGCGGGACTGCTGCGTCGGGCCGGCGCCGTGGTGTCGGCATCCGTCGTGGACGACGTCACCGTCACCTACGGCGTGAACGACCGCGCCCAGCTGTCCGAGGTCGGGCGGCTGCTGAACGCGCGCACCGTGCGGCGGTGGCAGCTGGAGGGCGTGACCGTGATGGACCCGGCCACCACCTGGATCGATGTGACGGCGACGCTCGCACCGGATGTGACACTGCTGCCGGGCACCCAGGTGCTCCGCGCCACGAGCGTGGAGGCCGGCGCCGTGATCGGGCCGGACACCAGCCTCGTCGACTGCGAGGTGGGGGAGCGGGCCACCGTGCGCCGCACCGACGCCACCCTCGCGGTGATCGGGGCCGACGCCACCGTCGGCCCGTTCGCCTATCTGCGTCCGGGCACCGTCCTGGCCGCGAACGGCAAGATCGGCACGTTCGTGGAGACGAAGAACTCCACCATCGGCGCCGGCAGCAAGGTGCCGCACCTCTCGTACATCGGCGACGCCACGATCGGCACGGGCGTCAACCTGGGCGCCGGCGCCATCACCGCGAACTACGACGACGTCGCCAAGCACCGCACCGAGATCGGCGACGAGGTCCACTCCGGCTCGCACAACGTCTTCGTCGCGCCGGTTAGGATCGGAGAAGGCGCGAAGACCGGGGCCGGTGCCGTCATCCGCAAGGATGTTCCTGCCGGAGCCCTGGCACTCAGCGTGGCACCCCAGCGCAACATCGAGGGGTGGGTCGAGAAGAACCGATCGGGCACGGCTGCGGCGGATGTCGCCGCCCGCGCACGGTCCGCACAGAAGGCGGGCGATGAGCCACAAGGACAAGAAGGTTGACCTCGATCGCGTCCGGGGCATAGCGCCGGGTCTGGTCGCCAAGACCAAGAAGCGGCTGGTGGTCGCCTCCGGCCGCTCCAATCCCGCCCTCGCCGCCGAAGTGGCGGCCGCGCTGGGCACCGAGCTGGTGCCCACCGAGTACCGGACGTTCGCCTCGGGGGAGATCCTCACCCGCTTCGAGGTGTCGATCCGAGGCTGCGACGTGTTCCTGGTCCAGTCGTTCGGTCCGCCGGTGAACGAGTGGCTGATGGAGCTGCTGATCATGCTGGATGCTGCCAAGCGGGCCTCTGCGAAGCGCATCACCGTCGTCGCGCCGTACTATCCGTATTCGCGCCAGGACAAGAAGGGGCGCGGTCGCGAGCCGATCAGCGCCCGCCTGGTCGCCGACCTGCTCAAGACGGCGGGCGCGGACCGGGTGATGAGCGTGGACCTGCATGCCGCGCAGATCCAGGGCTTCTTCGACGGGCCGGTGGACCACCTGTTCGCCAAGCCGGTGCTGCTGGATCACTTCGTGCGCACGCTCAGCGAAGAGGACCGCGCGAAGCTCACGGTGGTCTCGCCGGACACCGGCCGGGTGCGCGTTGCCGACCAGTGGTCGGACAGCCTGGACGCGCCGCTGGCGATCATCCACAAGCGCCGCGACCCGAACGTGGCCAACCAGGTCACGGTCAACGAGATCGTCGGCCGCGTCCGCGGCCGCGTCTGCCTGCTCGTGGACGACATGATCGACACCGGCGGCACCATCCTGAAGGCCGCCCAGGCGCTGAAGGAGAACGGGGCCGAGCGGGTCATCGTCGCCGCCACGCATCCCGTGTTCAGCGACCCGGCGGTCCAGCGGCTGCAGGACGACGCGATCGACGAGGTCGTCGTGACCGACACGCTCCCGCTGCCGGCCGACAAGATGTTCCCCGGGCTGCTGGTCCTGCCGATCGCCCCGCTGCTGGCGCGGGCGATCCACGAGGTGTTCGTCGACGGCTCGGTGACGAGCATGTTCGACGGGGCGGCGTGATCCGCCCGTCGTGTTCACGTCGCTGACGGCGCTCTGGAACCGCGGCTTCGCGGTCCTGGGCAAGATCTCGATGTACCGCCTGGCGCTGTACGCGCTGGGCCTGCTCGCCGTCGTGGCGCTGCTGATGTCGCTGCTGGGGCTGGCCGGTCCCGCGCCGCTGGAGCTGCTGGCGACGGCCGTGGTCCTGGTCGTGGTGTGCGCGGCGGTGGATGCCGCATCCCAGCGTCTGCTGCGTCTGCCCTGGCGGGTCGAGTCCTCGCTGATCACCGCGGCGATCCTGCTGTTCGTGCTGCGGCCCACGGTCGATCCGGTCGGTCTGGCCGGCATCGCGATCGCCGGGGCCGTCGCATCCGCCTCGAAGTACCTCCTCGCCTGGCGCGGCCGGCACGTGTTCAATCCCGCGGCGGTGGGGGCCACCGTCCTCACCCTGATCTCGGCGATCAGCGGGGTCTACGCGCTGGGGTGGTCCTCGTGGTGGGTCGGCTCGCCGGTGTTCGGCCCGCTCGTGCTCCTGCTGGGCGTGATCCTGCTGTGGCGCACCGAGAAGCTGCGGGTGATCGCCCTGTTCTGGGTGGTGGCGCTCGTGGTCGGCGTGGTCGCGGCCGCCGTGCAGTACCGGCAGCAGGGCGTGCCGGTGGACGTGTGGACGCTGGTGTGGCAGCAGCTGTGGTCCTCGCCGCTGCTGTTCCTCGGCGCGTTCATGCTGTCCGAGCCGCTGACCCTGCCCCCGCGACGCTGGCAGCAGCTGGTCGTGGCCGCGGTGGTCGGGGTGCTCGTGGGCTGGGCGCCGCTGTTCGGCACGTTCCCGGTGGGCCTCGGCCAGGAGCGGGCGCTGCTGGTGGGCAACCTCATCGCCTTCCTGTTCGCCGTCCGTGCCGCCGTGCGCCTCGTCTTCAAGGGCCGCACGGCGATCACGCCCACGGTGGAGGAGCTGGTCTTCCACGCCGGCCGCGGATTCTCGTTCACCGCGGGCCAGTTCCTCGAACTGGACGTGCCGCATCGCCGCCCGGACGCCCGCGGCACCCGTCGCGAGTTCAGCATCGCCTCGGCCCCCGAGGACCTGCCCACCGTGCGGATCGCGTTCCGGCGCGGATCGCAGTCGACGTACAAGAAGGCGCTGGCGGCGATCACGCCGGGCACGGCGCTGGCGGTCACCGGCGTGTGGGGCGACTTCGTGCTGCCGCGGCATCCCGACAGCCGCATCCTGATGGTGGCGGCCGGCATCGGCGTGACCCCGTTCGTGTCGCAGCTGCGCCATCTGACGCTGACCGGCCGTGCCCGCGACATCATCGTGATCTACGTGGTCTCGGATGCCGCCGAGCTGGCGTTCCGCGACGATCTGGCCGCGACCGGGGTGCGCGTCATCGTCTTCAGCCGCGACGAGCCGGATCGGCTGCCGCCGCAGTGGGAGTGGGCGCGGGGCGTGCGGCTGACCGCCGACGTCCTGCAGCGCACCGTGACCGACCTGGGTGAGCGCCACGCGTACGTGTCCGGCCCGGCGGCGCTGATCGCCGACCTGGCGCCGGCGCTGGAGCGGGCGCGCTCGATCACGACCGACGCGTTCAGCGGCTACTGATCGGCGATCGCCGACGGATCGTCGGGGCGGGCGGGGATCCGCACCTCGAACGTGGTGTCGCCGGGGACGCTGTGCGCGGTGATGGTGCCGTGGTGGGCCGCCACGATGGCCCGCACGATCGACAGGCCCAGCCCCGTTCCGCCGGTCTTCCGGGCGCGGGACCGGTCTGCACGGGCGAACCGCTCGAACAGCTCCGAGGCCACCGACGGGTCGATGCCCGGACCGTCGTCATGCACGCGCAGCACGGCGTCGGCGCCGTCGCGGAGCACGGTGGTGGTCACCTCGCTGCCGGCGGGGGTGTGCGTGCGGGCGTTGGCGAGCAGATTGGCCGCGACCTGGTGCAGACGTGCGGTGTCGCCGGCGACGATCACCGGATCCTCGGTCACCTCGACCCGCCAGTGATGGTCCGGACCGGCGGGGCGCGCGTCCCCGACCGCCTCGACGGCCAGCCGGGTCAGATCGACCGTGTCGAACACCAGCTCCTGTCCCTCGTCCAGGCGTGCCAGCAGCAGGAGATCCTCGACCAGGGCCGTCATCCGCAGGGACTGCGCCTGGATGCGCTCCAGCGCCTGCGAGGTGCCGTCGGTCAGGTCGGGGTCGCGCAGCGACAGCTCGGAGTAGCCGCGGATCGACGCGAGCGGGGTGCGCAGCTCGTGGCTGGCGTCGGCGACGAAGCTGCGCATCCGCTCCTCGTTGTGCTGGCGGGCCTGCAGTGAGGTGCTGACGTGGTCCAGCAGCGTGTTCAGCGCCGCCCCGACGCGCCCGATCTCGGTGCGCTCGTCCACCTGGTCGGCCGGGACGCGCTCCGCGATCGACACATCGCCCTCGGCCATGGGCACGGACGCGACCCGGGTGGCGGTGTCGGCGACCGCACGCAGCGGACGCAGACCCCGCCGGATGACGACGGCGATCGCCGCGGCCAGCAGCAGCAGGCCACCCAGGGTGACCAGCAGGACGGTGGTCAGGATCTGCGCGATCGTCGCGTTGACCTCGCTCAGCGGAAGGCCGCCGGCGATCGCGTAGGCATTGCCGAGGGAGGTGCCGCGCAGACGGTAGGCGCCCAGCGCGTCGATCGACACGGTCGCGGTCTGCTCGTGCTGCAGCGAGACGGCGACCTGCTCCACCTGTCGTGCCGACAGCTGCCGCACGTCGCCGTCTTCGTCGACGTAGGCCCCGTCGGGCGGGCTGCCCGCGGGCTGGGCCACGAGGAGGAAGCCGGGCTGGGGGCGGGAGTTCTGCAGTGTCTCGTACGCCACCATCGAATTGCCGGTCAGCGACGGACGGGGGAGGTTGGGCGCGACCGCCGCGACCGAGTCCCGCACCTTGGTGTCCAGGTTCTGCTGCAGGATGCTGCCCAGGATCGCACTGGTGCCCAGCGCCACGGCCGCCAGGATCAGCGCCACGATGCCGATGACCGTCGCCATCAGGCGGGTCTGCAGACTCATGTGGGCCCGCCGGGATGCGAGCGGAGCGGTCACTGGGGCGCTTTGATCATGTACCCGACGCCGCGCACCGTGTGGATCAGCGGCTCTTCGCCCTGGTCGATCTTCTTGCGCAGATACGAGATGTACAGCTCGACGACGCTGGAGCGGCCGCCGAAGTCGTAGTTCCACACGCGGTCCAGGATCTGGGCCTTCGAGACCACCCGGCGCTGGTTGCGCATGAGATAGCGCAGCAGCTCGAACTCGGTGGCCGTCAGTTCGATCTGTCGGCCGGAGCGCTCGACCTCGTGGCTGTCCTCGTTCAGGGACAGGTCGCCCACGCGCAGGATCGGCTCGGCCTCCACGTCCTGGGCGGTCCCCGAGCGCCGCATCAGCCCGCGCAGCCGCGCCACCACCTCTTCGAGGCTGAACGGCTTGGTGACGTAGTCGTCGCCGCCGGCGGTCAGGCCCGCGACCCGATCGCCGACCGAGTCCTTCGCCGTCAGGAACAGCACCGGGACGTTGTTGCCCGAATGACGCAGCCGCTGCAGCACGCTCATCCCGTCCAGGTCGGGCATCATGATGTCCAGCACCAGGGCGTCCGGCTGGTAGTCGCGGGCGGCCTGCAGCGCTTCGAATCCGGACGCCGCGGTGTGCACGTCCCACCCTTCCATCCGCAGCGCCATGGACAGCAGATCGGTGAGCATCTGCTCGTCGTCGACGACGAGGATGCGCGGGGCGGCGCCGTCCGCGCGGTGGAGGGAGGAACCGGCAGCAGTCATGGTCATGTCTCGATTCTCGTCATCCCGCTGTGAGGGAGCTATGGCTCAGCCTATGGCGATCCTGTGAGTCTCGGAAGGGCCGCGGTCAGGATCTTCGCGGCAGCAGCAGGAACGCCAGCAGCAGCATGAACAGCATCCCCAGGGTGGCTCCGGCGGTGTTGGCGACGATATCGCGCACATCCGGCACGCGCGACGACAGCAGCAGCGCCTGCGCCGACTCGATCGCGCCGCTGACCAGCAGTCCGACCACCGGCGCGGTCCACCAGCCGCGCACGCCGAACCACAGCACGGCGAGGACGCCCAGCGGCACGAACATCACCACGTTCGAGGCGAACTCGACCCGGTCGAACGTGATCCAGGCGGTGGAGGAGTGCTGCGCGAACCACTGCAGCAGGCGATCCAGCCCGTTCGCGATGTCGGCGCCGTACGGCCGCGCGCGCAGCGTCATCCAGCCGACCGCCCACAGGTAGCCGGCCGTCAGTGCGGTCAGCACGAGGCGGGCCGCGGTGCGCTGCACACGCAGGCCGGGAGAGACCCGCAGCTCGGTCAGTGCGTGTCCTCTGCCTCGATCTCGCTGCGGTCGCCCGACCACAGCGTGTGGAACGTGCCCTCCCGGTCGGTGCGGCGGTAGGTGTGCGCACCGAAGAAGTCGCGCTGCCCCTGGATCAGTGCGGCCGGCAGGCGGTCCGCGCGCAGGCCGTCGTAGTATGCCAGCGACGACGAGAAGGCGGGAGAGGGGATGCCGGATTGCGCCGCCGTCGCCACGATCCGGCGCCAGGCCGCCTGCGCCCGCTCCAGCGCCTCGACGAAGTAGGGCGCGGTCAGCAGCACCTGCAGATCGGGGGTCTGCGCATACGCCTCGGAGATGCGGTTCAGGAACTGGGCGCGGATGATGCACCCGCCGCGCCAGATCTCGGCGACCGCGCCCAGGTCGATGCTCCAGTCGTACTGCGCGGCACCGGCGCGGATCTCGTCGAACCCCTGCGAATAGGCGACGATCTTCGAGGCGAACAGCGCCAGGCGGACGTCCTCGATGAAGCCGGAGGCGTCCGTGACCGCAAGCGGCTCGGCAGGGCCGGGCAGCTGCGCAGCCGCGGCGCGCTGGTCCGGGTGGCTGGACAGCGACCGGGCGAAGACCGCCTCGGCGATCCCCGACACCGGCACCCCGAGGTCGATCGCGGTCTGCACGGTCCAGCCGCCGGTGCCCTTCGCACCGGCCTGGTCGACGATGACATCCACCAGCGGGGCGGCCGTCGCGGCATCCGTCTGCCGGAGCACCTCGGAGGTGATCTCGATCAGGTACGAGTTCAGCTCGCCGGCGTTCCAGTCGGTGAACACGTCGGCGATCTCGGCGGGGCTCAGGCCGGTGCCGCGCCGGATGAGGTCGTATGCCTCGGCGATCAGCTGCATGTCGGCGTACTCGATGCCGTTGTGCACCATCTTCACGAAATGCCCGGCGCCGTCGTGGCCGACGTGCGTGACGCACGGCTCGCCCTCTGCGATCGCCGCGATGCCCTTCAGGATCGGGCCGAGGGTGACCCAGGACTCGTCCGACCCGCCGGGCATCAGCGACGGGCCCCGCAGCGCCCCCTCTTCGCCGCCGGAGACGCCCATGCCGACGAAGTTGATGCCGGTGGCGCGCACCGCCTGCTCGCGGCGGATGGTGTCGGTGAACAGCGCGTTCCCGCCGTCGACGATGATGTCACCCGGCTCGAACACCTGCACCAGCTCGTCGATGACGGCATCCGTGGGTCGTCCCGCCTTGACCATGATCACCGCGGTGCGGGGCACCGTCAGCGACGCGGCGAACTGTGCGTAGGACGAACCGGCGACGAATCCGGCCTCGGGGTGGTCGGCGAGCAGCTCGTCGGTCTTGGCCTGCGTGCGGTTGTACACCGCCACCGTGTTGCCCTCGCGGCTGGCGAGGTTCCGGGCGAGGTTCGAGCCCATCACCGCCAGGCCGATCACGCCGATGTTGGCCGTGGGCTGGTCGCTCGACTCGGTCACGCGCACTCCTTGAGGAAGGGATCACAGGGATGATCCCAGCCTAGATCAGTGCTTGCGGTAGTTGTTCTGCCGGCCCAGGTGCCAGAACGACGCCACCAGGCTGACCGCCCCGATGAGCACGACCAGGCCGATGAATCCCAGGAGCATGTCCGAGGCGAGCTGTGCGTCCATGTGTTCCTCCTGGGGCGGGTCGAGTGCGCAGACGTCGTCCTCATGCTATCGGTCCGCCTGATAGACTTGGGACGCAACTTCGGCGAGGGATGCCGCACGTGCACCCGATGCGCGGCGAGTGGCATCCGTGATCGACGCGGTGAAGCAGGCCCTGCGGCTTTCCTCACGCGCATGCGTTCGAGTTGAACACAGACCCCGAAACATCAGGACCTGCCCCGCAGGTCTGCGAGGAGAGACACATGTCTGACGACACCAAGGTGCACGCCGAGCTGCGTGAGAACTTCGGCAAGGGCTTCGCGCGCCGTCTGCGCGCCGCCGGCAAGATCCCCGCCGTCATCTACGGCCACGGCACCGACCCGGTGCACGTCGCACTGCCGGGCCACCAGGTCTCGCTGCTGGTGCGTCGCGCCAACACGGTGCTCGAGCTCGATGTCAACGGCGCCCACCAGCTCACCCTGGTCAAGGACGTGCAGCGCGACCCGGTGCGCCAGATCATCGAGCACATCGACCTGCTCGTCGTGAAGAAGGGCGAGAAGGTGCAGGTCGAGGTCCCCGTGATCGTCGTCGGCGAATCCGCGCCGGGCACGATGGCCAACCTCGACACGACCACCCTGCGTCTCGAGGTGGAGGCGACCCACATCCCGGAGCACGTCGAGGTCAGCATCGAGGGCCGCGAAGAGGGCGAGCACCTCACCGCCGGCGACATCGCGCTGCCCAAGGGCGCGTCGCTCGTGGACGAGAAGGACCTGCTGATCATCGCGATCTCGGTGCCGGCCGCGGCATCCGTGCCCGAGGACGAGACCACCGAGGCGGAGGCCGCCGAGGTGGCGCCCGCCGAGGAGCCCGCCGCGGAGTGATCCATGCCGCAGACGTGGCTCGTGGTGGGCCTGGGTAATCCGGGACCGCAGTACGAGACGACCCGGCACAACGTCGGCCAGATGGTCGTCGACGAGCTGGCTGCTCGGCGCGGGGAGCGCTTCAGATCCCACAAGGCCGGTGCACGCGTGGTCGAGACGTGGCTGCGCCCCGGCGCGGACAAGGTCGTGCTGGCGAAGCTGAACAGCTATATGAACGTCTCCGGCGGCCCGGTCGCGAACCTGTCCCGGTTCTACGGCGTCGACCCGGCCCACGTGATCGTGGTGCACGACGAGCTCGACATCCCCTTCGATGCGATCCGGCTCAAGGTCGGCGGCGGGCACGGCGGCCACAACGGCGTACGCGACATCGCGAAGGCGCTGGGCACACCCGACTTCCCGCGAGTCCGGGTGGGCATCGGGCGCCCCCCGGGCCGGCAGGACCCGGCCGACTGGGTGCTCGACCCGTTCAGCGCGGCAGACCGCGCCGCGCTCCCGCTCGTGCTCGGCGACGCGGCCGACGCGGTGGAGCTGCTCATCGACGAGGGACTGCTGCCCGCCCAGCAGAAGCACCATGCCCCGAGGACGTGAGACGCGGAGCATGTCGGCGGGAGAACGTAGACTCCTGGAGTGACAGTTCCCGGGATCGCGCGCGCCCTCGCGCAGGCCGAGACCGTGCGAGAGGCGCTGGCCGCGGCATCCGTGGACGCCGACCTCTCCCTCGTCGAAGGACTCGATGCCCCCGTGCTCGCGTCCCTCCTGGAGCGGCGGCGGCTCGCCGACAAACCGGCCGCCCTGCTGGTGATCACCCCGACCGGGCGCCGCGCGGACGCCGTCGGCCCCGCCCTCGAGGCGCTGCTGCCCGGTGCCACCGTGCTGCACTTCCCCGCATGGGAGACTCTGCCGCACGAGCGGCTCAGCCCCAGCGCCGAGACCGTCGGCCGCAGGCTGGAGGGGCTGCATCGGATCCGGGAATGGGATGCCGCCGACCCGCAGCTGCGGGGTCCGCTGATCGTCACCGCGTCGGTGCGCGCCGCCCTCCAGCCGCTCGCCGGCGGGCTGGTCGACGGCGAACCGCTCAGACTGTCGGTGGGCGGGCGCACCCACGAGCTCGCCGAGGTCAGCGCCCTGCTCGTGGAGCGGGCCTACCACCGGGTCGACATGGTCTCGCGCCGCGGCGAGTTCGCCGTTCGCGGCGGCATCCTCGATGTCTTCCCGCCGACCGCGGACCACCCGTACCGGATCGAGTTCTTCGGCGACGAGGTGGATCAGATCCGCGCCTTCTCGGTGGCCGACCAGCGCAGCCTTCCCGGCGAGGTGCGCGATGTGCGGCTGCTGCCCAGCCGCGAGCTGCTGCTCACCGACACGGTGCGGGAGCGCGCCCGCGCGCTGGCGGACCACTCGCCCGGTCTGCGCGGCATGCTGGAGAAGCTGTCCGAGGGGATCCCCGCCGAGGGGATGGAGTCGCTCACGCCGGCGCTGGTGGACCAGCTGGTGACCCTGGTGGACTATCTGCCGGCCGCCACGGCGGTGGCGCTGCTGGACCCGGAGCGCTCCGTCACCCGGGCGCTGACCCTCTCGGACACCAACCGCGAGTTCCTCGAGGCCGCGTGGAGCGCAGCCACCGCCGGCGGCGACGCGCCGATCGAGCTGGGCGCGGGCGACTTCGTGACCCTGCCCGCGCTGCGCGAGGCCGCCCGCGCCCGCGGCGGGGTCTGGTGGGCGCTGAGTGCCTTCGATTCGGGCGCCGTCGAAGCGGCGCGCATCGACGGCCGGCCCGTGCCCTCGTTCCAGGGGAACGTGGAGGGCGCGACCGATCACATCGGGCGCCTCCTGGCGGACGGCTACCGGGTGGTGGTCGCGGCATCCGGACCGGGCCTTGCCGATCGGGCCCGCGACGTCCTCGCCGAGCGCGGCTACGCGGCCCGCCGGGTCGACGAAGTGCTCGAGGCGCCCGAACCCGGGGTGGCCCATGTCGTGGTGGCGAGCCTGGAGCGCGGGTTCGAGGTGGACGACGCCAAGCTCGCGGTCCTGACCGAGACCGAGTTCTACGGGCGGACCATCAGCGGCGACAACCGGGTGGTCAAGAAGCTGGCCTCGCGTCGGCGCAACGTCGTCGATCCGCTGCAGCTGAAGCCGGGCGACCACGTCGTGCACTCCACCCACGGCATCGGCCGGTTCGTCGAGCTCACCCAGCGCGAGGTGTCCACCGGCGGACGCAACGCGGTCAAGAGCATGCGGGAGTACCTCGTGCTGGAGTACGCGCCCAGCAGGCGGGGCTACCCCGGCGACAAGCTGTACGTTCCCACCGACCAGCTCGACCTGCTGTCCCGGTACGTCGGGGGAGAGGCCCCGGCGCTGTCGAAGATGGGCGGCAGCGACTGGGCGCAGGCGAAGGGCCGGGCGCGCCGGGCGGTGCGCGACATCGCGGTCGAGCTGGTCAAGCTCTATTCGGCGCGAATGGCGTCCAAGGGCCACGCGTTCGGGCCGGACACGCCCTGGCAGCGCGAGCTGGAGGAGGCGTTCCCCTTCGCCGAGACCCCGGACCAGCTGCAGACCATCGACGAGGTCAAGGCCGACATGGAGAAGCCGATCCCGATGGACCGGCTGCTGTCCGGAGACGTCGGCTTCGGCAAGACCGAGGTCGCCGTCCGGGCCGCCTTCAAGGCGATCCAGGACGGCAAGCAGGTCGCGATGCTGGTGCCCACCACGCTCCTGGTCAAGCAGCACCTCGAGACGTTCACCGAGCGGTTCGCCGGCTTCCCGGTGCAGGTGCGCGCACTGTCGCGGTTCCAGACCGACAAGCAGGCGCGCGAGATCGTCGCCGGCCTGGCCGACGGCACCATCGACATGGTCATCGGCACGCACCGCATCCTCACCGAGAAGGTGGTATTCAAGGATGTCGGACTGCTCATCATCGACGAGGAGCAGCGGTTCGGCGTCGAGCACAAGGACTCGCTGAAGAAGCTGAAGACCAACGTCGACATCCTGGCGATGAGCGCCACGCCGATTCCGCGCACGCTGGAGATGGCGGTCACCGGGATCCGCGAGATGTCGACCCTGCAGACCCCGCCCGAGGACCGGCATCCGATCCTGTCCTACGTCGGCCCGCGCAACGACAAGCAGGTCGCCGCGGCGATCCGCCGCGAGCTGCTGCGCGAGGGGCAGGTCTTCTACGTGCACAACCGGGTGCAGTCCATCCAGCGCGTGGCCGCGCAGCTGGCCGAGCTCGTCCCCGAGGCGCGCATCGCCGTCGCGCACGGGCAGATGGGCGAGAACCAGCTGGAGCACGTCGTGGACGACTTCTGGGAGCGCCGCGCCGATGTCCTGGTCTCGACCACCATCATCGAGACCGGGCTGGACATCTCCAACGCGAACACGATGATCATCGACCGCGCCGACAAGTACGGGCTCAGCCAGCTGCACCAGCTGCGCGGCCGGGTGGGGCGCGGGCGCGAGCGCGGCTACGCGTACTTCATGTACGACGAGAACAAGCCGCTCTCCGAGACCGCCGCCGACCGGCTCGAGACCATCGCGGTGAACAACGACCTCGGCTCGGGCATGCAGGTCGCGCTGAAGGACCTCGAGATCCGCGGAGCGGGCAACCTGCTCGGTGCCGAGCAGGCCGGGCACATCGCCGGGGTCGGATTCGACCTGTATCTGCGGATGATCGGCGAGGCCGTGGCCGCGTTCCGCGGCGAGGAGACCGAGGGGCCGACCGAGCTGCGGCTCGAGCTGCCCGTGGCCGCGCGCATCCCGGAGACGTTCATCGACAGCGAGCGGCTGCGGCTGGAGGCCTACCAGAAGCTGTCGGCCGCCGCATCCGCCACCGCCGCGGACGATGTGATCGATCGCGTCGTCGACGAGCTGCGCGACCGCTACGGCGAGCCGCCGGCCGAGGTCGAGGGGCTCATCGCGGTGGCGCGCCTGCGGCGCCGCGCGGCCCAGGCCGGGCTGGCCGACGTGGTCACGATGGGACCGAACCTGCGCCTGGCGCCGGCGCATCTGCCCGACTCGATGCGGGTGCGGCTGATGCGGCTGCATCCGAAGGCGAAGGTGGTCGCCGGCGGCGAGGCGCTCGTCGTGCCGCTGCCGACCGTCGACGGCGATCGGATGCCGGACGCCGAGCTGATCGCGTGGGCGCGTCAGCTGATCGACCAGCTGTGGCCGCAGGAAGTTCCGAGCGCGCATCGGGCGAACGCATAGCCGGCGCAGAACCGCAGCCGACGCTTCGCTGACTACGCTGACCTCGCGCGCCGCCGAGACGCGGCAGGGGACGAGCCGGAAGCGGGCGAGATGGATCGATGGTTCCTGAACCTCAACGTCATGAGCGGTCCGATCCCGGCCGCCGTCTGGGTGATCACGGCGATCGTCGGAATCGTCCTCCTCGTGCGCGATCACACCCGCAACTGGATCATCACGGCGCTGCCGGCCGTGCTCGGCGGTGCGGGTCTGGGTGTGGGCATCGTCTGGTGGTGCAATGCCAGCGATGCCTTCGGCGTCCCGCTCCCGCACGGCACCGGCTGGTGGATGTCGCTGGCGGGCGGCGGGATCGGACTGGGGATCGCCAGCCTGTGGCGCACCCACTGGTGGCGCAAAGCGGTCGCCGGACTGCTGATCGTGCTCGCGCCGCTGTCGGCGGGCCTCGGCATCAACGCGGGGTTCGGGCTGACGCCGACCATCGCGGACGTGCTGGGCATCAACACGCTCCCGTCGGTGGGTGCGCTGCCGTCCCTGCCCGCACACCACGACGCCCACCCGGGTGAGCCGATCGACCTGACGTGGCGGCCGCCGGCCGGCATGCCCGACAAGGGCCGCATCGGCACCCTGTCCGGGGCCGAGCGCATCCCGTCGACCGGCGGTTTCGCGCCGCGGGACGCCACGATCTACCTGCCGCCGGCGGCGCTCGTGCCCGACGCGCCCGCACTGCCCCTGGTCGTGATGATGAACGGCAAGCCGGGCCGCCCCAACCCGTCGTACGTCCGCACCGCGCTGGACACACTGGCCGCGCGCCATCACGGGCTGGCGCCGATCGTGATCATCGCCGACCAGCTGGGCAGTCCCAGTCGGCAGCCAGCCTGCTCGCCGTACTCGGTCTTCGGGAACGTGTCGCGGTACTTCAACACCGACATCATCCGGTATGCCCGCAGCCATCTGAACGTCCTGACGAGTCCGAAGGACTGGACGATCGCCGGCTACTCCGACGGCGGGGCCTGCGCGCTGAAGTGGGCGGCGCAGTATCCGAAGATCTGGGGCAACATGATCTCCCTGTCCGGCGACCTCTTCCCGGGCGCGTCCGAGCCCCGGACGTCGCTGGCCCAGGGGTTCCGCGGGAATCAGGTCCGCGACCTCGCACAGCGCCCCTCGGTGTTCGTCGCGGAGAACAGGCTTCAGTTCGCCGGACACCACGCCTTCTTCACCGCGGGGGCACTGGACCCGCGATTCTCGGGCTATGCCGTGCAGAACGCCGAGCTGCTGCGCCGCGCCGGCTTCACGGTCTCGCTCCAGGAGATCGCCGGCGCGACGCATGTGGGGACGGCGCTCAGCGGTGGACTGCTGGCCGCGTTCGGTCAGCTGTACCCGGTGCTCGGTCTGGCGCCGTCACGGTGATGCGCGTCCTGGGGCGCTACCTGACGCGGCATCCGTTCTCGGTCGCGCTGGCCGTGACCGTGATGGTCAGCGGCTGGCTGTTCTCGCTGCCGCGCACCGGGGCGACCCGCTGGCTGTCCGCCGGCCCGGCGACCACGGGCGAGGAGCACCTGTGGTGGACACCGGTGACGGCCCTGCTCGTGCCCAGCTCGCTGCTGGAAGCCGTGCTGACGGCAGCCATGGCGCTGACCGTGATGGCCTACGTCGAGCGCGTGATCGGCACGACGCGCGCGGTCCTGGGCTTCTTCGGCCTGGGAATCGTGGCGATCCTGGCGGGCATCGGCATCCACCTGCTGACGATCTGGCTGGGCACGCCGCTGCTGGTGCTGGCACGGCCGGAACTGACCCTCGATCCGGCGATCGGCGTGTTCGCGGTGGTGATGCTGGGCAGCGCGTCGGCGCCGACGCTGTTCCGGCGTCGGATCCGGGTCATCGGCTTCGCGACGGTGCTCACGTTCGCCCTGTACGGCGGCGATCAGGACAGCTTCTACCGCGTGCTCGCCGCGGTGCTGGGTCTGGCGCTGGGCGCCCTGCTGCAGCGGGGAGCGCGTCTGGCGGTTCCGCGGCCGCCGACGATGCCGCCTCGCTGGCGGCGGATGTCCTACGCGGAGGTGCGCATGCTGGTGGCCGCCGTCGTGGCCGTCACCGGGGTCGGGCCGCTGATCGTCCTGCTGAGCCACACGGTGGCCGGCCCCCTCTCCCTGCTCGTCTCCGGCTTCGCGCAGGTCGACCGGGGCGAGGCGTTCGAGCGCTGCGCGACGTATTTCGACAACGGATGCGACGCCGGCACGGTGCACGGCCTGGCGCGCGGGGTCGGCGCGGTGCTGCTGAGCCTCGTGCCGGTCGCCCTCAGCCTGGCGGCCGCGTGGGGCCTGCGTTCCGGCCGTCGCGCCGGGTGGTTCGCCGCGCTCGCGATGAGCGCGGTCAGTCTGGTCGCCACCGGAGCGGCCGTGGGGATCCTCAGCCTGCTCAACCCCGCCGGGCTGGAGCGGGTGGGCGAGCGGTTCGCTCTGGCGGCGGGGCTTGCCGTCGGCGTGCCGTTCGCCGTCGTCGTCGCTCTCGTGCTGACCCGGCACCGGTTCGCTGTGCGCAGCGGCCGCCGGCCCGCTCGACGGTTCTGGGTGACGATCAGCGCATCCTTCGCCGGTGTCCTCCTCGTCTGGGGGGTCGTCGCGGCGGTCAGCGGGACGCTCGGGCTCGGGCTCGGGCTGTGGACCACGTTCGGCCGCTTCCTGGCCGTCCTTTTGCCGGCCGGGCTGGCACGCGGCCTTCCCCGTCCCGGGCCGCACGCTCCCGGCGTCATGTCCCTCATCGACCAATGGGCGGGGGTGGCGTTCTGGGCGGTGGTGATCGTCGCGCTCCTCGTCCTGCTGCACGCCGCCCACCACGGGGACGACGGCGACAGCATCCGGTTCCGCAAGCTGCTGCATGCACCCGGCGGCGGGACCCTCGGGTTCCTGGGCACCTGGCAGGACGTCCGGCACTGGGTGGCTGCCGACCGGGACGGTGCGGTGGCCTACCGGCTGATCGGCGAGGTGGCGCTGACGGTCGCCGATCCGGTGTGCGCCCCCGGTCGGGAGGGCGAGATCGTCGACGGCTTCCTCCGGTTCTGCGATCGGCGCGGCTGGACGCCGATCTTCTACAGCATCCACGACACCACGCTCGCCGTGCTGCACGCCCGCGGCTGGCAGAGCGTGGCCATCGGCGAAGAGACGATCGTGCGCCTGCCCGGTCTGGACTTCTCCGGCGGGCGCTGGAAGCGGGTGCGCCAGGCTCTGGCCAAGGCGGATCGGGCCGGGATCGGCGCGGTCTGGACGCGCTGGGAGGACATCCCGCCCGAGATGGCGGCTCAGATCGAGGTGCTCAGCGAGCATTGGGTCGCCGAGAAGGCGCTTCCCGAGCTCGGCTTCACGCTCGGCGGCCTCGCGGAGCTGAAGGATCCGGATGTGGCGCTGCTGCTGGCCGTCGACGCGTCCGGCGACCTGCAGGCGATCACCAGCTGGCTGCCGAACTGGCGGGACGGGATGCTGGTGGGCTGGACGCTGGACTTCATGCGCCGCGGCGACGAGGCGATGGCCGAGATCATGGTCTATCTGATCGCCACCGCCGCGCTGCGCATGCGCGATGAGGGCGTGGAGTCGATGAGCCTGTCCGGCGCGCCGTTCGCCCGTCGTGCGTCCTCGACCGGGAACAGTCCGCCCGCGGCGTCACTGGTGTCACGTCTGCTGGCCTGGCTGGCCGATGTTCTCGAGCCGGTCTACGGCTTCCGCTCGCTGTTCGCGTTCAAGATGAAGTTCCATCCCGAGCTGGACAGCATCCACATGGCGTACGCGGATGTCGCGAGCCTGCCGACGGCGGGTCGGGCGATCACGCGCGCCTACCTGCCGGCGGCATCACCACGGCAGACGCTCGCGCTGATGCGGATGCTGTCGGAGCGATCCCGCTGAGCTCAGATGACGCCCTGGGCCAGCATCGCTACGGCCACGCGCTCGAAGCCGGCGCAGTTGGCGCCGACCACGTAGTCGCCCTCGTGGCCGTAGCGGCGGGCCGCCCCGAACGAGGCCGCGTGCACGTCGCGCATGATCCCGCGCAGCCGATGCTCGCTGTCGGCGAAGCTCCAGCGCTCGCGTCCGGCGTTCTGGGTCATCTCCAGCGCCGAGGTCGCCACGCCGCCGGCGTTGACCGCCTTGCCCGGTCCGAACAGCACGCCGGCGGACTGGAACGCCTCGACCGCCTCGGGCGTGGACGGCATGTTCGCGCCCTCGGCGACCGCCCGTACGCCCCCGTCGATCAGAGCCCGCGCGTCGGCGTCGTCGATCTCGTTCTGCGTGGCGGACGGAATGGCCACCTCGACCGGCACGGACCACGGATTCGCGCCCTCGATGAACCGGGCACCGGGTCGCCGGGCGGCGTACTCCGAGATGCGGGCCCGCTCGACCTCCTTCACCTGGCGCAGCAGGTCGACGTCGATGCCGTCGTCGTCGACGATGCAGCCGGAGGAGTCGGAGGCCGTCACCGGCAGCGCGCCGAGCTGACGCGCCTTGTCGATCGCGTAGATGGCGACATTCCCGGACCCGGACACGCCCACCCGCTTGCCCTCGAGCGTCTCGCCGTGCACGGCCAGCATCTCCTGCACGAAGAACACGGCGCCGTAGCCGGTCGCCTCGGTGCGCACCTCGGCGCCGCCCCACGACGTCCCCTTGCCGGTGAGCACACCGGACTCGTGCCGATTCACCAGGCGCCGGTACTGGCCGAACAGGTAGCCGATCTCGCGGCCGCCCACACCGATGTCGCCGGCGGGCACGTCGGTCTGCTCGCCGATGTGGCGGTACAGCTCGGTCATGAACGCCTGGCAGAAGCGCATCACCTCGGCGTCGCTGCGGTCACGGGGATCGAAGTCGCTGCCGCCCTTCGCACCGCCGATGCCCTGGCCGGTCAGCGCGTTCTTGAAGATCTGCTCGAAGCCGAGGAACTTGATGATCGACAGATTCACCGAGGGATGGAACCGCAGGCCGCCCTTGTACGGGCCCAGTGCGGAGTTGAACTGGATGCGGTACCCGCGGTTCACGTGCAGCCCGCCGTCGTCATCGGTCCACGGGACGCGGAACATGATCTGGCGCTCGGGCTCGACGAGGCGTTCGACGATCCCCGCGTCCGCGAACTCCGGGTGCCGCTCCAGCACGGGCCCGATCGAGTCGAGCACCTCGTGCACCGCCTGCAGGAACTCGGGTTCATGCGGATTGCGGTCCTGTACGGTCTCGAAGACGCTGCGGACGGGCGAGGGCAGAGCGGTGAGAGTCGTTGTCACGGATGAGGCTTTCTGGCCGGATGCGGGGGGAACGCGCGCGCACGCGAACCTTCATACTCTACCGACGCTACGCTGGCGGCCAGGCGACCGCACGTAACAAGCCCGACCTCGCAAGGGAGCGCGCATGCTGTTCGAACATCTCGGAGCCGAGCCGCAGATCGACCCCACGGCGGTGATCGCGCCGACCGCGGTCATCAGCGGGGACGTGACCATCGGCCCGGACTGCCAGATCCTGCACGGAGCAGTGATCACCTCGGAGGGCGGGCCGATCACGCTCGGCGCCAGCGTGATCGTGATGGAGAACGCGCTGGTCCGCGCCAGCGCGACCAACCCGGTGCACATCGGCGCGCACACCCTGGTGGGACCGATGTGCAGCATCTCGGGCGCCACGATCGGCTCGGAGGTGTTCCTGGCCACCGGCACCCGGATCTTCAACGGCGCGCACATCGACACCGGATGCGAGGTCCGGATCAACGCGGTGGTGCACCTGCGCACGCACCTGCCGGAGGGCACCATCGTGCCGATCGGCTGGGTGGCGGTGGGCGACCCGGTGCAGATCCTGCCCCCGGCCGAGCACGAGCGGATCTGGCAGGAGCAGCAGGAACTCGACTTCCCCGGCTACGTGTTCGGGTTGGATCGGGAGACCCCCGACCTTCTCGTCCAGCTCACCGAGCGGTACGGTCGCAGCCTGTCCCGGCACGCGGACGACCGACGCCTGGACGGCTGATCGGCGCGGGCAGCGCCGCCGCATGTCGGTAGCATGGTGCGCGGTGTGCCGGGAAGTCTGGTCGGCGGTCGTCGCGGATGCGGCGGCCCGACCCACGGAGGTGCCATGACCCTGCTGCGCTCTGCACGCTTCCCCGCCGTCCTGCTGCTGCTGGCGGCGATCTGCGGGCTCGTGCTGGCCAACTCCCCAGCCGCATCCGGCGCGTTCGCCGTGCAGCACCTGCACGTCGGCATCCCGGGGACGCCGTTCCTGCTCGACGTCGGCGAGCTGATCGCCGACGGGCTGCTGGCGGTGTTCTTCTTCACCGTCGCCGTCGAGCTGCAGTACGAGCTCACCAGCGGTGAGCTGGGCTCGGCGCGCAAGGCCGTGCTGCCGGCGATCGCGGCCGCCGGCGGGGTGGTCGCGCCGATCGCCGTGTATCTCGCGGTGGCCGCGCCGGCCGGCCTGGCCGCGGGGTGGCCGGTGCCGACCGCCACGGACATCGCCTTCGCCCTCGGCGTGCTGGCCGTGTTCGGCCGCGGGCTGCCGCCGACCGTCCGGGTGTTCCTGCTGGCGCTGGCGATCCTCGACGACATCATCGGAATCGTCTTCATCGCGGTGCTGTTCGCGCACGGGGTGAATCTGTGGCTGCTCGTGCTGTCGGTCGTCCTGGTCGTCGTGTTCGGTGTGCTGAGCCGACGGCTGGGCGGTCCTGGGGGTCGCGCCATCGTCGCGGCGATGATCGTGCTCGCGGTGGCCGCCTGGGCCGCCATGCTCGCGTCCGGCGTGCACGCGACGATCGCCGGCGTCCTCCTCGGGCTGGCGATCGCGCAGAGGCCCGGGCTGCGTGCGCGCTACACGCTGGAGCCGTGGGTGAACGGCGTCATCCTGCCGCTGTTCGCGCTGTCGGCCGCGCTCGTGGCGATCCCGGCGATCGGCGGCGACGGGCTGTCGCCGGTGTTCTGGGGCATCGTCGTCGCACTGCCGGTCGGCAAGCTGGTCGGCATCACGGGGGCGGGATGGATCGCGCAGCGCGGGCTGCGGGTGCCGCGGGCGGCACGCCTGCCGTTCGGCGACCTGCTGGCCGCGGGAGCCCTGGGAGGCATCGGATTCACCGTCTCGCTGCTGCTGGCCAATCTCGCGTTCGCGGGGGACGCGCTGCTGCGCGACGAGGCCGTGCTCGGCGTGCTGTGCGGATCGGGCGTCTCGCTCGTGCTGGCGGTGATCGTCGTATCGTGGCGTGCACGCCACCACAGCAGGATCGGAGCGAGCGCATGAGGCAGGAGCTGGTGCGGGTTGAGCACGATGCCGAGATCCGCGGGGCGCGGCTGGCGTGGTCGGTGGAGGGCGAGGGACCCACGGTGGTGTGGGGGCACGGCGTCACCCACGACCGATGGACGATGGTGGATGCCGGTGTCTACGACTTCGCGCCGATCGTGGCGGCCGGGTTCCGTCTGGTGCGCCTGGACTGGCGCGGACACGGCGTGTCCGGCGGCGGAGCCGATCCGGACGAATACACATGGTCGTCCCTCGGCGCGGACCTGCTGGCGCTGCTCGAGCTGATCGACCCCGACGAGCCGGTCGCGGCGATCGGCTGCTCGATGGGCACCGGCGCGATTCTGCACGCCGCCGTCCGGGCACCCGAGCGGTTCCGCCGACTCGTGCTGACGGCGCCCCCGACGGCGTGGGATACGCGCGCCGCGCAGGCCGAGCTGTACCGCCGGCTGGTCCCGATGGTGGCCTCCGGGGGGCGGACGGCACTCGATCGCGCGATGGCGATGGCGCCGCCCACCGGCATCTTCGCCGAGCTGGACGCCCCGCTGCCGGTGGCCGTGGGCGACCGGGTGCTGCCCGCGGTGCTCGAAGGGGCTGCCCGCAGCGACCTCCCCGATCCGGATGCGCTGCGCGGTCTGGCGATCCCCACGCTCGTGCTCAGCTGGGCGGATGACCCGGGGCATCCGGTCTCGACCGGGCGTGGATTGCACGATCTGATCCCCGGCTCGCGGTTCGGGGTGTCCGCTCCTCTGGCCGAGGTGCGCGGATGGGGCGCCCGGGCGGCGTCCTTCCTGCGGGAGGACGCGTGAGTGACATGACGCCGGAGCGGGGCGAGCCGCTGCGGGCGGCGGCCGAGGTGATGCACGAGGTGCGGGACAAGTGCGTGTGGACCCAGCAGATCACGCACCGCGACCTCGTGCCGTATCTGGTCGAGGAGAGTGCGGAGCTGATCGACGCCGTCGAGACCGGGTCGCGCGCAGACCTGCGCGAGGAGCTGGGCGACCTGCTCTGGCAGGTGCTGTTCCACGCCGAGATCGCCTCGCGCGACCCGGATGACCCGTTCGACATCGACGACGTGGCACGCGGGCTCGGCGAGAAGATGGTGCGCCGGCATCCGCACGTCTTCGGCGACGCCGTGGCGCGCACGCCGGATGAGGTGCTGGTGCTGTGGAACGCGGCCAAGGCCGAGGAGAAGCGCACACGCACGAGCGTGCTGGACGGGGTCAGTGAGCGGATGCCGACGCTCGCGCTCGCGCAGAAGCTGCTGGGCAGGGCTGCGCCCGTCGCGGCGCCCTCGCCTCGCGCGGGGGGTCCGCAGCCGCAGCCCCAGTCCGAAGAGGACCTCGGCGACGCCCTGCTGGCACTCGTGGCCGACGCGCGGGAGCGCGGGTGGGATGCCGAGCGGGCGCTCCGCGAGCGCCTGCGGCGCCTGCAGTCGGAGGTCCGCACCGCCGAGGCGGCGGCCGCGGTCCCGGGCGGACGGAGCGGTGCCCGGGATCTGGAAAGCTAGAGTCGTGCCCACCGTCACTCCGCCGCGCGGGATGCGCGACTTCCTCCCCGCCGACAAGGCTCGCCGCGAGCGCGTGCTCGCCGTCATCCGGGAGCGGTACCGCGCGCACGGGTTCGATGAGATCGAGACCCCGGTGATGGAGGAGTACGGCCGGCTGCACGCCGGCATCGGCGGCGACAACGAGAAGCTCGCCTACAACGTGCTGCGCCGGGGGCTGGACACCGACGCGATCCGCGCCGCCGCCGACGAGCCGGCCGCGCTCGCCGTCGGAAGGCTGGCCGACCTGGGGCTGCGGTACGACCTGACCGTGCCGCTGGCACGGTTCTACGCCACCCACCGGGCCGAGCTGCCGACGGTCTTCCGCTCGATCCAGATCGCGCCGGTCTGGCGCGCGGAGCGGCCGCAGAAGGGCCGGTACCGGCAGTTCGTGCAGTGCGACATCGACATCATCGGCGATGCGTCGGCGCGCGCCGAAGCAGAACTCGCCGTGGCGACCCTCGACACGCTGGATGCCCTGGGACTGGCCGGCGGCAGCATCCGGATCAACGACCGTCGCGTGCTGGACTGGATGCTGGAGACGTTCGGGTTCGCCCCCGAACAGCGCCCGGGCGTGCTGATCACCATCGACAAGCTGGACAAGATCGGTCCGGCCGGGGTCGCCGCCGAACTGCGCGAGCGCGGCGCCGACACGGCCGCGGTGGATGCCTTCGAGGCGTTCCTGCTCCGGCCGCAGGCGCTGCGGACCCCGCCGTACGGCGAGCAGCAGATCCGCGGCGCGCTGCCCGACGGCGCCCCCGACGACGTCGTCGCGCACCTGGCGGGGATCGGGACCGCGGTCGCCGCGGCGCGGCCGGCCGGCGAGCCCATCCCGCTCGTGTTCGACCCGTTCCTCGTGCGCGGCATGGGCTACTACACCGGGACGATCCTCGAGCTGGCCCACCCGTCGGTGTCGTACTCACTCGGCGGCGGTGGGCGCTACGACGGCATGATCGGCCGGTTCCTGGGGCAGGACGTGCCCGCCGTCGGCTTCTCCATCGGCTTCGAGCGGATCGTGGATCTGGTGGCGCCCGAGGAGGATGCCGCGGCCCGATCGGTCGTGCTCGTGCACGACAAGGACGTGCCCGTAGCCGAACTGGCTGCACTGAAGGCACGGTTCGTGGCCGAGGGGAGCCGGGTCCGGCTGGAGACCCGTACCAAGAACCTGAAGGCGCTGCTGGAGCGGGCCGCCGCCGACGGCTACACCCGGTTCGCGACGGTCGCGGCCGGCCAGGACGAGCCGGAGCTCAAGCCGCTGGGATGAGTTGCGCCCGGGGATGAACGCCGCTCAGCCCTGCTGAGCGGCCCACTCCGCCACCCGCGCGACACTCTCGGCTTCGGACAGATCCTCCACCCGGGTCATCAGCGACCAGCGCACGCCGAACGGATCGCGGATGCTGGCGTACCGATCGCCGGAGACGAACGTGGACGGCGCCTCCCGGACCGTGGCGCCGGCCGCCGCCGCCCGCGAGACGACGGCATCCACGTCCGCGACGTACAGCCCGATCGAATAGCAGCTGCCGTTCCCGTCGGGTGCCGGCACGAGATCGTACGCCGGCGACGGCTCGCCGATCTGCAGCAGCCCCAGTCCGAAGTCCAGGCCGGCGTGGGCGACTACGCCGTCGGACTCGGTGACATCGGTCACCCGGGCGCCGAGCACGTCGCGGTAGAACTCCAGCGCACCTCGCGCATTGCGGATGGCCAGGAACGGGGTGATGCTGGTCGCCGTGTGCGGCCGGCCGTCCGGAGGTCGAGGCGGCCGACCTGGTGGCCTGGTTCTGGGTGCCGGAGTGGGATCTGCCGCCCGGCGCCGCATCGACGCAGGAGGTGCTCGCCTACCCGGCGGCCAATCTGGTGGTCAGCCCGGACGACGTCCGGCTGTGGGGCGCCGCCACCCGCCGCACCGAACGGGTCCTCACCGGCACGGCCTGGGCGGTGGGCGCGCTGCTGCGGCCGGCGGCGCTGGCAGCCCTCGCTGCGGAGCCCGTGCGCCTGGTCGACGGCTCCATCGCGGTCGCGGCTCCGGAACTGGTGGCGCGCATCCGCGCCGTCATGCCGGGTGGGGCGGCCGCAGCATCCGCTCGCCTGGGTGCCTGGCTGAACGAACAGGTGGGCGCCCGCACAAGTGAGGCGCGGCTGGCGGGTGCGCGAGCATCCGGACGAGCCGCTGGCCGGGATCGCCGCGGAACTCGGCTACGCCGATCAGGCGCACCTGGCCAGCGACTTCCGCAGGGTGCTCGGGTTCACGGCCTCGCGCTACCGATGCGATCGGTCCCCGAGCTAGGATCGCGCCTCGGTGACCCGGCGCTTCTCGCGCACGTACACCTCGCGGCGCACGTGGGCGACCACGTCGCCTTCGGCGTCGGTGATGTCGGTCTCGAACCACTCCAGCACCTTGGCGCCGCCGTGCGCCCGCTCACGCAGTTCGGCGATCTTGGCCGGCGGCACCTCGAACCGGGCGGTGAGCACGCCGCGGCCGGGCTTTCGGAACTCGATCTCGCCCTTCGTGTCCCAGACCACGTAGTCGCGGCCGATCTGGTGCATCACGAGCATGAAGAAGTACGGGTCGGTCATCGCCGACATCGATCCGCCGAACGCGGTCTTCACGTAGTTGCGGGTGATCGGGTTCACGTGCAGCTCGACCGTGGCGCTGGTCCAGTCATCCGCGAACCGGCGCACGCGGATGCCGCTGCACAGGTTGGGGATCCACAGGCTCATGATCAGGGCGAGGCGTCGCGGGGTCATGGTCGCCAGTGTGCCGGATCCGCCGGCCGCTCGCACTTCGTGCGTGCGCGGTTGTTCTAGCTGTAATAGAATAATGCGGTGCTCATCCGCATCGACCCCGCCAGCGACGCGGCTCTGTTCGATCAGGTCGCCGCGTCCGTGCGCGCAGAGATCGCCGCCGGCCGGCTGCGCGCCGGCGACCGGCTCCCCGCCGCGCGCGAGGTCGCGGCATCCCTCCGGGTCAACGTGCACACGGTGCTGCGCGCCTACCAGCTGCTGCGCGACGAGGGGCTGGTCGACATCCGGCGCGGGCGCGGCGTGCTGGTCACCGATGCCGCCGCGCCGCTGGCCGAACTCGCCGACGACATCCGCGCCCTCGTGGTCCGGGGCGTCGCCCTCGGACTGTCGCCGACCACCCTTGCCGCCCTCGTGAAGGAGACCCGCCTATGACCCCCGAGATCCGCCGCGCCCGCCGTGCCTTCATCTGGGTGGGGGTGGTGCTGCCCGCGGTGATCACGGTGCTGTCCACCCTGGTGGTCCTGATCTGGCTGCCCCAGCTGCCCGACCCGGCGGCCACGCACTGGTCGGGCGGAGCGGCGCCGGACGGCTTCGGCCCGGCATGGACGTACCCGGCGATCGGATTCGGCGTTCCGGCGGTCGCCATCGTGCTGATCGCGGTGCTGGTGCTCCTCTCGCACCGGATTCCGCCCCGCTCCCCGGACGGGCCGCAGTGGTCGCCGACCGCGCGCTTCCTCGGCGCCCTGAGCCTGGGCCTGTCCGGCATGATGTCGGTGACCACGCTGGTGAGCGTCGGCGTGCAGCGCGGGCTCGCCGATGCCGCCGACGCGCCCGACATCACGCCGTGGGTCTTCGCCGGACTCGGTCTCATGCTCGCCCTCGGTGTGCTCGGCTGGTTCCTGCAGCCCGCCGTCCCCGCGGGCCCGGCGGGCGCGGACACGGATGCCGCACCCCTGCCGCTGGCCGGAGACGAGCGGGCCGTGTGGTACGGGAGCGTGGCGATGGCCCGCAGCGGGCAGATCGTCCTCGGCATCGCCCTCGTCCTGATGCTGATCGGCACGGCCGCCGTCGTGGCCATCGGCGATCCGCGCGCGATGTGGATCATGATCGGCACGACGCTCCTGCTGATCGTGGCCGCCGCGGCCGGCGTGGCGTTCCGGGTGCGCGTGTCGGCGGAGGGGCTGCGCGTGCGCTCGGTCCTCGGCTGGCCGACCACCCGCATCCGGCTGGAGAGCATCGAGAAGGCCGAGGTCGTCACCGTCTCGCCGTTCGCCGAGTTCGGCGGATGGGGCTGGCGGATCGCCGTCGACGGGCGCCGGGGCATCGTGCTGCGCACCGGCCAGGCGCTGCAGGTGGTCCACGGCGGGGGCCGGGTGTTCGTGGTCACCGTCGACGATGCCGCCACCGCCGCTGGGCTGCTGAACGCGCTGCGCGAGCGAGCGGCATCCGCCCCCGGCCGCCCGCAGCCGCCGATGGGGTGACAGACACCGCTGGTTCGGGAGAGGATCGGAGCATGGCTCTGCATCTGAACACCGTGCTGGAACCGCACGGACCGGCGACCGCGATCGAACTGACCGACGAGCAGGTCGAGGAGCTCGGCGGCGGCCGGCGTGCCGCCGTGCGGGTCACCATCGGCGGGCGCACGGCCCTGCTCCGACTCGGCGTGATGGGCGGGCACAACCTGATCGGCATGTCGAAGGCCGCGCGGGCCGAGCTCGGCGTCGAGATCGGCCAGACGGTGGATGCGGTCATCGAACTGGACACCGCGGACCGCGTCGTCGAGGTGCCCGACGACCTCGCCGCGGCGCTGGATGCCGACCCCGCGCTGCGCGCCGGCTTCGATGCCCTGGCCTTCACCCACCGCAAGGAGCACGTGCGCTCGGTCGTCGAGGCCAAGCAGCAGGCCACCCGCGAGCGCCGCATCGCCGCGGTGGTCGAGAAGGTGCGCGCCAGCCTGGGGTGACCTGCACCGCCTCGCTAGACTCGACCTCGGACCGACGATGCTCCGAGATTGCACCTCCCATCATGCAAGGAGTCCCTGTGGCACTTATCGAGGCTGTGAACGCGCGCGAGATCCTGGATTCGCGCGGAAACCCGACCGTCGAGGTGGAGGTGCTGCTGGACGACGGCATCGTCCAGCGCGCGGCCGTCCCGTCCGGCGCCTCCACCGGCGCGTTCGAGGCGTACGAGCTGCGTGACGGCGACAAGGGCCGGTACGGCGGCAAGGGCGTGCGCAAGGCCGTCGCCGCGGTGATCGACGAGCTCGGCCCCGCGGTGGAGGGCACCGAGGCCAGCGAGCAGCGCATCGTCGATGAGATCCTCATCTCGACCGACGGCACCGAGAACAAGTCGCGCACCGGCGCCAACGCCATCCTCGGCGTGAGCCTGGCCGTGGCCAAGGCCGCCGCCGACAGTGCCGATCTGCCGCTGTTCCGCTACCTGGGCGGCCCGAACGCGCACGTGCTGCCGGTGCCGCTGTTCAACGTCATCAACGGCGGCGCGCACGCCGACAACGGCATCGACATGCAGGAGTTCTTCCTCGCCCCGATCGGCGCCGCCGACTTCTCCGAGGCGCTGCGCTGGGGCACCGAAACCTACCACGTCCTGAAGGGCGAGCTGAAGGCGGCCGGGTTCGCCACCGGCCTCGGCGACGAGGGCGGCTTCGCCCCCGACCTGCCCAACAACCGCGAGGGCCTCGACTTCCTGATCACGGCCATCGAGAAGGCCGGCTTCACGCCCGGGCGAGATATCGCGCTGGGGCTGGATGCCGCGGCCACCGAGTTCTACGACAACGGGGTGTACCGCCTCGACCAGAAGGACTGGACCGGCCCGGAGCTGATCGACTACTACGCCGATCTGGTGGACGCCTACCCGATCGTCACGATCGAGGACGCCCTGGCCGAGGACGCGTGGGACGACTGGAAGCTGCTCACCGACCGGCTCGGCGGGAAGACGCAGCTGGTCGGCGACGACCTGTTCGTCACCAACCCCGAGCGCCTGGCGAAGGGCATCGGCCTGGGGGTGGCCAACTCACTGCTGGTGAAGGTGAACCAGATCGGCACGCTCTCCGAGACCCTTGATGCCGTCGACCTGGCCCATCGCTCCGGATACACGGCGATGTTCTCGCACCGGTCCGGCGAGACCGAGGACACCACCATCGCCGATCTCGTGGTCGCCGTCAACGCGGGTCAGATCAAGTCCGGCGCGCCCGCCCGCAGCGAGCGTGTGGCGAAATACAATCAGCTTCTGCGCATCGAGGAAGAGCTGGGCGATGCGGCGGAGTTCATCGGCCGCGCAGCCTTCCCGCGCTTCACCAGCTGACGGCGACGCGAACGAGAGGGGGAGTCGTGGCCAAGAGACCCGCCCCCCTCTCCTCTGCTTCCCGCCCGGCGCCGGCACGGGAAGAGACGGCCGCCGCACGGCGCCGCGTCGACGTGCGCGGCTGGATGGCGGGATCCCGCCTGTCCGGCTTCACCGTGATCATGCTCGGACTGGTGGTGCTCGCCGTATTCGTGCTCGTGCCGACGATCAGCACCGCGGTCGGCCAGCGCCAGCAGATCGCCGCCCTGCGCGAGTCGGTCCAGCTCACCAAGGACGAGGTCGCCGACCTGCAGCGCCAGCGTGAGCGGTACAAGGACCCGGCCTACATCACCGCGCAGGCGCGGGAGCGGCTGTACTACGTCAAGCCGGGCGAGGTGGTCTACCTCGTCGACGACGATCTGCCCACCTCCGACATCCCACGCGAGAAGGCGCCGGTCAGCGACGCCGTCGAAGCGACCGACACCGATTGGATGTCGCAGCTGGTGCGCTCGGTCGCGCAGGCCGGATTGGCGCGGACCGCCGTCGGGCCGCAGGACTCGCACTGAGGCGGCATCCCCATCAGCGCCGTCTCCATCAGCGCCGTCCCGATCAGCGCCGTCCCAGCGGGCGCCGATAGCCTGGGAGACGTGACGACCCCGCCCTTCGACGCCGTGACCGACACCGATCTCGCCGTGCTGCGCGCCCAGCTCGGTCGTCCCGCGCGCGGTGTGGTCGGGGTGGCGGCCCGATGCGTGTGCGGCAACCCCACGGTGGTGGCCACCGCACCGCGACTGCCGGACGGGACCCCGTTCCCGACGTTCTACTACCTCACCCACCCGGCCGCCACGGCCGCGATGTCGCGACTGGAGGCCGAGCACGAGATGCCCGAGCTGGCCGAACTGCTCGACGACGACGAGGTCGCCGACGCCTACCGCCGGGCGCACGCCGCGTACCTGGCGGATCGCGCCGTGTACGGCGAGGTGCCCGAGATCGACGGCGTGTCGGCCGGCGGCATGCCCACCCGGGTCAAGTGCCTGCACGCGCTTTCCGGACACGCTCTCGCGGCCGGACCGGGCGTCAACCCGATCGGGGATGCGGCGCTTGCCCGCTCCGGCTGGTCGCCCGAGCGCTGCGCCTGCGCGCAGCCGGGGCCTCTGCTGTCGGCCGCGGCGGGACGCGCGGGGGACCGCGGGTGAAGCGCCTGCTGATCGTCGTGCTGGCGGGCGCGTTCGTCGTATTCGCGGGCACCGCCGCAGCCGTCCCGGCCCCGGAGCCGAGCGAGACACCAGAGCCCACGATCCGCTCGCAGGAGTACTGGCTGAGCGACTACGGCATCGAGCGCGCGTGGAAGACCACGCGCGGGGCGGGGGAGCGGATCGCCATCATCGACACCGGTGTGGGGCATGGCCCGCAGCTCGACCCGGCCGTCGTGGACGGCACCGATGTCTCGGGTGCGGGCAGCGCCGACGGACGCACCGCCGTGGGGGCGGTGGATCCGAACCACGGCAGCTGGGTGGCCTCGCTGGCGGCCGCGCGTGACGACGGCGATGAGGACGCGATGATCGGCGTCGCGCCCGAGGCGGATCTGCTGTCGATCTCGGTCGGCTTCGGGGCGAGCTCACAGGTCCCGTTCGCCGAACAGGTCGCCAAGGCGATGCGATGGGCGGTCGATCACGGGGCGGATGTCATCAACCTGTCGTTCACCACCAACACCCTGGACTGGGATCGCAGCTGGGACGACGCGTTCGAGTACGCGTTCGACCACGATGTGGTCGTCGTCGTGGCCGCCGGCAACCGCGGCAACGGGACGACGCGGGTGGGCGCCCCCGCCACGATCCCGGGAGTGCTCACCGTCGCCGGCGTGGACCCGTCCGGCCACGCCAGCGTCGAGGCATCCACTCAGGGCATCACGATCGGCGTGTCCGCGGCCAGCGAGGGCCTGCTCGGGGTGTCGGCGGATGGGCAGCTGGTGACGTGGAAGGGCACCAGCGGCGCCGCGCCGATCGTCGCCGGGGTGGTCGCGCTCGTGCGCGCCGCGCATCCGGACCTGGACGCCGCGAACGTGATCGAGCGGATCATCAAGACCGCCAGCCGCCCGCCGGGGGTGACGAGTCTGCCCAGCCCGCTCTACGGATTCGGGCTGGTGGATGCCGCGGCCGCGGTCGCCGCCCGCGTCCCGCAGGTGTCGGAGAACCCGATGGGCGACCTCAAGGACTGGATCCGCGTGTATCGCCGTGCCCCCGTCGCCGACCAGCCGCAGCCCAGCGAGACGCCGGTCGCGGTCACCCCGCTTCCGCGTGCGGATGCGGTCACGCGCGCCGTCTCACCGCTGGTGCCCAGCCGGGAACGGGTTCTGTACGGAAGCGTCCCGCTGATCGCGCTGACACTGCCCGCTATACTTGTAGCGCTCGGCGTCACCGCAGCTGCCCGACGCATCCGTTCGGCGCGCGCCACTCGCACGCCCCGCCGCTGATCCTCTAGGAGTTCTCCACACCGTGAACACCGCCGTGACCTCTGTCCCCCGGATCCTCATCGTCGGCGGGGGGTACGCCGGCTTCTACACCGCCTGGAAGCTCGAGAAGCACCTCCGCAAGGGCGAGGCAGAGGTCACGATGGTCGACCCGCTGCCGTATCTGACGTACCAGCCGTTCCTGCCCGAGGTGGCCGCCGGCTCGATCGAGCCACGCGAGGCCGTCGTCGCCCACCGCCGCCACCTGGAGCACACCACGGTGATCACGGCCTCGGTGACCGGAATCGACCACGCGAGCAAGACCGCCACCATCACCGGGCCGGACGGCCAGACCTGGGAGCACGCGTACGACCAGATCGTCGTCACCGCCGGTGCGGTCTCACGCACCTTCCCGATCCCGGGCATCGCCGACAACGCGATCGGCCTGAAGTCGATCGAAGAGGCCGTCTACGTGCGCGACCGGCTGATGTCGAACTTCGACCGTGCCGCCGCGATGCCGGCCGGCCCCGAGCGCGATCGACTGCTGACGGTCATCGTCGTGGGCGGCGGATTCGCCGGCATCGAGGCGTTCGGCGAGCTGCGCTCGCTGGCCTCCGGTCTGCTCGAGTACTACCCGCAGCTCTCCTTCGACGACACCCACTTCCACCTGATCGAGGCGATGGGCCGGATCATGCCCGAGGTGTCGCTGAAGACCAGCGAGTGGGTGCTGAAGGACCTCGCCAAGCGCGGCGCATACGTGCACCTGGACACCCAGGTGACCAGCGCGATCGACGGCAACGTCGAGCTGTCCACCGGCGAGACTCTGCCGTCGGACCTCATCGTGTGGACGGCCGGCGTGATGGCCAACCCCGTCGTCGTGCGCGGCGGCGACCTGCCGGTCGAGGAGCGCGGGCGCATCCGCACCCGCGCCGACCTGCGCGTGGGCACGCCCGAGGAGGCAGTCGAGGGCGCCTGGGCCGCCGGCGACGTGGCCGCTGTGCCCGACCTCAGCGGAGGCGGAGTAGGCGGGTACTGCGTGCCCAACGCGCAGCATGCCGTGCGGCAGGCCAAGCTCATGGCCAAGAACATCGTCGCGGTGCTGCGCGGCGAGGTTCCGAAGGAGTACTTCCACAAGAACCTCGGCGCAGTCGCCGGCCTCGGGCTGTACGACGGCGTCTTCCAGTCCGGCAACTTCGCCCTGAAGGGGTTCGTCGCCTGGGTCGCGCACCGCGGCTACCACGGTCTGGCCATGCCGACCTGGGAGCGCAAGTGGCGGGTCCTGTGGGGCTGGTGGAACAACCTGTGGCTCGGTCGAGACCTCGTGAGCCTGCAGGCGCTGCAGACCCCGCGCGCCGGATTCGAGAAGTTCGCGGCCCGTCCGCGTCCGCCGCAGCCGGCCGAGGCCGCACCGGCGAAGGACTCCGCTCCGAAGAAGGACGCTGCGCCGAAGAAGGATGCCGCCGCCAAGAAGGCCTCGGCTTCGGCCTGAGCGCTCCGCGCTCCAGACCCCCGTGCCGGTGACCGGTGCGGGGGTCTCGTGCATTCGGCGTGCGCCGGAGCGCGCTGCGTGCCCGGTAGCCTGAGCACGCGCCCCCGTAGCCCAATCGGCAGAGGCAGGCGACTTAAAATCGCCGCAGTCTGGGTTCGAGTCCCAGCGGGGGCACTTCTGCAACCGTTTCTTCCGGTGTGCCCGGCCAGCGCTGTCGAGAGCGCTGGGTCTTAGCGGGATGTCACCCATCCGATTCCGCCATCGCTTCGAAGCAGTCATTGTGGGCCGAATTCGGCACACAGAAGTCGATCAGAAGGAGTCTGACGATGAAGATGAAGAAGGCCGCTATTCTGCTCGTGCCGGCGCTGGGCTTGGGGAGTGCGCTCTTGGCGGCGGCCCCGGCCATGGCTGCCGATTCGGACAGTTGGTCGTATCAGGCCGAACTGGGCGAGATGAACAACAGCAATGCGACCGGAACGGTGATGATCACCGGAACCGGGGACAAGGCGACCGTGACGATGAAGGTCAGTGGCCTCGCCGAGACGTTCGACGGCGATCCGTATCCGCACGTTCAGCACATCCACATCGGTGGGCAGGGGACGTGTCCCGCGCCCTCGGCTGACAAGAACGGCGACGACGTCGTCGATACGGTCGAGGGACAGCCGGCTTACGGGATGATCGGAACGACGCTGTCGACCAGCGGCGCCACCGACAAGTCGGCGGCCACGGACCTGAAGGTCGCGGGCCAGGGTGACAGCTACACCTACGACCGCACCTTCACGATGAATGCCGACACGGTCGCCGCGCTCCAGGCGGGGACCGCCGTTGTGGTCGTCCACGGCCTCGATCCGAGCACGCTGAGCGAGAAGGCACAGGGTGAGAAGAGCAACCTCGTTCCCACGCTTCCACTGGCGGCGACCTCGCCTGCACTGTGTGGTGCCCTGCAGGACACCCAGATGGGCGCCATGCCCAAGGGTGGCGCACAGACCGGCGGTGGAGGAACATCTGCCGGGGCGAACCTCGGCCTGGTGGGTATCGGAGGCGGACTGCTGCTGGCAGCGGGGGGAGCCTTCTACGTGCGGCGCAGGATGATCCGGGAACAGTGACGTGCGTCTGATCCCCGACGATCGCCGCCGTGGCCGCCTTGTGGCGGCCACGGTGGCGATTCTGCTCGCGGCAGGAGGCACCGTCGTGATCGGGGCGGGGATCTGGGGAAACCCGCCCCCGCCGCGCCCTTCGGCGATTGCGGAGTCTCCGGCACACCAGCCGACACCCTCGGTGACGCCCACGGCGGCGCCGGCTCCCGTTCCGGCACCGATCACGGGTCCCATCCTGGCCAAGTCGCACCCGACACGCCTCACGATTCCGGCGATCGGCGTCGACTCCTCCTTGATGACCCTCGGCCAGAACCAGGACGGCAGCGTGCAGGTCCCGCCGCTGGGAACATCGCAGCCCGCCGGGTGGTACAAGGGGTCACCGACGCCCGGTGAGCTGGGCCCGGCAGTCATCCTCGGGCACGTTGATGCACCGAGCGGGCGATCCGTGTTCTATCGGCTCGGCGACATCCGTCGCGGCGACCACATCTCCGTCACGCGAGCGGACGGAACCGTGGCCGTCTTCACCGCCCAGCGGGTCTCCGAATATCCCAAGGATGCCTTCCCCACGCTGCAGGTCTACGGGAACACCGATCGCGCCGAACTGCGACTGATCACGTGCGGTGGCGACTTCAACCACAGCATCGGCCACTACGTGGACAACATCGTCGTCTATGCCCGACTGACATCCAGTCATATCGCGTGATCTTGGCATCCATTCTGCGGAAGGCTCCGAATCTCTGACTGAGCGGCATCCGTCGCAGAAATTGGAGAGAACCATGCGCACGTCACCCAACCGTCTGATCGCCGTGATCTTCGGTGCCGTCTACCTGCTCGTCGGGCTTCTGGGTTTCGCTGTCACCGGCGGAGTCGGGTTCCTGGCCACCAAGGGCGGGATGCTGCTGGGCATCTTCATGGTGAACCCGCTGCACAACGTGGCCCATCTGCTGATCGGCGCGGCGCTCGTCATCTTCGGCCTCGTCTCGGTGAAGGCCGCCAAAGTGACCAACACCGTGATCGGCGCGGCGTACCTGCTGCTGGGGATCGTCGGGTTCTTCCTGGTCGGCACGGCGGCCAACATCCTCGCGCTGAACACGTTCGACCACTTCCTGCATCTGGCGAGCGCGATCCTGCTGCTGGCAGTCGGGCTCGGAGCCGAACGCGACAGCGGCCGCCCGGTGGTCGCCTGAACGCATGCGGGCATTTTCATCCACGTGGCCGGCGCTCTTCGCCTGGGGCGCCGGCCTTGTCCACATCGCTCTCGGAGCCTCGATCGTCGCGGGCAGTGCTCCCGCGCCGGCGATCGTCGTCGTGGTACTGCTTCTGCTCCTGGGAGCAGGGGAGCTGGTGTGGGGCGCGGCGAGCCTTCGTGCGGGGCGCATCGTCGTGCCCCGGACGAAGGTGGCCGGTGCGGTCGGAGGCATCGCGCTGGCGGCCGCCGCGCTCGCCGTCGGCTGCGCGCCCGTCGCCGTCGCGGCAGCTCTCGTGCTCGCAACGGCCGCGGCGTGCGTCTCCGCACGGAGGAAGGACCCGGCACCGGGACGCTCCAGGTCATGGACCACGACGGTCGGCACGGTTGCCGGTGCCATCCTCGTGGCGGCGCTGGTGACTCCCGCGCTGTCTACGGCTGACACCGCGGCGCACAGCGGTCAGCTTCCTGCCGGATCCCACGATCCGCACGCCGGCCACTGAATCTGTCATCTCGCGGAGGACGGCGACTTCCGGAGGTGCATCAGCGCTCTCAGGCGGTCGGGATCGTAAGGATCGGCTGCGTCGTAGGCTCTCCGGTGGGCGATCCGCCGGCGCGCTCCACGGTGACGGCGATGACGTCGCCGGGTTGCATGCCATCGTTCAGGAGGGCCGAGGTGGTGGTGCCGGTGGCGTCGAACGTGCCGGCGGGGATCGGGGCCTCATCGCGGATGTACCAGAGTTCGAACGTCTTGCCGTCGGTGAGCTGCGGCAGCTCGCCGGTGACCAGAACCGCCTCTCCGGCCGACGCTGACCAGTGCAGGGTGGCTGGACCGCCGCCATCGACATCGGCGGTCGCCTGCTGCGCGTCGGGAGCGGCCTCGATGCGGTTCAGCGCGACCACGGCCGCCGGCTGATTCGCCTGTTGCGAAACGATCACGGTCGCGGTGCCGATGCCGGCCAGAAGGACGAGGGATGCCGCGAGTGCGAACCACCTGCGGCGACGTCCCCGCCGCCGGTGTCCCGGCGCGGCTGCACCGTGCTGGTCACTGCGACCGCCGGTGACGGGGCTCGTCGGCTCGTCCTCTGCGATCCCCTGCGGTACGTCGTCGATGCGGGCGAGGATGACCTCCCGCAGCGCGGGGGGAGGTGCGACCTCATCGCCGACCTCGGCGAGCCCCGCGGCGGCCTCGGCGTCTTCATCCGCCTGTGCGGCCCACTCCGGGTGCTCGGCCAGGGCCGCGCGATAAGCGCGCAAGTCGTCGGCGCTCAACGCGCCGAGAGCGGCGCCGGCCGAGAGCTGCGCGAACTCTTCTTCGGTCACCGTGTCACCCCCATCTCCACTCGAAGTCGTGTCAATCCATCTCGCATGCGGGTCTTCACCGTTCCCAGCGGAGATCCCGTCAGGGCCGCGATCTCGCTCTGCGAATATCCCCCGTAGTACGCCAGCGTGATCGCCTCGCGCTGGTTGTCCGGCAGCTGCCGCAGCGCACTCGCCACGCGCTGCGACTCGATCCGCAGCTCGACCTGCTCGGCGACCCCGGCGGGCGCCGAGGCGAGGTCGCGGAACCCCGCCCGGATGTCGCGGTCGCTGCTGGCTTGCGACGAGCGCACCCGGTCGATCGCCCTGCGGTGAGCGATGGTGAGCAGCCACGACCGCCCGTGCCCCTTGTTCGGAGCGAACCGTCCTGCGGATTGCCAGACCTCCAGGAACACCTCCTGGAGCACCTCTTCGCTCTGAGCGCGGTCGACGAGCACCCGCAGGATGAGCCCGAAGACGCGTGCGGAGAGCATGTCGTACAGTTCGGCGAAGGCGGCGCGGTCACCGTCAGCCGCGCGGCGGATGAGGTTCCCGGCGACGTCGACGGGCTCGGCGCCGTCTTCCGGCAAGTCCATTCCGTCGATCACCATATCCACCAGCATGCCGCACGCCCTCCCGCAGCCGTGCACCGGCTACCCGAAGGTGAACGAATAGACGTCCACGCCCGCCGGCACCTGCACCTCGAGCGTCGCGTCAGATCGGTCACCTGCGGTCACGACGGCGTATGAGCGCGGCACGCCCGAGACGTCGACATCCCGCCAGGATCCGCCGTCCTGCCGCACCTTCACCGTCCCGGTGCCGCCGAGCACCATCCGCACGGTGCCTGCGTGGTACCGCAACCGCATGCGACCGGTTCCCTCCGTCGGGGTCGCGGATTGCGATCCGATGGTCCAGCTCCCGTCGAGCGCGAACGTGTCGGCAGGCTGCGTGCCGGGCAGGTGGAACGTCGAGGCGCCGTCCGGATAGGCGGAACCGGCGAAGTTGCGCTGCTTGGAGAACCCGAGGAACGTCTCGGGCGTGGTGGATCCTGCTTTCGGAGTCAGGTCGGCGACCTCCGTGGGTGCAGGAAGCGTCACTGCGGGGTTCGCGTCGGTCAGCAGCTGCCGGATCATCTGCTCGGTCTGCGCGTAGTCGCCTTCGCCGAAGCCGATGTGCCGAACAGCCCCGGTCGCATCGATCAGGTAGTCCGCCGGCCAGTACCGGTTGCGGTAGTTGGTCCACGTCGCGAGGTTGTCGTCGAGGGCGACGGGGTAGGTGATGCCGAAGCCCTTCGCCCCGGCGGCGACGTTGCCGGCATCCTTCTCGAACGCGTACTCCGGCGAGTGCACGCCGATTACCTCCAGTCCCAGGTCCCGGTACGCCTCGTCCCAGGCGACGACGTGCGGGATGCTGCGCTGGCAGTTGATGCACGCGTACGCCCAGAAGTCGACGAGCACGACCTTCCCGCGCTCGTCGGCGAGGTCGACGGCTGCCCCGTCCGGGGTGTTCAGCCACCCCGTGATCCCCTTCAATGATGGGGCGGTGCCACACGATTGCAGATGGTCGGCGTTCGCGGTGCACTTGGAGAGGTCCTTGTTCTCATCGTTCACCAACCCGCCCAGCTGCAGCGCGCGCTGCGCACCGGGGTTGTCGGTGAGCGATCGCTGCAGTTGGGCGGTGTAGTCGGGCACCAGCCGCTGCAGCGACTGTGGCAGGTTGAACGCCAACCCGGCGGCGAGCGCGATCATTGCGATGCCGGCGGCGATGCGCAGCCCGTGCTCGTGCGAGCGGAACGCGCGGATGCGTTCGGTGAGCCCCCGTCCGGCGAGGGCGAACACGAGAAGCGGCACCGCAACGCCGACGGCGAAGGATGCGGTGAGCAGCACGGTGCCCCAGCCGATGCGGCCGGTGGACCCGGCGACGATGATCGCCGCGAGTACGGGACCCGCGCACGGCACGAACACTGCACCGAGCGCGAGGCCGACGCCGTAGCCCCGGCCGGTGTTCGCGACATCCTTGCGCCGCGCGAGGCGCTGGAATGGTCGTTCGATGAGCTGCTCGACCCGCGGAACGATCAGGCCCACGCCGATCACGACGAGCACTCCGATCCCCACCCAGCGGATGACGTCCTGCGGCAGGTGCAGCAGCCCGAGGATCAGCGAACCGGCGAGCGTCACAAGCGTGAAGCTCGTGACCAGGCCCAGGATGACGAAGTACGGGCGTGACCGCGGTGCCGGCGCCGGGTCGTCCTCGAACCGTGCCGATTGGGCGCCGCCGGTCAGGAAGATGACCGGCAGCACGGGCAGGATGCACGGCGAGATCCCGGTGATCAGGCCCCCGAGCAGTCCGATGATGATCAGTTCCATCTGCGCTCCTTCGTCTGGCGCTTGTTCGGCGCCGACGCCCGGACGGTTTGCCCCGTGCCCGTTCCAATCCGTTCGGCGACCGGCCGCGAACAGGTGAAGGATGCCGGAGCACTGCTCTGGGCAGCACTCGAGGAGGACGAGATGTTCCGTAAGAAGATGTACCTGGCCGTTCCGCTGGTGATCGGCGCGGCCGTGGCGCTCAGCGGCTGCGCGATGAACTCAGGAAGCGACACGCCGAGCGCAGACCAGCCATCGGCCTCGCAGCCGGCCGCGTCCCAGCCCTCGGCGATGGACCCCGCAGCCGATCTCGTCGGACCCGGGTGCGCCGGCTACGCGTCGAAGGTGCCCGACGGCGCCGGGTCGATCCAGGGGATGTCGCAGGATCCCGTCGCGGTCGCGGCATCCAACAATCCGCTGCTGACGACCCTCGTCGCAGCGGTCAGCGGCAAGCTGAACCCGAAGGTGAATCTCGTCGACACACTCAACGGCTCCGAGTTCACCGTGTTCGCGCCTGTCGACGACGCGTTCGCGAAGATCCCCGCCGCAACCATCGACAGCCTGAAGACCGATGACGCCACGCTGACGAAGATCCTCACCTACCATGTGGTGCCCGGCCAGATCCCGCCGTCGAGCATCGACGGCTCACACAAGACCGTCGAGGGTCAGGACGTCACCGTGACCGGCAGTGGCGACGACATGATGGTCGGCGACGCGAAGGTCATCTGCGGGGGCGTGCATACCGCGAACGCCACCGTCTACCTGATCGATTCGGTGCTGATGCCTCCCGCGAAGTAACGCCGGGCCCGGAAGGGCTATGCGGCACTGAGTCGGTGGCCCGCTCGCAGACACGCGCGTCCGCGAGCGGGTCACATCTGCGTATGACACCGGTCGCAACCGGTCGTCGATGGAGGCCGACTGCGAGGACAGCTCCTCGCCCCAACCTTCAGATTTCCTCAAGAAGCGCATCTGTCCCCCAAATGGGGGACACGGATCGGATACAGTAAGATCCGCTCGACGCGCTGGGGACGCGGCGGCGAAGGCACCGAGAACCGCCGGGCAGACGACTGGGGAGTGGCCCGGCGGGGTGTCGGGGATCGCCGACGCGACGAGCGTCAACGTGGGTGGGTGCCGCGAGTGTTCGGATGAAGAACGAGACCTCGCGGCACCCACCGGAGCTGAAGGCGCAGGCGACGCGGCACCGTCTGGGGAACGGGCGCTCATCGAGCTGGGGACTCGACGCGTCGCGAGCGCTCATCAGCTGCCTCCATGGTAGTTCGCGGCCGCTGGGCACGGGCTGTGATTCCCGCGCGACCTATACTGATACGCGTCGTCGACGCGAAGGAGCCCGAACCGATGAGCCTCGACCTGCTGGCCCCGTCACGACCCCGATCGCGACGGCCAGGCGCCGATTCCGGCGCCTACTGGCAGGGGATGACGGATGCTGTGGCCGGCCTGTCCGGGCCGCTGGCCGCGATCAGCACCGACGCGCTGCGGTACAACGCACTGGACATGGTCGTGCGCGCCGGCGGCGTGCCGATCCGGGTGGCCAGCAAGTCGGTGCGGGTGCGCGAGGTGATCGATGCGACGCTGGCCGTCCCCGGCTATCAGGGCATCCTCGCGTTCACGCTGCCTGAGGCGCTGTGGCTGGTTGAGACCGGGCACACCGACGTGGTGGTCGGCTATCCGACCGCCGACCGCGCGGCGCTGGCCCGGCTCGCTGCCGATCCGGTCGCGGCGGCGCACATCACGCTCATGGTCGACTCGATCGACCAGCTCGACCTCGTCGACGCGATCGCGGCCCCGGGTGCGCGGGAGCGCATCCGGCTGTGCATCGACGCCGACGCGTCCTGGCGCGCCCCCGGGCTCGGCCACATCGGGGTCCGGCGGTCGCCGGTGCACGACGTGGCCGAGGTGGCCTCCCTCGCGCAGGCGATCGTGGCGCGCGACGGCTTCGCACTGGTCGGCCTGATGATGTACGAGGCGCAGATCGCCGGTCAGCCCGACAAGGAGGGCGCCTCCGATCCCGTGATCCGCTGGATGCAGCGTCGCTCGGGGGAGGAGCTGCTCGTCCGTCGGGGCGCGATCGTCGCGCGGCTGCGCGACATCGCGCCGCTGGAGTTCGTCAACGGCGGCGGCACCGGCTCCCTCGAGCTGACCGCATCCGATCAGTCCGTCACCGAGATCACCGCCGGCAGCGGCCTGCTGGCCGGGCACCTGTTCGACCGGTACCGCGGATTCGCGCTCGCGCCGGCGGCGGCATTCGCGCTCGAGGTGGTGCGCAAGCCCGCCGCCGACATCGTCACCGTGCTCGGCGGCGGATGGATCGCCTCCGGCCCGCCGGTGGCCTCCCGGCAGCCCCTGCCGGTCTGGCCGGCCGGACTGCACACGCTCGGGCGCGAGGGGGCCGGCGAGGTGCAGACACCGCTGCAGGGCGAGAACGCAGGCGGCCTACGGGTGGGTGACCGGGTGTGGTTCCGGCATTCCAAGAGCGGAGAGCTCGCCGAGCGCGTGGACGCGTACCAGCTGATCGAGGGGGACCGGATCGTGGGCGCCGTGCCCACGTACCGCGGCGAGGGAAGGGCCTTCCTGTGACGCGACCCGGCGGCGAGTGGCGCAACTGGGGGCGTTCCGTGCACGTCCGGCCGCAGCGGGTCGAGCTGCCCGGCAGCAGCGACGCCGTCCGCCGCGCGATCCAGGCAGCCTCCCGGCGCGGGCTCGCCGTGAAGGCGGTCGGATCCGGTCACAGCTTCTCCGGCATCGCGGTCGCGCCCGGCGTCCTGCTGGACCTGCGCGATCTGACCGGTGTGGTGCGGGTCGACCGGGAGCGGCAGCGGGTCACGCTGCGCGCCGGAACGCCGCTGCACGCGATCCCGACGCTGCTGGAGCCGTACGGGCTGGCGATGGCCAACCTCGGCGACATCGACAGGCAGACCATCGCCGGCGCGATCTCCACGGGCACCCACGGCACGGGCGTGCGCTTCGGGGGACTGTCCACGCAGGTCGTCGGCGCGGTGCTGGCGACCGCGGACGGCGAGCTGCTCACGGTCGACGAGCAGCAGAACACCGAACTCCTGCCCGCGGTGGCGCTCGGCCTGGGCGCGCTCGGCGTCCTGGTCGAGGTCACCCTCCAGTGCGTGCCCGCGTTCGTCCTGCACGCGGTCGACCAGCCCGGCCGCCTGGACGAGACGCTCGCCGGGCTCGAGCAGCGTGCGTGGGAGAGCGACCACTTCGAGTTCTACTGGTTCCCGCACACGGACGTGGGGCTGACGAAGACCAACACCCGGCTGCCCGGCGACGCACCGCGGCATCCGCTGCCCGCCGTCGGCCGCTGGATCGACGAGGAGCTGCTGTCCAACGCCGTGTACGGCGCGGTCTGCGCGGGCGCCGCGGTGATCCCGGCCATCACCCCGCCCTTCTCCCGCCTGGCCGTGCGGCTCACCGGCAACCGGGAGTACACCGAGCGATCCGATCGGGTGTTCACCCAGCACCGCGGCGTGCGGTTCCGCGAGATGGAGTACGCCCTTCCGCTGGAGCAGCTGCGTCCGGCCTTCGACGCGCTGCGCGCGCTCATCGACGAGCGCGGCTGGCGGATCTCGTTCCCGGTGGAGGTGCGGGTGGCCGCTGCCGACGAGCTGTGGATGTCGACCGCGCACGGACGCACCACCGCCTACATCGCCGTGCACCGCTACTGGCGGGAGAACCCGACGGCGTACTTCGAGGCCGTCGAGCAGATCATGTGGGAGCGGGGCGGCCGGCCGCACTGGGGCAAGATGCACACGCTGAATGCGGCACGGCTGCGCGAGCGCTACCCGAGGTTCGACGACTTCGTGGCTCTGCGCGACCGCCTCGATCCGGAGCGGATGTTCCAGAACCCATATCTGCAGCGTGTGCTCGGTGAGTAACGCCTGGGAGAACGGGCCTCGCACACGGCGGGTCGGCGGCGCGCGTTTAGGATGAGAAAGATCGAACGGAGCCGCGCGCAATGGAATGGTTGATCCCGGTACTCATCGTGGTCGCAGTGATCCTGATCGTCGGGATCTATCTGTGGGCGACGTACAACTCTCTCGTCCAGCTGAACGTTCGCGTCGATGAGGCGTGGAGCGACATCACGGTCCAGCTGAAGCGACGTGCAGACCTTCTGCCGAACCTGATCGAGGCGGTGAAGGGGTACGCCGCGCACGAGAAGGCGGTGTTCGAGAACGTCACCCAGGCGCGCGCCGAGACGCTCAACGCGGGCGGCCCGGCCGCGGCGGGGGTCGCCGAAGGACACATGCAGCAGGCGCTGAAGTCGCTGTTCGCCGTCGCCGAGGCCTACCCGCAGCTGCAGGCGAGCCAGAACTTCCTCCAGCTGCAGCAGAACATCGTCGACACCGAGGACAAGATCCAGGCCTCTCGCCGCTTCTACAACGGCGGCGTGCGCGAGCTGAACACCAAGGTCAAGGTGTTCCCGAACAACCTGTTCGCGCGCAACCTGGGCTTCCACGAGCGCGAGTTCTTCGAGGTCGTGGACGGTGCGGCGATCGCCGAGCCGCCGCGCGTCCAGTTCTGATGCGAGACGGGGCAATGCGGCGCAGCCGCGTTGACGCGTCGCGGATCCACGTTGAGCGAGCGAAGCGAGTCGAAACGCAGGAGCGCTGAGCGTTGTACACCGCGATCGCGCGCAACAAGCGCAACACGTGGTTCATCCTGATCGGATTCGTGCTGCTGCTGGGCGCCCTGGGCGCGCTCGCGGGCTGGCTCGCCGGCAACAACTGGTGGATCACCGCGTTCGTCCTGGTCGGCGCCGGCGGGTACGCGACGGTGCAGTACTTCAGCGCCGATCGTGAGGCGCTCGCGCTGTCCGGCGCGTTCGAGGTCGACAAGCAGTCCGCGCCCCGGTATCACCGCCTGGTCGAGAACCTCTGCATCGCCACGGGGACGCCGATGCCGCGCCTGTACGTCGTCGAGGATGCCGCACCCAACGCGTTCGCCACCGGCCGCGACCCGGACAAGGCGGCGATCACCGTCACCACCGGACTGTTCGAGATCATGACCGATCGCGAACTGGAGGGGGTGCTCGGCCACGAGCTGGGCCACATCCGCAACTACGACATCCGCGTGTCGATGCTGGTCTTCGGCCTCGTCGTGGCCGTGGGCCTGGTCGCCGACATCATGCTGCGGATGACGTTCTTCGGCGGCGGCCGCAGGTCCGGCAACGGGGGACAGGCGCAGCTGATCTTCCTGATCTTCGGCATCGTCGCCGCGATCGTCGCGCCGCTGCTGGCCGGAATCGTCCAGGCCGCCATCTCGCGCCAGCGCGAGTACCTGGCCGACGCCACGAGCGCCATGACCACCCGCGATCCGGAGGCGCTGGCATCCGCTCTGGGCAAGCTGGCCACGCAGGGCCGGCCGCTGCAGAAGGCCAACACGTCCATGGCGCATCTGTGGATCGCCGACCCGCTGCGGCCGAACGCCCTGGCGCGGCTGTTCTCCACCCACCCACCGCTGGCCGACCGGATCGAGCGGCTGCACCGGATCGGCGGCTCGTTCTAGCGGACCGCCAGCTGCATCTCGGCGCCGTCGAAGACGATCTCGCCGCGCAGCGCCCAGTCGTCGGCGCGATAGGTGAACGCGGCGGAGTGCCCCTCCGCATCCGTGCCGTGCGCGGTGGCCACGATCACGCCGCCGGTCGCGGCGAACGTGCCGGCCGCAGCATCGAGTGTCAGTGTCGGCCGGGTCTGGATGCGGTAGGCGATCCGCTCCAGTGTGGTCAGGTCGGCCGCCCACGGCACCCGCAGTCCGCAGTGCGCGGGAACGGCGTCGGCCGCGGCCGTGCAGCGGTCCTCGTAGGCATTCAGCCGGGTCTGCGCCACCGCGGCGGCGTCCGGCGCCCAGGCCACGTCCAGCGCCACCGAGACCGGCTTCTCGTTCGTGACGGCCACAGTCTGTGCCCCGCTGAGCAGATCGTCGGGCAGGGCCGTGATCGGATACTCGGCGGGCAGCAGGGATGCCGCGGCCCGGGCGGGCACGGTCGCGCGGCCGACCCGCACCGCATCGCCGAGCGTGGGCTGCACCGTGAGTGACGCCAGGAAGTCTCCGGTCACCTGGTAGCCGCTCCCGGAGCGGCCCAGCATGAAGAAGATCGTGACCGGTTCGCCGGCCAAAGTCGCCGAGGCCCGCACGCTGCCGTCGCCCGCGATGGCCCCGTCGATCCGCGGTGCGCTGATGTGACCGGATGCGCCGGCGAACGCATCCGTCATCGTCGTGCGGTCCGCCGGGGACATCGGCGCGTCCGCGGTCATCGCCTCGATCGTGCGGGTGTCGCCGGTCTCAAGCGCCCGCAGGTAGTCGTGGGCGGCGTCCTCGATCGACGGCGGCCGCAGCAGCAGCCACGCACCGCCGCCGGCGGCGCCCAGGACCACGACGGCGGCGATCACGGCGATGACGGTGCGCGCTCTCACGCATCCACGGTAGCCGGTGCGCCGCCGGGCCGACGCGCGCGCCGGACGGGAGGGGACGCGGCCATAGACTGAACGCCATGGCAGACGAGTCCTCAGGCGCGCCCCGCCCGCGACTGCGCGATGTGCTGATGCAGCGCACGGTGGACACCGAGATCGGAGCCGACGTGCCCCGCGGGCTGCGGGTGGCGACGGCCTACTCCTGGCGGCTGCTGGTCGTGGCCGCGGCGGTCGCGGTGCTGATCTGGCTGATCATCCAGCTCAGCCTCCTGGTCATCCCGCTGCTGGTGGCCATCCTGGTCACCGCGCTGCTGTGGCCGGCGTTCTCGTGGATGCTGCGGCGGCGCGTGCCGCGCTGGGTGGCGATCATCGTGTCCGTGGTGGGGACGCTGGCCATCGTCACGGGGCTGATGTGGGTGGCGGTGTGGCAGATCCGTCTCGAGTGGGCCTCGGTCCGCGACCGGACCGTGCAGGCCGTCCAGCAGTTCCGGCAGTCGCTCATCGACGGGCCGCTGCAGATCACCGAGGCGCAGATCGACAATCTGCTCGCACAGGCCTGGCACATCGTGCAGCAGCAGGCCGAGCTGCTCTGGTCCGGTGCGCTGGCGATCGGCAGCACCGTCGGGCACATCGGCGCCGGTACGCTGCTTGCCATCTTCATTCTGCTGTGCCTGCTCACCGACGGCGGCGGCATCTGGCGCTGGACGGTGCGGCTGTTCCCGCGCCGGGCCCGTCCCGCCGTCGACGGGGCCGGCCGTGCCGGCTGGAGCACGGTGGTCAACTACGCACGCACCCAGCTGCTGGTGGCCACGATCGACGCCGTCGGCATCGGCGTGGGCGCGTTCATGCTCGGCGTGCCGCTGGCCGCCCCGGTGGGCGTGCTGGTCTTCCTCGGCTCGTTCGTCCCGATCGTGGGTGCGGTGGTCACCGGCGCGGTCGCCGTCTTCCTCGCCCTCGTCTACAACGGCTGGTGGATCGCCCTGTGGATGCTGGTGGTGGTGCTGGGCGTGCAGCAGCTGGAGGGCCACGTGCTGCAGCCGCTGCTGATGGGCTCGGCGGTGAAGGTGCATCCATTGGCGGTGGTGCTGGTCGTCGCCGGCGGCGCGATGATCGCCGGCATCCCCGGCGCCCTGTTCGCCGTGCCGCTGGCCGCGTTCCTGAACGTGACGGCGGTCTACCTCAGTCGCCGCGGGTGGCGGGCCGGCGGCGACTTCGAGGCCGCGGATCTGATCTGGAGCACGGTGCCACGCACCAGGAAGGGCAGTGCATGAGCGTTCCCACCCTCGCCGAGTTCGAGGAGGCGGCATCGATGCTGCAGGGGGTGATCACCCAGACCCCGATCGACCAGTCGCTGGCCCTCTCGGATCTGCTGGGGGTTCCCGTCCACCTCAAGCTGGAGAACCTGCAGCGCACCGGCTCGTTCAAGATCCGCGGGGCGTCGTACCGGCTGTCGCGGCTGACCGCCCAGGAGCGCTCCCGGGGAGTGGTGGCCGCGTCGGCCGGGAACCACGCGCAGGGCGTCGCCCTGGCCGCGCAGCAGCTGGGCATCCCCGCCACGATCTTCATGCCGCTGGGTGTGCCGGTGCCCAAGCTCCTGGCCACCCGCGGCTATGGCGCCGAGGTCGTGCTGGAGGGGGCGACGGTGGAGACGCCGCTGCGGCTGGCCGCCGAGTTCGCCGAGCGGACCGGCGCAGTCCTGATCCACCCGTTCGACCACCGGGACGTGATCATCGGCCAGGGGACCCTCGGTCTCGAGCTGTGGGACGCCATCCCCGATCTGGACACCGTCGTGGTCGGCGTCGGCGGCGGCGGACTGATCGCGGGGGTCGCCGCGGCCCTGAAGGCGCGCGCCGCCGCGGCCGGTCGCACGGTGCGCGTGATCGGGGTGCAGGCGGAGAACTCCGCCGCCTATCCGCCGTCACTGGCAGCGGGCCATCCGCTGGAGATCCCCACCTCGCCGACCATCGCCGACGGCATCGCGGTGGCCCGGCCCGGCGACCTTCCGTTCGAGATCATCCGCGATCTCGTCGACGACATCGTGACGGTGTCCGAGGATGACATCGCCCGCGCGCTGCTGCTGCTGCTGGAGCGGGCCAAGCAGGTCGTCGAGCCCGCGGGTGCGGCCGGGGTGGCGGCGATCCTGGCCGGCCGGATCCACCCCGCCGGCACGACCGCCACGATCCTGACCGGTGGCAACATCGACCCGCTGCTGCTGCAGCGCGTCGTCGCGCACGGGCTCGCGGCATCCGACCGATACATGACGCTGCGCATTCCGCTGCCCGATCGCCCCGGCCAGCTGGCGCAGGTGGCCGAGCTGCTCGCGCAGGCCGGCGCGAACGTCATCGAGGCGATGCACACGCGGCACGGCCAGGGCCTGCAGATCAGCGAGGTGATCCTCCAGCTGAGTGTGGAGACCCGCGGGGCGGAGCATCGCGCGCACGTGATCCAGACCCTGCGCGACGCGGGGTTCACCCCCGCGATCGGCCAGGACTGATCGGGACGCGCCGGCCGCTAGCCGTCGTAGGTCTCGACCCGGACGACCTCGACCGCGATCTCGCGGCCGTTGGGGGCCGTGTACGAGGTCTTCTCGCCCTCTTTGAGGCCGAGGATGGCCGAACCGAGCGGCGACGCCTCGCTGTAGACGTCGAGGTCGCTGCCGACCGCGATCTCGCGGCTGCCCAGCAGGAAGACCTCTTCGCCGCCGGCGACCAGCGCGGTCACGACCGTTCCCGGCTCGACGACGCCGCTGCTGGTCGGAGCCTCGCCCACCACTGCGTTCTTCAGCAGGTGCTGGAGGGTGCGGATGCGCGCCTCCTGCTTGCCCTGCTCGTCCTTGGCGGCGTGGTAGCCGCCGTTCTCCTTCAGGTCGCCCTCTTCGCGCGCCGCCTCGATGCGCTTCGCGATCTCTTCGCGACCGGTGGTCGAAAGCTCTTCGAGTTCGGCAGCGAGACGGTCGTACGCCTCCTGCGTGAGGAAGGTCACCGCAGCGTCTGGGGACACGTCTTCTCCTTCGATCGGTGGGATATGCCAAGACGCCCCGGCAGCTGGCCAGGGCGTCTGTCTCCGCAGGTCACTTTATGACACCCAGCAGTTGTTCACCAAACCCGTCGTGGCCTCCGCCACGGTGGGGATCGTCTCGCTGTACGCCTGGGTGTGGGTGCCGGATGCCGGGAGCTGGACGACCTTCCAGCCGACGATCCCGTGGTCGGTGTCGTCGGCCTCGAGCACGCACACGATCTGCGAGCCGACCGGTGCGGTCAGCTGGAAGTCGAGCGTGACCGTGCGGGCGTCCTCGACCTGGTAGCCGGTGGCCACGGCATCGACGGCGTCGACCGTGTTCGCGATGGTCGCCCACGACAGCAGGCCCACGGCGGCGACGGCGACCGCACCGACGACGGTCCACAGGACCACGCGCGCCCGTTCCGACCGGGTGCGGCCGTAGCGCTCGTCGAGCGTCTGCTGAGTTGTCATGCGGGCTCCGTCGGGGGAATAGGCTGGGATTCCAGGCTATGCGCTCCCGCGCGGAATGAGGAACGATGCACGCTGTGTTCGCCGCCCTGGTGGTCCTCGCCGACGCCACTCCGAGCCCGACACCCACCGCTCCTCCCGCCGAGACGGTCACCCCCGGACCGTGGGGCTTCGTGGCCGTGGCCTTCCTCGCCATCGCCGTCGTGCTGCTGCTGTGGGACATGATGCGCCGCGTCCGTCGCGCGCGCTACCGTGCACAGGTGCGCGAAGAGCTCGACCTCGAGCAGAGCGAGGGGGAGCGGGCGGCGGAGGCCACCGCGACCGACGCCGAGGACATCGACGCCGACGACAGGCCCGCACCGTAGCGGCTGCCCGGTCCGCGGGGGCTCAGCCTGCGTGATAGACCGGCGCCAGCGCGATCAGCAGCGAGGCCGCCCAGTGGCACAGGAAGGCCAGCACCGTGCACACGTGGAAGATCTCGTGGAAGCCGAAGCGGGCCGGCCACGGGTTCGGCCGCTTCAGCGCGTACACCACCGCGCCGAGCGTGTAGAGCAGCCCGCCGATCACGACCAGCACCATCATCGCGGCGTTCGCCTGGAACAGCGGCACGATGTACATCACCGCCGCCCAGCCGAGCACGATGTACAGGGCCACGTAGAGCCAGCGCGGCGCGTCGATCCAGAACACCCGGAACAGGATGCCCAGGATCGCGCCCGTCCACACGATCGACAGCAGGATCACGGTCTGCGATGTCGGCAGGGCCAGCACCGACAGCGGCGTGTAAGTGCCGGCGATCAGCAGCAGGATGTTCGCGTGGTCGATCCGCTTGAGCACCGCCCTGGTCCGCGGCTGCCAGTTGAAGCGGTGATACAGCGCGGAGTTGCCGAACAGCAGCAGCGAGGTGGCCATGAACACCGCGCACGCCCACTTGGCCGGCGCCCCCTGAGCCAGCACGATCAGGACGATGCCCGCCGCGATCGCGACCGGGAACGTGCCGGCGTGGATCCATCCGCGCCAGGTGGGCTTGATCTCGCCGCCCGCGTCGGTGGCGGCTGCTTCCAGCAGGGGGAGCTGAGGCATCTCCGCCCCGGAATCGGCGGGGGCCGGCTGCTGCGGTCCGGGATCGGCGGGACGGGGTCGGCGGCTCACGCTCCCGAGCCTACGGCGCCAGGCATGCGGTGGCGGGAACATACGACGAACCCAGCCGGGCGCGGTAGCGTGAGAGGGTGACGTCGGCGCGGTCGAATCAGGGTCAGGGGCCGCTCTATCGGCTGTACATCGGCAGGCTCCGTCGGCAGATCGAACCGGGGTCGGTGCCGCGGCACGTCGCCATGATGATCGACGGCAACCGACGCTGGGCGCGGCAGCTGGGCTATGCGTCGCCGGCCGAGGGACACCGGGCCGGGGCGGCGAAGATGCGCGAGTTCCTGGAGTGGTGCGATGACGTCGGCGTCCGGGTGGTCTCGCTCTATCTGCTGTCGCTGGACAACCTGCGCAAGCGGGAGCGGCAGGAGCTGGCCGACCTGATCGAGATCATCGCCGAGCTCGCCGAGAGCCTGTCGCATGTGCGGGACTGGCGGGTCCAGCACGTGGGGCGCAGTGACGGCCTCCCGCCCGAGCTGGCCCGGGTCCTGGCATCCGCTCAGGAGCGCACCAAGGACAACACCGGCCTGCACGTGAACCTGGCGGTCGGCTACGGCGGGCGGGGCGAGATCGTCGATGCCGTGCGCAGCATCATCCAGCAGCACGACGAACAGGGTGGCACGCTGGAGAAGCTCGCCGCGAGTCTGACCCCCGAGCAGATCGGCGAGCATCTGTACACCGGGGGACAGCCCGATCCCGATCTGGTGATCCGCACCTCGGGGGAGCAGCGGCTGAGCGACTTCCTGCTGTGGCAGTCCGCGCACAGCGAGTTCTACTTCGTCGAAGCGCTGGGACCGGACCTGCGGGAGGTCGACTTCCTGCGCGCGATCCGCGACTACGCGGATCGGGACCGGCGCTTCGGCGGCTGAGACGGGCGCGGGCGGCCGTCGGCGCACCGTGTCAGAATGACACCGTGAGTGATCTGGAAGCGTACCTGGCCACGTTCGGTGCGGAGCCCGGGTATCTGGACTGGGCCGCGTTCGGGCCGCTGTCGGTGGGGGTGCGCACCGAGGCGCACGCCGACGCCGAGCTCCTGTCCACCGGTCGCCGGTCGAGCATCGAGATGGTGGCCGGGCGGGCCGACGTGGCCCGCGCGCTCCTGGCCGGGCTGCTGGACGCGCCGCTGGAGCAGATCGCGCTCCAGCCGTCCACCACCTATGGGCTGATGCAGGCGCTGTACGGCGTGGACGGCGGCCTCCTCCTGTCGCGGGCCGAGTTCCCCAGCCTCACCGTCGCCGCCACCCGGGCCGCGGCCCTGCGGGAGGGCCTCGCGGTGCACTGGATCGACCCGGACGACGGCTTCATGACGCCCGAGGCGGTCCGCGCGGCCCTCACCGACGAGATCACGGCCGTCGCCGTGAGCCAGGTCGACTATCGCACCGGCTACGCCGTGGACCTCACCGCGCTGCGTGATGTGATCGGCGACCGGCTGCTCATCGTGGACGCCGTCCAGGGGTTCGGCGTGACCGACGCGGACTACGCCGCGGCGGACGTGGTCTGCGGCAACGGCTACAAGTGGCTTCGCGCCGGCCGCGGGACCGGGTGGTCCCGGTTCAGCGGGCGCGCCCTCGAGCGGATCACGCCGGTGCTGTCCGGGTTCGCCGGGGCCGACGGGGATCTGCCGATGCAGCCCGTCCCCGCCCCGGCATCCGACGCCCGTGCCTTCACCGTCACCGGGTCCGACCATCTGGCCGCGGGACGACTCGCGACGGCGCTGGAAGAGCTGCGCGAGGCCGGTGTGCCGGCGGTCGCGAGCGCCGTCGCCGATCGCGCCGATGAGATCGTCTACTACGCCGAGCGCTACGAGGTGCCCATCGTCACGCCGCGTGAACGGGAGCATCGGGCCGGCATCGTGACGCTGGCCCCGGTCGGCGCCGATCCGTCCTCCCTGGCCGCGGCATTGGTCAACCGGGGCGTGACGTTCACCGCCCGCGGCGGTCAGCTCCGCCTGGCGGCGCATGCCGCGACCGACGAGGACACCATGCGGCTGCTCGGCGATGCGCTGGCCGAGTTCGCGACCACCCGGCAGTGGTGAGCGCAGACGTCACCCTCGGTTAACCTCCCGTCCGCGTGTCGGGCCGCGATTGCATGCCCCGGACGACGTACCGTCAGGGCAACGGACAAGGCGTCTGTTCGAGTCGGCCAACCGGATCGCGACTCGTGGCCCTGGGTCGACTCGTGATGACCGGGACATCGGTCCCGGGGCGGGAGCGGGTTGTGAGCACACGAGCACCACAGCAGCAGCGGCTGCGCGGCATCCGGCCGGACCAGGGCGACGAGCATGAGACGGCGCTGGACGATCCCGATGCGGGGCTGCGCACCTACGTCCTGGACACGTCCGTGCTGCTGAGCGATCCGCGCGCGTTCTTCCGCTTCGCCGAGCATTCGGTCGTGATCCCGGTGGTGGTGATCACCGAGCTGGAGGCCAAGCGCCACGATCCCGAGATCGGCTTCTTCGCCCGCGAGGCGCTGCGCCATCTCGACGAGCTGCGGGTCGAGCACGGCCGGCTCGACTTCCCGGTGCCGGTGGGCAGTGGGGGCACGCTCCAGGTCGAGTTGACCCACACGGACTCGTCGGTCCTGCCCTCGGGTCTGCGCCTGGGCGACAACGACACTCGCATCCTGGCCGTGGCCATGCACCTCATGCAGGGCGGGCAGGAGGTCACCATCGTCTCCAAGGACCTGCCGATGCGGGTCAAGGCCGCCTCGCTCGGCATCCTCGCCGAGGAGTACCTCGCCGAGCAGGCCGTGGACTCGGGATGGACCGGCATCGCGCAGCTGGATGTGTCCGGCGACGACATCAGCGACCTGTACGAGACCGAGATCGCCCTCAGCGAGGACGTGCGCGGGGTGCCGGTGAACACCGGGCTGATCATCCACTCCGAGCGCGGCTCGGCCCTCGGCCGGGTCACCGAGGACGGCGCGTACCGGCTCGTGCGGGGTGATCGCGAGGTGTTCGGGCTGCACGGCCGCAGCGCCGAGCAGCGGATCGCGATCGACCTGCTGCTGGATCCCGAGGTGGGCATCGTGTCGCTCGGCGGCCGGGCCGGCACCGGCAAGTCCGCCCTCGCGCTGTGCGCGGGCCTGGAGGCGGTACTGGAGCGCCAGCAGCAGCGGCGCATCATCGTGTTCCGGCCGCTGTTCGCCGTCGGCGGGCAGGAGCTGGGCTACCTGCCGGGCGATCAGCAGGAGAAGATGAACCCGTGGGGCCAGGCCGTCTACGACACGCTGGGGTCGGTGGTGACGGGCAACGTCCTGGACGAGGTGATGGCGCGCGGACTGCTCGAGGTGCTCCCGCTCACGCACATCCGCGGCCGGTCGCTGCACGACGCCTTCGTGATCGTCGACGAGGCGCAGTCGCTCGAGCGCAACGTGCTGCTGACGGTGCTGAGCCGGATCGGGCAGAACTCTCGCGTCGTGCTCACCCATGACGTCGGCCAGCGCGACAACCTCCGGGTGGGACGCCACGACGGGGTCGCCTCGGTGATCGAGACGCTGAAGGGGCACGAGCTGTTCGCCCACGTCACGCTCACCCGATCCGAGCGCTCGCCGATCGCGGCGCTGGTGACCGAGCTGCTGGAATCGGGCGAGCTGTCCTGAGTCCACCGGAGGGGCCGGGATGCCGCATCCCGGCCCCTCCGCCACGACACGATGAGAAGAGTCTCACCCCCCTGAGCATGCGGTTGTCGGCGTGAGGGGGGACGATGGATGTCACCGGCCACGACAGGCCGAACGGGAGCAGGAAAATGGATGCACGTGCGGCGTTGCTGATCGGCGGGGGCACCGCCGTCGCGGCCTCGGTCGCGATCGCGTCCGTGCTCGCACTGACCAGCGCATCGGCCCTGGCGGACCGTGCGGGCTCGCCGATGGCGGACTCGGCCATCGTCGTCCCGGGTCAGCCCTCCGCGGCGCCCACGCACAGCCCGGCCGCTGCCCGCGCCGAGACCGTGCCGGCCCCCGAACCGAAGGACATCGCCGTCGCGCCGGTCAAGGCCGACCCGACGGCGAAGTCGGACGCGTCGACCTCGGCCGACCGGAGCGCGCAGACGGGCCCCGCGAAGGCGCCCGCGGCCAAGAGCCATGCTCCCGCCGACCGCGCTGCCGAAAGCGGCGCCGAGAACGCGGCGAAACCGCGCCCCGCCGTCTCGCATCGACCCTCGAGACCGCACGACCGGGACGGCTCGTGGCGCGCGCAGCAGGACGATGCGGGTGCCGCCTGGACCCAGGCGCGCGAGCAGATGAAGGACGAGCAGCAGAGGATGCTGCAGCGCTGGCGCGACGAGATCGCCGAGCAGCTGCGCAGGACGAAGACCACCGCCGATGAGGCGATGAAGGGATCCGGTTCGGGCTCTCCCCGTGTCTGGACCGGACAGCAGAAAGAGCAATCGCCCCGTTCCCCAGACAGAGGCGATTGAACGGGGGGACGGTGTCGTCCGTTCCCCTCCACCCCCGACGTCCCCCAGCGTCGGGGGTTTCTGCGTCTCAGCCCCAGCGGTACCCAGCGCCGCGCACCGTCGTGATGCGATCGTGCCCGAGCTTGCCGCGCAGATACCGCACGTACACGTCCACCACGTTCGAGCCGGGGTCGAAGTTCATGCCCCACACCTCGCTGAGCAGCCACTCCCGGGTCAGCACCTCGCCCGGATGGCGGAGGAACTGCTCGGCCAGCGTGAACTCCCGCGCCGACAGCTCGATCTCGCGTCCGCCGACGGTCGCGCGGCGGGCCAGCAGATCCAGGACGACATCGTCGCGCGACAGCAGGTAGTTCTTGCGCGGCGTCGCCTCGCGCAGACGTGAGCGCACGCGCGCCAGGAGCTCTTCGAACGTGAACGGCTTCGGGACGTAGTCATTGGCCCCGGCATCCAGTCCCTCGACGGTGTCGTGGGTGCTGGTGCGGGCGGTGAGCATGATCACCGGCAGCGTCGAGCCGGAACCGCGCAGCCGCCGCAGCACCTCGAAGCCGTCCATCTCCGGCAGCCCGATGTCCAGCAGCAGCAGGTCGACATCGCCGGACTGCGCCATCTCGAGCGCGGTGTCGCCCTCCTCGGCGATGACCGCCTCGTACCCGGCCGATTCCAGGCCACGCCGGACGAAGGCCGAGATGTGCGGTTCGTCTTCGGCGATGAGAATTCGGGTCATTCCGCTGCCTCTCGTTGGAGCACGACGTCGCCGGCGCGCACCGGCAGGGGGAGGGTGCCCGATCCGGGGCTCACCGGGATGCGGATCGTGAACGTCGCACCGCCACCAGGGGTGTCGGTGACATGGCAGCCACCGCCATGGGCCTTCACTATGGCATCGACGATCGCCAGGCCCAGGCCCGACCCGCCGACGGTGCGCTTTCCGCCGGCACGGTCGAACCGACGGAAGATGCGGTGCCGGGTCGCGGGAGGGATGCCGGCCCCATGGTCGCGCACCCACAGCTGCAGCTCGTCCGCGCTCGCGGTGCTTCCGACCTCGACCGGCGAGCCGGTGGGCGTGTACTTGGCGGCGTTGTCTGCCAGCTGCAGCCACGCCTGCAGCAGCCGGTCCGGCTCACCCGACACACGCACGTCGGCGATGGCCGCGACGTTCCAATCGTGGCCGGGGATCACGGTCACCAGTTCGCCGATCCGGCGGGTGAGGGTCGCGACGTCGACCTCGCGCATCGTGAACTGCTCGCCGCCTTCCACCGTGGCCAGCAGGTCGATGTCGGCCACCAGACGCGTCATCCGGTCCAGCTCGGCGATCCCGAGAACGCGGGTGGTGGCCACGTCGTCCGGGTCGGCGGGGTTCATCAGCTCGAGGTGCCCGCGCACGATGGTGATCGGCGTCTTCAGCTCGTGTCGCACGTCGTCCAGCAGCTGGCGCTGCACGTCCACCGAGCCCTCCAGCCGATCGAGCATGGAGTTCACCGTGCGGGTCATATCCGAGATGTCGTCGTTTCCCTGCGTGGGGATGCGCACGCCGAGGTCGGCCAGGGTGATCGAATCCGCGGTGTCGCGCAGATGCCGGATCGGCGAGAGCAGACGTCCGGCCACGAACCAGCCGACGCCGCCGATCGCCGCCAGCATGATCAGCGCGGCGATGCCATAGGTGATCACCGATGCGGCCAGGGGCTGCAGCTCCTGATCGAGGTCGACGGCACGGATGTACACGCCCTCTGACGGGTCGCCGGGCATGGTGACCGGGACGGCGATGTAGCGCAGCGACCCGGCGTCGGTGGCCGCGGTGCCCATCACCGCCGTCTGCGCGGCCTCGGCCTCGGACACGGCGCGCTGGAGCAGCTGGCGGTCACCGGAGATGTCGAATCCGCTGAGCGTCTCGGGTCGGAACCGCGGCTGCCCGTCGATGACGGCGACGGAGGCCTCGTTCTGGGCCGGCACCAGGCGGGCCACCGCCGCGTGCAGATAGTCCGCCACCGACCCGTAGTCGTCGATGGCCAGGTCCTCGCTGGCCGTCGCGGTCTGGTCGGTCGGCGGAATGGCAGACGGATCGGGCGCGCCGGCCACGGTGCGAAGGGCCGCGACCTGCGTCGTCAGCCGGTCGTCCACCCCCGCCAGGATGCGCTCCCGCTGAACCAGGAAGGTCACCCCGCCGACGACCGAGAGCCCCACGAAGGCGACAGCGAGTATCGCCCCCAGGATGCGGGTGCGCGCGGAGATCGATCGCTGCGTGCGGTGCACGGTGCCATTATCGCCCGTCGAGCCCCGCGCGCGTGCGCCGGGTCTCAGCCGGGGTGCGTCATGGAGAGCAGATCCAGCTTGGAGTCCAGCTGCTCCTCGGTCAGTTCCCCGCGTTCGACGTAGCCCAGCGCGATCACGGCCTCGCGGATGGTGATCCCCTCGGCGACGGCGTGCTTGGCGATCTTGGCGGCCGCCTCGTACCCGATAAGCTTGTTCAGAGGGGTGACGGTCGACGGCGACATCCCGGCCAGCTGGGCGGCGCGCTCCACATTCGCCTGCAGGCCGTCCACGGTCTTGTCGGCCAGGGCGCGCATGGTGTTGGACAGCAGCCGGATGGACTCCAGCAGGGCGGTGCCCATCACGGGGATCGCGACGTTCAGCTCGAACGCGCCGGAGGCGCCCGCCCAGGCGACCGTCGCGTCATTGCCGATCACGCGCGCGCACACCATGAGCGTGGCTTCGGGGATGACCGGGTTGACCTTGCCCGGCATGATCGACGAACCCGGCTGCAGGTCCGGGATGTGCAGCTCGCCCAGCCCCGTGTTCGGCCCGGATCCCATCCAGCGCAGATCGTTGTTGATCTTCGTCAGCGAGACGGCGATCGTGCGCAGCGCGCCGGATGCCTCGACCAGCCCGTCCCGGTTCGCCTGCGCCTCGAAGTGGTCCTTCGCCTCGACGATCGGGAGCTCGGTCTCGGCGGCCAGCAGCGCGATGACCTTCTGCGGGAAGCCCAGCGGGGTGTTGATGCCGGTGCCGACCGCGGTGCCGCCCAGCGGCACCTCGCCGACGCGGGGGAGGGCGGCGCGCACGCGCTCGATGCCCAGCCGCATCTGGCGGGCGTATCCGCCGAACTCCTGGCCGAGTGTGACCGGCGTGGCATCCATCAGGTGGGTGCGTCCGGACTTGACCGCGTCCTTCCACAGTTCGGCCTTGGCCTCGAACGCGACCGCGAGGTGGTCCAGCGCCGGGATCAGATCGTCGATGAGCGCCTGGGTCACGGCGATGTGCACCGAGGTGGGGAACACGTCGTTGGAGGACTGGGAGGCATTCACGTGGTCGTTCGGGTGCACCGGGGCGCCCAGCAGCCGCGAGGCGAGCGTGGCCAGCACCTCGTTCATGTTCATGTTCGACGACGTGCCCGAACCGGTCTGGTAGGTGTCGACCGGGAACTGGTCGTCGTAGGCGCCCGAGACCACCTCGTCGGCCGCGCCCGCGATGGCGTCGGCGATGGCGGCGTCGAGCACGCCCAGCTCCTTGTTCGCCAGCGCCGCCGCCTTCTTGATCCGGGCCAGGGCGGCGATCTGCGTGGGCTCCAGACCCGCGCCCGAGATCGGGAAGTTCTCTACGGCGCGCTGCGTCTGCGCGCTGTAGAGCGCAGCGGCGGGCACACGCACCTCGCCCATCGTGTCGTGCTCGATGCGGTATTCGGTGTCGGTCACTTCTTCGCTCCTTCTGAAGGCGGGCGCCCGCCCGCCGGCTCGGTTCGGGCTCACAGGCCCGGGATCGTCACGGCTCCCTCGACCACGTGCGGGATCACGGTGCCCTCGCTGAGGCGGTACTTGCCGCCGACGATGCCCAAGCGGCCGGCGGCCACGGCCTCGGCGAGGATGTCCGAGGAGTGCAGCAGCTCGGTGACGGTGTCGCGCAGGTGCTCGCGCCCGACGCGCTCCGCGTCGATCGCGACATCCGGATCCGCGTGCTTGACCCGCCGTGCGGCGGGCACGATCGGCGAGATCAGGCGCCAGATGTTGGTGGGCAGCTCTTCGGCGTCCGGCCGGGTGCTCTCCACGGCGGCGGCGACCGCACCGCAGGAGTCGTGCGCGAGCACGACCAGCAGCGGCACGTCCAGCAGCTCCACCGCGTACTCCAGGCTGCCGATGACGAACGGGTCGACCACGTGGCCGGCGTTGCGCACCACGAACAGGTCGCCCAGGCCCTTGTCGAAGATGATCTCCGCGGCCAGCCGTGAGTCCGAGCAGCCGAACAGCACGACATGCGGGCGCTGCCCGTCGGCCAGCTCGGTGCGGCGGTCCACATCCTGGCGGGGATGGCGGGGTGCTCCGGCGACGAAGCGCTCGTTGCCGCGCACCATCTCGTCCCATGCCTGCTGCGGAGTCGTCATCGATGTTCCTCTCGCAGGGCTGTGATCTGGTCGGCGAGCCCTGTCGCCGCGGTGGCCGCGGTCTGCGCATCGGCGGCACCGTAGATCAGGATCCGGTCGGTGCCGGCATCCGTGCCGATCGCATAGCTGATGTTCTGCGTCTGTGCCGGACCGGTGATCGCGTACCGCGTCCAGTCGATGCCGTCGATGGTCACGGTGCCGTCGGCGGCCGCGCCCGACAGCAGCCGCGCATCCCAGGCCGTGTCGGCGTCGAACCCCTGCGAGACCCGCAGGTACCCGCTGGTCTCATCGGTGGCGTAGACGATCGTCCAGGTGGCCGTCTGGTCGCCGGCGACGGCAGCCGAGTTCACCCGCCAGTCGGAGGGGACGTCGGGGACCACGAGCGTGCGGCCGTACGCGGACGACGCGTCCGCGGCCACCGCGGCGACGTCGATCGGCGACGAGTCGTCGATCGTTCCGCGGGGGCCGCTGAGCACGATCACCGCCACCACCGCGAGCGTGACCAGGAGGGCCGCGACCAGGTTGCGCACGGTCTGACTGGAGCGGTAGGCGTGCGACGACTCGGCTTTGCGCGCGGCGGTCTCGTCGGGCGTCTCGGGGCGGCCGAGCTCGGCCACGACCCGGGTGGGGCCGGCCATCATCCGTCGGTCTCCGCGTGCGCGCGGGCGTCGTCGAGCCGCCGTTTGGCGCCCAGCAGCCATTCTTCGCAGCGGGCGGCCAGGGCCTCGCCGCGCTCCCACAGCGCCAGCGACTGCTCCAGCGTGGGCGCGCCCTGCTCGAGCTCGCCGACGACGCGGACCAGTTCGTCGCGCGCCTGCTCGAAGGTCAGAGACGACACCTCGGTGACGCCCTGGCTCGATTCGGTCATGCACTACAGCTTAGTTCGGGTTCGGACAGCGCTCCTGCCCTCAGGTGCCGACGAGGCCGCCCCAGACGGCGCGGGCGCCGGCGTCCCCGATCAGCACGAGCAGCACCAGCGTCCCCGCCGACACGGCGACTGCGCTCACCGCCACCGCCGCATCGACGCCGAAGGCCGCGCGCGACAGCGAGGTGCGCACGCGGCGGCGTCCGAATCCGAACCAGAGCCACTGCACTAGGGCCACCGCGAACAGGCCGATCGCCCACGGGAGCAGCATCCGGCCGAGTTCTTCGTGCCGGGCGACCGCAGGCGACCGGCCCACCAGGGTCTCGAGGGACTCGCCGGCGCTGACCGTGATCGGCACCAGCACGAGGACGATGAGCGCGGCCAGGGGGGTCACGACGCCCAGCCGGCGCCGTGCGGCCGGCCAGAACGTGCCCAGCAGCAGCGCCAGGACGGTCAGCGGGGTCAGGATCACCACCGCATGCACGATCAGCGGGTGGAGCGGCAGTCCGGCGATCTGCAGCGGGTCGGCGAGCGGGCTCGGGTCCATACTCGGAACAACGAGACGGTGCATCCTCCGGTTCACCTGAACCCGACGACGCCGCGTCTCGTTCTCCCGTCAGAGGAGGTGCCGCATGCCGCCCGACGAGCAGGACGCGAGCCAGCGCCTGTCGGCGCTCTACGACGCGCACGCGCGCCCGGTCTGGCGGTACGTCGTCTCTCTCACGGGCGACCGGGCGGGGGCGGAGGACGTGGTGCAGGAGACGCTGCTGCGGGCCTGGCGCACGCCCCGGATCCTCGCGCAGGACCCCTCGACGGCGCGGGCCTGGATGATCACCGTCGCACGACACCTCGTCATCGACGAGGCACGCAGTGCACGTCGCCGGCACGAGAACGTCGTCGCCGATCCGCCGGAGCGGGCCGAGACCGACGCCACGGACCGCCTCTTCGAGGCGATCCTGATCGAAGAGGCGCTGCGCACGCTCAGCGACGAGCATCGTGCGGTGATCGTGACGGCGTACTTCCGCGGCCGCAGCGTCGCCCAGGCGGCGGCCGAGCTGGACATCCCGGAAGGCACGGTCAAATCGCGACTGCACTACGGGCTGCGGGCGCTGCGGCTCGCGCTGCAGGAGAGGGGAGTGACCCGATGAACCCGGAGGAGCACGCGGATTTCGCCGAGTGGGACGCGGCGTACGTGATCGGCGCGCTCTCGACGACGGACCGCCGGGCGTTCGAGGCGCACCTGGAGTCGTGCGCGCTGTGCCGCCGCGCGGTCGCCGAGCTGTCGTCGACGGTCGGGATGCTGTCGCGCCTGTCGGCCGACGACGCACAGGCCGTCCTCGCACCCGGCGGATTCACCGATGATGCGCTCGGGGAGGAGGCGGCGGTCCGGGCCGGACTCGCCTCGATGGCGCAGGCACGGACGCGGCGCCGGCGCCGCAGCTGGTGGGTCGCGGCGGCCGCGGCCGTGGTGCTGGTGGTGGGCGGGATCGCCGTGCCGGTCACGATCGCCTCGATGACCGCGCCGACCGCGGCGTTCGCGCTCGAAGAGGTCGGACGGGTGCCGCTCCAGGCGACGGTCCGCCTCACCGACGTCTCGTGGGGGACCCGGATCGACATGGACTGCCGCTATCCGGACGGGTACGCCGGGAACGTCCCCGTCGGCGGATGGACCTACGCGCTGGCCGTGGTCGACGCCGCCGGAGACGCCACGACCGTGTCGACGTGGCGGGCCGAGCCGGGCACGCGGGCCCGGGTCAGCGCGGGCACTGCGACGGCGGTCTCCGGCATCCGCGCGATCGAGATCCGCTCGGCGGCCGGCGCCGTGCTCATGCGGCGCGATCTTCCCGCCCGTGCCGGCTGAACGAATCCACGGCGGATCTCGTGTCATCGGTGACGAAGGGACCGCCATGCATCACAAGACCGCCGTGGGATCCACGGCACTGCTGCTCCTGCTCGTGCTGACCGGCTGCGCGGGAGGCGGATCGGGAGGCGGATCCGGGCCCTACGACGACGGCGCCCCCAGCGCGAAGACCACGTCGAGCGCGGCGCACACCGGCGACGCCCTCGCGACCGGCGACACGTCGCTGGGCGCGATCGTCGTGGACGGCGCGGGCATGACCGTGTACATGTTCGACAGCGACACGAAGGGGACGACCAAGAGCGCCTGCACCGGCACGTGCCTGACCAACTGGCCGCTGGTGACCACGACCTCGGCCACGCCGGCGGTCGAAGGGGTGACCGGCACGGTCGGGACGATCTCGGCACCCGGAGGGAAGCGCCAGGTGACGCTGGACGGCTGGCCGCTGTACACGTTCGCCGGCGACCACGCGCCCGGGGATGTCGCCGGTCAGGGGGTCGGCGGAATCTGGTGGGCACTCACCCCCGATGGCACGCCGATCGGACGATGACGCCGGCTACGGGACGGCGGTGCCGGCGCCGGACTCGGGCACCTCGCCCTCGGAGACGGCAGTGACCGACCCGCGGTCCACCGTGACCGTCAGCCGCGTCGCAGCCGGGGCCTGACTCGCGTCGCGCACGATCGTCCCGTCGCCGAGGTGCGCGATGGCGTAGCCGCGGGCCAGGGTGGCGCCGGGTGAGAGCGCACGCAGCGACGCGCGCAGCTCGGTCAGACGCCGGGCCCCGGCATCCACCCGTCGGTCGACGAGATCGCGCCCGCGGGTGCCGAGCATCCAGACGTCCTGGGTGCGGGACTGCAGCAGGGACTCGGGATCGCGCAGCACGGGACGGCTGCGCAGCTGCTCGAGCTGCGCGATGTCGTGCGTGATGCGCGTGGTCAGCCGGGTGGTCAGCCGCGAGCGCAGCTGCGCCACCAGAGCCCGCTGCTCGCCGACATCCGGTACGACCCGCTTCGCGGCGTCGGTGGGCGTGGAGGCGCGCAGATCGGCGACCTCGTCCAGCAGCGGGTGGTCGTTCTCGTGCCCGATCGCGCTGACGACGGGGGTGGATGCCGCGGCCACCGCCCGCAGCAGCCGCTCATCGCTGAACCCGAGCAGCGTCTGCGGGTCGCCGCCTCCGCGGGCGATGACGATCACGTCCACCTCGGGGTCGGCATCCAGCGCCTGCAGCGCCTGCAGCGTCTCGGGCACGCACCGCTCGCCCTGGACCGCGACGTGCACCGTCCGGAAGCGCACCTGCGGCCAGCGCAGCTCGGCGTTGCGGTGCACGTCCTTCTCGGCGTCGCTGCGTTCGCCGGTGATCAGGCCGATGCGATGCGGCAGGAACGGGATCGGCCGCTTGCGCGCCGGATCGAACAGCCCCTCGGCGCGCAGCTGCGCACGCAGCCGCTCGAGGCGCTCCAGCTGATCGCCGAGCCCGGCGTGCCGCATCTGCGACACCGTGAAGGCGAAATCGCCACCGCGGGCGTAGTAGTCGGCCTTGACCGCGGCCACCACCCGATCGCCGACCTTCAGCTCGTCGGTCAGGCGCGCCCGCACGCTGGACCAGAGCCGGAACGAGAGGGTCGCGTCCGCGCCGGTGTCCTTCAGTCGGCCGTAGACCGATCCGTTGCGCAGGTTCCACGAGGTGATCTCGCCCTCGATCCACACCGAGCCCCATCGCTCCACGAAGCCGTGGATCGTCTCGTTCAGGCGCGACACCGAGGTCGGTGCGTCGCGGGTCGAGTCGCGCGGGTGCACCGAATCGGGCGGGGGCGCCTGCCCGGCGACCGGCTCGGGGCGGAACGTGGTCATGCAGGTCCTTCCGTCGCGTCGGGTCGCGGGTCGGCATCGGGGGCGGCTCTCAGCGGTACGACCGTAGACTCGGTGGGGTGAGCACCCCTGCCGTTTCCCTGCCCGTGCCGCGAATCCCCGCGCCGCGGGCCGCCGCGCGGCGCGAACCGCTCCAGGATATCCCGGTGGACGGACACAAGCGGGTGCTGCTGGCCGCGCCGCGGGGGTACTGCGCGGGGGTGGACCGGGCCGTGGTGGCCGTCGAGAAGGCGCTCGAGCAGTACGGCGCCCCGGTGTACGTGCGCAAGCAGATCGTGCACAACCGACACGTCGTGACCGAACTGGAACAGGCCGGCGCGGTCTTCGTCGACGAGGTCGACGACGTGCCCGAGGGGGCGCACATCGTCTTCAGCGCGCACGGGATCGCACCGGCGGTGCGGGATGCCGCGGCCGCGCGCGGACTGCGGGCCATCGATGCGACCTGCCCGCTGGTGACCAAGGTGCATCGTGAAGCCGTGCGCTTCGCCCGCGACGACTACGAGATCCTCCTGATCGGTCACGCCGGCCATGAAGAGGTCGAGGGCACCGCCGGCGAGGCCCCCGACCGGATCACCGTCGTGAACTCCCCTGACGAGGCCGACACCGTGCAGGTGCGCGACCCGTCCCGCCTGGTCTGGCTCTCGCAGACGACGCTGTCGGTGGACGAGACGATGGAGACCGTGAACCGCCTGCGTGCGCGGTTCCCCGAGCTGCACGATCCGCCCACCGACGACATCTGCTACGCGACGCAGAACCGGCAGACGGCCATCAAGGAGGTCGCACGCGACGCCGACCTGGTGATCGTCGTCGGCTCGGCGAACTCGTCCAACAGCGTGCGGCTGGTCGAGGTCGCCCGCCAGGCCGGCGCCGCCGCCGCGCATCGGGTCGACTACGCCGACGAGATCCGGCAGGAGTGGCTGACCGGCGTGGGCACGATCGGCGTCACCAGCGGAGCATCCGTCCCCGAGGTGCTGGTGCGCGAGGTGCTCGACGACCTCGCCGCGGCCGGATACCGGGATGTCGCGCAGGTGAGCACCGCCGAGGAGGACATCGTGTTCGCGCTGCCTCGCCAGGTGCGGGATGCCGCGCCCGAGGCACACCGGGGAGGCCGACGATGACGACACCCGATCCGCGTCCGCGTCCGCAGTACGGCGAGTACGCGAGCCCCGAGGAGCAGCGCGCCCACATCGCGCACCCGACCGAGCACGCTCACGCCCAGCCGTCGCCGGATGCGGCCGCTCCGGTCACCCGCCCGGTCACGCGCCCGGCCACCCGCCCGGCCACGTCGGCGGCCGCACCGGCACGGCCGGGCGCTGAGGGACGGCCGAGCTCGCACCCCGTCGACCGGATCGTCACGCTCGCCCTGCTCGGCTACGGCGTGATCAACGTGATCCTGTCGGTGTTCTCGTTCCTCGACCTGGCCGCCGTCGCCGACCAGACGTACAAGCTGATGGGCATCCCCGGCTCGTTCACCGACACGTCGGCGGCGCGGATCTGGGGGATCGTGGCGGCGGTCGTGCTCGTGCTGGGCTACCTGGTGACGGCGGCTCTCGCGCTGCGACGGCTGCGACGCGGCCGGATCGCATGGTGGATACCCCTGGTGGGAGCCGCGATCACCTACATCCTGGTGTCGGTGTGCATGGCGGTGCCGCTGATGAGCGACCCGGCCTTCCTCGAGTACCTGCTCTCCTCGCGCTGACAGCGGGAGCAGACTGGACACATGCGCATCTCCCGAGTCCTCGCCGTGATCGCCGTCTCGCTGTGCCTGGGCGCGGCGGGAACGGCACTGACGTCCTGCGCCGCCGACCCCGGCCCCACGGTGGTGCTGAAGACCGCCGACTCCGGCGCCGGGACGGTGGTGGTGGATGCCGATGGTCGCGCGGTCTACCTCTACGATGCGGATGAGAAGGGGACCGACACCAGCAGCTGCACCGGGTCGTGCCAGGCGGCCTGGCCCGCGGTGACCACCACGTCGACCTCGCCGGAGGGGAAGGGCATCACCGGCCGGATCGGCGAGATCTCGGCCGGCGACGGGACCCATCAGGTGACCCTGGACGGATGGCCCCTGTACTACTTCGACGGCGACACCGTGCCCGGCACGATCAAGGGGCAGGGCATCGGCGGCGTGTGGTGGCTCCTCAACCCCGACGGGCAGAAGGTCACAGACATCGGCCGGTGACCTTCTCGGCTGGATTCGCTACGATCGGCTCTGGCCGTGCGATCCGAGCTGGCGGGTCGCCGCCACCACACGCGCGGCCATCGCCGACTCGGCGACCTTGCCCCATGCACGCGGGTCGTACAGCTTCTTGTTGCCGACCTCGCCGTCGACCTTCAGCACGCCCTCGTAGTTCTCGAGCATGTAGCCGGCGACCGAGCGGGTGAACGCGTACTGCGTGTCGGTGTCGATGTTCATCTTCACCACGCCGTTGGCGACGGCGGTCGCGATCTCCTCGTCACTGGACCCGCTGCCCCCGTGGAAGACCAGCTCCAGCGGCTTGGGTCCGGTGCCGAACCGCTCGGCGATGCCGGACTGGATCTCGCCCAGCAGCTCGGGGCGCAGCTTCACGTTGCCCGGCTTGTACACGCCGTGCACGTTGCCGAAGGTGAGCGCGGCGATCCAGCGGCCGGCGTCGCCGAGGCCGAGGGCCTCGACGGCCTTGGTGACGTCGCCGACCGTGGTGTACAGCGCATCGTTGGTGCCCTCGTGCTTGACGCCGTCCTCCTCGCCGCCGACCACCCCGATCTCGACCTCGAGGATGGCGTTGATGTTCTTCAGCCGGGGGAGCAGGTCGCGGGCGATCTCGATGTTCTCATCGAGGGGGACGGCCGAGCCGTCCCACATGTGGGACTGGAAGATCGGGTTGCGTCCGGCCCTCACCTCCTCCTCGGAGGCGGCGATCAGCGGCAGGACGAAGTCCTCGAGCGCGGGCTTCGGGCAGTGGTCGGTGTGCAGCGCCACCGTGATCGGGTAGTTCTTGGCGACCTCGGTCGCGAAGCGCGCGAAGGCGAGCGCCCCGGTCGCGCGTGCCTTCACGGACTGCCCGGCGAAATAGTCGGCGCCGCCGGTGGTCACCTGGATGATGCCGTCCGATCCCGCCTCGGTCAGGCCCTGCAGGACCGCATTGATGGTCTGCGAGCTGGACACGTTGATCGCCGGGTAGGCGAATCCGCCGGCCTTCGCGCGATCGAGCATCTCGGCGTACTGTTCAGGCGTTGCGACGGGCATGGCGTGTGCTCCTTGGGATGGTCGGGACAGGGAACCGTCCTCAACTCTAGCGAAGCGCGGTCCGGCGCCTCCGCGGAGGTGGCGAGGCCGGCAGAGTCACCGGAGATGACACCTGGGAAAGAATCAGGTTTCCTTCTGGGGGTGGCGGCGGGAACCGGGACGAATCCTCGCCGTCCGGCGATATCGTGACGGCATGGTGAGTCTTACGGCGGACATGAACACCCCCTCGGCCACGAGCGGCGGGTCGGGCGCACCGCTGCGGCCGGACCGCAATATGGCGCTCGAACTGGTGCGCGCCACCGAGGCCGCCTCGATCCGTGCCGTCCCGTTCATCGGACGAGGCAAGAAGGAGGCCGCCGACGGCGCCGCCGTGGACGCGATGCGCGCCTTCCTGACCACCGTGAGCTTCGACGGCACCATCGTCATCGGCGAGGGTGAGAAGGACAACGCCCCGATGCTGTTCAACGGCGAGCGGGTGGGCAACGGCACCGGGCCGCAGTGCGATGTGGCCGTCGATCCCATCGACGGCACCTCGCTCACGGCAGCAGGGCGCAACAACGCGCTGTCGGTGATCGCGGTCTCAGACCACGGCACCATGCTGGACGCGTCCAGCGTGTTCTACATGGACAAGCTGGTGACCGGCCCGGCCGGCGTGGGCGTCGTCGACATCCGCCTGCCCATCGGCGAGAACATCCGGCGACTGGCGAAGGCCCTCGACAAGCCGATCGACGAACTGGTGGTCTCGGTGCTGCACCGGCCCCGGCACGAGAAGCTCATCGACGAGATCCGCGAGGCGGGCGCCGGCACCCGGCTGATGAGCGACGGCGACGTCGCCGGGGGCATCAACGCGGCCCGCCACGGCGCGCGCACCGACATGTGCGTGGGCGTCGGCGGCAGCCCGGAGGGAATCGTCACGGCGTGCGCGATCAAGGCGCTCGGAGGCCACATCCAGGGGCGTCTGTGGCCGCGCGACGACGATGAGAAGCAGCGCGGGATCGATGCCGGGCTGAAGCTCGACGGGCATGTCTACGAGGCCGACGACCTCGTGCACGGCAGCAACACCATCTTCGTGGCCACCGGGGTCACCAACGGCGAGCTCGTCGCCGGCGTGCGACGAGAGGGCGGCTTCGTCTACACCGAGAGCGTCGTGCTGCGCGGGGCCTCCGGCACGCTGCGGCGGATCTCGTCGGAGCACCTCGTCTCCAAGTGGCTGTGAGCGGTCCCGCCGGCCGCGTGTGACTGCTGTTACTCCTGTTGCCAATGTGACGATCGGGTTGCACGAGGCGCGAAATGCGTCTGTTTCCCAGACATGCGTGGCAGAATCGTGCCGGCTGTGAACGGGACCCGTGATCCGGGTCGGAATCCTCGGCCGCGGAGGAGACGGACATGTCAGGACACGTCGGCGACACCCAGCCGCGCACGGGCGCTCACGCCGTGGTCGCAGACGCGTTGGCCCGCACCGGCTCGCATCCCAAGGAAGAAGTCGATCCGGCGCGTCGCCCGGATGTGCTGTTCCGCGTGCGGCACGAAGAGGGTGAGCAGGTCTCGGCCTGGTGGATGATCGGCGCGTTCGTCGCGGTCTCGGCCGGTGTGATCGCCCTGCTCAGCTTCATTCCGGGCGGCCAGTAGCCTCCAGGCGAGACCGGATCTCGCCCACATCCGCCGACAACGGTGCGTCATCGGCGGTCTCAAGCAGTTCGGGGGCGGTCAGGCGTCGGGTGGTGGCCTCGATGACGGCGGGCTCGGCCAGGGCGTCCAGCTTGGTCTGGTCGATCCCCGGGAAGCGGCGCGCGGTGACCAGGACGCGTGACTCGAGAGAACCGACGAAGCGGTTGTAGCTGTCGACGGTCCGTTCGATCGCGCGGCGCAGGTCGTCGGCGTGCGAGGCCAGTGCCGACAGCCGCCCGTACAGCTCGTTGCCGAGGTCGAACAGGCGGCGTGCCTCCTGCGAGACATCCTGCTGCGTCCAGGTGAGGGCGACGGTCTTCAGCACCGCCCAGAGGTTCACGGGTGAGGCCAGAGCCACGCGCTTGCCGAATGCGTAGTCCAGGAGTGAGGGATCGGCTTCGAGGGCGGCGGCGAGGAGAGACTCGCTCGGGATGAAGCAGATCACGAACTCGGGGCTGGAGTCCAGACCCGCCCAGTAGGCCTTCTTGGCCAGGGCGTCCACGTGGGAGCGCACGGCCTTCACATGCTTGTCGATGAGGCTGCGACGGCGCGCGAGCTCGTCGCCCTGGGCGGTCAGCGGGATCGCGCTGGCGTCCAGATACGCGTCCAGCGGCACCTTGGCATCCACTGCCAGCGACTTCTCGCCGGGAAGGCGGATGACCATGTCGGGACGGCCGGCCCCGGCATCCGACGAGATCGAGGTCTGCGTCTCGAAATCGACGTACCGGGTGAGCCCGGCCGCCTCCACGACACGGCGCAGCTGCGTCTCACCCCAGACGCCGCGGGTGCTGCCCGATCGCAGGGCGCCCGCGAGCGACTCGGTGGTCGCCCGCAGCGACTCCTCCGTCTCGTTCGTGCGGCGCAGCTGCTCGGCGAGCGAGCCGTACTGCTGGTGCCGGTCGTGCTCCAGATCCTCCACCTTGCGCTGCATGGTGGTCAGAGCATCCTGCACCGGCGCCAGCGCCCGCAGCACCGCCTGTTCGCGGCGCTCGCGCTCCTCGCGCGCGGCGTGATCGGCCCGCGTCTGGCCGGCCAGCTCCTGGTACAGCCGGCGCTGCTGCTCGACCTGATCGCGCAGGCCGGCGGCGGCCGCCTCGGCAGTGGCGGCGCGGGCGGCCAGGGTGGACCCGTCGGCGGCGGCCCGGGCGCCGCGCAGCGCCCAGCCCACGATCAGGCCCAGGGCGAGACATCCGATCGCCAGCAGCAGAGGCAGTGCATCCATGTGGCCATCATGGCTGCCACCGCCGACATCGCCGCGGCGGCGCGCGTCAGGCGACGGCGAAGACCGGTTCGGGATGCTGTGCGAGCGGGCCGATCGTCTGCACACGGACCGCGTGCATCCCGGCGAGGTCGTCGATGTCGGCGGCACCGGCGCGCCGGGCGGCCTCGATCACGATGTGCGCGCAGGCGACCGCATCCGCGGTGGCGTCGTGGTGCGGGAAGTCGGCGAAGCCCGCCTCGGCGGCCACCAGCGGCAGCCGATAGGACGGCAGGTCGAACGCCTTGCGCGCCAGCTGCAGACTGCACAGGTAGCGGTACGGCGGGACGGGGTCGCCGGTGGCCTCGCACGCGCGACGGATCACCGTCATGTCGAAGCCGGCATTGTGCGCCACCAGCACGTCGGCGCCGGCGAAGGCGGCGATGTCGCCCAGCTGCTCGCTCCAGCCCTTGGCGTCGGCCACGTCGTGGGGCCGGATGCCGTGGATGCCGATGTTCACCTCGAAGAACCGATCGTGACCGGCCGGCGGGCGGATGAGCCAGCCGGCGCGGGCGACGATCCGGCCGCCGCGCACCCGGGCGAGCCCGACCGCGCAGGCGGAGGCACTGCTGGAATTCGCGGTCTCGAAGTCGATCGCGGTGAAATCCAGGGGCACGGCTCCACTCTCGCCCGGGTGCGGCCGCCCGGCGGCGAGGCGCGCCGTCGCAACAGCAGGCTGAAACCGTCGATCTCGGCCGAATGGGTGCGTCGGCAGCGGATTCCGCCTGCTGTTGCCACATCATAGGCTTCAGGCATGGCCACACGTGAAGAGATGTCCCGCTCGTTCGGGGCGGCCGCGGACGCCTACGACACGGGTCGCCCGGAGTATCCCGCCGAGGCGGTGGAGTGGCTGCTGGAGCCCGTCCGCGCCGACGCCCGCCGCCCGCGCGTCGCCGATGTCGGAGCGGGCACCGGCAAGCTCACCCGGCCGCTCGTGGAGGCCGACGCCGAGGTGGTCGCGATCGACCCGGATGCCGAGATGCTGGAGCGACTGCGGCAGTCGGTGCCGGGGGTGCCCACGTTCGTCGGCACCGGCGAGGCGCTCCCGCTGCCGGATGCCGGTCTGGACGCGGTCGTGTTCGGCCAGGCGTGGCACTGGGTCGATCCGACCGCGGCCAGCACCGAGGCCGGCCGGGTCCTGCGTCCCGGCGGCGTGCTGGGCCTGATCTGGAACGTCCGTGACGAGAGCACTGCATGGGTGGCCGAGATGAGTGCGATCATGCACGGCAGCGCCGCCGAGGCGATGCTCGCCGCCGGTGGGCCGACCATCGCGTCGCCGCTGGGGGAGGCGGAGGAGAGGACGTGGTCCTGGAAGCGCCCGATGACCCGGGCGACGCTCGGCGACATGGTCCACTCGCGCAGCTACATCATCACCGCCGCGTCGGGCGAACGCGAGCGCATCGATCGCGAGCTGGAGGCGCTGTTCGACCGGATCGGCGCCGTCGACGGCGCCGTGATCGACCTGCCGTACCAGACGAAGGCGTTCCGTTCGCGGCGTCCCTGACGCACCCACCGGGGTCGCGTCCGCGCTCGGACGGCGGCCGGGCCGCGGCATCCCGCCCCGGTAGAGTGGATGCCCGTGGCCCTCACCATCGGAATCGTCGGACTGCCCAATGTCGGCAAGTCCACCCTGTTCAACGCCCTGACCAAGAATCAGGTGCTGGCGGCGAACTATCCGTTCGCCACGATCGAGCCGAACATCGGGGTGGTCAGCCTGCCCGACCGGCGCCTGAACCAGCTCGCCGAGGTGTTCGGCAGTGAGCGGATCGTGTCGGCGACCGTGTCGTTCGTCGACATCGCCGGCATCGTCCGCGGCGCGAGCGAGGGAGAGGGGCTGGGCAACCAGTTCCTCGCGAACATCCGCGAGGCCGACGCGATCGCCCAGGTGGTGCGCGGTTTCGCCGACGCCGACGTGGTGCACGTCGAGGGCGATGTGAACCCGCAGGGCGACCTGGAGACCATCAACGCCGAGCTCATGCTCGCCGACCTGCAGACGCTGGAGAAGGCCCTGCCGCGGTACGAGAAGGAGGTCAAGGGCCGCCGACTCGACAAGGCAGTGCTCGACGCCGCGCTGGCCGCCAAAGACGCCCTCGAGCGCGGCGTGCTGCTGTCGGCATCCGGTGTGGACCTCGAGCCGATCCGCGAACTGGGGCTGCTGACCGCGAAGCCGTTCATCTTCGTGTTCAACGTGGACGAGGCCGTCCTGACGGATGCTGCGCGCCTGGCCGAGCTGGAGGCGCTGGTCGCCCCGGCGCATGCCGTGTTCCTGGACGCGAAGATCGAGTCCGAGCTGATCGACCTCGACCCGGAGGACGCCGCGGAGCTGCTCGCCTCGACCGGGCAGACGGAGTCAGGCCTGGACCAGCTGGCGCGGATCGGCTTCGACACGCTGGGCTTGCAGACCTATCTCACCGCGGGGCCGAAGGAGGCGCGCGCCTGGACGATCGGCAAGGGCTGGAAGGCACCGCAGGCGGCCGGCGTCATCCACACCGACTTCGAGAAGGGCTTCATCAAGGCCGAGGTCATCTCGTTCGACGACCTGATCGAGCTCGGCTCGGTCGTGGAGGCCCGCGCGCACGGCAAGGCGCGGCTGGAGGGCAAGGACTACGTCATGCAGGACGGCGACGTGGTGGAGTTCCGGTTTAACGTCTAGCGTTAATGACGCTCTTCGTTATACACTAACCGTGTGATCAGATCGTTCGGGAGCAAAGAGACCGAGCGCATCTGGCATGAACGGTACGTCAAGGGTGTTGACCGGCTGGTGCAGCGAGCGACGTTGCGCAAGCTTGAGTTGATTCACGCGGCCAAGGATGTTGAGGACCTTCGGATCCCGCCGGGCAATCGGTTGGAGCGGTTGGTCGGTGACCGGCGCGGGCAGCACAGCATCCGGGTGAACTCGCAATGGCGTATCTGTTTCGTCTGGAGAGATGGAGGAGCGGAAGATGTCGAACTCGTCGATTATCACTGAGGCTGACCTGATCGAGCCCATCCACCCGGGGGAGATCCTGATGGAGGACTTCATCGAGGGCTTTGGGATCACGCAGAACAAGCTGGCCGTGTCGATTGGAGTGCCGCCGCGGCGCATCAATGAGATCGTGCATGGTAAGCGCGGCATCACCGCGGATACCGCGATCCGCCTGGCACGCTACTTCGGCACCTCGGAGGAGTTCTGGATGAACCTGCAGACGAGTTACGAGCTGCGGATTGAACGTCGGGCGCTGAGTGACAAGGTCACCGCGATCACGCCGCTGAAGGCCGCGTGAGCAGCGGGCCAGAGCGTCGAGTCGTCCGGAAGGTCGTCGGCTACGTCGTGCATGAGGGGCGGCTGCTTGTGTTCACGCACGACGATGTGTCTCTCGACGTGACCGGTGTTCAGGTGCCTGCCGGCACGATCGAGCCGGATGAGTCTCCTGAGGCCGCCGTCGTGCGCGAGGTCTTCGAGGAGACGGGGTGCGCCGTTCGAGTTGTCAGCGCACTGGGTATCGAGCGCTACGACGTGTGGCCCTCCAAATCGGAAGTGCACGAGCGGCATTTCTTCCAACTGGCGCTGGTGGACCTGGATGATCCACCTGAGCGGTGGGGTGCTGGTGAGGAAGCCCCGTCGGATGGTGGTGTTGCGCAGCCGTGGACGTGCTACTGGGTTCCTCTCGATCAGGGCCACGTGCTGTGTGCCGGGTTTGGTGCGCGGCTCGGGGAGATCGTCCCGGAAGTTCGGTGAGACCGCTAACGGTGACGTAACCCGGTGGAGTTCCGCTTCAACGTGTGACCTGCCCCGGTCGTTGAGCGAGCGAAGCGAGACGAAACGCGACGACGCGGGGGCGCAGCATTCGCCTGACAGCGTCAATCGCCGCGTGGGCGACGTGCTCGCAAGGCCGATCCCGGCGGGCCGTGTCGAGGCACTGGCGTTGGTCTGCAAACATGGCGTGATGTCTACGGCCAAGCTCTCCAGTGCCATCGCCGCTCTCGGGCTGGCCGCTCTCGTGCTCGCTGGGTGCACCGCCGCCACGACACCGCAAGCGGCTGACGCGTCCAATGCACCTGCTCCCACGGCTGTCACCAAGCCGGTCACCGAGACTACGCCGACGCCGCAATCGACCGAGTCGGAAACCTGCTCCAGCATGTCGGAGGTCTACAGCTACCGCGGGGGCCTGTATTGGGAGCGGCAGGGGACTCTCCGAGATCTCGGCGCACGCGAGTTCGCGCGGGGCAAGGTGACAGTCGATGAGGACGGCACTCCCTTGACCTATACCGTTGAGCCTGGCGACGTCGAGGCCGTGATCGGTGAACGGCTCTGCGCGTACCCAGCCCTCGGCTCGATGAACCACGTACGCGTGATTTATCCGGGGCAGGTGCTCTGGCTCACCCCCGACCCCGACACTCCCTGGGTGCCGTACTACAGCCCTGATGACGCGCCTGCTGGGTTCCAGCAGATTCCGTATCAGCAAGCCATCGAGTCCGCGGGCAGAGCGGTGGACACCGGTGACGTGGACGCCGTGCGCGCGATTTGGAACGACACGCTCAAGGGCATGTTCGTGAACCGGGAGACCATCGACGCCGTCCAGAAGGTGGTCGATTCCGGCGACCTCGAGGCGCTTCGCCAGCTCTTCTCCTGATCAACGTGTGAAGCCGCTCCAGCCCTCGGCATCAATGATGCAGAAGCGGTTGCCCTCCGGATCAGTTTGATTTCGGCTGGGAGCATCGCTGGTTACGCGATCGTGCTCGGGACCATCCATCTATCAACGAGTATGAGTACAAGTGGCTACTTGTGGTAGCGTGCAAGCCAGCAGCTAGGAGGTTCACAATGGGTGCTGAAGCGGCAGCTGACCTCGATCTGGCCTTGCGCGCGCTGGCAGATGGGAACCGGCGCGCGATCCTGCGGGTGATCCGTTCCGCTCGGCAGCCGGTGGGGACGATCGCGGATGCCGTCGGGCTCTCGCAGCAGACGACTTCGCACCATCTCGGGGTGCTCCGCAAGGCGGGGCTCGCGGTCAGCACCCGCAAGGGCACTCGTCATCTGTTCGCAGTCGACACCAATGGGCTGGCAGCGGTGCGCTCGTACTTGGATGACTTCTGGCCAGGAAAGCTGGCCGAGCTCAAGACCGTCATCGAGTCGAGGCAGGCGAATTCCCATGGCTGAGTTCCGAGACTCCATCGACATCGCGGCTCCGCCGGAAACGGTGTTCGAGTACCTGACCACCAACGACGGAATAACCGCCTGGATGGGCCAGTACGCCGACCTCGACCCGACGCCCGGCGGCACATTCGCCGTCGACATAGCCGGCCATCCCGTGCGGGGTAAGTACCTGCATGTCGAGCCCCCGAGCCGCGTGGTGATCAGTTGGGGCTTCGCAGGAAGCGAGGAACTGCCGGCGGGCGCATCGACGGTTGAGTTCCGCCTCACGCCGATCGGTGGCGGCACCAGAGTCGATCTGCGCCATGGCGATCTGCCGAGCACCGAGGTGCGCGGTCATGCCGACGGGTGGGCGAATTTCCTGCCCCGTCTCGCCATCGTCGGAGCCGGCGGAGAGGCCGGGCAGGACGACTGGCAGCCGCCCCCAACCGTCGAGGACGCGAAGATCACCGAGAGTGTGCTGATCTTCGATCGACTCTCCTACGGCCCGCCCGAGCAGGCCTGAACCGGGGGCAGGTCGTGACTCCCGAGCAGACCGTCCTCGTCGAACGCGTCCGTGGCCTCATCGCTGAGGAACCAGTGGTGCGGGAGGTCGCTATGTTCGGCGGCAGATCGCTGATGGTGAACGAGAAGATGATCGTCAGCGTTCGGAAGGACGGTGGCCTTCTCGTGCGGGTCGACGCTGGCCGGCACGACGAGCTTCTGGGCGAACCGGGGGCCGTGCAGGCCCAGATGGGACCGGGTCGCGATATGGGACCGGGATGGATCGAAGTCGCGGCCGACGCGGTCAGCGACGACGAACAGTTGTCGTTCTGGATCGGGATCGCGATGGACTGCAACCGGGCCATGACCGGCTGGACGGGCATGAGCACGCCTTAGGGCAGCTGCGCGAGCGCAGACGGCAGCGGGCTACTCCATCGTGATGACGATCTTGCCGGCGGTCCGACCCGTCTCGCCGAGGCGATGCGCGTCGGCGATGCGGGCGAGGGGGAACGTCTCGGCGATCGTGGCCTGCAGCCGTCCGTGGGCCGCGAGCTCGGCGATCGCGCCCAGGTCGGCGCGGGAGGAATCGACCAGCATCCGGATCGCCCGCACGCCGAGCCGCTCCGCCTCGCGGTAGAAGTCGTCGGCGCCCCTGGGCACGATGGAGACGACGACACCGCCGGGGCGGAGTGTGTGCAGGGAACGGAGCGAGGTGTCGCCGCCGAGGGGATCGAGGACGACATCGACGTCCTCGGCCGCCTCGACGAAGTCCTGGCTGCGGTAGTCGATCGCCTGGTCGACGCCGAGGCTGCGCAGGAAGTCGTGCTTGGGCTCGCTGGCGGTGCCGATCACGTACGCGCCGCGCGCCTTGGCGATCTGGACGGCGACGTGCCCCACGCCGCCCGCGGCCGCATGGACGAGCACCCGCTGTCCCGCCTGCAGGTCGGCGTACTCGACGAGGGCCTGCCAGGCGGTGAGCGAGACGAGGGGGAGGGCGGCCGCCTGGAGGTGGTCGAACTCTGCGGGCTTCTTCGTGAAGACCCGCGCGGGCGCGGCCACATACTCGGCGTGCGAGCCGTGGCCGAAGGGGTACGACAGCATCCCCATCACCTCGTCGCCGGGCTGGAAGCGCGCGACGCCGATGCCGACGGCCTCCACCACACCCGCGACATCCCAGCCGAGGATGAAGGGCGGATCGCCGAGGAATCCGCCGTTGGCACGGTGCTTCCAATCGGTGGGGTTGAGCCCGGCGGCGCGCACCCGCACGAGGATCTCGTTGATCCGCGGCTCGGGGCGCGGGACCGAGGCGAGTTCGAGGACCTCGGGTCCGCCGAGGGAGTGCTGGATGGCGGCCTGCATCGTGGGACTCATGCTCATGCTTTTCACGATGCCTCGTCCCGCCCCCGACGGCAAGCCGGCCGCTACCGCCCCTGGCGCTTCTTGTACGGCTTCGGCTGTCCCTTCACGACCGGTGCGCGGCCCTTGCCCTTGGCGGCCTTCGCCTTGCCGCCGGCCGGCGCGGCGGGTTTCGCGGGCGCGGCGGGTGCGGACGCGATCCGGTGGCTCGCCTCTTCGAGCAGAAGGATGCCGGCAGGCGTGAGCGTCCAGCCCGCCTTCGCGCGGGTGAAGAGGGGATGCCCGATCTCGTCCTCGAGCTTCTCGATCGACGAGTACAGCGCGGGCAGCGGGACCTCGAGCGCGGCGGCGGCGCGCGGAACGTGGTTGCCCGCATCCACGACGGCGACGAACCGTCGGAGCAGCGTGATGTCCACGGCGCACCTCCTCCTCGAGCATCGCACAGGGGCGGGCCGCCCCAGGGTCCGGTTTCGGATTGCGCGCGAGTTCCGGTTCACTGGTAGCAGCGAGGACGTCGACGGAGAGGACGAACACATGCCGCAGACCGAGGGCTTCGAGCCCGATGGCCGCGCGATCCCCTACCTGAACGAGGGGAAGGGCCCCGCCGTGGTGCTGATCCCGGATCGCGGCCGCAACATCGCCTATCTCGGCACGCTCGCGCACATGCTCACCGAGGCCGACCACCGCGTGGTGCGGATCGGGTCGCGACGGCCGACATCCGACTCCGACGCCGTGTCGATGCACGATCTCGCACAGGACGTCATCGACGTGATGGACCACCTCGGCCTCGATCATGCCTGGGTCGGCGGACACGCGTTCGGCGGGTCCGTGGCGCGCACCGTCGCTCTGGATCACACCGACCGCGTCAACGGGGTGCTCCTGCTCGGCGTGGAGACGGGGGATGCCGCTGCCGCCGACGCGTCGGAGGGTCTGCATCACGCGCGTGACGCCGAGGTCGAGCCGCTGCAGCGGGCCGCGCAGGCGGCGACGCCGGCCGCCGAATGGACCTCCCTGCCGCCGGGCGTTCCGGTGCTGGTCATCCAGGGCAGCGACGACCGGATCACACCGGCCGAGAACGGCCAGGCACTGCTGAACTCGGCCCCCGACCGGGTGAGCGTGGTGGGCGTCGAGGGCGGCGGGCATCTGTTCCCCGACACCCACGCCGGCCCGACCGCATGGGCGATCGAGGACTACCTGGACTGGGACTGAGCGGATCCGGGCCGCGGGTAGCGGCCGTAGACGGCGGCCGCACCCTCGCCGAAGGGCGCGGGCTCGCCCGCCGCGGCGAACGTTGCGGCGATCTGCGCCATCTCGTCGACCCAGCGCCAGCCCTTGGAAGCCGCGCTCGCGCGGGCGCGGTCCAGACGCCCCTCCAGATCGGGCTGCGACCGCCGCCACTCGGCATGCAGCTCCTCGGCGACCCCGTAGGCCTGGGCGGTCCGGTCGGCCGACAGCACGAGGGCGGCGCTGATCTTGCTCCACGATGCATACGCCATCTTCAGCGCGGACGCGCTGTAGTCGCCGGCGGCCAGCACCACCGGCTCGAGCGTGCTGGCGACGAACAGCTCGGCGGCCTGCGCCGCAGCCGCACCCGACACGAACAGGCGGGTGGTCCCGGCATCCGTCGGCGGTGGACCCACGATGCTCCCGTCGACGTGCGTCGCACCACCGGATCGCATGACCTCGGCCACCTCGGCCGAACGCTGGGGGCTCGTCGCGTTCGCATCCAGATACAGCCCGGTGAATCCGGCGACGCCCCGCGCCGTCGATACGGCGGCCGCAGGCGGCACGAGCGATATCACCACGTCGGCATCCGCACAGCTCGCCCACGGCTGCAGACCCGCCGACTCTGCGCGGGTGCGGGTCGCCGGGCTTCGACCCTGCGGCAGCCACCCCACCTCGTGCCCCGCCTCGCGCAGGGCACTGCCGACGGCGGCGCCCATGGCGCCCGGGTGGAGGATCACGATGCGTGCCATGCCTCCATGATCCACCGATGCCGCGAGGGTGCGCGCCCTCGGCGTAGTAGCCTCGCGCTGGAGGTGAGGCGATGGAGGCGATGACGCGCGGCGAATGGGTCGCATTCGTGCAGGCGGCCGGCCGAGGAGTCGTGGCCACGGTCGACGCGCAGGGCCACCCCGAGGCGGCACTGGTGGGTCTGGCCGTCACCGAGGATGGCGAACTCGTCTTCGACTCGTTCGCCGATGCGCGCAAGATCGTGAACCTCCGCACGCAGCCCCGGGTCGCGATCGTGATCGGGCGGGAGGGAGAGGATGTCTGCGTCCAGGTCGAAGGCCGAGCGGACGTGCTGTCGGCATCCGAGCGGGACGAGTATGGGCGGGCCTACCTCGACCGGTTCCCCGGGTCGCGCGTGCTGGACGATCAGCTCGCGGTGGTGCGGGTGGTCCCCGCGTGGCTGCGTCGGTACGACGCGCGGCAGGAGCCGTCGCTGGTGACGGAGCAGTCCGGCTTCCCGGCGGCTTGACCGCGGCATCCACCGTGTCGGCGCCTCGTGGCAGGATGGCGACATGCCGGAGTCGCCCGAGGTCCAGGCGCTCGCCGAGACGCTCGACGGGCGCCTGAGCGGATGCCGCATCCAGGCCGTGGACCTCGTCGAATTCCGTGCGATGAAGACGCGCGACCGACCCCTGTCAGACCTCGTGGGCACCGGCATCCGCGGCGTGGGGCGGATCGGCAAGTACGTCGACATCGCGCTCGACACCGGTCACGCGGTCGTCTCGCTGGGCCGACACGGGTGGATGCGCTGGACGGAGGCCGGCGGCGGGGCCGACGATGACACGCAGGCGCCGGCGCTCGTGGTGCTCACCATCGACGACGGCACTCTCGCCCTGACCGACGCCGGCTCCTGGGTCTCACTGGGCGTGTGGCTGGTGGACGCGCCCGACGCGGTGCCGGCGATCGCCAAGCTCGGGCCGGATCCGCTCGACCCCACGTTCTCGCGCGACCGCGTCGATCATGCGGTCGCGGGCCGTCGCAAGCAGCTGAAGGCGATCCTGCAGGAGCAGGAGTCGTTCGCCGGCATCGGCAACGCCTATTCGGACGAGATCCTGCACCGGGCCCGCCTGTCGCCGGTCGTGCACGGCTCGGACCTGGATGACGCCGAACTCGAGCGCCTGTACGAGGCCATGCGCGACGTGCTGCGGGATGCCGCATCCGCTCGCCGCGGCATCCCGATCGACCGGCTGAAACAGGCCAAGATCGACGCGATGGAGGTGCATGGACGCGCGGGGCAGCCGTGCCCGGTGTGCGGCGGGACGATCCGCGACTTCACGTTCGGCGGAGCGAGTGCGCAGTACTGTCCGGACTGCCAGACCGGGGGCGGGAGTCTGACGTGAGTGTGCGGATCGGGGCACCTCGGCACGGCGAGGCGGCCGAGATCTCGGCGCTGGCACTCAGATCGAAGGCCCATTGGGGATACGATGATGCGTTCCTGGAGGCATGTCGGGACGAGTTGACGTACACCGAAGACGATTGCAGGTCGGGCGACGTGATCGTCGCCCGTGGCGATACCGAACTGATCGGATTCGCGGTCGTCCGCGGCCTGGGGCAAGAGGGCGAACTGAGTGCGCTGTTCGTCGATCCGCCCCGGATCGGCACGGGCGTCGGCGGGGCGCTGTTGATGTGCGCGATCGAGCTGGCCCGAGGGCGCGGCATGACGCGGCTCGTGATCGACGCGGATCCCGGGGCCGAGCCGTTCTACCGGCACGCCGGGGCGCGACGGATCGGCCGGGTGCCCAGCGGGTCGATACCGGGGCGGTTCCTTCCGCAGCTGGAGCTTCGACTGGATTCGTGACCGGCGCGACGGTGCGGGTGGACCCGTAGACTCGACCGACCATGGACCGCATCACACTGCGCACAGCCGTCGCGGACGACGCACCCGAGGTCGCACGTGTGCACACGCTGTCGCGGAGGGCGTACTACGGCGATGCGCTCGTGGGCGACGACCTCGATCGACAGCCGATGTGGCGGAGGATGCTGCCCGACCCCGCTCGCTTCGCGCGGGTGGCCGAGCGGGACGGCCTCATCGTCGGCTTCCTCTCCGCCGGCCCGGACGAGCGCGGATGCTGGGAGCTGACCGCCCTCTACGTGCTGCCCGAGGCCTTCGGCGAGGGGATCGGGAGCCGCCTGCACGACGAGTTCGTCGCCCAGCTGGCCGACGGGCCGGCCGAGCTGGAGGTGTGGGACGGCAACGACAGGGCGAAGAGGTTCTACCGTGACCGGGACTGGGTGGCGACCGACGATCGGCGCGACGGGCCGGCCGGACGGCCGTTCGTGCGGTGGCGGCGCGAAGGCGCGGAGCGCGGCCACAGCGCGATGAGTTGACCCGCACCCACCGGGCACATGTGATACCTTGCAGATCTAGATACCTGACACTGCAAGGTATGGAGGACGGTGCATGCGCATCGGCAAAGACCTGGTCGCGGCATCCGCGACACCGCTCGTTCTCGGCATCCTCGCCGACGGCGAGTCGTACGGCTACGCGATCCTGCAGCGGATCGCGGAGCTGTCCGGCGGGGAGCTCGACTTCAGCGACGGGATGCTGTACCCGCTGCTGCACCGGCTGGAGAGACTCGGGCACATCCAGTCGTCGTGGGCGCAGTCCCCGGCCGGGCGGGCCCGCAAGGTCTACCGGCTGACGCCGGGCGGCCGGACCGCGCTGGCCGAGCTGCGCGCGCAGTGGAACGTCGTCAGCGACGCGCTGCATCGCGTGTGGATGGACCAGTCGGGGCCCCGACCCGCGTTCGGCGGTGCCTGACATGAGTGCGCCGATCGAAGGCCGGATCGACGAATGGCGGTCCTACCTGGCCCACAGCCCGGCCCTTCGGCCGGATGACATCGCCGAGCTCGAGGGTCATCTGCGCGATCAGATCGACGGGCTCACCGGCTCGGGGCTGAGCCCGGACGAGGCGTTCCTGATTGCGGTGAGTCGGATCGGCCGGATCGACGAGCTGTCGCGTGAATACGGGCGGGAGCACGCGGATCGGCTGTGGAAGCAACTGATCGCCGTCGGACCCGGTGAGCCCGCGCCACGTCGCGGATTCGCTCTGGCCCTGGGCCTGGCCTGCGGCGCCGCTGTCGCCGTGAAGGTGCCCGTGCTGTTCGGGCTCACGCTGACCGGCTCGTCCGCGGACTTCTTCCTGCGCAATGCGCTGCTGCTGGTGCTGCCGTTCCTGGCGGTCTTCTTCCTCGTCCGGCGACGGGCGGCCTGGCCGGTGATCCTCACCGTCGCCGCGGCGTTCGTCGCCGCTGCCGCCGTGATGAACGCGTTCCCGTTCGTCGCGGGCGGGGCGACCCAACTGCTGGCCGCGATCCATGTCGGCGTGGTGCTGTGGCTGGTCATCGGCGTGGCATACACGGGCGGGCGCTGGCGGTCGACGTCGGCGCGCATGGACTTCATCCGGTTCACCGGGGAGTGGTTCGTGTATGTGGTGCTGCTCGGTCTGGGCGGCGGCGTGCTGGCCGGCCTCACGATCGGCGTGTTCTCGGCGATCGGCATGGACCCCTCGATGTTCGTCGTCGAATGGCTTCTGCCGTGCGGCGCCGCCGGCGCCGTCGTGATCGCCGCCTGGCTGGTGGAGGCCAAGCAGAGCGTGATCGAGAACATCGCGCCGGTGCTGACGCGGGTGTTCACCCCCCTGTTCACTGCTCTCCTGGTGGCGCTGATCGTCGCGGCGGCGATCCACGGCAGCTTCGTGGACAGCGGCCGCGACTTGCTGATCGTGTTCGACCTGGTGCTGCTGGTGGTCGTGGCGCTGCTGCTCTACTCGCTGTCGGCGCGCGAGCCGCTGGCGCCCGCCGGCTGGTTCGATCGGCTGCAGCTGCTCATGATCGTGGCCGCGCTCGTGGTCGACATCCTCGTCCTGATCGCGATGATCGGCCGGGTCGGCGAGTACGGCGCCAGCGCGAACAAGCTCGCCTCGCTCGGGCTGAACCTGATCCTGTTCGCGAACCTCGCAGGGGCCGGCTGGCACCATCTGCGCTTCGTCGGGCACCGGGGCTCGTTCGCCCGGGTGGAGAGCTGGCAGACGGCACACGTGCCGGTGTACCTCGGCTGGGCGGCGCTGGTCGTGGTGGTCTTCCCGCCGGTGTTCGGATTCGTATGAGTCGGATCAGCCCCGAGGTGGCGGAAGCGGATTAGCATGGAGCGCATGGCCACCTCGAACCTTCCCACTCCCACGCTGCAGCCCGTTCCCGTCGACGGGAACCTCCTCACAGTGGTCGAGGAGGGTGCCTGCTGCGGCATGGACGGATGCTGCAGCGACTGAGCTGAGCAGCCCCCGTCTCAGACCGCAGCATCCTCGATGTCGTCGGCGGGCTTGCGGATCAGGAACGCGCCCACGAGCATCGGGATCGACACGATCGCCGCGAGCAGGAACGCGCCGTGCGATCCGCCGGCGGTCAGCGCCTCGTCGACCGCCCCGTCGCTGATCGAGACTGCCGACATCACGGCGATCATCGCGGCGATGCCGGCCGCACCCGCCACCTGCTGCACCGTGCCCACGACGGCGCTTCCGTGGGAGTACAGCCGCTTGGGCAGTGACCCGAGCGACGCGGTGAACAACGGCGTGAACGACAGCGCGAGGCCGAGCGAGAGCACGGTCTGGGCGACCACGATGAACCACACCGGCGTGTGCGCATCCAGGGTCGTGTAGGTCCACAGCACGATCACCGCCAGCACCGTGCCCGGCACGAGCAGCACGCGCGTGCCCCAGCGGTCGTAGATCCGCCCGACGAGCGGGCCGACCAAGCCCATCAGCAGCGAGCCCGGCAGCAGGATCAGCCCGGCGTCCAGCGCCGGCAGCCCGCGCACCGACTGCAGGTACAGCGGCAGCACGGTGATGGCACCGAAGAACGCGAACGAGAGCAGCGCGGTCTGGGCGATCGACAGCGAGAAGTTGCCGAAGCGGAACACGCGCAGATCCAGCAGCGCGTCGTCGACCCGCTGCAGCACCCGCTGGCGCCACAGGAACAGGGCCAGGGCGACCACCCCCACCACCAGGGCGCCGATCAGCATTCCGCCGGACGCCGCCTGGGCACCCACCTGGCTCAGCCCGTAGACCAGCCCGCCGAAGCCGAACGCCGACAGGATGATCGAGAGCACGTCCAGCGGCGCGCGCGAGGTCTCTCCGACGTTGCTGATCCACCGGGCGCCCATCGCCAGCGCGACCAGCGCGATCGGCAGCACGATGCCGAAGTTCCAGCGCCAGCCCAGGGTGTCCAGCAGGAAGCCGGACAGCGTCGGACCGATCGCCGGGGCGAGGGCGATCACGATGCTGACCCGTCCCATCATCCGGCCGCGGGATGCCGGGGGCACCACCGTCATCAGGGTCGTCATCAGCAGCGGCATCATGATGGCCGTGCCCGATGCCTGGACGACGCGGGCGACCACCAGCATCCCGAAGCCCGGCGAGAGCACCGCCAGCAGCGTCCCGGCCGAGAACAGGCTCATCGCCGCGACGAACACTGCGCGCGTGGTGAACCGCTGCAGCAGGAAGCCGGTGATCGGGATCACGATGGCCATGGTCAGCATGAAGGCCGTGGTCAGCCACTGCGCGGCGACCGCCGTGATGCTCAGGTCATGGATCAGGTGCGGAATGGCCACGCCCATCGTGGTCTCGTTCAGCACCGCCACGAACGCGGCCGCCAGCAGCAGCCAGATCACGCGTGATTGCGCCGGCGTCAGTCCGGTCGTTCCGGATACGACCGGGGAGGTCTCGGTTGCGGCCATGGTGGCTCCTCAGATCGGGCGGGACGGCAGTCGGAAGACGGGATGCTGCGCGGGGCGACGGGCCCTGGCGACGGGCACGGCCGCCGCAGGCCCGGTGGAGGGTGCGCGTGCAGCGAACTCCAAGAGTAACGGCCGGGTCGGACACGTCATTCCCGTCGCGCGTGCGAACATTGCGCCATGGGGAGACCGGCCTGGCATGCGCGGTTGGTGGTGCGGGGAATCATCGCGCTCGCGGTCGGGTGCGTGGCCGGTTTCGCGCTGGCGCCGTCCCTCGGCCTGGCCGCCGGACTGCTGTCGGGATGGGCCGCCGGAGCGCTGACCGCCGCGTGCTGGCTGCTGATCGCGGTCTGGCCGATGGATCCGGTCCAGACGCGGACCCACGCGACGACGGAGGACCCGGGTCGCAGCATCGGGCGTGCCACGGCGCTGCTGGGCAGTGTCGCCAGCGTCGGGGCGGTCGTGGCCGTGCTGACCCAGACGCACCAGGCGCGCGGCGTGCTCGCGTTCATCCTGGCCGGCGTCGCCCTGGTGAGCGTCGCGGCCTCGTGGCTGCTCATCCAGACCATCTACATCGTGCGCCTCGCCGACGTGTACTACGCCGATCCGGAGGGCGGCCTGCTGTTCAACCAGGACGAACCCCCGCGGTACACCGACTTCGCCTACGTCGCATTCGGGGTCGGACTGACCTACCAGGTCGCCGACACGAACGTGACGACGAACGCGATGCGTCGGATCATCATCGGCCAGTCGATGCTGGGCTACCTGTTCGGTGCGGTGATCCTGGGCACGGTGATCAATCTGCTCGCGGGTCTGTGACCGGGTGCCGCCGATCCGGCGCCGTCCGCGGCCGAAGCTAGGCTGAGCGCGTGAGCATGGGCGGGCGTGGCGGCGGAGTGGGGTTCCGTGGCGTCGACGCCGATGCCCAGCGCCGGCAGAACGCCGAGGCGCCGGTCATCGCCCACCTCGGGCGACGCGTGATAGAGCTCTTCCGGCCGTACACCGCGCAGCTGATCGCGACCGCCGTGCTGGTCGTGGTCGGCGCCGGCGTCGCCGTGATCCCGCCGCTGATCGTGCAGCGCGTGTTCGACGACGCGCTGTTCCCGGTAACCGGCGGGGGTCCCGATCTGGGGCTGCTGCTGCGCCTCGTCCTGATCATGGTCCTGCTGTTCCTTGTCTCGGCCGGGCTCGGCCTCGGACAGACGTGGCTGACCTCGACCGTGGGCAACAACGTGACCGGCGACCTGAGGATCCGGCTGTTCGAGCACCTCCAGGCGATGGAGCTCGGTTTCTTCACCCGCACCAAGACCGGTGTCATCCAGTCCCGGCTGCAGAACGACGTGGGCGCGGTGGCCGGCGTGCTCACCAACACCGTCTCCAGCATCCTGGGCAACGCGGTGACGGTGATCGCATCGCTGGTGGCGATGATCCTCATCGACTGGCGGCTGACGATCATCGCGGTGATCCTCATGCCGGTGCTGGCGGTCGTGCAGCGGCGGGTCGGTCAGGTCCGGGCGCGGATCGCGGCCGAGACGCAGGAGTCGCTGTCCGAGCTCACCTCGATCACGCAGGAGACCCTGAGCGTCTCCGGCATCCTGCTGTCGAAGTCGTTCAACCGCCAGCGCGCCGAGTCAGCCCGGTACACGCAGGAGAACCGCAACCAGGTGCGTCTGCAGGTGCGGCGGGCGATGAGCGGGCAGGGGTTCTTCGCCCTGGTGCAGGTGCTGATGGCCAGCGTGCCGGCGGTGATCTACCTGGTGGCCGGGTTCCTCATCTCCGGCGGCGCGGATCTGATCACCGCCGGCACGGTCGTCGCCTTCACGACGGTGCAGGCACGTCTGCTGCAGCCGCTGATGGGCCTGATGCGGGTCGCGCTGGATCTGCAGACATCGTCGGCGGTGTTCGCCCGCATCTTCGAGTACGTCGACCTCGTCCCGGCGATCGCCGATGCGCCGGACGCGATCGGGGTGGACCGCGCACCCGGTCCGGTGGGCCGGGTCGAGTTCCGCGACGTGGTGTTCCGCTACCCGGACGCCGCGCCCGAGTCCCGGGCGACCTTGAACGGCGTCTCGTTCGTCGCCGAGCCGGGACAATACGTGGCCTTCGTCGGTCCGTCCGGGGCGGGCAAGACCACCGTGCTGTACCTGACCCCGCGGATGTACGAGGCGTCCTCGGGCGCCGTGCTGTTCGCCGGTGCCGACGTGCGCGCGCTCACCCACGAATCGATCATCGACGGCGTGGGCATCGTGTCGCAGGAGACCTACCTGTTCCACGCCACCATCCGGGAGAACCTGCGCTACGCGAAGCCGGACGCGACCGACGAGGAGCTCTACGAGGCGTGCCGGGCCGCCAACATCCACCACATCATCACCGGCTTCGAGCACGGATACGAGACGATCGTGGGCGAGCGGGGCTATCGCCTCTCCGGCGGCGAGAAGCAGCGCATCGCCATCGCCCGGGTGCTGCTGAAGGACCCGCCGGTGCTGCTGCTGGACGAGGCCACCTCCGCGCTGGACACGGTCTCGGAGCGCGTCGTGCAGGAGGCGCTGGAGGCGGCATCCCGCGGGCGGACCACTCTGTCGATCGCCCACCGGCTGTCCACCGTGATCGGCGCGGACGTCATCCACGTCGTCGATGCCGGGCGCATCGTCGAGTCCGGGACGCACAGCGAGCTCTTGGCCCGCGGCGGGCTGTACGCGCAGCTGGCCGCGCAGCAGCTGGCCGCGAGCCGCGTGCTGGACACCGAGGAGCGGGAGGCGCCGCCGGTGCCGCCCGCGCATCCCGAGCGCCGCGCCGACCGGGCGCCGGACGACCCCACGGGGGAGTGAGCGGCCGGCTCAGCCCGAGACCGCGGCGACGGATGCCGCGACCGCCGCGGCGACGGCATCCAGGTCGTGCCGCAGCCCGTGCGGGAGCGTGAACCGCACCGCCGTCTGCGCGGTCTCGCGGTCCACGCCCATCGCGAGCAGCACATGCGAGGGCTCATCCGCCCCCGCCGCGCACGCGGAACCGCTGGAGGTGACCACGCCGCGGCGCTCCAGCTCGAGCAGGATCGCCTCGCCGCTGGTGCCGGCGAACGTGAACGAGGCGGTCCCGGGCAGCCGGTGCACCGGGTGCCCGGTCAATCGCGCCTGCGGCACGGTCGCCAGCACCCGGGCGATGAACGCGTCCCGCAGCGGCGTCAGGGCCGCTGCATCCGCTGCCCGCTCCTCCTCGGCGAGCTCCAGCGCGGTGGCCAGGCCCACCGCGCCGGCGACGTCCTCGGTGCCGCTGCGGCGCCCGCGCTCCTGCCCGCCGCCGTGCAGGAGAGGTTCCAGCGGGACACGCGCTCGCACGGCCAGCGCGCCCGTTCCCTTCGGCGCGCCGACCTTGTGACCGGCGACGGCCAGGGCGTCCGCGCCGATGCCGGCCAGTGGCAGCCAGCCGGCCGCCTGGACGGCGTCCACGTGCAGGGGGACGCCGGCGGCCTGGCAGGCGGCCGCGATCGCGGCGACGTCCTGCACCGTGCCGACCTCGTTGTTCGCGTAGCCCACGCTGACCAGCGCCGTGTCGGGCCGGATCGCCGCGGCGATCGCGGCCGGATCGGCGCGACCGGCGGCGTCCACCGGGACGAGCGTGACATCGAACCCGTGCACCCGGGCGAGGTGCTCGGCCGAGGCCAGCACGGCCTCGTGCTCGATGGGCAGCGTGATCACGTGCCGGGCGTCGCGGGCGAGCGCGGCCGCGACGCCGATCCCCTTGATCGCCAGGTTGTCGGCCTCGGTGCCGCCCGAGGTGAAGACGACGTCGGCGGCGCGCATGCCCAGCACCCGGCCCACCCGGGCACGGGCATCGGCCAGCGCCTCGGCGGCGGACTCGCCGACGGTGTGGTGGCTGGACGGGTTGCCGAACACCCCGGTCAGGTACGGCGTCATCACCGTGAGCACCTCGGGGCGGACCGGGGTGGTGGCGGCGTGGTCCAGGTACAGCATCAGCCCTCGATCTGCAGGTCCAGGCCCAGGTCCACGGCCCGCGCGCCGTGGGTGAGCGCGCCGACCGAGATCACGTCGACGCCGGTCTCGGCGATGGCCCGGACCGTCTCCAGGCGCACCCCGCCGGAGGCCTCGACGACCGCGCGACCGGCCACCTGCGCCACGCCTTCGCGCAGGTCTGCGAGCGAGAAGTTGTCGAGCATGATGGTGTCGACGCCGGCGGCCAGCACGGGCTCGATCTGGTCGAGCCGGTCGACCTCGACCTCGATGTGGGTGGTGTGCGGCAGCCGGGTGCGGGCCAGCAGGAGCGCCTCGGTCACGCTCAGTCCCTGCCCGGTGAGCACGCCCAGGTGGTTGTCCTTGGCCATCACGGCATCCGACAGCGAGAAGCGGTGATTGTGGCCGCCGCCGCACAGCACGGCGTGCTTCTCGAAGGCACGCAGCCCCGGGGTGGTCTTGCGGGTGTCGACGATGCGCGCCCGGCTGTCGGCGACCTCGGCGACGTAGCGCGCGGTCAGGGTCGCGATGCCCGACATGCGCTGCACGAAGTTCAGGCCCACCCGCTCGGCGGTGAGCACGGCCCGCGCCGGTCCGGTGACGGTGGCCAGCACGTCGCCGGGGGAGAAGACAGCGCCGTCGTCCCGCTGCACAGTCACCTCGATGCCCGGGTCGGTGAGGGCGAAGGCGGCGGCGAACACCGCCCCGCCGGCCAGCACGCCCTCCTCGCGGGCGACGAGGGCCGCACGGGCGGTGGCGCTCTCGGGGATCAGCGCGACGCTGGTCAGGTCGCCCCACGGGGCGTCCTCCTCCAGCGCGGCGGCGACGGCGCGCTCGATCTGGGCGGGGGTGAGCATCAGCGGGCCTCCTGCAGGACGTGTGCAGAACTCCGGACATGCGTGCCGGATTCGGGCGAATCGGGGGCGTGTCGGGTCGCCACGGACCGGATCACCGGAGTTCTGCACGCGGGGTCGTCGCGCCGGAAGTGCGCGCCGACCGATGTGCGACGGACGGATGCCGCGGCCACGACGGCCCGCGCGACGGTCAGCAGGTTCTCGTGCTCGAAATCGGCGGGCGTGCGCGGGTTGCGGACCGCTGCGGCCCATCTGGACAGCACCGCGGTGGCGTGGGCGAGGCCGGGGGCGTCGCGTTCGACGCCCGCGCAGCGCCACATGAGCTCCTGCAGGGCGGCGCGGGAGAACGGCGACGCCGCGATGTCGGCGCTCGCGCCCGACGCGCCCGACGGCACGACGGACGCGGGGCCGCGGACCGTCGGCCATCCGGTGGATGCCGCCACCGCCGCCGCAGCCCCGGCCCGGGCGCCGAACACGGCGCCCTCGAGCAGGGAGTTCGAGGCGAGGCGGTTCGCGCCGTGCACGCCGGTGCGGGCGCACTCGCCGGCCGCGAACAGCCCCGGGATGCTCGTGCGGCCGTCCAGGTCGGTGACCACGCCGCCCATCAGGTAGTGCGCCGCGGGGGTGATCGGGATCGGGCTGTGCGCCCAGTCCCATCCGTGCGCACGCACCGCGGCATCGATCGTGGGGAAGCGCGCGGCGAGGAATGCCGCCGTGTCGGCGCCGCGGACGGATGTCGCATCCAGCAGCACCGGTCGTCCGTCCTGTTCGCGCATGCGCCGCGCGATCGCCCGTGCGACGACGTCGCGCGGGGCCAGTTCGCCGTCGGGGTGCGCGTCGAAGAGGAACCGCCGTCCCGCCGCGTCAACGATCGTCGCGCCTTCCCCGCGCACCGCCTCGGAGACGAGGAAGCAGGCGGGACCGGCCAGCACGGTCGGGTGGAACTGGACGAATTCGAGGTCGGCCACCTCGGCGCCGGCCCGCAGCGCGGCGGCGATGCCGTCGCCGGTGGCCACGGCCGGATTCGTCGTGTGCGCGTAGAGACGGCCGGCGCCGCCGGTGGCCAGCACGACGGCGTCGGCGGGAAGGATGCCGCGGCAGCCGGCGATCATCAGGTCGACGCCGGTGGCCCGGCCGTCGGCCGTCACGAGGTCGATGAGGAACGCATGCTCGAGCACGCGGACACCCGAGGCGCGCAGTCGCGCGACCAGGGCCTCCTCGATCGCCCGGCCGGTCGCATCCCCGCCGGCGTGCAGGACGCGCGGGAACGAGTGGGCCGCCTCCAGTCCGCGGGCGAGGTCGCCGCCGGCCGTGCGGTCGAAGGCGACGCCGGCCTCGATCAGCTCGTCGATGCGCGCCGCGCCCTCGTCGGCGAGCACCCGCGCCGCCGCCGGTGCGCCGAGTCCCGCCCCGGCCGCGAGCGTGTCCCGGATGTGGGCCTTCACGCTGTCCTCGGGGAAGACGACCGCCGCGATCCCGCCCTGGGCGACGGTGGTGTTCGCATCCTGCAGGGCGCCCTTGGTCACCAGCGTGACCGCGGCGCCGGCCGCGTCCGCGTGCAGAGCGGCGGTGATGCCGGCGATCCCGCTGCCGACGACCACCACATGGGTCACGAGGCGCGCTCCGCGCTCCCGCCGGAGGATGCCGGCGGCCGGGCCGCCAGCATCCGCTCCAGGGCGAGACGGGCGGGGTCGGCGACCGACGCCGGCACCTGCACCCGATTGCGGACCTGGCCGGTGACCAGGCCCTCCAGCACCCACGCCAGGTAGCCGGGGTGGATCCGGTACATCGTCGAGCACGGGCAGACCACCGGGTCCAGGCAGAAGACGGTGTGCTGCGGATGCTGCGCGGCCAGGCGCTGGACCAGGTTGACCTCGGTGCCGATCGCGAACACGGTCGGCTCGTCCGCCTCCTCGATCGCCCGTCGGATGTAGGCGGTCGACCCCGACTCGTCCGCGGCATCCACCACCGGCGCCGGGCACTCCGGGTGCACGATCACGCGGACTCCGGGGTGCTCCGCGCGCGCCCGGTCGATCTGGTCGACGGTGAACCGGCGGTGCACCGAGCAGAACCCGTGCCAGAGGATCACGCGCGCCTCGCCCAGTGCGTCCGCGGACGACCCGCCCAGCGGGCGGCGGGGGTTCCACATCGGCATCCGGTCTTCGCTCACGCCCATCGCCTTCGCGGTGTTGCGACCCAGGTGCTGGTCGGGGAAGAAGAGCACCCGGCGTCCGCGCGCGAACGCCCATTCCAGCACCGTGCGCGCGTTGGACGAGGTGCACACGATGCCGCCGTGCCGTCCGACGAAGCCCTTGATCGCCGCGGACGAGTTCATGTACGTCACCGGCACCACCGGCACCAGGCCGTCCGCATCGGGCGCGTCCAGGTCGCCGTAGACGTCGGCGAGCTGCTCCCAGCAGTCCTCGACCTCGTCGATCGTGGCCATGTCGGCCATGGAGCAGCCGGCGGCGAGGTTCGGCAGGATCACGGCCTGGTCGGGGCCGGACAGCAGGTCGGCGGTCTCGGCCATGAAGTGCACCCCGCAGAACACGATGGCCTCGGCATCCGGGTGCTCCTGGGCCGCGGTGGCGAGCTGGAACGAGTCGCCGACGTAGTCGGCGTGGGCCACGACCTCTTCGCGCTGGTAGAAGTGGCCGAGCACCACGACCCGGTCGCCCAATGTGCGCTTGGCCGCGCGGATGCGCTCGTGCAGCTCGGCCTCCGGCGCCTCCCGGTATTCCCGCGGCAGCTCGCCCTGACGCGGCGCGCCGGTGGGGATCACGTCGCCGAGCGAGGCCCCCGGCCCGTACCCGGGAACCGTGTCGAAGTCCCAGGGGCCGGCCGCGAGGTCGGGTGAGCAGGACGTCTGCGCGGAGGTGCCGGTCGCGATCGCCTGGATCGCGTGATCGACCGATGCGTCGACGGGATCCGGCCGTTCGGTCAGCGTCAGCGAGGTGGGCGCCATCATTCCTCGATTCGGTGGGGTTCGGGTGGCGTGGTGGTCAAGGGACCGCGCTCGGCGAGTTCGATGTCGCCGTCGTAGCGGTACAGACGTGCGGGGCGGTGACTGCCGGTGCGGAAGCGATCGGTGGGGATGAGAGTGCCGGTCGCCTCGGCCTGCCGGCGGAAGTTGGCCGGGTCCAGGCGTCGGTGCAGGATGGATTCGTACACCTCGCGCAGCTCGGCGAGGGTGAACTCGTCCGGCAGAAGGCCGTGCGCGATGCGCGAGTAGCCCACCTTGTTCCGCAGCCGCCACAGGGCGTACTCCACGATCTGGTTGTGGTCGAACGCGAGCTCGGGCAGCGCGTCCGCGTCGAACCAGCGCACGTTGTGCGGGGTGTCGCCGCGCGCGTCCACCTCGTCCTGCCGCAGCAGCGCCCAGTACACGATCGACACGACCCGGGTGGGGGAGCGCTCGAGCGCCCCGAACGCGTACAGCTGCTCCAGATAGCTGGGCGCAAGGCCCGTCGTCTCGGCGAGCGTGCGCGACGCCGCGGCATCCAGTTCCTCCGCAGAGTCGAGCCAGCCGCCGGGCAGCGCCCACCGGTCCGCGAACGGCTCGCGGGTGCGGCGCACCAGCGGCAGGGCGAGGGATGCTCCGTCCTCGCGTGGGCGCAGCGTGAAGATCACCGTGGACACGGCGACGCGGGCGGGTGCGGCGGAATCGGTTCTGGTCATAGTGACTTTAACTGTCGGATCCGATCTTAGAGTCAGTTCGACCAGAACGCCAAACCGGGGCGTCGGAAGCCGATACGCTGAGCGCGGGCCGCATGTGCCGGCCGGACGACGATCGAGGGGGCATCCTGAAGCGAGTCTCCGTGGTGGTGCCCACGTATCGGTCCACTGCCCACCTGGATGAGTTGGTGGCCAGCCTGGACGCGCAGACGCTGCCGCAGCAGGAGCTCGAGGTGCTCCTGATCGACGACGGCTCGCCGGACGACACCCCCGCGCGGCTGGAGGCGTTCGCCCGCGACCGCGAGAACTACCGGGTGATCCGGCTGCCGCCGTCGGGCTGGCCCTCCCGGCCCCGCAACGAGGGCATCGACCGGGCACAGGGGCGCTACGTGGTGTTCCTCGACCACGACGACCGGCTGTTCCCGGATGCGCTGCGCGCTGCGTGCGCGCTCGCCGACCGCACCGGGGCCGACGTCGTGGACGGCAAGGAGTCCAAGAGCGACACCCCGGGCTGGGCGATGCGCGACGTGACGACGGATGTCGACAACGCGATCGACTGGATCGACCCGCATCCGCTGGTCCCGATGAACCCGCACAAGATGTTCCGCACGGCGTTCCTGCGGGAGAGCGGCATCCGGTTCCCGGAGGGCGGGCGGCAGATCTGGGAGGACATCGCGTTCGACATCGCCGCGCACGCCCGCGCACGGGTGGTCTCGCTGATGGTGTCCACGCCGTTCTATCTGTGGCATCGGCCCGAGCACGACACCACGAGCGCCACCTTCCATGACGACCTGGAAGAGTACCTCGATGCCGTCGCCCGGGTGTTCCGCTGGATCGACGAAGAGCTGCAGCAGCCGCGGTTCGGCGAGCTGCTGCCGCGGTTCCGGGCGTATCAGCTGCGGATGCGGGTGCTGCCGCTGTTCCGCTGGGATCAGCGCACCGAGGCCCAGCGCGACCGCATCCGTGCGTTCGCGGCCGAGCTGCTGCCACGTATCCCCGAGGATGCGGACCGGCACCTGGACCCGTGGCGGCGGATCGGGATCGCGCTGGCCCGTGCCGGCCGTTTCGACCTGATCGCGCGGCACATGCCCACCTGGCCCCGGCTGGACTGCACCCCGGTCGCCGGTCCGGTGCGGTGGACCGCCGACGGCCTGGCGGTCGCCGTCGACCTGACCTGGCGCTTCGACACCACCGAGCCGTCCGCGGTGATCTGGCAGGACGGTCGTGCGGTGCTCGCGCTCGATCCCGACGTGGCGCGATTCGCCGCCGAGCATGCGCTCACCGCCGACGTGACCGCCGACCTCGAGGCGGCGGGCTACGCCGTGGACCGGCGCTCGCGCACGCAGAAGATCGACTGGATGCTGGGGCACGGCGTCGGCGCGCGCCTGCAGGCCGCCTCCGATGGGGAACCCGTGCGCGCGACCGCGCAGCTCGCCCTGCGCTGGGACGTCGCCGACGACGGTCCCGGCCGGCTGCACGACGGCCCCTGGGACCTGTACCTGCGCACGACGATCATGAGCACGCGGATCGTGCGGCGGGTCCGCACCGAGACGCGCGACCGGACCTGGGCGATCGCCGCCGGTCGACCGGCAGCGGCGTATCGGGCGCAGAACGGCGGACTGAGCGTGGATGTCGGGCAGAGCCTGTTCGGGATCGTCGACGACCCGCGCACCACAGCCTCGGTGCAGGACGGGCAGCTCGTGCTCGACCTCCCGCACGTGACGGTGCTGTCTCCGGCCGAGGTCCGCGGCCGCCTCGAGACGGGCGGTCGCGCGATCGGCGAGTGCCGGCTCGTGGTCGAGGACGGGCGGGCGCGCGTGCGCGGCGCGCTGCCGGCGCGGCCCGGGCTGTACGCGATCGTGTTCGGCATCACCCGCTCGCGGCTGCGCGTGCAGGTGCGCCGGTCGGGCCGGGTGCGCGTCCGGCACGAGCCGCGGCGCAGTGCCCGCGGCATCCTCCGCTCCGCCGCACGCCGGATCATGCCGCACCTGCCGGCCTCGCTGCAGGCACAGCTGAGCCGGGGCTCACGGCGGGGCTGACCGCGGGGCGAGCGACTTCTCAGCCGCGCCGCATACCCTGGCGGGACCGAGAGGAGACCCATGGCCGTCGTGGACATCGTGCTGCTCGTGATCCTCGTGGTCGCGCTGATCACCGGGATCGCCCGCGGCCTGGTGGCGAGCATCGGCGTGCTCGCCGGACTCGTGGCCGGCGGCATCGCGGCGGTCTGGGCGGCGCCGGCCGTCGCGCGACTCGTCGCCGTCCCGATCTGGGGGACGGTGGTCGAAGTGGCGACCTGGGCCGCGCTGCTGGCGATCGGCGCATCGCTCGGCGGGATGATCGGGGCGTGGGTCCGCCGAGGCGTGGACCGCACCCCGCTGCGCCTGATCGACCGGCTTCTGGGCGGGGTGGTCGGCGTCCTGGTCACGGCACTGGTCGCGTCGCTGGCGGCCACCGGCGTCATCGCGACCGGGATCCCGGTCGTCTCGTCGGCCGTGGCATCCTCTCGGGTCATCGGCACGATCGACGCCCTCATCCCCGCCCCGGTGCAGCAGGCGCTGGCCCGCGTGCGCGGGACGCTGGCCGCCGACGGGCTGCCCGCCGTCGGCGCGCTCCTGGGCCCGGGCACCGCCGCCCCGGCCGCGCCGGTGCCGCTGGATGATCCGGAGATCGCCGCGGCCTCGGCCTCGGTCGCGCGGATCACGGGCGTCGCGTACGCGTGCGGGGTGAGCCAGACCGGTTCGGGCTTCGCCGTCTCGCCCACCGCCGTGGTCACGAACGCGCACGTCGTGGCGGGAGTGGATGAGCCGGTCGTGCAGCTGCCCGGTCACGCCGCGCATCAGGGACGCATCGTCTACTTCGATCCCGGGCAGGATCTCGCGGTGATCGCGGTGCCGGGACTCGACGCCACACCGCTGCAGCTGTCGCGGCCGCTGGCGGCCGGCGCCGGTGCGGTGGTGGCCGGATATCCGTATGGCGGACCGTTCACGCTGGGCGACGCCCAGGTGCTGTCGGCGGGCACCGCTCCCGTCGCCGACATCTACGACGAGTCGAGCGAGCCCCGGCCGGTGTACTCGCTGAAGGCGCAGGTGCGCCCCGGCAACTCGGGCGGTCCGCTGCTGACCGCATCCGGCACGGTCGCGGGCGTGGTGTTCGCGCGCAGCGAGGACGACGGCGACCTGGGCTACGCGATCGCCGACCAGGCGCTGGCCCCCGTGGTGGCCCGGCTCGGATCGTTCACCTCGACGGTGTCGTCCGGGCACTGTATTCGGTGACCGTGCCGGGTATGCTGTGAGCGCAACTGAACAGCATCTCGGCCGCATGACGCACACGGGAGAGTCCGGCACCACGCCGGACACCGAAGGAGCAAGCCTCCCCGCCAATCTCTCAGGTCCGCATACCGTGGACGTCCGGCCACTCTGAAAAGCGATTTCGCGCACAGCCGCGCCGAAATCCGCCGACGGTGAAAGCCGCAGCATCCGCTCGTGGCGAAGCTCTCAGGCCCATGACAGAGGGGGAGTCCGATCGACGCCGACGGCGTCGCCGACTCGAAGGCACCCATGTCCGCATCTTCCTCGCCCCCGCTGCACCAGACGCCGCTGCACGCGCGGCACGAGGCGCTCGGCGCCTCGTTCACCGACTTCGGCGGCTGGGCCATGCCCGTCCGCTACACCTCCGATCTGGCCGAGCACCGCGCCGTACGCGAGGCCGCCGGGCTGTTCGACATCTCGCACATGGCCGAATTCCAGGTCACCGGCTCGTCCGCGGGGGCGCTCCTGGACCGCGTCCTGGCCGGGCGCCTGTCGACGATGCCGGTCGGCAAGGCCAAGTACTCGCTGCTGCTGGCCGACGACGGCGGCATCATCGACGACGTGATCGTGTACCGCACCGGTGCCGACCGGTTCCTCGTCATCGCCAACGTGGGCAACCGGGATGCGGCGGCCGCCGCGCTCGCCGCCGCCGACGGGGAAGAGCCCGCCGCGGTGGAAGACCTCACCGACGCGCTCGCCCTCATTGCGGTGCAGGGCCCGCGGGCCGAGCGGATCCTGGACGAGACGGCCGGGCTCGCGGCATCCGACCTGCACGGACTCGCGTACTACGCCTGCCGCGACGCGACGTTCGGATCCACCCCGGTGCTGATCGCCCGCACCGGCTACACCGGCGAGGACGGCTTCGAGCTGCTCGTCCCGAACACGCAGGCCGGCGCCCTCTGGGATGCGCTGCGCACCGCCGGCGACCCGCACGGACTCGTTCCCGCGGGACTGGCTGCGCGCGACACGCTGCGGCTGGAGGCGGGGATGCCGCTGTACGGCCACGAGCTGTCGCGCGAGACCGCGCCGGCCCAGGCGGGCCTCGGGCGCGTGGTCGCCATGACGAAGGACGAGTTCGTCGGCAAGGCGGGCCTGGCCGCCCGCGACCTGACCCACGCGCCGGTGCTGGTCGGCCTGACCGCCGAGGGCCGCCGGGCCGGCCGCACCGGCTACGCCGTGCTCGACGCGGCCGGCGACGCCGTGGGCGAGATCACCAGCGGCACACTCAGCCCCACCCTGGGGCACCCCATCGCGATGGCCTACGTCCCGCCCGCGCTGGCCGCCCCGGGAACCGCCCTGCTCATCGACGTGCGCGGGACGCACGTGCCCGCCACCGTGACCACCCTGCCTTTCTACCGGAGGACGAAATGACCGATCTGAACAGCCTGCGCTACACCGCCGAGCACGAGTGGATCGCCCGGTCCGGCGAGGTGGCCACCGTCGGCATCACCGACTACGCCGCCGACAAGCTCGGCGACGTCGTCTACGTCGACCTGCCCGACGTCGGCACCGCCGTGACCGCCGGCGACGTGTGCGGCGAGATCGAGTCGACCAAGTCGGTCGGCGAGCTGTACGCGCCAGTCACCGGCACCGTCGTCGAGGTCAACAGCGCGCTCGACGACGACCCGTCGGCCGTGAACTCCGACCCGTTCGGCGACGGCTGGCTGATCCGCATCGAGGGAGAGGAAGCCGCGGACACGCTCGACCGCGAGGGCTACCTGGCGCTCATCGGCGGCGAGCAGTGACCGGCTTCGCGCAGCGCCACATCGGCATCGACGACGCCGCGCAGCGGCGGATGCTGGATGCTCTCGGGTTCGCGAGTGTGGACGCGCTCGTGGACGCGGCGGTGCCGGCATCCATCCGCTCCACCGCGGCGTCGGCGCCGCGGACGACCACCGACATCCCGCCGGCCGCCACCGAGGCCGAGGCGCTGGCCGAACTGCGCGCCCTGGCGGACCAGAATCGCCCCGCCCGTCCGATGATCGGCCTCGGCTACTACGACACCTTCACCCCGTCGGTGATCACGCGCAACGTGCTGGAGAACCCGTCCTGGTACACCGCGTACACCCCCTACCAGCCCGAGATCTCGCAGGGACGGCTGGAGGCGCTCATCAACTTCCAGACCATGGTCACCGACCTGACCGGCCTGGCCACCGCGAACGCCTCGATGCTCGACGAGTCCACGGCCGTCGCCGAGGGGATGCTGCTGGCCCGGCGCGCCTCGAAGGCCGCCAGCCCGGTGTTCGTCGTGGACGCCGACGCGCTGCCCCAGACCAAGGCCGTGCTGCGCGTGCGGGCCGCCGCCGTCGGCATCGAGCTGGTCGAGCGGGCCCTCGCCGACGGGGCCACGCTGCCGGACGAGCTGTTCGGGGTGCTCGTGCAGTACCCGGGCGCGTCCGGGCGGGTGTGGGATCCGTCCGGCGTGATCGATGCCGCCCATGTGGCCGGCGGACTGGCGGTGGCCGCCGCCGACCTGCTCGCCCTCACGCTGCTGCGGTCGCCGGGCTCACTGGGCGCGGATGTCGCGGTCGGCACGACCCAGCGCTTCGGCGTGCCGATGGGCTTCGGCGGCCCGCACGCCGGCTACATGGCGGTGCGGCAGGGGCTGGAGCGGCAGCTGCCGGGACGCCTGGTGGGCGTCTCGCAGGATGCCGCGGGCCAGCCGGCGTACCGACTCGCGCTGCAGACGCGCGAGCAGCACATCCGGCGCGAGAAGGCGACCTCCAACATCTGCACCGCCCAGGTGCTGCTGGCGGTGATGGCGGCGATGTACGCCGTCTACCACGGCCCGGACGGGCTGCGTGCGATCGCGTCGGACGTCGCCCGCAAGACCACGGCGCTCGCCGGGCGGCTGCGTGACTACGGGCAGAGCGTGCACCACGACGCGTTCTTCGACACGCTGCGGGTGACCGTGCCCGGCACCGCGCAGCGGGTGATCGAGCGGGCGCGCTCCCGCGGATACCAGCTGTTCTGGGCCGACGAGGCCACGGTGGGCGTCTCGGTGGACGAGACCACGACTGCGGCCGACCTCGCCGCCGTGGCATGGGCGTTCGGTGCGCCGGATGCGGACGAGCACGGCGAGCGCGAACTGGACTGGGCCGACGCCGTGCCCCTGGCCGGGGTGGATGCCGTGCTGCGCCGCGAGGACGAGTACCTGCAGCATCCGGTGTTCCACACGCACCGCTCCGAGACCGCCATGATGCGGTACCTGAAGCAGCTCGCCGACCGGGACTACGCGCTGGACCGCGGGATGATCCCGCTCGGCTCGTGCACCATGAAGCTGAACGCGGCCACCGAGATGGCGGCGATCGGGTGGCCCGAGTTCGCGCGCGTGCATCCGTTCGCGCCCGAGCGGGACGTGCGCGGATACCTGGCGATGATCGAGCAGCTGGAGACCTGGCTGGCCGAGGTGACCGGCTACGACAGCGTGTCGCTGCAGCCGAACGCGGGCTCGCAGGGCGAGCTGGCCGGGCTGCTCGCGATCCGCGGGTACCACCGCGGGAACGGCGAGGAGCAGCGCACGGTCTGCCTGATCCCGTCGTCCGCGCACGGCACGAACGCGGCGTCGGCGGTGCTGGCCGGGCTGCAGGTGGTCGTGGTCGCCTGCGACGAGGCCGGCAACGTCGACCTCGACGATCTGCGGGCGAAGATCGCCGCGCACGCCGACACCCTCGCGGCGCTGATGATCACCTACCCGTCCACCCACGGAGTGTACGAGCAGGATGTCGTGGCCATCACCCAGGCCGTGCACGACGCCGGCGGGCAGGTGTACGTGGACGGCGCCAACCTGAACGCGCTGCTGGGATACTCGCGGTTCGGCGACCTGGGCGGGGACGTCTCGCACCTGAACCTGCACAAGACGTTCGCGATCCCGCACGGCGGCGGCGGCCCCGGCATCGGCCCGGTGGCGGCGAAGGCGCATCTGGCGCCGTACCTGCCCTCGCACCCGCTCGCGCAGCGCGCCGACCACGCCGGGGGAGTCCGGTTCACCGGCGGGCCGGTCTCGGCCGCGCCGTACGGCTCGGCCGGCATCCTGCCGATCTCGTGGGCGTACATGCGGATGATGGGCACCCAGGGGCTGCGGGATGCCACGGCCGCCGCCGTCCTGTCGGCCAACTACCTCGCCGCCCGGCTGCGCGAGCACTTCCCTGTGCTGTACACCGGGGAGTCGGGCCTGGTCGCGCACGAGTGCATCCTCGATCTGCGTCCGCTGCGCGAGCAGACCGGGATCACCGTGGACGACGTCGCCAAGCGGCTGATCGACTACGGCTTCCACGCCCCGACGATGTCGTTCCCCGTCGCCGGGACGCTGATGGTCGAGCCGACCGAGTCGGAGGACATCGACGAGCTCGAGCGGTTCGTCGAGGCGATGGTCGCGATCCGGGCCGAGGCGCTCGCGGTCGCCGCAGGGCAGTGGCCCGCGGATGACAATCCCCTCGTGAACGCGCCGCACACCGCGGCATCCGTCGTCGCGGGGGAGTGGACGCACCCGTACCCGCGCGAGGTCGCCGTCTACCCGGTGCCGTCGCTGGTGCGCACGAAGTACTGGCCCCCGGTGCGCCGGATCGACAACGCCTGGGGCGACCGCAACCTGGTCTGCGCCTGCCCCCCGGTCGAGGCGTTCGCCTGACCCGCCCGGGCGGGCCCGCCCCGGGCGGTTCTGGCGGACCCGGGCCGCAGTCCCGACTCCGGCCGGGTCAGGACGGGGACGGTGACGGGGAGGGGGAGGGGGACGGGGCGGGGGCGAAGACCCCGGGCCAGAGGGCGGCGGCCAGCGGATACCCGACGAACGAGACCACATCCAGGATCGTGTGGGCGACCACGAGCGGCATCACGCGGCCCCAGCGCTTGTAGCACCAGCCGAAGACCACGCCCATCACGAAGTTGCCGACGATCGGACCGACCCCCTGATACGCGTGGTACGAGCCGCGGATCGCCGCCGACACCAGGATGATCGTCCACGCGTTCCACCCGGCCTGGCGCAGCCGGGTGAACAGGTAGCCGATCATGATGACCTCCTCCTGCAGCGCCGCGCGCACGGCCGCCAGGATCAGCAGCGGGATCGTCCACCATGTGGGGTCGAGAGGGGATGCCGAGACCTGCACGGTGATGCCGAGCACACGCCCGATCGCGTAGAGGCCGAGCCCGGGCACGCCGATGACGAGCGCGATGAGCGCTCCGGCACCGAGATCACGGCCCGGGCGGCGGAAGTCCAGCCCGATGCGCCGGAACGGGCTGGTCCCGACATCCCACAGCAGATACAGCACGAGGCCGACGAGGGCCAGCGAGAAGCCGATGTCCAGCAGCTGATACAGCACGTCCCAGAACGCCTGCATGGCCCGCGGCGGGTTCAGTGCGGTCGACTGGTCACCCAGCGGCACGCTGACCAGCAGCCGACGCACCAGCAGGATCAGCGCATACACCGCCGACTGGCCGAGGGTGCAGGCCAGCACCAGTGAGACCTCCCACCCGATACGTGCTCGAGACGGAGGAGCGAGGGGCGGTGAGGATGCGGACACTCCACAGATTGTCACATGCGAGGCCCGATCGGTAAAAGGTGTGTAACGGTTTGGGGCCATATTTGGAGCAGAGCCGTCAACGTGCTTATGGTGGGCGTCATCGCCGCGCGTAGAAAGCGGTGCGCACAGTGGCGCACGGCTGCGGGCGGACATCAATCCCTTTCACAGGAGGACACGTGAAGAGCACGAAGATCGCTCTCGCGTCTCTCGCGCTGCTGACTGCGGGCGTCATCGCCCTCAGCGGCTGCTCGGGCGGCGGGAACTCGGGCGGCAACGGCACGACGAGCGGCGGCAACGGCGACGCGTCGGCGATCATCAAGGTCAACGGCAACGAGCCCGAGAACCCGCTGATCCCGACGAACACCAACGAGGTCGGCGGCGGCAAGATCCTCGACTCGATCTTCGCGGGCCTGGCGTACTACGACGGCAAGGGCAAGCTCGTCAACGACATGGCCGAGTCGATCACGGTCGACGACCCGTCGAACCTGACGATCAAGATCAAGAAGGGCGAGAAGTTCACCAACGGTCAGGAGCTGACCGCGGACAGCTTCATCAACGCCTGGAAGTACGGCGCGAAGTTCTCGAACAAGCAGCTGAACTCCTCCTGGTTCGCCGACATCGACGGCTTCGACGCCGAGAAGGACTCGGACCTGACCGGCCTGACGAAGGTCGACGACCAGACGTTCACCGTCAAGCTGAACTCGCCGGTGGCCGCAGACTGGTCGCAGCGACTGGGCTACTCGGCCTACTACCCGCTGCCGGACGTGGCGTTCGACGACATGAAGGCGTTCGGCGAGCACCCGATCGGCAACGGCCCGTACAAGCTGGCCAGCGACTCGGCGTGGCAGCACGACGTGCAGATCGACCTGGTCAAGAACGACGACTACACCGGCGGACGCCAGGTGAAGAACGGCGGTCTGACGATCAAGTTCTACGCCTCGCAGGACTCGGCCTACGCCGATCTGCAGGCCGGGAACGTCGACGTCATCGACGCGATCCCGCCGTCGGCGTTCGCGACCTTCGAGTCCGACCTGGGTGACCGCGCGGTGAACCAGCCGGCCGCGATCTTCCAGTCGTTCTCGATCCCGGGCGACGCGCCGCACTTCACCGGCCAGGAGGGCGAGCTTCGCCGTCAGGCACTGTCGCTGGCGATCAACCGCGACCAGATCACGAAGACGATCTTCAACGGCACCCGCACCCCGGCCAGCGACTTCACGTCGCCGGTCATCAACGGATGGTCCGACTCGCTCACCGGCGCCGACGTCCTGAAGTACAACGCCGACAAGGCGAAGCAGCTGTGGGCGCAGGCCGACGCCATCTCCAAGTGGAGCGGCACCTTCCAGATCGCGTACAACGCGGACGGCGGCCACAAGGAGTGGGTCGACGCCGTGTCGAACTCGATCAAGAACACGCTCGGCATCGCCGCGTCCGGCAAGTCGTACGTCGACTTCGCCACCCTGCGCGCCGACGTGAACGCCCGCAAGATCAAGACGGCGTTCCGCACCGGTTGGCAGGCCGACTACCCCGGCATGTACAACTTCCTGCAGCCGCTGTACTCCACCGGTGCCAGCTCGAACGACACCGATTACGCGAACAAGGACTTCGACGCACTGCTCGCGCAGGGCGCATCCTCGAGCGATCAGAGCGCGGCCATCGCCGACTACCAGAAGGCGCAGGAGATCCTCCTCAAGGACCTCCCGGCGATCCCGCTGTGGTACTCGAACGTCACCGGCGGCTACGCCGAGGGCGTGCACAACGTCACGTTCGGCTGGAACTCGGTTCCGCTCTACTACGAGATCACCAAGGGCTGACCCAGCCTGAGGGATCAACACCGCGAGGCGGTGACGATCACGTCACCGCCTCGCGGCGTGTCATCCTCCACTCGCACTCGCATCAGTTCCGCGAGAGGATGTCGGCAGCACACCCCGCTGACCGGCAGCCGCCGCGACGCGATGAGAGGCATGCCTGTACCCGAAGGGAGGGCGCATGTTCGCGTACATCCTCAGGCGCCTCCTGCAGGTCATTCCGGTGTTCATCGGAGCGACCCTGCTCATCTATTTCCTCGTCTTCGCCATGCCCGGCGACCCGATCGCCGCGCTGTTCGGCGACAAGCAGCCCAGTGACGCGCTGCTGGCCGAACTGCGCGCCCAGTATCACCTGGACCAGCCGTTCCTCGTGCAGTACTGGTTCTACCTGACCGGCATCTTCCGCGGAGACCTGGGCACCACCTTCTCCGGCCAGTCCGTGAACGACGTGCTGGCCCGCACTCTGCCCGTGACCGCACGCCTTGCGGTGATGGCCATTGTCATCGAGTTCATCCTCTCGATCGTGGTCGGCACGGTCTCGGCGCTGCGCAAGGGCAAGCTGTTCGACAACGCCGCGCTCATCGCGGGCCTGATCTTCCTGTCCGTCCCGGTGTTCGTGCTCGGCTTCGTCGCCCAGTACTTCCTGGCGATCAAGCTCGGCTGGTTCAAACCCACGGTCGGCGCCGACAACGGCTGGAACGGCCTCTGGCTGCCGGCGATCGTGCTCGGCGTCAGCCTGTTCGCCACCAGCATGCGGCTCATGCGCGGCTCGGTGCTGGACACGCTGAACCAGGACTGGGTGCGCACGGCCTACTCCAAGGGTCTGTCGCGCAACCGGGTGCTTCCGGTGCACGTGCTGCGCAACTCGCTCATCCCGGTGATCACCAACTCCGCGACGAACTTCGGCGTGCTCCTGGTGGGCGCGACGGTCACCGAGGCGGTGTTCAACATCCCGGGGGTCGGCAACACGCTGTTCCACGCGACGCTGCTGCACGAGGGACCGACGATCGTCTCGTTCGTGACCATATTCGTCATTCTGTACGTGCTCGTGAACCTGGTCGTCGACCTGCTCTACGGGCTGCTGGACCCGAGGATCCGCTATGTCAAGTGAAGTCACGTCGACGCACTACGTCGCGCCGGTGGAGACCACCACCATCACGGTGGACGCCGTCAAGGTCGCGGCCAAGCCCACGAGCCTGTGGTCGGATGCCTGGCAGGACATCCGGCGGCGCCCGACGTTCTGGATCTCGGTGGCGATCGTCATCGTGGTCCTGCTGATGTCGTTCGTCCCGACCCTGTTCACGCACACCGATCCGACCGCGTGCGACCTCACCTACTCGAACGCGGGGCCTGCGGCCGGGCATCCGCTCGGCTACACCTTCCAGGGCTGCGACATCTACTCGCGCATCGTCTGGGGCACCCGGGTGTCGGTGTCGGTGGGAATCCTGGCCACCCTGATCGGATCGATCATCGGCCTGATCATGGGGGCCCTCGCCGGCTTCTACGGCGGATGGCTCGACTCGGTGCTCTCCCGCGTCGGCGACATCTTCTTCTCGATCCCCTACATCCTGGCCGCGGTCGTGGTGATGACCGTGTTCGCCCAGTACCGCAACGTGTTCACGCTGTCGCTGGCGATCGGCGGGTTCGCCTGGGCGTCCACGGCACGCGTCGTGCGGGCCGAGGTGCTGCGGGTGCGGCAGTCCGACTTCGTGACGGCATCCCTGGCTCTGGGCAAGTCGAAGTTCGGCACCCTCAGCTCGCACGTGATCCCGAACGCGATCGCGCCCCTGCTGGTGGTGACGACGCTGAGCCTGGCGGCGGCGATCGTGGCCGAGGCGACGCTGGCCTTCCTCGGCGTGGGCCTGGGCGATGAGGTCATCTCGTGGGGCACGGAGATCAGTGCGGCCCAGACCTCCATCCGGGTCGCGCCGATGTCGCTGATCTACCCGTCGATCTTCCTGACCGTCACGGTGCTGGCGTTCATCATGCTGGGCGAGCTCATCCGAGACGCCCTCGACCCGAGAGCGAGGGCACAGCGATGAGCGAGTCCGTTGCCACGCCCCTGCTGAGCATCCGCGATCTGAAGGTCGCGTTCCGCGGGCAGAAGACCGAGCGCGAGGTGCTGCACGGCATCAGCCTGGAGCTGTACCCGGGCGAGACGCTGGCGATCGTGGGGGAGTCCGGGTCGGGCAAGTCCACGACCGCCTCGGCCATCGTGAACCTGCTGCCGGGCACCGGCCACGTCACCGGCGGGAGCATCCAGCTCGACGGCCGCGAGCTGACCACCCTCAGCGAGAAGCAGATGGAGCGGGTCCGCGGGCGCGAGATCGGCTACGTGCCGCAGGACCCGATGTCCAACCTCAACCCGGTGTGGTCGATCGGCTTCCAGGTGAAGGAGGCCATCCGCGCCAACGGCATCGCGCACGGCCGGCGCGAGGTCAACTCGCGCGCGATCGAGGTGCTCAAGCAGGCGGGCCTCGCCGACGCCGACCGGCGGCTGCACCAGTATCCGCACCAGTTCTCCGGCGGCATGCGCCAGCGCGCCCTGATCAGCATCGGCCTCGCGGCCGATCCCAAGCTGCTCATCGCCGACGAGCCGACAAGCGCCCTGGATGTCACGGTGCAGCGCGTGATCCTGGACCACATGGCCCACCTCACGCGCGAGCGGGGCACGTCGGTGCTGCTGATCACGCACGACCTGGGCCTGGCTGCCGAGCGAGCCGAGAAGATCGTCGTGATGCAGCAGGGCGTGATCGTCGAGTCCGGGCCCAGTCGCGAGATCCTGGAGAACCCGCAGCATCCGTACACGCAGCGCCTCGTGGCCGCCGCCCCCAGCATCGCCTCGCAGCGGATCCAGGCCTCGGTCGAGCGCCGCGGGATCGAGCACGGCGACGCGGATGCCGCGCCCGCAGTCCGGGTGCGCGACCTGACCAAGGACTACAAGATCCGCACCGGCGGCTTCCGCTCGGTGCCGTTCCGGGCGGTGGATGCCGTCAGCTTCGACATCCCGAAGGGGAAGACCCTGGCGCTGGTGGGCGAATCCGGTTCGGGCAAGTCGACGGTCGCGAAGATGGTGCTCAAGATCGAGGACCCGACCTCGGGTGCGATCGAGATCGACGGCATCGACATCGCGGGTCTGGGCAGCCGTGAGGTGTTCGGGCTGCGCCGACGCATGCAGCCGGTGTTCCAGGACCCGTACGGCTCGCTGGATCCGCTGCGCAACATCGGCAACACGATCTCCGAGCCGCTGGAGATCCACAAAGTCGGCGACGGCGCGTCCCGGCGGGCGCGGGTGGTCGAGCTGCTCGACCAGGTCGCGCTTCCGCAGGAGCTGGCCAGTCGCTACCCGAACGAGCTGTCCGGCGGCCAGCGCCAGCGGGTCGCGCTGGCGCGGGCCCTCGCGCTCAAGCCCGAGATCATCGTCCTGGACGAGGCGGTCTCGGCGCTGGACGTGCTGGTGCAGGACCAGATCCTGCAGCTGCTGGCCGCGCTGCAGGACGAGCTGCATCTCACCTACCTGTTCATCACGCACGACCTGGCCGTGGTGCGCGTGGTCGCCGACGAGGTGTGCGTGATGGAGAAGGGCCGGGTGGTCGAGCACGGCACCGTGGACGAGATCTTCGCGAACGCGTCCCAGGAGTACACCCAGCGGCTGCTGGATGCGATCCCGGGCGCTGCGATCCCGCTCGGCGGTGGTGCGCGCTGACCGCTTCCCCGTCCGCCCGGCGGGTCTTCCGGCCCGCGTCGGCCGTTCCGCTGCTGATCATCTCAGCGGCGATCGTGCTGTTCCTGCTGGGCGACGCGCTCGTGCGCAGCGACGTCGGCGAGGCGCTCCTGCTGGCGCCGTGGCCGCTGCTCGCGCTGTGGTTCGTATACGTCTCGGCCTTCGCGTCGCATCTGGAGGTGGACGACGACGCGATCACGGTGCAGAACATGCTGCGCGTGATCCGCGTGCCCTTCGCGCGCATCGTCGACATGCAGTGGCGCTGGCAGGTCGAGCTGGCCCTCGACGACGGCACTTCCGTGCGCTCGCTGGGCGGCCCCGTGCAGGGCCGCCCGGGACGCCGTCCCGGGCGGCAGGACCAGACCCCTCCCACGGTGCAGGCGCAGTGGGACTACCTGGTGCGGGTGCGTGAGGATGCCGCGGGTCGAGCCGGCGGCTCGCCGAAGGACCCGGTCCGCCGCGGGTGGGACGTCCCCGCGCTGATCGTGCTGGCCGTGCTCGTGGTCTGGGCTGGTGCGGCCCTGATCGTCAGCGGAGGACCTTCATGACGAAGGATCTGGCGCAGGGCGGTGTGATCGTGCTGCGTGCGGTCTCGTCGGTCATCACGTTCTGGGCCCTGGCGGGCCTGGCGGTGATCTTCGTGGGCGATGCCGCCATCCGCGGACGGGTCGAGCTGGCGCTGCGCGCCGGCGGAGTGATCGCGTTCATCCTGTGGTGCGCCTGGGTGTTCCTGATCCGGATGAGCGTGCGGGTGGACGCCTCTGCACTGTCGGCGCGCAATCTGCTGCGCTGGGTGCGCATCCCGTGGGCGCGGGTCGCGGATGTCGAGCGTCGGGCCCAGCTGCGCATCACGTTGGACGACGGATCGGCGGTGGAGTGCTGGGGCAGCCCGTTCGCCCCGCGTGCGGGGGCGCGGGCGGGTCTGCGAGAGGACGGCGCACTGCAGACGGTGCGGGCGGCGTGGCAGTCGGCGACCGGGTCGGATGGGCCCGTGACCCGCGGCTGGGACGTGCCGGCGGTGGTCGTCGGGGTCGTGCTGGCGGGGTGCGCAGTGGTGGCGCTGCTGCCATGGTGATCCGTCAGTGTGCACGCCCCGAACGCCGATCAGCTAACACCCCGATAAAGAATTCGTGTGAAGTCAGGCAGAATCGCTGATGTCGATTAGAGTAGACGCCGGTCCAACAGCGACCTGCGCCGAGAAACCTTCGGCATCGACATCGGCGTCGATCACAAGTCGGCGCTCGACGAGCAAGGAAACGTTCACGAACGTGATCAACAGGAACTCCGCACTCCCTGCGGGCGGCGTGCACATCGTGCGGCCGGACCGGACAGCATCCGCCGCAGATGCGGGGTGGCGTCTGTGACCCTCTACATCATCCGCCGGATCTTCAACTACCTGATCCTGACCGCGGTCGCCGCGTCGCTGGCGTACATGCTGGCCAGCACCGGTCTGAACCCGGTCTGGGAGCTGGAGAACCGGCACCCGCGCCCGCCGCAGTCCTCGATCGACCAGCTGCTGGACGCGTGGGGCGTGAACCCGAGCGTGCCGCTCATCGAGCGCACCTGGACCTGGTTCATCAACATCTTCCACGGCGACCTGGGCCTGACCGTGGCCAACCAGCCGGTCACCCAGCAGATCGCGATCCGCGCGGGCGTCAGCCTGCAGCTGCTGCTGGTCGGGGCCATCCTGGGCGCGATCCTCGGCGTGATCCTGGGCGTGTGGGGCGCGGTGCGCCAGTACAAGTTCAGCGACCAGGTCGTCACCACGCTGTCCTACATCGTGTTCGCTACCCCGGTGTTCGTCATGGCGATCCTGTTCATGATCATGGCGACCTACCTGAACCAGGCGCTGGGGGTGCAGCTGATCACGTTCAGCGGACAGTACTCGGCGAACGCCCCGGCCGATTTCTGGGGAGCGCTGGGCGACCGGATTTCGCACGCCGCGCTCCCGACCCTGGTGCTGGCGATCGCCGGCGCCGCCTCGTACAGCCGGTATCAGCGCAACACGATGCTGGACGTGCTCGGCGCCGACTACATCCGCACCGCCCGGTCCAAGGGGCGCACGCGCGGCTCGGCGCTGGTTCGCCACGGCGTGCGCATCGCGCTGATCCCGATGTCGACGTTCTTCGCCTACAGCTTCGGCACGCTGGTGGCGGGCTCGGCGATGCTCGAGATCGTGTTCAGCTGGCACGGCATGGGCGAGATGACCATCCAGTCCATCCAGCAGAACGACATCAACTCGGTCGCCGGATCCACGCTGTTCGTCGCGATCCTGATCCTGTGCTCGTCCACGCTGTCCGAGATCCTGTACGCGGCGCTCGACCCGAGAGTGAGGCGCTGACATGGCGATGCCCGAAGCCGGTCTGCTCGCCCAGACCGATGATGCCGCAGCTCCCGAGACCGAGCCGGAACCCACCAAGCTGGCCAGCAAGCCCGCCTCGCGCGGACGCGTGATCTGGCGGCGGCTGCAGCACACTCCCCGGTTCTGGATCGGCGCGACGGTGCTCGCCCTGTTCGTGCTGTGGGCCCTGTTCGGGCAGTTCCTCACGCCGTGGTCGCCCACCGACCAGGACGTGAACAACATGAACTACCCGCCCACGATCCTGCACTGGTTCGGCACCGACATCCTCGGCCACGATCTGTACGCGCAGATCGTGTCCGGCCTGCAGAAGTCGTTGATCATCGGCTTCATCGCCGGCCCCGCCGCCACGATCATCGCGGCGGTCCTGGGCGCCACCGCCGGGTACCTCGGCGGATGGGGAGACAAGGTCATCGCCTGGCTGATCGACCTGATGCTGGTGCTGCCGGCCTTCTTCATCCTGGTGCTGCTGTACCCGTTCACGCACGGCAGCTGGGTCGTGATGATGATCTTCCTCGCCGTGACCGGCTGGATGATCATGGCCCAGGTCATCCGCAACCAGACCCGGTCGCTGCGCGAACGCGAGTTCGTCAAGGGCGCCCGCTACATGGGATTCGGCACCTGGTCGGTCGTGCGGCGGCACATCATCCCGAACGTGGCGTCCCTGCTGATCATCGACGCGACGCTCGGCATCGCGGCCATGATCCTCGCCGAGACCAGCCTGAGCTTCTTCGGCTTCGGCGTGCAGCCGCCGGACGTCTCACTGGGCACGCTGCTGGCCAACGGCCAGTCCGCCGCCACGACGCGGCCGTGGCTGTTCCTGTTCCCGGCCGGCACCCTGATCGTGCTGCTTCTGGCCATCAGCCTCGTCGGCGACGCCCTGCGCGACGCCATCGACCCGACTTCTGGGGTGAACCGTGCCTGAGACCCTGCTCCAGCCCCAGCCCGCGGCATCCGCCCCGGCCGGCCGCCACCTGCTCGAGGTCAAGAACCTCTCGGTGACCTTCCCGCAGCGCTCCGGCGACGTGCGGGCGGTGCGCGACATCAGCTACACCATCGACGAGGGCGAGTTCCTCGGCATCGTCGGCGAATCCGGCTCCGGCAAGTCCGTGTCGTCCCTGGCGGTCATGGGTCTGCTGCCGGACACCGCTGAGGTCACCGGCGACATCCTCTACAACGGCAAGTCGCTGCTGCGGATGAACGACCGGCAGCTCTCGCACATCCGCGGCAGCGAGATCGCGATGGTCTTCCAGGATCCGCTGTCGGCGCTGACCCCCGTCTACACGGTGGGCGATCAGATCTCCGAGGCGCTGCGCCTGCACGACCGCGCGCTGAGCAAGCAGGCCGCCGCGGTGCGCGCCGTCGAGCTGCTGAAGATCGTCGGCATCCCCGACCCGTCGCGTCGGGCCCTGGCGTTCCCGCACGAGTACTCCGGCGGGATGCGGCAGCGCGCCATGATCGCGATGGCGATCGCCAACAACCCGCGCCTGATCATCGCCGACGAGCCGACCACCGCGCTGGACGTGACCATCCAGGCGCAGATCCTCGAGGTGCTGCAGGAGGCCAAGCGGCTCACCGGCGCCGCCGTCTCGCTGATCACCCACGACCTGGGCGTGGTGGCCGGCCACGCCGACCGGGTGGCGGTGATGTATGCCGGCAAGCTGGTCGAGTTCGGCACCGTCGACCAGGTGTTCCACGAGCCCACCATGCCGTACACCGTCGGACTGCTGCGCTCGGTTCCCAACATCCGCACGGCGGGCACCAGCCGGCTGGTGCAGCTCGAGGGGCGTCCGCCGTCGCTGGCGAACCTGCCGGTGGGGTGCCCGTTCGCGGCGCGCTGCCCCGCGGCGATCGACATCTGCCGGGCCACCGAGCCTCCGCTGGTCGAGCACGGCGGACCGGACAACCACCTGTCGGCCTGCCATCGCGCCGGCGAGATCCTGTCCGGCGAGCTGACCCGCCCCGAGATCTTCCCCCGCCCCGAGGCGCTCGTCGTGCGGGAGAAGGCACCGGAGAGTGCCGAGCCGGTCCTGGTGGTCAAGGACCTGGTCAAGCACTTCCCGCTGATGAAGGGCGGCGTCTTCCGCCGTCAGGTCGGCACCGTCCGCGCCGTGGACGGCGTGTCGTTCTCGCTGGACCCGGGCCGCACGCTGGCCATCGTGGGGGAGTCCGGCTGCGGCAAGACCACCACCATCCTCGAGTTGATGGAGCTGACCAAGCCGCAGGCCGGCACGATCCAGATCGTCGGCAAGGACATCGCCAAGCTCACGCCGCACACCCGCCGCCAGCTGCGCAGCGAGATCCAGATCGTGTTCCAGGACCCGGCCGCCGCCGTCGACCCGCGTCTGCCGATCGCCGACGTGGTGGGCGAGCCGCTGCTGGCGCAGGGCGTCTCGCGCGAGAAGCGCAACCGTCGGGTCGCCGAGCTGCTGGACCTGGTGGGGCTGGACTCCACCATGCTGGACCGCTACCCGCACGAGTTCTCCGGCGGTCAGCGCCAGCGCATCGGCATCGCGAGGGGCCTGGCCACCGACCCGAAGGTGCTGGTGCTGGACGAGCCGGTCTCGGCGTTGGACGTGTCCATCCAGGCCGGCGTGATCAACCTGCTGCAGGACCTGCGCGACCAGCTCGGCCTGTCGCTGATCTTCGTCGCCCACGACCTGGCGGTCGTCCGCCAGATCGCCGACGAGGTCGCGGTGATGTACCTGGGGCAGATCGTGGAGTACGGGCACATCGCCGAGGTGTTCGAGAACCCGAAGCATCCGTACACCCAGGCGCTCATGTCCGCCGCCCCCATCCCGGACCCGACCATCGAGCGCACCCGCGAGCGGGTGCTGCTGGACGGCGATCTGCCGAGTCCGGCCGAGCAGATCGACGGATGCCGCTTCCGCACGCGGTGCCCGCTGTACAAGATCCTCGGCGAGCCGCAGCGCGCGCTGTGCGATGCGAAGGACCCTGAGCTGATCGACCACGACGGCGACCTGGTGGCCTGCCACCACGTGGACCGCAACACCCTGGTCGTCGGCTGATCACCAAGACTCCTGTCGACAGCGGCGGGATACACAGAAGAAGAGGAAGCACCATGAACCGCAGAACCACAGCACTCGCGGCTGTCGCTGTGCTCAGTGCTGCCGGCCTTGCACTGGCCGGGTGCGCGCAGCCGAATGCGACGCCGCCCAGCAGCAGCGAGGCCCCGCAGCTTCCGCTCATCGGCTGGACGCCGGTCCCGGCGTCCGACGTGCAGCAGGGCGGCACGCTGAACCTGGCCGTCCTGTCCAGCGGCACCAACGAGGGCAACTGGAACATCAGCACCACGCAGGGCGCGAACGTCCCGGTCGTGAACATGCAGTCGCCCCTGATGGGAACGCCCTACAAGGCGACCAAGGACGGCAGCGTCGAGCCCGACCCGAACTACGCCACGTCGATCGAGCTGACCAGCGAGTCACCGCAGACGGTCGATGTCAAGCTCAACGACAAGGCGGTGTGGGAAGACGGCTCGCCGCTGACCGCGAACGACTACAAGGCGACGTTCGCCGCGCTTTCCGGCAAGAACGACAAGTTCAACATCGCCTCGTCCGCCGGCTTCGACAAGGTGGCGTCGTTCGACGTGGTCAACGACTACGAGTTCACGTTCACCTTCTCCGCACCGTACGCGGACTGGCAGGCGCTGCTGACGACCCCGGCGGTCCCCGCCGACATCGCCAGCGACCCGGTCAAGTGGAGCACCGGCTACACGCAGAAGCCGCTGCCCTCCAGCGGCCCGTTCGTGATGAGCAAGATCGACAACAGCGCCAAGATCTACACCGAGACGCCGAACCCCAAGTGGTGGGGCGACAAGCCCAAGCTCGACAAGATCACCTGGACGGTCATCGACCAGGGCTCGCAGGCGCAGTCCTTCGCGAACAACGAGATCAACGCGGTCGAGGCGCAGGACGTCGACACGTACACGGCGGCCCTGAAGAAGTCGGGCGCCAAGGCGCTCAGCTCGGGTGGCCTGACCTACTCGCAGGTGACCTTCAACGGTCTGCAGGCGCCGCTGGACGACGCGAACGTGCGCAAGGCGATCGCCCAGTCCATCGACCGTGAGCTCATCGCCAAGACGGCGAACGAGCCGCTCGGCGTGAAGGGCACCACGGACGGCAACTGGATCTACATGCCCGGTCAGAAGGGCTACGAGGACACGGTCGGCGACAAGCTGCCCTACGACCTGGACGCCGCCAAGAAGCTGCTGAAGGACGCGGGCTGGACCAACGCCGACGGCAAGTGGACCAAGGACGGCAAGGACCTCGCGCTCTCGGTCATCGTTCCGCAGGGCACGAAGTCGAACGAGCTGCGTGCGCAGCAGATCCAGTCCTCGCTGAAGAAGATCGACATCGACGTCAAGCTGGACGAGGTGCCCAGCGCTGACTACTTCACCAACATCATGGCGGGCAAGTACGAGATGGCGACCTTCGGGTGGCAGGGGACGCTGTTCCCGGTCTCGTCCTCGGAGTCCCTGTTCTACCCGGAGATGAAGCCGGGCGGCGACGGACAGAACTTCGCGTTCGTCACGGACCCGAAGCTGGGTGACCTGTGGACACAGGCCAACACCGAGCTCGACCCGGCGAAGCGGCTGAAGATCACGAGCCAGATCAACGACACCATCGCCAGCTACATGCCGATGCTGCCGATCTACCCGTACCCGAACGTGCAGGTCGTGGACAAGAACCTGGCCAACTACGGCCCGGGCACGTTCACCGACCTGACGGACGACTGGACGAAGGTCGGCTTCACCAAGTAATCAGCTCGAACAGGCGCCTGAGCGCCTGCTGAGCGGGGCGCCCGCTTCGCACCGATAGAATCGGTTGCGGGGCGGGCGCCTTTCTGCGTTCCCCGCCGCGTCGAGCCTGAGCTGCACCGTGAGAACGGGACCGTGACAGGACCCCGCATCCTCATCATCCTTCTTCCACCGAAAGGTGCCACCGGCCATGTCCATCGCCCACCGCTCAGATCTGCGCAACGTCGCGATCGTCGCCCACGTCGACCACGGCAAGACCACGCTCGTGGACGCCATGCTCCGCCAGACCGGCTCGTTCGGCGACCACGCCCACGTCGAGGAGCGCGCGATGGACTCCAACGACCTGGAGCGCGAGAAGGGCATCACGATCCTCGCCAAGAACACGGCGATCACCTACAACGGCATCCACACCGACGTGCCGGTCACCATCAACGTGATCGACACCCCCGGCCACGCCGACTTCGGCGGCGAGGTGGAGCGCGGTCTGTCGATGGTGGACGGCGTCGTGCTGCTGGTGGATGCCTCGGAGGGGCCCCTGCCGCAGACCCGCTTCGTGCTGCGCAAGGCGCTGGAGGCCAAGCTCCCCGTCATCCTGCTGGTCAACAAGACCGACCGCCCCGATGCCCGCATCGCGGAGGTCGAGGAGGAGAGCCACGATCTGCTGCTGGGCCTGGCCGCCGATCTGCAGGACGACGTGCCCGACCTGGACGTGGATTCGCTGCTGGACGTGCCGGTCGTGTACGCGTCCGGGCGGGCGGGCGCGGCATCCCGCACCCGTCCCGAGAACGGGCAGCTGCCCGACAACGACGATCTGGAGCCGCTGTTCGAGGCGATCCTCGAGCACGTGCCGGCGCCCAGCTACGACGACGAGGCGCCGCTGCAGGCGTGGGTGACCAACCTCGACTCCTCGCCGTTCCTCGGCCGCCTCGCGCTGCTGCGCGTGTTCAACGGGACGCTGCGCAAGGGCCAGACCGTGGCCTGGGTGCGGCACGACGGCTCGCACGCCAACGCCCGGATCACCGAGCTGCTGAAGACCCGCGCGCTGGAGCGCTACCCCGCCGACTCGGCCGGCCCCGGCGACATCGTCGCGATCGCCGGGTTCGAGGACATCACCATCGGCGAGACGATCGCCGACCCCGACGACGTGCGCCCGCTGCCGCAGATCCACGTCGACGACCCGGCGATCTCGATGACGATCGGGACCAACACGTCGCCGCTGGCCGGAAAAGTCAAGGGGCACAAGCTCACCGCCCGGATGGTCAAGGACCGCCTGGACCGCGAGCTGGTCGGCAACGTGTCGCTGAAGGTCGTCGACATCGGACGGCCGGATGCCTGGGAGGTCCAGGGTCGCGGCGAGCTGGCGCTGGCGATCCTGGTGGAGAACATGCGCCGCGAGGGCTTCGAGCTGACCGTCGGAAAGCCGCAGGTCGTCACCCGCCGCGACGAGCGCGGCACGCTGCAGGAGCCGTTCGAGCACCTCACCGTCGATGCGCCGGAGGAGTACCTCGGCGCGATCACGCAGCTGCTGGCCGCCCGCAAGGGGCGGATGGATTCGATGACCAACCACGGCACCGGCTGGGTGCGGATGGAGTTCGTCGTGCCCTCGCGCGGGCTGATCGGCTTCCGCACCGAGTTCCTGACCACCACCCGCGGCACCGGCATCGCCAACGCCATCTCGCACGGCTACGAGCCGTGGGCCGGGCATATCGTCACCCGGCAGAACGGGTCGATCGTCGCGGACCGCACCGGGGTGGTCACCCCGTTCGCGATCATCGCGTTGCAGGAGCGGATGTCGTTCTTCGTGCAGCCGACCGAGGAGGTGTACGAGGGCATGGTGATCGGCGAGAACTCGCGCAACGACGACATGGACGTGAACATCACCAAGGAGAAGAAGCTCACCAACATGCGCTCGTCCACCGCCGACACGTTCGAGTCGATGACGCCGCCGCGCATCCTCTCCCTGGAGGAGAGCCTGGAGTTCGCCCGCGAGGACGAGTGCGTCGAGGTCACGCCGGAGAAGGTGCGCATCCGCAAGGTCGTCCTGGACGGCCACGACCGTGCCCGGGCCACGGCCCGCCTGAAGCGCCAAGACGCGACCGCCTGACCCGCCTCGTTCTTCTCGAAATCGTACGATTTGGCCGAAACCACATCAAACTCGGCCAAGTTTGATGTGCACTCGGCCAGATCGTACGATCTCGTGGCCAGCTTGATCTGCGTGGGGGAACTGCTCATGATGGGGGACATGCGTTCACCGGACCGGGCAGGATGCGCGCGGTGACCGACGACGAGGCCGCCGCACGGCGGCGCGCGGTCCGGGGCGCGCTCGGCGTGGCGGTCGCCACCAGCGCGTACGGCATCTCGTTCGGCGCCCTGGCCACGGCATCCGGCTTCGACGTCTGGCAGACGTGCGTGCTGAGCCTGCTGATGTTCACCGGCGGGTCGCAGTTCGCGTTCATCGGCGTGATCGGCAGCGGGGGACTGGCCGCGGCCCCCTCCGCCGTAGCATCGGCGGCGCTGCTGGGCGTGCGCAACATCGCCTACGGCATGCGGATGGCGCCGCTGATCGGCGGCGGCCTGTTCCGCCGCGCCGCGGCCGCCCAGCTCACGATCGACGAGTCGACCGCGATGGCACTGGGCCAGACCACGCTGCGCGCGCAGCGCCTCGGCTTCTGGGTCACCGGCCTGGGCGTCTACATCGGCTGGAACCTCACCACCCTCGCCGGAGCGCTCCTGGGCGACGTGCTGGGCGACCCGAAGGCGTACGGACTGGATGCCGCGGCTGCGGCCGCCTTCCTCGCGCTGCTGTGGCCGCGCCTGCGGGCACGCCAGGCCATCGCCGTGGGCATCGCCGCCGCGGCGGTGGCCACCGTGCTCACCCCGGTCCTGCTGCCGGGGATGCCGGTGCTCGTCGCCGCGGTCGTGGCGATCGTCGTCGGCTGGTTCAACTGGCTCGGCCGGGACGCCGCCCCGCCGGTCGAGCCGGACGACGTGCCCGAGCGGGAGGGCCTGCCGTGACCCTGTGGAACGCCGTGCTGCTGGCGGCCGTCATCTGCGTGGCGCTGAAGGCCGCCGGCTATCTGGTGCCGGCCCGGATGATGGAGGCTCCCCGCCCCGCGCGGATCGCCGACCTGCTGACCGTCGCGCTGCTCGCCGCCCTGGTCGCCGTCCAGACCCTCGGCGTCGGGCAGCACATCGTCGTCGACGCCCGCGTCCCCGCGATCGCCGTCGCCGCGGGCCTGCTGCTGCTGCGCGCGCCGTTCCTGGTCGTGGTCGCCGCGGCAGCCCTGGTCGCGGCGCTGCTGCGGCTGTGGGGCTGGGCGGCGTGAACGCTGCACCCGGTCGCCTGCACCCGGTCGCCTGCACCCGGTCGCCTGCACCCAGTCGCCTGATCACCCGGTCGCCTGCACCCGGTCGCCTGATCACCGCCGGCTGATCACCGCGCCGCCGTAGACTGGCGCGGTGAATCAGACCCTGTCGCGCGTGCTGTCCTGGGTGCTCGCCCTGGTCGTCGGCGCCGTCTACGGCACCGCCGGGACGATCGCCCACGCCTATCGGCTGGGTCCGATCCCGGTCGGGCTGCTCCTGGCCGTGATCGGCATCGCCGCGCTGTTCGTCGCGCTGCGCGCGCTCACCGGCGACCGCTGGACGGCGCTGTGCGGCGGGGTGGGCGCGCTGGCGGCCACCGTCGTGTTCTCCGGGTCCGGGCCGGGCGGCGATGTGGTGGTGCCCGGAGGCGACCTCGACCTGCTCGCCGGGGTGAACCTGGGCCTGGCGTGGGGGATCGCCGTCGGACTGGCCGCCACGATCGTGGTGGCCTGGCCCGACCTGCGGGCCGCCTCGTCGCGCACGGACAACTAGACTGGCCCCGTGACGTATGTGATCGCCCTCCCGTGCGTGGATGTCAAGGACCGCGCTTGTGTCGACGAGTGCCCGGTGGACTGCATCTACGAGGGCGAGCGCTCCCTGTACATCCACCCGGATGAATGCGTGGACTGCGGCGCGTGCGAGCCGGTGTGCCCGGTCGAGGCGATCTACTACGAGGACGACCTGCCCGAGGAATGGGCGGATTACTACAAGGTCAACGTCGAGTTCTTCGACGACCTGGGCTCGCCCGGCGGCGCGGCCAAGGTCGGCGTGATCCACTCCGACCACCCGATCGTCGCCGCCCTGCCGCCGCAGAACGGCTGAGCGGTGGGCGTCGCCGACCTCGCCGAGTATCCCTGGGATGCCATCGCGCCGTACGCCGCCCGTGCCCGCGCACACCCGGACGGCATCGTCGACCTGTCGATCGGGTCGCCGGTGGATGCCACACCCGCCGTCGTCCGGGACGCACTGACGGCCGCGACCGACGCACACGCCTATCCGCAGACGGTCGGCACGCCGGCACTGCGCGCGGCGATCGCCGACTGGTACGCGCGGCGCCGCGGCGTGCCGGGTCTGACCTCGGCGCAGATCGTGCCGACCGTCGGCTCGAAGGAGCTCGTGGCGCTGCTGCCGCTGCTGCTGGGGGTCGGCCCGGGCGATGTCGTGGTGCACCCGCGTGCCGCGTATCCGACCTACGAGGTGGGGGCGCGCCTCGTGGGCGCGACCCCGCTGGCCGGCGACGACCCGGCGGGATGGCCGGTGGGCACCCGGCTGATCTGGCTGAACAGCCCCGGGAACCCGGACGGGCGCGTCCGCGACATCCGATCGCTGCAGACCGCGGTCGCGCGCGCACGAGAGCTCGGCGCCGTGATCGCCGGCGACGAGTGCTACGCCGAGCTCGGGTGGGATGGGCCGTGGGACACCGAGCCGATCCCGTCGATCCTCGACCCGCGCGTGGTGGGCGCCGAGCCGGCGGGCGTGCTGTCGGTGTACTCGCTGAGCAAGCAGTCGAACCTCGCCGGCTACCGCGCGGCGTTCGTGGCCGGCGACCGGGCGCTGACCGAGGCGCTGGTCACCGCCCGCAAGCACCTCGGCCTCATGGTGCCGGCCCCGGTGCAGGCCGCGATGGCCGCGGCTCTCGGCGACGACGCGCACGTGGCCGGGCAGAAGGCGCTCTACCGGCATCGCCGCGACCTCCTCAAGCCGGCGGTCGAGGCGGCCGGCTTCCGGATCGACGGCAGCGAGGCGGGGCTGTACCTGTGGGCCACCGAGGGACGGGATGCCTGGGAGAGCATCGACCGGCTCGCCGAGCTGGGCATCCTCGCCGGTCCCGGGCATTTCTACGGCGCGGACTTCCCGCAGCACATCCGGCTGTCGCTGACCGCGGCCGATGAGCGGGTGGCCGCCGCGGCATCCCGCCTGCGTTCGTAGCGGACCTCCAGTCGATCCGAGGATCCTTTGGCCGATGTCTCAGTTGGCCAAGCGGCGGGTTAGGCTGTAGGAAGAGCGGATCCGCGGGCGCACGCGGCGATCACATCGGCTGCGCGACCGAACCGGCGACGCTTCGCGGACCGAGCGGCACCCACCCCGATCGGCCCACGCATCCCCCTCGACGACAGACATCGTAAGGAGGCGCCGTGACCGACGCGGGAGCCCAGCCGGACATCGCCACGCTCACCATCGCGGGCACCACCGCGCAGCTGCCCGTGCTGCAGAGCGTCGACGGCGCGCCGAGCATCGACGTCTCGACGCTGACCCGGCAGACCGGGCACACCGCGCTGGATTACGGCTTCGTGAACACGGCGGCCACCAAGTCCGCGATCACCTACATCGACGGCGAGGCCGGGGTGCTGCGCTACCGCGGCTATCCGATCGAGCAGCTGGCCAAGAACAGCTCGTATCTGGAGGTGGCCTGGCTGCTCATCTACGGCGAGCTGCCCTCGGCCTCCGAGCTCGCCGACTTCGACGAGCGGATCCGTCGTCACACCCTTCTGCACGAGGACCTGAAGCGCTTCTTCTCCGCGCTGCCGCACACCGCGCACCCGATGTCGGTGCTCTCCTCCGCCGTCTCGGCGCTGTCCACCTACTACGAGCACCAGTCCGACCCGCACAATTCCGAGCACGTCGAGCTGAACATCGTGCGGATGCTCGCCAAGCTCCCGGTGATCGCCGCCTACGCGCACAAGAAGAGCATCGGGCAGGCCTTCCTGTACCCGGACAACTCGCTGAGCTTCGTCGACAACTTCCTCAAGCTGAACTTCGGGGTCCTCTCCGAGGAGTACGAGGTCAACCCGGTGGTCTCGCGCGCCCTCGAGCGCCTCCTGATCCTGCACGAGGACCACGAGCAGAACGCCTCCACCTCGACCGTGCGCCTGGTCGGATCCACCGGCGCGAACCAGTTCTCCGCGATCTCGGCCGGCATCAACGCCCTCTACGGCCCGCTGCACGGCGGGGCGAACGAGGCCGTGCTGTCGATGCTCGCCCGCATCCGCGACTCCGGCGAGAGCGTGGAGCGGTTCGTGGAGCGGGTCAAGAACAAGGAAGAGGGTGTCAAGCTCATGGGCTTCGGGCACCGCGTCTACAAGAACTACGATCCGCGGGCCAAGCTCGTCAAGGAGTCCGCGGACGAGGTCCTGGCCGAGCTCGGCATCCAGGACCCGCTGCTGGACCTGGCCAAGGAGCTCGAGGCGATCGCGCTGGCCGACGACTACTTCGTCGAGCGCAAGCTGTACCCGAACGTCGACTTCTACACCGGCGTGATCTACAAGGCGATGGGCTTTCCCACCCGCATGTTCACCGTGCTGTTCGCGATCGGGCGTCTGCCCGGCTGGCTCGCCCAGTGGCGCGAGGCCGTCAACGACCCGCAGACGAAGATCGGCCGTCCGCAGCAGCTGTACGTCGGCGCGCCCGAGCGCAACTACCCCGGGGTCTGATGGCCCGCCTGCTCGTCCGGCAGCCCTCGCCGCTCCTCGCGGACGGCGAGCTGACCCATCTCGAGCGGGTCGGCGCCGATGTCGACCTCGCGCGTGAGCAGTGGGAGCACTACGTCGATGCCTTCCGCGCGCGCGGATGGGATGTCCGACCGCTGCCGGCCGCCGACGAGCATCCCGACGGCGTGTTCGTCGAGGATGTCGTGGTGATCTTCGACGACCTCGCGGTCATCACCCGGCCCGGCGCCGACTCCCGTCGCGGCGAGATCGAGACCGCGCGGGCGGTCGTGGCGGCATCCGGCCTGGCCACCGCCGCCATCGCCCACCCGGGCACCCTCGAAGGCGGGGACGTGCTCAAGGTGGGACGGAGGGTCTACGTCGGCCGGTCCTCGCGCACGAACGACGAGGGCATCGCGCAGCTGCGGCAGCTCCTGGAGCCACGGGGGTGGGATGTCGTGGCGGTGCCGATCACGAAGGTCCTGCACCTGAAGACCGGCGTGACCGCCCTGCCCGACGGCGCGATCATCGGGTACCCGCCGCTCGTCGACGACGTATCCCGATATCCGCACTTCGTGCCCATCCCGGAGGCGGAAGGCAGCGCCGTCGTCGTGCTCGACGATCACACCGTGCTGATGTCGGCGTCGGCGCCGCGGACGGCGGAGCTGCTGCGCGCGCGCGGACTGGAGGTGGTCGCGGTGCCGATCACGGAGTTCGAGAAGCTCGAGGGCTGCGTCACCTGCCTCTCGGTCCGCATCCGCCTCTGATCGGCTCCGGTCGATCCGCCCCGCACCGGCATCCCGTGTCGCGACGGTCAGGCGTGCAGCGCCTCGTTCAGGGTGATCCCGACGCCGGCCCGGCGCAGCGCCTCGACGGCGCCGGTGAGCGAGTTGCGGCGGTACAGCATGGCGGACCGGCCGGACAGCTCGGCCGCCTTCGCCGTCGGGCGTGACCCGTCCGCCCGGACCGCCTCGTCGGCCAGCACGACCTTGGTGCCGCCGGTGACGTAGAGACCCGCCTCGACCACGCAGTCATCGCCCAGCGAGATCCCGACCCCGGCGTTCGCGCCCAGCAGGCACCGTGCGCCGATCGCGACCCGGTGGGTGCCGCCGCCGGAGAGCGTGCCCATGATCGAGGCGCCGCCGCCGATGTCGCTGCCGTCGCCGACCACCACCCCCTGCGAGATGCGGCCTTCGACCATCGAAGAGCCGAGGGTCCCCGCGTTGTAGTTGACGAATCCCTCGTGCATGACCGTGGTGCCGGGGGAGAGGTAGGCGCCCAGGCGGACGCGCGCGGCATCGGCGATGCGCACCCCCGGCGGTGTCACGTAGTCCAGCAGACGCGGGAACTTGTCCAGTCCCTGCACCTGGATCCCGGCGGCCCGCATCGGGGCGCGCAGCCGGTCGACGTCGTCGGGGTGCATGGGACCGGCGGTGGTCCAGGCCACGGTGGGCAGGAAGGCGAACACGCCGTCGAGGTTGACCGTGTTCGGCAGCGCGAGGCGGTGCGAGAGCGCGTGCAGGCGCAGGTAGGCGTCGGCGGTCGATGCCGGCGGCGCATCGAGGTCGATCTCCAGCTCCACGACCGCGGTGTGCACGCCCCGGTGCGCGTCCTCGCCGACGCCGCTGCGCAGCTCGGCGGCGCGTGTCGCCATCGTGGTGCCGTCGCCGCGCCCCACCCGCGGTGCGGGGAACCAGGCATCCAGAACCGTCCCGTCGGAGGCGGACGTGGAAAGCCCCGTCCCGAAGACGCGCCGTTGATCGCTCATCCCTCCACGCTAGCGTGGCCGTGGCGGGCACCGCGAACCAGAATCGCGCACCAGAACGCGGCCCCGCCCGGGCGTGCGGACCGCGCTGGCTAGACTCGGAGGATGCCGGTGCTCGATCTGTCCCAGACGTCCCCCGATCTGACCCGAGTCGTGTGCGACATCCCGAGCGTCTCGGATGACGAGACGACGCTGGCCGACGCCGTGCACGCCGCGATGAGCGGCCTGGACCACCTCGAGGTGGTGCGCTGCGGCGACACGATCGTGGCCCGCACGAACCTCGGCCGTGACCGCCGGGTCGTGATCGCCGGGCACCTGGACACCGTGCCGATCAACGGCAACGTGCCCACGCGCGACATCGAGATCGACGGCGAGCCGTACATCTGGGGTCGCGGCACCGTCGACATGAAGGCCGGGGTCGCCGTCCAGCTCAAGCTCGCGGCCGAACTGCGCGCTCCCCGCGTCGACATCACCTGGATGTGGTACGACCACGAGGAGGTCGATGCCGAGCGCAACGGACTGAACCGCCTGTCGCGCGAGCGACCGGACCTGTTCGAGGCGGACTTCGCGATCCTGGGCGAGCCGTCCGACGGCGAGGTGGAAGGCGGCTGCAACGGGACGCTGCGGGTCGCCGTGCGCACCCACGGGGTCCGCGCGCACAGCGCGCGCGCCTGGATCGGCGAGAACGCGGTGCACATGGCCGCGCCGGTGCTGGCCCGGCTGGCCGAATACCGGCCGCGCGACGTCGAGGTCGAGGGCCTCGTGTACCGCGAGGGGCTGAACGCGGTGCGGATCAGCGGCGGCATCGCCGGCAACATCATCCCCGACCTGTGCGAGGTCGAGGTGAACTACCGTTTCGCGCCGAACCGCACGGTCGACGAGGCCGTCGCGCATGTGCGCAGCGTGTTCGCCGGGTTCGAGGTGGAGGTGACGGATGCCTCGCCCGGCGCCCGTCCCGGGCTGGATGCGCCGCTGGCGCAGGAGTTCCTGGCCGCGGTCGGCGCGCAGCCGCGCCCGAAGTACGGCTGGACCGACGTCGCCCGCTTCTCGGCTCTCGGGGTGCCGGCCGTCAACTACGGCCCGGGCGACCCGCACCTGGCGCATCACGACGAGGAGCGCGTGCCGGTCGCCCAGATCGAGGCGGTCGAGCGGGGCCTGCGGGCGTGGCTGAAGCCGAGCTGACCGGGCGCGGCACCGGCTGGCGGCGCCTTCCGGTCGCGCTGCGCCTGGGCATCCTGTACCTGGCGGCGCGGGTGGTCACGACGGGGCTCTTCGCGCTGGCCTCGCAGCTGTCCACGCCGCAGTCGCGCTATGGGGCGGATCCCGGGGTGGGCGCGCTGCTGATGGGCTGGGACGCCCAGTGGTACTGGTACATCGCGGTGCACGGCTACCCCACCACGCTGCCGGTGGATGCCGCCGGCGACGTGATGCAGAACGCGTGGGCGTTCATGCCGCTGTACCCGTATCTGGCGCGGGTGCTGGGCGGCACCGGGCTCGGCTGGGAGGTGGCGGCGATCGGCATCTCGCTGGTGGCCGGCTACCTGGCCTGCCTGGTGCTGTACGCCCTGCTGCGACCGCGGCTGCCGGTGGATGCCGCCACCTGGGCGGTCCTGTTCTTCGCCGCCGCTCCGGTGTCGGCGATCTTCCAGGTGGGGTACGCCGAGGCGCTGTTCCTGCTCTGGCTCTTCCTCGCACTGTGGTGCCTGCAGCAGCGCCGGTACGGCTGGCTGTATCTGCTCATCCCGCTGATGGGATACACGCGCCCCGGCGTTCTCGCATTCGCGCTGCTGCTCGGACTGCACGGCATCCATCGCTGGCGGATGCGGCGGCGCGAGCCGCTGCGCGTCGCCGAGATCGTGCACATCCTCGTCCTCGGGGCCTGGGCGGTGGTCGTGGGATTCTCCTGGACGGTCATCGCCGGACGGGTCACCGGCTCGCCGGATGCCTACTTCGCCACCGAGCTCAGCTGGCGGCGCGGCTGGGTGGACGCCGTCGACGCGTTCGTCCCGTTCCGGGGATTCTGGGATGCCGCCGGCTTCTGGTTCGACAGCTGGGGCCTCGGGCGGATCACCGGCTATATCGTGCTGGTGCTGCTCGTGCTGGCCTTCGCCGCCGCCCTGGTCTTCGACGCGCGGGTGCGTCGGCTCTCTCCGGAGATCCGGCTGTGGTCGGCCTCGTACGCGGTCTACCTGCTCGCGGTGTTCTTCCCGCAGTCCAGCGTCTTCCGGCTGCTGCTGCCGCTGTCGCCGCTGTGGGGCGCGGTCGCCGTGCCCCGGTCGGGGATCTGGCGGGCAGGCGTGCTGGCGGCCTGCATCGGGGGGCAGTGGTGGTGGGTCTACAGCATGTACGCGGTGGGGAATACGTACTGGCAGATCCCGTGACCGGGCGCGATTCCGCGGTCGTCGGGCCTACACGATAAACTGTCAGCCAGACCACGACGAAAGGGAGCCGCGATGGCAGCCATGAAGCCGAGAACCGGAGACGGGCCGATGGAGGCCGTGAAGGAGGGGCGCCTGATCATCGTACGAGTGCCGCTCGAGGGCGGCGGGCGTCTTGTCGTCTCCGTGAACGACGCCGAAGCGAAGGAGCTCTACGACGTGCTCGGCGGTGTCGTGAACGCGTAGTCCACGCACGACCTTCTTCGTCAGCGGCCGGTCCTCAGACCGGCCGCTGACGTGTTCGCGCCGCCGACCTCGCGGACGGTGGTCAGCTGCAGCAGCCCCTCGCCGGACAGCGACAGGGCGCCGATCACGGCCGGCGAGTTCTGCGTCTCGTGGATCAGCGAACGGTAGGCGGTCGTGACCGCATCCCGCCGCACCGGGTCGGCGACGGCGCCGCCGGCCAGGACGCGCGGGACCAGCACGGTGCCGCCCGGCCGCACCAGGCGCAGCCCGTGCTCGACGTACTCGATCACGCCGTCGGGGTCGGCATCCACCAGCACCACGTCGTACGAGCCCTCGTTCATCCGCGGCAGCACCTCCGCGGCACGGCCGGCGATGAAGCGTGCCCGGGCGGCAGGGATCCGCGCCTCGGAGAACGACTGGCGTGCCACGCCCAGGTGCTCGGGCTCGCTGTCGATCGTGGTGAGGATGGCCCGGGGCGCGCCGTGCAGCAGCCAGAGGCCGGAGACGCCGGCGCCGGTGCCGATCTCGATGATGCTGCGGGCGTCCGCGCAGGCGGCGATCACGGCGCACTGGGCTCCCACCGCGGGGCTGATGGGGGCGACTCCGAGCTCGAGGGCGTGCGCGCGGGCACGCGTGATGTGGTCGGGCTCGATCGTCGCCTCCTGAACGAACCGCTGATTCGCATCATGCTCACTCATGGGCGCGCACCTCCGCGGCAAGCCTACGTGAGTCGTGCGGGCGGGCGGGCCAGCCACGGCGGGTAATCTGAACTCATGATCTTCGGGCTCACGATCGAGAAGCTGGTGGTGATCGGCGTGATCGTCGGCCTGCTTCTCGGGCCCGATCGGCTGCCGCGCTACGCGGCGATGCTCGCCCAGGCGCTGGCGCGGGGTCGGGAGATGCTGGGCACGGCCAAGTCGAGGATGAAGGACGAGCTCGGCGACGACGTCGACTGGCGCACGCTCGATCCGCGGCAGTACGACCCCCGGCGGATCATCCGGGAGGCGCTGCTGGACGACGAGCCGCCTGTGCCGCCGATCGCGCCGCGCGCGGCGGCGATCGTCCCGCAGTCGTTCAGCCCGGGCACGGTGCCGCCGTTCGACTCCGAGGCGACCTGAGCCGCCCTCTCCTCCCCAGGCGGGGGTGGGCCGCGACTTGTCCACAGATCGGCTCCGAGCGACCACCTCCAGCGAGCGCCTCGCCAGGCTGGAGGCATGACGAAGCAGACCGCGGCCGACCGTGAGGCGCCGCTGACCGACGACAGCCTCCTCACCGAGCGGGTCTCGCACCTGCTGGGTCAGGCCCACAGAAGGCAGATCTGGATGATGTTCCTGGACGAGGACGATGTCCAGGCACCCCTCATCATCCCGTGTGCGGATCTTCCGTCCGACCCGGGGGAGACGTTCGCCGCCACCGGATCCGGGGACGTCACCGCCGCGGATGCGCTGGCGTGGCGCGTGTCTGCGCTGATGGAGGAGCTCCCGGCGGCGCAGGCGGTGTTCTCATGGGAGCGGCCGGGTGGGCCGCAGGTGGGCGCCGAGGAGCGCGCGTGGGCGCGCGGACTCGGTGCGGCGTGCGCACGGGCCGGGGTCCGGGTGCGGGCGCAGTTCGTCGTGCACGACCGCGGGGTCCGCGTGCTCGCGCCCGACGACTACGCGTGACCGGGCTGGATCCGATCGGTCTGTGCCGAGCCGGTCGCCGAGGAGTCGTCCGCCTGCGGCGACGGGCGCCCGGTGCTGCCGAGGTTCGTCGCCCCGCGCCGCGGCCGGGCCGGTGTCGCCGCGCCGGGCCGAGGCAGGGCGGCGAGCCGGTCCGCCAGGGCCTGCAGCGCCTGGGCGGCGGGGTCGTCCGGACGGGCGGCGACGATCGGGAGCCCCTCGTCGCCGGCGGACCGCAGGCGCGGGCTCAGCGGCACGGATGCCAGCAGGGGGACGGATCCGGTCACGTCCGACAGCGCCTCGGCCGCCCGCGCGCCGCCGCCGGAGCCGAACAGGTCCAGCACGGTTCCGTCCGGCAGGGTCAGCGGTGCCATGTTCTCCACCACGCCGATGACGTGCTGGCCGGTCTGGCGGGCGACCAGGCCGCTGCGCACCGCGACGTCGACGGCGGCCGGCTGAGGGGTGGTGACCACCAGCACACCGGCACCGGGCAGAAGCTGGCCGACGGTGATGGCGATGTCGCCGGTCCCCGGGGGCATGTCCAGCAGCAGGACGTCCGGGGTGCCGAAGTAGACGTCGGCGAGGAACTGCTGGACGGTGCGGTGCAGCAGCGGCCCGCGCCAGGCCACCGCCTGCTGCCGGTCGCCCTCGCGCAGGAACATCCCGATCGAGATGGTCTTCACGTCGTGCGCGATCGGCGGCAGGATCATGTCGTCGATCCGGGTCGGATGCGGCACCCGCCCGTCCGCGTCCACCAGACCCATCAGACCCGGGATGGAATAGCCGTGCACGTCGAGGTCGACCAGTCCCACCGACAGCCCCCGGCGGGCGAGCGCAACGGCGAGGTTCGCGGTCACGGTCGACTTGCCCACCCCGCCCTTGCCGCTGGTCACCGCGACCACGCGGGTGGGTCCGTCCGCAGCGAACGGCGACCGGCCCGCGGCGCGGCGGCCGCGCAGCCGCTGGATGAGGGCGGCCCGCTCGTCCGGACTCATCACCGTCAGGGTCACCCGGGAATCCGTGACCCCGTCGACCGTCCGCGCGGCGGCCGCGACATCCGCGGCGATGCGATCCGACATCGGACAGCCGACGACGGTGAGCGAGATGCCGACGTGCGCGATCCCGGCATCGTCGACCCGGATGTCGCGCACCATGTCCATCCCGGCGATCGGCCGGCGCAGCTCGGGGTCGACGACGGCCCCGACCGCCGCGCGCACGGCCTCGGTGAGCGGATTCATGACGGCGTCTGGGCGGCGCCCGGCCGGTCCTCGAGCTGTTCCAGCAGCGCCTTCAGCTCCTGCCGCAGCGTCTCCCGGGTCATCACCCCTTCGGACAGCTCGGTCATCGCCATCCGCAGCGCGACGATCTCGCGCGCGAGGTACTCCGTGTCGGCGAGGTTGCGCTCGGCACGCTGGCGGTCCTGCTCGATCTGCACCCGGTCGCGGTCGTCCTGCCGGTTCTGCGCGAGCAGGATCAGCGGGGCGGCGTATGAGGCCTGCAGCGAGAGCATCAGCGTCAGCGCGGTGAAGCCGTTCGCGGCCGAATCGAACCGCAGGGCGTCCGGCATCATCGTGTTCCACGCGATCCAGACGATGCAGAAGATCGTGAGCATCGCCAGGAATGCGGGGGTGCCCATCGCGCGCGCGACCCACTCGGTGAACCGACCGAACCGATCCCGCGAGGGCTGGGCCGGGCGCGAGCGCATTCCCGTGCGCCCGCGCGGGGCGTCCAGCCGCCCCCGGTCGGCCGCCCGCGCCATCAGCGCCGCCTCGGAATGCTCGCGGTGGTCGTGGGCACCGGCTCGGGATTGTCCTCGGCCGCCTGGGAGCGCCAGTCCTCAGGCAGGAGATAGTCCAGCACGTCGTCCACGCTCACCGCCCCGACCAGGCGCTGCGCCGGATCCACCACCGGCACCGAGACGAGGTTGTAGCTGGCCAGCAGGCGGGCCACCTCGGCCGCGGATGCGGTGACCGGCACCGGATCGACCGTGTCGTCGATGATGGCGCCCAGCCGCTCATGCGGCGGGTAGCGCAGCATCCGCTGGAAGTGCACCGTGCCCAGCAGCCGCCCCGTGGGCGTCTCATACGGCGGCAGCGTGATGAACACCGCGGCCGCCAGGGCGGGATGCAGCTCGTGCCGCCGGATCAGGGCGAGCGCCTCGGCGACGGTGGCGTCGGCCGGGAGCACGATCGGCTCGCTCGTCATCAGACCGCCGGCGGTGTCGGGGCCGTACTTCAAGAGGGCCCGCACGTCCTCGGCCTCTTCGGGCTCCATCAGCTCCAGGAGCTTCTCCAGCCGATTCTCCGGCAGCTGACCGAGCACGTCGGCCGCGTCATCCGGCTCCATCGCGTCCAGGATGTCGGCGGCGCGCTCGTCACCCAGCTGGTCCAGGATGTGCAGCTGCTCGTCCTCGGGCATCTCCTCGAGCGCGTCGGCGAGCCGGCCGTCGGGCAGCTCCTCAGCGACTTCGAGCAGGCGGTCATCGGGCAGGTCGAGCAGGGTGTTCGCCAGATCGGCGGGCTTGAGCTCGGAATAGGTGGCGACCAGCTGCTCGGCCGACTGCGCCTCGCCGGGCGTCTGCTGTTCGCGGACGTCCTGCCAGTCCGCGAACGTCGTCGGTCCCTTCGCGAACGGCGAGGCACTGGTCTTCGGCTTGCGCAGGAACAGCTGGCTGACGTTCCACAGGCCGTGCCGGTCCTGGTCGATGGCGACATCCTCGATGACGGCGTGACCGCTGCCGTCACGGAAGTACACCTTGCGACCGAGCAGCTCGGCCATCACCCGTACCTCGCCGCCGCGCTGCTGGAACCGCCGCACGTTGATCAGGCCGGTCGTGATCACCTGGCCCATGGCGATCGAGGTGACCCGTCCGATCGACAGGAACACGTTGCGGCGCCCCGGGATCTCGACGACCAGTCCCACGACCCGCGGCGGATTGTCCTTGCGGTAGATGACGACCACGTCGCGCACCCGCCCGACCCGGTCGCCCGCGGGGTCGAAGACCGTGCAGCCCGACAGGCGTGCGACGAAAACCCTCTGCGTGCTCACGCTTCCAGCGTAGCCGTCGGGCACCGGCCGGTCGGGGAATGCGAAGAGCACCGTGACAAGATGGAGGGATGAGCATGCCGAGGGTACCGCAGGGGCGCAGCGAGGTCGGCGAGACGGTCGCCAGCTTCCCGTCGTACGAGGGTGCGCAGAAGGCGGTGTCGGCGCTGATCGCCGGCGATATCCCCGCCCGCGACATCGCGATCGTCGGCAGCGGACTGCGCTCGGTGGAGCGTGTCACCGGGCGGCTCGGCTACGCGACGGCGGCGCGCTCGGGCGCGATCAACGGCCTTCTGCTCGGCCTGTTCTTCTCGGCGATCTTCGTGCTGGGCAACGCGGCCGTGCCCGTCTCGGCGTTCGTCGGCGTGCTGTTCGTCGGCGTCGCCCTGGGGATGCTGCTGAGCATCGGCGCGTACGCGATCGTGCGCCGCCGCCGCGACTTCGCATCGGTGATGCAGGTCATCGCCGATCATTACGAGGTCACGGTGATGGCCACCAGCATCCATCGCGCGCGCGAGGTGCTCGGTCCGCAGGCGGCGAGCGGTCCCGGGGTGCAGACGCCGCCGCCGGCAGCCGACCCGGCGGCCGGGGGAGAGCCGCCGCGCTACGGCCAGCGCACCGAGGTCCCGCCCCCGGCATACGGCGAGCGGATGCCGCAGCCCGATCCGCAGCATCCCCCGTCGTCGGACAGTGAGCGGCCGGAGCCTGAGCGGTCGGAGCCCGAGCGGCCGCAGCCTGAGCGGCAGCAGCCCGAGCCGCCGCGGTACGGCGAACGGACGACGCCGGACGCCGCCCCGGATGCCGCGGAGACTCCGGCCGAGCCGTCCGCGCCGGCCGACCGTCCGGACGAGTCCGGGGATGACGAACGCGACGCGTGAGCGGAGCGTCACCGTGCCGCTTCCGGCCGGCGATGTCCAGGTCACGACCGTTCGCCACGAGCCGCACGCTGCACGGGCGACGCTGATCCTCGCGCACGGCGCCGGCGCGCGCCTCGATCACCCGTTCCTGGTCGGCTTCGCGGACGCGGTGTGCGCGGCGGGGATCCGGGCGGTCCGATTCGCGTTCCCGTACGCGCAGGCGGGGCGCCGGATGCCGGGCCCGGCCGCGCACGCGGTGGCGGCGTGGGCGGCGGTTGCGGCATCCGTGCCCACCGAGCTGCCGCTGTTCGCCGCGGGGCGCTCGTACGGCGGGCGGATGGCCTCGATGGCGGCGGCGCAGGACCGCATCCGACCGCAGGGCCTTATCTACCTCGCCTACCCGCTGCACCCGCCCGGCCGTCCGGACAGGCCCCGGGCGGAGCACCTGCCGCGGATCACGGCGCCGCAGCTGTTCCTCTCCGGCACGCGCGACCCGTTCGTGGATCCGCACGCCCAGCTCGAAGAGGCGGTGGCGTCGTGCCGGCACGCCGAGCTGCAGTGGGTGGACGGCGCCGGGCACGGCTTCGAGGTCGCCGGGCACAAGCGCCCCGCCGCCGAGGTGGGCGCGGATATCGCGGCCCGCGCCCTGGACTGGATCGCCGCTCTCTGACCGGTCGGGACGCGGCAGCGGTCAGGGCATCGGCCCGACGTAGCGGCCGCGCGGGCGCAGCCGCAGCGGCGGTTCCGCGTACTCGTCCAGGCCGTGCGCGATCCAGCCCACGGTGCGCCCGACCGCGAAGATCGTCGCCCCGGCATCCGGGGGCATCTCCGCCGCGATGGTGAGGGCGGCCAGTGCGAGGTCGACGTTCGGGTGGAGTCCGACATGGCGGACGAGGACCTCGGACAGCCCGGCGACCGCCGCCCGCAGGTCGGCGCCACCCGGCAGCGCGTACACCAGCGGCAGCAGCGCCGCGGCGCGGGCGTCGGTGCCTGTGTACAGCCGCTGTCCGAATCCCGGCACGCCGCGACCCGTGCGCGCCACCGCGGCCGCTATCGCGTCGGCCGGATCGGCGCCGGACCGGACGTCCTCGAGGAGGGCGCGCGCCGCACGGCTCGCGGTGCCGTGCAGCGGCGACTCGAACGCGCCCAGCGCCGCGCCGACGATCGCGTACGCCGACCCACGGGCCGACGCCGCCATGCGGGCCGCCATCGTCGACACGGCCAGGTCGTGATCCACGACCAGGATCAGCGCGGCCTCGAGGGCACGGCGGTCCTCGGCGGAGGGGGCGCGCGCGCTCAGGGCGTGCCACAGCGTCGGCGGATCCGCCGCATCCAGCGCACACGGGAGGTGGACGAGCACCCGTGCCGCCGCCCGGCGCAGCTGCTCGGTCGAGGTGTCGGCGCGCAGCGGGTCGGTAGCGGCGAGCACCGTGACCGCCGTGCGGATGCGGTCCAGCGGCGACGCGGAGGCCGGCAGCGCCGAGACGGCGCGGCGGATGTCGGCCGCGTCCGCCGCGTCGACCCGAGGCCACGGGTCGGTCATGTCCCACAGCCAGCGGGCCACGTCGGCAAGCGTGGACCCGGTCGCCAGTCGCGTCACGTCCCGTCCGCGGAGGAAGAGCTCGTCATCCAGCACCACGGCCACATCGGTGTCCAGCACCATCAGCGGAGACCCGGCGGCCTGCACGGTGTCCGGCGGCCGCCGTCGTGTCCGGCGCGCGGCGAACTCCTCGATCGCGAGCGCCTCGAACCGCGACCCCTGAGGCGTGCGCCGCCGGTCCAGCAGACCGCGGGACACGTAGGCGTACAGCGTCGCCGGCTTGACGCCCAGACGCGCCGCCGCCTGCGCGGCGGTCAGCATCGGCGTCGTCGTCATGTCGGTCATGTTGATCCGATCAACATTGACGGAAACGGCGTCATGTTCACACACTGACGGTATCGCAGAGCGGAAGGACGAGGACATGGATGCCGTCATGCACCACAGCGGGAGGATCGAGGTCCCCCGCGGGCTGGCCGGAGTGGTGGTCGCCGAGACCGGGCTCAGCGACGTCCACGGCGACGAGGGATGGTTTCAGTACCGGGACCGGTCGGCGGTCGGGCTCGCCGCATCGGCATCCTTCGAGGACGTATGGCACCTGCTGCTGATCGGGGACCTGCCCGACCCCGCGCAGCGGCGCGTGTTCGCGGAGCGGATCGCCCGGGCCCGGGACGGCGCGGACGTGCGCGAGATCGTCGCTGCGCTGCGCGGCGCGACCGCAGACCCTGTCGCCGTGCTGAAGGCGGCCTGGCCCGTCCTGTCCGCACGTCGGGGGATGAGCGCCCTGTACGACCTCGACGAGGCCGGACGCACGGCATCCGCTCTCGAGCTGGCGGCCGTCACGCCCACGATCGTGGCGCTGGCTCACCGGCGGGGGAGCGCGCCGGTGACGACCGGCCGCGGCGTCGTCGCCGATCATCTGGCGAACCTGACCGGGCGGGAACCGGATGCCTGGGCCGAGCGTGCGCTGTCGGCCTATCTGATCGCGGCGATGGACCACGGGTTCAACGCCTCGACGTTCGCGGCGCGGGTGATCGCCTCCACCGGCGCCGACCTCGCGTCGTGCCTGGCCGGCGCCCTCGGAGCGCTGTCCGGGCCGTTGCACGGCGGTGCCCCCGCTCGTGCACTGGAGGCGATCGACCGGTTCGACGATGTGGACGACATCGAACCGTGGGTGCGCGCCGAGCTCGCGTCCGGCCGCCGCCTCATGGGGTTCGGGCACGCCGTCTACCGCACGGCCGACCCGCGAGCGCGGCTGCTGCGAGATCTGGCGGTGCAGCGCGGCGGCCACCGGGTGGAGATCGCGGTGGCCTACGAGCGCATCGCCGAGCAGGTACTCGCCGAGGTCAAGCCGGGGCGCGGACTGCATGCGAACGTCGAGCTGTTCGCCGCGGTCGTGATGGAGCTGTGCGGCATCCCGCGGGAGCTGATGACCCCGACGTTCGCGGTGGCGCGCACGATCGGGTGGACCGCGCACGCCGTCGAGCAGGCCCGGGACCCGAAGATCATCCGTCCGGCCGCCCACTTCACCGGCCCCGCGGTGCGCGCCCGGTGACGGTCCTCAGCGACGCGCCTGCGCCACCCACGCCTCGATCTCGTCGGCCGTCCGGGGGAGGGCGGCCGACAGGTTCTCGACTCCGTCGGCGGTGACCAGCACGTCGTCCTCGATCCGCACGCCGATGCCGCGGTACTCGGCCGGCACCGTCTCATCGTCGATCTGGAAGTACAGCCCCGGCTCGATGGTGAAGACCATGCCCGGTTCGAGGATGCCGTCGTAGTACATCTCGCGACGGGCCTGCGCACAGTCGTGCACGTCCAGGCCGAGGTGGTGGCTGGTGCCGTGCACCATGTACCGCCGGTGCTGCCCGCCGGTGTCGGCATCCAGCGCCTCGTCGGCCGTGACCGGCAGCAGGCCCCATTCGGCGGTGCGCCGGGCGATCACGGCCAGGGCGGTCTCGTGCACGGTGCGGAAGGTCACGCCCGGCTTGGCGGCGGCGAACGCGGCGTCGGCGGCCTCGCGCACCGTCTCGTACACGGTGCGCTGCACGTCGGTGAAGGTGCCGGACACCGGGATCGTGCGGGTGATGTCGGCGGTGTACAGGCTGTCGACCTCGGCGCCGGCGTCGATCAGGATGAGGTCCCCGTCGGCGACGGCGCCGTCGTTGCGGGTCCAGTGCAGGTAGCAGGCGTGCGGGCCGGAGGCGGCGATCGTGTCGTACCCCTCGCCGTTGCCGTCGCTGCGGGCGCGCAGGTGGAACACGCCCTCCACCACGCGCTCGCCGCGCGGATGCGCCAGGACCGCGGGCAGCTCGCGCACGATGTCGTCGAACCCGCGCGCGGTGACCTGCACGGCCAGTCGCAGCTGCGCGAGCTCGTACTCGTCCTTGACCAGGCGCAGCTCCGAGACCGCGCGGGTCAGCGCGGCATCGTCGTCGACGACCAGATCGTCGTCGTGCGTGGCGAACGCATCGATGTGGGCGGTCGCGACGCCCAGATCCGCGGCGACGCCGGCCAGGGCGGGACGCGGCCCGATCCAGAATTCGCCCACCGAGGCGTCGCCGTAGAACTCCGTCGTGGTGCGGTCGGCCCGCTCACGGAAGTACAGGGTGGTCTCGTGCCCGTCGGCGGACGGATCGAACACCAGCACGGCGCCGGGTTCGGCATCCGCACCCCATCCGGTGAGGTGTGCGAACGCGGAGTGCGCCCGGAACACGTAGTCGGTGTCGTTGCTGCGCTGCTTGAGGTCCCCGGCGGGGATCACCAGGCGCCGGCCCGGGAACTGCGCGGACAGCGCCTCGCGCCGACGTGCGGCGTACGCCGCCTGCGCGCGCTGCGGCGGGAGCGTCTCGGGGCGCGATGCCCAGCCGGTCGAGATGGTGTCGAGGAATCCCCGGGGGAAGGGCTGGCGCCGGTTCTCGCTGCTCGAGGGGCGCGCCGCGGTCTCGGCGGAGGTCTCACCTGTCGTGCTCATGCCTCCAGTTTCTCACGTCGTCGGATGCCTCGCCCGGCGGGTCGTCGCGCGAGACTCGCGTGCAGAACTCCGGAGGGTCGTGGCCTGCCCGGCACCGACCCCGCGAGATTCCGCGGACGTGCCGTTGGTCACGCCCAGAATCTCCGGAGTTCTGCACGGCACGATCGCACCCGCTTCGTGCGCCGACGGCGGGCAGGGGGCAAGGGCAGGGGGAGGGGCAGTGTCAGTGCGCGGGATCGAGCTGGACCACCAGAGGCCGGTGGTCGCTGCCGCTGCCGTCCATCGAGGTGAGCACCACCGATCCGGCGGCGGTCCAGGCATCCGTGGCCATCACGTGGTCGATGGGGGCTCCGGCCAGCGCCGGCATCGAGGTCGGCCACGTGCCCACGCCGCCGTTGCCGGTCGCGTCCTCGCTGTCGTGGCAGCGGCCGAGCGTCCCGCCGTCGGTGCCGAGCCCCGCCATGTGGTCCACCGTCGCGTTGAAATCGCCCGCGATGATGACATCGGCGGACGCGCACTGGTCGGCGATCCACTGCAGATCGTGCTTCCAGCTGTCCATGTAGTGCTCCCGCGGCGCCACGGCGTGGGCGGCGACGATCGTCGGCCCGGACCCGTCCACCGGCATCGCGACCGCCGACGGCACCGTGGAGGTGTTGCTGCTGCCGTCGGATGACGATTCGATCACCGAATAGGTGCCCAGATCGGGGGAGATCAGCACGGTCGTCGAACTCGCATCCCAGCCGTGCGCGCCGTACTGCGTGTGGTACGCCCACATCCGGTGCCCGAGCGTGCGCATCGCCACTGCCACCTTCTCGCCGGTCTCGATCGTCGTCTCCGGCAGGGTCACCACGTCGGCCTCCATCGCGACGGCGGTGCGCGCGATCTCATCCGGCGAGGTCGCCGAGCCGGCGGTGTTCCAGGTCATCACCCGGACGCTGCCCTCGCCCTTGGCCGGGAGGGCGTCGCTGCCCGTGCCGCGCGAGACGATGATGCCGGCGTTGACGCCGCCAGCGACCAGGGCGATGAGGGCGAGGGATGCCGCGAGCGGGCGGAGCGGGCGGGCCAGCATCAGCAGAAGCATGAGCAGCAGCAGGGCGGCGAATCCGAGCGTGATCAGCCCGCGGAAGGAGATGACCTGCGCCACCGGGAACACCCGCTCGAGGCGGAAGAACTGCGGCCAGGTGAGGATCGCCGCCCCGATCGCGCACAGCACGGTCAGCAGGATTCCGAGGAGGCGAAGCACGGACGCGACTCTATGCCAGCAGGCTGAGAGATCGGCGGACGGGGCACGCTACTCTCGGGGGATGGCGCCGCACGTCTTCGAGGGTCCGAGTGATCTGCATCTGCATTCGGACCGCTCCGACGGCACGCAGGCTCCGGCCGAGGTGATGCGCGCCGCGCATCAGCACGGCATGCGCACGGTGGCCCTGACCGATCACGACACGACCGCCGGATGGGCGGAGGCCGCGCAGGCGGCGACGTCCCTGGGGATGACGTTCATCCCGGGGATGGAGATGTCCGCCAAGCACACCTGGCGCAGCGTGCACATCCTGGCGTACCTGATCGATCCCGACGACGCCCGGCTGCGGGCGATGCTGGATCGGGTGCGCCGATCCCGGCGGGAGCGGGCCCGCACGATGGCCGACAACATCGCCCGCGACTACGACCTGGACTGGGACGACATCCTCGCCCAGACCTCGGACGACGCGACCGTCGGCCGGCCGCACATCGCCGACGCGCTGGTGGCGCGGGGCCATGTCCGCGACCGCACGGAGGCGTTCTCCGGCATCCTCAGCCCCGCCGGCGAATACTACGTCGCCCTCTTCGCCCCCGACCCGGTGACCGCCGTCGGCCTGATCGCCGATGCCGGGGGCGTGCCGATCATCGCGCATCCGGCCGGTCGGGCCGGCGTGCTGCCCCGCCAGCTGCTCACCCGGATGCGGGAGGCGGGGCTCGCCGGCTTCGAGCTCGGCCATCGTGAGAACCTCGAGCCGGGCGTGCGGATGCTGCGCCGGCTGGCCGAGGAGCACGACCTGATCATCACCGGCTCCAGCGATTACCACGGGGCGGGCAAGCCCAACGTCCCGGGGGAGCACACCACGGCCGACGACATGGTCGAGCGGATCATCGCGCGCGGGACCGGCAGCGCCCCCGTCTTCGGCTGACGACGAGGCGGGGAGCTCAGGCGCCGGGGTTCGGGGTGGCCGCGCCGGAGCGACGACGGCGCCGACGGCGGCGCGCCGCGGCCGGCTTGCCGTCGTGGTGCTCGGTGCCGCCGCCGTCGTGGGTGCCGGCGCCTTCCGCGGCCCCCTCACCCGCGGCGGGCGCCGCATCGGCGGAGGCAGCGGGCTGCCGTCCGTCGGGCTCGAAGCTCGCGCCGACCCGCTCGGGTCCGCCCTCGCGGCGGCGGCGGCGACGCCGGGTGCCGCCTTCGCCGTCGGTGGCGGCATCCGCTGCCCGCTCGGGGCGGGGGCCGCGCTGGGTCTTGACCGACGACGTGCGCGGTGCGGTGGTGATCCGTCCCTTGGTGCCGGCCGGGATGTCCAGCTCCTCGTACAGGTGCGGGCTGGACGAGTAGGTCTCCAGCGGCTCGGGCTTGCCGAAGTCGAGGGCGCGGTTGATCAGGGCCCACTTGTGCAGGTCCTCCCAGTCCACGAACGTGACGGCGATGCCGGTCTTGCCCGCGCGGCCGGTCCGGCCCACGCGGTGCAGGTAGGCCTTCTCGTCGTCCGGCACGGTGTGGTTGATCACGTGGGTGACATCGTCCACGTCGATGCCGCGGGCGGCCACCTCGGTGGCGATCAGCACGTCGCGCTTGCCGGCCTTGAACGCCGCCATCGAGCGTTCGCGGGCCTCCTGGCTCATGTCTCCGTGCACGGCGACGGCGTTGAACCCGCGATCGCTGAGCTCGTCCACCAGCTTCTGGGCGGCGCGCTTGGTGCGGGTGAAGACGACCGTCTTGCCGCGGTCGCGCGCCTGCAGGATGCGGGCGATCACCTCGTCCTTGTCCAGCGAGTGCGCGCGATAGACCATGTGCCGGATGTTGGCCTGGGCCAGGCCCTCGTCCGGGTCGGAGGCCCGGATGTGGATCGGGTTGGACATGAACCGGCGGGCCAGCGCGACGATCGGGCCGGGCATCGTCGCCGAGAACAGCTGGGTGTGCCGCACCTCGGGCACCTTCTGGAAGATCTTCTCGATGTCGGGCAGGAAGCCCAGATCGAGCATCTTGTCGGCCTCGTCCAGCACCACCTCGCGGGCGTGGGACAGGTCGAGCAGGCGCTGCCCGGCGAGGTCGATGAGCCGCCCGGGGGTGCCCACGACGATCTGCGCGCCGGCCCGCAGCTGCTCGATCTGGCCCTCGTAGGCCTTGCCGCCGTAGATCGCCACGACGCTGGTGGCGCGGTTGGCGGTCAGCATGTCGATGTCCTCGTAGACCTGCACCGCGAGCTCGCGGGTCGGGACGACGATCAGGGCCTGGACGCCCGGCGCGGGGTCCAGTCCGAGTCGCTGCACGACCGGGATGCCGAAGCCGAACGTCTTGCCGGTGCCGGTCTTGGCCTGTCCGATGATGTCCTGGCCCGGAAGGCTCAGCGGGATGGTCTGCTCCTGGATCGGGAAGGAGTCCGCGATGCCGTGGGCGGCGAGCGCGTCGATGATGTCCTGATCCACGCCGAGGTCGGCGAAAGTCGTCACGATGTATATGCCTGTCTGAGTGAGGGCGGCCCGAGGGGCCGCCGGAAGAAGTCCACGCCCTCTCGTCAGCTGCAGGCGCGGGATCCCGATCCGATGCCGGGATGAACACGATCCTACCGGAGGGGTCTGTGCACGGCCGCGCGGGCGCGCTCGGACGCGCATCCCCGGGCCGTAGGCTGTATCTCGTGTTCGGGTGGTTCCAGCGGCGACGGCGACCGGCGGTGCGCACGCTGCGGCTGCGCTCGCGCGGCGACCTCGGCGACGCCACCCGGGTGGCGTTCGAGGATCTCGCGCCCGACGTCGACACGTTCCTCGGCCAGGCCGCATACCTGCAGCTGGGCTACTTCGAGACGCTCAGCGAGCTGATCGCGGCGACCCCGCAGCTCGGACACAAGGAGGCGCTGTCGCGCGCGGCCGGTGCGGCCCTGACCAAGCATCAGGAGCTGGTGGCGCTGATCCGGGACCGGGACGCGGACCCGACCGAGCTGATGGCGCCGTTCCGCGAGCCGCTGGACGCGTTCCGCAGTGCCACCCACGGCATCCGACCGCAGGAGACCATGCTGTCGGTGCACATCACCGCCGGGATGCTGGACGACTTCTACGACGCGCTGTCGCAGAGCTATGGCGAGACCGGCGCCCGCGTCGCCCGGATCCTGCAGGCGGACGACGATCGCCAGGCGATCGTCGAGCTGCTCGCGCAGGGGATCGCCGAGGACGGCGAGCTGCGCTCCCTGCTGGCGATGTGGGGACGGCGTCTGGTCGGCGACACCATCCTCATCGCCCGGGCGGCGCTGCGCACCGGCGTGCTCGACGAGACCGAGCAGGAGCAGGTCGAGCCGGTGTTCACCGAGCTGCTGGCCGCGCACGCCCGGCGGATGGGCGCGATCGACCTCACCGCCTGAGGGACGACCCGAGCGTGATGCGTCGGCGGGTCACGCGAGCCGGAGGCGCTCGCGTTCGCGCTCGTCGCGGGCGCGGCGCAGGCGGGTGAGTACCGCCACAGCGATGTAGACGACCGCCGCCGGCACGATGAGGGCCGCCAGCCACAGCCAGGGGCTGTCCAGTCCCAGGCCGACCCAGGTCAGGATCGTCCAGACGGCGCCGCCGACGACGGCGCCGAGCATCGGCGCGAGTGCCGAGCCGCGCATGTCGCGCGCCGGCATGGTGAAGTGGGCCAGCGCCCCGATCGCCGCCCCGTAGATCAGAGCGAGCACGATCTGCATCAGGCCACGAACCCGACCCGGCGCACGTCCTCGGTGCCCAGTTCGACGTAGGCCAGGCCCGCGGTCGGCACGATGTAGGTGTTGCCCTTGCCGTCCGCGAGGCTCACGTGGGTGGCGCCGGACTCCAGCGCGGTGGTGATCGTCGAGCGCACGCTGTCGGCCGACTCGTCGGTCTCGAAGTTCAGCTCACGTCCGGTGTTCACGATGCCGATGCGGATCTCCACGGATCCCTGCCTTTCTCTGGCCTGCTGGCTGGTGGTGGGTATGGCAACTCTACGACACGCCGCGCAGGCCCGAGCCGGCGCCGGCGCACGCTCTGGGCGAACGACGCCACGCGCTTCCGACGCGCGACCGTGTCGGCGCCGGGCGATAGCGTAGCCAGACGATGGCCGACAGCACCCCCGACACCGAGACCCGCACTGCTTCGGAGCCGCACCGCCCGTTCGCGCCCGATGAGTCCCAGCGCGCGGTGATCGCGCTGCCCGCCGACGCATCCGGCACCGTGGTCGGCGCGCCCGGCACCGGCAAGACCGCCACCCTGGTGGCCCGGGTGCGCGCGCTCACACAGGACGGCACCGGGCTGACCGCCGACCACGTGCTCGTCCTCACACCCAGCCGGACCACGGCGACCGCCCTGCGCGACCGGCTCGGACTGGCCGTCGGCGGGGCGACCTCGGGCGCGCTCGCGCACTCGATCACCTCGTTCGCGTTCCGGCTGGTGCGCGGGGCCGAGGTGCACGCCGGCGGCGAGCCGCCCCGCCTGCTGACCGGCGGCGACGAGGACCAGCTGATCCAGGATCTGCTTGCCGGCGACGCCGAGGACGAGGCATCCGGCGCCCAGCGGTGGCCCGCATGGCTGCCCGCCGACATCCGCGCGACCCGGGGGTTCCGCAGCGAGGTGCGCGCCTTCTTCGCCGAGTGCATCACGCTGGGGATCGAACCCGACCGACTCGCACGGCTCGGCGCGCGGTTCGAGCGGGAGTCGTGGACGGCGATGGCGTCCTTCTTCTGCGAGTACCTGCAGGTGCGGGCCGACATGCGCGGCGCGCACCGGGATGCCGCGGGCCTGGTCCGCGAGGCGGTCGGGCTGGTGCGCAGCGCCGGAGATGCGGTCCTGGCCGAGCTCACCCGCGCCCGCGTGATCCTGGTCGACGACGCGCAGGAGCTCACTCTGGGCGGCGTCGAGCTGCTGGAGGCCTGTCGGGCGCGGGGGATCGCGGTGCTGGCCTTCGGCGATCCGGATGTCGGGGCCGGCGCGTTCCGCGGGGCGACGCCGGAGAACTTCGCGCGGCTGAGCGCGTCGCTGCGGGAGGTGCACGTGCTGGCCGCGCCGCACCGCGGCACCGCGTCGATGACCGATCTGGCCCGTGCGGTCACCGCGCACATCGGCGCCGGCGGGGTGGTCGCCCACCGGCGGGCCCCCGGCGGCGTCGCCGTCGGAGACGAGGTGCAGACGATGCTGCTGCGCTCGGCCGCCGAGGAGTACGACGTGATCGCGCGGCTGCTGCGGGAACGGCACGTGCGCGACGGGATCGGCTGGGAGCGGTGCGCGGTGATCGCCCACGACACCCGGCAGGTGGCCGCGCTGGAGTCGGAGCTGTCCGCGCGCGAGGTGCCGGCACGCTCCGCCGGCCCAGGGCAGGCTCTGGGCACGCTGCGTCCGGTGCAGGACCTGCTGCGGGTGGTCGAGCTGGCCGCCGTCGATCCCGGCCAGTGGACCCCCGAGCTGGTCGCCGAGACGCTGCTGGGCGTGATCGGCGGGTTCGATCCGGTGCAGCTGCGTCGGCTGCGCACCGCCCTGCGGCACGCCGAGCTGCGCGGCGGCGGCGACCGGGCGGCCGCCCAGCTGCTGTGCGAGGCCTGCCGGTTCCCGGTCGAGTTCGACGTCGTCGACACTCGCGAGGCGCGGCGGGCCGCGCGGCTCGCGCGCACCCTGGCCGACGTGCGCGCCGGCCTGGAACGCGGCGACACGGCGCACGAGCTGCTGTGGATCGCGTGGCAGGCGTCGGGTCTCGAGCGGGTCTGGGCCCGCGCCGCGGACGGCACCGGACCCCTCGCCGAGCAGGCGAACCGGGATCTGGATGCGGTGGTCGCCCTGTTCCAGGCGGCGAAGCGGTTCCAGGAGCGGGCCGACGCCGCGGCGGACAACCCGCTGGTGTTCGTGCGCGGCATCCTGGACAGCGACGTGGCCGAGGACCGGCTCGAGGCCTCTGCGGTGACCGAGGCCGTGTCCGTGCTCACCCCGGCCGGGGCCCTCGGGACCGATTTCGACACGGTCGTGATCGCGGGGGTGCAGGACGGCGTCTGGCCGAACACCCGGCTGCGCGGAAGCCTGCTGGACACCTGGCGGCTGGCCGACGCCATCGCGCGCGCGCCCGGCGACGCCGGCGCCCCCGAGACGCTGGATCGTCGCCGCGCGGCGATGCACGACGAGCTGCGCCTGTTCGTGCGCGCGATCTCGCGGGCACGATCCCGCCTGATCGCGACCGCGGTGGACGACGACGACACCGGCCCCAGCGTGTTCTTCGAGTTCCTTCCGACGCCCACGCCGCCGGGCGCGCTGGCCGAGCACCCGCTCTCGCTGCGCGGGACCGTCGCCCGCCACCGTCGCACGCTCACCGACCCGAGCCGCGCCGCGGCAGGCCGCGCCCACGCCGCCGGCCAGCTCGCGCTCCTGGCCGATGCCGGAGTCGCCGGCGCCCACCCCGACCAGTGGTACGGCGTGCCCGAGCCCACCTCCACGACCGGCCTGCGCGATCTCGCCCGCGAGGACGTGCGCGTCTCGCCGTCCCGTCTGGAGGCGCTGGAGACGTGTCAGCTGAACTGGGTGATCGGCGACCTCGGCGGCGATCCGGGCAGCACGACGGCGGGGCTGGGCACCATCATCCATGCCGCCCTCGAGCACGCCGACGGCGTCGACGAGGAGGCGCTCTGGCAGCAGGTGGTCGGCCGTTGGGGCGAGCTCGAGTTCGAGGCCGGCTGGATCGAGGACGCGACCCGGCGCCAGGCGCGCGACATGGTGCGCCGCCTGCACGTGTACCTGCGTCGCTTCGACGCCGCCGGGGGGCGGCTGGTCGAGGCCGAGCCGCACTTCGAGATCCCGGTGCCGATCGAGGATGCCGCCGAGCACACAGCGGTGCTCAGCGGCTACATCGACCGGGTGGAGCTGACCGCCGACGGCCGGGTGGTGATCGTGGACCTGAAGACCGGCAAGCGCGAGCCGCAGTCCGATGCCAAGGTGGCGGAGAACCCGCAGCTGGCCGCGTACCAGCTCGCGTTCGAGACGGGTGCGATCGACGGGGTCCAGGGTACGGCGGGCGGGGCGAAGCTCCTCGTCCTGCGGCCGACCGCCAAGGGCAAGGAGTTCGCCGAGCCGTGGCAGCCGCCGTTCACCGATGAGGCCCGCACCGCGTTCCTGGCGCGCATCCGGTCGGCCGTCGAGGTCATGCGGTCCGCCCGGTTCACCGCTCCGTTCGAGGAGCACTGCCGCGACGAGCACTCCTACGGCCTGTGCCGCATCCACACGATCGGGGCGGTGAGCGCGTCATGAGCGACGAGCGCACGACACCGGAGCTCACGCCCGCGGTGATCGCGGCCGCGCTGGGCCAGTTCCCGCCCACCGCCGAGCAGTCGGCCGTGATCTCCTCGCCCCTGGAGCCGGCCCTGGTGGTCGCCGGCGCCGGCAGCGGCAAGACCGAGACGATGGCCGCACGCGTGGTCTGGCTCGTGGCCAACGGGCTGGCGCGCCGCGACGAGGTCCTCGGCCTGACCTTCACGCGCAAGGCGGCCGGCGAGCTGGCCGAGCGCATCCAGCGCCGGCTGGCGCGCCTGGCGGAGTTCGAGCGGCGCGGACTGCTGTCGCATCTGCCGGCGCTGCACGCGCGAGGCCGGCTCGAGCCGCTGGCCGGCGCCGACGGCGACCGTGCGCGTCACGACATCCTGGAGGCACTGGCCACCGAGGTCGAGGCCGTCCCGATCGCCCAGGACGCCGAGACGCTGCTGCACCGCCCGACCGTGGCCACCTACAACAGCTTCGCCGACGGGATCGTGCGCGAGCACGCCGTGCGGATCGGACGCGACCCCGAGGCCGCGCTGCTGAGCGAGTCGGCGGCCTGGCTGCTGATGCGCCGCGTGGTGCTCGGCAGCGACGACGAGCGGCTGGAGGGGATCGAGCGCTCTCCGCGCGGGATCATCGACGCGGCCCTGCGGATCGCGCGGGACGGCGTCGACAACCTCGTCGACCTGGACGATCTGGCGGCCTTCCCCGCCCGGTTCCGCACGGTCCGCGATCTGCCGTCGACCGACCGGCGCACCACCGTCTATGCGGACGTGGCGACCGCCGCCGCCAACATCGACGGGCTGGAAGTGCTGGTCGACCTGGCGCGGGAGTACAACCGGCAGAAGCGGCGGCTGGGCGTGCTCGACTTCTCCGATCAGGTCGCCGGCGCGCGCGAGGTGGTGCACGGCCATCCCACCGTGACCGCCGAGATCCGCGACCGCTTCCGGGTGGTGCTGCTGGACGAGTACCAGGACACGTCGGTCGTGCAGACCGAGCTGCTGGCCACCCTGTTCGCCGGCCGCGCGGTGATGGCGGTCGGCGATCCGCACCAGGCGATCTACGGCTGGCGGGGGGCGAGCGCCGGCAACCTGGGGGGGTTCGCGGCCGCGTTCGCGCCTGCGGGCGGATGCGGGACGTACGCGCTGATGACCAGCTGGCGCAACAGCGCCGGGGTGCTGCGGGCGGCCGGTGCCGTCCTGAAGCCGCTGGCCGCGGCATCCTCCGTCCCGGTGGGGGAGCTGCGTCCCCGGCCGGGCGCGCCGGACGGCGAGGTGCGGATCGCGGTGGAGGACGACCTGGATGCCGAGGCCGACCGGGTCGCGGGCTGGTTCCAGCAGGTGCGGGCAGAACGAAGCCGGCGCGGGCTGACCACCACCGGAGCTGTGCTGTTCCGCAGCAAGAAGCACATGGTCCGCTTCGGCGATGCGCTGGGCGCCCGCGGGATCCCGCACCGGATCCTGGGCCTGGGCGGCCTGCTGTCCACCCCCGAGGTGGTCGACGTGGTCAGCGCGCTGCGGGTGATCTCCGACCCGCGCGCGGGCTCCGCGCTGATCCGGCTGCTGTCCGGTCCGCGCTGGCGTATCGGGCTCAGCGATCTGCGCGCGCTGGCCCAGCTCGCGCAGCGCCTCGCGCAGCACGACGCCGCACTGCAGCCGCTGGAACCCGAGATCGCCGCCCGCGCGCGGGCGTCCGCCGGCGACGAGCAGGGATCGGTGATCGACGCCCTCGACTTCCTGATGCGCGCACGGGACGACCACGGGTGGCTCGCGGGGTTCACCGTCGCGGCCCGCGCACGCCTGCGGGACGCCGCCGCCGTGTTCGAAGGCCTCCGCCGGTCGGCGGCGCTGCCGATCGCCGAGCTGATCCGGCTGATCGAGCTCGAGCTGCGTCTGGACGTCGAACTGGCCGCCAACGAGGCCCGCGGGCCCGCGCGCATCGCATCCGCCCAGCTGCGCGCGTTCGTCGACGAGGTGCACGCGTTCCTGTCCGCGGACGAGACCGGGTCACTGCCGAGTCTGCTGGCGTGGCTGGACCACGCCGAGGAGCTCGACGAGTTCGCGCCCCGCACCGAGCCGCCCGAGGACGATGTCGTCCAGCTGCTGACCATCCACGGCTCGAAGGGACTGGAATGGGATGCCGTGGCGGTTGTGCGGATGGTCGACGGCGAACTGCCCACCGGGGCCAAGGACACGAAGGCCTGGCTCGGATTCGGCGTCCTCCCGTACGCGTTCCGCGGCGACGCGTCCTGGCTCCCGGAATTCGGCTGGCGCAGCGCCGGGACGCAGCAGGAGCTGAAGGCGGCGCTGGAGGCGTTCGTCGCCGCGAACCGCCGGCGTCAGATCGACGAGGACCGGCGCCTCGCCTATGTCGCGGTGACCCGGGCGCGCGAGCATCTGCTGCTGACCGGGGCGCCCTGGGCGGGGACGACCAAGCCGCGGCCCTCCAGTCCGTTCCTGATCGAGATCGCCGAGGCCATGCAGATCGCGCTGCCGGCCGCGATGCCGGAGGAGAACCCGTATCTGGGGGAACGGCGGCTGCTGCAGTGGCCGATCGATCCGCTGGGCGCACGTCGTGAGCGCGTGCGGGCCGCGGCCGACCAGGTCCGTGCGGCGCTGTCGGCGCCCCGGCCGGAGCCGGAGGACGAGCTCGCGCTGCTGCTGGCCGAGCAGGCCGCGCCGCACGGCGCGGGCCGCAGCGCGCCGGTGCGCATCCCCGCCTCCCGGTACAAGGACTTCGTCGCCGACTACGCGGGGACGGTGTCCGCGCTGGCGCGTCCGCTGCCGGAGCGCCCGTTCCGGCAGACCCGGCTGGGCACGCTGTTCCACGCGTGGGTCGAGCGTCGCTCCGGCCTCGTCGGGGCCTCGGGCTCGCTGGATGACGCGCTGTGGGAGGGCGGCGACGACGACGCCGCGCTCAGTCCCGCCGACTTGAGCGACCTGCGGACGCTGCAGGCCGCGTTCGAGCAGTCGGAGTGGGCGGCGTTGCAGCCGATCGAGGTGGAGACCGAGATCGACTTCCGCTTCACCGGGCTCGACGAGCAGGAGCACCTGGCGATCTGCAAGCTGGACGCGGTCTACCGCCGCGGGGATCGGATCGAGATCGTGGACTGGAAGACCGGGGCACCGCCGCGCGATCGGGCCGCCCGCGAATCACGGATGCTGCAGCTCGAGCTGTACCGTCGCGCGTACCACGAACGGCATGGTGTGCCGCTGGACTCGATCGACGTGACGCTCTACTACGTCGCACACGGGCTGGTGCTGCGCGGCTGAGCCGGCCGAAGTGCTATTCCGAAGCCGCCCACCGCCGCAGCGCGGCCTCGGATGCGCGATCCGCCTCGCCGACCGCATCGGCGTCGCCGGCCGGGCCGACCCAGTCCGAGACGTCCAGCGGGGCGGTCCGGTCCGGGTCGACGGCCGGTTCCGGCGCGGCCGAGCCGCGCAGGTCGGTGTCGGTGAAGAAGGACGAGTCGTCCGCGTCGAACGCGTCGGTGTGCAGCGAGGTGTCCACCGACGGGGCCGCGGCATCCGGCATCCGCCCCAGCAGGGCGATGGCGTCGTCCACGTCCATCCCATCCTCGGCGAGCAGGTCGTCGTCCAGGACGGTGTCGGCCAGGGACGCCAGCAGCGCCACCGCGTCGGCGATGACGTCCTCGCGTCCCTCGTCGTGACCGTGCAGCAGCCAGGACGCGAACTCGAGTTCGGCATACAGCCGTGCGCGGATCCGCAGCGACTCGTCCGGGGTGCGCGCGCTGGCGGCCAGATACGCGGCGTAGATGTCGCCGGCTGCGTCCGGGGCCGAGGACAGCCAGCGCAGATCCGCGGCGGGGTCGCCCTCGCGCAGTCCGTGCCACGGGAGCAGACCGGTCACTGTCGGCACCCCGTCGCGGTCCTCGATCAGGAACGCGTCGGCCGAGACGCCGCCGAGCGACAGGGTCGATTCGAACCGCCACAGGCGGTCCTCTGCGAGGGCCCGGCTCCATCGGGACAGCAGCGAGACGGGGATGCCGTGGTGGCTGGTGGTGACCCGGTCCAGCAGGCGCGACACCTCGCCGCGGGCCTGCTCCGGCGACAGGGCGGGCAGGCCGGCGGTGCGCGCCACCGACTCGGGCAGGGCGTGGATGGCTGCGATCGCCGCTCCGAGCGAGACGGCGGCCCCACGGCCGGCGGGCACATGCGCGGCATCCACCCGGTAGCCGGCCAGGTGGTCGGTGACCACCGCCGGGCGGGAGTCCACGACGGTCTGACCGAGCAGTTCGGGCGCGCGGAACGGCAGCAGCGAGCGGACCCCGGAGGTCAGCGCGGCCAGTGCCCGCGCCTGCGCGGTCAGCTCCTGGGCGGCGTCGTCGTCGGCGGCGATGCGCACCACCACGCGCCGTCCGTCGGCGAGGTCGGCGACGGCGGAGTCGAAGCGGCCGGCATCGTGCTCGGTGAGGGGAGCCACCCCCACGACCGACGCCGACGGCAGAGCCGCCGTCACCGTCGCCGCTAGAGTGAGAGGGGAGCGTGCCATGCCCCCAGGGTAGGTCCGGCCCGGTCGGAGGGCAGGTCGCCACGCCCTGTACGGAGGTATCGATGACGGCAGTGCCGGCCCGGCGGATCCCCGCCCTGGCCCGACCCGGATTCGACCGCAGCGCCGAGGAGCGGACGGATCCCGGGCTGCTGGACCGGCTGCGCGGCGATCCCTCTGCGCGGGTGCTCGTGATCCGCGGGGATCGCGCGGTCCTCGCCGAGGACGGCACGCGACTGCGGTACCGACGGGTGCAGGATGTCCCGGAGGACGCGCTCTGGGCGTTCCTCGGTCGCACCGCGGCCGGCGTGCCGCTGCTGCTGGCGGCGCGGGCGGCGGACGCGCCCGATCCCGACGACGGAGCGTGGGCGCCGCTGCGGGTGATCGGCGGGAGATTGGATGCCGCCGATGCGGCGGCGCTGGTGACGGCGGTGAGCCTGGGGCGATGGCTGCGAGATTCTCCCTTCTGCCCGAACTGCGGCGCCCGTACCGCGGTGAGCACCGGCGGCTGGGCGCGCACCTGCCCGGACTGCGGTCGCGAGCACTTCCCGCGCACCGATCCGGCGGTCATCGTCGCCGTCGGCAGCGAGGACGGCGGCCGACTGCTGCTCGGGTCCAACGCGCTGTGGGACGCGAATCGGTTCTCCTGCTTCGCCGGGTTCGTCGAAGCCGGCGAGTCCGCCGAGGGCGCTGTCGCACGTGAGCTGCGCGAAGAGGCCGGGGTCCGGCTGCGCGAGGTCCGCTACGGCGGTTCGCAGGCCTGGCCCTACCCGCGCTCGCTCATGCTCGGCTTCCACGCGCGGGTGCAGGACGACGCGGCGGCACGCGCCGACGGCGACGAGATCGCCGCGGTGCGCTGGTTCACCCGTGCCGAGATCGGCGAGGCTCTGGAACGAGGGCAGGGCGGCAGCGGCATCCTCCTTCCCGGCCCCTCATCGATCGCCCACGCGCTCATCTCGGATTGGCACGCGGAGCGTTCGTGAGCGACAGGACGCTGGAGGGTCTGGACGATCAGCAGCGTGAGGCGGCGACCGCCTTGCGCGGCCCGGTCTGCGTCCTGGCGGGCGCCGGCACGGGCAAGACCCGCGCGATCACCCACCGCATCGCCCACGGCGTCGACACCGGCGCCTACTCTCCGAGCCGGGTCATGGCGGTGACGTTCACCGCGAAGGCCGCGGGGGAGATGCGGGGGCGACTCCGGGCGCTGGGGGTGGTGGGCGTGTCCGCCCGGACGTTCCACGCGGCCGCGCTCGCGCAGCTGAACTTCTTCTGGCCGACGGTGGCCGGCGACACGGCCCCGGCCATCGTCGACAACAAGGTTCGCCTCCTCGCCCACGCCGCCGATGGGCTGGGGATGCGGCCCGACACCGCCACCCTGCGCGATCTCGCGTCCGAGATCGAATGGCGCAAGGTCGGCATGCTGTCCATCGAGGGCTATGCGGCGGCCCGCCCGCAGGGTGCGGCCCGTCTCGGCCTGGAGCGCACGCTGGACCTGCAGCGCGCCTACGAGAAGCTCAAGGACGAGCGACGACAGCTGGACTTCGAAGACGTCCTGCTGGCGTGCGCGGGGATGCTGGAGGCCGAGCCGCGCGTGGCGGTGGCGGTGCGCGAGCAGTACCGGCATTTCACCGTGGACGAGTTCCAGGACGTCTCGCCGCTGCAGCATCGCCTGCTCGAGCTGTGGCTGGGGGACCGCCGCGACCTGTGCGTGGTCGGCGACGCGAGCCAGACGATCTACTCCTTCGCCGGCGCCGACGCCTCGTATCTGATCGACTTCGAGAAGCGGCATCCGGATGCGCGCGTGATCCGCCTGCAGACCAGCTACCGGTCGGCCCCCGGCATCCTCGCCGTGGCGAACGAGCTGATGCGCGGTCGTCCCGGAGCGCTGACGCTGCACCCGCCGGCGTCCCCCGGCGACGCGGAGCCCGGGGTGGTCCCCACGGTGACCGGGTATCCGGATGACGCGACCGAGGCGCGCGGGGTCGCCGCCGCGATCGCCGCGCAGGTGCGGTCGGGCATCGATCCGCGGACGATCGCGGTGCTGTATCGGGCGCACGCGCAGTCGGCCGAGCTGCTCGGCGCACTCGCCGATGAGCAGATCGCGGCGACGGTGATGGGCGGACGGCGCTTCTTCGACATGCCGGAGGTCCGCCAGGCCGTCCTCGCGCTGCGGGGCGCCTCGGTCGCCCCGGTGGACGGGGGACTGGTCGACGCCGTCCGCGATGTGCTGCGCTCGCTGGGCATGAGCGAGGATCCGCCCCCGGCCGGGGGCGCGGTGCGCGACGGATGGGAGGCGCGCCGAGCGCTGCTCCGCCTGGCCGAGGAGGCCGCCGACGGCACGACCCTGCGTGCGTTCACCGACGAGCTGATGGGACGGGCCAAGGACCAGCACGAGCCGGCCATGCGCACCGTGACCCTGGCGACCCTGCACGCCGCCAAGGGGCTGGAGTGGGACCACGTGCACCTGCTCGGCGTGGCGGAGGGGCTGCTGCCGATCTCGTACGCCACCACCTTCGAGCAGGTGGACGAGGAGCGCCGGCTGGCCTATGTGGGGATCACGCGGGCCGCGCGAACGCTGTCCGTGTCGTGGTCGCGGGGCGGATCGGGTCGTGCAGAGCGCGTCCCGTCGCGGTTCCTGCAGGAGATCGGCAGCCGCACCCTGCATGCGGTCGATGCACGTGCCACGACCGGCGCGGCGAGTCGGCGCACAGGGTCACGGAATGCCCCGACATCGAAGACCGGGAGTTCCCCGGTTCGCCGGACTCGCTGAGCAGACGCGCCGCCACCAGTCCGGCCTCCAGCGCGAGCGCCGCCCCGACGTCCGGCAGCGGCGCCGCCAGCAGCTGCGACGCCAGTGCGGGCCACGCCGGGTCGCGCTCGGCACGCTCGGCCTCCACGCACATGAGGCACCCGGTGCGGCCCGGCCGCACGAGCGGACCGACCGTGACCGTGCGGCCGTCGAACACCACCGGCAGATGCGGGACGTCATCGCGCAGGAGCGCGGCAGCCGCCCACGGGTCGGTGACGTGCGCGCCGACCAGGACGACGACGCTGCCGGTCGTGGCCGGTCCCGCCCCGGTCATCTGAACGCCGGCCGCAGCCAGCGCCCGGGCCACCTCGCCGGCCGTCGCCGCCGGCACCCCCGCGGCCGCCTGCACCGCCGCCGTGATCGTCGGGGGAGGCAGGGTGTGCAGCAGGGCACCGTCCAGGCGCCGCAGCAGCATCCGCGCCCCGGCGGGCGTGCCGCCGAGGGCGACGGCCACCGGCTCCAGCGCGCCCTCGGGGATGCCACGGGCGAGTTCGGCGACCATCCGCTGCTCCCACGCCGCCGGCTCGTTCAGGACGGCCGCGGCATTCGTCCCGAACTGGAGCGTGTCACACGTGCGCCAGAGCGGGGGCTTCGCGGGATCCAGGACGAGCATGACCCGATTGTGCGCCCAGCATCGCGGCGTGTCGCGACTTTCCACAGGAGCCCGCGCGGATCGGCGTCTTCCGCGTGCCTGGGGAGGAAACGATGGAACGGGTCGGGCCGGAGTGAGGTTCAGACCGGCCGGGGGTCCTCCGGGGCGTCTCCCTCGTCATCGTCGCCGCCACCTGACCGGTCGTCGCCGGTCGGCTCGTCGCCTTCTGCCTGGGGCGTCTCGCCGCGCAGCAGGGCGTCCAGCGCGTCGTCCATCTCGTCCCGCGGCGGCGCCTCGCCGCGGGCTCGCGCCTGCAGGCGCGAGATGAGGGTCGACGGGTCGTCGATGTCGGATGCCTCGGGCATGAGGTCCGGGTAGTCCCACAGGGCGTCCCGGGCCGCCACGCCGACCGCGTCCGTGACCGCCCGCCACATCGCCGCCGCCTCGCGCATGCGGCGCGGACGCAGCTCGAGGCCCACGAGGGATCCCAGCGCTTTCTCGGCCGGTCCGCCCACCGCCCGGCGGCGGCGGACCGCCTCCGCGATCCGGGCCGCCGAGGGGAGGCGCCCGGTGGCATCCGCGGTCACCACGTCCACCCAGCCCTCGACCAGGGCCAGCAGGTTCTCCAGCCGCAGCAGCGCCGCCGTCTGGGCGTCGGTGCGCGCCGGCAGCAGCGCACCGCTCTGCAGGGCGTCGCGCAGCTCCTCCGGGTTGGACGGATCGAAGCGCGAGGCGAGGTCCTCCAGGGCGTCGGTGTCCACGTGCACGCCCCGCGCGAACTCGCCCACCTGGGCGATCGCCTGCAGCCGCAGCCACTTCGCGTGCCGGAACAGTCGCGCGTGCGCCAGCTCGCGCGTGGCCAGGTACAGCGCCAGCTGATCCTCCGGCACTTCCAGATCTCGGCCGAAGTCGGCGAAGTTCTGCGGCAGGATCACCGCTTCACCGGCGGGCATGACCGGGATGCCGACATCCCCGCCCGAGACCACCTGCAGCGAGAGCTGCCCGAGCACCTGCCCCAGCTGCGTGGCGAACAGGCCGCCGCCGATCGTGCGCATCACGCGCCCGGCGCCCTGGATCAGCTGCTGCATCTCCTCCGGCGCCTGCGTGCGCAGCGCGCCGGTGAGCGCGTCCGCGATGCTCGTGGCGACCGGTTCGGCCAGCTCCTCCCAGACCGGGAGGGTCGCCTCCACCCATCCGCCGCGCGTGATCGCCCGCGGTGGCACCGCGAGATCCGAGATGGCGGTGGCCTCGCCGAGCCACAGGGTGGCCAGGGCGAACGCCTGGTCGAACTCGCCGCGCTGACCCGTGGTCACGCCCAGATCGCTCTGATTGGCGATGTGCAGGGCCTGGCGCCGGGCCGGCTCCCACGAGATCGCGCCGTCGTCGGTGCCGCTGCTGAACGCACTCTGCAGCTGGCGCATCATGTTCTGCATCATCGCCGGGTCGATGCCGAGGGCGCGCATCTGCTCGAGCTGCTCGGGGTCCGGTCCGTCGCCGGCGCCGCCGAACAGCTGCCGCAGCAGCTCCTGGAAGTCGTCTTCCGGGCTGCGGTCGTCATCTGCCACTTCAGCCGCCTTTCAGCAGGGAGTCCGGGTGTGGTTCTACGCTAGTCGCACGGATCACAGCGATCCCCGGCCGAATGGACGTCACTCGTACGCCGGTCGCGAACGACGGGACTCGGAAGGTCATCTGTGGCGCTGTTCGACGAGGACGTGACGATCACCCCCCGGCCCCGCCGCACGCGGCCCCGCGGCGCCGCGATCGGCATCTGGTCCCTGACCGTGGCCCTGGTCGTGCTGCTGGTGCTGACGTTCCTGCCGACCGCATACGTCATCCAGCGGCCCGGCCCGGTGTTCAACACGCTCGGCACCTCGGCCGCCGCGAACGGCGAGAAGGTGCCGCTGATCGCCGTGGACGGTGCGAAGACCTATCCGACCAGCGGGACGCTCGACCTGCTGACGGTGGAGACGGTCGGCAATCGTGAGCGGACGCCCTCCTGGATCGAGCTGGCGGCGGCGTGGCTCGATCCCTCCCGGGCGGTGCTCCCGCTGGACGCGGTGTTCCCCGCCGGTCAGTCCTCGACTGAGCGCGAGCAGCAGTCGACCGAGATGATGGTGGACTCGCAGAAGGAGGCCACGGCCGCCGCGCTCACCCATCTCGGCTACAAGGTGACGCCCAAGCTCACGGTCTACTCGGTGATCGACGGCGCTCCGGCCGAGGGCACTCTGCGCACGGGGGACGTCATCACGGCGGCGGACGGTACCGCGGTCACCGACGTGGACACGCTGCGCGCGGTGATCGACAAGGCTGCCGGCAGGGCGGTCCTGCTGTCGATCGAACGGGACGGGCGGCGCGAGCAGGTGTCGGTCACGCCGACCCAGCAGACCACCGACGGGAAGACCTCGTGGATCATCGGCGTGACCCTGGTCACCGACTTCGACTTCCCGATCGATGTCACCATCCAGCTGAACAACGTGGGCGGTCCGTCGGCCGGGATGATGTTCTCGCTGGGCATCATCGACACCCTCACGCCGGGGTATCTGAACGGCGGGAAGGATGTCGCCGGCACGGGCACGATCGACGCGGACGGCGACGTGGGTCCCATCGGCGGCATCCGGCAGAAGCTCTACGGGGCCAAGGATGCCGGGGCGCGGTACTTCCTGGCGCCCGCGTCCAACTGCGACGAGGTCGCCGGTCACGTCCCGTCGGGGCTGCGCGTGTTCTCCGTGAAGACGCTGGAGGACTCTCTCGCCGTCCTGGACGCGCTCGATCACGGCGGAGATCTCGGCGCGCTGCCCACCTGCGCCGCGAAGTGACGGCGTTCGGGTCCCGGGATGCGGCTGTCCGGGGCACTCGGCTCACGCATACCCGGTCCCGCCTAGGATGATCGGGTGACCACCAACGAAGCCCCTGCACCGGCCACGCCCCACCGTTCGCGGCGCGTCATCGCCATCTCGCTCGTCATCATCGCAGCCCTGGTGGTGGCGTTCTTCATCTTCGCGAACCTCTACACCGACTGGCTCTGGTACGAGCAGCTCGGCTTCTCCGGCGTGCTGACGACGCAGTGGCTGGCCCGCGTGGCGATGTTCGCGATCGGGTTCCTGGGGATGGCGGTGCCCGTCTGGCTGTGCATCCAGCTGGCGTACCGCCTGCGCCCGGTGTACGCGCGACTGAGCGCGCAGCTGGACCGCTACCAGGAGGTGGTCGAGCCGCTGCGGCGCCTCGCCATGTGGGGGATCCCGATCTTCTTCGGGTTCTTCGCCGGATTCGCGGCATCCACCCAGTGGGAGACCACCGCGCTGTGGCTGAACGGGGTGTCCACCTCGGTCACCGACCCGCAGTTCCACCTGGACACCGGGTTCTACATGTTCGCGCTGCCGTTCTACAGCACGCTGCTCGGGTTCACCTCGGCCGTGCTGCTAATCTGCCTGCTCGTCTCGGCCGTCGTGGCGTACCTGTACGGCTCGGTCCGGATCGCGCAGCGGGAGCTGCGGATCTCGAAGTCCGCGCGCATCCAGTTCGCCGTGCTGGCCGGCATCTACCTCCTGGTGCAGGCGGCCAGCCTGTGGCTGGACCGGTACAAGACCATGGTGTCCGAGAACGGCCTGATCACCGGGCCGGGCTACACCGAGGTCAACGCCGTCATCCCCGGGCAGGTGATCCTGGCGATCGTGGCCGCGATCGTGGCCGTGCTGTTCTTCGTGACCGCGATCATCGGGCACTGGCGCTACCCGCTGATCGCGACCGCGCTGCTGATCGTCTCGGCGATCGTGGTCGGCATGGCCTACCCGTGGGTCGTCAACGTGGTCAGCGTCAAGCCGAACCAGCTCACGCTGGAGAAGACGTACTACCAGCGCAACATCGACGCCACCAAGACCGCGTACGGCATCGACGACATGGAGACGACGAACTTCGCCGCCAAGACCGATGCCACCAAGGGACAGCTGCGCGCGGATGCCGACACCACCGCACAGATCCGGATCATGGACCCGGCGATCATCGGGCCCACCGTCCAGCAGCTCGAGCAGTACCGGTCCTACTACCAGTTCAACAACCCGCTGGACGTGGACCGCTACGACCTGGACGGCACCTCGCAGGACTCCGTGATGTCGGTGCGCGAACTGAACCTGAACGCCCTGGGCGCGAACGCGACATGGCAGAACACCACCCAGATCTACACCCATGGCTACGGCCTCGTGGTGGCCAAGGGCAATGCGCGCACCAGCGACGGCAAGCCGGTGTTCCTGGAGCGCGGCATCCCCTCGACCGGATTCCTCACCGACGAGAACTACCAGCCCCGGGTCTACTTCGGCGAGCACTCGCCGCAGTACTCGATCGTGGGCGCGGCCAAGGGCACCGACCCGATGGAGCTGGACTACCTCGCCGGCAGTGACGAGGGATCGAACGAGGTCAAGACCACGTTCTCCGGAGACGGCGGGCCGAACATCGGCACCTGGTTCAACCGGCTGGTGTACGCCCTGAAGTTCCAATCGGAGCAGATCCTGTTCTCGGACAGCATCAACCCCGAATCGCAGATCCTGTACGACCGGGATCCGCTGACCCGGGTGCACAAGGCGGCCCCCTACCTGACGTTGGACGGCGACCCGTACCCGACCGTGGTGGACGGCCACATCGTGTGGGTGGTGGACGGCTACACCACCAGCGCCGACTACCCGTACTCGCACACGACGAGCCTGTCCAAGGCGATCACCGATTCGTCGACCTCGACGCCGACGATCGCCATGGATGACATCAACTACATCCGCAACTCGGTGAAGGCCACGGTCGACGCCTACGACGGGCACGTGACCCTCTACGCGTGGGATGCCGAAGACCCGGTGCTGAAGACCTGGGAGAAGGTCTATCCGACCACGGTCAAGCCGGTCTCGCAGATGAGCGCCGATCTGATGAGCCACGTGCGCTACCCGACCGATCTCTTCAAGGTGCAGCGCTCGGTGCTGGGCACGTACCACGTGAACGACGCGCAGTCGTTCTACCGCAGCGACAACAAGTGGGTCACCCCGCCGGACCCGCAGGACAAGGAGCAGCTGCAGCCGCCGTACTACCTGTCGATGAAGATGCCCGGCCAGGACAGCGCCGAGTATTCGATGTTCACCAGCTTCATCCCCGAATCGAATGCGGAGAGCTCGTCGCGGAATGTGCTGATGGGGTATCTCGCCGTCGATTCGAACGCCGGTGACAAGGCGGGCGTGAAGGACGCCGACTACGGCAAGCTGCGGATGCTGGAGATCAGCGCCGACACTCCCGTGCCCGGTCCCGGCCAGGTGCAGAACAACTTCGATGCGCAGCCGGCCGTCTCCTCGTTCATCAACCTGCTCAAGCAGGGGCAGTCCCAGGTGCTCCCGGGCAACCTGCTGACGCTGCCCGTCGGGGGCGGTCTGCTCTACGTCCAGCCGGTGTTCGTCCAGTCCTCCGGACAGACGAAGCTGCCCACGCTGCAGAAGGTGCTGGTCGCCTTCGGCGACAAGGTCGCCTTCGAGAACACCCTCGGCGAGGCGCTGGACACCCTGTTCGGCGGCGACTCGGGCGCCAACACCGGCGACAGCAATGTGACGCCGTCGCCCAACCCGAGTCCGTCCGAGACGGGGGGCGGCTCGACCGGTGGCGGAGGCGGTACCGGCACGGACACCTCGGTCGCGTTCCAGGCCGCACTGCACGAGGCGCAGCAGGCGATGATGGACCGCGACGCCGCGATGAAGGCCGGCGACTGGACGGCGTACGGCGTGGCGGATGCACGCCTCACGGACGCTCTGAACACGCTGCTGCAGCTGTCCGGAGACAAGTAGCCGACGCTCGCCGACGGGCGCTGTCGGATTCGATCCCGGCCCGCGGGCATGCTAAGCTGATGACGTGCCGCGGGGTGGAGCAGTTCGGTAGCTCGCTGGGCTCATAACCCAGAGGTCGTAGGTTCAAATCCTGCCCCCGCAACAGATGACGAAGGCCCTCGCGAAAGCGAGGGCCTTCGTCGTGTGCGCGCCGCCAGGGAGCGTGCACGCTCGCGGCGTCACCAGGGGACGCGCGTCCCATCCCACGACCAGAGCGCGCCCGTGGGTCCGTCGTCGGGCAGCAGCGCGAGACGGACCGCGCCGGCAGCGGCTTCGTCCGGGTCACCGCCGCCGACGGCGCCGGCGACGAGGTTGGTGCGGCGCCGGCCCGGAGCCAGCGCGTTGACCTTGGCGCTCGCGCCGAGGGTCTGCGCCGTCAGGAGCGTGACGGCGTTGACCGCCGTCTTCGAGCTCCGGTAGGCCAGGCCGCCGCCCTGGACCCGCTCCCAGTCGAACTGCGGATTCGGTCCGCTGTTCCAGGCGAGCGACCCGGTGCCGCTGGACACGTTGACGATGCGGGGGTGCCTCGATCGCTGCAACGCGGGGAGGAACGCCTGCGTGACGGCGACGAGCCCGAAGACGTTGGTCTCGTAGGCGGCGCGCAGCTGGGCGACGGAGGTGCCGATGATGTCCTCGCCGCCGGGGTTGATCCCGGCGTTGTTCACGAGGATGTCCAGGTCGCCGACCTGCTCCGCGGCTGCCGCGATCGATGCCGGGTCCGTCACCTCCAGCGGCACGACGCGTACGGACGCGCCGAGTTCGGCTGCCGCAGCGCGCCCCCTGCCGGGGTCGCGGGCGCCGATCCACACGGTCACGCCCCGGTCCGCGAGCTGGCGGGCCACGGCGAATCCGATGCCGCTGCTGCCTCCGGTCACCAGAGCGACAGGGGCCGGCTGCGGTGTGCGGATGTCGGTGGGAAGACGGTCGATGATGTCCATGGGTATCTCCAACTCCAACGATGTGGTTGGAGTCTAGCGCGGCGCACGTCCATTTCCAACCCTTGAGTTGGTATTCTGGCGAGGTGGCCTGGGACACCGAAGGGACGCGCCGTCGACTCCGCGACGCGGCGCTGATCGAGTTCGCCGCACGCGGGTTCGACGGCACCACGGTCGGCTCCATCGCCGCGCGGGCCGGGGTGAACAAAGAGCGGCTCTACAGCTACTTCGGCGACAAGCGGGCGCTCTGGGAGCTCGTGCTGTCCACCGAGCTGGAGCGGCTCGCCGCAGCGGTGGGTCTGACCGGCGTCGGTCTGGACGACATCGGCGCGTTCGCGGGCGCCACCTTCGACTACCACGCTGTCCACCCCGAGCTCGGGCGCCTCCTGCAATGGGAAGGGCTGCAGGGCGGCCCGGCCGCCGATCTGGACGCGCGCAGCACGCACTACCGCGAGAAGGTGGAGCGCTTCGCCCGTGCGCAGCGGGACGGCCTGCTCGATCCCGCATTGGACCCTGGCCACCTCGTGTTCGCCCTGATCGCGCTGGCCGCCTGGTGGCAGACGGTGCCGCAGCTCGCCGAGATGATCACCGGGGCCGGACCGGACGACGAACGGGAGCGGGCCGGGCGTCGTCGCTTCGTGGTCGAGGCCGCGCGACGACTCGCGACGCCCTCGACCCGTCAGCGCTGATACGTCGACTGCCAGCGCACGAGCGGTCGCACCCCCCACACGGTCGCCTGCGTCATGGCGCGGACCTCGCCCACCACGAGCAGGTGGGTGGCGGCTCGGTGCACGGCGGTCACCTGCAGGTCGAAGCAGGCCAGCGCGTCGGCGATGAGGATCGGCGCGCCCGGTTCACGGCGCACGTGCGGCACGTGGTCGAGCAGGCCGACCAAGGGGGTGCCCGGCTCGCCCAGCCAGTCGGCGATGCGGCGCTGATCGTCGCGGAGCAGGCTGACGCCGAACCGGCCCGACGACACGATCGCATCGGCGATGCGCGACAGCTCATACAGGCTCACGAGCATCGTCGGCGGGTCGTACGACACCGACAGCAGATCGGTCACCGTCGCCGCATGGTCCCACCGGCCCTGGACGGCGCTGACGACCGCCACTCCCTTCGCCACGAGCGTCGAGGCGGCCTTGTAGGCGTCCTGGTCGTGCGCGGTCGGGGGCGCGGCCAGGATCCGCTCGCCGCGCGCGCCGCCCGCGGGCGCTGCACTCATCGACGCTTCCCGGTCATCGCATCCTCCCGCGGCCAGAACCTGTTCCCTCAGCGTAGGCCCGGGCACGGGCGGGTTGCCGACCGGCGCACAGCCGGTGAGGATGGAGACATGCCCGAATCCCCGGATGCCGCCCTCGCCCTGGCCGTGGCGCAGTTCGCCCCCACAGCGGACGGCGTCGGCAACCTCGCCGAGATCAGCCGGCTGACCGCGGTGGCCGTGGGCCGCGGGGCGGGCGTCGTGGTCTTCCCCGAGTACTCGAGCGCCTTCATCGATCCATTCGACGAGACCATCGCCGACCTCGCGCAGGACGTGGACGGCCCGTTCACCGCAGCCCTGGCCACCCTCGCTCGGCAGCACGGCGTGCATCTGGTCGCCGGGCTCCTGGAACGCGCCGCCGACGCCGGTCGGGTGCACAACACCGTCGTCGCGGTGGGGGCGGACGGGGTCGTGGCCCGGTATCGCAAGCTCCACCTGTACGACGCGTTCGGGCAGCGCGAATCGGACTTCGTCCAGCCGGGTCCGATGGGCGATCCCGAGACGTTCGAGGTCGACGGGCTGCGGTTCGGTCTGCAGACCTGCTACGACCTCCGGTTCCCGGAGATGACCCGGACGCTGGCCGACGCCGGCGTGCACGCGGTGCTCGTGCCCGCCCAGTGGGTGCGCGGCCCGCTGAAGGAGCAGCATTGGCGCACGCTCCTGCAGGCGCGCGCCATCGAGAACACCGTCTACGTCGCCGGCGCCGACCACCCGCCGCCGCTGGGCGTCGGCCACTCGATGATCGTGGACCCGCAGGGGGTGACGCTGGCGGCGGTCGGGACGACGACGGATGTCGCGGTCGCCCATCTCGAGTCCGCGGCGATCGACCGCGTCCGGCGCGTGAACCCGTCGCTGCGGCTCCGTCGCTTCCGCGTGACGCCGGTGGACTGACGCCGGTCAGGACAGCCGGTGCAGACCGGCGACGGCCGCCTCGATGACCTCCACGCGCTTGCACGCGGCGAACCGGACGAGCGTCGCATACTGCGCGCGGTGCGCCGCCGTGACGAAAGCGGTCAGCGGAATCGCCACGACGCCGGCCCGTTCCGGCAGCGAGCGGCAGAACATGCCGGCATCCGTCGCGCCCAGCGGCGCCGCGTCCGCGACCGTGAAGTACGAGCCGGCCGGCACGGACACCGTGAACCCGGCGGCGCGCAGCCCCTCGCCGAGCAGATCGCGCTTGTGCTGGAGGTCGTCGGCGATGCCGGTGAAGAACGCATCGGGCAGCCGCAGCCCGGCCGCGATCGCCGGCTGGAACGGGCTGCCGTTGACGTAGGTGAGGAACTGCTTGACCGCCAGCACCGCATCCACGAGCGCGGCCGGTCCGGTGATCCAGCCGATCTTCCACCCGGTGGTCGAGAACGTTTTTCCGCCGGACGAGATCGACAGGGTCCGCTCCCAGGCACCGGGCAGGGCGGCGATCGGCGCGTGCGGCCCGTCGAACCGGAGATGCTCGTACACCTCGTCGGTGACGATGACGGCGTCGTGGCGCTCCGCCAGACGTACGACCTCGTCGCGGACCTCTGCGGACAGCACGGTCCCGGTCGGGTTGTGCGGGTCGTTCATCAGGATGACCCGTGTGCGATCGGTCACGGCGGCGCGCAGCTCGTCCAGGTCCGGCTGGAAATCGGGCCAGCGCAGCGGCACGGTCACCAGCCGAGCGCCCGCGAGGGCGACGCAGGCGGCATACGAGTCGTAATAGGGCTCCAGGACCAGGACCTCGTCGTCGGGACCGTCCACCAGAGCCAGCAGTGCGGCGGCGATCGCCTCGGTGGCGCCTGCGGTGACCAGCACGTCCCGCTCCGGATCCGGGGTGAGGCCGTAGAAGCGCTGCTGGTGTTCGCTGATCGCGTCGCGCAGTTCGCGGATGCCGCGCCCGGGCGGATACTGGTTGGCACCGTTCGCGATCGCCTCGCGGGCCGTGGCCAGCACGATCTCAGGTCCGTCCTCGTCGGGGAAGCCCTGGCCGAGGTTCACCGCGCCGGTACGGGCGGCCAGTGCGCTCATCTCGGCGAAGATCGTCGGGGCGCTGCGACCGTCGGCGCCGAGCAGGCCGGCGCCGGCGGCGACGCGGCGCCAGGCTCCGGTCACAGGCTCTTGCACGATTCCCACGCTACTCGCATAGAGTCGTCCCATTCTCGGCATACGGAACGCACAGAAACAGTCGCCATGCTTTCACTGTCAGCCAAAAGGAGCACTCCATGAGCGAGAACCAGGACAACCGTCCCGAGGACATCCCCGCGGCCCCCGCCGTGCCGTCGGCCGGGCCCGGCGCCGCCCCCATCAACCCGACCGCAGGCGGGTCGATTCCGCCGCAGCCGCCCGCACCCGCCGCACCGGCCGCCCCCGCCTCGGCGCCGACCGACACGGGCGCCACTCAGCCCTACCCGGGCCAGGCGTTCGGCTTCCCCGCGCCGCAGGCCCAGACCGCACCGGCACGCCCCGACGGCGACAAGAAGAAGGTCACCGGGGGCCGGATCGCCGGCCTGCTGGTCGCCGCCGCGCTGGTCGGCGGCGCCGCCGGCCTGGGCGGATCCTGGGCCGGGGCCAACCTGTGGGCGCCGGTCGATTCCTCCTCGACCGCCGGCCCCTCGGTGGTGACGGTGAACAACCCGGACAGCGTGAACGCCACCACCGGGATCGCCGCCAAGGTCGTCCCCAGCGTCGTGACCATCAACGTGAGCTCCGGAAACAACGGCGGCACCGGCTCGGGCGTGGTGCTGAGCAAGGACGGCTACGTCCTGACCAACACGCACGTGGTCACCCTCGATGGCGCGAGCGGCGACGCGGCGATCTCGGTCACGACCTCTGACGGCCACATCTACACGGCGAAGATCGTCGGCACCGATCCTGTGTACGACCTCGCCGTGATCAAGCTGACCGGCGCCAGCGACCTCACCCCGGTGACCTGGGGCGACTCGGGCAAGCTCAACGTCGGCGACCAGACGGTGGCCATCGGCGCCCCGCTCGGCCTGTCCAACACCGTGACCACGGGCATCGTGAGTGCGCTGAACCGGTCGATCGAGATCGCCTCCTCCGCCGCGCCGAAGGGCGGCTCGGGTGATGGCGGGAACGGGGGAGACAACGGCGGCAGCCCGTTCTTCTTCGACTTCGGCCAGGGCCAGCAGCAGCAGTCTCAGGCGAGCGAGTCGATCAAGATCGCGGTGATCCAGACCGACGCCCCGATCAACCCGGGCAACTCGGGGGGTGCGCTGGTGGATGGCGAGGGCAAGCTCGTCGGCATCAACGTGGCGATCGCCTCGACCGGCTCGACATCCTCGTCCAGCCAGAGCGGCTCGATCGGCGTCGGCTTCTCCATCCCGTCCGACATCGCGCACCGCGTCGCGGACGAGATCATCAAGGACGGCAGCGCCAGCCACGGCCTGCTCGGCGCGAGCGTCCGTGACGCCTCCGCCGTCCAGGGCGCCACCATCACCGGTGCGTACATCGTCGACGTCACCTCCGGGGGCGGCGCCGAGAAGGCGGGCCTGCGTGCCGGCGATGTCGTCACCGCGTTCAACGAGGTGCCCGTGGGCAGCGCCGTCGACCTCACCGCACAGGTGCGGGCGGCGGCCGCCGGCAGCAAGGCGACGGTCACCTACGTCCGCGACGGGCGCACCGCGACCGCCGACGTCACGCTCGGTTCGCTGAAGTAGCGTCAGGGACGCACCGATCAGGAACGGACGCCACCCCGCGATAGGCTCGCGGGGTGGCGTCCTTCTCGTTCGGTGCGGGCAACGCGGCCAAGCTCCTCCGGCTGCCGCTGTACGCGGCGGGGCGACTGGCCACCCTCCTGATCCCGCGCTCGGCGGGCGACTGGGTGTTCGGGTGCGGCGCCGGCATCGGCGACGGCGCACTGGCGGTGTGGCAGCAGACGGTCGCCCACGGCGATCGGACCGTGTGGCTGGTCGGGTCCACGCGGGAGCAGCGGGATGCCGCGGCCCACGGCATCCCCACACTGCCCAAGCACTCCCTGCGCGGGTTCTGGCGCACCGCACGCGCACGCGTCGTCGTGGTCACGCACGGGTTCGGCGACGTCAACCGGTATGCGATCGGCGGGGCGTTCATCGTGCAGCTGTGGCACGGCATCCCGCTCAAGCGCATCGGCATCGACTCGCCCGAGACGGTGCGTGTGCCGGCTGCGCTGGAGCGGATGCCGGGAGCACGGCTGCTGCGTCGCCTGGTGGGCGTCATGTACCGCCGGACCACCCGGCGGATCGGCCTGATCCCGGCGGCATCCCACCTGGTCCGCGGGCGCCTCGAATCGGCGTTCTCGCTGCCGGACGAGTGCGTGCCGGTGACCGGTGAGCCGCGCGTGGACGTGCTCAGCGCCGGAACCCCGGACCGGCGCCGCGCGCGCGCGACAGCGGCGGTCGAGGCGGCGGCGGGGCCGATCGGCGCGGCGCGGCTCGTGCTGTACGCACCCACCTGGCGCGACGGCGCCGAGGACCCGGCGATCCCCGCGCCGTCCCAGTGGCGTCTTCTGGAGCGGATGCTGATCGAACGGGATGCCGTCCTGCTGATCCGCTCGCACCCGCTGGGCGCCGGGCGCTACCGGCCGCCGGGCGACGTCGAGCGGGTGCGCGCCGTCGGCAGCGATCTGGTCAGCGACATCACCCCGCTGCTTCCCGCGATGGACGCGCTGATCACCGACTACTCGTCCCTCGCGTTCGACGCGTCACTCGTTCCGCTGCCGGTGGTCTTCCTCGCCCCGGACCTGGCCGCATATACGGCCGGGAGGGGGATGTACGGCACCTACTCGGACGTGGCCGGGGCTGACTGGGCGTCGACCTGGGAACAGGCCATCGCCGAGGTGGACGCGGTCCTGGGCGACGCGGACGTGCGCGCGGAGCGGACCGCCCGGTCGGCGGCGCTCAGCTCTCGGGTGCACGCCTTCACCGACGGCGGGAGTGCCGCCCGTGTGCACCGGGCCGTCCACGCCCGGCTGGCCGCCGCAGCGCGCGGACGACGCCCGGTGCGATCGGAAGGACGACGATGACCGAGGCGCGGTTCGAAGCGCAGCCCGCCCCTGTGCTGATCCTGACCGGCAGCGGTGCGCGTCCCGCGCGGGTGGGGCTGAGTGGCCCCCGCGCCGGCGTGGACGGCCGGCTCACCGGACGGGGGCGCACCTGGAAGGCGGTCGTGCCCCTCGAAGCGTCACGCTGGGGCGGTCCGGTGCTGCCCCTCCCGTCCGGGGACTACACGCTGCAGATCGAGGCATCCGATCCCTCCGTCGGTGCCGTCGCGCTCCCCGGACCGGTCGCCGAGACGGCGCTGGGCGGACTGCACGCGCGGCTGGACGGCGAGGTCGTCCGGATCACGCCGCCGCTGGACCCGGCGTACGGGTCGTGGGAGGGGCAGGCCGCCCTGGAGCGCCGCTACGCGAACCGGCCGAGCGACCGGCTGGAGAACGCCGTCTTCTTCGAGAGCTTCTACGGCCGCAACGTCGCAGACAACCCGCTCGCGATCGATCGCGAACTCGCCCGGCGCGCACCGGCGGTGACGCGGTACTGGAGCGTGGCGGACCTGTCGGTGCCGGTGCCGGACGGCGCGATCCCCATCGTGGAGGGCAGCCCGCAGTGGTGGCGCGCGCGCGGATCGGCCCGGCTGCTCGTGGTCAACGACTGGCTCCGGCGGCGATTCGAGCGTCGCCGCGGCCAGCGGGTGCTGCAGACCTGGCACGGCACGCCGTTGAAGCGTCTCGCGCTGCACCGCCGGGGGTTCGACCTGCGTCGCGCACTGGCGGTGGTGCGCGAGGCGCGTCGCTGGGACGTGCTGCTCGCGCAGAACCCGTACGCGGGCCGGATCCTGCGCGCGGCGTACGCGTTCGGCCGGCGTCCGGTGTGGGTCGAGGGCTATCCGCGCAACGATGTGCTCGTGGGCGGTGACGGCGCTGCGGTGCGTGCGATGCTCGGCATCGGGGTGACAGAGAAGGTCCTGCTGTATGCACCGACGTGGCGCGACGACCGCACGCACATCGTCGACTTCCTGGACCTGGAGGCGCTGGCGCGGGAGACGGGAGCCGTGGTCCTGGTGCGCGGGCATTCGCGGACGCTGATCCCGGGCACCGACGCCGGCGGCACCCGTGTGATCGACGTGACCTCGTTCGGCGACACCGCGCAGCTGATGCTGGCCGCCGACGCGCTGATCACCGACTATTCCTCGGTGATGTTCGACTTCTCCGTGACCGGCCGCCCGATCTTCTTCCATGTGCCCGACATCGCGCACTACCGGGGACGGCTGCGCGGCTTCTACTTCGACCTCGCCGCGCACGCCCCGGGGCCGCTCGTGCGCACCCAGCAGGAGCTGGCGGACGCGATCACCGCGCACGACTCCTCGCGCTACGCGGAACGGTACGCGCAGTGGCGGGCGCGGTTCAACGCGCGCGATGACGGGCACGCCGCCGAGCGTGTCGTCGCACGCATCCTCGACCGGGGCTACATCACCCGCTGATCGCCGCCCGGTTCAGGGCAGGGGAGTGTTGCGCGAGCCGAGCCGGGACGTGTCCACCGTCCCATGGGCTCCGGCCAGCAGCCCGGCCAGGAATCCCGTCCCCCAGGACAGGTGCATGGTGGGCAGGACCGCCAGCGTCCACAGCTTGTCGCGCCATCCGCGTCCGCCTCCGGATCCGGCGGCGACCGCGACGAGCAGGACGGCGTATGCGATGACCGGAAGGTAGACGACGGATGCCGCCAGCCCGACCCACGCCGAGAGGATGCCGGTGGCCTGCAGCACACCGGTGAGCACGGCGAGGGCGATCACGACCACGAGCGCCGGCGGCGCGAAGAACCGCACCGCGTTGCGACGGCCGTATCGCCGCACGAGCTCGCCGCGCCAGGCGCCGGTCGCGCGGAACTGACGCGCGAGCCGCAGCCAGCTCTCCCGCGGCCAGTAGGTGACCGCCAACGTCGGGTCGAACCAGACGCGGTATCCGGCGCGGCGGATCCGCAGGTTCAGCTCCCAGTCCTCGCCGCGCCGGATCGACTCGTCGAAGAGCCCGACCTCGTCCAGCACGGCGCGGCGCATCACCCCGAGGTAGGCCGATTCCGCCTCGCCGGCGTGGGTGCCGCCGTGGTAGGCGGCGCCGCCGAGGCCGATGGGGGAGTTGTATGCCCGGGCGACGGCCCGCTGGAACGGGGTGCGCCCGTCGGCGCGCATCACCCCGCCCACGTTCGCCGCGCGCGTGCGGGCGAGGGTCTCCAGAGCGCGGTGCGCATACCCGGTCGAGAGCTCGGAATGCGCGTCGACCCGCACGATGGTCGGGTGTCGGCTCGCCCGGATGGCGAGGTTCAGCCCCTTCGGGATGTCGGCGCCGGGGTTGCCGACGAGCACGATCCGCTCGTCATCGGCCGCGAGCGCACGTGCGACGTCGTCGGTCCCGTCGGTGGAGGGACCGAGGGCGAGGACGATCTCGCTGGGGCCGTCGATCTGCTGGGCCAGGACGGTGCGCACCGCCCGCTCCAGGTAGTCGACCTCGTTCAGCACCGGCATGATGAACGAGACGCCGGAGCCGGCAGCCGGAACCGGGGCGTCCCGATGTTCTGCCGCGTCCTCCTGCACCAATCGATCATGCCACGTCCCCGGTCACGGCCGCGCCATGGCCTCGGCCAGCTCGTCCGCGAACGCGTCGGTGGCGGGCGTGGGCACCCCGTGATGGGCGTATACCCACTCCGGCAGCCGGCCGGAGGAGAACATCGCGAGCAGCGTCCGCGCCATCCGGTGGTCGGGCGCGACCCGCAACGCGGACTCGGCGTGGTGGGCCGCGGCCGAGGCCGATCCGAGCGCCCAGTGCAGCCAGGAGAGCATGCACAGGAGGTCGGGCCGCTGATCCGGTGTCAGGTGCACGGCGATCCGTCCCAGGAGGACGATCGCCCGGCGCACCCGCTTCACTCTCGGTTCGCGCCTGCTCTCCCCGGTGAACAGTCCGCCGAGGTCCCCGAGCGCGGTTCCGCGGGCGTGGGGCATCTCGGCGGCGACGAGTTCGTCCATCGACTTCCCTGTGCGCCGCATCAGGGCGTGGAGCCGGTCGCTGTCGGCGCGGTGCCGGCGGCCGGCCCTGCGTCCGAACGCGATCTGGACCGTCATCTCGTCGCGACGGGCGGCGGTGACGCTGAGCACCGCCAGTCGGGCCAGGTCCGGGAGCGGGACGTCCTCCGGCTCACGGGCGAGCACCCGCTCGATCAGCGCGATCGCATCCAGCGGGGCCGCCGGCCGGTATCCGCCGAAGGCGTCCCGCTCCCGGCCGCCGAACTCGAGGTCGTCGACGGCCTCCGGCAGCGCTTCGGCCAGCCACGGGTCGGCGGGCGGAAGCTGGGCAGCCTGCCCCTGCGCGGGCAGCTCGCGGCCCCCGCGTACCCGGGCGGCCTGCTCGGCGAGCGGGCTGCGGTCGATCTCAGCAGGCGGATGGCCGTCGAACGCGGGATCCTGCTCGTACCAGCTCGCCCAGCCGTCGGCCGCAACGCAGAACGCGTCCTTCACCGTGAAGCCCGCATCCTCGCACCGCCGCTCCAGCGCCGAGATCAGGCCCTCCCACCGCGCGAAGGCGACCGGGAACGTCTGGTCGGCGTACACCGCGAACACGACACCGTCGCACCCGGAGAGCCGACTGAGCGCCGCCAGCGCCAGCGCCGAGATCTTGTCGTGCCGCCGTCGGTCCTCGTCGGGCGGCAGGTCGACCCGCATCACGCCCATGGTGCGCTTGCCGTGGAACGGCACGATGAGGATGCTGTCGTTCACCGTGAACCCGGTCAGTGTGGGCAGGGTCGCGAGGAAGTCGGCGCCGGTGGTCGAGCTGAGGATCTTCGGTGCGTCGGTCATGCAGACCATCGTGGAGCGCTGCGGCCCGGCACCGCCGGGTGTCCGCCGAATCTGTGGACAACGACCGCCCTACCGGCCCCTGGGGAGGAACCGGTGCCGGTTCGCTGTGCCGGTTCGCCGGGGTGTCAGTTCTCCGCGTCGTCCGCGTCGGCGTCGGCATCCGCCGCGGGTTCGTCCGACGGGCCGTCCTGACCGGTCTCGGTGCCGAGCGCGATGGTGATCGAGCTGCCGGCGACACCGGGGGAGATGGCGAACGGGTCGACGGGCAGATCGTCGAGCTGCTCGGATTCAGAGCGCGGCCGCAGCGGCTCGGACGGCAGACCCGCCCAGTCGAACGGCTCCTGGGGGCGCGGAGCGAAAAGTCCCATGACGCCATTGTGCCGCGCCCCGGCGTCCCACCGGGTCGGTCACGCCCGGAAATGCCAGAAGAGTTCGTCGCCCCCGCCCGCCTGGAACCAGGTGAGGGTGACGAGTGTCCGGTCCAGATCGTGCTCGCACAGGCACAACTCGGCCGACTCACCGGGCAGCATCTGCCCCCAGTGGGTCATCCCGGGCGCACAGCGGCCGCCGGTGATCAGCACACGCACGAAATCCAGCGGCTCCGCGCTGACGTTGGTCACCACCGGGTGGGTGTCGTACAGCCGGTCCACCATCCAGGGGACCGGACGGGAGGCGAGGGCCGGATGATCGATGAGATGCAGCATGCCGCCGACGATAGGTGCCGGCACGGACGCTCGGGCCGGAACTGTGGACGACGATGGCGGGCGGGCCGCTGGGGAGGAAGGGCGCAGCCGTCCCCCGGCGATCCGGCCGTCAGGGGATGGAACCCGCGGACTGGTCGTCGTCGTCGTCGGCGACCTCGGCACCTGGTCCGTCCGTCCCGCTCGGCGGTCGACGGATGACCGCCCGACTCACCCGCTTGCCGGCGGTGGTGGTCGCGCCGACGACGCTCCCGGTCGCCCCGGCCACGGCGGTGCCCGCACGCCGCAGCCCCCGCCCCACGGCGTGCTCCACCCGCGTGGCGCCGGGCCGCGGTTCGAGCTCGGCCGGCAGCACGGCCGGCGGGACGCCGAACGCACGACGCGAGCCGATCATCACGCGCCGACCGAGGATGCTGTTGCCGATGCCGCCCACGGCGGCGCCGACGCCGAACGGCAGAGCCTTGCCGACCCACGATGCTCCGCCGGCGACGGCGAACCGATGGATGAACGTGGTCTTCAGCCGATCCACGAGCGGCCCGACCGCGGCCCGCGGCAGGGATTTCGTGATCAGGTCTCCCCAGTACGCGCCGCGGTCGGGGCCGCGACCGGTCGCCTGCCGGGCGAGCTGAGAGACCAGATCGACCCCCTCGGTGCCCAGCATGAGCGTCAGCACGAGCGCCCGCGCACGGTCGGGGTCCTCGACGCGGATGCCGTGCACCTCGGACAGCGACTGGGCGAACAGGGCCGTCGCCTCGACGAAGGCCGCCGTCTCGGCGCCGCTGAGGGCGAGGGTCAGCCCCGTGGTCACGCCCGGAACGACCGCGGTCGCCCCGACCGCGGCGCCCCCGGTGGCGACGGTCGCGAGATAGCGGCGCTCGAGCATCCGGACGATGTCGGCGGGTGAGGCATCCGGATGCCGCAGCCGGATGCTGCGCAGGTGCGCGAGCACCGCAGGACGCTGGATCGCCAGCACGCGGTCCAGCGCACGGATCGTGCGGGGATGCTGCGGTGACCCCTCCGGCGGTAGACCGCCCGACCACGGCGCACCGTCCGGGAGCGAATCGATGCGGTGAACCTTCTTGGCCATCACCGGCAGCCTGGATCAGACCCGGAGATCAGACGTAGAGGTTGGCCCGCTCGAGGTCCTCGGCGAAGTCCACCTCGACCGCGTACAGGTCGGAGATGTCCAGGGGCTGCAGCAGCAGCCCGTCCTCGATGATCGCCAGCTCGAGTCCGCGCTCGAAGTAGTCCTGGTCGTCGACGCGGTGCAGCTGCCGCAGGAACGCCTTCTTGTCGCGGCTGGAGATGTAGTTGATCCCCACCGCTTCGCCGATCCCGCCCTTGACGGTCTTGGACAGCTCCTTGATGAAGCCCTCGGCGGTGACCGTGTACTTCACCTCTTCGTCGCTGACCCGCGAGGTGTTCACCGTCACGAAAGACTCGTCCCGCTCGATCAGCGAGACCGCGCGGCCGAGGATGCGGGGGTCGAAGACGACGTCGCCGTTCATCCACAGCACGCCGTGGCGGCCGGTCGCCGCGAGCGCGCGCAGCAGACTCTTGGAGGTGTTGGTCTGGTCGTAGCGGTCGTTGTACACGTAGTCGGCGTCCGGGAACGCCTCGACGATCGTCTCGGCGCGGTAGCCGACCACCGTGGTGATGCGGGCTTCCCGCCCGAAGACGGCGCGGATGTTGTCGTGCTGCTGCCCCATGATGGAGCGGCCGTCGCCGAGGACGGTGAGCGATTTGGGAAGACTGCGGCCGAGCCGCGAGCCCATGCCGGCCGCGAGGATGACGGTCTGAAGAGTCAAGATCAGCTCCTGAAGTGCGTGTCTGGGATTCCGGCCGATGCCGGTACGGCACCCCTTCGTGCTCTTCACATCGTAGCGAACGCACATGAACGACCCCGGGATTCACGGCGGACGTTGTGTTTTCGTGACGAAGGACACGGCGTGTTCTCAGCATCCAACGTCCAGGTGCCGCTTGATACCTTTGACCGGTGACCGCCTCTCTGCCCCTGCCGCAGGATCCCCGGCCCGACGACGAGTCGGGTCAGGAGCCCGTGCGCCCGAGTCGAGGTCCCTCCCCGGCGAAGCCGCGGGTGAAGGCGAGTGATGCCGCCGTCCGGCTGCAGCGCGTCGAGGATTCCGACCCGCCGCGCCCGAAGCCGCCGAAGACCCCCGCTGCGGCGGCCGCGAAGGCCGGGGCGAAGGCGGGCGGCGCGGCGAAGTCGACGCCGGGAGCCAGGACCACGGCCGGCGGGAAGTCGACGCCCGGTGCGAAGTCGCGGCCCTCGAGCGGGAAGAAGTCCGGCTCCGGCGCCCACCGGAAGCCGTCGCCGAAGCCGCGCCCGTCGAGGCCGGATCTGGTCATTCCGCCCAAGCCCCCGCTGCCCGCTGCGCCCGACGCCGCGGCCGAGCGGCCGGCCGAGTCCGAGGCGGCGGAGCCCGAGGCGGTCGAGCCCGAGGCGGCGGAGCCCGAGGTCACCGAGCCCGGGGTGGCAGAGCCCGAGGCGGCGGAGCCCGAGGTCACCGCGACCACGCCGATGGCCAGCCTTGCGGCCGCCGTCGAAGAACTGACCGCCGAGGCCCCCTCGGTCCCGGCGTCGGTGCAGGAGGAGGCGGATGACGCACCGGTCGTCGTCGAGGAACCGACTGTCGAGGCGCCGGTCGACGCACGGCCGCAGGCCGAGACATCCATCCTTCCCACGGCGCTGGATGTCCGCGGCCTGACCAAGCGCTTCGGCGAGACGCTCGCGGTCGGCGGCATCGACCTGACCGTCCCGGCGGGCTCGTTCTACGGGCTGGTCGGGCCGAACGGAGCCGGCAAGACGACGACGCTCTCGATGATCGCCGGCCTGCTGCGGCCGGACGCCGGCAGGATCCGCGTGAACGGCATCGACGCCCGCGACCACCCGCGGGACGTGAAGCGGCTGATCGGCGTGCTCCCGGACCGGCTGCGCACGTTCGACCGGCTCACCGGCCGGCAGCTGCTCTACTACTGCGGCGTGCTGCGCGGACTCGACCCGTCGGTGGTGCACACGCGCACGGCGGACCTCGCCCGGGCATTCGACCTGGCCGATGCCCTGGCCCGGCCGGTCTCGGACTACTCGGCCGGCATGACCAAGAAGGTCATGCTCGCCGGCGCCATGATCCACTCCCCGCGTCTGCTCGTGCTGGACGAGCCGTTCGAGGCCGTCGACCCGGTCTCGTCCACGGTGATCCTGGACATCCTCGGGGCCTACGTCGAGCACGGCGGAACCGTCATCCTCTCCAGCCACGGGATGGACATGGTGGAACGCGTCTGCTCGCGAGTGGCCGTGATCGTCGGCGGGCAGGTGCTGGCCGAAGGCCCGGTGGACGAGGTGCGCGGCGAGCTCACCCTGGAGCAGCGGTTCGTGCAGCTGGCCGGGGGCGTCAGCGACGTGGAGGGCCTGGAGTGGCTGCACACGTTCTCGGACTGAGGCTGGCGATGCTGGTCGGTCCGCTGCGCACCGACGCCCGCCGGACCGTCCGCATCGTGCTCGGCCTCCTGCTGCTGGGAGCCGTGACGGCGGTCGGATGCTGGGGGCTGCTGTCGCTGCGCGACTCGTCGACGCAGGCCGCGACGGTCGTCACGGTGCTGGCCGGCAGCGCGCTCACGCTCGGGTTCGCCGCGGCGCCGCTGATCGGCGGGGCGACGGATCCGCTGGACCCGCGCCGCTTCACGGTGCTCGGGATGTCGGCCGGCCCGCTGGCCGCGGTACTCGGACTGGCCGGGCTCGTGAGCGTGCCGATCGCGGCGGTGACCGCGCTGGGCGTCTGCATCGTCCTGCTCTGGCAGGGCCAGGGGGTGCCCTGGCCGGTCGGGACGATCAGCGTCATCCTCAGCATCCTCATCTGCAGTCTGCTGGCACGGGTCTGCATGGCCCTGGCGGCGCTGTTCCTGCGGGAACGGCGTTCGCGCGAGCTGACCGGCCTGTTCGTGCTCGCGCTGCTGGTCGTCGTGGTCCCGGTGGGCGTGTTCCTGGCCTCACTGCAATGGGGCGGACACATCCCCGTCCAGCTCGCGCAGGCCGCAGACATCCTCGGCGACACGCCGATCGGGGCGGCCTGGGCCGTTCCCGCGCGGTGGGCGGACGACCCCCGCGGGGCGGTGCTGAGCCTCGTGGTCGCCCTCACGACGGTGCTGTGCCTGGCCGCCGGCTGGGCGGCGCTGGTCCACCGGGTGCTGCACATGGTGGAGCGCCCCGCCGTGGCGCGCGGACACGGCGGCCTCGGCTGGTTCGCGGTCACCCCCGGCACGCCGAGCGGGGCGATCGCGGCGCGGAGCCTGCTGTACTGGCTCAGCGACCGGCGGTACCTGGTCAACATCCTCATCATCCCCATCGCCGGCGTGCTCTCGATGGTCCCGCTGCTGATCGTCGGCGTGCCGCTGGGCATGGCCGTCCTGCTCCCGGTGCCGATCATGGCGCTGTTCCTCGGCTGGCTGCCGCACAACGACCTGGCGTACGACTCGACCGCCGTGTGGCTGCACATCGCCTCGGGCGTGCGGGGTCTGGCGGATCGGTGGGGACGCCTGGTCCCGGTCCTGGTGATCGGCGTGCCGCTGCTGGCGGTGACCGCACCGGTCGCCATCGCGCTGCATGAGCGGTGGTCGACGCTCCCGGTCATGATCGGCGTCTGCACCAGCCTGTTCCTCGGCGGCCTCGGACTGTCCAGCGTCGCCTCGGCCGTCGCCCCGTACCCGGTCACCCGGCCCGGCGACAGCCCGTTCCGCCAGCCTGAGCGGTCCACCGCGAGCGGGGCGATCGCGCAGGGGGTGGTGCTGGCGGGGGCGCTGGTGGTCTCGGCCCCGGCCGTGTGGTGGGGATGGCGGGCCGTGTCCGGCGGCGACCCGCAGGACGCCGAGTACGCCTTCTGGTCGGGCATCGGCGCCGGCGTCGCCGTGCTGCTGCTGGGCCTGGTCGGCGGTGCGGTGGCGTACTCGCGCCGGGGGTCGCGCCTGCTCGAGGCGGCCGAGGCCGGCTGAGCCGTGCCGGCGTGGTCCGCCGCGCAGATCCGCGTCGGCCGCGCCGCGCCGCCGGCACGCGATTAGACTGGGCCACCATGAGCACCCCGATCGATCACCCCGATGCCGGGGGCGTGACGACCCTCGATCGCGAGCTGGAGCAGCTCCTGAACGAGGAGAACGTCGAGCCGGGCGACCATGAGCGCTTCTCGCACTATGTGAAGAAGGAGAAGATCCTCGAGTCGGCGATCACCGGCAAGCCGGTCCGGGCCCTGTGCGGGAAGAAGTGGACTCCGGGTCGTGACCCGGAGAAGTTCCCGGTGTGCCCGACCTGCAAGGAGATCTACGAGTCGCTGATGAGCTGACGCTCACGCGACGTCGACGAAGACGGTCGGGATCGCCGGGTCGGCGCGGCTGAGCGCGAGCGCGCGGATCGGCAGCTCCTCGCGCACGCGTGCGTGGTGCGCGCGGGCCGCCTCGACACCGGCTGCCCCCTGGGCGGCCGCGTCCAGGTCGCCGTGATCGGCCAGGGTCGTCTGCAGGGCGCGGGCGTCGGGCTGGTCCTCCGCCTCGCCCAGCTCCTCGAAGCCGTCCGCGACCCGGACCAGCTCCTCCACGGCGGTGCCGGCATCCAGCCGCCGGTAGGCCGCCTTGCGCCCGCCCTTGGAGGTCTTGTCCGTGGACGCCTTCGCGACCGCGACCCACGACCCGTCCGCGGCCTGACGGGCGACCAGCTTGTACACCATGCCGGCGGTCGGCGTCCCCGAGCCGGTCACCAGCGAGGTGCCCACCCCGTAGGAGTCGACCGGCGCGGCGGCCAGCGTCGAGATGGCGTACTCGTCGAGGTCGCTGGTCACCGTGATCCGGGTGCCGGTGGCGCCGAGCTCGTCCAGCTGGGCCCGCACCTCGGCGGCGACGATCGGCAGGTCGCCCGAGTCGATGCGCACCCCGCCCAGACCGGTGCCGGCAACCCGCACCGCCGTCTGCACCCCGGCGCGGATGTCGTAGGTGTCCACCAGCAGCGTGGTGCCCACCCCGAGCGCCTCGACCTGGGAGCGGAACGCGTTCTCCTCGCTGTCGTGCAGCAGCGTGAACGAGTGGGCGGCGGTTCCCATGGTCGGGATGCCCCAGACCCGGCCGGCCTCGAGGTTGCTGGTCGCGTCGAACCCCGCGATGTAGGCGGCCCGCGCGGCGGCGACGGCGGAATGCTCGCCGGTCCGGCGGGAGCCCATCTCGGCCAGCGGACGGTCACCGGCGGCGATCGACATCCGCGCCGCGGCCGTGGCCACCGCCGAGTCGTAGTTCAGCACGCTGAGGGCGATCGTCTCCAGCACCACCGCCTCGGCGAACGAGCCCTCGATGGTGAGCACCGGCGAGCCGGGGAAGTACAGCTCGCCCTCGCGGTAGCCGGTGATCGAGCCGGTGAATCGGTAGCCCTCGAGATACGCGACGGTCGCGGCATCCACGACCCTCTCGTCCCGCAGATACCGCAGCTCGTCCTCGCCGAAGCGGAAATCGCGGATGAGCTGGAGGAGCCGGCCCGTTCCGGCGACCACGCCGAACCGGCGTCCGCCGGCCAGCCGTCGGCTGAACAGCTCGAACACGCAGTGGCGCGCGGCGGTGCCGTCCCGCAGCGCCGCATCGAGCATGGTCAGCTCGTACCGATCGGTGAAAAGGGCCGTGGCGCGCGCGCTCATGCCGGTCAGCCTAGCGGGCACCGGTAGGCTGGATGACTGTGAATGACGCGCCGATCGGGATCTTCGACTCCGGTGTCGGCGGGATGACCGTGGCCCGCGCGGTCTCGGCGCTGCTGCCGCGCGAATCCATCCGCTACCTCGGCGACACTGCGCATTCGCCCTATGGGCCCAAGCCCATCGCCGAGGTGCGCCGCTACGCGCTCGAGGTGCTCGACACGCTCGTGGACGAGGGCGTGAAGATGCTGGTGATCGCCTGCAACACGGCATCCGCGGCCATGCTGCGCGATGCGCGCGAGCGATACGACGTGCCGGTCGTCGAGGTCATCGGCCCGGCCGTGCGCACCGCCATCTCGACCACCCGCAACCGCCGGATCGGGGTGATCGGCACCGCCGGAACCATCGGCTCGGGCGTCTACCAGGACATGCTCGGCGTCAACGAGGACCTGGCCGTGTTCGCCCAGGCGTGCCCCCGCTTCGTGGAGTTCGTCGAGGCGGGCGTCACCGACAGCGCCGAGGTGCTGGCCGTGGCCGAGGAGTACCTGGCGCCGCTGCGGCACGCCGGGGTCGACACGCTCGTGCTCGGCTGCACGCACTACCCCTTCCTGGAGGGCGCGATCAGCTATGTGATGGGCGCCGAGGTGTCGCTGGTCTCCAGCGACACCGAGACCGCGAAGGACGTGTACCGCCAGCTGGTCTCGCGTGATCTGCTGGCCGGTCCGGATGCCGTCACCCGGCACGACTACGAGGCCACCGGCGATTCCGCCCAGGAGTTCCTGCGTCTGGCCCACCGACTCATGGGCCGCGAGGTGCGCAGCGTGAAGCTGGTGCAGACCGGCGTCATCGACCTGCCGCGGTAGCGGCATCCACCCCTCGAGAGGACCCACATGACCGACAACGCCCGCGCGGATGGCCGCGCTGTGGACCAGCTGCGCCCGGTGACGATCGAACGGGGCTGGAGCGCGCAGGCCGAGGGCTCGGCGCTGGTGAGCTTCGGGAACACCAAGGTGCTGTGCACGGCGTCGTTCACCAACGGCGTGCCGCGATGGCTCACCGGCAAGGGGAAGGGCTGGGTCACCGCCGAATACGCGATGCTGCCCCGAGCGACGAACACCCGCAACGACCGCGAATCGGTGAAGGGGCGGATCGGCGGTCGCACGCACGAGATCTCCCGGCTGGTCGGGCGCGCGCTGCGCGCAGTGGTGGATACCAAGGCGCTCGGCGAGAACACCATCGTGATCGACTGCGACGTGCTGCAGGCCGACGGCGGCACCCGCACCGCGGCGATCACCGGCGCCTATGTCGCCCTCGCCGACGCGATCGCGTGGGGCCGTGAGAAGAAGTTCATCGGCCAGAAGGCGACGGTTCTGTTCGACTCCGTCGCGGCCGTGTCGGTGGGCATCATCGACGGCGAGGCGATGCTCGATCTGGCGTACGTCGAGGACGTGCGCGCCGAGACCGACATGAACGTCGTGGTCACCGGGCGCGGGCTGTTCGTCGAGGTGCAGGGCACCGCCGAGGGCGCGCCGTTCGACAAGAGCGAGCTGGACCGGCTGCTCGAGCTGGCCGTGGACGGCTGCGCGCAGCTGCGCGAGATCCAGACCGGCGTGCTGGGGGAGCGGGCGTGAGCCGCGCGGTCCTGGCCACGCACAACCCGCACAAGGTCACCGAGTTCGCGCAGATCGTCGCGGCATCCCGCCCCGACTTCGAGCTGCTCGGTTATGACGGCCCCGAACCGGTCGAGGACGGCGTCACGTTCGCGCAGAACGCGCTGATCAAGGCGCGGGCCGCGGCCGCGCACACCGGGCTGCCCTCGTTCGCCGACGACTCCGGCGTGTGCGTGGACGTGCTCGGCGGCGCCCCCGGGATCTTCTCGGCGTACTGGGCCGGACACCAGAAGGACGCCGTGGCCAACCTCGAGCTGCTCCTCGACCAGATCTCGGACATCGCCGACCCGCACCGCGCGGCGCACTTCACCTCGGTGATCGCGCTCGTGCTGCCCGGGGGTGCGGAGCACGTGGTGGAGGGCATCTGGCCCGGCCGGATCGCGACGGCCGCACGCGGCGACGGCGGATTCGGCTACGACCCGATCTTCATCCCGGACGAGCAGCCGACGACGGTCGAGCGCACGGTCGGGGAATGGACGGATGACGAGAAGGCGGCCGCCTCGCACCGCGCCCGCGCGTTCCGGGCCCTCGGCCCGCTGCTGCAGCTCCTGTAGCCCGCGGCGCGGCGGGCAGTGAGAAGCAGACTCATTCCCGACAGGGCCGAAACGGCCGGGCCGCGGCATCCGTCGTCCTAGCCTGGGGCTATGCACGATCACGCGCCCGGCATCCGCGGCGCCGACAACCGGCGGCTGCTGGCGATCTCGCTCGCCCTGACCGGCGTGGTGATGGTCGTGCAGGTGATCGGTGCGGTGCTGTCGGGGTCGCTCGCGCTGCTCGCGGACGCCGCGCACATGTTCACGGATGCTGCGGCTCTGGTGATCGCTCTGGTGGCCAGCATCGTCGCCGTCCGGCCGGCGAACGACCGGCGCACCTTCGGCTATCAGCGCGCCGAGGTGTTCGGCGCCCTGGTCAATGCCGTCATCCTCATCGTCCTGTCCGCATCCGTCGCGGTCGCGGCGGTGCTGCGGCTCGAGCACGGTGCCGCCGCCGAGGTGCAGGGCGGGGTGATGCTGGTCGTGGCGATCGTCGGGCTGTGCGCGAACGCGGTCGCGATGTGGCTGCTGTCGGCTGCGCAGAAGCGCAGCATGAACGTGCGCGGCGCGTACCTGGAGGTGATGGGCGACCTGATCGGGTCGGCGCTGGTGATCGTGGCCGCAGTCGTGATCCTCGCCACGGGATGGGCGCCCGCCGACGCCATCGCCTCGCTGCTGATCGCGGCGATGATCGTGCCGCGCGCGGTCGGACTGCTGCGCGAGGTGGTCTCGGTGCTGGGCGAGTCGGCGCCCAAGGACACGCATGTGCAGGCGATCCGCGAGCACATCCTGTCCACTCCCGGTGTACGCGACGTGCACGACGTGCACGTGTGGCAGCTCACCCGCGGCGCCCCCGTGTTCACCGCGCACGTCGTCGTCGACGCCGATGCGCTGCGGGCCGGGCGGGCCGGCGACATCCTGTCGGAGCTGCAGGGGTGCCTGTCCACTCACTTCGACGTGGAGCACTCGACGTTCCAGCTCGAGCCGGCCGGCCACGACGAGCCCGCCCCACACGACTGACCCGCCCTTCCTCTCGTTGAAATCGTACGATTTGGCCGAGTGCACATCAATTTCGGCCGAGTTTCATGTGCAGTGGGCCGGATCGTACGACTTCGCGGGGAAGTGAGAGGGGACAGCGGAGGTCAGGACTCGCGGCGCACGTCGGCGGGGGACTTGTCGGGCCGCAGGCCGCGCCACCGGGCATGGCGCAGGATGCCGCCCGGGCTGAACTCGGCGAACTCCACCTCGCCCACCAGCTGCGGACGCACCCAGAGGGCGTCGCGCGCATCGGCCGGCGGCACGCCGACGAACGGGTTCTCGTCGCTGCGCAGCGGCTCGAGCAGCTCCTGCAGTCGCGCGAGCACCGAGTCGCTGAACCCGCTGCCCACCCGCCCGGCGTACCGCAGCCCGTCCGGCCCCGGGATCCCGAGGAGCAGCGATCCGATCGACCCGGACCGGCCCCCGCGCCCGGGCCTGATCGCCCCGATCACGACCTCCTGGGTCCGGGTGAGCTTCACCTTCAGCCAGTTGTCCGACCGCTGGCCCCGCCGGTAGCGCGAGGCCGGGTTCTTCACGACGATCCCCTCCAGCCGCAGCCGCTGGGCGGTCGCAAGCGCGTCGTCGACGTCATCGAACACCGGCGGCACCGCGATCTCGTCGATCGCTCCCCGGACCAGCCGCTCCAGAAGCCGGCGCCGTTCGCGCAGCGGCCGGGCCGCGACGTCCTCGTCGCCGACGGCGAGCACGTCGAACAGGTGGTAGCGCACCGGCGTGCGCGCGCGCTCGGCCGCGATCTGCCGCGCCCCCGTCAGGTGCATCCGGTTCTGCAGCCGGGTGAAGCTGGGCCGTCCCGCGGCATCCAGTGCTATCACCTCGCCGTCGACGACGGCGGATGTCTCGCCCAGCCCCGCGTCGTGTCCGGTCAGCTCGGGGTAGCGCGCGGTGATGTCGGTGCCGCTGCGGGCGAACAGGCGCAGCGCGTGGCCGTCCCACACGCCGAGCGCACGAATGCCGTCCCACTTGACCTCGGCCCACGCACCCCAGCGTTCGGCGGCGGCCCGCGCCACGGACGGCTTGGCCGCTGTGGACAGCATCGGCGCGACCGCGGCGGCACCATGCGGCGGCTCCGGATCGGCCTGGTCCGAGGCCGCCACCGGAGCGCCGTCGGACTGCACGCGGCCGTCCGCATCCGTCTTGGTCCGATGCAGCAGCCAGCTGGACTTCTCGCCGGTGCCCTGCGTGCGGATCAGCGCCAGCCGCACGGTTCCCAGCGGCCCACCCGGTCGGCCGTGCGCGGTGAAGATGACCTCGTCGTCGCGCCACTTCTCCGGATCGTAGCGGCCGTCGTCCCAGATCGTGACGCTGCCGCCGCCGTATTCGCCGCGCGGGATCGCGCCCTCGAACGAGCCGTACTCCAGCGGATGGTCCTCGGTCATCACGGCAAGGCTGTTCCGGCCAGCGGTCGGCGGCACGCCGCGCGGCACCGCCCAGCTCACGAACACGCCGTCGTGCTCGAGCCGCAGATCCCAATGCAGTCGCCGGGCATGATGCTCCTGGATGACGAACCGAGGCGGCTGCCCCGCCGGCGTGGGCGCGGCCAGCGGGTTGTCGGGCACCGGCTCGGGGGTGCGGGACGGGTCGCGTTTGGCGATGTAGGCCGACAGCGGGCCGGATGCCGCGGCCCGGCCGCCGGCGCGGAACCCGAGCGCACCCATCGGGTCGCCGATCCGGTCGGCGCGCTCGAGCACCTCGGCGATCTCGAGCTGGGCGAGTCCGGGGGCGGCCAGCTCCTCCCAGGTGCGCGGCGCGGCGACGGTGGGGTGCGCGCGTCCGCGCAGCGAATACGGGGCGATCGTCGTCTTGCTGCCGTTGTTCTGGCTCCAGTCCAGGAGCACGCGCCCGGCGCGCAGCTCCTTGGCCATCCGGCTGACCACCAGGTCGGGGTGATCGGCCTCCAGCGCGCGGGCGAGCTCGCGGGCCACGGCGGAGGCCTGGTCGCTGGTCTGCTGCTGGTCCAGTTCGGCGTACAGGTGGATCCCCTTGCTGCCGCTGGTGACCGGATGCGGGTCGAGCCCCATGTCGGCCAGGATGGCGCGCGCCCAGAATGCGACCTGCGCGCATTCGGCCAGGCCCGTGCCCGGTCCGGGGTCGAGGTCGAGGACCAGGCGGTCCGGATTGCCGCGTCCGCCGTCCGGGGTGAACCGCCACTGCGGCACGTGCAGCTCGAGGCTCGCGACCTGCGCGAGATAGACCAGCGTGGGCAGGTCGTCGACGAGCGGATAGTCCTTCTCGCCGGTCGAGTGGCGGATCGGCAGCCGGTGCACCCACTCCGGCGCTCCCGCCTCCAGGTGCTTGGCGAAGAACGGCGGCTGGTCGACGCCCTCCGGCCACCGCTTGCGCGTCACCGGACGCCCGGTGATGTGCGGCAGCAGCAGCGGCGCGATCCGCGTGTAGTAGTCGATCACCTCGCCCTTGGTGGTGCCGGTGGCCGGATAGAGCACCTTGTCGAGACGGCTCAGGCGCAGGCGGCGGCCGCCGATCTGCACCAGCTGTTCGCCGCCCATCTGCCCATCCTGCCCGCGGACCGGCGTCGCGCGCACGCCCGTCGCGACATCCTCGATCCATCGAGGCGTTGCCCCGGACGTGTTCGCAGTGTGTACTGAGTGCATGAGAGCGATCTGGAAGGGCTCCCTCACGTTCGGGCTGGTGAACGTGCCGGTCAAGGTGTACGCCGCCACCGAGGACCACGACGTGCGCCTGCACCAGGTGCACGCCGCCGACGGAGGACGCATCCGATACCAGCGGGTGTGCGAGCTGGACGGCGAGGTCGTGCCGTACGCCGACATCGACCGCGCGTACGACGACGGCGAGCAGACCGTCGTGCTGAGCAAGGAGGACCTGGCGTCCCTGCCGAGCGAGCGCAGCCGCGAGATCGAGGTCGTCGAGTTCGTGCCGACCGATCAGCTGGACCCGCTGCTGTTCGAGAGCCCCTACTACCTCGAGCCCGATTCGAACTCGCCGAAGGCCTACGCCCTGCTGCGCGAGACGCTGGAGCGCACCGACCGCACCGCGATCGTGCGCTTCTCGCTGCGCCAGAAGACCCGGCTGGCGGCGCTGCGGGTGCGCGGCGACGTCCTGACGCTGCAGACCATGCGTTGGGCCGATGAGATCCGGGATGCCGCGTTCAGTGGGCTCGACGAGCCGGTCAAGATCTCCGACAAGGAGCTGAAGCTGTCGGCGGCTCTGGTGGAGAGCTTCGCGGCGGACTTCGACCCCGCCTCGTTCACCGACGAGTACCAGGACGAGCTGCGCACGCTCATCGACGCGAAGCTGGCCAAGGGCGAGACGATCGACACCGCCGAGACCTTCGGCGAGCGCGAGGAGGAGACCGGCGGCGAGGTCATCGACCTGATGGAGGCGCTGCGGGCCAGTGTCGAGCGCTCGCGCGCCGGCCGCGGCTCGAAGGCATCAGACGACGCGAAGGACGAGGCGGAGGGGTCCGCGGATGCCGGTGGTCGGACGCGCTCGAAGAAGAAGAAGGCGGGCTAATCCGCGGCATCCGTCGGCGGATGCGCCTGCGTCCGGGCCAGCTCCCTGCGCACCTTGCTGCGCTCCCGGAAGTAGTGCCAGACGGTGACGGTGATCGTGATCACCACGACGCCGAGCAGGATCAGGTCGATGTACTCGGTGACGAAATCGGCCACCCACGGGATGTAGCCGATGCCGTAGCCGAGCATCGTCAGGCCGAAGCCCCAGAGCACGGCGCCGATCAGGTTGTAGACGGAGTAGCGGCGCCAGGGCATGTGCCCCACTCCGGCTGCGACCGGTGCGAACGTGCGCACGACCGGGACGAAGCGGGCCAGGACCACGGTCAGGCCGCCGTAGCGCTCGAAGAAGGCGTTCGTGCGGTCGACGTTCTGCCGGCTGAACAGCCCCGACTCCTTCCGCTCGAACACGGCGGGGCCGCCCTTGCTGCCGATCAGATAGCCCACCTCGCCGCCGACGAAGGCGGCCACGGCGATCAGCAGCGCGACCACCCAGACGTTCAGGCCGAAGATGTCGCTGGTGTTCGTCAGCAGTCCGGAGATGACCAGCAGCGTATCGCCGGGGAGGATGAAGCCGATCAGCAGCCCGGTCTCGGCGAAGACGATGAAGCACACCACCAGGAGGGCCCAGGGCCCGGCCGCGGCGATGATCGTCTCGGGGCTGAGCCAGGGGACGAGGTCTGCTGGGTGCACGTGGAGTCCCGTCGGAAGAGGGGCGGACAGCGGGAGCGGAAGCGGCAGAGTGCGGCACTCCGTGCGGAAGGTGGGACTTGAACCCACACGCCCGAAGGCACAGGAACCTAAATCCTGCGTGTCTGCCGCTTTCACCACTCCCGCGCGGTTCTCAGTCTACTGAGCGCGCTGTGTGCGCGCTGTGGGGATAACCCGATTGTTCGGCCGCCGGGCAGCCTGTGGACGAGGTCCCCTCTGCGTGGTCAGGCGCGGGCGTGATCACGACGGTCCGAGGAGGCAGCGAGGGCCTGCAGCGCGGCGACGAGCCGTCGCGTCGAGTCTTCGTCGAGTCGCGCCAGGAAGTCGGCCTCGGCATCCGCGCGTGCCCTCTCGGCCGCGGTGACCCGCACGCGACCGGAAGCGGTGAGGGCCAGCGTGTTGCGGCGCCGGTCCCGCTCGTCTCGGCGCCGTTCCACGAGTCCGATGCGTTCCAATTCGTCGAGCATCGCCACGATCGAGGTCCGGTCGACCCCCAGTCGCGCACTGAGCTCGATCTGCGAGAGCGCTTCGTCGGACGCGATGACGGAGAGCAGGGCGAGTTGGCGTGCCGTGAGGGCCAACGTCGCCAGAGCCGCATCCACCCGTTGCGCGAGACGGGCGTACGCGGTCTTCAGCAGATAGCCGAGCCGCTCGTCGAGCGGGGTCACATTGTCCACCATGGCGCCAATCTATCAGTATCACTGACGATCAGTCGTACTGACGATATACTCTCGTCATGGTCACCTTCGGAATCAAGACCACGCCCATGCACGTGGGCTATGAGGATGTCGTTCGCGTGTGGCGTGATGCCGACGCGGCGCCCGAGATCGCGGACGCCTGGCTCTGGGATCATCTGATGCCGCTCGCCCCGCCGACTGATGGCCCGCTCTTCGAGGGATGGACGCTTCTGAGCGCCCTCGCGGCGCAGACCCGGCGACTGCAGCTCGGGCTGCTCGTCACGAGCAATCGGCTGCGACATCCTGCACATCTCGGCAAGATCGCTTGCACGGTCGATGCGATCTCCAGCGGCCGGCTGATCATGGGCCTCGGTGTCGGGGGCACCGTGCAGCCGGTGGGTGCGGGGGGCTTCACCGCGAACCCCGCCGTCGCGGAGTACGCCGTCTACGGCATCGATCTCGTTCGCCCGAGCGAGGGGATCGCACGCCTCGTCGAGACACTGGACATCCTCGATCTGATGTGGACGGGAGGACCGTTCGACTTCGACGGTCCCTTCACCACTCTGCGCGGGACGGTCAGCGAGCCGCACCCGGCTCGTCGTCCTCCGCTGCTGCTGGGCGCCTGGGGCGACCGGATGCTGCGCCTCGTCGCCGAGCGGGCGGATGTCTGGAACATGCCGGGCCCGCCGCACAACGCGGTCGACGCGTTCGCCGAGCGCTCGGCGAGACTCGATGCGCTCTGTGCAGAAGCGGGACGCGACCCGTCGAGCCTCGGCCGTTCGGTGCAGCTCACGGTCGGCTACGACGACCTGGGGGCGACCCGAGCGACCGCAGGCAGGCTCATCGCCGTGGGCGCGACCCACCTGGTGTTCAACCTTCCGCGCGGTTACCCGGAAGGAATCGTGGGGAGGCTCGTCAAGCACGTCGTGAGTCCGCTCACCTGACCGTACCCGTCGGCTCCGCCGCCGGGCAGCCTGTGGATAACTTTCGAGGCCGTTCGGCGATTCCTGCAACGATGCTGATATGAGCCTGGCCTATGCGTCGCAGGGCGACGGTGCCGCGCCCGCCGCCGAGCACATCGTCGAACGGGTGCGCGACCGGCTGCGGGCCGCGCAGGCCGATCCGGCGCGCGATCCGGAGCGGGCGACGCAGATCGCGTGGGCCGAGGTGCGGCGGTTCAACGACTATGCGGTGCTGCAGGCGCAGGCGGTTGACGCCCGCGAGGACGCTAAGCGCGGACTCATCGAGCGGGCCAGGCGCAAGGAGATCCTGATGCTCCTGCCCATGACAATTGTGAAAAGGTGCTGCCAGTGGATGATCTTGGCCTGACTACCCCGAACTGTCCCGAATGCCTAGAGCCTATGCAGCCTCGGGCGGCGTGGTGGTTCTGCCAGCCGTGCTACATCTACGTCGACGTGCTGGGGCACCGGCTGGATTGACCTGGGCTGGGCAGTCTGCTTGTCCTGCTCGAACGGCCCCCTTCCGGCAAGAAACCCCTTACGTCTAGCGTGCTGCCAAGGACGGAGCGACGAACACAAACGCTGCCCCGCCCCGCCTCACGGCCGATGTCGCCGGTTCAAGTTAGGCTTCGGTGGTACCACCGTTCGTCACGAGATTCGAGGCAAAGTGAGTTCTGCAACCGCACCGGGACATGCCTCCATGCCGACCGGTAAGGTCGGCGGAGCAAATCTCGGTTTGGTTGGCACTAGTTCGCTCGACACGTGGGCTGAGCGACTTGCTGCTCCCGAGTACAGGATCGTTCAAGGGGACGCTCGGAACACCGGACTCGATGACGAGTCAGTGGACCTCATCGTGACATCGCCGCCCTACTGGGCAAAAAGAGATTACGGACACGACGACCAGATCGGCCAGGAGTCGACGCCTGACGGTTATGTCGGCGCGATCCTCGAATGCCTTGAAGAGTGGAGGCGTGTGCTGCGCCCGACTGCGTCGATCTTCCTAAACGTGGGTGACACCTACCACAAGCATTCGCTCGTTGGGATCCCAGCGCGTATCGAGTACGAGGCCATCAGACAAGGCTGGCGCATTCGGAATCGGATCATCTGGGCGAAAACGCAGGGCATGCCGGATCCGGTCAAGAACCGACTGGTCAACCGGCATGAGTACATCATCCACTTGACGATGCGGGAGTCGTATTACTACGACTTGCAGGGGTACTCCGATCGGTACGGCAACGGCACTAACCCGGGCGACGTCTGGACTATCAACCCCGAACGCAACATGGGCAAGCATCTGGCACCGTTCCCGCAGGAGATCGTGGAGCGAGCCGTCGTACTTGCAGCGCCTGAGCAAGCCTGCGCCGTGTGCCACGCGCCGCGACACCGAGTCTTGGAGCGTACCCGGGAACTCGACCCCGGCCGCCCGCAGGCGAAACGAGCGATGGAGCTCGCAGAGCAGCACGGTCTCACTGATGCCCACATTCGCGCCATTCAAGCGACCGGCGTCTCTGACGCGGGCAAGGCACTCAAGGTGCAAACGGGCACCGGGAAGAACTCGTTGGAAGTTCAAGCGTTGGCGGCTGAGGCAAAAGCGGCGCTCGGCGGGTACTTCCGCGAGTTCACGTTTGCTAGGAAGCGAACGGTCGGCTGGACCGACTGCGGTCACGACGCCCCGGCGCGAGGCGTGGTGCTCGATCCGTTCATGGGCACCGGTACCACGCTCAAGACAGCGAACCGGCTCGGCAGGGACGCTATCGGCATTGACCTAGTTCCCCTGATGGATCAGGCCGACATTCAGCCGGAGTCGTAGTCAGAGGGCCCCGGCCAGTTCGCCGAGCGACGTGGCCATGTCTTCGAGGGCGGCGTTGATGCCGCCATCTACCGACAGATCAAGTCTGTAATCCCAGACGTCGATGGAGTTAATTCGGCCGATGTAGACAAGTCCCGCCGAGCCGGCGACCCACGGGTGGATGAGCACGGTGAATGGCAACCCGTAGCGCACCGCGTACGTGATGGCCTGGTGGACTTCAGGCCGGTCGGGTAGGTCGGTGTTCCTGGCCTTGTCGGTGTTCTTGACCTCGGCGACTAGCAGGACGGTGCCGTCGATCGTACGAAACACCACGTCGGGCTGAGCGAGCCCTGCGTCCTTGGTAGCGACTGCATCGACTGGCGTGCCGCGAAACTGCGGAACGGGGTCGGGGACGTCGTATAGCGCGACCTTCCCGGAGCCATTGCCGTCGAGCACGCCTACGGGCCACTTCGCCTCGACAGCGTGCTTCGCCAGGCTCACGCGAACGAAGTTCTCGAACAGGTCGTTGGTGTCGATGAGCAACGAACCCATCTGGACGTCGGAGCCACCCACGTCTAGAGCCAGCCCGACCCCTCGGAGAATCACCGACGCGAGGTCGAGGACCGGACGGTAGTAGGCGCGCGAATCGGGAAGCGGCGTCGCACCGATCACTTCAGGGTCGTCCAGGAACGGCATGTCCGGATCAACCGACACCTCCTCGAAGGCGAGCAACTGCCCTGACAGCCGGGAGAGGCGCTTGCGGCTTTCCGAGGTGCGCTTGCCTGGCAGCCCAACGATGTACTCGTGAACGTGCTCCATGGCCGCGCGCACGCATCGGTTGATCGGGTTGTCCGTTGTGCGCTCGTGCCACGAGTAGACGGCCTTGTTGGGGATGCCTCTCGCGGCGAACCGCTGGACCGTTCGGGTCATCTCGATGCGCCCGTGGGGAACGTGGCCCTCACCCTCGCGCTGAACGTAGGTACGCAGGAGACCCTCATCCAGGAGGCCATCGACAAAGTCGAGTAGAGCCCCGGCATAGAGGTCCATGGCCCAATCGTCGGCGCTCCCCTTGCCGGAGTAATCGCGTAGAGCGGTGAGGGCCATGACACTGTGCTTGGTGGTTACGACCATGCGGGTCAGGTTGTCGATCGGCACCCTCGGCCGCACCCGCACGACGACACGGTCGTTCAACGGGATCACGCCGACGTACGAAGTGGCCTGCAGTCGGAGGACACCCTTCTTGAAACTGGGCCGAAGTACGTCGCGGTTGTTGATCTCCGTGTTGAAGACCGGCGTGTGGCCGTCGCCGACCCAGAGGTCGGTGTCGATATCGAGGAAGCCATACTCCTCGACGTCGAAGACCTGGACCGGTCCCTCAGCGGCGGTCATGAGTCGGCGGCCGCACCTGCGTCAGCAGCTGTCTCGCCCTCTGCCGGAGGCCGGGTTACGAAGATCTGCTCCCAGGCGGCTTCGATCTCCTGACACAGCGCATCGTCGCGGCGGAAGGCCCGCCGAACGAGGAACTGAAGTTGGTAGTCCCAGATGTCTCGAAGCGAGGCCTCGTCGTAGGCGTCCCACAGATATGCATGCCCGACCGAAGCGGCAGGGTTTCGCGATGCCTGCGCGTTGATCCGCTTGAACCAACCCACGATGCGGGCTCGGAGGGCCTCGTCCACTGCGTTGACGACCAGCCGCTCTTCCAGGATCGTGGGGTCGGGGTCCATGGCGATCTTCGAGAAGCGGCGCTCAAACGCGGCATCAACCTCATCGACGCCCCGGTCGTAGGGGTTCATCGTCATGATCAGCACCAGATTCGACGGAACGAGAATTGTCTCGCCGCTCGCGATAGTGAACTCAAGTTCCCTCTTGGAACGCTCGACATAGGTCAGCGCCTCGCCGAACACCCGGCCAACATCGGCTCTCGACAGTTCGTCGATCACAAGCACATAGAGATGATCGCGGTCTGCCTCGGCAGCGCGGAGCGCCTGCAGGAACGGTCCGTCCTTCAGTCTGAAACCACCCGCAATCGGCGCGTAGCCGACCATGAAGTCCTCGTACTGATAACTGCCGTGGAACTGCACGTACCAGCGCCGCTCCTTGGCGCCACCGGCGATTATCTCAGCGGCGGCAGCCGCGTAGTACGACTTGGAGGTACCGGGCGGTCCGGACAGGATCACGCCGCCCTGCTTCTCCGCCTGCTCGGCAATCTCCTGCACGCGAGGGTCCTCAGACGTCACAACGGGGGCCTCGGGCGAAGATGACGCGTGGCCAGCCGCTGCCGCTGCAAGGACTCCGATCCCCAAGTCGTCCGCAGTGAGACGACGAGCCCCGGGGTAGGTAGGCAGGTCAACCAATGAGCACCTCTACCACCTCGGACGGAGCCAGCTCAAACCAAGGCTCCACGTTGGAAAGCGTCGGTGCCGTGGCGTCGAAGAGTTTGTCGAAGTCATCCTCTCCCGATGGGAAGCCAAACCTCCCACGGAAGGTGTCGATCAGGTCATCAACCGTCGGCTCTGCATCTTTGAGAAACACGTGGTTCCGAAGGAAGAATGTACTGATCGCGGCCGCGGAGACTCGCGTGCCGAACAGTAGGTTCTGGAGCGCGAGGTCGGCATTGTTCGGCGGCATTGCATAGTGGCCGCTGTCGTCCGCGAGCCAGCTCGCCGCGACCTGTCGGTGGATCGAGCCTGCCGACCAGCTTCCCGAAATGTTCGTCGCGCGCCAGAAGGTAGCGAGCGGCCCCACATCTCTTCGTCCACGGTCAATCATCGGAAAGTAATAAGGCTTGTCGGGATTACCCGGCATCTCGATCATCGAGAGGAGCTCGTTTGACGCGGCCGACGCTTCCGCCAGCAGTCCCTCGCGCGCCTTAAGCCTGAGATACAGGTACATGGGAAGCGTTGGGTGGATCTTCTGCTTCCCCAGGGTTTCGATGCTCACCCGCACTGCGGGGACACGAATGACCCACAGAGTGCTCGGGTCCGGATTCGCCACGATTCCTAGAGTATCGGTAGCGATTGCCGGGGTGGTGGAACGGAAGCGTCTTCGCGTGTCAGGCGACGCGCGCTGCTTCCAATCTCGTGTGGTGGCCGCCCGCCTTGAGACGGTTGTGAACCTTGCAGACTGCGTTCGCTGTCCACCGGGTGCCAGTCGCGGTAGTGAGGCGTTCGGCGTTGAGAGCGTCAGCCGTGGCGGACAGGGTATGCGTAGCTCGAAGCTCCAGCAGGCGTGCTCCAATTGCCCGCGGGAGAGCGGATACCCGACCCATGTGACGCCCCGCCCGCTTGGCTGCCTGCATCGCGGAGGACGTGCGCTCACTGATCACGCGGCGTTCCCACTCCGCAACGGACATTATGACGTTGGCGACCAGCGCACCGGTCGGGGTGGAGGTGTCCACCCCGAGTTCGATAGCCACGCGTGCCCACCGTCGCGCACGGGCCAGCTCCAGCACGCCTGAGAAATCCACGACGCTGCGGCTCAGGCGGTCGAGCTTGGCCACCACGATGCCATCGACGTCGCGGCGCTTGGGCACGCCCTGTAGTCGGGCGAGCGCGCCCTGCAGCTGCGGGCGGTCCAGCGACTTTGCCGACAGCCCTTGGTCCACGTACCAGACGACGTTTCAGTCCTGTGCGTCGGTGTGGCGCTGGATGGTGTCACGTTGCGGCTCCAGCCCGAGGCCGCTGCTGGCCTATTCCTCGGTGGGCACCCGCAGATAGCCGATCATGGTGGTCATCGGCCCGTCTCCTGCTCGTCCATGACGATGGTGCCGTCGGGCAGGGTGTGGAGGCTGCCGACCGTCTCGAACAGGTCGTCGGTGCCTCCGCGAAACGGACCACTCCGGCGGCTCCTCTCGCGGTAGCCTGAGTCCGTCGCGGCTGTGGCGGCGGCGACAACAGCGTGAGCGCCCCTTCTGCTCCGTCCATCCGGGCACCGATCGTCATTTCGGAGACGGTGCGCTCCGCCGAGGCTGGCTATCCACAGGACCGCGGGCTCGGGCTGGTTTCCTTCCGCGAACCTTTGGCCGCCCGAACGGTCGTCGCGGTTGGTTCGTCTCGACGGCTTCACCCTCGATCAGAGGGAAGAATGGCAACGCGATCGCCACGCCCGCCGCCACAGCGAGGATTGCTGGGCACAGAAGGGCGAAGATCGCTGTCGACCAATCCACCACATTCCTCAGATCCCGCTGCCAGGCGTCGACCTCCTGCCCGTAGAACGGCCTATACCAGGCATATGAGAGGTCTAGGACTCGTTGTACAGCGGGCACCTCCCACCAAAGTTCCCCGAGCGCGCCCAGCATCACAAGGAGGACTGCGCTCGCGATCGCGAAGTACGTATAGAGGGTTCGTGGACGGTGCTCGGCGCGGGGTCGGAGTCGAGACGCCAGCACCCGTGCCTCGATGACGAGTGCAAGGGCGAGGACCGCCGCGATCTGAGACACCGCACTCCAGTAGGCGGCCCCTGAGTCTTCCATGAACCGGATGCTATCCGTTGGTACCTCGGAATCGTGCTCAGGGGCGCCCCGTGCGCCTCCAAGGCGCGCGAATGGTGTCGCCGGGGTTCCCCCGCCCGCGGAGTCAGACGGGCTCAAGGGCGAAGGTCGCGGACCGGGCTCCCTGCGGGGCAAGACCCGCGGAAATCCGGGCCAATCCTGGGGGTGCCCAGTGTGTGTTACCACGGGGTCGGTCGTGGTCATCTGGGCCCTGGCCGGCCCCGCGCTGGCCGACCTGTTCGAGCAGGCGATCGACAAGGTCTCGGGGCTGTAGCCGGATGCGTGAGCGCCCTGGCCGCCATGACCGTGACGACCGCGGCTCGAGTCCGGTCGAGTTCGTGCTGGTCGGCGCCCTGCTGACGCTGCTCACCCTCGGGGTGCTGCAGCTGGGACTGGCGGTCTACGTCCGCAATGTCGTCCATGACGCCGCCGTCGAAGGCGCGTACCGCGCGGCGCTGGCGGATGAGACGCTCGCCGACGGCGCCGCACGGACCCGGGCGCTGATCAGCCGGGCAGTCGGCACGGCCTATGCCGGCGATGTCACGGCGACCGCGCAGACGCTCGGCGGAGCCCCCGTCGTGCGGGTGACGGTCCGGGCGCCCCTCCCGCTGGTCGGACTGCTCGGCGCGCCCCGGGGACTGGAGGTGAGTGCGGATGCTCCCGCGGAGAGCTTCGACTGAGCGTCCGCCGGCCGATCCCGACCTCGCGGACCGCGGATCTGCGGCGCTCGAGTTCATCCTCGTCGGGCTGCTGCTGCTCGTCCCGATCGTGTACCTGGTCATCGCACTGGGGGCGATCCAGGAGCAGTCCCTGGGCGTGGAGTCCGGCGCCCGGCACATCGCCCGTGCGGTGGCGACGGCACCCGACGAGGCCGCAGCCCGCGAACGCGCGGAGGCGGTCCTGGGATCGATCGTGGCGGAATACGGGATGGACGCCGGCGACGTCGACCTCGCCGTGACGTGCGCTCCGGCGGGCGGCACATGTCCGCGCGCGGGGGCGACCCTCACCGTCACCGTGCGCACCCGGGTGGCCTTGCCGCTGGTCCCGCCCGTCCTCGGACTGGACCGGGCCGCGAGCATCCCGATCGAAGCATCGTCCGCGCAGCGGGTCTCGCGCCTCTGGGGCGCATCATGATCCGGCGCGGGGGCCGGACCGGCGTCCATGACCGGCCCAGCCTCGATGACGAGTCCAGCGCCGAGGACGCGGGCAGCATCCTGCTGCTGACGATCGGGTACGCGGTGCTGGCCCTGGTCGCCGTGCTCGTCTGCGTGGACGCCACCTCGCTGTATCTGTCGCAGAAGAAGCTGGATGCGTTGGCGGATGCCGCGGCCCTGGCGGGTGCGGACGGGTTCGCGTTGACTGCCGACGACGGAGCGGCCACCGCCGCGCTGAGCGGCGACGCCGTACGTGCGCAGGCAGCCGCGTTCGTCGCGGACGTGGGCACCGGCGCGCGACTGGTGTCGGCCGATACGCCGGACGGCCTGTCGGCACGCGTGCGGGTGGCCCAGACGTGGCATCCGCCGGTGGTGACCATCTTCGTCCCCGACGGCTACCTGCTCGAGGCGACCGCGACCAGCCGAACCGCGTTGCGCTGAGGCGGCCGCTTCACCGCGGCCGGCTCACCGTGGCAGGGCGAGATACGCGTGCGCGAATGCCACCGCCATCCCGCCCTCGCCGACGCCGGCGGCGACCCGCTTTACCGAGCCCGACCGCACGTCGCCGACGGCGAACACACCGGGGGCACTCGTCTCCAGGGCGAAGGGGCGGCGTGGGGCCGTCCACTGCGGGGTGTCGGCGGCATCCGGTCCGGTGACGATGAAGCCGTGCGCGTCGCGCGCGATCGCGGGCGGCAGCCAGCCGGTCGCGGCATCCGCGCCGATCATCACGAACACGACCGCCGCGTCGCGGCGCTCGGTGCGGCCGGTGTCGGCATCGTGCACGTCGATCGCCTCGAGGCCGGCACCGCCGTGGAACCCGGTGATCTGGCTGCCCACGGCCACCCGGATGCCGTCGTTGGCGACGATCTGGTCGATCAGATACCGCGACATGCTCGCCGCCAGCGACGGACCGCGCACCAGGATGGTGACCGACCGGGCGTGCCGCGCGAAGAAGAGCGCCGCCTGTCCCGCGGAGTTGCCCGCCCCGACGATGCAGACGTCGGCGCCCTGGGCGAGCGAGGAGTCGCTGCGTGCGGCACCGTAGTAGACGCCACTGCCCAGGAACCTCTCGATGCCCGCGACCGGCAGGGTGCGCCAGGCCACACCGGTCGCGATGACCGCCATCGACGCCTCCAGCACGGTCCCGCCGTCCAGCGTGATCCGGGAGCGATCGCCCCGCGGCTCGATCGCGGTCACGGTGCGGGTCACGACGATCTCGGCCCCGAGCCGCTTGGCCTGCTTCAGGGCCCGGCTGGCCAGGTCGTCACCGGAGATCCCGAACGGGAAGCCGGTGTAGTTCTCGATGCGGGTGGATGTCCCGGCCTGTCCGCCGGGCGCGAGTCCCTCGATCACCACGGTGGTCAGCCCCTCGGCCGCGCCGTTGACGGCGGCGGTCAGTCCGGCCGGGCCGGCGCCCAGGATCACCAAGTCGTATCGGGCCGACGCCGGTTCGACGTCCAGCCCCACCAGCTCGGCGACCGCGCGCATCGGCGGGTCCACGAGCCGGGTCCCGGCGGTCTCGAGCACCGGATGGCCGTCGGCGGACGGCTCGTCCAGCGTCACCCGGTCGAAGGCGACCTGGTTGCGGGTGAGGAAGCCGACCAGTGCGTGGGTTCCGGCATCTCGACGCGGTCCGACCACACGCACGAGGGTCGCGGGCTGCTCCGCGGCCATCTCCTGCAGCGAGTCGAGATAGGCCCGCGCCAGCCCGGCGACCCGGGCCGGCACGCTCGGGGCGGCGGCGGCCAGCGTGTAGAAGACCGCGGCGTCGAGCTTGATCACCCGGGATGCTACGCCGGCCCGCCCGCTCGCCGGGAACGGCGTGCTGAGGGTCATCGGCACCTCGCCGAAGAAGTGCCCGGGACGGCGGCGTCCTATCACGCGCTCCTCGCCGTTGATCACCTTGGTGATCTCGGCGCCGCCCTCGATCACGACGAACAGCGCCCGCTCGTCGCCCTCGTGCGCGAAGTACTCGCCGGGGGAGAGGCGGATGTCCTCGACGGCGCCGGCGAGGTAGGTCAGCGCGGATTCGGGCAGGGGTGCGAAGATCGGGATCTCGCGCAGCGCGTCGACCGTGATCATCGGGCGGCCGTCGCACGCGGCCGGATGTCGTCCTCGTCCATCACTGCACAGAGTAGCGCTCAGCGCGGAGGTGACTTCTGCCGCTCGTGCGGGACGAACCGGGGAATCCAGCGCAGGAACCCGACCGCGCCCAGCAGAGCGAACACGCCGACGGCGCCGGTTGCCAGCGACAGCGACCACACGGCGGTCAGGGCCGAGACCATCAGCGGGGCCGCCGCTCCGCCGGCATCGGTCAGCGTGCGCCAGGAACCGAGGAACGCGGCCGGGTCGGCCTGTGGGGCCAGATCCGCGCCGAGGGTCATCAGGATGCCGCTGGACATGCCGTTTCCGACCCCCAGGCCCGCCGCGAACAGGGCGTACCACATGGCGGCCTCGGGCAGATCGTGGGTGAAGGCGAGGGCGATGAATCCCGCGCCCATGATCAGCATCGCCGGCAGGGCGGCCCACAGCCGGCCGAATCGGTCCATCACCTGCCCGCTTGCATAGAACAGCGCGAAGTCCAGCGCGCCCGACACGCCGACCACGACCGCGATCGTCTGCGCATCCAGCCCGATCGACACGCCCCACAGCGGCAGCACCACCTGGCGCGCCGACCGCGTCGCCGACAGGGCCGCGGCGGCCACGCCGAGGCGCGAGAGCGAGTGGCGGTGCTCCCACATGGTGCGGAACACGCCGGGCGACCCCGGCCGCGTCACCCGGACCGGACCCGTGATGGTCTCGCCGGTGTCCTCGTCGAGCAGTGGATCGGACGGCGCATGGGTTCGTGCCAGGGCGGCCGCGGCATCCTTCTCCGGATCGGGGCCGAGCAGCACGAGCAGCACGACCCCGACCAGGCACACCAGCGCGAACCAGATCGCGGAGTGCTCGTCGCCGAACACGCCGAGCAGGCCGGCGGCGACGAACGGACCGATGAACACTCCGAGCCGGAAGGATCCGCCCAGCAGCGACAGCGCGCGGGCGCGGAATGCCAGCGGGATGCGGGTGGTCATGAACGAGTGGCGGGCCAGCCCGAACACGGCCGCGCAGAAGCCCAGGATGAACACCGCGATGGTGAGGGTGCCGAGGTTCGGCGCTGCCAGCAGTGCGGCGCTGGCCGCGATCGCCGCAGATCCGCCGATGACCATCGTCATCCGCTCGCCGATCCTGGCGACCGCCCACCCGGCGGGGAGATTGCCGCACAGCTGCCCCACCACGAGCGCGGAGGACACCAAGGCGGCCAGAGCAACGCCGGCCCCCAGCTGCGAGGCGATGACCGGGATCAGCGGCAGCACGGCACCCTCGCCGAGCGAGAACAGCAGGGTCGGACCGTAGATCATCGGACCGAAGCGCCACAGGACCGACCCCACGCGCAGAGGAGGGGAATCGCCGGTCACCGCATCCACGTTAGTCTGGAGTGCCATGCTCGAACTCGATCTGTCTGCCGACATCCAGGCCCTGCGCTCCACCTTCGCCGATATCCAGGCGGTGGTCGACGTGCCGCAGCTCGAGTCGGACATCGCCCGGCTGAGCGAAGAGGCGGGGGTTCCCGACCTGTGGGACGACCCGGCCCGCGCGCAGCAGGTGACGAGCGCGCTCAGCCACCGCCAGTCCGAACTGGCCCGGATCACCGCGATCCGGCGACGACTGGACGACCTCGAGGTGCTGATCGAACTCGCCAACGAGATGGACGACGAGGCCTCCGCCGCAGAGGCGCGTGCCGAACTGGCGTCCCTGGGCGAGGTCATCGGCCAGCTCGAAGTGCAGACCCTGCTGGACGGCGAGTACGACGCGCGGCCGGCGGTGGTCACCATCCGCGCCGGAGCCGGGGGAGTGGATGCCGCGGACTTCGCCGAGATGCTCCTGCGGATGTATCTGCGCTGGGCCGAGCAGCACAAGTACCCGGTCACCGTGATGGACACCTCGTACGCCGAAGAGGCGGGCGTCAAGTCCGCCACGTTCGAGGTGGACGCGCCGTATGCGTTCGGCACCCTGAGCGTCGAGGCCGGCACGCACAGGCTCGTGCGGATGAGCCCGTTCAACTCCGCCGGCAAGCGGCAGACCTCGTTCGCCGCGGTCGAGGTGATCCCGCTGATGGAGGAGGCGACCGAGGTCGACATCCCCGAGGCGGACATGCGCGTGGACGTGTTCCGCTCGTCCGGCCCCGGCGGTCAGTCGGTGAACACGACCGACTCGGCGGTGCGAATCACCCACCTGCCGACCGGGATCGTGGTCTCGATGCAGAACGAGAAGTCGCAGATCCAGAACCGCGCCGCCGCGCTGCGCGTCCTGCAATCACGGCTGCTGCTGCTGCAGAAGGAGCAGGAGGCGGCGACCAAGAAGGAGCTCGCCGGCACCATCACCGCCAGCTGGGGCGACCAGATGCGCTCGTACGTGCTGGCCCCGTACCAGATGGTCAAGGATCTGCGCACCGACCACGAGGTGAACAACCCGCAGGCCGTGTTCGACGGCGACCTGGACGGCTTCATCGCGGCCGGCATCCGGTGGCGCAAGCGCAAGACCGAGGACTGACACGCGGGGTGTCGCTCGGTCGCATCGGCATGCGTCCGCTTAGGCTGTCACAGCCATGATCCGGTTCGAGAACGTCACCAAGCGGTATCGCGGCACCGCGAAACCCGCTCTGCAGGATGTCGACTTCGAGGTGCAGCGCGGAGAGTTCATCTTCCTCGTCGGCCCGTCGGGGTCCGGCAAATCGACCTGTCTGCGCATGATCCTGCGCGAAGAGACTCCCAGCGAAGGACGCGTCGTCGTCCTCGGGCGCGACCTGCGCATGCTGTCCAGTCGCAAGGTCCCGTACTTCCGGCGCCACATCGGGGCGGTGTTCCAGGACTTCCGGCTGCTGCCGACCAAGACGATCTTCCAGAATGTGGCGTTCGCGCTGCAGGTGATCGGCTCGTCGCGCGCCTTCATCCGCCAGGCGGTGCCCGAGGCGCTCGCACTGGTGGGGCTGCAGGACAAGGGCAAGCGGCTCCCGCACGAGCTGTCCGGCGGCGAGCAGCAGCGGGTCGCGATCGCCCGCGCGATCGTCAACCGCCCGCAGGTGCTGCTGGCCGACGAGCCCACCGGCAACCTCGACCCCGGCACCTCGGTGGACATCATGCAGCTGCTGGCGCGGATCAACGAGACCGGCACGACCGTGGTGATGGCCACGCACGAGGCCGGGTTCGTCGACCAGATGAAGCGCCGCGTGATCGAGCTGCACCAGGGCGAGATGGTCCGCGACGAACGGCATGGCGGCTACGGAGACACCTCGAGCCTGCCCAGCCTCGCGCCCGGACCCGAGCGCGGAGCGGCATCGGTCGCGGCTCTCACCGCGGTGCTGGAGGTGCACCGCGAGACCGTCGAAGCGGGCGGCTCGGTGCCGGCCCCGGAGCAGGATGTCGCACGCGAGCAGGATGCTGCACCCGAGCAGGATGCCGCACCCGAGCAGGATGCCGAGGACGAAGCGCCGTCCGACGAGGCGGCGGATGTCGCCGGGATCGGCGTGGACGAACTGGGCCTCGCAGACCGGCTCGGACTGGATGAGCGCGACGACGAAGTGGGTCCCACGCGATGAGGGCGGGTCTGATCTTCGGCGAGGCCCTGACCGGTCTGCGCCGCAACGCCTCCATGGTCATCTCGATCGTGCTGGTCACGTTCGTGTCGCTGACGTTCGTCGGCGCGGCCATCCTGATGCAGGCCCAGATCGGCACCATGCGCGACTTCTGGACCGGGCGTGCGCAGGTGCAGGTCACGATGTGCATCGACGGCGCCCGCGAGGCGACGTGTGATGACGGGGCTGCCACCGACAAGCAGATCCAGACGGTGCGCGACCAGCTGAACGGCGCGGGGCTGAAGCCGCTGATCAGCAAGGTGCGCTACGAGACGCCCGAGCAGGCGTACAAGAACGCCCTGGAGCTGCTCGGCGCCGACTACAAGGACATCCTCTCGCCGGACCAGTTCGGCGCGAGCTTCTACGTCAACCTCGTCGACCCCGAGAACTCGGCGGTGATCACCGAGGCGTTCGCCGGCAAGAAGGGCGTGCAGGTGGTGCAGGACCAGATGCAGCTGCTGCAGCCGCTGTTCTCGGCGCTCACCGTGGCCACCTACATCGCCGTCGGCATCGCCGGGCTCATGCTGATCGCGGCCGTGCTGCTGATCGCCACCACCATCCGCCTGTCCGCCTATTCGAGACGCCGAGAGCTGCGGATCATGCGTCTGGTGGGCGCCTCCAACCGATTCATCCAGACGCCGTTCATCCTGGAGGGGGTGTTCGCCGCCCTGATCGGCTCGGTGCTGGCATCTGTCGCGATCTGGGCCGGCGTGCAGTTCGGCGTGCACGGCTACCTCCGCTCCCGGGTGGACTTCATCACCACCTGGGTGGACATGAAGGACCTCGCCTATGTGATCCCCATCATGATCGCCATCGGCGTGGTTCTCGCCGCGGTCTCGGCCGGCTTCGCGATCCGACGATGGCTGCGCGCCTGAGGTCGAGGGATGCCGCGAGCGGGCAGGAGCGGATCGCTGCGTTAGACTGATGGGCTGTCGCCGATCGGGCGGCCGCCGCATCCGTGCGCACCCATCCGCCCCACCCCAGAGGAGCCCTCATGCCCGCCGAACGCGGGGAGAAGGTCGTCGCGACCAACCGTCGCGCGCGGCACGACTACTCCATCGAGAAGACCTACGAGGCGGGCCTGGTCCTGACCGGCACCGAGGTGAAGTCACTGCGTGAGGGCCGGGCGACCCTCACCGACGGGTACGCCTACATCGAAGGCGGCGAGGCGTTCCTGGACGCGGTGAACATCCCTCAGTACCTCCAGGGCAATTGGACCAACCACGCCGCCAAGCGCACCCGCAAGCTGCTGCTGCACAAAGAGGAGATCGTGCGCCTCTCGCACGCGGTCTCGGCCGGCGGGTACACTCTGGTCCCGCTGCGACTGTACTTCTCCGACGGCCGGGTGAAGGTCGAGATCGCGGTCGCGAAGGGCAAGCGCGAATTCGACAAGCGGCAGACGCTGCGCGAGCGGCAGGACAAGCGCGAAGCGGAGCGGGCCATGCGCACGAAGAATCGCCTGGGCGACTAGCTACGGCACCAGATCCGCGACAGGCGTCTCGGCGTCGGTGAACGCAGTCTTCGGCACGAACAGCAGCAGCACGGCGGCCACCAGCGCCGTCACGCCGCACACCACCCAGACCGTGACATAGCCCGAGAACGAACCGGCGGTGCCGTCGGCGACTGCGCCCGATGCGCCGTGCAGGAGCGCGATGCCGAACACGCACGACGCGACGGCGCCGCCCACGGTCTTCACCGAGTTGGTCAGTCCGGTCGCGACGCTGGTCTGCGTGTGCGGCGCGGCGGATGCGGCCGCGGCCGGCAGCGCGGCGACCAGGGCACCGGACCCGATCCCCACGACGACCATGTTCACGATGACCTGCAGATACGTGCCGTGCAGCGGCAGGAACAGCAGGAACCCGACGCCGACGAGCACCGCGGCCACGATCAGCACGATGCGCGGTGCGACCAGCCGGGTGGCCAGAGGGTAGGTCAGGGCGCCGACGATCATCGCGATCAGGTACACGCCGATGATCAGCGAGGTGGCGAAGCCGCTGGTACCCAGGCCGAATCCGTAGACGCCCGGATCGGTGCGGGCGAACGTCGACAGCGGCGCCTGGGCGCCCAGCACGCTGACACCGAACAGCCCCGCCGTCAGGAACACCGGGCCCAGTGCCGGGGACCGGAACATCCGCACGTCGATCAGCGGGTCGGCGCAGCGCAGCTCCCACAGCGCGAACGGGATCACCAGCAGCACGCCGATCGCGACCACCGCCCACGACAGGGGATCGGCCGGGCCGTTCAGGCGCAGCATGCTCAGCCCGCCGGTGAACGCGATCAGGGCCAGCGAGATCAGCACCAGTCCAACGGTGTCGAAGATCCCGCCGGTCGGCTCCGGCGACTCCTTCACGCCCCACAGCACGACGAAGAAGCAGACGATGATCAGGATGCTGGGGACCAGCAGCACGATCCACAGGGGAAGCGCGTCCACCAGTGCACCGCCGACGAGGGCGCCGATGATCGCCCCGGACTCCAGCGCCGCCACCAGGATGCCGGCGGCCCGGGCCGTGATCGTGGAGCGGCCCTCCATCCGCCGGGCGCGCGACCAGATCAGCGCGATCTCCAGCGGCAGCCACACGACGTAGAACCCCATCAGCGCCCAGCCGACCAGGAACACCGCGAACGAGTCGGTGAACGGCAGCACGAGGGATGCCGCCCCGGTCACGGCGGTCGAGATCAGCAGCATCCGCCGGTGCCCGATCATGTCGCCCAGCTTCGCGAACGCCGGCACCACCAGCGCCGACAGCATCAGCTGGGTGCCTTCCAGCCAGTTCACGTCGGCGTCGTGGATGTGCAGGTGGCGGGCGATGTCGGTGAGCATCGGCGTGTAGTAGCCCTGCAGCACGCCGCTGGTGAACTCGACGAAGGCGAGGAAGCCGACGACGCCCATCAGCATGCCGAGCGAGACGCGACCGGGCGCGACGCGTTGCGTCATCGTGCTCCTTTGCAGCGGGATTCGGGTCGGCTCACTCTAGCGCTTCGATGAGCGCGCGATGGAACCGCTCTCCGGCCTCCAGCGACGCGATCTCGACCCGCTCGTCCACACCGTGGATGCTCGCCCGCTGCGCGGCCGACATCCGCAGCGGGGCGAACCGGTACACGGCGGGGGAGAAGCGGTGGAAGTGGCGCGAGTCGCTGGCCTGCATCATGATGTACGGCACCGCCTCCGCGTCCGGATAGGACGCGCGCAGCGCGCCGGCCAGGGCCGCGAACTGCGCATTGTCGACGGCCGACTCCGGGGACGGCTCGTCACCCTCGATCACGGTCACCTCGACCTTCGGATCGGCGATGCGCCGCCGCACGCGGGCCACGGTCGCCTCGACCGTCTCGCCGATCGCGATCCGCAGATTGACCGTGGCGGACGCCTGGGACGGCAGCACGTTCGCCGCGGTGCCGCCGGCCGCCATGGTGGCGGCCACGGTCGTCCGCACGAATGCCGCGGTCTCGCCCCCCATCCGGGCGAACACCCGGGCGGCCAGCCAGGGTGCCGCGGCCAGCAGCCGGTACAACGGCCGCCCGGCGCCCCGGGCACGGCGTGCGAACACGCCGAGCATGCGCGTGATCGCCGTCGGGGCGTGCGGCCGGAACGTGCCGGCATCCAGCCGTTGCACGGCCCGGCCGATGCGTCGCACCGCGGTCATCGGCGGCGGGGCCGAGGCGTGTCCTCCCTCGCCCCGGGCGGACAGACGCAGGGTCAGCACGCCCTTCTCGGCGACGCCGATCATGGCGGCGTCGCCGGTGACGAACGGCAGCGGGGCGTCGACGACGGCGCCGCCCTCGTCCAGCACGAGCCAGGGCAGTTCGCCGGCGGTGTGGAAGGATGCCGCGATCTCGCGGGCGGCGGCGCCGAACGTCTCCTCGTTCCCGCCGAAGGACAGGCACACGTCACGGGCCGGGCGGAAGCCGGCGGCCAGCAGATTCTCGACCGCCTCCAGGATGACCAGCAGCGGACCCTTGTCATCGAGCGTGCCCCGGCCATAGACCCACCCGCCCTCGACGTGGCCCTCGAACGGCGGATGCGTCCACGGGTCCGACTCGTCCACCGGCACGACGTCGTAGTGCGCCATCAGCACCAGCGGACCGTCGGCGGCGGAGCGACGACCCCGCCAGCGGAAGAGGAGGCCGAGCTCGGTGTGCCGGCTCAGCTCGAGATGCGCGTGCACGAGCGGGTACAGCTCGCCGATGAGGGCGACGAACGCGTCGAAGGGCGCCATGCCGCGCTGTTCGAGCTCGGCCGAGACCGTGGGCAGCTGGATCATGCGGGACAGGCGCTCGGCCATCCCCGGGCGCGGGGTGAGCCGAGCGGCGGCGGGCGGGACTGCGGCGGGCGGATTCATCGCGCGGTGAACCTCGCCTCGACGGCCGCGGAGACGACGATGTCCTCGGCCTGGAAGTCCAGACTCGGCGGTGCGGCGTCTGCCGAGAATGATGCGCGGGCCGCGCGCAGCGGGGCCGGGGCGCTGCGGCCGAGCAGTCCGACGTCCGCGATCTGGACGGGAACCACCTCGGTCAGGCCGAGAGCCTGAGCGTACGCGGTCGCCCGTTCGACGGCGACGCGCACGGCCTGCGCGGCCACCTCTCGTTCCAGCGCCGCCTCGGTGTCACGGGTGAGTCGCCAGTCGATGTCGCCGACGTGCACGCCGTCCTGCTCGGCCACCTGGCTGACCCACCAGCTCAGTGCGGTGAAGTCGGTGAACGTCGCGCTGATCTGCACGGCGGCATGATGCACGACCGCCAGCTGTCTGCCCTCGGGGTTCCAGGGGCGCTCAGCCCAGACCGCGACGCGCTGACTGGACCAGTCCGACAGGCCACCGGCATCCTTCCGCGCGGCGAGCCCGTCGCGGATCGGCGCGGACAGTGCGGCGATCCGCTCGACGACGGCGCCGCGTTCGGCTCCCTCGGCACGCACGGCGATGTGGGCGACGGCTTCTTCCGGTGCGTGCAGCACTTCGTGCTCGCCGCGGACGGTGATGCTGACCTCGGTCATGCACGAAGCCTACGGGAGGCGGCCGGGGCGCGGGTGCGACGGGAATGTCGGATGTCGCTGTCACGTTGTATGCTGAGACGCTCGGATGCCGCGGCATCCGGTCTTGGAAACTCCACAGTGTGACAGCGGCCGCTCCTTGCGAGCACCAGCTCATTGCGAGCACACGGGGATGATCGGTTTCGACATCGCCTGTGAATCCACGAGAAGCGGGCCGAGGATGCAGGGTTATCTCGTGAACGCTCCCTGCAAAACCAATAAGTGCCAACTCTAAGCGCACTGACTTCGCCCTCGCTGCGTAAGCGAGCCCGATAGTCCGTCAGACCGTGGTCGATCCCGACACGGACCCTGGCGTCATCTAGGGATCTTGCTGCACGACGGCGTCTGGACGTCGTGCGGGACTCTTTCCAGGCTGGGCTCGTCGACTTAGGTGTCTGTGACAAAGGTCGGAGCCGAGCAGAACGCCTGCACAGACTGCGCCCGGAGAAGGCGTGGAGACTCAGCGATGGACGGGGGTTCGATTCCCCCCATCTCCACGATGCCGCTGTCATACGGAGGAAGCCCCTCGACCCCATGGAGACATCGGGATCGAGGGGCTTCGCGTTGTCGCCTCAGCTCTCGGCCCAGAGCGCGCTGATCGGGATCGACCGCCCCAGGATGTTCGCCGCCGCACGGTGGCCCGAGCACAGGGCGGCCGTCACCGTCGCGGGGTCGTCGCCCCAGGTCGCCTCGCCGGCCAGGTGCAGCACCCCGGCGATCGGCGTCGCCAGATCGTCGTGGTCGGCCAACCGGGAGCCGACCGGCATGTAGGCGTACGCGCCGCGCGCGAACGGGTCGTCCTGCCAGGACGTGACGTGCGCATGCGTCGGCTGCGGTACGCGGTCGCCGTACAGCCGGCGCAGCTGGGCGAGCACCGAGGCGACCACCCGATCCTCGGTCCAGCCGCGCGTCTGGACCGCCGCCGGACCCGCCGCGAACGTCAGCAGCGAGGGCGTGCCATCGACGGCGGTCAGGTCGTACCAGGAGTGCCACCAGGCGCCCTGGGCTCCCTGCTGGCGGATGGCGTAGACATCCTTGTCCCAGAAGGCCGTCGGGAACCGCAGGACCACCTTCTCGAACGCGTTCATCTCCAGGCGTCCCAGCGCACTGCCGACCGGGTCCGGCAGCGGCGGGTCGATGACCAGGTCTCCCGAGTGCAGCACGCCGACCGGCACCGCCACGACGGCGTCGTCGGCGGTGAACGATCCTCGCCCGGTGGTGACCGTCACGCCGTCGACGGACCAGTCCAGGTGGGTCACGATGTGCTCGAGGCGGATGTCGAGGCCCGCCGCCAGCCGTGCGGGCAGGCGGTCGTAGCCGTCCGGGAAGATCACCTCGTCGCCGTTCGGGACGTCGTCGTCCAGGCCGTGCGCGGCGAGGTCTTCGATCCAGGCCCCGTACTGCTCCTCGGTGCGGTGCTGGAGATACTCCCGCACGCGCTGCGCACGTTCCTGATCCCATGGCTGGCGGGCCAGCGCCACCTCGGTCACGTCGCGGTACGAGTCGGCGTCATCCGAGGCGGCCACGGCGTGCGCGAGCGCAGCATCCACCGCCCGGATGTCGTCGGCGAAGCGCCGCGCCTCGGCGTCGCCGAGTCGCTGCCCGTCGGGGGAGTAGTACGCGATCGGGCGGCTGTCGGGCTGATAGCTGCCGACGGTGAACTCCAGCATCCTCATCCCGAACGCCCGTGCAGCCTCCGCCACCGGGCTGTCGGTGGTGCCGTGGATCCACGAGGCGCCGAGGTCCGTCACCAGCCCGTCGGTGCGGTCGGTCCACACGCGGCCTCCGATACGCGCGCGGGCTTCGAGCACCACGACCCGACGGCCCGCACCGGACAGCAGGCGGGCGGCGGTGAGTCCGGCCACGCCCGCGCCGATCACGATGGTGTCGAAGCGATCCATGCGGGGCCTCCTGGTCAGCCGGCCGGTGGCCACTGGATCAGCAGCAGGCCCTGGCGCGTATCGGCCAGCGTGATCTGGCCGTCGTCGAGGCGGTAGGTCATGCCGTAGCCGTCGTCGTCGGGGTTCATCACCATGTCGCCGGTCGCCGTGAGGTACACCGCGCCGTTCTCCTCGAACTCCTTCCACCCTGAACCGAGGAGCTCCTCCTTCACCGCACGCGCCTGATCGGCGTCCAACGGCGCCCAGCCGAAGACCTGCACCTGGTCGCTGGCGATCTTCGCGTTGCCCCACGTGCACTGGATCCCGTCCGGCAGCTCGATGTTGCCGACGTAGAACGGGTCTTCACGCGACGTCCATCCCGCCTCGGTGAAGGCGTCGACGGTATCGGCCGGGATGATGCCTGCGCACGTCGGCGGGCCTGCGGGGGTGGCAGACGGACTCGGCGCGCCGGTGGCGGAGGGGTCCTGCGTCTGACTTCCCCCGCTGACCACGGGGCCGGTCGGTGTGGGCGCGGGGGCGGGGGAGCCGGCACATCCGGCGAGTGCGAGGGTCGCGGCCAGAAGGACGAGTCCCAGCATCCTGCCGCGGTCGAGACGGCTCAACGTCCGTCCGCCCCACGCAGCAGCGTCAGGTAGGCCTCGTGGAGGATGCCGTTGGTCGCCAGTGCGGATCGGCTGTCGATGGCATCCGCCCCGTCGATGTCGGTGAAGCGGCCGCCGGCCTCGCGCACGATCGGGACGTGGGCGGCGATGTCGTACTCCTTGACGTCGAACTCGGCCACCATCTCGAGCCGGCCCTCGGCCAGCATCATGTACGGCCACGCGTCGCCGTAGCCGCGGTCGCGCCACACGGCGCGGGAGAGCCGCAGCAGATCGTCGGTTCGACCCGCGTCGTCCCACTGGGCGATGCTCTGGAAGCTCACACTCGACTGGTCCAGCCGGGCCACCGACGAGACCCCGAGCCGGCAGGGCTTGTCGTCGGCGCCGTTGGTCCAGGCGCCGAGCCCGGTGGCGGCCCACCACCGGCGGCGTATCGCCGGCTGACTGACCACGCCCACGTGTGGAACTCCGTCGATGGCCAGTGCGATCAGGGTCGCCCACATGGGGATGCCCTTGAGATAGTTCGCCGTGCCGTCGATCGGGTCGACGATCCACTGCCGGGCCGTGCTGCCGGCGGTCCCGAACTCCTCGCCGAGGATGCCGTCGTCGGGACGCTCGGCGTCCAGGATGTCGCGGATGACCCGTTCGGTGGCCAGATCCGCCTCGGTGACGTGACTGTGGTCGGCCTTCACTCGCACGTCCAGATCGGCGGCATCGAACCGGTCCATGGACGCCGCATCCGCGGCATCGGCCAATCGGATCGCGAGCGCGAGATCCGCCTCGATGTCGCCGTCATGGGACGCCGCGGCGTCGGCAGGATCGGACGGTTCGGGCCAGGGAATGGTCACCCGCCCAGGATAGCCGGAGGGGCTGTCTCGATTTCGTACCGTGTCGATTCGGATGCTATCGTTGACCCTCGGTTCGCTGTTGCAGCGAGCTGAGCGCCTCTAGCTCAACGGCAGAGCAATTGACTCTTAATCAATGGGTTCTCGGTTCGAATCCGAGGGGGCGCACCCCAAGTCCGGCGGCGACCGGAGATTTCCCTGGTGCCGGTCCGGTGAACGCCGGTCGACCTCCCGCGATCAGCAGCACGGCGACGGTTGCCAGCGCCACCAGCCACAGCAGCACCGACGCAAGCCTGCCCGGATCCAGAGCCGAACGATCGCAGACGCATGTCGACAGGGTAGCCCCCGCCTGCGTGGCGACCGACGGAGTGTCCGCGGGCGTCGGGCATCCGGCATCGGCGTCGCGACGGGCGTCGAGGCCGCCCACATCGTCGTGCCCGTCGGAACGTGCCGTTCGGGTCAGCTCATTCGCTGGACGCGCCGGGTAGCCGCACACCGGCCGGGACGAGGAATCTCCTCCCGGTGATCGACCTCACCATCAGCCTGATCACGAGCGCCTTCTCGCCCGGGAACCACGAGAGCGCGTCGGGCGGGGTGGGCGGCTGGCCCGCGGCGTCGGTCGCGCTCACTTCGGCGGTCGCGTGGACGATGACGCTCCAGCGCACCCGCAACGCGCCGCCGTCCACCTCCATGGCGACCCGGGGATGAGCGGCGATCGAGCGGGCCTTGCCGTCATCGGCCGACCGGATGAGGATGACTCCGCGGTCGGTCTGGAAGTTCACCGGATAGATCTCAGGATCGCCGTCCGCATCGACGAATGCCAGACGCGCCAGGGACGCGTGCCCCAACAGCCGCCAGCATTCGTCCGACGGCAGCTCCTCGATGCGTACGGCGGCGCCCGATCCGGAAGCGCCCCGCGAGACCTCTTCACTTTCAGCCATCGGGACTCCCTATGGGATTCATGTTCCTCTGATCGTCCGCTGCCCGCAAGAACAGCGGTCACCAGGGCATCGGCCGGTCGGGCCCGCGTTCGCTGTCGTTCGGGCGCTCTGGAAGCTCCTCGCCGCCGGCTCGGATGCAGAGCCAGCGCAGCTCGCCTGGGCTCTCGGGCAGGCAGCGCCAGGTGCGCCACACGCCCTGGCCCACCCGCACGACACTCCCCGGGCCGACATCGACGACATCGTCGTCCAGGCCCATCTGCCCCTGCCCGGCGAGGAACACGTACAGCTCCTCGATCCGGCTGTGTCGATGCCAGTAGCCGGCCTCTTCACCCGGCTCGTACGCGTTGGCGGTCATTCCGATGTACTGCATCGTCAGCTCGCCGTCCACGACGCGTCGCCCGTCGCGGGACGTGGCCGGCGCGAAGCCGCCATAGAACTCGCGCCACTGCTCCAGCGCGCCGATTTCGAGGACGTCGTAGTCGGTCATCTCGCCACAGTATCGGGCGCGGCGACGGTCTGGGCTCAGCCGGCGTCGCCGATGAGGACCGCGGCGCCCTCCTCCTGCGCATCGGCCGGGTGCGAGTCGATGCCCGTGAGCACCTTGTGGCCGAGGGCGATGGTGACGGTGGCGATCAGCACGGATGCTGCCGCGAACAGATACGGCACGGTCGCGTTGAACTGATGCCACAGGAGGGCGGCGATCGGCGGGGCGATGGCGCCGCCGATGAAGCGCACCGCGGAGTAGGCCGAGGATGCCACGGCCCGCGGATGGTCGGTCGCCTCCATCACGGCTTCGGTGAGGACCGTGTTCATGATGCCCAGCAGCAGACCGCCCACGATGATGCAGATCACCAGCGCGGTGGGATCGGCCACGAGGAGTCCGGCGACCACGAGGTCGGCGGCCAGCAGCGGCAGGATCGTCAGCATCACGGCGCTGCGGCCCAAGCGGTGCAGCAGGATCGGGGCGACCCAGACGCTGGTGAGTGCCAGCGCCACGCCCCAGCCGAAGAACGTGAGGCCGATGCCCATCGCCGAGAAGCCGAGCGGGAACGGCGAGAAGGCGAGGAGGACGAAGAAGCCGATGTTGTAGAACAGGGCCGCGATGGCCAGGATCGCCAGCGCCGGCGTGCGCAGAGCGCGGAACGGCGCCGACAGCGGCATCGGCGCGCGCTTCTCGGACGTGCCGGAGCGCACGAGGAGCATCACGGCGATGAACGCGACGGCCATGAGCACGACCACGCCGAAGAACGGTCCGCGCCAGCTCACCTCGCCGAGCAGGCCGCCCAGGAGCGGGCCGATGGCGATGCCGATGCCGAGTGCGGCCTCGTAGAGGATGATCGCGGCTTCGCTGCCACCGCTGGCGGCGCCGACGATGGTCGCCAGGGCGGTGGAGATGAACAGCGCGTTGCCGAGCCCCCACCCGGCGCGGAATCCGATGATCGCATCCACGCTGCCGCTGAGCGCGCAGAACAGGGCGAACACCACGATCAGCCCGAGCCCGGCCAGGAGGGTCGCCTTCGCGCCGATGCGGCTGGAGATCCAGCTCGTGATCAGCATGGCGGCGCCGGTCACCAGCAGGTAGCTCGTGAACAGCAGCTCGGTCTGGACCGCGTCGGCCTTCAGCGACTCGGCGATCGCCGGGAGGATCGGGTCGACCAGGCCGATGCCCATGAAGGCCACCACACATGCGAACGCGACCGCCCATACTTGGGCCGGCTGACGCCAGATGGATCCGGTAGCGGGTTTCGCACTCATTCGGCAGCTCCTTGCGGGGTGGTGTGGGATGTGAGGATGCGGGCGGCCCGCGACAGGGTGGCCCACTCGTCGTCGCCGAGATCGGCGAACAGCGGCATCAGGGCGTCACGCAGCTCGAGCCGCCAGTCGGCCAGCGCCGTCCGCCCCTGCGCGGTGACGCTGATCACGGTGGCGCGCGAATCCGACGGATCGCCGTCGCGGCGCACCAGCCCTTCCTTCTCCATCGCACCGACGAGCTTGGTCATCCCGGGCTGGGTGGTTCGTGACGCGGTGGCCAGGGCGCCCAGGCGCAGGGGACCGTCGGTGCTCAGCACGCTGAGTGCCCGCCACTTCGCGGCCGGCGAATCGTTCTTGGTCTGCAGGGCTGCAAGCCGGGTCAGGGTGTGCGCGGCCGTGACGATCTCTGCGATGTCGTGGGAGCGGGGCATCCCCAAAGTATATACCCCAGATATATAACGTGCGAATCAAACCGGGGTCCAGGTTGACAGCGGGATGCTGCGTCCCTAGCATTCCTACTACCTGAATCGGGTTTCATAAATGCACCTTCAACGGCGAAAGGCAGTCACATGCGAATCAAGAAGACGAGGCTGCTCCTCGGAGCGATCACGGCAACGGCGGTGGTCGTACTCGCCGCCTGTGCGCCGTCCGTCTCGGACGAGGGCGACGCCAAGGGCAGCGCGCCCAGCGCCATCAGCGTGGGCGTGATCACGAGCGAGACCGGGGCGCTGGCCGGCTACGGCAGCCAGTACCTGGACGCCTTCAAGGCGGGCCTGGACTATGCCACCGACGGCACCGGCGCCGTCGACGGGATGAAGCTGGACATCGACTACCGCGACGACGCGGGCGACCCCGACACCGCCGTCACGGCGGCCAAGGACCTCATCGGCAAGGGCACGAAGATCCTGATGGGCAGCGCGTCCTCGGGGGTGGCTCTGGCGGTGGCCGAGCAGGCCGCGCAGAACAAGGTCCTGTTCATCTCGGGGCCGGCCGCCGCCGATGCGATCACCGGCGTGAACGCGTACACGTTCCGCTCCGGTCGGCAGAGCGCGCAGGACGTCGCCACCGCGGGCACGTTCCTGGACGACATCTCGGGCAAGAAGATCACCGTGTTCGCGCAGAACAGCGCGTTCGGCCAGGGCAACGAGGCGGCCGTGAAGGCGATCCTCGGCGCGAAGGGCGCCACCGTGAACTCGGTGCTCGTGCCCGAGGACGCGACGGAGTTCACCCCGTTCGCCCAGCAGATCCTGCAGTCCAAGCCCGATCTCGTGTTCGTGGCGTGGGCGGGAGCGACCAGTGGGGCGATGTGGCAGGCGCTGTCGCAGCAGGGCGTGCTCGAATCCATCCCGGTGGTCACCGGCCTCGGCGACTCGCCGACGTTCGGCGCCTACGGCGAAGCCAGCGAGAAGATCAACTTCCTCAGCTACTACTTCCCGGGCGCGAACGACAACGACGTGAACAAGACGATGATCGAGATGATCACCAAGGCCGGCGGCACCCCGGATCTTTTCAGCCCGGACGGCTTCAACGCGGCCATCATGCTCGTCCACGCCGTCAAGGAGGGCAAGGGCGACGTGGATGCCATGGTCAAGGCGCTGGAGGGCTTCAGCTTCGACGGCCCCAAGGGCAAGACGACGGTGCGCGCCTCGGACCACGCGCTGCTGCAGGAGATGTACCAGGCCAAGCTGGTCGCGAAGGACGGCTCGTTCGCACCGGAGCTGGTGGCCGCCGTCCCGGCCGACGAGGTCACCCCCGCCGAGGCGAAGAAGTAGCATGACCGCTCCCATCCCGCCCGCCCTGCGGATCTCGGGCCTCGGCCTGCAGATCGGCGGAGCGACCATCCTGAAGGACGTCGACCTCGCGGTCGACTCCGGGGCGCTGATCGGCGTCATCGGGCCGAACGGCGCCGGGAAGACGACGCTGTTCAACGCGGTCTCCGGTATCGTGCGCCCCACCGCGGGCCGCATCGAGATGGACGGCACCGACGTCACCCGGATGTCGGTCGCCCAGCGCGCGCGGGCGGGATTGGGGCGGACCTTCCAGACATCCAGTCTGTTCCCGCGGCTCACGGTGCTCGAGAACGTGCGGCTGGCGGCCCAGGCCGCCGCCGGCGGCAGCTACTCGCTGATCCGCTTCCCGCGGCGCTCGGATGCCGCCACCGGCCTGGCGTGGGACACGCTGCGTGCGGTGGGACTGGACCACAAGGCGCAGTCGCCGGCCGGAGACATCTCGCACGGCGACAAGCGCAAGCTCGAGATCGCCGTGCTGCTGGCCGTCCGTCCGCGTACCGTGCTGCTGGACGAGCCGATGGCCGGGGTTGCCTCCGGCGACGTGCCGGGCCTGGTCGACAGCATCCGCACCTTCCACCGCGAGACCGGCTGCACGCTGCTGATGGTCGAGCACCACATCGACGTGCTGATGGGCCTGGTGGAGAAGGTCGCCGTGCTGTACTTCGGCGAGGTCATCGCGTTCGACACCCCGCAGCGCATCATGGCCGACCCGCTCGTGCAGAGCGCCTACCTCGGAAGTGCGGCATGACCGCCGACGTCATCCTCCGGGTGCGTGGCCTGCGGGCCTCGATCGCCGGGCAGCAGGTGGTCGAGGATGTCACGTTCGACGTGCCCGCGCACGGCATCACCGCCCTGCTCGGGCGCAACGGCGTGGGCAAGACCTCGACGCTGCGGGCGATCATGGGGCTCATCCAGCGCCACGGCGAGGTGCGCCTGGCGGGGGAGCGCATCGACGGTCTGCTCACCCATCGCATCGCCGGACGAGGGGTCGGCTACGTGCCGGAAGACCGCGAGGTGTTCGCCGGGCTCACCGTCGCCGAGAACCTCGCTCTGGCCGAGCGGGGACGCCACCCGCGGCGAGATCTGGTCGCCGCGCTGTTCCCCGACCTGGTCGCGCGGCGCGCCCAGCGGGCCGGCACGCTCTCGGGCGGCCAGCAGCAGATGGTCTCGGTTGCCCGTGCCCTGCTGAACGAGAACCGCATCCTGCTCGTCGACGAGCCGACCAAGGGTCTGGCCCCCAAGATCGTCGCCGAGGTCGCCGAGGCGCTCGAAGAGGCGGCCAAGACCGTGCCCATCCTGCTGGTCGAGCAGAACCTCGAGGTCGTGCGCCGTCTGGCCGGCGATGCCGTGGTCATCGCCGGCGGCCGTGTGGTGCACACCGGGCCGGCCGCCGCCATCCTCGACGACCCGGGAATGACGCGCCGCCTGCTGGGCGTGCACGTGGACGGCATTCCCCTGGACGGGGCCGACGCATGAGCAGCATCATCCTGGCCCTGATCACGGGCGTGGGCCTGGGCGCCCTGTACTTCCTCGTCTCGTCCGGACTGAGCCTGATCTACGGTCTCATGCACGTGCTGAACTTCGCGCACGGCGTGTTCCTCTCGTTCAGCGCCTTCATCGGATGGGAGGTCGCCCGTCGCCTCGACGCCGGCTCGTGGGGCGGGTTCCTCCTCTCGCTGCTGGTGGGCGCGCTCGTCGGCGCCGCCTTCGCCGCGCTCACCGAACTCGTCCTCATCCGGCCGCTGTACGAACGGCACATCGAGCAGGTGCTGGTCACGGTCGGGCTCTCGTTCGCCGCGATCGCCCTGTTCGACGGCATCTGGGGGACGGACGCCATCTACATCAGCGGGCCGAGCTGGCTCAGCCGCACCACTGCGGTGCTGGGCGCGAAGATCCCGAACGTGTACTGGGTGCTGATCGTGACCGCCGTCGTCGTGCTCGCCGCGCTGGTGCTGTTCCTGCGCCGGACCCGGCACGGCATCATCATCCGGGCCGGCGTGGAGAACCGCGCGATGGTCACCGCCCTGGGCATCGATGTGCGGCGCTCGTTCACGCTCGTGTTCGCCATCGGGGGAGCGGCCGCCGGGATCGGCGGCATCCTGGCCGCGCATTGGGCCGGCTACGTCTCATCCGGCCTGGGTCAGACGCTGCTGATCTTCGCGTTCATCGTCACGATCATCGGCGGCCTCGGATCGCTGCCCGGCGCTGCCATCGCGTCGGTGCTCGTCGCCGTGCTGCAGCAGTTCGCCAACTTCTACCTCGCGGGCACCGGCGACTTCATCGTCGTGGTCCTCCTGGCCGTCGTGCTCCTGGTGCGGCCGCGCGGACTGATGGGGAGGGCGGCATGACCCCGGCACCCCGTTCCATGCGCCCGCTCCGCGCGCTCTGGCCCGTGCTCCTGGGTGTCGTGGTGGTCGTCGTCCTGGCGATCCTGCCGTTGCTGAACCTCAGCATCCCCGGCGTGCTTCCCGGCCCCACCTACACGCCCGGCACCCTCGCGCTGCTGTCGCTGTGCATGGTGTACGCCGCGCTCGCGCTCTCGTACAACATGCTGCTGGGCACGAGTGGGCTCCTCTCCTTCGGCCACGCCCTCTACTTCGGCGTCGGCGCATACGCGCTGGGCCTCGCCCTGGAGTATGCGCAGGTGCCGCTGTGGCCGGGGATCCTCATCGCCGTCCTCGGGGGGCTGGTGATCGCAGTGGTGACCGGAGCGATCAGCCTGCGGGTCACCGGCATCCCGTTCGCGATGGTCACCCTCGCCTTCGCCCAGGCCGTGTCGCTGCTCGTGCGCCGCAACGCCCAGATCACCGGCGGCGAGGAGGGCCTGAACCTGCCCACCGCGCACGTGCCGGACTCCTTGGTCGGCGTCGTCCACACGCGCAATCTGTACTGGGTCGTGCTCGGCATGGTGGTGATCGTCTACCTCATCGCCCTGTGGATCGACCGCTCCCGCCTGGGGCATCTGGCCGAGGCGACGCGCGAGAACGAGCTGCGGGTGCGGGTGCTGGGCCTGAGCCCCTACCTCGCCAAGCTCATCGTCTTCGCCGCCGCCGCGGTGGGCGCCTCGCTGGCCGGCGTGGCGTACATGCTGCTGCAGACCGGCACCCAGCCGCAGGCGGTCTCGGCCGACCTCACGATCACGATCCTGGTGATGGTGGTGCTCGGCGGGGTCGGCTTCCGCTGGGGCGCGGTCGTCGGCGGTGTCGTGTACACGTTGCTCGACCAGCGCCTGACGGTCCTGGCCCGGTCCGAGGCGATCGGGTCGCTGCCGGATGTGCTGCGGGTGCCGCTGTCCGAGCCGCTGTTCCTGCTGGGCGTACTGTTCATCATCGTGGTCATGTTCCTGCCCGGAGGGATCGCCGGCACCCTCGACGGCATGGTGCGCCGCCGTGCCCGCCGTCGGGCCGCGGCCGGCACGCGCGACGGGGCGCCGGAGCCGTCCCTCGATGAGCAGGTGCCGTCGTGACCGCGATGGACGGGATGCTGCAGCCCGCCGACGAGCCGCACACGATCGGCCGGTGGCTGGACGACCGCGCCGACGCGACGCCGGCGGCGATCGCGATCGATGACCGCGGCGTGACGATCACGTACGGGCGACTGCAGCAGCGCGTGGCGGCACTGGCCGAGCGGCTGCGGGAGGCCGGGTATCGCCCGGGCGATCGCATCGCGACGGTCTCGGGCAACTCGATCGACCACGTCGTCGCGTTCTTCGCGTGCGCGCAGACCGGCATCGCGTTCATTCCGCTGTCGTGGCGCCTCACCGCCGGCGAACTGGCCCCCGTGCTGGATCGGGCGGCGCCCCACCTGCTGCTGATCGAAGAGGACTACGCGGGACTGGCCGCAGACGCACGCGACCGGATGCGGCGACCCGCGCCGGTCGCGATGCTCGGGGTTACCGGGGTCGAGACCCGCACGCCCGCGCGACTGCCGCGGTTCGGCCCGCCCGCCGCACGCCTGCACGTGCGCGACGACGACGTCGCGCTCGTGATCTTCACCTCCGGCAGCGAGGGCATGCCCAAGGGGGTGATGCTCACCCACGCGAACTGCTTCTGGAACAATCTGGCGCTGTCGGGAGTGCTGCAGCTGACGGCGCAGGACGTGGTCCTCGGGATGCTGCCGCAATTCCATGTCGCCGCCTGGAACGTGCAGCCGCTGCTGGCCTGGTGGACCGGCGCCACCGTCGTGCTGGAGCGCTCATTCCAGCCCGATCGGGTGCTGCACCTGATCGAGGACCGCCGGATCACGGCCCTGATGGGCGTGCCCACCCAGTACCGGCTGCTCGCCGACGACCCGCGGTTCGCCTCCAGCGACCTGTCGAGCCTGCGGATCGCGCAGGTCGGCGGCGCGATGATGGCCCCCGACCTGTTCGACGCCTGGGCCGGACGCGGCGTCGAGCTGCTGCAGGGGTACGGAATGACCGAGGCCGCGCCCAACGTGCTCACCGTCGCGCCCGGCGGGGGCGGCGTGGGCACCGTGGGACGGCCCTATCCGCACGTGGACGTGCAGCTGCGAGACGTGGAGAGCGGGCTCGTCCTGGATGGCGAGGCGACGGGCGAGCTGTGGGTGCACGGCCCGAGCGTGTTCGCCGGCTACCTCGGTGATCAGGCGGCCACATCCCGGGCGCTGCGGGCCGGGTGGCTGCGCAGCGGCGACCTGGTGCATCGCGATGCCGACGGCGCCTATCGCGTGATCGACAGACTGAAGGACATCTACATCTCCGGCGGCGAGAACATCGCACCCGCCGAGGTGGAGCGCGCGCTGTGCACGCATCCGCTCGTGGCCGCCGCGTCGGTCGTGGGCGTGCCCGACCGGGTGTGGGGCGAGCGCGGCGTCGCCTTCGTCGAACTGGTCGACGGCGCGCAGTGCGCGTCCGATGAGCTGTTCGCCCATGCCCGCGCGCGGCTGGCCGCCTTCAAGGTGCCGGTCCGGATCGAGATCGTCGAGGCGCTGCCGCGCTCGGCGATCGACAAGCTCGCCCGGTCGCGGCTGCGCGAACGCGCGCTCGACCTGGTGGCGGAGGGAGCCCCATGACCATGAACGACGAGCAGGTCCTGCCGGTGGAGAACGTCTCGCCGGCCACCGGCCGACCGCTGACCAAGCGCGGCGAGGCCACCCGCCGCCGGCTGCTGGAGGCCGCGGAGGAGGTGTTCGCCGCGCAGGGGTACCACGAGGCATCCATCGTCAAGATCACCGAGCGCGCCGGCATCGGCCTCGGGACCTTCTACCTCTACTTCGACAGCAAGAAGAAGATCTTCGAGGACCTGGTGGTCGACCTGAACCAGCGTGTGCGTCACTCGATGGCACAGGCCATGGCGGATGCCGGGAGCCGCCTGGACGCGGAGCGGGCCGGCTTCGCCGGGTTCTTCCGCTTCACCGCCGCCCACCCGGCCCTCTACCGGATCGTGCGGGAGGCCGAGTTCGTCTCACCCGAGATGCTGCGGCTGCACTACACCCGCATCGTCGAAGGGTACGAGCAGGGCCTGCGTCGTGCGCAGGAGGTGGGCGACATCGATCCCGCCCTGGACCCGGGCGTCAGCGCCTGGGCGCTGATGGGCATGGGCGAGCTGATCGGCATGCGCTTCCTGCTGTGGGAGCGCGACGCCGACGGACACGGACCGGATCAGCTGCCGGACGACGTCTTCGAGGACATGATGCGATTCATCCACAACGCGCTCGCACCCCGCAGCGCCCGGACAGAAGGGGACACGCCATGACCCAGCACGATCTGAAGGATCGGCGCGCGATCGTCACCGGCGGCGCCGGCGGCATCGGCCTGGCCTGCGCGCGGCAACTGGCCGCGCGGGGCGCCCACGTCGTGGTCGCCGACCTCGATGCCGACGCGGCGCAGGCCGCGGCATCCGAGATCGGCGGCGAGGCGTGGGCCGTCGACCTGTCCGACACGCGCGCGCTGGACGAGATCTCGCTGGACGCCGACATCCTCGTGAACAACGCGGGCATCCAGCGGGTGGCGCCGATCGCCGACTTCGACCCCGACACCTTCCGACTGATCCAGCGGCTCATGCTCGAGTCGCCGTTCCTGCTGATCCGCGCGGTGCTGCCGGGCATGTACGCGCGCGGCTGGGGGCGCATCGTCAACATCTCCAGCGCGCACGGACTGCGCGCCAGCCCGTTCAAGGTCGCCTACGTCACCGCCAAGCACGGTCTGGAGGGGCTGTCGAAGGTCACCGCGCTGGAGGGCGCCGAGCACGGCGTGACCAGCAACTGCGTGAACCCGTCGTACGTGCGCACCGCACTGGTGCAGAAGCAGATCTCCGACCAGGCGCGCACCCACGGCATCCCGGAATCCGAGGTGGTGGAGAAGATCATGCTCACCGAGACGGCCGTCAAACGGCTGGTCGAGCCGGAAGAGGTCGCATCCCTGGTCGGCTGGCTGGTCGGCGACACCGCCGGCATGGTCACCGGCGCCTCGTACACCATCGACGGCGGATGGACCGCCCGGTGAGCGTCCGCACCCGCACCACGATCGACGTTCCCGTCGACGGGGGGATGCTGCGCGTCGGCATCTGGGAGGCCGACGCCCCGGACGCGCCCACCGCTCTGCTGGTGCACGGGGTGACCGCCTCGCATCTGGCCTGGCCGTTCGTGGCCGACCGGCTGCCCGGCGTGCGGCTGATCGCCCCCGATCTTCGCGGTCGCGGCCGCAGCAGCACGGTGCAGGGGCCGGCCGGGATGGCGGCCCACGCCGCCGATCTGGCTGCGGTGCTGGATCACCTCGGCATCGCGCGCACGGTCGTGGTCGGGCACTCGATGGGCGCCTTCGTGGCCGTGGTGTTCGCCCACCTGCACCCCGACCGGGTCGCCGAGCTCGTGCTCATCGACGGCGGAATGCCGCTGGACGTGCCGGCGGGTCTGGACCCGCAGGCGCTCGTGGCACACATCCTCGGTCCGACCGCGGCCCGGCTGGACATGACGTTCGCCTCGACGGCGGAGTACCTCGACTTCTGGCGGGCGCATCCGGCGTTCGCCGAGGACTGGACGGCGGAGCTCGAACAGTATCTGGCCTACGATCTGGTCGACAACGGGCACGGGTCGCTCTCGCCCGCCACCGCCTATCGCACGGTCGTGGACGACACCGTCGACATGAACACCGGCACCGCGCTGCCGGCCGCCCTCGCCGCACCCGGCCCGCCGACACGGCTGGTGACCGTGCCCCGCGGGCTGCAGAACGAGCCGCCGGGACTGTACAGCCCCGCACATCTGGAGCAGGTGCTGGCCGCGCATCCGGGAGTGGCCCACACGCGGCGCGAGGAGTTCAACCACTACACGGTCGTGATGTCGCCGGCCGGCGCGGATGCGGTCGCCCCGCTGATCGCCGACGCGATCGAGGACGCCGCGGGCCGATGACGGTCAGCGCCGCGCCGAGGCGATCCGGGAGGTGAGCTGGTGCGCGTGGGCGAGCAGTGTGCGGCCGAGCTCGGGCAGGCGGTCCGGGCCGAACCGGAACTGCACCCCGGTCAGGCTCAGCGCCCACTGCGGCGCGCCCTCGCGGGAGAACACCGCCGCCCCGATGCCGTAGCTGCCCTCGACGATCAGGCCCGGGTTGACCGAATAGCCTCGCTCCTGGGTCTCGCCCAGCCGGCGGCGCAGCCGCTTCTCGCCGTGCGCGGCGCCCCACCGCTGCGCCAGCTCGGGATGCCGCTCGAAGTACGCGTCCACATCGTGGGGCGGCAGGAACGACAGGATCGCCAGCCCCGCCGACGCGACGCCCAACGGGAAGCGCACGCCCTCGCTCAGGACGAACGAGCGGATCGGGAAGCTGCCCTCCTCGTTGACCAGGCAGACGGTCTCGTCACCGCGCCGCGCCGAGAGGAACGCACTCTCCTCGGTGCGCACGGCCAGCGAACGGACGATGTCCCGCCCGATCTCGGTGATGTCATAGCGGGCGGCGGCGACGCTGCCCATCAGATACAGCTCGGGCCCCGGCATCCACATGCCGGTCCGCTCGTCCTGGTCGACCAGCCCCTCGCGTCGCAGCGCCGTGAGGAGGCGGTGCGTGGTCGGGCGCGTGAGCTCGGCGCGGCGGGCGAGCTCGCTCACGGTCACGCCGTGGGCGGCCGATGCCGTCACCAGACGCAGCAGCGATGCGGCGCGGGCGATGGCCTGCGCGCCGGGAACGGTCGTCCGGGTGTCCACGATATGAACACTAGAGGCCGGGCTATCCACATCGCAAACGCGGGGATGCGCGCGCGCCGGACGAGGACGAACATGGAGAGCGGGCGCGGTGCCGACGGCGGCATCGCAGGACGAAGGAGGTCCGTGTGATCGACAAGCAGGTGGCCGACGCCGCGCACGCGGTGGCAGACATCCCGGACTCGGCGACGATCGCCGTCGGCGGTTTCGGGCTCAGCGGCAATCCGATGACCCTGATCGAGGCGCTGCTCGCGCAGGGCACCCGCGACCTGTCGATCGTCTCGAACAACTGCGGGGTGGATGACTGGGGTCTGGGAATCCTGTTGAACGCACGGCGCATCCGGAAGATGACCTCGTCGTACGTCGGTGAGAACAAGGAGTTCGAGCGGCAGTTCCTGGAGGGCGACCTCGAGCTCGAGCTCACCCCGCAGGGCACGCTCGCCGAGAAGCTGCGGGCCGGCGGTGCCGGGATCGCCGCCTTCTACACGCCCACCGGCGTCGGCACCCAGGTCGCCGAGGGCGGGCTCCCGCGGCGCTACGACGGCCATGGCGGCATCGCCGTGGCATCCCCGGTGAAGGAGACCCGGACGTTCACCGTCGGCGGGCGTGCGCGCGAGTTCGTGCTCGAGGACGCCATCGTCGCCGACTATGCGCTCGTGCACGCCGCGCGCGGCGATCGGCACGGCAACCTCGTGTTCAACAAGGCCGCGCGCAACTTCAACCCGCTCGCGGCGATGTCCGGCCGCATCTGCATCGCGCAGGTCGAAGAGCTCGTCGAGCCCGGTGAGCTGGACGCCGATGCCGTCCACCTGCCCGGCATCTACGTCCACCGCATCGTGGAGGTCGGACCCGACATCGAGAAGCGGATCGAGCGGCGCACCGTCGCCGCACCCGCGGAAGGAGCATGACATGGCACTGACCCGACAGCAGATGGCGGCCCGCGCCGCGGCGGAGCTGCCCGACGGCGCGTACGTGAACCTCGGAATCGGGCTGCCCACCCTCGTGCCCAACTACGTCCCCGCGGGCGTCACGCTCGTGCTCCAGTCCGAGAACGGCATCCTCGGCGTCGGACCGTACCCGACCGAGGAGGACGTCGACCCCGACCTGATCAACGCCGGGAAGGAGACCGTGACGCTCCTGCCCGGTGCGTCCTTCTTCGATTCGGCCACCAGCTTCGGGATGATCCGCGGCGGCAAGATCGACACGGCCATCCTCGGGGCGATGCAGGTGTCGCGCCGCGGCGACCTGGCCAACTGGATGATCCCCGGCAAGATGGTCAAGGGCCCCGGCGGGGCCATGGACCTGGTGCACGGCGCCGGCACGCTGATCGTGCTGATGGAGCACGTCGCCAAGGACGGCTCGCCCAAGATCGTCGACGAATGCTCGCTGCCCCTGACCGGCAAACGGGTCGTGGACCGCATCATCACCGATCTCGCCGTCATCGACGTCACCGATTCCGGCCTCGTCCTGGTCGAGACCGCGCCCGGGGTGAGCGTGGAAGATGTGATCGCCGCCACCGAACCGGAGCTCACCGTCTCGGCCGACCTTACAGTGAGGGCATGAACATGGACGACGTCGTCATCGTCGCCGCGGCGCGCACGCCGCAGGGGCGTCTGAAGGGCCAGCTGGCACCGCTGACCGCCGTGCAGCTGGGCAGCGCCGCGATCGCGGGGGCGCTGCAGAAGGGCGGCATCCCGGCCACGGCCGTGGACGCGGTGCTGGTCGGCCAGGTGCTGGCTGCCGGATCCGGGCAGAATCCCGCCCGGCAGGCGGCGGTCGGCGCCGGCATCGGCTGGGATGTGCACGCCGGATCGGTGAACAAGGTCTGCCTGTCCGGGCTGACCGCGATCATCGACGGGGCGCGGATGCTGCGGGTGGGCGATGCGACCGTGGTCGTGGCCGCCGGCATGGAGTCGATGACCCGCGCGCCGCACCTGCTGATGGGGTCGCGCGAAGGCTACGCCTACGGCACGATCGAGGTGCTCGACCACATGGCGTACGACGGGCTCACGGACGCGTACGACGAGGAGAGCATGGGCGCCTCGACCGAGCGGCTGAACGACAAGTACGAGGTCACCCGCGCGCAGCAGGATGCGGTCGCGGCCCGCTCGCACCAGCGCGCGGCCGCCGCATGGGGTGCCGGGGTCTTCGCCGATGAGATCGTCGAGGTGACCGTCCCCGGGCGGCGCGGAGCGACCACGACCGCGACGCAGGACGAGGGCATCCGGCCCGAGACCACGGTGGAGTCGCTGGCGTCGCTGCGCCCGGCCTTCGCCGAGGGCGGGTCGATCACCGCGGGCAACTCGTCGCAGATCTCCGACGGCGCCTCGGCGGTCGTGCTGACGACCCGCTCGCACGCGGACGCGAACGGCTGGCCGGTGCTGGCGGTCGTGGGCGCCAGCGGCCAGGTCGCCGGACCGGACAACTCGCTGCACGCCCAGCCGGCCCGGGCCATCCAGAAGGCGGTGGACAAGCAGGGCATCGCGGTGTCCGACCTGGACGTGGTCGAGATCAACGAGGCGTTCGGCGCGGTCGTGGCGCGGTCCCAGCGCGAGCTCGGCCTCTCGGATGACATCGTCAACATCCACGGCGGCGGCATCGCCATCGGCCACCCGATCGGCGCCAGCGGCAACCGGCTGGTGGTGCACATGGTGCACGAACTGGTGCGCCGCGGCAGCGGGACCGCCGCGGTGGCCCTGTGCGGCGGCGGCGGTCAGGGCGACGCGCTGATCCTCACCCGCTGACGCCCGGCTCAGCGCTCGAGGTGTTCCTTCAGATACTTCTTCTCGTGCCCTGAGACGGGGGAGTCGGGCGGCACCAGATGTCCGGTGCCGGCGCGACGGATGTCCACGATCGATCCGATCGCCAGCGCCACGGTGATCCCCCAGCTGAGCCAGGCCAGGGCGGTGCGCCAGGTGAAGGGCTCGTGCTCACGCAGTGCTCGCAGCAGCGTCATGCCGCTGGTCACGGCCGCGATGATCCCTGTGCCGAAGACGTACTTGCGCATCCCTCCACGCTAGCGCGCGATCCGCGCCGCGTCTTCCCCGGGCGCACGCGCGTCGGCGCTGTTAGCCTGGGAGCGCAGTCGCGATCCGAAAGCAGGGGCTGACATGACGCAAGCCGAACTCGTCGTCGTCGCCAATCGTCTTCCCGTCGATCGCGACGAGGCCGGCGGCTGGCGGCCCTCTCCCGGCGGCCTGGTGACGGCGCTCGAGCCGGTGATGCGGCGCGTGGACGGCGCGTGGGTCGGCTGGCCGGGACAGGCCGGGCTGAAGGCCGACGAGTTCGACTTCGACGGCATGCATCTGGTGCCGGTGACGCTGAGCGCCCAGGATGTCCAGCTGTACTACGAGGGCTTCGCCAACGACACCATCTGGCCCCTCTACCACGATGTGATCTCGCCGCCCCGCTATCGGCGGGAGTGGTGGAACGCCTACGTGGACGTGAACAGCCGGTTCGCCGACGCGGCGGCGGCGGTCGCCGCGCAGAACGCGACGGTGTGGGTGCAGGACTACCAGCTGCAGCTCGTGCCGCAGATGATCCGAGAGCGCCGGCCCGACCTGACGATCGGCTACTTCCATCACATTCCGTTTCCGGCATACGGACTGTTCTCGCAGCTTCCGTGGCGGCGCCAGGTGGTCGAAGGCCTGCTCGGGGCCGATGTGATCGGATTCCAGCGGACGGCCGACGCCAGCAACTTCGCCCGGGCCGTGCATCGCCAGCTGCGCTACGAGACCCGGGCCTCCGGCATCCGGATCCCGCAGGAGGACGGGACGACGCGCATCGCCCTGGCGAAGGCTTTCCCGATCTCGATCGACTCGTCCACGTACATCGAGATGGCAGCCCGCCCCGACATCCAGGCCCGCGCCGTCCAGATCCGCGAGGAGCTGGGCAACCCGGAGAAGATCCTGCTGGGCGTGGATCGCCTCGACTACACCAAGGGGATCCGCCACCGGATGAAGGCGTTCGGCGAGCTGCTCAGCGCCGGGCGCCTGTCGGTGGAGCGCGCCACCCTCGTGCAGGTGGCCAGTCCCAGCCGCGAACGGGTGGCCGCCTACATGCAGCTGCGCGACGAGATCGAGCGGACCGTGGGGCGGATCACCGGCAGCTACGACACCATGGGGCACACCGCCATCCGCTACCTGCACCAGACCTTTCCGCGGGAGGAGATGGTGGCCCTGTTCCTGGCCGCCGACGTCATGCTGGTCACCGCGCTGCGCGACGGGATGAATCTGGTCGCCAAGGAGTACGTCGCCGCCCGCGCCGACAACCGCGGAGTGCTCGTGCTCAGCGAGTTCACCGGCGCCTCCGACGAGCTCAGCAGCGCGCTGCGCATCAACCCGCACGACATCGAGGGGCTCAAGGACTCGATCATGCAGGCGGTGGACATGCCGCGCGCCGAGCAGGGACGGCGGATGCGCAAGCTGCGTCGACGCGTCCTCGAGCACGACGTGAAGGCGTGGTCCCGTGACTTCCTCGCGGCGCTCGATCAGGCGCGGAAGGCGAACGACCGATGAGCGGGGATGCCGCAGAGCACGCGCTGCAGCGGCTGGCGGCCGCACCCCGGCTGCTGATCGCCCTCGACTTCGACGGCACTCTCTCGCCGCTGGAGGACGATCCGATGGCGGCCCGGATGCTGCCCGAGGCGCGTCAGGCGCTGCAGGCCCTGGTCGCTCTGGCCGACACCTGGGTCGCCCTGGTGTCGGGGCGCAGCCTGTCGGATCTGCGCGTCATCGCCGAGCATCGGGATGACGCGGCCATCCTGCTGGCCGGCTCGCACGGGGCGGAGTACTGGACGCCGGCCGACGGCCTGCTCGAGCCGACCGAATCGGCCGAGGACATCGTGCTCCGCGACCGGCTGCGCGCGGCCGCGGAGGAGGCCGTGCGCCACCTGGCCGGGGTCGTCGTCGAGCCGAAGACCTTCGGCTTCGGGGTGCACAGCCGCACGGCGGCACCGGACGACGCGCGCACCGCGAACGACGCCGTCGACGCCATCGTGGCCGCCGGTGCCCCGCACTGGCGCCGGCGGACCGGGCACAACATCGTGGAGTACGCGTTCCGGCACGAGGGCAAGGACACCGCGGTCGCCCACCTGCGCGAGCTCACGGGCGCCGACACGGCACTGTTCGCCGGCGACGACGTCACCGACGAGGATGCGCTGGGCAGCCTCGGCCCCGACGACGTGGGCGTGCACATCGGCACCGGTCAGGCCACGGCCGCGTCGGTCGTGCTGCCCGACATCCCCGCGTTCGCGGCCTTCCTGTCCGAGCTCGCGCGGCGACGCGGTTCCCGCCCGGAATAGACTGCGACCATGTCTGCCGCCGAGAACCCGATCGACATCAAACCCCGCAGTCGCGTCGTCACCGACGGGATCGAAGCCACCACCTCCCGCGGCATGCTCCGCGGCGTCGGGATGGGGGACGAGGACTGGGACAAGCCGCAGATCGGGATCGCCTCCAGCTGGAACGAGATCACCCCGTGCAACCTGAGCCTGGACCGGCTGGCCCAGGGCGCCAAAGAGGGGGTGCACGCCGGCGGCGGCTACCCGCTCCAGTTCGGCACCATCTCGGTGTCGGACGGCATCTCGATGGGCCACGAGGGCATGCACTTCTCCCTCGTCTCGCGCGAGGTCATCGCCGACTCGGTCGAGACGGTCGTGATGGCGGAGCGGCTGGACGGCACCGTCCTGCTGGCCGGGTGCGACAAGTCCATCCCCGGGATGCTGATGGCCTCGGCGCGGCTGGATCTGTCCAGCGTCTTCCTCTACGCCGGCTCGATCGCCCCGGGATGGGTCAAGCTCTCCGACGGAACCGAGAAGGAGATCACGATCATCGACTCGTTCGAGGGCGTGGGCGCGTGCCTGTCCGGCCGGATGAGCGAAGCCGATCTGAAGCGGATCGAGTGCTCGTTCGCTCCCGGCGAGGGCGCGTGCGGCGGCATGTACACCGCGAACACCATGGCCTCGGTCGCCGAGGCGCTGGGGCTCAGCCTGCCGGGGTCGGCAGCCCCGCCGTCGGCCGACCGACGCCGGGACGCGTTCGCCCATCGATCCGGCGAGGCGGTCGTGAACCTGCTGCGTCAGGGGATCACCACCCGCGACATCCTCACGATCGAGGCGTTCGAGAACGCCATCGCGCTGGCCATGGCGCTGGGCGGCTCGACGAACGTGGTGCTGCACCTGCTGGCGATCGCCCACGAGGCCGGGGTCGAGCTGAGCCTGCACGATTTCAACCGGATCGGCGACAAGGTGCCGCACGTGGCCGACATGAAGCCGTACGGACAGTTCGTGATGAACGACGTCGACCGTCACGGCGGCATCCCCGTGATCATGAAGGCCATGCTCGACGAGGGGCTGCTGCACGGCGACGCGCTGACCGTCACCGGAAAGACGCTCGCCGAGAACCTGCGCGCACTGAACCCGGACCCGGTCGACGGGACCGTCATCCACTCCTTCGACGACCCCATCCACGCCACCGGGGGACTGACCATCCTGCACGGCTCGCTCGCACCCGACGGCGCCGTCGTCAAGACCGCCGGATTCGACGCCGCCGTGTTCGAGGGACCGGCGCGCGTGTTCGAGCGCGAGCGCCAGGCCATGGACGCGCTGGAAGCCGGGCGGATCGCCCCCGGGGACGTGGTCGTGATCCGGTACGAAGGGCCCAAGGGCGGCCCGGGGATGCGCGAGATGCTGGCGATCACCGCGGCCATCAAGGGCGCGGGCCTCGGCCGGGATGTACTACTCTTGACGGACGGTCGATTCTCCGGCGGCACAACCGGCCTGTGCATCGGCCATATAGCACCTGAGGCAGTGGACGCTGGTCCCGTGGCCCTGGTGCGCGATGGTGATCTGATACGGGTCGATATCGCGGCTCGCACTCTCGACCTACTCGTCGATGAGCCCGAGTTGAGCTCCCGCAAGGTGGGATGGGAGCCACTGGAACCGCGCTATACCCGAGGTGTCCTGGCCAAGTACTCCAAGCTCGTGCACTCTGCCGCGCAGGGCGCCGTCACGGGGTGACGGCCGTTTCGATCCCCTGCAGCCCGATCAATCGAGGAATCATCACCATGCCCGCAGACACTGCTGCGGCCGTGCCCCGGCCGCCCGCCCGCACCGCATCCGCCCCCGTGCTCACCGGGGCGGCAGCCGTCGTGCGCTCACTCGAACTGCTCGGCGTCACGGACGTGTTCGGCCTGCCCGGGGGAGCGATCCTCCCGGTGTACGACCCGCTGATGGACACGTCCGAGATCCGCCACATCCTGGTCCGCCACGAGCAGGGCGCCGGCCACGCGGCCGAAGGGTACGCGTCGGCGTCGGGCAAGGTGGGCGTCGCCATCGCGACCTCCGGCCCCGGCGCGACCAACCTGGTCACCGCCATCGCCGACGCCTACATGGACTCGGTGCCGATGCTGGCCATCACCGGCCAGGTGTTCAGCACCCTGATGGGCACCGACGCGTTCCAGGAGGCCGACATCGTCGGCATCACCATGCCGGTGACCAAGCACTCGTTCCTGGTCAAGCGCGCCGAGGACATCCCCGGTGCCCTGGCCGCGGCCTACGAGATCGCCTCGACCGGCCGGCCCGGACCGGTGCTCGTGGACATCACCAAGGACGCCCAGCAGGCCGAGGCGCCGTTCATCTGGCCGCCGAAGGTCGACCTGCCCGGCTACCGTCCGGTCACCAAGGCGCACGGCAAGCAGATCCAGGCCGCCGCACGGCTGCTGGCCGAGTCGCGCAAGCCCGTGCTGTACGTGGGCGGCGGCGTGATCCGCGCCGGCGCAGCCGACGAGCTGCGCACGCTCGCCGAGTCCACCGGCGCGCCGGTCGTGACCACGCTGATGGCACGCGGCGCCTTCCCGGATTCGCACCGGCAGCACCTGGGCATGCCGGGCATGCACGGGACCGTGCCGGCGGTGCTCGCCCTGCAGGAGTCCGACCTGATCCTCGCGCTGGGGGCGCGGTTCGATGACCGCGTGACCGGCAAGGCCGCGCTGTTCGCGCCGAACGCCAAGGTCGTCCACGTCGACATCGACCCCGCGGAGATCTCGAAGATCCGCATCGCCGACGTGCCGATCGTGGGCGATCTGAAGGACGTGCTGGTCGATCTGGAGGTCGCCTTCCGCGGGGCCGCGGCATCCGAGGGCCCGGACATCGAGGAGTGGTGGTCCTACCTGGACGGACTGCTCGAGGAGTTCCCGCTCGGGTTCGCCCCGACCAGCGACGGGCTGCTCTCGCCCCAGCACGTGATCCAGCGGATCGGCGAGCTGACCGGGCCCGAGGCCGTGTATGCGGCGGGAGTCGGCCAGCACCAGATGTGGGCGGCCCAGTTCATCAAGTACGAGCGGCCGAACTCCTGGCTGAATTCGGGCGGCGCCGGCACGATGGGCTACTCGGTCCCCGCCGCCATGGGGGCCAAGGTCGCCGAGCCGGATCGCGTGGTCTGGGCGATCGACGGCGACGGCTGCTTCCAGATGACGAATCAGGAGCTGGCCACCTGCACGATCAACGACATCCCGATCAAGGTCGCGATCATCAACAACTCGTCGCTGGGCATGGTGCGCCAGTGGCAGACCCTGTTCTACGACGGGCGCCACTCGAACACCGACCTGAACACGGGCCACGGCACAGTGCGCATCCCCGACTTCGTGAAGCTGGCCGAGGCATACGGCGCGCTGGCGATCCGCGTGGAGAGGCCCGAGGACGTGGATGCCGCGATCACGAAGGCGCTGGAGACCAACGACCGCCCGGTGGTGATCGACTTCGTCGTCAGCGCCGACGCCATGGTCTGGCCGATGGTGCCGCAGGGCGTCAGCAACAGCTACATCCAATACGCGCTCGAGCACGCGCCGGCGTTCGACCAGGAAGACTGAGGGGGAGCGACATGCCCAATCACGTGCTGAGCCTCCTGGTGGAGGACAAGCCGGGTCTGCTGACCCGCGTCGCCGGGCTCTTCGCCCGCCGCGGCTTCAACATCGCCTCGCTCGCCGTGGGCGTCACCGAGGTGCGTGGACTGAGCCGCATCACCGTCGTGGTCGACGTGGAGGAGCAGCCGCTGGAGCAGGTGACCAAGCAGCTGAACAAGCTGGTGAACGTCATCAAGATCGTCGAGCTCGAGCCGCAGGCGTCCGTCCAGCGCGAGCACGTGCTGATCAAGGTGCGCGCCGACAACGCGAACCGGTCGAACGTGCTCGAGGTGGTGAACCTGTTCCGCGCCTCGGTGGTCGACTACGCGCCCGACGCGCTCGTGGTCGAGGTCACCGGCGACCAGGGCAAGATCGAGGCCTTCCTGCACGCGCTGGAGCCGTTCGGCATCAAGGAGCTGGCCCAGTCCGGGCTGCTGGCGATCGGCCGCGGCGGCAAGAGCATCACCGAACGCGTCCTGCGCGGCTGAGACATCCATCCCATTACGAAGGAGAAACACCAAGTGAGCACCGAGATCTTCCACGACGCCGACGCCGACCTGTCCATCATCCAGGGCAAGAAGGTCGCGATCGTCGGCTATGGCTCCCAGGGCCACGCGCACGCGCTGAACCTGCGCGATTCGGGCGTCCAGGTCGTCATCGCCCTCAAGGAGGGGTCGAAGTCGATCCAGAAGGCCGAGGAGGCCGGGTTCGAGGTCAAGACGGTCGCCGACGCGACCGACTGGGCCGACGTGATCGTCATCCTGGCGCCGGACCAGCACCAGCGCGGCATCTTCGCCGACTCGATCAAGGACCACCTGACCGAGGGCAAGACCCTGCTCTTCGCGCACGGCTTCAACATCCGCTTCGGGTACATCCAGGCCCCCGAGGGCGTGGACGTCGTCATGGTCGCGCCCAAGGGCCCCGGCCACACCGTGCGTCGCGAATACGAGGCCGGCCGCGGCGTGCCGGTCATCGCCGCGGTCGAGAAGGACGCGTCCGGGCACGCCTGGGACACCACCTGGTCGTACGCCAAGGCGATCGGCGGCCTGCGCGCCGGCGGCATCAAGACGACGTTCACCGAAGAGACCGAGACCGACCTGTTCGGCGAGCAGGCCGTGCTGTGCGGCGGCGTGTCGCAGCTGATCCAGTACGGCTTCGAGACGCTGGTCGAGGCCGGGTACCAGCCGCAGATCGCCTACTTCGAGGTGCTGCACGAGATGAAGCTGATCGTCGACCTGATCTGGGAGGGCGGCATCGCCAAGCAGCGCTGGAGCGTGTCCGACACCGCCGAGTACGGCGACTACGTGTCCGGCCCGCGCGTGATCGACCCGCACGTGAAGGAGAACATGCAGGCGGTCCTGGGCGACATCCAGTCCGGCGCGTTCGCTGAGCGGTTCATCGCGGACCAGGATGCCGGGGCCCCCGAGTTCCTCGAGCTGCGCAAGAAGGGCGAGTCGCACCCGATCGAGGCCACCGGCCGCGAGCTGCGGGCGCTGTTCGCCTGGAAGCAGCAGGACGAGGACTACGTGGACGGCTCCGCCGCGCGCTGAGTCATCGCCGCCGACGGGCCGGGGGAGCGATCCCCCGGCCCGTCGTTTATGCGGGCGTGTCCTAGACTGGCGCACATGGCGACCGGTCCGGATCATCTCGACGATGACGAGGCTCTCCGGTGGGACGGCGACGAGTCATCGCGCCCGGTGCTGCCGCCCGGGTGGAAGGCCAAGGGCAGGGGAGCGGACGCGGTCGGCACCCCCGACGACCCCGAGGCGACCACCGGCGTCTCGCATGCACTGGACGCCGCCGACGAGGCCGAGGCCGACGCTCCGCCGATGGGCAACGCCACCCTGATCGGGCTGGGCGTGCTCGGCGGCGTGTACGCGCTGTACGTCGTCGGCTGGATCATCGGCGGCCTGCGGCTGCAGGGCACGTCGCAGTCGCTGCTGGCCGACGCGATGTTCCAGGGCAGCCGGTGGCTGGCGGTGCTGGCGCCGATCATCTGGTTCGCCACGGTCTTCGCCCTCACCCGCGCCCGCGCGACCTGGCTGCGGTTCGCGTGGCTGGCCGCGGGCGCCGTGCTGCTGGTGCCGTGGCCGTTCATCATGACCGGGATGGTGGGGCGATGACCGACGCGACCTCCGCGGCACCGGCATCCGGCCGTCGCACGCCGGTGTGGCTGCTGGGCACCATCGTGGGCCTGTTCGGGCTGTTCTATGCGTATGCCGTGTGGAACGCGATCGGGAACCTCATCACCTCGGTGCAGTACTTCGCGGGCATCCATGTGCCGCTGAACGCCTTGGGGTGGTTCCTGTGGATCTTCGCGGCAGTGCTCCCCGTCATCGTGTTCGTCGCCGGTTTCCGGCTCGCCTTCCGGCGCGCGCCCGGCCCGGTCGTGCTGATCATGCTGAGCGGCCTCGCTCTGGTGGCCGTGTTCTGGCTGAACGTGGTCGCGTACTCGGTGCTGAACACGAACGCGCTGATCTCCTGAGGCGTCACACGGTCGGGGACGGTCAGCGGATGCCGGTAGGCTGGCAGCGTCTCGCCCCGAAGGCGTGCGGCGCGGCATCCCCACTCTCGAAGCCGTCGTGCGCTGTGCGCGCGGCCCACCGCCGAAGGGTCTGCTTGTGACCAAGCCCGTCGTCCTCATTGCCGAACAGCTCTCACCCGCGACCGTCGAGGCCCTCGGGCCCGACTTCGAGATCCGGGATGTGGACGGAGCGGATCGGGCGGCCCTGCTGCCGGCTCTCGCCGACGCCGAGGCGGTGCTGATCCGGTCGGCGACGAAGATGGATGCCGAGGCCATCGCCGCCGCGCCGAAGCTGCGGGTGATCGCCCGCGCCGGCGTGGGGCTGGACAACGTGGACATCAAGGCGGCGACCACCGCCGGCGTCATGGTCGTGAACGCCCCGACCTCGAACATCATCTCCGCCGCCGAGCTGACGATCGCGCACATGCTGAGCCTGGCCCGGCACATCCCGGCCGCGAACGACTCGCTGGCCCGGGGGGAGTGGAAGCGCAGCGCCTACACCGGCGTCGAGCTCTTCGAGAAGACGGTCGGCATCGTCGGCGTCGGACGGATCGGGAGCCTGATCACCGAGCGGCTGCGCGCCTTCGGCGTGCGGGTCGTCGGCTACGACCCGTATCTGACCCCCGCCCGCGCACAGCAGCTGCAGGTCGAGCTGCTGCCGCTGGACGAGGTGCTGCGCCAGAGCGACTTCGTCACGGTGCACATGCCCAAGACGCCCGAGACCACGGGCATGATCGGCGCCGAGCAGCTGGCGCTGATGAAGCCGACCGCCTACATCGTCAACGTCGCACGCGGCGGGCTGATCGACGAGGACGCGCTGCACGACGCCCTGGCCGGCGGCGTGATCGCGGGGGCAGCGCTGGATGTGTTCACCTCCGAGCCCCCCGCCGACGGCGGCTCGGCGCAGCGCCTGCTCGCCCTGCCCAACACGGTCGTCACCCCGCACCTGGGCGCCTCCACCGCCGAGGCGCAGGAGAAGGCCGGCGTCTCGGTGGCGCGGTCGGTCAAGCTGGCGCTGGAAGGCGACCTGGTCCCGGACGCGGTCAACGTCGCCGGCGGCGTGATCGACCCGTTCGTGCGTCCCGGCATCGCGCTGGTGGAGATGCTCGGGCAGTTCTTCACCGGTCTGTCGCAGAGCGCCCTGACCAGCCTGGACATCGAGGTGCGCGGCGAACTGGCGGCATACGACGTGAGCGTGTACCGGCTGGCGGCGCTGAAGGGGATCTTCACCAACATCGTCAGCGAGAACGTCTCGTACGTGAACGCGCCGCTGTTCGCCGAGCAGCGTGGGATCGAGACCCGGCTGATCGTCGAGGCCGACAGCCCGCTGTACCGGAACATCACGATCCTGCGCGGCTCGCTGTCCGACGGCAGCGTGCTCAGCGTCGCCGGGACGCTGGCCGGCACCCGCATGGTGCCGAAGATCGTCGGCATCGACGACTACGAGATCGAGGTCCCGATCGAGCAGCATCACCTCGTGATGCAGTACGCCGACCGGCCCGGGGTGGTCGCCATCTACGGCCGGCTGCTCGGCGACACCGGCATCAACATCGCCGGTCTCCAGGTCGCCCACCCGGACGCGCACGGGCGGGCGCTGTCGGTGCTGACCGTCGACTCCCCGGTGCCCGAGGAGATCACCGAGAAGATGCAGGACGCCGTCGGCGCCGACCTGCTGCGCCAGATCGAGATCGTCGGGGTCTGAAGGCCGGGTGCGCGTCGCTCAGATGGTGTCGTCCGGGGCAGAGGTCTCGTCGCGGCGCACCGTGTCGCCGCTGCGCGGGTCGACCGAGGTGTGCGAGGTCGCGATCGTGCGCCGCCGGCGCATGAGGAACACGAGCCCCACGATGAAGACGACGACCCCCGCGGCCATGAGGATGTAGCCGACCAGCGGAAGGTCCACCCACCCCACGTCGATGTGCAGGGCGAAGGCGAGGATCGCTCCGATGACGAAGAGGACGATGCCGAGTCCGATGCTCATGGTCGCTCCGTTCCGTGTGTCCTTGACCACGGCGTGATGGGTCGCGCCGCGGAGGGCCTCCATCATCCGACACGGCGCGGCGGGGCGCCAGGCCTTGCGGCGCCGGTCCGGCTGTGTTAGTCGCGCGGCGCGGTGACGTCGCGCACGAGAGCGGCCAGCGCGTCCAGTTCGGACGAGTCGGCGAGCGGGCCGGATGCCGTCGCGTCGAGCAGATTGTTGAAGTACAGGCCGTCCGAGACCAGCAGCACCAGGCGCAGCGCCGTCTCGTCGCGCACATGCGGACGTACGGCGTCCGCCCAGCGCTCCCGGATCTCGTGCAGGGCGGTGCCGGCGGCCGGACTCCCGCCCTGGGCGAGCCGCGACACGCCCAGCAGCGCGCGATCCAGCGCGGTGCCCTCCATCATCGACGTGCGCACATAGGCGGCCACGACGCCCTCGGGAGCGTTGCTGATCTCCTCGACATCCTGGTCGACGAGGACGCGGAGCCGCTCGATCAGCGCCGCCTCGAGCGCGTCCTTGGTGGCGAAGTGGTACAGCAGGCCGCCCTTGGAGACGCCCGCCGCGCGGGCCGTGGCATCCATCGTCGCCGCCCGCTCGCCGTCGTCCATGAGGATCTGCGCGAACGCGTCCAGGACGCTTTCGCGGGCATGCGGCGGACGACTCATGGGCTCGATCGTATCGGCGGGGGACGGGGATGCTGTTAGTATACCGGCTGGACGGTACAGTATCGTCCTGCCACCACCGAACGAGATCGTCATGACCGTGCTCAGCCCCACTCCCGACCCCGCCCGCATCCCCGCGGGGTCCGCGCCGCGTCCGGCGCGCGCCGGCGGGCGCGCCTGGGCCGCCCTGGCCGTCCTGATGCTGCCTGTGCTGCTCATCTCGGTGGACAACACCGTGCTCAGCTTCGCCCTGCCGATGATCGCGCTCGAGCTCGAGCCGACGAGCATCCAGCAGCTGTGGATCATCGACGCCTACCCACTGGTGCTGGCCACGCTCCTGGTGACGATGGGGACACTGGGGGATCGGTTCGGCCGGCGTCGGATGCTGCTGATCGGCGCCACCGGCTTCGCCCTGGTGTCGGCGGCCACCGCGTTCGCGCCCACCGCCGAGTGGCTGATCGCCGGGCGCGCGGCGATGGCCGTGTTCGGCGCCATGCTGATGCCCTCCACGCTGTCGCTGATCCGCAGCGTCTTCACCGACCGCCGCCAGCGGCGCCTGGCCATCGCGGTGTGGGCCGCGATGTTCTCGGCCGGGGCCGCCCTCGGCCCGATCGTCGGCGGCATCCTGCTGGAGCACTTCGCCTGGGGCTCGGTGTTCCTGATGGCCGTCCCCGTGCTGATCCCGCTGCTGGTGCTCGCCCCGCTGCTCGTGCCGGAGAGTCGCGACCCCGCGCCCGGGCGCATCGATCCGATCAGCATCGCGCTGTCGATCGGGGCGATGGTGCCGATCGTGTACGCGATCAAGGAGATGGCGGTGGTCGGCCTGGGCGGAATGGTGCTGCCGCTGCTGGCGATCGGCGTGCTGTTCGGGGTGCTCTTCGTGCGCCGACAGCTGCGCGTCCCGTCGCCGATGCTGGATATGGCACTGTTCCGCCGCCGGGTGTTCACCGGCGCACTGCTGGTCAACCTGCTCAGCGTGGTGGCGCTGGTGGGGTTCCTGTTCTTCGTCGCCCAGCACCTGCAGCTGATCATCGGGCTGTCGCCGCTGGAGTCGGGGCTCGCGCTGGTGCCGTCGCTGGCGGCGATGATCGCCGCGGGCCTGATCGTCGTCCCGATCTCGGCCCGGGTCTCGCCGCGGGTGGTGATCCCGGCCGCGCTGGTGTTCTCCGCGGCGGGATACGTCGGGATCGCACTGACCACCGGCCCGCACACACTGTGGCCGACGATCCTGGCCTCGATCAGCCTGGGGATCGGCGTGGGGGCGGCTGAGACCGTCTCGAACGAGCTCATCCTCTCCTCCGCCCCGGCGGCCAAGGCGGGTGCGGCCAGCGCGGTCTCCGAGACCGCCTACGAGCTGGGCACCGTGCTGGGCACGTCCGTGATCGGCGGGCTGCTGACGGCCGTCTACCGGGGCACCCTCGCCGTGCCGGCCGGCGTGCCGGCGGCGGTGGCCGACGCGGCCCGCGAGACGCTCGCCGGCGCGGTGCACGCCGCATCCGAGCTGCCGGGCGCGGTCGGCGCGGCGCTGCACGAGGCCGCCGCCACCGCGTTCGACGCGGGCGTGGGGGCCGCCGCACTGATCGGGGCGGCCCTGGTCGTGGCAGCCGGCGTGATCGCGGCCACTACTCTGGGTGGGAACCAGAACAGCGTCGAGTGAGTCGCAGAGGAGTGCCGTGTTGGAGCATGCACAGTCGCGTGTCGTGAAGCTGGCGGTCATCGCCGGGGACGGGATCGGACCGGAGGTCGTCGCCGAGGCGGAGAAGGTGCTCGACGCCGCGACCGCGGGCAGCGACATCCGATTCGAGAAGACGCGCTTCGCGCTGGGGGCCGGCCGCTACCTCGCGACCGGCGACACGCTCACCGACGAGGACCTCACCGCGATCAAGGGGCACGACGCGATCCTGCTGGGTGCCGTGGGGGGAACACCCGGCGATCCCCGTCTGGCGGGAGCGAACATCGAGCGGGGCCTCCTGCTGAAGCTGCGGTTCGAACTCGACCACTATGTGAACCTGCGCCCGGCACGGCTCTACCCGGGGGCTGCCGGGCCGCTGGCCGACCCCGGATCGGTCGACTTCGTCGTGGTGCGCGAGGGCACCGAAGGGCCGTACGTGGGCAACGGGGGCAGCATCCGCCGCGGCACACCGCACGAGATCGCGAACGAGACGAGCGTGAACACCGCCTACGGCGTGGAGCGCGTCGTGCGCTACGCGTTCGACCTCGCCGAACGGCGCGCGCACCGGCTCACCCTCGTGCACAAGACGAACGTGCTGGTCAACGCCGGGTCGCTGTGGAAGCGGATCGTGGACGACGTGGCCGCGGAGCATCCGGACGTTGCCGTAGACTACCTGCACGTCGATGCCGCGACCATCTTCCTGGTCACGAACCCGGGTCGCTTCGACGTGATCGTCACCGACAACCTCTTCGGCGACATCCTGACCGATCTGGCCGGCGCCGTCACCGGAGGCATCGGTCTGGCCGCATCCGGGAACATCAACCCGGACGGCGCGTTCCCGTCGATGTTCGAGCCCGTGCACGGTTCGGCACCGGACATCGCCGGACAGCAGAAGGCCGATCCCACGGCCGCGATCCTGTCCATCGCCCTCCTGCTCGACCACCTCGGGCTGCCCGGCGACGCCGACCGCGTCACGCGCGCGGTCGAGGACGACATCGCCGGCCGGGGCGCGGCATCCCGCACGACGGCGCAGATCGGCGACGCGATCGCCGCACGGCTGCGGGCGTAATCTGAGACACGTGGGCGTCGCCGCCACCTTCGACGTTTGGACCTGACATGACCCTCTCCGCAGCATCTGCCACCGCCACGGCGGCCTTCACCGTGACCCGCAACCCGTCCGCCGTTCCGCCGGCCCGCCGCACGGAGCTGCTGCGCGACCCGTCGTTCGGGACCGTGTTCACCGACCACATGGTCGGCATCTCGTGGTCCTCCACCGAGGGCTGGCACGACGCACGGGTCGAGCCCTACGGACCGCTCTCGCTCGACCCGGCCGCGGCCGTGCTGCATTACGGGCAGGAGATCTTCGAGGGCATCAAGGCCTACCGGCACGCGGACGGATCGGTGCACACGTTCCGTCCCGACCAGAACGGCCGGCGGCTGCAGCGCAGCGCCCGGCGGCTGGCCCTGCCCGAGCTGCCGGTCGCCACCTTCGTGCAGTCGCTGCGCGAGCTGATCGCGGTCGACGGGGACTGGGTGCCCGGCGGCGAGGATCAGAGCCTGTACCTGCGGCCGTTCATGTTCGCCTCCGAGGCGTTCCTGGGCGTGCGTCCGGCGCGCGAGGTGTCGTTCCGCGTCATCGCCAGCCCGGTGGGCGCCTACTTCAAGGGCGGCGCGAAGCCGGTCTCGATCTGGCTCAGCGAGGACTATGCACGTGCCGGCCGCGGCGGCACCGGGGCGGCCAAGACCGGCGGCAACTATGCGGCGAGCCTCCTGCCCCAGGCCGAGGCGGCCGACCAGGGCTGCGACCAGGTCGTGTTCCTGGACCAGGACCGCAACGTCGAGGAGCTCGGCGGCATGAACGTGGTGTTCGTGCGGAAGGACGGGACGCTGGTCACCCCGGCCTCCGACTCGATCCTGGAGGGCATCACCCGTGAGTCCCTGCTCCAGCTGGCTCGGGATCGCGGCCACGAGGTGCAGCAGCGGCCGGTCTCGCTCGACGAGTGGCGGCAGGGCGTGGCATCCGGCGAGATCGTGGAGGTCTTCGCCTGCGGCACCGCCGCCGTGGTCGCGCCGATCGGCACCCTGAAGGGCCACGACTTCGTGGACCCGCAGCCCACCGGCGACCTGGCCACGTCGCTGCGCGAGGAGCTCACCGACATCCAGTACGGACGTCGCGCGGACACGCACGACTGGCTCGTGCGGCTCGACGCCTGAGGGAGCGGCACGACTAGGCTGATGCGGTGAGAATCGCGCGGTTCAGCCACCAGGGCTCCATCAAGTACGGCATCGTCGACGAGACCGACCTGGTCGTCCTCGCGGGCGACCCGATGTTCGCCGGACTCGACACCACCGGTGAGCGGGTGCCGCTGGCGGACGTCGCCCTGCTGGCGCCGGTGATCCCGCGCTCCAAGGTGGTGGCGGTCGCCCGCAACTACCGCGACCACGCGGCGGAGCTGGGCAACGAGGTCGCCGAGGCGCCCATGCTGTTCCTCAAGCCGAACACCTCCGTGATCGGGCCCGGCGACGCGATCGTGCTGCCGCCGCAGTCCCAGCGGGTCGACTTCGAGGGCGAGCTGGCGGTGGTGATCGGCAAGATCGCCAAGAACGTTCCGGCCGAGCGGGCGCTGGAGTACGTGCTCGGCTACACCATCGCCAACGACGTCACCGCGCGTGATCTGCAGCGCAGCGACGGGCAGTGGTCGCGGGCCAAGGGCTTCGACACCTTCTGCCCGCTCGGTCCGGCGGTCGAGACCGAGTTCGACCCGGCCGGCGACGCCGTGATCACTACCCGGGTCGACGGCGAGGTGCGCCAGCAGGGGCCGATCTCGGACATGGTGCACTCGGTGCCCGACATCATCGCCTACGCCTCGGCCGCGTTCACCCTGCTGCCCGGCGACGTGCTGCTGACCGGCACCCCGGCCGGGGTGGGGCCGTTCACCGCCGGGCAGAGCGTCGAGGTCGAGATCACCGGTCTCGGGATCCTGCGCAACCCCGCCCGCGCCGCGTGACGACATCCATCGCCGAGCTGCCCGATCCCGCGCAGCTGGGCCGCATCCAGCGGCGAACCGTGTGGGTCCTCTCGCTCGGACAGATCCTGGGCGGACTCGCGTTCGGCGCGACGGTGTCGCTGGGCGCGGTGCTGGCCGCCGATATCTCCGGCGACGAGGCGTTCTCCGGCTGGGCGACGGCGTCGGTGACGCTGGGCACCGCCCTCACCGCGGTGCCGCTGGCCGCCCTCGCCCGTCGCGGCGGGCGGCGGCCGTCACTGGCGACCGGGATGCTGGTGGCCATCATCGGCGTCGCCCTCGTCGTGGTCGCGACCGGCGCGCGCAGCTTCCCGCTGCTGATCGCCGGCTTCGCACTGGTCGGCGCCGGCCAGGCGGCGAATCTGCAGTCGCGCTTCGCCGCGGCCGACCTGGCCACCGACAGCTCGCGCGGACGCGATCTGTCCATCGTCGTGTGGGCGACCACGATCGGCGCCGTGCTCGGCCCGAACCTCGTGGGACCGGGCGAGGTCATCGGCGATGCGCTCGGGATGCCGGCGCTGACCGGACCGTACCTGTTCACGATCGTCACCCAGGCGATGGGCATCGCGCTGTACCTGCTGGCGCTGCGACCGGACCCGCTGCGACTGGCGATGCGGATCACGGCGCATCATTCGGCGGCCGGCACCCGCGTCGCCCATGCCGACCGCCCGGTGCCGGCCCGCTATGCGATGCTGGCGATCGCGGGCGCCCACGGCGTCATGGTGTCGGTGATGGCGATGACCCCGGTCCACCTCATCCACGCGGGCGCGACCCTGGAGATCATCGGCCTGACCATCAGCCTGCACATCGCCGGGATGTATGCGCTCTCACCGGTGTTCGGCATCCTCGCCGACCGCATCGGGCGGGTCCCGACCGTGCTGCTGGGACAGGCCCTGCTGGTCGCCTCGCTGGTCACGGCGGCGCTCGGGCAGACCTCGACTCCGGCGGTCACGGTGGCGCTGGTCCTGCTCGGTCTCGGCTGGAGCGCGACCACGGTCTCCGGTGCGGCGCTGCTGACCGAGGCATCCGCCGAAGACCGTCGCACCCGCCGGCAGGGGCGCAACGACTTCCTGATGAGTCTGGTCGGCGCGGTCGGCGCGGTCCTTGCCGGCGTGCTGCTGTCCTGGATCGGGTACGGGGGGCTCGCGCTGTGCGCGCTGGTGATCGTCGCCGTGGTGGCGGGTCTGTCACCGCTCGGGCGACGCACCCGGGCGAACTAGGCTGGAGGGCGTGTCTTCCGCGCCCCACCCCCTGACCACGACCGCCGCCGGACCCGACGTGCGCGTCCGCTTCTGCCCCTCGCCGACCGGCCTGCCGCACGTCGGCATGGTGCGCACGGCGCTCTACAACTGGGCGTACGCGCGACACACCGGCGGCTCGCTGATCTTCCGAGTGGAGGACACGGATGCCGCCCGCGACAGCGAGGAGAGCTACCGCCAGCTCGTCGACGCGCTGACCTGGCTGCGCATCGACTGGGACGAGGGGGTCGAGAAGGGCGGTCCGCACGGGCCGTACCGGCAGTCGCAGCGCACCGGGATCTACGCCGACGTGCTGCAGCGGCTGGTCGCGGCCGGGCGGGTCTACGAGAGCTACTCGACCGCCGCCGAGATCGATGCCCGGAACGCGGCGAACGGACGAGCCGCACAGCTCGGCTACGACAACTTCGACCGCGACCTGACCGACGAGCAGAAGGCCGCGTTCCGCGCCGAGGGGCGGGAGCCGGCCTGGCGCGTCCGCGTGCCCGACGAGGACCTGACCTACGTCGACCTGATCCGCGGCGAGGTGACCTTCCCCGCCGGGTCGTTCCCCGACTTCGTCATCGTGCGCGCCGGCGGCAAGGCGCTCTATCCGTTCACGAACCCGGTGGACGACGCCCTGATGGGCATCACGCACGTCATCCGCGGCGAGGACATCATGCCCTCCACGGCGCGGCAGCTGGTCCTGTACGACGCGCTCATCGCCGCCGGCATCGCCACCTTCATGCCCCGGTTCGGCCACATGCCGCTCGTGCTCGGCGCGACCGGCAACAAGAAGCTGTCCAAGCGCGATCCGCAGGCCGACCTGTTCTTGCAGCGCGAGAAGGGCTTCATCCACGAGGGCCTGCTGAACTACCTGGCGCTGCTCGGCTGGTCGATCGGACCCGACCGCGATGTGTTCTCGCTGGCCGAGTTCACCGCCGCCTTCGACATCGTCGACGTCAACCCGAACCCGGCCCGCTTCGATCAGAAGAAGGCCGAGGCGATCAACGGCGACCACATCCGGATGCTGGAGCCGTCCGACTTCGCGACGCGCATCGTGCCCTACCTGCGTGCCGCCGGTCTCGTCGGCGAGGACGTCACGCCGGAGCAGCAGCGGCTGATCACCGCGGTGGCCCCGCTCGTGCAGGAGCGGGTGCAGCTGCTGGGCGAGGTGCCGGCCCTGGTCGGGTTCCTCTTCACCGACGACGTCGAGTACGCCGACGACGCGATGAAGGGCCTCGGCGAGAACGCGGGGGAAGTGCTGGTGGCGTCGGTGAACGCCGTGCAGCACCTCCCGCGGGCCGACTTCGCCGCCGCCGCGATCCAGCAGGCGCTGTCGGTCGCGCTCGTGGACGAGCTCGGTCTGAAGCCGCGCCTGGCCTATGGTCCGCTGCGGGTGGCGGTGACCGGGCGACGCGTCTCGCCGCCGCTGTTCGAGTCGATGGAGCTGCTCGGCAAGGACGAGACCCTGCGCCGCCTGGGACTGCTCGTCGCGCGACTCGCCCGGTGACCGCTCGGTTTGTCCGCAGCCGGACCGTCGTCTAGACTTGATCCTCGGCACGACTTCGGTCGAAGCCCCTTGGGGTATGGTGTAATTGGCAACACAGCGGTTTCTGGTACCGCCATTCTTGGTTCGAGTCCAGGTACCCCAGCGCTCAGAGAAACCCCCGCTCCGGCGGGGGTTTTCTCATTCCGCCGGACGCGGCCCGTGGCGCGGATGCGGGCCGGACGCGTACTAGCCTGGGCTCATGCTGTTCGGCCGAATCCGTCCCGTCGAGGTCCGCGAGATCACTGTGGAGGCCGACGGCATCGACGCCGCCCGGGCGCAGGTGGACGCCCAGGTGCCGCCGGGCTGGGCGCTCACGGATGCCGCGGCCACGATGGCGAAGGCCTCCGTCCTGATCATCCTGCGCGCGAAGATGGCGCGCCGGGACGGGGTCGACGACATCCAGGCCGCCGACATGGCCACGCTGCGGTCGCAGGTCCCCGAGGGATGGCAGCTGGTCAGCGTGCGCGAAGCCTGAGCGCGCTCAGTCGGGTGCGCAGTCGTACAGCCCCGACGCGTCCTCGGTCGTGGCACTCGTGCAGTGCGATTCCACCCAGGTCAGGATCTGACCCGAGGTGGTCGTGCCGCTGCCGCCGAAGCCGCCGCCGCGTCCCGAGGTGAGGACATAGCGGATGTCGCCGGCTTGCACCATCGCGGTGAAGGCGGTCGCGGTGGGGACCGGGTCGTTGCCGCTGAATCCGCCGACCGGCAGGATCGCGGCGCCCCCGGACGCGATGATCAGCGGGGCCGCGGCCTGCGCGCCGAACACCGTCAGCAGGTAGCGGGAGTCGCCGGCGTTCTGCTTCAGGAAGGAGAGCAGCCGCGCGTCATCCGTGCCTCCCGTCAGCGCGCCCCCGAACCGTCCCCCGTCGCGTCGCGCGCCGAACGCGGCGAACCCGCGCGCACGCGCGGACGTGGTGACGGGGATGTCGCTGACGCCCCCGGCGACCGGATTGGTCGAGCTGGGATCGGCGATCGTGACCGCCGACCAGACCGTCGGTGTCAGCAGCATCCCGACCATCGCCAGCGACGCCGTCATCCACCGCATCCGTCCGCGCTTGCGGGTCAGGAGCGCGATCAGCAGGACGGCGGCGACGCCGAGGACCGCCTGCGCGACGGCCACCGGCACCGAGTAGCCGCGGTAGATCGTGGCGATCACCGGTGCGGTGCCGGCCGCGACGGCCACCAGCGCGATCTGCGGCCCGCGCCGCCCGCGCTGGTGGGCACGACCGAACGCGACGCCGATGGCCAGTCCCATCGGGACGGCGAGGGCCGCCGTGTAGAACTGGTGCATCCCGGCGACCGCGGAGAAGATCACGGCGAAGGTGAGGATCCACACCCCCAGCAGGACCCACACCGCAGCCCGGACGCGCAGGGCGATCAGCAGGGCCAGGGCCGCCAGCGCGGTGGGGATGAGCCAGCCGATCTGACCGGCCAGCTGGTCGTTGAACAGGCGGAGCGCGCCGGCATCGCCCGAGAACGGGGGAGTGAACGAGTTGTACGCGTCGGCATCCGAGGTGGCCTGCCCGAACCGGCCCAGGCCGTTGTACCCGAACACCATCTCCCAGGGCGAGTCGTGCAGCGTGCTGCCGACATACGGGCGCCTGCCGGACGGGATCAGCGCGACCGTCGCGATCCACGCCACCGACAGGGCGACGCTGAGGGCGCCGGCGACAGCGACGTGCCACACTCGACGCCACCAGCGCTGTCGGGTGCACAGATAGGCCGCCGCGAGGGCCGGCCACACGGCCCACGCCTCCAGCATGTAGCACTGGAACGCGGCGGCGACGAAGACGCCGGCCAGCACGAGCCAGCGCAGCCGGGCGCCCTCGATCGCGCGCATCCCCGCCCATGCGGCCAGAGCCAGTGCGAGCACGAAGAACGACTCGGGCTGATTGGAGCGCGACACCGCCACGAGGATCGGCGTCGTGGCCACCACGGCTCCGGCGACCACACCCGCGACCGACCCCGCGATCCGCTTGGCGGTCACGGCCACCAGCAGCGTCGCGGCGACCGCCGCCAGCGCATTGGGCAGGACGACGGTGAAGGTGGAGAATCCGAACGCCTTCACGAACAGCGCCGGGATCCAGTACGACCCCGGGATCTTGTCCAGGGTCACCGTGCTGGCCGGATCGAACGCGCCGAAGAAGAAGTTCGACCAGTTCTGGCTCATCGACACCGCGATGGCCGCGTAGTAGTCCGACCGCGACCCGGCCCACGACCCCCAGATCGTCAGGATGCCGCTGACCACGCCGAGCGTCGCCAGCGCTGCGCCCCAGGGCGTCGGCCGGCGGATGCGCGCCCACGTCCGGGGTGCGGAGGGCATCAGGGGCGCGGCGGGGGAGAGGGCGGCCATGAGCAGGACGCTAGGCGGTCGGGGACAGCGCCGGCCCAGGGGGCGCTATGAAGCCACTGTGTGGGCCAGAATCGACGTATGGCCACTGACGTCCCGCTGTCCCCGTCGCTCGCCGCCGAACTGGCTGCCCTGCGGCGACGCGCATATGCGCCGGGCGGGGACATCGCGGCGGACACCCGCGCGGCGGCGCGGCTGGCCACGCTCGAGGGCATGGCCCGCGAGGCGGGCGCCGTGCGTGTGCTCGCCCCGGACGGGCGCACCGCGCAGGAGGCGCCGCTCTCCGCGGCGGGGGAGGATGCCGCGCCCGCAGCTCGTTCCCGGACGACGCCGACCGCACCTCGGGTGCGGGCCGCGGCATCCGAGGCGCCGGGGCCGGCGCCGGCGCGCCTGTCGCCGGCCGCACGCGGCGGGGTCATCGGCGCGATCGGGCTCGTCGCCGCGGTGCTGGTGAGCCTGTGGGCCGGCGGGGCGACCGGGGTGCTGCCGGCCCAGAGCGGACTCTCCGGGCCCGACGCGGTGCTGACGATGTCGCCGCGGCTGCTGGCCGACGTCGACCGGAACGATCAGGCCCGCTCGCTGATGGACATCTGGGACATGGACCCGAAGACGCTCACGGTGAGTGAGACGTTCCAGGGAATGCGCGCCTGGGCGGTGCGGACGACGGACGGGCGGAACTGCATGTTCGTGGTCGCGGACCGGATGCCGGAGGGTGGGGACTACCTGCCGATCCTGGCCGCGGGGTGCGCGCCGCGGGGGCAGGATGCGGTGGCGGACTTCTCCCCGATGGCGATGCTCGGCGACGCCGACGCTGACGCCGAGCGCACGCCGACGAGATGGGTGCGGATGTCCGTCCACGGCGAGACCGTCGGGGTGTGGCTGACCGGGGACTTCCCGGATGCCCGGAGCTGATCAGATGTCGACGGCGTCGCCCGGCTCGAGCGCGAGGAACTCGCCGTCGCCCTGCTCGACCGCCCACTTCAGCCGCTGCCGGCCCGCCTCGCGGCCGATCACCGACAGGGTCATGTCGTGCGTTCCGAAGGCCCGGCGCGGCGCGACGGCCAGGACGAAGTCCATCGCCTCGCCGATCTTCAGCCACGGGGCGCCCACCGGCGCCGCCAGCAGCGCGACTTCGTGCCCCTTCGGGACGGTGTAGGAGTCGCCGGGGTAGTAGAACCGGTCATCCACCAGCACTCCCACGTTGTCGACCACCGGGATCGTCTCGTGGATCACCGCGTGCCGGCCGCCGAAGAACTCCAGCGTGAAGGGCGCGATCGACACGGTGTCGCCCGGGGCCACCACGGTGATGTCGTAGCCGGCAGCGGCGGCCGCCACCCCTGCAGGCGCATAGATCGGGACCCCGCCGCTGTCCCGGAGGATCCGGTCGAGGTGCTCCGGCGTCCAGTGGTCCGGATGCTCGTGGGTGAGCACGATCGCGACGACGTGTCCGAGGTCGGTCAGAGGGCTGGTGAAGGTGCCGGGATCGATGACGAGGGCCTTGCCCTCGGCCTCGATCAGGAGGGCGGCGTGTTCGTGCTTGGTCACTCGCATACCTGCAGTCAACTCCCCGCGCGCGGGCCCGGCAAGCGGTGCCGAGCCGATTTTGCCGGGGTGCGCGGCCATGGCATAATTGAACGGTTGCCTGACGGCCCCATCGTATAGCGGCCTAGTACCTCGCCCTCTCACGGCGGTAACGCGGGTTCGAATCCCGCTGGGGTCACCAACACCGAACGAGCCTCTTCCTTCTGGAAGGGGCTCGTTCGTCGTCGGGCCGAGGTCCGGGCGGGCGCCGACATCCGGCTAGACTGGTCGAGCGAGAGGGAGTATCCCGTACATCGCGCGTTCGTCATCACGGAGTCCGTCGGAGGGCTTCCGGACGCGCACCGCCGCCGGCGGGGGAGAGACTTTCGACTCATCGTCGAACTCCCGAAGGGCCCCCATGGATTTCGTGATCCCCGTCTGGTTCGAGGTCACCGCGCTCATCGTGCTGGTGCTGATCCTGGCCGCCGACCTGCTGATCATCCTCAAGCGTCCGCACATCCCGTCGATGCGGGAGGCATCGCTGTGGGTGGCGTTCTACGTCGCCCTCGCGCTGATCTTCGCCGTCATCATGTTCGCCGTCACCGGCAGCTCGGATGCCGCGGGCCAGTTCGTCGCCGGCTGGCTCACCGAGTACAGCCTGTCCATCGACAACCTGTTCGTGTTCGTCCTGCTGATGAGCCAGTTCGCCGTGCCGCGGCGCTATCAGCAGGAGGTGCTGATGGTGGGCATCATCATCGCCCTCGTGCTGCGGGGTGTCTTCATCCTCCTCGGCGCCGCCCTGATCGAGAACTTCAGCTGGATCTTCTACGTCTTCGGCCTGTTCCTGGTCTACACCGCCTGGCGCCAGGCGTTCCCGGGCAAGGACGAGGGCGACGCCGAGACCGAGACCGGCATCGTGCGGTTCCTGCGGCGGTTCATCAACATCAGCGACCACTACGACGGCTCCAAGCTGCGCACCACCGTGGGCGGCGTGCGCACCTGGACGCCGATGATCCTGGTCTTCGTCGCCATCGGAGTGACCGACCTGATCTTCGCCATCGACTCCATTCCAGCCATCTTCGGGATCACCCACCACGCGTTCATCGTGTTCACCGCGAACATCTTCGCGCTGATGGGTCTGCGCCAGCTGTACTTCCTGCTCGGCGGGCTCCTGGACCGGCTGCGCTATCTGCACTACGGCATCGCGTTCATCCTCGCCTTCATCGGCGTCAAGCTGTTCGCGCACGCCCTGCACGTGAACGAGCTGCCGTTCATCAACGGCGGGCAGCCGGTGGATTGGGCCCCGGAGATCTCCACCGTGACCTCCCTGCTGGTCATCGTGGTGGCCATGGCGGTGGCGACGCTGGCCAGCCTCATCTCGGCGCGTCGCGAGAAGAAGGCCGTGGCGCCGGCGGCCGACGATGGTCCCGTCGGGGGCGACCACCGGTGACGCGGTGGTATTCTGGGCACGTGCGGATCGCTCGACTTCTGCTTAGCGGCCGCGACGAGTCCTAGTTCTCAGGCCTTCCTCGTCGCGGAGTTCGTCGCGGGCTTGATCCCTTTCCCCGAGGAGAACGACAGAACATGAGCACCCCTGCGTCCACCGTCCCCCAGCATCCGCGCACCCTGGCCGAGAAGGTGTGGGACGACCACGTCGTCGTCCGCGGCGAGGACGGAAGCCCGGACCTCATCTACATCGACCTGCACCTGGTGCACGAGGTCACCAGCCCCCAGGCCTTCGACGGTCTGCGCGCCGAAGGCCGCGGCGTGCGCCGCCTCGACCTGACGATCGCGACCGAAGACCACAACACCCCGACGCTGGACATCGACAAGCCCATCGCAGACATCACCAGCCGCACCCAGATCGAGACGCTGCGCCGCAACGCCGCCGAGTTCGGCGTCCGGCTGCATTCGCTCGGCGACAGGGAACAGGGAATCGTGCACGTCGTCGGGCCGCAGCTGGGTCTGACCATGCCGGGCATCACCGTGGTCTGCGGCGACAGCCACACCTCCACGCACGGCGCATTCGGCGCGATGGCGTTCGGGATCGGCACCAGCGAGGTCGAGCACGTCCTGGCGACCCAGACGCTGCCCCTCAAGCCGTTCAAGACGATGGCCATCACGGTCGAGGGCGAACTGCAGCCGGGCGTCACCGCGAAGGACATCATCCTCGCCGTGATCGCCAAGATCGGCACCAACGGCGGCCAGGGCTACGTCCTGGAATACCGGGGCAGCGCCATCCGGTCGCTGTCGATGGAAGGCCGGATGACGATCTGCAACATGTCGATCGAGGCCGGCGCGCGGGCCGGCATGGTGGCCCCGGACGATACCACGTTCGCCTACCTGGAGGGGCGCCCGCACGCCCCGAAGGGCGCCGACTGGGATGAGGCCGTCGCCTACTGGCGCACGCTGCCCTCCGATGAGGGCGCCGTGTACGACGCCGAGGTGTACCTGGACGCGAGCGAGCTCGAGCCGTTCGTGACCTGGGGCACCAATCCCGGCCAGGGCGTGTCGCTGAGCGACGTCATCCCGTCGCCCGAGCAGTTCTCCGACCCCAACGAGCGGGCGGCCGCCGAACGCGCGCTGACCTACATGGACCTGCAGCCGGGCACCCGGCTGAAAGATGTGCCGGTCGATGCGGTGTTCATGGGGTCGTGCACCAACAGTCGGATCGAGGATCTGCGCGCGTTCGCGTCGATCATCCAGGGGCATACCAAGGCGGACGGCGTCCGCGTGATGGTGGTCCCGGGTTCGGCGCGCGTGCGACTGGAGGCCGAAGCCGAGGGGATCGACAAGATCGTCGAGGAGTTCGGCGCCGAGTGGCGATTCGCCGGATGCTCGATGTGCCTGGGCATGAACCCCGACCAGCTCGCGCCCGGCGAGCGCTGCGCGTCGACCTCGAACCGCAACTTCGAGGGGCGCCAGGGCAAGGGCGGGCGCACGCACCTGGTGTCGCCGCTGGTCGCGGCAGCCACCGCGATCCGCGGCACGCTGTCCAGCCCCAGCGATCTGGAGACCGCGACGGTCGGAGCGGAGGCCTGAGATGGACAAGTTCACCACGCACACCGGGATCGCGGCGCCGCTGAAGCGCTCGGCCGTCGACACCGATCAGATCATCCCCGCCGTCTACCTCAAGCGCGTCACCAAGACCGGATTCGAGGACGCCCTGTTCGCCAGCTGGCGTCAGGACCCCGGATTCGTGCTCAACCAGGAGCCGTATCGGAACGCCTCGGTGCTGGTGGCCGGCCCGGACTTCGGCACCGGATCCAGCCGCGAACACGCCGTCTGGGCGCTGCGCGACTACGGCTTCCAGGTGGTCCTGAGTCCCCGTTTCGCCGACATCTTCCGCGGCAACGCCGGCAAGCAGGGCCTGGTCACCGGGGTGATCTCCGAGGCGGACGTCGAGCGGTTCTGGCGCGCGATCGAAGCCCAGCCCGGCGTCCGGATGACGGTCGACCTGCAGGCGCGCACGGCGACACTGGGCGACATCCAGGTGCCGTTCGAGATCGATGATTACACTAGGTGGCGGCTTCTGGAGGGCCTCGATGACATCGGGCTCACCCTCCGCAGCGAAGACAGAATCGCCGCTTACGAGGCGCGTCGGGCGAGCTGGCGACCGCGCACCCTCCCGGTGCCGACGCCATCTGCCGAATGATTCCCACACTGTGAGGCAACACCGCATGACACTCCTGAACGGCTTGACATCCACCGGCGGCCGGATGGGAGGGTCGGGTGAGACGCTGGCGATCCGCGGCGGCCACCCGCTGCGGGGGCGCGTCGATGTGAAGGGCGCCAAGAACCTGGTGACCAAGGCGATGGTGGCCGCCCTGCTCGGCGAGACGCCCAGCGTCCTGCACGACGTCCCCGACATCAGCGACGTCGCCGTGGTGCGCTCGCTGCTGGAGGTCCACGGCGTGCGGGTCACCGACGGCGAGGACGAGGGCACGATCCATCTCGATCCATCCGACGTGGCCTCCGCCCACATGGAGGAGATCGACGCGCACGCCGGCGCGTCGCGGATCCCGATCCTGTTCTGCGGACCGCTGCTGCACCAGCTCGGACAGGCGTTCATCCCCGACCTCGGCGGCTGCCGCATCGGCGACCGTCCGATCGACTTCCACCTGGACGCGCTGCGCAAGTTCGGTGCGATCGTGGAGAAGCTGCCCGGCGGCATCCGGCTGTCCGCACCGCGCGGGCTGGCCGGGGCCAACATCCACCTGCCCTACCCGAGCGTGGGCGCGACCGAGCAGGTGCTGCTGACCGCCGTGCGCGCGCGCGGGACGACCGAGCTGCGCAACGCCGCGATCGAGCCCGAGATCATGGATCTGATCGCGGTGCTGCAGAAGATGGGCGCCATCATCTCGTACGAGCCGAACCGCGTGATCCTCATCGAGGGCGTCGATCGGCTGGAGGGCTACACCCACCGCGCGGTCTTCGACCGCAACGAGGCCGCGAGCTGGGCCAGCGCCGCGCTGGCCACCGGCGGTGAGATCTTCGTCGGCGGAGCCCGCCAGCCCGAGATGCTGACGTTCCTGAACGTCGTGCGCAAGGTCGGCGGCGACTTCGACATCCGCGAGGACGGCATCCTCTTCCGCCGCGGCGGCGACCTGGGGCCGGTCACGGTCGAGACCGATGTGCACCCCGGGTTCATGACGGACTGGCAGCAGCCGCTGATCGTCGCCCTCACCCAGGCGCACGGCGAGTCGATCGTGCATGAGACCGTCTACGAGAACCGCTTCGGCTTCACCGACGCCCTGGTGAAGATGGGCGCCGACATCGTCGTGCACCCGCACGGACTGCAGGATGGCCCCCGGCGGGTCCCGCGTCGCAACCTCGAGCAGGCCGCGGTGATCAACGGTCCGACGCCGCTGAGCGGCGCGGACATCACCGTCCCGGATCTGCGCGGCGGCTACAGCCACGTCATCGCGGCCCTGACCGCGACCGGGGAGTCCACGGTCCGCAATGTCGGCATCATCAGCCGCGGATACGAGAAGTTCTTCAGCAAGCTCGCCGCCCTGGGCGCCGACTTCGACATCCTGGAGTGAGCGTGGGGGAGAGCAAGGCGCGACTGCGCGCGTCCAGCGAGAAGACGCGCCCGAGCGTGTTCTGGCTCCTTGCCGCGATCGTCGTGCCCGTCGTGGGGCTGATCGCGAAGATCGAGATCATCGGCGGCGAGAAGCTGCCGCGCGAGGGTGCGTACGTGGTCGCGGTGAACCACCACAGCGAGATCGACCCGCTCATCGTCGCCATCGCCATCTGGCGCCTGGGCCGCGGACCGCGGTTCATGGCCAAGGAGAGCCTGTTCCGCGTGCCCGTCCTCGGCGCGGCGCTGCGCGCGACCGGCATGGTGCCGGTCGCCCGCTCCGCCTCGTCCGCCGGTGCCCGGCAGACCCTGGAGACCTCGCGCGCGCTCGTGGAGCACGGTCGCGGTGTGGTCGTGTACCCCGAGGGCACGCTGACCCGCGATCCGCAGCTGTGGCCGATGCGTGGCAAGAGCGGCGCGGTGCGGCTCGCCCTGGCCGGCGACATCCCCCTCATCCCCATGGCGCAGTGGGGGGCGCAGCAGATCCTCCCGCGCTACGGCAGGCTCCGGCTCTGGCCGCCGCGCCGGCATGTGACGGTGATCGTGGGCGACCCGGTCGACCTGAGCGCCTACCGGCAGCAGGCGCATGCGCAGCCGGCGGCACTCGCCCGGGCGACGACCCTCGTGATGGATCGCATCGCCGCCCTGCTGTCGCAGCTGCGCGGCATCCCCGCCCCGCCCGAACGCTGGAATCCGGCCGCCCACGGGCAGAAGGAGACCGGTCGACTTGAGCCCTAGACACGAAGCCGTCACCCGGGTCGCCGTGCTCGGCTCGGGCAGCTGGGGGACCACGTTCGCGAAGATCCTCGCCGACGGCGGCGCGCACGTGACGATGTGGGCCCGCCGGCCCGAGATGGCACTGGAGATCCAGGAGGCCAAGCGCAACAGCCGGTACCTGCCCGGCATCAACCTGCCCCGCACGATCTCGGCGACACCCGATCTGGCGACGTCGCTGGACGCCGCGGAGCAGGTGTACGTGTGCGTGCCGAGCCAGTCCGCGCGCGAGATCCTGAAGACCGTGCGCCCCCTGGTCGCGCACACCGAGGTGCCGATCGTCTCGCTGATGAAGGGGATCGAGCGGCGCACCGGGCTGCGGATGAGCCAGGTGCTCGAGCAGGTGCTGGGCTGCGACCCGGCGCGCATCGCGGTCGCGTCCGGCCCCAACCTCGCCCTGGAGATCGCCCGCGAGCAGCCGACCGCGGCGGTCGTGGCATCCACCAGCCAGGAGACCGCCGACGCGGTCGCCCGCCGCGCCCGCAACGCGTACTTCCGCACGTTCGTGAACACCGATGTGATCGGCACCGAGTTCGGCGGCGTCCTGAAGAACCTCATCGCGGTGGCCATCGGCATCGTGGACGGGGTCGGCTACGGCGAGAACACGAAGGCGTCGATCATCACCCGCGGACTGGTCGAGATGACCGACTTCGCCGTGGCGCAGGGCGCCCACCCCGAGACCCTGCACGGACTGGCCGGCCTGGGCGACCTGATCGCGACGTGCCAGTCGCCGCTGAGCCGCAACAACACGGCCGGGCGCCTGCTGGGCCAGGGCTACAGCCTGCAGGACGTGGTCAAGCAGATGAACCAGACGGCGGAGGGGCTGGCCTCCGTGGCGCCCGTGCTGCAGCTCGCGCGGGCCTCGCACGTGGAGATGCCCATCGTGGAGCAGGTCAAGCGCGTGCTGGACGGCGCGATGAACCCGCGCGACATCGCCCCGCACCTGACCACCGACGACGACACACCGAAGGGTGAGAGGACTGAGAATGGACAATCCGGCGGTGGCGGTGCTCTTCGGCGGGCGTTCCAGCGAGCATTCCATCAGTGCCGCGACGGCCGGGGGAGTGCTGCGGGCCATTGACCGCGACCGGTTCCGGGTCATCCCGATCGGGATCACCCGTGATGGCGCCTTCGTCCTCGAAGAGGACAACCCCGACAAGTTCGCGCTCGATCCGGCCCGTCTGCCCGAGGTCGTCGACAACGGCACCCGGATCGTGTGGCCCGATTCGGCGCGCAGCCGCGAGCTGAAGGTGACGGATGCCTCGGGCACGCACTCGCTCGGGGAGGTCGACGTCGTGCTTCCCATCCTGCACGGGCGCTGGGGCGAGGACGGCACGATCCAGGGGTTCCTCGAGCTGCTGGACCTGCCGTACGCCGGGGCGGGGCTGCTGATGTCGGCCATCGGGATGGACAAGCACACCACCAAGCATGTGCTGCAGGCCGCCGGGGTGCCGGTCGTGCCGTGGGTGACCGTCACCCGTCCGGGGCTGGACCGCGACCGCCGGATGTGGGAGCAGCGGATCCGGGCGCTCGGGCTGCCGGTGTTCGTCAAGCCCGCGCGTGCCGGGTCGAGCGTGGGCGTGTCGCGGGTGGACGCCTGGGAGACGCTGGATCACGCGCTGGCGACGGCGTTCGCCGAGGACGACACGGTGCTGGTGGAGCAGGCCGTCGTCGGCCGCGAGCTGGAATGCGGCGTGCTGGAGAGCCGCGACGGCGGTCTTCCCCGGGTGAGCGTGGCCGGCGAGGTCGTGATCACCGGGCGGGACTTCTACGACTTCGCGGCGAAGTATCTGGATGCCCCGGGCATCGATCTCGTCTGTCCCGCCGAACTGAAGCCCGGCGAGCTCGACGAGATGCAGCGCATCGCCGGGCGGGCCTTCGAGGCTGTGGGCGGGCAGGGACTGGCGCGGGTGGACTTCTTCTTCACCGGGACCGAGTTCTTCGTCAACGAGCTGAACACCATGCCGGGCTTCACCCCGATCTCGATGTTCCCGAAGTGCTGGATCGCCAGCGGGATGAGCTACCGCGCGCTGATCTCTGATCTGCTGGACACGGCTCTCAGCCGCTGACGGTGTCCGGGGCGGTGCACTTCGCGTTCTGCGTCGTCTGGGCCGCCACCAGCCGGCCCAGCTGGGTCAGGACCGCATTCGGGTCCACCGAGGCGTCCCCGCCGCCGACGAACAGCTGCACCGCGGGCGTGCGCCCGTAGCTGGTGATGCGGAAGTCGGGCTGCTGCGCCTCGTCGACGAGCCAGTCCACTCCGCCCAGTGAGACGCACTTGATGGTGCTCGGCCCGGGCGGGGTCACGCCGCAGGTCATGATGATCCGGGTCGGGCTGCCCCATGCGGCCGTCGACTGGGCGTCGGTCCAGGCCCGCTGCTGGCCGTCGAGGTTGCCGGGCAGGCGGACCATGATCGCCGCGCACTTGGGGTTGTTCGCATCCTTGGCCGGCTCGAGCGAGACCGTCGTGGAGCACCCGGCCAGAGCGAGCGCCAGTGCGAGGACGGCGGCCGCGCGGCCGAGTCGGGTTCGGGTCACCCCTCCAGGCTAACCCGCACCCGGGTCGCCGGAGCGCCGCGGGACGGCGGGGAGCGCGCGGTGAAGCAGAATGGGACGACGGTCGCGCTCCGACGGCCGACACGGACCGCAGCGGACGGGAGGACCGGCGTGACCGAGCCGAAGGCGGACCCGATGGTCGGCGAGCTGAGCGAGGCCGCCGTCCTGGGCGCGATCCTTGCGCGCATCGGGCCGTCCGCGGCGCTGGTCGGTCCCGGTGACGATGCGGCGGTGCTGGAGGCGCCCGACGGCCGCATCGTGGCGACCGTGGACACGCTGGTGCACGGCCCGGACTTCCGCTTGGCCTGGTCGACGGGCTTCGACCTGGGCTGGAAGGCGGCGGCGGTCAACCTCGCCGACGTCGCGGCGATGGGTGCCCGCCCGACTGCGCTGCTGGTGGCGTTGGCTCTGCCCGAGGACACCCGGCTCTCGTTCGTCACCGCCCTCGCGGACGGCCTGCGTGCGGCGTGCGCGGCCCTGGCCCCGGGGTGCGCTGTCGAGGGCGGCGATCTGACCGTGTCGGACACGCTGACGGTGGCGGTGACCGCGCTCGGGGCGCTCGACGGTGCGCGCCCGGTGCGCCGCAGCGGGGCCCGTCCGGGCGACGCCCTCGCCCTGGCGGGCGAGGCGGGGCTGGCCGCGGACGGTCTGCGGATCCTGTTCGACCGGTTCCGGGATGCCGACGGGCGGCCGGTCGCGGTCGACCGCGGCGCGCTGCGGCCCGAGCAGCGCCGGGCCGTGGACGCCCAGCTGCGTCCGTCCCCTCCGATCCTGCTCGGCCCGGCGGCGGCGCGCGCCGGCGCGACGGCGATGATGGATGTCTCCGATGGGCTCGTGCTGGATGCGACCCGGCTCGCCGACGCCTCGCAGGTGACCGTCGACCTCGATCCGACAGCTCTCGGCCCGGACCCCGATGCGGCACTGGCCGGCGGCGAGGATCACGCGCTGCTCGCGGCGTTCCCGGCCACGATGCCGCTGCCCGAGGGATTCCGGCGGATCGGGCGGATCGCCGACCGCGGGCCCGGCGCGGTCACCGTCGCCGGTGCGCCCTACGCCGGACGCGGCGGGTGGGACCCGTACCGCGACTGGGATGCCGCGGGCGGCTGATCACGGCGTGCCGGTCGCGCGCAGCCACCACAGCACGGTGTCGCCGTAGCGCTTGGTGCGCTCCTGCTCCAGGCCCGGCGTCGCAGCGGGAGCTCCGGCGCGCGCGCCCCGCTCGAGCACGACGAGCGCGTCGGGGCCGAGGTGGGGGACGAGCGCGGCCAGCATGGCCGCGGTCTCGTCGTCGCCCACCGCATAGGGCGGGTCGGCGAAGACGAGGTCGTAGGGCCCGCGGGCAACGGCCAGGAACGCCGCCACGGCCGCCCGATGAACCCGGGCGGAGGCGCCTGTGCACGCCGCGGCCACCCGGGCGGCGTTCCCGCGCGCCACCTGGGCGGCGCCGGCCGCGCGCTCCACCAGGTCGGCACTGCGCGCGCCGCGGCTCAGCGCCTCCAGCCCCAGCGCGCCGGAGCCGGCGTACAGGTCGAGGACGGCCGCATCGTCGAGCTCGCCGCCCGCCTCGAGCGCGCCGAACAGCGATTCGCGCACGCGGTCGCTGGTGGGCCGGGTCCCGGCCGACGGGACGTCCAGTCGGATGCCGCCGGCTCGGCCGGCGATGATGCGGGTCACCTCCCCACCCTACAAAGCCGCGACGCTGCGAACCCCTGTCGGCCCTGGTGCCTAGACTCGGATCCATGTCGGTGTACACGCTCGAGACGCGCCTGGACGGCGCGCTCGGCGGCAAGAGCGCCGGCGCCCTGAAGCGCGCGTTCGGCATGCACACCGTCGCGGATCTGCTCGCTCACTACCCTCGCCGATACGCCAAGCGCGGCGAGCTGACCCCGATCGACTCGCTGGTGGTCGGCGAGCAGGTCACGATCGTGGCCCGGATCAAGCACGCCTCCGAGCGGCCGATGCGCCAGCGGCGCGGCCGACTGCTCGAGGTCGTCATCACGGACGGGCACGGCGATGTGCAGCTGACGTTCTTCAACCAGAGCTGGCGACTGAACGAGCTGCAGGTCGGCCGCCAGGGCATCTTCTCCGGCAAGGTCGGCACCTACGGACGCGGCAAGCAGTTCGCCCACCCCGAATACGAGCTGTTCGACGACGTCGGCATGGCGCGCATGACGGCCGAGGCGCAGGCGAACGAGCCCATCCCCATCTATCCGGCGACCTCCGCGGTCTCCAGCTTCGCCCTGCGCAAGATGATCGTGATGATCCTCGACGGGCTCGGCGAGATCGCCGACCCGCTGCCGGAGGACATGCGCGCCCGCCAGGGACTGCTGACCGCCCGACAGGCGCTGGAGCGCATCCACCGCCCCGACTTCGAGGACCAGGCCGACGATGCGCGTCGGACCCTGCGCATGCACGAGGCGCTGGTCCTGCAGACGGCCCTGCTGCAGCAGCGGCAGTTCGTGCGCGCGCTGTCGGCGACCGCGCGTCCGGCCGGCGAACTGCTGCGCGCCTTCGACGCGGCGCTGCCGTTCGCACGCACGCCGGATCAGGTCGCCGTCGGCGAACGGGTCGCCGCCGACCTCGTCGCCGACTGGCCGATGAATCGGCTGGTGCAGGGCGAGGTGGGGTCCGGCAAGACCCTCGTGGCGCTGCGCGCGATGCTGCAGGTCGCCGAGTCGGGCGGACAGTCCGCCCTCATCGCCCCCACCGAGGTGCTGGCCGGCCAGCACCTGCGCTCGATCACCCGGATGCTGGGCCCGCAGCTCGCGCCACGGCTGATGCCCACCCTGCTGACCGGACAGCTGTCGGCGCCCGAGCGCCGTCGCGCCGCCCTGCGGGTGGCCGCCGGGCAGGCGCTCATCGTCGTGGGCACGCACGCCCTGCTGAGCGCGAGCACGACCTTCGCCGACCTCGGGCTGGTCGTGGTCGACGAGCAGCACCGGTTCGGCGTGGAGCAGCGCGAGACGCTGCGCGCGAAGGGCAGCAGCCCGCACGCGCTCGTGCTCACGGCCACCCCGATTCCGCGCACCGTGGCGATGACGGTGTTCGGCGACCTCGACGTGTCCACGATCCGCACGATGCCGGAAGGGCGGGCCGGCTTCGAGACGTTCGTGGCGCCGGTGGCCGAGAAGCCCGCCTGGTTCCCACGGGTCTGGCAGCGGGTGGCCGAAGAGGTGGCCAAGGGGTTCCAGGTCTTCGTCGTCTGTCCCGCGATCGACGTGGAGGCCGGCGCCGGGAAGGACCTGGACGACGCCGACGAGCTCGCCGAGGCGGACGGCGAGACCAGGCCGATGCGATGGGGCGTGGCCCAGGCCGCCCAGCTGCTGGCGCAGCATCCGCTGTTCGCCGCGCTCCGCGTGCAGACGCTGCACGGACGCATGCCCGCCGACCAGAAGGACGCCGTCATGCGGTCGTTCGCCGACGGCGAGATCGACGTGCTCGTGGCCACCACTGTGATCGAGGTGGGGGTGGACGTGCCGAATGCCTCGACCATGGTGATCCTCGAGGCCGATCGCTTCGGCGTCTCGCAGCTGCACCAGCTGCGCGGGCGAGTGGGGCGCGGGTCCGTGCCGGGGCTCTGCCTGCTGGTGACCGAGGCCGCCGAGCACACGCCCGCCCGCCAGCGGGTGGATGCGGTGGCTCGGACCGCCGACGGATTCGAGCTGGCCGAGGTCGACCTGCAGCTGCGGGGCGAGGGCGACGTGCTGGGCGACGTGCAGTCCGGCGCGCGCTCGTCCCTGCGCCTGCTGCGGGTGATCAAGGACGCCGACCTGATCGCGATCGCGCGGCAGGAGGGCGAGACGATCCTGGACGAGGATCCCGCGCTGCTGCGGCATCCCGGCCTGTCCGACGCGATCGAGCGGCGTCTGGACACGTCCGCGCGTGCGGCGCTGGCCAAGAACTGAGCCGGGTCCTCCACGGCATTCAGGAAGCGGACAGGTCGACCGGTAGGCTGGCAGCGTGAGCAACCGGATCGCCGTCGTCCCGGGGTCGTTCGACCCGCCCACCCTCGGCCACCTCGACGTGATCCGTCGAGCCGCCGCACTGTACGACACGGTGCACGTGCTGGTCGTGCACAACCCCGACAAGCAGGCGATGCTGCCGATCGCGCAGCGGCTGTCGCTGCTGGAGCAGTCCATCGCCGAAGACGGGGTGGTCGGCGAGATCGTGGTGGCGTCCTGGAGCATGGGCCTGCTCGTGGACTACGCGACCGATGTGAACGCCGGCGTGCTGGTCAAGGGCATCCGCTCGCAGGTGGATGTCGCCTACGAGACGCCGATGGCGATCGTGAACCGCCATCTCGCCGAGATCGAGACGGTGTTCCTGCTTCCCGACCCCGCGCACGCGCTGGTGTCCAGCTCGCTCGTGCGCCAGGTCGCCGGGCTGGGCGGCGACGTGGCGCCGTACGTGCCCGGCGCGGTCGCGCGGTTCCTGGACACGGGTTCGCGCGGGATCTGACGCGCCGAGCCCGGCGCGTCGGCGGCAGGTAGACTCGCCGGGTGAGAAATCGTCGTCCCGGCCCGTTCAGCACCCTGGTGCGCGACATCGTCCGGCACCCCGGTGAGATGCGCGAGACCTCCTTCGACGTCGTGCTCTCCGAGCGCTGGGGCGAAGGTCTGGTCGCCGTCGAGTCCGGCGAGACCGTGCGCCTGGACGTGCGGCTGGAGTCCGTGCACGAAGGCATTCTGGCCACCGGCGACGCGCGCACCCGGTACACCGGGCAGTGCGGGCGCTGCCTCATCGACATCGCCGCGCCGGTCGAAGTCGAGTTCCAGGAGCTTTTCGCGTATCCTGGAGAGGAAGCGAACGACTTCGAGGTTCAAGACGACCACGTGGATCTTGAAACTCTGGTCCGGGACGGCATCGTCCTGGCGCTTCCGTTTCAGCCGGTGTGCCGGCCGGACTGCCCGGGGTTGGACCCCGTCACGGGCGAACGTCTGGCCGACGTGTCGGACGCAGCACCCCCTCAGAGCATCGACCCGCGGTGGTCGGCCCTGGCGGAGTTCGCGCCCGAGCCGGCCGAGGGAACAGACGATTCTGCGCCCCGATCCCAGACCTAGAGAACGAAGGATGAACAGCCATGGCAGGTAACCCCCCGAAGCGGAAGGTCTCCCGCTCCAACACGCGCTCCCGTCGTGCGCAGTGGAAGGCCGAGGCGCCCGCGCTGGTCAAGACCGTCGAGAACGGCAAGGTCGTCTACAGCCGTCCGCACCAGGCCAAGGTCGTCACCGACTCGCAGGGCACTGAGCTGTTCCTGGAGTACAAGGGCCGCAAGGTCGCGGACGTCTGATCGACGTCCGATGAGGCGGCCGGCGGGAGATTCCTCCCAGCTGATGGAGAAGCTCGGGGTCGACATCGACTCCGAGCTTCTCTCGCTCGCCTTGACACATCGCTCGTACGCCTACGAGCACGGGCACCTGCCGCACAATGAGCGGCTGGAGTTCCTCGGCGACTCCGTCCTCGGACAGGCCGCCACCGTCCTGCTGTACACCCGGCATCCCGAGCTCGAAGAGGGAGCCCTCGCCAAGCGCCGCGCCAGCGTCGTCTCGACCGTCGCGCTGGCCGAGGTCGCTCGCAGCATCGGCCTCGGCGCCTACCTGCGGCTCGGCCGCGGCGAGGACCAGACCGGCGGACGCGACAAGGACTCGATCCTGGCCGACACGATGGAAGCGGTGATCGGCGCCACCTACATCTCCGCGGGGCAGGATGCCGCCACCGCCCTGGTGCAGCGGCTGATCGAGCCGCTGCTGGCCGACCCGGACCGCTACGGCGCGGCCGTGGATCCCAAGACCAGCCTGCAGGAGCTGGCGGCGCGGCTGGGTTTCCCGCCGCCCGCCTACCGGATCGACGCGACCGGCCCCGACCATGACCGGGTCTTCACCGCCACGGTCGCGGTGGGCGACGAGCAGCGCAGCGGCACCGGGACGAGCAAGAAGCACGCCGAGATGGCCGCCGCGCTGCTGCTGTGGCGCGCCCTGTCCGAGCGGACCTGATCGGTGCCGGAGCTGCCCGAGGTCGAGGTCGTCCGCCGCGGCCTCGCCCCGGCCGTGAGCGGCGCCCGCGTCACGCGGGTGACCGTGCACGACCCGCGCGCCCTGACGCGGCATGCCGGTGGCGACGCCGACTTCGTGGGCGCGCTGACCGGGTCCACGCTCGAGTCGGCGGTGCGCCGGGGCAAGTTCCTGTGGCTGCCCGTGGCCGGCACCTCCCACGCGCTGATCGGCCACCTCGGGATGAGCGGTCAGCTCCTGCTCCGCGCCGCCGACGCCCCGCAGGAGCGCTTCGAGCGCATCCGGATCGGGCTGCGGCATCCCGTCCACGGCGACATCGCCGTCGTGTTCGCCGACCAGCGCACGTTCGGCTCGCTCGCCGTCGACACCCTCGTGCCGACCGCGGACGGCGCGCCGGGTGGTTGGGGCGACGCTGCACCGGTGGTGCCGACCCAGGTCGCGCACATCGCGCGCGATCCGCTGGATCCCGCCTTCGACGATGCCGCGTTCCGCCGGCGCCTGGCGCACAAGGACGTCGCGGTGAAGCGGGTGCTGCTGGATCAGACCGTGGTCAGCGGCATCGGCAACATCTACGCCGACGAGTCGCTGTGGGCGGCCCGCATCCACCCGTCCGCCCCCGCGCAGGCGCTGTCCACCCGCGCGGTGCACCGGCTGATGGCCGAGGTCCGGGGTGTGCTCCAGAAGGCTCTGAGCGAGGGCGGCACCAGCTTCGACGCGCAGTACGTGAACGTGAACGGCGAGGCCGGCTACTTCGCGCACTCGCTGAACGCGTACGGCCGCGCCGGGCTGCCGTGCGCCCGATGCGGCCGCCCCATCGTGCGGACCTCGTTCATGAACCGGTCGAGCCATTTCTGCGCGCGGTGCCAGCGGATGCCGCGCCCGCCCGCCCTCAGCGGCTGAGCGTCTTCTTCCAGGCGCCGTTGTAGGCGACCGGCACGAAGCCGATCCGCTCGTTGATGTCGAGCATCGGCCGGTTCTCCTCCGCGTTGTACGTGATCACCCGCGGCGAACGGGGAGCGATCTGGTGCCAGTCGTGCAGGGCCTGACACTTCACGAGCAGCCCCAGCCGGTGCCCGCGATGCTCCGCCAGGACCAGGGTGTCCTCCTGGCTGGTGGCCGCGGTGCGGTCGGTGCCGATCACGAGCTCGTTGAACGCGGCCAGCTCTCCCGTGGCGATGTGCTGCGCGGCGGTCACGTGCAGCGTGCGCCCCGCCTCCAGATAGGGCCGCTCGTGGTCGGCCAGGCGGGCAGCATCCCAGACCTCGTCGTCGAACTCGAGGGCTGCCGAGGGGGCGTCGGTGACCATGCGCGACTTCATCCAGGCATAGCCGTCGACGTACTCGGCGGGTGTCGGCACAGCCCACTGCACCACCCGGTATCCGGTGGCCGCCGCCCGGGCCTCCGCGAGCAGCCTCTCCACGTGTGCACGCGCATCGTCGGTCAGCGCGAGCACGCTGTTGCGCTCGATCTGCTCGAGCGTGTATCCGTGCGCGCGCATGAAACGGGCCGTGTGATCCAGCGGCAGCGAGCCGAAGCCGGTGGGCGGGACAAGACGTTCGGCGCCCGCGGCGTCGTCGGTGCCCGCGGCGCTTGCATGGTCGCTCCAGGCCTGCAGCACGCTCCGGCCCTGCGCGCGGGCGGCGTCCTCGAGCAGGCGATGCGCGGCCCTGCCGATGCCGCGGCCCCACGCACGCCGCAGCAGCTCGATGTTGGTGAACGCGACCCGCGAGCCGTCTTCGAGCGGGAGCTGCAGGGCGGCCCGTCCGACGACCTCCCCGTCCAGCAGGGCGATCCACATGAGGGTGCGCTCGTACTCCTGGCTCCGCAGACGGGGCAGCAGCTCGGCGGGCGTCATCCGCTCATCGTCGTTGCCGTTCATCTCGCGGTAGGACTCATTGCGGACGTCCACCATCGCGATGAAGTCCGCGGCGTCCGCGTCGTCGAGGGATGCCGGGAACGTGAGCGGGCGCAGCTCGATCTCGTCGGTGGTGGCCATGGGGATCTCCTTCGTGCCGGGTGAGGGTGAGGCGGGGGTGCGGGTGACCCGCACCCCCGTCACCGGTACTGCTGACTGACGATCGCGCGGACCAGATCGGCCTCGCGCTGAGTGGCTGCGAACCCGTCGCGGGCGAGTGCGCGCACGGCGCGCGCGTTCCGCTCCGCGCCGCGCTGGGCACGACGCTCGTTGCGCAGCAGGACCCACAGACTGAATCGCAGTGCGAGTCGGTCGGGTGCCGAGATGCGGATGTCGCGGGTCAGGTCCGCGAGATCCTGCAGCCGTTCCTGATCGGGGGGATGCGTCGATGACGACGTGGTGTTCATGATGTGAGCTCTCTGAAGAATGAGATTGCCGGTGCGTGCACCGGGGGAGTGTCGCCGAGAGCGACGGGAGGGCACGACGAGACGGTCGTGCGGGCGCACGTCGACGAAGACGGCGCGGACGCGGGTGAAGCGGATCGCTTCTGACCCCGCTAGCAGGCAGTGCCCGCGAAGACGCCGATGGCGGCCCCCGGGAATGCGCTGCTGTGCGCGACACTCGCGAACGCGGTCGGTTCGTTGATCATCATCGGTGGGCCTCCTTTCGGCTCGGGTCCGAGCTTGGCTCAGACGCAAGAAATGACACTAGTGGCGTGGCGGGCGCCTCGTCAAGCACATTCGCAGAATCGGAGGGATGTCGGGCGTGTCGCGACCGGAAGTGCCGTCATCGCGGCCCGTCGCGGCGGTGCGACCCCCGGCATCCGGTAGCGTGTTCCGGTGATCGACCGGGGCGGGAAGGCGCGACCATGCACCTGAAGAGCGTGACGCTCAAGGGCTTCAAGTCGTTCGCCGCGTCGACGACCTTCCTCCTGGAGCCCGGGGTCACCGCCATCGTCGGGCCGAACGGCTCGGGCAAGTCGAATGTCGTCGACGCGCTGGCCTGGGTGATGGGGGAGCAGGGCGCCAAGACCCTCCGCGGCGGCAAGATGGAGGACGTCATCTTCGCCGGCACGTCCACTCGCGGCCCGCTCGGGCGTGCCGAGGTGCAGTTGACGATCGACAACGCCGACGGCGCATTGCCGATCGACTACGCCGAGGTGACCATCAGCCGCACGCTGTTCCGCAACGGTGCGAGCGAGTATGCGATCAACGGCCAGTCCTGCCGACTGCTGGACGTCCAGGAGCTGCTGAGTGACTCCGGCCTCGGCCGCGAGATGCACGTGATCGTCGGCCAGGGCCGCCTGGATACCGTCCTGCAGGCCTCTCCGGAGGAGCGACGCGGCTTCATCGAAGAGGCCGCCGGCATCCTGAAGCACCGCCGGCGCAAGGAGAAGACGGTCCGCAAGCTGCAGGCGATGGAGGCGAACCTGATGCGGCTGAGCGATCTGGCCGGCGAGCTGCGCCGTCAGCTCAAGCCGCTCGGACGCCAGGCCGAGATCGCCCGCGAGGCCGCGACGATCGCCGCGGTGGTGCGCGACGCGAAGGCGCGGCTGTTCGCCGACGAGCTGGTCGCGCTGCGCGCGGAGCTGGCGGCCGCGGCGCAGAACGAGCAGGAGCGGCATTCCGAGCGCCTGGTGCTGCAGGATCGCGCGGACAGCCTGCACAGCCGGATCGGCGAGCTCGAGGCCGATCAGCGCTCCGAGGCGGTGGACCGGGCGCGTGGCGTGGTGTTCGCGCTGGAGCAGGTGCAGGAGCGCCTGCGCGGGCTGTACACGCTCGCCGGGCAGCGCCTGACCCTCCTGGCCGACGACGACGACGCGCACGCCGTGCAGACGACGGTGACGCAGGCGATGATCGACGAGGTGCGGGGCGGGATCGGCGAGGTCTCCTCGGGTCTCGGTGCTGCGCAGGATGCCGCCGCCGCGGCCGCTGTCCAGGTCGTGCGGGCTCGGGGCGAACTTGATGCGCTGGACACCGACATCGCCGCGCAGAGCGCCCTGGTCTCGGAGCACGACATGCGGATCACCGCGCTGCGCGGATCGGCCGAGGCTGCGGCATCCGCCCTGGCAGCCGTGCAGACGGCCGTGACCCGACAGCAGGCCGCGCTGGATGCCGCCGTGACCCGCCGCGGCGAGGCCGAGCGGGCCCTGGCCGCGCTGGACCCCGAGGCGGTGACGGATGCCGCGTCCGCCGAGCACGCCGCCGCCTATGAGCGCAGCCAGCGCGAGGCGACGGACGCCGAGTCCGAGGCGGCCTCGCTGCGCGAGAGGCTGCACGCCGCCGAGCGGGAGAAGGACGCGCTGACCGCCCAGACCGCCGCCCTGTCACGGGCGCTGGACGTGCGTAACGGCGCGTCGGAGCTGATCGAGGACGCCGGCCCCGGCATCCGCGGGCTGGTGCTCGAATCCGTGCAGGTGCACCCCGGCCACGAGGCCGCGATCGCCGCCGCACTCGGGCCGCTGGCCGAGGGCGTGCTGGTCGACCGCGCCGAGGATGCGCTGTCGCTGGCCCGCGCCGCCCGAGGCGGCGACGTGGGCGTGGTGGACATCGCGATCGCGGAGGCGACCGTCGCGATCGCCGACGAGCCGGCCCCGCCCGGACTGGCCCGTGCCGCGGACCTGGTCACCGCGCCGGACGGCGTGCGTGCGCTGCTGGCCTCGGTGTACGTCGCCGACGACCTGGAGCAGGCCCTGGCGGCCGTGCGGTCCGCCGGGCGGACGATCACGGTGGTCACCGGTGACGGCGAGGTGGTGACGCCGTTCACGGTGCGCGCGGGTTCTGGACAGGGCCGATCCCGTCTGGAGCTGGCGGCCGAACGGGATGCCGCGGCCGAGCGCCTCGCCGAGGTCCGCGTCGTCGCCGACTCGCTGCGCGAGGCGCTGGCCGAGCGGGTGACGGCGCTGGACGATGCGCGTCGGCGTGCGAAGGCCGCGCTGCAGACCCTGCGGGAGCATGACGCCGCCCTGGCCGCGCAGGCCGAGAAGCTCAACCGGGCGACGGTCCGGCACGAGTCCGCCGTCGCCGAGTGCGACCGCCTGCAGGCCACTCTGCGCCAGGCCGAAGCCGCCGTCGAGGAGGCCGAGGCATCCGCCCGCTCGGCGCAGGAGCAGCTGGACGCCGCACTGGAGGCGCCGCGCCCGATGCTCGACGCGTCGGCCCGCGACGGACTGCTGGACGAGCTCGAGGCGGCGCGGGACGCCGAGATGCGTGCCCGGCTGGAGGTCGAGACGCTCAAGGAGCGGGTGCGTGCCGAGGAGAGCCGCGCCCGGTCGCTGGAGCAGCAGCGGGAGCGCGAGAAGGCGGCCGCCGCCGAGGCCGCCCGCCGCACCGTGATCCGGCGCGCGCAGCGCGACGTGGCAGCCGGGGTCGCGGAGCGGCTGCCGGCACTGCTCGACTCGATCGACCGCTCGGTCAGCGAGGCCCGCGTTGGGCTGGCCGCGGCTGAGAGCGAGCGGACGGCGGTGACCGCCGAGCTGGCGCAGCTGCGCGCCGACGACGCCGGCGTGCGCGAGCGGCTTGCCGGGCTGACCGAGAGCGTGCACGGGCTGGAGATGCAGATCCACGAGAAGCGGCTCCACGTGACGAGCCTGCTGGAGCGCGTGCACTCCGAACTCGGGCTCGAGGAGGATATTCTCGTTTCGGAATATGGTCCGGATCAGGAGGTCCCGAACGACGACGACCCGGATGGTGCCCCGACCGCCTTCGACCGTGCCACCCAGGCACGACGGCTGCAGGCGGCGGAGCGCAAGCTCGCCCAGCTCGGCCGGGTCAACCCGCTGGCTCTGGAGGAGTTCGAAGCGCTCGAGCAGCGGCACAAGTTCCTCACCGAGCAGCTGGGTGATCTGACCCAGACCCGCACCGATCTGCTGGCGATCATCGACGAACTCGACGAGCGGATGCAGTCCATCTTCCTCGCCGCCTTCGAGGACACCCGGGTCGCGTTCGGAGAGGTCTTCCCGATCCTGTTCCCCGGCGGCGCCGGCTCGATCTCGCTGACGAACCCGGATGACCCGCTGACCACCGGGATCGAGGTGGCGGTGCGCCCGGTGGGCAAGAAGATCGAGCGCCTGTCGCTGCTCTCCGGTGGGGAACGCTCCCTGGCGGCGGTGGCGCTGCTGACGGCGATCTTCAAGGCGCGCCCGAGCCCGTTCTACATCCTCGACGAGGTCGAGGCCGCGCTGGACGATGCGAACCTCGGCCGGCTGCTGGGCGTGTTCGAGCAGCTGCGGGTCTCCAGCCAGCTGATCGTGATCACCCACCAGAAGCGGACGATGGAGATCGCCGACGCCCTCTACGGCGTCTCGATGCGCCAGGACGGCGTCTCGGCGGTGGTCGGCCAGCGGGTCGGCGACCGCAAGGCCCGTGAGAGCGAGCCCGCGGCTGTGTGACCGGCAGGGCCTCCGCGTGCGCGCAGTCCCGCGCCCCGTAGGCTGGACCGCATGGCGGAGAAGTGGTCATTGGGGCGCGCGCTGCGCGGCATGTTCGTCAAGCCGACGATCGACGAGACGACCTGGGACGACCTGGAGACGGCGCTGCTGACGGCTGATTTCGGCCCGGAGATCACCGAGCGGATCGTCGACGACCTGCGCGCGAAGGTGGAGCGGTTCCACACGACCGACCCGCAGGATCTGAAGCGGATGCTGGTCGAGACCCTCGAGGAGCACTTCGCCGCGTTCGACACCACCCTGACCCTCAGCGAGCGTCCGGCCGTGGTGCTGGTGGTGGGCGTGAACGGGGTGGGCAAGACCACCACCATCGGCAAGTTCGCGAAGTTCCTGCAGCGCTACGACCGCTCCGTGGTGGTGGGCGCGGCCGACACGTTCCGTGCGGCGGCGGTGGACCAGCTCGCGACCTGGGCCGAGCGCGCAGGTGCGGCGATCGTGCGCCCGCAGCAGGAGGGCCAGGACCCGGCATCCGTCGCCTTCCAGACCATCGAGTACGCGAAGACCCACGGCACCGAGATCGTCATCGTCGACACCGCCGGCCGGCTGCACACCAAGGGCGGCCTGATGGACGAGCTCACCAAGATCCGGCGCGTGATCGAGAAGCAGGCCCCGATCAGCGAGGTGCTGCTGGTGCTGGATGCCACGACCGGGCAGAACGGCGTGATGCAGGCGCAGGCCTTCCTGGAGCACGCGGGCGTGACCGGGCTGGTGCTGACCAAGCTCGACGGCTCGGCCAAGGGCGGCTTCGTCCTCGCGGTGCAGGAGCGCACCGGCATCCCGGTCAAGCTGCTCGGCCAGGGCGAGGGGATCGCGGATCTCACCGGTTTCACCCCGCACGTGTTCGCCGCCGCGCTGGTGGAGTGAGCGGACGGACTACCGCATCCGTGCCACGCCTGGTTTCATAAGGGCATGGCGATCGAACACGACTACTTCGGACTTCTCGAATCCGGCCCCGACGGTTCGATCTTCTGGTCCGAGACGATCGAGCTGGGCGACCAGGCGGTCTCGGTCGACCTGACCGCTCCGGATGAGGACGACGTGTCGCAGGCCGCACTGGATGTGGCGGCCGCCATGATCACCGCGATCGAGACGGTCGACCGCGCCGCCCGCAACGCCATGGTCTCCGAGCTCGACGACCGCACCAGCGAGGTGATCGAGTACATCCTGCAGCAGCAGGAGAGCCTCGGCGACGAGCTCGAGGCGCTGCTGGTGGACATCTCCGGCGACACGCACGTGGACGTCATCCGCTCGCTCCGGCTGATGAGCATGACGATCCTCGCCGACGAGCACGGGGGGTCCGAGCCGTTCGCCGTGATGGAGTACGCGCTGGATCCGGACAGCGACGAGGTGCTGCTGGTGAACCTGGACACGAACGGCGACGTGCAGTCGGTCACCAGCGCCGACTGAGCCGACCCGGCATCACACCGCCTGGGCGAACCCGCGCTCGGGGTGCACGTCCGCGGCGATGTGCGCGAGGTGGGGCGGGATGTCGCGGCCCTGCGTGAGCATCGACTGCGCCCAGAGGCGCCCGGCCCGATACGAGGAGCGGACGAGGGGTCCGGCCAGCACGCCGAGGAACCCGATTCGCTCGGCCTCCTCCTTGAACGCGACGAACTCGTCGGGCTTGACCCACCGCACCACAGGCAGATGGCGGGGCGAGGGGCGCAGGTACTGGGTGATGGTGATGATGTCGCAGCCGGCCTCGCGCAGGTCGGCCAGGGCGCGGACCACCTCGTCCGGCTCTTCGCCCATGCCGAGGATGAGGTTCGACTTCGTGATCAGTCCCGCGTCGCGCGCCTGGCTGAGGACATCCAGCGAACGCTCGTATCGGAACGCGGGGCGCACGCGCTTGAACAGGCGGGGCACGGTCTCGACGTTGTGCGCGAACACCTCGGGCCGAGCCTGGAAGACCTCGGACAGGAGCGAGGGGATGCCGTTGAAGTCGGTCGCCAAGAGCTCGACGCCGGTGCCGGGGTTGACCTCGTGGATCTGCCGGACCGTCTCGGCGTTCAGCCAGGCGCCGCCGTCGTCCAGGTCGTCGCGGGCCACGCACGTCACGGTCGCATATCGCAGCCCCATCCGGCGCACGCTCTCGGCCACCCGGCGCGGTTCGTCCGCGTCGAAGTCGGCGGGCTTGCCGGTGTCGATCTGGCAGAAGTCGCAGCGCCTCGTGCACTGCGAACCGCCGATCAGGAACGTTGCCTCGCGATCTTCCCAGCACTCGTAGATGTTCGGGCAGCCGGCCTCCTGGCAGACGGTGTGCAGCCCCTCGTCCTTGACCAGCTGGTGCAGCTCGGTGTATTGCGGACCCATTTTCGCCGTGGTGCGGATCCACTCGGGCTTGCGCTCGATCGGGGTCTGCGCGTTGCGCACCTCGAGCCGCAGCAGTCGGCGCCCCTCCGGGACCGCCGCGCTCATGCCAGCGCCCCGGAGTATTCGGCCGCGAACGTCGCCGAGACCGCATCGACGATCTCGGCGGGGGAGACGTTGCGCCCGACCACCTCGGTCACGGTGGTGACCCCGGCGTCGGCGATCCCGCACGGGATGATGCCGCGGAAGCCGGCGAGCGCGTTGTCGCAGTTGATCGCGAAGCCGTGCATCGTCACGCCCTTCTCCACCCGCACGCCGATGGCGGCGACCTTGTCTTCAGACAGGCCGCGGCGCACCCAGACGCCGCTGCGGCCCTCGACCTGGTATCCGTCGACGCCGAGCGGATGGAGGATCCCGATGAGCAGCCGCTCCAGTCGCCGCACGTGTGCGACCACGTCGATCGGCTCGCCCAGCCGCACGATCGGATAGCCCACCAGCTGCCCGGGTCCGTGCCAGGTGATCTTTCCGCCGCGATCGACATCGATCACTTCCGTGCCGTCCTGCGGCCGCTCGTGCGGCTCGGTGCGCTTTCCGGCCGTGTACACCGCCTCGTGCTCGAGCACGATCAGCGTGTCGCGCCGGATGCCGCGGACGACCTCGTCGTGGACGCGGCGCTGCAGCGCCCAGCCGTCGCGGTACGGGACCAGGGCCGGCGCGAGTCCGGCGTTCAGGATGTCGAGCACGGATCCTCCTGCGATGCGTGTTGTTGGATGCGGGCCAACAATACGCCTCCAGTCGCCGCGTGCCGACCCGCACGCGCCGCCCGTACCCTGGGGACATGTCCGCATCGCCCGAGGCCCGCGCCGGCCGTCCGCGCGCCTCGTCTCGCGAGACGCTGGCCGAGGCCGCCTGCGAGCTGTTCCTCGAGCAGGGCTATCACGCGACCTCCGTGGCCGACATCACCACCCGGGCCGGCGTCAGCCGGTCCAGCTTCTTCAACTACTTCTCGGCCAAGGGCGACATCCTGTGGGCGGCCTTCGACGAGCGGCTGGATGCCGCGGTCGAACGCCTGCGTGCCGGGGTGCCGGTGCGCGAGGCGATGCGCGGGATCGCCGCCGACTTCGCCCCGGACAGCCTCGCGCTGGCCGTCGCCAACGCCGACGTGATGGGGCTGGGCGAGGAGCTGGAGCGCGAGCGGGCGATCCGGCAGGCGCGGCTCGCGCGTGCGGTCGCCGACCGGATGCGCGGCGACGGCGCCGAGCCGCTGAGGGCCGAGGTGCGCGCGGCGGGCGTGGCCGGTGCGGTGCTGGCGGCGGCCTGGGACTGGGCCGAAGCCGGCCCGGGCCGCAGCGCACTGGCCGGAGTGCTCGCCGAGGCCCTCGACATCGCGCTGGGAGCCGCGCCGACGGCCGGGCCCCGGCATCCGCTCCCGTAGAATCGGGGGATCATGGCTACCTTCGGCACCCTCTCCGACCGGCTCACCGAGACCTTCCGGAACCTCCGCACCAAGGGCAAGCTCTCGCCCGCCGACGTCGACGGCACCGTCCGCGAGATCCGTCGAGCGCTGCTGGACGCCGACGTCGCGCTGTCGGTGGTGAAGGACTTCACCGCCACCGTGCGCGAGCGTGCGCTCGGCGACGAGGTGAGCCGGGCTCTGAACCCCGCCCAGCAGGTCGTGCAGATCGTCAACGAGGAGCTCGTCGGCATCCTGGGCGGCCAGCAGCGTCGGCTGCAGTTCGCGAAGAACCCGCCGACCGTGATCATGCTCGCCGGCCTCCAGGGCTCGGGCAAGACCACGTTCGCCGGCAAGCTCGCGAAGATGCTGGAGAAGGACGGGCACACGCCCCTGCTGGTCGCCGCCGACCTGCAGCGGCCGAACGCCGTCAACCAGCTGCAGGTGGTCGCCGAGCAGGCTGGGGCGACCATCTACGCACCCCAGCCCGGCAACGGCGTCGGCGATCCGGTGCGGGTGGCCCGGGACGGCGTCGAGCAGGCGCGACGGGCCCAGCACGACGTCGTCATCATCGACACCGCCGGCCGGCTCGGCGTGGACGCCGAGCTGATGAAGCAGGCCGCCGACATCCGTGCCGCCACCGACCCGGACGAGGTCCTGTTCGTCATCGACGCGATGATCGGACAGGATGCGGTGAACACGGCCAAGGCGTTCCAGGACGGGGTCGACTTCACCGGTGTCGTGCTGTCCAAGCTCGACGGCGACGCCCGGGGCGGTGCCGCGCTGTCGGTGGCGTCCATGACCGGACGCCCCATCATCTACGCGTCCACGGGCGAGGGCCTGGACGACCTGGAGCCGTTCCACCCGGACCGGATGGCCAGCCGCATCCTGGACCTCGGCGACATCCTCACCCTGATCGAGCAGGCGCAGGAGGCCTTCGACGAGGAGGAGGCCCGCAAGGTCGCGGACAAGCTGGCGACCGAGCAGTTCACGCTCGAGGACTTCCTCGAGCAGATGCAGCAGATGCGCAAGATGGGCTCGATGAAGAAGATGCTCGGCATGCTGCCGGGCATGGGCCAGATGAAGCAGCAGCTGGACGACTTCGACGAGCGCGAGATCGACCGCACCGAGGCGATCATCCGATCGATGACCCCGAGCGAGCGACGGAGCACGAAGCTGCTGAACGGCTCGCGGCGCCTGCGCATCGCGCGCGGATCGGGGATGACCGTCACCGACGTGAACCAGCTCGTCCAGCGGTTCGAGCAGGCCGCGAAGATGATGAAGACGGTCGCCCGCGGTGGCGTGCCCAATGTCCCGGGGATGGGCTCGATGGGCAAGCCGGGCGCCTCCAGCAAGCGCGGCAGGCAGCAGAAGAAGAAGGGGTCGCGATCGGGCAACCCCGCCCGGCGCGCCGCCGAGAACGCCGGGATCGCCGCGGAGCCGGCCGCCCCGACCGGATCAGGCTTCGGGCTCGGATCGGGCAAGGCCGCCGGCACGGGCGCTCCCACCGAGAGCGACCTCGCCGAGGTGCAGAAGCTGCTCGGCGGGCGCTGACCCCGCCGGTCAGAGGGGACCCGGCCGGCCGGGTGCCGGCTCGCCGCCGGACCGGACGAAGCCGGACTCGTACGCGAGGACCACGGCCTGGACCCGGTCTCGGACGCCGAGCTTGGCGAGCATCCGCGCCACGTGGGTCTTGACCGTGGTCTCGCCGAGGTACAGCCGCATCGCGATCTCGGCGTTGGACAGACCCTGCGCGACGAGCCGCAGCACCTCGGCTTCCCGGTCGGTGAGCGTCGCGAACGCGCGGTTCGCCGAGGCCTCGGACGGGCGACCCGCGTACCGCTCGATCAGCCGCCGCGTGATCGTCGGCGCCAGCAGGGCGTCACCCGCGGCCACCTGTCGGATCGCCGAGACGAGCTGCTCGCGCGGCGCGTCCTTGAGCAGGAATCCGGTCGCCCCCGCCCGCAGCGCGTCGTAGACGTACTCGTCGGCATCGAACGTGGTCAGGATCAGGATGCGCGCGCCGCCGCCTTCGGCCGACAGTCGCCGGGTCGCTTCGATGCCGTCCATCACCGGCATCCGGATGTCCATCAGGACGACGTCCGGATGCCGCGCGTGCGCCACGTCGAGGCACTCCCGGCCGTCGGCCGCCTCACCGACCACATCCATGTCGGATTCGAGGTCGAGGATCAGGCGGAAGCCGGTGCGCACGAGGAGCTGGTCATCGGCGATGAGCACGCGGATCATGAGTCGGCTCCCTCGTCGTCCAGCGGGATGTCCACCGTCAGCGCGAACCCGCCCTCCGGCGTCGGCGCGGTGCGCAGCCGGCCGCCCAGCGTCCGCACCCGCTCCGCGATCCCGACCAGGCCGTACCCGGTGGATGCCGACAGTGCGGGTCGCTTCGTGCTGGGCCCGTTGCGCACCTCGATGTGCAGGACGGACGCCGCACGCCGCACACCCACCTGCACGGACGCGCCCGGTGCGTGGTGCAGCGCGTTGGTCAGCCCCTCCTGCACCGTGCGGTAGGCGACCAGGTCCACCGCTGCCGGCAGCGCAGCGGTCAGGTCCTGCACGTCCAGGGTGACATCCACCCCTGCGGCTCGCGCGCGCTCGGCGAGCTGGGCGATCGCGGCCACCCCGATGGCGTCGGCGCCGTCGTCGGCACGCAGCACGTCCAGCAGCGACCGGATCTCGGTGAGCGCCTGGCGCGCGGTCGCGCCGATGGCCTCCACCGGCGCGGCCGCCCGCGCCGGGTCCTTGGCCAGCGCGGCCTGCGCGGCATCGGACTGCACCGCGATCACGCTGAGGCTGTGCGCCACGACGTCGTGCAGCTCCCGTGCGATGCGCACGCGCTCCTGCGCGGTCGCCAGGCGCGCGGCATCCTGCTGGCGACGCTCGGCAGAGCTCACCCGTAGCCGCCAGTACCGGCTGGCGCGACCGAGCAGCCACAGCCCCCCGAACAGCAGGACGATGAAGAGGAAGTCGATGCCGTTCCCGATGCGCTCCTGGATCAGCAGGGACGCGACGAACACGACGCCGGCAACCGCCGCGACCCCCTCGGTGCGGTGCGCGGCCAGCGAGTACATGCCGATCGCGTAGACGGCCAGCGACCACAGCGAGCCGGGCGGCTGGGACAGCAGCGTCTGGACGAAGCCCGTCACGATGAGAAGTCCGATGCACACGAGCGGGGAGCGCACTCGCCAGGCCAGCGAGCCGGCCGAGAGAACCGCGACCGGCAGGGTCAGCGCGAGGGGTCCTTCGGCGGGATTGCCGGTGAGCACGCTGAGAACAGCGATGACGACGAACAGCCCCGCCAGCGCCGCGTCGGGCGCCGGCACGCCGGCGACCGTGGCGAGCCGGAAACGGCGCAGCGCTGCGCGCACCTGCTGCATGGCGCCACTCTATGGCCGCGTGCGCGGCCGCACGTCCTCCGCAAGGAGGACGGGGTCCTCCGGGCTGGCGAGGCGGATCGGCCGCACGCCGGACGCGGCGCGCCCCCGCCCGGCGAGAGCGTGGCCTCAGCGGCGGGCATCAGGGCTCGTCCGAAGCGAAGGAGCACGACATGGACGACACCACGCACACGAGCGACACGCGGATGCGCCGGATGGCCGCGACGACCCTCACGATCGGCGTGCTGAGTCTGATCATCGCGACGATCATGCAGTGGATGCTGCAGCCGACGTCGCCCGCCGCGACGCCGGCCGACGTCGCGGCGCAGTTCCCGGCCGCGTGGAACGCTCTCGGCCTGATCTCGGTCTTCGGACCGATCGCGTGGCTGGCGGCGATGCCGGCGATCATGCGGCTCACAGCGCCACGCGGCCGCATGGTCACCGTGATCGGCGGCGCCCTCACCGCGCTCGGACTGGCCGTGGGCATCGGACATCTCGCGCTGTTCTTCGGGCTGTTCGGAACGATCGCCGGGGCCGGACTGGATGCCGCCGCCGTGCAGCATCTGATGGCGGGTTCGGACGCCGATCTGCTCACCACCGTGCTGCTGATCGTGTTCCTGGTTGCGTTCGCCGTCGGCCCGATCGTGCTCACCGTCGGCCTGCGGATCGGCCGGGCGGTGCCGGTGTGGGTGCCGGTCGCGGCACTGGTCACCGCGGCGGCGAGCTTCTTCGGCGGACCGATCGCCGGGATCGTGCAGCTGCTGGCGCTGATCGCGGTGTGGGCCCCGGTCGCGGGTGCGCTGCTGCGCCGCATCCCGAGCCCCGCGGCGGCGGCGATCTCGGCGGGGGAGAGCACGGCGACGCGCCGGTGACGGCCGGTTCGCGGCATCCGCTCGGATCTGGCAGAATTGAAGGCTGGAGCACCGCCCGACCCTCTATCCGGCGTGCGTCTCCACCTTCGAGCTTCCGCCGGGTGTGCACCCCACTCTCCAGGCGACCGGTTCATCACCACTACACACATTCAGGAGAATCGTGGCTGTCAAGATCCGTCTCAAGCGGCTCGGCAAGATCCGTGCCCCGTACTACCGCATCGTCGTCGCCGATTCGCGCACCAAGCGCGACGGTCGGGTCATCGAGGAGATCGGCAAGTACCACCCGACCGAGGAGCCCTCGCTGATCGAGGTCGACTCGGAGCGCGCGCAGTACTGGCTGGGTGTCGGCGCGCAGCCGACCGAGCAGGTGCTGGCCCTCCTCAAGCTCACCGGCGACTGGGGTCGGTACAAGGGCGACAAGGACGCCGTCTCGACCGTCAAGGTCAAGGCCGAGAAGGTTCCGTTCGAGGTCGACTCCGCCAAGAAGTCGGTCGTCAAGCCGAAGGCCGAGAAGAAGGCCGAGCCCGCCCCCGAGGCGGCCGAGCCCGAGGCCCCCGCGGCCGACGCCGAGTAATCGCCGTGCTGACCGCCGCGCTCGACCACATCGTCAAGGCGATCGTCGATCACCCCGACGATGTGCGCATCGATGAGTCCACATCACCCCGTGGTGATGTGCTCGAAGTGCACGTGCACCCCGATGACCGGGGCCGCGTGATCGGGCGCGGCGGACGCACCGCCAAGGCACTGCGCACGCTCATCTCCGCTCTTGCGGACGGTCGACGCGTGCGCGTCGACGTCGCGGACGACTGAGATGGTGCGGCAGGACCCGCCGGCAGGGGCTGACACGCCCGGGAAGTCGGCGAAGAAGCACGCCCCGAAGCCGGTCGGCACCCAGCTGCGCGCCGGCCGTCTGGTCAAGGCACACGGACTGAAGGGTGCGCTCAAGCTCGAGCTGTACACCGACGACCCGGACCGCCGCTTCGTCCCCGGAGCCACGTTCACCCTGCAGGTTCCCGAGTCCTCGCCGTGGCATGGCAAGACGGTGACCGTGCGCGAGCTGAAGTGGCTGAATTCGAACCCGGTGGTGTTCCTCGAGGGCGTCGAGGACCGGACCGCTGCCGAAGAGCTGGTCAAGGCGATCCTGTGGGTCGAAGCCGACACGACGGTCGAGAACGACGCCTGGTACGACCATCAGCTGGTCGGCCTCGATGTGCTGCGCGACGGCACGCGCGTCGGCCGCGTCGCACGGGTCGACCACCTGCCTGCGCAGGACCTGCTGATCGTCCAGCAGGGGGATCGCGAGGTGCTGGTCCCCTTCGTGAAGGCGATCGTGCCCGAGGTGGACGTCGTCGCCGGGCACGTCGTCGTGACCCCGCCGGCCGGCCTGTTCGAAGAGCTGCCGGCCGAAGACGACCTGCCCGCCGCGCCGGCGGACGAAGGCTGACAGCCGCCGTCACACCGGCCCTGCTCGTCGCTGGCTAGGCTCGATGGGTGCGCATCGACATCCTCACGATCTTCCCGTCGTACTTCGACGTCCTGGCGGTCTCGCTGCTGGGCCGGGCTCGCAGCTCGGGGCTGCTGCAGGTGGACGTGCACGACCTCCGCGACTGGACGCACGACCGGCACCGGACGGTCGACGACACGCCATACGGCGGCGGCGCCGGCATGGTGATGAAGCCCGAGCCCTGGGGTGAGTCGCTGGATGCCGTCGCCGGCCACGCCGAGCGGCCCACCATCATCTTCCCGTCGCCGGCGGGCGAGGTCTTCACCCAGGCGACCGCGCGCGCGCTGAGCGACCGTGAGCACCTGATCTTCGGATGCGGTCGGTACGAGGGCATCGACGAGCGGGTCTTCGACTACGCCGCCGAGCTCGGCGACGTGCGGCTGATCAGCCTCGGCGATTACGTCCTGAACGGGGGAGAGGTCGCCGTCATGGCGATGGTGGAGGCCATCGGCCGGCTGATCCCCGGCGTCGTCGGAAATCCGGAGAGCCTGGTCGAGGAATCGCACGAAGACGGACTGCTGGAGTACCCGAGCTACACGAAGCCCGCCGTGTGGCGGGATCGGGCGGTTCCGCCGGTGCTGCTCAGCGGCAACCACGGCGCGGTCGACGCCTGGCGGCGCGAACAGCAGCTCGAGCGGACTCGCGAGCGCCGGCCCGACCTGCTCGAGTCGTAGCCGACGGCGGGTGCCGAAGAGGCCCGCCTATCCTCTCCAGTGTCGTAACCCCGTTCTATCGTGGGGAGTATGGAAAGACAGGGTGATCCGGATACAGCATCCGGTACGACGGTCCGCGGCCACGCGGTGTTGCCCGGTGCAGTGTCGGACGTTCTGGCTACGGTGGAATCATGAACGCCGACCTGATCGACGCCGAGGCGGCCCTGGCCGAGTACGACGAGTACGCCGCCGCGCAGGGCGGCGCGGACTGGGGCGACCGACTGCTGCGGTCCGGGGCCGCACACGAGCGCGGGGTGGATGCGCTCGAGACCGCGACCCGACAGGCGCGCATCGCGACCGCGGAGCAATACGCGCTGTGCGGCGAGCTGCTCGCCGACGCGAGGGCGTTTCCCGACCCGTGGTGCGGGCCCGATCCCACGACCGATCCGGACTGGGTCGATCCGCGCGAGCGGACCGCCGCCCAGGTGCGGGCGTCCCGGGTCGAGTTCGCGGAACGCGCCGCCGTGGCCGACCTCGCCGTGCGGATCCGGGTCAGCGAGCGCACCGTCCGGGCCTGGGCCGACACCGCCCGGACGCTGCAGGAACGCTGCCCGGTCACCTGGCGGGCCTTCCGCGCCGGGCGGGTGGATGAACGCAACGCCGACACCGCCGCATCCCTGGCCGGGTCTCTGCCCGCCGACGACCGGCAGGCCTGGGAGCGGTTCGACCAGGCCGCCGCCGACGCCGCCTCCCGGCTGCCGGCCGGAAAGTTCCGCACCCACGCCCGGGCCCTGCGCGAACGCGTCCACCCCGAGGGCATCGACGCCCGCCACCGCAGAGCGGCCCGCGACCGTGCCACCTGGCTGAGCCCCGAACTGGACGGGATGGCCACGTACAGCATCTACGGGCCGGCAGCCCGGCTGCTCTCCCTGAACGCCCGGGTCGACCGGCTCGCCCGCCACCTGCACGCCCAGCCCGGCGAGACCCGCACCCTCGCCCAACTCCGCGCCGACGTGGCAACCGGACTCCTGCAGGATGGGATCACCGACGACACCGTGGGAGTGACAGTGTCCGCCCCGTCGGTGGCCATCACCGTGCCGGTCATGACCCTGCTCGGGCACGCCGAAGAGCCGGCGATCCTGGACGGGTACGGGCCCATCGACCTCGAGACGGCGAAGAATCTGGCCGGCGGCGCGACCTCGTGGGTGCGCATCCTCACCCACCCGATCAGCGGGACGATCCTGGACGTGGACCGTTCCACCTACCGGGTCCCCGCAGCGCTGCGACGGTGGCTGAACATCCGCGACAAGGTCTGCACCTTCCCCGGCTGCGGCCGCCTCGCCCGCGACTGCGACATCGACCATAAGGCGGAATGGCAGCACGGCGGCGGCACCAGCGCCGACAACACCGGGCCGCTCTGCGAGTCTCACCACCAGGTGAAGACCGAAACTCTCTGGCGCCCGCATACCGACCCCGAAACCGGCACCACGTGGTGGATCTCACCCACCGCCCACGCCACCGACGCCGACCCGCCGCCCTGGTGAGCGGCTGGTCCCGCCCGGTATCTTCGGGGAGTGCCCACCCCTGACTTCGTCGTCGATCTGCGAGCGCGGATCGGTCACCTGCCGATGCCCCTCGTCGGCGTGACCGCCGTCGTCTTCCGCGAAGATCATGTCCTGCTCGGCCATCGGTCTGACAACGGCGAGCTGCAGCCTGTTTCGGGGATCGTCGAGCCGGGCGAGGAGCCCGCGGATGCCGCAGTCCGCGAAGTGCTCGAAGAGGCGGGTATCGCGGCACGTGCCACCCGACTGGCCTGGGTGCACCAGATGGATCGAGTGACGTACGACAATGGCGACGTCGTCGACTATCTCACCCTGACGTTCCGATGCGAGTGGGTCTCCGGCGAGCCCCATCCGACCGACGGCGAACTGACCGATGTCGGGTGGTACGCGGTCACCGACCTGGACGCGCTCGGCATGCTTGACGACGATCATCGCCAGCGCATCGCGCTGGCGACGGCGAGCGAAGGTGCGACCCGCTTCGAGGGTGGATGCTGATCGTCACGGCAGGAGTGCGAGCTTTCCGCCCGGATGTCCCTCCTGCAGGAACCGGAGCGCATCCTTCGCCTCGGCCAACGGGAAGGTGCGCGCCACCGGCACAACGAGGTCGCCGGCGGCGGCCAGCGCTATCAGCCCCGCACGCGCGCCGTCCCGGAACGCCTTGCTCGCCGGCATCGAACCGCCGATGGCGGTGAAGCCCGCTTCGCGGCTGCGCGGACCGGCCACGATCGTGACGGCGCGATCCGGATGCCGGAGCAGGGTGCCTGCGGAGTCCACCGCCTGATCCGTGCCCGCGGCATCCAGCACGGCGTCCACCCCATCCGGGGCGAGCGTGCGCACGCGTTCCTCCAGTCCGGGACCATAGGCAACCGGTTCCGCGCCGAATTCGCGGACGCGATCGAAGCTGTGGGGACTTGCGGTGCCGATGACACGCGCACCCAGGCGCCGCGCTTGCTGGATGGCGCTGACGCCGACCGCGCCGGATGCCGCGTGCACGAGGATGATGTCACCGTCCGACACGCGGGTCACGTGCAGCATCTCGGCGGCGGTGGTCCCGGCCAGCAGCAGATTCGCCGCCTGGGGGTCGCTCAAGGCAGCCGGCTTCGCATAGACATCCGCCGCGGGCACCGTGATCGCCTCGGCATAGCCGCCGCTCACGCGGAAGGCGATCACCTCCGTCCCGGTGGTGTGCTCGCCGGTGGCGATCGCCGTATCCGGGCCGAGCGCCGCGACCACGCCGGACACCTCATAGCCCAGACCGGCGGGGAACTCCTCCAGTCGCGCCAGATGCTTGTAGTCTGCGGGGTTCATGCCGGCCGCCCGCACCGTGATCGTCACCTCGCCGGGGCCGGGGGCCGGCACCTCCGCGTCGACCAGTTCCAGAACATCGATGCCGCCTGCGCGCGGCGCGATCCATCTCTTCGCCATCGCCCCAGTCAACACCCTGCCGGTAGCATTCGGACATGGACGCCGCCACCCTCGCCGCATCGTTCCAGAGCACCGGCGAGGACTACGACCGGTATCGACCTGGCTTCCCTGAGGCCGCCGTCGATGTCCTGCTCCCGGAACCGGTCGCGGCCGTGCTCGACCTCGGGGCCGGCACCGGCAAGCTCACCGCGGCGCTCCTCCCGCGCGCGTCCCGCGTCATCGCCGTCGATCCGTCCGAACAGATGCTGGCGGTCCTGCGGCGCAAGCTGCCGCAGGTCGAGGCACTCCTCGGCACCGCTGAGGCCATCCCCCTGCCCGATCAGAGCGTGGATGCCGTCGTCGTCGCGCAGGCGTTCCACTGGTTCGATCGTGACGCGGCGTGCGCGGAGATCGCCCGCGTGCTCGTTCCCACCGGGACGCTGGGGCTGGTCTGGAACGGACCGGACCCGACATGCCCATGGGACCAGGCCTGCGGGCGGATCGCGCATCCCGAGCGCTCCCCGGATGAGCCCGGCGACGAGGACGCGGAAGCACTGCCCGGATTCACGCTCCTGGCCCGGGAGCAAGTGCGGTGGCGGGAGCAGATCGCGCGGGCCGACTACCTGGCACGCTGGCACACGGTCAGTACGTTCCTCGCTGCAAGTGCGGGGGAGCGGGTCCGGATGGCGGGCGAGGTCGAGGACATTCTGGATGCCGACGCGCAGACTCGTGGCCGCGACATCCTCGATCTGCCGACGGTGGCGGGTACCTGGCTCTACCGCCGCGCCCGGTGAGTGCTACGCGACGTTGAGGAACGACCGGTCGGACAGCACGATCGGGCCGTCGGCGGTGACCGCGATGGTGTGCTCGGAATGTGCGCCGCGGGAGCCGTCCGCGCTGCGCAGCGTCCATCCGTCCGGGTCGGTGATCAGCTCGTCGGTGGTCTGCAGGAACCACGGCTCGATCGCGATGACCAGTCCCTCGCGCAGCGGATAGCCGCGCCCGGCCCGGCCGTCGTTGGGCACATGCGGGTCGCCGTGCATGATCCGGCCGACCCCGTGACCTCCGAAGTCGGTGTTGATCGAATAGCCGTCGCCGTGTGCGACCGCGGCGATTGCCGCCGAGATGTCGCCGAGACGGTTGCCCACGGTGGCGGCGGCGATCGCGGCATCCAATGCCCGCTCGGTCGTGTCGATCAGAGCGAGATCCTCCGCCCGCGGTGTGCCCACGACGAACGAGATCGCCGAATCGGCGACCCAGCCGTCGATCGCGACGGCGAAGTCGAGCGAGACGAGGTCGCCGTCGCGCAGGTCGTAGTCATGGGGCAGCCCGTGCAACACGGCGTCGTTGACCGAGGTGCAGATGACCTTGCCGAACGGGCTCGCGCCGAACGAAGGGTGGTAGTCGATGTAGCACGACTGCGCTCCCGCCTTGTGGATCAGCTCATGCGCGCGGTCGTCGATGGCCAGCAGATTCGTGCCGACCTTCGTCTCCTCGCGCAGCGTCGCCAGCGTCTCGGCCACGAAGCGGCCGGCCGGCCGCATGGCCTCGATCTCGGCGGGGGTGCGCAACTCGATCATCGTGTTCCTCTCGTTGCGTCCATTCTCGCCGATGACCGCCGCCGTGGTGACGCATCCTGCCCACCCGACGCGCCCAGCCGGCGCAGAGACAGGCGGCGTACGATCAAGGCATGTGGCTGCGACGTGGGTTCTTCGGCTGGCTGTTCCCGGCGGCGATCGTCCTGCCGCTGTGGCTGATCGTGGGCTGGGCCCTCTTCAACGCCGGCGGATGGGCCTTCCTCGGCGTGATCTTCGTCGCGGCACCGGCTGTCCTGATCGGCGAGCTCGTGCTGGCGTTCATGATCCGCGCGCGGCCGACGGTGCGCCGAGACCGCGCGGTGTCGTGGTGGGATGTGCTCGGCCTCACCGTCTGGCATGGCCTGGTCATCGCCTACGGCTGCTACATCCACGTGGCCTTCGCCGCGGTCCTGATCTTCGCGATCCTCGCGTTCCTGGCGGTCTTCTGGTCCTCGCTCGCGCAGCTGTGGGCCGAGGCGCGCGGCACGTTCGCCCGGATGGCCCCCGGCACCGGCCCCGCCGACATCGGCGGACCCACGGCCCCGATGGGTCGGCCGCGCATGCGCGGCGAGGTGATCGTCGTGCACGAGGTGGGCAGCCCGGGGGACGGCCGCACCGCGCACTGACCCGCGACGGCGACCGCGACAGCGTTTTGGCGGGCCGCGGCATCCGTGGCAGAATGGATGCTTGTGCTCGCGCACCGATTCTGCCTCAGGGGAATCCGCGCCTTCTCGTGAACGCGCAGCGAGCACCGATCCTCTCATCCCATTCACTTCGCGGTCGACCTGTGGCGGCCGCAGGAAGACACGATCATGCAGATCCTCGACGCCGTTGATGCGGCCTCCCTCCGAAGCGACATCCCGGACTTCAACGCCGGCGACACCGTCAAGGTGCACGTGAACATCACCGAGGGCAGCCGCAGCCGTATCCAGGTGTTCCAGGGCGTGGTCATCGGCCGTTCCGGCGATGGCGTGCGCGAGACCTTCACCGTCCGCAAGATCAGCTTCCAGGTGGGCGTGGAGCGCACCTTCCCGGTGCACAGCCCGGTGATCGACCACATCGAGGTCGTCACCCGCGGTGACGTCCGCCGCGCCAAGCTCTACTACCTGCGCAACCTCCGCGGCAAGAAGGCCAAGATCAAGGAGAAGCGCGACCGCTGACCCTGACGTCACGACGCCCCGAGGCAGATGCCCGGGGCGTCGTCGTCTGCACCGACGAGAGTGTGCGACGCTGTAGTGTGCGAGCGGTGGAGGGCCTGGAATGACTGAGCAGTCGACTCCCGTGCAGGCGGGCGAGACCCGCTCCCGCCGACGCGGAGCCCTCACCTTCCTCCGCGACATCCTCGTGATCATCGTGATCGCACTGCTGGTGTCGTTCCTGGTGAAGACCTTCCTGGTCCGCTCGTTCTACATCCCCTCGGGCTCGATGGAGAACACACTGCAGATCGACGACCGCATCCTGGTCGATGAGATCACCCCGCACTTCGGCGGATATCAGCGAGGGGACGTCGTGGTGTTCCGCGACCCCGGCGGGTGGCTGCCGGTGACCGTCGGCGCCGACAGCCGGCCATGGATCGTCGAAGCCGTGGACTGGGTGCTCTCCCTCGTCGGCGTGTCCGCGCCGGACAGCGACGATCACCTGATCAAACGTGTGATCGGTCTGCCCGGCGACCATGTCGCCTGCTGCGATGCGATCGGGCACATCACCGTCAACGGCGTCCCCATCGACGAGACGTCGTACGTGAAGCTGCAGCCGGGCGAGACCGAGCCCGAGGTGGTCCCGTTCGATGTGACCGTCCCGGCCGGCTCGCTGTGGGTGCTGGGCGACAACCGCGACCGGTCCCGCGACTCGCGCTACAACCAGGACCAGCCGGGCAAGGGCTTCGTCCCCATGGACAACGTCGTCGGCCGCGCCTTCCTGATCACGTGGCCGTTCGACCGGTTCGGCCTGATCGACTTCCATCATGCGGTGTTCGCCGGTGTCCCCGCTGCCGAGAAGGCCGGCGCGTCGCCATGACCGTCGTCGAGCCGCGTCTCACCTTCGAGCGCCGGCTGCTGCGCGAGCATCCCCTCGTCATCGCGTGCGACGAGGTCGGGCGCGGCGCACTGGCCGGCCCGGTCGCCGTGGGCGCGGTGATGATCGATGCGCGCGCCGCACGCCGACGGGTGCCCGAGGGGCTGCGCGACTCGAAGCTGGTCGCCGAGGCGCGACGGCCGGATGTCGCGGCCCGGGCGGCATCGTGGGTGTGCGCCGACGCGGTCGGCTGGGCGTCGGCCGCCGAGATCGACGAGGTCGGCATCATCCGCGCGCTCGGACGGGCAGCGCTCCGCGCGATCGACGCGCTGCGCGCCGCCGGCGTCGCGCCCGAGGACGGCGTCGTGCTGTTGGACGGCAACCATGACTACATCTCGCCCGCGGGCGGCAGCGCACTGACCGTCCTGCCCCGGATCAAGGCCGACCGGGACTGCGCCAGTGCGGCCGCGGCATCCGTCATCGCCAAGGTGACCCGCGACGCGCAGATGGTTCAGCTGCACGCCGAGCACCCGCGGTACGAGTGGGAGCACAACAAGGGATACGCGAGCCCGACCCATCGCGCGGCGATCCGCGAGTGCGGACTGAGCCCCTACCACCGCGCGTCCTGGGCGATCGCGGACGCCCCCACACTGTTCTGATCGGAATGCGGTGGCGGGAGCCGACCGACCTAGGATGGAAGCACCATGGATGACGACTTCGACGACTACGATCGCGAACTCGAGCTCGCCCTGTACCGCGAGTACCGCGACGTCGTCTCGCAATTCCAGTACGTCATCGAGACCGAGCGCCGGTTCTACCTCGCCAACGAGGTGAACGTGGTCCGGCGCGACACCGAGCACGACTTCTACTTCGAGATCTCGATGACCGATGTCTGGGTCTGGGACATCTACCGCGCCGACCGCTTCGTCAAGTCGGTGCGCGTCCTCACGTTCAAGGACGTGAACGTCGAGGAGCTGCAGCGCCGCGACCTGCACCTGCCCGAGGAGCTGTCCCTGGACTCCTGATTCCTCTCACCCTCGCCGGGTGATGGCTTGTGGGCGGCGTGCGCGAAGCCTGAGAGACTGCCCACTGCCGCCGGGCGCTGTCCGGTGCGGACCGGGAAGGGAAGTCGATGGGCGCTGTCATCGGCGAGATCCTCCCGCTGGCGCTGGGCATCGCGATCAGTCCGATCCCCATCATCGCCGCGATCCTCATGCTGCTCTCGCCGAAGGCGCGGGTCACCAGCGTCGGATTCCTCCTCGGCTGGGTGGCGGGAATCGTCGTCGCGGTCGTGGTCTTCACCCTTCTCTCGTCGATCCTGCCGGCCGACGACCCGAGCGTCTCGAAGCCGATCCTGGGCGTGGTCCGGCTCGTGCTGGGCGCGTTGCTGCTCCTGCTCGCTCTCCGGCAATGGCGCGGGCGGCCGAAGGGCGACGCGCTGCCGGTGCTGCCGAAGTGGATGCAGGCGATCGACACCGTGACCTTCCCGGTCGCGCTGGGGCTGGGCTTCCTGCTGTCGGCGCTGAGCCCGAAGAACCTGATCATGGCGGTGGGCGCCGGCATGTCGATCGGCTCGGCGTCTCTGAACGGCGGGGCGATCGTCGTGGTGATCGTCGTGTTCACGATCATCGCGGCCTGCACCGTCGGGGTTCCGGTGATCGCCTACCTGCTCGCCGCCGACACGCTGCGCGGTCCCTTGGACGCGCTGCGCGGATGGCTGGTGAAGGAGAACGCCGTGATCATGGCGATCCTGCTGCTGGTCATCGGCGTCTCGATGATCGGCAAGGGTCTGGCGAGCTTCTGATCTGAACAGCACGGGTCTCGCCTCCTCCCCAACGGGCGCGAATGCCGGCTCCGACGTGATCGATCCACAGATCGGCAGAACCGCCCGCGCGGGCGATGCCGATCGCGGGAACATGCCTACATGGCAGCCAAGGACGAGCGGGGGAGGGCGGGCGAAGGCCGCGCGGCCGCCCATCTGACGGCGCGCGGCTTCGAGGTCCTCGAACGCAACTGGCGCGCACCCGGCGGCGAAGTGGATGTCGTGGCCAGCCGCGGCGACACCCTGGTCTTCGTCGAGGTCAAGACGCGGCGCAGCGACGGCTTCGGCGATCCGCTCGAGGCCGTGGACGCCCCCAAGCGGGCCCGCCTGTGGCGGCTCGCCCACGCCTGGTGCGCGCAGCATCCGGACCGCGCACGCGGGCGCGAGGTGCGCCTGGACGTGATCGGCATCACCGGCGCGGATCCCGCCACGGCACGGCTGGAGCACCTCGAGGACGTGCCATGGGTGTGACGCGCACGTGGGCCGTCGCGCTGTCCGGGCTGGAGGGCACCCTCGTCGAGGTCGAGGCGGACCTGACCCATCAGCTGCCGGACTTCCGCATCATCGGGCTTCCCGACAAGGCGCTCGGCGAGTCCGTGCAGCGCGTGCGCAACGCCAGCGAGAACAGCGGCCTCGCCCTGCCCAAGCGCCGGCTCACGGTGAACCTGTCGCCGGCGAGCCTGCCTAAGCAGGGCTCGGGATTCGACGTGGCGATCGCGATCGCCGCCCTGGCCACCGAGGGCCTGATGGACCTGCGGTCGGTGCAGACCACCGCCCACATCGGCGAGCTCGGGCTGGACGGGCGGCTGCGTCCCGTTCCCGGCGTCCTCCCGGCGGTCCTGGCCGCCGCACGCGCCGGCATCCGGCGGGTCGTGGTCCCGTGGGCGAATCGCGACGAGGCCGCCCTCGTGTCCGGCGTCGAGGTCACCGGGGCGGTGAGCCTGACGGATGTCGCGGTGCTGCACGGCGCTGAGTTGGAGCCCGCTCCCGCGCTCGAGCCGGTCGCCGCCCCGGACGCGCCCTCGCCCGCCGCGCCGGTGCTCGATCTGGCGGATGTCATCGGGCAGGATGCCGCGGTCGAGGCCCTGATCGTCACGGCTGCCGGCGGCCACCACATGCTCATGACCGGGCCCCCGGGAGCCGGCAAGACGATGCTGGCGCGACGTCTGCCCGGAATCCTGCCGGAGCTGGACGACGAGGCCGCGCTGATCGCCGCCTCGCTCAGATCGCTGGCGGGTGCTCCGGTGACGCACCTGGACCGGACCCCGCCGTTCGAGGCACCCCATCACAGCGCCAGCGTCGCCGCGCTTGTCGGCGGCGGGTCGCGGCTGGTGCGTCCGGGCGCGATCGCCCGAGCGAGTGAAGGCGTGCTCTTCCTGGACGAGGCGGGCGAACACAGCGCCCGCACCCTCGACGCGCTGCGGCAGCCGTTGGAGACCGGGTCGATCGTGATCCACCGGGCCGGCTTCACCGCGTCCTTTCCGGCGCGGTTCCAGCTGATCCTCGCGACGAACCCGTGCCCCTGCGGCAACTACGGGGTTCGCGGCGCGACCTGCGACTGTCCGCCGGCAGCGATCCGCCGGTATCTCGGCCGACTGTCCGGGCCGCTGCTGGACCGCATCGACATCGAGGCGTCGATGGAACGAGTCTCGGTCGCGCAGGCCACCGGAGGGAAGGCGCAGACGACCACTGCGGTGGCACGCGGGCGCGTAGCCGAGGCGCGTGAGCGTGCGATGCGGCGTCTGCGCGCGACGCCCTGGCGCCTGAACTCCCAGGTCGATGGAACGTGGCTGCGACAGGGGCCGCTGGCCCCGCCCCCGGTGGTGCGGAGGCCGCTCGACGCCGCGCTGCACCGCGGCTCGCTCAGCCTGCGCAGCTTCGACCGCGTGCTGCGGGTGGCGTGGTCGGTCGCGGATCTGGCCGGTCGCGACCGCCTCGAGCTGGAGGACATCGGCCGGGCGCTGTTTCTGAAGAAGGGAATCCGAACGTGAAGAGATTCAGCTGGGACCCCACCGCGGTGCACACGGTGTCACCGCTGCTGACGGTCGAGACGAACGACCCGGATCGGTGGGAGCGCGCATACGCGACCGCCGTGTGGAGCTGCCTGGTCGAACCCGGCGACGCGGTCGCCGGGACCCTGGTCGGGGCACTGGGCGCGGTCGACGCGCTGCAGGAAGTGCTCGCGGGCGCGCGGGCAGGCCTGGCCGCCGATGCATCCGGGATCGCCGGCGGCGAGCTGCGGGCGGGGATCAAGCGCTGGCAGCTGCGGCTGGACGCCGAGCAGATCGCGTTCTCACTGGAGACGGCCCGTGCCCGTGGCATCCACCTGCTCACTCCAGACGACTCGGCGTGGCCTCGCGCGCTCGACGACCTCGGCACGCACGCCCCACTCTGCCTATGGGTGCGCGGCGACGTCGGCGCGCTCGGCACGCTCGAGGTCGCCCACGGTCCGGCGATCGCCCTCGTCGGCGCCCGCGCCGCCACCGGCTACGGTGAGCATCTGGCCGCCGAGTTCGCCGCCGATCTGGCCGGCCGGGGCGTCCCGGTCGTGTCCGGCGCGGCATACGGCATCGACGGCGCCGCGCACCGCGGCGCCCTGGCCGCCGGCGGGCCCACGGTCGCGCTGCTGGCCGGGGGAGTGGACCGGCCGTATCCGGCAGGGCATGCCGACCTGCTGCGCCGCATCGCCGAGCAGGGCGCAGTGGCCAGCGAGGTGCCCTGCGGGTCGGCACCCACTCGCTGGCGGTTCCTGCAGCGCAACCGGCTCATCGCCGCCCTGGGCACAGCCACGGTCGTCGTCGAGGCCGGGTGGCGCAGCGGATCCCTGAACACCGCCGCGCACGCCGCAGAGCTCGGCCGCCCGCTCGGCGCGGTCCCCGGTCCGGTCACCAGCGGCTCGTCGGCAGGATGTCACCGGCTGCTGCGCGAGTTCGATGCCCGCTGCATCACCACCGCCGACGACATCGCCGAGATGCTCGGCCTGTCCGGGTCCGCTTCCGGCTCGGATGCGCACGAGGCCGCCGGATACACCGGTGCCCGCACGCGGGTCAGCGACGCGCTCAGCACCCGCGTGTGGCGGGATGTCGCCGACATCGCCCGACGATGCGGAATGGCGCCCGACGACGTGTCGATGCAGCTCGGCCTGATGGCGCTGGACGGCGCGGTGGAGGCGCAAGGGCCCCGCTGGCGACGCCGCGCACCGGCGGGTGCGGCGCGCCGCGAGGTCGCCGTCCCGGCGGGCGGCATGCTGGAGGGGTGAGGATCGACCCGGCAGCGGACGCATACGCACGGCACCTGTCCGAGGTGCGGCGCCTGTCCCCGGCGACCGTGCGCGCGTACCGATCCGACCTGGCCGATCTGCGCACGGCGATCGGCGACCTGCCACTCGAGCAGGTCGGACTGGAGAACCTGCGGGAATGGCTGTGGACGGCGACCCGGCGCGGCGACGCGCGATCCACGATCGCCCGCCGCACGGCCGCAGCCCGCGGATTCTTCGCCTGGGCCGCCGAGACCGGGGTGACCCCGGCCGATCCGACCGTGCGTCTGGTCGCACCCAAGCGCGGTCGCACGCTGCCACACGTCGCGACGGCCGACGGGATGGCCGCGCTGCTGGACGCGATGGCCGCCGCAGCCGCCGACGGCGACCCGATCGCATTGCGCGACCACGCGATCATCGAGCTGCTCTACGGCGCGGCCGTCCGCGTATCCGAACTGTGCGCGCTGGACCTGGACGACTTCGATCACGAGCGGCGCACCGTGCGCGTGGTGGGCAAGGGCGCGAAGGAGCGCATCGTCCCGTATGGGCTGCCTGCGGCCCGGGCGCTGGACGCATACCTGGTGCGCGGACGACCGACGCTGCGTGCCCGCGGCACCGCCCCCACCGCCTCGACCTTCCTGGGGGCGCGCGGGGGTCGCATCGGCCCGCGCACGATCTACGAGCTGGTCGCGCACGCCCTCGGCCCGGTCGTCGGCGCCCAGACCGTGGGTCCGCATGCGCTGCGGCACTCGGCGGCGACCCATCTGCTGGACGGCGGCGCGGACCTGCGCACGGTGCAGGAGCTGCTCGGCCACGCGAGCCTGGGCACCACGCAGATCTACACCCACGTCTCGAGCGAGCGGCTGCTGGCCACATACCGCCTCGCGCATCCGCGCGCCCAGCGCTGAGACGGGCTGCCCTCCGCATCACCGGCCGTCAGGAGCAGCAGGGCAGCAGCACGGCGCGGGGGACGGTGCCGAACAGGAGCATCGGGTTGATGTAGGCGCCGTCCCAGCGGACGCCGAAATGGATCGTCCCGGCCGCTGCGTGCCCGCCCCGGGCGACGGTGCCCACGACCTGGGCGCGGGCGACGGCCTGGCCCGCCGCGAGGTCCGAGTCGATCGGCTCGAGAGTCGTGACCAGTCCGTCCCCGTGATCGATGGTGAGGATGCCGCGGTCCACGATCCGCCCCGAGAAGGCGACCACGCCGCCTGCCGGGGCGCGCACCTCCTCGCCGCCGGCCGGAGCGAGATCGATCCCGCGGTGCCCCGGCCCGTACTCGTGCGCCGGGGCCGCATACGCCTTCGCGATGCGGAACGCCGCCAGCGGCCAGACCCATTCGTCCCGCGGATCCGGCGCCGAGTCGCTGGAAGCGCCGGCCTGCGCGTCGAATGTTCGAACAGCTTCCAGACCCTTCCCTGCGGCGGCCGAGGGGGCGCCGAGCACGCAGCTCACCGCCAGGGCCGCGGCGATCGCCGTGCGGAGGGATCCGGGGATGCGGGACACGAAAGCAATGCTGGCCGCCCCTCGTCGCCCGTGGGGAGCGGACGCCGCATCTGTGGAGGAACGGCGTCCGGGCCGCCCCTGCGGGCACCGGGGGAGGAGTCGCTGCCTGATACACTGAGAGGGCATCTCGCGTGTCGAGGTGACTTCGCGTGTCCTCAGCGTGCGGCTTCCGCATGTGGCACCCCATCCCATCGGTCCCTGAAACCAGGGCGGGACGTGTGTCGGGCACCAGGATTCTCCGGCATCCGCCGGAGAGAGCAACCGAAAGCGGCGCCGCGGCGCCGAGAACAGGAGAACGGCCATGGCCGTCGTCACGATTCGCCAGCTGCTGGATGCCGGCGTCCACTTCGGACACCAGACCCGCCGGTGGAACCCGAAGGTGAAGCGCTTCATCCTCACCGAGCGCAGCGGCATCCACATCATCGACCTGCAGCAGTCGCTGGCCTACATCGACCGCGCCTACGAGTTCGTCAAGGAGACGGTCGCCCACGGCGGCACCATCCTGTTCGTCGGCACGAAGAAGCAGGCCCAGGAAGTGCTCGCCGAGCAGGCGACGCGGGTCGGCCAGCCGTACGTGAACCAGCGCTGGCTGGGTGGTCTGCTGACCAACTTCAGCACCGTGAGCAAGCGCCTGCAGCGCATGAAGGAGCTCGAGGAGCTCGACTACGAGAACCCCTCGGAGAGCGGCTTCACCAAGAAGGAGCTCCTGCTGAAGAAGCGCGAGCTCGACAAGCTGCACAAGTCTCTCGGCGGCATCCGCAACCTGCAGAAGACGCCGTCGGCGCTGTGGGTCGTCGACTCCAAGCGCGAGCACCTGGCGATCGACGAGGCCCGCAAGCTCGGGATCCCGGTGATCGGCATCCTCGACACGAACGCCGACCCGGACGAGATCCAGTACCCGATCCCGGGCAACGACGACGCGATCCGCTCGGTCGCCCTGCTGACCCGCATCATCGCCGACGCCGCCGCCGAGGGCCTGATCCAGCGCCACCAGCCGGCCGATACGGCGGAAGAGCCCGCCGAGCCGCTGGCCGAGTGGGAGCGCGAGCTGCTGGAGTCCGGCGCGCCGGAGCAGTCCTCCGCAGACACCGAGAAGGTCGCCGACCTCGCCGAGGCGAAGGCGGAGGTCGCCGACCTCGCCGAGGCTGCGACCGACGAGGCACCCGCCGAGCCGGCCGCCGACGAGGCACCCGTTGAGGCCGCGACCGACGAGGCGCCCGTTGAGGCCGCCGCCGACGAGGCGCCCGTTGAGGCCGCGACTGACGAGGCATCCGCCGAGGCTGCGACCGACGAGGCCGCCGCCAAGTAGTCCTCGCCCGACTTCTGCCGCGGCGGGGCCGTCCCCACGACCGCCCCGCCGCGGCATCCCCCACGAACTCACCTCAGATCAAGGAGCCGCCACCCATGGCAAACTTCACCATCGCCGACATCAAGGCGCTGCGCGAGCAGCTCGGCACGGGCATGGTCGACACGAAGAAGGCCCTCGAGGAGGCCGACGGCGACCTCGAGAAGGCCGTCGAGATCCTGCGCCTGAAGGGTGCGAAGGGCAACGCCAAGCGCGCCGACCGTTCCACCAGCGAAGGGCTGGTCGTCGCCCGCGAGGGCGCCGGTCAGGTCACGCTCATCGAGCTGGCCTGCGAGACCGACTTCGTCGCGAAGAACGAGCGCTTCATCGCCCTGGCCGACAAGGTGGCGGATGCCGCCGCCGCGGCGTCTGCGAACTCGGCCGCCGATGCGCTGGCCGCCCCCGCGGGCGACCAGACCGTCGAGCAGCTGATCTCGGACACCGCCGCCATCATCGGCGAGAAGATCGAACTGCGCCGCGTGCGCACGCTCACCGGCGACAAGTTCGAGGTGTACCTGCACAAGACCAGCAAGGACCTGCCCCCGCAGATCGGCGTGGTCGTGGCCTACACGGGCGACGACGCCGCGACCGCGCGCAGCATCGCCCAGCACATCTCGTTCGCCAACCCCTCGTACCTGAGCCGGGCGGACGTGCCCGAGGCCGACGTCGAGAAGGAGCGCGAGATCGTCACCGAGATCTCCCGCAACGAGGGCAAGCCCGAGGCCGCCCTGCCGAAGATCGTCGAGGGCCGCGTGAACGCGTTCTTCAAGCAGGTCGCCCTGCTGGAGCAGGACTACGCGAAGGACAACAAGCAGTCCGTCGCCCAGGTCACCAAGGACGCCGGCATCACCGTCACGGACTTCGCCCGCTTCAAGGTCGGCGCGTAGGACGTCGCAGGGGCCCGCATCGCACATCGATGCGGGCCCCTTGTCATGCCCGTTCGCTAAGGTGTCATCGCGACGAGAGGAACACACGTGATCAATGAGGCCACCGGGCGCCGTCGCGTCCTGCTGAAGCTGTCCGGCGAGGCGTTCGGCGCCGGATCGCTGGGTGTGAACCCCGACGTGGTCAGCCAGATCGCGCGCGAGATCGCCGCGGCCACCGATCGGGTCGAGATCTCGATCGTCGTCGGCGGCGGCAACTTCTTCCGCGGCGCCGAACTCAGCCAGCGCGGCATGGACCGCGGGCGCGCCGACTACATGGGCATGCTCGGCACCGTGATGAACGCGCTGGCGCTCCAGGACTTCCTGGAACAGGCCGGTGCCGCCACCCGCGTGCAGTCCGCCATCCAGATGACCCAGGTCGCCGAGCCGTACATTCCGCTGCGCGCCGAGCGGCACCTGCAGAAGGGGCGTGTCGTCATCTTCGGGGCGGGCGCCGGCCTGCCCTATTTCTCCACCGACACGGTCGCCGCCCAGCGTGCACTGGAGATCCGCGCCGACGAGGTCCTGGTCGCCAAGAACGGCGTGGACGGGGTCTACACGGCCGATCCGAAGAAGGATGCCTCGGCCACGAGGATCGATCGGATCACCTACCTGGAGGCGCTCCAACGCGGGCTGAAGGTGGTCGACTCGACCGCGTTCAGCCTCTGCATGGACAACAAGATGGACATGCGGGTGTTCGGGATGGAGCCGGCGGGCAACGTCACCCGCGCTCTGCTGGGCGAGCAGATCGGCACGCTGGTCACCGCCTGACCCCGGCCGGGCACGACAGTCCGCCGATACGAGGCAACTAGAATGGGCGGGAACGCCTGAGCGAATGGAGAGACCGTGATCGCGGACGTGCTGGCCGATGCTGCCACCCGGATGGACAACGCCGTCGAGGCGGCGAAGGACGACTTCGCCACCGTGCGCACGGGCCGGGCGAACCCCCAGCTCTTCCAGAAGGTGCTGGTCGACTACTACGGCACCCCCACGCCGCTCGCGCAGCTCGCCTCGATCAACGCCCCCGAGGCGCGGTCGCTGATCGTGACGCCGTACGACAAGTCGGCGCTCAAGGCCATCGAGCAGGCGATCCGCGACATGCCGAACCTCGGCGTCAACCCCACGAACGACGGCAACATCGTCCGGGTGACGCTGCCCGAGCTCACCGAGGACCGCCGCAAGGAATACGTCAAGCTCGTCCGCACGAAGGGCGAGGACGCGCGCGTGCACGTCCGCGGCATCCGCCGCAAGATCAAGGACGACCTGTCCGACCTGGGCGTCGGCGAGGACGACCTCGCGCGGGCGGAGAAGGAGCTGGACGCTCTGACCCGCACGCATGTCGACGCGATCGACGACGCGCTCAAGCGCAAAGAAGCCGAGCTGCTCGAAGTCTGAGGGGTCGCAGTGACGGACGCGTCCGAACAGCCTCCCGGCGGCGAGCAGAGCCGCCGGGACGCTTCGGCGCGCCCGGAGCCGCCGGATGAGGTCGGCGCCGGCGATGGGGTCGCCGAGCCCGCCCGGCCCGCCGACCTGGCCGGCGATCCCAGTGCGCAGCTGCACGCGCACCTGCGCGCCGCGCGCAGCGAGATCGAGAGCCAGGTGGCCCGCACCCGCGCGGACTTCGAAGAGGCGAACGAGCGGATCAAGCAGCGCACCGGGCGCAACCTCATCATGGCCGTCCTGATCGGACTGGCCATCGGTGCGGTCCTGGTCCTGTCCCTGGTGATCTGGAAGCCGGTGTTCCTGCTGCTGGCCCTGGCCGCCGCCGCGCTCGGGGTGTTCGAGTTCACCCGCGCGCTGCAGGCCTCCGGTCGCCGGGTCGACGTCATCCCGCAGCTGCTGGGCACGCTCGCGCTGCTGGCCTCGGCCTGGTTCCTCGCGCTGTGGCTGCACTGGGTCGTCGTCTGCGCCGTCGTGGTGGTGATCGTCGTCTGGCGGCTGCTCGCGCAGATGATCGTGCGCGACGGTCGCGGGTACGCCGAGGTCTGGGACGACGTGCTCGTGGGCACCTTCGTCCCGCTGTACGTCTCGTTCAGCGCCAGCCTGTGCGTGGTCCTGCTGCGGCAGGACGCCGGCGAATGGTGGGTGCTCGCCTTCATCGTCCTGGCGGTGGCCGCCGACACCGGCGCCTACGCCACCGGGCTCGCGTTCGGCCGGCATCCGATGGCCCCGCGGATCAGTCCGAAGAAGACCTGGGAGGGATTCGGCGGTGCCGTGGTCGCCGCCCTTGTCGCCGGCGTCCTCCTCGCCGCCTTCATGCTGCACCTGCCCTGGTGGACCGGCCTGATCATCGGCCCGGTCATCCTCGCCACAGCCACGATCGGCGACCTCGGCGAGTCGATGATCAAGCGCGACCTGGGGATCAAGGACATGAGCTCGTGGCTGCCCGGGCACGGCGGCGTGCTGGACCGGCTGGACTCCATCCTTCCCTCGGCCGGCGCCGCGCTGGCCCTGTACCTGCTCCTGACCCCCCTGGTGACACCATGACGACCCGCTCCTCCGACGCGCGATCGGCCACGACTCGCGCGCCGTTCCCGATGACCTCCGGCCGTGCCAAGGGATACGCGCCGACCGTGGTCGACGACTTCCTCGCCCGCGCCCGCGCGGCCTTCGAGGACGACCACGACGCGACGGCGCTGACCGCCAACGACGTGCGCTCGGTGTCTTTCCCGATGGTCCGACGCGGCTATCGCCCCGAGGCGGTGGATGCCGCGCTGGCGCGCGTCGAGGATGCCTTCGCCGCACGAGAACGCGAACAGGTCCTGGCTCACGCCGGGACGGGGGAGTGGGTAGATCGCACCCGTGCCCGCGCCCAGGAGATCCTGGATCGTCTCAGCCGTCGACCCGGTCACCGCTTCGATCGCGCGCGGGGTCTCGGGTTCGGCTACCGGATCGACGAGGTCGACATCGTCGCCGACAAGATCGCGGCCTTCCTCGCCGAGGGCACCCCGGTCACCGTCGAGCAGGTGCGCACCGTCGCGTTCCGGATGCAGCGGCGCGGGTACCGCGAAGCACAGGTGGATGCGGTGCTGGACGCCGTCGTCGACGTCATGCTCGCCGTCGGCTGACGACGCACGGGGCGGGAGATGGCGCCCGCCGCGCGACACAGGTAGACTCGGGCGCACTGTGACTTCCGGCGACGAGACGATACCCGAGGCATCCCGCGCGATCCTGCGCCGTGATCTGAAGGCCGCTTCGGTGACCAGCACGGCGTCACGGCGTAGACGCCCCGCCCGCCCCGCACCGACGCGGCTGTCCCGCAGTCGCGGCGTGATGTCCGGATTCGCCGCTTTCGCCGTCGCCGGGCTGGCCGTCGCCACCCTCAGTCCGCTGGGCTCGGCCCTGTCCACGCCGGCCAACGCCGAGATCGCCGCCCCCGTCACCCTGTACGCGAGCACCGTCGACGACGCGCAGACCGTGCAGGTGGCGTCGGCGGTCAGCGCCGATGCCGCCGTGCTGCAGCGGGACAGCTATACGGCGGCGCTCAAGCCGAAGCCCAAGCCCAAACCTGCGCCCGCCGCCTCGTCGCCGCGGGTGGTCGGGGCCGCCGCCTCGGTGCGCCTGGTCTACAGCGGCGGCGGGTCGCCGGCGGACTGGATGGCGGCCGCCGGCATCGCCCAGAGCGACTGGGGCTACGTCGACTACATCGTCGGCCGGGAGAGCGGCTGGAACCCCAACGCGACCAACCGCTCGTCGGGCGCGTGCGGGCTGGTCCAGGCGCTGCCCTGCAGCAAGGTTCCGGGCAACGGGTACAACCCCGTCGACAACCTGCGCTGGGGCAGCGGGTACGCGAAGGGGCGCTACGGCGGATGGCAGGGCGCCTACGCGTTCTGGATCTCTCACGGCTGGTGGTAGCCACAGCGATGCCGCGCTCTCATCGAAGGCGTCCCGATCCGCCGCTCGGTGACTCGTTCGACCGCTTCGTCCAGGGGTTCTCCCGCACCGAGATCCGCCGCGGCGCCGAATGGACCGTGCAGCCGGTCTCGGCGGCGCAGGCGCAGAAGATGTACACGTGTCCGGGTTGCACCCGCGACATCCCGCCCGGCACCGCGCACATCGTCGCCTGGCGGGCGGACGGCGTGCTCGGGAACGCGGCGGACCTCGCCGCCCGGCGGCACTGGCACACGCACTGCTGGAAGGTGTTCTGAGTGGAGATCCGCGGACCTGTCCTCCTGCCGGCGCGCCGCGAGGACGTCGAGCTGCACACGTCCGACGGGCTGACGCTCGTCGGTGAACTGGCGCTGCCGTCCGATCGCGAGCCCGTCGCCACGCTCGTCACGCTCCACCCGCTGCCGACCGCCGGCGGGTTCATGGACTCGCACATCATCCGCAAGGCGGCCGCCCGGCTGCCGGCCCTCGCCGATCTGGCCGTGCTGCGCTTCAACACGCGCGGCACCGCCTCGCCGCGCGGGACGAGCGAGGGCGTCTTCGACGGCGGCGAGGCGGAAGGGCTCGACCTGGCCGCCGCGATGGCGCTGGTCGCCGAGCGCGGGCTGCCGCACCCGTGGCTGGTGGGGTGGTCGTTCGGCACGGAAGTGGCGCTGCGGCACGGCCGACAGCACGCGGTCGAGGGCCTGATCCTGCTGTCGCCGCCACTGCACCGCACGAGCGAAGCCGAGCTGGCAGCGTGGGCGACCGATCCCCGCCGCATCGTCGCGCTCGTGCCGGAGCTCGACGACTATCTGCGCCCGGACGAGGCGCGCCGTCGGTTCGCGGTCGTCCCGCACGCCGAGGTCATCGGCGTCGACGGCGGACGGCACCTCTGGGTGGGGGAGAACCAGACCCGGCGGGTGCTGACCGAGATCGTCTCGGCGGTCAACCCCGCCGCACTGCCGCTGCCCACCGTCTGGGACGGGCCCGCGGCGGACTGACCGGCCTCAGCGCTCGTTCTCCCTCAGCGCTCGTTCTGCCGGGGGATGACGACCTGCCGGTAGATGATCAGGATGCTGGCGGCGACCGGGATCGCGATGAGCGCCCCGAGCAGTCCCAGCAGCGAGCCGCCCGCCAGCGCCGCCACCACGACGACCGCGCCCGGGACCGAGACGGCCCGGTTCATGATCCGCGGCGAGATGACATACGCCTCCAGCTGCATGTACACGAGGTAGTAGATCGCGGCGATCAGCGCCGTGGTGGGCGAGCCGAGCCCCGGGATCAGACACGTCAGGACGATGATCGCCGAGCCGGTGAGAGTTCCCACCAGCGGGATCAGCGAGAAGAAGAACGCCACGACGGCCAGCACCGCGGGGAACGGGGCGTGGATGATCGACAGGAAGATCGAGCTGAGGATGCCGTTGATCACGCCGAGCGTGACCTGGCCCATCACGTAGTAGCCCACCGAGTCGGTGATCTGCTCGGCGAGGTCGATGAACCGCGGCCGCTTCGAGGCCGGCACCAGCTGATACACGGCCCCCTTCAGCGAGGGGGTGGATGCCGTGAAGTAGATCGTCAGGATCAGCACGATGAACGCGCCGGTCAGCCCGGAGAAGAACGCGATCCCGGCCTTCAGCACGCCCTGCCCGATCGACCCGCTGATGTCGGCGAGATTGGTGACAAGCCAGTTCTGGACGTAGTCGAAGACGTCCTCCACCTTCAGCTGCGGGAAGGTGTGCGCCATCCAGTTCTTGAACTCCTCCAGCGCGTTCGGATTCTGTGCGATCTGCGTGATCGAGTCCACCAGCTGCGTGATCTGGCTGACGATGATCGGGACCACCAGCAGCACGATCCCGGCGAACACGGCCAGCACCACGAGGATCGTGACCAGCACCGCGGCCCAGCGCGGCAGCTTCCGCCGCACCAGGAAGGCGACGACCGGTTCGAGCCCGAAGGACAGGAACAGCGCCGTCCCGATGTAGAGGAGGATGGTCGACAGGGTCTGGATGCTGCTGATCAGCACGAGGCCGAGGCCCACTCCCAGCGTCGCCACGAAGGCGACGCGGAACGGATTCTGCACCTTCATGGTGCTCCTCTCCTCGGTGACCGGGTCGTCTGGTCAGGATACTTTCCCGGCACCGGTCTGCGTGCCAATGACCCTCCCGGTCCGCACACAGGTCGGATTCGCTAGTCTGGAACGTCGAAATCAGTTGGGGGACGACCGACCCGATGGTCGACCCTGGGAGGATGTATTCGTGCGTTTCGTGTGGGCTGTCGCCGCGTTCGTGCTGGCCGCCGTGATGATCGCGACCGGTATCGCCGCGCGGACCGTATTCCAGGGGCCCAAGATCGAGACCTCCGCGGTGGAGGGCAGCGGCACCACCGCCTACACCCTGATCGACGGGCACGTGCTGAATCGGATGCCGGGGTCGCAGACGCTGCGGGCCGCGCAGGAGGGCACGATCTTCGCCGCGTACGGCCGCACCGACGACATGAAGGCCTGGCTGGCCGACAGCGAGTACACGGCCGTCACCCTCGGCGATGACGGATCCGTGGACAGCGCCGTGGTCGCCCCGACCCAGACCGGCGCGGACGCAGAACCCGCGCACCGCAACCCGGCCGGATCGGATCTGTGGCTGGACGAGTTCGAACAGGACGACATCCTCATCCAGCACCTGCAGCTGCCCGACACGATGAGCGTGCTGGTGGCCACCGACGGCACCAAGCCCGCGCCCGCCGAGATCTCCCTCACCTGGCCGCTGCAGACCTCCACGCCCTGGGCCGGACCGCTCATCGTCGGCGGCGGCATCCTGATGGCCGTCGGGGTGTTCCTGTACATCCTCGGCCTCCGGCGCCTGCGCCGCTCGCGCGGCCCGCGCCGCAAGGCGCTTCCACCGCTGCCCGAGACGGAGTCGATCGACCTCTCGGTATCGGCGGCGGACAAGGGCGTGATCAGTGCGGGCCGGGGACAGAAGGCCGCCACGGGTCGTCGCCGCGGCTTCGTGATCATCCCGGTCCTGGCCGTGTCGTCGCTGCTGTTCGCCGGGTGCTCGGCGGACGCCTGGCCGCAGTTCGGCGGAACGCCGAGCCCGACGCCCACCCAGACGGTCGTCGATCCGGAGGGCGCGCAGTCCCCGGCCGTCACCCCGACCCAGGCCGACCGCATCCTCTCGCGCGTCTCGACCACGGTCGCCAAGGCCGACGAGAAGAAGAACGGCACACTGGCGGCCACCCGCCTCGCGGGGGCCGCCCTGGCCGAGCGGAAGACGAATTACACGCTGCGCGGAAAGATCTCCACCGAGAAGGCCCTTCCTGCCGTCCCGGCCACGGGCGTCAAACTCGTGCTTCCGCAGGCGTACGAGGGCTGGCCGCGCACGGTGATGCTGATCGCCGAGCAGAAGAGCGGTGACAAGGTCTCGTCCACCATGATGATGCTGGCGCAGCAGGATGCGTGGTCGCCCTACAAGCTCGCGTACAGCGGACAGCTCGAAGCGGCGAAGCTCCCCGAGGTGGCCCCGGCGTACGTGGGGGCGGCCGCGGTCCAGCCCGACTCGTCGTTCCTGGTGATGGCGCCGGGCAAGATCGCCGCGGCCTACGCCGACGTCATGGACAAGGGCGACAAGAGCGCGTCTGCCGGTGCGTTCGACACCGAGAACGACGTCTTCCTCAAGGGTGTGGAAGCCAAGCGCAAGGAGCAGGTCGCCACCTTCAACAAGACGGCCTCCAAGACCGGGAGCCTGGCCTTCGCGGCGAAGGCGGGGTCGCAGAAGCCGGTGGCGCTGGCCACGCTGGAAAGCGGCGCGATCGTGGCGGTCAACGTCGACGAGACCGAGACGGTGAAGCCGACGAACAAGGACGCCGTCATCAAGCTCGACGACAACCCCCGGGTCAAGGCGCTCACGGGCGTGAAGGAGTCGGCGACCGGCTTCACCACAACGTACAGTGATCAATTGTTCTTCTACGTCCCGGGTGTGGGTGCAGGTGATGCACAGATCCGCCTGCTCGGGTACGCGTCCAACATCCTCGGTGCGAAGGTGGTCAGCAAATGAGTGAGCCCAACCCCGGCGCGGTGCTGCGCGGCGCGGTCGATCTGTCGACCCTGCGCAGCCGCGCAGCCCAGCCCCCGGCGCAGCCGGCCGCGGACGGCGCCCCGCAGGCGACCGGAGGGGTGGTGATCGATGTCACCGATGCGACGTTCCCGCAGGTGCTCGAGCTGTCCCGCACGGTGCCGGTCGTGGTCGACCTGTGGGCGGAGTGGTGCGGGCCGTGCAAACAGCTCAGCCCGATCCTGGAGAAGGTGGTCACCGAGCTCGGCGGCCGGATCGTGCTGGCCAAGGTGGACGTGGACGCGAACCCCCAGCTGGCCCAGGGCTTCCGCGCCCAGTCCATCCCCATGGTCGTCGCCCTGATCGGCGGGCAGCCGGTGCCGCTGTTCACCGGCGCGGTGCCCGAGCAGCAGGTGCGCGAGGTGTTCGACCAGCTGCTGCAGGTCGCCGCGCAGAACGGCGTGACCGGCACCGTCGACCCCGGCAGTGTCGATCCCAGCAGTGTCGAGCCCGGCAGCGAGGCCCCGGCCGAATCCGAAGAACCGGCCGAGGAGCCGCTGCCGCCGCTGCATGCCGAGGCGTACGCGGCCATCGAGGACGGCGACTACGCGCGCGCGATCAGCGCGTACGAGCGGGCGCTGGCCGAGAACCCGGGCGACGAGCAGGCGCGGGCCGGTCTCGGCCAGGTCCGTCTGCTGGCGCGGGTGCATGACCTGGACGCGTCGTCCGCGCGCGAGGCCGCTGCGAGCGCTCCGCAGGACGTGGACGCGCAGCTGGCGGTCGCCGACCTGGATGTCGCGGGCGGGCACGTCGAGGACGCGTTCGGCCGCCTGCTCCAGCTGTTCGCGGCGCTGCCGTCCGATCAGCGCGGCGCGGTGCGCGAGCGGCTGCTGGAGCTGTTCGCGCTGATCGGCGATGCCGACCCCGGTGTGGCCAGCGCGCGCCGTTCCCTCGCCTCGCTGATGTTCTAGCCCGCGGGCTCCAGCCAGAGCACGCCCAGCGGCGGCAGCACCATGCGTGCCAGGCCACCTGTGCCCGCCTGCACCGACCCGAGATTCCCGATCCCGGCGCCGCCGTAGTCCGCGGCATCCGTGTTCAGGATCTCGTGCCACACTCCCGCCGCGGGCAGCTCGAGCTCGAAATCGTCGATCGTCGCGCCGGAGAAGTTGCACACCACGGCCACCGTCTGCCCCGCCCCGTCGCTGCGGGTGAACGCGAGCACATTCGGGTTCCAGGTAGGCGCGCCCAGGCGGGCGAACGCGGAGCCGTCGCCGTCACGGGCCCACAGCGCGGGTCGCGCGGTGTAGACGCGGTTCAGCGTCGCCACGAAGCCCTGCAGCTGCTGGTGGCTCGGCTGGTCCAGCAGCCACCAGTCCAGACCGCGATCCTCGGACCACTCGGACAGCTGGCCGAACTCCTGCCCCATGAACAGCAGCTGCTTGCCCGGGTGCGCCCACATGTAGGCCAGGAAGGCGCGGGCGTTCGCCAGCTTGTGGGCGTGGTCGCCGGGCACCTTGCCCAGCAGGCTGCCCTTGCCGTGCACCACCTCGTCGTGGCTGATCGGCAGCACGAAGTTCTCGCTGAACGCGTACACGAACGAGAACGAGAGCTCGCCGGCGTGGTGCGACCGGTACAGCGGGTCGCGCTGGATGTAGACCAGCGAGTCGTTCATCCAGCCCATGTTCCATTTGAAGCCGAACCCGAGGCCACCGCGGTCGGTGGGCGCGGTCACCCCGGTGAAGCTCGTGGACTCCTCGGCGATCATCGCGATACCGGGGTGCAGCCGGTACGCGGTGGCGTTGACCTCCTGCAGGAACTGGATGGCCTCCAGATTCTCCCGGCCGCCGTGGATGTTCGGCTCCCACTCGCCGTCCTCGCGCGAGTAGTCCAGGTAGAGCATCGAGGCGACGGCATCCACCCGCAGTCCGTCGATGTGGAACTCCTCCATCCAGTACAGGGCGTTGGCGACGAGGAAGTTGCGCACCTGCGGCCGGCCGTAGTCGAAGATGTAGGTGCCCCAGTCCCGGTGCTCGCCGCGGCGCGGGTCGGGATGCTCGTACACCGGCTGTCCGTCGAATCGGCCCAGGGCGAAGTCGTCCTTGGGGAAGTGCCCGGGCACCCAGTCCATGATCACGCCGATGCCGGCTTGATGCAGACGGTCGATGAGGTCGCGGAGGTCGTCGGGCGACCCGAACCGGCTTGTGGGGGCGTAGTAGCCGCTCACCTGGTAGCCCCACGAGCCGCCGAAGGGATGCTCGGCCAGGGGCATGAACTCGACGTGGGTGAACCCGAGCGCCTGCACGTGGCCGATCAGCTGGTCGGCCAGCTCGCGATAGCCGAGGCCGGGCCGCCACGACCCGACGTGCAGCTCGTACGCCGACATCGGGCGCTCCACCGGCTGCAGGTCCGCTCGGGCCGTCATCCACTGCGCGTCCTGCCACGCGTGGGCGGCTGCGGTGACGACCGAGCCGGTCGCCGGCGGCACCTCTGCGCGACGTGCCATCGGATCGGCCTTGAGGATCCATTCGCCGGCCCGGGTGAGGATCTCGAACTTGTACACGGTGCCGACGCCGACCTCGGGCACGAACAGCTCCCAGACCCCGGCGCCGCCGAGCGAGCGCAGAGCGTGGCCCTCGCCGTCCCACGAGTTGAAGTCGCCGACCACGCGGACCGCCCGCGCGTTCGGCGCCCACACCGAGAACGCCGTGCCGGCCACCCCTCCGTCGGTGCGCACGTGGGCGCCCAGCACATCCCACAGCCGCTCGTGCCGGCCCTCGCCGATCAGATGCAGGTCGAGTTCGCCCAATGTGGGCAGATGCCGGTACGGATCGTCCACGGTGTGCGTCGTCCCGTCGGGGTAGGTCGCCTCGATCGCGTACTGCCGCGGGCGTGCGGTGCGCGCCCCTTCCCAGATGCCCGCCCGGCGATGCTCCAGCCGCACCCGGTCGCCGTCCGCGAACACGGCGGTCACGGTCTGGGCGAGCGGGCGGCGGACGCGCACGGTCCAGACCGCGCGACCCGAGGCATCGGTCTCGGCGTGGATGCCCAGCACGTCGTGCGGCGCGTGGTGGGACCCGTGTGCGACGGCATCCAGCTCCCCATCGGTGAGGGTCATCGTCATCCCTTCACGTGCACGATGTGCACCGGCTCGGTGAATGCGTCCAAGCGCACGAAGTTGTGGTCTGACCACGTCCACTCGGCGCCCGTGATCAGGTCCTGCACCGGGTAGTGGTCCCCGGGTCGGATGCCGAAGGCCGCGGTGTCCAGATGGATCATCGTCTGGCGCACCGAGTGCGGGTCGACATTGGCGACCACGATGATCGTGTCGGCAACCCCGGCGGGGGAGAAGGCGGCGTCGAGATGCTTGACGAACACGAGCACGGCGTCGTCATCGCTGTCGTGCACGGTGAGGTTGCGCAGCTGACCCAGCGCGGGGTGGGCGGCGCGGATCTCGTTCAGCCGACGCAGGTACGGCGCCAGCGAGTCGCCGGATGCCTCGGCGCGGTCCCACTCGCGGATCTTGTACTCGTACTTCTCGTTGTCGATGTTCTCTTCGGAACCCGGCCGGGCCACGTTCTCGTACAGCTCGTACCCGGCGTAGACGCCGTACGACGGCGCCGCAGTGGCGGCGAGCGCGGCCCGGATCCGATAGGCCGGCCGTCCGCCGAACTGCAGATACTCGGTGAGGATGTCGGGGGTGTTCACGAACAGGTTCGGCCGCAGGTAGTCGGCCGTGTCGGTGGCGATCGATACGAGGAACTCCTCGAGCTCGGCCTTGGTGTTGCGCCAGGTGAAGTAGCTGTAGCTCTGCTGGAATCCGGCGCGGGCCAGGGCCTGCAGCGGGGCGGGCCGGGTGAACGCCTCGGCCAGGAAGACGACATCCGGGCTCTCGGCGGTCACCGTGCGGATCAGCCACTCCCAGAACTGCAGGGGCTTGGTGTGCGGATTGTCCACTCGGAAGATGCGCACGCCCTGGGCGACCCAGTGCCGCACGATCCGCAGCACCTCGGCGCGGATGCCGACCGGGTCGTTGTCGAAATTGACCGGATAGATGTCCTGGTACTTCTTCGGGGGGTTCTCGGCGTACGCGATCGTGCCGTCCGGCAGAGTGGTGAACCACTCCGGGTGCGCGCGCACCCACGGGTGATCGGGGGACGCCTGCAGGGCGAGGTCGAGCGCGACCTCCAGCCCCTGGGCGGCCGCCTTCTTCACGAACGCGCGGAAGTCCGCGAGCGTGCCCAGATCGGGGTGCACCGCATCGTGGCCGCCTGCGGCATCCCCGATGGCCCACGGTGAACCGGGGTCGGCGGGCCCGGCCTCGAGGGTGTTGTTCGGTCCCTTGCGGTTGGTGTGCCCGATCGGGTGGATCGGCGGGAGGTAGACGACGTCGAAGCCCATTGCCGCGACCGCGGCGAGGCGGCGGGCGGCGGTGCGGAACGTGCCGGTGCGGATCGTTCCGTCGGCTGCCCGCACCGCACCCTCCGAGCGCGGGAAGAACTCGTACCAGGCGCCCACCCCGGCGCGGGTGCGCTCGACCCGCAGCGGCAGGCTCTCGCCGATCGTGACCAGCCCCATCAGCGGACGCCGGGCGAAGACCTCGGCAAGCGCCGGATCGCGTGCCACGCGCAGCGCGGCCTCGGCATCCACGGGTCCGTCTCCGGCAGCGTCCAGAGCGGCGGCGGCGGCGCGCAGTGCGGACCGCTCGCGGACCGGCCGGTCACGCTGCCCGGCGGCGCGGGTGCACAGCGCCGCACCGAGGGCGCACATGACCGCGACATCCACGCCCGCCTCGATCTTCAGGTCGGCGGCGTGCCGCCACGTCTCGAACTCGTCGGCGAACGCCTCGAACCGGAACGTCCAGTCGCCCTGCTCGCGCAGCGCGATCTCGGTCCGCCACCGGTCGAAGCCGTCCTGCAGCGCCACCATCCGGTGCAGCGACTCGTCGCCCGAGGGGGAGGAGAGGCGCACCTGCACGCCGATCGCATCGTGTCCCTCGCGGAACGCGGTGACCCGGAACGGCACGACCTCGCCGGCGAAGGCCTTCGGGTGCAGGTCGGAGGCGCCGGTCAGCGCGGGACCGGGCTCGAGCAGCGGGATCCGGCCGGTCGCGGTATCGGCGTCCGGCTGCCACGGCTGTGCGGGGCGGACCGGGATGGCCGTCGGACTGAGCCAGGCGGGATGCGGCTGCTGCCGGGAACGGGAAGCCATGCCACGAACCTATCGCGCCGCATCCGTCTCACCCAGATGCATCTCGTCGCCAACTTGAAAAAGGCCCCTGACGGGACCTTTTCCAATCGGATTCCGATTGTGTCGGAGATCTGTGCGCGAGGGGGGACTTGAACCCCCACGCCCTATACGGGCACTAGCACCTCAAGCTAGCGCGTCTACCTATTCCGCCACCCGCGCAGGTGAAGTCGGTTTCGCAACCGAGGAATGACATTATCACGTTCTGCCTCCGAGTCAGAACCGGCCGAGCACGCCGCGCACCCGCTTCTCGCGCACCCAGCGGGTAGCCTGGAGCGCATGCCGACCCGACCGGACGCCGCCCTCACCGAGGTGGCGCGCATCGCCCGCGACCTGATCCGGTTCGACACGACGAACTGGGGTGGCGGGCGCGCCCGGGGGGAGCGCGAGGCCGCCGAATACGTCGTGGCGCACCTGGAGGGACTGGGCCTGCGCCCGGAGGTGTACGAGCCGGTCGATCGGCGCACGAACGTGCACGCGCGGGTTCCCGGGCGCGATCCGGGCAGATCCGCGCTGGTGCTCCACGGCCATCTGGACGTCGTCCCCGCCATCGCCGAGGACTGGAGCGTCGACCCGTTCGCCGGGGAGATCCGGGACGGCGTGCTGTGGGGCCGCGGCGCGGTCGACATGAAGAACATGGACGCCATGATCCTCACCGCGGTCGGCAACCTCCTGCGAGCCGGCCGGCAGCCCGAACGCGACCTCATCCTCACCTTCTTCGCCGACGAGGAGGACGGCGGCGGCGAGGGATCGGCGCTCGTCATACGAGACCGGCCGGAATGGTTCGCCGGGGCCGCCGAGGCGATCAGCGAGGTCGGCGGGTACTCGATCGAGCTGGGAGAGCAGCGCGCCTACCTCCTCCAGGTGGGGGAGAAGGGGCTGCTGTGGCTGCGCCTGCGCGCCCGCGGACGGGCCGGCCACGGCAGCGGGCACCATCTCGACAACGCCGTCACCCGTCTCGCCGAGGCGGTTGCGGCGATCGGACGGACCTCGTGGCCGATCCGGCTGACGCCGGCCACCTCGGCCATGCTGGAGCGCTTCGCGGCCCTGACCGGCGACCATGACGCGGACCCGGATGCCCTCGCCGACCGTGCCGGTGCGGCGGCGCCGTTCCTGCGCTCGACGCTGCGAACCACCACCAACCCCACGGGCCTCGCCGCCGGATACAAGCACAACGTGATCCCGGATGCCGCCGAGGCGCTGATCGACGTCCGCGTGCTCCCCGGGACCGAGGACGAGGTGCTCGCCGAGATACGCCGCATCGTCGGCACCGACATCGAGATCGAGACGGTCACGCGGGATGTCGGACTGGAGGCGCCGTTGCGGGGGAGCCTGGTCGACGCCATGGTCGCGGCGCTGGACGCCCACGACCCGGGCGCCCCCGTGGTGCCGTATCTGATGGGCGGCGGCACGGACAACAAGGCGCTGTCCCGACTGGGGATCACCGGCTACGGCTTCGCTCCGCTGCGGCTTCCGCCCGGACTCGATTTCACCGGTATGTTCCATGGGGTGGACGAGCGCGTGCCGCTGGACGCGCTCGACTTCGGCGCGGCGGTGCTGACCGACCTGCTGCGCACGTACTGACACCCCTGCCGAGACCTCGGCACCGAATCCTCCCGCACGAAAGGCGCCGATGTCGCACTTCCTCGAAGCCGTCTTCCTCGGCCTTGTGCAGGGACTCACCGAGTTCCTGCCGATCTCCTCCAGCGCCCACCTGCGCATCGTCGGCGCGTTCCTGCCGGAGGCGGGCGACCCCGGCGCGGCGTTCACCGCCATCACGCAGATCGGCACCGAGGCGGCGGTGGTGGTGTTCTTCTGGCGCGACATCGTGCGGATCATCGGCCACTGGTTCCGCGCGCTCATCGGGCGCATCCCGCGCAATGACCCGGATGCGCGGATGGGCTGGCTGATCATCATCGGCACCATCCCGATCGTCGTCCTCGGGCTGGTGTTCCAGAACGCGATCGAGACGACCCTGCGGTCGCTGTGGATCGTGGCGGCCACGCTGATCGTGTTCGGCGTGATCCTCGGCATCGCCGACATGATCGGCGCGCAGCGGCGCAAGCTGGATGACCTCACCGTCGGGCACGGCATCATCTTCGGCCTGGCGCAGTCGCTGGCGCTGATCCCGGGGGTCTCCCGCTCGGGCGGCACGATCACCGCAGGGCTGCTGCTGGGCTACACCCGCGAGGCGGCCGCGCGATATGCGTTCCTGCTGGCCATCCCGGCGGTGTTCGGCAGCGGGCTGTTCGAACTGGCGAAGGTGATCCGCACGCCCGAGCACGAGGTGTTCTCGATGGGCGAGACCGCGGCCGCCACCATCGTGGCGTTCGGCGTGGGCCTGGCCGTGATCGCGTTCTTCATGAAGTGGATCACCCGGCACAGCTTCCTGCCGTTCGTGGTCTACCGGGTCGCGCTGGGCGCGGCGCTGATCGTGCTGCTGAGCCTGGGCGTGATCCAGCCCTAGCGGCGGGGGTCGTCCCGGCCCGGCTTGCCCGGACCGTCGCCGCCGTGGCGCAGGTACCGCTCGAACTCGCGCGCGATCGACTCGCCCGACGCCTCGGGCGAGTCCCAGGTGTCGCGGGTCGCCTCCAGCTGCTGGATGTACGCGGTCATCTCCTCGTCGTCCGCTGCGGCGGCATCGATGGACGCCTCCCATGCATCTGCTTCGGCCGCGAGGTCGCCGCGCGCGACCGGCGTGCCGACGAGCTCCTCCAGCCGATTCAGCAGCGCCAGCGATGCCTTCGGCGACGGCGTGTGGCCCCCGACGTAGTGCGGCACGCTGGCCCACAGCCCCACCGTCGGGATGCCGACAGCCTCGGCGGCGTCCGCCAGCGCCGAGAGAATGCCGACCGGCCCCTCGTAGGTGCTGCGCTCCAGCCCGAGACTGTCGCGCAGCTGCTCGTTCTCGCTGCCGGCGAAGACCGAGATGGGGCGGGTGTGCGGCACATCCGACATCATCGATCCCAGCGCGACGAAGCCGGTGACATCCTCGCGGAGCATGACGTCGACGAACTCGCCCACGAACGCCTGCCACGCCCGGGCCGGCTCGACCCCGGTCATCAGCCACAGCTGGGTGCCGCGCGAGCGCCGCACCGGGCGGTGCAGGGTGGCGTCCGGCCAGCGCAGGATCCGACGACCGTCCGGCTCGGTGACCTGCTGCGGACGCGTGTACTGGTAGTCGAAGTACAGCTCGGGGTCCACCGCGAACACCGGCTCGTACGGCACGCCGTCCTTCAGCACGCTCGCGGCCGACGTCGCGGCCTCGCTCGCGTCGTTCCAGCCGTCGAACGCGGCGACGATCACCCGGCGACCCAGTCCCTCCACACGCGCTCCCTCCGGCTCGGCGCTTCCTTCCAGAATAGGCGTGCGGGCCCGGACGGGTGCGTCGCCGGGCGGATGGCCTGGATACGATGGACGGATGACCACACGACTGCCCGCCGCCGTGCTGTGGGACATGGACGGCACGCTGGTGGACACCGAGCCGTACTGGATGGCCGCCGAGACTCCGCTGGTCGAATCGTTCGGCGGCACCTGGTCGCACGAGCAGTCGCTGCAGCTGGTCGGCCTGGGGCTGGACGACGCGGCCCGCATCTTCCAGGACCACGGTGTCCGGATGGACGTCGATGCCATCGTGGACCGTCTCACCGACGACGTGCTCAGCGGCCTCGCTCGAGACGGCGTGCCGTTCCGGCCGGGCGCACGCGAGCTGCTGCAGAGTCTGCGGGATGCCGGGGTCAAGACGGCCTTGGTCACGATGTCGATGCGGCGGATGGCCCAGGCCGTCGTGGACCTCATCGACTTCGACGCGTTCGATGTGATCGTGGCCGGTGACGACGCGACGCGCCCCAAGCCCCATCCCGATCCGTATCTGCAGGCCTGCGAGGCGCTGGGGGTTGATCCGGGCGAAGCCGTGGCGATCGAGGACTCGCCCAACGGTCTGCGCTCCGCCCTCGCCTCCCGCGCGATCTCGCTCGGGGTGCCGAACATGATCTCGCTGACCGGAGTCGGCGCACACGCGCTCTGGCCCACGCTGGCCGAACGCAGTGCCGACGACATCGCCGGACTGTTCGCCGCACACCGCGACGCAGGTCGGGAGGGCGTCGCGTGACCGGGGCCACGCCGCCGCGGGGCCCGTTCCGCTACGGCGACCGCGTGCAGCTGACCGGCCCGAAGGGCCGGCTCCACACGATCACGCTGCGCGAGGGCGGCGAACTGCACACGCATCGTGGCGTGCTCCGACACGACGACCTCGTCGGGCTGCCCGACGGGTCGGTCGTCACCGGCGGCGACGCGGACTATCTGGCCCTGCGCCCGATGCTGCGGGACTTCGTGATGTCGATGCCGCGCGGAGCGGCCATCGTCTACCCGAAGGACGCGGCGCAGATCCTCGCGCAGGCCGATGTCTTCCCCGGAGCCCGCGTGGTCGAAGCCGGCGTCGGGTCCGGCGCCCTCTCGCTCTGGCTGCTGCGGGCGGTCGGCGCGTCCGGGAGCCTGGTGTCATTCGAGCGACGCGAAGAGTTCGCCGAGGTCGCCCAGGCGAACGTGGCGACCTTCCTGGGGGAGCGGCCCGCGAACTGGGAGGTGATCCTCGGCGACCTCGCCGACCGGCTCCCGGCCACACAGCCCCCGGGCAGCGTCGACCGCGTCATCCTGGACATGCTCGCGCCCTGGGAGTGCCTGGACGCCGTCGCCGGGGCGCTCACTCCGGGCGGCGTGGTGCTCTGCTACGTCGCCACGGCGACGCAGCTCAGCCGGATCGCCGAATACCTGAGGGGCACGGGCCTTTTCACCGAGCCCGAAGCGAGCGAGACCATGGTCCGAGGCTGGCATGTCGAGGGGCTCGCCGTGCGCCCGGACCATCGGATGGTCGCCCACACCGGGTTCCTCCTCACGGCGCGCCGGCTCGCTCCCGGCGCCGTGCCGCCGGACGTGCGCCGCCGCGCGATCCGCAAGACGGCGTACGGCGACGAGGACGTGGAACTGTGGACGCCCGGCGCCGTGGGGGAGCGGCAGATCACCGACAAGAACCTGCGCAAGCGGGTCCGCGAGGCCCAGCGGGCCGAAGAGGGCGCGCTGCGCGCGGCCGCCGCGACCGAGGCCGACTCGTCGGGGCCGCTGGAGACGAACGCCTAGACTTATCCCGTGCGCAAACTCCCCGCTGCCTTCGCCGTCCTGTCCCTGACAGCCGTCGCTCTCGTCGGCTGTGCGTCGTCCTCCGGTGCGGCCTCGTGCCCGCGGACGACGGACGCGGGTTCGTCGACGATGGGCCTCATCTCGGTGAGCGGTTCCGAATCGACCGCCCCGACGGTGGACGTGCGCACCCCGCTGCACACGAAGACCACGCAATTCGCCGATGTGACCGCCGGCAACGGCAGCGTCCCGATCAGCACGGACTCCCAGGTCGTGGCACTGGATGTCTCGCTGGTCAGCGCGACCACAGGCAAGAAGCTCGTGAGCACCGCCTACAGCGCCGACCAGACGTCGGCGTTCGCCCTGTCGCGCTGGACCCAGTCGTTCCCGGCGTTCGGCCCGGCGCTGCACTGCGCCACCGCCGGCACCCGGGTCGCCATCGCGATCCCCCCGGACGGCGTGGAGCCCTCGTCGGCGCAGAGCCTCGGCCTGACCAAGGACGAGTCCGTCGTGGCCGTGATCGACGTCCGCCAGGTGTTCCTGTCGGCGGCCGACGGCTCCCACGTGTACAACTCCGGCTGGGGCAAGCCGGCCGTGGTCCGCGCCCCGGGCGGGCGGCCCGGCGTGATCGTGCCCGACAGCCCGGCTCCGCAGTCGTTGTCGGTGTCGGTGCTCAAGCGCGGCGACGGCGAGAAGGTCACCGGCGAGCAGCCGGTGCTGCTGCACTACACGATCGTCAACTGGACGGACAAGTCCGTCGCGGACAACACCTGGGACGGCGAGCCGCAGTTCGTCACCCTGTCGACCAAGTCGAAGGGGTTCCAGAAGGCCGTCGAGGGCCAGACCGTCGGCTCCCAGGTGATGGCGATCATCCCCAAGGCCGACGGTGACGCCGCCGCCAAGGACACGCAGATCGTCGTCATCGACATCCTCGGCATCGGCTCGGCCGCCGACCTGCAGCAACAGCAGTAGCGCCGCACGGCCGGTCGCCACGCCCCTAGGATTGAGGCGTGCCGACCGCTCCCGAATCCTCGACGTCCGCCTCGGGCGAGCGCAACGCGCCCGAGGAACGGCTCCTGAACCTCGTCGTCGCCCTGATGGCGACCGAGCAGGGGCTGACCAAGGACACCATCCTGGGCTCCGTCTCCGGCTACCGGGAGCAGGCCGAGGCCGGGGCGTCCAAGGACGCGCTGGAGAAGATGTTCGAGCGCGACAAGGAGAACCTGCGTGGCCTGGGCGTGCCGATCGAGACCATCGGCGACCGCCTCGACCCGGACGACCTGCGACAGGGCCGTTACCGGGTGCCCACGGCCGAGTACGCACTGCCGGCGGACATCACTTTCACACCCGCGGAGGTCGCGGTCCTGAACCTGGCCGGCGGCGTATGGAGCCAGGGCTCGCTGTCGGCCGACGCGCGCAGCGGGCTGCGCAAGATCCGCTCGCTGGGGATCGACGTCGATGAGCCGATCATCGGCTACTCGCCGCGGATCAGCCTGCGCGAAGCATCCTTCGCCCCCCTCCAGCGCGCGATCGAGCAGTGCCGCGCGGTGGGCTTCGCCTACTTGAAGCCCGGTGAGGACGCCCCGCGCACACGCACCGTCCAGCCGCTGGCGCTGGTGGAGTTCGAGGCGCGCTGGCACGTGTTCGGCATCGACGTGGATGCCGGTGCCGACCGCACATTCCTGCTGTCACGGATCGTCGGTGATGTGAAGGTGACCCGGCAGGAGTTCGACCCGTCGCTGCGCCAAGGGGCGGGGGAGCGGGCCCTGGCCGGTCTGCGGGCGGTGGCGGCCCGCAACAGCGCCCTGCTCGAGGTCAACCCCGGCACCGAGGCGGCGCTGCGTCTGAGCCGGCGTGGGGAGGCCGCGGAGCAGGGCATCCGAGTGCCGTACGTGGACGTGCACATCTTCGCGGACGAACTGGCCTCGTACGGCCCCGAGGTGCGGGTCGTCGAGCCGCACGACCTGCGCGACCACGTGATCGCCCGGCTGCGGCGCGCCCTCGCGGTGCATGGAGGAGGGCAGTGACCCCGACACGACCGGTGCTGGCCACCGAGCGGGCCGCGCTCATGCTCCAGCTGGTGCCGTACCTGATCAACGAGGGAGAGGTCTCGGTGGCCGACGCCGCGCGCGACTTCGACGTCACGCCGGATCAGATGCGCGAGATGGTCGAGAAGCTCACCGTCATCGGCCGTCCCGGCGAGGGCGGGTACTGGCAGCTGCCGAACGACCTGTTCGACATCGACTGGGACCTCCTGGACGAGCAGGACCGGATCGTGATCACGAACGCGGTCGCTCTGGAAGGCTCGCCGAAGCTGACCGCACGTGAGGCCGCGGCGCTGCTGGCCGGGCTGCAGCTGGCCCAGTCGCTGCCCGGCGTCGGATCCAGCGGCGTGATCTCCGGGCTGCTCACCAAGCTCGCCGCCGGCGCGTCCGCCGTGCCCGCCGATGTGATCGTCGCACCCGAGCCGGTCGACGAGGTCCGGCTGACGGTCGACGAGGCGCTGCGGCACGGGGTCGCCGTGTCGTTCTCGTACAAGGCGCCCGACGCGCCGGTCACCACCCGCACCGTCGACCCGGTCAAGGTGCACATCGCCAACGGGCAGTGGTATCTGCAGGGATGGTGCCATCTGCGTCAGGCGATGCGGACCTTCCATCTCGACCGTGTCAGCGCCCTCAGCCTCACCGACATCGCGATCACACACGGCGAAGAGCCGGTTCCCGAGCTGTTCGAGGTCGCCCAGACCGACATCCGCACGCGCATCCGCTTCGCCGCGGCGGTGGCGCCGCTGCTGGGCGGCTACCTCGATCAGGCGCAGGTGCAGACCCGCGACGGGATGTCGGTGGCGACCATGCGGATCGCGGCGGCCCAGAGTCTGAAGCGCCTCGCCGCCGGTCGCGGGGGCGACCTGGAGATCCTCGAACCCGAGCAGGCGCGCACCGCCGCGGCCGAGTGGGCGCGGGCGGCGCTCGCGCAGTATCCGGACGACACGACGACCCCGCACGGAACCGGCGCGCCGCCGACGGGCGGTCGTTCCGCCGCGGATGCGGGTTAGACTGGTCCGACAGCGCACGACAAGGAGACATCATGGGCGCATTCGGGTGGCCGCACCTCCTGATCATCCTCGCGGTGATCCTGCTGCTGTTCGGCGCAGCCAAGCTTCCGGCCCTGGCCAAGAGCATGGGCCAGTCGGCGCGGGTGTTCCGCGGCGAGATGAAGGCGATGAAGGACGACGACCGTCCGTCCGCCGACGGCGGCGAGACGCCGACGACGGATGCCGCGGGCAGCGCTCCGGCGGCGCACAGTTCAGGCGAACCCAAGCCGTAGCCGCACGTGACGCAGACCGGGTCGCCGCACATCGAGGAGCCGGCGACGCCACCCCGTGAGAAGCGGATGTCGCTGGCGCAGCATCTGCGCGAGCTGCGCAGGCGGCTGTTCATCGCCGCCGCCGGGCTGATCGTCGGCATGATCGTCGGGTTCATCATCAGCGAACCGGTGATCAACCTGCTCTCGCAGCCGATCGCGCAGATCGCCGCCACCCACGGCGACAGCTACACCGCGCTGAACTTCAACACCGTGACCAGCGGGTTCGATCTGCGCATGCGGATCGCGTTCTCGATCGGCCTGCTGCTGTCGGCACCCGTCTGGCTCTGGCAGCTGTGGGCGTTCATCATGCCGGGCCTGACCCGCAAGGAGATGCGGTACACCGTCGGCTTCGTCGCCTCGGCGATTCCGCTGTTCGCTGCGGGACTGTATGTCGGCTGGCTGATCATGCCGCACATGGTCGAGATCATGGCGCTGTTCGTGCCCGACACCCAGGGCGTCGCGCGGTTCTACGACTATTCGACCTACTACGACTTCGTCTTCAAGCTGCTGCTGGTGGTCGGCGTCTCGTTCGTCACACCGGTGTTCCTGGTGGCGCTGAACCTCGCCGGCATCATGTCCGGCCGTGCGATCCTGAAGGGCTGGCGCGTCGCCATCATCGTCATCGTCGTGTTCGCCGCCGCCGCCACGCCGGCCGCGGACGTGACCTCGATGCTGCTGCTGGCCGGGATCCTGTGCGTGCTGTACTTCGCCGCCGCCATCCTGTCGCTGCTCTTCGACCGGCGCAAGGCGCGCCGTGCTCCGCTGGAGCCGACGGCGTGACGGACGCCGATCGACATCCCGCCACAGCGCGGTTCGCGGCGGCGCAGCGATTCACCCTCGATCCGTTCCAGGTGGCCGGGTGCGAGGCGCTCGAGGACGGCAGCAGCGTCCTGGTCGCGGCCCCCACGGGGGCGGGCAAGACGATCGTCGGCGAGTTCGCCATCCATCTGGCGATGCGCCGGGAGCGCGACAAGGCCTTCTACACCACCCCGATGAAGGCGCTGTCGAACCAGAAGTTCCGCGAACTGGTGGAGGTGTACGGCGCCGACGAGGTGGGGCTGCTCACCGGGGACGTGAGCATCAACTCCGGCGCGCGCATCGTGGTGATGACCACCGAGGTGCTGCGCAACATGCTGTACGCCGATGCGGCCGCGCTCCGCGACCTGCGGTTCGTGGTCATGGACGAGGTGCACTACCTCGCCGACCGGTTCCGCGGGGCGGTGTGGGAGGAGGTCATCATCCACCTCCCGCAGTCCGTCAAGCTGGTGTGCCTGTCGGCGACCGTGTCCAACGCCGAGGAGTTCGGCGACTGGCTGGACACCGTGCGCGGCGACACCGCCGTGATCGTCTCCGAGATCCGACCCGTCCCGCTCGAGCAGCACGTCCTGGTCCGCGGTGATCTGCTCCCGCTGTTCGACGACCGCGCCGGCGTCGCCACCGCCCAGGTGAATCAGGAGCTCATGCGCATCCGGTCCAGCACCGGACAGCGGTACGAGGCGAACCGCCGGTCGTCCGCGCGGTCTGCACCGCTGCGCAGCGGCGGCCGGATGGAGGCATCCCGCCGTCGACCGCAGCGCGGTCACCAGCGACCGGTGCGCGCGGCCAACGTGCGCCGGATCGAACGGATGGATCGCCCGGAGGTCGTGGAGCTGCTGGCCCGGGACCGCCTGCTCCCGGCGATCTTCTTCATCTTCAGCCGGGTCGGCTGCGAGGCGGCGGTCGCGCAGGTGCGACGAGCCGGCGTGCGGCTGACCAGCCCCGAGGAGCGCCGCGAGATCCGACGCGTGGTCGAGGAGCGCACCCGAACGCTGGAGGACGAGGATCTGGACGTCCTGTGCTACTGGGAATGGCGCGACAATCTGGAGCGGGGGATCACGGCGCACCACGCAGGACTGCTGCCGGCGTTCAAGGAGGTCGTCGAGGAGCTGTTCCAGCGCAAGCTGGTCAAGGCCGTCTTCGCGACCGAGACCCTCGCCCTCGGCATCAACATGCCGGCGCGCACCGTGGTGCTGGAGAAGCTGGAGAAGTTCAACGGCGAGGCGCGGGTGGCCATCACCTCGGGCGAGTACACGCAGATCACCGGGCGGGCCGGCCGCCGCGGGATCGACGTGGAGGGCCACGCGGTCATCCAGTGGACCGAGGGCATGGACCCCCAGTCCGTGGCCGCGCTCGCCTCGCGCCGCACCTACCCGCTGAACTCGAGCTTCCGGCCCACCTACAACATGGCGGTCAACCTCATCGACCAGTTCGGACGACCGAAGGCGCGCGAGATCCTGGAGTCCTCGTTCGCGCAGTTCCAGGCCGACCGGTCCGTGGTGGGCCTGGCCCGGCAGGTGCGGGAGCACGAGACATCCCTCGAGGGCTACGAGAAGGCCATGACCTGCGACCGGGGCGACTTCCGGGAGTACTCCGGGATCCGCCGCCGGATCAGCGACCTGGAGAAGCTGCACCGCAAGGACGCGACAGCCTCGCATGCGCGACGCCAGCAGCGGCAGCGCGAGATCCAGAGCCTGCGCACCCAGCTGCAGCGGCATCCGTGCCACGACTGTCCTGATCGGGAGAACCACGCCCGCTGGGCGGAGCGGTACTGGAAGCTCTCGCGCACGGTCGACCGGATGCGCCGGCAGATCCAGACCCGCACCGGCACGGTCGCACGGCAGTTCGACCGCGTGGTGGACGTGCTGACCGCGTTGGACTACGTCCGCGTCGCCGATGACGGCACGACTGCGCTCACCGAGGCGGGCGCCACGATGCGTCGCATCTACGGGGAGCGCGACCTGCTCGTGGCGGAGTCGCTGCGCACCGGCATCTGGACCGAGCTGGATGCCGCGGGTCTGGCCGCGCTCGTGAGCTGCCTGGTGTTCGAACCCCGCCGCGACGACGCCGGGCCGGGGGAGCGCGGGCTGCCTCGCGGCGCGTTCCGCACGGCGCTGACCGAGACCGAGCGCCTCTGGGCGCAGCTGGACGACCTCGAGCACGACCACGAGCTCCCCGGATCGACCGAGCCGGCCACGGGCCTGGCCGCCGCCGTGCATTCCTGGGCCCGCGGCCGGTCGCTGGAGGTCGTCCTGGCCGAGGCCGACATGGCCGCGGGAGACTTCGTGCGCTGGGCCAAGCAGACCATCGACCTGCTCGACCAGCTCAGCCTGGTCGCGCAGCCGCCGCTCGCCTCCACCGCACGGGCGGCGCTGGATGCCGTGCGCCGGGGAATCGTGGCGTACTCCTCGGTCTGAGCCCGCGCCGGGTGCACGCCCGTGCTGACCTAGGCTGGGACGGTGCCCGAACGCCGTGCCCTGCCGCGCCCGCTCCTGCCACTCGGCGTGGCGACGTTCGTCGCGGCGGTGGCGGGATTCCTGCTCACCCTCGCCTTCCCGGCGTTGAGCTGGTGGCCGATGTCGTTCGTCGCGGTGCCGCTGGCCCTGCTGACCCTGATCGGCCGGCGCGCGTGGGGCGCCGTGCTGGTGGGGTTCGCGTTCGGCGCGGTCTTCTTCCTCGTGAACGTGCTGTTCACCGCCCGCTATCTGGGCCCCGTGCCGTGGCTGGCCCTGTCGCTGTTCGAAGCGGTCCTGACCGCCGCCGCCGCGGTGCCGATCGCGCTGGCCTACCGATGGCTGCCGCGGGTGCTGCCCGCCGTGTGGGCCCGGTTGACGCTGCTGCCGGCGCTGGTCGCGGGCCTGTGGGTGATGCGTGAGGAGCTGCTGGGCACGTGGCCGTACGGCGGCTTCCCCTGGGGGCGGATCGGCGTCACGCAGGTCAACGGCCCGACCGCCCCGCTGGCGTCGTGGGTGGGCATGAGCGGACTGTCGTTCCTGGTCGTGCTGCTGGGTGCGGCGGCGATCGAGTACGTGCGGATCCGTCGGTTCCGCGACATCCGCGCGGCCGTGCCCGTGGTCGCGGTCGCGGTGCTGCTGCTGGCGGTTCCGCAGTTCCCGACCACCCCGGCCGGAAGCCTGCGCGTGGGCGCGGTGCAGGGCAACGGCCCGACCGGGTACTTCGATCAGCGGGCGCCCGGGGATGTGCTGAACGCGCAGCTGGCGGCGACCGCGCCGCTGCTGGGCAAGAAGATGGATGTGCTGCTCTGGCCGGAGGGCGGCGTCGACTCGGACCCGACCTCGAATGCCGCCACGGCGGCGGTGCTGGACGATCTGGCCTCGACGGCGGATGCGGCGCTGATCGTGAGCGCCGTGACGCAGCGCGGGAAGGACCTGTTCAACTCGTCCCTGCTGTGGGAGGCGGGGGAGGACAACCCGGTCGCGGTGTACGACAAGCGGCATCCGGTGCCGTTCGGCGAGTATGTGCCCGACCGGGCGTTCTACCGGTTCTTCGCCGCCGACCTGATCGACCTGATCCAGCGCGAGTACACGCCCGGCACCGCCCCGCCGGTCTTCGACGTGCACGGCGTCGGGGTCGGACTGGCCATCTGCTTCGATGTGATCTACGACGACGTCATCTGGGACGGCGCCCGCGGCGGGGCGGACATCTACATGTTCCAGACGAACAACGCCGACTTCCGCGGCACCGACGAGAATCTGCAGCAGCTCGCCTTCGCGCGCATGCGGGCCATCGAGACCGGGCGGTCGGTCGTCAACATCTCGACCGTCGGCACCAGCCAGATGATCGCCCCGGACGGCACGGAGATCGCCGGGCTGCCGCAGGACACCGCCGGCGCGCTGCTGGAAGACGTTCCGCTGCGCACCGGGTTGACGCCCGCGGTCGTGGCCGGCCCGGCGATCAACGCCGTCCTCGGGTGGGGGAGCGCGGCCGCGGTGGCGGCGCTGGGCATCGGCGTCCTGCTCGGTCGCCGACGCCGCCCGCACATGAAGGATGCCGGCCCCACCGGGACCGGCATCGCATAGTGTCCGTCAGGCGGTGAGCTTGGAGACGTCTTCTCCCGCGCCGCGGCGGGCGCGGATGAAGGCGAGACGCTCTTCGAGCAGCTCCTCGAGCTCGGGGATCGTGCGGCGCTCCAGCAGCATGTCCCAATGGGTACGCGGGATCTTGTCCTCGCTGTGATCCACGGACACCGTGCCGTCGCCGACGCGAAGCACGGCCTCGGCGCCGCAGGTGCGGCACTCCCAGGCCTCGGGAACCTCGGCATCGGCTGCGAACGTCAGCGTGGTGTCACGCCCGCATTCGGTGCATGCGTAGGTCTTCTGCATGCGCTCATGGAAAACGACGCCCTCTTCGCTCTGTAGGCTCTGGGCGCCGAGTCGGATGCCGCGCAAGCTGCGGTCTGCCATTGTGTGGTCCTCTCGTCGCTACCCAGGTATAACGCTGTGACCTGTGCGCATCATCCGAACGGGGCGGCCTGGGCAGGGTTTCACAGGGGATGCTCAGCGGTCGCGATCCGCCGCGATCTCCAGGGCGAGATCGGCCCGGTCGGTGACCAGTCCGTCCACGCCGAGGTCCAGCAGCCGGCGCATGTCGGCGGGATCGTTCACGGTCCACACGTGCACTTCGACATCCCGCCGATGCGCGGCCTCCAGCAGGCCGCGGGTGACGATCTTCAGGGCCCCGCGTCGCTCCGGCACCTGCAGCGCATCGATGCCGCGCAGGACGCGGTCCAGCACACGCCCCGAGTGGGCTGCCGCACCCGCCAGCACGCGGGCCAGGGTGCTGCTGCCGGCCGACGTCGCGGGCGAGCCGCCGGCCGCATGCGCGGCCGCCAGGGCGGCCCGTCGACGGGAGTCCGAGAAGCTCGTCAGCAGCACGCGGTCGGCGTGGGGGGCGACGATCCGGCCGGCGGGCGCGGCGGCCGGTGCGGCCTTCACATCGAAGTTGAACCGGAGCGTCGGGAAGGCGTCGAGGGCCTGGGCGAGTGTGATCAGCCCGCCCCGGTCGGCCATGAGGTCTTCGAGCTCGGCCGAGGCGACGTCGGCGATCGGTCGGGGGTCGCCGGTCACCCGGCCCAGGTCGGCGTCGTGGAACAGCACGACGACGCCGTCCGCAGTGAGGTGGCAGTCCGACTCCACATACGCCGCGCCCGCCGCATGCGCTTCGGCGACGGCGGCGAACGAGTTCTCCGCGACGCCGTGCGCTGCGGCCGCCGCCGTCACCAGACCGCGATGGGCGAGAACGCGAGGCCGTGTCGACCCCGCGAACCACGGGTGTGTCACGGAGTGGGCGGGGTGAGCGGCGGTTCGGTCTCGGGCGGGGGCACCTCGAAGTCCGGCACATCGTCCGCGGTCACGTCGGCGGCCGCATGGTGTCCCACGGTGGACGCGCTGGGAGCGAATGTGACCGGCGGGACGTCGTCCACCGGCCTCTGCGCGGCCGGGGGAGTGGCGTCGGTGCCCTTGCCGATGAAGGCCCCAGAGAGCCCCTGCAGCGCGGAGGTGAACTCGCTGGGGATGATCCAGAGCTTGCTGGAGGAACTGTCGGCGATCTTCGGCAGGGTCTGCAGATACTGGTAGGCGAGCAGCTTGTCATCGGGATTGCCGACGTGGATCGCGTTGAAGACCGTCTCGATGGCCTTCGCCTCGCCCTCGGCCCGCAGCACCTGCGCCTGCTTGTCGCCCTCGGCCTTGAGGATCTCGGCCTGCCGCCGGCCCTCCGCTTCCAGGATCTGGGACTGCTTGGAGCCTTCGGCGGTGAGGATCACGGCGCGCCGGTCGCGCTCGGCGCGCATCTGCTTCTCCATCGAGTCCTGGATGGACAGCGGCGGGTCGATGGCCTTCAGCTCGACGCGGGACACCCGGATGCCCCACTTTCCGGTGGCCTCGTCCAGGACGATGCGCAGCTTGCTGTTGATCTCGTCACGGCTGGTGAGGGCCTCTTCCAGGTTCAGACCGCCGACCACGTTTCGGAGGGTGGTCGTGGTGAGCTGCTCGACCGCTCCCAGATAGTTGGCGATCTCGTATGTGGCGGCCCGCGCATCGGTGACCTGGAAGTAGACGACCGTGTCGATCGAGACCACCAGGTTGTCCTCGGTAATCACCGGCTGCGGCGGGAAGGAGACGACCTGCTCGCGCATGTCGATGAGAGGTCGCAGTCGGTCCACGAACGGCACCAGGAGGTTCAGACCGGGTTCGAGGGTCTTGTGATATCGGCCGAGCCTCTCCACGACGCCGGCGCTGGCCTGCGGAATGATCCGGATGGACCGGACGATGACGACCACCACGAAGATGAAGACCGCGACGGCCAGCACCCAGCCGATCGCCGTGGGGATGATCTGCTCTGCGGTCATACGTGATCCTCCTGGGTCTGATCGAGGCGGACGTAGGCGGTCGCCCCGTCGATGCGGGCGACGCGCACGTGCGTCTGCGGGGCGAGCGAGTCCGGTGCGTCATCGACGGTGCGGGCCGTCCAGGTCTCGCCGTTGTCGAGCTTGACCAGGCCGCCCAGGCGCGTGACCGTGGACAGCACGAGCCCCGACATCCCGAGCAGCGCGGCCACGTTCGAGGGCGTGGGGTCCTCGCCGCGGCGCAGGCGATGCAGCAGGGGAGGGCGCAGCAGGAAGATCAGCAGCGCGGCCACCACGGCGGCGATGACGACCTGCGCCCACAGCGGCGCGCCGAAGAGGTCGGCGATCAGGCCGGCGAGGCCGCCGATGCCCAGCATCAGGAAGGTGAAATCGAGCGTCAGCATCTCGATCACGAGGAAGACCGCGATCAGGACGATCCAGCCGATCCAGGCGAACTGCTCGATCCCCGTGATGATGTCCACTCCGCCTCCCTCTGCGTACCGAGTGTGCTCCGAACCTAGCATGGGGCGGGCGGCATACCGGCTGGTTGGTAAGGTCGAAACGTGTCCCAGATTCTCCCCGCCGACGCGCTGCGCGGCAAGACCGCGCTCGTCACCGGATCGTCCCGCGGTATCGGCGCCGACACCGTGCGCTACCTGGCTGAGGCCGGCGCGAACGTCGTCGTCAACTACCGGAACAAGGCGCCCCGCGCCGAGAAGCTGGCCGCGCAGCTGCGCGAGCTCGGCGTGCAGGCGCTCGTGGTCGGTGCGGACCTGACCGACCAGGCCTCGGTGGAGGGCATGTTCGCCCACGTGAAGGACGCCTTCGGCGGACTGGATGTGCTGGTGCTGAACGCGTCCGGCGGCATGGAGTCGGGGATGGCCGAGGACTATGCCCTGCAGCTCAATCGGGACGCACAGGTACGCGTGCTGGATGCGGCCACGGCGCTCATGCCGCCCGGCTCACGGGTCGTGTTCGTGACCAGTCACCAGGCTCACTTCATCCGATCCACCCCGACGATGCCCGAATACGAGCCGGTCGCGCTGTCCAAGCGCGCGGGGGAGGATGCCCTGCGCGAGCGGATCCCCGCCCTGGCCGAGCGCGGCATCGAGTTCGTCGTCGTCTCGGGCGACATGATCGAGGGCACGATCACCGCGACACTGTTGGAGCGCGCCAACCCGGGGGCGATCTCGTCCCGTCGGGACGAGGCGGGCAAGCTCTACAACGTGGCCGAGTTCGCCGCCGAGGTCGCGCAGGCCGCCGTCGATCCGATCCCGGAGGACAACATCCGGTTGGTCGGCGACGTCAGCTCGTTCCGCGCGCAGTAGCTGCATCGACGAGAGCGGCCCCGGATGAATTCACATCCGGGGCCGCTCTCGTCTGCGCTGTCGCGTCACAGGTCCTTGCTGCTGAACGTGAAGGCGCGCACGATCTGGATGATGCCGAGCACCACCAGCGAGATCCCGAACAGCCACCACAGCACCACGGCGCTCCACAGCGGGGAGAACAGCACGATGAGACCGGCGACGATGCTCAGGATGGCGAAGAACAGCGACCAGCCCTTCGACTTGGAGCCGCCGAGTGCCGTCAGTGCGACGACGCCCTCGATGATCCACATGATGCCGACCAGGATGCCGAGGAACACCGCGAGCCAGGCGGTGGTGGCGCCGAGGTTCGCGAACGCGATGATGCCGGCGATGATGAACAGGATGCCGAGGATGATGTGGCCGATGCGGGACCAGCCACCCATCGCCTTGGAGAAGATGCCGAGGCCGGCATAGACGAGGCCGCCGGCGATGGCGTAGATGGCGATGATCGCGGTGATGACCGAGGCCGTGTGGCCGGGCCAGACGAGAATGAGGATTCCGACGATCAGCGCGATGACGCCGCCGACACCGAACGCCGTCCGGATGCCGTTGACGGCCGTCTTGCCGGCGGAGGATTCTGCGGTGGACATTGGGCTCACCTTTCTGAGAGATTCCTGTGAAGTTGTGCGTCTCACAGGTTAGACCGATCGCGGGGGAGCGGCCCACCCGACACGCGGGCGCCCTCTAGGCTGATCGCCATGCGTGACGCAGACCGACATGACCTGATCCGTGTGCGCGGTGCGCGGGAGAACAACCTCAAGAACATCGACGCGGACATTCCGAAGCGCCGGCTGACGGCGTTCACGGGCGTGTCTGGATCTGGGAAGAGCTCGCTGGTCTTCGGCACCATCGCCGCAGAATCGCAGCGCATGATCAACGAGACGTACAGCGCGTTCGTGCAGGGTTTCATGCCGGCTCTGGCACGCCCCGACGTCGATGTGCTGGAGGGGCTGACCACCGCGATCGTGGTGGACCAGGAGCGCCTCGGGGCCAATCCGCGCTCGACCGTAGGCACCGTGACCGATGCCAACGCGATGCTGCGGATCCTGTTCTCGAAGCTGGGGGAGCCGTACATCGGCGGCCCGACCGCCTTCTCTTTCAACATCCCCACGCAGAAGGCCAGCGGCATCATGACCTCGGCCAAGGGCGAGAAGAAGATCGTCCGCGACGCGATCTACCTCGGCGGAATGTGCCCGCGCTGCGAGGGGCGCGGGCAGGTGTCGGACATCGATCTCAGTCAGGTCGTGGACGAGTCGCTGTCACTGGCCGACGGCGCGATCCTGGTGCCGGGATACACGGCCGACGGCTGGATGGTGCGCGGGTTCGCCGAGTCCGGGTTCTACCCGGCCGACCGGCCGATCTCGACCTTCACCGAGAAGGAGCGGCATGCGTTCCTGTACAGCGAGCCCACCAAGGTCAAGATCCAGAACATCAACATGACCTATGAGGGTCTCATCCCGAAGATCACGAAATCGATGCTGTCGAAGGATCTGGATGCGCTCCAGCCTCATATCCGCCGGTTCGTGGAGCGGGCGGCGACGTTCGCGGTCTGCCCGGAGTGCGACGGGACCCGCCTGACCGAGGGAGCCCGGTCGTCGAAGATCGACGGGGTGAGCATCGCTGACGCCTGTCGGATGCAGGTGACGGATCTGGCCGAGTGGGTGCGCGCGTTGGACCGGCCGGGGGCCGGCCCGCTGCTGGCCGGGCTGGGCGCGAATCTGGACGCGTTCGTGACGCTGGGCCTCGGATATCTGAGCCTGGACCGCCCATCCGGGACGCTGAGCGGGGGAGAGGCGCAGCGGATCAAGCTGCTGCGCCACCTCGGGTCGTCGCTGACCGATGTGACCTATGTGTTCGACGAGCCCACGATCGGCCTGCACCCGCACGACATCCAGCGGATGAACACCCTGCTGCTCCAGCTGCGCGACAAGGGCAACACCGTGCTGGTCGTCGAGCACAAGCCCGAGACGATCGCCATCGCCGACCACGTCGTCGACCTCGGGCCGGGCGCCGGCACCGGGGGCGGCGAGATCTGCTTCGAGGGCACCGTCGACGGTCTGCGGGCCAGCGACACGATCACCGGCCGGCATCTGGACGACCGTGCGCGGCTCAAGGAGTCGGTGCGGGCCGGATCCGGGGTGCTGTCGGTCCGGGGGGCGAGCGCGCACAACCTGCAGGACGTCGATGTCGACATCCCACTCGGCGTGCTCGCCGTGATCACCGGCGTCGCCGGGTCGGGAAAGAGCTCGCTCATCCAGGGCTCGGTGGTGCCGCGAGACGGGGTCGTGTCGGTGGACCAGAGCGCGATCAAGGGTTCGCGGCGCAGCAACCCGGCGACGTACACCGGGATGCTCGAGCCCATCCGCAAGGCCTTCGCCAAGGCGAACGGGGTCAAGCCGGCACTGTTCAGCGCGAACTCCGAGGGCGCGTGCCCGTCGTGCAAGGGGTCAGGCGTGATCGTCACCGAGCTCGGCTTCATGGACACCGTCGAGACGCCGTGTGAGGACTGCGGCGGCAAGCGGTTCCAGGCCGCGGTGCTGGACTACACACTCGAGGGCGAGGACATCACCGAGGTGCTCGACATGGCCGTGTCCGAGGCGCAGGGGTTCTTCACCACCGGGCAGGCGAAGATTCCCGCGGTGGCGACGATCCTGAATCGACTGGCGGATGTCGGACTCGGATACCTGACACTCGGTCAGCCGTTGTCGACGCTGTCCGGAGGGGAGCGGCAGCGGGTCAAGCTCGCGATCCAGATGGCCGACGACGGAGACGTGTATGTGCTCGACGAGCCGACCACCGGACTGCATCTGGCCGATGTCCAGAACCTGCTCGGGCTGCTGGACCGGCTCGTGGATGCCGGCAAGAGCGTGATCGTCATCGAGCACCATCAGGCGGTCATGGCGCACGCGGATTGGATCATCGACCTCGGTCCGGGCGCCGGCCACGACGGGGGCCTGATCGTCTTCGAGGGAACGCCCGCCGACCTCGTCGCCGACGGCTCGACGCTGACCGCTCAGCACCTGGCGCAGTACATCGGAGGGTGAAGCGTGGGGGATGGGACTCGAGGCACCGATGTGACTGTGGCTGTCGGTTTGTCTGACTGTCCGTAGGCCCGAAGTGTATATACGATGCGGTAGTCTTATATATGCGAGGAGGCCCGCATGGCATTGAGCATCAAGGATCCGGAGGCGGATCGGCTCATCCGCGAGTTGGTCGCCGAGACGGGGGAGAGCATCACCGAGGCCGCGCGAAAGTCCTTCGAGGAGCGGTTGCAGCGGGTTCGCAGTCAGCCGGATTCGGCGTCACAGCGGCGCAAGCGCATTCAGGCGATCATCGACGCCGCACGCCGCGAGCCGATGCTGGATGACCGCACACCCGACGAGATCCTGGGCTACGACGAGTCGGGTCTGCCGACGTGACCGAGCGCATCGCCGTGGACACGTCCGCAATCGTCGCGGTCGTCTTCGGAGAGGAGGATGCCGGTCTCTACGCCGATGCGCTCGCTTCGCACGCCGGTGGTCTCATGTTGTCGGAGGTGACCCGCTTCGAGTTGGGCGTGGTCGTGGAATCCAAGCAGGGCGCGCCAGGCGTACTGCGGCTGAGCGCGCTTTTCGACGACCTGGATGTCGAGTGGGCCACGGTCGATGCGAGCATCACCGGTGGTGCGCTCGCTGCGTGGCGCGAGTTCGGGAAGGGGCGTCACCCTGCGCGTCTCAATCTCGGTGACTGCTTCTCGTACGCGCTCGCAATGCAGCTGGACGCTCCGCTGCTGTACAAGGGTGACGACTTCGCGCTTACTGATGTCCGCTCTGCCCTGGAGTGAACAAGCGTCAGTTGCCGCCGCGGTCGACCGATCCTTTGCATTCGATCAGTCTCGCATTCGTGGGTAAACCTGATCGATGTGGGCCGGTAGAAGAACTGCCGATAATGCCCATTATGTCAGCTCGAGGCTGACCTGTTGGCATTGGATGCACTCTCCCGCTCTGCTCTGCACGGTCCACCGATAACGATCGTTTTCGACGCGGTCCAGAGTTAGGGCGCGGAAGGCTGCCGCAAACGCTCGTCATAACCACCAAACGGCAAGGGTTTCCGGCTGGTCTCACACAGCCGCACCAGTCCGTTCCACGAACGGTGCGTGGACGGCCCCTGTCTCGTAACCCATGCGTTACGAGACACCTGAGTTGCGAGACACATCGCGTGCATCCCACATGTGTACACAAGTGCTACCATTACTGCATGGACACTTTAACGAGCGAGGTCTCGACGCGTGAGCTGCGAAGCCAGCTCTCGGATGTGCTTGGACGAACGATGTACGCGGGCGAGCGCATCGGTGTCACCCGCAATGGGAAGCTCGCCGCCGTGATGGTGAGCGTGGCCGATCTTGAAGCACTTGAAGAGTTCGAGATGGCACAGGACGTGGCCGCCTACCGTGAGGCCAAGGCATCCGACGATGGCACCCGGGTCACGCTTGACGAGTTGCGTGCCGACCTGGCTTCGTGACCTATAGCGTCGCATTCACTGCGGCCGCGGCCAGGCAGGTGAAGAAGCTCCCCCGCCCAGCGCGCGATCGCGTACTCGATGCGATCGATGGCCTCGCTGATGACCCTCGGTCGCACGGAGCGAAAAAACTCGTCGGTGAGCAGACGGCTTGGCGCATCCGCATAGGTGACTACCGAGTGATTTATGACGTGTTCGACGCGGAGCTGACGGTCAGCGTCGTGCGGGCTGCACACCGCCGCGAAGTTTACGACCGGTAGCACCTCGACTTCGGACGAGATTTCACCAGTGGGGTGTCTCGTGTCCCATGGGTTATGCGACACCGAGGTTATGCGACACATGTGCCCGGCAGAGGATCCGCTTACGCGACGTGCGCTGTCCTCGTAGCGACGGGCAACCAAGATGCGGCTATCGCTTCGCCGTCAGGGCCTGCCCGTGATCGTGATCGTCTCAGGCAGCTCGTCACCGGTTTCCGTCGTCACACGACGAGCGATGTCCCCGTCTACGAGGTACATACCCGCATTCGATCCGGTGATGAAGAACTCATTCGCTGCGTCGTCCGGCAGCATCGTCGGAGTCAGCCACAACGCGTATTCCTTGCCCAACTCGAGGAGAGGCCGAGAAGACGGATCTTGCCGGACAGCGACCGTGTCGCCGACGCTGATCGGTTCAGCTTCTGGAGCGGTGGCTCCTAGCTGCGGAGACGTCGGTGCGCTCAACACACCGAGGGAGGAGATTGTGGTCTCGCCTTCGGTGTGCTGGTCAGTTACGGTGCCGATCACAATCGCCGTACTGTCGCGCGCGAGTCCATCGATCGAGTCGTACAGCACCGCTCGACTGCCATCTCCTCCGCTGACGACAGAGCTCGCCGCGCAGCCAACCTGCAGCATCAACAGCGATACTGCGACTGCAGTTACCCCGAGTCTGCTTAGCACTCGGGATGCCGCTTTCGGCTTCGTTTCGATCGAAGCCGCGACCGGCGATAACCTGCTGAACCGAATCACAATCCGAGCTTAGGACGACGGCACGCTAGCGTCGACCCACTGCGCCCGCAAGCCGGTCGGTCACCGTCCCGTGGCGAATCGCCGATCGCGCAGCGAACAGTCGTCAACGACGGTGTCCGGATGCCCCGCCCGATGAAGATGCCCGCACGGTGCCTCATACGCGACGCTCACAACGCACGCCCTCCCCCACCTCGCCGTTGCCAGTCCTTCATCCTTCCGCATGGACGTGCAGAAGGCGACCGACTACGGTCGTCCCATGGGCCGCACCGCGATGCGCACGGTAGTGATCGCCGTCGTAGCGCTCGGCTTCTTGTCGATCTTGGCGTCGATCGCATTCAATTGGTCGGCGACCCAATGGATCGCTCCGATCGGATATGCGCTGCTCGCGATCGGGTTGGCTTTAGGTGTGGTGAGACGTCTGCTGCGACACCGGCGGGGGTCTCGCGAATCATCGCCCGAACTGTCCGCCTCCGACGAGTTCTCGGATCTCCAGCTCGGGCGCCGCCCGATCACGCACTATCCCCACGACGATGCCGGCACGTCCCAGATCGGCGACCCGCCGCAGCATCCTGGACCCCCTGTCTGACAGGCGCTTCGCACACCGAGTGGAATACCCCTAGGGGGTATATGGTTGCGAGTGGTGGACATCCACAGGCCGCAACGGCAGCACGCCGCGTCGACGCTTCGAAAGGGATCGAGACCATGGACAGCCATTCCGCGCATCACGAGCCAATGACCGACCACGAAGATGCGGCACACCTCGAACACGCTGCTCACGGAAATCATCACGACGACCACGGCGACCATGCCGGCCACGCCGGCCACGGTGACCACGTCGCCCAATTCCGGCGACTGTTCTGGATCATGCTGGTCCTGGCCGTCCCGACGGTCGCGCTGTCGGGGATGTTCTCGACGATCCTCGGGTACCCCCTCCCCCAGGTCCCCGGGCTGACATGGGTCTCGCCGGTGCTCGGCACCATGATGTACGTGTGGGGCGGCCAGCCGTTCCTCGCCGGCGGAGCGGCGGAGCTCCGGTCGCGTCGTCCGGGAATGATGCTCCTGATCGCCCTCGCGATCACCGTCGCCTTCGTCGCCTCGTGGGGCGCCAGCATCGGCCTCCTGCATCACGAACTGGACTTCTGGTGGGAGCTGGCGCTCCTGATCGTGATCATGCTGCTCGGCCACTGGATCGAGATGCGTTCGCTGGCCCAGACCACGTCGGCTCTCGATTCACTGGCTGCACTGCTGCCGGACGAGGCCGAGCGACTGGAGGATGGGCAGGTCGTCACCGTCTCCCCCGCCGACCTGGTCGTCGGCGACACCGTCGTGGTGCGGCCGGGCGGCAGCATCCCGGCCGACGGCCGCATCATCGAGGGACGCGCCTCGATGGACGAATCGATGGTGACAGGCGAGTCCCGTACGGTCTCGCGGACGGCGGGCGAGACGGTCACCGCCGGCACCGTCGCGGTGGACTCAGGGCTTCGCGTAGAGGTCACGGCGATCGGCCAGGACACGGCGCTCGCCGGAATCCAGCGCCTGGTGACCGACGCGCAGAGCTCGTCGTCGCGCGCGCAGCGCCTCGCGGACACCGCAGCGGGCTGGCTGTTCTGGTTCGCGCTCGGGGCCGCCGCGATCACGGCTGTCGTGTGGACCGTCATCGGGCTTCCCGACACCGCGGTCGTCCGCACCATCACCGTCCTGGTCATCGCCTGCCCGCATGCGCTCGGCCTGGCCATCCCCCTGGTCGTCTCCATCGCGACCGAGCGTGCCGCGCGCGGCGGCGTCCTGGTCAAGGACCGACTGGCCCTGGAGAGCATGCGGACCGTGGACACCGTGCTGTTCGACAAGACCGGCACCCTCACCAAGGGCGAACCCGTCGTCTCCGCAGCGTCAGCGGTCGACGGCTACGACGTGGATCGGGTTCTCGCCGTCGCCGCGGCCGCCGAGGCGGACAGCGAGCATCCGCTCGCACGGGCCATCGTGCGAGCGGCCGCCGCCAAGCACCTCACGATTCCGCAGAGTCGCGACTTCTCATCGTCGCCGGCGGTGGGCGTCACCGCCTCCGTGAACGGGTCCATCATCCGCGTGGGCGGACCGCACCTGCTGACCGAGGAGAACGCACAGGAGCTCCCCGCCGCCCAGCAGTGGCGTGCCGACGGGGCGATCATCCTCCACGTGCTCGAAGATGACCGCGTCGTCGGCGCCCTCAAGCTCGCCGACGAGGTCCGTCCGGAGTCTCGAGACGCGGTGGACGCGCTGCACGCGCTCGGCCGGCAGGTCGTGATGATCACCGGCGACGCGGAAGCCGTCGCACAGGGGGTCGCCCGCGAGCTCGGAATCGACCGCTACTTCGCCGGCGTGCGCCCCGAGGACAAGTCCGCCACGGTCCGTCAGCTCCAGCAGGAAGGGCACAAGGTCGCGATGGTGGGCGACGGGGTGAACGATGCCCCGGCCCTGGCGCAGGCGGACGTCGGTCTCGCGATCGGCGCCGGCACCGATGTCGCGATCGCGTCTGCCGGCGTCATCCTCGCCGGCGACGACCCCCGCTCCGTGCTCTCCGTGATCGAGCTGTCCCGGGCCGCCTACCGCAAGATGAAGCAGAACCTGTGGTGGGCGGCCGGGTACAACCTGTTGTCGGTCCCCCTCGCGGCCGGCGTGCTGGCCCCCGTGGGATTCGTGCTGCCGATGTCGGTGGGGGCGATCCTGATGTCGCTGTCGACGATCGTCGTCGCCGTCAACGCGCAGGTGCTGCGACGGCTGGACCTGCGCCCCGAGGTGACGGCGCGGACGATCCTCGGGCGGTGACGGGCCGTGGATCGTCAGCGGGCCGTGGATCGTCAGCGGGCGATCACCGGCGCCTCCCAGGCGAAGCCGTCCGGGTCGGTCAGCGAGCCGTCGCCGCCGACGACGAGCCGATGCGAACCGGACCCGTCCGGATCGACACCGACCTGCTTGGCCAGGTTCTTCCGCTTGTACAGCGCCAAGGCGATCGGGCCGGAGGCGAACTCGACGTACTTGCTGCCGAAGCTCTTGGCCACCGTCACGCCGTGCTCCTCGTAGAAGTGCTTGCTCGCCCTGACATCCTCGGCTCCCAGGAGCAGGACCAGCCGTTCGACCTGCCCGGTCGCCGGGCCGGTGTTATTCTTGCTCGCGCTCGCGATCTGCCAGACGGTCCCGTCCGGCGCGCGAAGGGAGCCGCCGTACCCCCACAGGCTGGCGGCGACCGGCTTGAGCGCCTCCGCCCCGCCCGCCAGCGCTCGGGCGAAGGCCGCGTCGACATCGGCCGGCTGCATCAGGATGAGGGACGGCGCGAAGCCGCGGAATCCCGAGCTCGGGGCGGCGGTCGGACGGACGTGGATCCGATCGCCCAAGCGGAAGGCGTCCTGATAGAACCTCTCCGTGGCGGCGTTCTCGGCGTCGGCGACCTCGAAGGTCATGCTGTTGATGTTCATGCTTCGACGGTACGAGCCGGGAGTTCCGGATCCTTCTCGAATCCTGCTCGATCGCGCACCGCGGCTCGACCCGGACGGTTCGGCGCCGCTTCACGAGCGACTACGCTCGAGGACGGGCAGGATGTCGCGTGCCTGTGCGGCCCGGCCCGATCAGTGAACGACTGAAGGACCTCTCATGTACGCCCTGACCGCCGCCGACATCCGCGGCTCCTTCGTGAACGCGTCGGTGCGCGAACGCAACGGCCTTGCCCTGCCCGCGGACCTGGACGACCTGGACTGGGAGCGCCTCGATTTCCTCGGCTGGCGTGACCCGAAGATCGCTCCCCAGGGCTGCGTCGTGGTGCCCGTCGACGACGATGTGGTCGGCATCATGCTGCGGGAGGCCACCCAGCGGGCGCGGACGCGTCCGCAGTGCTCGTGGTGCGAGGATGTCACGCTGTCCAATGACGTCGTGTTCTTCGCCGCCAAGCGCGCCGGACGTGCCGGCCGCAACGGCGACACGGTCGGCACCCTCGCGTGTGCGCGGTTCGAGTGCTCGCAGAACGTCCGCAAGCTTCCCCCGTTGGCCTACCCGGGCTTCGATCGCGAGGCCGCACGGCAGCGGCGGGTCGCCGCCCTGCAGGCGAACGTCGCCGGGTTCGCGCGCGACATCCGCGACAGCCGCTGAGACCCGACGTTCGCCGGGCCCGCCGCCGCCGTCCCGGCTGTGCCACGCTGTCAGGGTGAGAGAACAGCCGCTCCGGCCGCCGACCCGTTGGGGTGGTGTGCTCGTCTCCGAAGAGGCGGTCTACGGTCTCATCCTCGTGACCGGCATGATCATCGTCGGTTCGAGCCACACAGACGAGCCCTGGGAGACGCTGCTCACGGTGCTCACCACCGTCGTGGTGTTCTTCGCCGCGCACGTCTACGCCGGAACGGTGTCGCGGATGGCGGGCGGGAGCCGACCGTCGATCCCGGCCGCGCTGCGCGGGGCGCTGCAGCACTCGATAGGCCTGCTGGCCGTCTCCGTGCTCCCCCTCGCCGCCCTGCTGCTGGGCGGGTTCGGAATCCTCAGTCCGCGCACCGCGGTGTGGGCGGCGCTGGTCGTGGACGTGGTCCTGCTCGCGCTGGTCGGCTGGCTGATGGCCGTCGTGCGCAGCCCATCCTTCTGGGTCCGCATCTGGGGCGCGGTCATCACGGGTGCGTTCGGAGCGGTTCTCGTCGCTCTCAAGGTGCTCATCCACGGCTGACCGCGCTCACCGCGTCGCCCGGGTGCAGGAACGCGCCATGACCGGGGCTACGCTGGGAGGCGCCTCATCCTGCGAACGGAATCATCGCGTGACCACTCCCTTCTCCCCGGCACCCATGTGGCGCGCGTGGCTGATCTGGGGCGTGGCCGTCGCCGCCTATGTGCTCGCCGTGATGAACCGCACCTCGCTCGCGTCGGTCGGCGTGGATGCTGCTCATCGATTCGATGCGGATGCCTCGACCCTGTCGATGTTCGCGGTCCTGCAGCTGGCGGTGTACGGCTTCATGCAGCTGCCGGTCGGCATGCTTCTGGACCGCGTGGGCACCCGCCCGATCATCGTGACCGGCATGGTGCTGATGGCCGCGGGACAGCTCGTCATGGCGTTCTCCACCGATGTCGGCATCGCGATCGGCGCGCGCATGCTGATCGGCGCGGGCGACGCCGCGATCTTCCCGAGCGTGCTGCGCGTGGTGGCCACGTGGTTCCCCGCCCAGCGCGGCTCGATCATGGTGCAGCTCACCGGGATCGTGGGACTGTCCGGGCAGCTGCTGGCGCTGATCCCGCTGGCCGCCCTCGTCCATTCCACCACCTGGACGATCGCCTTCGGGGCCGTGGCGGGCCTGGGCGTGCTTTTCGCCGTCCTGCTGCTGGCGATCGTGCGCAATCATCCGCCGGGTGTGCCCGCGGATGTCTCGATCAACACCGACACCGGCGCCATCCGGGTCGTCACCTCCGCCGTCGACACCCGGGTCGGGGTGCGCGCGACCTGGAGCCACCCGGGGACGCGCCTCGCGTTCTGGTCGCATTTCACCACGCCGTTCGCCGGCACCGCGTTCATCATGCTCTGGGGCATCCCGTTCCTCACCGCCGGCGAGGGTCTCTCCCCCGCGCAGGCGGCCGGCGTGACGGCGGTGTACGTCGTGGTCGGAATGATCCTCGGGCCGGTGATGGGGCTGCTGTCGGGCAGACTGCCGAATCACCGCTCCCGCGCGCTCGTCTTGCCGACCGTCGCCCTGCAGCTCGTCGCCTGGCTGACTGTCATCGCGTGGCCGGGCCCCGCCCCGCTGTGGCTGCTGTTCCTCCTGGCGATCGCCATGGGCACCGGCGGGCCGGCGTCCATGGTGGCCTTCGACCACGCGCGCACCCACAATCCCAGTCACCGGCTCAGCACCGCGACCGGCATCACGAACACCGGCGGGTTCCTGGCCGGCCTGATCGCCATCTTCCTCATCGGCGCAGCGCTCGACCTGCTGGGCGCGGGCACGCCCGAGACGTACAGCCTCGAGGCGTTCCGCATCGCGTTCCTGACCCAGGTGCCGCTGTGGCTGGTCGGCGCGTTCTTCATCGTCTACGAGCGCAAGCGCACCCGCGTCCTGCTCGGGATGGACCCAGCCCGCCCGCGCAGAGTGCCACGCGCGTAATCTGAGGGCATGTCGCGACTCCGTCCGTACGGCTCCTACGGCACGGACGCCCCCTGGGTTCCCTGGTTGTGGCTTGCGATCGGAGTGCTGTACGTCGTCCTCGCGGTGTGCGGCATCGTCTGGTGGAACGTCTCCGCATGGGGAAACGCGATCGTCGCGATCGTGGCCGTGGTGTTCGTGGCGGGTGCCGGCGTGTACTGGCACACGACCCTGCGCGGCAAGCTCGCCGTGTGGCGAGATATCCTCGAGCAGCTGCGGCCACCGTCCCGAGTCCTCGACATGGGCTGCGGTCGCGGTGCCGTCGCGATCATGACGGCGCTCCCCTCCCCGATGCCGCGTTCGAGCTGGTGACGGCGAGCATGTCCATCCACAACATCCACAGCGCGGCCGGGCGCGCACAGGCCATCGACCAAGCCAGGCGACCAAGCCGGTCACCTGATACGCGGTGCGCGTCAGCCATCGCGAGGGGCGATCGGCACCCAGTCCGGGTGCTTCGCTGCCCGACCGTCACCCGAGGACGTGTGCGTCAGCCGCCGCTGCACCCACGGCAGCACATGCGAGCGGTAGTACGCGGCCGTCTTCAGCCGTTCGGCCTCGATCTCGGGGAGGGACCACCAGTCCGCCGGCGGGTTCTGTCCGACCGCCGACAGCACCCGCGCCGCGACCCGGTGATGGCCGCGGACGTTCATGTGCAGCCGGTCCGCAGACCAGTAGGGCGGCGTGCTGAGCTCGTGATCGGGCCAGTTCCACGCGGTGACGACGTCCGGCCGGTGCGCCAGCCGCTGCTCGACGGCGGCCGACAGCAGGTCGCCGCGGCGCTGGATGACGCGGCGCAGCGGCAGCTGACCGGACGGGTTCGCCCCCGACAGGGCCAGAAGAGTCACGCCCTCCTCGTCGCAGCGCCGCAGCACGTGCGCGAACAGATCCGCGACCTGCGCGATCGACGTGCGCGGGCGGAGCATGTCGTTGCCGCCGCCGTTGAACGACAGATGCGTGGGCTTCAGCGCCAGCGCCGGCTCCAACTGCTCCGCGACGATGGGCTCGATGAGCTTGCCGCGGATCGCGAGGTTCGCGTACTCGATCGGCTCACCTGCAGCATCCGCCCAGCCCTGGGCCGCGATGTCCGCCCAGCCGCGCACGCGCCCGTCCGGCAGCTCGTCGCCCACCCCCTCCGTGAACGAGTCGCCGATCGCCACGAATCGCACCGAGGATGTCACCCTCACAGCCTACGGCCGATCCCGACCGCGACTGAACGACGTAGGGTGACGTCATGGCGCTGTTCGCCGATCGGTCCCACGCGGGGCGGGAGCTCGCCGGCTCGCTCGCCGCCTGGCGGGGCCAGGATGCCGTCGTCGCCGGGATCGCCCGCGGCGGCGTCGCTGTGGCCGCCGCCGTGGCCGACGCGCTCGCCCTCCCGCTGACCGCCGTCGCGGTGCGCAAGCTCGGCGTCCCCGGGCATGAGGAACTCGCCCTCGGCGCGATCGCCGCCGGTGTGCGGATCGTGGACGAACGGGCGCTGCGCGCGACCCGCACCTCCGCGCGCGCACTCGACCGGGTCGAGAAGCGCGAGCGCGAATGTCTCGCCCGCCGACAGGCGCTCCTCGACGCGGATGCGCCCACGGTCCGCGGCCGCGCCGTGCTCCTCGTGGACGACGGCATCGCCACCGGCGCGACCGCGAACGCCGCCGCCCGCGCCCTGCGTCACGACGGCGCATCCCGCATCGTCCTGGCCGTGCCGGTCGCGCCGACGGGATGGACGCCGGAGCCGGATGCGGTGGACGAATACGTCTGCCCGCACCCGATGGACGACTTCTGGGCGGTCGGCAGGTTCTACGACGACTTCACCCAGACGTCGGACGACGACGTCATCGCCCTCCTCGCCCGCGGTCGGTGACGATCAGATACCGGCCACCAGCGCGCTGCGCAGGGTGTCCAGTCCGACGCCGCCGATGTCCAGCGCGCGCCGGTGGAACTCCTTGATGTCGAAGGCGTTCCCCTGAGCGACGCGATACTCGTCGCGCAGCTGCTCCCAGATCCGCTGCCCCACCTTGTAGGACGGCGCCTGCCCCGGCCAGCCGAGATAGCGATTCACCTCGAACTGCACGAACTCGTCCGACATGTTCACGTTGTGGCGCATGAACTCGAGGGCGAAGCCGGCGTCCCAGTTCGCTCCGTCGTCCCCGAGGTGAGCCCAGGCGGCGGGTCGTGGCTTGCCGAGATGCACGCCGATGTCCAGCACCACCCGTGCCGCGCGCATCCGCTGACCGTCCAGCATCCCCAGCCGATCCGCCGGGTCATCAAGATAGCCGAGCTGCTCCATCAGGCGCTCCGCGTACAGCGCCCAGCCCTCGGCGTGGCCGGACGTGCCCGCCAGCAGCCGCCGCCACGAGTTGAGCTCGCCGCGGTTGTACACCGCCTGCGCGATCTGCAGGTGATGGCCCGGCACGCCCTCGTGGTAGACCGTGGTCAGCTCGCGCCAGGTGTCGAAGTCCTCGACGCCTTCGGGCACCGACCACCACATCCGCCCGGGGCGGGAGAAGTCGTCCGTGGGTCCCGTGTAGTAGATGCCGCCTTCCTGGGTCGGTGCGATCATGCACTCGATCCGGCGCACCGGCTCCGGGATGTCGAAATGCGTGGCGCCGAGCTCGGCCACGGCACGGTCGGCCGTGGCCTGCATCCACTCCTGCAGCGCCTCGGTGCCGTGCAGACGACGCGACCCATCCGCCTCCAGGTGCGCGATGGCCTCTTCGACCGTGGCACCGGGCAGGATCTCCGCGGCGATGGACTCCTGCTCAGCGACCATCCGCGCCAGCTCTTCCAAGCCCCACTCATACGTCTCGTCCAGGTCGACCGTGGCGCCCAGGAACTGACGCGAGTACAGCGCGTACAGCTCGCGCCCGACGCCGTCCTGGTCGGTGGCCGCGGGGGCGAGCTCGGCGCCGAGGAACGCGGCGAGCTTGTCGTACGCGACGCGGGCACCGCCGGCGGCATCCGCGAGCGCGCGGGCGAGGGATGCCGGCAGCTGGCCCTCCGCGGGCGCCGCCTCTCCGGCGAACGTGGCGAAGAAGCCGTCGTCGGCGGTGTAGCGAGCGATCTGCGTCGCGACCTCGCGCACCTGGCGGCGGGCGGGCACGACCCCCTCCGAGATGCCGGTGCGCAGGGTCTCGATGTAGCCGTCGATCGCGCCGGGCAGCGCACCCAGCCGCGCGGCGACCGTCTCCCAGTCCTGCACCGTGGCGGTCGGCATCAGATCGAGCACATTGCGGATCTCCTGCGCCGGCGACGCGATCACGTTCAGATCGCGCAGGTGCGCCCGCGCCTCATACACCTCGAGGGTGAGCTCGAGCTCGCGGGTCAGGTCTTCCTTCGTGACCGCGTCGATCGCGTCGACCGGTTCGGCGGCGCGCAGCTCGCTCAGGCGGGCGCGTGCCCGGGCGGCCGCTTCGTCCGCGCCGTCCGGAGTCAAGTCCCCATAGCGGTCGTTGTACTCGTCGCGGCCGATGTAGGTCGCGATCGTGGGGAACAGCTCGGCGAGGTCGTCCACCCAAGTCTCGGCGATCGTGTCGACGGGCGTGGGCGTGCGTTCGGAATCGGTCATGGGGTCGAGCCTACGAGTGCCGCGAGTGCCGGGCAATCCGTCAGTGCGCGGCCTCGTCCCAGTTCGCGCCGCGACCGATCTGCACGTCCAGCGGGACGGAGAGGTCTGCGGCATCCCCCATCCTGCCGCGGACGATGCTCTCCGCGGCATCCCACTCCCCCGGCGCCACCTCGACCACCAGTTCGTCGTGGATCTGCAGCAGGATGCGGGAGGCCAGCCCCTGCGTGCGCAGCTCGCCGTGGATGCGGAACAGCGCGATCTTCATGATGTCGGCGGCGCTGCCCTGGATCGGGGCGTTCAGCGCGGCGCGCTCGGCGTTCTCGCGCAGCACCCGGTTGGGGCTGGTGAGATCCGGGAACGGACGCCGGCGCCCGAAGATCGTGGCGGTATACCCGTCCACGCGCGCCTTCTCGACCGAGGCGCGCAGGTAGTCCCGCACCGCGCCGAAGCGGGCGAAGTACTCGGTCATCAGCTGCTTCGCCTCGGACTGCTCGATGCGCAGCTGCTTGGACAGACCGAACGCGCTGAGCCCGTAGACCAGGCCGTACGACATCGCCTTGACCTTCGTGCGCATCGCCGGGGTGACGTCTGCCGGCTCGACGCCGAACACCCGCGCGCCGACGAAGCGGTGCAGGTCCTCGCCCGAGCGGAAGGCCTCGATCAGCCCCGGGTCCTCGGACAGGTGCGCCATGATCCGCATCTCGATCTGCGAGTAGTCCGCGGTCAGCAGCGTCTCGTAGTCGGCACCGACCTCGAACGCGGCGCGGATGCGCCGGCTCTCCTCGGTGCGCACCGGGATGTTCTGCAGGTTCGGGTCGGTGCTCGAGAGCCGTCCGGTCTGGCTGCCCGTCTGCAGGTAGGTGGTGTGCACGCGGCCGTCCGCGGCGATCGCCACATCCAGCGACTCGATGATCTGGCGGAGCTTGGTCGCCTCGCGGTGCTGCAGCAGCAGGTCCAGGAACGGGTGCGGACTCGATTCCTGCAGCGCTGCCAGGGCCCCGGCATCCGTCGAGTAGCCCGTCTTCGTCTTGCGCGTCTTCGGCAGCCCGAGTTCCTCGAACAGGACCTCCTGCAGCTGCTTGGGCGAGCCGAGGTTGACCTCGCGCCCGATCGCGGCGAAGGCGTCCTGAGCGATGCCGTCGGCCCGGATCGCGAGCTCGCCGGAGAATCCGCTGAGCTTCTCGTGCGAGACCGCCACTCCCGCCAGCTCCATGTCGGCCAAGGCGATCAGGGTGGGCAGCTCGATGTCGCCGAGCACGGCGGCGACCTCGTCCGGCAGCTGTGCGCGCTGCGCCTCGGCGACGCGCACCGCGTACCAGCTGAACTGGCCCGGCGTCGCACCCTCGGTCTCGGGAACGAGCTGCGTGGGGTCGGCCTCGGGCATCTTCTCGTCGAGGTAGCGCTCCACCAGGTTGCCGAGCGACTTGTCCGGGAAGCTCGGCCGCGCCAGCCACCCGGCGATCAGGACGTCGTAGCCGATTCCCGCGACCGTCATCCCCGCCCGGCGCAGCGCCTTCAGCTGCGACTTGGCGTCGGCGAAGACCTTGGCCGCATCCGAGGCGAGCCACTCCCCGATGGCCGCGCCGACCTCGGGCGACCAGGTGGCCTCGGCTGCGGCATCCGCGGTCGCGAACCCGACCCGATGCGGCAGCCCGCCCTCGATCGTGACGGTCATCCCGACCTCGCCGGCCGCGTCGCGCAGCCACGAGGCGAGTTCGTCGGCCGACAGCTGGGCGGCGGTCGGAGCGGTCGCGGCGGGTGCGGCATCCTCGGCGGCCTCGACGGTGCCGGTGGCCTCGAACACCCGCGGCAGCAGCGTGCGGAATTCCAGGCGGGAGAAGATGTCGCGGACGGCCTGCGCATCGATCGGCTTGCGCTCGAGATCGGCCGGCCCGAGCGGCAGCGCGACGTCCTGCAGGAGCCGGTTCAGCGTGCGGTTGCGTCGCACGTCCTCGATGTGCGCGCGCAGGTTGCCGCCCACCACGCCCTTGATCTGGTCGGCGTTGTCGAGGATGCCCTCCAGCGAGCCGAACTGGTTCAGCCACTTGACCGCGGTCTTCTCCCCCACCTTGGGCACCCCGGGCAGGTTGTCGCTGGTCTCGCCGACCAGCGCGGCGATGTCGGGGTACTGCGCGGGCTCCACGCCGTACCGCTCCCGCACCGCGGCCGGGTCGTAGCGCTTCAGCTGCGACACGCCCTGCACGCTCGGATACAGGAGCGTCACCCGATCGGTGACCAATTGGATGCTGTCGCGGTCGCCGGAGCACACCAGGACGTCGAAGCCGGACTCGACGCCCTGCCGGGCGAGGGTGGCGAGGATGTCGTCGGCCTCGATGTCCTCTTGGGACAGCACCGGGATGCTCATGGCCGCCAGGCACTCCTGCAGCAGCGGGATCTGCCCGCGGAATTCGGCGGGGCTCTCCGAGCGATTCGCCTTGTACTCCGGGTATTCGCGGGTGCGGAACGACACCCGCGAGGTGTCGAACGCCACTGCCATGTGCGTCGGGTTCTCGGCCTTGATCAGGTTCACCAGCATGGACAGGAACCCGTAGATGCCGTTGGTGTGCTGCCCATCCTTCGTGGAGAAGTTCTCCACCGGGAGCGCATAGAAAGCCCGGTAGGCCAGCGAGTGGCCGTCGACGACCAGGAGGGTAGGCTTTTCGGTGTCCGTCACCCTGTCAGCCTATCCAGCGGCGCGGACACCACGTCGCGGAAGGAGCCCCATGCCCGCCGACTCGTCCACCGCCGCACACGCCCTGGCCTGGGATGCGCGACCTGCCGATCCGCTGGAGTGGGCGCGGCTGCGCGGCAACGGCGCGCTCGCCGACAAGATGGGCTTCACCTGGATCGAGTTCACGGACGAGCGGTGCGTCGCCTCGATGCCGGTGGCGGGCAATACGCAGCCCGTGGGACTGTTCCATGGGGGCGCGTACGTGGTGCTGGCGGAGTCCCTCGGGTCGATGCATGCGAACTGGCACGCCGGGCCGGGACGGCTGGCCGTCGGCGTGGACGTGAACGCCACGCACACCCGTTCGGCGACCTCGGGTCTGGTCACCGGCGTCTGCACGCCCGTGCATCTGGGGCGCAGCCTCACCGTCCACGAGATCGTGGTCAGCGACGATCAGGGACGACGCTGCTCGACCGTGCGGATCACGAACCACATCAAGGACGCCCCGCGGGGCTGAGGCATCCGCCTCTCCGGCTCGGTCGTCGACGCGAGCCGGCCGCGCTCAGGCCTTCTTGGGGGCGAGCTGCTCGATGATCGCCTTCGCGACATCCTGCATGGTGAGGCGCCGATCCATCGACGCCTTCTGGATCCAGCGGAACGCCTCGGGCTCGGTCAGGCCCATCTTCTCGTTCAGCAGGCCCTTCGCGCGGTCGACGAGCTTGCGTGTCTCGAACCGCTCGACCATGTCGGCGACCTCGGCTTCGAGCGTGATGATCTGCTCATGCCGCGCGAGCGCGATCTCGATCGCAGGCAGCAGGTCGTTCGGGGTGAACGGCTTGACGACGTAGGCCAGTGCGCCGGCCTCGCTGGCGCGCTCGACGAGCTCCTTCTGGCTGAACGCGGTCAGCAGCACCACCGGGGCGATGTTGTCCTTGCTGAGCTTCTCGGCCGCGGAGATGCCATCCAGCTGGGGCATCTTCACGTCCATGATCACGAGGTCCGGACGCAGCTCGGTCGCCAGCTGGACGGCGGTCTCACCGTCGCCGGCCTCGCCGACCACGTCGAAGCCGTTGTCGCGCAGGATCTCGACGATGTCCAGCCGGATCAGCGATTCGTCCTCGGCGACCACGACCCGACGGGGTGCGGATGCGGATGTCGACCCGGGGTTCTGTTCCTGCTCAGTCACCCTAAGATCCTACGGTATCGTCAGTGTTCGGCGTGCGAGCCGCACATCCACGTGCGCCGGTGTGGCGGAATGGCAGACGCGACCGACTCAAAATCGGTTGCCCGCAAGGGCGTGTGGGTTCGAGTCCCACCACCGGCACCAAATTTCTTCTCCCGAGTCGGCGGACGTGGCGCGAAGCGTCCACCGGGCTCACTGGGTCTCCCCACTGCTTCCCTCGAGCCTCGCGAGCGCGCCGCGGGCGGTTTCGAGCGCGCGACTCGCCTTCTCGGCTGCCAGCTCCGCCGCGGCATGCTGCTCGTCGGCATCCACGACATCCGCTCGTGCGGTCTGCAGGCGGGCCTGCACGTCCACGAGCTCTGCCTGCAGCTCCCTCTCCCGCTCGCCGAGCTGTTCGCGGCGTCGTGTCGCCGTGCTGAGCCCTCGCTCGGCCTTGTCGAGCTCGCGCTGTGCTCGGCTGACATCCTGCTCCGCGTCGCGCACGGCACGTTCCGCCGCCCGACGCTCGCGTCGCGCTTTCACCTCGTCGACAGGTGGTGGAGCTGTGGCCGGCGAGGGCGCGCCCAGTCCGCCGCCCACGGCGTCTTCGATGTCTGCAGGGCCATCGGCGGACGGCTCGAGCTCACGGATCAATCGCCCGGAGGCGACGGCGATCGCGGCCTCGGCGTTGAAGAACGCGGCGGCGATCGTCTGCTGCACCGCATCGATCGTGGATGCGGTGACGCGTGCGCCGCGCGCGGTCGCCAGCGCGGCCGCTTCCTGAGCGAGCCGCGCAGTGAGGGCACGACGCTGCCGACCGAGCGTCGCCAGAGCCGGCGCGTCCAGCTCCTCCTGCGCCTCCCGAAGCTCGTCCGCAAGCCGCAGCGCCTGGCCGAGTTCGTCGCGGCGTTCGCGGGCGAACACGTTCACCACCCATGCGGCCACCGACGGCTTCCGCAGCGCACGGATCTGCTCCGCGGCATCCCGCTCCCCCGCCTGCTTCGCGCGCTCGTTGCGCTGCGCGACGAAGGCGTCGAGCGGCCCCGCGTACAGCGCGGCCGCGATCTGCTCCAGTGGCGGCTCAGACATCCGAACCGCCCATCGCGAGGCGTCCATGCATGCGTCGGAGCCTACGCCGGACGCCCACGTGACCCGGAAAGCTGAGTGTTTGCTGAAGACTCGGCGGTTGTCCCCCAAAAGGGGGACAACGACCCGCTATGGTGAGTCCTGTTCGAACGCTCTGGGGGCGGGAGGACGATGGCATCCAAGACCGGTCCGGCTTCTGGGGAGCGAGACCGGGGATGTCCATCAGTCGGACCCTCATCATGAGGTGGGTGCCGCGAGCAGAGGCCCGGAAAAGCAACGGCTCGCGACACCCACCGGGTAGAACCACACAGCACGGCACGTCTGGGGAACGGCGCAACCCGAGCTGGGGACTCGGTGTGCTGCGGGTGTCGACCGCTACAAGAGTACCCGTTCAGCGCCGCTTCCGGGACGGATGAGGGACGTCTCACCTCGGCATCGACCGACGATCAGCGGCGTGCTCGCGGTTCGGCGCGCCGCAGACGGACGAGCCGGGCGTTCACCGCGACCAGCACGGCATAGGCGACGACCACCGCCAGCAGCGTGGCCAGCACCGGGACGGCGGTCCAGATCCTGCCGACGGCGACCATGACCCAGGGCAGGACGATGCCCAGCGGCGCCCAGGGCGCGACATCCCGCCACGGCGCGCCGTAGCGGAGGGATTCCGCGGCGCTGGCCAGCGCCAGCAGGCTGACGCCCGCCGCGAGACAGATCACCGCACCGAGCGGGAGCATCGTGGTGCTGTCGGCGATCGCGGTGCCGATTCCGGCGGAGAGCATCACGAGCCCGGCGATCAGCAGGAACGGCAGGTACATCACCGCGTCCCGCAGCCGGCCGATCCGTCCCTGCTGCGCAAGCCGGTGCAGGCCGCGCTCGACGGACTCGGGGACGTGCGCGAAGAACGTCCAGGCCAGCACGACGGTGGCTGCGAATCCCAGGCCGGCGGCCACGAGCGGACGCGGTGCCCAGTGGGCGCCGAGCGCGACGATCACCGACAGCAGCACCTCACCGAACGCGATCACCACGACGAGGGTCACGCGCTCGATGATGTGGTCCAGGTCGAGCTGGTCCACCATCGCTCCACTCCGGGCGCCGATGCGGGCCAGCAGGGCGATCTCCACCGCGATCGCCAGCAGCCACAGCCCGGTGCGCACAGGGGCCGGAAGCGGGATCGATGCGAGCCAGATCGCTGCCGGCAGCGCGCAGTAGACCACCGGCCGCCACCACTGCACCCGCACTCTGCGCCGCCCGAGCAGCCACGGCACCATCCACACCAGGCGGATGGCCGCGTTGCCAATTGCGAACCCCGCCGCACGCGCGCCGAACGCGTCCGGGGCGGCCGCCGCCATCAGCCCGACGGCCGCCATCGCGAGACCCACGCAGACCCAGATCAGCGGCGTCACCCGCGCGCCGAAGAGGTTCATCGTGAGACTGGCGTTGATCCATGCCCACCAGACCGCGGCCAGCAGCGCGGCCGCCGCGGCGAACTGCGCGGGACCGGGCGCGCCGTGCAGGCCGTGGGCGATCTGGCCGACGGCGGTCACCAGGACCAGGTCGAACAGCAGCTCGACCCAGTGCACGCGCCTGCCCACGGTCGCCGGCGTGCTCATCCGGCATCTTCCCCGCCGGCGCCCGTGAGACTACTTCTCGTCGCGGTAGATCGGTGCGGCGCCGTCGCGGGCGTCGCCGACCTTGTGGATGCGGATGTCGTTGGTCGAGCCGACGATTCCGGGAGGGGACCCGGAGATCACCACGACCTTGTCGCCCACCTCGGCCAGGTTCTTGCCGAGCAGGTAGTCATCGACCTGGATGAACATCCGGTCGGTGTGCGGCACGTGCTCCACGAGCGTCGAGTGGATGCCCCAGGTCAGTGCCATCCGACGCCGGATCGCCGGGTCGGGGGTGAAGGCGATCATCGGCATCTTCGGGCGCAGCCGCGACATGCGCCGCGCGGTGTCGCCGGACTCGGTGAAGATGCACACGTACTTCGCGTCGATGAACTCGGCGACTTCGAGGGCGGCGGCGGTGATCGCCCCGCCCTGGGTGCGCGGCTTCGTGCCGAGCGGCAGGATGCGCTCCAGGCCGTGCTCCTCGGTGGATTCGATGATCCGTGCCATCGTCTGCACGACGACGACGGGGTACTCCCCCACGCTCGTCTCGCCGGAGAGCATCACGGCGTCGGCGCCGTCGAGCACGGCGTTGGCGACGTCGCTGGTCTCGGCGCGGGTCGGCACCGGGTTGCTGATCATCGTCTCGAGCATCTGGGTGGCCACGATCACGGGCTTGGCCATCCGCCGGCACAGCTCGACCGCGCGCTTCTGCACGATCGGAACGGCCTCCAGCGGCAGCTCGACGCCGAGGTCGCCGCGGGCGACCATGATGCCGTCGAAGGCGTCGATGATGGCCTCGAGGTGGTCCACCGCCTGCGGCTTCTCGATCTTCGCGATGACGGGGACCCGACGGCCCTCCTCGGCCATGATCTCGTGCACGCGGGTGACGTCGGCGGCATCCCGCACGAACGACAGCGCGATGATGTCGGCTCCGGTGCGCAGCCCCCAGCGCAGATCCGCCTCATCCTTGTCGCTCAGCGCCGGCACGTTCACGGCGACACCGGGCAGATTGATGCCCTTGTTGTTCGAGACCGGACCGCCCACGATGACGCGCGTGGTCACGACCGGTCCGTCCACGGACTCGACCTGCACCCGGACCTTGCCGTCGTCGATGAGCAGGAAGTCGCCGGGCTTGGCATCCTGCGGCAGCCCCTTGAAGGTGGTCGAGACGATGTCCTTCGTCCCCTCGATGTCTTCGGTGGTGATCTTGAAGACGTCGCCTTCGGCCAGGTCGTGCGGACCGTCGGCGAACCGGCCGAGCCGGATCTTCGGACCCTGCAGGTCGACCAGCGCGGCGACGGCGCGCTTCGCGTCCTCGGCGGCCTTGCGCACATTGGCGAAATTGTTCTCGTGCACGGAGTAGTCGCCGTGGCTGAGGTTGAAGCGGGCCACATCCACACCGGCGTCGATGATCGCACGGACCATCTCATACGACGATGTGGCGGGGCCGAGGGTAGCGACGATCTTCGCGCGTCTCATACCGGGTTGTACTCCGCGTTTCGTTTTGTTGGGTTCGGATTTGTTAGGGGGTTTGGCAAAGAATGGGGCCGCCTGCCAGCCTACGCGGGGCGCACACCGATTGCGACTTCGGCCGGCCCGATGGGAACGGGCAGCGCGGACTCGCCCGCCAGGTAGCGATCGACCTCCGCCGCGGCGGCCCGCCCCTCGGCGATCGCCCACACGATCAGGGACTGCCCGCGGCCGGCGTCACCGGCCACGAACACGCCCTCCTGCGCGGTCTGGTAGTCCTGGGCGCGCTCCAGGGCGCCGCGTCTGGTCAGCGGCAGTTCGAGCTCTTCGGCCGGACTCGGCTCGGGGCCGGTGAAGCCCATCGAGATGAGGACGAGGTCGGCGGGGATCTCGCGCTCCGTGCCCGCACGCGGGACGCGCGAGCCGTCGACGTATTCGGTCTCGGCCACGCGCAGGGCGCGCACCGCACCCGACTCGTCGGTGAGGAACTCGACGGTCGAGGCGAGATAGGCGCGCTCGCCGCCCTCCTCGTGGGAGGACTGGACCTCGAACACCGTCGGGAACATCGGCCAGGGCTGGTGCGCGGGCCGGTCGGAGGACGGCTGCCGCCCGATGGCGAGGTTCGTCACCGATCGCGCCCCCTGGCGGTGGGCGGTGCCGATGCAGTCCGAGCCGGTGTCGCCGCCGCCGATCACGATCACGTGCTTGCCCGCCGCGCTGATCTGGTCGGCGACCTGGTCGCCGGCGACGACCCGGTTGGCCTGCACGAGGTAGTCCATTGCGAAGTGGATGCCGTCGGCATCCCGCCCGGGGAGGGGCAGCTCGCGCGGCACGGTCGATCCGGTCGCGATGACGACCGCGTCGTACCGCGCCCGCAGCTCGGTCCAGGAGATGTCCCGGCCGATCGCCACGCCCGGGCGGAACTTGGTGCCCTCCGCGGTCATCTGCCGCAGGCGGGCATCCAGCACCTCCTTCTCGAGCTTGAAGTCCGGGATGCCGTAGCGCAGCAGTCCGCCGATCCGGTCATCCCGCTCGAAGACGGCCACGGTGTGCCCGGCGCGCGTGAGCTGCTGGGCGGCGGCGAGGCCGGCCGGCCCCGATCCGACGACCGCCACGGTCTTGCCGCTGATCCGCCCGGGCAGCTCGGGCTCGATCCAGCCGTTGGCGAACGCCTCGTCGGCGATCGTCTGCTCGATCCGCTTGATCGTGACCGCGGGCTGGTTGATGCCCAGGACGCAGGCGCTCTCGCACGGCGCCGGGCAGAGGCGCCCGGTCAGCTCGGGGAAGTTGTTGGTCGCGTGGAGCCGTTCGCTCGCGGCGTGCATCTCGTCCCGGCGGGTCAGGTCGTTCCACTCGGGGATGAGGTTTCCCAGCGGGCAGCCCTGGTGGCAGAACGGGACACCGCAGTCCATGCAGCGCGTGGCCTGGCGCTGCACCATCGGCAGGTCGGTGGGCTGGTAGACCTCTTTCCAGTCCATGATGCGCACCGGCACCGGGCGCCGGGGCGGCAGCTCGCGCTCGGTGATCTTCAGGAATCCCTTCGGGTCAGCCATGGGTCACCTCCAGAATGCGTCCCCAGACGACGTCGCCGTCGGGGTCGAGCCCCTCTTCCATCGCGTCGCGGCGCGTCTGCAGCACCGCGGCGAAGTCGCGCGGCAGCACCTTGACGAACTCGCCGACCACGTCCTCGAAGTCGTCCAGGAACGCGGCGGCCAGGGTCGAGCCGGTCTCGGCGCGATGACGTTCGAGCAGATCGCGCAGCATCTCGGCATCCGCCGATCCCAGCGCGGACAGCGAGAGCTCCCCGGTCGCCAGCGCCTCGCGGTTCACATCGTCCGCGCTCAGCCGGTGGACGTAGGCGGCGCCGCCGGACATGCCGGCGCCGAGATTGCGCCCGGTCCGGCCCAGGATCACGGCCAGGCCTCCGGTCATATACTCCAGCGCGTGGTCGCCCACGCCCTCGACGACGGCGGTCGCGCCCGAATTGCGCACCAGGAACCGCTCGCCCACCACGCCCCGCAGGAACATGCTGCCGCTGGTCGCGCCGTAGCCGATGACGTTGCCGGCGATCACGTTCTGCGCGGCGTCGAAGATGGCCGCGCGCGGCGGGCGGACCACGATCTGCCCGCCGGACAGGCCCTTGCCCACGTAGTCGTTGGCATCGCCTTCCAGACGCAGGCTGATCCCGGCGGGGAGGAAGGCACCGAGCGACTGCCCGGCGGAGCCGGTCAGGTCGACCTCGATGGAATCCGTGGGCAGCCCGTTCTCCAGGTGCGCCTTGGTCACCTCGTGCCCGAGCATCGTCCCCACCGCACGGTCGGTGTTGCGGATCGGCCGCGCGATGCGGATGTGACCGCCGTGGGCGATCACGTCGCGTGCCTGCTCGATCAGCTGCACGTCGAAGTGGGCACCGATGTCGTGCTGCTGGTCGCGCAGATGGCGTCGGGGCACGTCGTCGGCGAACGCGGGGCCGTGCAGGATCGGGCTGAGGTCCAGCCCCTCGGTCTTGAAGTGGTGCACGGCGTCGTCGACGTCGAGCAGCTCGCTGTGGCCGATCACCTCCTCGATCGACCGGAAGCCCAGCGCGGCGAGGTGCTCGCGCACCTCCTCGGCGATGAACTCCATGAAGTTCACGACGAACTCGGGCTTGCCGCTGAACCGTTCGCGCAGCAGCGGGTTCTGGGTGGCCACGCCGACCGGGCAGGTGTCCAGGTGGCAGACGCGCATCATGACGCAGCCGGAGACCACCAGCGGGGCCGTGGCGAAGCCGAACTCCTCGGCGCCCAGGAGCGCCGCGATGACGACATCGCGGCCGGTCTTCAGCTGCCCGTCGGCCTGCACGACGACCCGGTCGCGCATGCCGTTGAGCATGAGCGTCTGCTGCGTCTCGGCCAGCCCCAGTTCCCAGGGCGTGCCGGCGTGCTTGAGGGAGTTCAGCGGGCTCGCACCGGTGCCGCCGTCGTGACCGGAGACGAGGATGACGTCGGCCAGGGCCTTGGCGGTGCCGGCGGCGACCGCACCGATCCCGGACTGGCTCACGAGCTTGACGTGCACCCGCGCCCGCGGGTTGGCCCGCTTGAGGTCGTAGATGAGCTGCTTGAGGTCCTCGATCGAGTAGATGTCATGGTGCGGCGGCGGCGAGATGAGGCCGACGCCGGCTGTGGCGTGCCGGGTGCGGGCGATCCAGGGGTAGACCTTCGCCGGCGGCAGCTGGCCGCCCTCCCCCGGCTTGGCCCCCTGGGCGAGCTTGATCTGGATGTCGTCGGCCTGCGTCAGGTACAGGCTCGTCACGCCGAACCGCCCGGAGGCGACCTGCTTGATGGCGCTGCGTCGCCGCGGATCCAGGAGCCGGTCGACATCCTCGCCGCCCTCGCCCGTGTTCGACTTGCCGCCGATCGAGTTCATCGCGATGGCGAGGGTCTCGTGCGCCTCGCGCGAGATCGACCCGTAGCTCATCGCACCGGTCGAGAAGCGCGTGACGATGGATGAGACCGGCTCGACCTCTTCCAGCGGCACCGGCGGGCGCTGCCCTGCGCGCAGCCGGAACATCCCCCGCAGCGTCTTCAGCTCGTGCGACTGGTCGTCCACCAGGCGGGTGTACTCGCGGAAGATGTCGTAGCGGCGGGTGCGGGTGGAGTGCTGCAGACGGAACACCGTGTCGGGGTTGAACAGATGCGGCGGGCCGTTGCGACGCCACTGGTACTCGCCGCCGGTCCACAGACGCTCGTGTGCCCGGGCGGCGTCGTCCTCGGGATACGCGTAGTCGTGCCGCACCTGGTTCTCGGCCTCGATGTCCTCCAGCGTGATGCCGCCGATCTTCGACTCGGTGCCGGTGAAGTACCCGTCGATGACCTCGTGGCTGAGTCCGACGGCCTCGAACACCTGCGCGCCGGCATACGACGAGACCGTGGAGATGCCCATCTTGGACATGATCTTCAGCACGCCCTTGCCCAGCGCGTAGATCACGTTGGCGACGGCCTTCTCGGCCTCGAGTCCCGCGATCGCACCGGACCGGACGAGGTACTCCACCGTCTCCATGGCCAGGTAGGGGTTCACCGCGGACGCCCCGTAGCCGAGCAGCGTGGCCACGTGGTGCACCTCGCGCACGTCGCCGGCCTCCACCACGAGCCCCACCTTCATCCGGTTCTCGTTGCGGATCAGGTGATGGTGGATGGCCGAGACCATCAGCAGCGACGGGATCGGGACGAGGTCCTTGTTCGAGTCGCGGTCCGACAGGATGATGAACTCCGCACCGGCGGCGATGGCGGCATCCACCTCGTCGCACATCTCGGCGAGCCGTCGGCGCATGGTGCCGGGACCGGCGTCGAAGTGGTACAGCCCGCGGATGGTGACGGCGCGGCGTCCGGGCATGGACCGTTCGATGTTCTGGATCTTGGCCAGCTCGTCGTTGTCGAGCACCGGGAAGTCGATGGTGATCTGCCGGGCGTGGTCCGGCCCCCAGGCCAGCAGGTTCCGCTCCGGCCCGATGCCGGTCTGCAGGCTGGTCACCACGGTCTCGCGGATCGAGTCCAGCGGCGGGTTCGTCACCTGGGCGAACTGCTGGGTGACGTAGTCGAACAGCAGGCGCGGGCGGTCGCTGAGGACGGCCAGCGGCGTGTCGGTGCCCATGGCGCCGATCGGCTCCGCGCCGTGCTGGCCCATCGGCGTCAGGAGGATGCGGACCTCCTCCTCGGTGTACCCGAACGTGCGCTGGCGACGGGTGATCGAGGCGATCGGGTGCACGATGTGCTCGCGCTCGGGCAGCTCGGACAGGGCGAGCTTCTGCCGCAGCCACAGGCCCCACGGGTGCAGCCCCGCGAGCCCGGATTTGATCTCCTCGTCCTCGACGATGCGACCGGCCGCGGTGTCGACCAGGAACATGCGTCCCGGCTGCAGGCGGCCGCGGCGCTGGATGCGCTCGGGCTCGAACTCGAGCACGCCGGTCTCGCTGCCGATCACGACCAGGCCGTCGGTGGTCTGGGTCCACCGGCCGGGCCGCAGTCCGTTCCGGTCGAGTGTGGCGCCCACCAGCGTGCCGTCGGTGAAGATCATGGCGGCGGGGCCGTCCCAGGGCTCCATCTGCAGGTCGTGGTACTCGTAGAACGCGCGCAGGTCCGGCGACAGGTCGGTGCGCCCCTCGTACGCCTCGGGCACCATCATGAGCATGGCGTGCGGCAGGCTGCGGCCGGTCAGCGTCAGCAGCTCGAGCACCTCGTCGAAGGATGCCGAGTCGCTGGCGCCGTCGGTGCAGATCGGCAGCAGCGGGCCGATGTCGCCGAGCAGCTCGGACTCGAGCTGCGACTGGCGCGCCCGCATCCAGTTGCGGTTGCCGCCGACGGTGTTGATCTCGCCGTTGTGCGCGAGCATCCGCAGCGGCTGGGCGAGCTGCCAGGACGGGAAAGTGTTGGTGGAGTAGCGGGAATGCACGACGGCCAGCTCGGATGCGAACCGCTCGTCCTGCAGATCCGGGTAGAAGGGCTCGAGCTGCAGGGTGGTGACCATTCCCTTGTAGCCGAGCGTGCGGCAGGACAGGGAGACGAAATACGCGCCCAGCTCATGCTGGGCGCGCTTGCGGACGCGGTACACGCGTCGGTCGAGGTCGAGCCCGGACATCGCCGGTGCGCCGCCGATGGCGGGGCGGGACAGGAACAGCTGCTCGAACGCGGGGCGGGCGTCCAGCGCCAGCTTGCCCAGGTGCGCGTCGTCGGTGGGCACCGCGCGCCAGCCGAGCACGACGAGGTTCTCGCTGCGCGCGATCTGCTCGATGCCGGCCTTGTGCGCGGCGCGCTCGTCGCGGTCGCGCGGCAGGAAGACCATCCCCGCGGCGTACTCGCCGACGGCCGGCAGGGCGAAGTCGGTCTCGGCGCGCAGGAACGCGTCCGGCATCTGGGTGAGGATGCCGGCGCCGTCGCCGGTGCCGGCGTCCGATCCGATGGCGCCGCGGTGCTCGAGGTTGCGCAGCGCCGTCAGGGCCAGCTCGATGATGTCGTGTCCCGGCTCGCCGCGCAGGGTCGCGACCATCGCCAGGCCGCAGGCATCCTTCTCGAATGCCGGGTTGTACATTCCCTGCCGGGGCGGAAGAGCACCCCCTGGGGTGTGCTCGCGTGGGATCGCGGACATACTTGTCGTCCTCACATGAGATCAGGATGGGACGACGTCGGCCCAGAGACAGAGGAGAATTCTGCGCGCAGGACTACTTCACTGCGACTGCGGGGTCGGACGCGGCGTTCGTGGCGCCGGCCGGGGAATCCTCGTCGGCGTCAGGTGCGCTGAGATCGACGAAGTCGAGGGTGTTCCCCGATTGTACAGCCCCCGAGCCCTTCCACGCCCGTCCGGGTCGATACGGCGAAGGCTCGAAGCCCGGATGCCGTCGCGTCTGGACGATCATGATCACCAGACCGACCACGACGCCGACGATCGCCGCCCACACGTTCGTGCGCAGACCGAGGAAGACATCGCTCGGATCGATCCGGATCGACTCCCACACGATCCGACCGGCGCTGTACCAGATCAGGTAGAGGCCGAACAGGCGCCCCCACTGCAGCCGGAACCGCTGACCGGCCCACAGCAGCACGGCCGCACCCAGCAGGTTCCAGATCATCTCGTACAGGAACGTGGGGTGGAACAGCGTGCCCGCCGGCAGACCGGCCGGGAACGCGGGGTTCGTGGCCTCGATCTGCAGGCCCCAGGGCAGGTCGGTGGGCAGCCCGAACAGCTCGTGGTTGAAGTAGTTGCCCAGCCGGCCCATCGCCTGCGCGATGATCAGGCCCGGGGCCAGCGCGTCGGCGAAGGTCCAGAAGCGGATGCCGGTCCACCGGCAGCCGAGGTAGGCCCCGACGGCGCCGCCGATGAGGGCACCGTAGATGGCGATCCCGCCCTCCCAGATGAACAGCGCGCTCCAGGGGTTCTGACCCGGGCCGAAGTAGAACGACCAGTGCGTGAGCACGTGGTAGATGCGCGCGCAGATGATCGCCAGCGGCACGGCCAGCAGCGCGATGTCGATGACGACCCACGGTTCGGCGCCCCGCTTGGTGAGCCGGCGATTCGTCAGCAGCGTGGCCACGATGATGCCCGCGATGATGCACAGCGCGTAGAAGTGGATGCGCAGCGGCCCGACGTCGAAATAGCTGACGGAGGGGCTCGGGATGCTGGCGAACGTCATGGTCTCGAGTCTAAGCGCTCGTCCGGCCGGCCCTGAGCGCGGTGCCGCCGGTCAGGGCGCGCGCGGTGGCCGCGAGGCCGTCCAGGCCGCCGTCGCGCAGCGCACGGACCAGGGCGGTGCCCACGATGGCGCCGTCGGCGTACTCGAGCACGTCTGCGACGTGATCGGCCGTGGAGACGCCGATGCCGACGCAGCAGTGCCCGGCCCCGTGGGCACGCAGGCGCGCCACGAGCGTGCGGGCCGCGGCATCCAATTCCGCTCGCTCCCCCGTGGTGCCCATCGTGGAGACGGTGTAGATGAAGCCGGTGGAGTTGCGCACGATCAGGTCGAGGCGCTCGTCCGTCGAGGTCGGCGCGGCGAGGAAGACCCGGTCCAGTCCGGTGCGCTCGCTGGCCGCGATCCATTCGGCCGCCGCATCCGGGGTGATGTCGGGCGTGATCAGGCCGGCGCCGCCGGCGGCGGCCAGATCGTCCGCGAACTGGTCGACGCCGTGCTGCAGCACGAGGTTCCAGTAGGTCATGACCAGCACCGGCACGCCGGTCCGCTCGGTGATCTCACGGATGGCCGGGAACAGGTCGCGCACTTTGAACCCGGCCGACAGCGAGGCCTGCGCGGCCTCCTGGATCACGGGCCCGTCCATCACCGGGTCGGAGTACGGCGGGCCGAGCTCGAGGATGTCGGCACCGTTCTCGGCGAGGGTCACCGCCGCCTCGATACTCGTGCGCAGGTCGGGGTAGCCGACCGGCAGGTAGCCGACGAACACGCCGCGTCCGGCCGCCTGGGCGGCGTCGATGGCGGCGGCGACACGCGAGGTCATCCGGCTGCTCCTTCGTCGTAGAGCTCGAAGTAGCGAGCGGCGGTGTCCATGTCCTTGTCGCCGCGGCCGCTGAGCGAGATCGCCAGCACGGCGTCGGGGCCGAGTTCACGGCCGATCCGGATCGCCCCGGCCAGGGCGTGCGCGGATTCGATGGCGGGGATGATGCCCTCGGTGCGGCTGAGCAGGCGCAGCGCCTGCATGGCCTCGTCGTCGGTGGCGGGGATGTAGCGGGCGCGGCCGATCGAGGCGAGCCAGGCGTGCTCCGGCCCGACCCCGGGGTAGTCCAGCCCGGCCGAGATCGAGTGGGACTCGACGGTCTGTCCGTCCTCGTCCTGCAGCACGTAGGTCTTCGCGCCGTGCAGCACCCCCACGCCGCCGCGTTCGATGGATGCCGCATGCCGGTCGGTGTCGACGCCGTCGCCGGCCGCCTCCACGCCGTACAGGGCCACGCCCTCGTCGTCCAGGAACGCGTCGAACATGCCGATCGCGTTCGACCCGCCGCCGACGCACGCCACGACCGCGTCGGGAAGCCGGCCCACCCGCTCCAGCAGCTGCGCGCGGGCCTCTTCGCCGATGATCTTCTGGAAGTCCCGGACCATGGCCGGGAACGGGTGGGGCCCGGCCGCCGTGCCGAAGATGTAGTTGGTGGTCTCGACGCTGGCGACCCAGTCGCGGTAGGCGTCGTTGATCGCGTCTTTCAACGTGCGCGACCCGGTCGTGACCGCGATCACCTCGGCTCCCAGCAGCCGCATCCGGGCGACGTTCAGCGCCTGCCGCTCGGTGTCGACCTCGCCCATGTAGATGGTGCAGTCGAAGCCGAACAGGGCCGCCGCGGTCGCGGTGGCCACGCCGTGCTGGCCGGCACCGGTCTCGGCGATCACCCGCGTCTTGCCGAGCCGCTTGGTCAGCAGCGCCTGGCCGATCACGTTGTTGATCTTGTGCGAGCCCGTGTGGTTGAGGTCTTCGCGCTTGAGGAACACGCGGCCGCCGCCGGCGTGCTCGGCGAAGCGGCCCACCTCGGTCAGCGGGCTGGGCCGGCCCGCGTACGTGGTCAGCAGCTCGTGCAGCTCGGCCAGGAACCCAGGATCAGCCATCGCCGCCTCGTACTCGGCGGTGAGCTCGTCGATCGCCGCGATCAGCGACTCCGGCATGTAGCGTCCGCCGAACTCGCCGAAGAACGGTCCGTGCATCTCGCGCAGGCTGCTCATGCCCGCTCCTCTCCGTGCCCCAGGAATGCGCGCAGCGTGGCCACCGGGTCACCGGTGACCAGCGCCTCGCCGACGAGCACGACGTCGGCCCCGGCGGCGCGGTAGCGCGCGACATCCTCCGGCTGCTGGACCGCCGACTCGGCGATCTTCACGGCGCCGGCGGGCACGCGTTCCACCAGCCGGCCGAACAGGTCGCGATCGAGCTGGAAGGTCGTCAGGTCGCGGGCGTTGATCCCGATCACCTGCGCGCCGATGTCGGCGGCCCGATCGACCTCGTCCGCCGAGTGCGTCTCGACCAGCGCCGTCATGCCGAGGTCGCCGATCAGCGTGTGCAGGCGCGACAGCCGATCCTGCGCGAGGGCGGCCACGATCAGCAGCACCAGGTCGGCGCCGGCGGCGCGCGCCTCGAGCACCTGGTACTCGGTGGCGATGAAGTCCTTGCGCAGTACGGGCAGCGACACCGCCGCGCGCACGGCCTCCAGATCTGCCAGGCTGCCCTTGAACCGGCGCTGCTCGGTCAGCACCGAGATCGCGCTGGCCCCGCCCTCCTGGTAGCGGCGGGCCTGCAGCGCGGGGTCGGGGATCGCGGCGAGGTCGCCGCGCGAGGGACTGGCCCGCTTGACCTCGGCGATGATCTTCACCCGGTCGGCGGGCGCCAGCGCCGCGCGCGCGTCCAACGCCGGGCGCTGTGCCAGCGCAGCGGCCTCGAGCACCGCCAGCGGGCGCTCCACTTCACGCGAGCGGGCGTCCTGGACCGAGCCGGCCGTCAGGTCGGCGAGCATGCTCAATGCTCTTTGGGGGCGTACTTCGGACCGTTGATGCCGTAACCCGCCTTGGACACCACCCAGCCGGCGATCAGGCCGATCACCATCAGCACCACAGCGCTCCAGACCAGCCACGGGACGTCCAGGAAGAACGCCGTCGTGCCGATGGCGGCCCCCACCAGCATGATGATCACGGCGGTCCAGGCGGCCGGCGAGTGTCCGTGGCCGGGGTCGGCGATGGGGTTGCTCATGGGGCTCCTTCGTGTGCAGATGCGGCTGCCCGCATCCTCGGGCAAGTCTAGCGGGGGTCCGCGCCGCCGGTGGGATCCTCGCCCCGGGACAGCTCGTCCCAGGAGTCCACCGCGTCCAGCGGTCCGGCGTCATGCGCCTTTGCGGCGTCGGTGCGGTATTTGCGGCCCGAGACCGGCCAGCGACGCGCGGTGACCAGGACGAAGACGCCGGCGACGGCCAGCAGGATCCAGACGACCAGCGTGATCGCCGGCCAGGGGCTGGCGGTGATCGAGGCGACCAGCGCCGAGACCGGCTGCTCGCCGGTGATGCCGGTGGCGTCGGTGACGGTGCGCGCCACGGCCGAGACGGGGTGGGTGAAGACCACTTGGGCCGCCAGCCAGCCCTGTGCGACGGCGATCACCGCCGCCAGGGCGCCGAAGATGTACCGCAGGACGACGCCGGCGATCGACAGCGCGATGCCCAGGGCCAGCACGGCCAGGCTCAGCGGGGCCAGGACCGGCACCGCGGCCGCGCCCGAGACGGTCAGGTCGGCGGCCGCCCCGCCGGACAGCGCCACGGTCAGCCACGTCTGCGTGGATGAGATCACACCGAGGGCACCGCACAGGACGATGACGACGACGGCGAGCAGGCGCGCTCTCGCGGTCACGGGCGTCCGCCGATCACGGGATCCAGGTCGTCGGCGTCGAAGCATGTGCGGTCGCCGGTGTGGCAGGCGGCGCCGATCTGCTGCACCGAGATCAGCACGGCGTCGCCGTCGCAGTCCAGGCGCGCACCGCGCACCAGCTGGATGTGCCCAGACGTGTCGCCCTTGCGCCAGTACTCCTGACGCGAGCGCGACCAGAACGTGACGCGCCCCTCGGTCAGCGTGCGCCGCAGCGCCTCGGCATCCATCCATCCCAGCATGAGGACCTCGCCGCTGTCCCACTGCTGGATGATGGCGGCCACCAGTCCCTGCTCGGTGAACCGCACGCGGGCGATGCGGTCCTCGACGGTCTCGGTCATCTCGACTCCTCACGTCCGGCGGCGCGTACCGGGATGTCGTCCGCGGCCAGAGCGGTCTTCACATCGTCGACGGTCAGCTGCCCGGAATGGAACACGGATGCCGCCAGCACGGCGTCGGCGCCCGCGTGCACGGCGGGGGCGAAGTGCTCGACGGCGCCGGCACCGCCCGAGGCGATCACCGGCACGGACGAGACCTCGCGCATCAGTGCGATCAGCTCGAGGTCGAACCCGGTCTTGGTGCCGTCCGCGTCGATCGAGTTGACCAGCAGCTCGCCGGCGCCCCGCTCGATCGCCTCACCCGCCCACCGGAGTGCGTCGAGGGATGTCTCGACCCGGCCGCCGTGGGTGGTGACCGCGAAGCCGGATTCGACGGCACCCGACCGCTTGACGTCCAGCGAGAGCACGAGGACCTGCGCCCCGAACCGGTCCGCGATCTCGTCGATCAGGGCGGGCCGCGCGATCGCCGCGGAGTTCACCCCGGTCTTGTCGGCTCCCACGCCCAGCAGTCGGGCGACATCCTCGGCCGAGCGCACTCCCCCGCCCACGGTGAGCGGGATGAACACCTCCTCGGCGGTGCGCCGCACCACGTCGTAGGTGGTGGCGCGCTCGTCGACCGTCGCCGTCACGTCCAGGAAGGTCAGCTCGTCCGCGCCCTGGTCGAAATACAGGCGCGCCAGTTCGACCGGGTCGCCCATGTCGCGCAGGTTCTGGAAGTTGACGCCCTTCACGACGCGGCCGGCCGCGACATCCAGGCAGGGAATCACCCGGCAGGCCAGGCCCATCACAGCCTCGCTGCGTGGATGGCGGTGACCAGGATCGCCCGGGCGCCCAGCGCGTACAGCGCATCCATGACCTGGTTGACACCCTTGCGCGGGCTCATCACCCGCACGGCGACCCACTCGGGGTCGCGCAGCGGCGAGATGGTGGGCGATTCGATGCCCGGGGCCACGGCCACGGCCTGGTCGACGAGGGCCGCGGGCAGGTCGTAGTCGATGAGCACGTAGCGGCGGGCCACCATGACGCCGCGCAGCCGGCGCAGCAGCGTGTCGGTGCCGTCCGCGTCGCGCGGACCGGCGATGAGCACGGCCTCGGACTGCAGCATGACCGGGCCGAACACCTCCAGGCCCGCCTGGCGCAGCGTCGTCCCGGTGGAGACCACGTCGGCCACGGCATCCGCGACGCCCAGCTCGACCGCGGACTCGACGGCGCCGTCCAGCGGCACCAGGTCGACGGCCACCCCCTGCTCGTCGAGGTAGGCGTCGACCAGGCCGGGGTAGGCGGTGGCCACCCGCACGCCGTCCAGGTCGGCGACCGACCGGAAGCGCCCGGGAGGGCCGGCGAAGCGGAACGTCGAGTCGCCGAATCCGAGGGCCTCGATCTCGCGCGCCCGGGCCCGGGCGTCCAACAGCAGGTCGCGGCCGGTCAGCCCGACGTCCAGCGCACCGGAGCCCACGTAGGTGGCGATGTCACGGGGACGCAGGTAGAAGAATTCGACCCCGTTCTCGGGGTCGATGACGTGCAGGTCCTTGGGGTCGCGTCGGCCGGTGTAGCCGGCCTCGGCGAGCATCTCGGCGGCCGTCTCGGCCAGCGAGCCCTTGTTGGGCACGGCGATTCGCAGCATGGGGAGTCCTTCTGGGCGGGTTCGGGCGGTGGCGGACATCACAGATGTCGGTACACGTCCGCAAGCGTGAGCCCCTTGGCGATCATCATCACCTGCAGGTGATAGAGCAGCTGCGAGATCTCCTCGGCCGCGGCATCCGTCGACTCGTACTCGGCCGCCATCCACACCTCGGCGGCCTCTTCGACCACCTTCTTGCCGATCGCGTGGATGCCGGCATCCAATTCGGCGACGGTGCCGGAGCCGGCGGGTCGGTCAGTCGCCTTCGCGGAGAGCTCCGCGAACAGGGAGTCGAACGTCTTCACCATGCCAGGGTACCGAACCCAGGCCCTCCCCCAGGCCGCGTGACGGGGGCGCCGGTCTTCAGTGGCGGTGCCCGGCGGCGGTGCGCCGCAGGGCGGCGATGGCCTGTTCCGGGTCGTCCGCGCCGAACACCGCGGAACCGGCCACGAACGTGTCGGCGCCCGCTTCGGCCGCCTGGGCGATGGTGGATGCCGAGATCCCGCCGTCGACCTGCAGCCACACCGACGAGTCGCGGCGGCGGGCCTCGTCGGCCAGCCGGCGCAGCTTGGGCATCGTCTCGGGCATGAACGACTGACCGCCGAACCCGGGCTCGACGGTCATCACCAGGATCTGGTCGACATCGTCGAGGATGTCGAACAGCGACTCGACCGGGGTCATCGGCTTGACCGCCAGGCCGGCGCGGGCCCCGATCGCCCGCAGCCGCCGAGCGAGGGCGACGGGCTCGTTCGCCGCCTCGAGGTGGAAAGTGACCGACGCCGCGCCCAGCTCGGCGTACGCGGGCGCCCAGCGGTCCGGGTCGTCGATCATCAGGTGCACGTCCAGCGGGACGGGGCTGGTGTCCTGGATGCGCTGGACCATCTGCGGGCCGAACGTCAGATTCGGCACGAAGTGGTTGTCCATCACGTCCACGTGCACGAAGTCGGCTCCGGCGATGCGGGCGAGGTCTGCCTGCATGTTCACGAAGTCGGCGGCCAGGATGCTGGGGTTGATGCGCGGCTGGTGGGGCACCCTCCCATTATGCTCAGCCCCGCCGCAGCAGGCTGATGAACATCGCGTCGGTGCCGTGCCGGTGGGGCCACAGCTGCGCGCGGCCGGAGCCGTCGGCGGGGGCGGCCAGGTCGATCGGCCCGCGCGCCACGGAACGGACGGCCTCACGGGCATCCAGCTCCTCGAACGCCCCGTCGTGGGCGCGGCGGACCTCGGCGAGCACCCCGGTGGTCTCGGCGAGGTGCGGCGAGCACGTGACGTAGGCGAGCACTCCCCCGGGGCGCAGCGCGCCGAGCGCGGCCGAGACCAGCTCGATCTGCAGCGCGGTCAGCGCGGGCAGGTCGGCCGGCGACTTGCGCCAGCGCGCCTCGGGTCGCCGGCGCAGCGCTCCCAGGCCGGTGCACGGCGCGTCGACCAGGATGCGGTCGTACGCGCCGGGGGCGGATGCTGCGCGGGTGCGCCCGTCCTCCTCCGAGACCGGGACCTCGCCCGGCACCCCGGCCAGCGCCCGGCGGACGAGGCCGGCACGCGCCGGGACCAGCTCGTTCGCCTCGAGCCGCGCGCCGTGCGCGACCGCTTCGGCGGCGAGGATCGCGGTCTTGCCGCCCGGGCCGGCGCACAGGTCGAGCCAGCGCTCACCGTCCTGCACCGGCCGGGCGCGCGTCAGCGCGAGGGCGGCCAGCTGCGATCCCTCGTCCTGGACGCGCAGCACCCCTCCGGACGTGCGGACGAGCGGTTCGGGGTCGCCCGAGCCGGGGACGAAGCCGAACGGCGAGGAGGGCGTGCGCGCGAGCCCGGCCGGGATCTCGGCCAGTCCGGGCAGCGCCACCATCGTGACCCGCGGCGCCAGGTTGTCGGCATCCAGCAGCGCGTCCAGCTCGTCCGCGCGCCCCTCCGCGGCCAGCGCGCGCCGCATCGCCCGGATCACCCACACCGGGTGGGCGGTGCGCAGCGAGAGCCGCTCGTCGTCGGATCGGGCATCCTGTTCGATCCGCGCCAGCCACTCGCCGGGCGTGTCCCGCGAGATCCGCCGCAGCACGGCGTTCGCGAACCCGGCGACGGATCGTCCTCCGCTGGAGCGCACCTGCTGCACGGACTCGTTCACCGCGGCGTGCGAGGCGATCCGGGTCGACATCAGCTGGTGCACGCCGAGGCGCAGCGCGTCCTGCACGGCCGGGTCGATCTCGCTGACGGGGCGATCGGATGCCGCGGCGATCACGGCGTCGTAGGTGCCCTGTCGGCGCAGCGTCCCGTAGGCCAGCTCGGTCGCGAGGGCCGCGTCCGCCGTGCTCAGGCCCGCGCGGACGATGAGGCGGGGCAGCAGCAGGTTGGCGTACGCGTCGTCGGCGTGCACGGCCCGCAGCACCTCGTATGCGACGCTCCGGGCGGTCGCGGCGGTCGCGGCGGTCACGAGCCGGCCACCGGCTCGTCGGCCCGCAGTCCGCGCCACCAGTCGGCCGCGGCCATCGCGCCCCGGCCCGCCGGCTGGACCCGCTCGACGAGCACCGGCTCGGAGCCGGTGCCGATGAGGATGTCGCGGCCCTCCTGGGCGATCCTCCCCGGGGCCAGGTGCACGTCCCGGTCGGCGGGACGCAGCGCGAGGATCTTCAGCCGGGCGCCGTCGACGGTGGTGAACGCGCCGGGCTCGGGCGTGGTCCCCTGCCAGCGCGCCAGCACGCCCTCGGCCGGTTCGTCCCAGCGCAGGCGCGCGTCCTCCAGCACGAGCTTGGGCGCCAGGGTGACCTCGCCGGTCTGCGGATGCGCCTGCGCGGTGTTGTCGGCCACGGCATCCACCGTCTCGGCGAGCAGATACGAGCCGCGGTGCGCCAGCGCGTCCAGGACGTCGGCGGCGGTGGCCGCCGGCGGGATGTCGTAGTCCAGTCGGCCGAGCACGTCGCCGGCGTCGAGCTCGGGCACGAGCCGGAACACCGCCGCGCCCGTCGTCGGGTCTCCGGCGATCAGCGCGTGCTGCACAGGGGCGGCGCCCCGCCAGCGCGGAAGCAGCGAGAAGTGCAGATTGAGCCATCCGTGCGCCGGCGCCGACAGCAGCGGCTCGCGCACCAGGCCGCCGTAGGCGACGATCACACCGAGCTCCGGCGCCAGTGCCTGCAGCCGGGCGGTGGCCTCCGCATCCAGGCGGGAGACCTTGACCACCGGCAGTCCCAGCTCCTCGGCCGCAGCCGCCACCGGCGACGGCACGAGCGTCCGTGTGCGGCCCTGCGGGGCATCCGGACGGGTGACCACCGCCACGATCTCGTGCGCGGACTCGGCGAGTCGTCGCAACGACGGAACGGCGGCTTCGGGGGTGCCGGCGAAGACGAGGCGCATCGGTCTCCTCTCGGATTCACAGCTCGGGATCGAGCACATCCAGGCGCACTTTGAGTGTATTGCGCGGCCCGGGCGGTGTGCCCTTCTTCCGGCGCCGGCTGCGCAGGGACGCCGTGACCACGGCGCCGCGCAGCGCATGGGCGACCGCGCGGCCCTGGGCGTAGCCGAAGCGCAGCAGCGCCCGGCGGGTCTGTGCGCCCTCCACGACGACCGGCCCGAGGACGGCATCCGCCGCCAGCTCCGGGACCGCCGCCCGCACGGCCGCCAGCGCCGCGTCGAGCTCGAACGCCGTGCCCTCCAGCGTCGCGACGCGGACCGTCGGGGGCATCAGCAGCGGCGCCCGCTCGGCCAGCTCGGCCCGCGCATAGGCGGGCTGGGTCCAGGTCGCGAGGGCCCGCGCGAGCGGCCCGGCCACCCCGACCAGGTGCACGGGGGCGCCGGGAGCGGCGAGGGCGGCCGCGTTCGACCACCAGCGCAGGCAGGACTCGCCGATCCGCAGATCGTCTGTCTGCAGCATCCGGTCCCCGTCCAGCAGGAGGACCGCCCGATAGCCGCCCGCGGCGATCGGCTCGGCACCGCGGGTGGCGATCACCAGCGCGGGGCGGCCGTCGACGGCGGTGACCGGGTGATCGCCGTCGGCGAGGATGACCCGGGTCCCGGGGAAGGCCCGGCCCAGCTCGTCGGCGGTGCGCTCGGTGCCCGAGGATGCCATCCGCACGGCGGATCCGCCGCACGATGCGCAGGTCCAGCCGGTGGCCGAGCGCCCGCACCAGGTGCAGTCCGGGACGGCCCCGTGACGGCGTGCGTGCAGCGGTCCGCCGCAGTGCCGGCATCGCGCCGAGTGCCGGCATGCGGCGCACACGAGCGACGGTGCATACCCGGGGCGCGCGACCTGCACCAGCACCGGTCCGGCCGTCAGCGCCTCGCGTGCGGCGGCGAACGCCGCCGACGGCACGCGCGCGCCCCGCGATTCGCCCTCGCGGGTCGCCGACAGCACGACCTTCGGCGACGCCCGGCGCGCCGCGGGGACCTCGTGCACCCATCCCGCCTCGACCAGTCGCTGGACATCGGTCGTGCGGGTGTGTCCGGCGAACAGGAGCGCACACGGCTCGAGCTCCTGCCGCACCAGCGCCGCGTCGCGTGCGTGCACGCCCGGGCTCAGCGGCTCGGCCAGCAGCGGATCGCCGTCGTCCCACAGGGCGATCAGCCCGAGCGCGTGGACGGGTGCGTAGACGGCCGACCTGCTGCCGACGACGATGCAGGGGACCTCGGCGAGGATGCGCAGGTACCCGGCGTACCGCTCCGGCCCGGAGCGGCGGGCGTCGGCGCGGACCACGGCTCCTGCCGGAGCCAGCGCCGCCAATGCCGCCAGCAGCTGCTCCTGGTCGCGGTGGTCGGGGGCCACGAGGACCGTGCTGCGCCCGTCGGCCAGTGCGACGGCCGCGGCGGCGGCCAGCAGCAGCGCCCACGCGCCGACATCCGCCCCCGCCGGTGTGCGCACGATGCGCGGCGGCGCGTCCAGCGCGACCCTGCCGCGTTCGTCGAGCCGCGCGCCCAGCCCGGGGAACTCGCCGAGGAGCGTCCGCGCGCGCGTCAGCGCGTCGGCGGCGACCTCGGGGACGCTCGGGGCGGGAGCGGCCAGCCAGGTCTTCTCGGCGCGCACCATGCGCTTGGGGATCGCCAGGCGGAGGATGTCGACGGCACCGCCGGCGGCGCGGTCGGCGACCCGGCGGGCCAGGGTGTAGAGCCGCGCGGGCAGGACCGCGACCGAGGAGAGGACCGAGTCCAGCTCGGACAGCGGGCGGTCGACCGGATCTGCTTCGCCCCGCTCGACGACGTAGGCCTCGACGAGCCGCCCGGCCCCGCGCAGCGGGACGCGGACGCGCGCCCCGACGACGGCATCCGCGATCAGCTCGTCGGGGATCGCATAGTCCAGCAGCCGGTCCAGCTGCGGCAGCGGCGAGTCCACGAGCACCCGGGCGACGTGGCGCGCGGGCATGTCAGATCCCGGCGGCGCGGCGCAGCTCGTCGACGCGGTCGGTGCGCTCCCAGGTGAAGTCGGGCAGCTCACGGCCGAAGTGGCCGTACGCGGCGGTCTGCGCATAGATGGGACGCAGCAGGTCGAGCTGCGCGATGATGGCCCGCGGGCGCAGATCGAACACTTCGCGGATGGCGCGTGTGATGTCCTCATCCGGCAGGGTGCCGGTGCCGAACGTCTCGACATAGAGGCCGACCGGGCTCGCCTTTCCGATCGCGTAGGCGACCTGCAGCTCGAGCCGTTCGGCAAAGCCCGCGGCGACGGCGTTCTTGGCGACCCAGCGCATCGCGTACGCACCGGAGCGGTCGACCTTGGACGGGTCCTTTCCGCTGAACGCGCCTCCGCCGTGCCGTGCCGCACCGCCGTAGGTGTCGATGATGATCTTCCGGCCGGTCAGGCCCGCGTCGCCCTTGGGGCCGCCGATCACGAACGGCCCCGCCGGGTTGATGTAGAACTCGGCGTGCGAGGCGTCCAGACCGGTCGCCTCGAGCACCGGATCGATGACCTCGGCGCGTACCGCCGCGCGCAGCGCGGCCATGGAGATCTCCGGGTGATGCTGGGTGGACAGCACCACGGTCTCGATCGTGCGCGGGATGTCGCCCTCGAAGCCCACCGTCACCTGGGTCTTGCCGTCCGGGCGCAGGAACGGCAGCGCCTCGCTGCGACGCGCGTCGCTGAGCCGCTCGGCCAGCCGGTGCGCGGTCCAGGCCGTGATGGGCATGAGCTGCGGGGTCTCGGTGGTGGCGTAGCCGAACATGATGCCCTGGTCGCCGGCGCCGAGCTCGTCGTTGGGATCGGTCGACCCGTCGTCGCGGTGTTCCAGTGCCCGGTCGACGCCGGCCGCGATGTCGCTGGACTGCTCGCCGATCGACACGCTCACCCCGCACGAGTCGCCGTCGAAGCCGGTCTCGCTCGAGGTGTAGCCGATCCGGTTCACGACCGCCCGCACCGTGCCCGGGACATCCGCCCACGCCTCGGTGCGCACCTCGCCGGCCACGTGCACGAGGCCCGTGGTCACGAGCGTCTCGACGGCGACGCGGCTGCCCGGGTCCTTCGCCAGCAGTTCGTCGAGGATGCTGTCCGAGATCTGATCGCAGATCTTGTCCGGATGCCCCTCGGTGACGGACTCGGACGTGAACAGGCGCAGCTGCGGCATCATGCTCCAAAGGTGCGAAGGCGGACGGGCATCAGTATGCCCCCGGCCGCGGACACTCCGTGGACCGGGGGCACCGAGACGTCAGACTACTCGGCCTGGCGCAGGCGGAGCTTGTCCTCGTTGATCTCGTGCAGCGCGATGGTCAGCGCCTTGTCCTCGACGGTCGAGTCGACCAGCGGTCCGACGTTGTCGAACAGGTTGCCCTCGTGCAGATCCGAGTAGTAGTCGTTGATCTGGCGCGCCCGCTTGGATGCGTAGATGACCAGCTGGTACTTCGAGTCGACCTTCTCGAGCAGGTTGTCGATGGGCGGGTCGATGATGCCCTGGTTCGTTCCGGCCATGGGGACCTCCTGGTTGAGGGACGGGTGTGCGAAGACGCGATCACCCAGTCTACCGGGTGGCGTCCGGGTGCCGGCGCAGCGGCCGCTCAGCGGGCGAGGGCGGCGACTTCGGCGGCGGCGCGGGCCACATCGTCGTTGACGACGCGGTAGTCGAACTCGGCCTGTGCGGCCAGTTCGCCCTTCGCCGTGCGCAGGCGACGTGCGCGCTCCTCGGCGTCCTCGGTGCCACGGCCGACCAGGCGGTGCACCAGCTCGTCCCAGCTGGGCGGCAGCAGGAACACCAGCGTGGCGGACGGCTCCGCCTCGCGCACCTGACGCGCCCCCTGCAGATCGATCTCCAGCAGCACGGTGCGGCCGGACCGCAGCGCCTCTTCGATCGGGGCGCGCGGGGTGCCGTAGCGGTACTTGTTGTGCACGGTGGCGTGCTCGAGCAGCTCGCCGTCCGCGACCATCCGGTCGAAGGCCGCGTCGTCGACGAAGAAGTAGTGCGTGCCGTCGACCTCGCCCGGCCGCGGCGGCCGCGTCGTGGCCGAGACCGACAGCAGGATCTCGGGGTGGGCCTGCTGGATCTGCGCGGCCACGGTCCCCTTTCCGACCGCGGTCGGACCAGCCAGGACGAGCAGCCGGCTGCGGCCGATGCGCGGCGTCGGCTCCGGGAAGCGGCCCCCGAGCCAGTCGCCGAGCGCGTGACGCTGCCGCACGCCCAGCCCGCCGAGCCGTTTGACCGGCGAGATGCCCAGTTCGGCCAGGATCCGGTCGCGCTTGCCTTCGCCGATGGCCGGCAGTGCGGTGAGGAACTCGGTCACGCGCAGCGTGGCCGCCGGCCCGCCCGTCTCGTGCTGCGCGCGGCGCAGCACATCCTGCCCGGTCACCACCCGGGTGGTCAGGTCGCGCTTCAGGCTCGCCCGGGCGCGCCGCGCCGCGATCGCCTTCTGCGAGGCGGCCAGCCGGTCGACCTCGGGGGGATGCTGGGCGTCAACCACGGAGATACTCCTCTGCGCGCGTGCGGATATGGGCGGCCAGGTCGTCGGGGCCGACGCTCAGGATACTGCGGCTCTCGCTGGCGATGACGGCCGACGCCGCCGAGCCGAAGCGGCCCGCCAGGTCGCCGGGCGCCACACCCTGATGGCCGAACCCGGGTGCCAGGATCGGCGCGGGCGGCGCGGGCACGGCCAGCCCGGCGTCGTCCCAGTCGACGGTCGCGCCGATCACGAAGCCGAGGTCGCCCCACTCCCCCGCGGCCGTGCGCTGCGCGTTGCGGGCGGACACCTCGGCGACGATCCCGCCCGAGACGGTCCGCCCGTCCGCGCGGCGGGAGCGCTGCGGCCCGAACGCGTCCGGATTGCTGGTGGCGGCCAGCACCAGCACCCCCTTGTCACCCGCCTCGGCCAGGGCGAACGCGCCGGACAGCGTCTCCACGCCCAGGAACGGGTTCGCCGTCACGGCGTCGACCTCCAGCGGCGCACCCGGGGTGAGCCAGGCGTCCGCGTAGGCGTCCATGGTCGAGCCGATGTCGCCGCGCTTCGCGTCGCCGATCACGACCAGCCCGGCCTCGCGGCCGGCGTGCAGCACGTCTTCGAGCGCGGCGAAGCCGGTCGACCCGTACCGCTCGAAGAACGACACCTGCGGTTTCACGAATCCGACCCGGCCGGCCGCGGCATCCACCACCCGCAGACCGAAGTCCCGCGCTCCCGCGGCGGTCTGGTCCCGTCCCCATGCGGACAGCAGCGAGGGGTGCGGGTCGATGCCCACGCACAGCGGCCCGAACCGACCGATCGCCGCCCGGGTGCGCTCGCCGAATCCGGTCACGCCCGGACCGCCGCCCGATCGGCGGCGTACTCCTGCAGGCTGCGCACCTCGAATCCGTCGCCGGTCGCATCCAGCGCGCTGACCGCGGCGCCGATGGTCGCGATCGTGGTGAACAGCGCCTTGTCGGCGGCCACCGCCGCGGCGCGGATCTCGTACCCGTCGGCGCGCGCCGACATGCCGCTCGGGGTGTTCACGACGATGTCGATCTCGCCCTCGTCGATCAGGTCGACGATATTGCGCTGGCCGGTGTCCTGGGTCTGGCTGAACTTGTTCACCTCGGTGACCGCGATCCCGTTGCGGCGCAGGATCTCGGCGGTGCCCTCGGTGGCGGTGAGGGTGAACCCGAGCTGCTGCAGCCGGTGGGCGGGAAGGATCACGGCCCGCTTGTCCGAGTCGGCGACGGAGATGAACACCGTCCCGCTGCGCGGGATCCCGCCGTAGGCCGCGGCCTGGCTCTTCGCGAACGCGGTCGGGAAGTCGCGGTCGAAACCCATCACCTCGCCGGTCGAGCGCATCTCGGGGCCGAGCACCGAATCGACGGTCTTGCCCTCGGCGGTGCGGAACCGCTTGAACGGCAGCACGGCCTCCTTGACCGCGACCGGTGCGGTGATCGGCACGGTCGACCCGTCGCCGGATGCCGGCAGCAGGCCCTCGGCGCGCAGCCCCGCGATCGAGGTGCCCGCCATGATGCGGGCCGCCGCCTTGGCCAGCGGGGTGCCCAGCGCCTTGGAGACGAAGGGAACCGTGCGGCTGGCGCGCGGATTCGCCTCGATCACATACAGCACGCCGGCGCTGACGGCGAACTGCACGTTCAGCAGACCGCGCACCCCGACCCCGGCGGCGATCCCGAGCGTGGCCTGCCGGACCCGTTCGATCTCGGTGCGGCCCAGGCTCATCGGCGGCAGGGCGCAGCTGGAGTCGCCGGAGTGGATGCCGGCCTCTTCCAGGTGCTCCATGATCCCGCCGATGAACAGCTCGTCGCCGTCGTAGAGCGCGTCCACATCGATCTCGACCGCGTCGTCCAGGAAGCGGTCCACCAGCAGCGGCTTGCCTTCTCCGATGATGGCGGCCTCGCCGATGCGCACGAAGTAGTCGCGCACGCTCGGGGTGTCGTAGACGATCTCCATGCCGCGCCCGCCGAGCACGAAGCTCGGGCGCACCAGCACCGGGTACCCGATGTCCTCGGCGACGGCGACCGCCCCCTCGACGTCGATCGCGGTGCCGTGGCGCGGCGCGACCAGCCCGGCGTCGTCGAGGATGCCGCTGAACAGCCCGCGCTCCTCGGCGAGGTCGATCGCGGCCGGGCTGGTGCCCAGGATCGTGTAGCCGGCGTCCTCGATGCCCTGCGCCAGCCCCAGCGGCGTCTGGCCGCCGAGCTGGCAGATGACGCCGAGGATGGTCCCGGACCGGGACTCGGCGTGCAGCACCTCGAGCACGTCCTCCAGCGTCAGCGGCTCGAAGTACAGCCGGTCGCTGGTGTCGTAGTCGGTCGAGACGGTCTCGGGGTTGCAGTTGACCATGATCGTCTCGAAGCCGGCGTCCGACAGCGCGAACGAGGCGTGCACGCAGGAGTAGTCGAACTCGACGCCCTGCCCGATGCGGTTCGGGCCGGAGCCGATGATGACGACCTTCGTCCGCTCGGACGGCGCCACCTCGGTCTCGGTGTCGTAGCTGGAGTAGTGGTAGGGCGTGAGCGCCGGGAACTCGCCCGCGCAGGTGTCGACGGTCTTGTAGACGGGACGCACGTCCAGCGCGTGGCGGACGCCGCGCACCTCGGCCTCGGACACGCCGCGCAGCTCGCCGATCTGCGCGTCGCTGAACCCATGGTCCTTCGCGATGCGCAGGGTCTGGACATCCAGCTCGTCCGCCGCCGCGACGTGCGCGGCGACCTCGTTGATCAGCACCATCTGGTCGAGGAACCACGGGTCGATCTGCGTCGCCTCGAACGCCTCCGCCACCGTCGCGCCCTTGCGCAGCGCCTGCTGCACGACCACGATCCGGCCGTCGGTGGGCGTCCGCGCGATCTGCAGCAGTTCGGAGACCGACCGCGGCTCGTCGCCCCAGTGGAAGCTGGAGCCCCGCTTCTCCAGCGATCGCAGCGCCTTCTGCAGTGCGGTGGTGTAGTTGCGGCCGATCGCCATCGCCTCGCCGACCGACTTCATGGTGGTCGTCAGCGTCGCGTCGGCGGCCGGGAACTTCTCGAAGTTGAACCGGGGCACCTTCACGACCACGTAGTCCAGCGTGGGCTCGAAGCTGGCCGGCGTCACCCGGGTGATGTCGTTGGGGATCTCGTCCAGGCGGTAGCCGATCGCGAGCTTCGCGGCGATCTTGGCGATCGGGAACCCGGTGGCCTTGGACGCGAGCGCCGAGGACCGCGACACGCGCGGGTTCATCTCGATGACGATGATCCGCCCGTCGGCCGGGTCGATGGCGAACTGGATGTTGCAGCCCCCGGTGTCGACCCCCACCCGCCGGATGATGTCGATCCCGATGTCGCGCAGCTTCTGGAACTCGCGGTCGGTGAGGGTCAGCGCCGGGGCGACCGTGATCGAGTCGCCGGTGTGCACGCCGACCGGGTCGACGTTCTCGATCGAGCAGACCACGACCGTGTTGTCGGCGGTGTCGCGCATGAGCTCGAGCTCGTACTCCTTCCACCCGAGGATCGACTCCTCCAGGAGCACCTCGTGCGTGGGCGAGTCGTGCAGCCCTGCTCCGGCGATCCGGCGCAGGTCACGCTCGTCGTAGGCGAACCCGGACCCCAGGCCCCCCATCGTGAAGCTCGGCCGCACCACGAGCGGGTAGCCCAGCTCGGCCGCGCCGGCGAGCACCTCGTCCATGGTGTGGCAGATGCGCGAGGCGGCGACATCCGCGCCCGACTCCAGCACCAGCTCCTTGAAGATCTGGCGGTTCTCGCCCTTCTCGATCGCCTCGGGGCGGGCGCCGATCAGCTCGACGTCGTACTTGTCCAGGATGCCGGCCTCGTACAGCGCCATCGCGGCGTTCAGCGCGGTCTGCCCGCCCAGGGTCGGCAGGATCGCATCCGGCCGCTCCTTCGCGATGATCGTCTCGATCACCTCGGGGGTGATCGGCTCGATGTAGGTGGCGTCGGCGAAATCGGGGTCGGTCATGATCGTGGCCGGGTTGGAGTTGACCAGGATCACCCGCACCCCCTCGGCCTGCAGCACGCGGCAGGCCTGGGTGCCGGAGTAGTCGAACTCACAGGCCTGTCCGATCACGATCGGGCCGGAGCCGATGACCAGGACGGAGGAGATGTCGTCGCGCTTGGGCATCAGTGGGCGTCCTTCTTCGAGTCGAGGTGCGCGGTGACCATCTCCGCGAAGCGGTCGAACAGATAGTTGGCGTCGTGCGGTCCGCCCGCCGCCTCGGGGTGGTACTGCACCGAGAAGGCGGGGATGTCCAGGGCCCGCAGGCCCTCGACCACATCGTCGTTCAGCCCGATGTGGCTGACCTCGACCCGGCCGTACCCGTTCGGGCTGTCCACGGCGCCCTCGCGGGGGACGTCGACGGCGAAGCCGTGGTTGTGCGCGGTGATCTCCACCCGGCCGGTCTGGCGGTCCAGCACCGGCTGGTTGATGCCGCGGTGGCCGAACGGCAGCTTGTAGGTGCCGAAGCCGAGCGCGCGGCCGAGCAGCTGGTTGCCGAAGCAGATGCCGAAGAACGGCAGGCCGTCGTCGAGGACGGCGCGCAGCAGGGCGACGTGCTCATCGGATGCCGCGGGGTCGCCGGGCCCGTTGGAGTAGAACACCCCGACCGGGTCGATGGCCGCGATCGCCTCGAACGTGGCGTCCTGCGGGAGCAGGTGCACCTCGAACCCGCGGCGGGCGAGGTTGTCGACGGTGGCCTGCTTGATCCCGAGGTCGAGCACGGCGAGGCTGCCGATCTTCTCGCCCTGCGCGGCGGTCACCTCGCTGGCGGTGATCGACACCGCGGCGGACAGGTTCCGGCCGGCCATCGCGGGGGCCTCGCGGACGATGCGCAGCTGCTCCTGCGCGTCCAGGACCGCGGCGTCCCCGGAGAAGATCCCGCCGCGCATGCTGCCGGCGGAGCGGATGTGGCGGGTCACCGCGCGGGTGTCCACCCCGCTGATGCCGACCACGGCATCCTGTTCCAGCGCCGCATCCAGGGACGTGGTCGCGCGCCAGTTGGACACCACCCGGGAGGGGTCGCGGACGATGTACCCGGCGACCCAGATGCGGCGGGACTCGGGGTCTTCGTCGTTCATCCCGGTGTTGCCGATGTGCGGTGCGGTCTGCAGCACGATCTGGCCGGCGTAGGACGGGTCCGTGAGGGTCTCCTGGTACCCGGTCATGCCGGTGGAGAAGACCACCTCGCCCAGTGTCATGCCACGGGCGCCGTAGGCGCGGCCGCGGTGGCGGGTGCCGTCTTCGAGGACGAGGACGGCGGGGTCGGTGTTCAGTGTCATGCGGCGGATCCTGTCTCGGGAGTCGTGATCAGGGGGCGGATGGCCTCGGTCAGCGCCGTGGCGGAGGCGTCCTGCGGTCTCAGATAGCTGTCCACGACCGGGCCGGCGTCGGTGCGCCAGCTCAGCCGGGTCAGCCCGTCATGTTCGACCACGCGGTCGATGGCGACGGTGGCCCGGCCGACATCGACCAGGCGCGCGGCGGACAGCGCGATGGTGTCCTGCCCGGGCATCTCCAGCGCGACGCCGGCCTCGCCGACCCGGATCACCGCCTTCGAGCGCAGCCCGAGCCCGCGGATCGCGAGGCGTTCCAGAGGCTGGTCGTGCGCCGTCGTGGCCACGTACAGGCCGTTGTAGGCGGCGAACGTCGCATCGGCGGGCAGCGTGTCGTGCGGGGCGGTCAGCGCGGCGTCGCGCCGCGTACGTCGCCACCAGCCCCACGCCATCAGCCCGATCGCGACGATGGCGATCGCGACCACGATCAGCAGCGCGCCCTCGCGGCTCATGCCGGCACCGATTCCGTCGGCTCGACCGCGATGCCGTCCGCGATGGTCGCGGTGCCCCGGTGGACGGTCCACATGACGCGACCGGGCAGCTCCCGTCCCAGGTACGGGGAGTTGTCGCTGCGCCCGTGCAGGTCGGATGCGGTGAAGACCCCGCCGGCGGCCGGGTCGTACAGGGTCAGCTCGGCCGGCTCGCCCGCCGCGATCGGCCGTCCGTGTCCGGCGAGCCGCCCGATGCGCGCGGGCGTGCGCGACATCACCCGGGCCACGTCCGGCCAGTCCAGCAGCCCGGTCTGGACCATGGCGCTGTGCACGACCCGCAGGGCCGACTCCAATCCGACCATCCCGTTGGCGGCGGCCTGCCACTCGCACGCCTTGGCCTCGGCGGGATGCGGCGCGTGGTCGGTGGCGACGATGTCGATCGTGCCGTCGGCCAGCCCCTCGCGCACCGCCTGCACGTCCTCGTCCCGGCGCAGCGGCGGGTTGACCTTGTACCGCGCGTCATAGCCGCGGACCAGCTCGTCGGTCAGCAGCAGGTGGTGCGGCGTGACCTCGGCGGTCACGGCGATGCCGCGCTTCTTCGCCCACCGGATCAGGTCCACCGACCCGGCGGTGGACAGATGGCACACGTGCAGGCGCGAGCCGACGTGCTCGGCCAGCAGCACGTCGCGGGCGATGATCGACTCCTCGGCCACCGCCGGCCAGCCGGCCAGGCCCAGTTCCGCCGAGACGGTGCCCTCGTTCATCTGGGCACCCTCGGTCAGGCGCGGGTCCTGGGCGTGCTGGGCGATGACGCCGTCGAACGCCTTCACGTACTCCAGGGCCCGGCGCATGATCAGCGGGTCGGCGACGCAGAAGCCGTCGTCGCTGAACACCCGGACCCGGGCGCGGGACGAGGCCATGGCGCCGAGCTCGGCGAGGCGCTCGCCGTTCTGCCCCACCGTGACCGCGCCGATCGGCTGCACCGTGACCAGGCCGGCGGCCTCGCCGAGCGCCAGCTCCTGCTCGACCACGCCGGCGGTGTCGGCGACCGGCGAGGTGTTGGGCATCGCGAAGATCGCGGTATAGCCGCCCGCGGCGGCCGCCCTCGACCCGGTGAGCACCGTCTCGGATGCCTCGTACCCGGGTTCGCGCAGGTGGGTGTGCAGATCGACCAGGCCGGGCAGTGCCAGCAGCCCCGCCGCGTCGATCTCGCGGGCGCCGGCGTGCGTGAGCCCCACGCCGACCTCGGCGATGCGCGCACCGTCGATCAGGATGTCGGCGGTCTCGCCGCCCTCGATCCGTGCGCCGCGGATCAGGAGGACCTCGGTCATCGTGCGTCCTCCTTCTCGTCCGTGCGCGGCTGCGCGTCCTGCGGCGCGTCCCGCTCCCCCGCCAGCAGCAGGTACAGCACGGCCATCCGCACCGACACGCCGTTGGTCACCTGGTCGAGCACGGTCGAGCGGGGCGAGTCGGCGGCTTGCGCGCAGATCTCCAAGCCCCGGTTCATGGGCCCGGGATGCATGATCATCGTACCCTCCGGCAGCGCCTCGAAGCGCTCCGGAGTCAGCCCCCATCGCCGGGAATACTCCCGTTCGGTGGGGAAATATGCGGCATTCATGCGCTCGCCCTGGATGCGCAGCATCATCAGCGCGTCCGGGGCCGCGGCCACGGCCTCGTCGAGGTCGTAGCCTACCGTGACCGGCCAGGCCGAGACATCCTGCGGGATCAGGGTGGGCGGTGCCACCAGCGTCACCTGGGCGCCCAGCGTTCGCAGCAGCCACACGTTCGAGCGTGCGACCCGTGAGTGCAGGATGTCGCCGACGATCGTCACGCGCATCCCCTCCAGGTCGCGGCCCCGGCTGCCGGCGCCGTGCCGGCGCTTGCGCAGGGTGAACGCATCCAGCAGCGCCTGCGTGGGATGCTCGTGCGTCCCGTCGCCGGCGTTGACCACGCCGGCGCTGATCCAGCCGCTGGTGGCCAGCGTGCGCGGTGCGCCCGAGCCGGCGTGCCGGACCACGACGGCATCCGCCGCCATCGCCTGGAGGGTCTGCGCGGTGTCCTGCAGCGACTCGCCCTTGGAGACCGAGGAGCCCTTCGCGGAGAAGTTGATGACGTCCGCGGAGAGCCGCTTGGCGGCGGCCTCGAACGAGATGCGGGTGCGGGTGGAGTCCTCGAAGAAGAGGTTGACGACGGTCTTGCCGCGCAGGGTCGGCAGCTTCTTGACCTCGCGCTGCTGGGTGTCGGCCATGTCCTCGGCGACGTCGAGGATGCGCAGCGCGTCGGACCTGCTGAGCGTCTTGGTGTCCAGCAGATGCCTCATGATCCGATCGTCACCTCCTCGGCGCCGTCGATCTCGACGAGCCGGACGTTGACCCGCTCGTCCCGCGCGCTGGGCAGGTTCTTGCCGACGAAGTCGGGTCGGATGGGCAGCTCGCGGTGCCCGCGGTCGACCAGGATCGCCAGGCGCACGGCGGCGGGGCGCCCGATGTCGCCGACGGCGTCCAGGGCGGCGCGGATGGTGCGTCCGGAGAACAGCACGTCGTCCACGAGCACGACCGTGCGTCCGTCCAGGCCCCCGGGCGGGATCTGCGTGCGCTGCGGGGCGCGGGTGGGATGCCGGTGCAGATCGTCGCGGTACATCGTGACATCCACGGATCCCACCGGGACCGCCACCCCGCCCACCTCGCCCACGAGGGTCGCGATGCGCTCGGCGAGCGTGACGCCGCGGGTGGGGATGCCGAGGATGACGAGGTCCTGTGCGCCCTTGTTCGACTCCAGGATCTCGTGCGAGATCCGAGTCAGTGCGCGTCTGATGTCGGCACTCTGCAAAACGACGCGAGGAGGCACGGTGCGCGTGCTCATCGTCGCTCCCTTCTCCGCCTCACGGGACGGGGTTAAAGGTTGCTGGGTGATCCGAGTCTATCGGCTCAGCCGGCGGGCACCGTCGCTTCGCGGCCCAGCTCGTCCTCGACGTCGCGAGACCGGATGGGATGCCCCTGGGTGGTCAGGCAGCGGCCGCTGGCCAGGTCCCACTTCCAGTCGTGCATGCTGCAGGTCAGGACCCCGTCCTCGATCTTCCCGGTCTTGGACAGGTCCGCGCGCAGGTGCGGGCAGCGACGCTGCACCACCCAGTCGCCCAGCTGCACGTCCTCGCTGGTGTCGGTCTGCTCGGAGTACCAGTTCTCCACATATTCGATGCGGTCGGCCGAGAGGCACTTGAAGAACGTGTAGATGAACTCGTTGAACTTGCCCTTGCGACCGGCGCTGAACTGCATCGACAGGAAGATCGAGTTCGACCAGTCGATCTCGTGATCGCGGATGTTGGTCGAGACCAGGTCGGCGCCGATCGTGTACCAGAACTCGCAGTCCTCGCCGGCGTACTCGCGCACCTTCGCGCGGGGGAAGTCGACCACCAGGTCCAGCTCGCCGATGGTCATCCGCACCGGTCCGCCGACGCCGAGCCGGATCGTGCGGGACTTGCGCAGCAGCGGCTCCCACCACTCCTTCAGCGCGGCGAGCATCTCGGTCGGAGCGAGCACGGCGGCCCGGGAGGCCTGCTCGTCGCGCAGCTCCTGCTGGCGTCCCGCGCGCTGCTCGGCGAGGTAGCCCCACTTGTCCGAGAAGATCCGCTCGATCTCGGCATCCGTGTACAGCGTCTGGGTGACCGCGATATCGCCGTGGTCCAGGTCGACCTGGGTGCCCGGGACGAACAGATGCCCCTTCTGCTGCGGACGCTGCTCGCGCATGTGCTCGAGGAACTGCGCCTGGTCGGTGAAGATCGAGTCGTCCTCGCTCCCCCAGCCGTTGAAGCGGAACAGCTCGTCGCGCAGGAACATCGGCGGGCCCGCCATCGGGAACACATGCTCCGCGTCGACCTTGTCGATGTAGTACATCGCGCGCTTGTTCTGCGCATCGCGCTTGAGCCGCGCGAAGTTCTGCTTGGCCTGAAGCGGCAGGTCGTAGACCATCGGCCACCAGATCGCTCCGGAGGTCTGGGTGAAGTACGCGTCGGGCTTGCTGAAGCTCAGCAGCTTCTCGAGGTCGAGCGGGTGCGAGTCGTTCTGGTTCAGGATGCTGGCGGTGCCGTCATCGAGCGACAGCGATGAGTCGCCGATCGGGCCGTCGCTGGGCGCGCGCAGCGGGGTGACCATCAGATTCAGCTCGCCGAACCGCAGGGGCACGCCGGCCTGCGTGTAGACGATGTTCGTGTAGCCGAGGGCGCGGATGTCGTCCTCGAGGTCGTCGGTCGGGTAGTCCGGCAGCAGCACCGGGATGTCCTTGCGGATGTACGTCTGCAGCAGCCGCGGATCGAAGTGATCGCGGTGCCGATGCGAGATGTACAGCAAGTCGGCCTGTCCGAAGCGCTCCCAGTCGAGCCCGCGGTTGTCGGGGAACGGGAACCACGAGCCGTAGAAGCTGGGGCCGAGCACCGGGTCGCAGATGATGCTTCCGCCGGCTGTCTCGATGAACATGCCGGCATGGCCGAGGCCGGTGATCCGCATGACACTCCTCCTGGGTCGTCGCCGTGAAAGTCTACGCGGCGCTCGCTGCTCAGGATTCGAACAGACCGCGGATGTCGTCGGCGCTCAGGGTCTGCGCGAAGGCGTCTCCGTCATCCATCACCGACCGGAACAGGCGCGCTTTGCGCTGCTGCAGGGCGACCACCTTCTCCTCGATCGTCCCCGCCGCGATCATCTTGTACACGAACACGTTGCGGGTCTGCCCGATCCGGTGCGTGCGGTCCACCGCCTGCGCCTCGGCGGCCGGGTTCCACCAGGGATCCAGCAGGAAGACGTAGTCGGCCTCGGTGAGGGTCAGGCCGAATCCGCCGGCCTTCAGGCTGATGAGGAACACCGGCGCATCCCCGGAGCGGAACGCGTCGATCACGTCGCCGCGGCGGCGGGTCGAGCCGTCCAGGTACTCGTGCCGGATGCCGGCGGTCTGGAGCCGATCGGCGGCCAGCTGCAGGAACGACGTGAACTGGCTGAACACGAGCGCGCGGTGCCCTTCCGAGGCCAGCTCGGCGAGCTGATCGATCAGCGCGTCCAGCTTCGCCGACGGAAGACGGGCGTGCACCGGGTCGACCAGCGCCGGGGCCAGGCTCATCAGCCGCAGCAGGGTGAGCGAGCGGAAGACGATGAACCGGTTGCGGTCCAGGTCGTCCAGCAGGCCCAGCACCTTCTGCCGTTCGCGCTGCAGCGTCGTGTCGTAGAGCGCACGGTGAGCGGGGGCGAGCTCGACCACGAGCTGCTGCTCCTGTCGCGGGGGCAGCTCGGCGGCGACCAGCTCCTTCGTGCGGCGCAGCACGAGCGGGCGGATCCGCCGCCGCAGGCGTGCCAGCCGTGCGGCGCGATACGGCGCCCCCTCCTGGTTCTCGGGCACCTTGCCCTTCTCGATCGGCCCGATGTACTCCTCGCGGAAGCGGCGCGCGGAGGGGAACAGGCCCGGCGCCGTCAGCGACAGGATCGCCCACAGCTCGCCCAGCCCGTTCTCCATCGGCGTGCCGGTGATCGCGTAGACGGCGTCGGCGCGCAGCGCCGTGACCGCCTTGTGCAGTTTGGTGGCCGGGTTCTTCACGAACTGCGCCTCGTCGAGGATGATCCCCGCCCACTCCACGCCGGCGTATGCCGCCTCGTCCAGGCGCAGCAGCGCGTACGAGGTGACCACGACGTCCGCGGCGGGTGCGTCCCGGCCCGGTGGGTCCGAGACGCGCCCTGTGGTCTCGACCAGCCGTACGTTCAGCTCGGGGGCGAACTTCGCCGCCTCGGCGCGCCAGGTGGGCAGCACCGAGGTCGGTGCGACGACCAGGAACGGGCGGCGCTCGCCGGTCTCGCGGGCGTGGGCGAGAAGGGCGAGCGTCTGCACCGTCTTTCCCAGGCCCATGTCGTCGGCGAGGATCCCGCCCAGCCGGTGGCGCCACAGGAAGGCCAGCCAGTCGAAGCCGGCGCGCTGATACGGGCGCAGCGGGGCCTGCAGCATCTGCGGGACCGGCGTCGGCTCGATCCGGTCGACGTCGCGCAGCCCTTCGGCGGTCGCCCGCCACGACACGGCGGGCTCGGCCACGTCGGCGAGGTCCTCGAAGTCCTCCCAGAGGGTGGTCTGATACCGGCTGATCCGCGGACCGGTCTCCCATTCGGCGAGGTCCGAGGACTCGTCGATCAGCTCGCGCAGACGATCCAGCGCGGGATGCTTCAGCGAGAAGTAGCCGCCGTCCGACAGCAGCAGCTTGGTCCGTCGGGTCGCCAGCGCCGAGAACAGCGGGGCGAACGGGATGTTGCGCCCGTCGATGGTCACGATCACGCCGAGGTCGAACCAGTCCGCATCGGTGCTCTCCACCGTCGTGACGGTGATCTGCGGATCGCCGGTGAGCTCGCGGTAGGCGCGACGGCGGCCCGTGGTCCGCACCACCACACCGTCGAGTCCTTCGAGCGCGGGCAGCAGCCGGGACGCGAACTCGGCCGCCTCGATCCCGTCGAAGCTCCCCTGCGCGGCCAGCGGGGCGGATGCCGCGGCCTCGCACGTCTGGGCCACCCGGTCCAGGATCGCCGTCTCGGCCTCGGCGTCCCGGTCGGCCGCGGCATCCTCCCCCGGGCGATGCCGGGTGCCGTCCGGGTAGCGCCATTCCAGTTCGTACTCGACGCGGTCGCGCGGCCGGAAGTGCCCCGCGATCTCGAGGACGGGCGGTTCGAGCTCGGGCAGCGGCAGGGCGGCGTCGGTCGTGATCGTCGTGCGCCGGGCCAGTCGCGGGTACCCGGTGCGCAGGAACGCGTCCACCTCGTCGCCCGGCACTATCAGCGGCGCCGGCGAGGCCAGCAGCCCGACGACGGGCTCGTCCAGGGCCACCGGCGCGAGGGCCAGAGCGACCGTGGAGCGGACCACGGTGTACGCGTACAGTCCCGTCCTCCCGACCGGCCGGACGGTCTCAGGCGTGACCGGCGCGCCGTCGACGGTGATCCGAGGCGACAGGACCAGCGCCTCGCCCTCGCGCGCGATGTGGACGGCCGCCGTCGCCGTATCGGCCAGCCGCACCTCCTGCCCCTTCGCGGTGGGCACCAGGGGGATGCCGAGGGCTGCGGCGGCCGCCAGGTGCGGCCAGAGCAGCGACGAGGCGATCGTGTCCAGCGTCAGCCAGTCGGAGGCGTCTGCCAGCGGCCCCAGCGAGAAGGTGTCGTGCGCGATGCTGTGCAGCTCGGCGAGCCAGCGCGTGTGGGCCGGGTCGAACCCGGGGCCGCCGCGGCGGATCGCGTCCCAGGACGCCTCGCCGCGGATCCAGTTGCCGGTCGCGGTGCTGCGCTGCAGCGGCCGGAGTCCGACCAGCAGCTCGCCGCCGACGGTGGCGATGCTGCGCGCAGTGGCGGTCTCGACGCGGCGCGGCGCCCACTGCGTGCGCCCGCGGGGGTGCCGCTGGCGCAGCTCGACCCCCAGCGCGAGGGCCGTCCCTCGCGACCGGGCCGCCGGGGAGGCTTCGACCAGGTCGCGCCAGCCGGGCGCCACGGGGCGGCCGCGGCGACCGGCGTCATCGGGGGCGAGGGGCGCAGACACTGGCACTGACACCGGCGGAGGCTCAGGACGAGCGGGCGATCCGGGCCAGGACTCCATGGACGAACGCGCCGGACTCCTCGGTGGAGAACTCCTTGGCCAGTTCCACCGCCTCGTCGATCGCGACCGCGGTGGGCACGTGCTCGTTGTACAGGATCTCCCACGAGCCGATGCGCAGCAGCGCACGATCGACCGCCGGCATCCGGGCCAGCGACCAGTCCTTGGCGAAGGTGGTGATCTGCTCGTCGATCTCGTCGCGGTTGTCGATGATGCCGTCGACGATCTCGCGCGCGTACAGCCAGGAGGCCTCGCGCGCGGGTTCGCCCGCGGCGCGCTTCGCCTCGGCGGCGAGGATGCTGGCGATCGGCTCGTCGCGGACGTCGGACTGGAACAGGATGTCCAGGGCGCGCTTGCGCGCCTTGGTGCGTGCGCTCATCGGCGGTCGGACCGCCGGTTCAGTTCACACGGCCGAGGTAGTCGCCCGTGCGGGTGTCCACCTTGACCTTCGTGCCGGTCTCCAGGAACAGCGGCACCTGGATCTCGTAGCCGGTCTCGACCGTGGCCGGCTTCGTGCCGGCCGACGAGCGGTCGCCCTGCAGTCCCGGCTCGGTGTAGGTGATCTCCAGGATCACCGAGGCCGGCAGCTCGACGTACAGGGGCGAGCCGTTGTGCAGCGCGATGGTGACCTGCTGGTTCTCCAGCATGAAGTTCTTGGCATCGCCGACCACGGTCGCCGGCACGGTGATCTGGTCGTAATCGGCGGCGTCCATGAACACGAACCCGTCGCCGTCGCCGTACAGGTACGTGAAATCGCGGCGGTCGACGTTCTCGATCTCGACCTTCGACCCCGCATTGAAGGTCTTGTCGTTCGTCTTGCCGCTGACGACGTTCTTCAGCTTGGTGCGCACGAACGCGCCGCCCTTGCCCGGCTTGACGTGCTGGAACTCCACGACGCTCCAGAGCTGTCCGTCGAGGTTCAGGACCACGCCGTTGCGGATGTCTGCGGTGGATGCCATGTGCCGGGGTTCCGTTCGTCGGGGATTCTCACGTGCGGGCGCAGCGCCGTGTGCGCGCGGCCGACAGTCGATTCTACGGGAAGAGCGGCCGGTGCCGGACTCAGGCCCGCACGAGCGGCAGGAAGACCTCGTCCACGATGGCCACCAGCGCCTCGTCGGACAGCGGGGCGGCCGTCATCAGCAGGTCGTGGCGGAACAGATCGGACGCCACCGACCGCACCCGCGGCGTCAGCCGCGCCGGGTCGACCTCCCCCCGCGCGATGGCGCGCTCCAGGACGATGTCCATCGACGTCCCGGCGCGCTCACCGAACGCGCTGCGGCGCACGTCGGCGAACGTGCGGCCCGACTCGGCGTAGTACGACCCCATGAAGACGCTCAGCAGCGGTGCGATCGCGCTGCGGGCGGCGTTGGATGTGCGCAGCAGTGCCAGCACATCGCCGCGCAGGGTGCCCGTGTCGGGGGTGGGCAGCCTGCCCTGGTTCAATCCGAACGAGAGGGTCGCGTCCAGCAGCTGCTGCCGGTCGGCCCACCGCCGATAGATCACCGATCGGCTCGTCTGCACCCGCTCGGCGACCGCGTCGATCGTGAACCCCGGGTATCCGCCCTCCAGCAGCTGGTCCCAGCCGGCCTGCAGGATGGCCTGTTCGAGCTCTTCACCCCGGCGGCGGCGGGCCGGGACATCCTGTTCAAGATCCATTTGTGTATCTTATCCGATCGGCGTACACTCCCCTTCTAGATACACTCGCGTATCTTATGAAGGAGTCTCCCGTGTCGGACACATCTGCTCCGGTCGTCCCGCGCCGCGCCATCGTGACCGCTTTGGTCCTGATGGTCGGGGGCCTGGCGGTCATCTTCGACAGCACGATCATGAGCATCGCGCTGAAGACCCTCGCCGTCGACCTCGACGTCCCGGTCAGCACCATCCAGTGGGTGACGACCGCCTACCTCCTCGCCCTCGGCGTAGCCATTCCGGTGGTCGGCTGGGCGCAGGCGCGGATCGGCGGGAAGCGGCTGTGGATGATCGCGCTGACGATCTTCCTCGTCGCCTCGATCGCGTGTTCGCTCGCCTGGGATGCCCCGAGCCTGATCGCATTCCGCGTGCTGCAGGGCATCGGCGGCGGGCTCATGATGCCGCTGATGGCCACGCTGGCCGTCCAGCAGGTGCCCGGTGGAGCCGGCCTCGGCCGGCTGATGGCGATGGTGAGCCTGCCCGCCGCGCTCGGCCCGATCCTGGGACCGACGATCGGCGGTCTCATCCTCAACTTCCTCGACTGGCGCTGGATCTTCTGGGTCAACGTGCCGTTCTGCCTGGTCGGCCTCGCGCTCGCGTGGAAGTTCGTCCCGGCCGACGAGCCGCGCGACCGTCCCGTGCTCGACTGGCTCGGCCTGCTCCTGGTCTCCCCCGCCCTGGTCGGCATCCTCTACGGCCTGTCGAACGTGAGCGGCGACGGCGGATTCACGCGCACCGACGCGTGGCTCCCGGTCACGGCGGGTCTCGCCTTCGCGGCCGCCTTCGTGATCTCGCAGGTGCGCCGCCCGGCCGCGGCCCTGGTCGACATCGGGCTCCTGCGCCGCCGCGCCGTGGCCTCGTCATCCGCCGTGCTCTTCCTGTCCGGGGCCTCGCTCTACGGGGCGATGCTGCTCCTGCCGCTGTTCTTCCAGATCGTGCGCGGCACGGACGCGCTGACCGCGGCGCTGCTGCTCATCCCGCAGGGGGTCGGCGCCCTGCTCAGCCGCACGCTCGCCGGGCGTCTCACCGACTCGATCGGGGCCCGCGCCGTCTCGATCGGCGGGTTCATCGTGATGGGCGCCGCCACGATCCCGTTCGCGTTGGCCGGCGCCGCCACGAACGACTGGTGGCTGATGGCCGTGCTGCTGGTGCGCGGGTTCGGCATGGGCGCGGTCATGATCCCGGTGATGTCGGTGGCCTTCGTCGGCTTGGAGCGCAGCGAGGTGCCGCACGCGAGCATCATCACCCGTCTCGCCCAGCAGGTCGGCGGCGCGTTCGGGACGGCGGTCCTGGCCGTGATCCTGGAGAACGCGACCGGCGGCGCGACCGACCTGGCGGCGCTGGCGAGCGGGTTCGACGTCGCGTTCTGGTGGGCGGTCGGCTTCACCGTGGTCGCGATCGGGGTGTGCCTGACCCTGCCCGGGCGGCGGGTCGTCGCCGTGCCCGCGCCGCAGCCGGCCTGACCGCGGCGCCGGGCCTCAGCCTTCGGCGCGCCCGGCGATCACGTCGACGAGCAGGTCCACCGCGGTCGCGTACCCCTGAACGCCCTCGCCGATCACGTGCACCGCAGCGACGTCGGCCACGTACGAGAAGCGCCGGAACTCCTCGCGCGCGTTGACGTCGGAGATGTGGACCTCGGCCACCGGCAGCGCGACGCCGGACAGGGCGTCGCGGAGGATGACCGAGGTGTGTGTCAGGCCGCCGGGGTTGATGACGATGCCGGCGCAGTCCTGCCGCGCCGCGTGGATCGCGTCGAGCAGGACACCTTCGTGGCTGCTCTGCACCGCGCGGACCTCGAAGCCGTGCCGGGCCGCGGCATCCGTGGCGATCCGCTCGACGTCGGCGAGGGTGGCCGTCCCGTAGAGGTCCGGCTCGCGCACGCCCAGCAGGTTCAGGTTCGGGCCGTTCACGAGCAGCAGGCGGCGCGCAGTGTTCACGCCATCACCCTAGCGTCGCTTTCGGAGCCGCCGCGCTCGGACGACACCCGCGCTCAGCTGCTCGTCGGTCGGGCCGCGCCCGGACTTCGCGCGTATCCGATCCCGCTCCTTCCTGAGGTGGTGCCATGAACCGCCGGGCGGTACCGGGTCGGCGCTGTGCAGCAGCATCTTGACGGTCGGAGTGTCGGGTCGCGCGTGCACGTCGAGGTGCGCGGGCCGGCGCCGGCCCGCTCGATCGCGGAGCACGTCGGCCGGCATCGGCCGCACCTCGCCGCCCTGTCGGTCGACGACGGCGAGGCGCAGGTTCGCGACGGCGAGGATGCGCGCAAGCGTGCGAACATCGATCTCGCCGCAGCTCTCCACGCGGGCGATCGTCGACTGGCCGACCGCGACGAGCTGCGCGAGATCCCGCTGGCTCAGGTCGGCGAGGCGCCGCGCACGGCGCACGTAGCCGGACACGTCGATCTCGTCGCCCGACGTCGTCTCGGGGCTGTTCGTCTGCGGCATGCGCACATCCTGCCGCTCGCCGCCGACATCGCTCGGCAACCCCGGCTCGGCGTTCCCCAGCGCCACGCGCACGCCGGCGCCACGCGGCCCGCGTTCGCCGGGTCCGTCATGTCCTGTCCCGAGACTCACCAGTTGATCCGTCCCGCGGATCAACTGGTGAGCCTGCGAGAGGGCAATGACCAGACCCTGGCCGAACGACCAGACCAGGGCGAAATTGCGCTGGGACGGGGCAGGAACACAGCCCGGGATAGAGCGCGCCCGCGTCGCGGCCGGCGAGGCGCTACGCCCCGATCTCCTGATAGGCGGCGAACAGCAGAGACTCGTCCGGCGCCTGCATCACGGTCGGTCGCCCGATCTCGTCGAGCACGACGAAGCGCAGCATCGCGCCGCGCGCCTTCTTGTCCCGGCGCATGGTGGCCAGCAACTGCTGCCACGCGCCCGCCCGGTAGGTGGTGGGCAGGCCGAGGCTGGACAGGATGCTGCGGTGCCGGTCGACCGAGGCATCCGAGAGGCGCCCGGCCAGGCGGGAGAGCTCCGCCGCGTACATCATCCCGACGCTGACGGCCGCTCCGTGCCGCCACTGGTATCGCTCGGCGAATTCGATCGCGTGGCCCAGGGTGTGGCCGTAGTTGAGGACCTCCCGCAGCCCGGCCTCGCGCAGATCCTCGCCGACCACCTGGGCCTTCATCCGGATCGCCAGTTCGATGCACCGACGGAAGGCCTCGGTCGTGGGATCCACGGCCGCCTGCGGATCGGCCTCGATGATCTCCAGGATCTCGGGATGCCGGATGAACCCGGCTTTGACCACCTCGGCGAAGCCGGCGACCCGCTCGTTCGACGGCAGCGAGTCCAGCAGCTCCAGATCGCAGATCACCGCGTGCGGCGGCCAGAACGCGCCGACGAGGTTCTTTCCCTCGGCGGTGTTGATCCCGGTCTTGCCGCCGATGGCGGCATCGACCATGCCCAGGACGGTGGTCGGCAGCTGGATCACCTCGACGCCGCGCAGCCAGGTCGCCGCGACGAAGCCGGCCAGATCGGTCACCGCTCCCCCGCCGAACCCGATCACGACATCCGTGCGGGTGAAGTCGGCCTGGCCCATGACCTGCCAGCAGAAGGCCGCCACCTCGACGCGCTTGCCGGGCTCGGCATCCGGGATCTCGGCCAGCAGCACCTCGCGTCCGCCCTCGGCGAGTGTCTCGCGCAGCTGCCCAGCGGCGGTCGCCAGCGACGGCTGGTGCACGATGAGCACCTTCCGCGCCGCCTCGGGGATCGCCTGCGGCAGCTTCTCCCGCACGATCCCCCGGCCCACCGTGATGTCGTACGGGCGCTCGCCCGCGACGGTGACCACCGTCTGATCCGTCATGCCGTTCCCTCCTGCGCCGCCGATGCGGCATCGTCTTGGCTCCATCGTGTGCGCACCCACCCGGCCACGTTCGCGACGATGTCGCGGATGTGCCCGGTGGAGGTGTCGATCGCCACGTCCGCCAGCCGCGCGTACAGCTCGGCCCGCTCGGCGGCGACCTGCGCCCAGCGGCCGAGGGCGTCGTCGCCCTGCAGCAGCGGACGCGATGTCGTGCGGATGCGGCCGGAGACCGTGCGCAGGTCGACGGTCAGCAGCACCACGGGATGCTGCGCGAGGTCGGTGCGCGTGTCGGGATGCAGGATCGCCCCGCCGCCGAGGGCGACGATCCCGCCGCCGGCCAGTCCTTCGCGGACCGCGACCCGCTCCAGGTCGCGGAAGCGCTGCTCGCCGCCGGTCGCGAAGATCTCGGGGATCGGGCCGTGCACGCGGGCGACGGCGATGTCGGTGTCGAAGAAGCGCACGCCCAGCTGCTTGGCCGCCTTGCGCCCGATGCTGGTCTTGCCGGCCCCCATCGGGCCGATCAGGACCGCGCTGCGCGCCGTCATGGCCGCAGCAGGTCGGGATCGCTCACATCGCTCGTGCGCAGCGTGGCCGGAATGGCCGCGAGGTACGCCTCGACGTTGCGTCGGGTCTCCTCCACGCTGTCGCCGCCGAACTTCTCCAGGACGACCTCGGCCAGCACGAGCGCGACCATCGCCTCGGCGACCACGCCCGCCGCCGGCACGGCGCACACGTCGGAACGCTGATGGTGGGCCGACGCGGTGTCGCCGGTGGCGACGTCCACGGTGCGCAGCGAGTGCGGCACGGTCGCGATCGGCTTCATCCCGGCTCGGGCGCGCAGCACCGTGCCGGTGGACATGCCGCCCTCGGTGCCGCCCGCGCGGTCGGTGGCCCGGGTGATGCCGGACGCCTCGGCGAACAGCTCGTCGTGCGCGGCCGAGCCCCGTCGCCGGGTGGTCTGGAAGCCGTCGCCGATCTCCACGCCCTTGATCGCCTGGATGCTCATCAGCGCCTGGGCGAGGCGTCCGTCCAGCCGGCGGTCCCACTGCACGTGCGATCCGAGCCCGGGCGGCAGCCCGTACGCGAGGACCTCGACGATGCCGCCCAGGGTGTCGCCGTCCTTGCGGGCCGCGTCCACCTCCTCCACCATGCGTGCGCTGGTGGCGGCATCCCGGCAGCGCAGCGGATCGGCATCCAGGGCGTCCACATCGTCGGGCACCGGCAGCGGCGCCGCCTCGGGCACCTGCACCGTCCCGATCGACAGGGTGTGGCTGACCAGCCGGATCCCCAGCTCGCCCAGGAACGCGCGGGCCACCGCGCCCAGGGCGACGCGCGCCGCCGTCTCCCGCGCGCTCGCGCGCTCCAGGATCGGGCGGGCCTCGTCGAAGCCGTACTTCTGCATGCCGACCAGATCGGCGTGTCCGGGGCGCGGGCGGGTCAGGGGGGCGCCGCGACCGCGTGAGCGGTCGGTCAGCTCCACCGGCTCGGCGCTCATCACCTCGGTCCACTTCGGCCACTCGGTGTTGCCGATGCGCAGCGCGATCGGGCTGCCCAGGCTCAGACCGAAGCGCACCCCGGTCGAGATGGTCAGCTCATCCTCTTCGAACTTCATCCGCGAGCCGCGCCCGTACCCGAGCTTGCGGCGCGCGAGGTCGGCCTGGATGGCCGCCCGCGAGACGGGGACGCCGGCGGGCAGTCCCTCCATCAGGGCGACCAGTTCGGGGCCGTGCGATTCGCCGGCCGTGAGCACGCGGAGCATTCCCCCAGTCTCCCATGCCGGCGGGCGCGCTCAGACGTCGATGACGGCCGTCCGCATGGCCGTCAGCACCGCGGCCTCGTCCGGCAGCGGCTCGGTCGGCTCGCCGGAGGCGAAGATCCGCACCTGCAGCAGCGCCTGCCCGATGAGCATGCCCAGGCCCGGCACGGCACGCTGACCGCGCCGCTCCCATGCCTGCGCGAGGGCGGTCGGCCAGTGCCCGTACACCACGTCGTACAGGACGCCGCCCCCGCTCGCCAGCGCGTCCGCGGCGGCCTCGTCCAGCGCCGCGCCGCCCGGAAGGGTGGCGAACGTCAGCGGGACCGGCGCGCCCGGCCCGTCCAGCCCGTGCACCTGCACCCGCACGCCGAGGTGCGCGCCCAGTGCCTCCAGCGGCGCCGCCGCGGACGGGCGGCGGGCGGCGACATCCACGTCGCGCACGCCGAGCTCGGCCAGCGCGAGCAGGGCCGAGGTGGCGGTGGCCCCGGCGCCGACGATCCGCGCCCGGCCGATGTCGGCAAGGTCCTGCCCGGACAGCTCGGCGACGATGCCTCCGACATCCGTGTTGAACCCTCGGGGCCCGTCGGGGGCGAGCAGCAGCGTGTTCACCGCGCCGGACAGGGTCGCCGCGCGGTCGCGTGCGCGGGCCGCGGCGAAGGCCGCGGCCTTCAGCGGCATCGTCAGCGACAGGCCCCGCCAGCGTCGGTCGAGTCCGGTGAACTCGCCGGCGAAGGATGCCGCGTCCACGCGGCGTCGCCCGTACGACCAGTCCCGTCCGAGCGCGGCGTAGGCAGCCGTGTGCAGCGCCGGCGACAGGCTGTGTGCGATCGGGTCGCCCCAGACCTCGAGCCGGTCCGCCTCGCTCAGCATCCCGAGTCCGGGTGGGCCCGGCACCACGTCTGCATCTGGCCGATCGCCTTCTGCTGCTCGGCGTAGGTCGCGCTGAAGACGGTCTCACCGGTGTCGAGGTTCACCGTGACGAAGTACATCCACGGACCGTCGGCGGGGTGCATCGCCGCGTCGATCGCGGTGTCGCCCGGGCTGGAGATGGGGCCGACCGGCAGCCCGGTGTGCACGTAGGTGTTCCACGGGTTGTCGTCGTCCAGCGCGGCCTGGCTCGAGCTGGCGGTCCCGTCGTGCATCTCGCCGTAGCCGTACTGCGCGGTGGAATCCATCTGCAGCTTGCCGAACGTCTCCTGGTTGTTCGGCTTGAGGCGGTTCTCGATCACCCGCGACACCTTGTAGAAGTCGTCGGACGAGCGCGCCTCTCGCTGGATGATGGAGGCGATGGTGAGGATCCGCTGCCGGTCGCTCTCGGGGACCCCGGCGTCGTCCAGCGATCGCACGGTGCGCGCCACCATGGTCTTGATCACGTCGGTCGCGGTGGCGCCCGGATCGAACGTGTACATGGCGGGGAACAGCCAGCCCTCGAGACTGTCGGCCTTCACCCCGTACTTCGAGGGATCCTTGGTCGCGGCCCGGAAGTCCTCCAGCGGGATCTTCAGCGTCTCGGACAGGTTCTTCAGGATCGTCTCCTCGGTGACGCCCTCGCGGATCAGCGCCGAGTTCTCCAGCTTCGAAGCGGGATCCTCGAGGGTCTTCAGCGCGGCGGCGGAGGTCATCTTCTTCTGCAGCTTGTACACGCCCGGGTAGAAGGTCGGGCTCTGCCCGGTGCTGATGAGCATGCTGTAGAACGCCTCGGGGGTCTTCGTCACCCCGGCCGAGGCGAGCGTCCGCGAGATGGAGCTGCCGTTGTCACCGCTGACGATGGTCACCAGCGCCTCGCCGTGGGCCTGTCCCGCCTCGTAGTCCTTGGGCTCTTCCCATCCCATGATCGAGCGGATGTTGTCCTGATACGTGTCCCACACGTACCAGCCGGCGCCGCCGATGCCGACCAGCACCACGAGGACGACCGCGAGCCCGATCCACCGACCGCGGCGCTTCTGTCGCTTCGACTTCTTCTTCGGGACCGTCCCGAGCGCCTCGGTGCTCGCCGAGCCCGCGAACAGGTCGGCCAGCTCGGGCCGGTCCGCCGTCGTCCCGCCCGCGTGCACTCCCGGATCGGGATTGCCCCGACGGACGGGCCCGGGCGCGACATCCGGGTTCTCCCGGCCCTCGTCGGCGGCCGGGGCGTCCTGCCGCGCCGTCGCTTCGCGTGCTGCCGCTTCGCGTGCTGCCGCTTCGCGTGCGGCCGCTTCGCGTGCCTCGCGCCGTGACAGCGGCGTCCCGCCCGTGCCGGGCGCCGACGCGCGCCCGGAGCGCGGGTCGGGCAGCCGGCCGTACATCTCGGCGAACGGATCGCCGTCGGATCGGGCGTCGGACATTTCAGGCGGGCTCCTGCGTGGGGGGGACACGATCACCGGCCGGTCGTCCCGTGCGCTTCTCGATGTCGAGAGCCTGTTGGAGGAAGACGACTGCGGCGACTTGATCCACAATGCTACGAGATGAACGCTGTGTTCTGCCCGATGCCCGCAGAACGGCGTGTGCGCTGACCGTGCTGAGCCGCTCGTCCACGAGACGGACCGGCACGGCGGATGCCGCGGCCAGCCGGGCCGCGACGGCCCGCGCATCCGCGGTCGAGGCGGTGTCCTGGCCGTTCATGTTCAGCGGCAGGCCGACGACGAACTCGATGGCGTCGAACTCGGTCGCCAGCGCGAGCAGCCGCGGGAGCGGATCCGGCTCGCGCGGCACGGTCTCCACCGGAACGGCCAGCATGCCGTCCGGATCGCACCGCGCCACCCCGACCCGGGCCCTGCCCACGTCGACGGCCAGCCGCACCCCGCGTCGGAAGTCGGTCACACCCTCTCCAGGCCGGAGCGCACCGTCGCCAGCGCCGCCGGCAGGGCCGAGGCGTCCGTGCCGCCGCCCTGGGCCACGTCGTCGCGGCCGCCACCGCCTCCGCCGAGGACGGATGCCGCGGACTTGGCCAGGACGCCGGCGCGGGCGCCGGCGGCGCGCGCGGCCTCGTTCGTCGCGACGATGACCACCGGCCGGCCGCCGGCCACGCCGGCCAGCGCGACCACGGCGGCGTCGGCGCCGAGCCGGTCCCGCACCTGCAGTGCCAGCGACCGGACGTCGTCGGCCGACGCGACCCCACCCACCGACTCGCCCACGACCCGGAACCGGCCCGTGGTCGACGCCTGCGCGGCCAGCTCGGGGACGCGGTCGGCCAGGGCGCGCGCCTCGAACGCGGCGATCTTCTTCTCTGCCGCCTTCAGCTGTGCGCTGAGGTCGGCGATCCGAGCGGGCAGCTGGTCACGCGGCGTCTTCAGCGACGAGGTCAGCTGCGCGACGAGGGCGCGCTCGGCCGCCAGCTCGCGGAACGCGTCCCGACCCACCAGCGCCTCGACACGGCGATTGGAGGCTCCGACCGAGGACTCGCCGACGAGACTGATCAGGCCCACCTCGGCGGACGAGGCGACGTGGGTCCCCGCGCACAGCTCGCGCGACCACGGGCCGCCGATGTCGACCATGCGAACCGTGCTGCCGTACTTCTCGCCGAACAGCGCCATCGCGCCCAGTTCCTTGGCCTCGGCCAGCGGGAGCACGCGGGTGGTCACCTGCAGGTTCTCGCGCACGGCGTTGTTGGCGATCTCCTCGATCTCGCTCTTCGTGTCGGTCGACAGCGACGAGCCCCAGGAGAAGTCGAACCGCAGGTAGCCGGCCCGGTTGAGCGACCCGGCCTGCGTCGCGGTGCGACCCAGCGTGTCGCGGAGCGCGGCGTGCACGAGGTGGGTGGCAGAGTGCGCCTGCGCCGCCGCCCGACGGTTCTCGGCATCCACCACGCTCGTCGCGGGCTGGTCGACTCCGACCTCGCCCTGCGTGACCTCGACGGTGTGGCTGACCAGCCCGGGCACGGGACGCTGCACGTCGAGCACCTCGAGCTCGTAGCCGGGCCCCACGATCATGCCCTTGTCGGCCACCTGCCCGCCCGATTCGGCGTACAGCGCGGTCTCGGCGAGGATCACCTCGGCGAGCTGGCCCTGTGTGGCCCGATCGACCGGCAGGCCGTCGACGAGGATGCCGAGCACGCGGGACTCGGTCTCCAGCTCGGTGTAGCCGGTGAAGCCGGTCTCGCCGTGCGCGCGGAACTCGCGGTACACGCTCTGGTCGGCCAGCGCCCGCTTGCGCGAGCGGGCGTCGGCCTTCGCCCGCGTCTTCTGCTCCTGCATCAGGGCGTCGAAGGCGGCGCGGTCCACCGTGAGGCCCGCTTCCTGGGCGACCTCGAGGGTCAGGTCGATCGGGAAGCCGTAGGTGTCGTGCAGCAGGAAGGCCTCGGGGCCGCTGATGGCCTCGGCGTGCGCCTTCTTCGTCTCGTCGATCGCCAGATCCAGGATCGTCGAGCCGGCCGCGAGCGTGCGCAGGAACGTCTCCTCCTCGGCGACGGCGTACTGCGACATCCGCTCCCAGTCCGTCTCCACGACCGGGTAGGCGGACTTCATCGCGTCACGGGATGCCGCGAACAGCACCGGGAAGGTCGGCTCGTCCACGCCCAGCAGACGCATGGCGCGCACCGTGCGGCGCATCAGGCGCCGGAGGATGTATCCGCGGCCCTCGTTGGAGGGCGTGACGCCGTCCGAGAGGAGCATCAGCGAGGAGCGCACGTGGTCGGCGATCACGCGGAACCGGATGTCATCGCCGTCGTCGGCTCCGTACCGGCGACCGGACAACTCGACCGCGCGATCCAGCACCGGCCGGACCTGATCGATCTCGTACATGTTCTGCACGCCCTGCTTCATGAAGGCGACTCGCTCCAGCCCCATGCCGGTGTCGATGTTCTTGCGCGGCAGCGGGCCGACCACGTCGAACTCGGTCTTGGAGCGGACGTTGGTGATCCGCTCCTGCATGAACACCAGGTTCCAGATCTCGGTGAACCGGTCGTCGTCGACCGCCGGGCCGCCGTCCCGCCCGTACGCCGGGCCGCGGTCGAAGTAGATCTCCGAGCAGGGACCGCCCGGGCCGGGCTGGCCGGTGTGCCAGTAGTTGTCCTCTTTGCCCAGCCGCTGGATGCGCGAGGCGGGCAGCCCCGCCACGGACTGCCACAGCCGGGCCGCGTCGTCGTCGTCCTCGTAGACGGTCACCCACAGGTCGCGCTCTGCGAAGCCCAGACCGCCGTCCGCCTCGGACGAGGTGAGCAGCTCCCACGCGTAGCCGATCGCCTCTTCCTTGAAGTAGTCGCCGAACGACCAGTTGCCCAGCATCTGGAAGAACGTGCCGTGCCGGGCGGTGTGCCCGACCTCTTCGATGTCGAGCGTGCGGATGCACTTCTGCACGTCGGCGACGCGCGAGAACGGCGCGGGGACCAGACCGCTCAGGTACGGGATGAACGGCACCATCCCGGCGATCGTGAACATGATCGACGGGTCGTCGCTGACCAGCGACGCGGACGGCACGATGACGTGGTCGTTCTTCTCGAAGTAGTCGAGGTAACGCTGGGCGATCTCAGCGGTCTTCATTGATGTCTTCCCAGAGGTCGGCGGGGAACGGGGGCCGGAACGGTCCCCAGGGCCATGCGAGCGGGACGGGGGTCAGGCGTCCGGGCGGGACGCCTCGGCGGCGGCCTCGGCGGCGTCCTTGACCGCGGCGGTCGCGTCGACCGCGGCGTCTTTGACCGCCGCCGCCATGTCGGCGGCGGCATCCTTCGCCTCGCTGACCGCTGCGGTCAGCCGGGATTCCTGCTCGCGGTAGGCGTCGCCGATCCGGTCGGTGAACTCGGAGATGCGGGCGTCGACCTCGGCGAGCACCTCATGGCCGCGCGGGTCCTTGTTCACGTAGTGCGCCAGCACGAATCCGCCGGCGATGCCGAACAGGAACCACAGGAGCTTCTTCATGTCTTCCCTTCCATGCCGCGGCGGCGGCATCCCCATCGTAGGGGGAAAAGCCAGGAGGGCGCCGGGATGTCCCGACGCCCTCCGTGCCCGGCCGCTGCGCGGCCAGGTGAGGCCGGATCAGCGGGCCGCGTAGTACTCGACCACGAGCTGCACTTCGCACACCACGGGCACCTCGGCGCGCTTCGGGCGACGCACGAGGCGGGCCTGCAGCTTGTCGAGGTCGACCTCGAGGTACGGCGGGACCGGGGGCAGCACCTCGGCGTTGCCACCGGCGGCGGCGACCTGGAACGGCTCGGTGCCCTCGCTGCGCTGCTTGACGTGGATCAGCTGGCCGGGCTTGACCCGGAACGAGGGGCGGTCCACGAGCTGGCCGTCGACCATGATGTGACGGTGCACGACGAACTGGCGGGCCTGTGCCATGGTGCGGGCGAAGCCGGCGCGCACGACGAGCGCGTCCAGGCGCTGCTCGAGCTGCTCGACCAGGTTCTCACCGGTCAGGCCGTCCTTGCGGCGGGCCTCTTCGAACTGGATGCGCAGCTGCGCCTCGCGGATGCCGTACTGCTCGCGCAGACGCTGCTTCTCGCGCAGACGGACGGCGTAGTCGCTGTCCTGCTTGCGCTTGGTGCGACCGTGCTCGCCGGGGCCGTAGGGGCGCTTCTCGAGGTAGCGCGCGGCCTTCGGGGTCAGGGCGACGCCGAGGGCGCGGGACAGGCGGACCTTGCGGCGGTCCTGGGACTTCGTAGCCACGAAGTGTTCCTTCCGATGACGCGGCCGTGTCGTTCACGGCTCGCGGACGTATCGCCCGACTCCGCCCGCCAGGTGTGCACGCCGGGGCGCACGAGGCGATGTTCCAGGAGGAGGGGGATGCCCGAAAACTCGGTTTCGAGCCGCTCTAGCTTAGCAGACGGCGTCGGCCGGTCACTGCCGCGTTCGCGCTATCGTTTTCTGCGTCCGCGCCCGAAATTCGCGTACGCGGATGTGGATTTCGACAGCGCGAGCGATCCGGTGCCCACCCATGGGGACGGATGCCGCTACTCGCTGCCTGTGTCGGGCTGCGCGACCAGAGCGTATTCGGACCCGGAGGGAGTGCGCTCGACCAGTACCGCGTCCACGAGATACCGTCGGAGCGCGACCGGATCCGCCGTGAATCGCCTCAGCCGCTCGGTGAGATCCCGTTCATCCACCACCTCGTCCGGGGCGAGCACGGCGACGGCGACGCGCGCCAGCAGCGCGCTACGCTCCGCCGCCTGTGCCGGGTAGCGATCGATCGTCCCATCGGGCCGGAAGAAGCGATCAAGTCCGGCCGGGCGCGGAGGGCGTGCCTGGGTGCGAAGCGCGCGGCGGAACGCGTCATCGTCGATCCGCCCGTCTTCGTCGATCATCCCCGCCTTCCGCAGCATCACCATGGTGTGCCGACGCCGTGAGGGACTGAGCGCGGCGCCCGCACTGTTCGGCGCCACACCGAGCTCGAGCTCGGCGAACACGCGCCGGGCGTGCGGATTCGCCAGTGCCGCCAGGATCGGACGCCAGCTCATCACGGCCCGCCGAGGATGCGGCGGATCTTCTCCAGCCGCGCCTGCACATCACGCTCGGCGCCCAGCGCCTTCGGCTCGTAATAGCGGCGGCCGCGCAGTTCGTCGGGCAGGTACTGCTGCGCGGCGACGCCGACCTCGCTGTCGTGCGGGTAGACGTACCCCTTGCCGTGGCCGAGGCGCTTGGCGCCGGGGTAGTGCGCATCGCGCAGGTGCACCGGCACGCGCCCGAACCCGCCGGCGCGCACATCCGCGATGGCGGCGTCGATCGCCAGGTAGGCGGCGTTGGATTTGGCCGTCGTGGCCAGGTACGCGGTGGCCTCGGCGAGCGGGATGCGGCCCTCGGGCATCCCGATGAAGGCCACCGCGTCGGCGGCGGCCACGGCGATCTGCAGCGCCTGCGGATCGGCCAGGCCGATGTCCTCGGATGCGGAGATCACCAGTCGGCGGGCGATGAACCGGGGGTCCTCCCCCGCCTCGATCATCCGGGCGAGGTAGTGCATCGCGGCGTCCACGTCCGACCCGCGGATCGACTTGATGAACGCGCTGATCACGTCGTAGTGCTCGTCGCCCTGCCGGTCGTACCGCAGCAGGGCCTTGTCGACGGCCTGGGCGACGGCGTCGGCGGTGACCACGGCCGGGGCCTCGCCCTCGGCGGGGGTGGCCAGGGATGCCGCGGCCTCCAGCGCCGTGAGCGCACGCCGTGCGTCGCCGGACGAGAGCCGGATGAGCGCGGCGCGGGCGTCGGGATCGAGCGAGACCGCATCCCCCAGGCCGCGCGGGTCTGAGACCGCCCGGTCCACGAGCATCCCGAGATCCGCGTCGCTCAGCGGCTGCAGCGTCAGCAGCAGCGACCGGGACAGCAGCGGTGAGATCACCGAGAACGACGGGTTCTCGGTGGTGGCCGCGATCAGCACCACCCAGCCGTTCTCCACCCCCGGCAGCAGGGCGTCCTGCTGCGCCTTGGTGAACCGGTGGATCTCGTCCAGGAACAGGATCGTGGACTGCCCGTACAGATCGCGCTGGTTCAGCGCCTCCTGCATCACCGTGCGGACGTCCTTCACCCCGGCGGTCACGGCCGACAGCTCGACGAACCGCCGGCCCGACGAGCGCGCGATCGCCTGGGCCAGTGTCGTCTTGCCGGTGCCGGGCGGCCCCCACAGGATCACGGACGCGGATGCCGTGGCCGCGGCATCTGGATCGGCCAGCGTGACCAGGGGCGAGCCGGGGCGCAGCAGATGGCGCTGCCCGGCGACCTCGTCCAGCGAGGTCGGCCGCATCCGCACCGCGAGCGGCGTCTGCCCGGTGAACAGGCCTGGAACGGTGGTCACCCACCCAGGCTATCCGCCGGGGACGACCCCCGTCTTTGTCTGCGGGGCGCCCGCGCCCATAGGATCGAGCCTGCCCGGGCACGGCCCGGACCGGTGGGCGAAGGAGGCGGCGTGGCGTCGGCGAACAAGAGGGACGCGCGCACCCAGCGCGAGCGGGCGCGGGCGTATCGGGCCCGACAGGAGCTGAACGCCCAGCAGGAACGCCGACGCGTGCGCGACAACGTCATCGGGGCCGTGGCCGGCACCGTGCTGCTGCTGGCGATCATCGGCGTGCAGTCCGCGTACTACCTCGCCGGACCCGGCATGCCCGCCCCCGCGGCCACCCCGACGCCGACGGCGACCGTCAGTCCCGCTCCCTCGGCGAGCGTCCCGCCCTCGCCCAGCCCGACGCCGTCGGACTGACGCACCAGCGAACCGACCGGGCCGGCTCGTACTAGTCTTGGAAGCCGTCCATCCCCCCGCAGACGGCGCCAGCCGTGATGAGGTGCAACCCGTGACTGCCGACGCAGAGAACACTCCTGTCCGCCCGCCCGTTCCCGGGCCTCGACCCCCCGCCACCCGTGCCGTTCCGGCACCGCCGGTGGGCGCGCCGCCCGTGCCGACGGCGCCCGCCGCCGCCCCTGCCGCCGGCAGCGCGGACGAGCCGTGGGGCCGGGTCGACGAGGCCGGAGTGGTGTCCGTCCGCGAGGGCGATCAGTGGCGCGTCGTGGGCGAATACCCGGACGGCACCCCGGCCGAGGCCCTGGCCTATTTCGAGCGGAAGTTCGCGGATCTGGCCGGCGAGGTCGTCCTGCTGGAGGCACGCCACCGCGGGGGCGGCGCATCCGCCGCCGATCTGCGCGCCACCGCGACCGCGGTCCGCGCCAAGACCGTGGATGCCGCGGCCGTGGGCGACCTGGAGGCGCTCCGGCGCCGGCTGGACGCGCTGCTGCTCGATCTGGAGCAGGCCGCCGCCGTGGAGAACGCGGCCGCCCGCGAGGCGGTGGACGCCGCGATCGCCGAGCGCACGGCCCTGGTCGAGCGAGTGGAGCAGCTGGCCGCACGGGACCCGCAGACAGTGCAGTGGAAGCAGACGACCGCCGAGCTGAGCGACCTGTTCGAGCAGTGGCAGGCCCAGCAGAAGGACGGCCCACGCCTGCCGAAGTCGGCCGGCCAGCGCCTGTGGAAGCGGTTCCGGGCCGCACGCGCGACGATCGACAAGCAGCGTCGCGAGTTCTACTCCGAGCTGGACGAAGTGCACAAGTCGGCCCGTGCCTACAAGACGACGCTGATCGAACGCGCCGAGGCGCTCGCTCCGAAGGGCGAGGACGGGATCGGCGCCTACCGCGACCTGCTCGACTCGTGGAAGGCCGCCGGCCGGGCCGGCAAGAAGGCCGACGACGCGCTCTGGGCGCGGTTCAAGGCCGCCGGCGACGCGCTGTACGGCGCGCGCGCCGAGCGGGAGAGCGCCGAGGTCGAGGCATCCAAGGAGAAGATCGACGCCAAGCGCGCGCTGCTCGAAGAGGCCGCGCCGATCGTGGACGAGCGCGACCTGACCAAGGCCCGCACCGCACTCACCGGCATCCAGCGTCGCTGGGACGAGATCGGCCGCGTCTTCCCGCGCGACCGCGAGCGTGCGCTGGATGACGAGCTGCGCAAGATCGAGCAGAGCGTGCGTACGCGCGAGGACGCGGACTGGAAGCGGAACAACCCGGAGACGAAGGCCCGCGCCAACGACATGACCCGTCAGCTCACCGACGCCATCGCCAAGCTCGAGCAGGAGCTTGCCGATGCCGAGGCCGCCGGCGACGCCCGCGCGATCGCCGCGGCGGCGGAGGCCCTCGAGGCCCGCAGGGCGTGGCTGCGCGCGGTCGGCGGCTGAGAGCGAGTTCTCCACAGATCACGGGCCGGCGGTGCGCGCGGCCGCGCCGACGCGGCACACTGCCGGTATGGGTTCGCCGTACCTCTACTTCGTCGGTGAGCGGCTGTCGCAGGCCGAGCTGAGCGCGGCGTGCCTGGACGGGCACCTGGTCGAGCTCGGCGACGGATACATGCCCGCCGATGCCGTGGAGACGGTGGCGCTGCGGGCCGGCTCGCTGCTGCCCCTGCTGGGTGACACGCTGGCCGCCGTGCATCTGAGCGCCGCGTGGGTCCACGGGGCGCTGGCGATGCCGCCCGGCCGGCATCGCGTGCAGCGCGCCGTGCCGCAGCGTCTGCATCACGTGATCGACCATCGGCTCCGCTACCACGATCGGCGGCTGCCGGCGGACGACCTCATGCGCACCGGCGGGGCGTGGGTGACCACCCCGACCCGGACCCTGGCCGATCTCGCCCGCGACCCGGACGCCGACGCGGTGCGCGCGGCGCGGGCGATGGTGCGGGCGGGGATCGCCGACCCGGATGCGGCGCTGGGGTGGCTCGCGGCGGCGGGACCGGTGCCGCACACGCGGCGCGCCCATGCGCTGCTGCGCCGGCTGACCGGTACCGGTCAGCCGGAGGTCACCCGGTAGACGTCGTAGACCGCGTCGATCCGGCGCACGGCGTTCAGCACGCGATCCAGGTGCACGGTGTCACCCATCTCGAACACGAACCGGCTGATCGCCAGCCGCACATCGCTGGTGGAGACCGTCGCCGACAGGATGTTCACGTGATGCTCGCTGAGCACGCGGGTGACGTCGCTGAGCAGCCCGGAGCGATCCAGCGCCTCGACCTGGATCTGCACCAGGAACACGCTCTTGGTGGTCGGCGCCCACTCGACGTCGATCAGACGCTCCGGAGAGGCCATCAGCGCCTTCACGTTCGTGCAGTCGGCCCGGTGCACCGAGACCCCGCTGCCCCGTGTGACGAAGCCCACGATCTTGTCGCCGGGCACCGGCGTGCAGCACTTGGCGAGCTTGACCAGGATGTCCGGCGCGCCGCGCACGAGGATCCCGGAATCGCTGCCGCCCCGCTGCGACCGCGGCTTGCCGCCGTGCGGGGGCAGGTCGATCGGACCGGTCACGGTCTCGTTCACGGTCACCAGCGCGGTGACCTTCTCGAGCACGGACTGCGTGGACACATGCCCTTCGCCCACGGCGGCGTACAGCGCCGAGACATCCTCGTAGCGCAGCTGCTGGGCGACCTCGGCGAACGAGTCCTGGCTCATCAGACGCTGCAGCGGCATGTTCTGCTTGCGCATCGCCCGGGCGATGGCCTCCTTGCCCTGCTCGATCGCCTCTTCGCGGCGCTCCTTGGTGAACCAGCCGCGGATCTTGCTGCGGGCCCGGGTGCTCTTCACGAAGCTGAGCCAGTCCTGGCTGGGTCCGGCGTCCGGGTTCTTCGAGGTGAACACCTCGACGACGTCGCCGGAGTGCAGCTCTGACTCCAGAGGCACCAGGCGGCCGTTGACCTTCGCGCCCATGGTGCGGTGGCCGACCTCGGTGTGCACGGCATACGCGAAGTCGACCGGGGTGGCGCCGGCGGGAAGGCCGATCACCCGCCCCTTCGGCGTGAACACGTACACCTCCTTGGCGCCGATCTCGAACCGCAGCGACTCGAGGAACTCTCCGGGGTCGGCCGTCTCGGCCTGCCAGTCCGAGATGTGCGCGAGCCACGCCATGTCGGCGTCCACGGCACGCCCGTCGGATTTGCCGCTGTTGACCCGCTCCTTGTACTTCCAGTGCGCGGCGACGCCGTACTCAGCCTGCTGGTGCATCTCGTGCGTGCGGATCTGGATCTCCACCGTCCGTCCGCCGGGTCCGATCACCGTGGTGTGCAGCGACTGGTACAGGTTGAACTTCGGGGTGGCGATGTAGTCCTTGAAGCGGCCCGGCAGCGGGGTCCAGCGTGCGTGGATCGCGCCCAGCACGGCGTAGCAGTCGCGTACCGTGTTCACGAGCACGCGGATGCCGATGAGGTCGTAGATGTCGTCGAACTCGCGACCGCGGATGACCATCTTCTGGTACACCGAGTACAGCTGCTTGGGCCGTCCGGCCAGCTGGCCGCGGATCTTCAGCTCGCGCAGATCGGTCTCCACGTCATGGATGACGCTCTGCACGTACTGCTCGCGCTGGGGGGTGCGCTGCTTGACCAGGCTGTCGATCTCGGCGTAGAGCTTGGGCTGCAGCACCGCGAAGGACAAGTCCTCCAGCTCGGCCTTGATCGCCTGGATGCCGAGTCGATGCGCGAGCGGCGCGTAGATCTCGAGGGTCTCGGTCGCCTTCTTCTTCGCCTTCTCCGGCGGCACGAAGCCCCAGGTGCGGGCGTTGTGCAGACGGTCGGCGAGTTTGATCAGCAGCACCCGGATGTCGCGGGACATGGCCACGATCATCTTGCGGACGGTCTCGGACTGGGCGCTCTCGCCGTACTTCACCTTGTCGAGCTTGGTGACCCCGTCCACGAGCATGGCGACCTCGTCGCCGAACTCCATCGTCAGCCGGTCCAGACCGTAGTCGGTGTCCTCGACCGTGTCGTGCAGCAGAGCGGCCGCGACCGCGCGCGGCCCCAGTCCGAGGTCGGCGAGGATCTGGGCCACCGCCAGCGGGTGGGTGATGTACGGCTCGCCGCTCTGCCGCTTCTGCCCGGTGTGCGCGGACTCCGCCGTCGAGTACGCGCGCTCGATGATCGACAGATCACCCTTGGGGTGGTGGGTGCGGACGGTGCGAATCAGCTGTTCCACGTCGTCGCGCCGCTGGCTGCGGGAGAAGATCCGCGGCACGAGGCGGCGCAATGACGAACTCTGCCCCGCGGGGACGGCTTCGGCCACGTGTCACCCCCTCCGCATCGCTGCGACAATCCTACGCCGAGGCCCCCGGAGCGGACGCCGGACGACCGGCTCAGGCGGCGACGGCCGCCTGGGCGCGCGCCTTGCGCACCTTGGCATCGTGCGCCTTCAGCGCGGGCTCGTTCTCGCGGAACAGCGAGTACAGCGGCGAGGCCACGAACAGCGTGGAGTACGCGGCCACGATGATCCCCACGAAGATCGACAGCGAGATGTCGCTGAGCGTCTGCGCGCCCAGCCAGAACGCGCCGATGAACAGGATCGCCCCGACAGGCAGGATCGCCACCACCGTGGTGTTGATCGATCGCACCAGCGTCTGGTTCACCGCGAGGTTGACCGATTCCGAGAACGTGCGATTCGCGTGTTCGCCGTCCTCGTGCGTATTCTCCCGGATCTTGTCGAAGACCACCGTGGTGTCATACAGCGCGTACGCCAGGATCGTGAGGAAGCCGATCACCGCCGCCGGCGAGATCTCGAACCCGGCGAGGGCGTAGATGCCGATCGTGATGACCAGCACGTCGACCAGGCCGATGATCGCGGCCGCCGACATCTTCCACGTGCGGAAGTACAGCGCCAGGATCAGGAACGTGAGGGCGAGGAAGATCGCCAGGCCCCACAGGGACTGCCGGGTGACGTCGGCGCCCCAGCTGGGGCCGATGAACGAGGTCGTGACCTCGTTGACGTCCACCTGGTATGCCGCTGCGAGGGCGTCGCGCACCTGCTGCGTCTGGGCCGGGCTCATCTGGTCGGTCTGGACCCGCACACCGTCGGAACCGACGGTGGTCACCTTGGTGGTGGCGTCCGGGACGACCGAGGTGACCGCGGCGGTGGCGGTCTCCTGATCCGGCTGGGATACACCGCTGACGGTGAACTGCGACCCGCCGGTGAACTCGATCGAGAACTGCACCGGACGGAACAGCGGCACCAGGACGGCGCCGAGCACCAGCAGCGCGGCGATGATGAACCACACGCGACGGCGTGCGACGAACGGGAAGGAGACCTTGCCCGAATAGAGGTTGTTGCCGAACCGGCTCATGGCGCCCATCAGCGATCAGCCCCCTTCTTCGACGAGTCGGTACTGCTCCCGGAGGTGCTGCCGGATCTGGCTGCCGCCTCGGCGGCGGCCTTGCGCTCGGCGATGGTCTGGCGCCGCTCGGCTTCGCCGCGGGAGCGACCGGTGCGCCGGGCCGCCGAGCCCTTGGTCTCGACCGCGGGGGCGAGGAACTGCGCCCGCCCGCGGTACACCGCGCCCAGTGCGGCGGGGTCCATCCCCGACAGCCGGTGTCCCTCGCCGAAGAAGCGGGTGCGGGCCACCAGCTGCATCACCGGGTGCGTGAACAGGATGAAGATCAGGATGTCGATGGCCGTGGTCAGGCCGAGCGTGAACGCGAAGCCCTTCACCGTGGCATCGGCCAGGATGTACAGCACGACCGCGGCCAGGATGTTGACGGCCTTGGCGATGTAGATCGTCCGCTTGGCGCGCCCCCAGCCGTCCTCGACGGCGCCCGTGATCGATTTGCCGTCGCGCAGCTCGTCGCGTATTCGCTCGAAATACACGATGAACGAGTCGGCGGTGAATCCGATGGTCACGATCAGACCGGCCACACCTGCCAGCGACAGGCGGAATCCCATCCGCCACGCGAGGATGCACAGCATGAACCAGGTGATCACCGCCATCACGGCCAGCGAGGCGATGATCACGAAGCCCAGCGCCCGGTAGCTGATCAGGGAGTACACCGCGACGAGCGCGAGACCGATGAGTCCGGCGATCAGGCCGATCTGCAGCTGCTGCGAGCCGAGGGTCGCCGAGATGGTGTCGGAGCTGACGACCGTGAAGCTCAGCGGCAGCGCGCCGTACTTGAGCTGATCGGCCAGCACCTTCGCCGTCTGCTCGGTGAACGATCCGGAGATCGATGGACTGCCGTCGGTGATCACGGCGTTCATCTGCGGCGCCGAGATCACCTTGCCGTCCAGGACGAACGCGAACTGATCGCGCGGCGCCTGGTTCTCCGCCTTCAGCGCGTACAGCCGCTGGCTGACCTCGGCGAACGTCTTGGTGCCGGTCGCGTCGAACTTCAGCTGCACCTCCCACTGGCCGCTCTGCGAGCTCATGCCGTAAGAGGCGGTCGTGATCGACGAGCCGTCCAGCTCGACCGGACCGAGGATGTACTTCGCCGTCCCGTCGGTGTCGCACGTGATCAGCGGCTCGTCCTTCGGGGCGTCGGCCGGGTCGTTGCTCTTGTCGTTGCAGTCGTAGGCGAGGAACTGGGCCTGCAGCTTCGGCGTGATCCAGCTGGGGTCGCTGCCGTTGCTCGGCGACGCGGTGGGGGTGGCCTGCAGCGTGGGCGCGGGCGTGGGGTACGGGGTCTGCTTGCCGTCCTCGCCGACGAACGACGTCGACGGTGCACCGGTGTAGAGCACGGCGCGCAGCTGCATCTGCGCCGAGGCCTCGATGCGCGCCCGGGTCTCATCGTCGGCCGGGCCGGGGATCTGGACGACGATCTGGTTGCCGGCCTGCGTGGTGATGTCGGACTCGCCGACACCCGAGGCATCCACCCGCTGGCGGATGATCGTCGAGGCCTGCTTCATCTGATCGGCGGTCGGCGCGGTGCCGTCGGGCGTCTTGGCCTGCAGAATCATCTGCGTGCCGCCCTGCAGGTCCAGCGCGAGCTCGGGCACCCACGACGCCTGCTTGAAGACGTAGACGCCGAGGGCGTTGATGCCGGCGAGCACGCCGATGACGATGACGAGTCCCAGCAGCGCACGCCAGGCATGCCGAACGGGAGATGAGGAGGCCACAGAGGGTCAGCTTTCTTGCAGAGCGGCCGAAGATCAGGCCTCGGGCGAGTCCTTCTTGTCGTCATCCTGGGACTTCAGCCGGGCGGCCGTCTCGTCGGCGGATTCGATGCGCGGGGCGCCGGCGTCCGCCGCGTTGTCGGGGACGGTGTCCTCGTACTCCGGGACGATCTCGTCGGTCGGGCTGACGACGCGCAGGATCGACTGGCTGTGCACCTTGATGTCCACGCCGGGAGCGATCTCGACCACCGCGGGCTGATCGAGGTTCTCCGGGTCGTACGAGACGATGGTGCCGTACAGGCCGCCCTGCAGCAGCACCTCGGCGCCCGGCACGGTCTGCCGCGCCTTCGATTCCTGTTCGGCCTTCTGCTTGGCCATGCGGCGGCGCGAGCTCCAGAACATGAAGACCAGGAGGACCACCAGCAGGATGATCAGGCCGTACTGCGAGAAGAAATTAGCCATGAAGCAGGTGGCACCTTTCGGATGAGGCGCGCCGCGGCGGCGCTGCCTGAAGGGGATCGGGGGGAAAGCCTTCAGCGATTATAGGTCATCAAGGGTGAGCGCCCCGTCCGGATGCGGGATCCCCAGGTGCCGGTATGCCTCCGGCGTCGCGACCCGGCCGCGGGGTGTGCGCCCCATGAAGCCGATCCGGACGAGGTAGGGCTCGACCACCGATTCGATCGTCTCGGCCTCTTCGCCGACCGTGACGGCGAGTGTGTTCAGCCCCACCGGTCCCCCGCGGAAGCGCCGGATGAGCACGTCCAGGACGGCGCGGTCCAGGCGGTCCAGGCCGATCGCGTCGACGTCGTACAGCTCGAGCGCCGCGTCCACGGTGGCGAGGTCCACCGAGCCTGTGCGAGGTCCGTGCACGACGACGTAGTCGCGCACGCGCCGCAGCAGCCGGTTGGCGATCCGGGGCGTCCCCCGCGACCGCCGGGCGATCTCGGAGCGCGCCTCCTGCGGCAGCGGGATGTCCAGCATCCGCGCGGAGCGGCCGATCACCTGCTCGAGTTCTTCGGGCTCGTAGTACTCCAGGTGGGCGGTGAACCCGAACCGGTCGCGCAGGGGGTTCGGCAGCAGCCCGGACCGGGTGGTCGCGCCGACGAGGGTGAACGGCGAGAGATCGAGCGGGATGCTGGTGGCACCGGCGCCCTTGCCGACCATGATGTCGATCCGGAAGTCCTCCATCGCCAGATACAGCATCTCTTCGGCCGAGCGCGCCATCCGGTGCACCTCGTCGATGAACAGGACCTCGCCCGGGGTGAGGCTTGACAGCAGCGCGGCCAGGTCGCCGGCGTGCTGGATGGCCGGGCCGCTGGACATGCGCAGGGCGCGGCCGCTCTCGTGGGCCACGATCATCGCCAGGGTCGTCTTGCCCAGGCCGGGCGGGCCGGCCAGCAGGATGTGGTCGGCGGGACGCTGCTGGATGCGCGCGGCGTCCAGCAGCAGCTGCAGCTGCCCGCGGACCTTCTGCTGCCCGACGAATTCGGCCAGCGACTCGGGGCGCAGCGCGCCCTCGATCGCCAGCTCGGTCTCGTCGATCGCCTCGGGGTCCAGCTCAGCCACGAGCGCCCTCCGCCCGTGCCGGTCCGAGGTGCGCCAGGGCGAGCCGGAGCAGCGCCGGAACCGTCGAGCGGTCGCCGGCCGCGGCATCCGCCATCACCGACTCGACCGCCTCGATGGCCACGCGCTCGGACCAGCCCAGCCCCAGCAGCGCCGCCACCACCTGGTCCGCCGTCGCCCGGGACCCGGCGGCGGGCGTGCCCGACGGGGCCGGCGGGGCGAGCTTGCCGGTGAGCTGGACGACGATCAGCTTGGCGGTCTTCGGGCCGATGCCGGAGACGCGGCGGAAGGGCGCGTCGTCGTCGTCCGCGACCGCCTGGGCGATCTGGTCGACCGACATCGCCGCCAGGACGCCCAGCGCGGACTTCGGCCCGACGCCGGTCACCCCGAGCAGCACCCCGAACAGCGCGCATTCCGCGCGACCGGCGAATCCGTACAGCGACAGCGCGTCCTCGCGGACGATCAGGGCCGTGTGCAGCAGGAGCTGGTCCCCCACGCGCGCCGTGCGGGCCACGTCGGGCGTCACGGCGACCGTGAACCCGACACCGCCGACGCTCACCTCGACGAGGTCGGTCCCGGCGTGCAGGACCGTGCCGTGCAGCGATGAGATCATGACACCAGCCTACGTGAGGGTTCGGACGTTTGTTCGACCGACACGCGCGTCACCGTCGGGCGAGCCGTTCCGCGTCGGCCCAGGCCCGCTGCGCGGGGGTGAGCGCGCCCCCGGTCGCGGACGGCTCCGGCGTGCCGCCGCGCCAGGCGTGGCACAGGGCGAGCGCGAGCGCGTCGGCGGCGTCCGCGGGGGTGGGCAGCGCGTCCAGGCGCAGGATGCGGGCCACCATCGTCTGCACCTGCCGCTTGTCGGCTCCGCCGTACCCGGTGATGGCGGCCTTCACCTCGGTCGGGGTGTGCGTGTCGGCCGGGATGCCGTGCTCGGCCGCCAGCAGCAGCGCGATGCCGCTGGCCTGCGCGGTGCCCATCACCGTGTTGCGGTTGTTCTGGGCGAACACCCGCTCCACCGCGACCACATCCGGGTCGTACTCCTCCAGCACCGCGCGGATGCCGGCGGCGATCAGCTGCAGCCGCTTCTCGATCCGGGCATCGGCCGCCGAGCGCACCACGCCCACGTGCACGAGTCGCGCCGAGCGATCCGGCGCGACGTCGACGACGCCGACACCGCACCGGGTCAGGCCGGGGTCGATGCCCAGCACCCGAAGTCGTCGGCCGCCCATCTGCCCAGCCTAGGAGCGACCAGGGCGTGCGCCGGGCACCGACGCGCGCCTTCGCCGCCGGTCGGCTCAGTCGTCCTGCTCGAGCTCGGCCTGCACCGCCGCCGACAGATCGAAGTTGCTGTACACGTTCTGCACGTCGTCGCTGTCCTCGAGCGCATCGATCAGCCGGAAGACCTTGCGGGCCGTGTCGGCGTCGACCTCGACCTTCAGCGACGGCACGAACTCGACGTCGGCGGACTCGTAGTCCAGCCCCGCCTCCTGCAGCGATGCGCGCACCGTGACCAGGTCGGAGGCCTCGGTGAGGACCTCGAACCCGGACGGGTGCGCTTCGACCTCTTCGGCGCCCGCCTCCAGCGCCGCCATCATCACGTCGTCCTCGGTGGTGCCCTCGCCGGAGACGACGATGACGCCCTTGCGCGTGAAGTTGTACGACACGCTGCCGGGATCGGCCAGCGTCCCGCCGTTGCGGGTCAGCGCCGTGCGCACCTCGGCCGCCGCACGGTTCCGGTTGTCGGTGAGGCACTCGATCAGCAGCGCCACACCGCTGGGCGCGTAGCCCTCGTACATGATCGTCTGGTAGTCGACCGATTCGCCGCCGACGCCCGCGCCGCGCTTGATGGCGCGGTCGATGTTGTCGTTGGGCACCGACGTCTTCTTCGCCTTCTGGACGGCGTCGTACAGCGTCGGGTTTCCGGCGAGGTCGGCGCCCCCGATCTTGGCCGCGACTTCGATGTTCTTGATGAGTTTGGCGAAGGACTTGGCACGTCGCGCGTCGATGACGGCTTTCTTGTGCTTGGTCGTCGCCCACTTGGAGTGGCCGGACATGCCTTCCAGTGTACGGAATCTCAGCGGATCATCTTCTGCAGGGTCCGCAGATTGCGGGTCGTGGTCCATGACCGGTACCGCGCACGGCCGAGGATCCGACCGAACGGCGCCGTCAGCGTGGTGCCCACCCGCGGGCTCCAATAGACGACGCCCTCGCCGGCACGCACCGGGTCGGCGTCGCCGTCCGCGGATGCCGCGGCCTGAAGCAGTTCGGCACGCACGGCGTCGTCCGGGCAGAACACGACGTACGGCTGGCGCGCGGCATCCGCGTCGTCGAACGGGAAGGCGTCGACGGTGGCCCGCAGCTCCTCGGCGGTGACCAGGACGATCCACGCGTCGTAGCCGAAGCGGTCGCGCAGCGCCTGCTCGATGCGCACCTTCAGGTGCGCCCGGTCGGCCGCGGCATCCGCCTCGAAGCAGACGTTGCCGCTGGCGAGCACGGTGCGCACGGCGCGCGCACCCAGGCCCGCGAACAGCTCGGAGAGCTCGGCGTTCCGGATCGTGATCCCGCCCACGTTCACGCCGCGCAGCAGCGCCGCCCAGCGGGTGACATCCGGTTCCACGCTCGCCATAGGCGCCAATCTAGGCAGCCGCTCGGACACGGACCTCATCCAGCAGCAGGGCGTGGAACCGGGTCTCGCCGTTCATCTCGGGATGGAACGAGGTGCCGATCAGCCCGCCCGCCCGCACCGCGACCACCGTGCCGTCCGCCAGCGCCGCCAGGGTCTCGACCCCCGGCCCCACCTGCTCGACCTGGGGTGCGCGGATGAAGACCGCGTGCACCGGCGGTGCGCCGACCGCCGGCACGTCCAGGTCGGTCTCGAACGACTCGACCTGGCCGCCGAACGCATTGCGACGCACCGTGACATCCAGACCTCCGAACGTCTGCTGACCCCGGATGCCGTCGGTGATCCGGTCCGCGAGCAGGATCAGTCCGGCGCAGGTGCCGTACACCGGCAGGCCGTCGGCGATCGCCGCGCGGATCGGGCCGGCCAGGCCGAACGTGCGCGCCAGCTTGTCCATCACGCTGGACTCGCCCCCCGGGATGACGAGGCCCTGCATCTCGGCCAGCTCGGACGGGCGCCGCACGAGCACCGCGTCGGCGCCCAGCCCGGCCAGGATCCGGACGTGCTCGCGCACATCCCCCTGCAGGGCGAGGACGCCGACGCGCGGCCTCCAGGTCACCAGCCGCGCTCGGCGAGGCGGTGCGGCGCCGGCAGGTCGGACACGTTGATGCCGACCATGGCCTCGCCCAGGCCGCGCGAGACCTCGGCGATCACCGACGCATCGTCGTAGAACGTGGTCGCCTTCACGATCGCCGCCGCGCGGGCGGCCGGGTCGCCGGACTTGAAGATCCCCGAGCCGACGAACACGCCGTCCGCGCCCAGCTGCATCATCATCGCGGCGTCGGCGGGCGTGGCCACTCCCCCGGCGACGAACAGCACGACCGGCAGCGCGCCGGTCTCGGCCACCTCGGCCACCAGGTCGTACGGCGCCTGCAGCTCCTTGGCGGCGACGTAGAGCTCGTCCTTGGTCATCGAGCGGAGCACGTTGATCTCGCCGGAGATCTTGCGGATGTGCTTGGTGGCCTCGGACACGTCCCCGGTCCCGGCCTCGCCCTTGGAGCGGATCATCGCCGCCCCCTCGTTGATGCGGCGCAGCGCCTCGCCCAGGTTGGTGGCCCCGCAGACGAACGGCACGGTGAAGCCCCACTTGTCGATGTGGTTGGCATAGTCGGCCGGCGAGAGCACCTCGGACTCGTCGATGTAGTCCACGCCGAGCTCCTGCAGCACCTGCGCCTCGACGAAGTGCCCGATGCGCGCCTTGGCCATCACCGGGATGGAGACGGCCTCGATGATGCCGTCGATCATGTCGGGGTCGCTCATCCGGGACACGCCGCCTTCTGCGCGGATGTCGGCGGGCACCCGCTCGAGGGCCATCACGGCCACGGCGCCGGCATCCTCGGCGATCTTCGCCTGGTCGACCGTGACCACGTCCATGATCACACCGCCCTTGAGCATCTCGGCAAGCCCCCGCTTGACCCGGCCGGTCCCCGCGGTGCGAGAGTCGTCTGCCATGATTTCCCCTTCGTCGTCGTGCCAATGCCATCCATTGGCATATGCCAAAAAGTACCACGTCCGCGTACAGTCGACTGCGGGGGTGCCATGGACAGCACGATCACCGGCCGGACGGCCGCCGACATCGCCGACAGCGTGCGCGGACTGCACGAGGTCGGCGCGCTGCGGGCCGGCGACCCGCTGCCGCCGGTCCGCGTGCTCGCCGATCGTCTCGGCGTGCATCGCAACACCGTGGCGGCCGCGTACGGACAGCTCTCGCAGGCCGGTCTGGTGCAGACGCTCGGGCGGGGCGGCACCCGCATCGCCGCGGTGACCGCGGTCGCCCAGGAGGGCTTCGCCGCCGGCAGCGTGCTGCGCGACATCGGCACAGGCAATCCCGATCCCGAGCGCATCCCCGACATCTCCTCCGCCCTGGCGGGTCTGGCCGGCCGGCCGGTGCTGTACGGCGAGCCGGTCATCGACCCCGAGCTCGCGCGCTGGGCGACCGCGTGGATGTCCGAGGCGATCGATCCCGCGCTGCCGGTGCGACTGACCATCACCAGCGGGGCCGCCGACGCCGTCGACCGGCTGCTGGCGCAGGCGATGACCCGCGACGACGCCGTCGCCCTCGAGGACCCGTGCTTCCTGGCCAGCCTGAACACGGTGCGGCTGGGCGGCTACCGGCCGGTGCCGGTGCCGGTGGACGGCGAGGGGATGACGGTGGCCGGGCTGCGATCCGCCCTGGCCGCCGGCGTGCGGGCGGTGGTGTGCACCCCCCGCGCCCAGAATCCCACGGGCGCCGGCCTGACCGCGCGCCGCGCCGCCGCGCTGCGGGCGATCCTGGCCGACCACCCCTACGTCCTGGTGATCGAGGACGACCACTTCTCCATGCTCTCGACGCAGCCGTACCACTCGCTGATCGGACCGGACCATCGCCGGTGGGCTCTCGTGCGCTCGGTGTCGAAGTTCCTCGGACCCGACATGTGCCTGGCCGTCGCAGCATCCGATCCCGACACGGCGGAGCGTCTCGCCCAGCGGCTCAGTCCGGGCACGACGTGGGTGAGCCATCTGCTGCAGCGGCTCACCGTCGCGCAGATGACCGATCCAGGCGTGCTCGAGCGGATCCGGGCCGCCGCCGCCCACTACGCCGCACGCAATGCCGCGTTCGCGCACGCGCTCACCGCACGCGGGGTGCCGTGCACCGCCGGTGACGGGCTCAACCTCTGGGTGGCGCTGCCGGTCGAGGCGCGCGGCGTGGCCGAGCAGCTCATGCGCCGCGGATGGCTGGCACGTCCGGGTGCCGAGTTCCAGCTCGCGGACGACGCGGCCTCCCGCCATCTGCGCCTGACGGTGCACGATCTGGACGACGCCGGAGCCGTCCGGCTGGCCGACGACGTGGCCGCGTCCGTCGATGCGGTCCGTGCCGTGGGTCGTGCGATGATCGATCGGTGAAGATCCTCTCCATCCAGTCCGCGGTCGCCTACGGTCACGTCGGCAACTCGGCCGCCGTCTTCCCCCTGCAGCGCATCGGCGTCGAAGTGCTGCCGGTGTACACCGTGAACTTCTCCAACCACACCGGCTACGGGGCCTGGCGCGGGCCGATGATCAGCCCGGACGACGTGCGCGAGGTCATCACGGGCATCGAGGAGCGCGGCGTGCTCGGCGAGATCGACGTGGTGCTTTCCGGCTATCAGGGCGGCGAGGGCATCGCCGATGTGATCCTGGATGCGGTGGCCCGGGTGAAGGCCGCGAACCCGGCAGCGGTTTACGCGTGCGATCCGGTGATGGGCAATGCGAAGTCGGGATGCTTCGTCGCACCCGCCATCCCGATCCTGCTGCGCGAGCGGGTGGTCCCGGCCGCGGACCTGATCACGCCGAACCAGTTCGAGCTGGGCTTTCTCACCGAGACCGAACCCGGGGACCTGGAGTCCACGCTCGCCTCCGCCGACAGGGCGCGGCAGATGGGGCCGCGCACAGTGCTCGTCACCAGCGTCGAGCGGCCGGAGCGGCCGGAGGGCACGATCGAGATGCTGGCGGTCACCGACGACGGTGCCTGGATCGTGCAGACCCCGCACATCCCGATCAAGGCGAACGGCTCGGGAGACGTCACCGCGGCACTGTTCAGCGCGCACTTCCGCGCGACCGGCGATGCCGCCGACGCCCTGGCCCGGACCACCTCGAGTGTCTTCGACCTTCTGACCCTGACCCACGGCTCCGGGCAGCGCGAGCTGCAGCTCGTGGAGGCGCAGGAGTCCTACGCGCACCCCCGGATGCAGTTCGAAGTGACCCGGGTTCGCTGAGCCGCACTCCCTGTTCAACGCGCGTGCGCGTGGTGCGTGCGCGCGATGATGACAACCCCCGGTGGGCCCTCGCAACCTGACACGCCGCGGCTTGGCCAGTCTCTGGCGGCGCGTTAGCGTCGTGGACGCATGACGTATCCCATCGACGCAGGCCATGCCCGTTCCCCGGATCCGACCGGGGTTCGGATCGCCTCCCCTGCCCTGGTGCACGGTGCGGGGATGTGGCGCGTCGCCGCGGACTCCGGTGAGCTCGATCTGAACTCGTCGTACATGTACCTGCTGTTCGCCCGCGACTTCGCCGCGACCTGCCGCGTCGCACTCGTCGAGGATCGTGTCGTCGGGTACGTCCTGGGGTATCGCCGGCCGGACGACGCGCAGTGCCTGTTCGTCTGGCAGATCGCCGTGGACGAAGACCAGCGCGGCCGCGGCCTGGCCGGCCGCCTGCTGGATGACCTCGTCGATTCCGCACCGGACGGATCACCTCCCGTGCGGTTCCTCGAGACCACGATCACCGACGACAACTCCGCATCCCAGCGTCTGTTCCAGCGCCTCGCGCGGACACGCCGGACGTCGCACGAGACGACGCCGCTGCTGGACGCGGGGCACTTCCCCGACCTGCACCATCCCGAACGACTGCACCGGATCGGACCGCTCGTCCCGGCGAGCGATCGACCCGGCCACACCTGAGGAGGACTGCCATGCCCATCACCGACTCCAGCACCGACGTGTTCACCGCGCTCGAATCCGAGGTCCGCAGCTACTCGCGGTCATGGCCCGTCGTCTTCGACCGGGCGGTCGGCAGCCATCTCTACGACGAGGCCGGCAACGAGTACCTCGACTTCTTCTCCGGGGCGGGCGCGCTCAACTACGGCCACAACAATCCGCTGCTCACCCAGGTGCTGCTCGACTACATCGGCAGCGACCGCATCATCCACTCGCTGGACATGTTCACCACGGCGCGACGCGAGTTCCTGCAGGCCTTCGACTCCACGATCCTGCGCCCGCGCGATCTCGATTACCGTGTCGTCTTCCCCGGTCCCGGCGGGGCGAACGCGGTCGAGGCGGCGCTGAAGCTGGCACGGAAGGTCACCGGGCGGGAGTCGATCGTGAACTTCACCAACGCCTTCCACGGAATGACGCTGGGGGCCCTCTCGGTCACCGGCAACTCGCTCAAGCGGGGCGGTGCCGGCATTCCGCTCGTGCACGCCACTCCCATGCCGTACGACGACTACTTCGACCGGGATTACCCCGACTTCTTCTACTTCGAGCGGCTCCTGACCGACAGCGGCAGCGGTCTGAACACCCCGGCCGCCGTGATCGTGGAGACCGTGCAGGGCGAGGGCGGCATGAACGCCGCCCGCGCCGAGTGGCTGCGCGGCCTGGCCGCGCTGTGCGCCGAGCACGAGATCCTGCTGATCGTCGACGACGTGCAGATGGGCTGCGGACGCACCGGCGGATTCTTCAGCTTCGAAGAGGCCGGCATCACCCCCGACATCGTCTGCCTGTCCAAGTCGATCAGCGGCTCCGGGCTGCCGATGGCGCTGACCCTCATCCGCCCCGACCTGGACGTCTGGGAGCCCGGCGAGCACAACGGCACCTTCCGCGGCATCGCGCCCGCCTTCGCCACCGGAGCCGCCGCCATCCGGGAGTACTGGCAGGATGACGCCCTGGCGCAGTCCACGGTCCGCAAGGGCGCCCGGGTGGAGAGCCGGTTCAACGCCCTCGTCTCGCGTCATGGCGCCGAGACGCTGGTCGCGAAGGGACGGGGACTGGCCCGGGGCCTGCAGACGCCCGACGGCTCGACCGCCGACGCGATCTGCCGCGCGGCGTTCGCCGAGGGCCTGCTGATGGAGACGTCCGGTCCCGAAGGCCAGGTGGTCAAGCTGCTGCCGGCGCTCACGATCGCCGACGACGACCTCGACCACGGCCTGGACATCATCGACGCGGCCGTCGCCGACGTCGTGACCGCCCGCTGACACCCACACACCCGCAGGAGAGGAACCCATGCTCGTTCGCACCATCGCCGAGATCACCGACACCGATGCCGACATCCGCACCGAGAACTGGCGCAGCAAGCGCATCGTCCTCGCGCGTGAGGGGGTCGGATTCTCCGTCCACGAGACGACGCTGTACGCCGGAACGGAATCGGAGTTCTGCTATCAGAACCACATCGAGGCCGTCTTCATCGTCTCCGGCGAGGGCGAGATCGAAGACCTGGCCACCGGAGAGGTGCACCAGCTCGGACCGGGCTCGCTCTACCTGCTCAACGACCACGACCGGCACCGGGTGCGACCGCGCACCGACATCCGCACCGTGTGCGTGTTCAACCCGCCGGTGACCGGTCGCGAGGTGCACGACGAGAACGGCGTCTACCCGCTGCTGACCGAAGCCACCGCCTGACCGCACGAAAGAGGAAGGACACACGATGACCACTGCCACCATCGAACAGGATCTGTACCCGACCCGCCTGACCCAGGCTCGGGAGCCGATCGAGCGCGACCAGCCGACGGTGTGGGGCGACGCCGATTCCGGCCCGTTCACCGCGGAAGAGCTCCGCGCGCACGAGTCCCGCGGATTCACCGTGCTGGAGGACTTCATCACCGCCGGAGAGGTCGAGCGCTACTCGGCCGAGCTGCAGCGGCTGTCGACGGACCCGTCGCTGGCCGCCGACCCCCGCGTCGTGCGGGAGCGGGCGACCGGTGCGGTACGCTCGATCTTCGCGGTGCCCGCGCTGAGCGAGGCCCTGCGCGATCTGACGCGCGACCCGCGCCTGCTCGATCGCGCCCGCCAGCTGCTGGGCGGGGATGTCTATCTGCACCAGACGCGGATCAACTACATGCCCGGATTCGGGGGCACCGGCTTCTACTGGCACTCGGACTTCGAGACCTGGCACGCCGAGGACGGGATGCCGATCCCCCGCGCCGTGAGCTGCTCGATCGCGCTCACCGACAACTATCCGTTCAACGGCGGCCTGATGGTGATGCCGGGCTCGCACCGCACGTTCATCTCCTGCGTCGGCGAGACCCCGGAGGACAACCACCGGTCCTCACTGCAGGCGCAGGAGGTGGGAGTGCCCACGGAGGAGGACATCACCCGACTGGCCGAGCGGTACGGGATCGACCAGTTCACCGGTCCGGCCGGCTCGGCGCTGTGGTTCGATGCGAACATCATGCACGGATCGGGCAACAACATCACGCCGTTCCCGCGGTCGAACATCTTCCTGGTCTTCAACAGCGTCGACAACGCGCTCGCCGAGCCCTATGCGGCGTCCGCACCGCGGCCCGAGCACATCGCCCACCGCGAGGACGTCACCCCGCTGCGCTGAACCGGGCGCTCACTCCCGCCACGCGTCGGCGACGGCCTGCCGCACCTGCCCCAGCAGCTGCGGCAGCGCCTTCGTCTTCGCGATGATGGGGAAGAAGTTGGCGTCGGTGTCCCAGCGCGGGACGATGTGCTGGTGCAGGTGCTCGTCGACCCCGGCGCCGGCCACCCGCCCCTGATTCATCCCGATGTTGAATCCGTCGCAGCGCGACACACCGCGCAGCACCTGCATCCCACGCTGAGTGAGCGCGGCGATCTCGCCGACCTCCTCGGGAGTGGCCTGATCGTACGTGGCCACGTGCCGATACGGGCACACCAGCAGGTGGCCGGAGTTGTACGGGAAGAGGTTCAGCAGCACGTAGGCGCTGCGTCCGCGGTGCACGATGAGGCCGTCCTCGTCCGACTTGCCCGGCGCCGAGCAGAACGGGCACGCCTCGCGCATGGCGTCGGCACCGGCCTGGATGTAGGCCATGCGGTGCGGCGTCCACAGGCGCTGGAACTCGTCCGGCACCCCGGGCAGCTCGCTGGCGGCGACCAGGCCGGGGACGTCCGCAGACTCGTCGTGGGTCACGCGAGATCCTCGGCCGTGTTGACCAGCGTCTTGTGCTCCACCGCCGCACGGATCAGCCGCACCGCCTCGTCGACCGGAACGCCGTTGCGCTGGGTGCCGTCGCGGAACCGGAACGAGACGGCACCGGCGGCGCGGTCCTGTTCGCCGGCGATCAGCTGGATCGGCACCTTCTGCGTGGTGTGGGTGCGGATCTTCTTCTGCATCCGGTCATCGCTGTGGTCGGCCTCGGCCCGCACCCCTTCGACCTTGAGCCGCGTGATGATGTCCTCGAGGTAGTCGCCGTACTCCTCGGCGACCGGGATGCCGACCACCTGCACCGGCGACAGCCACACCGGGAACGCCCCGGCGTAGTGCTCGAGCAGGATCGCGAAGAACCGCTCGATCGACCCGAACAGGGCGCGGTGGATCATGACCGGCCGGTGCTTGGATCCGTCGGGACCGGTGTACTCCAGCTCGAAGCGCTCGGGCAGGTTGAAGTCGAGCTGCACGGTGGACAGCTGCCAGGTGCGGCCGAGCGCATCCTTCGTCTTCAGGTCGATCTTCGGGCCGTAGAAGGCGGCCTCGCCGGCCACCTCGGTCAGTTTGAGACCGGATGCCTGTGCCACCCGCCGCAGCGCGTCGGTGGCCACCGCCCAGTGCTCCTCGTCGCCGATCCACTTCGACTTCTCGTCGTCGCGCATCGACAGTTCGAGCTCGAACTCGGTCAGGCCGAAGTCGCGCAGCATCGACAGCACGAATTCCAGGACGCTGGACGCCTCGTCCTCGAGCTGATCGAAGGTGACGAACAGGTGCGAGTCATCCTGCGTGAAGCCGCGCACCCGGGTCAGGCCGTGCAGGGCGCCGGACAGCTCGTACCGGTAGACGGTGCCGTTCTCGTAGAGCCGCATCGGCAGGTCGCGATAGCTGCGCGCCCGCTCCCGGTACACCAGGATGTGCATCGGGCAGTTCATCGGCTTGAGGTAGTAGTCGATGCCCTGCTTGGTGATCTCGCCGTTCTCGTCGCGCTCCTCGTCCAGCCGGATGGGCGGGAACATGCCCTCCTTGTAGGTGACGAGGTGGTTCGACTCGAGGAAGAGGTCCTTCTTGGTGATGTGCGGGGTGTAGACGTAGCTGTAGCCGGCCTCGCGGTGACGACGCAACGCGTGCTGCTCCATCTCCTGCCGGATGATGCCGCCGCGCGGATGCCACACTGACAGACCGGATCCGATCTCGTCGGGGAACGAGAAGAGGTCCAGTTCCCGGCCCAGACGCCGGTGGTCGCGCTTGGCCGCCTCCTCGAGGCGCTGCTGGTAGGCGCGCAGCTCGTCCTTCGTCGGCCAGGCGGTGCCGTAGATGCGCTGCAGCTGCGGGTTCTTCTCACTGCCCCGCCAATAGGCGCCGGCGACGCGCGAGAGCGCCCATCCGTTGCCGATCAGACGGGTGCCGGGCAGATGCGGGCCGCGGCACAGGTCCTTCCACACGGTCTCGCCGTCGCGATTCACGTTGTCGTAGATGGTGAGCTCGCCTTCGCCGACCTCGACGCTCGCGCCCTCGGTCTTGGCCGCTCCGGGACCCTTCAGCCCGATCAGCTCGAGTTTGAACGGCTCATCGGCCAGCTCCGTGCGTGCCTCCTGCTCGCTGACGACCCGGCGCACGAACCGCTGGTTCTCGCGGATGATGCGCTGCATCTCCTTCTCGATGGCCTTCAGGTCCTCGGGGGTGAACGGCGTCTCGGTGCCGAAGTCGTAGTAGAAGCCGTCGGCGATCGGCGGGCCGATGCCGAGGTCGGTCTGCGGCCTGATCCGCTGGACCGCCTGGGCGAGGACGTGCGCGGCGGAGTGGCGGAGGATGTCGAGCCCGTCCGCGCTGTCGATCGTGACCGGCTCGACGACATCCGTCGTCTGGACGGTGGTGGCCAGATCCTTCAGGTCGCCGTTGATGCGCAGGGCGACGACGGAGCGGTCGGGAAACAGGGCGAAGCCGTCGGTGGTGGTCACCACCCGATTCTATCGACGACCGCCCGCTCGCTCAGGCGAGGGTCAGATCGACCTGGATCTCACCGGCGAGGCGCTCGAGTTCGGCCACGGCGGCCGCCAGCTCGGCGCCGCCGGCGGCGCGGACGGTCACGGTTGCCTCGAAGAGCTCGCCCCCGGCCATGGGCGCAGCCACGGTGCGGCTGGTGAACCGGTCGATGGTCAGTCCGCCGCCGACGAGCGCCCCGGTGATGTCGCGGACGATCCCCGGTCGGTCGTTGCCGAGCACGGTGAACGTCACCTTGTCGCCCGGCGCCGCCTCTGCGGGTTCGACTGCGCGGTACGGCGTGATCGTCAGCAGCCCACTGAGTTCGCGCAGCGCGGCCGTCAGGTCATCGCTGCGGTCGTCGGCCACCTCGATCAGCACGATCCCCGCGAATGCCCCCGCGAGCTCGGCGAGTTCGCTGCGCTCCCAGTTCCCGCCGTGCGCAGCGACCAGATCCGCCAGCGCCGTCACCAGTCCGGCACGGTCGTCTCCGACGACGGTGAGCACGAGGTGGGCCATGCACGCGAGCCTACTGCGACGGCCGCCCGCTGTGCGTGAGTTCGCGCTCGCCGTGCGTGGGGGCCGCGGTCGGCTCGGCCGGGTGATCCGTGACCGCGGCATCCTGGCGCGGCACCGCGTCCGGCCGCCAGGCGGCCCGCGCGCGCACCGCGCGGGAGATGTGGTGCGCCGGGCGCTCGACGATCAGCCAGAAGACCCAGGCGACCACGAGCGCGAGCGGGACGGCGGTCAGAAGCGTCCAGCGGGACGCGTCCGTGATGTTGGCCATCAGGATGACGATCGGCTCGTGGATCAGGTACAGACTGAACGAGATGCCGCCGAGCCAGGCGATCGGCCGCCAGGTGAGCACCCGCCGCAGCGTCGTGCAGTGCACGGCGGCGATGACCAGGATCGCGGCTCCGATCACGATCGGCGCCTGCGAGAGGGCGACGGCCGGGCCGTGTCCGAGGGGGCCGAGCAGCAGCCAGTGCATGCTGAGGAGGAGCCCGGCGACGACCAGCACGATCGACCAGACCAGCGCCCCCGCGCGGCGGGTCAGGCGATCCACTGCCCGGCCGATCCGATCCCATTCGCCCTCGATCGCGACCCCGACTCCGAAGATCGGCAGGTACTGCAGCGGGGCCACGTCCTGGCTGGCGCCGACCGCTGACAGCACGATGCACGCGAGTCCCAGCATCCAGGCCGGGATGAGCCGCACGGCGTATGCGGCCACCGGCAGCAGCAGCGAGAAGATGACCTCCCACCGCAGCGTCCACAGGGGCGAGACGACGCCGGAGGTCCCGCCGACCAGCGTCAGGTCGCGCAGGATGTCCGAGGGCGAGTAGCCGGGGACCCGGTCCAGCCACGGGCTGGAGGTCGCTCCGTCGTGCGGGAGCATCAGGACGAAGTAGCAGAACGCGACGGCGCCGATGACCGGCAGCCAGAGCCGGAGCACGCGCGACGGGAAGTACGAGAACCAGTCGAACGAGCGCGACCGGACCGCCCGGGCCAGGACGAACCCGGAGAGGACGAAGAAGACCACGACCGCCTCGGCGCCGGCCCAGACCAGGTGCAGCGGCGAGTACACCAGCGCGATGCGCCAGGGGGCGTCCCCGACCGATCCGCCGTAGTAGCCGGATGCCAGCAGCGGCGACACCAGGAGGCTGTGGTGGACCACCACGACGAGCGCTGCGATCCCGCGCAACCCGTCGAGGGCGGACAGTCGTGACGTTGCTGACATCTCCTCAACGTTACGAAGCCGTTATGAACGGAGGCTGAGGATACGCGCCCTGTGAGAGGACTCTCATCGCCGGAGGTTGCGCTGTGAGGCCGGAGACCCTCGCCAGACCGGGGGTTCTCTGGTGTCATGCGTGACGGTCGCGAACGAGCGGCCAGAGGATCATCAGAAATGCGACCAGCCCGACCACGAGGGGCACGACCTCGGGCAGCAGACCCGCGAGGTCCAGCGCGGTGTACACCGCCACCATCGCGAAGGGGATCCAGCTGGTCACCCGGGCACGCCACGCCGCCGCCGCGAAGACCAGCAGTGCGAGGGGGGTCGCGAACAGGCCGAAGAACAGCGCATCCGGCAGTTGCGCCGACAGGATCGAGGTCGCCGCCGCGTCCGGTGCCCCGGTCGTGATGAGCGTGAGGCACACCAGGTGCACCGCAGCGCCTCCCGCACCCGCGACCGCCCCGATCGCGGCCAGCATCGCGCCGAGCGAGGCCAGCCAGACGCCCCGATGCCGCAGGGCGCTGATCAGCGCGAACGCGAGGCCCAGAAGGAACAGTGGCGTGAGGAACTCGAACAGCACCTGCGTGCGGATGCCCGGCAGGTTCGCCTGGATGTGCGCGAGTTGGGCGGAGGGGCTCGCATCGCCGTCCACGGTGCTGACGACGCTTTCGATGAACGACGAGCAGAAGTAGCCGATGGCGCAGAGGATGCCGGCGGCCGAGCGTGTACGCTGCCCGATGCCGGCCTGCGGGGCCGCCACCTGAGTCGGCCAGATGAGGGTGGTCACGATGTTCTCCCAACGTTGTCTGATGAACCGAACCCGTTGAGCGTAGAAATCCGCCGGGCACCCGCGCATCGCCGGTCTGGATGCCGCAGGTCGTCGCACCGGTGGGACCTCCGCGGCCCGGGGTCCTCCACACAGAGGATCCGTGTCGTCCGCAGCGACGATGGGCCGCGCCCCGGGCCGCAGTATCGTCAGGGCATGAGATGGCGCGCGGCGTTCATCGCCGACGAACCGCGACCGACGATGGCCGAGATCGTCCTGGCCGGCGCTCTCTGCCTCGCTGCCCTGCTGCAGGCCGCCACCGGCGGCGTCAGCGTCCCGGCTGTCGCCGTCGCGGTGCTGCTCGGCCTTGCCGTGCTCGGGGCGCGGACGATGCCGCTGCCGGCCACGGCGATGCTGTGCGCGGCGATCGCCGTCGCGGCCGGGGCGGGGATGGTGCCCGACGATCAGATAGCGCTGGTCGTGGCATCCATCGTCGTCTGCTATCGCTGCGCGGCCTGGGCTGCGGCGCCGGTCGCGATGATCACGGTCGTGGCCGTGGTGGCATCCATCGTGACGACCACACCGCACACGCCCGCGGACGTGGTGTGGGAGTCGGTCCTGATGGTGCTGCCGGTCGTCGCGGGCTGGGCGATGAAGCGCCACCGCCGCGTGCTGCACGAGCTCGAGGTCGCCTACGCCGAATTGGACGCCTCTCGTGAGGAGCGCGCGGCGGCCGCGGTGGACGCCGAGCGTCTGCGGATAGCCCGCGAACTCCACGACGTCATCGCCCACGGCGTCAGCGTGATGGTGGTGCAGGCCGGTGCCGCGGATGCAGCGCTCGGGAAGGATGCCACGACCGCCCGCCGTGCGGTGCAGGCGATCGAGCGGACCGGCACCGAGGCCCTGCGCGAGCTGCGCGGACTGCTGGGCGTGCTGCGCAGCAGTGACGGCGATTCGTCGAGGTCGCCGCAGCGCGGGCTCGGAGACCTCGGTGACCTCGTCCGCGAAATCGGTGAGGCGGGGCTGGTGGTGCGCCTGGATCGCGACGGCCCGGAGGTGTCGATTCCGGCGGGAGTGGATCTGGCGGCCTATCGGATCGTGCAGCAGGCGCTCACGAACGCCTTGGCCCACGGCTCGGGGCCCGATGCCGCCGTCCGGGTGCGCACCACCCCCCACGCACTCGCCCTGACCGTGAGCAACCGGTGCGCCGGCGCCGCGCCGCCGGTGGCCGGCCACGGCATCGCCGGCATGCGCGAACGTGCCGCCGCATTCGGGGGCACCGTCGAGATCCGCACCGATCGGCCAGGCGAGTTCGTCGTCGCGGCACGGCTGCCGTTGGAGGTGCTGTGATCCGGGTTCTCGTGGCCGACGACCAGGTGCTGGTGCGCGATGGACTCGCGACGATGCTCGAAGCCGAGGACGACCTCGACGTCGTCGCGGTCGCCGTCGACGGACGCGAGGCCGTCGAGGGGGTACGCGCACACGCGCCGGACGTCATCCTCATGGACGTGCGGATGCCGGTGCTCGATGGCATCGAGGCCACCCGCCAGATCGTGGCCAGCGGGCAACGGTCGCGGGTGCTGATCCTGACCACCTTCGATCTCGACGAGTACGTCTACGATGCGATCCGGGCCGGCGCCAGCGGCTTTCTCCTGAAGGACGTCGGGCGCGCCGACCTGGTCCACGCGGTGCGCTCGGTGGCACGCGGCGACGTGCTGCTGGCTCCCGCCGTGACCGCGCGTCTCATTGCCGAGTATGCTCGCCGACCTCCGCCGGGCGGTACGGCCGATTCCGTGCGAGCGCTCACCGCGCGCGAGCTCGACGTCCTCCGGCTCGTCGGCAGGGGTCTGGGCAACGCCGAGATCGGCGCTCGCCTGTTCATCGCCGAGACGACCGTGAAGACGCACGTCGCCCGGGTGCTGGCCAAGCTCGGGCTGCCCGATCGCATTCACGCGGTGGTCTTCGCCTACGAGACCGGGCTCGTCACGCCGACCCGGGAGTGGGACGATTCGTGACGCAGAAAACCCGCGGGATTCCGCGGGTTTTCCTCGTGCGCGATACTGGGATCGAACCAGTGACCTCTTCCGTGTCAGGGAAGCGCGCTACCGCTGCGCCAATCGCGCCCACAACGGGCTGTTCACTTGTCCGGCCGGAACCGGGAGTGGAGGTGGCGACGGGATTCGAACCCGTGTAAACGGCTTTGCAGGCCGGTGCCTAGCCTCTCGGCCACGCCACCGTGTGGATCAAAACCATGGGGTTCGAACACCACGGCGTGGTCTTCCGGGAAAGACCCCCGCACTCGAGCGGATGACGAGATTCGAACTCGCGACCCTCACCTTGGCAAGGTGATGCGCTACCACTGCGCTACATCCGCATTGCTCCGGATCTCTCCGGCGCATGGAAAACTCTAGCTGATTCCGGCGGCTGCACCAAACCACCGGGCGCCCGCGCGTGTTCCGTGCGGGCGGTTCGAAGCGGGCTCACAGATCGGGTAACATCGGTACTCGGCCCCACGGGTCATGGGCGATTGGCGCAGCTGGTAGCGCGCTTCCTTCACACGGAAGAGGTCGTCGGTTCGAGTCCGGCATCGCCCACCGAATATCGGATGTTCACACCGCGACATCAGCGGGTTGAGCATCCTCGCCGCTGCCGGCTCAGACGGACGCGCGACGACGTGTCAGGGCGTCGACCATCTGCCTCGACATCGTGTTCAGTGTCGCGGAGCCTTCGTCGTCGACTGCGGTCAGCACCCGGATCTCTTCATCGGTGAGATGTGGCGCGATCTCGGCCGCGCGGACGTTGTCGGCCAGATGCTCCGACGATCTGGTGCCGGGGATCGGGATGATCACCGGTGAACGCCGAAGCAGCCAGGCCAGAGCGACCGTGGATGGGCGGACGTCCAGTCGCCGAGCCGGCTGCGTGAGTGCGTCAGGTTCGCCGAGCGCACCGGAGGCGAGGGGAAAGTAGGGCACGAATGCGATGCCGTCGCGTTCGCAGGCTGTCAGAACCTCGATGCCGCTTCGGTCGATCAGGTTGAAGCGATTCTGCACTGCGGCGATCGTCGTCATCTGCTGTGCGCGCTCCAGCATCTCGGGAGAGGCGCCGGACAGTCCGATATGGCGGATCTTGCCCTCCTCGCGCAGCTCGATGAGGGCGCCGAGCGATTCCTCCAGCGGCACTTCCTCGGCCGGCGTGTTCGCCGGGGCCTGGCTGTCGCCCCAGAGGCGGAGGTAGGTGAGCGCACTGGACTCGGTGCGCATATCGAGCAGAGCGTCTTCGACCTGGGTTCGCACGGTCTCTGGCCGGCTTTCGGTCAGCCATTCGCCGGCGGGGCCGCGCCACGCACCGACCTTGTTCCCGATGACGACGTCGTCAGCGAACGGGCTCAGCGCGCGTCCGATGAGCTGATTGACCGTGCGAGGACCGTAGGCGTTGGCGGTGTCGAAGAACCGCACCCCTTTGTCCACGGCTTGTCGCAGGATCTCGATCGCACCGGTGACGTCGTCGGGCAACCCGATCACCCCGGGACCGGCCAGCTGCATGGCGCCGTACCCGAGGCGAGGCACACGATCTCGACCTCCCAACAGGTGCGTGGCTGCGACATCCTCGGTGGTCGAACTGTTCATTCGTCTCGTCCTTCTTCTCGAGCGTTCCGCATTGGAGAAAGGTGTTCGGTCAGGGTGCGCAGCCACTGCCGCAGCAGGGCTTCCTCGGCCGAGGTGAACAGCTCCGAGGCGGAGCTGAGCCTGGCAAGCACCAATCGGGCGGCCTGGCCGGCGTCAGCGGGCTCTGAACAGTGGCCGGTGAGCTCGGCCATCAAGGCCGTGCACATCGAGCGCGCCAGTGGCCCGGTGGCGGTTCCGCCACGGCGATTGAGCTGGGTGACGCATCCGATCGCCATCGCCATCGTCATCGCGACCGCCTCGTCCACGTCCATGCGGAGCAGTCCCGCCTCGGCGAGCGTCTCCAAGCCGAGGCGCAGCTGCTCCTCGGCGATCTGCGCCGCACGAGTGGCACTGCGACCCTCCTCGCGGTCATGCATGAGCGCGTACAGCACCGGGTTCTCCACGCCGAAGCCGACATGCATCTCCCAGCCCGCCGCGAAATCGACCAGCAGATCGCCGGAGCGAGGGACGGCGCGCTTGCGCTCCAGGTAGGCGGCGAAGGCCTCTTCAATGACAGCCTGCAGCAGACCGTCCTTGTCTCCGAAGTGGTGGTACAGCGTGGGCGCCGCCACACCGGCCGCCTCATACAGCTCCCGAGTGCTCGGCTCGCGACGCGGATGCTCAACGAGCAGCGAACGCGCCGCTGCCATCAGACGCTCTTTACCCGAGTCCATATACCGATGGTATATCAGGGAAGGGCGACTAGATCGCCGATATAGCCAACACCGTGTTCACAGGCCGGAGGCTCCAGGATCCCGAGCACTCTGCATCCGATCTCAGACCGCCACGACCCACCCATAGCGCTGATGCAGCACCGCGGCGACTCGCGCGAACCGCGCGCCGTCCAGCGCGGCCGCCTCGCGGCGCATCCCGTCGTGGTGGACGAGGTAGACCTGATCGATGTCCACCCACGACTCTCGCCCCTGCACGTCCCAGGGACCCGAGCCGATCGACAGGAAGTCGCGGTCGCCGTCGTGCGATCTGCTCGTCAGCTTCACGGCATAGACGCTGTCGGCGTCGTGCCGTCCGATCACCAGCACGGGTCGGTCCTTTCCCCGCCCGTCCCGCTCCTGATAGGGCACCCACGTCCAGACGATCTCGCCCGCGTCGGGGTCGCCGTCCGTCGCCGGCGCATAGGTGATGCGCAGTCCGTCGCGTCCCGGCGGTGCGATCTCGACGGTGGCCGCGGGTCCCGCGCCTCCCGGAGACGGCTCGACGCCGTCCGACCCCCGAGGGGTGGGACGGCGTCGAGCGGTGGAGCGCGCGGACGGGCGCAGCAGTCCGAGCAGGCGGGACAGGATGCCGGGGGCAGCGCTCATCCGGCCACCCTATCCGTCGGTGTCAGCTGAGAACCTTCTCCGGCTCCCGGGTCGGGGCCTGCACCGGGACCGGTCCGGTGCTGATCCCCTCGTCGGGGAACTCGTAGCCGCTCTCGCCGTGCACCACGGTGTCCACCCCGGCCAGCTCGTCTTCGCTGCGGATGCGGAAACCCATCGTCTTCTGGATGGCCCAGCCGATCAGCCACGAGATGCCGAAGGAGAAGACCATCACCGACAGCGCGGCGATCACCTGCACGATCAGCTGGTCGGCGTTGCCGCCGGTGAACAGGCCGGTGCCGGTCGCGAAGAAGCCGAGGTAGATGGTGCCCAGCAGGCCGCCGACCAGGTGGACGCCCACGACGTCGAGCGAATCGTCGATCCGCAGCAGGTACTTCAGCTCGACCGCCTTGGCGCACACCACGCCGGCCAGCAGCCCGAGGACCAGAGACCAGCCGGGGGTGAGGTTCGCACAGGCCGGCGTGATCGCCACCAGCCCGGCCACGGCGCCGGATGCGGCCCCCACCGACGTCGGCTTGCGCCCGGTGATCCGCTCGATCAGCAGCCACCCGAGGATCGCCGCGGCTGTCGCGCCGAGCGTGTTGATCGTGATGAGGCCGATCGGCGACCCGGCGGCGGCGATGCCGTCACCGGCGGCGGCGGCGCCGCCGTTGAAGCCGAACCAGCCGAACCACAGCAGCGCCGCGCCCAGCAGCACGAGCGGCACGTTGTGCGGCCGGTTCATCTGCTTGCTGAACCCGACGCGCTTGCCCAGCACGAGCGCCAGCGCCAGGGCCGCTGCGCCGGCGTTGATGTGCACCGCCGTGCCGCCCGCATAGTCGATGACGTTGGTGCTCAGCCCGAGGTGGGTGCCCAGCGAGGCGATCCACCCGGACGGGTTCCACACCCACCCCGCGACCAGGAAGTAGTCGAGCGTGACGAACAGCAGGACGAACAGCATCCACGACCCGAACTTCGCGCGATCGGCGATCGCGCCCGAGATCAGGGCGACCGTGATGATGGCGAACGTCGCGCCGAACGCCACGCCCACCAGGTCGACGTTCGAACTCGCTCCGGACGCGAGGTCGGCCAGCCCGAAGTCGGCGAACGGGTTGCCGATGAAGCCGACCCACCCGGTGGACACATTCTGCATGCTGAACCCGTAGAGGATCCACAGCACGGCGACCAGGCCCATCGCCCCGAAGCTCATCATCATCATGCTGACGACGCTCTTGGCCCGCACCAGTCCGCCGTAGAAGAACGCCACGCCCGGCGTCATGAGCAGTACAAGGGCCGTCGCCACGATGTACCACGAGAGGTTTCCGCTGTCCATGCCGGACAGTCTGGGGCCGGCACGTTTCCGCCGGCGCCGCGGTTCGTTTCGCGGGTGTTACAGCACCCGGCCGAATGTGAACATCAGGTTTCGGCGGTCAGGACGCCGTCAGCGCGATCAGCCGCGAGACGGCCCGCAGATACTTCTTCCGATAGCCGCCGGCCAGCATCTCTGCACTGAACGCGTCGCTGAGCGCATGCCCGCTGGCGCGGATCGGGATCTGCGCGTCGTATGCGCGGTCGATGAAGGCGACCAGCCGCAGCGCCTCGGACTGGTCGTCCAGCTGCACGACGTCGCGCAGTCCGATCTCGTCGACGCCGTCGATGAGCCGGATGTACCGCGACGGGTGCACCCGTGCGAGGTGCGCGACCAGCCCCGTGAACGCGTCGTCCGACACGACCCCGGATGCCGCGGCATCCGCGATCGTCCGCTCGTAGTCCGTCTCGCCCAGCACGACGGCCGCGCCGTCCACGGCCCGCTGCCGGTAGTCGGTGCCGTCGATCCGGATGGTCTCGAACGCATCGGCCATGGCCTGGATCTCGCGCAGGAAGTCCTGCGCGGCGAAGCGTCCCTCGCCGAGGGCATTCGGGGGCGTGTTGGATGTCGCGGCCAGCCGCGTGCCGGTGGCGACGAGCTCGCCGAGCAGGCGGGTCATCACCATCGTGTCGCCCGGGTCGTCCAGCTCGAACTCGTCGATGCACAGCAGCTGCGAACCCCGGAACAGGTCCACGGTCTTCTGATACCCCAGGGCCCCGACCAGCGCCGTGTACTCGATGAACGAGCCGAAGTATTTCCGCGCCGCGGGCATCGCGTGGTACACGGCTGCCAGCAGGTGCGTCTTGCCGACGCCGAACCCGCCGTCCAGATACACGCCGGGCTTGGTCGGCGGGGCCTTCTTCGCGCGACGGAACAGTCCGCCCTTGCCGGCGGCCGCCGTCGGATTGCTGAACGCGGCCAGCTTCTCCTTCGCCTCCAGCTGGGACGGGTATGCCGGGTCGGGGCGGTACGAGTCGAAGGTGGCCTCGCGGAACTGCGGCGGCGGAACGAGGGCTGCGACCATCTCGGGTCCCGTCACCTGCGGCAGACGGTCGGTGAGATGCACGATTCCGGTGGTCACGGGCGGCGGCTCCTGCGGGGCGGGCATGTCCGAAGGCGGCCGAACATGACGGAGTGTGAAAGAACGGGGACGACGCCCGAACAGGCGGCTAATGTCGAATCAGACGGCATCCACCCTACGCCGTCACCACCACATCGCCTGATCTGAGGAGACTCCCGTGCCCGTTGCGCTCGACACGTCATCCGCCAAGTTCGCCGAGTACGCCGATCCGGCGCGCCTGGTGACCGCCGACTGGCTCCAGGAGCGGCTGGGTGAACCGGGCCTGGTGGTCGTGGAATCCGACGAGGATGTGCTCCTGTATGAGACCGGCCACATTCCGGGCGCGGTGAAGGTGGACTGGCACACCGAGCTGAACGACCCGGTGGTGCGGGATTACCTCGACGGCGCGGGCTTCGCCCGCCTGCTCTCGCGCAAGGGGATCGCGCGCGATGACACCGTGATCATCTACGGCGACAAGAACAACTGGTGGGCCGCGTACGCACTGTGGGTGTTCTCGCTGTTCGGCCACGAGGACGTGCGGCTGCTGGACGGCGGCCGCGACCTGTGGATCTCGCAGGGGCGCCCGATCACCACCGAGCGCACGGTGCGCGAGCCCGTCGAGTATCCGATCGTGGAACGCGACGACAGCACGCTGCGCGCCTTCCGCGAAGACGTCCTGGCGCACTTCGGCAACCCGCTGATCGACGTGCGCTCCCCCGAGGAGTACGCGGGCGAGCGCACCAGCGCCCCCGACTATCCCGAGGAGGGCGCCCTGCGCGCCGGCCACATCCCCACCGCACGCAGCGTGCCGTGGAAGCGGGCGGTCGCCGACGACGGCACCTTCAAGCCGCGGGCCGAGCTCGAGGCCGTGTACCGCGAAGAGCTGGGCCTGAAGGATGCCGACCCGATCATCGCCTACTGCCGGATCGGGGAGCGCTCCAGCCACACCTGGTTCGTGCTCCAGCACCTGCTCGGCTTCCCGGACGTGCGCAACTACGACGGCTCGTGGACCGAGTGGGGCTCGCTGGTCCGGGTGCCCGTGGCCTCCGGCGCCGAACCCGGGTCCGCGCCGGCCGCCCGCTGACCGGCGTGGGAGAATGGCGGGGATGACCCAGCCACAGCTTCCCGACACGCTCGCCGAGATCCGCGACGAATTCCTCGAACTCGAGGAGTCGGAGCGCCTCCAGCTGCTCCTGGAGTTCTCACACGAGCTGCCGGCCGTCCCCGAGCGCTACCAGGACCATCCGGAGCTGTACGAGCGCGTGAGCGAATGCCAGTCTCCGGTGTTCATCGCCCTCGAGGTGGATGCGGACCGCACGGTCGCGATGCACGCCACGGCACCGCCGGAGGCTCCCACCACGCGCGGGTTCGCCAGCATCCTCGTCCAGGGGATCACCGGGCTGTCGGCCGCGGAGGTCCTGGCGATCCCGGGCGACTACCCGCAGAGCCTCGGTCTGACCCGCGCGGTCTCGCCGCTGCGCCTGGCCGGGATGACCGGGATGCTGGTGCGTGCGCAGCGTCAGGTGCGGGCGCTCACGGCGATCGCCGGCTAGCTGTACCCGGCCATCAGGTTGGTAGCAGTCGGCTGATCGGCGGGTGGCCTCCGAGTGCGCTATGGCGACGTTCATTGTTGTAGTGCTCGAGCCAGGGTGCAAGGGCTGCGGCTCGCTCTGCATTGCTGGTGAAGGTCTGGCGGTAGGCCCACTCGGTGGCCAGGGTCCGGTTCAGTCGCTCGACTTTGCCGTTCTGCCAGGGGCAGTGGGGCTTGATGAACTTCTGCCGGATCTCGTGCGTCGCGCAGACCTCGCGGAGCGACCACCTGTAGGCCCAGGCGTTGTCGGTCATCAACCGCTCGATCCGGGTGATGCCGTGCGCGGCGAAGTAGACGATCGCGCGCTCGAGGAACGCAGCGCATGTCGGCCCCTTCTCGTCGGGAAGGATCTCGCTGTAGGCCAGCCTGGAGTGGTCGTCGATGAGGGAGTGGACGTAGTCGAAACCGACCTTGGTGTTGCGGTCGCGTTGGATCGACGCGCTGGCGCGGCCGTGGGCGCGCCATCCGCCGCCGTCAGGGATCCGGCCGAGCTTCTTCACGTCCATGTGCACCAGTTCGCCCGGCTGGTCGCGTTCGTACCGCACTGCGGTCTGCTTCGAGGAACGGATCACTTCGCCGGTGATCGGATCGCATTCGCGCAGGTAGGGCACGTTGTGCCGGCGCAGGATCCGGGACACCGTTCGTGCGGGCACCCCGACCTTCGGGCCGAGGACATCGGGGCCGCTTCGCTCCTTGGCCCGTGCAGTGAGGACCCGCTGCTCGATCTCGTCGCTGGTTCTCGTGGGCATCGTGTGAGGTCGTGACGACCGCGTCGCGAGTCCAGCATCGCCTTCGGCGCGAAAACGATCGATCCAGGTCTTCACGCACTTCCGGGAGATGCCCATCGCGGCGGCGATATGGGCTTGCGGCCAACCCGCTTGGTGGCGTTGGACGATCAATCGGCGACCGTGAACGGTCAGTCGCGCGTTACCGTGGGACACGAGAACCTCCGGTGGGTCGTGGGCCTTAGACAAGCCACATCCCACTCGGAGGTTCTCGTTCGCTCAACCAGGCTCGCCGCTACCAACGTCCTGGCCGGGTACAGCTAGCGCGATCCGGCGACGGCCGACAGCCCCATGTCGGCCAGCCACGTGCGGATCGTGTCGCTCCATCGCTGCGGGTCGTAGTTCCACAGCTTGGTGTGCCGCGCGACCTGGAAGCTCTCCAGCCGGACGAGGTCCGGGCGGGCACCGGCCAGCCGGTGCGACGCCCCGGACGGCACGAATCCGTCGTCATCACTGTGCAGGATGAGGACCGGATGCCGCAGCTCGGCGGCCCGGGCCACGATGTCCAGCCGATCCAGCGAGATCGCCCGCGTGCCGGTCAGCCCCGTGGCCCACTCGGACTGCAGCGCTCCCATCGCCAGGTCCGACACCGGCTCGGGCAGCCGCAGCAGCTGGGCCTGGTAGCTCAGCACGGCGCGCCAGTCCACCACCGGCGATTCCAGGATGATCCCGGCGATCGCGTCACGATGCACCGAGCCGAGCTCGAGCTGCAGGGCGATAGCACCGCCCATCGACCAGCCCATCAGGATCACCCGCTGCGCGCCTCGGCGCAGCGCGAAGCCGACCGCGGCATCCACATCGCGCCATTCCGTCGCGCCCAGCCCGTAGCGGCCGTCGCGGCTGCGGGGAGCGTCGCCGTCGTTGCGGTAGGAGACGACCAGCACCGGGAAGCCGAGCGCGTTCAGCACGGGCACCGCACGCAGGCACTCCTGCCGCCGCGTGCCGCGTCCGTGGATCTGGATGACCCAGGTGTCGGCATCCTCGGCGCCCGGGAACAGCCACGCCGGGCACGGACCGAGCGGCGAGCCGACCAGCTCGGCGCGGAACGGCAGCTGCAGCTGCTCGGGCGCGTCGAAATACCAGCCGCTGAACGCCGCCTCGGCGGCCAGTCGCGACTCCGACCCGATCTCGGTCAGCAGCTTGCGCTTCACGGTCGACGAGTCGGCGCTGAGCACCGTGCCCACCTTGACGTACGACTCGGTCCCGGACGTGAACAGGCCGTACTGACCGGGCAGCTCGGTGTCGGCCGTGCGGCGCAGGGTGATCGTCTGCGACGGCACGTCCAACCCGACGATCGTGGTGTCCGGGACGCGCGCGCTCGGCGTCACCACCTTGCGCGCCATCCGGATCGACAGCAGTCCCCAGGCGGCGAGGGTCACGCCCAGCCCGGCAGCGAGGGCTGCTGCGGCTGCGCGCAGTCCGGAGCGGAGGAGGGGTGAGGCGCCGCTGCGTGCGGCGCGCCTGGAGGGCATCATCGAGCCTTCACTCTAGTCTGTCGCCGTGGCACACCCCCGAGAATCGACGCCGTTCCAGCGCGCCACCGCGCAGCTGCGGGAGGCGACGTTCCGCTCCGACCTGGTGGTTCGCGAGATCCCGGCACCGACCGGCCTGGCTCCGGACGCGTTCGCCCTGGCCGCGGACGTGCGCCCCGGCGAGGACGGCGAATCGCTGTACGGCACCGGCCGGTTCGTGCTGCTGCACGATGCGGACGAGCCGGACGCCTGGCAGGGTCCATGGCGTATCGTGACTTTCGCACAGGCTCCGCTGGAGCCCGAGATCGGGAGCGATCCGCTCCTGGCCGACGTCGCCTGGTCCTGGCTGGTGGATGCGCTCGCATCGCGCCACGCCGGACACCACGCGGTGGCGGGCACGGCGACCAAGACCCTGTCGCGCGGCTTCGGCTCGCTGGCGGCGGAGGGCGACGGCTCGCAGATCGAGCTGCGGGCCTCCTGGTCTCCGGAGGGCGACATGTCGGGGCATGTGCAGGCCTGGGCGGAACTTGTCTGCATGCTGGCAGGCCTCCCGCCGGGGTCGGAAGGGATCGAGGTGTTCACAGCGCGGAGGACGATGCGTGACTGACTACGACGTGCTCAGCGACGGCGACGCGCTGCGGCAGGCGGCGGATGCGCTGGCCGCGGGGACCGGGCCGATCGCGGTCGACGTGGAGCGGGCATCCGGCTATCGGTACTCGCAGCGCGCCTATCTGATCCAGGTGTTCCGCCGCGGTGCCGGCGTGTTCCTGTTCGACCCGCCCGCGATCGGCGACTTCACGCCGCTGCAGGCGGCGATCGGACACGAGGAGTGGGTCCTGCATGCGGCCAGCCAGGATCTTCCGTCGCTGCGCGAGCTGGACCTGCTGCCCCCGGTCATCTTCGACACCGAACTGGCCGCCCGCCTGCTCGGCCACGACCACGTGGGGCTCGGCGCCGTCGTCGCCGACACCCTCGGCATCGAGCTGGCCAAGGAGCACTCCGCCGCGGACTGGTCCACCCGGCCGCTCCCCCAGCCGTGGCTCGAGTACGCCGCGCTGGACGTGCTGCATCTGATCGACGTCCGCGATGCGCTGGCCGCCGAGCTGGCCGACCAGGACAAAGAGGAGTTCGCGGCCCAGGAGTTCGCCGCCGAGCTGGTCCGACTGCCCAAGCCTCCGCGCGAGGATCCCTGGCGGCGCCTGAGCGGACTGCACACCGTCCGCGGGCGCCGCGCGTTCGCGATCGCCCGGGAGCTGTGGACGACCCGCGAGGAATATGCGCGCGGGCAGGATGTCTCGCCCGGCCGGCTCGTCCCGGATCGCGCTCTCGTGGCCGCGGTCCGTGCGGACCCGGGCAGCAAGGGCGAGCTGGCGGCGTTGAAGGAGTTCACCGGACGCGCCAGCCGTACGCAGCTGGATCGCTGGTGGGACGCCATCGTGCGCGGGCGCGCCGCGACCGACCTTCCGTTGGAGCGCGTGCACGGTGATGGGCTTCCGCCGGTGCGCGCCTGGCACGATCGCAACCCGGCCGCCGACCGGCGTCTGAAGGCGGCGCGCCCCGCCGTCGAGGCTCGGGCCGAAGAGCTGCACATGCCGACCGAGAACCTCCTCACCCCCGAACTGCTGCGCCGCCTCGCCTGGCAGCCGCCCGAGTCGCCCACGCTCGACGCCATCTCCGCCACCCTCGCCGAGCTGGGCGCGCGCCCGTGGCAGATTGGACAGACGGCACAGATCATCGCGGATGCCTTTGTCGCATCCGTGCAAGTGGCCGAGGACCCCTCCGAGGCCGCTTCGTAGGTTCGGCACACCCGATTCCGACCGCCCTCATGCGCCGCTTAGGCTGAGGCCATTCCCTACTTTTGGAGGCAGAGTGGCCGAGCTCTCGGACGTCTTCTTCGTCGATGGCATGCGCACCCCGTTCGGGCGCGCGGGCGAGAAAGGCATGTACTGGAACACCCGCGCCGATGACCTGGCCGTGAAGGCGACCATCGGCGTGATGGAGCGCAACCCCGGCGTCCCGGCGGATCGGATCGACGACGTCGCCGTGGCCGCGACCAGCCAGACCGGCGACCAGGGACTGACCCTGGGCCGCACGGTCGGACTCCTGGCCGGGCTCCCGCAGTCGGTGCCGGGCCTTGCGATCGACCGCATGTGCGCGGGGGCGATGACCAGCGTCGCGCTGATGTCCGCGTCCATCGGCACCGGCATGTACGACTTCGCCCTCGCCGGCGGGGTGGAGCACATGGGCCACCACCCGATCGGCGCCAACGCCGATCCGAACCCGCGCTTCGTCGCCGAGAAGCTCGTCGACCCGGCCGCGCTGAACATGGGCGTGACGGCCGAGCGCATCCACGACCGGTTCCCGCACCTGACCAAGGAGCGCGCCGACCGGTTCGGCATGCTCAGCCAGCACAAGGCACAGGCCGCATACGACGCCGGCCGGTTCCAGCCCGACCTGGTCAGCGTGGCCACCAGGGACGCCTCCGGCGCCTGGGGTCTGGCCACCGAGGACGAGGGCCGACGGCCCGGCACCACGATGGAGGACCTCGCGGGACTGAAGACGCCGTTCCGGCCGCACGGCCGCGTCACGGCCGGCACGTCGTCGCCGCTGACCGACGGGGCGACCATGTCGCTGCTGGCCGGCGGGTCCGCGGTCAAGGAGTTCTCGCTGGCGCCGAAGATGCGGATGGTCTCGTTCGCGTTCGCCGGCGTCGCCCCCGAGATCATGGGCATCGGCCCGATCCCATCGACCGAGAAGGCGCTGCGCAAGGCGGGGCTGTCGATCGGTGACATCGGCCTGTTCGAGCTGAACGAGGCGTTCGCGATCCAGGTCATCTCGCTGCTGGACCACTTCGGCATCGCCGACGACGACCCGCGCGTGAACCAGTGGGGCGGCGCGATCGCCCTCGGGCATCCCCTCGCCGCCAGCGGCGTGCGACTGATGATCCAGCTCGCGGCCCAATTCGCCGAGCGTCCGGACGTGCGCTACGGCCTGACCGCGATGTGCGTGGGCCTGGGCCAGGGCGGCTCGGTCATCTGGGAGAACCCGAACTACGACGGCAAGAAGAAGAAGTGACCGACATGACGAATCCTGTCTCCGAGCAGTACGCCGCCATCGACTTCACCCCGCTGGACGCCTTCGCGATCGACGAGGTCATCACGCACTCCCCCGTGCAGGACGTGCGCCTGCCCTCCGGCGGGACGCTCGCCCTGATCACGCTGGACAACGGCCGCGACCACCGCCGGCCCAACACCGTGGGGCCGGGCACCCTGAGCGAGCTGCACACGACGCTCACCGGGCTGCAGCGGCGTGCCGCGGCGGGCGAGATCCAGGCCGTCGGCATCACCGGCAAGCAGTACATCATGGCCGCCGGCGCCGACCTGTCCGACATCTCCAAGGTCGGATCGAAGGCCAACGCGAAGCTCATCGCGCAGCGCGGGCACCAGGTGTTCGCGATGCTCGGCGAGCTGGGCGTGCCCGCCTTCGCGTTCGTGAACGGCCTCGCGCTGGGCGGTGGACTGGAGATCGCCCTGAACTCCGCCTACCGCACGGTCGACTCCTCGGCCGCCGCGATCGCCCTGCCCGAGGTCTTCCTCGGCATCATCCCCGGCTGGGGCGGCTCGTACCTGCTGCCGAACCTCATCGGCATCGAGAACGCCCTCGAGGTCGTCATCTCGAACCCGCTCAAGCAGAACCGGATGCTGAAGCCGCAGCAGGCCTTCGATTACGGCATCTTCGACGCCATCTTCTCGCCCGCCAACTTCCTCGAGGACTCGCTGCGGTGGGCCGACGGAGTGCTCAACGGCACGATCAAGGTCGAGCGCAAGAACGAGCCGGGGCGCATCGAGCGGTCGGTGAAGTGGCCGGTCGCGATCAAGATGGCCCGGGGCATGCTGGAGAGCCGCATCGGCACGATGCCCCGCTCCCCCTATGTCGCCCTCGAACTGCTCGAGAAGGCCCGCAGCGGCACCTCGCCCAAGGACAGGGCGGAGGGGTTTGCCCGTGAGGACGAGGCGCTCGCCGAGCTGGTGACCGGCGACCAGTTCGCGGCATCCATGTATGCCTTCGACCTCGTGCAGAAGCGCGCCAAGCGTCCCGTGGGCGCCCCCGACAAGGACCTTGCGCGCAAGGTCACCAAGGTCGGCGTCATCGGCGCCGGCCTGATGGCCAGCCAGTTCGCGCTGCTGTTCGTGCGCAAGCTGCAGGTGCCGGTGCTGATCACCGACCTGGACCAGGCGCGCGTGGACAAGGGCCTCGCCTACATCAACGACGAGATCGACAAGCTGGCGGCGAAGGGCCGGATCGACTCCGACACCGCGAACAAGCTGCGCGGCCTCGTCCACGGCACGACCGACAAGAGCGAGTACGCCGACTGCGACTTCGTGATCGAGGCCGTGTTCGAAGAGGTCGGCGTCAAGCAGCAGGTGTTCGGCGAGATCGAGCAGATCATCGCCGAGGACGCGATCCTGGCCACGAACACCTCGTCGCTGTCCGTCGCCGAGATCGGATCGAAGCTGGCCCACCCCGAGAGGCTGGTCGGCTTCCACTTCTTCAACCCGGTGGCCGTGATGCCGCTGATCGAGGTCGTGAAGACCGACTCGACGACGGATGCCGCGCTCTCGACGGCATTCGTGGTGGCGCGCGGACTGGGCAAGAACGCGGTGCTCACCGCCGACGCACCCGGATTCGTGGTCAACCGTCTGCTGGCCAAGGTGATGGGCGAGGCGGCCCGCGCCGTCTACGAGGGGACGCCGCTGCTGACCGTGGAGAAGGCGTTCGGACCCCTGGGGCTGCCCATGACGCCGTTCCAGCTCATCGACCTGGTCGGGTGGAAGGTCGCCGCGCACGTCCAGGACACCATGGCGCACGCCTTCCCGGAGCGGTTCTTCGCCTCCGAGAACTTCCACCAGCTGGCCGAGCTGCCCGAGGTCGTGGAGAAGGACAAGTCCGGCCGGGTCACCGGCTGGAGCAAGGCCGCACAGAAGGTGCTCAAGGGCGCCGTCGGCCAGACTCCGGCATCCGAAGACGAGATCCTGGGCCGCGTGCAGGACGGGCTCGCGCACGAGATCCGGCTGATGCTCGACGAGGGCGTGGTGCCCGAGGTCGAGGACATCGACCTGTGTCTCATCCTCGGCGCCGGCTGGCCGTTCATCGACGGCGGCGCGTCGGTCTACCTCGACCGCGAGGGCGCGTCCCAGCGCGTGACCGGTGACACCTTCCACCACCCGGTCATCCGCGGCGTGTGAGGTCGCCGGTCAGTACTCGTCTTCTTCGACGCGCGGCGCGTCCGCGCGTCCCTTCGCGTCGCCGGTGGCCAGCACCAGCGCGATGACCGCGAGAACGAGCATGATCACGCCGAGCGGGTTCGCGAACCCGATGGCGATGCCGCGTCCGGGCTCGGCCGCCCCGGTGAGGATCGTCTGCAGGCCGTCCGGCGTGACATCGGGGATCATCAGGCCCAGGAGCACCGCGCAGCCCCACGAGGCGAACAGCGTGCCCAGTGTCGCCCCACGCAGTCGGTGTCCCCGCTGCGCGGTGCGCGCCACTGACCGTCCGAGGAACACCTGCAGCACGGCGTAGATCACTCCGAGGGTCAGCGCGTACACGAGCGTGAGCTCTCCGGCGATGCCGAACAGCGCGCGCCCGAACGCGATCCAGGCTGCCAGCACGACGCCGCCGATACCGATGAAGATGCCGGGCACCGGCGAGCGAGAGCGCATGACTCCACCGTATCGAAGGCCGTGACGAGACCCGCCCGCGCGTCAGTCGCCGCTGCGCGGCACCCGCGCCCAGTCCACGGCCGCAGCGTCGTCGAGAAGCGGCGGCCGCGCGATCGGGATGCGCGTGCCGAGCACCTGCGCCACGACGTCCTGCGCGATCTTGGCCGCCGTCAATCCCGCATCAGCCAGGATCTGCTCCCGCGACGCGTGCGGGATGAACTCGTCCGGCAGCCCCAGCTCATCCACCGCCGTGTCCACCCCGGCCTCGCGGAGCACCTGCCGCACGCGCGTGCCGATGCCGCCGACGCGGATGCCGTCCTCGATCGTGATCACCAGGCGGTGGGATGCCGCCAGCTGCGCGACCGACGGCGGCACGGGGATCACCCAGCGGGGGTCGATGACGGTGGCGCCGATGCCCTGCGCCCGGAGCCTGTCGGCGACATCCATCGCCAGATGGGCCATCGGTCCGATGCCGATCAGCAGCACGTCCGAGGTCTCGCCGCGCGACAGCACGTCGACGCCGTCTTCCAGCCGCTCCACGGCTGGAAGGTCTGCGGCCACCGATCCCTTCGGGAACCGCAGGACCGTCGGGGCGTCGCCGACGGCCACGGCCTCGCGCAGCTCCTCGCGCAGCCGGGCGGCGTCCCGGGGTGCTGCGATCCGGATCCCTGGCACGATCTGCAGGGAGGCGAGGTCCCAGATGCCGTGGTGACTGGGACCGTCCGGACCGGTCACGCCCGCCCGGTCCAGCACGAACGTCACTCCCGCGCGGTGCAGGCCGACGTCCATCAGCATCTGATCGAACGCGCGCCCGACGAACGTGGCGTACATCGCGACGATCGGATGCAGGCCCCCGTATGCGAGACCCGCGGCCGACGCGACGGCGTGCTGCTCGGCGATCCCCACGTCGTGCACGCGATCGGGGAATCGCTGGGCGAACGGCAGCAGACCCGTCGGGCGGAGCATCGCGGCGGTGACCGCGACGACGTCGTTCCGCTCGTCGCCGATGCCGACGAGCTCGCTGGCGAACGCATCGGTCCAGCTCGTGGCGGCGGCTCCGCCGAGCGCCTCACCGGTGCGCGGATCGATCCGGCCGACCGCATGGAACTGGTCCGCCTCGTCGTGCAGTGCCGGGCCGTAGCCGCGGCCCTTCTCGGTGATCGTGTGCACGATCACCGGTGCTCCGTACTCCTTGGCCAGGCGCAGAGTCTCCACCAGGGCGAGGATGTCGTGCCCGTCCACCGGCCCGAGGTACTTGATGTCGAGGTTCGAGTAGAGCGCCTGGTTTCCGGTGAAGCGGGACAGGAATCCGCGGGTGCCGCCGCGCAGCCCACGATGCATGGCCCGACCGGCCGGACCGAAGCGGTGGAACAGGTGCTGGGAGCGCTCGTCGAGCTGCCGGTACGTCTGCGCCGTGCGGATCCGGTTCAGGTACCGGGCCATGCCGCCGATGGTGGGCGCGTAGGAGCGTCCGTTGTCGTTGACGACGATGACCAGGTTGCGATCGTTGTCGTCCGAGATGTTGTTCAGCGCCTCCCAGGTCATCCCGCCGGTGAGGGCGCCGTCGCCCACGACGGCGACCACGTGCCGGTCGCGCCGGCCGGTGCGGGCGAAGGCGCGCGAGATGCCGTCGGCCCAGCTGAGCGAGCTTGACGCGTGCGAGGACTCCACCACGTCGTGCGGGCTCTCGGTGCGCTGGGGGTAGCCGGCGATGCCGCCGCGGGCACGCAGGGCGGAGAAGTCCTGCCGCCCGGTCAGCAGCTTGTGCACGTACGACTGATGCCCGGTGTCGAACACGATCGGGTCGTTCGGCGAGTCGAAGACACGGTGCAGCGCGATCGTGAGTTCGACCACGCCCAGGTTCGGACCCAGATGCCCGCCGGTGCGGGCTACGTTCTCGATCAGGAACGCGCGGATCTCGGCGGCCAGCTGGGTGAGCTGCGCCGGGCTGAGCGCATCCAGGTCTCGGGGCTCCGAGATCGTGGGCAGAATCGCCATCGTCGCCTCCCCGACCCCGCCGGGCGGCGGGTCCCGGACAAGTTTAGACCGCGAGGCTCGGGGACTCGAAAGGAAAGGCCCCGCCGTCCGAAGACGGCGGGGCCTTCCCCGGTGCGGGCTCAGACGAGCGAGCGCAGCACGTACTGCAGGATCCCGCCGTTGCGGTAGTAGTCGGCCTCACCGGGCGTGTCGATGCGGACGTCGGCGTCGAACGAGATCGGCGCCTTGTCCGAGCCATCCGTCGGCGTGGCCACGACGTGCACGGTCTTGGGGATCGTGCCGTCGTTGAGCTGGGTGATCCCGGTGAACGCGAACGACTCGGTGCCGTCCAGGCCGAGGCTGTCGGCGCTCTGGCCGGCCGGGAACTGCAGCGGGATCACGCCCATGCCGATCAGGTTCGACCGGTGGATGCGCTCGAAGCTCTCGGCGATGACCGCGCGCACACCCAGCAGGGTCGTGCCCTTGGCCGCCCAGTCGCGGGACGAGCCCGACCCGTACTCCTTGCCGGCCAGCACGACCAGCGGGATGCCGGCGGCCTGGTAGTTCTCGGACGCGTCGTAGATGAACGCCTGCGGGCCGCCGTCCTGCGTGAAGTCGCGGGTGTACCCGCCCTCCACGCCGTCCAGCAGCTGGTTGCGCAGCCGGATGTTCGCGAACGTGCCGCGGATCATCACCTCGTGATTGCCGCGGCGCGAGCCGTAGGAGTTGAAGTCCTTGCGGTCCACTCCGTGCGCGCTCAGGTACTGACCGGCCGGGCTGTCGGCCTTGATCGAACCGGCCGGCGAGATGTGGTCGGTGGTGACCGAGTCGCCGAGCTTGGCGAGCACCCGGGCGCCGCTGATGTCCTGCACCGGCTCGGGCTGGGCGGTCATCCCCTCGAAGTACGGGGGCTTGCGCACGTAGGTCGAGCAGTCCTCCCACTCGAACACGGCGCCGGTCGGCGTCGGCAGCGACCGCCAGCGGTCGTCGCCGTCGAAGACCGACGAGTACTCGCGGTCGAACATGTCGGTCGAGATCGACGAGTCGATCGTCGACTGCACCTCCGCGGCATCCGGCCAGATGTCCTTCAGGAACACGTCGTTGCCGTCCGTGTCGCTGCCCAGCGCGTCCACGTCGAAGTCGAAGTTCATCGACCCGGCCAGAGCGTACGCGATCACCAGGGGCGGCGAGGCGAGGTAGTTCATCTTCACGTCCGGGTTGATCCGGCCCTCGAAGTTGCGGTTGCCCGACAGCACTGCGGTCACCGCCAGATCGCTCTCGTTGACGGCGGCCGAGATCTCCTCGATCAGCGGCCCGGAGTTGCCGATGCAGGTGGTGCAGCCGTAGCCGACCGTGTAGAACCCCAAGGTTTCGAGGTCTTCGGTCAGTCCGGACTTGTTGTAGTACTCGGTGACCACCTTCGATCCCGGGGCCAGCGTGGTCTTCACCCACGGCTTGACCTTCAGGCCGCGGCGGGCCGCGTTGCGGGCGAGCAGGCCGGCCGCGAGCATCACCGACGGGTTCGAGGTGTTCGTGCAGGACGTGATCGCCGCGATCGTGACCGCACCGTGGTCGATCGTGAACTCCTCGCCATCGGCCAGCGTCACCGGCGTGGGCTTGGATGCCGTGGCCGGGGCGTGCGAGTGGTGCGAGTGGTGATGGTGGCTGGATGCCGACTCCGGCGTGTTCGAGGGCGGGTCGGAGGCGGGGAACGACTCCGCCACCTCGAGGTCGACCAGATCGTGCTCGGCATCCGCGTAGTTGAGCAGGTCCTTCTCGAACCGCTGCTTGGACTCGCTGAGCAGGATCCGGTCCTGGGGCCGCTTCGGGCCGGCGATCGAGGGGACCACGGTCGACAGGTCCAGCTCGAGGTACTCGCTGAACACCGACTCGACGGCCGGGTCGTGCCAGAGGGTCTGCTCCTTCGAGTACGCCTCGACGAGGGCAACCTGGTCGGCGCTGCGGCCGGTCAGCCGCAGGTAGTCGAGGGTGACGTCGTCGATCGGGAAGATCGCGGCGGTCGAGCCGAACTCGGGGCTCATGTTGCCGATCGTGGCGCGGTTGGCCAGCGGCACGGAAGCCACGCCCTCGCCGTAGAACTCCACGAACTTGCCGACCACGCCGTGCTTGCGCAGCATGTCGGTGATCGTGAGCACGACGTCGGTGGCAGTCACGCCGGCCGGGATCTCGCCGCTGAGCTTGAAGCCGACCACGCGCGGGATGAGCATCGACACGGGCTGGCCCAGCATCGCCGCCTCGGCCTCGATGCCGCCGACGCCCCAGCCCAGCACACCCAGGCCGTTGACCATCGTGGTGTGCGAGTCGGTGCCGACGAGGGTGTCGGGGTAGGCGCGCAGGATGCCGTCGACCTCGCGCGTGAACGTCACGCGCGCCAAGTACTCGATGTTGACCTGGTGGACGATGCCGGTCCCCGGGGGCACGACCTTGAAGTCGTCGAATGCGGTCTGGCCCCAGCGCAGGAACTGGTAGCGCTCGCCGTTGCGCTGGTACTCGATCTCGACATTGCGCTCGAACGCGTCCGGCGTGCCGAACAGGTCGGCGATCACGGAGTGGTCGATGACCAGCTCGGCGGGCGAGAGCGGGTTGATCTTCGTGGGGTCTCCCCCGAGGTCGGCCATCGCCTCGCGCATCGTGGCGAGATCGACGATGCAGGGCACGCCGGTGAAGTCCTGCATCACCACGCGGGCGGGGGTGAACTGGATCTCGGTGCTCGGCTCGGCCGCGGCATCCCATGAGCCCAGGGCCTGGATCTGCTCCTTGGTGACGTTCGCGCCGTCCTCGGTGCGCAGAAGGTTCTCCAGGAGCACCTTGAGACTGAACGGGAGCTTCTCGACGCCGGGGACGGCATCGATGCGGAAGATCTCGTAGTCGGTGCTCCCGACCGTCAGGGTGCTCTTGGCACCGAAGCTGTCAACAGTGGACACGTCTCGTCTCCTTCGTCGGCGGCGGGTATGCGGGCGATCGCCCGCGATCCCTTCTTCCTATTTATCTTGACGTCAAGATAAATGTATCACTCGTCGTGCGCGCCGCCGGCCTCGGACGCGCCGTCCGCCGGCTTCGGATACAGTCCGCGCACGGCCAGCCAGGTCACCGCCACCATGGGGGCGAACAGCGGCAGTCCCATGGCGATCTTCAGCGTGCCGAGGGCGGTCACCTGCTCGGTGAGGAACAGCGGCAGCTCGACGGCGAGTCGCGCGGCGAACAGCGCAGCCCACGCGATCGTGAGCCAGAAGAAGGCGCGGCGCTTGCGCCGGTCGGCACGCCAGCGGGTGCCGTCGTTCATGAGCCAGCCGACGGCCAGACCGATCAGCGGCCAGCCGACGAGCGCCGAGATGAGCATCGCGCTGCCGTACAGCCCGTTCGTGATCAGCCCGAACACGAAGTTGTCGGCGGCGCGGCCGGTCCACAGCGCCAGCGCGGCGGCCGCGGCCGTGGCGATCAGACCGCCCACCGCTGCGGACGCGCTCGATCGCGTGATCAGTCGCACGAGGGTGAACACGACGGCCAGGCCCACGGACAGTCCGGCGGCCAGCCACAGGTCGCCCTTCTGCGTCGCCTGGTCGACGGTGATCGTCCACACCACGACGAAGACGAGCGTGGGCAGCACCGACTCGAGGATGCCCCGCCATCCGCCGATCGCATGCCAGACCAGGTGTCCGGTGCTCGTCGACTGGTTCGGGTCCAGGCCGGCCCGGCGGGCGGCGCCGCCGAGGGCGGCACCGAGCAGGTCGGATGTCGCGGGCTGTTCGTCCTGCGGATCGGTCACGCCGCCCCCGGGGTGGAGGGCATCTTCAACGGGATGAGGTCGCGCGGGGGCATGGGCGAACCGCCGCGGACCACGACGATCGAGCGGAAGAGATCCTCGAGCTTGGCCGCGGCATCGATGTCGGCCGTCGCCGCGCCGCCGATCACACCGCGCAGGAACCATCGCGGGCCGTCCACGCCGATGAAGCGGGCCAGGCGCCGGCCGGCCGCACCGTCGGTGCCCACCACGGGCACCTCGGCCAGCAGCTCGGCCCCCAGGGGGCCCTCACGCTCCTCCACGCGGCCGCCCTGCTGGCGCACCTGCTGGCGGATCTGATCGCGCGTCTCGTCCCACAGACCGGTCGACCGGGGAGCCGCGAACGGCTGCACCTGCAGCGTCGAGTCGGCATAGTCCAGGCCCACCGCGACGATGCGCTGCGACTGCTCCTCGACCTCGAGTCGCAGGTTCAGCCCCTCACGCGGCAGGATCTTGATCCCGCCGAGATCGATGTAGGGGCGGACCGGGTTGGCCTCGGAGTCGTCGAACGGGCCGACCGCCGAGCGGTCGCCCGGGGCGGACTTGTGAGGACCCGCGTCGGGGGTCGCATCGGTCATCAGGAGTTCCTCGTCTCGTTCTGGTAGCCCGTGGAGCCGAATCCGCCTTCGCCGCGCACGCTGTCGGGCAGCGTGTCGACGGGGACGAACCGGGCGCGCGAGACGGGCATGACGATCAGCTGCGCGATCCGGTCGCCCGCCGCGATGTCGTACGGCTCGCGCGCGTCGGTGTTCAGCAGCGTGACCTTCAGCTCGCCCCGGTAGCCGGCGTCCACCGTTCCCGGTGCGTTCACGATCGTGATGCCGTGCTTGGTGGCCAGTCCGCTGCGCGGCACCACGAAGGCCACATGTCCGTCGGGCAGCGCGATCCGCACCCCGGTGCCCACCAGCGCCCGCTCGCCGGGGCCGAGGCGGAGCGCCTCGGTCGATACCAGATCGGCGCCCGCATCGCCGGGATGTGCGTACGCTGGGAGCACGGGCGCGATAATGGGGACGTCCACGGTTTCGGTCACTCCACGAGGGTAATGCAGAAGACATCAGCCGGTATCACGCACGCTGCCGGGACGACGTACCGCGAGCGACTCACCCCTTCACTGTGGGTGATCGTGTCCGCCGCGGTCGCCGCGCCGATGGCGACGATGGTGTTCGTCCCGTTCGACCAGACGCTGGCGCTCGTGATCGGCATCCTGGTCGCGGTCGCGATCATCGCCGCCCTGCTGACGGCTGCGCCGGTCGTCGAGGTGCGGGACGGGTTGCTGCGCGCCGGACGCGCCCGCATCCCGGTCGAGATGCTCGGCGAGGTGGCCTGGTCCACCGGACCCGAGGCGCGCGAACTGCGCGGACCCGGTCTGCCGCGCGGGGCATGGCACCTGATTCGCGGCGGGATCGACGGAGCGATCCGGGTCGGCGTGATCGACCCCGACGATCCCACCCCGTCATGGGTGGTGTCCTCGCGCACGCCCGACCGGCTGGCCGCCGCGGTCCGCCGCGCGCAGGCGCGCGCCGCCGACCGCGGCTGAGCAGCCGTCAGGCCGCGCAGTCGATGCAGATCGGCCCGGCGTTGTCCTCGTGGTCCAGCTGGGAGCGGTGCTTCACCAGGAAGCAGCTCATGCACGTGAACTCGTCCTCCTGCGGCGGCAGCACGACGACGTCCAGCTCGAGGTCGGACAGGTCCGCGCCCGGGAGTTCGAAGCCCGAGGGGTTGTCGGAATCCTCGACGTCGACCGATCCGGACAGCTTGTCCGGTACCCGCTCTTTCAGGGCCTCGATCGACTCGCTGTCGTCCTCGTTCTTGCGCGGTGCGTCGTAATCGGTGGCCATTCCCTCAGGTCTCTACTTTCCCCATTGTGTGGTGCCGCTGCCCGATCGGGGCGGCGACAGTTTGCACGACGTCGGCGCATTTCGCAAATGCGGTGTTGCGAGATCCGCTTCACACTCGTGATCGTGCCGTGAAACAGGCGGCGCGCCCGCGATATTCCCGCCGTGCGCGCCCGCGCATGCGAACATGGGCGCACACCCGCAGATGGAAAGGCGCGGTTCGCATGGAACAGCTGAGAGTCATCGGATCAGAAGACGACGCGCTCGTGCTCGCGACCGAATCCGGGCAGCGCTTCACGCTCGTCGTGGATGACGTTCTGCGCGCCGAGCTCAAGCGCTCCCACCGGCACAGCGAGCGCACCGAGCCGCGTGGCGCCCGCCCCAGTCCGCGCGATATCCAGGCGCGCGTGCGCGCGGGGATGTCGGCGGCCGAGGTCGCCGAGGCGCTGGACATCACCGTCGAGGATGTCGCCCGCTACGAGGCTCCGGTGCTCGCCGAGCGGGAGCACATGGTCGGCCAGGCGCTGGCGGTGCCGGTGCTGGTGGCCGGCGACCTCGACGACGCCACGCCGACGTTCGGCGGGGCCGTGCGGGCGAAGCTCGCCGAGGCGGACGCCACCGGTGAACGCTGGACCAGCTGGAAGGAGCTCACCGGCTGGGTGCTCAAGCTCGAGTTCACCGCCTCCGGGGTGGACCATGATGCCCGGTGGGGCTTCGACCCGCGGCGCAGCACGCTGTCGCCGCTGAACGCCGACGCCACCCAGCTCTCGCGCCAGGGCTCGCTGCCGGACGGCCTGATCCCGCGGCTGCGGGCGCTGGACACGCCCGAGCCGAAGGACGACTCCCGGTTCGACAGCGGCGCATTCGGCCCGCGTCGACTCCGGCCCGACACCGACGCGGCGGCGGGCGCCGAAAGTGCGGCCTCCCCCGCGGCCCAGGATGCCGCGATCAACCGCGCACCGGAGCAGTCGCAGACCTCCAGCGAGACCGCCGACCTGCTCGAAGCCCTGCGCCGGCGCCGCGGACAGCGGGCGCCCCTGCCCGTGGACGAGGACGACACGTCCTCTGCACCGGCGCCGACGCCGTCTCCGCAGCCGGTGGCGCTGTTCGACGCCTTCGAAGCGGGCTACGACGGCAGTGAGGACTCCTCCGGCGAGGACGAGCCGACCGCCGGCGATCGCACTGAGGCATCCGTCGGCGACGGACGCCGCAAGGGCCGCCCCGCGATGCCGTCGTGGGACGAGATCGTGTTCGGCGCACGCACCGAGGACAGCTGATCCGGCATCACGAGCGGGCGAACGCGCCCAGTCGGACCAGCGGCACGGTGCGTTCCTGGTCGGTCATCGAGCCGTGCTGGCCGATCATCCGCTGCGGCTTCTTGTCCGGCTCGCGGTCGTCGTAGTAGGCCACCCCGGCGCGGGCGGCCACGAGCACATCGCCGATCCGCGGCCGGACGGCCGGGTCGACATCTCCGAACAGGCCGGCCGCGATCGCCTCGTCCCGGGTGAGCACCCAGGACCGCGCTCCTTCGGCCTCCTGCCACCGGTCCCGCACGGCCGTCGCACGGCCGGGCTCGGCGTGCAGGTGCAGCATCCGCGGCTCACCGGCCACGTGCCGGACGTCGTCGGCGAGATCGTCGCCGACCCCGAACAGCACCTGGCGATGACGCGGCACGTCGACCATGCCGTGATCGGCGGTGATCACCGCCCCCGCACCCGCCGGCAGGGCCGCGCCGAGGGCCCGGGCCGCGGCATCCACCTGCTCGAGTGCCGCCGACCACTCCTCGGACTCCCAGCCGTGCTTGTGCCCTGTCGCATCCAGACTCGACGTGTACACGTAGATCAGCGCACCCGGGTGGCGCCCGGCCAGGTCGGCGGCGAGCTGGACCCGCTCCAGTGCGGTCGGCGCCGGGAACATCTGCCCGCCGCGCAGCGTGGCCTCGGTGAACCCCGAGCCGACGAACGCCGGCTTGGAGACGACGAAGCAGGGCCGCCCGGCGGCCGCCTCCCGCGCGAGGATGGGCTCGGCGCGCTGCCAGTGCAGCGGATCGATGTGGCCGTCCTCCCAGCCCTTGAGCTGGTTGACCACGCGGTCGTGCTCCGGGTCGTGGACGCGATACCCGACGATGCCGTGCTGCCCCGGGTCGACGCCGGTGAGCAGACTGGTCAGGGCCGCCGCGGTGGTCGAGGGGAAGACGGTGCGGGCAACGTCACGGCGGGAGCGCACGGTGCTGAGGAAGCGGGCGTGGCCGGCCCGCGCCGACAGGTTGTGCGCGCCCAGCCCGTCCACGACGAACACGATCGCGCTGGAAGCCGGCGCGAACCACTCCGAGCGTCCGTCCAGTGCCGCCAGCAGCTCTGGCACGACGTCGGTGAGGCTCCGGGCACCCGGCGAGTCGGCCGGTAGGCTGATGGTCATCGGGGCCAGTCTCGCATACGGTGTGCGGCTGTGTCCGTCCCGCGAGACCCGGAAGAAGCATGCCTGCCAAGACCCCGCCGCCGACCCCTGCCGCCGAGCGCATCGAGGACGTCGACGTCTCAGCGGAGATGCAGGGGTCGTACCTCGAGTACGCCTACTCGGTGATCTACTCCCGCGCCCTGCCGGATGCGCGCGACGGCCTCAAGCCCGTGCAGCGGCGGATCCTGTTCCAGATGGCCGAGATGGGCCTGCGCCCCGACCGGGGGCACGTGAAGAGCGCCCGGGTCGTCGGCGAGGTGATGGGCAAGCTCCACCCGCACGGCGACACCGCGATCTACGACGCGCTGGTCCGGCTCGCCCAGCCGTTCACGCTGCGCGTGCCGCTGGTGGACGGACACGGCAACTTCGGCTCGCTCGATGACGGTCCGGCGGCCGCCCGATACACCGAGGCACGACTGGCGCCCCCGGCTCTGGCGCTGACGGAGAGCCTGGACGAGGACGTCGTCGACTTCATCCCCAACTACGACGGCCAGTTCCAGCAGCCCGAGGTGCTGCCTGCCGCGTTCCCGAACCTGCTCGTGAACGGGGCATCCGGCATCGCCGTGGGCATGGCCACCAACATGGCCCCGCACAACCTGATCGAGGTGATTTCGGCGGCCGTGCACCTGCTGGAGAACCCGGATGCCACGGTCGAGGAGCTGATGGAGTTCGTGCCCGGCCCGGACCTGCCCGGCGGCGGCATCATCACCGGCGTGGACGGCATCAAAGAGGCCTACCAGACCGGTCGCGGCAGCTTCCGCACCCGAGCGAAGGTCTCGGTCGAGTCGATCGGCCCGCGCAAGACCGGCCTCGTGGTCACCGAGCTGCCGTACCTGGTGGGTCCGGAGCGGGTGACCGAGAAGGTCAAGGATGCCGTCACCGCGAAGAAGCTGATGGGCATCGCGGACATCAACGACTACACCGATCGGCACCGCGGCCTGCAGCTGGTCATCACCGTGAAGACCGGGTTCGACCCGCACGCCGTGCTGGAGCACCTGTACCGGCTCACGCCGCTGGAGGAGTCGTTCTCGATCAACAACGTCGCCCTGGTCGACGGGCAGCCGCAGACGCTCGGACTGCGCGAGATGCTCCGGGTGTACCTGGACCACCGCATCCGCGTCGTGACGCGGCGCAGCGAGTACCGGCTGGCACGGCGTCGCGATCGGCTGCACCTGGTTGAAGGCCTTCTGATCGCGATCCTCGACATCGACGAGGTCATCCAGGTGATCCGCGGGTCCGACGACAGCGAGCAGGCCCGGACCCGGCTGCGCTCGGTGTTCGACCTGTCCGAGCTGCAGGCGGAGTACATCCTCGAGCTGCGTCTGCGACGCCTGACGAAGTTCTCCCGGATCGAGCTGGAGGCCGAGCGCGATCAGCTCAAGGCCGAGATCGAGGAGCTGGTCCGGCTGCTCGGCGACGAGGTGCTGCTGCGCCGACAGGTGGCCACCGAGCTGGATGCCGCCGCCGAGGCGTACGGCACGCCCCGGCGCACGCTGCTGCTGGATGGCGGTCCCATCCGCCCGCGCAGCGCCAAGCCGTCCACCGCCGACCTGCAGATCGCTGACACGCCGTGCCGTGTGTTCCTCTCCGCCACCGGGCGGATGGTGCGGGCGGACCTGATCGAGGGCGCGGGCATCGTGACCCCCGCACGCCGGTCGAAGCACGATGCGATCCGCGCGAGCGTGGACGTCACCACCCGTGGCGAGCTGGGAGCTGTCACCACCGCGGGACGGCTCGTCCGCTTCTCCCCCGTGGATCTGCCGTCCGTCCCGGGCAACTCGGTGCAGCTGGCGGCCGGAACCCGCGTCGACCAGTACCTGGCCCTGGCCAAGGACGAGCACGTCGTCTCGATCGTCCCGCTCGTCGACGAGCCCGTGATCGCGCTGGGCACGGCCCTGGGCGTGGTCAAGCGGGTCGCCGCCGGCGAGATCGCGAACAAGCCCGAGGTCGACGTCATCGCGCTCAAGCCCGGCGATGCCGTCGTCGGCGCCGTTCCGGCCCCCGACGACGCCGAACTCGTGTTCGTGACGTCCGATGCGCAGCTGCTGCGCTTCTCCGCGGCATCCGTGCGTCCCCAGGGCCGCGGCGCGGGCGGCATGGCGGGGATGCGCGTCTCCGCCGGCGAACGCGTCGTGTTCTTCGGCACGGTTCCGGCGGATGCCCCGGCCGCCGTGGTGGTGACCGTCGCCGGCTCGAGCCAAGCGCTGGCCGGCGCCGATCCCGGCTCGGCCAAGGTGTCGGACTTCGGCGAGATCCCGACCAAGGGCCGCGGGACCGGGGGCGTGCGGGTGCACCGGTTCCTGAAGGGCGAGGACGGTCTGCGGCTGGCCTGGGTCGGCGAGTCGGCCCGTGCCGTCGGCACCGACGGCGGGGTGCGCCCGCTGCCCGCGGACGGCGCGAAGCGGGATGCCTCGGGTCAGCCACTGGACGCGGTCATCGGCGCCCTCGGCACCGCGGTGCGCTGACATCCACCGAACGCGGGTATGTGATCGCAGCCGTGTGCGTGCTGCCCCTGCTCGCGGCCGGCGCGGCGATCATCCTGGCGGGCTCGGCGGCTACGCGTCGATCCGCTCGCGGACCAGGCGGTGGCTCGACTCCACGATGAATGACCGACGCGGCGCGACCTCGCTGCCCATCAGCATCTCGAAGACCGCGGAGGCCCCCTCGGCATCCTCCACCCCCACCCGGCGCAGCGTGCGCCCGCCGGGATCCATGGTGGTCGTGGCGAGCTGGTCGGCGTCCATCTCACCCAGGCCCTTGTAGCGCTGCACCGGCTCCTGCCAGCGCCGTCCGGACTTGGTCAGTCGCGCGAGCAGTGTGTGCAGCTCCTGCTCGCTGTAGGTGTAGATCGTCTCGTTCGGCTTGGATCCGGGGTTGATCGCGATGACCCGGTGCAGCGGGGGCACCGCGGCGAACACGCGCCCGTCCTCGATGAGGGGGCGCATGTAGCGGAAGAACAGCGTGAGCAGCAGGGTGCGGATGTGCGCGCCGTCGACGTCCGCATCGCTCATCATGATGATCTTGCCGTAGCGGGCCGCGCTCAGGTCGAACGATCGTCCGGACCCCGCGCCCACCGACTGGATGATCGCGGCGCACTCGGCGTTCGAGAGCATGTCGCCGATCGACGCCTTCTGCACGTTGAGGATCTTGCCGCGGATCGGCAGCAGGGCCTGGTGCTCGCTGTTGCGGGCCAGCTTGGCCGTGCCCAGCGCCGAATCGCCCTCGACGATGAACAGCTCCGAGATCCCGACCTCGTTCGAGCGGCAGTCCACGAGCTTCACCGGAAGCGAGGAGGACTCCAGTGCGGTCTTGCGACGCTGGGTCTCTTTGTGCGCGCGCGCCGAGATGCGCGCCTTCATCTCCGCGACGATCTTGTCCAGCAGCTGCGAGGACTGCACCTTGTCGTCGCGCTTGGACGAGGTCAGCTGTGCGGTCAGCTGCGCGTTCACGACGTTGGAGACGATCTGGCGGACCGCCGGCGTGCCCAGCACCTCTTTCGTCTGCCCTTCGAACTGGGGCTCGGGCAGCCGGACCGTCAGCACGACGGTGAGCCCGGCGAGCATGTCGTCCTTCTCGATCTTGTCGTTGCCGACCTTGAGCTTGCGGGAGTTCTGCTCGATCTGCGCGCGGATGGCCTTCATCAGGCCCTGTTCGAACCCCTGCTGGTGCGTGCCGCCCTTGGGCGTCGCGATGATGTTCACGAACGAGCGCAGCGTGGTGTCGTACCCGGTGCCCCAGCGCGCGGCGATGTCGACATCGCAGCGTCGCTCGACCTCGGTGGGCACCATCGCCCCGGTCGGCTGCAGCACCGGCACCGTCTCGGTGAACGTCCCCGAGCCGGTGAGCCGCCACGTGTCGGTGACCGGCGCGTCCGGCGCCAGGTACTCGGCGAACTCCGAGATGCCGCCGTCGAACCGGAACATCGATTCGATCGGCTCGAAGCCCTCGGCGGTCTCGCGCTCGTCCCGGATCACCATCTCCAGGCCCGGCACCAGGAACGCGGTCTGCCGCATCCGCTGCTCAAGTTCGGTGAAGCCGAACGTCGAGTCGCGGGTGAAGATCTGCGGATCCGCCCAGTAGCGGATGCGGGTGCCGGTCAGGCCCTTGGCGACCCGGCCGATCGAGCCCAGCTTGCTCGCCTTGTCGAACGGCGTGAACGGCGCGTCCGGACCGTCCCCGGCGAAGGTGCCCGGCTCGCCCCGCCGGAACGACATCGCCCAGGTCTTGCCCTCGCGGTCGACCTCGACATCCAGTCGCGCCGACAGGGCGTTCACGACCGACGCGCCCACGCCGTGCAGACCGCCCGACGCGGCGTACGAGCCGGTGCCGAACTTGCCGCCGGCGTGCAGCTTGGTGAACACCACCTCGACCCCGGACAACCCGGTCCGCGGCTCGATGTCGACCGGGATTCCGCGGGCGCGGTCGCGCACCTCGACGCTGCCGTCGGCATACAGGACGACCTCGATCCGGGTGCCGAAGCCGCCGAGCGCCTCGTCCACCGAGTTGTCGATGATCTCCCAGAGGCAGTGCATCAGACCGCGGGAGTCGGTCGATCCGACGTACATCCCGGGACGCTTGCGCACCGCTTCCAGGCCCTCGAGCACCTGCAGATGATGGGCGGAGTACTCAGCGGTCACAATCCTCAAGGTTATCCCGTGGGAGCGGCTCTCCCGCGAAGAGACACGGCCCGGCCCGCCTGCGCTACGCGCTGAGCGAAACCCGCCCGGTTCCGGGCATCGCCCCAGGCCGCCCGTGGTTGTATTTCATGAACGGACCGCGATCAGCACGAGGAGGCAGACCATGAGCACACTCACGACACCCGAAGAGCAGAGCCTCGTCGACTACCGTCTGACCGCGATGGATCGGTGCGACGCCTGCGGCGCCCAGGCCTACATCTCCGCCGAGGTCAACGGCAGCGAGCTGCTGTTCTGCGCCCACCACGGTCGCAAGTACGAGGCGAAGCTGCGCAGCGTCGCCACCTCGTGGCACGACGAGACGGCCCGTCTCGACGAAGGCTGATCCGACCTCAGTCGACTGACCGGTAGTGCCGGGGAAGTCGCGGCGACACCCGCAGGACGACCTCTTCGCCGATGGTGTCCAGCAGTTCGGCGATGTCGGTGGCCGAGTTCGGGGCGCGGCCGCCGAACAGGGCGACGTCGTCGCCGACGGATGCCGCGTCCCAGCCGTCGACGGTGGATGACGTGGGTCCGATCTCGCGGAGCCGCCGACTCCCGGCGGGCGTCGCGAGATCCAGCCGGTCCGCGAGCCGGGAGTCCAGACCGTCCAGGTATCCGATCCCGAGCGTCACGCTCTGCCGGTCCACCGCGATGACGGGGGCGATCAGGGTCGCGATCGGGCGGATGCCCAGATATGCGTCGTCGGGTCCGCCGGCGGGCCGGATGCCGTAGGCGAAGGCACCGATCCGCACCAGATCGAACCGGAACTCGGCGCGGGCGAACGCGGCCGCGCTGGCCGCGAGGTGCCGCAGCAGCGGGCGACCCCCGAACGCCGACGCCGCGTGCTCGAACGCCGCACGGGAGGCGTCGTCCTCGGCGTCCGACGCCTCGGCGATGTGGCTCCACACGCCTTCCACCCGGAGCAGCCCGCCGGCCTCGGCATCCCGTGCCGTTGCCACGGCGTCGGACCAGTCCTCCGGACGGATGCCGTTGCGGTGCAGTCCGGTGTCGGCCTTCAGATGCACGCGCACGGGTCGTCCCGCCGCGCGGCCGCCTGCGGCGGCCTGCCGCACCAGCTCTCGGGTGCCCAGCCCCAGCTCGATGTCGGCACCGAGCGCGGCCTGGACATCCGCGTCGTCGTACACCGTCCAGGCGATGATGCGCGGGCCCGGGCCGGTCAGGCGTCGCACGTCGACCGCCGTGGCCACGTCGAATGTGCCGAACCAGCGGATCCCGGCATCCGCGGCCGCCTGCACGATCGGCGCGAGCCCATGCCCGTACGCGTCGTCCTTGACCACCAGCAGGTGCTCGGCCGGGGCAACGGTGTGCCGGATCGTGCGCAGATTCGCGACGAACGCCGCCAGGTCGATCTCGATCCGGGCCGTCATCGCAGGTCCCGTCGCTGCGCGCGCGCCCCGACGAGGCTGACGATCTCAGCCGGGGTGAGGCCGGTCTCGTCCGTCCATTCCGCGAGGCTCGGCTCGTGGTCGGCGGGGTCGCCGAAGAACACGACCTCGTCCCCCGCGGAGGCATCGGTCTGATCCAGGGCGATCACGCACGCGTCCATGGCCACGCGCCCGATGATCCGTGCGAAGCCGTCGGCGACGCGCACGCGCGCATGGTTGCCGACCGCCCGCACGACGCCCTGCGCGTAGCCGCCGCAGACGAGCCCGATGATCATGTCGTCGTCGGCGCGGAACGTGTAGCCGTACGACACGCCCTCCCCCGCTCGCAGCAGCTTGGTGCTCAGCAGGATGCCGCGCAGTGACATGACGGGCCGTGATATGACGGGCCGTGACATGACGGGCTGCGACATGACCGGCTGCGACGCGCCGGGCAGGCCCCACAGTGCGCGGGGGTCGGCGTCCGGCTCGGTGGTCGTGGTCACCAGCGCGTCCGGGAGGTCGGCGACCGCCGCCCGCTCCTCCTCGTCCACGCGCACGCGCAGGCCGGCCGCTGTCACCGTGACGGCGCAGGCGGCAAGGCCGTGGCCCCACGCATCGCGGCGCAGATCGGCGCACGATGCACCGGCCTCGCGCAGACCACGGGCGTTGCCATCCAGCGCCGGGTGCGAGATCAGGGCGCGCACCGGAGCGGAGCGCGGTGCGATCGGAGCGGTCATCGCGCTACCAGGTCATCACGGCTTCGTGCTCGGGACGAGATCCCGTGCGGATGCCGGTCGCGGTCACGCGCGTCTCATACAGCCCGGGGATCCAGTTGCCCTCGATCAGCAGCGGCCCGTCCGGACCGACCGCAACATCCCATCCGACGTAGGGGACTTCCGGCACGACGCGGCCGGCCGCATCGATGAGCGCGACCACCTCGTCCCATCGCGGCACCCGGAAGTCGGGGATCGAGGCCCCGGAGTCGGGATGCACCGGGTAGAACGTGTTGTTCTTGCCCGAGTGGCCGATGCCCACCGCGCGGCCGTCGTGATCGAGCATGGTGAAGAAGCCGCCCCAGGTGAACTGATCGCTGACCGCACCGCGGCCGAACTTCTGCACGCGCGAGACGATGTGCACGTGGGTGCCGTCGAAGTACGACACCAGCCGGGTGGTGTTGACCGTTCCCGCGCAGTATGCCGCCAGATACGGATGCTGGACGATGGCCTCTTCGACCAGGACCTGGCCCTTGGCCACCAGCTCGGCGTGGAACGACGGCCAGTCGGTGACATCCGCCGCCTGGTAGCGGAAGACGCCGTGGCCCTCGCGGCTGACCGGCTCCTTCGCGATGAGCACGGGATGCCGCGTGGCGAACTCGGCGAGCTGGTCCGGGCCGGCCTCTTCCAGATCGAGCCACTCCCGGCCGGTGAACTCCGCGAACCGCCGGTGGAATCGGCGCTTGTCGGCGAACACCTCGGCCGCCTCGGGGTCGTTCAGGCGCTTCGCGATGTGGTGCTGGATCAGCGAGGTCATGAACGTCTTGCGCTCGCGCCTGTTCAGCGCTGCGAAGTCGGCCTCGTAGTAGTCGATGAACGCCGTGTCGTGGAATGCGGCGGCCCAGAGCATGTCGGCCGCGACCGCCGGAGTCCACTTGCCCTGCTCGCGTGCGATCTGACGGGCCAGCCCGGTCACGCGCGAGGGTTGGAACCGACGCACCCGGCCGAGGAGGTAGTTCACTCGTGCAGACAGGTCGATCTTCATCTGGTCGGGGGTCGCCTTCCGGTTCCGTGAGCACGCGGCCGGACGCGCTGGATGCCGGCTGCGGGATCCCGCCAGCATACCCGCCGGCCCCTGCGGGACTGCTGATCCGGAGCGCTCGGCGGACGCTCGAACACCCCGTGATACGTTCGAGCGCATGGGTCAACTCGCCATGCGTCTGCGCTATCTCGCCGACCGTGCCCGCCACCTGAGCCCCGCGAATCTGGCCGAGTTCACCGACCAGGTCAAGCGGGTCTCGAAGGCCCCGACCCCGGTCATCATCGCCGACATGCTGTGGTGCTCCGTGCGCTACGACATGGGCTTCCGCGACTATGCGGTGTGGGACATCCGACTGCTGAAGGCGCGTGAACGCAAGACCTGGATGACCCACCCGAAGTCATTCCGCATCACCAAGCTCCTGAACAGCCCGACGGCGAAGGAACTGGTCGAGGACAAGCCGCGGTTCTATCGCGACTTCGACGCGGACATCCGCCGCGAGTGGATCGACGTCGCGACCGCCGATCCGGACCAGATCAGCGCATTCCTCGGACGGCATGAATACGTCCTGGCCAAGCCCGTGGGCGGGTTCGGGGGCGCCGGCATCGACCGCATCGCGACCTCCGACATCGACGACGTCGACGCCTGGCGCACGCAGCAGGTCGCTCGGGGCCAGACATTGCTGGAGGAGATCCTCCCCCAGCACGACGACCTCGCCGCGGTCTATCCGGGGAGCGTGAACACGGTTCGGCTGGTGACCTTTCTCGATCCGGCCGGCGTGTTCCATGTGATCGCCGCGGTGCTGCGCATCGGCAATGGCGGCGTGATCGACAACTTCGCCGGCGGCGGGATGTTCACGATGCTCGATGATGACGGCGTGGCCCTCTACCCGGGCGTGGACAAGCAGAGCCACGTGTACGAGCGCCATCCGGTCACGGGCGTCCAGATCGAGGGCCTGCGGGTGCCGATGTATGCCGAGGCGCTGCAGATGGTCGACCGGCTCTCGCGCCGGCTTCCGCAGATCCCGTACATGGGCTGGGACATCGCGATCACCCCAGACGGGCCGGCGGTCATCGAGGCCAACCACAACTCCAGCGTGTTCCAGATGAAGCCGACGGTCTCGGGCGTGCGCACCGGACTGCTCTCGCGCTATCGAGACGCCACCGGCCTCGACCTGTAGAGGCTGATCCCGACCCGGGACTCCGCTGGCGCCGCGTCAGAAGGGTGCGGGGTCGCGGGCGAGGGCGTGGCTGATCTCGTGTCTGTGTCGTGGTTCGTCGGTGATCAGCGCGATGGGTTGGAATCTGACGGTGCCGGGTGGTCTGGTGTGGTGGATGCGTCCGGTGGGTGCGGTCCATTCCAGGATCCCGCCGGGCAGCTGGATCACGGTCCAGGCGGTCTCGTGCTTGAGGGTGTGGTGGCGTTTGCACAGGTGGGCCAGGTTGCACAGGCACGTGGTGCCACCGTCGGCGTACGCGAGGGTGTGGTCGATGTCGCATTTGTGGGCGGGGCGGCGGCAGCCGGGGAACCGGCAGTGCTCATCCCGTACCTGCAGGAACAGTCGTTGTCTGTTGGTGGGCCGGTACCGGTCCACACTGGTGGGGACCCCGGTGCACGGGTCGGTGAACACCCGGGTCCATGCCCGGGCCGCCCCGGCCAGGTGCCGGGCGGTGCCATCGTCGATCGCCCCGAAACCGACCACGCTCGCCCCGCCGGTGGTCTGGCCGGTCAGGGTGCGGGCCGGGATCGTGACCTGCACCGTCCCGGTGATCGCCCCGAGGTTCTCTCTGGCCTGCTCTGTGGTGCCGTGCCCGTCCGGCACGTTGGTCAGCAGCAGGTCACAGAACACGTCCGCCATGATCTGCGACCGGGTCCGCTCATCGAACACGACCTGCTCAGACGGGGCATCATCGCTGCCGCCGTCCGCGAAGCCGTCCGAGTCCGCGTCCGCGTTGGCACGGTCGCTGTTCGGGTCTGCATCCGCGTTCGCATCGGCGTCGGTACGGTCGCCGTTCGGGTCTGCCCCGGCGTTCGCATCGGCGGTGGCAGCCGCGGCTTCGGCTTGGGCTTCGGCTTGGGCTTGGGCGTGGGCTTGGGCGCGGTCGGCGGCGTTCTGTTCGTACAGCTGATCGGCCATCTCCTGCAGCCGGTTCACGATCCCGACACCTTGGGCGGTGGGCAGGTCGGCGGTGATCCGGGCAAGCCCCGGCTCCAACTCCCGCACCGTCACTTTCCGCCGTTTCACGGCGTCCCGGACCCGCTGCTGGGTGCCTTCCGGGTCCAGCCGGGACACCAGCCCGGACAGCGCCGGCCGCAACTGGGCCGGGGTCATCTCCCCCGCCATATCCACCGCGACCGCCTCGTACTGACGACGTACCTGATCGTCCTCGATCACCGCACCGGTCTCCGCGATCAGCGTCGCATGCTCCGGCCAGATCCGGCCGTCGCTGGCCTCGCACAGCGTCTCATAGAACCGGTGGGTCAGGCTCCACGCCTGTGACACCTTCCGCGCCACCTGCCACTCGCTCAGCCGCAACGCGGCCGCGACCTCGGCATACACCTCCCGCATGCCCAGCTGCGACGAGGCGGTGACCGCCCCGTTCCCGTCCCGGACGGCGCGTTCCCGTTCCCGCTCCTGGACCAGCCCGGCGACCCGTTCGAAGAAGAACATCTCCGCCGCGAACGCCCGCGCCGCCAGAGCCCGCGACCCGGTCAGGTCCTCGACCAGCTGATCCAACTCCGACAGCACCGCAGACCGGCCCGCAGACGATGATGACATCAGCGAAACCTCCGGTCTGCTCCTCGGGTGAACTATCTTCAGTGTATCGAACGAAGCTTCGCCATGTCAATGGTCAATCACTGATTATTCTGCCGAATCCGTCAGCTCCGACATCCCCCGTCCTTGCCATCAGATCTGACCCAGATGCGAACAAAGCGGCGGACTGACTGTGCCCCGCCCGAGCGACCTTCATCTGTCCCTGATGCACGTGAAACGCCGGCTTCGCGTGCATCAGCGACAGCTGAACGCAGAGGTCGCCATGCACAATCCGTCGCGCGGAGCGGCGCGGGGCGATCAGACCGCGCGGACGATGCCCAGCGGAGTCGACTCGTGGCCCTGACCGAGCGGGTTGTCCTTCAGGATCGCCCGCAGCCGGTGTTCGCCGGCCTTGTCCAGCGTGGAGCCGAGGATGTTCCCACCGAGGTCGTTGATGTCGACCACGGCCACATCGCAGGCGCCGCCCAGCAGAGAGCGCAGCCGGGCCGACACCTCGCGCGGACGCTCGGGGCCCAGCACGACCGCCTCGTTGTACGGCGGGATCGTGTGGGCGGTCGGGCCGTCGATGGCGCGCGCCCGGTCACCGGCCACGCGGTAGAAGTCGCCCTTGCGGCCGAACAGCTTGGTCACCGCCGAGACGCCGGCGGCGAAGAGGATGCGCAGCGTGCCGCATTCGCGCAGCGCCATCTCCATCGTCTCGGGCATGCCCAGGCCGATGCCGTACGGCGTGCGGGTGACGTACTTCGACAGGAAGACCGCCAGCCGACGGGGCTTGATCTCGCTGACCGGGAAGGACCGTCCCTGGGTGATCGCGACGATCTTCTCGGTCACGAAGAGGATGTCACCGGAGCGGACCTGGTCGGCGGCGTGCTCCCGCACGAACACGTCGAGGTCATCACCAGGCATCACCACGCGTGTGCGAATCGGGATCCGCGCGTACGACGCACCGTCGATCGTGACGGTGAGTGCCTTGCCGGTGTTGGCCTCGCCGCTCACTCGAGGTAATCCCGCAGCGACTGCGAACGGGACGGATGCCGCAGCTTGGCCATCGTCTTCGACTCGATCTGGCGAATCCGCTCACGCGTCACGCCGAACGTGTCTCCGATCTGGTCGAGGGTCTTCGGCTGGCCGTCGCCGAGGCCGAACCGCATGCGGATCACGCCCGCCTCGCGCTCGGACAGCGAGTCCAGGAGCGATTCCAGCTGGCGCTGCAGCATCGTGAAGCCGACGGCGTCCGCCGGCACTACCGCCTCGGTGTCCTCGATCAGGTCGCCGAACTCGCTGTCGCCGTCCTCGCCCAGCGGGGTGTGCAGCGAGATCGGCTCACGGCCGTACTTCTGCACCTCGACGACCTTCTCGGGCGTCATGTCCAGCTCGCGGCTGAGCTCCTCGGGCGTGGGCTCGCGGCCCAGGTCCTGCAGCATCTGGCGCTGCACGCGGGCGAGCTTGTTGATGACCTCGACCATGTGCACCGGGATGCGGATGGTGCGCGCCTGGTCGGCCATGGCCCGGGTGATCGCCTGACGGATCCACCAGGTGGCGTAGGTGGAGAACTTGAAGCCCTTCGTATAGTCGAACTTCTCGACCGCACGGATCAGACCCAGGTTCCCCTCCTGGATGAGGTCCAGGAACTGCATGCCGCGCCCGGTGTAGCGCTTGGCCAGGGAGACGACCAGACGCAGGTTGGCGCCCAGCAGGTGGCTCTTCGCACGCTGCCCGTCGCGGGCGACCCACTGCAGGTCCAGTCCCAGCTTCGCGGACTTCTCCGCCGCGGACATGTGCGACAGCTTCTCCTCTGCGAACAGGCCGGCCTCGATGCGCATGGCCAGCTCGACCTCTTCGGCCGCGTTCAGCAGCGGCACCTTGCCGATCTGCTTCAGGTAGTCCTTGACCGGGTCGGCGGTGGCGCCGGTGATCTGCGCCGAGTAGACCGGCACATCCTCTTCGTCCTTCGACGAGATGACGATCGCGCCGGAGGGCAGCGGCTCGGTGAACTCCTTCTTCTTCGCCTCGCCGTGCTCGTCCTCGTCATCGTCGTCGGGGGCGTCCGCGTCGGCGGTGCTCTTGTCCGTCGCGTTCTTGGCGTCGACGGCGCCATCGATCTCCTCCTCCTCGACGGTGTCGTCGTCGGAGGACTTCTTGGCCGTGCTCTTCTTCGCGGCCGGCTTCTTGGCCGCCGGCTTCTTGGCAGCGGGCTTCTTCGCCGCCGCGGTCTTGGCGGCGGGCTTGGCGGAGGACGCCTTCTTCGTGGGCTCTTCGGCCACGGCGACATCCGCCGAGACCTCTTCGACGTCGGTGTCCTTCGCGCGGGAACGGGTGGTGGTCTTCGTGCCTGCGGTCACGTTTCGCCTTTCACCGGGGGCCTGTCACGACTCCCCCGGTCGGTTTCGGACATTAGTGTCGGTTTCGGACACTAGTAAGACCCTTGTCAAGTCCGCTTCCGGAGGGATGCGGGTGCTGACAACGGGTCGGTGATCCATTGTCGCACATCCCAGGCGTGATCCTGGACGTGTGGACGGGGACCTCGAAGAGGGAAAACGTCCCGTCCATCCGCAATATTCCGTCGCTCGCGCCGGACGCCGAGGTCAGGACAGCGGACCGCCGCGGCCGTCATCTGCGGGCGGGCGGCTGGCGAGGAAGCGCTCCAGCTCGGCGGCGAGTTCGTCGGCGCTGGGCAGATCGCCGGTGTGGACCATCGGCGCCGCGTTCGTCGAGCCCGCCATGTAGGCGTCGTAGCGCTCCTCGAGCCCGCCCAGCATGCGGGTCAGGTCCTCGTTCTCCTGTACCTGCTCCTGCACCCGCTGCAGGAACTCGCGGTTGCGCGCGCGCAGATCGTCGCCGGCGAACACCAGTCCGGTCGCGGCGGTGATGCTGTCGAGCGCGGCCAGCGTCGCCGCCGGATACTCGGTGTCGCCCAGATAGTGCGGGACCAGAAGCACGAATCCGGCGACCGGCACCTCCGCCTCGGCGAACCGGTGCTCGAGCAGATGGCCGATCGTCCCGGGCACCTGGGTGTGCGGGCGCCAGACGGAATGCGCCTCGGTGAGGGCGGCGCGCGTCCCGCTGACCGTGGTGCCGATCGGGCGGGTGTGCGGAACCGGCATCGGGATGGCGTGCAGCCAGGTCACGGACGCCACCGCGTACTCGGCCGCCAGGGCCAGCACCGCGCGCGCGAACCCCTCCCAGACGAAGTCCGGCTCGTAGCCGGCCAGCAGCAGGAACGGCTGACCCAGCGCGTCGCGCACCAGGGACAGCTCGAGCTGGGACGGCCGGTACCCGGTGATCCGCTCGCCGTCGAAGGTGACCAGCGGACGCCGTGCGCGATAGTCGAGCAGCACGTCGTTGTCGAAGACGACGAGCGGGATGGGATCGAAGTCGTCGCGCATGAGGTCGATCAGCTGCGAGACGGCGCCGCCCGCATCGGTGAACCCGGTGAGGGCGATGACCAGCGGCAGTCCCCGCGGGACCGGCGGCGCGGACGCCGCACGGTCGAACAGCGGCGCGTTCTGGGGCATGCCTCCACTCTAGAAGGCCGCCACCGCCCGGGTCCGGCATACCGCTCTCAGCGAACAGGCCCGCGCCGCGCCCGACTCCGGCGCCGGTCGGCCGGTCCGGGCGCTCGTAGGATGGTGGCCATGCCGTTCCCGAAGCTGGCGTCCAGCAGCGCCGCCGTCCGTGAATCCGACGCAGATCTGGTGATCCTGGCGCTTCCGCCGTTGGAGCAGGCGGACCTGGACGACAGTCCCGGACTGGCCGGAGCGCTGGAGGCGGTCGGCTTCACCGGCGAGACCGGTGCGGTCCACCGCATCCCCCATCCCGCCGCCGAAGCGCAGCGGCTGGCCGTCGTCGGGACCGGCGCGGCACCCAGCCCGGACGACGTGCGCGATGCCGTGGGCGCGGCCGTGCGGACCCTGACCGGCTTCGAGAGCGTCGCGGTCAGCGTGCCCGGGGTCGACGCGGAGCGGCAGCGCGCCGCCGCCGAGGGTGCGGCCCTCGGCGGCTACTGGTTCGACGACTACAAGAGCGGCACGGACCGGCGGCGGCGCGCACGCCGCGTGACCGTCCACGCCTCCGAGCTGACCGACGCCGACCTCGTCCGCATCGACGCCGCCGCATCGGCGGTCGCGCTGGTGAAGGACCTCACCTCCACGCCGGCGCAGTGGCTCGGGCCGGCCGACCTCGCCGACCGGGCACGGGACGCGGTCGCCGAGCTGCCGATCCGGGTGACCGTGCTTGATGAGCAGGAGCTCGCCGACCAAGGCTTCGGCGGCATCCTCGGCGTGGGCCAGGGCTCGACGCGCCCGCCCCGGCTGGTGCGGCTGGAGTATGCACCGGCGGGCGCGCACCGGCACGTGGCGCTGGTGGGCAAGGGCATCACGTTCGACACCGGCGGGCTGTCGCTGAAGCCGCCGGCCTCGATGGTCGGGATGAAGTCGGACATGTGCGGGGCGGCCACCGTCCTGGCGGTCACCCGGGCGGCGGCCGCGCTGGATCTGCCGGTCCGGATCACGGCGTGGATGTGCATCGCGGACAATATGCCGTCCGGCTCGGCGATCCGTCCAGGCGACGTGCTGCGCACGCTCGGCGGGACGAGCGTGGAAGTGCTGAACACGGATGCCGAGGGCCGCCTGGTGCTCGCCGACGGCCTGGTCGCCGCCAGCCGGGAGAAGCCCGACGTGATCGTCGATGTGGCGACCCTCACGGGAGCGATCGTGGTGGCGCTCGGCCACCGCCACACCGGGGTGATGGGCTCCGACGACGCGGTCGACCGGTTCCTGTCCGCCGCCGCGCGCACCGGCGAGCAGGCGTGGCCGCTGCCGCTGCCGGCGCACATGGAGAAGGAGCTGGACTCCCCCATCGCCGACCTGCAGAACGCGAAGATCGGCGACCGCTCGGGCGGATCGCTGTTCGCGGGGCTGTTCCTGCAGCGCTTCGTCGGCCGCGTGTCGGATGCCGACGACGCCCCCCGCATCCCCTGGATGCACCTCGACATCGCCGGATCCGGCGAGAACCCCGGCGCCCCGTACGGCTTCACGGACAAGGGCCCGACCGGCTCGACCGTGCGGGCGCTCATCTCATTCCTCGAAGAAGCGGAGCAGTGATGGCAGAGCACACCTACGACATCGTCGTCCTCGGCGGCGGGAGCGGCGGATACGCCGCGGCGCTGCGCGCGGCCGAACTCGGCAAGAGCGTCGCGCTGGTCGAGAAGGACAAGGTGGGCGGCACCTGCCTGCACCGCGGGTGCATCCCGACCAAGGCCCTGCTGCACGCGGCCGAGGTCGCCGACGCCGCGCGGGATTCGGCATCCTTCGGCGTCCGCGCCTCCCTGGACGGCATCGACGTGGCGGGGCTGCGTGCGTACCGCGAGGGGATCGTCGCGAAGAAGTACAAGGGCCTGCAGGGGCTGGTCTCAGCCCGCGGGATCACCGTCGTCGCCGGCATGGGGATGCTGCAGCCGGATCGGTCTGTGCGCGTGGGCGAGGACACCCTGCGCGGCACCGATGTCATCCTGGCCACCGGCTCGTACAGCCGCACGCTTCCGGGGCTGGAGATCGGCGGACGGGTCATCACCAGCGAGCAGGCACTGGGCCTGGACGAAGTGCCGGCGAAGGTCGCAGTGCTCGGCGGCGGCGTGATCGGGGTCGAGTTCGCCAGCGTGTGGCGCTCGTTCGGGGCCGAGGTCACGGTGATCGAGGCGCTGGACCATCTGCTCCCCAACGAGGACATCGCCCTGAGCAAGGGGCTCGAGCGAGCGTTCCGCAAGCGCGGCATCGCATACTCGCTCGGTGTGCGGTTCGCCTCGGCCACTCAGACGGATGACACGGTGACCGTGACGCTCGAGGACGGCAAGACGATCGAGGCGGATTACCTGCTGGTGGCCGTCGGGCGGGGCCCGGTGACCGCCGATCTCGGCTACGAGGAGGCGGGCGTCGTACTGGACCGGGGCTTCGTCACGACCGACGACCGGCTGCGCACCGACGTTCCGCACGTGTGGGCGGTGGGAGACATCGTGCCCGGCCTGCAGTTGGCCCATCGCGGGTTCCAGCAGGGCATCTTCGTGGCCGAGCAGATCGCCGGGCTCGATCCGCTCCCCGTGCCGGAGACGCAGATCCCGAAGATCACCTACTGCAGCCCCGAGGTCGCCTCGGTCGGACTCACCGAGGCGCAGGCCGTCCAGGCCCACGGTGCGGACGCGATCCGCGCCTATGAATACAGCCTCGCCGGCAACGGCAAGAGCGAGATCATCGGCACGACCGGGCTGGTCAAGGTCGTCCGTCGCGTGGACGGGCCCATCCTCGGTGTGCACCTGCTCGGGGACCGCGTGGGCGAGCTGATCACCGAAGGCCAGCTCGCGGTCGGGTGGGAGGCGCACCCGGAGGACATCGCCCCGCTCATCCATGCGCACCCCACCCAGAGCGAGGCGCTCGGCGAGGCATTCCTCGCGCTGGCGGGAAAGCCGCTGCACGCGCTCTGACAGCGCGACCGTGGCCGCATCACTAAGCTAGATCCGACATCTGCTTTCTGAAGGAGACATACCCATGAGCACTTCCGTGGTCCTCCCCGCGCTCGGTGAGAGCGTCACCGAGGGAACGGTCACCCGCTGGCTCAAGAACGTCGGGGACACCGTCCAGGAGGACGAGGGCCTGCTCGAGATCTCCACGGACAAGGTGGACACCGAGATCCCGTCGCCGATCAGCGGCGTTCTCGAGGAGATCTTGGTCGCCGAGGACGAGACCGTCGAGGTCGGCGCGATCCTGGCGAAGATCGGCGATGGCTCCGGCAGCGCGGCGGAGCCCGCGACCGAGGCGGCCGAAGAGGCACCGGCAGAGTCCGCTCCGGCGGCCGAGGCAGCAGCCCCGGCAGAGCCCGCCCCGGCGGAGCCGGCACCGGCAGAGCCCGCACCCGCCGAGGCGGCGGCCCCGGCCGAGCCGGAGGCGTCCTCCGGCGAAGGCAAGGACGTGGTCCTGCCGGAACTCGGCGAGAGCGTCACCGAGGGCACGGTCACCCGCTGGCTCAAGCAGGTCGGCGACACGGTCGAGACCGACGAGGCCCTGCTGGAGATCTCCACCGACAAGGTGGACACCGAGATCCCGTCGCCGTTCGCCGGCGTCGTGCAGGAGATCTTCGTCGCCGAGGACGAGACCGTCGCCGTGGGCGCTCCCCTGGCGCGCATCGGCGCCGCCGGCTCCGCCCCCGCCGCGCCGACTCAGCAGACTCCGAAGCAGGAGGCCCCGAAGCAGGAGGCGCCGAAGCAGGAGGCTCCGAAGCAGGAGGCCCCGGCATCCGCACCGCAGACCGCCCCGGCGCCGCCAGCCCAGACTTCCCCGGCTCCCGCCGCGCCCGCTCCCGCAGCGGCCGCCGCTGTCGGCGGCGATGACGAGATCACGTATGTGACTCCCCTGGTGCGTCGCCTCGCTCAGCAGCAGGGCGTGGACCTCAGCACGGTGAAGGGCACCGGGGTGGGCGGACGCATCCGCAAGGAGGATGTGCTCAAGGCCGCCCAGGCCGCGTCCGAGCCCGCCGCGACGGCGGCGCCCGCCGCGGCCGCTCCGGTCGAGGTCTCGCCGCTGCGCGGCACCACACAGCCGATGTCGCGCCTGCGCAAGGTGCTGGCCGAGCGTGCGGTCGCCTCGATGCAGCAGACCGCGCAGCTGACCACCGTCATCGAGGTGGACGTGACGCGTCTGGCGGCGCTGCGTGACCGGGTCAAGGCCGACTTCCTCGCCAAGACCGGCGACAAGCTGTCGTTCCTGCCGTTCTTCGCCGTTGCCGCCGCCGAGGCTCTGCAGGCCTACCCCGTGGTCAACGCGACGGTCGACACCGACAAGATCGTCTACCCGGCGGCGGAGAACCTGTCCATCGCGGTCGACACCGAGCGTGGCCTCCTCACGCCGGTGATCCGGGATGCCGGGGCGAAGAACATCGCCGAGATCGCGCACGAGATCGCCGACCTCGCCGCCCGCACCCGCGACAACAAGCTGAAGCCGGACGAGCTGGCCGGTGGCACATTCACGCTGACCAACACCGGTTCGCGCGGTGCGCTCTTCGACACCCCGGTGGTGTTCCTGCCGCAGTCGGCGATCCTGGGCACCGGCGCCGTGGTGAAGCGGCCGGGAGTGGTCCAGGTCGACGGGAAGGACGCCATCGCGGTCCGCTCCTACGTGTACCTCGCGCTGTCCTACGATCACCGGATCGTCGACGGTGCCGACGCCGCCCGCTTCCTCAGCGCGATGAAGTCGCGCCTCGAGGCCGGCGCCTTCGAGGCGAACCTCGGCATCTGAACGCCCTCATGGCTGCTCCGCGACGGCGCGCACGTCGCGGAGCAGCCATTCTCCGTCCGTGCGCACCGCGACGATGAGCTGATCCGGCCCGGTGCCGGCCTTCGCGCGCACGCGCAGCACGGCCGCACCGCCGTAGTCATCCACCAGTGACACGGTGCGCTCGTCCGGCGCACGGGCGGCGGCGCCGTCGGGGAAGACCGCGGCGGGATCCTCCTGGCTGCGAGCCCGACACGCGGCATCCGCGCACCCGGCCCGGGCATCCAGCAGCGCGGTCACGGCGGTCAGCGCATCCACCGGCGCCGCGGTCTTCTCTCTGGTGCTCGGCGCCGGCGTCGGCCGGGCGGCACCCCCTGACTCGGTGGCGTGCGCCGTGGCCGCGGTGGTCGTCCCCTCGGCGACCGCCGACGAGGGTCCGGGCTCGGGCCAGAGAAGTCCCACTGCCAGCACTCCTGCCGCGACGCCCGAGGCCAGAAGGACGGGATGCCGGCGCCTGCCCGGACGATCCGCGCGCAGGCGCCGCCACACCGACGTCGCCGCATCCGACATCATCTCGCCGATGCCCCGATCGACGTGCGCCAGCATCGGCTCCCACCAGCGGGTCGATGCGGCGCTCGGGACGGCAGGGGCGGGATCGGCGCGGCCGGCCGCCGCCCGACGCGCGCGCATCGGGGCGAACGCGGTCGTGGCCAGCGGCGCCGGGGCGGCCGCCGCGAAGAGCTGCCGTTCGACCTCGGGCACCCCGCGGTCCAGCGCCCTCGGCTCGGCCAGCAGCTCGGCGGCCCGGTCGATGGCCGCGCGCAGGCGGGAGTCGTCGGCATCCGGCCGCACCTCCCCCACCAGGGCGCTGGCAGCATCCAGAATCGGTGCTGCATCCGCCTCACCGGATCCATCGGCGACCAGCAGCGGCCGCCCGTCGTCGGTCAGCCACCACACCCCCGCCCACACCCGGGTCCGCTCGCCGGGCGCGGCCGCGGCGATGGCCTCCGCCGTGCCCCGCAGCACGCTCACCACGAGGGTCACCAGCTCACCCGGCGACAGCAGCAGGTCGGCCTCGTGGCGGCGACGCAGGAACCCGTCGACCCGCTCGGTGCACAGCGGCATCACGACGTCGTGGCCGTCCCGGGTGCGCACCAGATCGATCGGCGCCGCGATGTGCCCGACGGCCGCCGCACGCCACGCCCACCCGGCCGCCAGCTCGCCGGCGGCGACAAGGAGCGCCGTCCGGCCGTCCCGGTCGTGGACGAGCGCGCCCGGCCACGGTGCCTGCGGCGGGGCGATCGCGCGGATCCGGCGCGGCCCGGTCGGCAGGGCCATCCGTCCGGATGGCATCTGCATGGTGCTGTCCTCGTCCATGACCCCAGTGTTCTCGCCCGCGCGCACGGTCGCGGATGGATTCACCGGATCTGTGGACGGTGCCCGGCTCCTCCCCGGCTGGGGAGGAGCCGGGGAGGAAAGGTAGGCTGGTGGGCATGGCCGCACGCAGTCCCCAGCCGGAGAAGAAGCCGAACTTCTTCTCGCAGCTCAAGTCCCTCTTCACCTTCACCAGGGAAGTCTTCCCCTGGCTGCCCTGGGCGCTGATCGGCATCCTCATCGTCGGCATCTGGGTGGGCATCCTGGTCGGCTTCCTGCTTCCGCCGGTCGCCGTGTGGAGCATCATCCTGTGGGGGTTCACCGGCCTGCTGTTCGGCATCCTGGCCTCGCTGATGACGATGACGCGGCTGTCGACGAAGGCGATGTACCAGAAGATCGACGGCCGTCCCGGCGCGGTCGGCCACGTCGTCTCGACCTCGCTCGGACGCAGCTGGTCGGCCAGTGACACCCCGGTCGGCGTGAACCCGAAGACGCAGGAGGCGGTCTATCGCGCCGTCGGCCGCGGCGGGATCGTGGTCATCGGCGAGGGATCGCGAGGTCGGCTCACCCGTCTCGTGAACGAGGAGCGCTCCAAGGCCAAGCGCGTCGCCAGCGGCGTTCCGATCACGGTGCTGTACGTGGGTCACGGACCCGAGGACGTCGCGATCGGCGATCTCGCCAAGACCGTGAAGAAGCTGCCCAAGGCGATCAACCGGGGAACGCAGGCTGCGGTCATCAAGCGCCTCGAGTCCGTGTCCCAGTCGCTGGCGTCGCTGCCGATCCCGAAGGGGATCGACCCGATGCGCGCCCGGGCACCGCGGCCGCGCTGACCGGCGCGAGTCGCGCTCAGACCCGGATCAGGACGGTGCCGGCCGCCTTGTCGTGCAGACCGCGGCGATCGGCGTCCCAGATCAAGGCCGGCACGATCAGGAACAGCAGCGCGGTGCGCACCAGCGGCCGCCACAGGCCCACCCAGCCGCCGTGCACCCGCATCAGCCGCAATCCGACCAGGCGGTGTCCGGGGCTTCCGCCGATGGTCGGGATGAACACGATCTGCACGATCGCGAACACGATGTTCGTCGCCACCGGGTCGGCCACGATCACCCCCGTCACCGGGTCGGTGGAGTGGAAGAACGCATAGCCGATCAGGCCGGCCGTGGCCAGGTCGATCGCCAGCGCCGCGACCCGACGGCCGAACCGCGCCACGCTGGTCGGACCGTTCTCGGGCAGTCCCAATCGGGCGCCGGGATACGAGGGCGCAGTGGCATCGGGCACCATTCCAGCCTAGACGTCCGTGTAACATGCCGGAAACATCCGGGATACGGCCGGGCAACGCTGCTTCGATAGGTTTGATCGTGTCCGCGCCCCGTGCGCGACCGACCCCATCCCACCCCTACAGGGAGAAATATGTTCACGGAGCCCGCCGAGGTCCTGAAGTACATCACCGACGAGGACGTCAAATTCCTCGACATCCGATTCACGGACCTTCCGGGTGTGCAGCAGCACTTCAACATCCCCGCGTCCACCGTCGACGAGGAGTTCTTCAGCGTCGGTCAGCTGTTCGACGGATCGTCGATCCGGGGCTTCGCGAACATCCACGAGTCCGACATGCAGCTGATCCCGGATGTCACGACCGCCTACGTCGATCCGTTCCGCGAGGCCAAGACGCTGATCATGCTCTTCGACATCTACAACCCGCGCACCGGCGAGATCTACGGCAAGGACCCGCGCCAGGTCGCCAAGAAGGCGGAGAAGTACCTCGCCTCGACCGGGATCGCCGACACCGCGTTCTTCGCCCCCGAGGCCGAGTTCTACATCTTCGACGACGTCCGCTACGAGGTGAAGGAGAACTCGAGCTTCTACTCGGTCGACTCCGAAGAGGGCGCCTGGAACACCGGGCGGGTGGAAGAGTCCGGCAACCTCGCCAACAAGACCCCGTTCAAGGGCGGCTACTTCCCGGTGGCCCCGGTCGACAAGACCGCGGATCTGCGCGACGACATCAGCCTGCGCCTGATCGAGTCGGGGCTGGAGCTGGAGCGGGCCCACCACGAGGTCGGCACCGGCGGGCAGCAGGAGATCAACTACCGCTTCGACACCATGGTGCACGCGGCCGACGACATCCTGAAGTTCAAGTACATCGTGAAGAACACCGCCGAGGAGTGGGGCAAGGTCGCGACCTTCATGCCCAAGCCGCTGTTCGGCGACAACGGGTCGGGCATGCACACGCACCAGTCGCTGTGGCTCGGCGGCGACCCGCTGTTCTACGACGAGAAGGGGTACGGCGGACTCAGCGACATCGCGCGCTGGTACATCGGCGGCCTGCTCAAACACGCCGACGCGGTGCTCGCGTTCACCAACCCGACTCTGAACAGCTACCACCGACTGGTCAAGGGCTTCGAGGCGCCGGTGAACCTCGTCTACTCGGCGGGCAACCGCTCGGCGGCCATCCGCATTCCGATCACCGGCTCGAACCCGAAGGCCAAGCGCATCGAGTTCCGCGCACCGGATGCCTCGGGCAACCCGTACCTCGCGTTCGCCGCGCAGCTGATGGCCGGCCTGGATGGGATCAAGAACCGCATCGAGCCGCACGAGCCCATCGACAAGGACCTGTACGAGCTGCCGCCCGAGGAGGCCAAGAACATCCCGCAGGTGCCGAACTCGCTGCAGGACTCGCTGGACGCCCTCGCCGCCGACCACGCGTTCCTGCTCGAGGGCGGCGTGTTCTCCGAAGAGCTCATCCAGACCTGGATCGAGTACAAGGTCGAGAACGAGATCAAGCCGCTCGCGCAGCGTCCGCACCCCTTCGAGTACGAGCTGTACTTCGGGGTCTGACGTCGGCCACGGCGAAGGGGCCCGGACGGTGTCCGGGCCCCTTCGCCGTGGGTCGGATCAGCCGTAGAACAGCTTCTCGAACTCCCGCCGGGCGCGCCGGGACGCCCGCATCCAGGCCTCCTCGACGGCGGTGGCCGACCGGGGCGGGTACTCCAGGAGCCGGCCGATCCCGTCCAGCTGCCGACGGTCCGACGGCAGGACGTCGCTGGTCTGGCCGCCCAACAGCGTGTTGGCCGACCGCAGCCGGCCCGCGAGCCGCCAGGCTTCCGTGAACCGGCGGGCCGCGGCATCCGGCACGAAGCCGGCCGCGGTGGCGGCGCGCAGCGCGCCGAGAGTGGCCGTGGTGCGCAATTCGGGATGCGCGTGCCCGTGCTCGAGCTGGATCAGCTGGACCAGCCACTCGACATCGCTGAGCCCGCCCGGTCCGAGCTTGAGGTGCCGCTCGGGCGCCGCACCCTGCGGCAGCCGCTCCGCCTCGACCCGCGCCTTGATCCGCTTGATCTCCCGCAGGTCGCTCTCGCGCACCGCCGCGGGATAGCGCACCTGGTCGGCCAGCGCCATGAAGTCGGCTATCAGCTCCGGACTGCCGGCGACCCCGCGCGCCCGCAGCAGTGCCTGTGCCTCCCACGAGACCGACCAGCGGCGGTAGTACTCGCGGTACGCGTCCAGCGAGCGCACCATCGGGCCGTTCCTGCCCTCGGGGCGCAGGTCGGCGTCCAGGTCCAACGGCACCCGGTGGTCCTCCGCGTGCTCCCGCAGCCCGGCGACGAGCCGGCGGGCCAGGAGCGCCGCCCGCTCCGGCTCGACGTCGCCGGCGCGGAACACGAACAGCACGTCGGCGTCGGACCCGAAACCGAGCTCGGCCCCGCCGAACCGGCCCATCGCGATGATCGCGAACTCCAGCGACCGCTCGTCCTCCGGCACCACCTCCCGGTATACGGCGTCCAGCAGCGCCTGGATCGTGACCTCGGTGATGATCGTTAGTGCCTGCGCCAACTCCTCCAGCGTGAGCGCTCCGAGGACGGTCGCCATCGCGGTGCGCAGCAGCTCGCGGCGGCGCAGCGCGCGCACCGATCGCAGGGCCGGCCCGATGTCGCGGTGCCGCAGGCGGATCGCCCGGGCCTCCTGCTCCAGCGCCGCCGCCTCGCGCGGACGCAGCCGCGCAGCGTCGTCGAGCCAGGCGACGGACTCCGGGATCCACTCCATCAGCTCGCCGATGTACCGCGATCCGGACAGCACGCGGGTCAGGCTCTCGGCCGCGCCGGACGAATCGCGCAGCATCCGCAGGAACCACGGCGTGTCGCCGAGCCGCTCGCTGATCCGCCGGAACGCGATCAGCCCGTAGTCCGGGTCGACGCCGTCGGCGAACCAGCGGATCATGATCGGCATCAGGTGCCGCTGGATCGTCGTCTTCCGGCTGATGCCGGTCGTCAGCGCCGCGATGTGCCGAAGCGCCCCCGCGGGATCGACGAATCCGATCGCCGCGAGCCGATCGTGCGCCTGACCGGTCGACAGGCTCCGCTCCTGCTCGGGCAGCGAGGCCACCGCCGACAGCAGCGGACGGTAGAACAGCCGGACGTGGATGTCGCGCACCTCGCGCTTGACCCGCTCCCACAGCGTCCAGACCGCCTCGCCGCTCTCGGCCAGGCCGCTGGCCCGGGCCAGGACCCGCCGATCCTCCGGCCGGGCGGGCATCAGATGCGTGCGCCGCAGCCCGCGCAGCTGCACCCGGTGCTCGAGGACCCGCAGCGTCCGGTAGTCCCGGTCGAACGCGGCGGCGTCCGCCCGTCCGATGTAGCCCTCGCGCACCAGTGCGGCCAGGGCGTCCAGCGTCCCGCGCTGACGGATGGCCGGGTCGGTCAGCCCGTGCACCAGCTGCAGCAGCTGCACGGTGAACTCCACATCCCGGATGCCGCCCGGGCCGAGCTTGAGCTGGTAGGCGACATCCTCGTCCGGGATGTTGTCGGTCACCCGCTCGCGCATCCGCTGGACGCTCTCGACGAAGTCGGTCCGAGCCGCGCTGTTCCAGACGCGATCGTGCACCGCGCTCACGTACTCGTCGCCCAGGGCGAGGTCGCCGGCCACCGGGCGCGCCTTCAGCAGCGCCTGGAACTCCCAGCTGCGCGCCCAGCGGTCGTAATACGACAGGTGCGACTCGACGGTGCGCACCAGCGCCCCCTGCTTGCCCTCGGGGCGCAGGTTCGCATCCACCTCCCACAGCGGCGGCTCGATCTCCATTCCCGAGATGCCGCGCATGGTCTGAACCGCCAGTCGGGTGGCGATGTCGATCGTGCGGCTCTCGGACAGCTCCGCCGGAGCGTCCGCAGCGGCGCCGGCGACGAAGATGACGTCCACGTCGCTCACGTAGTTGAGCTCGCTCGCGCCGCACTTGCCCATCCCGATGATCGCCAGCCGCACCGCGGCGACCTGGTCGCGGGGGAACAGCGACAGCTCGCCGCCCTCGGCCACCCGCGTGCGGGCGATGCTCAGGGCGGCGTCCAGGGCGGCGCCAGCGGCGTCGGCGAGAGCCCGCGAAACCTCGGCCACCGCCTCGATCGCGTCGTCGCTGAGCAGGTCGAACACGGCGATGCGGGCCAGGAGGCGACGGTAGCGGATGCGCAGCGCCACCCACGTCTGCTCGGTGCCCGCCGGCGTGAAGCCGTCCCGCGCGCCGACGGCATCCCTCAGCTCGGCGTAGAGCTCCTCCCGGGCGGGCAGCGTCGGGTGCGGCACGCACAGGTCCGCCAGGGCGTCGGGATGCCGGAGGTAGAAGTCGCCGAAGCCGTGCGAGGCGCCCACCAGCGCCCAGGCGGCCCGGCTCCCCTGCGGGTCCGCCAGCGTCGCGGCGACGGCCGCGGCGTCCCGCCCCGCCACCCGCGCGAGCGCGTCCAGTGCCTCGTCCGGGTCCGCGGCGCCCCCGGCGGCCCGCGCCAGCGCGTCGCGGGCGAGCCCGGTGGCTGTGCTCAACTCGTCCAGGCGCGCGTCGGCGGCGGCGAGCTGGGTGAACCCGAGGCGGGCGAGCGCGGTCAGCCCGGATGCGCGATCTGCCGACGCCATCGGGCTCCTAGAGCATCTCGAGGTTGCGTGCCAGCTCGAACGGGGTGACCTGTGCGCGGTATTCCTCCCACTCGCGCCGCTTGTTCAGCAGGACGTAGTTGAACACCTGCTCGCCGAGTGTCTCGGCCACCAGCTCCGAGTCCTGCATGTACTCCAGTGCGTGGTCCAGGCTCGCCGGCAGCGGGGCGAATCCGAGTGCCCGCCGCTCGGCGTCCGAGAGCGACCACACGTTGTCCTCGGCCTCGCCCGGCAGCTCGTAGCCCTCTTCGATCCCCTTCAGCCCGGCCGCCAGGAGCAGCGCGTAGGCCAGATACGGATTGGCCGCCGAGTCCAGCGCACGGTACTCGACCCGCGACGACTGGCCCTTGGTCGGCTTGTACATCGGCACCCGCACCAGGGCGGACCGGTTGTTGTGTCCCCAGCAGATGAAGCTCGGGGCCTCGTCGCCGCCCCACAGCCGCTTGTACGAGTTCACGAACTGGTTGGTCACCGCCGCGATCTCGTTCGCGTGCCGCAGCAGCCCTGCGATGAACTGGCGTCCGACCTGGGACAGCTGGTACTGGCCGCCCTCCTCGTAGAACGCGTTGACGTCGCCTTCGAACAGGGACATGTGCGTGTGCATGCCGCTGCCCGGCTGCCCGCCCAGCGGCTTCGGCATGAACGTCGCGTAGACGCCCTGCTCGATGGCCACCTCCTTGACGACCGTGCGGAACGTCATGATGTTGTCGGCCGTGGTCAGCGCGTCCGCATAACGCAGGTCGATCTCGTTCTGACCCGGACCGCCCTCGTGGTGGCTGTACTCCACCGAGATGCCCAGGTCCTCCAGCATCCGCACCGACCGGCGGCGGAAGTCGTGTGCCGTCCCGCCGGGGACGTTGTCGAAGTAGCCGGCCGAGTCGACCGGGACCGGGCCCTTGGGGCCGATCTTCGACGACTTCAGCAGATAGAACTCGATCTCGGGGTGGGTGTAGAACGTGAACCCGGCGTCTGCCGCCTTGGCCAGGGTGCGCTTGAGCACGTGTCGCGGGTCGGCGACCGCCGGCTGTCCGTCCGGGGTCGTCACGTCGCAGAACATCCGCGCCGTCGGGTCGATCTCACCCCGCCACGGCAGGATCTGGAACGTCGTGGGGTCGGGATTGGCCAGCAGGTCCGACTCGTACGAACGGGTCAGCCCCTCGATCGCCGATCCGTCGAAGCCGATCCCCTCGGTGAACGCCCCCTCCACCTCGGCTGGTGCGATCGCCACCGATTTGAGGGTGCCCACGACATCCGTGAACCACAGCCGCACGAACTTCACGCCGCGCTCTTCGATCGTGCGCAGCACGAAGTCTCGCTGCTTGTCCATAGATCTTCCCTCCCCGTGCGCGCCCTGCGGCGCGGTGGCGTTCAGCCTTCGTCGCCGGCTGCGGTGCCGTCGGAACCCCAGTCGTCCTCACGACGCTCTTCCTCGGCCCACTTCCGCGAACGCTCCCGGATGACCTCGGGGGCGCGTGCCGCCTCCTCGGCGGTGTCGAACGGGCCGGCACGATCGGGGGCGGGTGCCTGCATCCCGCGCTCGACCTCGCCGGTGACGAGATTGAACCAGAACTTGTCGTCGTTCTCTGCCACGATGCCTCCTCGATGCCGCCGGATCCGGGACCGACCGCGGTGCCGGGTCGTGGTTCGATCCTACTGACCGCGCGTGCGCGAAACAGGGCGGAATCGGCTCGACGGTCTGGATAGGCTGGAGACATGGCAGCAGAGACGACCCGTGCGGTCGGAGTGGACATCGGCGGCACCGGCATCAAGGGCGGCATCGTCGACCTGCGCGAGGGCCGGCTGCTCAGCGAGCGGATCAAGGTCGCGACCCCGACGGGCGCCAAGCCGGCCGACGTGCTGGCCGCCGTCAAGGAGGTCCTGTCGACGCTGGACGTGGCCGAGGAGCGGATGCCGCTGGGCGTGGCCTTCCCCGCGATCGTGAAGAACGGGCGGACGCTGTCGGCGGCGAACGTGGCCGAGGACTGGGTCGGGTTCGAGGCGGAGAAGTTCTTCGAGGACGGCCTGGGCCGCGACATCCACTTCGCCAACGACGCGGACGTCGCCGGCATCGCCGAGGTGCGCTACGGCGCGGCGCAGGGACGGGACGGCCTGGTGCTGCTGACGACCCTCGGCACGGGGATCGGCACGGCGATGATCCACAACGGGATCCTGGTGCCGAACACCGAGCTCGGGCACCTGCAGCGCGCCGGACACAAGCACGACGCCGAGCACTACACCGCCTACTCGGCGATGGAGCGCGAGAGCCTCAGCTGGAAGAAGTGGGCGGCTCGCCTGCAGTGGTACTACGAGCATCTGCAGTTCCTGTTCAGCCCGGACCTGTTCGTGGTCGGCGGCGGCGTCTCCAAGCACGCCGACGAGTTCCTGCCGCTGCTCGAGCTGGACACGCCGATCCTCCCCGCCGTGCATCGCAACAACGCCGGCATCATCGGCGCGGCCGCGCTCGCCGCGGACTGAGCGCACGCGCGGGCACAGACCCGACGGACGAGGCGAATGGGCCGGCCTGTACGCCGGGTTCTGTCCGGGGGCTCGCGCCCCGTGGATGGTCATCTCTCTCGGCGATGCGTTGCCGCACCGCTCCAGCGGCCTACCCGGGGACTCGGCGGGCCGCGTCAACATCCCCTGTATGGCCTTGCTCCGGGCGAGGTTTGCCGTGCGGGTCGCGTCACCGCGACCCCGGTGGTCTCTTACACCGCCCTTTCACCCTTACCGGGACGAACCCGGCGGTCTGCTCTCTGTGGCACTTTCTCGCGGATCACTCCGGGTGGGTGTTGCCCACCGCCCTGCCCTGTGGAGCCCGGACGTTCCTCGGCGCGAGGCGGCGAACCGCCCGCGACGCGACCATCCAGCCGACCCATTCGCGTGTCCGAGCCTAGCGCTCGCATCCGGATCCGGCGCGTCGGCCCCTCGTCCCCGGAGACGTTGTGCGCTAGACTGCCGGTGCACCCCGACTGGGGAGGGTGCCGTCGGCCATGGGGATGGTCGATTTATTGCCTACTGGGGAGGCAGCGATGTTTCGCAAGACCGCAGCGGTTGCAGCAGTGGCCGCGTTCATGATCCTCGGCGCCGGATCGGCCGCATTCGCAGCCGATGGCAGCGCCGACGATTCGGGAAGCTCCACGAGCACCGATTCGAACTACACGCCACGGACGCCGACCTCGCCCTCGCTGGCCGGATCCACGGCCTTGAGCGAGTGCGTGGGCGACGTGCCGCGCATCTCATTCAGCGTGGTCCTGACCGACCCGGATGACATCGCCACCGGGCACGAGGTCACGCTGGTGTTCTCGGACGGCACGCACACGCTCCCGCTCGACCTTGGGCCGCTGGTGAACAACAAGCTGTCCGGCACCGTGCTCTGGCCCGGAGCGACCACCGATGCCCAGGGGAACGGCCTGACCTGGCCCGGATGGGAGCTGGTGAACGGTCAGCAGACGCAGACCGGCGGCAACTTCGGCTGGACGCGGGGGAACATCACCGCGACCATCAAGGTGAACCCCGAGCTGTCCGTGCCGCTGTCGTACCCGCCTGCCACCTCGGCATGCGCTGCGCCGGGCGTGGCATCGGCCGCCTCGATCCTGCCGGTGACGGGTCTGAACATCCCCGTCGTGCCGATCGCGATCGGCGGCGGGATCGTGCTCCTCGCGGGCGCCGGGCTGCTGCTGGCGCGGCGGCTGCGTCGCAGCTGACCGATGGCCAGCATGGTCCGGGGGCGGCGACGCTCCGCCCCCTGGTATGCGCTCGGCCTGGTCCTCGCACTGTGCATCCTCGCGGCAGCCGTCGTCTGGGTGGGCGTGCGCGCGGTCATGGTCAAGGGCGAGGTGGACGCGATCCAGTCGCTCACCTCGCGGATGAGCACCGCGATCGCGGACCGCGACCTGAACGAACTCGGCACCGTCAACGACGAACTGGCCGTGCACGCGCGGCGCGCGGTCGAGCTGACGGCCGATCCGCTGTGGACCACCGCCGAGCTCCTGCCGGTGGCCGGCCCGAACCTGGCCGCCGTCCGGGTCGCCGCGAACGCCGTCGACACGGTCAGCGCCGATGTGGTCTCGCCGATCCTGGACGTGGCCGCGTCCCTCGGCGATGCCCAGGGCCCGTCGAACCAGGCGCTGGATGCCGCGGTCGGCGCGGACGGCCCGCTCGACCACGCGGCATCCGCTCTGCACCGCGCCGCGACCCGGCTGGCCGGCATCCCGGCCACGGGCCTCATCACGCCCGTCGCCTCCGGCGTCGCCCAGCTCACCGACCTCGTCGGCAACGCGGACGCCGTGCTGCAGCCGCTGACCTCGTCGGCCGGCGCCCTGCCGCTGCTCCTGGGCACCGATCAACCGCAGACGATCCTGCTGATGGTGCAGAACCCGGCCGAGCTGCGCACGGGCGGCGGCATCACCGGCACCTTCGTCCAGATGCGGGCCGCCGACGGCCGCTTCACCATGCAGAAGATGACCGACTCGTCGGCGTTCCACTACCGCACCCGTCAGATCGCCCCCATCCCCGACGCGCTCACCGCGCTGTACGGGAACGTGATCGGGCGGTTCGTGCAGGACACCACGATCCCGGCCGACTTCTCGCTCACGGCCCGGCTGGCCTCGGCCTGGTGGACCGCGCACGGCGGGGCCGTGCCGGACGCGGTCATCTCGATCGACCCGATCGTGCTGCAGTCGCTGCTGGCGGTGACCGGACCGGTCACGCTGGGGGACGGCAGCACGCTCAGCGCCGACAACCTGGTCCAGCGCGTGCTCGTCGATCCCTACCTGACGATGACCTCCGAGGAGCAGGCGTCGTTCTTCGCGCAGTCCACCGCCTCGGTGTTCGCGCGCGTGTTCACGCACGGGATGTCGCCGGTGGAATGGGCCGAAGCGCTCGCCCAGCCCATCCAGGACGACCGCATCTCGGTGTGGAGCGCGGACGCCGACGCCCAGAAATCCATCGCCTCGGGCCCCCTCGGCGGTCCGCTGGCGCGTCAGCGGCTGGCCGGCGACTCCGCCTACGCGGTGTATTTCAACGACAACACCGGCGGCAAGATGGCCCCGTACATGACCACGGCGATCTCGGTGGCCCAGGGCACATGTCGTGCCGACGGCAAGCACACGGTGGCCGTGTCGGTCTCATTGACCAGCACCGCGCCGAAGGACGCCGGGACGATGCCGATCAGCATGACCGGCGGCGGACTGTGGGGCGTCGGCGCCGGCGACATCGGCATGAACGTCACGGTCGCCGCCCCCGCGGGCGCATTCTTCGGCGGCGTGACGGTGGACGGCAAGGTCAACCCGTCGGCGAACGAGGATGCCGAGGGCCACCCCAGCAGCATCACGCACGTGAATCTGCAGCCCGGTGAGACGAACGTGCTGACGTTCCGCTTCGTGGTGGACGACGACGCGCAGGCCCAGATCGTGCACACGCCGATGCTCACCGCACCGGAGGTGACCCGCACGCCGCTGCGCTGCGAGTGAGCGTCAGTCCTTCTGGGCGGTCGGGGCGATCTTCAGGTCGAGCGGGAAGTCGATCGGGAACCCGCCGAAGAGCAGCCGGCCGGCGGATGCCGCCGCTTCGCCGACGATCGCCGCGGCGGCATCCGCATACCGCTGCGGCGTGTGCACGATCAGCTCGTCGTGCAGGAAGAACGCCAGGTGGGGCACGCGGGCCAGCGCAGCTCCCGATCGCGGGGCGGCCTCGGCATCCGGGACCGGAGGCAGCTGCGCGAGACGCGATCTGACCTCGCCCAGCCAGGCCAGCGCCCATTCGGCCGCGGTGCCCTGCACGACGAAGTTGCGCGTGAACCGGCCCCGATCCCCGGCGTCCCGACGTGCCCGATCGCGCTCGGCGGCCGTGCCGGTCTCGTCGGCGGCCAGCCGCTGCGTCTGCATCCACCGCGGTGACGCCGGCGGGCACGAGCGACCGAGCCAGGTCGACACGACGCCGCCGTCCGCTCCGACTCCGGCCGCGTCGTCGACCAGGGCCATCGCGCGCGGGTACGCCCGGCGCAGCCGCGGCAGCAGCCGCCCGCTCTCGCCGGTGGTGGACCCGTACATCGCACCCAGCATCGCCACCTTCGCCTCGGCGCGGGTGGCCACCGCCCCGCTGTCCACGATGCCGGCGTACAGATCGTGGCCGTGCGCCGCGTCGGCGAGCCGGCCGTCGCTGGACATGCCCGCCAGCACCCGCGGCTCCAGCTGGGCGACATCGGCCACCACGAAGGTCCATCCCGCGTCGGCCCGCACCGCGGCCCGAAGACGGCGAGGGATCTGCAGTGCGCCGCCGCCGGAGGACGCCCACCGCCCGGTGACCACGCCTGCCGGCAGGTAGACGGGCCGGAACCGCCCGTCCTGAACCCACTCCGCCAGCCAGGCCCAACCGTTCGCGCTCAGCAGTCGGCTCAGGCGCTTGTACTCCAGCAGGGGCTCGATCACGGGGTGGTCGAACTCCCGCAGCTCCCACTTCGCCGTGGTGCGGGCGGGCACGCCCACTCGATGCAGACTGCGCAGCAGCTTGGCCGGCGAGTCCAGGCTCGCCTGCGGATCCTCCAGCAGCAGGCGGATGTCGGAGCCGAGGGCGACCATCCGCTCCGGCACTCCCCCGGCGTGAGGGCGACGGCCGAGGATCTCCTCGAGCATCCGCTCGTGCGCGGGGACGTCCCACGGCAGTCCACCGGCCCGCATCTCGGCGGCCACCAGGGCGCCGGCCGACTCGGCCGCGCACAGCAGATCGATCCGGCCCGGCTCCCGCGCCGAGCGCGCCGCCGCCCGCTGCCGCGCGAACTCGCGCAGCGCGCCGTCCAGATCGTCGGGCGTCCCGGATGCCGCGGCCGAGGCCTCGCCGAGCGAGAACAGCGCCTGATCGGCCTCGTCCGATGGGCCGGGTGCGGCATCCCACTCCCGCGCATCGCGGATCGCGTCCGTCTCGGTGACGAGGTCGCTGTCCCGGAGGATCGCGTGGCACAGGCGCAGATCCCGGCAGCGGCGCACCCGGACCCCGGCCGCCAGCAGCGGCGGATAGCGCCGTGCCGTGTCGGACCAGACCCAGCGCGGCGGAGCGGGTCCGCTCTCGGCGTCGGCGACGAACTGAGGGAAGGCCGACGCATCCAGCCGCTGCCGGCGGTGCTCGACGCCATCCGCGTCCAGGTGTGCCAGCTCGACGTCTTCGCCGTCACGGCCGACGACGATGCACGCGTCCGCCGGGGCGCTCACCGGTCTCGCGCGGTGATCACAGCCCCGACTCTTCGGTGCGCACCAGGATGCACCCGCACTCGGGGCAGTTCACCACGGCATCCTCGGCCGCCTGCCGCATGGCGGCCAGATCGGTGCCGGACAGGACCATGTTGCAGCCCTCGCACGTCTGCGCACGCAGAGCGGCGGCCCCGACGCTGCGCAGGGCTGCGCGGTCGTACGCGGCGATCAGCTCGCCCGGCAGCTCGGCGGCGATGGCGGCACGGTCGCGCGTGGCGGCCTCGAGCTGTGCGGTCGCCTCGGCGACCGCCGTCTTTCCCTCGGCGCTGAGGCGACTGCCCTCGTCGTTGACCTCGGCCACCAGCGCCGCCTGCGCGGCGACCGCGGACTCGGCCTCTTCGAGCCGTTCCATCAGCTCCAGCTGCATGTCCTCCAGGTCGCTTTTGCGCCGGGCGAGCGAGGCGAGCTCGCTCTCCAGCCCCTGGGCGTCCTTCACGCTCGACACCGTGTTCAGTCGCTGCGCATCGCGTTCGCTGCGCGCGTCGACCACGGCGATGTCGGATTCGACCCGGCCCAGCTCGGCCTGCACCCCGTCACGACTGCCCTGCAGCGCGGTGAGCTCCTGCGTCAGCGTCTGCCGCTGGGTGACGAGTTCGCGCACGCGCGCGGCCTGGGCCGGACTGCTGCGGGCGTGTTCGGCCTGCCGGATACGGGTGTCGAGTTCGGCCACATCGAGGAGGCGGCGCTGCTGCGCGGGCTGTGCGTTCACGTGGGCCCTGCCGGGATCGAACCGACGACATCCACGGTGTAAACGTGGCGCTCTACCAGCTGAGCTAAAGGCCCGTGCCGCAAGTCTACGAGAGGGCGCCCCCATCCGGTGGCGCGGCGCAGGCGCCGCGGGACGTCGCAGCCGGCTCGAGTCGCTAGGCTGGTGCGCGGTGTGCCATCCGCGTCGACCCCGGCGGTGCACGCCCGAAGCCCGCAGCCGACGCAATCCGCCGGCCGAAGAAAGGTCACCCGTGACTGTCCACGATCAGGATCCGTACTCCCAGGGCCCCCTCGACAGCGACCCCGACGAGACCGGCGAGTGGCAGGAGTCGCTCCAGCAGCTGGTCCAGGCCAAGGGAGCCGGCCGCGGCCGCGAGATCATGCTGAGCCTGCTGAAGAGCTCGAAGGAGCTCCGGCTCGGCGTGCCGATGGTGCCGACCACCGACTACGTCAACACCATCGCCCCCGAGAACGAGGCCCCGTTCCCCGGCGACGAGGAGCTCGAGCGGCGCTACCGCTCCTGGATCCGCTGGAACGCCGCCATCACGGTGCACCGCGCGCAGCGCCCCGGCATCGGGGTGGGCGGCCACATCTCCACCTATGCGTCCTCCGCGTCGCTGTACGAAGTCGGCTTCAACCACTTCTTCCGCGGACAGGACCACCCCTCCGGCGGCGACCAGATCTTCTTCCAGGGGCACGCCTCGCCCGGCATGTACGCCCGCGCCTTCCTCGAGGGGCGCCTCAGCGAAGACCAGCTGGACGGATTCCGCCAGGAGAAGTCGCAGGCTCCCCACGGCATCCCGTCCTACCCGCACCCGCGGCTGATGCCGGAGTTCTGGCAGTTCCCGACGGTGTCGATGGGCCTCGGCCCGATCAATGCGATCTACCAGGCGATGGCCAACCGGTACCTGACCAACCGCGGGATCAAGGACGTGTCCGACGGTCGTGTGTGGGCGTTCCTCGGCGACGGCGAGCTCGATGAGGTGGAGAGCCGCGGTCAGCTGCAGGTCGCCGCCAACGAGGGCCTGGACAACCTGACGTTCGTGGTCAACTGCAACCTGCAGCGCCTGGACGGGCCGGTGCGCGGCAACGGGAAGATCATCCAGGAGCTGGAGAGCTTCTTCCGCGGCGCCGGATGGAACGTGATCAAGGTCATCTGGGGCCGGGAGTGGGACGACCTGCTCGCCCGCGACGTCGACGGCGCCCTGCTGAACCTGATGAACGTGACCCCCGACGGCGACTACCAGACCTACAAGGCCGAGAGCGGCGCCTACGTGCGCGAGCACTTCTTCGGCCGCGACGAGCGCGCCCGCGCCCTGGTCGAGGGCTTCACCGACGACCAGGTCTGGAACCTGCGCCGCGGCGGGCACGACTACCGCAAGGTCTATGCGGCGTTCCAGGCCGCCACCGAGCACAAGGGCCAGCCCACCGTCATCCTCGCCAAGACGATCAAGGGCTACGGCCTGGGCGCGCACTTCGAGGGGCGCAACGCGACGCACCAGATGAAGAAGATGACGCTGGAGGACCTCAAGCAGTTCCGCGACGCGATGCACATCCCGTTCACGGACGCGCAGCTGGAGGAGAACCCGTACCTGCCGCCGTACTACAACCCCGGGGCGCAGGACGAGACGGTCCAGTACATGCTCGAGCGCCGGCGTGCGCTGGGCGGGTTCGTCCCCGAGCGGCGCACGACGCACGTGGACCTGGCCCTCCCGGATGACGCGGCGTATGCCCTGCCGAAGAAGGGGTCGGGCACGCAGGAGATCGCCACCACGATGGCGTTCGTCCGGCTGCTGAAGGATCTGCTGCGGACGAAGGACTTCGGCCACCGGATCGTGCCCATCATCCCGGACGAGGCGCGCACCTTCGGCATCGACGCCTTCTTCCCGACCGCGAAGATCTACAACCCGAACGGCCAGCACTACACCTCGGTGGACCGCGAGCTGCTGCTGGCCTACAAGGAGAGCGCACAGGGGCAGATCCTGCACGTCGGGATCAACGAGGCCGGGGCGATGGCCGCCTTCACCGCGACCGGAACCTCGTACTCCACGCACGGCGAGCCGCTGATCCCGGTCTACATCTTCTACTCGATGTTCGGCTTCCAGCGCACCGGCGACGCGAACTGGGCCGCCGGCGACCAGATGGCGCGCGGGTTCGTGATCGGCGCCACCGCCGGGCGCACCACGCTCACCGGCGAGGGGCTGCAGCACGCCGACGGGCATTCGCCGCTGCTGGCCTCCACCAACCCGGCCACCGTGGCGTACGACCCGGCCTACGGCTACGAGATCGCGCACATCGTCCGCGCGGGCCTGGACCGGATGTACGGCGGGCAGCATCCCGACCCCAACGTCATGTACTACCTCACGGTCTACAACGAGCCGATGGTGCAGCCGGCCGAGCCGGAGGACGTGGACGTCGACGGCATCCTCCACGGCATCCATCGCATCGCCTCGGCCGACGGCGACGGCCCCCGCGCCCAGCTGATGGCGTCCGGCGTCGGCGTGGCCTGGGCGCTGGAGGCCCAGCAGCTGCTGCGCGAGGACTGGGGCGTGCAGGCGGATGTCTGGAGTGTGACCAGCTGGTCCGAGCTGAGCCGCGACGGCCTGGCCGCGGACGAGCACAACTTCCTGCATCCGGACCAGGAGCCGCGCACCGCGTACCTCACCCGCAAGCTGGAGGGCGCCGAGGGCCCGGTGGTCGCCGTCAGCGACTTCATGCACGCGGTGCAGGACCAGATCCGCCCGTGGGTGCCGAACCGCTTCGCCACCCTCGGCGCCGACGGGTTCGGCTTCAGCGACACGCGGGCCGCCGCGCGCCGATTCTTCAAGATCGACGGGCCGTCCATCGTGGTGCGCACGCTGCAGGCCCTCGCCGAGCAGGGCGCGGTCGACCGGAGCCTGTCGGTGCAGGCGATCGAGAAGTACCGTCTGCACGACGTCACGGCCGGCACCAGCGGCAACGCGGGCGGCGAGAGCTGATCCCGCGATGATCAGCGAGAGCGCCCCCACGGGAAAGGCGGAGACCCTCGTCTGGCTCCGTCGTCTTTCGGGCGACCTCGCCACAGCGACGATCAACCGCCTCGAGCAGTCCCTGCCGTGGTACGCCGAGATGCCGCCGGCCCGGCGCTCCGCGGTGGGGCTGGTGGCGCAGGCCGGGATCACCTCGTTCATCCAGTGGTACGAAGATCCGGACTCCACCCCGTGGATCGCTGCGGACATCTTCGCGGCCGCGCCCCGCGAGCTGCTGCGCAGTGTCAGTCTGACTCAGACGCTGCAGCTGATCCGGGTCACCGTCGAGGTCACCGAGGAGAAGGTCGCCGGCCGCGGCGAGCATCTCCGCGAGGCGATCCTGCTGTATTCGCGCGAGGTCGCGTTCGCCGCGGCGGACGTGTATGCGCGGGCCGCCGAGGCCCGTGGGCTGTGGGATGCGCGGCTGGAGGCGCTGGTCGTCGACTCGATCCTCACCGGGGGCGCCGACGAGGAGCTGCCCAGCCGCATCGCCGCCCTGGGCTGGCACGGCCACGGCGAGGTGGCGGTCCTGGTGGGCACCACTCCCCCGATGTTCGACGTCGACCAGCTGCGCCGCACCGCCCGCAAGCTCGGGGTGGATGTGCTCATCGGCGTCCAGGGCTCCCGACTCGTGCTGGTGATCGGCCGGGCCGAGCTGCGCGGGCCGGACGATCCCGCGACCGAGCTGCCGTTCCTCCAGATCGCCGAGCATCTCGAGCCCGGATTCGGCAGCGGCCACCTCGTGCTCGGGCCGACGGTGGCCGCGCTCGTGGACGCCGGGCAGAGCGCCCGCGCGGCCCTGGCCGGCTTCGCCGTCGCTCGCTCGTGGCGGCACGCGCCGCGCCCGGTCGAGGCGGACGATCTGCTCCCCGAGCGCGCGCTGGCCGGAGATCAGCTGGCGAAGAACACCCTGGTGGAGAAGATCTTCCGGCCGCTGCAGAACCACAGCACCGATCTGGTCACGACGCTGTGGAGCTATCTGGACAACGGCCGGTCACTGGAGGCGACGGCCCGCGAGCTGTTCGTGCACCCGAACACCGTGCGCTACCGGCTCAAGCGCGTCTCCGAGGTGATCGGGTGGGATGCCACGGGTCCGCGCGAGGCGCTGATCCTGCAGACCGCGCTCATCCTGGGCGCCATCGGCACCGACGCGACCCGTCGGAAGGCCCCCGCAGGGCCTCGCACCCGCTGAGCCTGTGGAGCAGGCACAAACGTTCCTGACAATCTTGTGCGGTCTCTGCCAGTTGGACGTCCCAGGGTTTGGCAGGATGGGAAAGTGATCATCGCCGTCTTCCCCGGTCAGGGCGCGCAGTCCCCCGGCTTCCTCGCTCCCTGGCTCGAACTGGACGGCGCGCGCGAACGCCTGCAGGAGTTCTCCGACCATGCGCGCGTCGACCTCGTGGCCGCGGGAACCGAGTGGGATGCCGAGCGCATCCGCGACACCAAGGTCGCCCAGCCGCTGATCGTGGCGGCGAGCCTGCTGTCCTACGCCGCCCTGACCGCCGATGCCCGCCCCGCCGGGGTCGCCGGACACTCGGTCGGAGAGCTGGCCGCGCTGGCCGCCGCCGGCGTCGTCGCCCCCACGGAGGCGCTGGAGCTGGTGGGCACCCGCGGGCGGGCGATGGCCGAAGCCGCCGCGGCGGCCCAGACCGGCATGAGCGCCATCGTCGGCGGCGACGAGGCCACCGTCCTGGCGGCGCTGCAGACGCATCGCCTCACCCCGGCCAACTACAACGGCGGCGGCCAGATCGTCGCCGCCGGAGCGCTGTCCGACCTCGCCGAGCTGGCCGCCGACGCCCCCCGGGGCGCCCGCGTGATCCCGCTGCAGGTCGCGGGCGCCTTCCACACCGGCTACATGGCGCCGGCCGTGGACACCCTGCGCGCCGCCGCCGCCGAGGTGACGGCATCCGATCCGGCCCTGACACTGTGGACCAACAGCGACGGCTCCGTCGTGGACTCCGGTGCCGCGGCCATCGACCTGATGGTGGCGCAGGTCGCCTCGCCCGTGCGGTGGGACCTGTGCATGGCGTCCTTCGCCGACCACGGAGTGACCGGGATCGTCGAACTCGCCCCCGCCGGCACCCTCGTCGGCCTCGCCAAGCGCGCCCTGCGCGGCGTGCCGAGCGTGGCGGTCAAGACGCCCGACGACCTCGCGGCCGCGACCGCACTGCTGACCGGAGAAGCCGCATGAGCATCAGCCTGACCCAGCCCACCGGGCCCGCCCACACCCGCATCTACGCGTACGGCGCGGCCCGCGGTGAGAACGTCGTCCCCAACGACGACCTGGTCGGTCCGATCGATTCCAGCGACGAGTGGATCCGGCAGCGCACCGGCATCATCACGCGCGTGCGCGCCGACCACGACACCAGCGCCATCGAGCTGGGCACGGATGCGGCTCGCGAAGCGGTCGAGCGCTCCGGCATCCCGGCCGACAAGATCGACGCCGTCATCGTCGCCACCATCAGCAACCCGAAGCAGACCCCGTCGGTCTCGGCCATCGTCGCCGACCGCATCGGCGCGAATCCCGCCGCCGCCTACGATCTGAACGCCGCCTGCGCGGGCTTCGCCTACGGCGTCGCGCAGGCGGACGCCCTCATCCGCGGAGGCATCGCGACCTACGCCGTGGTGGTCGGCGTCGAGAAGCTCAGCGACCTCGTCGACCCCGCCGACCGCAGCATCTCGTTCCTGCTCGGCGACGGCGCCGGCGCGGCGGTGGTCGGGCCGAGCGACACCCCCGGCATCGGTCCCACCGTCTGGGGCTCGGACGGCTCGAAGGCCGAGCTGGTCGGCATGAACGCCACCCTCACCGAGTTCCGCGACGGCACCGTGCCCTGGCCGACGCTGCGGCAGGAGGGGCCTTCGGTGTTCCGCTGGGCCGTGTGGGACATGGTCAAGGTGGCCCGGCGCGCGCTGGAGGCGGCCGGTGTCGAGGCCGCGGACCTGGCCGCGTTCATCCCACATCAGGCCAACCTGCGCATCATCGACGAGTTCGCCAAGCAGCTCAAGCTCCCGGACACCGTCACGATCGCCCACGACATCGAGACCACCGGCAACACATCGGCGGCATCCATCCCGCTGGCGACCCACCGGCTGCTGCAGGAGCATCCGGCGCTGTCCGGCGGGCTCGCGCTGCAGATCGGGTTCGGCGCCGGGCTCGTCTTCGGCGCGCAGGTCGTCGTGCTCCCCTGACCGGAACGCACTCGACCATAGACTTGTCCACGGCCCGCCGGGCCTCGTCCCCTGAAGAATCCAGAACAAGGAGCAGAAATGGCATTCACCAACGATGAGGTCCTCGCCGGCCTTGCCGAGCTGATCACCGACGAGACGGGGATCTCCGCCGACGAGGTGGCGCTGGAGAAGTCGTTCACCGACGACCTGGACATCGACTCGATCTCGATGATGACGATCGTCGTCAACGCCGAGGAGAAGTTCGGCGTCACCATCCCCGACGACGAGGTGAAGAACCTCAAGACCGTCGGCGACGCCGTCACGTACATCAGCACGCACCAGGAGTGACCGCATCCGGTGGGGGCAGTCCGCCCCCACCGGCACCCCACATCACGAGGAACCCCACATGAGCACGTCCCGCATCGTCGTCACCGGCATCGGCGCTTCGACTCCCCTGGGAGGCACCGCGCCCGAAAGCTGGTCCGCCCTGCTGAACGGCGCAAGCGGCGCCCACACCCTCCCCTACGACTGGGTGGAGGAGTACCAGCTGCCGGTCACGTTCGCGGCCGAGGGCATCGTCCGTCCGGAGAGCGTTCTGGCCCGTCCCCTCGCCAAGCGTCTGGACCCGTCTTCGCAGTTCGCCATGGTCGCGGCGCTGGAAGCCTGGGCGGACGCCGGCGCTCCCGAGGTCGATCCGGAGCGGCTGGGCGTCGACTTCGCGACCGGCATCGGCGGACTGTGGACCCTGCTGGATGCGTGGGACACGCTGCGCGAGAAGGGCCCCCGCCGCGTGATGCCGATGACGGTCCCGATGCTGATGCCCAACGCCGCGGCCGGCAACATCTCCCTCCACTTCGGCGCACGCGCGTTCGCGCGCACGGTCGCCAGCGCCTGCGCCTCGAGCACCGAGTCGATCGCGAACGCCATCGAACACCTGCAGGACGGACTTGCCGACGTCGTGATCGCCGGCGGCACCGAATCGGCCATCCACCCGCTGACGATGGCGGCGTTCGCCTCGATGCAGGCCCTGTCCCGCCGCAACGACGACCCCGAGCACGCGTCGCGGCCGGGCAGCATCGACCGGGACGGCTTCGTGATGGGCGAGGGGTCGGCCGTGCTGATCCTGGAGACCGAGGAGCACGCCAAGGCCCGCGGCGCCAAGATCTATGCCTACGCGGCCGGCGGCGGGGTGACCGCCGACTCGTACCACATCACCGCGAACGACCCCGAGGGGCACGGCGCCGCGCGCGCGGTGCGGATGGCGCTCGAGGCGGCGGATGCCTCGCCCGACGACATCACGCACATCAACGCGCACGCCACCTCCACCCCGGTCGGCGACCCGAACGAGTACCAGGCGCTCAAGCAGGTCTTCGGCGACCGGATCGACGAGATCCCGGTGTCGGCCACCAAGGCGTCCACCGGACACCTGCTCGGCGGCACGGGTGCGCTCGAGGCGGTGTTCACCATCCTCGCGATCACGAACCGTCAGGCGCCTCCGACGATCAATCTGACCGAGCAGGACCCCGAGGTGCCCTTCCGGATCTCCGGCGACGTGCAGCCCCTCGGAGAGGGCCCGCAGCTCGCGATCAGCAACTCGTTCGGCTTCGGCGGACACAACGCGGTGGTCGCGTTCGCGTCCTCCTGATCCGCAGAAACGCAGACTCCCCACGGCAGCAGTGCCGTGGGGAGTTGTTCTCAGCCGACCTTGTGCAGCCACACCACCGGCGCATCGTCGGATGCGTGCCGGAACGGCTCCAGCTCATCGTCCCAGGCCGACCCGAGGGCGATCTGCAGCTCGCGCTCCAGCTCGGCCACATCGCCGGCGGCCACGTCCATGGCGTAGCGCAGCCGGTCCTCGCCGATCACGACGTTGCCGGCGGAGTCGGTCTGCGCATAGTGGATGCCCAGCCCGGGGGTGTGCATCCAGCGTCCGCCGTCGCTGCGCGGTGTCGGGTCCTCGGTGACCTCGAAGCGCAGGTGCTCCCAGCCGCGGATCGCGGTCGCCAGGGCCGCCCCGGTGCCGGCCGGCCCCTCCCAGTAGAACTCCGCACGTCGGCTGCCGCCGAGCACCGGCTGGTCGGCCCAGTCGAAGCTCGTCGCACGCCCAAGAGCGCGTCCTACCGCCCACTCCAAGTGGGGGCACAATGCGCGTGGCGCGGAGTGGATCAGAATCACTCCACGCGATGGTGTCGCCGCCATGATCTCTCCGTTTCGTCAGGTACGTCTTCCCCTACGACCTGACCGGATGCGGCGGCGTGCTGTTCTGTTGTCTGGGCTCATTATCGCCCGCCAGCACGGGAATCACAAGCCTGTGATTCCCGTGTCGGCGGGCCGGGCGATCAGGCCTCGCTCATGGCCCGGACCTCGGCCTGCCCCTTGGCGGCGTAGTATGCCGCGCGCGCAGCATCCTTCCGCGCCTGCTCGGCGTAGCCGGCATCGAGGATCTCCTGGTCGACCGGGACGCTGTCGACCCGATTGCGGCCGTTGTACTTCTCGATGTATGCGTCCAGCTCGGGTCCGCTGGTCCACGAGGTGATGAGGTTGTACCGCGGCTCGGAGCCCAGGTGGGTCGTCGCGTGCCACAGCCGCTGGGTGTCGATGATCAGCTGCGCTCCGGCCGGCAGCGCGATGCGGACCTCGCCCTGCGGGTCGGTGCGGTTCTCGCGCAGCACGAAGAAGCTGTCCTTGTCGTCGGTCAGGTTGAAGAACCCGCGCACGACCCAGCCGGTCCCGTCCGGGTTCAGCCGGTTGTTGTCATCCTGGTGCAGGTTGTAGAGGCACTCCCCGTACGGGGTGGGCTGCAGCTCGATCACCCGGCAGCGCCCGACGTTGGCGCCCGGCTCCTGTGCGCGGCGGGTCAGGTTCGGCGCCTTCGCGACCTGCGACTCGATCCACACGCCGTCCTTGTCGGTGCGCGGCGGCTTGTGGTTCCAGAAGCCGTTGCACTCGATCTCACCGAACGCGCTGGCCAGCGGCGCGAAGCGGGTGTCGCCCGAGGACTTCCAGTCGACATACTCGATGTCGAGCCACTCCTTGGGGTCGAGCTCCTGGTTGTAGCTGTCCAGGACGACATAGCCGGTCTCCTCGAGAGCGGCGGACTTGATGTAACCCATGATGAGGATCATGACCTTTCGTAGAGGGCCAGCGAAGTTTTTACAGGCCCGACTTAGGCAAGCCTACATCGGGGCTGTTCCGCGTCTCGGGGCCGCCGCCGTGAATAACAGGGGCGTTCCCGCGGGCCGCCGGGCCCCATCCGGACCGCGCACTTAGAGTAGATCGGGTGCCTCGCGCCGTCCCCTCCCGCCCGCAGAAAGAGTGATGCCAGCCATGGGCAGTGCCACGAACGTCGATGCCACCGCGGTCAACACCATCGCCTGGCTCGCCCAGCCGCAGACCGCCATCGTCGTGCCGGTCTACCAGCGGCAGTATCGCTGGGACATCGGCGGGTGCGAGCAGCTGCTTGCCGATGTGCGCCGGGTGGCCGACGCCGACGGACGGCACATGCACTTCATCGGCTCGATCCTGTCGGCCGCGGCATCCGGTGCCGACGACGATCTGCGCGACCTGATCCTGATCGACGGCCAGCAGCGGATCACCACGCTCATGCTGCTGGTGGCCGCGCTTCATCACACCGTGCGCGACGCGGACCCCGAGCTGGCGCAAGAGCTGTCCCGGGTGCTCCTGCGCGCCGACGATGCGAGCCGCACCAAGCTGCGCCCCCACCGCGAGTGGGCGGAGCTGTTCGAGGATGTCGTGCTGGACCGACGCGGACCGGACGGCACCCGCCCCGAGTCGCGCTTCGACGACAACTACGCGTTCTTCCGCAGTCAGGTCGCCCTCGGCGAGGCGCGGCAGGTGTGGCGCGGCATCCAGAAGCTGGAGCACGTGTCGATCACGCTCGGGGCCGGGGCCAACGCGCAGCAGATCTTCGAGAGCCTGAACTCGACCGGCGAGCCGCTGCGCGATCACGAGCTGATCCACAACTACATCCTGATGGGTCTCACGCACGAGCAGCAGACCGCCGTCGAGGACGAGTTCTGGCTGCCGATCGAACGCGCCACGGGCGAGCAGATCGCGGGGTTCTGGCGGCACTACCTGATCATGACGACCGGGCGCGAGGTCACGGTGGCCGGGGCACGGGGTGTCTACGACGCGTTCCGCGCGCAGGTGCCGCGGGTCGAGCTGGACGAGCTGCGGGTGCGGGCCGCCGACTGGCGCGCCTACGCCGAGGTGTACGCCGTGCTCCTGGATCCCACGCGGGAGAAGGATGCCGAGATCTCGCGCCAGCTCGCCTACGTGAACACCTTCGGCCGCGGCATGTACCCGCTGGTGATGCGCGCATACAGCGACCACGCACGCGGGCTGCTCGATCGCGCGGGCCTGATCACGCTGCTCGAGCACGCGCAGGCCCTGCTGCTGCGCCGGCAGATCGTCGGCGTCGGCGGCGAGCGGCTCGTGGCGCGCCTGTGCCGTGCGCGGGAAGAGTGCCCGCAGGCGCTGGACCACGCCATCTCGCGCATCACGCCGTCCGACGAGCGGGTGCGGGTGGCCCTGAAATACGGCGACCTCCCCCACGCCGCCTACGTGCTCGGCCGGATCGGCGGCACGGCCAGCCTGGACGGGCTCGATCTGGAGCACATCCTCCCGCTTGCCCCGTCCGACGACTGGAGCGGCGACGGCGCCCGCCGCTGGAAGGACCTGTCCGACGACGAGCAGAACAGCCGTCGCGCGCTCGCCCAGTCGCTGGGCAACATGACCCTCCTCGAGCAGCCGCTCGCCGAGCGCGTCTTCGGTGCGTCCTTCCCGGACAAGCGCGCCGCCTACGCGGCCAGCGACCTGGCGATCACACGCGCGATCGCCGGGCGGGATGCCTGGGGCACGGCCCAGATCGCCGCGCGCACGGCCGAGCTCACCGACGTCCTGCTGTCGATCTGGCGCCGTCCCGAGACCGTGCTGATCGACGACGACGGCCTCACCCCGGTGCTGGACGCGAAGCGGCGGCGCGGGTGGCCGCGCGGCTGGGAGCGCGAGTTCGAGTACGTCGAGTACCGCGGCGAGCACTGGGAGGTGCACGACGTGAAGTACCTGTTCAATCGCATCTTCCGTCGACTCTGGGCCGACTCCCGCGCGGACGTCGTCGCGTACAGCGCCCGGCGGGGCGGCCCGATCTTCCCGGCGCAGGCCTGGAACGGTCAGTGGGACGAACTGGATGCGGAGCACTTCCTGTACATGGGGTGGGACTCGAGGTACATGCTCGCTGCCGTGCAGGGCGTGCTGGATGAAGCCGGCATCGCCGGCGAGGTGTTCATCAAGTACTCCTACATCGGTGCGGCGATGTAGGCGGCCAGGCGAGAATGGGATGGTGGAGCTCTCATTCCGGCAGCGGTATCTGAAGGCGCTGAACGCGACGCTGAACCGGCTCACCCGGCGGATGGCGCGTGCGGGCATCGGCCCGTTCAGTCTCGTGATCAACGTGGGCCGCAGGTCGGGGACCGTGTACGAGACCCCGGTGATCCTCGCGCGCGCCGATGACGCGTTCATCGCCGAGCTCACCTACGGCCCGGACGTCAACTGGTACCGCAACATCACCGCCGCCGGCCACTGCGAGGTCGTCGTGAAGGGACGGCGCCATCGGATCGACCGGATCGGTCCGTGCCCCACCGCCGAGGGTCTGCGCGCATTCGGCGGCGCGAAAGCGGTGCTCCTGCGGGCGCTGCACCGCACCGACTTCCGCACGCTGCACATCGCCGACGACCACTGAGCGGGGCCGCTCAGGACGCGGACACTCCGGGGAACACGGTCTCCCAATCGTCGCGCACGCTCACGACGGTGAAGCCGTGCGCGGTCGCCGCAGACAGCGCCTCCTCGGCGCCGGCATCGTACGGCTGGTCGCCACGCCCGGTGTCGTCGTCGTGATGCACGAGCATCGCGAGGCTGCGACGGCTGCCCTGAGCGAACCGGAGCATGTCGACGTCGCCGTTGGAGTTGCCCACGGCCAGGATCGGCCGCCGGCCGATCCTGCTCCAGATCCGTATCGGCTTCTGCGGTCCGTCGTCGAAGAAGGACAGCTTCGGCGCATAGCGGACCAGATTCGCCTCGGCGTCGTATTCCAGGTCCATCGCCGTGCCCACTACGCGCTGGGGAGGGATGCCGTAGTAGTCCTGGGTGACGGGACGCATGAAGTCGCGCTCGCCGCCGGAGACGATGTACGAGCGGAAGTCGTTCGCATCCAGCAGCCGGATCAGTTCCACCATGGGCTGGAAGACCGTCAGCGCATACGAGCTCTTCAACGTCAGGTGACGCGCGTCTCGGAAGAACGCGGCGACGGATGCCTCGTACTCCTCGACGCTCGCGCCGGCGGAGGCGGCCGCCACGGCCGCGATGAGCACTCCGAGGTCGGCATCGTCGCCGGCGTAGTGCTTGTCGATCGCCGCGCCCAGCCAGCCCAGGTCGCCGCTGACGGCGGCGCGATACGGCTGCGTGTCGGCGAGCGCCGGGTCGGCCTGGGCCGCGCGCTTCCACTGTTCCAGGAGGTAGTGCAGCTGCGTCTGCATCGGCTTCTCGGTCCACAGCGTGCCGTCGTTGTCGAAGACCGCGATCCGTCCCTCCACCGGCACGAAGTCGGGTCCGTCCTGGTCGGTGACGGCATCGACGAAGGCGAGGATCGCAGATCGCGCGGCGCCGTCGCGCCAGGAATTCAGCGGTGCGGACATGTCGGCCTCCAACCGTTGGTATGCGCTCACGATATCGCCCGGCGCACGCGCGGTGCCTCAGACATCCTCTTCCGGAGCCACCGCGGTCATCCCGTCCCGCACCGTCGCGTGCACCCGCCCCAGCGCCTCCAGGCGCCGATACCAGTCCACCCGCGCCGCGACCGCCGCGGCCGCCGGCGGAAGGGACGCCAGATGCAGCACGACGTCGTGCGCGGCCAAGTCCGCCTCGAGCTCCTCCAGCGCATCCAGCACCGTGACCGTGAGCGCGTCCTGACGGGTGAGGTCGAGGATCAGCACCGATACCGCGGGCCGGCGGCGCACGGCCAGCGACACCACCGCACGAGAGATCGGGCGCGCATTCGCGGTGTAGAGACCGCGGCCCACGTGGACGGCCAGCGTGCCGCCGCGCTGGTCGAGGATGTCCAGGCGGGGCGTGTTCAGCTCGCGCAGCACGAGCAGCAGGGTCGCGGCCACGCCCACGCCCACCGCGACCAGGAGCCCCGCCGCGAGCGCGACCAGGGCGACCGTGAGCGCCACCCAGAAGTCCACCGGACTCACCCGCGCCCACCGGACCAGTTCGCGGACGTCGATCAGACCGACCACGGCCACGAAGACCATCGCCGACAGCGTGGCCTGCGGCAGCAGACTCAGCACCGGGCCCAGGAACAGCGCGACCAGGATGGCCAGCACCGCGGTCACCACCCCCGCCAGCTGGGTGCGGGCGCCGGCGCCGCGGTTCACCGCGCTCTGCGAGAAGCCGCCCGCGGCCGGCATGGCAGCCGAGAACGCGCCGAGCACGTTGGCGGCGCCCATCGCCAGCAGCTCCCGGTCGCTGTCGATCTGCGGCTGGGATCGCTCGCGGATCGTGCGGGCGACGGCGGCGGACTCGAGGAAGGCCATCACGGCGATCGCCAAGGCCCCGGGAACCAGGTCGCCGGCCATCGACAGGTCGGGCAGACGGAGGCGCGGCATCCCCGTCGGCACCGCGTCGATCAGGGCCACGCCGAGGGCGTCGAGATGACCGAGGCCGACCAGAAGGATTCCGCCGACCGCGACGATCAGCGCGCCGGGGACCTGCGGGGCGAAGCGCTTGAGCAGCAGGAGGACCGCCACGCTGCCGGCCGACAGCGCGACCGTGGGCACGCTCGCGGTGCCCACGCTGGCGATCGCGGCCGCAATCACGGCGAACAGGCCCCCGCCGCTGACGTCGAGGGTCTCGCCCAGCATCGTGGGCACCTGCCCGACGGCGACGATCGCGCCCACCCCGATCTGCACCCCGAGGACCGTGGCGCCGCTGATGTTCTCCACCAGGGAGCCCAGCCGCAGGAGCCGTGCCAGGAGGAGAATCGCGCCGACCAGCAGCGTGAGCATCGTGAGCGCGCCGAGACCGTCGGGGGCGGACGAGGCGACGTCGGCCGTGACCAGCGTCGTCGCGGTCAGCGTCGCCACCGTCGACGTCGTCGACACGCTCATCGCCCGTGAGCCGCCCAGCAGCGCATAGACGAGCATGGGCAGGATGCAGGTGTACAGGCCCACCTCGACGGGCAGATCCGCGATCGTCGCATACGCCATCGCCTGCGGAATGACGACGGCGCCGGCGGCCAGCCCCGCCATGACATCGCGGAGCAGCCACCCGCGCCGGTAGCCGGCGAGGCTCGGCAGCAGCATGCGGTCGGGGGCGTCGACGGGGGGCGTCACATCCCCGAACCTAGCCGCACATGCCCTCTGGTGCATGCGACCGCCGGTCGATAGCGTGGATGTGTCCGCGAGAGACCGAGCGACGGGAGCACCCGATGGCCAAGGAATTCACCGGCAAGATCGCCCTGGATGTCCGAGACTCCGAACCGGACTGGGGCCCCTATCTGCTCCCCCAGCCCGCCGAGGGCGCGCCGAACGTCCTCGTCATCCTGTACGACGACACCGGGATGGCCTCGTGGTCGCCCTATGGCGGCCGGATCAACATGCCGACGCTGGACCGCCTGGCCCAGAACGGCCTGACCTACACGCAGTGGCACACCACGGCGCTCTGCTCGCCGACCCGTTCGAGCTTCCTTACCGGGCGCAACCACACGCGCAACAGCATCGCCTCGCTGATGGAGTCCACCAACGGATTCCCAGGCAACTCCGGCCGGATCCCGGACGACTGCGCCACCCTCGCGCACATCCTGCAGGACAACGGCTACAGCACCTTCTGGCTCGGCAAGGACCACAACGTCCCCGAGCAGGACAACTCCAGCGGCGGCAGCCGTCGGCAGTGGCCGCTGCAGATGGGCTTCGACCGCTTCTACGGTTTCCTCGGCGGCGAGACCAACCAGTGGTACCCCGATCTCGCCGAGGACAACCACTTCATCGAGCAGCCCTACACGCCGGACGAAGGCTATCACCTCTCGAAGGACCTGGCCGATCAGGGAATCAAGATGCTCCGCGATCAGCAGGCCTCCAACCCCTCGAAGCCCTGGTACATGTGGTTCTGCCCGGGAGCCAACCACGCCCCTCACCATGCGCCCGACGAGTACATCGCCAAGTACAAGGGCGTGTTCGACGACGGCTACGACGCATACCGCGAGTGGGTGCTGACGCGGATGATCGAGAAGGGGATCATGCCCGAGGGCACCGAGCTCACCCCCTTCAACCCGCTCCCCGAGGACCAGGCGAATCCCGCGGACCACGTCAAGCCGTGGGACGCGCTCAGCGACGATGAGAAGAGGCTGTTCGCCCGCATGGCCGAGGTGTTCGCCGGGTTCAGCGAATACACCGACGCCCAGATCGGCCGCATGGTCGACTATCTGGAGGCCAGCGGGCAACTCGAGAACACGGTGATCTTCTACTGCGCCGACAACGGCGCGTCGGGTGAGGGATCGCCGGACGGATCGGTGAACGAGAACAAGTTCTTCAACAACTACCCGGACGACCTGGCCGAGAACCTCGCCCGGCTCGACGAGCTGGGCAGCCCGGAGACGTACAACCACTACCCGACGGGCTGGGCGGCCGCATTCTCGACGCCGTTCCAGATGTTCAAGCGGTACAGCCAGTATTCCGGCGGGACCTGCGACCCGCTGATCATCCACTGGCCGAAGGGGATCGCCGCCAAGGGCGAGATCCGGCACCAGTACCACCATGTGACCGACATCGTCCCCACCATCCTCGACCTCGCTGGTCTCGAGATGCCCCAGGTCTACCGCGGCGTGGAGCAGGCGCCGCTGCCCGGCGTCTCCATGCGCTACACCTTCGACCTGGCCGACGCCCCCACGCGGAAGAAGCGCCAGTACTACAACATGATCGGCACCCGCGGGCTCTGGCAGGACGGCTGGAAGGTCGCCGCGACACACGCGCCCATCACCGGCCACGGCCACTTTGACCAGGACGAGTGGGAGCTCTACCACGTGGACGAGGACCGGTCGGAGTCGAAGAACCTGGCGGACCGGCATCCGGAGAAGGTCACGGAGCTCGTCGCCGCGTGGTTCGAAGAGGCCGACGCCAATTACGGGCTGCCGATCGACGACCGGACGGCGATGGAGCAGCTGACGCTGGATCGTCCGACCTCCGAGCCCGCCCGCACCCGCTTCATCTACTACCCCGACAGCGGCGCGGTGCCCGAAGGTGTGGCGGTGAACGTGCGCGGGCGCTCGTTCAAGATCGCCGCCGATGTCGTGCTCGAGGCGGATGCCGAAGGCGTGCTGTTCGCGCACGGCTCCCGCTTCGGCGGACATGCCCTGTTCATCAAGGACGGGAAGCTGCACTACGTGTACAACTTCCTCGGCATCCCACCCGAGCAGACCTTCGTCTCGAAGGAGCTCACCCCCGGACCGCACGTGCTGGGCACGGAGTTCGTCCGGGAGGGAGCCGGCGAGCACAAGGAGTCGGTCGGCACCTGCACGCTCTACGTGGATGACGAGGTGGTCGACCAGGGACCGATGCGGGCGCAGGTCGGCAAGTTCACCCTCTGCGGCGACGGCCTGTGCGTCGGCTTCGACAGCGCCGATACCGTCAGCCGGCAGTACGCGAACCCCTTCCCGTTCACCGGGGGCACACTGCTCGGCGTGGTCGTGGACGTCAGCGAAGAGCAGTACCTCGACCTCGAGCTGGAGGCCCTCGCTGCGCTCTCCCGCGAATAGGGACGACCGGATGCTCCGAGCGGGAGGGCCGGATCGGTAGGGCGGGTGGGACTTGAACCCACGATCGTCGGGTTATGAGCCCGCTGCCTTCACCAGCTTGGCCACCGCCCCCTGCGCACCCGAGCCTATCGCCCATGACGGTGTGCGCGATGATCGTGGCATGGATGCCGTCAGCGCGGCCTCGATCGCGGAACGGCCGCCCAGCGTCAGGGGCGGGGCCTGCCCTGACCTTTCCCGTCGCTGCCGCGCCGGATCGGCAGCTCCTGGCTGTCGCTGATCACCTGCGGGTGGTTGCGCGCCAGCGAGAACACGCCGTAGATCGCTATCGCTCCGGCGATGCCGAAGCCGACGTAGGCCCACACGCCCGCGGTGGCGGCCTCCTTCAGCACGGTCAGGCCGATGAGCACGGCCACCATCGGGTCGACCACCGTCAGCCCCGCGATCACCAGGTCGGGCGGACCGACCGAGTACGCCGTCTGCACGAAGTAGGCGCCGAGCCCGGCCGCCAGCAGCAAGCCGATGAGGCAGACGATGGTCATCGCGTCGATGTCCCACACCTGCACCCGCTTGATCACGATCTTCGCCAGAGTGGCCACGAACCCGTACAGGATGCCGGAGGCCACGATGTAGAAGAGGGGGTGGGCGCGCTTGCGCAGCAGCACCCAGGCGGTCGCCAGCACGACCAGCACGACCGCGAGCATGATCAGCACGGTCAGCAGCTGGCCGCTGGTCAGCGGGGTCTCGGTCGCAACGAAGGCGGCGATGGTGACGAACACGAAGATGCCGCCGACGCAGGCGATGATCGAGCGCACCGACTTCCTGGTGGGCTTGTGGCCGGAGATGCGCGCGTTCAACAGGGTCGTGATCACGAGCGAGATGGCACCCACCGGCTGGACCAGGATCAGCGGCGCGAAGGCCAGCGCCGACAGCTGACAGACGATCGCCAGGGCGAGCATGAGCGTCCCGGCGACCCAGGACGGCCGCCGCAGCAGGCTCAGCAGCTGCCTCGCGCTCAGCCCCTCGCTGCCGCTGGTGCCGGTGAGACGCTCCACCTTGTTGACGCCGCGGTGCTGGTACTGCGCACCGAAGGACATGAACACCGCGCCCAGGAGCGCCAGCGGGATGCCGATCAGGATCGCGGGGTCACGGAAAACCCCGACCAGATGGTCGGTGACGTCGTTCAGCGGCAGGCCTGTCGCGATCACTCTTCGACATTACCTGCGAGGCGGGCTGGGTAGGCTGAAGACGTGGCCATTCTGCCGATCCTCATCCTGGGCGACCCGGTGCTGCACTCCCCCGCAGCCGAGGTCGACGAGATCACCGACGACGTGCGCCGCCTCGTCGCCGACATGTACGAGACGATGGATGCCGCGCCCGGCGTCGGACTGGCGGCGCCCCAGGTGGGGGTCCCGCTGCGGCTGTACGTGTACACCTATCAGGACGATGACGGCGCCCCGTGGCGCGGCGTGGTGATCAACCCAGTGCTGTGGATGAAGCCGACCGAGCCCGGCGCGCCCGACCCGGACGAGGAGAGCGAGGGGTGCCTGTCGTTCCCCGGTGAGCGGTTCCCGCTGCGGCGCTCCGACGACGTGCTGGTGACCGGCATCGATCTGGACGGCGCCCCCGTGCGGATTGAGGTCGACGGCTGGCGGGCACGGATCATGCAGCACGAGTTCGACCACCTGGACGGGGTGCTCTACGTGGACCGGCTCGGCGACGGCGACTGGAAGACGGCGCAGAAGATCGCGCGCAAGCGCGGCTGGGGCCGCGCCGGCCAGTCCTGGACGCCCGGCGTCGACGATATCGACGCGTAGCGCGCGGCCGCGAGGGCGACCGGGCGCCGGGTAGCATCGCGGGCGTGGTGATCGAACTGAGCACGCCGCGCATCGAGGCGCTGGCTGAGGTGCGGGAGGCGCTGCGGGACTGGCAGGACGATGCCGCACCGATGCAGCTGCACCCGGGAGACCTGGGCTGGTTCGGGCGATTCGGCGCGGCCGCGACCGTGGCGGCCCTGCGGGTCTGGACGCGGGACGGGCGGATCGTCGCCGTCGGCTTCCTGGACGGGCCGGACCTTCTGAGGCTGACGGTCGCACCGTCGTCCCGTCGGGACACGGCGCTGGCAGACCGGCTCGTCGCCGACCTGGCCGATCCGGCGCATGGTGTCTTCCCGACGGGCCGGGCGGCGGTCGAGACGCCGAACGGCACCCTGGTCCAGGCGCGCCTGACGCAGTCGGGCTGGGACACGGGCGAATCGTGGACCCCGCTGCGTCGCGACCTGACCGCGCCGGTCGACCGGCCTGCGCGGCGGATCGACGTGGTCGGGCCGGAGCAGGCGGCCGCCTTCACCGCGACGCATCGTGCGGCGTGGGACAGCCCGTCCTTCACCCTCGAGCGGTGGCGCACGATGATGCAGGGCCCGCTCTCCGCCGACGTCCGGTGCCTGCTGGGGTATGACGAGCGGGGCGTCGCGGTGGCGGCGCTCGCCGTCTGGTCTGCCGGTCCGGGTCGCCCCGGGCTGATCGAGCCCCTCGGCGTCCTGCCGGAGCACCGCCGGCAGGGTCACGGTCGGGCGATCTGCGTCGCCGCGGCCGCCGTGCTGCAGGAGCTGGGCTCCTCCAGCGTTCTGGTCTGCACCGAGAGCACGCGGGTCGCGGCCATCGCCACCTACGCGTCCGCCGGCTTCGAGCGGCTCCCGCCCCGCCGGGACCGGATCCGCGCAGCCTAGCGGCCGGCCCCGTCCGCCGGACCGCGCTCGGTCATCGTCTGCGCGGCTTGTCCTGTGCCGAACGCGGCGGGTCGACGCCCACATCGATCGGCTCCTGGCCGTCCAGCGAGGACCACCGGCTCTGCGCGCCCTTCGCGCCGTGGGATGCCGCACGGACGGCGCGCTCGTCGGCCCAGCTGTTCAGCCGGTGGCCGGCGTGCCCCCGCACGTGCTCCAGGATCACGTCCGGCACGCCGTGCTCCCGACGCGCGTCGCGCTCGACGATGAGCTCCCGCAGGATCTCGACGTTCTTCGTCGGCGCGCCGGTGCTGGTCTTCCAGCCCCGGCGGGCATGGGCATCCATCCACGACGCGTACGTGTCGATCGCGTACTTCGAATCGGCCTGGACCGTCAGCAGCGTCACATCGCGGTGATCGCGGATGGCGTTGAGCAGAGCCAGCAATTCGCCGATGTTGTTCGTGCCCAGCGGCAGCGAACCTGCCGCCCACTGACCGTCCGCCCCGACCCAGGCCCATCCGGTGGGGCCGGGATTGCCCGAGCAGGCACCATCCGTCGCGACTGTGTAACTCTCGATGATCGGCGTCCTTCCCCGGGCACAGCGCACGCCCGAGCAGAAAGCCTACCCGGGCATGCGTCGTGCTCCGGACGCCGGACTGCAGCGCCTATGCCCGACGGCCCGCGATCACACGCAGCAGCCAGGCGATGACCGCGATGACCAGCAGGATCAGGCCGACCCACAGCAGCCACTTCACGGCCGCGATGAACCCGCCCACGAAGAGCAGGACGATGGCGATCACCGCCAGGATGATGAGGAGGATGCTCATGATGTGTTCCCTTCTCTCGCGCTGCCGTGACCCGACCGTCGATCCGACGTGCCCGGCGCATGCCCCCACCGTAGCGAGGAGGCGCCGGGGGCGATACACCCTTGCGGTGAACAGAGAAAAGGCCCCGGGGTGGAGCCCGAGGCCTTTCGCTCCCCCACTTGGACTCGAACCAAGAACCTACCGGTTAACAGCCGATTGCTCTGCCAATTGAGCTATGGAGGAATATCCGCTCGCATTGCGGCGAGCGACCAGACAATCGTAGCAAACTTCCGCGGGCGGTCACGACGCGATCAGGCGTCTGTCCGCTCCCGCGCTGGGCGTCCACAGCACGTCGTCGACGTTGGCGCCGCACGCCACGACGTGGCCGGAGCGCAGGATCAGGACCTCCGCGCCGAGCGCGCGGATGCCGTCGCGATCGTTGCCGATCAGCAGGGTCGACATGCCGTAGCCGTCACAGCGCCGTCGGATGGCCTCCACCACCGCCGCGCGGGCCTGCACGTCCAGATTGGCGAACAGGTCATCGGCGACCAGCAGCTTCGGGTCGAGCATGAGGGCGCGGGCCAGCGCCACGCGCTGCCGCATTCCCGCGCTGAGCTCGTACGGGTACTTCACCGTCATCCCGAGTGGGAGCTTCAGCTCGTCCAGCAGCGCGGCCACGCGCAGCGCGAGCGCGCGCTTGTTCACGCGCCGGTCGCGGCTGGTCACCGGTGACGAGATCACCTCTTCGACCGTCAGCCGAGCCGGCAGGCGCGTCCCCGCCCCCTGGCCCAGATATCCGACGAGGTAGGTGAGCGTGCGATGAGCCCGGCCGGGCCGGCGCACCGGGATGCCCTGCACCCGCGCGTCGCCTCCCACCACGGCCAACCCGGGCTCGTCAGTGCCGGCGAGCACCGCGCCCAGGCTGGACTTTCCGGCACCGGTGGGGCCCAGCACGGCCAGACTGCGTCCGTGTGCGAGCGTGAAGTCGACGCCGTCGACCACGCGCTCGGTCGCCGTCCCGCGCGCCGAGGCGCGGGTGATCGACAGGTCGCTGCAGCGGATGGCGACGTCGGCGTCGCGGTGGCGGGCCATCCCCTCATCCTGCCCTGTCCGCGGGCCGTCCGCCAGCTACGACTCGGCGAGGAGGCGCTGCCGGTCGGCGTCCAGCTCGCGCAGCTGCAGGCGCACGGCACGGCCCTCCTCGGAATCCGCGGGGACGCGCTGGACGGCGCCGAGCAGCTCGCGCTTGCGCGCGTCGATCGAGCGGGTGATCAGCCGCCGGGCAAGATCCTGCGCCGACACGGTGGCATGGTCGTCGTCGCGGGCCGGGAACTCACCGGTCAGCAGCTCGGCGGCCAGCGACCGGTAGGGTTCGCGGACCGCCGACACCGCCTCGACCGCCCATCCGGGGCGCGAAAGGTCGGACGCGGCGGCCACGCTCTGTCGGACCGCGTCGAGGGCGGGATGCCGCAGCGGCAGCTGCACGGCGCGCTGCCACAGCTCCGGGTCGATCCGATGCCCGTACTGCAGGAAGCCCATCAGCGCGTCGCGTTCGAGCACGACGTCGGCCGTGCGCGGCAGGCTCGCCACCGTCACGCGCAGCTCCGGCGCGACCGCGGGAGCCGGCTCGGGCTCGGTGCGGCGGGCGGATGCGGCATCCCGTCTCTCGGTCTGGGATGCCCGCGTCACGGCGCCGTGCACCTCCCCGGTGTCCATGCCCAGGCGGCGCGCGAGCACGCGCTCGTACTCGCGGCGCATGATCGGGTCGCGCAGCTCGGCGACGATCGGCGCGGCCGCGCGCAGCGCGCCGATCCGCCCCTCGACCGACCCGAGCTCGTAGCCGGCGATCCGCTGATCGATGACGAACTCGAACATCGGCACCTTGGTGTCCATCAGCGACCGGACCGCGGCATCCCCCCGCTGCAGTCGCAGGTCGCACGGGTCGAGCCCCTCGGGGGCGACGGCGACGAAGCTCTGCGCCGCCAGCCCTTTCGTCGAGGCGAACGCGCGCACCGCGGCCTTCTGGCCGGCCGCGTCGGGGTCGAATGTGAACACCACCTCAGCGGATCCGTCGTCGCCGACCACCCGCCGGAGGATGCCCATGTGGTCGGCCCCGAACGCCGTGCCACAGGTGGCCACCGCGGTCGTCACCCCGGCCAGGTGGCAGGCCATCACATCGGTGTAGCCCTCGACCACGACCACGCGTCGCGGGTCGCCGCGGGAGATGTCGCGCTTGGCCAGGTCCAGCCCGTACAGCACCTGCGTCTTCTTGTAGAGCACGGTCTCGGGTGTGTTCAGGTACTTCGGGCCGGTGTCATCCTCCAGCAGCCGGCGTGCGCCGAATCCGACGGTCTGCCCGGTGATGTCGCGGATCGGCCAGATGAGCCGGCCGCGGAACCGGTCGTACACGCCGCGCTGCCCCTGCGAGACGAGGCCGGCCGCCAGCAGCTCGTCCCGGGTGAAGCCCTGCTTGGTCAGCGCGTCCATCAGTCCGGACCAGCCCTTCGGCGCGAAGCCGACGCCGAAGTGGGCGGCCGCGCCCGCGTCGAAGCCCCGCTCCCCGAGGAATCGGCGGCCGATCTCGGCGGCCGGCGTGACCAGCCGCGTGCGGAACCATTCGCCGGCGGCGGCGTTGGCCGCGTACAGGCGCGAGCGGCCGGATGTCTCCGGCGCCGCCCCGCCCTCTTCGTAGTGCAGCGTGAACCCGATGCGGGCGGCCATCCGCTCCACCGCCTCGGTGAACGTGAGATGGTCCAGCTGCCGGAGGAACGTGTACACGTCGCCCGACTCGCCGCACCCGAAGCAGTGGTAGAAGCCGACCTGGGGGCGCACGTTGAAGCTCGGGCTGCGCTCGTCGTGGAACGGGCACAGCCCCTTCAGCGAGCCGATCCCGGCGGGCTTGAGGGCGACCCGCTCTCCGATCACGTCGGCGATGTTGACCCGGGCCTTGACCTCGTCGATGTCGGCCTGCGCGATCCGGCCGGCCATCAGTGCCGTCCCGTCGTGCGCGCCGGTGATGCCGGCCCGCGGTCCGGCAGGCGGGGCTCGGCCACCTGGAGCGACGGGATCCAGACGCCGAGCGAGGGGCCGTCGACCGGACCGACCAGCCGGGCGTGCCAGGCGAGGGCGCGCTGGTCGGTCAGGCTGGCGACCTGGTCGACGATCACGCGGCGGGCCGCGGCATCCGTCTGCGCGGCCGCGAAGTCGCCGGCGTACACCGCCTCGAGCTGCTCGGGATGCTGCCACAGGGCGTCGGCGAGGCGCTTGAGCACGCGGCGCTGCTCCTTGTACAGCTCCTTGCGTCCTTCGATGGAGACCACGAACGCGCCGATGACGCCCTTGAGCACCGCCATCTCGACCTCGATCACCCGGGGCACCACCACGTGCGCGCGGTAGCGGGTGAGCACCGGGGTGTCGTAGGCCTCACGGGTGGCGGATGTCGCGGCCCGGGCGAAGCGCCCGATCAGGTCGCTGGTCAGGTTCTTCAGCCGCGCCAGCGCCGGCCGCGAGCCGTCGAACGCGGTCAGCCACTGGCCGAGCGCGGTGAGCCGGTACAGCGCCTCGGCCAGCTCGTCCCGGTGGAAGTCGAAGCCGACCCAGGACTGGATGGCGTCCAGGAGCGCCTCGTGCTCGCTGGGAGCGGTCAGTCGGGCCGGGTCGAGGTAGCCGTTGACGACGGCGTCCTCGAAGTCGTGCACCGAGTAGGCGATGTCGTCGGAGAGGTCCATCACTTCGGCTTCGATGCACCGCACTCGTCCGGGGGCGTCCGCGCGCATCCAGTGGAACACGGCTTCGTCCTCGGCGTACACGCCGAACTTCAGCCGTCCGCCGGCGTCCGGCAGCGGGCGATCGGCCGTCCACGGGTACTTGCAGGTGGCGTCCAGGCTGGCGCGGGTGAGGTTCAGGCCGTACGTGGTCCCGTCCGGTCCCAGCACCTTGGGCTCGAGCCGGGTCACGATCCGCAGCGTCTGCGCGTTGCCCTCGAACCCGCCGATGCCCTCGGCCCAGTCGTTCATCGCGCGTTCGCCGTTGTGGCCGAACGGCGGGTGGCCCAGGTCATGGTTCAGACACGCCGTGTCGACCACGTCCGGCGACAGCCGCAGCGCGGTGGCCAGCTCGCGCCCGACCTGCGCGACCTCGAGGGAGTGCGTCAGCCGGTTGCGCGCGAAGTCCGCCGGCGAGGCCGGACTGAGCACCTGCGTCTTCGCGGCCAGGCGCCGCAGGGCCGCCGAGTGGAGCACGCGCGCGCGATCGCGGGCGAAGTCGTCGCGCTGGGAGCGGTGCTGCTCCCCGTGGAAGCGCGCGGCGTCCGCATCGTCGTATCCGCTCGGCCGGCCCGGAGAGACGCCGACCGCGGACGCGCCCTCAGCCGCCACTCGTATCGGCCTCCGACTCGGTCAGCGACGCCGCGTGGGCGCCGATCTCGCGGGAGTCCAGCCACCGCTCGGGCAGCGCCGTGCGCTTGGGCGTGCCGGCGCGCCCGCGCTGGCCTTCGGCCGCCGCGCCCGGGTAGGGCAGGTCCTGATCGAGCTCGCCGAGCAGCGCGTCGATCTCGGCGAGCGTGGATGCCGTGGCCAGCCGTGCCCGCAGCTCGCCGCCGACCGGGTAGCCCTTGAAATACCAGGCGACGTGCTTGCGGATGTCGCGGCAGCCGCGATCCTCGTCCTCGAAGAACTCCACCAGCAGTTCGGCATGGCGGCGGAACGCCCGGGCGACGAACCCGAGCGTCGCGTCCACGGGTGCGGCGGCGGCGGCGCCGTCGCGGCCCAGGGCCCGCGCGAGGTCGCCGAACAGCCAGGGACGGCCGAGGCATCCGCGCCCGACGACCACGCCGTCGCATCCGGTCTCGTCCATCATCCGCTGGGCGTCCTCGGCCGACCAGATGTCGCCGTTGCCGAGAACCGGGACGCCGGTCACAGCCTCCTTCAGCGCGGCGATGGCCGCCCAGTCGGCGTGACCGGAGTAGAACTGCGAAGCGGTGCGGGCGTGCAGGGCGATCGCGGCGACGCCGGCGTCCTCGGCGATGCGTGCCGCCTCGAGGTAGGTGAGGTGATCGTCGTCGATGCCCTTGCGCATCTTGACCGTGACCGGGATCGGGCCGGCGGCGCGCACCGCTTCGGTCACGATGCCCCGGAACAGGTCGAGCTTCCAGGGCAGAGCGGCTCCCCCGCCCTTGCGGGTGACCTTGGGGACCGGGCAGCCGAAGTTCATGTCGATGTGGTCGGCGCGGTCCTCGGCCACCAGCATCCGCACCGCGTCGGCGACCGTCCGCGGATCGACCCCGTACAGCTGGATCGAGCGCAGCGACTCGGATTCGTGGTGGCGGATCAGCCGCATCGTCGTCTGGTTGCGCTCCACGAGGGCACGGGTGGTGATCATCTCGCTCACGTACAGCCCCGCACCGTACTCACGGCAGAGCCGCCGGAACGCGGTGTTCGTGATGCCCGCCATCGGCGCCAGCACGACCGGCGCGTCGAGCTCGATGGGCCCGATGCGCAGGGTGCGGGCGGGAGCGGTCGCGACAGTCACCCGTCCATTCTCCCAGACCGGCGGCCGCCGTGGCTGCGCGCGCCTAGGCTGTGGATCATGACCGATCTGCACGACATCCCCTTCCAGACCGCCGACGGCGGCTCGGCCACTCTCGGCGATTTCGACTCTCGGGTGCTGATGATCGTCAATGTCGCCTCGCGGTGCGGGTTCACCCCGCAGTACGAGCAGCTGGAGAAGCTGCAGCAGACCTACGGCGACCGCGGCTTCACCGTGCTCGGCTTCCCCTGCAACCAGTTCAAGAACCAGGAGCCGGGAACGATCGACGAGATCGTGGACTACTGCACCACGACCTGGGGCGTGACCTTCCCGGTGTTCGACAAGGTCGAGGTGAACGGGAGCGATGCGGCGCCGCTGTACCAGGCGCTGACGCAGGCGGCGGATGCCGCGGGCACCGCCGGCCCGGTCGCCTGGAACTTCGAGAAGTTCGTGCTCACGCCCGCCGGGCAGGTCCATCGGTTCCGCTCCGCGACGGCGCCCGATGACCCCGCGGTCGTGGAGCTCATCGAGGCGGACCTAGCGGCATAGCAGACATCATTCACGGACAGCCGTTCACCGAGAGGATTCGGACTCGCCGGCGGTGACGCCCGCTTCGGCCGTCTGACTGAGGTCATCGAGGAATCGGATGACAGTGTCCCGTTCCGCGGGAGACATCCGCGCCGCGACTTCGAATCGCCGTGCATGGGTGCGGCCGACCGTGTCACGGACCTGCTCATGGGTCTGCTGGGTGATGCGGATGGTCAAGGCGCGGCGGTCGGTCGGATGCGCCGCGCGCTCGATGTGCCCGGCCGCAGCGAGCCGATCCAGAAGCTTCGTCGTGGATGCCGATGAGATTCCCAGGTATTCGGCCAGCGCGCCGGGCGTGACCAGTCGGCCGTCATTCTTGGCGACGACAAGGAATCGAAGCGCCTGCATGTCCGTCTCGTTCAGCTTCATCCGGTCACGCGATGACAAGCTCAGCTGCTGCTCGGCCTCCCGCCACCGGCGAATGCCGGTGAGCACGCGCACCACCTGAGCGATCTCGGCCTCGGTCAGAGAGCCGTACTCGACGAGTTCCTGCTTCGGGTCTATCACGCGGGGGTCCACCATGCGATCCGCCTGCTGCGGATCACGCCTTCGGCGACTGGCCATATCTGTATTGTAAGGAAGAATTTACTGCATGCTACGCTACTTGCTAGCCTAGCGAGTGACGGGAGGCAGTTATGCGCGATGACGTCCGGGCGGTGCTGGATGGCGCAGGACCCGCCCTCGGTTACGCTTGGCAGCCCAGCTTGCGCGGAGCTGACACCCCGTTTCACCTTGCCGGCGTAGATGAGCAGCTACGGCGATTCTTCGACGAGAAGGAGTCACGGGCAGGCAGCCAGGGTGAGCACTTTGCAGCGCTGTGGGCCGCCCTGCGCAGGGCGAGCCTGGGGGGCAAGCGCATCCGTCCGGCACTCGTGGTGCATACCGCCCGCGAACTGGGCTGCGACCGGCCGCAGGCCGCCGACGCGGTCGCGGCGGCATTCGAACTGCTGCACACCGCTTTTCTACTGCACGACGACGTCATCGATGGCGATACCCGGCGGCGCGGCAAGCCCAATCTGATCGGTGAGTTCTACGCGGGTGCGCGCTCGTGCGGTGTCGCGGAGCGCGCGGCGCTGGCCTGGTCGAGCGCCGCGGGAATTCTGGCCGGCGATCTGATGCTGCACGCCGCACAGGCGCTGATCGCGCGTCTGGACGTCGACGAGGGCAGGCGGCTGGGCCTGCTCGACCTGCTGGACCGGACGCTGTCGGTCACGGCAGCCGGGGAGCTGGGCGACGTGGCGCTCAGCGTCGGGACGGCGGCGCCCTCGCTCGCCGACGCGCTCACGGTCACCCGCGCCAAGACGGCCCACTACTCGTTCCAGGCACCGCTGCAGGCGGGCGCGATCCTCGCCGGGGCCGGGAGCCGCGAGCAGGACGCGCTGAGCGGCTTCGGCCACTGTGCGGGTATCGCCTTCCAGCTGCGCGATGACCTGCTCGGTGTGTTCGGCGATCCGGCAGTCACCGGCAAGAGCAACTCGGTGGACATCTGTCGTGCGAAGCTGACGCCTCTGGTCGCCTATGCACTCGGTACGGAGCACGGGCCCCGCCTGCGGCTCATCCTGGAAGCCGGCGCTCCGCGAGATGTCGACGTGGCCAGCGCCCGCGAGATCCTGATGCGCTCCGGCGCGTGCGAGTTCGTCGAAGGACTCATCGACGACCATGTGGCCGCCGCCGAGGCGGCCCTGCGCGAAGCGACTCTGCCAGAGACGCTTCGCGAACGCCTGGTCGCCATCGCGCACGAAGCCGGGGCGCGATCATGGTGACCGGCACGACTTCTGCGACCGACCTCACGCAGTACACGCGATGTGCGCAGCGCAGCGCGGCGGGTGTCATCGGCGCCTACTCGACATCGTTCGGGATGGCGACGTACCTGTTCGATCGGGTCACCCGCACGCACGTGCGGAGCATCTATGCCCTCGTCCGGGTGGCCGATGAGATCGTCGACGGCGCGGCGGCCGAAGCCGGCCTGGACCCGCGGGCACAGCGAAGCCTGCTGGATGCCCTCGAGTCCGAGACCGCGCAGGCGGTCGCCGGCGGGTACAGCGCGAACCTCGTCGTGCACGCCTTCGCGCACACCGCCCGCGAGGCGGGCATCGACGACACCGTGATCGCGCCGTTCTTCGCGTCGATGCGCAGAGACGTGACCTGCACCGAGTACACCGCCCCAGAGGTCGCCGACTACATCCACGGCTCCGCCGAGGTCGTGGGCCTGATGTGCCTGCGCGCGTTCCTCATCCACGACGCCGTGGACGCCGCGACCCGACGCCGACTCGAGGAGGGCGCCCGTCGCCTGGGCGCCGCATTCCAGAAGGTGAACTTCCTGCGCGACCTCTCCGCGGACTGGGAGGATCTGGGACGCAGCTACTTTCCCGGTATCCGTCCCGACGAGCTCTCCGAGGCCGACAAGCACCGCATCCTCGACGACATCGACGCCGACCTGAACGTCGCAGCGGCCGCCATCGCCGAGCTCCCGCCCGGCTGCCGCGCCGCCGTCACCGCCGCACACGCCCTGTTCTCGGCGCTGTCGCGTCGACTGCGACGGACCGACGCGAACCGGCTGCTGTCCACCCGGGTGCGGGTGTCGAATCTCCACAAGCTCACCATCCTCGTGCGCGCGCGCCTGGGCGCGCGTCCGCGGAGAATGCCGTGACCGGCCGGCGGGTGGTCGTGATCGGCGGCGGGATCGCAGGACTGGCCACGGCCGCGCTGCTGGCACGCGACGGCGACGACGTCACCCTGCTGGAGTCCCGCGATCAGCTGGGCGGGCGCGCCGGCCGTTGGGAGCAGGACGGGTTCCGGTTCGACACCGGACCCTCGTGGTACCTGATGCCCGAGGTCTTCGACCACTTCTTCCGCCTGCTGGGCACCAGCACCGACCAGGAGCTGCGCCTGAGTCGGCTGGATCCCGGATATCGGGTGCTGTTCGAGGGGGATGACCCACCGCTGCAGATCCGACCCGGCCGGGCAGCGAATGTCGACCTGTTCGAGAATGCCGAGCCAGGTGCCGGTCGCCGCCTGGAACGGTACCTCGACTCCGCGGCAGAGGCGTATCGGCTCGCGGTGGACCGTTTTCTCTACAGCACGTACGCGTCCTATCGGCCACTGATCTCGGCCGAGCTGCTCGCGCGCGCCGGACGACTGGCGCGACTGCTGCTCCAGCCACTGGACTCCTTCATCGCGCAGCAGTTCCGGGATCGACGGCTGCGTCAGGTCCTGGGCTATCCCGCCGTCTTCCTGGGGGCCTCGCCGAAGCTGGCCCCGAGTCTGTACCACCTGATGAGCCACCTCGACCTCGACGACGGGGTCTGGTATCCCCAGGGCGGCTTCGGGGTCGTGATCGACGCCATCGCCGATCTCGCCCGGCGGGCGGGTGCAGTCATCCACACCGGGCAGCAGGTGGTCGGGATCGACACCACGGCCGCCGGCGGCCGCGCGCGGGTCACGGGCGTGACGGCGACAGGACCGGACGGGCACACCCACCACTTCGCGGCAGACGTGGTGGTCTCGACGGCCGATCTGCACCACACCGAGACGCAGCTGCTGCCGGCCGACCTGCGCACTTTTCCCGAGAAGTGGTGGCGAAAGCGCAATCCGGGTCCCGGCGCGGTCCTGGTGATGCTCGGCGTGCGGGGCGGTCTGCCCGAGCTCGCGCACCACACGCTGCTGTTCACCCGGGACTGGACAGCCAACTTCGAGGCCATCTTCACTCCCCCGACCACGATTCCCACGCCCGCATCGATCTATGTGTGCCGCCCCAGTGCGACCGATCCCGGCGCCGCACCGGCGGGTGACGAGAATCTCTTCATCCTCGTGCCGGTGCCCGCCGACCCCGGGATCGGCGCGGGCGGGATCGCCGGGGCCGGGGCGGCCGACGTCGAGGCCACGGCCGACCGTGCCATCCGGCAGATCGCCGAGTGGGCCGACATCCCCGACCTGGCCGAGCGCATCGTCGTGCGCCGCACCATCGGCCCCGCCGACTTCGCCGATGACCTGAACTCGTGGCGCGGCGGGGCGCTGGGCCTGGCGCACACCCTGCGCCAGAGCGCGTTCCTGCGCGGTCGGAACGCGTCGGCGCGGGTTGCCGGCCTGCTCTACGCCGGGTCGAGCACGCTGCCCGGAATCGGGCTGCCGATGTGCCTGATCAGCGCAGAGCTGGTGCTCAAGCGACTGCGCGGCGACACCTCGGCCGCGCGACTGGCGGAACCGCTGTGAGCCTGCTGTATCTGGCCGTCCTGCTGGTCTGCCTGGGCGGCAGCATCCTCATCGATCTGCGATTCCACCTGGTGTTCGGTCGCAGCGCGCGCACGGCGGGGTTCGTCCTGGCCTGCGGAATCATCTTCTTTCTGGCCTGGGACCTGTGCGGCATCGCGCTGGGGATCTTCGCGCGCGGCGAGAACGCGGTGATGACCGGCATCCTGCTCGCGCCGGAGCTGCCGCTGGAAGAGGGGTTCTTCCTCGCATTCCTGTGCCACCTCACCCTGGTCCTGATCGCGGGCTCGCGGCGGATCACGCAGCGGCGCAGGAAGGAGCGGCCATGACCTACCTGATCCTCTGTCTGATCTTTCTGGGCATCGCGGCCGCGGTGCTGGTGTTCGCGCTCGCGATGCAGTCCGATCGGCGCGCGCTCATCGTTCGCTGGTGGGTGCCGATCGCCGTGGCGACGGTGGCGCTGCTGGTGCTGACGGCGATCTTCGACAACGTGATGATCGCCTCGGGACTGATGACCTATCAGAACGCGACCACCTCGGGGGTGCGCATCGGGCTGGCGCCGGTGGAGGACTTCTCCTACCCGCTGGCCGGAGTGATGCTGCTGCCGGCCCTGTGGCTGATCTTCGGAAGGCGGCGCAGCCGTGGCTGAACCGGTGCTGCCGCGCACCCGTGAAATCCTGGCCGTGTCGCGGCCGGTGAGCTGGATCAACACCGCGTACCCGTTCGGCGCGGCCTATCTGCTGACCTCGGGCCGCATCGATGCCGCCTTCGTCATCGGCGTCGTGTTCTTTCTCATTCCGTACAACCTCGCGATGTACGGAATCAACGACGTCTTCGACTACGCCTCGGACCTCGCCAACCCGCGCAAGGGCGGGATGGAGGGCACCGTCCTGGACCGCGGAGCGCACCGGGTGGTGCTGGTCGCCGCCATCGCCTCGTGCGTGCCGTTCGTCGTCGCGCTGGTCGTCCTCGGCGATCCCGCGTCGTGGGCGGTGCTGGCGGTGAGCCTGTTCGCCGTGGCCGCCTACTCGGTGCCCGGCCTGCGCTTCAAGGAGCGCCCCTTCCTGGACTCGGTGACATCCAGCACGCACTTCGTCAGTCCCGCCGTGTACGGGCTCGTGCTGGCGGGGGCGCGGCCGACCGGCGCCCTGGTCGCGCTGCTGGCGGCGTTCTTTCTGTGGGGAATGGCCAGCCATGCGTTCGGCGCGGTCCAGGACGTCGTCCCCGACCGCGCGGGCGGAATCCGGTCGATCGCCACGGTCATGGGGGCTCGCTGGACCGTGCGGTTCGCCCTGGCCTGCTGGACGACCGCCGGGGTCCTCATGCTGTTCACGGCATGGCCCGGTCCGCTCGCCGCGCTGGCCGCGATCCCGTACCTGTGGGCCGCGTTCCCGTTCCGCTCGATCACCGATGAGCTCTCGCCCGCGGCCAATCGCGGGTGGCGCCGGTTCATCTGGCTCAACTACGCGGTCGGATTTTTCATCACGATGCTCCTGATCGCGTATGCGATCACCCGGGGCTGATCCCTGTTCGAGGAAGGTTCGAGGAAAGATGCCGCACATGACATCGAGAAGAGATGTCCGCACCAGCGACCGGGTGCGCCAGATCATCGTGGCCGTCTGCGCGGTCGTGGCGATCGTCGGCGGAGCGGTGGGCTCCGGGGCCTTCGGCGGCACCGCCATCCAGGACGCGGCCGGGGGCGCACTGCGCGCGGACGCAACCCTGCTGGCCCCCGCGGTGCCGGCGTTCGGAATCTGGAGCGTCATCTACCTCGGCCTGATCGGCTACGCGATCTGGCAGGCTCTTCCCGCCCAGGCCACCAGCTCGCGGCAGCGCGCGCTGGGCTACCTCGTGGCCGCATCGCTGGTGCTGAACGCCGGATGGATTCTCAGCGTCCAGGCGGACCTGCTGGCGCTGAGCGTCGTGGTGATCGTGGCGCTGGTGGCCGTGCTGGCCGTCGCGTTCGCGCGCACCGTCCGCTCGCCGGCGCGCCGGGTCGGTGACATGATCCTCACCGACGGCGTGATCGGGCTCTACCTCGGCTGGGTGTCGGTGGCGACTGCGGCGGGCATCGCCGCGACGCTCGTGGCGGCGGGATTCACGGGCTGGGGACTGCCTGCCGAAGCCTGGTCGACCGGCATCCTGGTCATCACCGGGGCCATCGCGATCACGCTCGCGGTGGTCAGCCGTGGCCGCATCTCGCCCATGCTGTCGCTGTGCTGGGGGCTGGCCTGGATCGCGGTCGCGCGCCTGGGCGGCTCTCCGCACTCGACCAGCACCGCGATCACCGCGATCATCGTCACGGCGGCCGTGATCATCGTCACGGCGGTCTGCCGCGTCCAGACGCTACGAAAGGGTCGCTGATGAGCGCGGATCGACGGCGCTGGATCGGGCTGGTATCGATCAGCCTGGCGGTGGCCCTCATCATCGTCGACTCGACGATCGTCAACGTCGCGATCCCCTCGATCGTCGACGATCTGGGGATCACCTCGACCCAGGTGCAGTGGGTGCAAGAGAGCTACACCCTCGTTTTCGCGGCGCTGCTGCTGGTGTTCGGCACGCTCGCCGACCGGTGGGGGCGTCGACGCATGCTCGTCATCGGCGTCGGCGTGTTCACGGTCGCGTCGGTTCTGGCCGCACTGTCGCCGACCGGCGATCTGCTGATCGCATCGCGTGTGCTGCAGGGCGTGGGCGGGGCCATGGTGCTGCCGACGACGCTCTCTCTGATCAATGCGACCTTCCGCGGCCGGGAGCGGGGGATCGCCTTCGCCGTCTGGGGTTCGACGATCGGCGGCATGGTGGCGGTCGGTCCGCTCCTGGGCGGATGGCTCACCACGGCGTTCTCGTGGCGATGGGCGTTCGGCATCAACATCCCGCTCGGACTGATCATCGCCATCGGAATCCTGCTGACCACGCGCGAATCGACCGACTCGCGTGAGGCGGGCATCGACATCGGCGGGGCGGTGCTTTCCATCATCGCCAGCGCCGCGCTCGTCTTCGGGTTGATCGAGGGTCGGACTTACGGCTGGTGGCTGGCCGAGACCGCCCATATCCCTTCGGTGCTCGGCCACACCTGGCCGTTGTCGATCTCACCGATCCCGTTCGTCTTCGTGCTGGCCGCCGCGGCCACAGCTGCTCTGATCTGGCGCGGCCGGCGGCGCGCCCGCGCCGGACGCACGTCGATGCTTCCCTTCGACCTGCTGTCGATCAGGTCATTCCGCAACGGCAACGTCGCCGCGATGATCGTCTCGCTCGGGGAGTTCGGCATCATCCTCGCGCTGCCGCTGTGGCTGCAGAACGTCCTCGGCTACAGCGCCCTGCAGACCGGCGTGGTGCTGCTGGCCCTGGCACTGGGCTCGTTCGCGGCCAGCGGGCTGTCGGCCGCCGTCATCCGCTCCACCCGTCCGGTGACCATCGTCCGCGCCGGCATCGCGGCCGAGATCCTCGGAGTCGTGTCGCTGGGCCTGATCATCGCGCCGCACACGGCGTGGTGGGCGATCGTGCCCTGCCTGTTCGTCTACGGCATCGGCGTCGGCTTGGCGACGGCTCAGCTCACCGGTGTCGTGCTCCAGGATGTGCCGGTCGACAGCAGCGGCCAGGGGTCAGGGACGGCGAGCACGGCACGCCAGATCGGATCGGCCCTGGGGATCGCGATCCTCGGGACGATCCTGTTCTCGTCCACGGGCGCGGTGCTCAGCAGCTCGCTGGCGCAGACGTCGGCGGCGCTGCCCGAGACGGTGCGCAGCCAGATCGTCGACGCCGTGGTCACCAGTGCGGGCGGCGCGATTCCCGGGCTGGTCGAGAAGGATGCCACGGTGGGCGGGGAGGCCCGTCAGGCCTTCAGCGACGGCACCCGCTATGCGGCCTTCACCGCGGCGGGCTTTCTCGCTCTGGGACTGGCAGCCTCTTTCCGGCTCTCATCGCCCGCGCCGTCCGCGCCGCAGTCTCCCGTCGAGCGGGCCTTCGCGCGCGACGCGGGTTCGGGTGACCCTCGTCGCCTCGACCTGCGTCAGGCGGCGAGACGGGGCCGACTGCAGCCAAGAGCTTGAGTCCGTACAGCTAGGCCATGTTGCTAAACAGCTTTCGGGGCTGTCGGGCGATTCTGGATGTCGTGTCGCGTGATGTGATCTCGGATGAGGCTTGGGCCGTGATCGGCCCGCTGTTCCCGACGGTGAAGGCGACCGGGCGGCCGCCGGTGGATCGTCGGACAGTGGTTGAGGCGACGGCGTGGCGGTTCCGGACGGGGGCTCCGTGGCGGGACGTGCCCGAGCGGTTCGGGAACTAAACCACGATCTACAAGAACTTCAACCGGTGGTCCGAGCAGGGTGTGTGGGCGCGGCTGCTGGAGAAGACCCAAGCGCTCGCGCAGCAGTCCGGGGATCTGGACTGGGTCGCGTCAATCGACTCCACCATCGTGCGCGTGCACCAGCACGGCGCGACCGTTCCCCGCACCACAGGGGCTCTGTCGAACTACAAGAAGTTCGGTGACGAGCCACCTGATCACGCGATCGGCCGATCCCGGGGCGGGTTGACGACGAAGAATCACCTGGTCTGCGATGGGAAAGGACGTGCTCTTGCGTTCATCCTCACCCCGGGGCAGACCGCCGACACCAGCATGCTCGCCGCGACGCTCGAGCAGATCCGGGTGCCCGTCGCACGGGGCAGGCCACGAACCCGGCCGGATAGGGTGATGGCCGACAAGGGGTACCCCTCGAAAGCGAACCGGGCCTGGCTGCGTCAGCACGGCATCGCCACGACGATCCCCGAACGCGATGACCAGATCGCGCACCGGCGGAAGAAACGCGGCCGGCCGATCGACTTCGGCCACCCTCAGCGCGTCCGCTACCGCGGCGGCAACGTCGTCGAGCGCTGCTTCAACAAGCTCAAGCAGTGGCGCGGCATCGCGATGCGCTCAGACAAGACTGGCCGCAACTACCACGCCGGCCTCTGCCTCGCGGCAACCCTCCACTGGGTCACCAGCGGCTTTAGCAACATGGCCTAGCGGGCGGCCGCCTCGGCGCGCCGCTCGTCCCACACCTGGCGGGCGATCTGGGTGAACGCCTCGGGCGGCTGGGCGCCGCTGACGCCGTACTTGCCGTCGATCACGAAGAACGGCACGCCGCTGATGCCGTAGGCGGCGGCCTGGGCCTGGTCGGCGGCCACGGCGTCGAGATACCGGTCGGATTCCAGCGCGGCGCGGGCGGATGCCCCATCCAGCCCCACCTCTTCGGCGAGGGCGACGAGATCGTCGATCCGGCCCACGTGCCGGCCCTCGGTGAAGTACGCGGCCATCAGCCGCTCCTCCATCTCGTGCTGGCGGCCGTGCTCCTTGGCGAAGTGCAGCAGCTCGTGCGCCTTCACGGTGTTGGTGTGCTTCAGGATGTCGAAGCGGTACTCCAACCCGGCGTCGGCGGCGACCGCGGTGACCCGCTCGAGCATCTGCTGCACCTGCTCGCGGCCCATGCCCTTGTGTCCGGCCAGGAAGTCGTATTCGTCGCCGTCGAAGTCGACGGGGGTGTCGGGCGACAGCTCGAAGGAGTGGAAGACCACCTCGACCTCGAGGGCGTCGTCGTCGGCGGATGCCGCAGCCAGCCCCTTCTCCAGGTTGCGCTTGCCGATGTAGCACCAGGGGCAGGCGATGTCGGACCAGACGTCGATCGAAATGGGTTCAGTCACATCGGGTGCAACCGACTCGCACGGCGCCGCTATTCCCGCGAAGATTCCTACAGGTCGGTGTCGGGCGCGTCCACCGCCCCGCCGAACCGGCGCTCGCGACCGAGGTACAGGTCGATGGCGTGCCAGAGGTGCTCGCGGGTGAAGTCGGGCCACAGCGTGTCGAGGAAGACGAACTCGGCGTAGGCGGACTCCCACAGCAGGAAGTTCGAGCTGCGCTGCTCGCCCGAGGAGCGCACGAACAGATCGACGTCCGGCATGTCGGGGATGTACAGCCGTCGGCGCACGAGCTTCTCGCTCACCGCGGACGGCCGGAGCCGTCCCGCGGCCACATCGTCGGCGATCGAGCGCATCGCGTCGACGAGCTCGACCCGCCCCCCGTAGTTCACGCACATCGTCAGGGTCAGCGTGTCGTTGTCGGCGGTCAGCCGCTCGGCGCGCTGCAGTTCGTTGATCACCGACCCCCACAGTCGCGGACGGCGTCCCGCCCAGCGGATGCGCACGCCCCACTCGTTGAGCTGGTCGCGACGGCGGTGCAGCACCTCGCGGTTGAACCCCATGAGGAACCGCACCTCGTCCGGCGAGCGGGCCCAGTTCTCGGTCGAGAACGCGTACACCGACAGGTGCCTCACGCCGGCCTGGATCGCCCCGGCCACCACGTCCAGAAGGGCCAGCTCGCCGGTGCGGTGTCCTTCGATGCGCGGCAGGCCGCGGCGGTTGGCCCACCGGCCGTTGCCGTCCATGACGATCGCGACGTGGGCGGGCACCGCCCCCTTCGGATACTCCGGCGGGTGCACGCCGGTCCAGTCCAGGGGCCGGTACGGGACGGCATCCTTGTGCGTGTACGGCTTGGGGGTCACCTTCGCGATTCCTCCGCGGGCTCGTTCAGCACGTGCTCGAGCGCGCGGATGCCGCGCTCCAGATGCCATTGGGCGTAGGCCGCCACGAGACCCGACGAGGCGGCGGTCGCCGCCGGGGCCGCGGCATCCACCACGTCCCACTCGCCGGCGATCAGCGCCTGCAGCAGATCGGCGGTGGTGCCGTCCACGCGCACCGAGCCGACCGGTGCGCAGTCCCGGCACACCATGCCGCCCAGCTGCGCCACGAACGAGGAGTGCGGGCCGGGCAGCCCGCACCGCGCGCAGTCGAACAGGCCGGGCGCCCACCCCGACATCGCCATCGCCCGCAGGAGGTACGAATCCAGGATGCTGCGCGCCGCGTGGTCGCCGCGCGCCAGGGCGCGCAGCCCGCCCACCAGCAGCAGGTACTGCTGCGGCGTGGCCTCGGCCTCGTTGAGCCGGTCGGCGGTCTCGACCATGGCGCTGGCGGCGGTGTATCGGTCGTAGTGCACGGCGATGTCGGCGCCGTACGCGCCGAGCGACTCGGCCTGCTGCACGATGTCGAGGTTCCGGCCCGCGTACAGCTGCACGTCGGCGACCATGAACGGCTCGAGCCGCGCGCCGAACCGGGACGAGGTGCGCCGCACCCCTTTGGCCACCGCGCGGATCTTGCCGTGCCGTCGGCTGAGCAGCGTCAGGATGCGGTCCGCCTCACCCAGCTTGTGGGTGCGCAGGACCACGACCTCGTCGCGATAGGTGGGCACCCCTCGATTATCCCGCGGCATACGACAATGGATGGCGTGACCGACCCGATCTTCTTCATCCCGCTGTGGGCCGACCTGCTCGCCGTCGCGCTCGGCGGTCTGCAGGGAGCCCTGTTCGCCGCCGGATTCCGCGGCCAGCGACGCCTCGACTTCCTCGGCGTGGCCATCATCGGGATCATGGTGGGCATGGGCGGCGGCTTGATCCGCGATCTGCTGCTGAACGTCACCCCGACGACGCTGCAGAGCAACTGGTACCTCCTCACGGCGACCGGCGCCTCCCTCGTGGGGATGCTCCTGGCCGCGCCGCTGGCAAAGCTGAACGGGGTGATCGTGGGGTTGGACGCCGTCGTGATCGCTCTGTTCGGCGCGTTCGGAACGAGCAAGGCCCTGTCGTTGGGGCTCCCGCTCGTGCCCGCCGTCTTCGTGGGGGTGTGCGCGGCCGTCGGCGGCGGCGTCCTGCGCGATGTCCTCGTGGGACTTCCCGTCGCGATCATGCACGTCGGGTCGCTGTACGCCGTCGCCGCCGGTGCCGGATGCCTCGCCCTGGCCGGCCTGCACGCGTTCGGCGTGGGGCTGGTCGCGGCGGCGGCCGTCGGGATCGCGGTGACCGCCGTCATCCGGCTGCTCGCGGTGATCTTCGACGTGTCCCTGCCCGAGCAGCGCGTGCTGCACCGGCGCAAGGTGGCGGTGGAGACCTCCGCGATCCCGATCGTGCGGCCCGAGACGGACTGAGGCCCGCCCCGGACCGCGCCGCGACTCAGACGCCGGCGAGGGCCGGTGCCTGCTCGCGTGCGCGGATCGAGCGGTTCACGCTGGAGACGATCGCCTTCAGCGACGCGGTCGAGATGTCGCCGTCGACGCCGACGCCCCACAGGCGCTGATCGCCGATCTGCAGCTCCACATAGGCCGCCGCCTGGGCGTCGCCACTGGCGCTGAGCGTGTGCTCGACGTAGTCGTACAGGGTGACGTCCACGCCTTCGGCCCGCAGCACCTCGAGGAACGCCGCGACCGGGCCGTTGCCGACCCCGTGCGCCTCCACTTCGACATCGCCGTCGCGCAGCCGGACGTCCAGCGAGACGTCCCCGGTCATGTCGCTGGAGGTGCGCGTGCTCAGCAGCTCGAACCGCCCCCAGCGCGCGTCGGCGTCGTCCACCGGCAGGTACTCGTCCGTGAAGATCTGCCAGATCTGGTCACTGGTGACCTCGCCGCCCTCGGCATCCGTCTTGGACTGCACCACTCCGGAGAACTCGATCTGGAGCTTGCGGGGCAGATCCAGCGAGTGGTCGGTCTTCAGCAGGTACGCGACACCGCCCTTGCCCGACTGCGAGTTGACCCGGATGACGGCCTCGTACGAACGACCCAGGTCCTTCGGATCCACCGGCAGGTACGGCACGGCCCAGTCGATGTCGTCGACGGTGACCCCGGCCGCCTCGGCACGGGCCTCCATGGCCTCGAAGCCCTTCTTGATGGCGTCCTGGTGTGAGCCGCTGAACGCGGTGAAGACCAGGTCGCCGCCCCACGGACTGCGTTCGGGGACCGGCAGCTGGTTGCAGTACTCGACCGTCCGCTTCACCTGGTCGATGTCGCCGAAGTCGATCTGCGGGTCGATGCCCTGCGTGAACAGGTTGACCCCGAGCGTGACCAGGTCGACGTTGCCGGTGCGCTCGCCGTTGCCGAACAGGCATCCCTCGATGCGGTCCGCCCCGGCCATGTAGCCCAGCTCGGCGGCGGCCACCGCGGTGCCGCGGTCGTTGTGCGGGTGCAGCGAGAGGATGACGTTCTCGCGGTGGTTCAGGTGTCGGTTCATCCACTCGATCGAGTCCGCGTACACGTTCGGCGTGGCCATCTCGACGGTGGCGGGCAGGTTGATGATGACCTTGCGGGAGGGCGTCGGCTCGAACACGTCGAGCACCTGGTTGCAGATGTCGGCGGCGAACTCCAGCTCGGTGCCGGTGTAGCTCTCCGGCGAATACTCGTAGTAGACCACGGTCTCGGGGATGCGCTTCTCGTACTCGCGGCACAGCCGGGCGCCCTCCAGCGCGATGTCGACGATGCCCTGCTGGTCGGTGCGGAACACGACCTCGCGCTGCACGATGCTGGTGGAGTTGTACAGGTGGACGATGGCCTGCTTCGCGCCGGCGATCGCCTCGTAGGTGCGCTCGATCAGGTGCTGGCGGGACTGGGTCAGCACCTGGATCGTCACGTCGTCCGGGATCATGTCCTGCTCGATCAGCTGCCGGACGAAGTCGAAGTCGGTCTGGCTGGCCGAGGGGAACCCGACCTCGATCTCCTTGTAGCCCATCCGCACGAGCAGCTCGAACATGATCCGCTTGCGCTCGGGGCTCATGGGGTCGATGAGCGCCTGGTTGCCGTCGCGCAGGTCGACCGCGCACCAGCGCGGGGCGGCGGTGATGCGCTTGGTCGGCCAGGTGCGGTCGGGCAGCTCGACCCGGATCTGCTCATGGAACGGGCGATACCGGTGGATCGGCAGGCTCGAGGGCTTCTGGTTGTTCTTCATGTGCGGCTCATTCTCTCGTCAGAATTGCGGGCCAACGACGAGCTCCGCGACGAGGAAGGCCCTAGAACGAGGACTCGCCGCGGCAGCTAAGGAGAAGCAGGAAGCCTGCACGCATGGCTTCACAATACACCTCCGCCGGCGCTCGGCGGGACCCACGGGCCGCACCGGAGCGGTCAGAAGCCGAGCCGGCCCAGCTGCTTCGGGTCGCGCTGCCATTCCTTGGCCACCCGCACGTGCAGCGACAGGAACACCCGGGTGCCCACCAGCGGTTCGATGCCGGCACGGGCGCGGGCGCCGACGTCGCGCAGTCGCGTCCCCTTGTGGCCGATGATGATCGCCTTCTGGCTGTCGCGTTCGACCACGATGTCGGCGAATACGTCGGTCAGGTCGCTGTCCTCGCGCGGCGCCATCTCCTGGATCATCACCGCGATCGAGTGTGGCAGCTCGTCGCGCACGCCCTCCAGCGCGGCCTCCCGGATGATCTCGGCGACGCGATCCTCCACGCTCTCGTCGGTGACGACGCCGTCGGGGTACAGTGCGGGCCCCGTCGGCATCAGCGCCAGCAGCTCGCCGGTCAGCACGCCCAGCTGGTCGCGGGTCAGGGCCGACAGCGGGATCACCGCGGCCCAGTCCTCCCGCAGCGCGTCCACCTCGACCAGCCGCTCGGCGATCTCGTCCCGGCTCGCGGAGTCGCTCTTGGTCACGAGTGCGATCTTCTTGGCGCGTGGGTAGCCGTCCAGGGATGCCGCGATCCGCCGGTCGCCCGGGCCGACCTTCTCGTCGGCCGGCACGCAGAACGCGATGACGTCCACGTCGCCGAGCACCTGCTCGACGAGGTCGTTCAGCCGCTGTCCGAGCAGGGTCCGGGGGCGGTGGATGCCGGGGGTGTCCACGATGATCAGCTGCCCGTCGGGGCGGTTGAGGATGCCGCGGATCGCGCGCCGCGTGGTCTGCGGCTTCTCGCTGGTGATCGCCACCTTCTCGCCCACGAGGGCGTTGGTCAGCGTCGACTTGCCGACGTTCGGGCGTCCCACGAACGTCACGAATCCGCACCGGATGTCGCTCATCTGTCCCTCGTCTCCTCGGGGGCGCGCGCCGCCGGCGCCGCCCGCTCCACGAACACCGTCGCGATCCCCCGGCCGCGGCCGCGCGAAGCGCCCCCGGTCAGCCGCAGTCCGTCGTACTCCGCCGTCGCCCCCGGCTGCGGGATGCGGCCCAGCGCCTTGCCGAGCAGGCCCCCGATCGAATCGACGTCCTCGTCCTCGAGGTCCAGCCCGAACAGCTCGCCCACGTCGGCGACCGGCAGCCGCGAGCTGACCCGGTAGCGTCCCGGCTCGATCTCGACCAGCTCCGCCGTGCGCGGGTCGTACTCGTCGGCGATCTCGCCGACGAGCTCCTCGATCAGATCCTCCAGGGTCACCAGCCCCGCGACCCCGCCGTACTCGTCCACGACCATGCACACGTGCACAGCATCGCGCTTCATCTGCTGCAGCAGCGTCTCGGCGCGCATCGACTCGGGGACGAACACCGGAGGTCGGGCGATCGTGCGGACCGGGGCATCCCCCCACCCCGCCTCGTCGCGATAGCTGATCAGCACGAGGTCCTTCAGGTACAGCACGCCCACGACGTCGTCGGCCTCGTCGTCCACGATCGGGATGCGCGAGACGCCCCGCTCGAGGAAGACGCTCATCGCCTCGCGGGCGGTGGAGGAGGCATCCACCGTGACCATGTCGGTGCGCGGCACCATGACGGCGCGCACGAACGTGTCGGTGAAGTCGAACACCGAGTGGATGAGGTCGCGGTCGTCCTCCTCGATGAGGTCCTGCGACGCGGCCTCGTCGACCATGCTCAGCAGCTGCTCCTCGTTGGCGAAGGACGCCCCCCGCGCGCCCCCGGGCGTGACCCGGTTGCCGAGGGCGATCAGGCCGTGCACGATCGGGCCGAGGATGATGCGCAGGCCGCGGATGACCCGGGCGCTGCCCCGCAGCAGTCCCCGCGCGTGCCGCCGGCCCACCGAGCGGGGACTGGCTCCGACCAGGACGAACGAGATGCCGGTCATCAGGAGCGCGGCCGCCAGCATCGCCCACCAGATGTTGGCGAACAGGATGGTGAACGCCACCGTCACCAGGACCGCCGCGGTCGTCTCGGCGAGCACGCGGATGAACACCACCGCCTGCAGGTGCGCGTCGGCGTCGTCGGCGATCCGGCGCAGCTGCGCCGAGCCGCGGCCGCCCTCGTCGGCGAGCTCGACCAGGTCCTGCCGGCCGGTCACGCTCATGGCGGCGTCCAGCGCCGCCATGAGCCCGCCGAACGCCACCAGCAGCACCGCGGCCAGCAGCAGCAGGAGTGCGGTCATGGGCGCGGTCGCCGCCGTTCGGCGGTGTGGAAGCTCAGCAGCAGATCGCGCTGCAGGCCGAACATCTCCCGTTCCTCGGCCGGCTCGGCGTGGTCGAACCCGAGCAGGTGCAGCAGCCCGTGCGTGGTCAGCAGCAGCAGCTCGTCGAGCGTGGAGTGCTTGGCCGCCTCGGCCTGCACCTCGGCCACCTGCGGGCACAGCACGATGTCGCCGAGCAGGCCGGGCGGGGTGGGGGCGTCCTCAGAGCCCGGGCGCAGCTCGTCCATCGGGAAGCTCAGCACGTCGGTGGGGCCGGGCTCGTCCATCCATTGCACGTGCAGCGCCTCCATCGCGCCTTCGTCGACGAGCAGCACGGCGACCTCGGCGTCCGGGCTCACGTGCAGCTCGGCGAGGTTGTGCTCCATCAGCCGCAGCAGGGCCGCCTCGTCGACGACGACCCCGGATTCGTTCGTGATCTCGATCGTCATGAGCGTCCTCGCTTCGGGATGTGGTCGCGCGGACCGCGCGGCCGCGCCGCGCCGCGCCGTTCGGCGCGGTTGGCGAACTCCTCGGCCTCGTCGCGCTCGCGGCGCCCGGCGAGCCGCCGCTCGTCGTACTCGCTGTAGGCGTCCACGATCCGCCCCACCAGCGTGTGTCGCACGACGTCCTTGCTGGTCAGGGTGGAGAAGTGGATGTCCTCGATCCCGTCCAGCACCCGCGTGACCAGGCGCAGCCCGGACGCGGACTGGGGCAGGTCGATCTGGGTGATGTCGCCGGTGACGACCATGCGGGTGCCGAACCCGAGCCGGGTCAGGAACATCTTCATCTGCTCCGGCGTCGTGTTCTGGGCCTCGTCGAGCACGACGAACGAGTCATTGAGGGTCCTGCCGCGCATATACGCCAGCGGGGCGACCTCGATGGTGCCGCTGGCCATCAGCTTGGGCACCAGCTCGGGGTCCATCATCTCGTTCAGCGCGTCGTACAGCGGGCGCAGGTACGGGTCGATCTTGTCGGTGAGAGTGCCGGGCAGGAACCCGAGCCGCTCCCCCGCCTCGATGGCGGGACGGCTGAGGATGATGCGGCTGACCTCCTTGCGCTGCAGCGCCTGGACTGCCTTGGCCATCGCCAGGTAGGTCTTGCCGGTGCCGGCCGGTCCGATGCCGAACACGATGGTGTTCTCGTCGATCGCGTCGACGTACTCCTTCTGCCCGGCGGTCTTGGGGCGGATCACCTTCCCCCGGGAGGTGAGGATCGCCTCGCCCAGCACCTCGGACGGGCGCGGGCCGTCGTCGGCCTGCAGCATGCGGTTCGAGGTCACGACATCCACCGGGTCCAGTCCGTGCCCGGATCGGGTCATGGCCAGCAGCTCGTCGACCAGGCGGCGCGCCGCGGCCACCGGCTCGGACGGACCGGTGAGGGTGATCTCGTTGCCGCGGACGTGCACGTCCACCTCGGGATGCTCGCGTTCGACGACCCGCAGCAGCCGATCCTGCGGACCGAGCAGCTGCACCATGGCGACACCGTCGGCGTAGATCCGCTCGACGGCGGGCGCGTCATCCGGCATTCATGCTCTTCTCGTCCAGTCCTCCGGCCAGCACGTGCGCGTGCACGTGGAACACCGTCTGCCCCGAACCGGCGCCGGTGTTGAAGATGAGGCGGAAGTCGCCGTCCGCGTGCGCGGCGGCCAGCTCCTTCGCCAGCGCGATCATCTCGACCAGCAGTCCGGGGTCCCCGGCGGCCAGCTCGGTGACGTCACGGTACTGCGCCGTCTTCGGGATCACCAGCAGGTGGACCGGGGCCTTCGGCGCGATGTCGCGGATCGCGAACAGCGTGTCGGTCTGGGCGATGATCTCGGACGGGATCTCGCCGTTCAGGATCCGGGTGAAGATCGAGGGCTCGCTCATGTCTCAAGTCTACTGAGCGCCCCTCCCGTGTTCATCTCGCAGGAAGATCGGGAACGACCGTGTGCCACACGCCGCGAATTCGGCCCGCCGGCGCAGATGCTCCTGCGACCTGAACGGGCCTCACCAGCGGCCGAGGGTCGTGCTGACCACCGCAAGAGCGGCGGGGCCGGCCGTCGAGGTGCGCAGGACCGTGTCGCCGAGAGCGGCGATGGTCGCGCCGGCATCGGCCAGCAGCGCCAGCTCGTCCGCGGCGATGCCGCCCTCCGGCCCGACCACGAGCACCACCTCGCCTTGTGCGGAATCGATCGCGACGGCGCTGAGCCGCACCTGGCCGGTCGGCTCCAGCACGATGACGTGGGATGCCGCGGCCCGCGCGGCGATCCGGCGCGTCGAAGTGAGCTCGGCCACTTCGGGCACCCAGGGGCGGTGCGCCTGCTTGGCCGCCTCGCGCACGATCGTCTGCCAGCGTGCACGGCCCTTCACGGCCTTCGCGTCATTCCACCGCGACACGCTGCGTGCCGCCTGCCAGGGGACCACCTCGTCGACCCCCAGCTCGGTGGCCGCCTGTACGGCCAGCTCGTCCCGGTCGCCCTTGGCCAGTGCCTGGACGAGCACCAGCCGGGGGCGCGGCGCCTGCACCTGCGTGCGTGCGGTGACCTCCACGAGCACGCGCTGGGGGTCGGCGGCGATGCAGCGTCCTTCCAGCCAGACGCCGCGCCCGTCGCCGAGGGTCACCTGCTCGCCCGCCCGCACCCGGCGCACGGCGGCGGCGTGATGCGCCTCGGCCCCGGTCAGGGTGAGCACGTCGCCGGCGGCCGCGGCCGCGGCATCCGTCGTGACGAAGTGCAGGGGCACGGATCAGCCGTTCCGGAACCGGTCGCGCAGCCGCGCGAACAGGCCCTGCTGGAACTCGGCCAGGTGCGGGCCGGGCGCCTTGGTCTTCTTCTTGAAGTCCTCGATCAGCGCGCGCTCCTTCGCGTCCAGCCGGGTGGGGGTGACCACGTGCACGCCCACCCGCAGGTCGCCGCGCTGCGAGCCGCGCAGCGGGGTGATGCCGCGCCCCTTGATCGTCAGCACATCGCCGCCCTGCACGCCGGGCCGCACCTCGAGCTCGACCGGGCCGTCCAGCGACTCGATCGTGGTGGTCGTGCCCAGGATCGCGTCCGGCATCGACACCTCCAGCGTGGCCAGCAGGTCGTCGCCCTCGCGGCTGAACACGTCGTGGGCAGCCACATGGACCTCGATGTACAGGTCGCCGTTGGGCCCGCCCGCCGGCCCCACCTCACCCGAGCCGGGCAGCTGCAGTCGCAGCCCCGACTCGACACCGGCGGGGATGTCGACCGAGACGGTGCGCCGGGAGCGGACGCGTCCCTGGCCCTGGCAGGTCGCGCAGGGGTACGGGATGGTGGTGCCGTACCCGTGGCAGACGGTGCACGGCACGGTGGTGACGACGTTGCCGAGGAGGCTGCGGACCGTGCGCTGCACGTTGCCGGTGCCGTGGCAGATCTCGCAGGTGACCGGCGAGGTGCCCGGCTGACAGCACGATCCGTCGCACGTCTCGCAGAGCACCGCGGTGTCGACCTCGATGTCGCGGTGGGTGCCGAACACGACATCCCCCAGGTCGAGCTCGACGCGCACCAGCGCGTCCTGTCCGCGCTCGCGCCGGGAGCGCGGACGGCCGCCGCGGCCGCCGCCGGCCGCGCCGAAGAACGTCTCGAAGATGTCACTGAACCCGCCGAAGCCGGCCTGCCCGCCGAACGGCGAATCGCCGCCCATGTCGTAGCGCCGGCGCTGCTCGGGATCGCTGAGCACGTCGTACGCATGGGTGACGGTCTTGAACCGCTCCTCGGCGTCGGCGCCCGGATTCACGTCGGGGTGCAGTTCTCTGGCCAGCCGGCGGTACGCCTTCTTGATCTCGTCCGCGGTCGCGTCCCGCGACACGCCCAGTACTGCGTAATGGTCCTGGTCCGCCACAATCGCCTTCCTGCCCACGCCGCCGGCGCGGGATCGTCCTGTGTTCCGTGCGCTCAGCGCGACGATTCGTCGTCTTCGAGCAGTTGGCTCAGATAGTGCGCGACGGCGCGAACCGCCGCGAGATTGGTGGGGTAGTCCATCCGGGTCGGACCCAGCACCCCGAGTCGCGCCCGCGCGCCGGTCGCGTCGTAGTCGCCGGTGACGATGGATGCCTCGGCCAGGCCGAACGCCTCGTTCTCGCGCCCGATCGAGGCGGCCAGCCCCTCACGGTCGGCGACCATCTCGCTCATCAGCCGAAGCAGCGTGACCTGCTCCTCGATGGCCTCCAGCAGCGGATAGATGCTCCCGCGGAAGTCGGCTTCGCTGCGGGCCAGGTTCGCGGCCCCGGCCATCAGCAGCCGGTCCTGGCGGAACTCCTCGAGCTCCTCGGCGACCACCCGCAGCACGGCCACGAGCACCGCGTCGGCGGGCGCCGGATGCAGCGGCAGCGCCGCGGCCACCGCCTGGGCGCCGTCCCGGACGCTCCTCCCGGTGACCAGCGCGGAGACCCGGGCGCGCACGTGCGCGACCTCGCTCGGCTCGGCGCCGTCGGGCAGCGAGACCACCCGCTGCGAGACGCGACCGGTGTCGGTGACCAGGATGACCAGCACCCGACCGCCGAGATCGACGAGCTCCACGTGCGAGACATCCGCCCGGGCGAACGACGGGTACTGCACGATCGCCACCTGCCCGGTGAGCCGGGTGAGGGCGCGGACCGTGCGCGAGAGCACGTCGTCGAGGTCGGTGGAGCCGTCCAGGAACACGCTGATCGCCGCCCGCTGAGCGGAGGTGAGCGGGCGCAGGCGGGCCAGGTGGTCGACGAAGACCCGATAGCCCTTGTCGGTGGGCACCCGGCCGGACGAGGTGTGCGGAGCCTCGATCAGCTCCTCGTCCTCGAGCAGCGCCATGTCGTTGCGGATGGTCGCCGCCGAGACGCCGAACGCATGCCGGTCGACGATCCGCTTGCTGCCGACGGGCTCACGGGTCTCGACGAAGTCCTGCACGATGGCCTGCAGGACCTGCAGTCCGCGCTCGCTGACCATTCGTGCTCCCTTCCGTCCGCGCTGCTGGCACTCTGGTTCTCCGAGTGCCAATTCTACCGAAGTTCGCTGATGGGCAGGTGCGGGCCGGGGCGGTGTCGTCTCACTCCGTGAGCGCGCGCACCACGGCATCCGCCAGCAGCCGCCCGCGGAGGGTGAGCACGACGCGTCCGCGCAGAGCCTCGCCGCCGTCGATCAGTCCGTCGGCGATCAGCCCGGCCACCGCCGGCCGCCGCGACGCCGGCAGCGCCGCGGTGGGCATGCCCTCGCGGATCCGCGTGCGCAGGAGGACCGCCTCGAGCCGTCGAGCGGCCGCATCCGGCCGCTCCCGGCCGGCGGCCGGCGACTGCCCGGCCGCCACCCGCTGCGCGTACGCCGCCGGATGCTTCACGTTCCACCACCGCAGCCCGGCGACGTGGCTGTGCGCGCCGGGGCCGAAGCCCCACCAGTCGTGCCCGCGCCAGTAGGCCAGGTTGTGGCGGGAGCGGTGCGCGGCGCCGCGTGCCCAGTTCGACACCTCGTACCAGCCGAACCCGGCGGTCTCCAGCATCCCGTCCGCCAGCTCGTACATATCGGCCTGCAGATCGTCGTCGGGGGCCGGCGCCTCGCCCCGGCGGATCTGCCGGGCCAGCTTCGTGCCCTGCTCGATGATGAGCGCGTACGCCGAGATGTGGTCGGGCTCGAGCCCGAGCGCCGTCTCGATCGAGCACCGCCAATCGTCCAGCGATTCGCCGGGCGCCCCGTAGATCAGGTCGACGCTGACATCGAGCCCCGCGCTGCGGGCGGCGGCGACCGCGGTGCGCACGTTGGCGGGGTCGTGCGTGCGGTCCAGCGCCTGCAGCACAGGCCCGACCGCGGACTGCATCCCCACCGACAGCCGCGTCACCCCGGCGGCGGCCAGTATGGCGGCCACCGCCTCCGTCACCGTGTCGGGGTTCGCCTCGACGGTGATCTCGGCGTCTTCGGTCAGTCCGAACTCCTCGCGCACCCCGTCGAGCATGCGCGCGAGGTCGCCCGGCGGCAGCAGGGTGGGCGTGCCGCCGCCGAAGAAGACGGTGGACGCCGGTCGCACGGGGCCGGCCTCGGAGAGGATGCCGCGGGCCAGGGTCACCTCGCGCAGCAGGGTGTCGGCGTACTGGTCCTGGCGGGCACCGCGCAGCTCGGTGGCGGTGTAGGTGTTGAAGTCGCAGTAGCCGCAGCGCACGCGGCAGAACGGGACGTGCAGGTACACGCTGAACGGGGTGTGCGCGTTCACCGGCAGATCGACCGGCAGGGCGCCGTCGCTCGGGGCGGGGTCGCCGTCGGGCAGGGCGGAGCCCATCAGGCCGACGTCGAGTACAGCGGCGAGATCGCCCGCAGGTACCGCTGGGACAGGGCCCGGCGGCGGCGCCTGACCAGCGCCGGCAGCATCCGGTAGAAGAACGAGCGCGGGGCGTCGAAGGCGCGCACCGTGAACCACACCTCGTCGTTGTCGAGCCAGTCGATCATGAACGACTCCTCGCCGCTGACGACGGAGTCGGCGACCGTGCCGAGGGCGAAGCCCACGCGGCGCGGCTCCTCGACCACGAAGATGACCCGCAGCTCGGCGTCGGCCTTCATGCCGTTCACGCGTCCGTGCAGGCGCAGGGTCGTCCCCGAGCCCACCCACGGCGTCCCGTCGGCGTCGAAGCGCTGATCGGCCTCCTGCCGGCTCGGGGCGATCGGATGCCCCTCGTGGTCGAAGCTCACCCCGGTGTACATCGGCCCCGCGGCGGGCCGGACGTCGGTCACGGTGAGGCCGCCGTCACGCTGGGCGCGCCACGACAGCAGCGCCTCGGTGGCCGCCTCGAAGCGGGTCTGACCGCTGCCGATCCGCCAGGTCTCGTGGGCGGGCACACTGCGCTCGGGCGGGTACTGCATCAGGTCCGGAGCCTGCGTGGCCCCGACCGCGGCGTAGTCCACCGTCTCGTCCCGGAAGGTCCCTCGGCGCATGCGTTTCAGCCTACTCAGGTCCGGCTGGGAGCACCGTGCACATCCCGGTCACGCGTCGGGTCGGCCGGGCTCGACGAGCCCGTGCTCGTAGGCGGCGATCACCGCCTGCACACGATCGCGCAGCCCCAGTTTGGCCAGGATCCGGCTCACATGTGTCTTGACCGTCCCCTCCGAGACGAACAGCCGCTGGCCGATCTCGACGTTGCTCAGTCCGTCGGCGATGGCGATCAGCACATCACGCTCCCGGTCGGTGAGCTCGGTCAACGGCCCGGGACCGGCACCGCCGGTCCGCGGGCGCCGGACGTACCCCTCGACCAGCCGGCGGGTCAGCACGGGTGCGAGCAGCATGTCGCCGGCGGCCACGGTGCGGATCCCCGCGATCAGCTGCTCGGGGCCGGCGTCCTTGAGCAGGAAGCCGCTGGCGCCGGCGCGCAGCGCGTCGTACACGTAGCCGTCGACGTCGAAGGTGGTCAGCATGAGCACTCGCGTCGACGCCCCCGCCGCGAGGATGCCGGCGGTCGCCTGGATGCCGTCCATCCCCGGCATCCGGATGTCCATCAGGAAGACGTCCGGCGAGCTCTGCCGGGCCAGGACGACCGCCGCGTCGCCGTCGGCGGCCTCGCCCACCAGCCGCAGATCGGATTGCGAATCCACGACCATCCGCAGCCCCGCTCGGATCAGGGGCTGGTCGTCGGCGATCGCGACCGAGATCTCGCTCACGAGACCCGCTCGGCGACCGGCAGCTCGGCGCGCAGCAGGTAGCCTCCGCCCCGATGCGGACCGGCCGACATCGTGCCGCCGACCGCATCCGCCCGCTCCCGCAGCCCGAGCAGTCCGTGCTCGGTGCCGCCGAGCGAGCTGCCGTGCCCGCCGGGCGCGCACTCCACCTCGATCATCAGAGCGCCGGCCGTGGCCAGGACCGAGACCTGCGTGTCGACGGCGCCGGCGTGCTTGAGCACGTTGGTCAGCCCCTCCTGCACGATTCGGTAGCCGGTGAGCTGGATGCCCGGGGCCAGTGCCGCTGTCTCGCCCTCGGTGCGCAGCCGCACCGGCAGACCGAGCCCGCGCATCTGCGCGCACAGCCCGTCGACGTCGGCCAGGGTCGGCTGCGGCGCCGTGCCGTCCGGCGAGTCCGGTTCTTCGCGCAGCACCTCCAGGAGCGTCCGCAGCTCGGTCAGCGACTCGCGGCCGAGCGCCTCGATCCGGGCCAGGGCGGTGACGGCGGCCGTCGGGTCGGTCGATGCCGCCAGCCGGGCGCCGCCGGCCTGCATCACGATGACCGTGATGGTGTGCGAGATGACATCGTGCAGCTCGCGGGCGATCCGGGTGCGCTCCTGCCGCCCGGCCCGCTCCTCGGCGACCGCGCGCTCGGCGGCCGCGCGCAGGGAGCGCTCGCGGTACGACGTCCAGCTCCGGGCGAGCAGGCCGAGGGCGAACGAGGCGGCCACCATGGCGCTGTTGAACAGGATGCTGCCGGCGTCGCGCAGTTCGGGGAACTCCAGCGGCAGCATCACCATGCCGACCGCGCTGACCGCGAGCGCCACCAGGGCCCAGCCGAGCGGACGGTGCCGGGCGCAGGAGTAGAGCGCGACCAGCCACACCGCGAACTCGTCCCAATAGCCCAGTGTGGTCGGAATGACCAGCGGGGGTACGAGGCCCATCACGAGGATGACGCTGAGGACCGCGAGCGGGTACCGGCGCCGGAACAGGAGGGCGAGGCACGCGATGGTACCCGGAACCAGCGAAGTGAGCGCGGGGGCCGCACCGATCGGAGTCGTCAGGCTCCCGGTGAACACATCGATCAACCCGAGCCCGAGAAGGATGGCCGGCGGGGAGACGTCGTACACGGCATCTCGCCAGTGCCGCGTCCACCAGCCCCGCCGACCACTGACCATGCGCCCACGGTACTGCCTGCCGGTCCGCTCCGCGTCTGTCGTGAGAGGTATCCGGCTCGGCCGCCCGACGGACCCGTTCCGGCCGCGATGCAGACGCGCCCCGCCCGCCGCCGGTCATACCGTGAGCGTGATTCGACCATCGGGCCGAACCGAACAGGAGGACATCATGGAATTCACACGCACGGATGCCGCGAGACGCAGGATCGTCGTGGGCGCTCTCATCCTCGGACCGGTGCTGGCGGTGACCTCCGCGGCCGTGGGGTTGAGCGCCGGTGGGGGCGACGACAGCATGCGGGCGCAGTTCGAGAGCATGGCTGCGCACGCCTCCACGATCCTCGCGCAGGATCTGCTGGAGACCTTCGGGTTCATGCTCACGCTGGCCGCGCTGGCTGGTGCCACGCAGGCGCTGCGGACGCGGGGCGGGGCGCTGGGGACGATCGGAGCGGTCCTGGCCATCCTGGGGATCGCAGGGTTCAGCATGAGCAACGCCACCGGGCTGGCGGTGGTCGCGCTGGCCGAGCAGAGCGATCAGGATGCCGCGTTCACGATGGCGAAGGCCATCAGCGGCGGCGGAGTGATCGGCGCGGCGGGCACGGTCGGGTTCGTCCTGGAGGTGCTCGCGCAGATCGGGATGATCCTCGTCATCGCGGGCCTGGTCCGCGCACGGCTCATGCCGGTGTGGGTTCCGGTCCCGGTGATCGTGGGCATCGGCGTGAACGCGGTGGTCGGCACGATGGCGGCGACCCTCGTCGCGGACGTCCTGCTGCTGGCCACCTGCGCCTGGATCGCCGTCCGGCTGGCGCGCTGCGCCCGCTCCGCGTGGCTGGGCAGCGACGCGGAGCGGGCGGTGGGGCGCCGATCAGCGCCCGTGGCGCCGCAGGGGGTGCAGTAGAGCGGCGAGCCCCGCGAGGCTATTTCTTTTCCTTGCCTTCGATGTCCCCCGAGAGCGCGGCGATGAACGCCTCTTGGGGGACTTCGACGCGGCCGACCATCTTCATCCGCTTCTTGCCCTCCTTCTGCTTCTCCAGGAGCTTGCGCTTGCGCGAGATGTCGCCGCCGTAGCACTTCGCCAGCACGTCCTTGCGGATCGCGCGGATGTTCTCGCGGGCGATGATGCGGGCGCCGATCGCGGCCTGGATCGGCACCTCGAACTGCTGACGCGGGATCAGCTTGCGCAGCCGCTCGGTCATCAGCGTGCCGTAGGCGTACGCCTTGTCCCGGTGCACGATCGAGCTGAAGGCATCCACCCGCTCACCCTGCAGCAGGATGTCGACCTTGACCAGGTCGGCCTCGTGGGTGCCGTTGGGCTCGTAGTCCAGCGACGCGTACCCCTGCGTGCGGCTCTTGAGCTGGTCGAAGAAGTCGAACACGATCTCGCCGAGCGGGATGTTGTAGCGCAGCTCTACCCGCTCCTCGGAGAAGTAGTCCATCCCCAGCAGGCTGCCCCGCCTGTTCTGGCACAGCTCCATCACGGCGCCGACATAGTCCTTCGGCAGGAGGATGGCGGCCGTGACCATCGGCTCGGCCACGGTGGCGACGCGCCCGTCCGGGTACTCGCTGGGGTTGGTGACGGTGACCTGTTCGCCGGTGTCGGTGGTCACCTCGTAGATCACGCTTGGCGCGGTGGTGATCAGGTCGAGGTCGAACTCGCGCGAGAGCCGCTCGGTCACGATCTCCAGGTGCAGCAGCCCCAGGAACCCGCAGCGGAAGCCGAACCCGAGGGCGACCGAGGTCTCGGGCTCGTAGACCAGCGCGGCATCCGAGAGCTTCAGCTTGTCCAGCGCCTCGCGCAGCTCGGAGTAGTCGCTGGCGTCGATCGGGTACAGCCCGCTGAACACCATCGGCTTGGGATCGGTGTAGCCCGGCAGCGCCTGCTGCGCGGGCTTGCGGGCGTCGGTGACCGTGTCGCCGACCTTCGACTGGCGCACGTCCTTCACTCCGGTGATCAGATACCCGACCTCGCCGACGCCGAGTCCGCGGGAGGGCACCGGCTCGGGGCTGGACACGCCGATCTCGAGCAGTTCGTGCGTCGCGCGGGTGGACATCATCTGTACGCGCTGGCGCGGCGCCAGCGTGCCGTCGATCATCCGCACATAGGTGACGACGCCGCGGTAGGCGTCGTACACCGAGTCGAAGATCATGGCGCGGGCCGGCGCCTCGGCGTCGCCGGACGGCGCGGGGATCTCGGCCACGATGCGATCCAGCAGCTCTTCGACGCCCTGCCCGGTCTTGCCCGACACGCGCATCACGTCGTCCGGGCTGCCGCCGATCAGGTTCGCCAGCTCGGCTGCGAACCGGTCGGGGTCGGCGGCGGGCAGGTCGATCTTGTTCAGCACGGGGATGATGTGCAGGTCGTTGTCCAGCGCCAGGTAGAGGTTCGCCAGCGTCTGCGCCTCGATCCCCTGGGCGGCATCCACCAGCAGGATCGCGCCCTCGCAGGCGGCCAGCGACCGGGACACCTCGTAGGTGAAGTCGACGTGCCCGGGGGTGTCGATCATGTTCAGCGCGTAGGTTCCGGTTGCCCCGGCCCACGGCATCCGCACCGCCTGGCTCTTGATCGTGATGCCGCGCTCGCGCTCGATGTCCATCCGGTCCAGGTACTGCGCGCGCATGTCGCGATCCGAGACCACGCCTGTGATCTGCAGCATCCGGTCGGCCAGCGTCGACTTGCCGTGGTCGATGTGCGCGATGATGCAGAAGTTGCGGATCTGCGCCGGCGGCGTCGCGGACGGCTCGAGCGAGGTGAGGGCGCGTGGTGACATGTCCTCTTGATTGTACGGGGGCGGCCGGATCCGGCGAATCCGCATCGACAGGTTCTAGCCTGGCTTCATGACGGTCCAAGCGGTGCTGGTGCACGGCATCCGCACCTCCGCGACCATGTGGCGCGCCCAGGTGGCGCATCTGGACTCGCACGGCATCCCGGTGACCGCGGTGGATCTGCCCGGGCACGGCACCCGGATGACCGAGCCGTTCACGCTGGACGAGGCGTTCGCCACGATCGACGCCGCGGTGACGGATGCCGCGGCTCGCGGACCAGTGCTCCTGGTCGGGCACTCCATGGGCGGTCTGCTGTGCACGGCGTACGTCGGGCAGCGGCAGCCGCCGCCGGTGGCGGCCTTCATCGCCGCATCGTGCACGGCGATCCCGCGCGGACTGGGCCTGTCGGCCTATCGGCTCCTGGCCCGCGGCATGAACGGGCTGCCGCACCAAGGACAGTGGCTGGCCGACCGGGTGCTGCAGCTGACGCTCCCCGAAGAGACCCGTGCCGACTTCGGCGCGGGCGGCTATGCGTTCGCCGCGCAGGACGTGGCGCTGAAGAGCCTGTCCGTCCTGGATCTGCTGGAGGCGGTCGGCCGCATCCGGATCCCGCTGTGGTTCGTCAACGGCGAGTTCGACCAGCTGCGCCTGAACGAGCGGCTGTTCTGCACGCTCGCGCCGCACGCCGAGCTGATCGTCGTGCCGCGCACCACGCATCTGGTCACGGCCATGCGGCCGCGCGTGTTCAACGCACTGCTGGATCTGGCCGTGGCGACGATCGCAGCGAGCGATCCCGCGCGAATCCCGACATGATCGCGCCGACCGCCGACAGCACCGTGCTGACCACGAGGAGCAGCCAGAACCCGCCCACCGCGGCCACGAGCGCGGCGCCCACCAACGGGCCGACCAGCTGGCCGAGCGCGGCGGCGGTGTTGACCAGGCCCATGTCGCGGGCGTGGTCCTCGGCGTGCGGCAGGAGGTCGGTGGCGAACGCGAGCCCGACCGTCGAGAACGCGCCGTAGCCGACGCCGAGCAGGGCGGCGGCGATCATCGTGGTGGTGAACGACGGCGCGACGGCGATGATGACGGCGGCCGCGGCCTGGACGAGACCGGATGCCACGGTCAGCCCGCGGCGGCGGCCCGTGCGGTCGGACCACCATCCGGCCAGCACCGAGGCGGCCACCACGAAGATCGTGTAGACCACGATCACGAGCAGCAGGTTGTCCTGGGCCAGCGCGCTCGGCTGGCCGAGGCCGTACATGAGGAAGAACAGGAACAGCGTCGTCGGCAGCGCATTGCCGACGTTGGTCACGAACCGTCCCCACACCACCCAGCCGAAGTCGCGGTCCCGCAGCGATTCCCACGGCACGCCGCGACGCGTGCGCGGCGCCCGGGCCGGGACATCCGGGTCCGGCAGCGCGATCGCGGTGATCGTGCCGGCGACCGCGACGAATGCCGCCAGCACGACGTAGCCGGCCACGATGCTCAGCCCGAGCAGGACGACCGCGCCGACGCCGAGCACGATGCCCACGGCCTGCGAAGAGCTGGCCGCCGCCGATGCCGCGCCCCGCTGGGAGTCGGGCAGCTGGTCGGCGATCAGGGCGGTGAAGGCCGCCGAGGCCACGGCGATGCCCACGGCCACGCCGGTCCACGCGAGGCCGATCAGCACCGGACCCTGCGCCCACCCGGTCAGCAGCAGACACAGGGCGGTCAGCCAGCTGCCGCCCAGCGCCCACGGGCGACGCCTCCCCCATCGCGTACGCGTCCGGTCGGACAGGGCGCCCGACCACGGGCCGGCGATGATGCCGGCCAGTCCGCCCACCCCGAGGACGACGCCGGACGACACGACGCCGCGCACCCAGGTGTCGGCTTCGCCCGGAGTGTCCAGCTGCGTGGGCAGCAGCAGCTGGACCGGAGTCAGCTGCACGGTCCAGATCGCCAGCCACGCCAGCGTGAACAGCAGCAGCCAGCCCCGACCGACCTTCGGCCGTGCGGAGGAAGGGGAAGGCGTCATGGATGCTCCTCGGACGTCGTCGTGCGAGTGGGGGCCGGGTGTCGGGGTGTATCGATCATCGTGCACGCGCGCCCCTGGGCGCCAGTCCGCGGCCTTCCCCGCTCGCTTCGCGCGCTCGCTCGGCTCGCGGTCGCGCTGCCGTTTCCGACATCCGCGCCCGAATACAACACCCGCGCAAGCAGAAAACAGCAGCGCAACCTGGGTGCGCCGCCGCACTCGCGCTCGCGCTGCCGTTTCCGGCATCCGCGCCCGAATACAACACCCGCGCGAGTGGAAAACGGCAGCGCCACGGGGTGCGCCGCCGCACTCGCGGTCGCGCTGCCGTTTCCGACATCCGCGCCCGAATAGAACACCCGCGCAAGCAGAGAACAGCAGCGCAACCTGGGTGCGCCGCCGCACTCGCGGTCGCGCTGCCGTTTCCGACATCCGCGCCCGAAAAAAGCACCCGCGCAAGCAGAAACAGCAGCGCAACCTGGGTGCGCCGCCGCGCCCGCGCTCGCGCTACCGTTTCCGACATCCGCGCCCGAATAGAACGCCCGCGGTCGCGCTGCCGTTTCCGACATCCGCGCCCGAATAAAACACCCGCGCAAGCGGAAAACGGCAGCGCCACGGGGAGTACGCCGCCGCACTCGCGGTCGCGCTGCCGTTTCCGACATCCGCGCCCGAATAGAACGCCCGCGCAAGCAGAAAACAGCAGCGCGACGGGGAGTGCGCTGGCGCGAGCACCGGCAGCACGGGCAGCGCCGAGGCTCGCGGGGACGTCGAGGGCGACGTGTGATTCCTGATAGACTCGACCATTGGCTTGCGTGTGGGTTTTTCCCGCACACGCCGCGGGGCGCCCCTCTCGTGCGCCGCGGCACTCATCCGATCACCCTGAACGAAAGAACGTCCACACGTGGCAAACATCAAGTCGCAGATCAAGCGCAACAAGACTAACGAGAAGGCCCGCGAGCGCAACAAGGCCGTCAAGAGCGAGCTGCGGACCGAGGTCCGCCGCACCCGCGAGGCCATCGCCGCCGGCGACAAGGCCGCCGCTGAGAAGGCTCTGAGCCGCGCCGGTCGCAAGCTCGACAAGGCTGTGAGCAAGGGTGTCATCCACAGCAACCAGGCCGCGAACCGCAAGTCTGTCGATCGCCAAGCAGGTCGCCGCGCTCTGAGGCGCAGCCTCTCCGACGAAAGCCCGTCCCGCACACGCGGGGCGGGCTTTCTCGTTGTTCGGGGGACTCAGCTTGTTCGGGGGACTCAGCCGCCGAACGGCGCCCGGGTGGCGATGACCGTGATCATCCGCTCGAGCGCGAACACCGGATCGCGTGAGGCGCCCTTGACCTCGGCATCCGCCCGCGCGGTGGCCTGGATGGCACGGCCCAGGCTCTGCTCGTTCCAGCCGGCCAGATCGCGACGGGCCCGATCGACCTGCCAGTCCTTCATCCCCGCCTCGGCGGCGATCGCCGCAGACGAACCGCGCTTGCCCGCCACCCGTGCCATCGTGCGCAGCTTCATCGCCACCGCGGCCACCAGCGGGACCGGATCCGCGCCGGACGCGAGCGCATGGCGCAGCGTGAGAAGCGCATCGCCGTAGCGGCCGGCGATGGCGGTGTCTGCCACGGTGAACGCCGAGGTCTCCACCCGACCGCCGTAGTAGCGCTGCACCACCTCGGCCGTGACATCCCCGGGAACGTCCGCGATCAGCTGCTGGCAGGCGGCGGCCAGCTCGGTCAGGTCGTCCGAGAACGCGGAGACCAGCGCGCGCAGCGCGGTCGGGGCGATGTTCTTGCGTGCGGCACGGAACTCGCCTGCGGCGAAGTCGTGCTTGTCGCCGTCGCGCTTGACCGCCGGGCACGGGACTTCGACGCCCCCGCCGGAGCCGGCGCGGATCGCGTCCAGCAGCTTCTTGCCGCGCACCGTGGCGCCGGTGTGCCGCAGCACCACGGTCGCGCCGTCCTGTGGATGCTCGAGGTAGCCCAGCGCCTCGGTCAGGAACGCGTCACTCGCCTTCTCGACGCCGGTCACCCGGATCAGGCGCGGCTCACCGAACAGCGAAGGCGAGCTCAGCGCCAGCAGCGTGCCCGCCTCGTAGTCGTCGGCGCGGATGTCGGAGACCTCCAGGCTCGGATCCTCGGCCCTCAGATAGTCCCGCACGGCTCCGATGGCTCGTTCCGCACACACATCCTCGGGGCCGGACACCAGCACGATCGGCGCGGGCTGCGGCGTCCGCCAGTCCAGCTGCGGGATGGCCGTGCGCAACGTCGAGGACCGTGCAGAGGGGCGGCGTGCGGGCATGCCCCCAGCCTAGCCAGCAGTCCCGACTCTGCCCGCCCAGACACCGGCCGCCGCGGGAGGGGCGCGTTCGCGCCACACCCGCACCCCGCCGTCGACGGATGCCACGGTCACGACGCCGTCCTGATCGGTGCGTGCGATCAGGCACCCGTCGGCCCGCAGGAACGCCAGCGTGGATGCCCGCGGATGACCGTAGTCGTTGTCCGCGCCCACGGAGATGAGCGCCACCGCCGCCCCCAGTGCGCGGTACAGCTCGGCGGACTGGTCGGCGCTCCCGTGGTGGGCGACCTTCACCACGGCGTAGGGCGGGCGGAGGGCGCCGCCGGCCAGCAGTGCCCGCTGGGCGACGGCATCCAGATCGCCGAGGAAGATCGCCGCCGGCACGCCGCCTCCGCGGATGTCGAGCGTCACGCTGGCCTCGTTGCCCGACGGGAACGCCCGGTCGCCCGCGCGCGGCCACAGCACGGTCCAGGTGGCGGCGCCCAGGCGTCCGCTCATCCCCGCAGACGCATCGATCATCTCGGCCCCGCCCGCATCCAGGGTGTCGAGCGTGCGCCGGTCCCCGGCGCTGCCGGGCGGGCCATGCAGCGCACGCCCCACGCGGCCGACCACGGCGGCCACTCCCCCGATGTGATCCATGTCGTAGTGGGTGAGCACGAGCAGGTCGATGCGGCGGATCGCGAATCGGTCCAGACAGGCCCGCAGCGGCTCGGGATCTGGTCCGGTGTCGATGAGCGCGACCGCCCCTGCCGACCGCACCAGCAGGCCGTCGCCCTGGCCCACGTCGCACGCGGCGATGCTCCAGTCGCCGGGCAGCGTCAACGGCCCGGCGACGGTGCGCAGAGCCGTCGTCCCCATGCCCACGCCCAGCACCGTCGCCAGGCCAGCCGCCGCGATCCGGCGCACGATTCGCGCCCGGCGCCCGGGCCGAGGCGGGAGGGCCAGCACGAGCACCGCCGCGCCCACGGCGGTCAGGGATGCCGCGCCCATCAGCCCCTCGGGCCAGGGCACCGCCGCCACCGGAAGATCGGCCGCGGTGAGCGCCGTCGCGCTGATCCACGCCGCCGGCAGCCAGGTCAGCGTGGCCAGGCCGGCGGCGAGCACCGGGATCGGCGCGGCGACACATGCGGCCAGGCCGAGCACGGTCGCGACCGGGGCCGCGGGCGCGGCCAGCAGATTCGCCACGACCCCGTAGAGCGGCACAGCCGGGTTGATCAGGATCAGCAGCGGGCCGCAGGCCAGCTGCGCGGCCAGCGGCACCGCGAGCCCGAGAGCCAGCGCCCGCGGCAGGTACCGCGCGAGTCCGTGGGCGAGCGGTCCGGCCAGCAGCAGCAGCGCTGCCGTGGCCACGACCGACAGTGCGAAGCCGATCGATCCGGACAGCCACGGGTCGCCCACCAGCGACGCCGCCACCGCCGAGCTCAGCAGCGCCATGCCGGCGCCGGCACGTCCCAGCAGGACGCCGAGCATCGCGATCGCGGCCATCGCGGCGGCCCGCACCACACTCGGCTCGGGCGTGACCAGGAGCACGAAGCCGGCCAGGGCGAGCATGCCGGCGAGCACCCGCACCCACCGGCGCGCCCCGCACAGCGCCGCCGCCCCGAACGCGAGTCCGACCACGATCGCGCAGTTCGCCCCCGAGACTGCGGTCAGGTGTGACAGGGAGCCCGCCTTCATCGCCGCGTCGAGCTCGGCGCTGACTCCACCGGTGTCGCCCACCGCCAGGCCCGGGATCAAGCCGGCGGCTGGCTCCGGCAGACCGTCGGTCGCGCGCGCCAGCGCGTGTCTCAGATCGGCGGCGACGGCGACCGCGCCGTGCGGCGGCGCGACGGTGCGCAGCGCGCGCGAGGCGCGCACGACCAGCACCGCCCGGCGGCCCGCATCCGCGCGCACCGCCGTGCCGGAGGCCACCACCTCGGCCCCGACATCCGGCCGGGCGTCGCCGCGGATCACGACCGGCACATCCACGGCGTGCCGGGTCGGGCCGATGTCGATCCGATGGGCGCGGGCATCGAACGCGATGTCCCCGCCCGCAGTGCGCTCGGCCTTGCCCACCACCGTCGCGTGCACCTCGATCGCCCGGCCGCCGTCCACGGCCAGCGTCACCGCGGCCTCACGCGCCGGCTGCGCCAGGGCGGAGTGGGATGCCGCGGCCGCCGCCACGGCCACGCTCACCGCGGCGATCACCCAGACGATCCGCCCGCGCCGGGCACGCCAGACCATCGCCGCGAGGCCGACCGCGCCCAGCCAGAGTCCGGCGGCGACGAACCCGGCGGCGGCCGGGGCGAGCACGGCCACGGCTGCCACGATCCAGACCGCCGCTGCGACCGGCACCAGACGCAGTCCGCGCGCCCGCACGTCACACCGTGACCAGGTCCCGCAGCGACGCCAGCATCTTCTCGCCGATGCCGGGCACGGCCAGGAGGTCCTCCACGCTGGTGAATCGGCCGTTGTCCTCGCGCCACTGGATGATCCGCTGCGCGATCGCGGGGCCGATCCGCGGCAGCGTGTCCAGCGCCGCCTCGTCGGCGGTGTTCAGGTTCACCTTGCCGCCACCCGGGCCCGTGCCACCGCCCGGGCCGGCGGCGGGCGCCGTCTCCTCGCCCTTCCGGGGAACGGCGATCTGCTCGCCGTCCGAGACCGTCCGCGCCAGGTTCACCGCATCGCGGGCGGCGTCCTTCGCGAACCCGCCGGCTGCGGCGACCGCGTCGACGAGTCGCGAACCGGCGGGCACGACGTACAAGCCCGGCTCGCGGACCGCCCCCGAGACGTGCACGTACAGCTCGGCCGCGTTCGGCGTTGCGACGGGAGTGCTCGTGACCGCCACCACATCGGCCGGCGCGCCCTGCCCGCGCAGGATGCCGATGCCCACCGTCACCGCGAGGGCGGCGAGGGCGACCACCACGACCGCCCCGAGCCCGAGACGACGTCGGGCCGGCAGCCGCTGTTCGGTCTCGGAGGGCGACACCGCACCACGCTAGGCCGCGCACCGCCGGCGCCGGAGACCGTCCGGCACATCGGTGGACAACGCGCCCGCCTCGCCCGGCTGGGGAGGAACCGCTACTTCGTGGTCAGGCTGACGACCTTCGGCGCCCGCACGACCGCCCGGACGACGTCCCGGCCGGCCAGCGACCGCTGCACCCGCTCATCGGCTCGCCCCAGTGCCTCCAGGGCGTCCGCGTCGATGCCGGCGGGCACCTCGATCGTCGCCCGCACCTTGCCGTCGATCTGCACGATCGCCGTCACCGTCTGCTCCACCAGCAGGGCCGGATCGGCGGCGGGCCACACGGCCAGCCCGACGAACGGCTCGTGTCCGAGCACCGCCCACATCTCCTCGGCGGTGTGCGGCGAGATCAGGTCGAGCACCTGCGCGATCGTCTCGGCGGCCTCACGGACGGCCGCGTCGGCACCGCCCGCGCCGGTGTCGATGGTCTTGCGGGTGGCGTTGACCAACTCCATCAGCCGGGCGACCACGACGTTGAACTTCGTGTGCTCCACGAGGCCCGGCGCGTCCGCGAGCAGATGGTGGGTCACACGCCGGAGCGCCGCATCGCCGGTCGCGGCATCCGCGCCCACCGCTGAGGTGACGTCGTGGGCGACCCGCAGCGCACGGGCGAGGAACTTCGTCGCCCCGGTGGTGGACACATCGGACCAGTCCTTGTCGTCCTCGACCGGTCCGGCGAACGCGAGGCCGACGCGCAGCGCGTCGGCGCCGTGCGCGTCCAGCTCCTCCTGGAACAGTACGAGGTTGCCCTTGCTCTTGGACATCTTGGCGCCGTCGAGGATGACCATGCCCTGGTTGATCAGGCTCGAGAACGGCTCGTCGAAGTCCACCAGCCCCATGTCGTGCAGCACCTTGGTGATGAAGCGGGCATACAGCAGATGCAGGATCGCGTGCTCGACGCCGCCGATGTAGAAGTCGACCGGCGCCCAGCGGGCCGCCTGTGCGGGCGGGAACGCCTCGGTCGCCGATTGCGGGGCCAGGAAGCGCAGGAAGTACCACGAGCTGTCCACGAAGGTGTCCATCGTGTCAGGATCGCGACGCGCCGGCGCCCCGGTGGCGGGGTCGGTCGTGGTGACCCACTCGGTCGCCGCGCCCAGGGGCGAGGTGCCCTTGGGCTTCAGGTCGAGTCCGGCCACGTCCGGCAGCAGCACCGGCAGCTGGTCGGCGGGCACCGGCACGATCTGTCCGTCATCGGTGTGCACCATCGGGATCGGCGTGCCCCAGAAGCGCTGCCGCGAGATCAGCCAGTCGCGCAGCCGGAACGTGGTGGCGGCGTGGCCGCCCTCGGTCGCCTCGAGCTGCGCGATCATGCCGGCGATGGCATCCTGCTTGCCCAGGCCGTCCAGCGGACCGGAATTGATCATCCGCCCCTCGCCCGCCAGCGCCACGCCGGTGACGGCGGGATCGCGTTCCTGCAGGGACGGCTCGCCCTCGGCGCCGGTGGATGTGTCCACGACCACCTTCACCGGCAGGTCGAACGCGCGCGCGAAGTCCAGGTCGCGCTGATCGTGTGCGGGCACGGCCATCACCGCACCGTGGCCGTAGTCGGCCAGCACGTAGTCGGCCGCCCAGATCGGCAGGCGCTGCCCGTTCACCGGGTTGACGGCGTAGCGCTCCAGGAACACCCCGGTCTTCTCACGGTCGGTGCTCTGCCGCTGGATGTCGGTCTGCTTCTGCACCCGCTCGAGATATGCCTGGAAGCGCATACGCACCTCGGTCGGCGCCTCGGCGGCGAGTTCGGCGGCCAGGTCCGAGTCCGGGGCGACCACGAAGAACGTGGCGCCGTACAGCGTGTCGGGGCGGGTGGAGAACACGCTGACCTTCTCGGCGCGCCCCTCGATCTCGAAGTGGATGTCGGCACCCGTCGAGCGCCCGATCCAGTTGCGCTGCATCTGCAGCACCTTCTGCGGCCAGTGCCCCTCGAGCGTGTCCAGGTCGTCCAGCAGACGATCGGCGTAGTCGGTGATGCGGAAGTACCACTGGGTGAGCTTCTTCTTCACGACCTCCGCCCCACAGCGCTCACAGTGCCCTTCCACCACCTGCTCGTTGGCCAGCACCGTCTGGTCGTTCGGGCACCAGTTGACCGCGCTCGACTTGCGGTACGCCAGCCCCCGCTCGTACAGCCGCTGGAACAGCCACTGGTTCCACCGGTAGTACTCCGGGTCGGAGGTGTGCAGCTCGCGGCTCCAGTCGAATGAGACGCCGTACTGGTGGAATCCGGCCTTCTGCTGCTCGATGTTCGCGTAGGTCCACTGACGCGGGTCGGCGCCGCGCAGGATGGCGGCGTTCTCGGCGGGCAGGCCGAAGGAGTCCCAGCCGATCGGGTTGAGCACGTTGTACCCGCGGTGCCGCCAGTAGCGGGCGACGATGTCGGAGTACAGATAATTCTCCGCATGCCCCATGTGCAGGTCGCCCGACGGGTAGGGGAACATCGCCAGCACGTACTTGCGCGGCCGCGTGTCGTCGTCCCCGCCGGCGCGGAACGGATCGCGCTGAGACCAGAGCCGCTGCCACTTCGTCTGGATGGCGTGCGGGTCGTAGCCGCCGTCGGACGCGGCAGCGGTCTCAGGAGAGGTGGTCTGTGACACGAAGGGAGCCAATCGGGAATTCGGGAGGACGCGCAAACGCGCACCTTTCAGGGTACCCGACCGGCGGTTTTCACCAGCCCTCGGGCACGTCGGCGCCCAGCGCCGCCAGCGGTGCCCGCGCCTTCAGGCCGACCTCGGCGACCTCGGCGGCGGCCACCGACCGCCAGGTGATGCCACCCCCGGCTCCGACATACGCGCCGCCGGGCCGGACCACGATGGATCGGATCACCATCGCCAGGTCGAGTCCGCCGTCGGCGCCGATCCAGCCGAAGCAGCCGGAATAGACCCCGCGAGGGGCCCGCTCGAGCTCGTGCAGGATCGTCATCGCCGACAGCTTCGGGGCACCGGTCATGCTGCCGGCGGGGAAGGCCGCCTCCAGCACATCGCCGGCCGTCGCCGCGTCGGGCAGCCGCCCGGCGACCGTGCTCACCAGCTGGTGCACGGTGGGGTACGACTCCACCTCGAGCAGACGCTCCACGCTGACGGTCATCGGTTGGCACACCCGGGCGAGGTCGTTGCGCATCAGATCCACGATCATGACATTCTCGGCGCGCTCCTTCGGGTCGGCGGCAAGTTCGGCCGCCAGCGCGGCGTCGGCCGCGGCATCCTCGCCCCGCTTGCGGGTGCCCTTGATCGGGCGGGTGCGCAGCGTGTCGTCGGTGACCTGCAGGAAGCGCTCCGGGCTCGCACTGAGCAGGGCGGCGTCGCCGCTGCGGATGATGCCGCCGTAGGGGGCCGCAGCGGCAGCCCGCAGGGCGAGGTAGGCCGCGACCGGATCGATCTCGTCCTCCACCTCGAACCGGGTGGTCAGGCACAGCTGGTAGGCGGAACCTGCGCGAATCGCGTCCCGGCAGCGCTCGATGAGCGCGGTGTACTCGTGCGGCGTGTGGCGGGCGTGCGCGCGACGCGGCGGGGCGGTGAGCGACGGGGCCGGAGGGGCGGATGCCCCGGGGTCGATGTCTCCGCCGATGCTCATCCGACCGTTGGCATGGTCGAAGGCGACCAGTCCCCGCACGGCCAGCCACAGCTCCGCGGGAACCGCGGGATCCTCGTCCGCTGCGGGTGCCCCGGCAGCGGCCGCGCCCGGCTCGTACCCGACCCAGCCGACCCAGCCGCCCCGGAAGGGCGATCCCTCTGTCTCGCCGGCTCGCACCGCCCGCGCCGCCCGGACGGCGGCGGCATCCTCGGGCTCGCCCCAGCCCACCCAGCTCCACCCCGCATCGGCGGCGGCACCGGCATCCAGCCAGAACACATGCGGGTGGCGCGCCGCCAGCGCGAGGAATGTCTCGGCGGGATCGCGCCACGGCGCCCGCTGCAGAGTGAAGGTCCGAAGCACCTTCCCAGGCTAGAAGGTCCCGGCCCGCCTATGCTCGTGCTGGTGAACGACCTGCTCACCGGACTGCTCGATGCCGTGCAGAGTGTCGACCCGGTGCTGCGGGTCATCCTCGCCGGTCTCGCCATGATGCTGGAGACCAGCGCCCTGGTCGGCCTGTTCGTGCCCGGCGACACGATCGTGATCATCGCCGCGACCGCGGTGGTCACGCCGTGGGAGGGCGTGCTGCTGGTGGCGGCGGTCCTGGTCGGCTCGCTCATCGGCGAGAGCATCGGGTTCTGGCTCGGGCGGATCCTCGGTCCGCGCATCCGGCACTCCCGTGTCGGCCGATGGGTGGGCGAGGCGCACTGGCAGCGCGCCGAGCGCTATCTGAACCGGCGCGGCGGCATCGCCGTGTTCGTCTCGCGCTTCCTGCCGGTGCTGCACTCGGTCGTCCCGTTGACGGTGGGGATGAGCGGCTTCCGCTACCGCCGCTTCCTCGCCTGGACCACGCCGGCATGCCTGGTCTGGGCCGGCGTGTATGTCGCGGTCGCCGGTGTCACCGCCAGCACGTACCGCGACCTGGCCGATCAGCTGCACTTCGCCGGCTATGTGTTCGTCGGCGTCCTCCTCGCGTTCCTGCTGCTCATGCTGGTGGCCAAGAAGGTGCTCGAGCGCATCGAACGCCGGCATCTGGCCGAGGCAGAGGAGGTCGAACTCCCCCGCCCGCCCGACACGATGTCGGCGGACGTGGGAGACTGAGTCGGATGCCGGATAACACTGCCGCGGCGCGGCGCGCCGATGTGCTGTGGCTGGCGCGGATGGAATACCGTCTGCACGCCTGGCGCGAGCGTCGCGCGCGACGGCGCGGACTGACCCCGACGGTTTCGGCCCTTCCGGGATACGGCGGCGAGGGCTGGGTGCGGGTGCTCGGCCGCGTGCTGATCACGCCGCCCGTGCGGCAGCGTGCGACCGGCGAGTACGGCAGCGTCCGCGGATGGCGCAGCTTCGCATCGGTGCCGATCGGGTTCGCGCAGGTCAGCGTGCAGATCGAGGGGGTCGACCATGAGGTGGTCGCCGACCGCGGCGGCGTCGTCGACACCGTGCTGCCGGCGAGCCTGTCCCCCGGCTGGCACACCGTCTCGATGTCTGTCGAGGACGGCGAGGCGGTCGACACCCGGGTGTTCGTGATCGGCGCCGGCGTGCGCTTCGGCGTCGTCTGCGACGTCGACGACACCGTGATGGTCACGGCGCTGCCGCGGCCGCTGGTGGCGGCGTGGAACTCCTTCGTCGTGGACGAGCACGCCCGTCAGCCCGTCCCGGGCATGTCGGTGCTGCTCGAGCGCCTGGTGCGCGAGAACCCCGGCGCCCCCGTCGTGTATCTGTCCACCGGCGCCTGGAACGTGGGCCCGACGCTCCTGCGGTTCCTCAGCCGGCACCTGTTCCCGCCGGGTGCGCTGCTGCTCACCGACTGGGGGCCGACGCACGATCGCTGGTTCCGCAGCGGCACCGCGCACAAGGAGTCGAACCTGGTGCGTCTGGCCGACGAGTTCCCCGATGTGGCCTGGCTGCTGGTCGGCGATGACGGTCAGCACGACGACGCGATCTACACGACCTTCACCGGCACCCATCCGCAGAACGTGGCGGCGATCGCCATCCGGCGGCTGTCCTCGACCGAGGCGATGCTGGCCGGCGGGCGGACCACGGTCAACGACCACTCCGCCTCGGACGTCCCCTGGGTCACCGGCGAGGACGGCGCCGCCCTGCTCGATCGGCTGGAAGACGCCGGCATCATCCGCGAGGACCATCCGGACTCCATCTGAGGGCGACACGACGGGTTCGACGCTGCCCCGGCCCTCACAGCCGGCGCTTGACCGACGGTCAGCGGATCCATATGCAATCGTTTACTGCAGACGATTGCAGGCGCCGGACATCGGATCTACCGTGGGGATCGAGAAACGCGAAGCGCCCGCCACCCGTTGATCGCCGCACGGGCACTCCGACAAGGAGGTCATCATGCGCTCAGGAATGCGCCGCAAGGCACTCATCTCCGTCTCCCTCGCAGCAGTCGCCGGCGCCGCGCTGACCGGCTGTGCGGCCGGAGGCGGTGGCAGCGGGAACTCGGGGAACGCGAAGGGGTCCAGCACGGTCACGATCTACACGCCCGACACCGGCACCGAGGCGACCGAGCTCGAGGCATCCTGGGCCTCGTGGGCGAAGCAGCAGGGCATCACCGTCAAGTACACCGGTGACAAGGACTTCACGGCCAACATCGCCACCAAGATCCAGGCCAACGACCTGCCCGACATCGCGATGTTCCCGCAGCCGGGCCTGCTGGCCAGTGCGATCCAGACCGGCAAGGTGAAGCAGGTCGACGCGGCGACGGCGACCAACGTGAAGAACAACTTCTCCTCCGACTGGACCGGCTACGTCACCAGCGGCGGAAAGATCTACGGCACGCCGATGGACGCCTCGGTCAAGGGCTACATCTGGTACTCGCCGGCGCAGTTCAAGAAGTGGGGCGTGTCGGTGCCCACGACGTACGACGAGCTGCTCTCGCTCACCCAGACGATCCAGCAGAAGACCGGCAAGGCGCCGTGGTGCGCGGGGTTCAACTCGGGGACATCATCCGGATGGCCCGGCGCTGACCAGCTCGCCGAAGTGGTCCTCGCCGACGCCGGTCCCACCGTCTACGATCAGTGGGTCAAGGGCACGACGAAGTTCACCGACCCGCAGATCGATCAGTCGTTCACCCAGCTGGGCAAGATCCTGCTCGACCCGAAGTACGTCAACGCCGGGTTCGGCAACGTCAAGTCGATCAACTCCACCGCCTTTGCCGACGTCGCGACGCCTCTGGCCAACGGCACGTGCGCGCTGACCAACCAGGCCACCTTCCTGGAGGCCAGCTTCGCCACCGCCAAGACCGCGTCCGGCTCGACGCCGAAGGTCGGCCCGGACGGCGACATCTGGGCGTTCCCCCTGCCGGGCCCCACGGCCGGGCAGAATGCGGTGATCGGCGGCGGTGACTTCGCCGCGGCGTTCGACACCAACGCGGCCACGCAGAAGCTCATGGAGTATCTGTCCAGCGCCGACTGGGCGAACAGCCTGATCACCGTGAAGGACGCATCGTTCATCAGCCCGAACAAGGGGCTGGACGCCGCCAAGGAGCAGGACCCGCTGCTGAAGAGTGCGATCCAGACGCTGCAGAACCCCGCCACGACGTTCCGCTTCGGTGCGGACGACGCGATGCCCAATGTCGTGGAGACCGAGTTCTGGACCGGGATGGTCGACTGGATCAACGGCAAGTCCCAAGCCGACGTCGAGAAGGAGATCCAGGCGGCCTGGCCGACGAGTTGATGCCGGACTGACCGGACGGACCGGAGCGGGGCATGTCCGCGTTCTTCACGATGCTGGCGGGGCTGCCCTCGCTCGCGCAGATCCCGATCGTGATCGCAGTGTTCGCAGCCGCGATCGGGCTGATCCTGTTCTTCGTCGAGGTCGCCCCCCGCCCCGGCCGCGGCTACTCGATCATGCGGCTGGCCGTCGCGATCGGGGTGCCGGTCGTCCTCCTTCTGCTGTTCGGCGTCGCGGCGGGGGCCTTCTGGGTGCTGATCGTGGGCGCCGTGCTCGGCGGCGGCCTGTTCCTGCTCGACTACCGGGCGCGCAGCGGGCGCGGATACGTGCTGCAGCTTCTCGCGTTCCTGTCCCCCGCGATCGTGCTGCTGCTGATCGGGCTGGTGTTTCCTGCGCTGCAGACCCTCGTCAACGCGTTCCTCAGCAACGACGGGACCCACTTCGTCGGGTTGGACAACTTCACCTGGGTCTTCTCCGGCGGCAGCACCGGATTCATCGCGTTCGTGAACACGATCGTCTGGGTGGTGATCGCTCCGGTCCTGGCCACCGCCGTGGGCCTGGCCTACGCCGTGTTCGTGGATCGCAGCCGCGGCGAGAAGGTGCTGAAGGTGTTCATCTTCATGCCCGTCGCGATCTCACTGGTCGGGGCATCCATCATCTTCAAGTTCTTCTTCGACTACACCCAGGGCGCGCAGATCGGTCTGCTGAACCAGATCGTGGTGTGGTTCGGCGGCGAGCCGGTGCCCTGGCTGCAGAGCTACCCGGTCAACATGTTCCTGCTGATCATCATCCTGATCTGGACCCAGACCGGGTTCGCGATGGTGCTGCTCTCGTCGGCGATCAAGGGCGTTCCCAGCGACCAGATCGAGGCCGCCGAGCTGGACGGCACCAACGCCTGGCAGCGGTTCTGGAACGTCACCGTCCCCGGCATCCGGCCGACCATCATCGTCGTCTGGATCACGATCTCGATCACCTCGCTGAAGGTGTACGACATCATCGCGACCACCACCGGCGGCCAGAACGACACCACCGTGCTCGGCTACGAGATGGTCAAGCAGATCCGGATCCTGCCGCCGCAGTCGGGCCACTCCGCTGCGCTCGCGCTGCTGATCTTCGTGCTGGTCACGCCGTTCATCGTCTACAACGCGCGCAACGTCAGGAAGCAGAGGCAGCTCGGATGACGGCGACGCAGCAGGTCACAGTGCCCGCCCGCAGCAGGATGTCCGCGGACGGACGGCCCCTGCGCCGCACCCGGCGGCGGCTGACCAGTCCGTGGGCGACGGTCGCGGCGGTCATCCTCGCTGTGGTGTGGACAATCCCCACCTTCGGGCTGTTCGTCTCGTCGTTCCGCCCGCCGGCCGACATCACCACCAGCGGCTGGTGGACGGCATTCACCAATCCGCAGTTCACGCTCGAGAACTACATCGACACGCTGAACTTCAACGACACGATCACCGTCGGCGAATCGTTCATCAACTCGCTGACGATCTCGATCCCGGCCACGTTCTTCCCGATCGCGATCGCGCTGATGGCGGCGTACGCATTCGCGTGGGTCGACTTCCGAGGCAAGGACGCGCTGTTCATCGCCGTGTTCGCCCTGCAGGTCGTGCCTCTGCAGATGGCCCTGGTCCCGCTGCTGAGCCTCTATTCGAACGGCCTGACCCTGTTCGGCGTCCCGATCTTCTCCGGGCTGGATCTGAACGGGCTGTCCTCCAGCTTCGCGCAGGTGTGGATGTCGCACACGATGTTCGCGCTGCCGCTGGCGATCTTCATCCTGCACAACTCGGTCGCCGCGATCCCGACGGATGTGATCGAGGCGGCAAAGATGGACGGTGCCGGCCACGGCCAGATGTTCTTCCGCATCGTCCTGCCCCTGTCGATGCCGGCGATCGCCGCGTTCGCGATCTTCCAGTTCCTCTGGGTCTGGAACGATCTGCTCGTCGCCACGATCTTCGCCCCCGGGGCGAACGCGCCGATCACGAAGCTGCTGACCGACCTGTCCGGCACGTACGGGCAGCAGTGGTACCTGCTGTCGGCGGGTACGTTCCTCGGTATCATCGTTCCGCTGATCGTGTTCTTCGCGCTCCAGCGGTTCTTCGTCCGCGGGCTGCTCGCCGGCGCGACCAAGGGCTGAGACCCTTCCCGGATTGGTGCACCGCGCTCATGGCAGGAATCAAGGACGTGGCCGATGCCGCCGGGGTCTCCACCGCCACGGTCTCGCGCGCCCTGCGGGGGCTGCCCCAGGTGTCCGAGCAGACCCGGTCCAGGATCGTCCGCCTCGCCGATGAGCTGGGCTATGTTCCCTCGTCGTCGGCTGCCGGTCTGCGCAGCGGCCGCACGATGGCGATCTCGGTCGTCGTGCCCGCGGTCGACGGCTGGTTCCCGGCAGCCGTGATCGAGGGGGTCGACACCGAACTGCGCGCTGCCGGCTACGACATGGTCCTGTTCCTCCTGGGCGGAGGGCCGGGCGAGCGGGAACGACTGTTCCACGGCTCGGCGCTCCGTCGCCGCGGCGACGCGCTGCTGGCGCTGAGCATCGACTTGACCGAGGACGAGCGGGAGCAGCTGACGCAGATCGAGCTGCCGTCGGTGGTGGTGGGCGGCCGGATCCATGGGCTGCGACACGTCGGCATCGACGAGGCGGATGCGGCACAGCAGGCGATCGGGCATCTCCTCGATCACGGCCACCGCGACATCCTGCTCATCGACGGCGGCGAGGAGGAGCACGGGCGGAACAGCGGCGTCTCCCGTGATCGGCGCCGCGGGTATGAGCGGGCGCTCCGCGCGGCGGGGATCGAGGAGGATGCCACCCGCTCGATCGACGGCGGGTTCTCCATGACCGCGACACGGCGCCGGGTGGGCGCGTTCCTGGACGCCGGCGCCGACGCGCCGACGGCGGTCGTCGCCGCTTCCGATGAGATGGCGATCGGCGCGATGCTCGCCCTGGGCGACCACGGGCTCGCCGTGCCGGCGGACGTGTCGGTGATCGGGATCGACGATCACCCGCTGGCGGCGTCCTTCGGTCTGACGACCGTGGCACAGCATCCGTTCGCGCAGGGCACGGCGGCCGCACGCCTGCTGCTGGACGAGCTGGCGGGCCGGGCATCGCGACGGCGCGCCGTGAAGATGCCGGTCGAGCTGATCGTCCGCAGCAGCACCGCGCCCCCGGCACACTCCTCGCGCCCTCGTCGGCGAGGCGATCGCCCGGCGCTGCCCGGACGACCGGCTGCCGGGCCCCTGCCCGTGGCATCATTCTCTGCCGGCGGATCGGTTCCGCCGTTCGCCGTGATCGTGCCCACTCTCGAGCGGTGGTTCTACAGCCGGGTGGTCGAAGGCATCGAGAAGGCGCTGTTGGAGGCCGGTCGCGAGATGACCCTCTGGGTGGCGCGCACACGCGGGGACCGGGAACTCGCGTTCGGCGGGCTCGTCGCCCAGGGCCCGTTCGAGGGCCTGATCGCCGTGGGGATGCAGCCCGGGGTCGACGCCGTCGCCGGGCTGCGCGGTCTCGGACCGATGCTCGCGGTCGGCAGCGCGGAGGGGCTGCTGCCCTCCGTCTCGATCGACCAGGTGGCTGCCGGTCGGTTCGCCACCGAGCACCTGCTGAGTCTGGGCCACACCGATATCGCCCATCTGGCCGGGACCGGCGCCGGAGCGGTCTCGCAGAGTGTGCGAGGGATGCGGCGGCGCGGCTTCGAGCAGGCGATGACGGCGGCGGGGCTGGACCCGACCGCGCGGGTGCGCGAGGGGCGCCTGAGCATGCCCGGCGGCTACGAGCTCGGACGGGATCTGTTCGGCGACCCGGACACACGCCCCACCGCGGTGTTCGCGGGCTCCGACGAGATGGCGTTCGGCGCGCTCGTGGCCGCCCGGGAGTTCGGCATCGCGGTGCCGCATGAACTATCGGTGATCGGCATCGACGATCACGAGGCAGCCGGGATGTTCGCACTGACCACGCTGTCGCAGCGTCCCGCCGAACAGGGGCGCCGTGCGGCGGACCTCCTGCTCAGCCTGTCCGACGCCGAAGACGCGCTCCTGCCCGCCACGACGGTCTTCCCGTTCCGTCTCGTCGTCCGTTCGAGCACCACGGCACCCCCGCGGTACGACCGCCGCCCCGGTGTCCCCGGCCGCACGTAGGCTGATGCGCATGTGCGGACGATTCGTGGTGGCAAACGTCGGGTCCGAGCTGGTGGGCGTGCTGCGCGTCGACGTCGAAGGCGACCAGCTGCCGGCGCCGAGCTTCAACATCGCGCCGACCGACAGCGCCGCGATCGTGCTCGACTCGAGCAAGACCGAACCACCCACGCGACGGCTCGAATCGGCACGCTGGGGGCTGGTCCCGGCATGGGCGAAGGACCTGTCGATCGGCGCGCGTGCGTTCAACGCCCGGGCCGAAGAGGTCGAGGACAAGCCGATGTTCCGCAACGCCCTCATCAAGCACCGCGCCGTGGTCCCGGCATCCGGCTATTACGAGTGGAAGACCGTCGACGGCGCGAAGACCCCGCACTACATCCACCCGGCCGACGACGGGCCGATGTTCTTCGCGGGCCTGTACGAGTGGTGGAAGAACCCGGCCCTCGCCGACGACGACCCGGCTCGCTGGGTGCTCAGCTTCACGATCCTGACCCGCGACTCGATCGGACGTCTGGGCTCCATCCACGATCGGATGCCGCTGTTCCTCGACCCCGATTTCGCCGATGCGTGGCTCGATCCGACGACCGAGAACGTCGGCGACATCCTCGACGCCGCCATCGATGCGGCGCCCGACGTGGCAGAGACGCTCGCCGATCACACCGTCGGCAGGGCCGTCGGCAACGTGCGCAACAACGGCCCCGAGCTGATCGAGCCGGTCGACGACGAGTGAGACGGTGCCGGGTCAGGCCGCCGGGTCCGGAGCGAAGAGCGGCTCTCCGGTCTCGAGCACCGTCTTGAGCCCGTCGATGACGGTCAGCCAGCCGATGCCGCCGACGCTTCGGGCGGTCTTCGGCGAGTTCTCGAGCCGATCGTGGACGGCGGTGAGCAGGCACACACCGCTCCCCTGCTCCTCGATCGTCCAGGTGACCCGGCTGCGCGGTTCGGCGGCCATCTCGTCGTCGTAGAGCGAACGCCACGGCACAACCAGCCTGTGCGGTGGGTCGGCCTCCTCGATGATCTCGTCGCCCCACAGCGTGGTGCCGTCGGGAGCGTAGTACCGGAACGGGGTGCCGGTCTCACCCGTCGTCTCGACGAGAGCGCCGTGGAAGTACCGGCTCGTGAACTCCGGCGTGGTGATGGCGTCCCAGATCTGCTGGGCACTGGCCCGGATCAAGACCTGGTACACCTGGGTGGTCGTGCCTGTGGGCATGCCTGTGATGGTCATTGCTCGCCCTCCAACTTCTTCTTGAGTTCGGTGAGGGCGCTGACGCGCCGCTCGGTGTACTTGTTGATCCACCGGTCGTGGATCAATCGGATGGGCACCGGATTGAGAAAGTGCAGCCGTTGCCGTCCGACCTTGCGGGAGGTGACCAGCCCGGCGTCCTGAAGCACCTTGAGGTGCTTCATCACACCGAAGCGCGTCATCTCCACGTCCGTGTCCAGTTCGCCGAGTGCACGGCCATCGCGCTCGAAGAGCTGGTCCAGCAGGTGGCGGCGGGTCGAGTCGGCCAGAGCCTTGAAGACCGGGTCGTCGTCATCCATCTCTGAATGTTAGGTGACCAATTAGTCACCTGTCAAGCAGTGCGGCGGAAGTCGGCGGCGCACGCCTACCCTGGAGGGATGACGCTCCTGGCCCCTCCTCCGACGGTGCTGCGCGGCACCGAGTGGCGTGCCCGGGAAGCCGCGCACCGCGCCCGCGCCGACGCCCTCACCGCCGGGCACCGCGAGCGCGCGGCGCGGGGGCTGAAGCATCCCGTCGAGGACTTCCTGTTCACGTACTACTCGTACAAGCCGGCGGTGCTGCGTACGTGGCACCCCGGGGCCGGCGTCGAACTGGAGGACGCACAGGAGCGGGCACACAAGCGCTGGTACACCGCCGGGTCGAAGCCCGGCAGCGCGTGCGTGGACGCGACCTCGTTCCGGCAGGAGAAGGCGCCGCTGATCGACGCGATCACCCGCATCCTGCGCGCCACCGTCGATCGCCCCGCGCGGTTCGGCTGCTTCGGCCTGCACGAGTGGGCGATGGTGTACCGGCAGCGCGAGCACCGGCATCCGATTCCGCTGCGGCTCGGACAGGGCGAGACCGACGCGGTGGTCGAGGCGCACGACCTGAAATGCACCCACTTCGACGCGTTCCGGTTCTTCACGCCGGATGCCGCACCCCGCAATGCCGTTCCGCTCTCGCGCGACGGCCAGGCCGGCAGCGAGCAGCCGGGCTGCCTGCACGCGAACATGGACCTGTACAAGTGGTCCGTGAAGCTCGGGCCGCTGGCGCCCGGCGACCTGCTGCTGGATGCCTTCGAGCTCGCCCGCGACATCCGCTCTCTGGACATGCAGGCCTCGCCGTACGAGCTGCGCGAATGGGTCGGCGAGCCGGTGCCGATCGAGACCGCCGATGGCAAAGCCGAGTACGTCCGCCGCCAGCGCGGCTTCGCCGACCGCGCGAACACGCTCCGGCACCGCCTGCTGGACTGCATCGCCGTCTGATCATGCACGCCTGATCATGCACGTCTGATCAGTCGACCGGCGCACAGTCCGGACAGGGAACCATCCCTCGTCCGTCGCCGGCGGTCTGCAGCCGCAACCGCATGACGCGCTCGGCGGCCTGCTCCAGCCGGTCGGGCGGCAGCGTGCCGTCCCCCACCGCCGCGACGATGCCGTCCGTGATGCGGTCCGCCGACGTGGGGGTGGTGAACATCACCGAGAGCACCATGTCGTTGCCCGCCGCGATGGCGGCTACGGCGTTGGCCACCGGGTCGCGGTAGGCTGCCACCCCGGAGGCCTGCAGCATCCCCAGATCGTCCGTGATCGCCACCCCGTCGAACCCGAGCTCGCTGCGTGCGATCTCGTGCCAGTGTGCGGACAGGGATGCCGGTGCCCGGTCCACCGCGGTGTAGGCGAGGTGTCCGAACATCAGCAGCGGCGCCCCGGCGTCGATCCCGGACCGGAAGGGCACGGCGTCCGTCTTCTCCCAGTCGGCCTTCGAGATCGCGGTGGCCGGGATCATCACGTGCGAATTGCCCTCGACGGCGCCGTGTCCGGGAAAGTGCTTCAGGGTGGTCAGCGCCTGGTCGCCCTCACCGCGCACGGCCGCGGCCGCATGGGCGGCGGCGTCGTTCGGCGAGGTGCCCAGCACCCGGTCGAAGATGAACGAGCGCCGGTCGGCGGTGACGTCCGCGATCACGCCGAAGTTCACCCCGATCCCCGCGCGCTGCACCAGCGCACCGCGGCCGGCGAACGCCGCCTCCACCTCGGCGTCAGAGGCGCCCTGCAGTCCCTCGCCCGCCCGGAAGTGGTCCCAGGGCAGCCGGGTGACGTCGCCGCCCTCCTCATCGACCGCGATCAGCGGCGGGATGTCGGCGTCGATCGTCAGGGCGGAGGTCAGCGCGCGCAGCCGCGGCTCGTCCGCCGGGATGTTGGGGCCCATCAGGATGAACCCGCCGACGTGGGTGGAGGACATGTAGTCCGTGAGCGTGCCGGGATCGGTGGTCGGGATGTGGCCCATGATCACCGATGCGGCCTTCTCGCGCAGCGACATGGCCTGCACCCGGTCGAAGGCGGCCGCGTCGGTCTCATCCGCGGTCGCGGCCCGGACAGTGACCGAGGCGGCAGCCGACGCGGGCGCGGTGGGTGCGGGCGTCACCGCGTGCGCGGGAACGGATGCCGCGGCCAGCGCCAGCATCGTCGTTCCGCACAGCAGGGGGATTCGCGCACGCCTCACGCCGACAGCTTAGGACGGCCCGGCGCGCGCACGGCTGTGGGCAGGACGCCCCGACGCGATACGGTGAAGACACCCGCGCGAATGAGGAGACGACGCCGTGAGCACGAGCACCCCGCAGCCGCCCGCAGGCTGGTACCCCGACCCGAGCGGCTCCGGCGGTGAGCGCTGGTGGAACGGGACCGCGTGGTCGACCGAGACCCGGGCAGTGGCCGCACCCCCGGCACCGCCGGCGATGTCCGTGGCTCCGGCGGGCCCCGCGCAGTACCCGGCCGGCGGCACACCATACGGCAGCTACGCTCCCCCGCCCGTCGGGGTCTGGCGCTCACACGCCGACGACCGCCCCCTGGTCACCGGGATGGGCGGCGCGCTGCGCACGGTCTTCGCCAAGTACGCCACCTTCGACGGCCGGGCGACGCGCCCCGAGTTCTGGTGGTGGACGCTGTTCAACGCGATCATCGTCGCCGCCTTCTACCTGCTGGTGATCGTCCTCAGCATCGGCACCGCGTTCGCCGGGTACAGCCGCTACCCCATGGGCCCGACGGCGTTCCTCGGCCTGATCTGGGTCGTCCTGGTGCTCTGGGGCGTCGCCGTCATCGTCCCCAACCTCGCCGTCACCGTCCGCCGCCTGCGCGACGCCGGATTCCACTGGGGATTCATCTTCCTCGCGCTGGTCCCGTTCGGCGGCATCGCCGTCCTCGTGATGTGCGCGCAGCCCAGCCGCTACCCCTGACCCGGGTCCGGCTCAGTGCCGCGCGACGATGGCCGCGGCATCCGTCCCGCGCGGCAGCGTGCCGTACTGCCAGGACCGATCTTCTCCCAGTCGGGCCCCGATGAACGCCTCCGCATCGGCTGTCGGCGCGAACCGCGCCATCACGCTGGCCTGAAGCGCCAGCGCCAGGGCCTCGGACAGGCGCCGCGCCTGCGCCTGCGCCGCGTCGACGTCGGCGCCGCCGACCTCGTGCAGCAGCGCCAGGGTGCGCCGGGTGTGGGCGTCCAGCAGCCGATGGGCGCCGTTCGCGGCCTCGAGCTCGTCGCGCAGCGCGGCCGCCGAGTCGGGGTCGCGCGACAGCGCCCGCAGCACATCCAATGCGATGACGTTGCCGGAACCCTCCCAGATCGCCATCACCGGCTGCTCCCGGTAGCGGCGGCCGAGCGGGAAGGATTCGATGTAGCCGTTGCCGCCGAGGCACTCCATCGCCTCGTAGGCGTGCTGCGGCCCCCGCTTGCACACCCAGTACTTCGTCACCGGGGTCGCCAGGCGGCGGAAGGCGAGGTCGGTGTCGGTGGCGTCCGCCTCGAACGCCTGCGCGAGGCGGAGGCCGACGAGCATGGCGGCCTCGGACTCGAGGGCGAGGTCGGCCAGCACGGCGGTCATCGCGGGCTGCTCCACCAGGAGTCGGCCGAACGCCCGCCGCTGCCGGGCGTGCCAGACGGCCTCGGCGACGCTCTGGCGCATTCCGGCCGCGGTGCCCAGCACGCAGTCCAGCCGGGTGCGCTGCACCATCTCGATGATGGTGCGAACGCCGCGGCCCGGCTCGCCCAGCAGGATCCCCACGGTGCCGTCGAACTCGATCTCGGCCGACGCGTTCGAGCGGTTGCCCACCTTGTCCTTCAGCCGCTCGATCCGGAACACGTTGCGCTCGCCGTGCGGCAGCACACGCGGGACGAACAGGCACGACAGCCCCTCCTCCTGCGCGCCCCTTCGCGTCTGCGCCAGGACGAGGAACGCGTCGGACATCGGCGCGGAGCAGAACCATTTGTGCCCGGTGAGCTGGTAGCTGTGACCGCTGGTGTGCACGCCGGAGGTCCGGTTCGCACGGACGTCGGAGCCGCCCTGCTTCTCGGTCATCGCCATCCCCACCAGGGCGCTGGGCTTGTCCGGGGCCGGCAGCAGATGACGGTCGTAGGTGCGGGCGTACAGCCGCGGCATCCATTCGTCCGCCACCCACGGCGATTCGCGGATGGATGCCACGGCGGCGTGCGTCATCGAGATCGGGCACGCGTGCCCCGGCTCGACCTGCGCGAACAGCATGAACGCGGCCGCCCGGGCGACGGCCGCGCCCGGGCGCGGGTCGGCCCACGCCGAGGTGTGCGTGCCGTGGGCCACCGCCGCGCCGATGATCCGGTGGTAGGACTCGTCGTATTCGACCTCGTCCAGCCGGAAGCCCCAGCGGTCGAAGGTGTGGGCGACGGGCGGATGCTGGTGCGCGAGCTGGGCGTCGCGCTGGAAGGCGCGCTCCCCGACGAGACGGCCCGCCTCGTGCAGCTCGGCGTCGGCCCAGCTTCCGCCGAATGCGGCCACCGCCTCGCGCAGCGGCGCGTTCACCTCGTACTCGTCCAGATCGACCCGCCACTCCGGCTGGTTCTCGACCATATGCGTGCCACCGGGCTGCCTGCCGCGTCCGAGCGTCGTCATGTCGCCACGCTACCCCGCGGCCTCCTGCCGCACCGCGACCCGCAGCAGGTGGTCGTCGCCGGCACGCGGGCTGCCGCGGCCGTCGGTGTTGTTGGTGAGCACCCACAGGCTCTGGTCCGGTGCCACCACGACGTCCCGCAGGCGCCCGTGCCCCGACAGCAGTGCGACCGGTTCGCCGATCATCGTGTCGCCGGAGGTGCGCACCTGCCACAGGCGCTCGCCGCGCAGGCAGGCGAGGTAGAGCGTGTCGCCGAGGGCGGCCAGGCCGCTGGGGCTGGCCTGGCTGGTCGGCCACTGGGCGATCGGATCGCGGAACCGGTCGTCGCCGGCGATGCCCTCGACCACCGGCCAGCCGTAGTTCCCGCCGGGGACGATCACATTCAGCTCGTCCCACGTGTTCTGCCCGAATTCGCTGGCCCACATCGTCCCATCCGCCGTCCAGGCGATGCCCTGGACGTTCCGATGGCCGTAGCTGTACACATCGTTGCCGAACGGGTTGCCCGGTGCCGGGTCGCCGGTGGGCGTGATGCGCAGGATCTTGCCGTTGCGGCTGCCCGTATCCTGCGCGTCGTTGGATTCGCCGGCGTCGCCGGTGGTGACGTACAGGTCTCCGTCCGGACCGAACGCGAGTCGGCCGCCGTTGTGGAAGGACGCCTTGCGGATGCCGCTCAGCACGGTCTCGGGCGCGCCCAGCCGATACGAGCCGGCATCGCCGACCATCGGCATCCGCACCACGCGGTTGTCGTGCGCGGCGGCGTGGTAGGCGTACAGCCACGTCCCGTCGCCGGTCCACGGCGCGATGCCGTTCAGGCCGCCCTCGCCGGAGGCGACCACGCCGGGCACGGTGCCGACCTCGCGGGTCCGTCCGGCGGCGGTCAGCTCGAGGATGCGGCCGTCGCCCCGCTGCGAGATCAACGCCCCGCCATCTGCGAGGGGGACGACCGACCAGGGTGCGTCCAGGTGCTCGGCCAGGGTCGTCGGTGCGGCCAGGGTCTGCACCGCTGATCCGGACGAGGTCGACCCGGTCGGGGCGGGGCGGGACGCCGTGGGTGCGGATGCCGTGGGCTGGACGGTCGGCGCACAGCCCATCAGCGCGACCGTCAGCATCGCCGCCAGCGCGACGGTTCCTCCTGTCGCTCCGGCGCGTCTCGCGCTCATGGCCCCTCCTCGGTTTTCCCAGCGTGCTCCGTCGTCGCTGCGGATGCAACCACGCCGGATGCGACCGCTGTGGGCTGCGCGGTGCCAGGATGGGGACATCCGATCGCCCTGACGGCCGCGCCACCGAGGAGGCCCCGTGTCCGCTCCGACCGACGAGTCCCTGCCCGCTTCGACCCTGATCGAGCGCACGGGGATCGAGATCATCCCCGAGTCGCAGCGAACGGCCAAGCCGCGCGACCTGTTCTGGCCCTGGTTCGCCGCGAACGTCTCGGTGTTCGGCATGTCGTACGGGTCGTTCGTGCTCGGCTTCGGGATCTCGTTCTGGCAGGCCACCCTCGTCTCGGTGATCGGGATCGTCGTCTCGTTCTTCCTCTGCGGGCTGATCGCGATCGCCGGCAAGCGGGGCTCGGCGCCGACGATGGTGCTGTCGCGCTCGGCGTTCGGCGTGCACGGGCAGAAGGTCCCCGGCATCGTGTCGTGGCTCACCTCGATCGGGTGGGAGACGTTCCTGGCGATCATGGCGGTGCTGGCCACCGCCACGATCATCACCCAGCTCGGCGGCGACGGCGGGGTGGCGGTCAAGCTGATCGCGCTCGTCGTGGTCGCCGCGCTGATCGTGACGGCATCCGTCCTCGGCTACCACACGATCATGAAGCTGCAGTCGGTGCTCACCTGGATCACCGGCCTCGTCACGATCCTGTACATCATCCTGGCGATCCCGCACATCGACCTGGGCGCCGTGATGGCCCTTCCGAACGGCAGCATCGGCCAGGTCATCGGCGCGCTGGTCATGGTGATGACCGGCTTCGGGCTGGGGTGGATCAACATCGCCGCCGACTGGTCGCGCTATCAGAAGCGCACGGCGTCGGACGGCGCCATCATCGGGTGGAACACGTTCGGCGGGTCGATCGCCCCGGTGATCCTCGTGGTGTTCGGCCTGCTGCTGGGCGGATCGGATGCCGATCTGGCCACCGCGATCGGCAACGACCCGATCGGTGCGCTCGCGCAGATCCTCCCGGTCTGGGTGCTCGTCCCCTTCCTGATCACCGCGATCCTGGCGCTGGTCTCGGGGGCGGTGCTGGGCATCTACTCGTCCGGCCTGACCCTGCTGAGCCTGGGCATCCGCATCCCCCGCCCCTCGGCGGCGGCCATCGACGGCGTGATCCTGACTCTGGGCACCATCTGGGTGGTGTTCTTCGCGCAGGGCTTCCTCGGCCCGTTCCAGAGCTTCCTGATCACGCTCGGCGTGCCGCTCGCGTCGTGGGCGGGCATCCTGATCGCCGACATCCTGCGTCGTCGCAAGGACTATGACGAGGAGGCGCTGTTCGATCCGAAGGGTCGCTACGGTTCGTGGAACTGGACCGCGATCATCACGATGGTCGTGGCATCCGTCATCGGCTGGGGCTTCGTGGTGAACAACTTCGCCGACGAGGCCGCCTGGAACAACTGGCAGGGCTACTTCCTGTTCCTGATCGGCGGGCGCGGCGGCGACTGGGCCTACGCCAACCTCGGCGTCTTCTTCGCGCTGGTGCTCTCGTTCCTGGTCACCTGGTTCGCCTCGGCGCGTCGGATCCGGGCACAGGAGGCCGTATGACCGCGGATGCCGCCTGGCTCGTGGTGATCGATCCACAGGAGATCTTCGCCTCGACGCAATCGCCCTGGGGCTCGCCGTTCTTCCCGGCCGCGATGGAGCGCATTCGGCAGCTGGCCGCCGCGCACGGCGATCGGGTGATCGTCACCCGCTGGGTGCCCACGGCAGATCGGGCGACGAGCTGGGGCGCGTACTTCGCGGCGTGGCCGTTCGCCGACCAGGCCGAAAGCGACCCGCTCTATGCGCTGGTGCCGGCCGCGCGCTCGCTCACGGCACGCCCGACGGTGGACCGGCCGACCTTCGGCAAGTGGGGTCCCGAGCTGACCGCCATCACCGGTCCGGCGCCGCGGCTCGTCCTGTGCGGGGTCTCGACCGACTGCTGTGTGATCTCCACCGCGCTGGCGGCGGCGGATGCCGGCGCCTTCGTCACCGTCGTCACCGACGCCTGCGCCGGCTCGACCGCCGAGAACCACGATGCGGCCGTGCACGTGATGGGACTGTATCCGCCGCAGATCACACTGACCGAGACGGCCGCACTGCTGACGGGCGGCTGACGGCCGGGGCCGACATCCCACGACACGGTCACCCCGCGCCGGGACCGACTGCGAGGTCGTACCCGGCGAGTAGGGCAGAACTCCGCGCTCGAAGCGCGGAGGCCCGTCGCGTCATCGTCGCGACCGTGGTGAGGTCCTTCGTCCCGATGCCGCTGCGATGACCTTCGTGGCGCAGATCCGGTCGTAGGGTGTCCGCCCGCTGCCGAGGAACAGCGAGACGATGTAGGCGATCGGCAGGACATACGCGGCCGCCGTCAGCACTGCGATGGGCGCGGGCACGGAGTCGGATGCGCTCGACGCGGAGAGTCCGATCACTGCGGCGTGTCCGAGCGTCCATGGGAGCGCGATCTTGAGCGCGGTGCGCCCGAGGGCACGAGGGAATCGGACGGGTGCGTCGCCTCCCGCACGGACCACGACGAGCCCCATGGCTCGCTTTCCGAGGGAGGCGTGTCCAGCGGTGGACTCCAACGCCGCCAGGGCGATCGTGACCGGGACGACCATCACGGCTCCCGCGATGACGTTCAACGCGAGCGGGGACACCGGCCCGATCGCGCCGGTCAGGTACAGCGGAATCCCCACCGCTGCCGTCACCGCCACCCAGGCGAGGATGCACACCCAGTCGATCAGCAGGGCCAGAAGCCGTGCCCACGGGTGCCGCACGCTCACCGGCTCCCCCGGGACCGGCCCACCGGCTCGCCACGCCCGCCGCTTGCTGTGAGATCGCCCGAAAAGAGCGATACACCGTATCGCTCTCGTGGTACCGTAGGTCGTCGCATGCGATACACCGTATCGTACGACCCTCGGCAAGGGAACATCATGGCTGTCGCTTCAACCGGGCGCGCGGACGACACGCGCCTCACGCCCACCCTGATCAAGCTGGCCATCGCGGTCATCGTCGGCACCTTCGCGGTTCAGATGGATGCCACGATGGTCAACGTCGCCCTGGAATCGATGCGCTCCGCGTTCGACGCGTCCGTGTCTGCCGTCTTGTTCCTTCGTGCTGGCACCACTCGCGGAGCACGGGCGCCCATACCCCTTGACGAGCGCACCGATTGATGGCCGGGAAGATGGTGGATACGCTGTATCGTGAGGCCATGACGTCCGATCACAGCGTGGAGCGGGCACCGCTCAGCCTCGAATCCATCGTCGCTGCGTCCGTGCACATCGCCGACCACGACGGGTTGGAATCCGTGTCCATCCGCAGCGTCGCCGCAGCGCTGCGCGCCCGCCCGATGAGCCTCTATTCCTTCATCACGAGCAAAGACGATCTCATCTCCCGGATGCTCGACAACGTCATGAGTGAAATCGTCCTCGAGGACATTCCGGACAACTGGCGAGAGGCGTTGTTCGCGATCGCACGGCGAACGATTCAGATCGGCACGAGACATCCCTGGATCGTCGCGGCGAGCCTGCAGTCGGACACGCCCGGCCCCAACATGCTCACGCACACGAACCAAACCCTCGCCGTGCTGTCGGGCGCGGGCGTGGAGGGCCGACGGGCAGAGACCCTCGCCACCGCCATCGACGTCTATGTCATCGGATTCGCGACCCTCTGGAAGAACGGATCGGATGCGCCCGCCGACGACCGTCTGTTCACCGACGGACTGAACTGGCTCCTCGACGGCTTCGAACACCAGCGGTCACGCTGACGGCCCGGCCGACGACGCGGCAGCCCGACGGTAGCGGATGTGGGTGGCCAGCGGCGAATGCAGCACCTCGACGGGCTCGAAGCCGAACGAGGTGAGGCCGTCGAAGATGCGCTCACCGGAGCCGAGCAGGACGGGGGCGATGTCGAGCGTCAGCTCGTCCACGACACCGGCGGCGAGCGCCTGGCGCACGGTGGAGGCGCCACCCGCGATGTCCACACCGTCGTCGCCCGCCGCCTCCTGCGCGCGCGCATAGGCGGCATCGAAGCCGTCGGTGACGAAGAAGAAGGTCGTTCCGCCGTCCATCTCGATCGGATCGTGCGCATGATGCGTGAGGACGAAGACCGGTGCGTGGTAGGGCGGCTCCAGCCCCCACCAGCCGCGCCAGTCCTCGTCCCACTCCCCGCGGATCGGGCCGAACATGTTGCGGCCCATCACGTACGCGCCCCGCGGGCGCATCAGCCATCCGCCCGCTCTGTCATCCGCCTCGTTGGCGCGCTCGTCGCCGAGATGCCAGCGGTGCAGTTCCTGTCCACGCCGGCCGAGCGGATGCTCGCGGCTCTGGCTCGGACCGGCGACGAACCCGTCGAGCGAGATGGACATATGGCAGGTGGTGTCCGGCATTCTGACCCTCTGATCTGCGGCGCGATGAGATGACAGCTCTCGGTCCGCTGCGTGCGCGGCCGGCTCGTTCATGATGGCGTCCGACCTGTCTGCAGGTCAACCGCGGCCGCTGTTCTCGCGTTCCGGTCGGCGGCCTGCCATGATCAGCGTGTGGTCATCCTCGTGAACACCGACAACTTCCCTCGCGCCGAGACGGATCGGATGTTTCACGACCTGCAGCAGAGTGCAGGCGGCGTGAACGTGTTCCTGCACAACCGAGCGCCCGCCGCGATCGACGATCAGGCCGTGATCCGGCTCAACAGGGACACGCTCTACAGCTTCGCCGTCGTCGACGTGAGCTCCGGCGCGAAGCTCACCCTTCCCGAACACGATGACCGCTATCTGTCGGCGATGGTCGTCAACCAGGACCACTACGTCCGGGCGATCTTCCACGAACCGGGCGCCTACGACCTCACGACGGACGAACTCGGCAGCGACCACGTCGTCGTCGCGGTGCGTACCCTCGTGGATCCCGCCGATCCGGCTGACGTCACCGCGGTTGCGGCGATCCAGGATGAGATCGGGCTGACGGGCGAATCCGCCGCGGCCTTCGAGTATCCCGACTATGACAAGACATCCCTGGATGAGACGAGGGACGCGCTGCTCGCGCTGGCTCGCAACCTCACCGGCTTCGACCACATGTTCGGGACCGAAGAGGAGGTCGAGCCGGTACGGCATCTCATCGGCACCGCCGCCGGCTGGGGTGGGCTTCCCACCTCGGAGGCCTGCTACGTCGGTGTCGACCCCCGCCTTCCCCTCGGACGCTACGAGCTCACCGTCGGCGATGTCCCGGTGGACGGCTTCTGGTCCATCTCGGTCTACAACGCTCAGGGATTCTTCGAGGCCAATCCCCGCGACGCCTACACCGTCAACAGCGTGACCGGGGCCAAGGACGCCGACGGCTCCACGACAGTGCGGTTCGGCGACTATCCGCCGGACGTCCCCAACGTCATCCCCATCACCGACGGATGGAACTACCTCGTGCGCCTGTACCGGCCGCGCCCGGAGATCCTCGACGGCACCTGGTCATTCCCCCGCATCGCGGGTTAGAGGACCCTCGACGGCCAGGGCGGCCGGCGGCAACCGGAGCTGCGAGATCGGAGCGCCAACGGGACCGGCAAATCCGCGAACAGCCGGTCGCAGTCACCCCACGGTCAGTCGCTGTGCGCCTCGATGAAGGCGACGGTGCGCTCGAGAGCGGTGCGAGCTTGCGGCAGGCTCGACGAGAACTGGTACTCGTGCTTCAGGCCACCATCCTTCCAGAACAGCACGTCGGTCACGACGCCTCGAGAGTGCAGCGCACGGGCGAGCTCCTTCGACTGGGACTGGAACGGATCCGCGTCGCCGACCGTCAGGAACGTCGGCGGATACGCCGCGCTGGCCTGCACCGTCGTCGACAGCTGAGCGATGAAGGGCGCGCGCTCCCAGTCGTCGTACCCGGTGTACGAGGACATGTAGCGCTGCAGGTGCGGGAAGCGGGTGGCTGCGACGGTGCTCATGTCGAACAGACCGCAGTAGAGGATGACTCCCCGCAGGCTCGCGCTGTCGAGCGACGGCTGCAGCGCGAGGACGCCGGCGAACACGGGGTTCGTGACGACGACGGCCAGTTCACTCGCGATCTGCGCACCGGCGGAGTCGCCGCCGACGAAGACGCGCTGCGGGTCGCCACCATACTCGGCGATGTGGTCACGGATGAACCCGAGGGCGGCATTCGCCTGCCGAACGGGAACCGGATGCCGCGACTCGGGCGCAAGCGAATAGTCGAGGCTCGCCACGATGTAGCCCTGGCCGGCGAGCCGGCGAGTGAACGGCGCGAGTCTCGCCGCCGACCCGGAGACGTACCCCCCGCCGTGGATCCACAGCACCACCGGCTTGGGCGAATTCTCGCGCTCCCCGAAGATCAGCAGGTGTGCGTCGGACGCATCCGGAGTCGGGATCGTGACGGTCGGCCACTCGGTGACGGCATCGGCAACGGCCGCGTCGGCCTGCGGGGCACCGACGGCGACCTGTGCCACGGGGGGCTCCGGCTGCACTGACACGTGATACCAGCCCGCCGTCACGGTGGCGACCGCGACGAGTGACGCGGCGACGCGGATCAATCGCCGCTGCCACAGGCTCGGGCGCCCGGGCTCTCGCATGCCGTTCGTGATCGTTCTCCCCAGATTCGTCGCCGTATCGGGTACACGCGCGACAGAGGCGCGCCGCACTCGCGCGCGGCGCCTGCTCAGCGTAATCCAGGACGACGGCGATGAACAGCCGCGGCTCCGCAACCTGGTCTGGCCGTGCGTGTGCCGTGTCGATGACGATGGCACCAGGCTGCCTGTCGGCCATGGCACGGTCTTCTGCGATCGACGTTGCGATTCCTTCTCTACGCTTGAGGTGTGGCGAGTTCCGGGGGGCGTGTGTGGACGGGGGTGTTTCGGATCGTCCCTTCCCGCGGCGATCACCGGGTTGCATTGCGAGCGGCCGTGAGCGTCGGCGTGCCCTTACTGATTCTGTGGGCGGTCGGGCGGCTCGACCTCAGCATCTATGCGAGCTTCGGAGCGTTCGCCGCTCTGTACGGCCGCAACGACGGTTTCGCGGACCGCGTGCGCATGCAGGCAAGCGCCGGTGGTGTTCTGCTCGGCGCGATGCTCGCGGGCACCGGGCTCTCCGTGGTCGGGGCACCGGCACTGGTGTCGGTGGTCGCGGTGTCCGCAGTCGCGTCACTGATCACCCTGGTCGCCTATGCGATGCGGTGGCATCCGCCCGGATCGCTTTTCGTGGTGTTCGCGACCGGCGCGACGGCCAGCATCCCCGCATCCGCCATGAGTCTCCTCAACGTCATCATCGTCGGAGGAGCGAGTGTCATGTTCGCACTGCTGGTGACCGTCGTCGCCGCCGCGCGCTCCATACCGACGGCGACACCGGGCATATCGCCCCGGCGGGTGGGAAACATCGCGTGGGAGATGGCGGTCACCGTTGGGGCGGCCGCGATGCTCGCGGGTGTGATCGGGTTCGCGCTGCTGGACTCCCACTGGTACTGGGCAATGGTCGGTGCAGTGGCGGCGGTCAGTGGCGCTCGTGTGAATGCACGACTGATCCGCGGACTGCAACGCCTTGTCGGAACGCTGCTGGGAGTACTGGTCGCTGCCGGCATCCTCGCTCTGCACCTTCCGCCCGTGGCCGTCATCGCCGTCGCCGTCGTGTGTCAGGTCGGCGCAGAGATGTTCGTCGGACGCAACTACGGCATCGCGATGATCTTCGTCACGCCACTCGCGCTGCTCATGGTGGAACTCGCGGTCCCGACGCCCGCGGACGTGCTACTTCGCGACCGGGCGCTCGAGACCGTGATCGGCGTTGCCGCGGGTACGCTGATCGCCGTCATCTCTGCCACACTCCGGAAGACTGACCAGTCGTCTGCGGCCTAGACGATCTGCCCACCAGGTGAGTGCAACAGCGTCTGTGCGGTGCAGGTGATCTCTACCGGCTCAGTAGCTCCGATGGGCACGAACCTGACGATGCGTTCGCTGTGCTCCGCGGCAAGCGCATCCGATCGAATCTCATGGGAGATGGCTCAGCTCGATCAGAACTTCGACTTGTGGGGCGGGAGGTCAATATTCAACGACGAAGAGGCGTCAATCTTCGACCGACGTTGACACCTGGTCCCTCAGTTCACGGTGACGGCGTTCTTCTTCGCCCGGCTGCGATTGCGGAGGGTGACGATCAGCACGATAATCGCCACTCCGATCGTCATGATCCCAAGGTTGACGAGGCCGTAGGCCCAGAACTCTCCTTCATCGAACCTCAGCGGGAAGCCTGTGGGGGCGGGCCCGAAAGCGCCTTGTTCAGTGGCTCCGCCGAAACCGCCTTCTCCTGCCATCCAAGCCAGGAGCACGGCGAGCGTCTGGAACGTGAAGAAGATCGCCTCGATCACGAGATAGAGCAGCGTCGCGATCAGCCGTGCCCGGACGAAGAGTCCGATGAGAACGACCAGTGCGGGGGTGACCAAGAGGTTCATGAGTATCTCCAATCTGATGCGGTAGGTGGGGTTTTCCATAGCTGGTGTCCCGACGTTGACCGTGCCGAGACCACCGCTACGCGAGCGTTGCCAGGATGCAGACGGTGAGCATGGTGAACCATCCGAGGGCTCCGATGATCGCGTGGAGCGCGGGAATAGGGCGTCTGAATCCGAGTACGTCTTTCGCTACCGCACCGTAACTGCCGGCCTTGGCGATGCGGTGCCGCGCGCGGTAGCTCGCGAACATGAGGAGGTCGCCGAAGACCTGACCTGCCGTGATGACGGCAAACGCGGCCCAGGCGATCCACGGCTGCATCGTTACGAGGAAGACGATCCAGAGCACGATGCTCATGCCCTGCAACGTGACGTGGGCTGTGACCTTCTTCGTGGGGAAGTCCGCAGTGCGGTGACGCAGCCAGGCCGCGAGGGATGCCACGCCGAGGATGGCCGTGGTCGCGAGGAAGACGAGTACGAGTCCTGCCAGGAGCGCGATGGGTGACATGAACCCATGATACTACGGTCATAGTGCCTCGTCACTGCGGTCATAGTAGAGTAGTTCCATGACGAGTCATCGAGACCGCGCGATCGCCGCAGCGATCGAGCTGCTGGCCAGCGGCGGCATCCGCGCGCTGACCCATCTGCGCGTGGACGAACGCGCCGGGTTCCCGCGGGGGTCCACCTCGAACGTCTTCCGCACGCGTGAAGCGCTCCTGCTCGGTGTCTGCGAGTACATGGTCGCGAGCGAACTGCCCGAGATCGCCACCGGCTTCGCAGCGAGCACCCCCGATGAGTTCGCCGAGTCACTGACGGCGCTCTTCCGCTACCTGGTCGGCCCGTCTCGCACGATGACGACCGCGCGGCTCGCGCTGATCGTCGAAGGGGGCCATGACGCGGCAGTGCGGTCCGCGCTCGCTGCGGGCAGGGTCGGCATCGAGCGCTCGATCCTGCCCGCCCTCGTGGCACTCGGCGCGCCGGATCCGCTGCTCGGCGTGCAGTTGATCGCGACCTGCTTCGAGGGCCTGTTCCTGCATGTGATCGGGCGGCACGCGCACATCGACGCGGAGGCGGTCATCGCGGCTACGGTGCGCACCATCTTCGCCCCCGTCGACACCGCGCGCTGACGCCCCGGGCATGTCCGGGAGCGCCGTACGTCGACAGGCGGTAGATCGACGCCCGGCTCTGATGAAGTGGTCACCAATGCTTCCGGCGACGCCGACCGGTGACTCACGAACCAAGCGCTCTATACTCGCCTCGACATCACCGACGACGAGCAACCCAGGCTCGCCGAGCCGTTCGCCACCATTGTCCGCGAAGCCGAAGCAGATGACGACAGCGAGGGAGCGGCACGCAAGCTCGGAAACGTCAAACGGGAACCCGTCACATCTTTCCGATGTCGCGCGTTCCCGAAAGATACGTTTGGTGGACCTGAGGGGACTCGAACCCCTGACCCCCTGCATGCCATGCAGGTGCGCTACCAGCTGCGCCACAGGCCCAGATTTCGGCTCCGAACGCTCCGGAGCAACCCGATCAGATTACTACATCCGGCAGACGGAGAGAAATCGACCCGGTCACTCCGCGCGGGCGGGCTCGGCCTGCTCGATCGGCACCGTGGGGCAGTCCTTCCAGAGCCGCTCCAGTCCGTAGTACACCCGCTCCTGCTCGTGGAAGACGTGCACGACGAGGTCGCCGAAGTCGATGAGCACCCATCGTGCCTCGTGCCGGCCCTCGCGCCGCAGGCGCTTGTGACCGGCCTCCAGCAGCTGGTCCTCCACGGCATCCGCAATCGCCGCGACATTGCGCTCGCTGCGACCTGAGACCACCAGGAAGATGTCGACCAGCGGCAGCGGCTCGGACACATCCAGCGCGACCAGGTCCTCGCCGCCGGTGTCCTGCGCGGCGCGTGCGGCGATGGCCAGCATCTCTCGCGCCTGATCGGTCGCGGTCACGAGATGACCCCCGACGCCAGCGCGTACACGAGCACTCCCACCAGAGCCAGGGCGAGCACCCCGGCCGTGATCGCCAGTGTCAGCATCAGCCTGCCGCTCTTCTCCGGCGTGGGCGGCTGGATGATGTCCTGGCTCGTCTTGATCGTGCTGACCGCGGCGCTGGCCGCGATCGGTGTGGGCGAGGAGTGCGCGGGCAGCTCGCCGTCGACCAGCACGGCGTCGATCTCGCGGCCGTCGGCGGTCCCGAGCGCGTGGCCGGTCGAGCCGAGGCCCTCGGGCAGCGCGAATGTGCCGGTGACCAGCACCTCGCCGGTCCCGCCGATCGGTCCGACGAGCGGGGCGGCCGACGCGTGCGACATGATCAGCGCGCTGGGCGCGGACACGGACCCGGTGGTGTCGACATCCCGGCCCAGCAGCTGTTCGAACGACGACGCCGACTCGGCCTTGTCGGCCTTGCCGGCCAGCAGCCCGGCCCCGAACATCGGATTCAGAACCGCCCGCTCCTCGGCGATGGGCTCAGGCGCCTGCTCTGCCGCCGCCGCGGGCGACTCGTCCGGCCGGACATCCTCGTCGGGCTCGGCGTTCAGCTCGCGCAGCAGCGCGTCGGTCGCGGCATCCGTCGCCGGCGCCGCGTCCTCGACAGGTGCAGCCTGTCCGGCGACCTCCGGCTCGGCGGCGCGGTCTTTCGCCTCGGGCGCCGTCTTCTCGTCCGGCGTCGCCGGCGACGGGTCGATCACGGTGATGGCGCTCGGCACCGATGCCGCCGAGGCGGACACATCAGGCGTGATGACCGGCACGGATGCCGTGCGGATGCGCTCCTGCTGGCGCGCCTGGCGCCGGGTCAGCGGCGAGGCGCCGAGGTCGACGGCGGCATCCGGGACGGGCGCCGTGTGCACGTCGACCGGAACGGCGGCACGCGGCAGAGGCGCCGGTGCGACCGGTGTCTCCGGCGTCGCGGCTGGGGCCGACTGCGGCTCGGCCGCCTCGGGGTCGCCGTTGGGTACGACCACCGGGGTCGCGCCGGTGTTCCGCAGCTCACGCAGCTGCTTTCGAGTCAGCGGCGGGGTGCTCGGCTGATCGGGTGTGCTCATGCCTTGCTCCGATAAAGATGATACTTCGCAATGTACTGGACGACCCCGTCGGGCACGAGGTACCACACGGGATGGCCCTCGCGCACGCGCTCTCGACAGTCCGTCGATGAGATCGCCAACGCGGGGATCTCCAATTGGCTCACGCCGCTGCTCGGGAGGCCGTCCGTGTTCAGGACATGTCCAGGCCTCGAGACCGCGACGAAATGGGCGAGATCCCACAACTCATCATGGTCCCTCCAACTGAGAATTTGCGCTACGGCGTCGGCGCCCGAGATGAAGAACAGCTCGGCACCGGGGCGCTGCGTCTGCAGCTCCCGCAGGGTGTCGATCGTGTACGTCGGACCGCTGCGGTCGATGTCGACCCGGCTCACGGTGAACTGCGGGTTGGATGCCGTGGCGATCACGGTCATCAGGTACCGGTGCTCGCTCGGGCTGACCTCGTGCTTCTGCCAGGGGCGGCCGGTGGGCACGAACACGACCTCGTCCAGCCCGAACGACTCGGCGACCTCGGATGCCGCGACCAGGTGTCCGTTGTGGATCGGGTCGAAAGTGCCGCCCATCACCCCGATGCGGAGCGCTCGCGTCGCCGACATGCGTGGGCCTAGTGGCCGTGTCCTGTCTGCTGCAGGTCTGCCGCGTGCTCCTCGGCGTAGGCCGCCGCCTTGTGCGCGTGCCGGTTGGACACGTTCTTGTACGACAGGGTGACCAGGCCGAGGAAGGCGAACACCACGAGCGCCACGATCGGGTACCAGACGGTCTCGAGCATGACGTTGCCGGAATGCTCGGCCTCTTCGGCAGCGAGGGCGATCAACGAGGCGAAGGTCATCGGGACTCCGTTCACGGGGTGGGCAGCATCCACACGGTCAGCAGGGTGCACAGCCACGGCGGCGCGCGCACCGCACCCCAGTCTAGGCGCTCAGCCGCGGACCTGCCCGGCACCGCGCGCGAGCCACTTGGTGCTGGTCAGCTCCGCCAGTCCCATCGGCCCGCGGGCATGCAGCTTCTGCGTCGAGATGCCGACCTCGGCGCCGAACCCGAACTCGCCGCCGTCGGTGAACCGGGTCGAGGCGTTCGCCATCACCACCGCCGAATCGATCTCGGCGAGGAAGCGCTCGGCGTTCGCGTCGTCCATGGTGATGATCGACTCGGTGTGGTGTGTCGAGTACCGGCGGATGTGCGCGAGCGCGGCATCCAGATCGTCGACCACCCGCATCGACAGGTCCAGGCTCAGATGCTCCTGCGCCCAGTCGGCCTCATCGGCCGGCACGACATCCGATGCGAGGGCCGCGACGTCCGCGTCGCCGTGCACCGTGACACCGGATTCCTGCAGCGCGGTCACGACCGGGCCGACCAGTCGCGGTGCGGCGGCCCGATGCACGAGCACCGTCTCGACGGCGTTGCACACGCTCGGCCGCTGCACCTTGGCGTTCACGACGATGTCGCGCGCCCAGTCCAGCGGTGCGGTCTCGTCCAGGACGATGTGCACGACGCCGGCCCCGGTCTCGATCACCGGGACGGATGACTCGGTCACGACCGTCTCGATCAGCTCCGCGCTGCCGCGGGGCACCAGCACGTCCACGATCCCACGCGCCTGCATCAGCTCGCGCGCCCCGTCCCGCCCGAAGTCGTCGACGGTCTGCACGGCCTCGGAATCCACCCCTGCGGCATCCAGCGCGTCGCGGATGGTCGCCACGAGTGCCGCGTTCGTGCGCAGCGCCGCGGTGCCGCCGCGGAGGACCACCGCGTTGCCCGAGCGCAGCGCGAGCGCGGCGATGTCGACCGTCACGTTCGGCCGCGCTTCGTAGATCGCACCGACCACCCCGAACGGCACCGACACCTTCTGCAGCCGGACTCCGCCCGGCAGCGTCCGCTCGTCCAGCACGCGACCGACCGGATCCGGGAGCACGGCGACCTCGCGCACGGCCGCCGCCAGCGCGGCGACCCGAGCCGCGTCCAGCCGCAGGCGGTCCTGGAGTGCATCGGAGAGGCCGCCGGCCGCACCGGCGGCGAGATCCTCGCGGTTGGCGGCCACGATCTGGTCCGCCGCCGCCTCGACGGCGTCCGCCACGGCCAGCAGCGCATCCCGCTTCCCAGCGTCATCCAGCAGCCCCACCGAGCGGGACGCGGCCTGGGCGCGCAGCATCCGCTCGCGGGCGGTGGCAGCAGGCGGGGTCATCGGCTCAGTCTATCGAGCGGGCGATGCGCCGGCCCCGGCCGCGGCCGTTTGTGACGCCAGGTGCAGGGCGCCGGTGAGCGTCGATTCCACGGGCGCGGGATTGGGGTCGAACCAGGTGCCCACCGCCTCGCCGGACAGCGCCTGTGCCACCAGATCGGCGCTGGTGACCAGCGTCCCGATCCCGAATGACGCGGCCAGCCGGGCCGCCGAGACCTTGGTGGCCGCTCCCCCGGTGCCGACGCTGTTGACCACGACCGAGCCGAACTCGAAGGCGCCCAGATCCTCGCCGAACGCGACCCGCTCGATCGGCCGCGCCGAGGGCTGTTCCGGGGGCGCCGTGTACAGGCAGTCGATGTCACTGAGCAGCACGAGCGCGTCGGCGCGGATCAGCCGGGCCACCAGGGCCGCGAGCCGATCGTTGTCGCCGAAGCGGATCTCGTGCGTGGCCACAGTGTCGTTCTCGTTCACGATGGGCAGGATGCGCAGCGCGAGCAGGCGCTCCATCGCACGCCGGGCGTTCGACCGGTGCACGCGGTTCTCCAGGTCGCCGGCGGTCAGCAGCACCTGGCCGGCCACGATGCCGAACTCGCGCAGCGCGGCCTGGTAGCGGTAGATCAGCACATTCTGCCCGACCGCCGCCGCCGCCTGCTGGGTCGCCAGGTCGGACGGGCGGGTCTCCAGCTGCAGGTACGGCATCCCGATGGCGATCGCGCCGGATGAGACGAGCACGACCTCGGTGCCGCGGGCGTGCGCGGCCGCGAGGGCGGACACCAGCGGGGGGATGCTGCCGGCCCGGTCACCGCTCACCGATGACGAGCCGACCTTCACGACGAGGCGCCGCACACCGGGCAGCGCCTTCCGATCCACCGCTGTCATCGGTCGTCCCCGTCCTCCTCGTCCCCGGTACGGGACAGACGCTGCGCCTCCAGCTCTGCGCGGGCGGCCGCCTTGGCGTCCATCCGCTCGTGGTAGTGCTCACGCCGCTGCGCGGTGGTCCGGCGCGAGCTCGGGTCGACACGCGGATCGGAGCCGCGCGGAGCCGTCATCAGCTCGGCGGTCGACGACAGGGACGGCTCCCAGTCGAAGACCACACCGTCGCCCTTGCCGATCACCACGGCCGCGCCCGGGACGGCGCCGGCACGGTACAGCGCGTCCTCGACGCCCAGCTTGTCGAGTCGGTCGGCGAGGAATCCCACGGCCTCCTCGTTCTGGAAGTCGGTCTGCGCGACCCAGCGCTCGGGCTTGGCGCCCAGCACCCGGTACAGCGGCCCGTAGGTGCCGCCTTCGACGCGCACCTCGAACTCGCGCTCGGACCCCTGCGGGCGGATCACCACGCGCGGGGGCGCCGGCTGCGAGGCCGCCTCGGCGCGATGGGCGGCGATGATCTCGCCGAGTGCGAAGCTGAGCTGGCGCAGGCCTTCGTGGCTCACGGTGGAGATCTCGAACACGCGGTAGCCGCCCGCCTCGAGCTCGGGGCGGACGAGCTCGGCCAGGTCCTTGGCGTCGGGAACGTCGATCTTGTTCAGCACGACCACCTGCGGCCGGTCCAGCAGCGGCACCTGCCCCTCCGGGACGGGATAGGCGGCAAGTTCGGCGCGGATGACCTCGAGGTCGGTGAGCGGGTCGCGCCCGGCCTCCAGGGTCGCGCAGTCCAGCACGTGCACCAGTGCGGTGCACCGCTCGACGTGGCGGAGGAACTCCAGCCCGAGCCCCTTGCCCTCGCTCGCACCCTCGATCAGTCCGGGCACGTCCGCGATCGTGAAGCGGATGTCACCGGCCTGCACGACTCCGAGGTTCGGGTGGAGGGTGGTGAACGGGTAGTCGGCGATCTTCGGCCGCGCGGCCGAGACCGCGGCGATGAGACTGGACTTGCCCGCCGAGGGGAAGCCCACGAGCGCCACGTCGGCCACGGTCTTCAGCTCGAGGACGACCTGGCCCTCCCAGCCGGGCGTGCCCAGCAGCGCGAATCCGGGCGCCTTGCGCTTGGCGGTGGCCAGTGCCGCGTTGCCCAGGCCGCCGCGGCCGCCCGGAGCGGCCACGAAGCGCATCCCCGGCTCGATCATGTCGACCAGAACCTCGCCGTCCTCGTCACGGACCACGGTGCCCACCGGAACGGGGAGTTCGACCGATTCGCCCAGCGCCCCAGACCGGTCATCGCCCATGCCGAACCCGCCGTTGCCGCCGGAGCGGTGCGGCGAGTGGTGGTACGACAGCAGCGTCGTCACCTGGGGGTCGGCCACCAGGACGACATCCCCGCCGTTGCCGCCATTGCCGCCGTCCGGACCGGCCAGCGGCTTGAACTTCTCACGGCGGACCGAGACGCACCCGTTCCCGCCGCTGCCTGCGCGCAGGAACAGCGTCACTCGATCGACGAAGGTGACCATGACGCTCCTGAAGTGTCGGGGATATGCGACGAGGGGCGAGCCGAAGCCCGCCCCTCGTCATGATGCCGCATGCGGCCGGGATCACTCCGCGGCAGCGACGATGTTGACGACCTTGCGGCCGCCCTTGGTGCCGAACTGGACGGCGCCGGCCGACAGCGCGAACAGCGTGTCGTCACCGCCGCGGCCGACGTTCACGCCGGGGTGGAAATGGGTGCCGCGCTGGCGGACGATGATCTCGCCGGCGCCCACGGCCTGACCGCCGAAGCGCTTCACGCCGAGGCGCTGGGCGTTGGAGTCGCGGCCGTTGCGGGTGGAGCTTGCGCCCTTCTTGTGTGCCATCTGTGCGTCTCCTCTGGCCTTACTTGATTCCGGTGACCTTGACGCGCGTGAGGTCCTGACGGTGCCCCTGGCGCTTCTTGTAGCCGGTCTTGTTCTTGAACTTCTGGATCACGATCTTCGGGCCGCGCTCCTCGCCGAGCACCTCAGCGGTCACGGTCACCTTCGCGAGCTTCGCGGTGTCGCTGGTGACGGCGTCGCCGTCGACCAGGAGCACGGCGGGCAGTTCGAGGGTCTCGCCGATCTTGGCCTTCTGGCGGTCGAGGACGACGATGGTGCCGACCTCGACCTTCTCCTGCCGGCCACCGGCGCGCACAACTGCGTAAACCACTTCACACCTGTTTCGTCTGGGAGCGCACGGCTCCGGTTGTCTTTCGAGACTCTGCTCTTTTCGAGACTCTGCTCTCTTGCGAGCAGCGCTCTTGGGAAAGATGAAGTCACGGTGCTTCACGGCCGGCCGACGGCCGCGCCGGTCGACGCACGCCTTGACGGCGGCACGACAGGGCGCACCAAGGATCTACTTTACCGGATGCCGCGCCCCCTGGCAAAAGCACCCCGCGGGCGGCGCCCGTAGGATCGATCGGGTGACGATCCTGATCGACGACCCGCGCTGGCCCGCGCACGGACGACTGTGGTCGCACCTGGTCAGCGACCGCTCGCTGGACGAGCTGCACGCGTTCGCCCAGGCCAACGGCATCCCTCGTCGCGCGTTCGATCTGGACCATTACGACGTCCCGGAGGAGTCGCACGCGCGGCTGGTCCAGGCGGGCGCCCGGCCCGTGGACGGCCACGAACTGGTGCGCCGCCTGATCGCCTCGGGACTGCGGGTGCGGGCGCGCGACCGGTACTGACCTACTCCTGAGTGGAGATGGGCGTTCCGGTGAGCGCCGCCGTCGTCACCCGGCGCCGGGAACGGCCCTGCCCGGGGGCCTTCGGCTCCGGGAGCGCTTCGAGCACCGAGTCCAGCAGCAGGTCGCGCTCGGTCTTGGGCTCGTGCGCGCCCTTGCCGTCCTTCTCCTTGCGCTTCTTCCGCTTCTTGGGACGCTCCGGTGCCACGGGTTCGGAGGCGGCCGCCTCGTCCGCGAGCGGCTCTTCGCCCTCGCCGTGGTGGATCGTGGATGCCGCGATCTGCGCCAGCGCGGACTTCGCGCCCTCGGTGATCACATGCGTGCCGCCGGCCGGCGTCGTGGTCGGCACGCTGCTCGGGCGCGACCGCCGCGAGCCGCCGCCGTTGGAGGACGAGCGGTGCTTGACCACCGGGTCGTGGTGGATGATGATCCCCCGCCCCGCGCAGACCTCGCACGGCTCGCTGAAGGTCTCCACCAGGCCCAGCCCGATCTTCTTCCGCGTCATCTGGACGAGCCCGAGCGAGGTGACCTCGGCCACCTGGTGCTTCGTGCGATCGCGGCTCAGGCACTCGATCAGGCGCCGCAGCACCAGGTCGCGGTTGGACTCGAGCACCATGTCGATGAAGTCGACAACGATGATGCCGCCGATGTCGCGCAGCCGCAGCTGACGGACGATCTCCTCAGCGGCCTCGAGGTTGTTCTTGGTGACGGTCTCCTCCAGGTTGCCGCCGGTGCCGACGAACTTCCCGGTGTTCACGTCGATCACCGTCATCGCCTCGGTGCGGTCGATGACCAGCGAGCCGCCCGAGGGCAGCCACACCTTGCGGTCCAGGGCCTTCTCGATCTGCTCGGTGATGCGGAACTCGTCGAACGGGTCGCCGTCCCCCTCGTGCCGCTCCACCCGCTCCACCAGGTCGGGGGCGACAGCCTCCAGGTAGCCGAAGATGGTGCGCTGCGCCTCTTCGCCCTGGATCAGCATCTTCGAGAAGTCCTCGTTGAACACGTCCCGCACGATCTTGACGAGCAGATCGGGCTCGGAGTGCAGCAGGGTCGGCGCCTGCGTCGTCTCGAGCACCTTGTTGATGTGCTCCCACTGCGCGGTCAGCCGCTGCACGTCGCGGGTCAGCTGCTCCTCGGTGGCGCCTTCCGCGGCGGTGCGCACGATGACGCCGGACGACTCGGGCAGCACCTCCTTGAGGATGCGCTTGAGCCGCGCGCGCTCGGTGTCGGGAAGCTTGCGCGAGATCCCGTTCATCGCGCCGCCCGGCACGTACACCAGGTAGCGCCCGGGCAGCGAGATCTGGCTGGTCAGCCGGGCGCCCTTGTGGCCGACCGGATCCTTCGTGACCTGCACGAGGACGCGGTCGCCGGACTTCAGCGCGAGCTCGATGCGCCGCGGCTGATTGCCCGTCTCGACGGCATCCCAGTCCACCTCGCCGGAGTACAGCACGGCGTTGCGACCGCGGCCGATGTCCACGAACGCGGCCTCCATGCTGGGCAGCACGTTCTGCACCCGGCCGAGGTACACGTTTCCGATCAGCGACGCGTCCTGGCTGCGGGCGACGTAATGCTCCGCGAGCACCTTGTCTTCGAGCACGCCGATCTGGATGCGGCCGTTCTTGGAGCGGACGATCATCTCGCGGTCGACCGACTCGCGCCGGGCCAGGAACTCGGCCTCGGTCACGACCGGACGCCGGCGCCCCGCCTCACGTCCGTCGCGGCGGCGCTGCTTCTTGGCCTCCAGGCGCGTGGAGCCCTTGATCCGCTGCGGCTCGGTGATCGCCTCGACGGTGCGCTCCCGCGGGTTCGGCTGGTCGTCGCCGTCCCGCGGCTCACCGCGGCGCCGGTTGCGGCGACGCGAACCGCTGGGCTCCTGCGCCGGCTGCGGCTCGGGCGGCAGCGGCGGCAGCAGCGCGATCTCGGGGGCGTAGAAGTTGAGCTCGGTCGAGACCGCCGATACGAACGTCTCGGGCAGCAGCCCGAGACTGACCGCCGTGGGGATCGCGGGCTTCTCCGGCGCGGATGCCTCGGCCGGCGCGTCCGGCTCTGCGATCGCCGCAGGCTCGTCCTGCGTCACCGACAGCGCCTCCGGCGCGTCTGCGGTCGCCGCGGGCGCGTCATCCGCCGTCGCGGGCGCGTCATCCGTCGCCGCCGGCGCGTCATCCGTCGCCGCGGCCTCTTCCGCCGCAGCCACCTCGGGCTCCACAGCCACCTCGGGCTCCACAGCCGGTTCCGGCTCCACAGCCGTGTCCGGCTCCCCCGTCGCTTCCGCCGCGACGCTCAGCTCGGGAGCCGTCTCCGGATCCGTCTGGCTGTCATGGGCTTCGTTGTTCTCATCGACCGTCACCGGCGTACTCCCTGCGGGTGACACCGCGCGTCACCCGACGAAATCTCGTGCGGCGCCGCCTGTGCCCTTCCGGTACGGGGCGGGGCCGCGAACTCACTCGGTCTGCAGCAGGCTCTCGGCTCTGACTGCGAAGGGCGTTCATCGCCCGAAGTCTTCGCGATGCGGCTCACGGCGCGGCCGTGATGTGCATCTGGACCCATTATCGCACTACGGGCGGCGAATGTGCCAAAGCGCGCCCGGACGGGGTTTGTCCCGGCCTGTCCCGTGCGCGGCCCATAGCGGCTGATGCCATAATCCGAGCCATGCCCCAGACGCAGACGCACACCCACCCGAAGGGCCTGGCCATCTGGCTCATCATCGCCGGCGTGATCGGGTGGTGGGCGGCTTTCCAGCTCACGGTCGAGAAGTTCCTGCTCCTGGAGAACCCCGGTTCCAAGGCCGCGTGCGACTTCAGCGTCCTGGTCCAGTGCGGCGCGAATCTCGACTCGCCGCAGGGCAGCGTGTTCGGGTTCCCGAACCCGATCATCGGCCTGGCCTGCTGGGTGGCGCCCATCGTCGTCGGGATGGCGATCCTGGCCGGCGCGCGCTTCGCGAACTGGTTCTGGTGGCTGTTCTGGGCGGGATTCGTGTTCGCGATCTCATTCGTGGCCTGGCTCATCGGCCAGAGCATCTTCGCGGCGAACCTGCACACCCTGTGCCCGTGGTGCATGGTGACCTGGGCGGTGACGATCCCGTCGTTCTTCGCCGTCACGGTGCACATCCTGCGCTCCGGCGTGGTGCCCCTGCCGGCCGGTGGCCGCCGGGTCGCGGGACGACTGATGACCTGGGTGCCGCTGATGACGATCGTCGGCTACGGAATCGTGATCATCCTCGCCCAGATCGAACTGGATGCCGTGCCCAACATCTGGCGCACGATCCAGATCGGCCTCGGCTGGGCCTGAATCTCAGCCGAACCAGATCGACAGTTCGCGGGCGGCCGATTCCGGGGCATCCGATCCATGCACGAGGTTCTGCTGCACCGGCAGCCCCCAATCACGGCCAAGGTCGCCGCGGATCGTGCCGGGGGCGGCGGTGGTCGGGTCGGTGGTGCCCGCGATCGAACGGAAGCCCTCGATGACGCGCTCCCCCGCGACCCGGATCGCCACCGACGGGCCCGACATCATGAACTCCAGCAGCGGCTCGTAGAACGGCTTTCCGGCGTGCTCGGCATAATGCCGCTCGAGGCGCTGCCGGTCCGGCTCGACCAGCCGCAGGTCGACCAGCGAATAGCCCTTCGCCTCGATCCGGGCGAGGATCTCGCCGGTCAGGCCGCGCGCGACGCCATCGGGCTTGACCAGAACGAGAGTCTCTTCGGTGGCCATGTCATTCTCCATTCGCAGATTCCGCTTGTGCCTGAAGTCGCGCGTTGCGCCGGTCCAGGGATGCCCCCTTGATCGTGGCATACGCCCACATCGCGCCGAAAATCACGGCGACCAGTCCGATCGCGGGCACCAGGAACGCGGCGAGGGCGACCAGGACCTGCAGCGCCCATCCGAGCACGATGCCCCACCGGTGCCGGAGCAGGCCGCTGACCACCAGCATCGCCACCGCGACCACCGCACCGCCCACGATCCCCCACCAGTCCGGGACGGCATCCGGCAGCGCCTTCAGTCCGAACACCGCCAGCCCGGCCAGGAACACGATGATCGACTCGAACACCAGCACGATCTGACCGAGCGACTCGGCCGCGCCGCGCCGCCGCCGCACGCGTGGGGCCTTCTGCTCGCTCACGCGCTCCATCCTGCCTTCCAATCCTGGGCGTCGGCCAGGGTGAGGGCCGCACCGGCCAGGACGATCGAGCCGGCGATCACCACGGCACGCCGGTCGGATGCCGCAGCCCATTCGCGCGCGGCTTCCACGGCGTCGTCCAGGTCGTGGTGGACGGTCACCGGGATCTCGGCCGCCTCGGCGAGGTCGGCCACGGCGTCGGCGTCCAGCGCGCGCTCCGACTCGGGGCTGGTGGCGAACACGTGCGCCGCGATCGGGGCGAGCTCGGCCATGATCCCGACGGCGTCCTTGTCGGCGAACACGCCGAAGACCACACCCCACTCATCGAAGTCGAACGACTCCCGCAGGGCGGCGACCAGCGCGTGCGCCCCGTGCGGGTTGTGTGCGGCATCCACCAGCACCGTGGGCGCCGCGCCCACCAGCTGCAGTCGCCCGGGCGAGGTGGACTCGGCCAGCCCCTCGGTCACGATCGGGCCGGGGATCGGCTGGGTCCCGCCGCCGATGAGCGACTCGACCGCCGCGATGGCCAGCGCCGCGTTGCGCCCCTGATGAGCGCCGTACAGCGGCAGGTACTCGCCGTCGTACCGGCCGGCCAGGCCCTGCACGGTGATCTGCTGCCCGCCGACGGCCAGCCGCTGCTCCTCGAGCGCGAAGCCCTCGCCCTCGAACGCGATCGTCGCGTTCTTCGCGGCCGCGGCCGCGCGCAGCACCCGCGCGGCCTCGGGGCGCTGGCGCGCCGAGACCACGGCGGCGCCTTCCTTGATGATCCCGGACTTGACCGTCGCGATCTCCTCGATCGTGTCGCCGAGCCGGTCGGCGTGGTCCATGTCGATCGGCGCGAACACCGCGACATCCCCGTCCGCCGTGTTCGTGGAGTCCCACGAACCGCCCATGCCCACCTCGAGCACCAGCACGTCGACCGGGGCGTCGGCGGCCACCACGAAGGCGAGGACCGTGAGGATCTCGAAGAACGTCAGCGCGGCGTCCCCCGCGGCCTCCAGCTCGGCGTCCACGATGCCCAGGAACGGCGCGATCTCGTCCCAGGCATCCGCCACCGCGCCGTCGTCGCACGGTGCGCCGTCGATCATGATCCGCTCGGTGAACCGCTCCAGATGCGGACTCGTGAACAGTCCGGTGCGCAGCCCGTGCGCGCGCACCAGGCTCTCGATCATGCGGGCGGTCGAGGTCTTGCCGTTCGTGCCGGTGATGTGCACCACCCGGTACGTGCGCTGCGGGTGATCCAGCAGCTCCAGAACGCGGCGGGTCCGCTCCACGCGGGGCTGCACCCACCGCTCTCCCTGGCGCGTGAGCAGCTCGGCGTAGACCGCGTCGGCGCGTGCCCGATCGTTCATGCGGATGTCTCGACCTTCGTGACGGCGACCCAGAACGGGCCGGTGTTGGCGAACGCGCGGGCCGCGAACGGCGCCACGTGCTGCGGCGTGCGCTCGAACGCGACGCCGGCCAGTGTCTCAGCCGACCAGCTGTCGGGCCGTTCGGCCAGCTCTTCGGAGATCTGCACGTCCCGGCCGAGCACCTTCAGCTCGTGCTCGACCGCGAGCGTCTCGGCCGCGACATCCGCCGTCTCGAAGGCGCCGGCGACGGCGGTGCCGTCCTGCGCGTCCGCGAACACCAGCTCCAGCCGGATGCGGTCGCTGACCTCGAATCCGGCGGCCTTGCGCGTGTCCTGCACGGCCCGGATGACGTCACGGGCCAGACCCTCCGCCTCCAGCTCGGGGGTGGTCGCGGTCTGCAGCAGCACGAACCCTCCGCGCGGCAGGAGCGCCAGCGCCTCGCCCTCGGGCCGGCCCGTGGTCTCCAGCACCAGCTCGTATTCGCCGGCGGCCAGCGCCACGCCGCCCGCGACGACCACGCCGTCCTGTTCGGCCCAGTCGCCGTCCTTCGCAGCGCGGATCACCTGCTGCACCTGCGCGCCCAGCCGCGGCCCGGCCGCACGCGCGTTCACGCTGAGCCGATGGGTGATCCCGTACTCCGCCGCCGTCGAGGCCGCGAGCTCGATCAGCTCGACCGCCTTCACATTGAGCTCGTCGCGCACGATCTCCTCGTACGGGGCCAGCGAGGCGGCATCCGGGGTGACCACCGAGAGGCGCGCGAGCGGCAGGCGCACGCGCTTGCCCTCCTTCTTGCGCAGGGCGTTGGCGACGCTGGAGACCTCGCGGACCGCGTCCATGGCCTGCCGGATCCCGGCTGCCGGGGCGAAGGCCGAGGCGTCGGGCCAGTCGGTCAGATGCACGCTGCGCCCGCCGGTCAGGCCCTGCCACACGCGCTCGGTCACCAGCGGGAGCAGCGGCGCGGCGACGCGGGACACCGTCTCCAGCACCGTGTAGAGCGTGTCGAAGGCCTCGGTCGACCGCGGGTCGGCGGCATCCACGCCCGCCCAGAACCGGTCGCGGGAGCGCCGGATGTACCAGTTCGTGAGCGCCTCGGCGAAGTCGCGCAGCCGTTCGGCGGCCGTCGTCGAGTCCAGTCCGTCCAGGTCGGAAGCGACATCGGCCACCAGCTGGCCGGTCAGCGACAGGATGTAGCGGTCCAGCACGTCGGTCGAGTCGGTGCGCCAGGTGGCGGTGTAGCCGGTCGGAGTCGCGGCGTTCGCGTAGGTGGCGAAGAAGTACCAGGCGTTCCACAGCGGGAGCATGAACTCGCGGACCCCGGCGCGGATGCCCTCTTCGGTGACGACGAGGTTGCCGCCGCGCAGCACCGAGCTGGACATCAGGAACCAGCGCATGGCGTCCGAGCCGTCGCGGTCGAAGACCTCGCTCACGTCGGGATAGTTGCGCAGCGACTTGGACATCTTCTGGCCATCGCTGCCCAGCACGATGCCGTGGCAGCTCACCCCGGTGAACGCCGGCCGGTCGAACAGCGCCGTGGACAGCACGTGCATCAGGTAGAACCAGCCGCGGGTCTGCCCGATGTACTCCACGATGAAGTCGGCCGGCGAGTGGGAGTCGAACCACTCCTGATTCTCGAACGGGTAGTGCACCTGCGCGTACGGCATCGACCCCGAGTCGAACCAGACGTCGAACACGTCCTCGATCCGGCGCATGGTGCTCTTGCCGGTCGGGTCGTCGGGGTTCGGACGGGTCAGCTCATCGATGTACGGGCGGTGCAGGTCGACCTCGCCCTCGGTGTTGCGCGGCAGGGCGCCGAAGTCGCGCTCCAGGTCGGCGAGCGAGCCGTACACGTCGACGCGGGGGTGCGCCGGGTCGGAGCTGCGCCACACCGGGATGGGCGAGCCCCAGTACCGGTTGCGGCTGATCGACCAGTCCCGGGCGCCTTCGAGCCACTTGCCGAACTGCCCGTCCTTCACGTTCTCGGGCACCCAGGTGATCTCCTGGTTGTTGGCCAGCATCCGGTCCTTGAAGTCGGTGACCCGGACGAACCAGCTCGAGACGGCCCGGTAGATGAGCGGGTTGCGGCACCGCCAGCAGTGCGGGTACGAGTGCTCGTAGCTGGCCTCGCGCAGCAGCCGCCCGCGCTGCTGCAGCAGGCGGATGATCGGCCGGTTCGCGTCCATCCACAGCTGGCCCGCGACATCCTCCACCTGCGGCAGGAACCGGCCCCCGTCATCCAGGCTGACCACGACCGGGATGCCGGCGGCCGCCGTCACCCGCTGGTCGTCCTCGCCGTAGGCCGGGGCCTGGTGCACGATCCCGGTGCCGTCGCTGGTGGTCACATAGTCGTCCACCAGGATCCGCCAGGCGTCCTGCGTGCCGTAGACGTCGGCGTCGGCGTAGTAGTCGAAGAGGCGCAGATAGGCGACATCGGCCAGCTCGGCGCCGGTCACTGTCGCCTGGATCGCCTGGCGCGCGGCATCCGGCGACGCATACCCGAGGTCGGTCGCATGATTGCCCAGCAGCTCGTCGGCCAGCAGGTAGCGGTGGTCGCCGCCGTCGCGGGCGCCGGCCGGTCCGGCGGGAACCACCACGTACCGGATGTCGGGGCCGACCGCCAGCGCCAGGTTCGTGGGCAGCGTCCACGGCGTGGTGGTCCAGGCCAGTGCGCGCACGTCCTCGAGGCCGAGCGCGGCCGCCTTCGGCCCGACGAGCGGGAACGTGACGGTGACCGACGGGTCCTGCCGCATCTTGTAGACGTCGTCGTCCATGCGCAGCTCGTGGTTGGACAGCGGCGTCTCGTCCCGCCAGCAGTACGGGAGGACGCGGTATCCCTCGTACGCGAGACCCTTGTCGTAGAGCGTCTTGAACGCCCACAGCACCGACTCCATGTACGAGGTGTCGAGGGTCTTGTAGCCGCGCTCGAAGTCGACCCAGCGCGCCTGGCGGGTGACGTAGTCCTGCCATTCGTGGGTGTACTCGAGCACCGAGGAGCGCGCCTTCGCGTTGAAGGTGGCGATCCCCATCCGCTCGATCTCGTCCTTCTCGGTGATGCCGAGCTGCTTCATCGCCTCGAGCTCGGCCGGCAGCCCGTGCGTGTCCCACCCGAACACCCGGTCGACCTTCTTGCCGCGCATGGTCTGGAACCGCGGGAACAGGTCCTTCGCGTACCCGGTGAGCAGGTGGCCGTAGTGCGGCAGCCCGTTCGCGAACGGCGGGCCGTCGTAGAAGACCCATTCCTCGGCGCCCTCGCGCTGCGCGATGGAGGCGCGGAACGTGTCGTCGCGCTCCCAGAAGTCGAGGGTGTCGCGCTCGATCGCGGGAAAGCGCGGGCTCGGGGTGACCGAGTCGGCGGCGGGGCCGAAGGCGGATTCGCGGGGGTAGGTCATGTTCGCTCGCAGGGTGCTCGATTGCTCTGCGCCGGGACGACCGGTGTCTGAGACGCTCGGCCGCGGTACCACCCTGCGTGAGCGGTCGCCCGCTCCCCTCTCACTGCGGCTGTGACGGGCCTGACCCGCTCGGTTCTACTGAGCTCGCGCTGTTCTTCCGAGGACTCCCCGGTGATGGCCGGATCGACGCCTGTGCTCCCATCCTACGCGGCGCGGCGGCGGGATGCCGCATCCGCGCGCCCGCCCTGCGTCGGCTCCTCGGCCGAGCCGAGGAGATCTGCCCGGGCGAGGACAGAATCGGCCGGAACGACCCTCTCCTCGGCACTTCTCCTCGGCCCGGCCGCGGAGCGTCGAGTCGAGGACGTCCCGGGCGATCACGCGGCCAGGTGCAGGCCCTGCGCAACAGCGGCGAGGATCCGATCCTGCACCTCGGGCCAGTGATTGATGATCTCGTCGTAGCCGACGCGGATCACGAAGTAGCCGCGCAGCATCAGCTCGGCGTCGTGCGCGAGATCCGCCGCACGTTGTGCGCCGATGTGGTGGCCGCCGTCGATCTGCAGCACCAGTCGCTGCCCGATGAGGAAGTCCACACGGTGCCCATACAGCCAGGACTGCGCGTGGATCGGCACTTTCAGCCATCGCAGGCGCGGGTAGATGAAGGTCTCGAGTCCGGAGTCGTGGAACGGGACAACCGCCTTCACCAGCTCGCGCGCCTGCCCTCGGAACGCGAGCCGCTCGAGCTTCTTCCTGTCGACGAGGCTCTTGTTCATCGCGCTGTCCCAGACGGCGAGCGCCGCCTCGTATGGCTGGCACAGCGCGACAGCCTGCAGCACGTTCTCGATCGGGTCGGCGAGGGCATCCGGGTCACGGGGCACGAGTGGAGCGAATCTGTGCACGACAGCACCCACCGCCGCGACCATTCCCGCGTGCGCGCCACAGGCGACATGCACCTTGGATGCTTCCAAGACCCACAGTCCCAGCCGCTTCGCCTGCGTTACGCACGACAGAACGGCGCCGGCGCGCGCCGCGAACCGCAGCTCGGTGTCAGCGTCGGGCAGCGCGACCCACACGCGTCGTTCGCGCACGAGAAGCCTGGACCGGACCGCAACCTCGATGTCCCGTTTGCTCACACCCCCGCGAAGGAGTGATTGACTTCGGGCGATCCCGCCTCGATGACGCACCTCCTGGACCACGGCATCCATTCGCTTCTGCATGAGCTCGAGACTGCCGCGCCCGCACGCGGACATGGGGCGATCCCCGATATCTGTGGAAAGCTGCCGCCTGTGGAGGAAGGGATGCCGCGGCCCAGCATCCCCACCCCGGAGGACAAGTCCTCGGCCGAGCCGAGGAGATATGCCCGGGCGAGGACAGAATCGGCCGGAACGACCCTCTCCTCGGCACTTCTCCTCGGCCCGGCCGCGGAGGGCTGACACGACACATTGATGGATTGCGTCCAGGTATGTCTGCGCGGTGGCAGGATGGATGCCTGTGACCACAGCGCCTGCACAGCCCCCGGCATCCACCCCCACCCGTCGCGTCGCCTGGGCCTCGATGGTCGGCACGTCCCTGGAGTCCTTCGACTTCTACGTGTTCGCCTATTTCTCGGCCTACTTCATCGGCCCGCTGTTCTTCGACCCGCTCGGCCCGTTCGGCTCCACCCTGGCCGCCTTCTCGACGGTGGCCGTGGCGTTCGTCGTCCGCCCGATCGGCGCCGTGATCTTCGGGCACATGGGCGACCGCCTCGGCCGGCGTGCCACGCTGCTGTGGACGGTCGGCATCATGGGCATCGCCACCGGCCTCATCGGCCTGCTGCCTCCCTACGCGCAGAGCGGGTGGCTGGGTGCCGTGCTGCTGGTGCTGCTGCGCGTCGTGCAGGGTCTGTCGCTCGGCGGCGAATGGGGCGGCTCGATCCTGCTGGCCACCGAGCACTCCGGCCGGGTCTCGCGCGCGTTCTACGCGGCCATCCCGCAGCTGGGCTCGCCGGTGGGCTCGACCCTGTCGGCGGCGGTGTTCCTCGTCATGGCCGCGACGATGCCGGCCGAGGCGCTCGCGACGTGGGGGTGGCGCATCCCGTTCCTGCTCGCCATCCCGCTGCTGGCCGTGTCGCTGTACCTGCGCCTGTCGATCGACGAAACCCCGGTGTTCACCCGCGTCGTGCGTCAGGGACGACGAGACCGGATGCCGGTGGCCACGATGTTCGCGCAGCGTCCGGCCGCGCTGCTGATCGCGACCGGCGCCGCGCTGCTGGGCATCGGCTCGTACTCGCTGATGAACACCTACACCGTCAACTACGGGGTCGAGCACCTCGGATTCGACTTCCAGGACCTTCTGGTGGCCACCACGATCGGCGCGCTGCTACAGTTCGTGACGATCCCGCTGTTCGGAGCGTGGGCGAAGAGAGTGGGGTCCGCCCGCATCGTGCTGTGGGGTGCGGTGGGCACGCTGGTGATCACCTTCCCGATGTACTGGATGCTGCAGTTCGCGACGTTCCCGATCCTGGTGGCCACGATGGTCATCGGCGGGATCCTGCCGACCATGTCGTGGGCGGCACTCGGCGGGCTGATGAGCGACCTGTTCCCGGACCACTTCCGCTACTCGGCGCTGTCGGTGGCGTACGCGGTGGCGGCGACCATCAGCGGCTTCGTGCCGCTGGTCACCCTCGCCCTGGGTGACGCGACCGGCTATGCCTGGTGGCATCCCGGCGTGGTGCTGGCCGTGATGTCGGCGGTCACGCTGGTCGCATCGTGGGTCGCTCACCGCAGAATCGCACGGAACGGGCATGATGAGAGCGAACCGGGCGTTCCCCTCCCGGCATCCGCCCCCGCCGGATAAGGATCCCGATGACCGCAACGGCCGCCCGCCCCCGTGTCCCCCGCCGCGCCGCCGTTCTGGTCGCCGGCATCGTCGCGACGACGCTCGTCGTGCTCGGCGTCTCCACGCCGGCCTTCGCGGCCGGCAGCGGCACGATCGCGTCGATGGTCAACAGCGACCGCGCCGCGCACGGGTTGAGGCCGCTGGTGCGCAGCGGGGCATTGGATGCCGTGGCCGCCCGCTGGGCGCAGCACATGGTCGACGCGGGCACCATCTCGCACAATCCGAACCTGGCCGCGCAGGCGCCGGGTGGGTGGCTTCGGCTCGGGGAGAACGTCGCGATGGGCTACGGGCCGGAGGCGATGGAGCGGGCCTGGATGGCATCGCCCGACCACCGCGCGAACATCCTCGGGGACTACACCGCCTTCGGTGTCGCCTACCTGATCGTGGGCTCGAGCACCTGGGGCGTGCAGGTGTTCGCGAAGTACGCCACCACGACGAAGTCGCAGCCGGCGCCCGCACCGGTCATACCCAAGCCCGCACCGGTGAAGGCCGCACCGGCGCCCGCGAAGCCGGCGCCTGCCAAGCCCGCGCCCGCGAAGCCCGCACCCGCGCCCGCGAAGCCGGCGCCCGCGAAGAACACCGCGCCCCAGCCCGCGCCGGCCGAGCAGCGGCCGGTCAAGGCCGCACCGGCCAAGACCGTGGCCCCGAAGCCGACCGCGACCGCGACCAGACCGGCATCGGCGACACCTCTGCCGGCCACGGCGACCCCCACCCCGACGACCGCGGGCGTGAGCCCCACAGCGACTCCCCGCGCCACAGCATCCCCGACCGCCGCGGCAGCAGCAGAGACCGCGCCCGCCTCGGTGGCGCTCCCGCTCGGTCTCGCGGTGGGGATCCTCGCGCTGGCTGCGACCGCGTTCGCGGTGATCCGGCGGCGCCGCATCTGACCGCCGCACCGACCCGACCAGGGACTCATCCTCACCAGATGAGGAGATCTCACCGGATGAGGACCAGAACGGGCCAATTGCACGTCATTCCGTGAGATCTCCGCAGCCCGTGGGCAGCGCCTGGCTCGCAGCGGATGCCGCAGCCGACCCCTGTAGAATGGCCCGACATCCCACACTCAGGCACGCTCACACAGTGCCGCCTATATCGTTCAAGGAGACCTCCATGGCCGACGCATCCATCCCCGACAAGCCCGTCCTCGAGGGTCTCGAAGCCAAGTGGGATGCCGCATGGAGCCAGCAGGGCACGTACCTGTTCGACCGGCCCGCGGCGAAGGCCTCGGGCAGGGCGGGCGTCTACTCGGTCGACACTCCCCCGCCGACAGCGTCGGGGAGCCTGCACATCGGCCACGTGTTCAGCTACACGCACACCGACATCAAGGTGCGCTACGAGCGCATGCGAGGCAAGACTGTGTTCTACCCGCTCGGCTGGGACGATAACGGCCTGCCCACCGAGCGTCGCGTGCAGAACTACTACGGCGTTCGCTGCGACCCGTCGCTGCCCTACGACGCCGCGTTCACCCCGCCGTTCCACGGTGATGCGAAGAGCCTGAAGCCGGCCGACCAGGTGCCGATCAGCCGCCGCAACTTCATCGAGCTGTGCGAGACACTCACCGAAGAGGACGAGAAGCAGTTCGAGGACCTCTTCCGCCAGCTCGGCCTGTCGGTCGACTGGACGCAGACCTACCGCACGATCTCGAACGACACGATCCGGACCAGCCAGCTCGCGTTCCTGCGGAATCTCGAGCGCGGCGAGGCCTATCAGGCTCTGGCCCCGACGCTGTGGGACATCGACTTCCGCTCGGCGATCGCCCAGGCCGAGCTCGAGGATCGCGAGCAGCAGGCCTCATTCCACCGGGTCGCGTTCCACCCCACCGACGGCGGCGACGACGTGTTCATCGAGACCACCCGGCCCGAGCTGCTGCCGGCCTGTGTGGCGCTGGTGGCCAACCCGGCCGACGAGCGCTATCAGCCGCTGTTCGGCACGACCGTGCGCACGCCGCTGTTCGACGTGGAGGTGCCGGTGCTGGCCCATCCTCTCGCGCAGCAGGACAAGGGCTCGGGCATCGCGATGATCTGCACCTTCGGCGACGTGACCGATATCGTCTGGTGGCGCGAGCTCGACCTGCCCAACCGCACGATCCTCGGCAAGGACGGCCGCGTGCTCGCCGACGCCCCCGACGTGCTGGTGACGGATGCCGCGAAGGCGGCGTATGCCGAATTGGCCGGCAAGACGGTGTTCAGCGCCCGCAAGCAGATCGTCGAGCAGCTGGAGGCGTCCGGCGACCTGAAGGGCGTGTCCAAGCCGTTCAGCCACGCGGTGAAGTTCTTCGAGAAGGGCGATCGGCCGCTCGAGATCGTCTCGACCCGCCAGTGGTATCTGCGCAACGGCGGCCGCGACGAGACGGTGCGGGCAAAGCTCATCTCGCTCGGCAAGAGCATGAACTGGCACCCGGACTTCATGCGCGTGCGGTTCGAGAACTGGACCAACGGCCTCACCGGCGACTGGCTCGTCTCGCGCCAGCGCTTCTTCGGCGTGCCGATCCCCATCTGGTACGGGCTCGATGCGAATGGAGAGCGTGACCACGACCGCGTGATCGCACCCGACCCGGCGCGGCTGCCGATCGACCCGACGACCGACGTGCCGGACGGGTACACCGAGGATCAGCGCGGGGCGCCGGGCGGATTCGAGGCCGAGCAGGACATCTTCGACACCTGGGCGACGTCCTCGCTCACGCCGCAGCTGGCCGGCGGCTGGCAGCGGGACGACGAGCTGTGGAATCTGGTGGCGCCGTTCGACCTGCGACCGCAGGGGCAGGACATCATCCGCACCTGGCTGTTCTCGACGATGGTCCGCAGCGCGCTCGAGGACGGCCGGGCCCCCTGGACGGATGCGGCGATCTCGGGCTTCATCGTCGACCCCGACCGCAAGAAGATGTCCAAGTCCAAGGGCAACGTGGTCACGCCGGCCGACATCCTCGCCGCGCACGGCACCGACGCGGTGCGGTACTGGTCGGCCTCGAGCCGGCTCGGCGCGGACGCGGCGTTCGACCCGCAGAACCCGACGCAGGTGAAGATCGGACGGCGACTGGCCATCAAGGTGCTGAACGCCGCGAAGTTCGTGCTGTCGTTCCCGGTTCCCGAAGGAGCCGAGATCACGCACGCGCTGGATGCCGCCATGCTGGCCGGGCTGGACGGGGTCATCCGCGACGCGACGAAGGCGTTCGACGCCTACGATCACGCACGGGCACTGGAGGTCACCGAGGCGTTCTTCTGGACGTTCTGCGACGACTACCTCGAGCTCGTGAAGGAGCGCGCCTACGACCGTTCCGATGTCGGCCAGGCATCCGCCGCCCTGGCCCTGCACCTCGCGCTGTCGACGCTGCTGCGGCTGCTGGCGCCCGTGCTCGCGTTCGCGACCGAGGAGGCGTGGTCGTGGTTCGAGGAGGGCTCGATCCATCGCGCCGAATGGCCGGTGCCGCTGGAGATCGCCGGCGATACGGCGGTGCTGTCGGCCGTGAGCGCGGCGCTCGTGGGCATCCGCCGCGCCAAGACCGAGGCGAAGGCCTCGCAGAAGACGCCGGTCGCGCACGTGACGATCGCCGGTCCGGCCGACGTCGTCGCCGCGATCCGGCTCGCCGAGGGCGATCTGAAGGCCGTGGGACGGATCGACGAGATCGCCTACGCCGAGGCGGACGTCCTCGCCGTGACCGACATCCAGCTGACCGCTCAGGAGGCGTGACATGCAGGTGGGAACCCGATGGAACGCCGGCGGCGAGCCGCCCGCACGGCTGACCCCGGAATTCGTGGCGCAGCTGCGCGCCGTCGAGGCCGACCTCCCGCCGGACGAGCAGGGCGTCGCACGATGGACCCTCACATTCCTTGAGGGTCGGCCGGTCGCCGAGCTCGACACCGGCGTCATCGTGACGCTGGATGCCGCGGGCAGCGTCGTCGTGCGCCACGATGACGAGGACGAGTTCGGCTAGACCGCGGAATCCGCTCAGATGATGAGCAGGATGCCGATGATCGACAGGATCAGACCCGCGATCGCCAGGCCCTTGCCGGCGTTCGGACGCGTCATTCCGACGATCGAGAGGACGAGCCCGGCCGCGCCCGCGGCCAGGCCGAACAGGATCGGCAGGAACACCGAGACGAGTCCGATGACGAATCCTGCGATCCCGGCGCCGTTGGTCGGTCGCGGTGCGGCCGTGCCGGGCGGCATGGTCGGCGTCATCATTCCGGGGTTCGCATAGCCGTACGGCACCATCTGCTGCCCCGGCTGCTCGGGCGGCCGCACCCAGGGGTGCGGCGGATACGGCTGCGCGGTCAGCGGCTGCGGGGGCCTGGGATGCTGCGCAGGTGCCGCCGGCTGTCGCGCCGCCGTGTGCGGCGTCCACCCGGTACCGTCCCAGTACCTGATCGCGCCCGCTCCGTCGTTGTACCATCCGGCCGGAATCGACATGCAGCATCCCCCAGTCGCCGTCCCCAGTGCGTTCCCGTACTGTAGCGCGATCCCGAGCCCGCAACCAGGATCGCCGGCGAGATCCCTCAGACGGCCGCTTCGACCTCTGCCCCGGCCTGTCGGGTTCCCGCCGTGACCAGCCGCCACCAGATGATCGTCGCCATCGCCATGACGGCCCCGGCGAGCAGGAACGGCAGACGCAGATCGATGCGGGCGACGAATCCGCCGGCAAGCGTTGCGACCGGGAACAGCCCCCACGTCAGGGTGCGGTTGATGCCGAGCACGCGACCGAAGAGCGGACGCGGCACGATCTGCTGACGCAGCGCGCCCCATGGCACGTTCCAGACCGAGACGCCGAACGCCATGACCGCGTATGCGGCCACCGCTGTGACCACGCCGGGCGCCAGTCCGACCAGCAAACAGAAGATGCCGACCGACAGGTTGGCCACGGCCATCACGATCCCGCGTCCGAAGCGCGCCACGATGCGCGAGGCGATCAGCGATCCCGCCAGAGCAGGCGGTCACGCGGTGCCACACTGCTCACCGGTACAGCGAGGACCGAGCCGCGTCGGCGCCGTAGGCGCGCCGCTGTGCGACGGGGTCGAAACCCTGCGCGATCCGCTCGGCTGATTGCTGGCGGCGTGCCATCCGGCGGTGCGCGGATGCCTCGAGCAGGTGTGCGCCGGACAGCAGCATCCTCTCCACAACCGTCGGCGGTGCCAGGTACGGGCGGGCGGGAACGGCTCGGGTGGTCATGCCGGTCATGTCAGTGCCCCTCCTCGGGAAGCGGGAAGACGTCGGCGCGGATCGTGACCGTGCGCACGTCGTCTCCCTTCTGGTCTCGGTACTTCTCGACGAATTCGTCGATGACGCTCATCATGCGGTGGGCAAGTTCGCCCATCTGCTCGGGCGTGAGATGCGCGGTCGCGGTGTTGATGCTGGCATCCGGCTCATCCCGCTCGGGGTTCGCGATGCCCTCGGCGATGTATGTCATGAGCTGCTCGTGGCGCCGGTTGAAGAACTCGGTCATGACGACTTGAGTGGCCGCGCGCCCGGACGGCGTCTTCAGTCCCTCGGGGCTGCCGAACGACACTGCGCCGCGCGGCCGTTCCCACCAGCGCTCGCGAGCGTTTCCGCGACCCTCGGCCTCTTGAATCAGCCCGTGCTTGGCCAGAGCCCTCAGGTGGTAGCTCGTGGCGCCGCTGGACTCGCCCATCATCTGCGCGAGGCTCGACGCTGTCTGCGGACCGTACTGCGACACGATGTCGTAGATGCGCACGCGCAGCGGATGCGCGAGAGCGCGCAGTGCGCTCCCCTCGATGACGCGCGGGTCGTCACGTCCCTGCATCTTGTTCTCGCTCATGACTGCAAAGATACCTTTGCGAACGATCCTTTGCAACCATTTCTTTGCAATTGAATCTTTGCGTTCGGAGACTAGGCTGGATCTCATGACGGATGCCTCGGCCAACCCCCTTCTGCTCCCCAGCCGCCTTCCCTACCAGCTGCCCGATTACGCACACATCCGACCCGAGCACTATCTGCCCGCGTTCGAGCTCGCCTTCGACGAACACCTCCAGGAGATCGCCGCCGTGACGCGGGTCCGATCCATGCCCACGTTCGAGAACACGATGGTGCCGTTGGAGACCAGTGGCCAGCTTCTCGGCGATGTCGCTCGAGCGTTCTACACGGTGTCATCGGCCGACGCCACCGACGCGATCCAAGAGATCGAAGAGAAGCTTGCGCCGCTCATGGCGGCCCATGAAGACGCGATCCAGCTGGACTCAGCGCTGTACGGGCGCATCAAGACGCTGCACGACGGGCTCGACACGCTCGAGCTCGACGACGAGCAGCGCTATCTCGTGCAGCGCTGGTATCGCGAGATGACGCACGCGGGGGCGGGCCTGGACGACGGTGCGAAGAAGCGCCTGACCGAGCTGAACACGCAGCTGTCGACGCTGACGACGGCCTTCGACAAGAACCTGCTGGCCGACACGAACGAGCTGGCCGTCGTCTTCGACGACGCGGCGGAGCTGGCGGGACTCAGCGACGGCGAGCTGTCCGCCGCGTCGCAAGCAGCGACCGATCGCGGCCTGGAGGGGAAGTACCTCGTCACCCTCGTGCTCCCGACGGGGCATCCGTACCTGTCGTCGCTGACCGATGGCAGCGCGCGCGAGCGCATAATGACGGCATCCCGCGCCCGCGCATCTCGCGGCAACGACCACGACAATCGCGCGACGCTGCGGCAGATCGTGCGCCTGCGGGCGGAACGGGCCGAACTGCTCGGCTACGCCTCGCACGCCGCCTATGTCACCGCCGACGAGACCGCCGGCACGCCCGAGGCGGTGCACGACCTGCTTCGTCGCCTGGCTGTTCCGGCCGCGCACAACGCGCGTCGCGAGCAGGAGGCTTTGGAATCCTCGGCCGGCTCCGAGATCTCGGCCGCAAACTGGGCGTTCTACACCGAGAAGGTGCGGCAGGCCGAGTACGCCATCGACACCGCCGCGCTGCGGCCGTGGTTCGAGGCCGAGCGCGTGCTGCGCGACGGCGTGTTCTTCGCCGCGACGAAGCTGTACGGCGTGACGTTCACCGAGCGGGACGATCTTCAGGCGTACCACCCCGACGCGCGCGTGTTCGAGGTGCGCAATGAAGACGGGTCGCCGCAGGGTCTGTACATCCTGGATCTGTACACGCGCGACACCAAGCGCGGCGGGGCCTGGATGAATGCGATCGTCGACCAGTCCGCGCTGCGCGGCACCCAGGCCGTCGTGGTGAACAACCTCAACGTGTCCAAGCCGGCGTCCGGTCCCACCCTGCTCAGCCTGGACGAGGTGAACACCCTGTTCCACGAGTTCGGGCACGCCCTGCACGGCCTGTTCGCCACCGTCACCTTCCCGCACTTCGCCGGCACCGACGTGTTCCGCGACTTCGTCGAGTTCCCCAGCCAGGTCAACGAGATGTGGATGCTGTGGCCCGAGGTGCTGGCCAACTACGCCCGGCACCTCGAGACGGGCGAGCCGCTGCCGGCCGAGGTCGTGGAGAAGCTGCACGCGTCCGAGGCGTTCAACCAGGGATTCGCCACCAGCGAGTACCTCGCCGCGGCCTGGCTCGATCAGGCCTGGCACTCGCTCTCGCGGGATGCCGCGGCCGCAGACCTGGATGTCGCCGGGTTCGAGGCATCCGCCCTCGCCGACATCGGGCTCGACAACCCGGCCGTTCCCACCCGCTACTCGTCGACGTACTTCCAGCACGTCTTCTCGGGCGGCTACAGCGCGGGCTACTACTCCTATATCTGGAGCGAGGTGCTCGACGCCGATGCGGTCGAGTGGTTCAAAGAGAACGGCGGACTCACCCGGGCGAACGGCGATCGCTTCCGCGAGAAGCTGCTGGGTGTGGGCGGGTCGAAGGACCCACTCGAGGCGTATCGCGACTTCCGCGGCCGGGACGCCGAGATCGCGCCGCTGCTGAAGCGGCGCGGGCTGGACGGATAGCGGGTCCGCCATGAGCGCGTCCCCCGACAGCCGCGTCGCCGCGATCCGCGATGCGTTCGACGCCCGCGCGGCGGACTACGACGAGAACGCGATGCACCGCGCGCTGGCCGCATCGGTCGCGCGATTCGCCCGCGTGACGGAGGACGGTTCGGCGCTGGATGTCGCGACCGGCACCGGACTGGCCGCCCGTGCGCTGGCCGCGCTGCACCCCGGCCTGTCGATCACGGGTGTCGACGTCTCCCCCGGCATGCTGGCGGTCGCGCGCACCGCGCTTCCGTCCGCCCGGTGGGTGGAGGCCGATGCCGCGGCGCTGCCGGCCGCCGAGGCATCCGCCGATCTCATCACGTGCGTCACGGCCCTGCACCTGTTCGCCGCCCCGCAGCGGGCGATCGCGGAGTGGGCGCGGGTGCTGCGCCCGGGCGGCCGCGCGGTCACGGCGACGTTCGTCAGCGGCGGCCACCACGGCCCGCACACGGCGGAGCACCATCCGGTCGACGTGCCCTATCCGCGGGACCACGACTCGTTCGCCACGCCCGAGCGGCTAGAGGAGTTCTACCGTCCGGCCGGCCTGCGCATCGCGCGTATCGCGACCTGGGTGCGCACCGACGACCGGATGCTGATCGCGGAGGCCGTTCGCGCCTGAGCTCAGGCGCTCTTCTTGCGCTTCTCCCGCAGCACGAGCGTTGGTGCGGCGCCCTCGTCGACGGCGGCACGGGTTACGACGACCTTGTCGACATCCTCGGTGGAGGGGATCTCGAACATGATCGGGCCGAGCACGTCCTCGAGGATCGCGCGCAATCCGCGGGCACCCGTCTTGCGCTGCACCGCGAGATCGGCAATCGCCTCGAGCGCGTCGCGCTCGAACTCCAGCTCGACGTCGTCCAGCTGGAACATCCGCTGGTACTGCTTGACCAGGGCGTTCTTCGGGGTGGTCAGGATCTCCATCAGCGCATCGCGATCCAGCGGCGACACCGAGGCGACCACGGGCAGACGGCCGATGAACTCGGGGATCAGCCCGAACTTGTGCAGGTCTTCGGGCTGGACCTCGCCGAACAGGCTCAGGTCCTCGTCCTTGCGGTGCAGCGCTGCGCCGAAGCCGACACCGTGCTTGCCGACGCGGGCCGAGATGATGTCTTCAAGACCGGCGAACGCGCCCGCGACGATGAACAGGACATTGGTCGTGTCGATCTGGATGAACTCCTGGTGCGGGTGCTTGCGCCCGCCCTGGGGCGGCACAGAGGCGACCGTCCCCTCGAGGATCTTCAGCAGCGCCTGCTGCACGCCCTCGCCGGAGACATCGCGGGTGATCGACGGGTTCTCGGCCTTGCGGGCGATCTTGTCGACCTCGTCGATGTAGATGATGCCGGTCTCGGCGCGCTTCGTGTCGAAGTCGGCGGCCTGCAGCAGCTTCAGGAGGATGTTCTCGACGTCCTCGCCGACGTACCCCGCCTCGGTCAGCGCGGTGGCATCCGCCACGGCGAACGGCACGTTCAGGCGCTTGGCGAGGGTCTGGGCCAGGTAGGTCTTGCCGCAGCCGGTCGGTCCGAGCAGCAGGATGTTGCTCTTGGCCAGCTCGATCTCTTCGGCGCGCTGCTCGGCCGACTGGATCGTCGAGTGCGCGCGCACGCGCTTGTAGTGGTTGTAGACGGCCACGGCCAGGGCGCGCTTCGCGTCGTCCTGCCCGACGACGTACTCCTCGAGGAACGCGAAGATCTCCCGCGGCTTGGGCAGATCGAACTCGGACACGGTGCCGTCGCCGGACTCGGCCATCCGCTCTTCGATGATCTCGTTGCACAGCTCGACGCACTCGTCGCAGATGTACACGCCGGGGCCGGCGATGAGCTGCTGTACCTGCTTCTGGCTCTTTCCGCAGAAGGAACACTTGAACAGGTCCGCGCTTTCGCCGATACGTGCCATGTGCCAGGCCCCTCCTCGTCTGCTGCGGGCTGCTGCCACCCGCGTGTTCCGAGCCTAATCGCAGGCGGCGACATCCGTCCGCATTGCGGCACGATCGGCGCCCGATCCGCCCACAGCAGAGGCCCCGCCACCCGGTGCGGGAGGCGGGGCCTGTGCAGCGATGCCGACTACGCGCCGATCGCGCTCTGCCCGCGCTTGCGGGTGGTGAGCACCTGGTCGACGAGCCCGTACTCAACGGCCTCGGTGGCCGACAGGATGTTGTCGCGGTCGATGTCCTTGTTGACCTGCTCCTGCGTGCGGTTGGTGTGCTTGGCCAGGGTCTCCTCCAGCCAGGTGCGCATCCGCAGGATCTCGCGTGCCTGGATCTCGATGTCCGACGCCTGCCCCTGACCGGCCTCGCCGACGGCGGGCTGGTGGATGAGGATGCGGGCGTTCGGCAGGGCCAGTCGCTTGCCGGGCGCGCCGGCGGCCAGCAGCACCGCCGCCGCGGAGGCGGCCTGGCCGAGCACGACCGTCTGGATCTGCGGCGACACGTACTGCATGGTGTCATAGATCGCCGTCATGGCAGTGAACGAGCCGCCGGGCGAGTTGATGTACATGATGATGTCGCGGTCGGGGTCCTGGCTCTCCAGGACCAGCAGCTGCGCCATCACGTCGTCGGCCGACGCGTCGTCGACCTGCACGCCGAGGAAGATCACGCGGTCCTCGAACAGCTTGTTGTACGGGTCCTGGCGCTTGTAACCGTAGGCGGTGCGCTCCTCGAACTGCGGGAGGACGTACCGGCTGCCGGGCATCTGCAGGCCGCGCGGCGCGGCGGGAAGACCGAAAGAGGGGGTGGTCATGCGAATGTCTCCTTCGTCTCTCACTTGGTCGTTCCGCCGCCGCCGTGCACGTCTTCGGCGTGCTCGCGCATGTGGTCGACGAAGCCGTACTCGAGCGCCTCGTCGGCGGTGAACCAGCGGTCGCGGTCGCCGTCGATGTTGATCTGCTCGACCGTCTTGCCGGTCTGCTGGGCGGTGATCTCGGCCAGGCGCTTCTTCATGTCCAGGATGAGCTGGGCCTGCGTCTGGATGTCGCTGGAGGTGCCGCCGAAGCCGCCGTGCGGCTGGTGCAGCAGCACACGCGCGTTCGGCGTGATGTAGCGCTTGCCCTTGGTGCCGCTGGTCAGCAGCAGCTGGCCCATCGAGGCGGCCATGCCGATGCCCACGGTCACGATGTCGTTCGGGACGAACTGCATCGTGTCGTAGATCGCCATTCCCGCGGTGATGGAGCCGCCGGGCGAGTTGATGTAGAGGTAGATGTCCTTCTGCGAGTCCTCGGCCGCGAGAAGGAGGATCTTCGCGCAGATCTCATTGGCGTTGTCGTCGCGCACCTCTGATCCCAGCCAGATGATGCGGTCCTTCAGCAGTCTGTCGAAGACACTCGTCGCGACAAGGGGTTCAGCCATTCCTGCTCCTGATTCGGTTGCGTGAGTTCGAATCTACCGGCGCGCGCTGCCCGACCAGGCCCTGTTCGCCCTCGGCAGAGCGAGCGGCGGCCTCGGGCATCGTCGCCGAGCGCGGCATCCTGCCAGACGGCATCCACCCGTCGCTGCCACTCGTGGAGACCGATCGCCATGGCTCGTGCCTCCCCGGACGACGAAGGGCGGACGACCGCAGTCGTCCGCCCCGATGCCGTCGTCTACTCGGCGTCCTTCTTGGGCGCTGCCTTCTTGGCGGCGGGCTTTTTCGCAGCCGGCTTTTTCGCGGCCGGCTCGTCCGCGGTCGCCTTCTCGGCGGCGGGCTTCTTGGCCGCCGCCTTCTTGGCCGGTGCCTTCTTCGCGGGAGCGTCAGCAGCCGGGGCGTCGGCCTCCGGGGCGTCGGCCCCGGCGGCGTCGTCGGCCGCGGCATCCACGCCCTCGTCCTCGGTGGCGATGAACCCGGTCAGGTCGACCGGCTTGCCCGTGGTGTCGACGACGTTGACCTTGCCGAGCACGACCGCGAGGGCCTTGTTGCGGGCGACCTCGCCGACCAGCACCGGCAGCTGGTTGTTCTGCTGCAGGACCTCGACGAACTCCTGCGGCGCCATGCCGTACTGCGCGGCAGACTGCACGATGTACTGGGTGAGCTCATCCTGCGAGACCTGCACGTCGTTCTGCTCGACGATCTTGTCCAGCAGCATCTGGGTGCGGAACTGCTTCTGGCTGGCCTCGGTCACCTCGGCGCGGTGCTCGTCGTCCTCCAGCCGTCCTTCCTGCTCGAGGTGTTCGCGCACCTGGTCTTCGACGAGCTGGTCCGGCACGGGGATCTCGACCTTGGTCAGCAGCTCCTCGACGAGCTTGTCGCGCGCCGCCGAGCCCTGCTCGAACACGGCCTGCTGGCCCACTCGCTCGGCCAGCGACTCGCGCAGTTCGGCGATGGTGTCGAACTCGCTGGCGATCTGGGCGAAGTCGTCGTCGGCCTCGGGCAGCTCGCGCTCCTTGACGCCCTTGATCGTGACGGCCACCTCGGCCTCTTCGCCGGCGTGGTCGCCGCCGATGAGCTTCGAGCGGAACGTGGTGTCCTCCCCCGCCGTGAGCGACTCGATCGCCTCGTCGATGCCCTCGAGCAGCTCGCCCGAGCCCACCTCGTACGACACGCTCTCGGCGCGGTCGATCTCGGCATCGTCGATCGTGGCCACCAGGTCGAGCTCGACGAAGTCACCGGTCTTGGCCGGACGGTCGACCGTGATCAGCGTGCCGAAGCGGCCGCGCAGCCGGTCCAGCTCAGCATCCACTGCCGCCTCGTCGGTCTCGACCGCGTCGACCGTGACGGTCGTGCCGGCGTAGTCCGGCAGGTCGAACTCGGGGCGGACATCCACCTCGATCTCGACCTTGAGGTCGCCGGAGAAGTCCTTCTCGTTGGGCCACTCGATGATCTCGGCGTTCGGGCGGCCGACGGTCTTGACCTCGTGCGCGGTCACGGCCTCGCGATAGAACCCGTCGAGCCCCTCGTTGACGGCGTGCTCGATGACGGCGCCACGGCCGATGCGCTGGTCGATGATCGGCGCGGGGACCTTGCCCTTGCGGAAGCCCGGGACCTGAACGTCCTGAGCGATGTGCTCGTACGCGTGCTTCACACTCGGCTTCAACTCGTCAGGCGTGACGCTGATGTGGAGCTTGACGCGCGTCGCGCTGAGCTTCTCGACGGTGCTCGTGACCATGCCTTATTCGTTCTCCTCTGGTTTCCGCACGCGAACGTGGCGGCTGAAGGTCGGGGTCTGTGGGGCCGTGACGTCGGGGCGACAGGATTTGAACCTGCGGCCTCCCGCTCCCAAAGCGGGCGCTCTACCAAGCTGAGCTACGCCCCGGGGCGCGTGGCGCTGAAACGGCCTGAAGGAGTCTACCGGACGCGCCTGTGACCGCGTGCGCGGAGAGGATGCGCGGTATCAAGTACACTTTCCGAGGTGCGTTCGCGCGCCCTCGGGGATGTAGCTCAATGGTAGAGCCTCAGTCTTCCAAACTGATCACGCGGGTTCGATTCCCGTCATCCCCTCCACTGCCTCTCGATTGCTTCGCCGCCTCGCCGATGTGCGTATGTCCCGCTGCGCGTGCGGGCACTGCCGCCGCGGTCGGTCGCCGCGCCGCCCGCTGGCCTCGCCCGCCGCCCCGCCCGCCGCACTCGCCCGCCGGCCTCCGCCGCACTCGCCCGCCGGCCTCGCCCGCCGGCCTCGCCCGCCGCACTCAGCCGCCCTCCAACCCGCCGAATGAACATCAAACTCGCGACTCCACATCAAAACGGGCCGAAATTCATGTGCACTCGGCCAGATCGTACGATCCCGGCGAGGAGGAGAGGGCGCAGGGGAAGGACGCGCGGAGACGGCGCGACGCGGGTCAGGCAGGGCGCGCATCGCGATGCGCGGCCGAGTGCTCGCGATAGATCAGCGCGTTCCGGGTCAGGCCATCGCGCTCCTCGTCGGTCAGCTCGCGCCGCACCTTGGCCGGGACGCCGGCGACGAGCGAACCGGCCGGGATGTCGGAGTTCTCCAGCACCACGGCTCCCCCGGCCACCAGGCATCCTTCGCCGATCCGGGCGCCGTTCAGGACGACCGCGCCCATCCCGATCAGCGAGCCGTCGCCGATCGTGCAGCCGTGCACCACCGCATTGTGGCCGACCGAGACATCCCGCCCGATCACCACGGGCGATCCGGCATCCACGTGCACCGAGACGTTGTCCTGCAGGTTGCTGCCCGCGCCGATCGTGATGGTGTCGCCGTCGGCGCGCAGCACGGCGTTGTACCAGACGCTCGCGCCCTCTTCGAGCCGCACGGCGCCGACGATGCGTGCGCCGGCCGCCACGAACGCGGACTCGTCGATCTGGGGCTGCGCCTGGCCGACGGACAGGACGGATGCTGCGGAATCGATCATGCTTCGACCCTATTGCGTCATCCGGCCTGGCCGAGGGCCTCCTTGACGGCGGCGGTGTACCACGGCTGAAGCGTGTTCACCCACGTCACCGTCAGGTGGTCCTGGTCGCGGTACAGGTTCGCCCCGCCCACCACCGGGAAGCACGTCGTGTCATCGCAGTAGGCATCGGTGAAGTCGAGCAGGGTAACTCCCGGCACGCCCTCTGCTGCGGCCTTCACCGGGTCATCCGCGACCAGGCCGCTGCTGCGCGGTTCGGTGCAGTCGGACTGCGCGCGGATGCGCAGGCACTTGTTCGGGTCGGTCTCCCACACCGGGTTGTCCACGACCGTGATGATCTTCGCACCGCGATCAAGCTCGGGCTTCCACGCGGCGCGGTAGCCGGCGACCGCGGCGTCGTGCGCCGAGGGGTATCCGGCGGACGAGTACGGGGTGGTGGCCAGGGATGCCGTGAAGATGACATCCGCCTTCAGCTTCGCCAGACGTTCGTCCACGGCGGTCCGCCACTGGGTGCACGCGTCGCCGAACGCCCCCGGCGTCGACAGCGGCGTCGTGTTCCACGGGCAGGCGCCCTTGAAGAACGTGATCAGGCGCCAGCCGTTGCTCTCGGCCATCCGCTGGAACGTCGGCAGCAGCTGGTAGGCGTGGCTGTCGCCGATCAGCACGACCTGGGGCGCGCCCTCCTTCTCCGAGCCGAACGTGCATTCCTCCGGCCGCGCGTTGTTGAGCTGCACGAAGCACCGGTCGCTGTGCGGCGTGTCGGCGCCGGCGAAGCCGGGAGCGGGAAGGATCGTCGAACCGAAGTCGGTGCCGGCGCACGACGGGTCCAGCACCACGGCCGCACCGAAGCAGTCCGGCGGGTTGTCGCGCACCTGCTCGATCGCCTGCACTCCCGCCCGGTAGGCCGGGGCGTTCACGGCCCAGGCGGCACCCGCCGTGCCGGCCACCAGCACCATGGCCGCCAGCGACGCCAGCAGCGACACGCGGGCGCGACGGCTGGTCAGCGCCTTCCACCGGCGCACCGGGTCCTCGACGAACCGCTTGGTCAGCCAGGCCACGACGAAGCAGATCACCAGCAGCGCGACGCGGTGGTAGATCGTCAGCCCCCAGAACGGGACGGACGGCGCGATGATGATCAGCGGCCAGTGCCACAGATACAGCGAGTACGAGATGTCGCCGGTGAACTGCGCCGGCTTCCAGGAGAGCACCCGCGTCGGGTACCACCAGCGGTCGGTGTTGGATGCCGCGATGATGGCCGCCGCACCGAGGGCCGGCAGCGCCGCCGCATAGCCGGGGAAGACCGTCTGCCCGTCGAAGCGGAACGCCGTGTACAGCAGGGCGAGGATCCCGCCCCAGCCGAGGACGAAGCTCAGCCACTTGTTGCGCACGTGCAGGGCGGGCACGAGCGCGACGATGCCGCCGAGCCCGAACTCCCACATCCGGCCGAACGTCACGAAGTAGGCGGGTGCCGGGTTGGTGATCGTGAACACGACGCAGAAGATGAAGGATGCCACGGACACGACGGCCAGGGTCGCCACGACGGTCGCCCGCAGACGGCCCTTCACCCAGCGCACCACGAGCCATGCCGCCAGCAGCATGAGCAGCGGCCACATCACGTAGAACTGCTCCTCCAGCGACAGCGACCAGTAGTGCTGGACGGTGGTCGGACTGCCCGAGTGGCCGAGATAGTCGGCCGAGTTCAGCGCCAGATACCAGTTCTCCACGTAGAATGTGGAGGCGGTGATCTCCTTCACCTCGTTCTGCAAGGCCGAGGTCGGCATGATGTACGGGGACATCACCGCCACCGCACAGAACAGCAGCACGAGCAGGGATGCCGGCAGCAGGCGCCGCGCGCGGCGCGCCCAGAACTGTCCCAGGCGCACGCCGCCGGTCAGGGTCAGCTCGCGCCACAGGTGGGCCGTGATCAGATAGCCGGAGATGACGAAGAAGACGTCCACGCCGACGTAGCCGCCGGGCAGCCGTCCCGGCCAGAAGTGGTAGAGCACGACCAGGAGCACCGCGATCGCGCGCAGCCCCTGCACATGCGGGATGAACCGCGACGGCTCGGAGTGTTCCGGGGAGCGGTCGCGGCGCAGGCGGGCACGCGGTCGCGCGGGCGCTTCGAGGTCCTGCGGTCCGAGGTCGTGGTCAGCGGATGGCACCCCTCGACGGTAGTCGCTCGGAGCCGTCATCCCCGCATCATCCGGACCGCGCGTCGGGCCGGTAAGCACAGCCTGCGCTTGCTTGCGGAATGTCCAGGCCTCGGTAGCGTTGACCCTGATGAGTTCGTCTTATCGAGATGGAGGCCACGAGATGACCAGCACGAAGACCACACCGACCGCCGCAGTCGACCCGACCGTCGCGGCCGGCTCCGCCCAGTTCCTCACCCCGGTCGCGCTGGGGCTGCAGGCTCTGGCCGTGAACGGCAAGCAGGCGCATTGGAACGTGCGCGGGGCGAACTTCATCGCGATCCACGAACTGCTCGACTCGGTCGTGACGCACGCGCAGGGCTGGGCCGACGAGGCCGCCGAGCGCGTGGTCGCCCTCGGTCTGCCCATCGATGCCCGACTGACCACCGTCGCCGAGAAGGTCGCCGCCACAGAGGTGGGCGCCGGATTCACCCCCTGGGACGACATGGTGCGCAGCGTCATCGCCGACATGGACCTCGTCATCGCCGACCTGCAGGCCGCGATCGACGGGCTCGACGAGATCGACCTGACCAGCCAGGACATCGTCATCGGCATCAAGGCCGGCATCGAGAAGGACCGCTGGTTCCTCGTCGCACACCTCGCGGCGTAGACACCGCCGCTTCAACGAAGGACGCCCCCGACTCGGGGGTGTCTTTCGTTGAAGCCCCGGTGCGGCGTTCAGAAGGGCGCAGGGTCGCGGGCGAGGGCGTGCCTGTGTCGTGGCTCGTCGGCGATCAGCGCGATGGGTTCGAATCTGACGGTGCCGGGTGGTCGGGTGTGGTGGATGCGTCCGGTGGGGGCGGTCCATTCCAGGATCCCGCCCGGCAGCTGGATGACGACCCAGTCGGTCTCGTGCTTCAGGGTGTGGTGGCGTTTGCACAGGTGTGCCAGATTGCACAGGCACGTGGTCCCGCCGTCCGCGTACGCGAGGGTGTGGTCCACATCGCATTTGTGGGCGGGGCGGCGGCAGCCGGGGAACCGGCAGTGCTCATCCCGCACCCGCAGCAACAGCCGCTGTCGCTTCGAGGGCCGGTACCGGGCCACACTGGTCGGGACCCCGGTGCACGGGTCGGTGAACACCCGGGTCCACGCCCGCGCCGCCCCGGCCAGGTCCCGGGCGACCTCGTCATCGATCGCCCCGAACCCGACCACCTCACTGCCGCCGACGGTTTCGCCGGTCAGCGTGCTGGCCGGGATGGTGACCTGCACGGTCCCGACGATCGCCCCGAGGTTCTCTCTGGCCTGTTCGGTGGCACCGTGCCCATCGGGCACGTTGGTCAGCAGCAGATCACTGAACACGTCCGCCATGATCTGCGACCGCGTCCGCTCATCAACCACCACCTCCCCAGACCCGTCACCGTCGCCGGCACCGGCAGCAGCGGCTGCTTCGGATTCTGCGCGGTCGGTCTGGTTCTGTGTGAACAGTTGGTCGGCGATCTCGGTGATCCGAGTCACGATTCCCACACCCTGGGTGGTGGGCACGTCCGCGGTGACCCGGCAAGCCCCGGCTCCAACTCCCGCACCGTCACTTTCCGCCGTTTCACGGCGTCCCGCACCCGCCGCTGGGTGCCTTCCGGGTCCAACCGTGACACCAGCCCGGACAACGCCGGCCGCAACTGTGCCGGGGTCAACTCCCCCGCCATGTCCAGGGCGACCGCCTCGTACTCCCGACGCACCTGATCGTCTTCGATCACCGCACCGGTCTCACCGATCAGGGTCGCATGCTCCGGAGAGATCCGGCCCTCGCTTGCCTGACACAGGGTCTCGAAGAACCGGTGCACCAGGGTCCATCCCATCGACACCTTACGGGCCACCTGCCACTCACTCAGATGCAGCGCCGCGGCCAGTTCAGCGAACAGCTCCCGCATCCCCCACTGCGACGACGAGGTGACAGCCCCGTCCCCCGCCTGGGCGGCGCGTTCCTGCTCTCGCCGCACCACCAGCCCGGCCGCACGCTCGAAGAAGAACATCTCCGCCGCAAACGCCCGCGCCCCCAGCATCCGCGACTCCGTCAGATCCTCGACCAGATCATCCACCTCACACAGCACCGGAGACAGACCCGCAGATGATGCCGACATGAGCGAAACCTCCGGTCCGATCCTCGAGTGAACTCCTCCCAGTGTATCGAACACAGCTACTATGCGTCAAGGGATATAACGGCACTATTTCGCGGAAGCTGTCCGGAGTTACGCCGCGTCCAACTCGTCACCAGCTCCGCCCAGAGGCGAACAAAGAGTCGGGTGAGATGACCCGCTCCCCCGCATCCCGCCGTGGGCGAGATCCGCCGAGTGCCCGAACCGGCTACCCGCGATTCCGGGTCAGGGCGTCGTGGGCGCGGCGCATCTCGGCCGCCAGCGCGGGCTGGGCGTACGCGCCGTCACCGGACAGCTCGGCGATGATGGTCTCCACGACCTCCGCCGGCTTGTTCTGACTGAGCTTGCGCTTGCCCACCACACGGGTCGGGGTCAGCCGGAAGCCGACCGTCCCCCGCGCGAGGCGCTCGACGTACTCGGGGTCGTTCGGCGGCTCCCACATCAGCCGCGGCTGCGGCAGCCGTGTCTCGAAGTGCCGGACCAGCCGGTCCAGCACCCGGCCGTTCTCCTGCGCACTGAGGATCTCGGGCACGCCGGACAGATGCGCGGAGACGAAGTTCCAGGTCGGCACCGCGGTGCCGCCGCCGTACCATCCGGGCGAGACGTAGCCGTGCGGGCCCTGCACCACGACCAGCAGTTCGCGCTCGCCCAGCCCGTGGATCAGATCGTCCGGGCGGCCGACATGGCCGACGATCGTGAGGTCGTCGCGGTCCTCGTCCAGCAGCACCGCGTAGTGGGAAGCCACCAACCCGTCCTCGGTCTGACTGACCAGGGTGGTCCACGGGTTGCGCTCGATCAGCCGGCGGATCTCGGCGACGTCGGTCATGGCGAAGCTCGGGTTCTGGCGCATGTGGCCAGCCTAGGCGCGCGTCAGGCCTGGCAGTGCGGGCACCAGTACAGCTTGCGCGCCGCGGCCTCCTCCACCACGATCGCCGTGCCGCACACCCGGCACGGCAGTCCCGCGCGGTGATACACCCAGTGCCGGTCGTCGCGGCTGGCCATCGCCTTGCGGTAGGCGTCCGGGTCCAGGTCGTCCATGGTCATCATCTGACCGGTCTCGACGCCGATCGACAGCAGCCGTACCCAGTCGCGCCACAGGCCCCGGACGATCTCCTCGGGCACGTCGCGCCCGGGCGTGTGCGGATTCTGCCGCGCGCGGAACAGCAGTTCTGCCCGGTACACGTTGCCGATGCCGCTGACCACGCTCTGATCCATCAGCAGCAGCCCGATCGGCGTCGGCTTGCGGCGCACGACGGCGGTGAAGCGCTCCTCGCCCTTGTCGGGGTCGCCCGCCAGCGGATCGGGTCCGAGCTTCGCGATCGTGGCGAGCATCTCATCCGGGGTCTGCACCTGGCACGCGGTCGGTCCCCGCAGATCGGCGCAGGTCAGGTCGGTCAGCAGGCGCAGGCGCACCTGTCCGACTACCGGCGGCGGCCATTGGGCGCCCTCGTCGCCGAGCCCCCGGGTCTGCTCCGACATCCGCACGTGCACCCGTGCGCGGCGCGGCGCCCCGATGGAGGTCATCGAGTTCTCACCCGCGGCATCCCACACCGGTTCGTCCGGCAGGACGGTGCCGCGCTGATTGGTCTGGCCCATCCGGCCGTTCGCCGACGCGATCGTGGGGTCCACCACGATCTCGCCGGCGAAGTCCCACGCCCCGTACATCCCGAGATGCACCCGCAGCCACAGCTCCTCGTCGAATTCGAGGAACATCTGCTTGCCGACGGCCTTGACCTCGGTGGCGGTGCGCCCCGAGATCAGCGTCGCGCCCTCGACGAAGCGGCCCTGCGGGCTGGATGCCGCGACCTGCTGTCCGACGAAGTTGCGGTCGAACTGTCGCGCGATGCGGTGGACCGAATGCCCCTCGGGCATCAGACGGAGCCGGCCGCGCGCGGATCGGGCTGCAGCGAGCCGTCCTGTTCGAACGCCCGCAGCTGCGCGATGCGGCGGGCGTGGCGCTCCTCGCCCGAGAACGGCGTCGCGATGAAGCGGTCGATGAAGGAGGCCGCCTCCTCGAACGTGTGCTGGCGGGCGCCGATCGCGATCACATTCGCGTCGTTGTGCTCGCGCGCGAGCTCTGCGGTCGCGATGCTCCACACCAGGGCCGCGCGGATGCCGGTGACCTTGTTCGCCGAGATCTGCTCGCCGTTGCCCGAGCCGCCGAACACGACGCCGAGCGTGGAGATGCCCGCCTCCTGGTCGCGAACGACCGCCTGGGCGGCGCGGATGCAGAACGCCGGATAGTCGTCGAGCGCGTCGTACTCGATCGGCCCGTGGTCGATGACCTCGTGGCCCTGGTCACCCAGGTGATGCTGCAGGCGGGTGGAGAACTCGAGGCCGGCATGGTCGGTCGCGATGTGGATGCGCATGCCTCAATCCTACGGATGCCCGCCATCCTGGTCGTGCCCGCCATCCTGGTCGTGAACGCGCCGTCCGCGCTCGCGGCGAAACCGACCGGATGAGAGGGCGCCGTCGCCGGAGGCCGTGTGATCGGCCCGCTCCGGGCCCCGGGGCTGGATCCGTCCGGGGTCGAGAGTCCGCGTGACGTCCTCGGCGTCCACGACGCCCAGCTCGGACGTGGCCGATGTGTACCACTCGGTCAGCTGCGGATCCCCAGTGTCCAGCCAGGCGCCGGCACCCTCCCCCTCGGCGACGTGCATCGAGTCGAACGCGAAGTCGTCACCGTGCTCCGCGATCCCGGCCCGCACGCCCTGCGCGATGGCGGCCCGGGCGAACTTGGCCCGGAGCACGTAGGGGTCCACGCGCAGCTCCTTGGCCCAGGCGATCATCACGCCGATGACGATGAACGCGAACGGCAGGGCCGAGACCACCATCAGCGACTGCAGGCCGTTCAGCGCCTGCGAACCGCCGAGCACCATGAGCGTCCCGGCCACCGCGCCCATCAGCACACCCCAGGTGAGCGTCACCCACCGGTCCGGCTCGGGTTTGCCGCGCTGGCTCATCGAGCCCATCACAAGCGAGGCCGAGTCTGCCGACGTCACGAAGTACACGACGATCGAGACCATCGCCACGACCGCGGTCACCGCGCCCGCGGGCAGGTTGTGCAGCACTTCGAACAGAATGTCCTCCGGATGCGAGGCCTGCGAGACCTTCAGCCCGCGCTGCTCCATGTCCATCGACGTGCCGCCGAGGATCGTGAACCAGAGGAAGCACACCGAGGCCGGGATGAACACGACGGCGGTCACGAACTCCCGCAGTGTGCGACCGCGCGAGATCTTCGCGATGAAGATGCCCACGAACGGCGACCACGAGATCCACCACGCCCAGTAGTAGGTCGTCCACGACGCCATGAATTGAGAGGAGGCGTCGCTCTGCAGCGCATTGCGCGAGGCCATGGTCCACAGCTCTCCGAAGAACTCGGCTGCGCCCGAGGGGATCAGGGTGAGCAGCAGAAGCGTCGGACCGACCAGGAACACGAACACCGCCAACGCGCCGGCGATGAACATGTTGAGGTTGGAGAGAGCGCGGATTCCCCGTTTGACCCCGGACACGGCCGAGATCACGAACAATCCGGTCAGCACCGCGAGGATCGCCACCAGAACGCCATTGCCGAGCGCGCCGGCCCCGGTGACCAGCTGCAGTCCGCGGCCGATCTGCAGCGTGCCGATGCCGAGCGAGACGGCCGTGCCGAACAGGGTGACGATGATCGCGAAGATGTCGATGACCGCCCCCAGCCAGCCCTCCACCCTCTTGCCGAACATGGGCGCGAAGATGGCCGACATGAGCGGTGCTCGACCGCGGCGATAGGCCCCATACGCAATCGCTCCCCCGACGAGCGCGTAGAAGCCCCAGGCGAGCGGCCCCCAGTGGAACATCGTCTGGGCCAGTGAGACCTGCATCGCCCGAGTGGAGTCGGGCTGGACGGCGATCCCCGGCGGCGGCGAGGTGAAGAATGTCAGCGGCTCGTACGGGCCGTAGAACAGCAGTCCTATCCCCATGCCGGCCGAGAACAGCATGGCGATCCACGACATGGTCGAGAACTCGGGCTTCTCGTCATCCGCCCCGAGGCGAACGCCGCCGGTGCGACCGTAGGCGAGCACGAGCATGTAGACGAGCACGACCAGCACGAGGCCCGAGAAGAGCCAGCCGAAATTGTCGGTCTCCCATTGCAGCGCAGTGGCGCCCACATCCCGGAGCACCTCGGGGGCCACGAACGACCAGACGACCACAATCAGGACCAGTCCGCCCGCGATGCCGAACACCGTCCAGTTCGTCCCGAATCGGCGTCCCGTCTCCTCGACTCCGATCCCCGGGATCAGCGCCGGGTGGATGCTCTCGGTCATTCCCGACGGATGCAGTGGCGTCGTGAGCATCCCGCGCCCGCGTGCACGCGCCGATCGTCTGCCAGCATCCATCTGTGCCACACCTCCGGTCCCGCGGCGTCTGCGCGAGCTCGTGCTGATCACGGTACTGACTCGGGCCCCGCGCCGACAGGGGAACGTGCGCAGGCGGATCAGATCACGCGCCGAACGCTTAGGCTGGGTGGGTTGTCGCCGGTGCCATCAGCGCCGGCCGCGGCATCCATCGACCCCTACCACGGGAGCAACGCAGTGCCTGGAGAGAACCTCACCCGTATCGAGGCGCAGCAGCGCCGCGCTGTCGTCGACACGCAGGAGTATGACGTCGTCCTCGATCTGACGAAGGGGGCCGAAGTCTTCTCGTCGACCTCGACCGTCCGCTTCACCTCGACGGAGGGGGCGTCGACCTTCATCGATCTGATCGCCCGCGAGGTCCACTCGATCACCCTGAACGGCCGGGCGATCGACCCCCAGGTCGCCTTCGCCGACTCGCGGATCGCGCTGGACGGACTGACGGCGCAGAACGAGCTGATCGTGGTCGCCGACTGCCTGTACACGAACACGGGCGAGGGTCTGCACCGCTTCGTCGACCCGGTCGATGGCGAGGTCTACCTCTACTCGCAGTTCGAAGTGCCCGACTCGCGCCGCATGTTCGCCGTGTTCGAGCAGCCGGATCTGAAGGCGGGCTTCCGGTTCACGGTGACCGCGCCGGCCGAGTGGACGGTCGTCTCCAACGCCCCGACCCCCGCACCGGTCCCGGCCGAGGACGGCGCGGCGACCTGGTCGTTCGAGCGCACCCACCGCATCTCGTCCTACATCACGGCGCTGATCGCCGGCCCCTACGAGGTCACCCGCTCCGAGCTGACCAGCGCCTCGGGTCGCGTCATCCCGCTCGGCGTCTATGCGCGCAAGAGCCTGTGGGAGTACATCGACGCCGACTACATCTTCGAGAAGACCCGCGAGGGCTTCGCGTACTACGAGTCCAAGTTCGACTTCCCCTACCCGTTCGCCAAGTACGACCAGCTGTTCGTGCCCGAGTTCAACGCAGGCGCGATGGAGAACGCGGGAGCGGTCACCTTCACCGAGTCGTACGTGTTCCGCAGCAAGGTGACGGATGCCGTCAAGGAGCGCCGGGTCGTCACGATCCTGCACGAGCTGGCCCACATGTGGTTCGGCGACCTGGTCACCATGAAGTGGTGGAACGACCTGTGGCTGAACGAGTCGTTCGCCGAGTGGGCCTCGACGATCGCCACCGCCGAAGCGACCGAGTGGTCCCGGGCGTGGACGACGTTCAACGCGATGGAGAAGAGCTGGGCCTACCGGCAGGACCAGCTGCCCTCGACCCATCCTGTGGTCGCCGAGATCAACGACCTGGAGGACGTACAGGTCAACTTCGACGGCATCACGTACGCCAAGGGCGGCTCGGTGCTCAAGCAGCTGACCGCCTGGGTCGGCATCGACGAGTTCTTCGCCGGCGTGGCCGCCTACTTCCAGAAGAACCAGTGGGGCAACACCGAGCTGGTCGACCTGCTCACCGAGCTGGAGACCACCAGCGGCCGCGACCTGGGCGCGTGGTCGCAGAAGTGGCTCGAGACGGCCGGCGTCAACACGCTCTCGCCGCTGATCGAGGACAACGCGGACGGCGTGATCACCCGGTTCGGCGTGGTGCAGACCGCCCCCGCCGACTACCCCACCATCCGCCCGCACCGCCTCGGGATCGGCTTCTACAACCTGGACGGCGACGCCCTGATCCGCGTGCATCACATCGAGCTGGACGTGGACGGCGACCGCACGGACGTGCCCGAGCTGAAGGGCCACAAACGGCCCGACCTGGTGCTGCTCAACGACGACGACCTCGCCTACGCGAAGATCCGCCTGGACGACCGGTCCCTGGCCACCGCGATCGCACACCTCGACAAGATCTCGGACCCCCTGGCGCGCTCTCTGGTGTGGGGCGCGGCGTGGGATCAGACGCGTGACGCCGAGTCGTCCCCGAGCGACTACATCGACCTCGTGCTCGGCAACATCGGCGCCGAGACCGAGTCCACGACGCTGCGCACGACTCTCGGCCAGCTGCTGCTGACGGCCAACAGCTACGTGGCGCCCGCGCACCGCGACGAGTCCCGCACCCGGGTGGCCGACGGCCTCTGGCAGCTCGCGCAGGCCGCCGAGGCCGGCAGCGACAGCCAGCTGCAGCTGGTGACGGCATTCGCCTCGGCGGCCGCCACACCGGCGCAGTGGGAGGATGTGCGGCGCCTGCGCGACGGGGAGGCCGACCTGGACGGCCTGCAGATCGACACCGACCTGTCCTGGCAGCTGCTGGTCTCGCTCGCCGCCGGCGGCAAGGTCACCGCCGCCGACATCGATGCGGCACTGGCCGCCGACAACACCGCCAAGGGCGGGGAGTTCGCCGCCCAGGCCCAGGCCGCACTGTCCACCCCGGCCGCGAAGCAGGCCGCGTGGGACCGGCTGGTCGTGGGCGACGATCTGCCGAACACCGTCGTCCGTGCGGCGGCCGCCGGCTTCGTGCACCCCGCCGGCGCGGCGCTGCTGGAGCCGTTCACAGCCCAGTACTTCGACATGCTGCTGCCGATCTGGAACGCGCGCACCTACCAGATCGCCAACTACCTGATCGGGGGGCTCTACCCGGCGCCGTTGGCCGACGTCGCGCTCCGCGACGCCACCCGGGCCTGGCTGGCCGAGCACGCCGACGCCCCGGCTGCGCTGCGGCGCCTCGTCGCCGAGAACCTGGCCGGCGTCGAGCGGGCTCTGACCGTGCAGGCCCGCGATCAGCAGGACTGACCGCCCCGCGGCATCCGTGTCAGGCACCCTGCCGGCGACGTGCGTCGTCCCGCGGTGCCGGTCCCATCCGGGAAGACGGCACCCCGGGCCGATGCGGGTCGCCGGTGACGGCCGCTAGCGTTCAGACATGATCACAGCAGAGCACCTCACGAAGAGATTCGGGGCGAAGACCGCGGTCGACGACGTGTCGTTCACCGTGCAGCCCGGAAAGGTCACCGGGTTCCTCGGGCCGAACGGCGCCGGCAAGTCCACCACGATGCGCATGATCGTGGGCCTGGACCGGCCGACCGCGGGCGCCGTCACCGTCAACGGCTCGCGGTATGCGGCCATGCGCGCCCCGCTCCGCGAGGTGGGGGTGCTGCTGGATGCGAAGGCCGTGCACACCGGGCGCACGGCGCGCAATCATCTGCGTGCGATGGCGGCCACCCACGGCATCCCGTCCCGCCGCGTGGACGAGGTCATCGAGCTGGCGGGCATCGCCTCGGTGGCCCGCAAGCGCGCCGGGAAGTTCTCGCTCGGCATGGGCCAGCGCCTCGGGATCGCTGCCGCCCTGCTCGGCGACCCGCAGACCCTCATCCTGGACGAGCCGGTCAACGGGCTCGACCCGGAGGGCGTGCGGTGGGTCCGGCAGTTCGTGCGGCGCGCCGCCGGAGAGGGCCGGACCGTGCTGCTGTCCAGCCATCTGATGAGCGAGATGTCGCAGACCGCCGATCGGGTCATCGTGCTCGGCCGGGGCAAGGTGCTCGCCGACGCGCCGCTGGACGAACTCGTCCGCTCCTGGACCGTGGCCACCACCCGGGTGCGCAGCCCGCGTGTGGCCGAGGTGGTGTCGCTGGTGGCCGGGTCATCGGTCACCGTCACCGCCACCGCCCCGGACACCGTGGAGATCAGCGGGGTCCCGGCCGCACGCGTCGGCGATCTGGCCGCCGAACACGGCATCCCGCTGCACGAGCTCACCCCGACCACCGGGTCGCTCGAGGACGCCTATCTGGCTCTGACCGAGCAGTCCGTCGAGTACGCGAGCGCCGACTACCCGACAGGAGACATCTCATGACCACCGTCACCGCTCCCGCCCCGGCACGTGTCCGCGCCGTCGACGACGTGCGACTGAGCTTTCCGCGCATGCTGAACAGCGAGACGATCAAGCTGCTCACGCTGCGGTCCACGTGGTGGTCGATCGCCGTCGTGGCCGTGCTGTCGGTCGGCCTCGCGGCGATCGTGGCCGCCTCCATGCGCGCCTCCTTCGCCTCGGCCCCCGCGGAGGCCCTCGACCTGCCGCGCATGCTCGCCTCGGCGGTGATCTCGCCGATCCAGTTCACGATGCTGCTGGCCGGCGCGCTGGGCGCGATCGCCATCACCGGCGAGTACTCGACGGGGATGATCCGCTCGACCCTGGCCGCCGAGCCCCGACGCGGGGCCGTCGTCGGCGCCAAGGCCATCGTCGTCACGGCCCTGATGGGGCTGGTGAGCCTGGCCGTGTTCGCGATCTCGACCATCCCGGTCGCCGCGATCCTCGGCACGTCGCCGATCGACATCGGCGACCCGGGCATCACGCTGCTGCCGATCCTCTACGGCGCGCTGGCCATGGCGGTGTTCGCCGCGATCGGGCTGTCGTTCGGGTTCGTGCTGCGCAGCGGCGCCGGCGCCATCGCCGCCACGGTCGGGCTGCTGTTCGTGCTGCCGATCGTGGGCAGCATCTTCCCCGCGGAGGGAGCGTGGAGCTGGCTCCACGACGCGGCGCAGTATCTGCCGATGTTCGCGGCGATGGTGGTCACCACTCCTCCGGGCGCCGAGGGGACGATGAGCGTCCCCGTGGCGCTGATCACGCTGGGCTGCTGGGTCGCCGCCGGGCTCCTGGGATCCTGGGCGGTCCTGCGATCCCGCGACGCGTAGCCGGATGTCCCCGGCATGACGAAGGCTGGTGAGCCGGAGGTCCGCATCCTCGAGGATGCGGACCTCCGGCTGCCGCGTCCGCCGGGCGTGATCCGACGGTTCTGGGCGCGGCATCCGCTGTTCACCGACATCCTGATCGCTCTCGCCTGCCTGCTGCTCGCCATCCCCGGCGCCACGAATGCGCGCCGCGTCGACTCCGCGGGTGCGGGCCCGGGCGCGGAAGCACCGTGGTGGGGAATCTCGCTGGTCATCGTCCTCCTGATCCTGGCCACCAGTGCCGCGCTCCTCGTGCGCCGGCGGGTGCCTCTGCTGCCGTTCGCGCTCGCGACGGCACTGCAGCTGACCACCATCGCCGCACCGCACGGTGCGGCCGTGCCGGCGCTGGTCGTGGCCACCTACGCGTTGGCCGTCTACGGCTCCAACCGCATCTGCGTGATCGCCGCCCTGGCCTGCACGGTGCTCGTGACGCTCGCCACCGCCGCCGCCCTCGCCGTGACCGACCCGGCGCTCGCGCTGATGTCGGCGCTGAACACGTTCTTCAACACCGGATTCTCGGTGCTGGTCGGCGCCCTGGTGGGCGTGAACATCGGGAACCGTCGCCGATGGATCGCCGCGATCCTGGACCGCTCCCGGCAGCTGGTGATCGAGCGCGACCAGCAGGCAGAGCTGGCGGCGGCGGCCGAGCGCGAGCGCATCGCGCGCGAGATGCACGACATCGTCTCGCACTCCCTCACCGTGATCGTCGCACTGACCGAGGGCGCCGGGGCGACCGCTGATCGCGACCGCGCCCGAGACGCGACGGATGCCGCGGCCGCTACCGCGCGGCAGGCGCTGAACGAGATGCGCACGATGCTCGGCGTGCTCCGCACCGACGGCGTCGCCTCGCCGCTGGCGCCGCTGGCCCCCGTGCCGCCGCAGGAGAGCGTCGCCGTCGCACAGCGTGCCGGATTCCCGGTGTCGCTGAGCACCACAGGTGAAGACCACGTCCCGGCGCCGATCGCGTACGCCGTCGGACGGATCGTGCAGGAGGGCGTGACGAACGCGATCCGGCACGCGCCGAACGCCTCGAGGATCACGGTGCGCGTCGCCTACGCGACCGACGACGTGACGGTCCGGATCGACAACGACGGCGTCCGGCCGGCATCGACGCCGCCGGGCTTCGGCCTGCGCGGGCTGGCCGAGCGCGCGGCCCTCCTCGGCGGCGAGCTCCGGTCCGAGGGCCGCGACGGCACCTGGCGCCTGCGCGCCCGCATTCCCATCCCGCATCCGGTCCAGGGGGACGCATGACCGCACCCATCCGCGTCGTGATCGTCGACGACCAGCAGCTCATCCGGGTCGGCTTCCGCCTGATCCTCGAGTCCGAGCCCGACATCGAGGTGATCGGCGAGGCCGGTGACGGCGCCGAGGCGATCGAGGTCTCGGCCCGAGACGCGCCGGACGTCGTGCTGATGGACATCCGGATGCCGCGCCTGGACGGCATCGAGGCGACCCGGCGGATCGTCGCCGCGCATCCCGCGACCCGCGTGCTGGTGCTGACCACGTTCGACCTCGACGAGTACGCGTTCGGCGCGCTGCAGGCCGGCGCCAGCGGATTCCTGCTCAAGGACGTCCCCCGCCACGACCTGGTCGCCGCAGTGCGCGCCGTGCACCGGGGGGACGCGATCCTCGCCCCGCGCGCGACCCGCCTGCTGATCGAGAGATACGCCGCCGCCCCGGTGCCCGCCGACCCCCCGACCGCGCTCACCGAGCGGGAGCGGGACGTGTTCACCGCCATCGGACGGGGCCTGACGAACGCCGAGATCGCGGCGGAGCTGTTCCTGAGCGAATCGACGGTGAAGACGCACGTCGGCCGCATCCTCGCCAAGCTCGACGCCCGCGACCGCGTGCACCTGGTGATCCTGGCCCATCGGATGGGACTGGCGCGCTGAGTGTCCAGGCGGCCCCGAGGCATCCGTCGTTAGGATCGAGACGATGTCCGCCGTACTCGCCTCGCTGACCGCCTTCGCCGCGGACGCACCTGCGCTGCCCGCCTGGATCACCGGCGCCCTGGACGTGCTCGTGGAGGCCGGATGGCGGGTCCTCTCGGCCCTGTGCATCGTGGTGGGCGCCGTCGTCGTGGCCTGGCTGCTGCGCATCCTCATCCGCCGGGTCGTGAACCGCATCGTCAATGGGGCCAAGAACAAGGCGCAGGTCGCCGACACCCAGGCCCTGGAGCGCTCGCCGCTGGCCTCGGTGCGGCTGGTCCAGCGCACCCGCACCCTCGGCACGATCCTCAGCAACATCGTGAACGTGCTGGTGGGCGTGATCGCCATCATCCTGATCGTCAACGTGCTGTTCCCCGGCATCCTCGGCTCGTTCGCGCTGCTGACCGCCGCGCTGGGCGCGGGCCTCGGCTTCGGCGCCCAGAACATCGTCAAGGACGTCCTGAACGGGATCTTCATCGTCGCCGAGGATCAGATCGGCATCGGCGACGTCGTCGATCTGGGCCTGGCCACCGGCATCGTGGAGTACGTGAGCGTGCGCGTCACGCACGTGCGGGACGTCAACGGCACGCTCTGGTACGTGCGCAACGGCGAGGTCACCCGGATCGGCAACATGTCCAAGGGCTGGTCGCGCGTCATCGTCGATGTGTCGGTGCCCGTCGACGCGGATGTCGCGGCGGTGGAGGACGACCTGATGGATGCCGCGACCGGCCTGACGAAGGACCCGAAGTGGCGCAGCCGCATCACCGGGTTCCCCGAGGTGTGGGGCCTGCAGTCCGTGGCCGGCGAGAGCCTGCTGCTGCGGATCGTGCTGAAGACCCGGGCGCACGCGAAGGACGACGTGGCCAGCGAGCTGCGGCTGCGGCTGAAGGCGGCGCTGGACACCGCGGGTGTGACGGTGGCCGAGTTGGGATCGGTCGTGCTCACCGGTGCCGAGGGCGCCCAGCGGGTGCGCGGCGCGAATCCGCCCAAGACCAAGCCCAACCCGATCCCGGACGACGTGGTGTGGAAGCCGAAGAAGGGCAAGGGCCGCGGCCCCGGTGCCGATCCGAAGGGAACCCCATGAGCCAGAGCGCTCCCCTCTCGTTCTACGACGAGATCGGCGGGCACGACGTGTTCGTCCGGCTGGTCCGCCTGTTCTATCAGGGGGTGGCCACCGACGAGATCCTGCATCCGATGTACCCGCAGCACGACATGGACGGGGCCGAGGAGCGGCTGCGGATGTTCCTGGAGCAATACTGGGGCGGCCCGAGCACGTACAGCCAGCAGCGCGGCCACCCTCGGCTGCGGATGCGGCACGTCGCGTTCCACGTCAACCCCGAGGCGCGCGACCGCTGGCTCGGCCACATGCGCGACGCCATGGACCAGCTCGAGCTGGCCCCGCTGCACGACGCGACCCTGTGGGACTATCTGCAGCGCGCCGCCCACTCGATGGTGAACACGTTCGAACCGACCCCGCCGCCCGCGCCGAAGGAGACGCCATGACCACCGAGGCCGCACACAGCACCGACCTGCTCGTCATCGGGTGGGGGCTGGCCGGCCTCGTCGCCGCGGCCGAGGCTGCCGAGGCCGGCAAGCGGGTCGTCATCGTCGACCAGGAGCCGCGCACCAACCTCGGCGGACAGGCGTGGTGGTCCTTCGGCGGGCTGCTGTTCATCGACTCGCCGGAACAGCGCCGGTTCGGCATCCGAGACTCTCCCGAGCTGGCGCGGCAGGACTGGTTCGCCACCGCCGGCTTCGACCGGGACGAGGATGCCTGGCCCCGGCGCTGGGCAGAGGCCTACCTGGACTTCGCGCACCACGAGAAGCGCGCCTGGCTGCGCGAGAAGGGCGTCGGCTTCTTCCCGGTGGTCGGATGGGCCGAGCGCGGCGGGTACACCGCCACCGGTCCGGGCAACTCCGTCCCGCGGTTCCACATCACCTGGGGCACCGGGCCGGGCGTGGTCGCGCCGTTCCAGGCCGCGGTCGAGCGTGCCGAGGCCGACGGACGGATCACGATCCTCCCGCGGCACCGCGTCACCACGCTGCGCACCGACGACGGGACCGTGACCGGCGCCGCCGGCGACATCCTCGCGCCGTCCGGCGCCGCCCGAGGCATGGCGACCTCGCGCGAAGTCGTCGGCTCGTTCACCGTCTCGGCGGCCGCCACCGTGGTCTCGTCCGGCGGCATCGGCGGCAACCACGAGCTGGTGCGGCGCAATTGGCCCGAGCGGCTGGGGACGCCGCCGCAGACCATGGTCACCGGGGTGCCGGCCTACGTCGACGGATCGCTGCAGCAGGTCAGCGCCGACGCCGGGGCGCGGCTGATCAACACCGACCGCATGTGGCACTACGTCGAGGGCATCCAGAACTGGGATCCGGTCTGGCCGGGCCACGGCATCCGGATCCTCCCCGGGCCGTCCTCGGTGTGGCTGGACGCCACCGGGCGCCGCCTGCCGGTGCCGCTGTTCCCCGGATTCGACACGCTGGGCACGCTGGAGCACCTGCGCGCCACCGGCCACGACCACTCCTGGTTCGTCCTTTCGCAGCGGATCGTGGAGAAGGAGTTCACGCTCTCCGGCAGCGAGCAGAACCCGGACCTGACCGGGAAGGACGTCCCGCTGCTGGTCAAGTCGCGGCTGGGCAAGGGTGCGTCCGGCCCGGTGCAGGCGTTCCTGGACCACGGCGCCGACTTCGTCGTGCGCGAGCGGCTGGACGACCTGATCGACGGGATGCGCGCGCTGCCCGGCGGCGATGCGCTGGACCCCGAGCGGGTGCGGATGGAGGTGGAGGCGCGCGACCGCGAGATGGACAACGACTTCACCAAGGACGCGCAGATCGCGATGCTCCGCTCGGCCCGTGCGTACCGCGGCGACCGGCTCATCCGGACCGCCGCGCCGCACCGCATCCTCGACCCCGCCGCCGGCCCGCTGATCGCGGTCAAGCTGCACGTGCTGACTCGCAAGTCGCTCGGCGGCATCCAGACCGACCTGTCTTCGCGTGCGCTCGGCGCCGACGGCCGCCCGATCCCGGGCCTGTACGCGGCCGGCGAGGCGGCCGGCTTCGGCGGCGGCGGCGTGCACGGGTACCGGGCGCTGGAGGGCACGTTCCTGGGCGGATGCCTGTTCTCCGGCCGGGTGGCCGGGCGCGCGGCGGCCGCCGCGCTCTGACGCGTCAGGTGCGGCTCTGACGTCTCAGCCCAGGGATGCCCCGGTGGCGCGCACGCCGGTCATGCCGGTGTGCGCCGGACCCCGCCACAGCACGTGGCCGCGGCGGAACGACAGACGGGTCCACCGCCCGCACCCGCGCACCGGGACCCGCTCGGGCTGATCGCCGAGGAACCCCATCGTGACCGCGACGAACGCGACGCCTCGCGGCATCCCCGCCACCTCGTCGTCGGGCTCGCTCCAGATCCGGCCCCGGACGGTGCGGACCACCTGCTCCCCCGGATCGAACGGCAGGGCGTGGGCGACAGCCGACATCCCCCAGGCCGCGCGCGCCCGCAGCGCATCCGCCGGCAGCTCGCCGAGGTCCTCCCAGCCGGTGCGCGGCAGCGGCGCGGACGACCACAGCGTCGGCGCGACCGCCGTGTCCGGCAGCACGACCGCGCACGGGTCGTCGGACGCCGACTGCAGCGTGACCGCCTCGACCACCAGATCGCACTCGAGCTCGGGATCGGCCGGAAGCACCCGCATCCCGAGGATGGTCGGCGTCGCATCCAGCAGCCCCTGCCGCACGAGCGGGGCCGCGGTGGTGCGCAGCATCCCACCCGTCGCCTGCAAATGGACGGCGCCGTCACCGGTACGCGCGGCACGACCGGCGAAGGTGAGCAGGTCGGCGGCGGCGTACGGATCGGGGAACACGAGTCGCTGCGCCATCGGTCCTAAGCTTAGGCACGTGACCGACGCCACCACGGACTCCGCGGATCCGATCACGGCCCTGCTGCAGGTGCTCGACCTGGCCGAGTCCGATGCCCGCACCACCGAGGACATCTTCGTCGGCCTCTCACAGCCGATGCCGCAGGGCCGGGTGTACGGCGGGCAGGTCCTGGCCCAGTCGATCGTGGCCGCGCAGCGGACCGTCGAGGTCGGGCGCACCGCCCACTCCATGCACGGCTACTTCTTGCGGCCCGGCGACGCATCGGCGAGCATCACGTTCTCGGTGGACCGCATCCACGACGGCCGGTCCTTCTCGACCCGGCGCACGCAGGCGTTCCAGGCCGGAGTGCCGATCTTCTCCATGATCGCGTCGTTCGAGGACGAGACACCCGGGCTCGAGCACCAGGCGCCGATGCCCGACTTCCCTGGACCTGACGACGTCTCGGGCGACGCCGCCGCCCTGCGCACCCACCCGCTGTCGCACCGGTTCTTCGCCGAGAGCCCGCTGGATGTCCGGCACATCCCGTCACCGATCTACCTGTCGGTCGACGGCTCGCCGCAGCCGCATCAGGCGGTCTGGATGCGCACGCGCAAGCGGCTCGCCGACGACCCGGCGCTGCATCGGGCCATTCTCGGCTACCTGTCGGACATGACGATCCAGGAGTCCATCCTGCGCGCTCACGGGGTGTCCTGGAGCACCCCCGGCCTGAAGCTGGCCAGCCTCGACCACGCCATGTGGTGGCATCGCGACGGGCGGGTGGACGAGTGGATGCTGTACGTCCAGGAGTCGCCGAGCGCCCAGGCCGGGCGGGGCCTCGCGCAGGGCCGGATCTACACCGAGGACGGCGTGCTGCTGGCCTCGGTCGCACAGGAGGTCATGGTGCGGCTTCCCGCGCCGCGGTGAACATGCCGGCCGAGTCGGCGGCGATCAGCGCCGGTGCGCGTAGACGATCGGGTCGCCGACATAGGGCTCCCACGCCGCGCGCTCGATCTCGCTGAGCCGCATCGGTCGTCCGCTGACGGCATCCACCTTCACCACGATGGCGGTCGACCGGGCGTACACCCGCTGACCGTCGGCACCGGCGGTCTGGGTCGGCGAGCACACTTCGTAGCAGACCTCGAGGCTGCTGCCGCCGAGGCTGCCGAACCACATCTGCACGTCGAGCGGATGTCGCTGGTACGGCACCGGCGCGAGGTACTCGATCTCCTGCCGGGCGATGAGCGTGAGCACGCCGCTGTCCAGTCCGGTGCTCAGGACCGCGGTGTCCGGGGCGTCCTCCCCCGGCTGCGGCCGCCAGAACGCGCGCACCCGCGCCTCTTCGAGGAGCTTGAGCATCGCGGTGTTGTTGACGTGGTTGTAGGCGTCCAGATCGCCCCATCGCAGGGGCATCGGGACGTGGAGCCTCCGGCCCGCGCGCTCAGTCACGCGTCAGCTTGCGGTAGGTCGAGCGGTGTGGGGTGGCGGCGTCCGGTCCGAGGCGTTCGATCTTGTTCCGCTCGTACGCCTCGAAGTTGCCCTCGAACCAGTGCCACTTGTCGGGCTGCTCCTCGGTGCCCTCGTACGCGAGGATGTGCGTGGCGATCCGGTCCAGGAACCAGCGGTCGTGAGTGATCACCACGGCGCAGCCGGGAAACTCGAGCAGCGCGTTCTCCAGCGACTGCAGCGTCTCCACGTCCAGGTCGTTGGTCGGCTCGTCCAGCAGCAGCAGGTTTCCGCCCTGCTTGAGCGTGAGCGCGAGGTTCAGCCGGTTGCGCTCACCACCGGACAGGACGCCGGCCTTCTTCTGCTGGTCCGGCCCCTTGAACCCGAACTTCGACACGTACGCCCGCGAAGGGATCTCGATCTTGCCGACCGTGATGATGTCCAGCCCGTCGGAGACGACCTCCCACAGGCTCTTGTCCGGATCGATCCCCGCACGCGTCTGGTCGACGTAGCTGATCTGGACCGTCTCGCCGATCTTCAGGTCGCCGCCGTCCAGCGGCTCCAGGCCCACGATCGCCTTGAACAGCGTCGTCTTGCCGACGCCGTTGGGCCCGATGACCCCGACGATGCCGTTCGGCGGCAGGCTGAAGCTGAGTCCGTCGATCAGCGAGCGGCCGTCGAAGCCCTTCTCCAGCTTCTTCGCCTCGATCACGATGCTGCCCAGGCGCGGGCCCGGCGGGATCTGGATCTCGTCGAAGTCGAGCTTGCGGGTGCGCTCGGCCTCGGCCGCCATCTCCTCGTAGCGGGCCAGACGTGCCTTCGACTTGGCCTGACGGCCCTTCGCGTTCGACCGCACCCAGTCCAGCTCTTCGGAGAGCCGCTTGGCGAGCTTGGCGTCCTTCTTGCCCTGCACCTGCAGGCGCTCGGACTTCTTCTCCAGGTACGTCGAGTAGTTGCCCTCGTAGCCGATCAGCCGGCCACGATCGACCTCGGCGATCCACTCGGCCAGGTTGTCCAGGAAGTATCGGTCGTGCGTGACGGCGATGACGGCCCCGGGGTACTTCTGCAGGTGCTGCTCGAGCCACTGCACGCTCTCGGCGTCCAAGTGGTTGGTCGGCTCGTCCAGCAGGAGCAGATCGGGCTTCTGCAGCAGCAGTCGGGTCAGGGCCACGCGGCGCTTCTCACCACCGGACAGGGTCGCGACGGCGGCGTCGCCGGGCGGGGTGCGCAGCGCATCCATCGCCTGCTCGAGCTGCGAGTCGAGGTCCCATGCGTCGGCCGCATCGATCTCCTCCTGCAGCGTGCCCATCTCGGCCAGCAGCGTGTCGAAGTCGGCGTCGGGGTCGCTCATGAGCGCGGAGATCTCGTTGAAGCGGTCGAGCTTGCCCTTGATCGCGACGCCCTCCTGGATGTTCTCCAGGACGGTCTTGGACTCGTCGAGCTCGGGCTCCTGCATCAGGATGCCGACCGTGTAACCGGGCGAGAGCATGGCCTCGCCGTTGGACGGATGGTCCAGCCCCGCCATGATCTTCAGGATCGTCGACTTGCCCGCGCCGTTGGGTCCGACCATGCCGATCTTCGCGCCCGGCAGGAACGCCATGGTCACGTCGTCGAGGATCAGCTTGTCGCCCACGGTCTTGCGGGCTCGCACCATCTGATAGATATATTCAGCCATTCGAAAACGCTCTCCCTGCATGACGACGTCAACGTCCCAGCCTAGCGGTCGGCGACCGTCCACCCTGCGCGCGCACTGACCGGCACAACGCGGGTCACCAGTCGATGTCGCGGGTCGTGCCCAGAAGGCACCGGCCATCGGCCAGCCCCGGCATCACGGTGGTCACCGGGTCACCGGTCTCGGGACCGACCTGACCCATCAGGCACTGTCCGTCCTTCCACCGGACCGAGAACTGGATCGTCTCGGCGGGGTTGCCCACCGTGGTCAGGTCCTCGGTGACCTGCATCGCCTTCTTGCGGAAGCCCGCCTTCACCAGGGCGTCGATGTACGCCCGACCGTGGACCCGGTCCGCGCCCGCCCACACGGCGTGCGTGACCTCGCGGAACAGCGCCAGGTTCTGCTGCGCCGTGCCGTCCGGCACGAGCGCGGGAGCCGTGCGGCCAGGCGTCGGGCTCGGGGGGGCTGAGGAGTTCGCAGGCGTCGGGGACGCGGACGCCGGCGAGGCAGATGTCGTCGGCCCGGCGAGGCCCTCTCCGGAGCATCCGGCCAGCAGTGCAGCCGTGACCCCGATCGCGCACACGACCGCGGCGGCGCGGGCGCGGACGGGACGGACAGGACGCGGGCGCACAGGCCGAGTCTAGGCGGTGGGCGCACACTCTCCCGGTGCACGAGCGCCGCCCGGCCCGGTGCGCGTGCACCACGAGGTCCGGGCGGCGCCGTGCCGCCGTCAGAACGGCGCATCGGCGAGCTCGCGCTCCGTCCCGGTCGGCGTGGCGGGCAGCGGAGGCGGCGATGGCACGTCGGCACCCGGCGCCCCCCAGTCGGGGGACGATGCCCCGGGGGTCGGTCCCCCGGTGGCGGAGGCGTCCAGGGCCGCCGCGCGGCCCTCGCCCGGCTGAGCGGTCGCCCACTCGGTCTGCCCCTCCGTCGTCGGCCCGGCCGCGGCATCCGCCCCGGGAACGTTCCACTGGTCGGCTGCTCCCGCCCTCGTGTACCGGGTGGTGCCCCACAGCAGGTCGTGGCCGATGGCCTCGGCGTCGATCTCGACGCTCATCCCCTTGCCCTTCTCGTTCTCCCACCGGCGCACCTTGAGTCTGCCGGTGACGATGACCCGCTCACCGCGGTGCAGGGACGCGAAAGCGTGCGCGCCGAGTCCGCGGAAGGCGGACACCTGATACCAGTTCGGCTCGGTCTCCACCCAGTTCCCGCTGTCCTTGTCCCGATGTCGCTGACTGCTCGCCACCCGGAAGCTGGTCACCGTCGTCCCGTTGCCGATCAAGCGCTGCTCGGGGTCGGCGGCGAGGTTGCCGGTGATCGTGATCGTGTCGCTCATCTCGTTCTCCTTTCCGACACTGCCGGGCAGCGGTCGGGCTGCTCCGGTGCCCCGTGCCCGATCGGGCACCGGAGCAGTCACCACTCTGCCCGCGTGCCGCCGGGCGCCGCAGGCCGATCCGGCGAACTGGGGATGAATGGGCCGAATCGGCGCACGAGGCCGAATTGGGGAGGAATCGGCGGCCGCCGGCTGCTTCGCCCGACCCGGAAGCCGACGCGCGGGACGGGATGTCGGAGGCCGCACATATCTTCGGAGCCAGGAGGACCCCATGACCGCGATGCTCACATCCCGCACCACGACGACTCCGCCGGTCCGGCGGACCACCGGGCTGCGACTCAGCCCGATCGGAGCAGGCCGATGGCGGGTGCTGGATGCCGCCGGACTGATCGTCGGACACATCGACACCCGCGACGACCCGCGCGGCATCCGCTATCGCGCCCGCCGGTACCATCCGGGGGCGCGATCATTCATCGACCTCGGCGAGTTCTGGTCGGCCGACGACGCCCTGGACTGCCTGCGCTTCACCCGCTGACGGCAGCGCCCGCGTCAGTGCTGCTCGAACCGGGGCCAGTCGCTGCCGGCCGGCATCGCCGAGTACAGGGCCGACTTCGCGACCTCCATCGTCGGGTAGACCCCGAGAGAGGCATCCGCATCCGCCATCGTGACGACGTACCCATCGTCGGACTCGCGGATGCTGCCGGTCACCCCCGTCGCACCGTATGCCACCCACACGGCGTGCTTGGCCTCTGTCTGCGCCATGATCGAGCTCCTTCCGCTGCATTCCCGACCGTACGCCGCCCCGTCCGGACACGCCAGACCCGTTTCCCGGGGCGGCGCGATCCAGGTAGCCTGGTCTCACCCATCCCTCCGTAGCTCAGGGGACAGAGCGAGCGGTTTCTACCCGCAAGGTCGGGGGTTCGAATCCTCCCGGAGGGGCTTTTGCGCATCCGGCGTCCGCGCCGCACGCGCGGGTCTGTCCCACGCCGTCATTAGGATGATCACATGGTGGGATCATCCGAGAACGACCGGCTCGTGTGGATCGACTGCGAGATGACGGGCCTCGACCTCGCGGTCGACGAACTCGTCGAGATCGCCGTCATCGTGACCGACTTCGAGCTCAACGCCCTGGATCCGGGCCTGCAGATCGTCATCAGACCGGGCGCCCCGGCCCTGGCGCACATGAACGAGTTCGTCACGAAGATGCACACCACCTCGGGGCTGATCGAGGAGATGCCCCAGGGTGTGGGCCTGGCCGACGCGCAGGCGCAGACGCTCGCATACATCCGGCGCTTCGTGCCGGTGGCCGGCAAGGCCCCGCTGGCGGGGAACACGATCGGCACGGATCGGATGTTCCTGGCGAAGTACATGCCGGACGTCGACCACTGGCTGCACTACCGCAACGTCGACGTGTCCAGCATCAAGGAGCTCGCCCGGCGCTGGTACCCCCGCGCGTACATGCACGCGCCGGCCAAAGACGGCGGGCACCGGGCGCTCGCCGACATCCGGGAATCGATCCGCGAACTCGCCTATTACCGCCAGGCGGTGTTCGTCTCGGCCCCCGGCCCGACCAGTGATGACGCCAAAGCCGTGGCCGCCGCCACCGTGTCGTCGTTCGCTGCGAAGGTGTGAGAGAATCGTCTGGTTGCCCCGTCTCGACGGGGCCACGGTGGGTATAGCTCAGTTGGTAGAGCGCGGCCTTGTGGTGGCCGATGTCGCGGGTTCGAGCCCCGTTACTCACCCCACGGGACCGGCACCGGCAGGCGGGTCCGACTCGGTCCCCGTTGCGACGTGCAGGAGCTGAGCGCCCGATGCTGCAGATGGATGCCGACGTGTTCGAGGCGCTCGTGATCGACGAACTCGACCGGCTGCCCGACGACATGGTCGACGGCCTGGAGAACGTCGTGTTCGTGGTGGAGGACCGCCCCGAGGACGGCAGCCTCGACCTGTTCGGGCTGTACGAGGGCTGGGCGCTCACCGAGCGCGATCGGTACGGCGTCGGCGAGCTTCCCGACCGGATCATCGTCTACCGCGCGCCGCATCTGCACGCCTGCGCGGACGAGGACGAGCTTCGTGACGAGGTGCACACGACGCTGGTGCACGAGATCGCGCACTTCTACGGCATCGACGACGCCCGGCTGCACGAGCTGGGGTGGGCATGAGCGCTCTGGCCTCCCCCGACATCGACGAGGACATCGACCTCATGCGCACGGTCGATCCGGATCGACCGTGGCAGACGGTCGTCTGGAACGACCCGGTGAATCTGATGACCTACGTCGTCCGCGTGCTGCGGGAGTACTTCGGCTACTCCCGCGAGGTCGCCACCCGACTCATGCTCGCGGTGCACAACGAGGGCCACGCCGTCGTGTCCGAAGGGCCGCGCGAGCAGATGGAACTGCACGCCCAGGCGATGCACGACTACGGCTTGTGGGCCACGATCCGGAAGGCCCCCGAATGACCCCGCGCACCGTCGTCCTGGAGATCACGCGCCTGGAGGCCGTGCATCTCGCCGACCTGGTCGAGCAGTTCCGCGCGCTGCTGCATGACGGGCCGACCGACGGCGCCGCGACGGACCCGGCCCTGGCGCGTCTGATCCCCGATGCCTATGCGGATGATCCGGATGCCTCGCGTCAGTTCCGCGCGCTCACCTCCGACGACCTGCTCAGCCGGCGGGATCAGGATGCGCAGCAAGTGCTGTCCGACCTGGGCGCTCCGCTGCCGGCGCCGGAGTCGGAGGAGGCGGCGCTGCGCACGGATTCGGTGACGCTGGGGCCGGACCAGCTGGAGGCGTGGCTGCGGACCCTCACAGCGCTCCGCCTGGTGCTGGCATCCCGCCTCGGCATCCGCACCGAAGCCGACCACGACGAGGAGGATCCCCGATTCGGGATCTACGAGTGGCTCGGCTACCGGTTGGAGGGGCTGCTGCGCGCTGCGGATCCGGACGCCTGACGCCCGTTCACGGCAGCACGACCGTGTGCGTGGCGTGATCCATCGGGCGATCGCGAGCGAGGTGTCGCTGCTCCTGCGCCGCCCACCGCTCCCAGTGCGGACGGTAGAGGTCCCCGTCCCGTCTCAGTGCACGGTCCTTGCGCGACCGGTCGGGGGCCTCCAGCCAGACACGCACCTCACTCAACTGCGCCGTCGCCGCGGTGAGCATCCCCGATCCCTCGACGATCAGCGGGAGCGCGGGGTCGACGATGTGCTCCTCGGCCGGGACCCCGGCTTCCCAGTCCCACCGACGCCACACACCGAGCTGTCCGCGACGGTGCGGCAGGAGGATGTCGTCCCGTGCCCGGTCGACGCCGCCCTCCAGCCCGTCCCAGCCGGGATACAGCCAATCCAGCGCGACCAGCTGGGCGTGCGCCGACGTCGGCCACTGCGCGACGAGCAGCCGCGCGAGGCTGGACTTTCCCGCACCGCTGCGCCCGTCGATCAGCACCACCGGCGCGGAGGCATCGGAAGCGGAGATGCCGCGCAGGATGTCGGACGCGGCCGTCTGCAGCGCTGCCGCGAGGATGTCGCTATCGCTTGAGGGCGCGGATGACACGACTGAGCGCACGGCCGCAGACCCAGACGAACGGGATCGCGACCGCCAGGAAGGACACGACGTTCGGCTCGAAGCGCAGCTCGTCGCCGCGGCGCACATACGCGCCGATCGGGATCGCGTATCCCCCGCCTCCACCGCCGCCGTTGCCGGACTCATCCGAGCCGCCGCCGTAGCCGGACCAGCTGATCGCGACCGGGATGACGCGGATGCCGTCGACATCCTGCTGCTCACCGTAGGCGCTGCTCACGCCGAAGGATGCGGCGTTCTTGCCGAGTTCGAGTGCGATGTTGGGCATATCTCCACGCTAGCCGCCCGAGCGCCCGCAGGACAGCCCCGCGCCCTATCGGCTCTCGCGGCGGCGCGGCGGATGATGCGTGACGCCGCCGACGTCGCGGGACGGTCCGAGGAACGCCGCGCGGGTCACGGCGCCGGCGCCGAACCGGGACGCCGCGTCGTCGAGCGCCCCCTCGACCTGGCGCCATTCCTCGTCGTCGTCCCACAGCGCGAGCCCGCCGCTGCCGGCCGCGCGCAGCTTCTCGGTCCGCACGCCCACCAGCCGCACCGGCAGGGGCCGGTCCAGCGCATCGAACAGCTCGAGCGCCGCCTCGCCGATCCGCTGACCGACGGCGGTCGGCTCGGGCAGCGTCTGGGCGCGGGTGAGGGTGGTGAAATCCGCGTACCGGATCTTGATCGAGACGGTGCCCGCCTCCCACCCCGCTTGCCGCAGCCGCGCTCCGACGCGATCCGCAAGGCGGCGCAGCTCGGCGCGCAGGACGCGGGAGTCGGCGATGTCGGTGCGGAAGGTCTCTTCGTGGCCGACGCTCTTCTCGATCCGCTCCGGTTCGACCTCACGCGCGTCCTCGCCGCGCGCCAGCCGGGCGATCCGATCCGCGCCGACCGGGCCGAGCACGCGCACGAGCACCGGCGGGGGCGTGTCGAGGATGTCCTGCACCGTGCGGATGGCCCTCGCCTCGAGCGCCTCGGCCGTCTTCGGCCCGATCCCCCAGATCGTGCGGACGCTCAGCGGCGCCAGGAACGCCTCGGTGTCCGGTTCGGCGACGATCAGCAGCCCGTCCGGCTTGCTCATCGTCGACGCGATCTTGGCGACATGCTTCGTGGCGGCGGCCCCCACGCTGCAGGTGAGACCGGTCCGCTCGTGCACGCGGGTGCGCAGCATCCCGGCGATGCGCGCGGGTGGACCCCACAGCCGACGGGCACCGCGGACGTCCAGGAACGCCTCGTCGATGGACAGCGGCTCGACCAGCGGCGTGATCTCGTGGAAGATGTCCATCACCTGACCGGACAGGTCGAGGTACCGCTCGAAGTGCGGCGGCACGACCGTGGCCGTCGGGCACAGCCGGAGCGCCTGTCCCACCGGCATGGCCGAGCGCACCCCGTAGCGGCGCGCCTCGTACGACGCGCTGGAGACGACTCCCCGCCCCTCCATGCCGCCGACGATCAGCGGCTTGCCCCGCAGCGACGGGTCGTCGAGGACCTCCACGGACGCATAGAACGCGTCCATGTCCACGTGCAGGATGCCGGCGCCGGTGTCGTCGGCTCCCTCGGGCGAGACGCGTCTGCCCGATCCGTCCCCGCGTCCCATCCGTCCATTCTCGCCGACGCCTCCGACATCCGCGCCCGCGAACGCACCGGCCCTTCGTCTCGTCGCTGCGCTCCTCGCTCAGGGACCTCGGGGCGCATCCCAGGTCCCTGAGCGAGCGCAGCGAGACGAAGGGCCGGAGGCCGCGGACGACCGGGCCCGGGAGGGACCACCGGCCCTTCGTCTCGTCGCTGCGCTCCTCGCTCAGGGACCTGGCGTGATGCCTACCCGGCGGCGCGCTCCAGGATCAGTTCGCGCACGCGGGCGGCGTCGGCCTGGCCGCGCATCGCCTTCATGACCGCGCCGATGATGGCGCCGGCGGCCTGCACCTTGCCGTCGCGGATCTTCGCCAGCACGTCCGGCTGGGCCGCCAGCGCCTCATCGATCGCGGCGATGAGAGAACCGTCGTCCGAGACGACCGCCAGGCCCCGGGCATCCACGATCTCCTGCGGAGTCCCCTCGCCGGCGACCATGCCCTCCAGCACCTGGCGGGCGAGCTTGTCTGTGAGCGTCCCCGCGTCGACGAGCTTCTGCAGCTCGGCCACCGCGGCCGGCTCCACGAGTTCGCTCGTCTCGCGACCCGTGTCGTTGGCGAGCCGGGCGAGCTCGCCTGTCCACCACTTGCGGGCCGCCGCCGGCGTCGCACCGGCCGCGACGGTCTGCTCGATCTCGACGAGCACCCCGCCGTTGGCGGCATCCTGGAATTCGAGGTCGGTGAAGCCCCACTCGGTCTTCAGCCGACGGCGGCGCACGGCGGGGGGCTCGGGCAGCGCGGCGCGCAGCTGCTCGACGAGCTCACGCGAGGGCACCACGGGCAGCAGGTCGGGTTCCGGGAAGTACCGGTAGTCATCGGCATCCGACTTCGGGCGCCCGGGCGAGGTGACCCCCGTGTCCTCGTGCCAGTGGCGGGTCTCCTGCGTGATCGTCCCGCCCGCGGCCAGGATCGCCGCCTGGCGCTGGATCTCGTACCGCACCGCGCGCTCGACCGACCTCATCGAGTTGACGTTCTTCGTCTCGGTGCGCGTGCCGAGCTTGGTCTGGCCGCGCGGGCGCAGCGACACGTTGGCGTCGCAGCGCAGGTTGCCGCGCTCCATCCGGGCGTCCGAGATGCCCAGCGACAGCACGATGTCGCGGATCGTCCGGACGTAGGTCGCCCCCAGCTCGGGGGCGCGATGCTCGGCGCCGATGATCGGCTTGGTCACGATCTCGACCAGCGGCACGCCCGCGCGGTTGTAGTCCACGAGGGAGTATGCGGCGCCCTGGATGCGGCCGTCCGAGCCGCCGACGTGCGTCAGCTTTCCGGCATCCTCCTCCATGTGCGCGCGCTCGATCGGGACCTGGACCAGCGTGCCGTCCTCGAGCTCGACCTCGACCTGCCCCTCGAAGGCGATCGGCTCGTCGTACTGCGAGATCTGGTAGTTCTTGCCCATGTCCGGGTAGAAGTAGTTCTTCCGGGCGAAGCGGCACGATTCCGCGATCTCGCAGCCCAGGGCCAGGCCCAGGCTGATCGAGAAGCGCACCGCCTGCTCGTTGACCACCGGCATCGAACCGGGCAGGCCCAGGTCCACCGGTGCGAGGTCGGTGTTCGGGTCGCGCCCGAACGTGTTCGGCGCCGGCGAGAACATCTTCGTCTTGGTGTTCAGCTCGACGTGCACCTCGAAGCCGAGCACCGGCTCGAACAGCTCGAGGGCCGCGTCGAAGTCCATCAGCTGCGCCATCAGCGCACCCCTCCCAGAACGGGGGCGCGATCCAGCAGCGGGCCGCCCCATCTCTCGACGAGCGCGGCCTCCAGGGCCGCACCCACCCGGTACAGCCGGGCGTCTTCGCGCGCGGGCGCCAGGAACTGGATGCCGACCGGCAGCGAGTCGTCGTCGGCCAGGCCGGACGGGATCGAGATCCCCGGCACACCGGCGAGGTTCGCCGGGATCGTGGTCAGATCGTTCAGGTACATCTGCAGTGGATCGTCGATCTTCTCGCCGATCTTGAACGCCGTGGTCGGCGCCGACGGCGTCGCGATCACGTCGACCTCGGCGAACGCCGCATCGAAGTCGCGCTGGATCAGTGTGCGCACCTTCTGCGCCGAGCCGTAGTAGGCGTCATAGTAGCCCGCCGACAGGGCGTAGGTGCCGAGGATGATGCGGCGCTTGACCTCGTCGCCGAAGCCGGCGTCGCGGGTGGCGGCCATGACGTCCTCGACGGTCCCGCCCGGTACCTCGACCCGCATCCCGAACCGCACCGAGTCGAACTTCGCAAGGTTGCTGGATGCCTCGGCCGGCAGGATCAGGTAGTAGGCGGCGACGCCGTACTCGAAGTGCGGGGCGCTGATCTCGACGATCTCGGCGCCATGCGCCTGCAGCACGTCCAGCGATGACCGGAACGATGCCGCGACCCCGGACTGGAAGCCGCTGTCGGGAAGCTCCTTCACGACGCCGACCTTCAGCCCCTTGAGCACTCCGCCGGTCGCGCCTTCGCGCGCGGCGTCGGCGAACGACGGCCAGGCGTCGGTCAGCGACGTGGAATCGTGCGGGTCGTGCCCGCCGATGACATCGTGCAGCAGACCGGCGTCCAGCACGGTGCGCGTGACCGGGCCGACCTGGTCCAGCGACGACGCGAGGGCGATGGCGCCGTACCGGCTCACGCCGCCGTAGGTCGGCTTCATCCCGACGGTGCCGGTGACGTGTGCGGGCTGACGGATCGAGCCGCCGGTGTCCGAGCCGAGCGCGAGCGGCGCCTCGAACGCGGCGACGGCTGCGGCCGAACCGCCGCCGGAGCCGCCGGGGATCCGCTCGAGGTCCCACGGGTTGTGCGTGGGACCGTAGGCGGAGTGCTCGGTGGACGAGCCCATCGCGAACTCGTCCATGTTGGTCTTGCCCAGCGGCACCAGACCGGCGGCACGCGCCCGGGCGACGACGGTGGCGTCGAACGGGGACATGTAGCCCTGCAGGATCTTCGACCCGCTCGTGGAGGGCATGTCGGTCGTGACCAGCACGTCCTTGATCGCCAGCGGGACCCCGGCGAGGGGGCCGAGCTGTTCGCCGGCTGCGCGGCGGCGGTCGATGTCGGCCGCGGCATCCAGCGCCTTCTCGTTCACGTGCAGGAACGCGTGGATGTCGCCGTCGACGGCGGCGATGCGGTCGAGGTGGGCCTGCGTGGCCTCGACCGACGAGATCTCGCCCGCGGCGAGCCGGTCGGCGAGCGCGGCGGCGGTCAGGCGGGTGATGTCGGTCACTGCTCTTCCCCCAGGATCGCCGTCACGCGGAAGCGGCCGTCCGCGGCATCCGGCGCATTCTGCAGCGCCTGCGCGCGGGTGAGCGTGTCGCCGACCTCGTCGGGCCGGAAGACGTTCTGCAGCGCGACGGGGTGGCTCGTGGCCCGCACGTCGGGAGTGGCGACCTGCGACACCTTGGCGATGTTGTCGACGATGACGTCGAGCTGGCCGGTGAGCCGCTCGATCTCCTCGTCGCTCAGCTGGATCCGCGCGAGCACACCGAGGTGGCGCACGAGTTCGGGGGTGATTTCAGACACCCCTCCAGTCTATGGGCGGCGGGATGCCTCCCCCGGCGGGTGCCGTCGCGCTGCCGTTTTCGCCACGCGCTCCCGAAAATCGTATGCGCGAATGCGGATTTCGATAGCGCGAGCCGATCGAGATGGTCGTCGCGCAGCGAATACGGCATGCTGGTCAACGATGCGATGAACGAACGGGCAGCCGGCTGTGACGACAGGTCTGTGAAACCGGTTTGGGTGCCGAGGTCGCGGGTCTGCGCCGCGATCGAGACGAGCGCGGCAGCATCATCGACAGACCAGGCGCGCAGCACGACATCACTCACACCCACCATGATGCCCGAGACCGCCGGCGCGTAGGCTGGTCCGATGACGTCGTACGATCCGCCGCGCCCGTGGACCGCCAGCTATCCGCCCGGCGTCCCGGAGGATCTCGAGCCGGTGAGCGGCTCGCTCGTCGACATCGTCGCGGCATCCGCGCGCGACTACCCGGATGCCCCGGCGCTGCAGTTCTTCGGCCGCGAGACCACGTACCGCGAGCTGGAGGAGCAGATCGACCGCGCCGCGGCCGGTCTGAAGGCACGCGGCGTCGGCGCCGGCGACAGCGTCGCGATAGTGCTGCCGAACTGCCCGCAGCACATCGTGGCGTTCTACGCGATCCTGCGCCTGGGCGCCGTGGCGATCGAGCACAACCCGCTGTACACGCCGCGCGAGCTGCGCAAGCAGTTCGAGGATCACGGCGCGAAGACCGCGATCGTGTGGACGAAGGTCGTCGAAACCGTGCAGGAGTTCCCCGCGGACCTCGCCGTGACGAACCTCATCTCCGTCGACGTGGTCACCGCGATGCCGCTGGCCACCCGCCTCGCGCTGAAGCTGCCGATCGCCAAGGCACGCGAATCGCGCGAGGCGCTGTACAGCCGCGTCTCCGGCACGATCCCATGGAAGCAGATCGTCGCTGCGGATCCCCTGCCGCCGACCCACCCGCAGCCGTCGACGGACGACCTCGCCATCATCCAGTACACCAGCGGCACCACCGGCACGCCGAAGGGCGCATCGCTCACCCACCGCAACCTGCTCGCCAACGCCGCACAGGCCCGCGCGTGGGTGCCGCAGATCGTGCGCGGGAACGGATGCGTCGTCTACGCCGTGCTGCCGATGTTCCACGCCTACGGCCTCACCCTGTGCCTGACGTTCGCGATGTCGATGGGCGCGCGGCTGGTGCTGTTCCCGAAGTTCGACCCCGACATGGTGCTGGATGTCACGAAGAAGCATCCCGCGACGTTCCTGCCGCTGGTCCCGCCGATCGCCGAGCGCCTCCTGAATGCCGCGCACGAGAAGGGCATCTCGCTGAAGGGCACCGAGATCGCGATCTCGGGCGCGATGGCGCTGCCGCATGAACTGGTCGTGCCGTTCGAGAAGGCCTCTGGCGGGTACCTCGTCGAGGGCTACGGTCTTTCCGAATGCTCTCCCGTGCTGATGGCGAACCCCGTCGCCGACACCCGCGTCCCGGGGACGGTCGGCCTGCCGCTGCCGGGCACCGAGTGCCGCGTCGTCGACCCGGGCGAGCCGACAACGGATGTCGCGCCCGGCGCGCCGGGAGAACTGGTCGTCCGCGGCCCGCAGGTGTTCGGCGGCTACTACGGCAAACCCGAAGCGACCGAGGAGGCGTTCGTCGACGGCTGGTACCGCACCGGCGACATCGTCACGATCGACGAGACGGGCTTCGTGCGCATCGTCGACCGGATCAAGGAACTCATCATCACCGGCGGCTTCAACGTCGCCCCCACCGAGGTGGAGAACGCCCTGCGTCAGCATCCCGACGTCGACGACGTCGCCGTCGTGGGCCTGCCCAGCGAGCACTCCGGCGAAGAGGTGGTGGCCGCGGTCGTGCTGGCCCCCGATGTGACCGAGCCAGACGTCGAGGCGATCCGCGACTTCGCCCGCGGCATCCTCACCCCCTACAAGGTGCCGCGACGCGTGTTCGTCGTCGACGAGCTGCCCACATCGCTGATCGGCAAGGTGCTGCGCCGCCAGGTGCGCGAGAAGCTGCTCGACCTGACAGGAGCCGGATCATGACCGATGCCACACCGACGACCGATACCACACCGACGACCGATGCCACACCGACGACGGAGGCCGAGCCCATCGCACCCGGTTTCGAGGAGCTCGGGGTCACAGGCCCGGTGCTCGCCGCCGTCCGCGACCTCGGCTACGAGACGCCCTCGGCGATCCAGGCTGCAACCATCCCGCTGCTGCTGAGCGGCCGGGACGTGCTCGGCACCGCACAGACCGGGACCGGCAAGACCGCGGCATTCGCCCTGCCCGTGCTGGAGCGCCTGGACCTCTCCCAGAAGACCCCTCAGGCGCTCGTGCTCGCACCGACCCGCGAGCTCGCCCTGCAGGTGTGCGAGGCGTTCGAATCGTACGCCGGTCACATGAAGGGCGTGCATGTCCTCCCCGTCTACGGCGGGCAGGCCTATGGCGTGCAGCTGTCGGCGCTGCGCCGCGGGGTGCACATCGTGGTGGGCACGCCGGGACGCATCATGGACCACCAGGCCAAGGGAACTCTCGATCTCACCGAACTGAAGTACCTCGTGCTGGACGAGGCCGACGAGATGCTGAAGATGGGCTTCGCCGAGGATGTCGAGCAGATCCTCGCGCAGACGCCCGAGGACAAGCAGGTCGCCCTGTTCTCAGCCACGATGCCCGCCGCGATCCGCCGGCTGGCGCAGAAGTACCTGCGCGATCCCGAAGAGGTCGCGATCAAGACGAAGACGACCACGAATCAGAACATCACCCAGCGCTACCTCGTGGTCTCGTACGCGCAGAAGGTGGATGCCCTCACCCGCATCCTCGAAGTGGAGAACTTCGACGGGGTCATCGTCTTCGTGCGCACGAAGAACGAGACCGAGACGCTCGCCGAGCGGCTGCGCGCCCGCGGCTATTCCGCGACGGCGATCAGCGGAGACGTGCCGCAGGCGCAGCGGGAGAGGTCGGTGAACCAGCTGAAGGACGGCAAGCTCGACATCCTCGTGGCGACCGACGTCGCCGCCCGCGGGCTGGACGTCGAGCGCATCAGCCACGTGATCAACTTCGACATCCCCACCGACACCGAGTCGTACGTGCACCGCATCGGCCGCACCGGTCGGGCGGGACGCACCGGCGACGCGATCAGCTTCATCACCCCGCGCGAGCGCTACCTTCTCAAGCACATCGAGAAGGCGACGCGCCAGCAGCCGGCGCAGATGACGCTGCCCACGACCGAGGACGTCAACACGACCCGCCTGGCCCGCTTCGACGACGCCATCACCGCGGCTCTGGAGGCCACCGGCCGGATCGAGGCGTTCCGCGACATCATCGACCACTACGTGCGACACCATGATGTGCCCGAGTCGGATGTCGCAGCCGCCCTCGCGATCGTCGCTCAGGGCGAGACGCCGCTGCTGCTGGACCCCGAACACGACCCGCTCACCGCATCCGTCGACGCGGTGAACCGTCCGACGAAGGAGCGCGGCGCTCGCGCCGAGCGCGAACCGCGCGAGCCGCGACGCGGCCGCGGCGACTACGCCCCCTACCGGATCGAGGTGGGCAGACGGCACCGCGTCGAGCCGCGCCAGATCGTGGGCGCCCTCGCCAACGAAGGCGGACTGCGCCGCGACGACTTCGGCGCGATCGCGATCAAGCCCGACTTCTCCATCGTCGAGCTGCCGGCGAACCTCGACCCGGCAGTGCTCGAACGACTCCGCGACACCCGGATCTCGGGGCGCCTGATCGAGATCACGCTGGACCGTGGGGCGCCGGGGCGGCGGCGCTCCGCGCCGGGAGACCGCGACGATCGTCCGCCGCGTCGCGATCGCGACGACCGGCCGCCGCGCAAACCGCGCCACAAGGGCTGAACGGCGCTGCGCGCGGACGTCTGGCGATCTGCCCGACTCACGCGCGGAACTCCCCCGGTCGAGGCTGCACCCAGGCGGGACGGGCGTATCCGTCTTGCCCGGGGAACCGCCCGTCCTGATCGTCGAGGGTCAGCTGGTACACCGGCACCGACGCTTCGCTCGGCCGCTGGTAGAACCGATTCGCCGCGAACACGATCTCCCCCGGGTTCGGCACCGGCTCGACCAGTGCCCGGTGACCCCAGCCGTCGAACGTCACGACCTCGCCGGCCACGAGGTCGGCTCCGGCACGCACACGCGCGGCGATGTCATTCAGGATGTGGCACGCCGTCGTCTGGCCGACGCCGAACACGAGCAGCTCCGGATGCCCCAGCCCGAACAGCCCGACGCTGTAGGCGAAGGACGGCGACTCCTCGTCGGGATCGCCGATGACGTACTCGTTGTACGTGCCGTACTTGCGGATGATCTGAGCCGTGCGCTGGTCTTCCTGGTCGAGCCACGCCTGCGTCGCGGGATCCATCTCGAATGTCATATCCGTTCCCTTCTCGAAGTGCTGGCCACTGTAGAACGTGGTTGCGACACCGACCCATGCATCTCGCAGATGGCCGCCCTGATTCTCGGTGACTGCCGACTCTGAATCGCCCCGAGCATGAGACGGTTCTCACCTGATCCCATTGCAGTGTAGAAGCTCTGTGCTATGCTGGATGGAGTAGCAAGCCTCGATACGCACCAGTTTCCGGCCAAGATCATCACGCTTCAGACGTCGAGGGCACGTCCTCTATTCGTCGACGTCCGTCTGGAGCTTTCTCGTGTCAGCTGTGCCGCAGTCGCCGGGTTCGATACCCGATCCTGTTTCAGGGTCTGAGTCCGCGTCGGCGTCGGATGCGGTCCCCGCATCTCCGTCGCACTCCATGGCGACTCCGGAAGAGTCGACGCCCGCCGTCCGGCCGGCGCGGCGAGAGGTGGACCCGGCAGCAGAGGCAGATCGTGCCGCCCGCGACCGGGAGGTGTTCGAAGATGGCCGACTGCCGTCGCCGCGGGGCATCTGGGGCACCCTTGACGCGATCGTCACCGATCTGGTCGACACGCGCAGGCAGATCGCGATCCTCCAGGCGCGCGAGGCCGGGTTGCTCTCTGATGCGGTGGATGTGGTCATCGAGCGCGAACGCGATCGGTTCCGCCGCGATCTGCCGGTCTCGCACAAGCTCCCGTTGCGGGAGATCTCGGCGGAACTGGGCGCGGCGACGCGTCTGTCGGACCGGTCGGTGCAGACCCGCATGGGAACGGCGGCGCTGCTGGTGGGCAAGTTCCCCGCCACCTATGCCGCGCTGGGTCGTGGCGAGATCGACTGCGCCCACGCATCCACGATCGTCGATGAGGGGGCGTTCATCACCGACCCCGGCAGGCGCGCCGAGTATGAGGGGCGGGCGTTGGCCGCCGCCGCCGGCGAGACGCCGTACCGTCTCTCGCAGATCGCGAAGATCCTCGCCGCGCGGATCGATCCGGATGCCGCCGCGCAGCATGTCGAGGAAGCCAGGCAGGATCGGTTCGTGCGGTACGTCGATCTCGGCCACGGGCGTGGGCAGGTCCTGTTCGAGGGCCCTGCAGTTCTCGCCCGCGCCGTGTATGACCGCATCACGAGCCAGGCGTACCAGGTCAGGAAGAAAAGGCGTCGCAACGACGAGCAGCGGCCGGACGAGTCGCTCTCCGGCGCTGATGCCATAGACGTCGACCGCCCGGCGGAGGGCTCGCCCGTCGACGGTGAAGCGTCGTTCACGCTGATCACCGGCCCGAGTGGCGGTGCTGACGGTGACGACGCGGAGGACGATGGCGACCCGCGCACCATGGACCAGCTCCGCGCCGATCTGTTCACCGACATCCTGCTCACCGGCACTCCGACCGGGCACGGTGACGGGCTCGAGCGCATCGACGCGAAGGTGCAGATCACCGTCCCGGCGCTCACCCTGCTGGGGCACAGCAGACAGCCTCCGATCCTGGCCGGGCACGGACCCATCGACCTCACGACCGCCAAACGACTCGCCGCGCACGCGCCGGGTTGGGATCGGGTGCTCACCCACCCCACCAGTGGGGAACCCGTCGCCGTGGACCGGTACCGACCCTCTGCGGAACTGCGCCGCTTCCTCGACGTGCGTGATGAGCATTGCCGGTTCCCCGGCTGCACCCGCCCACCCTGGCACTGTGACAACGACCACACCCTCGACGCCGCACTGGGCGGTCCCACCAGCGACGACAATCTCGCCGACGAATGCCGGCCGCACCACGTCGTCAAGCACAACACCCTCTGGCGGGTGGAGCAGATCGGACACGGCAAGCTGCGATGGACCAGCCCGACCGGGCGCGAGTACATCGACATCCCGATCGGCACCGTCACCTTCGTCCCCGAACCGCTCCCCAACGACCCGCCGCCGTTCTGAACGGCGAGCTTGGCCCGGGACGTTCAGGACATCAGGCGATCGGTCGGTCAGGCATCCAGCGCGTCCGGCCCCTGCTCGACCAGGACCTTGAACTGCGCCGCGTCGATGATCCGCACGCCCAGCTCTTCGGCCTTGCCCAGCTTCGACCCCGCCCCGGGCCCGGCCGCGACGAAGTCGGTCTTCTTCGAGACGGATGACGCGGCCTTTCCGCCGGCTGCGATGATCGCCTCCTGCGCCCCTTCGCGGCTGTAGCCCTCGAGCGAGCCCGTCGCCACCACCGTGATCCCCTCCAGCACCCCGCCGGCGGATGACGCACCCGGACCGGGATGACCGGGGATCTCCCACCGCGCCCCGGCATCCGTCCACCGCCGCACGATCTCGCGGTGCCAGTCGACCTCGAACCAGTCCAGGAGAGCGTCGGCGATGATCCCGCCCACGCCCTCGACGGCCGCGAGCTCGTCGCGCGAGGCTGCGCGGATGGCATCCAGCGACCCGAACCACTGCGCCAGCGCACGCGCGGCCACCGGACCGACGTGCCGGATGTTCAGCGCGACCAGCAGCCGCCACAGCTCCTTCGTCTTCGCCTTCTCGAGCTCGGCGAGCAGCTTGGTCGCGGCCGCCGACGGCTGCGGTCGGTCGTCGCCGGCCTTGCGCTCCTGTGCGGTGGGATTGCGGCGGAACGGAGATCGTCGCTTGACGGAGCCGTCCTCGCCCTCCTTCGGCAGTCCGGTCTCGGCGTCGCGCACGATCACCGAGATCGGCACGAGCTCGTCCAGCGACAGGTCGAACAGCCCCGCCTCGGTGTCCAGCGGGGCGACGGCCGGAGGCTCGGCCTGGGTGAGTGCGGCTGCGGTCACCTCGCCGAGCACCTCGATGTCCAGCGCACCGCGCGAGCCGATGTGCTCGACGCGACCGCGCACCTGCGCGGGGCACGACCGGGCGTTGGGGCACCGCAGATCGATGTCGCCCTCCTTGGCCGGGCGCAGCGGCGACCCGCACTCCGGGCAGAACTCCGGCATGACGAACGCGCGCTCGCTGCCGTCGCGCAGCTCGACGACCGGCCCGAGCACCTCGGGGATGACGTCTCCCGCCTTGCGCAGCACGACGGTGTCGCCGATCAGCACGCCCTTGGCCTTGACGACGTCCTGGTTGTGCAGCGTCGCCTGGCGCACCACCGACCCCGCCACGTGCGCGGGCGCCATCACGGCGAACGGCGTCGCCCGGCCGGTGCGGCCGACGGAAACGACGATGTCGAGCAGCTTCGTCTGCACTTCCTCCGGCGGGTATTTGTAGGCGATGGCCCACCGTGGCGCGCGGCTGGTCTGTCCGAGCTCGGCGTGCAGCGCGAGCTCATCGACCTTCACGACGATCCCGTCGAGCTCGTGCTCGATGTCATGCCGATGCTCACCGAAGTACGACACGAACTCGATGACCTCGTCGATCGTGCGGCAGACCCTCGTGTGCGGGCTCGTCGGCAGACCCCACTGCGCGAGCAGTTCGTAGACCTCGCTCTGGCTGGCGACGGGTGGGTTCTCCCAAGCGCCGATGCCGTGCACATACAGCGAGAGCGACTCGACCCGCAGCATCCCGGCCTCGTGTTCGAGGCCCTCCTTCTTGTCGAGCTGCTGACGCAGCCCGCCGCTGGCTGCGTTGCGCGGATTGGCGAACGCCGGAAAGCGCCGCACGGCCGCCGCCCTCGCCTTCTCTTCGTCGAACGGCCTCTTCGCGCCGCCGCGAGCCGTCCAGCGTGCCAGGGCGTCGTCATGGGCGCGGTCGCGGAACGCCGCCTGGGCGGCGTTCAGCCGCTCGAACGCCGCCACCGGGATGAAGACCTCGCCGCGCACCTCCACGATCGGCGGGTGCCCCGTGCCGGACAGTCGCTGCGGGATGTCGGCGAGGCGCAGCGCGTTCTCCGTGACGATCTCGCCGACCCGTCCGTCGCCGCGGGTCGCCGCCGAGGTGAGCACGCCGTTCTCGTAGCGGAGGCTGATCGCGAGGCCGTCGATCTTCAGCTCGGTCAGCCAGGCCACCTCGCGACCGGCCGCCGCCTGCGTCTTCACGGCCCAGTCGCGCAGCTCCTCGACCGAGAACACGTTGTCCAGGCTCAGCATCCGCTCTGCGTGCTCGATCGTGTCGAGACCCGTCGCCTCTGCGGCGCCCACCATCTGCGTCGGCGAATCCTGGCCCTGCAGTTCCGGGTACAGCCGCTCGAGCTCGGCGAGCCGACGCATCCATCCGTCGTACGTCGCGTCGTCGACGAGTGAGGTGTCGCGCCCGTAGTACGCGTCCTTGGCCTCGAGGATGCGGGTGGTGAGGTCTTCCGCCTCGGTGCGAGCGTCGTCCCGTGAGATGTTCTGCGCCACGGCTCGAGTCTACGAGCGGCCGCCGACGTTCACGCGTCGACGGGGACGGCCGAGACCGTGCGGTCGATCGTGAACTGCCCGATCACCCGAGTGCCGTCGTAGAGCACCGCCGTCTGCCCCGGTGCGACGCCGTCGAACGGATGCGTCGGTCGCACGGTGAGCACGCCGTCGGCCAGCTCGGCCTGTGCGGGCACCGGGTCGGCGTGCGCGCGGATCTGCACGTCGCAGTCGAATGTCCCCTCGGCCGGCGCGCGACCGGCCCAGCTGAACCGCTCCCCCGCGATCTCGGCGCACGCGAGCGCCTCCTTCGGCCCGACCACGACGGTGTTCGAGACGGGCCGCACCTCGAGCACGAAGCGCGGCTTGCCGTCCGCCGCCGGCACGCCGATCTTCAGGCCGCGCCGCTGCCCCACCGTGTATGCATGCGCGCCCTCGTGCCCGCCGACCACGGCGCCGGTGCGGTCCACGATCTCGCCCGGCTCGGCGCCGACCTTGTCGGCGAGCCAGCCCCGCGTGTCGCCGTCCGGGATGAAGCAGATGTCGTAGCTGTCGGGCTTGCGCGCGACCGCGAGCCCCCGCCGTTCCGCCTCGGCGCGCACCAGCTCCTTGGACGGGGTGTGCCCGAGCGGGAAGTACGTGTGCGCGAGCTGCTCGGCGGTGAGCACGCCCAGCACGTACGACTGGTCCTTCGCGGCATCCGACGCGCGGTGCAGCTCCCGGCCCTGCGGACCGTCGACCAGCGAGGCGTAGTGGCCGGTGCAGACGGCGTCGAATCCGAGCTCGAGCGCCCGCTCCAGCAGGGCGGCGAACTTGATGTGCTGGTTGCAGCGCATGCACGGGTTCGGGGTGCGCCCGGCCTGATACTCGGCGATGAAGTCGTCCACGACATCCTGCCGGAACCGCTCGGAGAAGTCCCATACGTAGAACGGGATGCCGAGCACGTCCGAGACGCGGCGCGCGTCCATTGCATCCTCGATCGTGCAGCAGCCGCGGCTGCCGGTGCGCAGCGTGCCGCCGGCGCGGGAGAGCGCCAGGTGCACGCCGACGACGTCGTGCCCCGCCTCGACCGCGCGTGCCGCGGCGACGGCGGAGTCCACGCCGCCGCTCATCGCCGCCAGAATCCGCATGGGCTCCAGTCTACGAGCGGCCGCCTGGGCGCGGGCCGGGTTCCGTCCCGCGGTCAGCGCCGGGCCGCTGCCCGTGCGCGCTCGACCGCGTCCGGCAGCACAGCGAGGGCGGCGTCGACGTCCGCCTGCGTCGAGGTGCGACCCAGCGTGAACCGGAGCACCTGGCGGGCCTCGGCATCCGTTCGCCCCATCGCTGTGACGACGTGCGACGGCTCGGGGATGCCGGCCTGGCAGGCCGATCCGGTCGACGCGCAGACGCCGGCCTCGTCGAGCAGGAACAGCAGCGTCTCGCCGAGCGCGCCCGGGAACAGGATGTGCGCGTTGCCGGGCAGCCGCTCCTCCGGGTCGCCGAGCAGCGCGGAGCCGTCCACGGCGTCCCGGATGCCGCGGACCAGCCGGTCGCGCAGCGCGGCCAGGCGCACGCCCTCGGCGTCGCGCTCGGCCTCGGCACGCTCGGCCGCGACCGCGAACGCGGCCGCCCCTGCGATGTCCTGGGTGCCGCTGCGCAGCGCGCGCTGCTGCCCGCCGCCGTGCAGCAGCGCCTCGGGTGCGGCGGCCCGCGAGATGACCAGGGCGCCGATCCCGACCGGCCCGCCGAGCTTGTGCGCCGAGACGCTGAGCGCGCACAGGCCGCGCTGTCCGCGCGCATCGCCCCGCCACCGCCGGAATGAGACCGGCAGGTGGCCGAACGCGGCGATCGCGTCCAGATGCAGCGGCACTCCGGCGCCGACGGATGCCGCGGCCAGCCCGGCCGCGTCGTTGATCGTGCCCACCTCGTTGTTGGCGACCAGGGCGGTCGCCACCGCCGCGCCGGGCAGCGCCCGCGCGAACGCGTCGACGTCGATCGCGCCCTGCGCATCCAGCGGCACCGGCCGCACCGGGGCGGCCTCGTGCGTGCGCAGCCACTCGACCGCGTCCATCGTGGCGTGGTGCTCGCCGTCCGGCAGGACCACGGCGTCCGTTCCCGTCGCCCGCGCCCACCACAGGCCCTTCACCGCGGCGTTGACCGACTCGGTGCCGCCGGAGGTGAACACCACCTCGATCGGATCGCAGTCCAGCACGGCCGCGAGCCGCTCCCGGGATTCCTCCAGCACCCGGCCGGCGTCCTGGCCGTCCCGGTGGATCGAGGACGCATTGCCGCGGTGCTGCGCGGCGGCCAGCCACGCATCGCGCGCCTCGGGGCGCAGCGGCGTGGTGGCCGCGTGATCGAGGTAGACCGTCACCGGTCCACTCTGCCACGCCGCGACGCCGGTCAGGCCGCCGGTGCGCCGCGGCCGGCGACTGCGCGCACCCGCAGCGCGCCGATCAGGCCGAGCACGAGGAACGCCATGGCCACCAGCAGCGAGCTGCGCGTGGCATCCGCGAACCCCGCCGACAGCGCCGCCACGAGCGCGTCGGAGTGCTGCGCACGCAGCTGCGCGATCGTGGCGCCGGCGCTCTGCCGGGTGGCGTCGACGAGCTGATCGATCTTCGGGCCGGTCAGGCCCGCGTCGGATGTCGCCGCCGGGAGCGTGAGGGCCAGCGCGATCGCCAGCGCGGCCCCCGAGACGGCGGTGCCCAGTGCGCTGCCCACCTGCCGGACCGTGCTCTGGGTCGCCGAGCCCTGCCCGGACTGGGCGGGCGGGACGTCGCGCAGCACCGTGCCGGTCAGCTGCGCCGAGGCCAGCCCCAGGCCGAGCCCGTAGACGACCAGGGGCGCCGCGATCAGCCAGGCCGCGGCATCCGGTCGCACCACCATCGCGACCACCAGGATGCCCACCACCTCCAGCGCGAGGCCGAGGATCACGACGCCCGGGGCGCCCAGCCGCGCGGCGAGGTGGCGCGCGAGAGCACCGGACACGAACGCGCCGACCGCCATCGCGGCCAGCACCAGCCCCGCCGTCATCACGGGCAGCCCCATCGCGTTGACCAGGAAGAGCGGCAGCACGAACACCAGCGCGAACTCGCCGACGGCGACCGTTCCGGCGGTGACGTTGCCCCAGGTGAAGGTGGGCAGGCGGAACAGCGTCAGATCCAGCAGCGCCTGCCGGCCCGCGCGTGCCCGCGACCGCTCCCATCCGATGAAGCCGACCAGCGAGACCGCCGCCACGACGATCAGCACCGGCACCGGCGAGATCGCCGCGGTCTGCGGCCAGGTCAGCCCGAACACGGTGAACGACTCCTGCGGTCGCCACCACCCCAGATCCGGCCCCTCGATCACGACGAACACCAGGGATGCGAAGCCGACCACGCTCAGGACGGCGCCGAGGATGTCGGGGCCGCCGCGATCGCCGGAGTCGGCCGCCGGGGCGCGGGTCTCACGGACGGTGAAGACCGCAGCGACGAACACGATCGCCCCCAGCGGCACGTTCACCAGGAAGATCCACGGCCACGACGCGTACTGGGTCAACGCCCCGCCGGCCAGCGGGCCGATCGCCGCCGCCCCCGAGATCACCGCCCCCCAGACGCCGAACGCAGCCGCGCGCGACGGCCCGCGGAACGTGGCGTTCACGCTCGAGAGCGTCGTGGGCAGGATGAGCGCGGCCCCGAGCGCCTGCACCGCCCGCGCAGCGATCAGCACCCCCGCGGCCCCGGCAGCACCGGCCCACACGCTGCCGGCGACGAACACCACGATCCCGGCCAGGAAGAGCCGCTTACGCCCCCATCGGTCCGCGAGCCGACCGGCCGACAGCAGCAGGGCCGCCAGGACCGCGGCGTACAGGCTGCCGACCCACTGGGCGTCGCTGAGGGTGAGATGCAGATCCCGGACGATGTCGGGCAGGGCGACGCCCACGATCGTCCCGTCCAGGACGATCATCCCGAGCCCGGAGGCCAGCGTGGCAAGGCCCAGCCAGTCCCGCCGCGTCGGGCCCGACTCGACCGCGGTCTCGACCGTGCGTGCGCCGGTCATCGCGAGTGCGCGACCATGGTGAGACTCCCAACCTTCAGCAATACTGAGATGGCTTCAGTGTAGCTGAAGGATGGCGATGTGTCATCCCAGTGTGATGTCGAACAGCAGCCCCAGCCCGTAGGTGACCGCCGCGGCGGCGAAGCCGATGAGCAGCTGCCGCAGCGCACGGCGCAGCGGCGGCGCGCCGGACAGCAGCCCCACCATCGCACCGGTGCCCAGAAGGGCCAGTCCCACCAGCACCAGCGCCAGCACCACCGCTGCCGGGCCGGTCAGTCCGAAGATCCAGGGCAGCACCGGGATGATCGCGCCCGAGGCGAAGCAGAGGAAGCTCGAGATCGCCGCCCGCCATGCCCCGCCCACGACCTCGCCGATGTCGCCGGTCGAGACCGGGCCGGCGCCCGGCGCGGCCGGCTCCGCGGCGCGGGCGTGGTCCAGCACGCGCTCCGCGCGCTCGATCGCGTCCTCCTGGGTCATCCCCCGACTGCGGTACACCAGGGCGAGCTCGTTGGCGTCGAGGTCGAGGTCCGGAAGGACGCCGTCGGCGAACTCGCCCGGCTCGGTGGCCTCCAGCAGCTCGCGCTGCGAGCGCACCGACACGTACTCGCCGGCGCCCATCGAGAGGGCCCCGGCCAGCAGCCCGGCCACCCCGCTGAACAGCACGAAGGACGAGGGGACTCCGGTCGCGCCGATGCCCATCACCAGGGCGAGGTTCGAGACCAGCCCGTCATTGGCGCCGAACACGGCGGCCCGGAACCCGCCGGAGAGCCGCCGCCGCCCGCGGGCGGCGAGGCCCCGCACGACCTCCTGATGCACCTTCTCGTCGGCGGCCATCGCCGGGGTCGCGTGCGGGTCGGTCTCATACGGCGAGCGCCCCTCGGCGTTCTGGGCCAGTGCCAGGACGAAGATCGAGCCGAAGTGCCGGGCCATCCAGCCCAGCAGCACGGTGCGCGCGGACGCAGGTGGGGGCGAGGCGGGCTCTGCGCCCAGCAGCTCGAGCCAGTGCGCCTCGTGCCGCCCCTCGGCATCCGCCAGCGCGGTGAGGATCTCGCGCTCCTCGCCGGTGCGGCGACCGGCCAGTTCGCGATAGACGCGCGCCTCGGCCCGCTCGTTGACCAGGTACTGCGCCCAGCGGCGGCGATCGCGGCTGCTGGGCTCGGCGCGAGGCGCGGTCACATCTTCTCCCGGGGTCGACAACCGTTCGAGGCTATCGGCGACGGATGCCGATCCCGCGCGATTCCGCGGGATTGCCAGCATTTCGGAGCTCCGAACGGGACGCGGCCGCCGGCATGGCCCGGACGGGCGACGGCCCCGCGGCTACGAGTGCACGCGGCCCCGGAGCACCTCGATCCGCTTCTGCAGCTGCGCGACCGTGGCCTGGGCGACGGCGGGTCCGCCGCAGACCCGCCGCAGTTCGGCATGCACGGCGCCGTGCGGTTCGCCGGACTGGCGGGCGTACAGCCCGACCAGGCTGTTCAGCAGCTGACGCTGCTCCTTCAGGGTGCGGTGCAGCGCCTGCGGCGGCACCGCGTCCCGGGCGTCGGTGGAGCCCTCGCGCGCCTCGCGGGTGGCCCGGTGGCGCCCCTGGCGGGCCTGACGCTGCATCAGCAGCTCGTGCACATGCTCGGGTTCGAGCAGACCGGGAAGGCCGAGGAACTCCTCCTCCTCCGGGGTGCCGGGGACGGCGAGCTGGCCGAACTCCTTGCCGTCGTACAGCACCCGGTCGAAGTGCGCGAGCGATCCCAGGGCCTGGTAGCTGAACTCCTCGGTGAGCGCGTCCGAGGCCTTCTCCTCGCGCTCCGCGGCATCCATCAGATCCTCTTCGGCGTCCCACTCGTCGCCGTCGGACTCGCGGTCCAGCGCGTGGTCGCGCTGTCGCTCCAGCTCGCCGGCCAACGCGAGCAGCTGCGGCACGTTCGGCAGGAACACGCTGGCCGTCTCGCCGCGACGCCGGGCCCGCACGAACCGGCCGATCGCCTGCGCGAAGAACAGCGGCGTCGAGGCGCTCGTCGCGTACACCCCGACCGCCAGGCGCGGGACATCCACCCCCTCCGAGACCATCCGGACCGCCACCATCCATCGAGCCTCGCTCTGCGCGAACGTCTCGATCCGGGCGGATGCCTCGGCCTCGTCGGAGAGCACCACGGTGGGCGCCTCCCCGGTGATCTCCCTGAGGATCGCCGCGTAGGCGCGGGCGGCGGTCTGATCGGTCGCGATCACCAGCCCCCCGGCATCCGGAACCTGCTCGCGCACCTCGGTCAGTCGGCGGTCGGCGGAGCGGAGCACCGCCGGGATCCAGTCGCCCTCCGGGTCGAGCGCGGTGCGCCAGGCCTGCGCGGTGATGTCCTTCGTGTTGTCCTGGCCGAGCTGGGCCTCCATCTCGTCACCGGCCTTGGTGCGCCACCGCATCTGCCCGGCGTAGACCATGAAGATCACCGGCCGGACGACCCCGTCCTGAAGCGCCCGCCGGTATCCGTAGGCGTAGTCGGTGCGCGAGATGCGGATGCCGTGCTCGTTCGGGTGGTATTCCACGAACGGGATCGGCGCGGTGTCGCTGCGGAACGGGGTGCCGGACAGCAGCAGTCGGCGGGTGGCACGTCGGTACGCCTCGCGGAGGGCGTCGCCCCAGCTGAGCGCGTCGCCGCCGTGGTGCACCTCGTCGAGGATCACCAGCGTGCGCTTGTCGAGGATGAGACGCTCGTGCACGGATGCCTTGACCGCCACCTGCGCGTAGGTGACGGCCACGCCGTGGTAGTGCCGGGCCGGGGCGGCGTGCCGGTTGGAGAACGCGGGATCGAGCCGGATCGATGCCCGGGCCGCGGCATCCGCCCACTGCGTCTTCAGATGCTCGGTCGGGGCGACCACCACGATCCGGTCGACGACATCCCGCCGCAGCAGCTCGCTGGCCAGACGCAGCGCGAACGTGGTCTTGCCGGCGCCGGGGGTGGCCGCCGCGAGGAAGTCGCGCGGGCCCTTGCCCGGACCATCCGGGCCGTCCAGCTCGAAGTAGCGGTCCAGCGCCTCGGCCTGCCAGGCGCGCAGGCGCTGGGCCGTGCCCCAGGGCGCGCGCTGCGGGTAGGTCGGTGAAAGGTGTTCGGCGGCGAAGCTGCCCAGAGAGGTCTGCTCCTCCACCCGCACCCCTTCCCGCCGCCGGACGAGATTCCAGCCTAAACCGAGCGTGCGACCCTGCCCGAGATTAGTCTGAATGTCGGTCACGAATCGGAAGGATGCTGATGCCCGCCACCGAGGATCGCCGCACCCCGTATGTCGACAACGCCGGCCCGCACCCCTGGCGCCGGTTCGTCGCCCTGGGCGACTCGTTCACCGAGGGGGTCGGCGATCCCGATCCGACCCAGCCGGGCGCCTTCCGCGGCTGGGCCGACCGGGTCGCCGAGGTGCTCTCGAGCCAGGTCGACGACTTCGCTTACGCGAACCTCGCGGTGCGCGGCAAGCTCATCCGGCAGATCGTGGACGACCAGATCGAGCCCGCGCTCGCGCTGAAGCCGGATCTGATCACCCTGTGCGCAGGCGGCAACGACGTGATCCGGCCGCGGTCCGATCCGGACGCGGTCGCCGCGCTGTTCCGCGACGCCGTGGCCCGGCTGGCCGGGAGCGGCGCGACCCTGGTCGTGTTCACCGGGATCGACACCGAGTTCACCCCGGTGTTCCGCGGCATCCGCGGCAAGGTCGCCATCTACAACGAGAACATCCGGGCGGTGGCCGAGGAGTTCGACTGCGTCGTGGCCGATCAGTGGGCGCTGAAGACCGCGCAGGACCCGCGGTTCTTCGCCGACGATCGGCTGCACTTCAACGTGCTCGGACACCACGAGGTCGCCCGCATGGTGCTGCGAGCGCTGAACGTGCCGAACGATCTCGCCCCGATGCAGCCCGACCCGCTGCCGGTGCGCACCTGGCGTGAGGCGCGCACCGAAGACCTGGTGTGGGCGCGCGCGTACCTCGTGCCGTGGGTGCTGCGTCGGCTGCGGCACCAGTCCTCGGGCGACAACATCACCGCCAAGCGGCCCGACCCCCTGCCGGTGCAGGTGGTCGCGCCGGGCGCGGATCCCGGGGCCGGTCGGGGCGAGGAGGCGTAGCTGCTCGTCGCGGAGGATGACAGCGCCGTCGTCGCCGCTCGGCGTCAATGGGGACGGCCCACCGCCGGAACATGATCGCCCGACCCGAGTTCGCACGGCAGCCGACCGCGAGGATCACGTCGAGGCTGTACAACGTGACCGGCCGGTCCACGCCGGCAATATGCACTTTTTGCATATTGCTCTCCGGCTCGACCTCAGCGTCGTGACTGCGTGTCCATCTCAACGTACCGGTGCGCACAGACACGGCCTGGGTGCCATACCGGACGGAGGAGCACAGCGTCACTACCTCGTCGCGTAGAACGCCACCGCCGACGAGGCCGCCACGTTGAGCGAGTCGACGCCGTGCATCATCGGGATCGTCACCCGGCGGTCGAGCAGCCGGTCGGTCGCCGGCGTCAGGCCATGGCCCTCGGCGCCGAACACCAGTGCCAGGTCGCCGTGATCCTCGGCGACCAGCTCGTCGAGAGTGATCGAGTCCTCCCCCAGCGACATACCCGCCACGACGTAACCGGCGTCTTTGAGCAGCTGCATGCCGTCGCGCGGCCAGCCGTCGATCCGCGTCCACGGCACCTGGAACACCGTGCCCATCGACACGCGCACAGCTCGCCGATAGAGCGGGTCCGCGCAGCCAGGCGTCACCAGCACGGCGTCGACGCCCATTGCTGCGGCGTTCCTTATTGCACCACCGACGTTCGCGTGGTCGGTGAGATTCTCAAGGACGGCGATTCGTGAATGTGGTCGCCGCCGCGCGCCCGCGAGCACGTTGCGCACCGTCGGCAGGTCGGGCCGGTGCATCGCCGCGAGAACACCCCGGTGCACGGGGTAGCCGGTCACCTGTTCGGCGACGGAAGCGGGCACCACATACACCGGGACATCGGGCAGCGAGCCGAGCAGGGCCGCGGCATCCGGCATCCACTTCTCCTGGACGAGCACCGACCGCGGACGGTGCCCGGCCTCCAGCGCCCGGGCCAGGACCTTCGCCGACTCGGCCATGTACAGGCCCCCGGCCGGCTCGAGCGCGCGGCGCAGCGCGACATCCGTCAGATCGCGATAGTCCGCCAGGCGCGGGTCGTCGGGGTCGCCGATCGGGATGGTGATCACCGTCCCAGGATGCCGCATGGCGGGGCGTAGCCTGGTGCGGTGCGGATGACGGACGCGATCGACGACGCGACGGCGGCGCTGTCGGGGCGCCGGGTGGCGGTCCTGACCGGAGCCGGCGTGTCGACCGACTCCGGCATCCCGGACTATCGCGGCGAGGGGGCGCCGGTGCGCACGCCGATGACCGTGCAGCAGTTCCTCGGTTCGGACCATGCCCGTCGCCGATACTGGGTGGGCAGCCACCTCGGGTGGCGGCGCATGTCGTCCGTGCATCCCAACGCCGGGCACACGGCACTGGCTGCGCTCGAGCGGCGCGGGGTCGCGAACGGCGTGATGACCCAGAACGTGGACGGCCTGCATCTGCAGGCCGGCTCCGGGCGGGTCGTCGAGCTGCACGGCACGCTGCGGCGGGTGGTCTGCCTGCATTGCGGACAGGTGTTCGACCGGCGCGACCTCGCGGCGCGCATCGACGCCGACAACCCGTGGCTGGTGACCTCCGAGGACGCGATCCTGCTGCCGGACGGCGATGTGCGCCCCGATTCGGTCGACGGCTTCCGGCTGCCCGTGTGCACGATCTGCGGGGGGATGCTCAAGCCCGAGGTGGTCTTCTTCGGCGAGACCATCCCGCCGACCCGGTTCGCCGCGGCCGAGCGGCTGCTGGCCTCGGCCGAGGCGCTGCTGGTGGCCGGATCCTCGCTCGCGGTCAACTCCGGGATGCGGCTGGTCCAGCGCGCCCAGCGTCGCGACCTGCCGATCGTCATCGTCAACCGGGGACCGACCCGGGCCGACCCGCGTGCCACCGTGCGGATCGAGGCGGGCACCAGCGAGGTGCTCGGCGCGCTGGCCGAGCGGCTCCCCGTTCCCTGATCCCGGCACACAGGGCGCCGGGCGCCCAGCGTCCTGTGATCCGGCGCCCGGTACCCTCGAACAGTGACCTCCCTCATCTTCGTGCGCCACGGCGAGACCGACTGGAACCTGACCGGACGCATCCAGGGCAGCTCCGACATCCCGCTCAACGACACCGGTCGGCGGCAGGCCCGCGAGGCGGCCGCCGATCTGCGCGAGCAGCTGCACGGGCCTGTGGCGATCGTGGCCAGCGACCTGTCGCGGGCGCGCGAGACGGCCGAGATCATCGCCGGCGAGCTCGGACTCGAGGCGCCGCGGCTGTATCCGCAGCTGCAGGAGCGCGCCTACGGCGAGGCCGAGGGCAAGACCGGCGAAGAGGTCGCGGCCCTGTGGGGTCCGTGGGTGACGGCACGGGTCCCGGGCGCCGAGACGCCCGACGAGATGCGACGCCGCGGACTGGCCGGCGTGCGCCGGGTCGTGCGCGACGTGCGCCGCGCGACGGCCCCGGCCGCGACATCCGTCATCGTCGTCTCGCACGGCGGACTCATCCGCGAACTCGTCCGGCACGCGACCGGCGGCAGCCTGCCCGAGCCGGGCACGTACCTGCCCAACGGCGGCGGCTACTCGATGCTGTACGAACGCGAGCGGCTGCGCCTGGTCGAAGCGGCGCGCAGCGCGGCGTTCGCCCCGGCGACCCGCTGAGTCGGCACCCTCCGCGGCCGCGCCGAGGACGGATGCCTCAGGCCCGCGTGAGCACCGCGCGGGCGTGCCGCAGCACGGGCTCGTCGACCATCCGCCCCTCGAAGGCGAACACGCCCCGCTGTCCGGATGCCGCGGCCAGCACGGCCCGCGCCCACTCCACCCTCGCGGCGGAAGGCCGATATGCGGCACGGATCAGCTCGACCTGGCCCGGGTGGATGCAGGCGGTCGCGGCGAAGCCGCTGGCCACCGCATCCTCTGCTTCCCGGGTCTGCCCCTTCGCATCGCCGATGTCCAGGTGCACCGCGTCGATCGCGGCCGTGCCGTGCGCACCCGCGGCCAGCAGCACCCGCGAGCGCGCGTAGCGGGCGACATCGCGGTAGCGGCCGCTCTTCCTGCGGCTGGACGTGCCTCCGAGCGAGGCCACCAGGTCTTCGGCCCCCCACATCAGGGCGACGACGTTCTCGAGCGCCGCGATCTTCTCGGCATGGGCCACTCCGCGCGCGGTCTCGCACAGGGCGATCACCGCGAAACGCGGATCGAGCCGCCCGATCTTCTTGGCCGACTCGCTCTTGGCCACCATCACGGTGCGGTAATCGGTCTGCGCCAGCGTCGACAGATCGGATGCCGTGTGCTCGGTGTCGAGCGGATTGATGCGCACGATCGTGGTGGCGGGGTCCAGCTCCGACTCGATCAGGTGCCCGCGGGCGGCGGCCTTGGCGGCCGGCGCGACGGCATCCTCCAGGTCGAGGATGACCGCATCCGCGCGTGCGGCGGCCTTCGCATAGCGCTCCGGCCGGTCGGCGGGGCAGAACAGCAGAGCAGGTCCCATGGTGAAGCTCATGCGTCCTCCGTCGGCAGGCACCACATCAGCGCGACCCGGGTGGCGGTGGCCACCACCTCGCCGTCCTGGTTGCGCCCGGTGTGGGTCATCGTGACCAGTCCCTGGCCGGGGCGCGAGTTCGACAGGCGCTTCGCGACGATCTCGGTCTCGGCGTACAGCGTGTCGCCGGCGAACAGCGGATGCGGGAAGGCGATGTCGCTCAGCCCGAGCTGGGCGACGAGCGTGCCCTGCGTGATCTGGGTCACCGACATCCCGACGATCGTGGCCAGCGTCCACATCGAGTTCATCAGCGGCGCGCCGAACGGCTGCGTGGCCGAGTACGCTGCGTCCACGTGCAGCGCCTGGGTGTTCATCGTCAGCGCGGAGAACAGGGTGTTGTCGGCCTGCGTGATGGTCCGGCCGGGGCGGTGCAGATATCTGGCCCCGACCTCGCACTCCTCGTAGTACAGCCCGCGCTGGACGATCTCGCTCATACCGTCACGCTAGCCCGAGCGCGCGGGCGATGACCAGCAGCTGCACCTCGGTGGTGCCCTCGCCGATCTCGAGGATCTTCGAGTCGCGGTAGTGCCGCGCCACCGGGTACTCGTTCATGAACCCGTTGCCGCCGAAGATCTGCGTGGCGTCGCGCGCATTGTCCATCGCCGCGTCGCTCGCGGTGAGCTTCGCGACGGCGGCCTCGGTCTTGAACGGCTTGCCCGCGTCGCGCAGCCGGGCCGCGTGGTGCCAGGCGAGCCGGGCGGTGTGCACCCGGGCGTGCATCCGCGCGATCATGAACTGGATGGCCTGCCGGGTCGCCAGCTGCTCGCCGAACACCGTGCGCGAGTGCGCATACTCGGTGGCCGCCTGCACGCAGCCCTCGGCCGCCCCAGTGGACAGCGCGGCGATGGCGATGCGCCCCTCGTCGAGGATGTGCAGGAAGTTCGCGAACCCGCGGCCCCGTTCGCCGAGCAGATTGCCCTCGGGCACCCGCGCATCGGTGAACGTGAGCGGGTGCGTGTCGGACGCGCGCCACCCCACCTTGTCGTAGGCCGGCTCGACGGTGAACCCGGGCGTGCCGTTCGGGACGACGATCGTGGAGATCTGCTTGCGGCCGTCCTGCTCGCCGGTGACGGCGGTGACGGTGACGAACCGCGTGATGGCCGTGCCCGAGTTCGTGATGAACTGCTTGGCGCCGTTGATCACCCATTCCCCGCCGTCCAGGCGCGCGTTCGTGCGGGTGGCCCCGGCATCCGAGCCGGCCTCCGGCTCGGTCAGGCCGAAGCCGGCCAGCGCACGGGCCGCCAGCAGGTCGGGCAGCAGCTCCTGCTTCTGCGATTCATTCCCGAATCGGAATACGGGCATCGCGCCGAGGCTCACGCCGGCCTCGAGCGTGATCGCCAGCGACTGGTCGACCCGGCCGATGGCTTCGATGGCCAGGCAGAGCGCGAAGTACGTGCCGCCCTGCCCGCCGTACTCCTCCGGGAACGGCAGACCGAACAGCCCCAGTTCGCCCATCTGCGCGACCACGTCCAGCGGCAGCGTATGGGTGCGGTCGGCCTCGTAGGCGATCGGGGCGATGACGTCGTCCGCGAACCCGCGCACCAGGCCGGCCAGCTCGCGCTCGTCGTCGCTGACGTCGTAAGAGGAGTAGGTGTCCATGGTGTCCTTCATTCGGCGTTCATTCGGTGGATTCGGGGGTGACGCGGGCAAGCACCTGGTCGCGGCGCACCTGGTCGCCGGCGGCGGCCGCCAGCGTCACGATGCCGTCGTGCGGAGCGGCCAGCGGATGCTCCATCTTCATTGCCTCGAGGGTGATGATCCGGTCGCCGGTGACCACCCGCGCACCGTCGGCGACGTGGACGGCCGCGACGGCGCCGGGCATGGGGGCGCGCAGCTCCGGGTCGGATGCCGCATCCGCCCGCTCGCGCTGGGCGAGGCGACGCTCCATGGCCTGGCGGCGGGTGAGGGGCTCGAGCGCGCTGGTGACGCCGTCCGCATGCACCCAGACGATGCCGTCCGGGGCGCATTCCGCCTCGCCTGCTCGGGCGATGCCGCCGGCGCCGGGCGCGGCCCCGGCCGTCGCGGGGGCGCAGCGGGTCACGACGACCTCGCCCGCAGCCGTGCGGAACCGGATCGTGGCTGCCGCGGCATCCGCACCCATCCGCCAGCCCGAGCGCGCCCGCCACAGCGCCGCGGCGTGCGGCGGTGCCGGGGATGCGGTGTCCCCGGCGGCTGCGACCCGTGCGGCTGCAGCCAGCGCCGCGGTCGTCGGGGTGGGATCGACGAAGGGCGGCATCCGGTCGATCAGTCCGGTGTCCATGGTCCCGGCCTGCACGGCCGGGTCGGCGATCAGCGTGCGGAGGAAGTCGATGTTGGATTCCACCCCGAACAGCACCGTGTCGGCCAGCGCGGCGTCCAGCTGCGCGAGGGCGTCGGCGCGGTCGGCGGCGTGGGCGATGACCTTCGCGATCATCGGGTCGTACTCGGCCCCGACGGTGCTGCCGGTCTCGACCGCGGCATCCGTCCGGACGGTGCCCGCAGAGGGCCCGGAGGCCGGCTCCCACCGCAGCACGTCCCCGGTGGCCGGCAGGAAGCCGCGGGCCGGGCTCTCGGCGTACACGCGCGCCTCGATGGCGTGCCCGGTCGGTGTGATCTCGCCGAGCGTGAGCGGCAGTCCGGCCGCGATGCGCAGCTGCTGCTCGACCAGGTCGATGCCGGTGACCGCTTCGGTGACCGGATGCTCGACCTGAAGGCGGGCGTTCATCTCCATGAAGAAGAACTCGTCGGGGCGGTCGGCCGACACGATGAACTCGACGGTGCCCGCCCCGGTGTAGTCGACGGATGCCGCGGCCGCACAGGCCGCCTCGCCCAGACGGGCGCGCGTGGTGGCATCGATCAGCGGCGACGGCGACTCCTCGATCACCTTCTGATGCCGACGCTGCAGCGTGCATTCGCGCTCGCCGAGGTGGACCACCCGGCCGTGCGCGTCGCCGAGCACCTGCACCTCGATGTGCCGCGGGTGCAGGATGAGGCGCTCGAACAGCAGCGTGTCGTCGCCGAATGCGGACTTCGCGACCCGGCGCGCCGTGGCCACGGCGTCGGGGATCTGCGCGGCGGAGTGGACCTCCTCCATGCCCTTGCCGCCGCCGCCGGCGGACGGCTTGATGAGCAGGGGGAAGCCCGCCTGTTCAGCGGCGGTCGCGATCTGGTCGTCCGTCATGCCGGCGGCGCTGAAGCCCGGCACGATCGGCACCCCGGACGCGCTGACGTGGTCCCGGGCGCGGATCTTGTCGGCCATGACCTCCAGCGCCCGCGCGCCCGGCCCGATGAAGACGATGCCGGCCGCGGCGCATGCGGCGCCGAACGCGGCGTTCTCGGAGAGGAAGCCGTAGCCGGGGTGGATCGCCTGGGCCCCGGTGTCGCGGGCGGCGGCGATGATCGCGTCGATGTCCAGGTACGAGCGGGATGCCGCGGCCGGGCCGATGCGCACGGCGACATCGGCCTCGCGCACATGCGGCGCGGCGGCGTCGGCGTCGCTGTAGACGGCGACCGCGCGGATGCCGAGGGCCCGCAGGGTGCGGATGACCCGGCGCGCGATCTCGCCGCGGTTGGCGACCAGGACGGTGTCGAAGTACATGCCGGTCACATCCGGAAGACGCCGAAGCGCGGCTCGGGCAGGGGCGAACGGGCGACGACGTCGAGTGCGAGGCCGAGCAGGTCGCGGGTGTCGACCGGGTCGATCACGCCGTCGTCCCACAGACGTGCGGTGGCGTAGTAGGGATTCCCCTGCTCCTCGTACTGCGCGCGGATCGGCGCCTCGAACGCGGTCTGGTCCGCAGCATCCCACTCCTGCCCGCGCGCCTCGTACTGGTCGCGCTTGACCGTGGCCAGCACGGAGGCGGCCTGCGGGCCGCCCATCACCGAGATGCGGCTCGCCGGCCAGGTCCAGAGGAACCGCGGCGAGTACGCCCGGCCGCACATCGAGTAGTTGCCGGCGCCGAACGATCCGCCGATCACGACGGTGAGCTTGGGCACCCGCGTGGTGGCGACGGCGGTGACCATCTTGGCGCCGTCCTTGGCGATGCCGCCGGCCTCGGCATCCCGCCCCACCATGAACCCCGAGATGTTCTGCAGGAACAGCAGCGGGATGCCGCGCTGGTCGCACAGCTCGATGAAGTGGGCGCCCTTCTGCGCCGACTCGCCGAACAGCACGCCGTTGTTGGCCACGATGCCGACCGGATGGCCGTGGATGCGAGCGAATCCGGTGACCAGCGTGGTGCCGTACTCCTTCTTGAACTCGTGCAGCTCGCTGGCATCCACCAGGCGGGCGATCACCTCGCGCACGTCGTAGGGCTGGTTCACATCCACCGGCACCACGCCGTACAGCTCGCCCGGGTCGGCGGCCGGCGGCTCGGCCGGCAGCACCTCCCAGGCCGGCTCGGCGGGCGGCGGCAGCGTCGCGACGATGTCGCGCACGATCTCGAGGGCGTGTTCGTCGTCCTCGGCGAGGTGGTCGACCACCCCGGAGCGGCGCGCGTGCAGCTCTCCCCCGCCGAGCTCCTCGGCGGTGACGATCTCGCCGATCGCGGCCTTCACCAGCGGCGGCCCGCCGAGGAAGATGGTGCCCTGATTGCGCACGATGACCGTCTCGTCGCTCATCGCCGGCACGTACGCGCCGCCGGCCGTGCACGATCCGAGCACGGCGGCGATCTGCGGGATGCGCGCGGCCGACAGACGCGCCTGGTTGTAGAAGATGCGGCCGAAGTGGTCGCGGTCTGGGAACACTTCGTCCTGCATCGGCAGGAACGCGCCCCCGGAGTCGACGAGGTAGATGCACGGCAGCCGGTTCTGAAGCGCCACCTCCTGCGCGCGCAGGTGCTTCTTCACCGTCATCGGGTAGTAGGTGCCGCCCTTGACGGTGGGGTCGTTGCACACCACCATGACCTGACGGCCGTGGACCAGGCCGATCCCGGCGATGACGCCGGCGGCCGGGGCCTGACCGTCGTAGAGACCGTCGGCGGCCAGCGGCGCCAGCTCGAGGAACGGGCTTCCCTCGTCCAGCAGCCGGTCCACCCGGTCTCGGGGCAGCAGCTTGCCGCGGGCGACGTGCCGCTCCCGCGAGCGCTCCGGCCCGCCGACCGCGGCGACGGCGAGTCGCTCGCGCAGGGTCTGCGCCAGCTGCTGCTGGGCGACGCGGTTGCGCTCGAACACCTCGTCATGCGCCGGTGCGGTGCCGATCGCGGGTGCCCGACCGCTCATCTCATCTCCATCGACTGTCACGTCCTGTTAATGTGGACTAACTGAGTTTCAATGTTAGCGAGGATTAACCCAAATGGCAACGGCATCCACCGACCGCGCGCGCGCCAAGTCCCGCCGCCGTGCCGAGCTGATCGCCGCAGCGGCACGGCTGTTCGCCGAGCGCGGCTTCACCGGGGTGAGCCTCGAGGACATCGGCGCCGCCGTGGGCGTCAGCGGGCCCGCCGTCTACCGCCACTTTGCCAGCAAGCAGGCGCTGCTGGCCGCCATCCTGGTGGGGGTCAGCGAGCACCTGCGCGACGGCGGAGCCGCGGTCCTGGCCGCCGAATCGGATGCCGCGGCCCGCCGGGACGCGCTGATCCGATTCCACGTCGACTTCGCGCTCACCGACGCCGACGTCATCCGCGTGCAGGACCGCGATCTGTCCTCGCTTCCCGACGCCGACCGGCACCGGGTGCGCCGACTGCAGCGCGAGTACGTCGAGGCGTGGGTGGGCGTGCTGCGTACGCTGCAGCCCGGCCGCACCGACGCCGAGCTGCGGGTGCGCGCGCACGCCGTGTTCGGCCTGATCAACTCCACGCCGCACAGCGTGCGCGCCCTGCGCTCCGCACCGTCCGACGACGACGTCCGCACGATCCTCGAGCAGCTGGCTCGGGCGGCGCTGGCTGCCTGAACGCCCGCTCCCCCGCGTCGCCCGCGAGTGCGGCGCGAACGGCGGCACGTCCACTCAGCGCATCAGCATCGCGCGGCCCGGCTCGACCAGGATGCTCCCGACGTCGGCGAGGAACCGCGATCCCTCGGCGCCGTCCACCAGCCGGTGGTCGAACGACAGGCTGAGGGTCATGACCTCGCGCAGGGCGATCCCGCCCTCGTGCTCCCAGGGGCGGTGCTGCACCGAGCCGAGGCCGAGGATTCCGGCTTCGCCCGGGTTGAGGATGGGGGTGCCCGCCTCGATTCCGAACACGCCGAAGTTCGTGATCGAGAACGTGCCGCCGGTCATCGCCGACGGCGGCGTCTTCCCGGAGCGCGCCGTCTGCGCGAGCTCGGTGATCGCGTCCGCGAGCTCGACCAGCGTCAGGGCGTCGGCATCCGGGATGACCGGCACGATGAGCCCGCGGTCGGTGGCGGCAGCGATGCCGAGGTTCACATAGTGGTGCTCGACGATCTCGCCGGCAGCAGCATCCCACTTCGCGTTCAGGCTCGGATTGCGCCCGAGCGCAAGGCACACGGCCTTGGCCGCGACCGCCATCACGCCGATCCTGTGGTCGGCCAGCGCCCGGTCGGCCTTCAGCGAGGCGACCAGCTGCATCGTGGCGGTGACGTCGACGGTGTGGAACGTCGACACGTGCGGTGCGGTGAATGCGCTGGCGACCATCGCCTCGGCCGTGGCCTTGCGCACGCCGCGGATGGGCCGGCGGGTGGTGCGATCGCCGTCCAGAGCGGTGCGGGCGGATGCCGCATCCGCCGCCTGCGCGCTTTCCCGTCCGGCCTCGGCCGCCGCGGTCGCGTCGGCGACGCCGACCCGGGCCGCGTACGCCTCGACGTCGGAGCGCGTGATCAGCCCGGACTGTCCGCTGCCCGACACGAGCGCGAGATCGACGCCCAGATCCTTCGCGAGCTTGCGCACCGGCGGTGTGGACCGCGGGCGCTCCATCGGGCGCTCCGGCGGCTGCTCCACGATCGCGTCGTGCGGCGCCGCCTCCAGCACGGCGGTGTCGGGGCCGCGTGCGCCGTCGGCACGGGCGACCCGCGTCCGCCGCTGCGGACGGGCCGAGCGCCGGGGTGCGGCGCCGTAGCCGACGAGGTTCGGCGTGGCCTTCTCGGTCTCCTCCTCGCCTCCGGCGGTCGCCTCGGAAGCCGCAGCCGCGGCATCCGCCGCGTCCTGCCCGCCGAACGTGATGAGCACCTCGCCGACCTCGACCACGTCGCCGGCGGCGTGGTGCAGCTTCTGCACGGTGCCGGCGAACGGACTGGGCAGTTCGATGACGGCCTTGGCGGTCTCGACCTCGGCAATGTTCTGGTTCAAAGCGACCTCGTCGCCCTCGGCGATCAGCCACGACACCAGCTCGGCGTCGGGAAGCCCCTCGCCGAGGTCGGGAAGTCGGAAGTCCTGGCCCATCACAGCGCTCCCCTTTCCGCGGCCGCTTCGCGGCCGGGGCCGACGCCCGTCACAGTTCCACCCCGGTCAGGCTGTTCGGGCGGTCCAGCACCCGGTCGACGGCATCCAGGATCCGATCGAGGTCGGGCACGTGGTGCTTCTCCAGCTTCGCCGGCGGGTACGGGATGTCCCATCCCGTCACCCGGACCGGCGGCGTTTCGAGGTGGTAGAAGCAGCGTTCGGTGACGCTGGCGATGAGCTCGGCACCCATCCCCGCCTCGCGGGCGGCCTCGTGCGTGACCACCATTCGGCCGGTCTTGCGCACCGAGGCGGTCACGGTCTTGTAGTCCACCGGAGACAGCGAGCGCAGATCGATCACCTCGATCGAGATGCCCTCGTCCTCGGCGGCGGTGGCGGCATCCATCGCCGTGGACACCTGCGCGCCGTACGTGAGCAGCGTCACGTCGTCGCCGGGCCGCGCCACCCGAGCGAGTCCCATCGGCGGCGCATCGGCGATGTCACCGTCCAGGTCGACCTCGCCCTTGGCGTGGTACAGCCGCTTCGGCTCGAAGAAGACCACCGGGTCGTCGCAGGCGATGGCCTGGCGCAGGACGGTGTACGCGTCCTGCGGGTTCGAGACGGCGACCACCCGCAGTCCCGCCGTGTGCACGAAGTACGCCTCGGGCGACTCGGAGTGATGCTCCGCGGCGCCCACGCCGCCCGCCCACGGGATGCGGATCGTGATGGGCATCTTCACCGTGCCCTGCGAGCGGTAGTGCAGCTTCGCCACGTTCGAGACGATCTGGTCGAACGCCGGGTAGACGAAGCCGTCGAACTGGATCTCGACCACCGGCCGGTACCCGCGGTAGGCCAGGCCCACGGCGGTGCCCATGATCCCGGACTCGGCCAGCGGCGTGTCGACGATGCGCTGCGCGCCGAACTCGGACTGCAGCCCGTCGGTGATGCGGAACACGCCCCCGAGCTTGCCGATGTCCTCGCCCATGATGAGGACCTTGTCGTCGTCGCGCATCGCGCGGCGCAGCCCCTCGTTCAGGGCCTTGCCCATGGTGAGCTCGGTCATCGTCCGGCCTCCTGCCCGGCATCCGCGAACCCGTCGAGGTAGGCCGAGAACCACGTGCGCTCCTCGTCGAGGCCGGCATGCGGCTCGGCGTACACGTCGTCGAGGATGCTGAGAGCCGGTGCCGTCGTCATGGCCAGGCACGTGCTGCGCACGGCGGCGGCCGTCTCGTCGGAGGCCGCGGCCACCTCGGCCTCGAACGCCTCGTCGAACGCGCCCTGGGTGCGCAGGTAGGCCTCGACCCGGGCGAGCGGGTCGCGGGCGCGCCAGCGCTCCAGCTCGTCCTTGTCGCGGTACCGGGTGGGGTCGTCGCTGGTGGTGTGCGGCCCCATCCGGTAGGTGACCGCCTCGATGAAGGCCGGGCCCTTGCCGCTGCGGGCGTGCTCCAGCGCCCACCGCATCGCGGCGTACACGGCCAGCACGTCGTTGCCGTCCACCCGCATGCTCGGGATGCCGAACCCCGGCGCGCGGCCGGCGATCGGCGCCTGCGCCTGCACGCCGACCGGCTCGCTGATCGCGTACTGGTTGTTCGTGCACACGAACACCACCGGCGAGCCGTACGAGGCGGCGAACACGAGCGCCTCGCTCACGTCGCCCTGGCTGGTGGCGCCGTCGCCGAACCAGGTCGCGACGACCTGGTCGGTTCCGTCGCGCTGGATGCCCATGGCGTAGCCGACCGCGTGCAGGGTCTGCGCGCCGATGATGATCTGCGGAATCGCGGCGCCGATCTCGTGCGGGTCGTAGCTGGAGTGCGCCTCGCCGCGCCAGGCGCGGACGTACCCCTCCGGCCCCGCACCCCGGGCGTAGGTCACGCCGGTCTCGCGGTAGCTGGGGAAGGCGAAGTCGTCGTCGCGCAGTGCGCGTGCGCTGCCGATCTGGGTGGCCTCCTGGCCCTGGCAGGGCGCCCACAGGCCCACCTGCCCCTGGCGCTGCAGGGCCATACCCTCGGCGTCGATGCGCCGCAGGATCACCATGTCGCGGTAGAGCGCCCGCAGCGCGGCGGCGTCCACGTCGCGGACCCAGGGGTCCAGGTCGGCGTTGGGGATCCGCTCCCCGCCGGCGGTCAGCAGGCGCGCGACATCGTCGATGTCCGTCTCGAGGTCGGCGGCCGGGGTCAGGGTGTGCACCATCGTCATCCCTCCTTCTCGCGGGTCCCTCGTGGGGCGTTCCGCGTGATGAGCCCGGCGTCTTCGCCGGATGCTCTGAGGCTACGTCGATCTTGCACCTAGCTCAAGCATCCCAAAAGACACTGAGCATGTTGCGCAGATTTCCCCACCTGGGGCGTGCTAGTGTTTCGCACTATGGCCCACCTGGACAGCGTCGATCTGGAGCTCCTGGCGACTCTCTCGCACGAACCCCGCGCGACGGTGGTCGCGCTGGCCGACAAGCTCGGGATGAGCCGGAACACCGTGCAGGCCCGGATGGCGCGGCTGGACAAGTCCGGCGTCTTCCTCTCCTACGAGCGCGCGATCTCCTCGAGCGCGCTGGGCTTCCCGATCGAGGCGTTCATCAGCGTCACCGTCCGCCAGGCCGACCTGCCGTACATCACCGGCGAGCTGCACCGGATCCCCGAGGTGCTGCAGGCGCACGGGCTGAGCGGCCAGATCGACCTGCTCGTGCGGGTGGCCTGCCGCGACACGCAGCATCTGTTCGACACGGATGCCCGCATCCTCGCGATCGAGGGCGTCGAGCGCACCGAGACGTCGCTGGTGATGGGCGAGGTCATCGGCTACCGGGTGCGGCCCCTGATGGAGATGGCGCGCGAGACCGCCTGATCCGCTACCCGACGAATCGGCGGATCGCCGCGGCGGCCGGCTGCGGCGTCTCGTAGTGGATGAGGTGGCCGACCTCGGGGATCTCGACGAGCTCGGCATCCGGGAAGATCTCCGCCAGTTCGCGCTCCTTCTCGATCGGCGTGATGTCGTCCCGCTGGGCGGCGATCAGCAGCGTGGGCTGCGCGATCCGCGCCGCCGACTCGCGCACATCGTGCGAGACGCTGGTCACGAACGCCTCGCGCAGCACGTCCCGGTCGGCGAAGCGCGAGAAGTAGGTGTCGTGCTGGCCGTGCACGAAGCGTCGCAGGTCCGGGTCGCGGGTCTTGACCATGGCGATGCTCATCACCCGCACGATCAGTCGGTTGCGCAGCAGCGCATCGCCGATCCGGGCGGGCAGCTTCGCCCCCATCCAGTAGTAGAAGACCGCCAGTCGGGTCAGGATGCCGCGCGGACCGGCCAGTGCGGGCGCGCCGATCGGATTGATCAGGATGAGGCGCGGGGTCGGCAGCCCGGCCGCGACGGCGGCGGCGGCCACGATCGAGCCGAAGCTGTGCCCGAGCACCACCGCGCCCGGCGCGACCTGCGCGGCGAACGCCGTGAGCCAGTCGACGTAGGCGGCCAGGTCGTGCGCGCGACCCGGCAGCGGCGGAGTCTCGCCGAAGCCGGGCAGATCCGGCGAGACGATGCGGACGTCGGGCAGCTGGGCGACGATCGGCTCGAGCCCGTGATGCTCGCCGCGGAATCCGTGCACGGCCAGGATCGTCACGGCGGCGTCATCCGGTCCGTACACCCAGTAGGCGGTGGTCGATCCGGCGACCGCCGCCTCCTGCCGGCGCACCGGGATGACCGCCAGCTGCGCGGCGTACGGGCTGTCCACACTCACCCGTCGAGTCTACGGACGATGCCGCGCGTCGCGATCACGGATGTCGGCGGGTGCGCATACCGTGAACGGCATGGACATGCTGCCGCTCTTCGACTCGCCGGAATGGTCCCGTCGGGTGGGCGTCTTCGACCTGGAGACGACCGGCATCGACGTCGCCTGCTCCCGCGTGGTCACCGCGCATGTGGGGGTGCTGGACGACACCGGCGCCGTACGGGGCGCGCAGGACTGGCTGGCCGACCCCGGCATCGAGATCCCGGATGCCGCGACCGCCGTGCACGGGGTGAGCACCGCCCACGCCCGGGCGCACGGGCGCCCCGCCGGCGAGGTGGTGGCCGAGATCACCGCGGCGCTGCGCGGGCTGTTCGCGGCGGGGATCCCGGTGGTGGCCTACAACGCGCCGTACGACTTCTCGCTGCTCAAGCACGAGGCGATCCGGCACGGCGTCGCCCCGATCGCCGACCCGTCCCCGGTGATCGACCCGCTCGTGCTCGACAAGGCGGTGGACCGCTATCGACGCGGCAAGCGGACCCTTGCCGCGGTCGCCGAGCACTATGCGGTCCGACTGGACGACGCCCACGCCGCTGCAGCAGACGCCGTCGCGGCCGGACGGGTCGCACTGGCCCTGGCCGAGCGCTTCGGCACCGAGCTGCCGACATCCGCCGGCGAGCTGCACACCCGCCAGATCGGCTGGGCGCGCGACCAGGCCGACAGCCTCACCGACTACTTCGTGCGGATCGGCCGGATCGACCCCGCCGACCCGGTGGACGGCAGCTGGCCCATCCGCTGACCCGACCGCACGGCAGGTCTCCGGGGTGACGCCCCGGAACGACGAAGACCCCGCTGTGCGCGGGGTCTTCGCAGGGGGAACGACTACTTGCCGCCGCCGAAGCCCTTGAAGCGCTGGTTGAACTTCTCGACGCGGCCGGCCGAGTCCATGATGCGCTGCTTGCCCGTGTAGAACGGGTGCGACGCGGACGAGATCTCGACGTCGATGACGGGGTACTCGACGCCGTCGAGCTCGATGGTCTTGTCGCTGCCCACGGTCGAACGGGTCAGGAAGGTCTCGCCCGAGCCGAGGTCGCGGAACACGACGGCGTGGTAGTCGGGGTGGATGTCAGTCTTCATTGGGTTTCCTTGCGAGTGCGGAAGGGAAATCTGCGGTGCCGTGGCACCTGCCGTGGCGCCGACCGGGGCGCCAAGGATCGATTCTATCAGTCGTCGGCGTGATCCTGCGACGCCGCCCGCGCGGCATACCGGCCGTCCGCGACGGTGAGCACGATCGGCATGCCGAACGTGCTGCTCAGGTTCTCGGCGGTCAGGGTCTGCTCCAGCGGGCCCGCGGCGATCACGGCGCCGTCCCGGAGCAGCAGCACGTGCGTGAATCCGACCGGGATCTCCTCGACGTGGTGGGTGACCATGACCATCGCCGGCGTGGTCGGCGCCTGCGCATAGCCGCCCAGCAGCTGCAGCAGCTCCTCGCGTGCGCCGAGATCGAGGCTCGCGCTCGGCTCGTCCAGGAGCAGCAGCTCGGGGTCGGTCATCACCGCCCGGGCGATCTGCACCCGCTTCTGCTCCCCCTCTGACAGCGTCCCGAACGTGCGGTCGGCGAGGTGGTCGAGCCGCCACTCGGCGAGCACCCGCAGCGCGCGGCGCTCGTCGATGTCCTCGTACGCCTCGTTCCAGCGGCCGAGCACCGAGTACGCCGCCGTCATCACGACGTTCAGCACGGTCTCCTCCGGCGGCACCCGGCGGGCCATCGCCGAGGACGCGAAACCGATCCGCGGGCGCAGCTCGAACACGTCGGTGCGGCCCAGCCGCTCGTCCAGGACCGTGACCGCGCCGCTGGTGGGATGCAGCAGCGTGGCCGCCAGCTGCAGGATGGTGGTCTTGCCTGCGCCGTTGGCGCCGAGCACGACCCAGCGCTGGTTGTCATGCACCGACCAGTCGACGCGATCGACGATGTTCCGGGCGTTCCTGCGGACGATGACGTCGGAGAACTCGAGGACCTGGGCCATGGCACCAGCCTAACGGCCGGAGCCGGTCACCTCCGCGTACAGCGCCGCGGTCTGGGCGGCGATCGTGTCCCAGCCGAAGTCCCGTGCGGCGCGCTCGCGTCCGGCGGCGCCGTAGGCGGCGGCGCGCTCCGGATCCCGGACGACCTCGGTCAGCACGGCCGCCATGTCGGCGGCGAACTGCTCCGGATCGTTCGGCGTCCCGGTGCCGTCATCGGACTGGTCGATCGGCACCAGGCGTCCGGTGACCCCGTCGATGACGACCTCGGGGATGCCGCCCGTCGCGGTGCCGACGACGGCGGCACCGCAGGCCATCGCCTCGAGATTCACGATCCCCAGCGGCTCGTACACCGACGGGCACACGAACACGGTCGCCGCCGTCAGCACGGTGCACAGCTCGTGCCGACTCAGCATCCGGTCGATCCAGATCACCCCGTCGCGGGTGTCCTGCAGCTCGTGCACCAGCTCGGTGACCTCGGCCATGATCTGGGGGGTGTCCGGGGCGCCGGCGCACAGCACGACCTGCACGTCGGGCGGCAGCATCCGCACGGCCCGCAGCAGGTGCGGCAGTCCCTTCTGCCGGGTGATGCGGCCGACGAACACGACCGACGGGCGCGCGGCGTCGACTCCGAGTGAGGCCAGCAGCTCCGGATCGACGGTGGGATGCCACTCGTCCACGTCGATGCCGTTGTAGATCACGCGCACGGCCCGGGGGTCCAGGGACGGGTAGCTGCGCAGGATGTCGGAGCGCATGCCGTCGCTGACGGCGACGATCGCGGCGGCGGACTCGTAGGCGGTGCGCTCGACGAAGCTCGAGACGGCGTACCCGCCGCCCAGCTGCTCGCTCTTCCACGGGCGCAGCGGCTCGAGGCTGTGCGCGGTGATGATGTGCGGGATGCCGTGCAGCAGCGAGGCGATGTGCCCGGCGAAGTTCGCGTACCAGGTGTGCGAATGCACGAGATCGGCCCCGGCGACGTCCGGGATGATCTCCAGGTCGATGCCCAGCGTCTGGATCGCCGCGTTCGCCTCCCGCAGTGTGTCCGGCACCGGATACGACGTCGTGCCCTCCTCGTCACGGGAGGCGCCGAACGCCCGCACCCGCACCTGTGCCGGCTCTTCGCCGTCCCGGGCCCGCAGTGCCTTCACGAGCTGCGCGACGTGCACACCCGCCCCGCCGTAGATCTCCGGCGGGTACTCCTTCGTGACGATGTCGACGCGCATGTCACGAACGCTAGTACAGGCGCGCACCCGGGCATAGTGTGGTGGCATGCCCGCGGCACCCAAGGTCTTCGGAATCATCCTCGCCGGCGGCGAGGGCAAGCGACTCATGCCGCTGACGGCCGATCGGGCCAAGCCCGCGGTGCCGTTCGGCGGGCAGTACCGACTCATCGACTTCGCGATCTCGAACCTCATCAACTCGGGCCTGAGACAGATCGTGGTGCTCACCCAGTACAAGTCGCACAGCCTCGACCGGCACGTGTCGCAGACGTGGCGGATGTCGGCGCTGCTGGACTCGTACGTCGCCTCGGTCCCCGCCCAGCAGCGGCTCGGCAAGCGCTGGTTCTCGGGGTCCGCCGACGCGATCCTGCAGAGTCTGAACCTGATCACCGACGAGCAGCCCGACATCGTCATCGTCATCGGGGCCGACCACGTGTACCGGATGGACTTCCAGCAGATGCTGGACGCGCACATCGCCTCCGGCGCCCGCGCGACGGTCGCCGGCATCCGTCAGCCGATCTCGCTGGCCGACCAGTTCGGCGTGATCGACGTCGACCCGGACAATCCCGACCGCATCCGCCGGTTCCTGGAGAAGCCGCAGAACCCGGACGGCCTGCCCGACGCGCCGCACGAGGTGATCGCGTCGATGGGCAACTACATCTTCGACACCGAGGCGCTGATCGAGGCCGTCACCACCGACGGCGAGGAGCCCACCAGCAACCACGACATGGGCGGCGACATCGTGCCGTACTTCGTGGACCGCGGCGAGGCCGGCGTCTACGACATGAAGCTCAACGAGGTCCCCGGCTCGACCGCACGCGACCGGTCGTACTGGCGGGATGTGGGGACGATCGACTCGTTCTTCGACGCGCACATGGACCTGATCTCCACCCTTCCGGTGTTCAACCTCTACAACACGGACTGGCCGATCCACTCGCAGACGGTGAACTCGCCGCCGGCGAAGTTCGTCCGCGACTCGGTCGGCCGGATCGGCAACGCGATCGACTCGATCGTCTCGCTCGGCTCGGTGCTGTCCGGCACCCACCTGGAGCGCAGCGTCGTCGGTCCGTGGACGCTCGCCGCCGGCGGTTCGACCATCACCGATGCGGTGCTGTTCGACCATGTGCGGGTGGGGCAGGGCGCGCGCGTGCATCGCGCGATCCTGGACAAGAACGTGGTGCTGGCCGACGGCGCCACCGTGGGGGTGGACCGCGAACGCGACCTGTCGCGGGGCTTCACCGTCACCGACTCGGGCATCACCATCGTCGGCAAGGGCGTGCACGTCGACCTCTGACCGCGCCGGTACTGTGGACGGGTGCCCGCGCGTCTGCTCGTCGTCCTCGATGCCGATTCCACGCTCATCCGCAACGAGGTGATCGAACTCATCGCCGACGAGGCCGGCCGCGGCCGGGAGGTCGCGGCCGCGACGGAGGCCGCGATGCGCGGCGAGGTCGACTTCGCCGCGAGCCTGCGCTCGCGCGTCGAGGCGCTGCGCGGGGTGCCGGTGTCGGCGTTCACGCGGGTGCTGGCGCGGATCGAGCCGACGCCCGGCGTGCGCGAGCTGATCTCCGCCGTGCATGAGCGGGGTGGGGTCGTCGGGGTCGTCTCGGGCGGTTTCCACGAGATCCTCGACACCGTCGCGCCGCGGCTCGGCGTCGACGTCTGGCGGGCGAACCGGCTCGAGGTGGACGCGGGCGCACTGACCGGGCGGGTCGACGGCCGGATCGTGGATGCCGACGGCAAGGCCGCGGCGCTGCGGGAATGGGCGACCGCGCACGGTGTCGCCCCCGCCCGCACGATCGCCATCGGCGACGGCGCGAACGACCTGCGGATGATGGCGGCGGCCGGGCTGGGCATCGCCTTCAACGCGAAGCCCGCGGTGCGGGCACAGGCCGACCTCGTGATCGGTCCCGTCGACCTGCGCGAGGTCATCCCGCTGCTGCCGTGAAGCCGACCTCGGCTCGTGGGCGCGCTGCTGCTGGGCGACTCACTCCGGACGGGTTCGCGATCCGGGGCGTGCCGGCGCACCGAACGCCGGTCAGTGGCCCATGCCCAGTCCGCCGTCGACCGGGATCACGGCGCCGGAGATGTACGCGGCGTCCTCCGACGCCAGCCAGGTCACGACGCCGGCGACCTCGTCCGCGCTGGCGTACCGTCCGGCGGGGATCGCCTTCTTGTACTCGGCCTTCTTCTCCTCGGGCAGCTCGGCCGTCATCTCGGTCTCGATGAAGCCGGGGGCCACGACGTTGGCGGTGATGCCGCGGGCGCCCAGCTCGCGGGTGAGCGACCGGGCGAACCCGACCAGCCCGGCCTTCGAACTGGCGTAGTTGATCTGACCGGCCGAGCCGTACAGGCCGACCACCGACGAGATGAGGATGACGCGACCCCAGCGGGCCTTCAGCATCCCCTTCGATGCCCGCTTGACCACGCGGAACGTGCCGCCCAGGTTGGTGTCCACGACACTGTCGAAGTCGTCCTCGGTCATGCGCAGCAGAAGGGTGTCCTTGGTGATGCCGGCGTTGGCCACGACCACCGCCACGGGCCCGAGCTGCTGCTCGACCTCGCTGAACGCGGCGTCGACGGACGCGGCGTCCGTGACGTCCGCACGCACCGTCAGCGTGCCCTCGGGGCCTTGGCCGGAACGGGCGGTCACGGCCACCGGGTATCCGGCGGCCAGGAAGCGCTCGGCGATGGCGCGGCCGATGCCGCGATTCCCGCCGGTGACGAGGACGACGCGGTCTGCGGACATGAGGCACTCCCGGGGTTCTCGGTCGGATGCTCGCACCAGCCTAGTGGCGACCGTTCCGCACACTCGGCGTAGGCTGGGAGCACCGTGAAGACCTCCTCGCATCCGCAGTCGGCGACCTCTCTGCCGCGTCCCCCGCGCGACGAGCTCGGCGCGCGCTCGCAGCGCTATCTGATCACCATGGGCGTGCGCGTGGTCTGCTTCCTGCTGATGGTGTTCGTGCAGCCGTTCGGCTGGTACACGTGGGTGTTCGGCGTCGGCGCCGTCTTCCTCCCCTACATCGCCGTGGTGCTGGCCAACGTCGGCCAGGACAGCAAGACCACTGATGCGGTGACCCCCGAACGCGCCCTCGATGCCAAGCCCGACACAGAGCCGGCAGAGCCGGTGATCCGCGTGCGGGAGACCCCCGCCGTCACGTCCTCGACGCCCGACGCGGCCGGGCAGGACGCGGCCGGGCAGGACGCGGCCGGGCAGGACGCGGCCGGGCAGGACGAGACCGGGCAGGACGAGACCGACCAGGAGACGGCCGAACAGCGGCGCACGCCGGACGAGCGGTCATGAGCGATCGCGTGCCGCCTCGCGAGGCGGCCGATGCCGACGTGCGCGCAGTCGACGTACGCGCAGTCGAGGTGTGCGCACGAGCGGGCTGTCGTGCGCCGGCGGTCGCGCAGGTGGTCTGGCGCAACCCGCGCATCCACGACGCCGCCCGGCGCAAGATCTGGCTGGCCTGCGACGAGCACGTCGAGTACCTGCGCGACTACCTCGCCTCCCGCCGGTTCCCGGTCGCGGTGCACCCGTTCCCGTCGCCGCCGACCGATCCCCCCGTCACCGACCCGGTCCCCCTCGAGGAGCCCCGATGAGCCGCCGACAGACCGCCCCGGCCGCGGTGCGCTGGACCGCCTACGTGGGGGTGGCGATCGTGTTCGCCATCGCCTGCGCGTTCCTCTCCCACTGGCAGCTGAGCAAGAACGCCGCCCGCACCGAGCAGCTCGACCTGATCGCGCGCAACTACGACGCCGCACCGGTGCCGCTGGCCGACCTGCTCGCACCCGATGAGCACCTCCCCGCCGAGGCGAAGTGGCTTCCGGTGACGATGACCGGCACATATCTGACCGATCAGCAGCTGCTCGTGCGCAACCGCGTGCACGGGGGCACGGCCGCGTACGAGATCATCGTCCCGCTGCGGATGGACGACGGGCGGGTGTTCCTCGTCGACCGAGGCTGGGAGCTGCCCGGCAACCGGCAGCCCACCCCCGACAGCATCCCGTCCGCACCGTCGGGCACGGTGACCGTCGTGGCCCGGCTGGTGCCGGGCGAGACGCTGCCCGGCTCCGGACCGAACGCCCCCGAGGGGCAGGTGCCCTCGGTGAACCTGCCGCTGATCGCCGAGAAGATCGGTGGGGCCGACGGCGCCGCGCTCGATCAGGGCGCCTACGGTCAGCTCGTCTCGGAGGATCCCGCTCCGGCGACCTCGCCGCAGCCGTTCGAGGCGCCCTCGGCCGATCCGGGCCCGTTCCTGTCGTACGGCATCCAGTGGATCATGTTCGCGGTGATGGGGTTCATCTTCATCTGGTACGTCATCCGCTCCGAGCGGCGGGCACGGCGCGAAGAGGCGGAGGATGCCGCGGCCATCGCCGCGCTCGCGGTCACGGATCCCGAGGCCGCGCAGCGGCTGCGCGACGAGACGACCGTGCGCCGGGCGCGCGCCAAACGGGCGGCCCACGACGACCGGGACTCCCAGGACGAGGACGCCCTGCTGGATCGCGCCGGCCGCTGAGGCTAGGCCAGCGCGACCAGGTCCGCGTAGTCGCGACCCCAGATGTCCTCGACGCCGTCGGGCAGGATGAGCACGCGCTCGGGGTTCAGCGCCATCACGGCGCCCTCGTCGTGCGAGACCAGCACGACCGCGCCCTCGTAGTGCGCGAGCGCGTCCAGGATCTCCTCGCGCGAGGCCGGATCGAGGTTGTTGGTCGGCTCGTCGAGCAGGAGCATGTTCGCCGACGAGACCACCAGCGTGGCCAGCGACAGGCGGGTCTTCTCGCCGCCGGAGAGCACCCCGGCCGGCTTGAGCACGTCGTCGCCCGTGAACAGGAACGATCCGAGCACCTTGCGCGCCTCGGTGGCGGTGATGTGCGGGGCCGCGCCCATCATGTTCTCCAGCACCGTGCGCGAGATGTCGAGATTCTCGTGCTCCTGCGCGTAGTACCCGATCTTCAGGCCGTGCCCGGGCTCGAGCTGTCCGGTGTCGGGCTGGTCGACCCCGGCGAGGATGCGCAGCAGCGTGGTCTTCCCGGCGCCGTTCAGGCCCAGCACGACGACCTTCGATCCGCGGTCGATCGCCAGGTCGACATCCGTGAAGATCTCCAGCGATCCGTACGACTTCGACAGTCCCGATGCCATCAGCGGAGTCTTCCCGCAGGGCGCCGGCTTGGGGAACCGCAGCTTGGCGACCCGATCGACCTGGCGCACCTCTTCCAGCCCGCTGAGCAGCTTCTCGGCCCGGGCGACCATCTGGTGCGCGGCAGCGGCCTTGGTGGCCTTGGCCCCGAACTTCGCGGCCTGCTGCTGCAGCGCGGTCGCCTTCTTCTCGGCGTTGGCCCGCTCCTTCTTGCGACGCTCCTCGTCGGCGACCCGCTGCCGCTGGTAGTTGCGCCAGTTCATGTTGTAGATGTCGATGAGCTGACGGTTCGCGTCCAGGTAGAACACCCGGTTGACCGTCTCGCCGACCAGCTCGACGTCGTGGCTGATCACGATCAGCCCGCCGCGGTAGCCCTTGAGGAACTCGCGCAGCCACACCACGCTGTCAGCGTCGAGGTGGTTGGTCGGCTCGTCCAGGATCATCGTCTCGGCGTCCGAGAACAGGATGCGCGCCAGCTCGATGCGCCGGCGCTGGCCGCCGGACAGCGTGCGCAGCGGCTGGTCCAGGATCCGGTCCGGGAGGGCCAGGTTGTGCGCGATGGTGGCGGCCTCGGCCTCGGCGCCGTAACCGCCCAGGGCCTCGAACCGCTCGGTGAGGTTCGCGTAGCGGCGCATGGCGCGGGCGGCGGCATCCGCGTCGTCGTCGGCCATCGCGAGGGATGCCTCGTGCATGCCGATCGCCAGGCTCCCCAGTCCCCGCGCGTCCAGGATGCGGGTGCGGGCCAGCATGTCGGGGTCGCCCGAGCGCGGGTCCTGCGGCAGGTACCCCAGCTCCCCCGTGCGCTCGACCTTGCCCTCGGACGGCAGCACATCGCCGGCGAGCACCTTGGTGAGCGTCGTCTTGCCGGCGCCGTTGCGGCCGACCAGCCCGATCTTGTCGCCGGCGCCCACGCGGAACGACACGCCCGACATGAGCGTGCGAGCGCCCACGCGGATCTGGAGGTCGTGCACGGCAAGCACAGCGGAACGTCCGTTCTCTCGGGGAAGGCGGCCGAATGGCCAGCCACCCAGTATACGACGCAGACCGGAAAGACCCCTCCAGGGTATGACCTGGACGATACCCCGGAGTGATGTGCACGGCGGCACCGCCCACCTACGGTTCGGGGGTGGACATGATCAACGCCTTCATCCTGACCGCCGCCGCCTCGCCGTGGGTGCTGCTGGTGATGTTCGTCGTGGCGGCGGTGGACGCCGTCTTCCCGCCCGTGCCGAGCGAGACGGTGCTGGTGGCCGCGGCCGCGGCAGCCGCGGCATCCGGCCAGCTCATGATCGTGCCGCTGCTGTGCCTGATCGCCGCCTGCGGCGCGGTGCTCGGCGACAACCTCACCTACGCGCTGGGCCGGGTCGTGGGCACCCGGCGCTTCGCCTGGATGCGCCGCCCGCGCGTGGCGGCCGCGGTCGAGCGCGCGCAGAGCTCGCTGAGCCGCGGCGGGGGCGCGCTGATCATCGGCGCACGCTACATCCCGGTCGGCCGGGTGGCGGTCAACATGACCGCCGGCGCCGTCGGCTACCCGTGGCGCCGGTTCCTGCCGATCAGCGCGCTCGGCGGGATCACATGGGCGGTGTACGGAGCGGGCATCGGCCTCGTGGCCGGCAGCTGGTTCGCACAGCAGCCGCTGCTGGCCGCCGCCATCGGCGTGGCCGTGGCCGTGGCGGTCGGCATCGCCGTCGACCGCGTCTCGGTGGCCCGCCGTCGCCGCCTCGAGGCGCACACCGCCGCCGCGGGTGACGAGGACAGCGCGGTCGCGGTGCGCGAGATGGCAGGATGAGCCCCATGCGTGCGAAGCCGGCGAGACGTGGGGCGCGTGCGGAACGGGTGAAGCAGCGGCGGCCCCGACGGCCGCTCCCGCCCCGGCTGCGCGACCAGCGCACGGTGATGCTGATCGTCCTGGGCATGGTCGCCGCGGCGCTCTACGCGGTGCTGGTCCCGGTGCACGCGACCGTCTACGGCGCCCCGGTCCCGGCCACCATGCTGCTGGGCGCGGGCGCGGTCGCCGCCCCCCTGATCGCCCTGAAGCGCCCGACCATCGCGATCGTGGTGTTCACGGCATCCGCCGCCCTCAGCCCCCTCACCGTCGCCCGCGATCACCCGCTGGGCGCACCGTGGCCCTGGTCGGTGCCGATGATCATCGCGTTCGCCGTCTGCCTGCTCGCCGTCACCGTGCCGCACGGGTGGCGCCTCGGACTCATCCTGCTGGGGGCCGGCACGGCTGCCGGGCTGATCGTCGCGCTGATGATCCCCTCGATCCCCAGCGCGAACGACCTCATCGTCACCACCTCGATCTCGGCCGGCGTCTACCTGATCGCCGTGCTGCTGGCCGGCCGGCTGCGCCTGGGCGCCGAGCTGAGCAGCCAGCGCGCCCTGACCGCGCAGGAGCAGGGGCGGCGCGAGCTCGTCGAGGAGCGCACCCGGATCGCCCGCGAGCTGCACGACGTGGTCGCCCACGGCATGTCGCTGATCCAGGTGCAGGCCTCCACCGCCCGCTACCGCCTTCCGGATCTGGCGGACGAGCCGGCCGCCGAGTTCGACGAGATCGCGGCGACCGCGCGCACATCGCTGGCCGAGATGCGGCGGATTCTCGGGGTGCTGCGCACCGAGGACCACGCCGTCCCGCTGGCCCCGCAGCGCGGACTCGGCGACATCCCTGCGCTGGTGGAGACGACCCGGCGCGCCGGTGCCGAGATAGCGCTGACCGAGATGCCCGACGACGGGGCGCGCGGCGATGTCGACGCCGCCACGCAGATCGCCGCCTACCGGATCGTGCAGGAGGCCCTCAGCAACGCCGTCCGGCACGCGCCGCGCGCCCCGATCACGGTGTCGGTGATCGCGGATGCCGCCGATGTGACGATCCGCGTCCGCAATGCGCCGGCAACCGCGGTCGCCGGCGTCCCCGGCGGCCACGGACTGCGCGGCATGACCGAACGCGCCCACCTGCTCGGCGGTAGCCTGGAGGCGGGAGCGGACCCGGACGGCGGGTGGACCGTCACGGCACGCCTGCCGCGGCATCCGGCACCCGAGGCCTCGGAGGGCTCGCTGTGAGCATCGACGTCCTGGTCGCCGACGATCAGGCGATCGTGCGGGCCGGGTTCGCCGCGCTCCTGGACGCGCACGAGGGCATCACCGTGGTCGGGCAGGCCGCGACCGGCGCCGAGGCCGTCGCGCTCTCTGCCCGGGTCGACCCGGACGTGATCCTGATGGACGTGCGGATGCCGGAGATGGACGGGATCGAGGCGACCCGGCGGATCGTGGGCCCGTCCTACCCCGCCGCGAAGGTGCCGCGGATCATCATGCTCACCACGTTCGACATCGACGACTACGTGTACGACGCGCTGCAGGCCGGTGCCAGCGGGTTCCTGCTCAAGGACGCCCTGCCGGACGAGCTCGTCAACGCCGTGCGCGTGGTCGCCGCCGGAGACGCGCTGCTGGCACCGCGGGTCACGCGCCGGCTCATCGCGCAGTTCGCCGCGCAGAAGCCGAGGGCCTCCCGCACCGGGGCGGTGGAGGGTCTGACCGAGCGCGAGCGCGAGGTGCTCACCCTCATCGGCCAGGGGCGGTCCAACGGCGAGATCGCCGCCGCCCTGTTCATCGCCGAGCAGACGGTGAAGACCCACGTCGGCAAGATCCTCGCCAAGCTGTCGCTGCGCGACCGGGTGCAGGCGGTCATCCTCGCCTACGACGCCGGACTGGTCGAGCCCGCCTCCTGAGCGGTTCGCACCGGCTCGTCGCCGACTGGCATCCGCGAATGATTCCGAGTGCTGTTAGGGTAGCCTTACCAACCCCCGTACCCCGAAGGAGTCCTCCGTGCCCATTCGCCGCGCGCTGTCACTGGCCGCCCTCTCCGTGGTCGCCGCCTCGACCCTCCTGCTGGCCGGCTGCGCGAGTGGGGCCGACGCCCCCGCCTCCGCCAACCAGCAGGGATCCGAGGCCGGCTTCCCGGTGACCATCGACCACGTGTACGGCACGACGACGATCCCGAGCAAGCCGAAGCGGGTCGCGACGGTCGCCTGGGGCAACGGCGAGGTGCCGCTGGCGCTCGGCATCGTGCCCGTCGGCATGGCGAAGTCCACGTGGGGCGACGACGACCATGACGGCATCCTGCCGTGGTCCGAGGATCGGATCGCCGAGCTGGGCGGCAAGACCCCGGCGCTGTACGACGAGACCGACGGCGTCGACTTCGAGGCGGTCGCCGACACCAAGCCCGATGTGATCCTGGCCGCATACTCCGGCCTGAGCCGCACCGAGTACGACACACTGTCGAAGATCGCCCCCGTCGTCGCCTACCCCGGAACCGCGTGGGGCACCTCCTACGAGGACATGATCCGGATGGACTCGAAGGCGCTCGGCCTCGCCAAGGAGGGCGACGCCCTCATCGACACGCTGCACGGAGAGGTCGATGCCGCCCTCGCCGACTTCCCGCAGCTGAAGACCGCGAAGGTCCTCTTCTCCTACATCGATCCCTCGGACTTCAGCAAGATCGGCTTCTACACCGACCACGACACCCGCCCGGGCTTCCTGCACAGCCTCGGGATGCCGGAGCCGCAGATCGTGCAGGACGAATCGGCCAAGACCGACCAGTTCTACATCACCGTCAGCTCCGAGCAGGCCGACCGGTTCAAAGATGTCGACCTGTTCGTCACCTACGGCGATGACGCGGCGACCATGATCAGCAAGCTGCAGGCCGATCCGCTGCTGTCCAAGATCCCGGCGATCAAGGCGGGTCACATCGCCGTCCTGCAGAACGACACTCCCCTCGCGGCGTCGGCGAACCCGTCGCCGCTGTCGATCGGGTGGGGCATCCACGACTACTTCGCGCTGCTGGCGAAGGCCCTCGGCTGATGACCGCGACGGCGCAGCGCGGCGCGACGCTCGCGGGGGCGGCCCCGACCGAGCGCAGCCACGTCGCGACGGCGCGCCGGCACGGGCCTCTCACGCGTGGGCTGTGGCTGCTGGTCGCCTTCTGCGTCCTGGCCGCGCTGTGCGCGGCGTCCGTGGCGCTCGGCGTGCGCGTCGTCTCGCCGGGCGAAGTGGCGGCGACCCTGGCCGGACACACCGACACCATCGGCGAGGCCGCGGTGATCGCACGGCTCCCCCGCACGGCGCTGGCGGTCCTCGTCGGCGCGGCACTGGCGCTGGCCGGCGCGTCGATGCAGGCGGTGACCCGCAATCCGCTCGCCGACCCCGGCATCCTCGGCGTCTCCGGCGGCGCCGCGTTCGCGGTCGTGGTGTGCATCGTCCTCCTCGGGGTGTCGTCGCCGGGCGTGCTGATGGGCGCCGCCGTGATCGGCTCGGCGGTGGCCGCCGTCTTCGTCTATGCCGTGGGCTCGCTCGGCTCGGGCGGGGCGACGCCGTTGAAGCTCACCCTGGCCGGAGCCGCGACATCCGCCGCCTTCGCCTCGCTGGTGCAGGCCGTCCTGCTCCCTCGCGCCGATGCGATGGAGAGCTTCCGCTTCTGGCAGATCGGCGGCGTCGGCGGCGCCACCTGGGACCGGATCGGCCTCGTGCTGCCGGCGCTGGCGCTGGGCGCGGCGATCTGCCTGCTCAGCGCGCGGGGCATGAACGCGCTCGCCCTCGGCGACGACCTGGCCGCCGGGCTCGGCGCCCATGTCACCCGGACCCGCCTGGTGACCGCCGCGGGCGCCGTGATCCTGTGCGGCGCCGCGACCGCCGTCGCCGGCCCGATCGGCTTCGTGGGCCTGATCGTGCCCCACCTGTGCCGGCTGCTCGTCGGCACCGATCACCGCTGGCTGCTGCCGTTCTCGGCGGTCGCCGGCGCCGGGCTCCTGGTCGCGTCCGACGTGATCGGCCGACTCGTGGCACGCCCGAGCGAGCTCGACGTCGGCATCGTCACCGCGCTGGTGGGCGCGCCGTTCTTCATCTGGATCGTCCGCCGGCAGAAGGTGCGTGAACTGTGAGCGTCACCGGGACGGCGGCGGATGCCGCAGCCGTGCGCACGATCGCCGACGGCCGGCGCCGGCGCCGCGGACGTCGCGCCGCGGTCGTGGCGATGCTGGCGGCCGCGGTCGTGGCCGTGTTCGCGGTCAGCCTGATGATCGGCGAGACCTTCTACCCGCCGGCCGAGGTGCTGCGCGTCCTGTCCGGGCAGACGGTCCCGGGAGCCTCGTTCACGGTCGGCGATCTGCGCCTGCCCCGCGCCACCCTTGCCGTTCTCGCCGGCTTCGCCTTCGGCGCCGCCGGGGTCACGTTCCAGGGCATGCTGCGCAACCCGCTGGCCTCGCCCGACATCATCGGCATCAGCGCGGGAGCCAGTGCCGCCGCCGTCGTCGGCATCGTGCTGTTCGCGCTGGACACGGTCGCGGTCTCGCTGCTGGCCCTGGTGGGCGCGCTCGTCACCGCCGCAGCCATCTTCCTCCTCGCCCATCGCGGCGGGTTCGCCGGCACACGGCTGATCCTCATCGGCGTCGGGGTGGCGGCCATGCTCGACAGCGTCATCACGTACGCGCTCTCCCGGGCCGCGTCCTGGGATCTGCAGGCCGCCATGCGCTGGCTCACCGGCAGCCTGAATGCGGCCGACTGGACGGCCATCGCCCCGCTGGCGATCGCGTCCGTCATCCTCGTGCCCGCGCTGCTGTCCCAATCCCGGGCGCTGGACACGCTGCGCCTGGGCGACGACACCGCCGCCGGCCTCGGCGTGCATCCGCAGCGCACCCGCATCGTCGCGCTGGTGACGGCCGTCGCCCTCCTCGCGTTCGCCACCTCGGCGGCTGGACCCATCGCGTTCGTCGCCTTCATGTCCGGCCCGATCACGGCGCGGCTGGTCGGCCCCTCCCGGGCGCTGCCGGCGGCATCCGGACTCGTCGGCGCGCTGCTGGTGATGATCGCCGACCTCATCGGACAGTTCGCGTTCGACAGCCGCTACCCCGTCGGGGTGGTCACCGGTGTCCTGGGCGCGCCGTTCCTGATCTTCCTGCTGATCCGCCTCAACCGTTCGGGAGCATCCCTGTGACCGCATCGCACACCCTGACCGCCGCATCCCTCACCCTCGGCTACGGCGACCGCACGGTCGTCCACGATCTCGATCTCGAGGTGCCCGCGGGGCGGATCACCGCCGTCATCGGCGCGAACGGATGCGGCAAGTCCACCCTGCTGCGGGCGATGGCCCGACTTCTCAAGCCCCGGGCCGGCGAGGTGCAGCTGGACGGCGTGCCGCTGCACCGTCAGCACACGAAGCAGCTCGCCCGCACGCTCGGCCTGCTCCCGCAGAGCCCGGTCGCCCCCGAGGGCATCGTCGTGGCCGATCTCGTCGGCCGCGGACGTCAGCCGCATCAGCGGCTGCTGGCGCGGTGGAGCGCCCACGACGACGAGGTGGTCGCCCGGGCGCTGGAGACGACGGGGATCACCGACCTCGCCGACCGGAGCATCGACGAGCTGTCCGGCGGGCAGCGACAGCGGGTGTGGATCGCGATGGCGCTGGCCCAGCAGACCGACATCCTCCTGCTGGACGAGCCGACCACCTTCCTGGATGTCGCCCACCAGATCGACGTGCTCGATCTGCTCACCGATCTCAACCGCGAGCACGGCACGACGATCGTCATGGTGCTGCACGACATGAACCTCGCCGCGCGCTACGCCGATCACCTGTTCGCGATGCGCGACGGCCGGGTCGTGGCCGCCGGAGCGCCCGCGGACGTCGTGACCAGCGCCCTGATCCGCGACGTGTTCGACCTGGACTGCCTGGTGATCGAGGATCCGATCTCCGGCGCGCCCATCGTCCTCCCCCGCGGGCGGCACCGAGTGCGGCACCCGCTCGATGCCCCGACCGGAGCCGTCCATGTCTGAGAGTCGCTTCTTCCGCGCCCGGGTGAGTGCGATCGCCGACCTGACCCCGAGCTTCCGGCGCTTCACGTTCTCCGGCGACGAGCTCGACGACTACGGCGACCCCGGGTTCGACCAGCGGATCAAGATCGTCTTCCCCTCCCCGGCCGTCGGGATCGATGCGATGCCGACCGGCGACGACTGGTATGCGCAATGGCGTGCCCTGCCCGAGGAGGGGCGTCCGCCGTTCCGCACGTACACGACGCGCGCCGTGCGCCCCGCAGCGCGGGAGGTGGATGTCGACATGGTCGCGCACGCCGTCACCGGGCCGGCGTCGGCGTGGATCGCGCGAGCGGAGATCGGCGACGAGGTGCTCATCTTCGCGCCGGCCGCCGCCCGCTCCGAGGCGCCCGCGGTCAGCCTCGGCATCGACTTCGTGCCGCCCGCGCAGTGCGCCGGCATCCTGCTGGCCGGTGACGAGACCGCCGCGCCGGCGATCGCCGTGATCCTGGAGCAGCTGCCGGATTCGGCGCGCGGCACCGTGGTGCTCGAGGTCCCCCATCCCCGCGACGTCGCGTACCTCCCCCGGCATCCCGGCTTCGACTACCGGGTCGCCGCCCGCGCGGGACGCGACCGGCACGCGCACCTGGTGCCGGCGGGCCGGGATGCCGCGGCCGCCCTCGTCCCGCCGGGGCGCGGGTCCGAGGTCGAGGAGGTGGACATCGACTCCGGCCTGCTGTGGGAGGTGCCGCGGACCGCGAAGGGCGGCGCGGCCCTGAAGAGCGCACCCCTGTACGCCTGGCTGGCGGGCGAGGCGGGCGCCATCAAACAGCTGCGCCGCCACCTGGTCGCCGAGCACGGGGTGGACCGCCGCGCGGTCGCGTTCATGGGCTACTGGCGGCTCGGGCGCGCCGAGAACTGAGCTCAGCCGACGAGCGCGCCGATCCGCCGCACCGCCTCGCGCAGCACCTCCGGCGCGCAGCCGATGTTCACCCGCACGTGGCCGTTCCCCTCCTGCCCGAAGTGGGGGCCGAAGTGCAGGGCCACCTTCGCCTCGCGCAGGATCTTCACCGCGGGGTTGTCGCCCCAGCCGAGCGCCGACAGGTCCACCCAGGCCAGGTAGCCGGCATCCGGGATCCGATACCGCGCCCCCGGAACGTGCGCCTCCAGCAGCTCGGCGAGCAGGCGACGGTTGCCGTCCAGGGTCGCCAGCAGCCCGTCCAGCCACGGATCGCTGGCCTCGTCGAACGCCGCCACGGCCGCCATCGCGCCGAACAGCCCGGTGCGCCACTCCACCTCATCCGGCAGCGACGCCACCACCGCGGCCGGCCCGGGGCCGTCGGTGACCATGAGCGCGCACTTCAGCCCGGCGAGGTTGAACGCCTTGCTCGCACTGGTGACCGCGAACCCGACCTCCCCGGCGGCCGCGGATGCGTCCAGGAACGGCGTGAAGACGGCATCCGGCTGGGTCAGCGGCGCGTGGATCTCGTCGCTGATCACGCGCGCGCTGTGCCGCAGCGCGATCTCGGCCAGTGCGGCCAGGCTCTCACGCGCATGCACGGTGCCGGTGGGGTTGTGCGGATTGCACAGCAGGATCGCCCGCGCCCCGTCGGCGAACGCCGCCTCGATGCCGTCCAGGTCGAGCTCCCAGCCGTCGCCGGTGGGCCGCAGCGGCACCCGCTCGACCACGCCGCCGGCCTCGGGCACCGTGTCGTAGAACGGCGGATAGACCGGCGGCGTGACGACGACGCGGTCGCCCGGTGCGATGACCGCACGGAGGATCTCGACGACCCCCATCATCACATCGCACGTGGTGCGCACGCGGGCGGGGTCGATCTCGGAGCCGAACCGGCGCTGGGCGAAGGCGACGTACGCGTCGCGGACGCCGGGGTCCGGCGGGGTGTAGCCGGTGTCACCGAGCGCCACCGCCTCGGTCAGGCGTGCGGTGATCGCGGGGGCAAGAGGGAAGTCGGTCTCGGCGACGAACAGCGGCAGGATCTCGGCGGGGTACTTCCGCCACTTCGTGCTCGAGCGCTGACGCAACTGATCGATCGGCAGGGCCTGAAGCGGGGTGACACTCACCCGTCGAGCCTACCGATCGCGCCCGCCGGAGGCGTCTCCGGCGTCACGCTTCGTCAGATGGCGAAGCCGAGGGCGCGCATCATGTCGCGCCCGTCGTCGGTGATCCGCTCCGGCCCCCACGGCGGCATCCAGACCCAGTTGATCCGGAACCGCTCGACCACCTCGTCCAGCGCCTGGGCGGTCTGCTCCTCGAGCACGTCGGTGAGGGGGCATCCAGCGCTCGTGAGCGTCATGTGGATGACGAGGGCGTCGTTCTCATCGTCCCAGGCCAGATCGTAGATCAGGCCCAGGTCGACGACATTGATCCCCAGTTCGGGGTCCATGACGTCCTTGAGCGCCTCGGTGACCTCGTCGAACTTCTCGGGTGACAGCGTCGCGGGCATGTGTCGAGTCTACGCGTCGATCACGGCGTCGGGCTCGGGCTCGCCCGCGAGGTAGCGGTCGTAGCCCTCCTCCTCGAGGCGCTCGGCCAGCTCCGGCCCGCCCTCTTCGGCCACGCGGCCCTGGACCAGCACGTGCACGAAGTCCGGGTGGATGTAGCGGAGGATGCGGGTGTAGTGGGTGATCAGCAGCACGCCGAGGTTCGTCTCGGCCTTGGCGCGGTTCACGCCCTCGGAGACGATCTTCAGCGCGTCCACGTCCAGCCCGGAGTCGGTCTCGTCCAGGATCGCCAGCTTCGGCTTGAGCAGCTCGAGCTGAAGGATCTCGTGCCGCTTCTTCTCACCGCCGGAGAAGCCCTCGTTCACGTTGCGCTGGGCGAACTTCGGGTCCATCCGCAGATTCTTCATCGAGACCTTGAGGTCCTTCATCCAGCTGCGGATGGCGGGCGCCTCGCCGTCGATCGCGGTCTTCGCGGTGCGCAGGAAGTTGGTGACCGTCACCCCGGGGATCTCGACCGGGTACTGCATGGCCAGGAACAGCCCGGCACGGGCGCGCTCGTCGATCGTCATCGCCAGCACGTCCTCGCCGTCGAACGTGATCGAGCCGCCGGTGACGGTGTACTTCGGATGGCCGGCGATCGTGTAGGCCAGCGTGGACTTGCCGGAGCCGTTGGGCCCCATGATGGCGTGGGTCTCGCCGGTGCGGATGGTGAGGGTGACGCCGTTGAGGATCGGGGTGACCCCGGCCTCCGTCTCCACGCTCACGTGCAGGTCGCGGATCTCAAGGACAGACATTCAGGATTCCTTCGTCAGGCTTGCGGTTCAGGGGCGACGGCGGCGGCTATTGCGCCGGCTTCGTCACGGTGGGGTCGATGAGCACGTCGTCGCCGTCGATCTGGACGACGTACACCGGCACGGGCTCGTAGGCGGGCAGGTTCAGCGGCTGGCCGGTGCGCAGCGAGAAGCGGGAGCCGTGCGCCCAGCACTCCACGGTGTCGTCCTCGACGAAGCCTTCCGAGAGCGAGACCTCGCCGTGGGTGCAGGTGTCGCCGATGGCATGCACCTCGGCGGCGGAGTCCAGCACGACGCAGATCGGCACGTCGTCGACCACCACGCGCAGCGGCAGGTCCTGCTCCAGCTCGCTCAGCGCGCACACGCGGGTCGCGCTCATGCGGGCGCTCCTGCCTGCTCGAGCACGCCTCCGGCCAGTTCCCGCTCGATGTTCGCGATGAGCTCGGTCTCCAGCTCCGGGATGCCGATGCGCTGCACGACCTCGCTGAGGAAGCCGAGCACGACCAGCCGGCGCGCCTCGTCCTCCGGGATGCCGCGGGCCTGCAGGTAGAACAGGTGCTCGTCGTCGAACCGGCCGGTGGCGCTGGCGTGGCCCGCGCCCCGGATGTCGCCGGTCTCGATCTCCAGGTTCGGGATCGAGTCGGCCCGGGCGCCCTCGGTGAGCACGAGGTTGCGGTTGGCCTCGTACGAGTCGGTGGCCACGGCATCCGGTCCGATCAGCACGTCGCCGATCCACACCGTGTGGGCCGACTCGCCCTGCAGCGCGCTCTTGTAGAGCACGTCGGCGACCGTGGAGGGTCCCTCGTGGAACACGTACACCTGACTCTCCAGGTGCTGGTCGGCGTCGCAGAAGCCGATGCCGTAGACGTCGGCGCGCGCGCCGGCGCCGGACAGCCGCACGCTGGGGTTGACCCGCACCACCGAGCCGCCGAAGCTGACGACGAAGTGCCGGAGTGTGGCATCCCTGCCCACCGTCGCCTGGTGGGTGGCGAGGTGGACCGCATCATCCTGCCATTCCTGGATCGTCACGACCTCGAGGTGCGCGCCGGCGCCCACGATGATCTCGACGTTCTCGGCGAGCGAGGCGCTGCCGGTATGCCGCAGCAGGACGATGCCGTGCGCGTTCGGGCGCGCTTCGATGACGATGTGCTCGTGCGCGACGCCGCCGTGGCCGGCGACCTCCACGAGGATCGGCTGCGCAAGCTCGCCGTCGACCAGGATGTGCCGGGCATCGGATGTCCGGGCCCAGGCGATCGCCGCGGGAAGGTCCTCCGGCTCGAACGCGCTGCCGCGCGGCGCCTGCCCGATCGGCAGGGTCGGCGCGGCGCCGCCGTCGACACGGACCGACACCGCACCGTCGTCGCCGGCCGCGGCATCCAGCAGCGCCCCGATCCGGCTCATCGGCGTGTGCTTCCAGTTGACCTCGCGGCCGGTGGGCGTGCCGAAATCGGCCGGATCGTACGAGCGCGGTCGGTCCGAGCGGGTCTGGACCGGTGCGTCGTACCCGCGCAGGCGCGCCGCCGGGTCGACGTGCGCGTGGGAGTTCTCCGTCTGCGCGGCCGAGGCCTGTGCAGACGCTGTCGTCGGGGCCGCCATCTAGCCGACCGATCCTTCCATGCCCATCTCGATGAGCTTGTTCAGTTCCAGGGCGTATTCCATCGGCAGTTCTCGTGCGATCGGCTCGATGAAGCCGCGCACGATCATCGCCATCGCCTCGTCCTCGGGCATGCCGCGCGACTGCAGGTAGAACAGCTGCTCGGCGCTCACCTTGGAGACAGTGGCCTCGTGCCCGAGTTCGACGTCGTCGACCCGGATGTCGATGGACGGGTAGGTGTCCGAGCGCGAGATGGTGTCCACCAGCAGCGCGTCGCAGCGCACGGTGTTCGCCGAGTGGTGCGCGTTCGGCTCCACCCGGACCTCGCCCCGGTAGCCGCTGCGGCCACCGCCGCGGGCGATCGACTTCGAGATGATCGAGGACTGCGTGTACGGGGCGAGATGGATCATCTTCGCGCCGGCGTCCTGGTGCTGTCCGGGGCCGGCGAAGGCGACCGACAGGGTCTCGCCCTTCGCGTGCTCCCCGGCGAGGTAGATCGACGGGTACTTCATCGTCACCTTCGAGCCGATGTTGCCGTCGACCCACTCCATCGTCGCGCCCTCGTGGGCGATGGCGCGCTTGGTGACGAGGTTGTACACGTTGTTCGACCAGTTCTGGATCGTCGTGTACCGCACCCGGGCGTTCTTCTTCACGACGATCTCGACGACCGCGGAGTGCAGCGAGTCCGACTTGTAGATCGGCGCGGTGCAGCCCTCGATGTAGTGCACGTACGAGTCCTCGTCCGCGATGATCAGCGTCCGCTCGAACTGGCCCATGTTCTCGGTGTTGATCCGGAAGTACGCCTGCAGCGGGATCTCCACGTGCACGCCCTTGGGCACGTAGACGAACGAGCCGCCCGACCATACGGCCGTGTTCAGCGCGGCGAACTTGTTGTCGCCGGTCGGGATGATGGTGCCGAAGTACTCCTCGAAGAACTCGGGGTGCTCCCGCAGCGCGGTGTCGGTGTCCAGGAAGATCACGCCCTGGGCCTGCAGGTCCTCGCGGATCTGGTGGTACACCACCTCGGATTCGTACTGCGCGGCCACACCGGCGACCAGTCGCTGCCGCTCGGCGTCGGGGATGCCCAGCCGCTCGTAGGTGTTGCGGATGTCCTCCGGCAGGTCCTCCCACGACTGGGCCTGCTTCTCGGTCGAGCGGACGAAGTACTTGATGTTGTCGAAGTCGATCTCACTCAGATCGGCGCCCCAGGTCGGCATCGGCTTGCGCTGGAACAGCTGCAGCCCCTTCAGCCGGCTCTTCAGCATCCATTCCGGCTCGTTCTTCATCCGCGAGATGTCGCGGACGACCGCCTCGGTGAGGCCGCGCGTCGCGCTGGCCCCCGCGGCGTCTTCGTCGTGCCAGCCGAACTCGTAGACCCCCAGGCCGTCGAGTTCCGGACGTTCGATCAGGACATCGGACATGACGTCACACACTCTCCTCTATTGGGCCGCTACGGTGTCATCCGTCCCGGCATCCTGCTCCCCCACGGGAGTGCTGGGGGAAGGGTGCCGCTTTCCGGGCCCGCTCATTCGGCGCATCTCGCACGCCTAGACTGTCAGTGATGCGACGCGCTCGCACGGCGCATCCGACCCCTCGATTCTATAGGGTCCGCATGACGGGCGGGCCGGGCTCCGCCGGCATCCGATCCGCAGGCGGATCCGAGACCACCATGCGGCGGCGCAGCGCGCCGACAGGAGACGATCACCCGACATGTCCGCGAACGAGCCGGCGACGGCCGCCCCCACCCTGTGGCAGCGATTCCGCAACTGGCTCCCCGACCACGTGGATCGCCGCGTGCGCGTGGCCGCGTGGGTCTCGCTCGTCCTCGAGATCGCGATCGTCGGCAGCGGCGGTGCCGTCCGCCTCACCGGTTCCGGGCTCGGCTGCGAATGGCCGCTGTGCACCCCGGACTCGCTGTTTCCCACCGCAGAGCAGAGCTATCACAGCCTGATCGAGTTCGGGAACCGCGCGCTGTCCTTCTTCGTGGGGCTGGCCGTGGTCGTGCTGATCGTACTCATCTCCCGCCTGCGCCGGCAGCGGCGCGAGCTGTGGACCATGGCCTGGATCGTGTTCGGCGGAGTGCTCCTGCAGGGCATCGTCGGCGGCATCCTGGTCATCTTCGATCTGCGCCCGAACCTGGTGTCGTTCCACTACATCGTCTCGCTGGTGCTGGTGGCCGTCTCTGCCGCGTTCGTGGCGCGGATGCGGCAGCCCGTCGGTCCGCGGGAACGCGTGGTGCCGCGCTGGTTCGGCACCGTGACGCACATCGCGTCGGCGGTGCTGGCGCTGACGGTCGTGGTCGGGGTCCTCACGACCGGGGCCGGGCCGCACTCCGGCGATCCGGCGGTCACGCTGCGCAACGGCTTCGATGCGACCCTGCTGGAGCACGTGCATTCGTGGCCCGCCTACGCGCTGTTCGCGCTCACCGTGGTCCTGGTGATCGGCGCCGAGCTCATCCGTCCGCGCGTGCCCGCCCTGCGCCGCTGGACGATCGCGCTGCTGGTGATCGAGCTCGCACAGATCGCCGTCGGGCTCTACCAGGCGCGCAACGCCCTGCCGCCGCTGGCGGTCGGCGTGCACATGGTGCTGGCGGCGATCGCCGTCGCGACGATGACCGCCCTCATCTTCCAGCTCAAGCGGCCGGTGGCGATCCGGCCGGCCGCCTGAGGGCCGGCTCGGAGCCGACCTCAGAACGGCAGCAGCGGGTCGGCGGCGACCGCCAGGAAGAGCAGCGTCAAGTAGGTGATCGACGCGTGGAACACGCGCATCGGCTTCGGGTCCTGCCCGCGGACGGCGCGGTTGTACAGCAGGTGCGACTCCCAGATGAACCAGCCGCCGAACGCCACCGCCGACACGGTGTAGACCAGGCCCATCTGCGCGATCGGGATCAGCAGCAGAGAGCAGATGACCGTCGCCCAGGCGAACAGGATGACCTGGAGGCCGACCTGCGCGCCGGCGCGGGTGGCGCCCAGCATCGGGACGTGCACGTCCTCGTAGTCGTCCTTGTACTTCATCGACAGCGGCCAGTAGTGCGGCGGAGTCCACAGGAACACCACCGCGAACAGCACGAACGGCGCCCAGTCCAGCGTGCCGGTCACGGCAGTCCAGCCGATCAGCACGGGGAAGCAGCCGGCGATCCCGCCCCAGACGATGTTCTGCTCGGTGCGGCGCTTGAGCAGCATCGTGTAGATCACGACGTAGAAGAAGATCGCGACCGCCGACAGCACCGCCGCCAGCCAGTTGGTGGTCAGCCAGAGCCAGATCGTGGAGACGACCGCCAGCGTCCAGGAGAAGATCAGTGCGCCACGCGGCGAGACCTCGCCGGTGACCAGCGGGCGGTTCTCGGTGCGATGCATGTGCACGTCGATGTCGCGGTCCAGATACATGTTGAACGATGCCGCCGAGCCGGCCGACATCGCGCCGCCGAGCACCGTGGTCAGCACCAGCCAGAGATCGGGCAGCCCGCCCTGCGCCAGGAACATGACCGGCACCGTGGTGACCAGCAGCAGCTCCATCACCCGCGGCTTGGTGAGCTGGAAGTAGCCGCGCACGGTGCGTCCGAGCGTCCGCGGACGGCGGGGAGAAGCTGACGGCACCGGAATGGCGCGGGACGTCGTGGTGATGGCGATCGCCTCCTAAAAAGCCGCCGCGGGAACCTCACAAGTCTATGGCATGCGGCCGGGTCGGCGGCCGACGTCACGCCTTGTCACGAACAGCGATGCGACGCAGCGTCGATGGGTATGCTGAAAGCAGACGCGCGCCCTGCGCCGAATCCCTGCCGTGGCGACGTTCTCGCTCACCGGTCGCCGGGCGCCCCTACCTGTTGAAAGGCGGCCCCGTGTCGGAACTGCGTTGGGAAGAGATCGATGAGCGTGCAGTGGACACCGTGCGTGTCCTCGCCGCCGATGCGGTGCAGAAGGTGGGCAACGGCCACCCGGGCACCGCGATGAGCCTGGCGCCGGCCGCCTATCTGCTCTACCAGCGCGTCATGCGCCATGACCCGGCCGACACGCACTGGATCGGGCGCGACCGCTTCGTCCTGTCCTGCGGCCACTCCTCGCTCACCCAGTACATCCAGCTGTTCCTGGGCGGCTTCGGCCTCGAGCTGGAAGACCTGGAATCGCTGCGCACCTGGGGGTCGCTGACCCCGGGGCACCCCGAGTACCGGCACACCAAGGGCGTGGAGATCACCACCGGTCCGCTTGGCCAGGGCCTGTCCTCGGCGGTCGGGTTCGCGTACGCCGCACGCTACGAGCGCGGGCTGTTCGACCCGGAAGCCGCGGCCGGCACCTCGCCGTTCGACCACTTCGTCTACGTCATCGCCTCGGATGGCGACCTGCAGGAGGGCGTGACCAGCGAGGCGTCGTCGCTGGCCGGGCACCAGCAGCTGGGCAACCTCGTGGTGATCTACGACGCCAACCAGATCTCGATCGAGGACGACACGAACGTGGCGTTCACCGAGGACGTCGCCGCCCGGTACGAGGCCTACGGCTGGCACGTGCAGACGGTGGACTGGAAGAAGACCGGCCAGTACGTCGAGGACGTGCACGAGCTGCACGCGGCCATCGAGGCGGCGAAGGGCGAGAGCGATCGCCCGTCCATCATCGTGCTGAAGACGATCATCGGCTGGCCGAGCCCGGGCAAGCAGAACACCGGCAAGATCCACGGCTCGGCCCTCGGCGCCGATGAGGTCGCCGCCACCAAGAAGGTGCTCGGCTTCGACCCCGAGCGCAGCTTCGACCTGCCCGACGGCGTGCTGGACCACACCCGCGAACTCGGCGAGCGCGGCGCGGCCGCGCACCGGGAGTGGCAGGAGTCGTTCGACTCGTGGGCGGCGGCCAATCCCGAGCGCAAGGCGCTGCTGGACCGCCTCGAGGCGCACGAGCTGCCGGCGGACATCGCCTCCGTGCTGCCCGTGTTCGAGGCCGGCGCGGATGTCTCCACCCGCGCCGCCTCCGGAAAGGTGATCAACGCCCTCGCCGGCGCGCTGCCCGAGCTGTGGGGCGGCTCGGCCGACCTCGCCGAGTCGAACAACACCACCATCGCCGACGGCGGATCGTTCAACCCGACCGAATGGTCCACGCATGAGTGGACCGCGAACCCGCACGGCCGGGTGCTGCACTTCGGCATCCGCGAGCACGCGATGGTCGCCATCCTGAACGGCATCACGCTGCACGGGCCGACTCGCGCCTTCGGCGGCACGTTCCTGATCTTCTCGGACTACATGCGCCCGGCCGTCCGCCTGGCCGCGCTGATGGACATCCCGTCGACGTTCGTGTGGACGCACGACTCGGTCGCCCTCGGCGAGGACGGTCCCACGCACCAGCCGATCGAGCAGCTCGCCGCGCTGCGGGCGATCCCGAACCTGACCGTGGTCCGCCCCGCCGACGCGAACGAGACCGCGCACGCGTGGCTGGAGATCCTGCGCCGGCACGGCGGCCCGGCCGGCATCGCGCTGACCCGCCAGAACGTGCCCACGTTCGAGCGCGGCGAGGGCGAGGCATCGGGTGAGGTGCTCGCGTCGGCGGCCCACACGGCCCGGGGCGCCTACATCCTGGCCGAGGCGGCCGGCGGCGCGCCGGATGTCATCATCATCGGCACCGGCTCCGAGGTGCAGCTGGCGATCGCTGCCCGCGAGCGGCTGCAGGCCGAGGGCGTGGCGGTGCGGGTCGTGTCCGCTCCGTCGCTGGAGTGGTTCGCCGAGCAGGACGCGGCGTACCGCGAGAGCGTGCTGCCCGCGGCGGTCACCGCGCGGGTATCGGTCGAGGCCGGCATCGCGCTGACCTGGCGCGGAATCGTCGGCGACCGCGGGCGCTCGGTCTCCATCGAGCACTTCGGCGCATCCGCCGACTACAAGACCCTGTTCGAGAAGTTCGGCATCACCGCCGACGCCGTCGTCGAGGCGGCACGCGAGACCATCAAGGAGAACGCATGACCACTCCCACCCAGCAGCTGTCCGACCAGGGCGTCAGCATCTGGCTCGACGACCTCGCCCGCCGCCGCATCACCACCGGCAACCTGGCCGACCTGATCGTCAACCGCAATGTCGTCGGCATCACCACCAACCCGACGATCTTCGCGAACGCCATCAGCCACGGCGAGGGCTACCAGGAGCAGATCGCCCAGCTCGCCGCCGACGGCGCGTCTGCCGACGAGGCGATCTTCCAGATCACCACCACCGACGTGCGCGACGCCTGCGGGATCATGCGGCCGGTGTACGACGCGACCGACGGGACGGACGGGCGCGTGTCGATCGAGGTCTCGCCCGAGGTCGCGCACGACACCGCCGCCACCATCGCGCAGGCCGCGCAGCTGGCGCAGGCCGTCGACCGGCCGAACGCCTACATCAAGATCCCCGCCACCAAGGCCGGCCTCGAGGCGATCACGCAGACGATCGCCGCCGGCATCTCGGTGAACGTGACCCTGATCTTCTCGCTCGCCCGCTACGCCGAGGTCATCGACGCCTACCTGGCCGGTCTCGAGCAGGCGCGGGCGGCCGGCCGCGACCTGTCGCAGATCTTCTCGGTCGCGTCGTTCTTCGTGTCCCGCGTGGACACCGAGGTCGACAAGCGGCTCGCCGCCATCGGCACGGATGCCGCGGCCGCCCTGCGCTCGAAGGCGGGGATCGCGAACGCCCGTCTGGCCTACGAGCTGTTCGAGCAGACGTTCGCCGGCGAGCGGGCCACGGCGCTGCTGCAGGCCGGGGCTCGTCTGCAGCGTCCCCTGTGGGCCTCGACCGGGGTCAAGGACCCGGCCCTGCCGGACACGCTGTACGTCACCGAGCTGGTCGCGCCCGGCACCGTGAACACGATGCCGGAGAAGACGCTCGAGGCGGTGTACGACCACGGAGTGATCGGCGGCGACGCCGTCACCGTCAACTACGCGGACGCCCACGGCGTGATCGACGGCCTCGCCTCGGTCGGTGTCGACTTCGACGACGTCACCCAGGTCCTGGAGGACGAGGGCGTGGAGAAGTTCGTCGTGTCCTGGCACGAACTGCAGGACACCGTCTCACAGGCGCTGTCGGACGCGCAGGACGACGCCCGGTGAGTTTCGACATCCGCGTCAGCGGGCACGTCAAGGCGGTCGTCGACGAGACCCTGACCGAGCTCGTCGGCAGCCTCGTCGCCTCCGGCATCACCGCACAGGACCCCACGCTGTGGGGCGCGGACGCCGAGGCCGAGGCATCCCGTCGCCTCGGCTGGGTGCAGGCGGTCTCGGTCTCGCGCCCGCTGGTCGACGAGATCGCCGGTCTGCGGGCCGAGCACCGCGCCAAGGGACTGACCCGCGTGGTGCTGGCCGGCATGGGCGGCTCGTCGCTGGCGCCCGAGCTCATCGCCCGCACGGCCTCGGTCCCCCTGACGATCCTGGATGCGACCGCGCCCGGGCAGGTGCTGGCCGCGCTGGACGGGGACGACCAGGGCACGCTGGCCCAGACGGTGCTGGTGGTCTCGTCCAAGTCCGGGACCACGGTGGAGACGGATGCCGCACAGCGGGCGTTCGAGGCGGCGTTCCGCGACCTCGGGATCGACCCCGCCGAGCGCATCGTGGTGGTCACCGACCCCGACTCGCCGCTGGACCGCTCGGCGACCGCGAACGGGTACCGGGTCTTCCGCGCCGACCCGACCGTCGGCGGCCGCTACTCGGCCCTGACCGCGTTCGGGCTCGTCCCGGCGGGCCTTGCCGGCGCCGACCTGGGCGAGCTGCTGGACGAGGCCGATGCGACCCTGCTGGAGGTCGCGATCGACAGCCCGGAGAATCCGGCGCTGGTCCTGGCGGCCGCCATCGCAGGCGGCTCGCCGCGGCGCGACAAGCTCGGGCTGATCTCGGACGGCACGCACATCGAGGGCCTGGAGGACTGGATCGAGCAGCTGCTGGCCGAGTCCACCGGAAAGGACGGCACCGGCATCCTGCCCGTCGTCCTGCTGTCGGTCTCGCCCGAGCTGGACACGCGGCCGGACGACCTGCAGATCCTGCGTCTGGTCGACGAGGCCGACGAGTTCCACCTGTTCGACCGCCATGAGGGCGAGATCCTGGTCAGCGGGTCGCTCGGCGGCCAGTTCGTGGTGTGGGAGTTCGCCACCGCCGTGGCGGGGCGGATGCTGGGGATCGATCCGTTCGATCAGCCCGATGTGGAATCCGCCAAGGCCGCGACCCGGGCGCTGCTGGAGCGCCGCCCGGCACCGTCCGCCCCGGCGTTCGTGGTCGACGGCGTCGAGGTGCGGGTCACCGATCCCGCGCTGGCGGCATCGGGCACGATCGCGGGGGTGCTGGACGCGCTGTGGTCCCGGCTCGGCCCCGACGGGTATGTGGCGGTGCAGGCATACGTCGACCGCCTGCGTCTGCCCGAGCTGCGCGGACTGCGCGAGATGGTCGCGGCCGATTCGGGACGCCCCGCCACCTTCGGCTGGGGACCGCGCTTCCTGCACTCCACCGGGCAGTACCACAAGGGCGGGCCGGCCACCGGCGTGTTCCTGCAGATCACCGAGCGCACCGAGGTCGACGTGCAGATCCCGGGCCGCCCGTTCACGTTCGGACAGCTCATCGACGCACAGGCCGCCGGCGATGCCTCCGTGCTCGCCGCGCACGGGCGACCGGTGGTCACCCTCACCCTGACCGATCCGCAGGCCGAGGTGCTCTCGCTCTTCGAAGCCGCCCAATAGGAGGCCACCGATCCATGACCGTGGAGATCACGCGGGACCACAATCCGCTGCGCGACCCGGATGATCGCCGTCTGCACCGCATCGCCGGCCCCAGCGCCCTGGTGATCTTCGGCGTCACCGGCGACCTGTCCCGCAAGAAGCTGATGCCGGCCGTCTACGACCTGGCCAACCGCGGCCTGCTGCCGCCGGGGTTCGCCCTCGTCGGCTTCGCCCGCCGCGACTGGGAGGATCAGGACTTCGCCCGTGTCGTGTACGACGCCGTGAAGGCGAACGCGCGGACGGAGTTCCGCGAGGAGACCTGGAAGCAGCTGCTGGCCGGGATCCGGTTCGTGTCCGGCGAGTTCGACGACCCGGAGGCGTTCCGGCGCCTGCGCGAGACCGTCGAGAAGCTGGACGTGGAGCGCGGCACGATGGGCAACCACGCGTACTACCTGTCGATCCCGCCGCGCGCGTTCGCCGTGGTCGCCGAGCAGCTGAAGAGCTCGGGCCTGGTCGATGACACCGCCGATCAGCCCGATCGCTGGCGACGCGTGGTGATCGAGAAGCCGTTCGGGCACGATCTGGCCTCGGCCCGCGAGCTGAACAGCGCGCTGCGCAGCGCCTTCCCGGCCGACTCGATCTTCCGCATCGACCACTACCTGGGCAAGGAGACGGTCCAGAACATCCTGGCGCTGCGCTTCGCCAACGAGCTGTACGAGCCCATCTGGAACCGCAACTACGTCGACCACGTGCAGATCACGATGGCCGAGGACATCGGCGTGGGCGGCCGTGCCGGCTACTACGACGGCATCGGCGCGGCGCGCGACGTCATCCAGAACCACCTGCTCCAGCTGCTCGCGCTGACCGCGATGGAGGAGCCCATCTCGTTCAACGCCCGCGACCTGCGGACCGAGAAGGAGAAGGTCCTGGCGGCCGTCACCCTCCCCGACGACCTGTCCCTGGCCACCGCCCGCGGCCAGTACGGCGGCGGCTGGCAGGGCGGCGAGCAGGTCCGCAGCTTCCTCGAGGAGGAGGGGATGGACCCGCAGTCCACCACCGAGACCTACGCGGCCATCAAGGTCGGCATCAACACCCGGCGCTGGGCGGACGTGCCGTTCTACCTGCGCACCGGCAAGCGCCTGGGACGCCGCGTCACCGAGATCGCGGTCGTGTTCAAGCGGGCCCCCGAGCACCTGTTCAGCCGCAACCAGACCTCCGGTCTGGGGCAGAACGCGCTGGTGATCCGGGTGCAGCCGGATGAGGGGGTCACCATCCGCTTCGGTTCGAAGGTGCCCGGTGCGGGCACCCAGGTGCGCGACGTGACGATGGACTTCGGCTACGGGCACGCCTTCACCGAGGCCAGCCCCGAGGCGTACGAGCGGCTCATCCTGGATGTGCTGCTGGGCGACCCGCCGCTGTTCCCCCGGCACGAGGAGGTCGAGTTCAGCTGGAAGATCCTCGACCCGATCGAGGACTACTGGGCCGCGCAGACGGGTCCGCTCGAGCAGTACACGCCGGGCGGCTGGGGTCCGCGCTCGGCCGACGACCTGCTCACCCGCGACGGCCGCACCTGGAGGCGCCCATGATCATCGATCTGCCCGACACCACCGTCAGCAAGATCGCCAAGTCGCTGGTCAGCGTCCGCGAAGAGGGCGGTGCGGTGGCCCTCGGCCGCGTGCTGACCCTCATCATCCTCATCCGGCACGGCGCCGAAGAGGAGGTCATCGAGGCCGCCAACGACGCCTCGCGCGAGCATCCGATGCGGGTGATCGTGCTGATGAGCGATCCGCACGCCCCGGATGCCGATGCCGAACCGCGGCTGGATGCCGAGATCCGCGTCGGCGGCGACGCCGGCGCCAGCGAGGTGATCGTGCTGCGCGCGTACGGCGCCGCCGGCAACAACTCGGAGAGCCTGGTCACCGGGCTGCTGCTGCCGGACGCGCCCGTGGTCGCCTGGTGGCCGCGCGAGACCCCCAAGCAGCCGTCGAGGTCCTCGATCGGCCGGATCGCGCAGCGCCGGATCACGGATGCGGCGACCCAGCCGGATCCGGCGGGGTGGGTGGCCGGGCTCGGCGGACACTACGCGCCCGGCGACACCGACTTCGCGTGGACCCGTGTCACCTACTGGCGCGAGCAGCTCGCCGCGGTGCTCGATCAGCCGCCGTACGAGCCGGTCACCGCGGTCGAGGTGCGCGGCGCGGCCGACTCGCCCTCCACGGCCTTCCTGGCCGCCTGGCTGCGCCTGGCCCTGGACGTGCCCGTCGACTGGGAGTATCTGGGCCCGGAGGAGTGGGTCGGCGGCATCAAGTCGGTCCGGCTGGTCCGGCCCGGCGGCGACACCCTGCTGGAACGCCCCGAGCCGGGTGTGGCGGTGCTGACCCAGCCGGGGCAGCCCTCGCACGAGCTGGCGTTCCCCCGGCGGACCCTGCGCGAGTGCCTGGCCGAGGAGCTGCGCAGCCTCGATCCGGACCTGCTGTATGGTCGTGTCATCACCGAGGGGTGGAGCCTGCTCCGGCAGGCCGACGGCGGGGAGGACGATGTCTGACAGCGGGGCGGACAAGCGGGTGGTGGTCCGGACCGATACGGACGACCTCGCCGCGGCGGTGGCCCGGCGTTTCGTCGACCGGGTCGCCAAGCGCTCCCGCGCCGGCAAGACCGTGCACGTCTCCCTCACCGGGGGCGGCATGGGAACGGCCGTCCTGGCGGCTGTCGCCGCACACCCCGAGCGGGATGCGGTCGACTGGTCGCGGGTGCACTTCTGGTGGAGCGACGAGCGGTTCGTGCCGGCGCGCTCCGCGGACCGCAACGACCACGGCGCCGACGAGGCGCTCCTGGATCGGCTGGCGCTGCCGGCCGGCAACATCCACCGGATGGCCGCGAGCGACCAGGGGCTGGACCTGGATGCCGGTGCCGAGGCGTACGCCGCCGAGCTGGCCGCCTACGGCCCCACCGCGACCGCAGCGACCGGGCTGCTCACCGGCCCCTGGCCCTCGTTCGACATCTGCTTCCTCGGCGTCGGACCGGACGGGCACATCGCGTCGCTGTTCCCCGATCGCCCGGAGATCCGGATCACCGACCGCACCGCGGTGGCGGTGCGCGACTCCCCCAAGCCCCCGCCGGAGCGGATCACGCTGACCCGGCCGGTGATCAACTCGTCCAAGCGGGTGTGGCTGGTGCTGGCCGGCGCCGACAAGGCGTCGGCCCTGGGCCTGGCCCTGGCCGGAGCCAGCTATCACAGCGTCCCGGCAGCGGGGGCGAAGGGTCGCCGACGCACCATCTTCTTCGTCGACGAGGCGGCCGCCGCCACGGTGCCGCCCGAGCTGATCGACGGCTCCTACTGACGGCCTCGCGCCCACAGACGGGGCTCGCGCGCCGGGCTACTGTCCGCGGCGCTCGCGCAGCTGCTTGAGCGCGTCGTCGAGGAGCGCTTCGGCCTCTTCGTCGGTGCGCCGCTCCTTGACGTAGGCGAGGTGGGTCTTGTACGGCTCGGCCTTGGTCATCGCCGGCGGGTTGGCCTTGTCTCGACCCGCGGGCAGACCGGAGTGCGGCGAGTCGATGGTGTCGGGGATCTCCTCCTCGGGGATCCCGGCGGCGAAGTACCGGACCGTCTCGTTGCCCAGTCCGTCCCAATACGACACCGCGACCCGCTCGGCGTGGTAGCCGTGGTCCTGCTCGCCCATCGGTCCTGCGCCCACTCGGGTCCCGCGAATAGCACTCCCACCGGCAGCCATGTCAGATCCCCTGCAGTTTCGTGATCAGGCCCAGCGCCACGATCGCCACGAACCAGGCGAGGGCGAGGACGACGGTGAAGCGGTTCAGGTTGCGCTCGGCGAGGCCGGACGATCCCAGCGAAGAGCTCATCCCGCCGCCGAACATGTCGGACAGACCGCCGCCGCGTCCCTTGTGCAGCAGGATCAGCAGCGTCAGCAGGAGGCTCGTGATGCCGAGCACCACCTGCAGGACGAACTCGAGGATTTCCACGCTTCAGGCCTTTCGCCGCGACCGGGCGGTCGCACAGACGTCAAGTATACGGGAGGGGGTCCGCCGGGCCGGTCGGCCCGGCGGATGTCACACCCCGACGTGCTTCTGGTACCGCACGATCGCCGCGAACTCGTCCACCACCAGGCTCGCGCCGCCGACGAGGGCGCCGTCCACATCCGGCTCGCGCATGAAGCCGGCGATGTTGCCGGACTTCACCGATCCGCCGTACAGGATCCGGGTGCGGTCGGCGGCGTCGCCGCCGATCGCCGCGGCGGTCACCTCGCGCAGCTTGGCGCACACGTCCTGCGCCTGCTCCGCAGTGGCGGCCTGACCCGAGCCGATCGCCCAGACCGGCTCGTACGCCACCACGATGTCGGCACCGGCGGCCACGCCGTTCAGTGCGGCCGTCAGCTGTCGGACCGGCACGGCGCTGGCGCCGTGCTCCTCCAGGTCCTCGGCGGTCTCGCCCACGCAGATCACCGGCACAAGACCGTGCCGCAGCGCGGCCTGGACCTTCGCGGCCACGACCTCGTCGCTCTCGTGGTGGTAGGCGCGCCGCTCGGAGTGGCCGATGATCACGTACCGGCAGTCCAGCTTGGCCAGGAACTGTCCGGACACCTCACCCGTGTAGGCGCCGGAGTCGTGCGCGGACAGGTCCTGCGCCCCCAGCGAGAACGGGATCTTGTCGGCGTCCAGCAGCGTCTGCACGGTGCGGATGTCGGTGAACGGCGGGAAGACGGCCAGTTCGACCGTGCCGGCCTCGTGCTTGGCGTCCTTCAGCGCCCAGTGCAGCTTCTGCACCAAGGCGACCGCCTGCAGATGGTCGAGGTTCATCTTCCAGTTGCCGGCGATCAGCGGCAGCCGGCGGCCGTTGGTGGTCACTGCGCCCATCCGAGCACCTCCAGTCCGGGCAGTGGTTTGCCCTCCAGGAATTCCAGGCTGGCGCCGCCGCCGGTCGAGATGTGCCCGAACCGGTCGTCGGCGAAGCCGAGCTGTCGCACCGCCGCGGCGGAGTCTCCCCCGCCGACGACGGACAGCCCGTCGACCTCGGTGAGCGCCTGCGCGATGGTCTTGGTGCCGGCGGCGAACGCCGGCATCTCGAACACGCCCATCGGCCCGTTCCAGAAGACCGTCGTGCTGCTGCGGATGGCATCGGCGAACTGCTCGGCGGTCCGCGGGCCGATGTCCAGCCCCAGCCCGTCGGCGCCGAACGGGGTGTCCTCGAGCGCGTCCGCGTCGGCCACGACGTGATCGGCGTCCGCGGCGAAGGATGCCGCGACCACCGCGTCGACCGGGAGCACGAGTTCGATCCCGCGTTCCTGGGCCGTGGCGATGTAGCGGCGCACGGTGTCCAGCTGGTCTGTCTCCAGCAGGCTCTTGCCGACCTTGTGGCCCTGGGCGGCCAGCAACGTGAACATCATCCCCCCGCCGACCAGCAGCTTGTCCACCCGTGGCAGGAGGTGCTCGATGACGCCCAGCTTGTCGCTGACCTTCGAGCCGCCCAGCACGACGGCATACGGTCGCTCGGGCCGTTCGGTCAGGCGGTCCAGCACGTCCACCTCGGCGGCGATGAGCAGCCCGGCCGCGGACGGGAGCAGCTCGGCCAGCTCGTAGACGCTGGCCTGCTTGCGGTGCACGACGCCGAAGCCGTCCGAGACGAGCGCGTCGCCGAGTTCGGCCAGGCGGCCGGCGAACTCCCGGCGCCCGGCGTCGTCCTTCGCGGTCTCGCCCGGGTCGAAGCGCAGGTTCTCCAGCACCGCCACGTCGCCGTCGGCGAGAGCGGCGACCGCCTCGTGCGCGGACTCGCCGACGGTGTCGCGGGCGAACGCGACCGGCTTGCCGAGCAGCTCGGACAGCCGCTGGGCGACCGGGGCGAGGCTGAACGCGGGATCCGGGGCGCCGTCGGGGCGCCCGAGGTGGGAGCAGACGACGACGCGGGCGCCCTGGTTGATGAGGGCGTTGAGAGTGGGCAGCGACGCACGCACGCGGCCATCGTCCGAGATGACCCCGTCCCGCAGGGGGACGTTCAGGTCACAGCGGACGATGACGCGCGTGCCTGCGAGCGAACCCCCTGCGCGCGCCGGAAGGGTGTCGAGGGTGCGCAGCGGCATGACGACTCAGAGACGCTCGGCGACGTACTCGGTCAGGTCGACCAGGCGGTTGGAGTAGCCCCACTCGTTGTCGTACCAGCCGGACACCTTCACCAGGTTGCCGCTGACGTTCGTCAGCTCGGCGTCGAACACCGAGGAGTGCGGGTTGAGCTGGATGTCGCTGGAGACGATCGGGTCCTCGGTGTACTGCAGGTACCCCTTCAGACGCCCGTCTGCGGCGGCGGTCCGGTAGGCGGCGTTGACCTCGTCGACGGTCAGGCCCTCGCGGTCGGTGACGATGGTCAGGTCGACGATCGATCCGGTGGGCACCGGCACGCGGTACGACGAGCCGCTGAGCTTGCCGTTCAGCTCCGGCAGGACCAGGCCGATCGCCTTGGCGGCGCCGGTGGAGGCGGGGACGATGTTGATGGCGGCGGCGCGTGCGCGACGCAGGTCGCTGTGCGGGCCGTCCTGCAGGTTCTGGTCGGCGGTGTACGCGTGAGCGGTCATCATGAAGCCGCGCTCGATGCCGAACGCGTCGTTGAACACCTTCGCCAGCGGGGCGAGGCAGTTCGTGGTGCAGGACGCGTTGGACAGGATGTTCATCGTGGCCGCGTCGTAGGTGTCCTCGTTCACGCCCATCACGAACGTGCCGTCCACATCCGTGCCCGGCGCCGAGATGATGACCTTCTTCGCACCGCCGGCGATGTGCTTGCCGGCATCCGCGGCCTTCGTGAAGCGGCCGGTGGACTCGATCACGATGTCCACGCCCAGCTCGCCCCACGGCAGGTTCGCGGGGTCGCGCTCCTCGTAGACCTTGATGGCCTTGCCGCCGACGGTGATCGCGTCGCCGTCGAAGCTCACGTCCTGGCCGAGCGGACCGCCGACGGAGTCGTACTTCAGCAGGTGCGCGAGCGTCTTGTTGTCCGTGAGGTCGTTGACCGCGACGATGTCGAGGTCAGCTCCCTGCGCGAGCGCTGCGCGGAGGAAATTGCGTCCGATGCGGCCGAAGCCGTTGATCCCGATCTTGACGGTCACGGAATGTCTCCCAGATGTGTTGAGCGCGAGTGCGCTGATTCTTCACGGACGGACAACGGCGTCCCAGCGGTCATCCCGCCGGGACGCCGCACTTGGCTATGACAGTACCAGCAGGCCCGCCGTCTTCTCGCGTGCGGCCTCGAACCGAGCCGCGACGTTCTCCCAGTTCGCGATGTTCCAGACCGCCTTGACGTAATCGGCCTTCACGTTCAGGTAGTCCAGGTAGAACGCGTGCTCCCACATGTCCAGCTGGAACAGCGGGATCGTGCCCTGGGCGGTGTTTCCCTGCTGGTCGAACAGCTGCTGGATGATCAGCTGCGCGCCGATCGGGTCCCAGCTGAGCACGGCCCAGCCGGAGCCCTGGATGCCGGTCGCGGCGGCGGTGAAGTGCGCCTGGAACTTGTCGAATCCGCCGAAGAACTCGTCGATGGCCGCCTTCAGCTCGCCCTCCGGCTGGCCGCCGCCGTTCGGCGACAGGTTGGTCCAGAAGATCGAGTGGTTGACGTGACCGCCGAGGTTGAACGCGAGGTCCTTCTCGAAGCGGTTGACGTTGGCCAGGTCGCCGGAGTCGCGGGCCTCGGCGAGCTTGTCCAGCGCGGTGTTGGCTCCGGTCACGTACGCCTGGTGGTGCTTGTCGTGGTGGAGCTGCATGATCTTGCCGCTGATGTGCGGCTCCAGCGCGGCGTAGTCGTAGGGCAGGTCGGGCAGCGTGTACTTCGCCATGTTCTCTTCTTCCTGTCGGCGTCGCGCCGATGCGGAAGCGGTGTCGCTCCCTGACGCGGCGAGGGTGACAACTTCATCCTACTGAGCGGCAACGCACACGGCGGGCCGTTGCTTCCCCGATCACCGCGGGTTCACGCGGGGTTCAGTCCTCTGCGCCGGCGGGGACGGATGCCTCGGTCCCCGGGATCCCCTCGGTGTCGGCCTTCTTGTCCGCCATCGCCAGAAGCCGCCGGATCCGGCCGGCCACGGCATCCTTCGTCAGCGGCGGATCGGCGTGGTGGCCCAGCTCGTCCAGGCTCGCGTCGCGGTGCGCCAGCCGCAGCCGCCCCGCCTGCTGCAGATGCTCGGGGACGTCGTCGCCGAGGATCTCCAGGGCGCGCTCCACGCGGGCGCAGGCGGCGACCGCGGCCTGTGCGGAGCGACGCAGATTCGCGTCGTCGAAATTGACCAGCCGGTTCACGCCGGCGCGCACCTCACGGCGGGCGCGCAGCTGATCCCACGCGGCCGCCGCCCGCGGCGCCCCCATCGCTGCCAGCGCGACGCGGATCGCCTCGCCGTCGCGCACCACGACCCTCGGCACCCCGCGCACCTCACGCGCCTTGGCGGCCACCCCGAGCCGGTGCGCGGCGCCGACCAGCGCCATCGCCGCCTCGGACGACGGGCAGGCGATCTCCAGCGCCGCCGAGCGGCCCGGGTCGCTCAGGCTGCCCGAGGCCAGGAAGGCCCCCCGCCACACGGCGGCCAGGTCGGGGCGCGATCCGGTGGTGAGCTTGTTCGGCAGGCCGCGCACCGCGCGCCGACGCTGGTCGAGCAGCCCGGTCTGACGGGCCAGCGTCTCGCCGGCCTCGATCACCCGGACGGCGAACCGGGCGCCCGAGGGCGACCCGGATCCCTGCACCTGCACGAGCTCGGGCCGCACGCCGTACAGGTCGACGAGTTCGCGCGCCGTCCGCCGGGCCAGCAGCTCGGAGTCGACCTCGGCCTCGACCGCGACCCGGTTGGCGATCGAATGCAGTCCCCCGGAGAACCGCAGCAGAGTGGTCAGCTCGGCCACCCGCGAGGTGGGTCGCGGATCCCGCAGAGCGATCAGCTCGGCCTTCACATCGGCTGTCAGCGGCACGGTACTCCTCGAGGCGGCGATCGATACATCGGGACGGCCACCCAGCCTACCGGGCTACTCCCGGCCCAGATCCCGGTGCTGCACGCGGACGGCGACGCCGGGAACCTCGGCCAGCCGCTCGCTGAGCGCCCCGGCCATCACGACCGATCGGTGCTTGCCCCCGGTGCAGCCGATGGCCACGACGCTGTGCCGCTTGTTCTCCCGCTGGTAGCCGGCCAGCACGGGCACCAGGACCGCGGTGTAGGCGTCCAGGAACTCGGATGCCCCCTCCTGGGCCAGCACGAAGTCCCGGACCCGCTCGTCCTCGCCGGTGAGGGCCCGCAGCTCGTCCTCCCAGTACGGATTGGGCAGGAACCGCATGTCGACCACCATGTCGGCGTCCACCGGCAGGCCGTACTTGAATCCGAAGCTGAGGATCGTGAGCGAGTGGCGGGCGGTCCCGCGTTCGCTGAACAGCTCGACCACGTGGGTGGCCAGCTGATGGATGTTCAGATCGGTGGTGTCGATCACCACGTCCGCGCTGGAGCGGATGGAGGCCAGCCGCTCCCGCTCGCGGCGGATGCCGTCCACGATCGTGCCGTCGCCCTGCAGCGGATGCGGTCGGCGCACCGCCTCGTAGCGGCGCACCAGCACATCGTCGGAGGCGTCCAGGAACACCACCCGCAGCTGCTCCCGCGCACCGCGCAGGGCCCGGGTGACCTCGGGCAGGTCGGTGAACAGGCTGCCGCCGCGCACGTCGACGACGGCGGCCACCCGCGGGAGCGCACTGGCGGCGAGCCCGGACAGGTCCAGCAGGGGCTTGAGCATCTGCGGCGGCAGGTTGTCGACCACGTACCAGCCCATGTCCTCGAGCGCGTTGGCGACGGTCGATCTGCCGGCGCCGGACATGCCCGTGACGATCAGGATCTCGCTGCCCGCGCGATCGCCGCCATCCGCCATCATTCCCCCGTCGCTGTCCCAGTCCACCCTACCGAGGCCCGCGCGGTCTGCGCGAGGTGCACGTGCACCGCCTCGGCCAGTGTCGGCCCGATGCCGGGGAGCTGGGTGATCTCGTCCGGCGTGGCCGTGCGCAGGGCCGCGACCGAGCCGAAATGGCGGAGCAGGGCGCGGATGCGTGCCGGTCCGAGGCCGGGCACCTCGGCCAGCACGGTGGTGATGTCGCGCTTGCGGCGCGCGCGCTGATGCGTGATGGCGAAGCGGTGCGCCTCGTCGCGCAGCCGCTGCAGCAGGTAGAGCGCCTCGGAGGTGCGCGGCAGGATCACCGGGTAGTCCTGTTCCGGCAGCCACACCTCCTCGAGCCGCTTGGCGATGCCGCACAGCGCGATCTCGGAGTGTCCGGACGCGGCCAGGGCGCGCGCGGCCGCCGCGACCTGCGGCTGCCCGCCGTCCACCACCAGCAGCTGCGGCGGGTACGAGAACCGCCGCTTCCTGCCATCGGCGACGGCGTCCTCCTGCTCGCGCGGGTCGTCCAGCCGCGCCAGCCGCCGGGTCAGCACCTGGTTCATCGAATCGGTGTCGTCGGTGGTCTCGGCGACCGTGAACGAACGGTACTGGTCCTTGCGGGGCAGGCCGTCCTCGAACACCACCATCGAGGCGACCACGTTCGTGCCGGCCAGGTGGGAGATGTCGTAGCACTCGATGCGCAGCGGCGCCTCGGCCAGGCCGAGCGCCTCCTGCAGATCGGTGAGCGCCTGCGTGCGGGCGACGTAGTCGCTGGTGCGGCGGGTCTTGTGCAGCATCAGCGCCTGCCGGGCGTTCAGGGTGGCCGTCTTCATCAGCTCGGCCTTGCGGCCCCGCTGCGCGACCGAGATCGCCACGTTCCGACCCCGCCTTCCGCGCAGCCAGGCCTCCAGATCGGCGGCGTCGTCGGGCAGGTGCGGCACCAGGATCTGCCGCGGGATGTCGGCGGCCGCGGCATCCCCGTAGACCCGCTGCAGCACCTGGTCGACCAGCTCGCCGCCGGCGATGTCCAGCTCCTTCTCGATCGTGGTCGCCCGCACCCCGCGCACCCGCCCGCCGCGGACGACGAAGTGCTGCACGGCGGCGGACAGCTCGTCCTCGGCGATGCCGAACAGATCGGCGTCCATGTCCGGCGCCAGCACGAGCGCGCTGCGGCTGAGGACCGCGTCGATCGACTGCAGCTTGTCTCGGTACTCGGCGGCGGCCTCGTAGTCCAGCGCGGCGGCGGATTCCCGCATCCGGCGCGTGAGCTCGGTACGGAACCGCTCGTCGCCGCCGGAGAGGAACGCGACGAAGTCGTCCACGATCGCGCGGTGCTCCTCGATCGTGACCTTCATCGAGCACGGCCCACCGCACCGCCCGATCTGACCGGGGAAGCACGGCCGCCCGGTGGCCATCGCCTTCTTGTACGACGCATCGCTGCAGGTGCGGATCGGGAACACCTTGATCATCAGGTCGATCGTGTCGTGCACCGCCCACACCTTCGGGTACGGGCCGAAGTACTTGGCGCCCTTGATCCGGTGGTTGCGGGTCACGATCACCCGCGGCGCCTCGTCCGCGAGCGTGACGGCCAGGTAGGGGTAGGACTTGTCGTCCTTGTACCGCACGTTGAACGGCGGCTTGTACTCCTGGATCCACATGAACTCCAGCTGCAGCGCCTCCACGTCGCTGCCGACGACGGTCCACTCGACGGATGCCGCCGTGGTGACCATGCGGCGGGTGCGCTCGTGCAGGGTGTGCAGCGGGGCGAAGTAGTTCGACAGGCGCGCGCGCAGGCTCTTCGCCTTGCCGACGTAGAGGATGCGGCCGTCGCGGTCGCGGAACCGGTACACCCCGGGGTCGGTCGGGATCTCCCCCTGCTTCGGCTTGTACGGGAGCTGGTCGGCCATCCGCGCTCAGCCCGCCTTGCGCTGGGATCCGGCCGGGTCGAGGATCTCGGAGAGGAAGGCGCCGGTGTACGAGCCGTCGGCACGGGCGACCCGCTCGGGCGTCCCGGTGGCCACGATCGTGCCGCCGCCGGAGCCACCCTCGGGACCCAGGTCGATGATCCAGTCCGCGGACTTGATCACGTCCAGGTTGTGCTCGATGACGATCACCGTGTTGCCCTTGTCGACGAGCCCGTTGAGCACCTCGAGCAGCCGCTGCACATCCTCGAAGTGCAGGCCGGTGGTCGGCTCGTCCAGCACGTACACCGACCGGCCGTTGGACCGGCGCTGCAGCTCGGTGGCCAGCTTGACGCGCTGCGCCTCGCCGCCGGACAGGGTGGTGGCCGACTGGCCGAGACGGACGTAGCCCAGCCCGACGTCGACCAGCGTCTTCATGTAGCGGTGGATCGCCTGGATCGGCTCGAAGAACCCGGCCGCCTCGGAGATCGGCATCTCGAGCACCTCGGCGATGTTCTTGCCCTTGTAGTGCACGGTGAGGGTGTCGCGGTTGTACCGCTTGCCGTGGCACACCTCGCAGTCGACGTACACGTCGGGCAGGAAGTTCATCTCGATCTTGATGGTGCCGTCGCCGGAGCAGGCCTCGCAGCGGCCGCCCTTGACGTTGAAGCTGAACCGGCCCGGGCGGTAGCCGCGCGCCTTCGCCTCCGGCGTCTCGCTGAACAGGGTCCGGATGCGGTCGAACACCCCGGTGTAGGTGGCGGGGTTGGACCGCGGGGTGCGCCCGATCGGCGCCTGGTCGACGTGCACGACCTTGTCGAGGTTGTCCAGCCCGGTCACCCGGGTGTGCTTGCCCGGCACCGTGCGCGCGCCGTTGAGCCGGCCCGCGAGGACCTGGTACAGGATGTCGTTGACCAGCGACGACTTGCCCGAGCCGCTGACCCCGGTCACCGCGGTCATCACGCCGAGCGGAAAGTCGACGCTCACGTTCTGCAGGTTGTTCTCGCGTGCGCCCACCACCGACAGCTGGCGCTTCTTGTCGATCTTCCGGCGCCGGGTCGGCGTCGGGATCTCGCGTCGCCCGGACAGGTAGTCGGCGGTCAGCGACGCGCGCTCCTGCAGGAGTGAATCCAGCGGACCGGAGTGCACCACGGTGCCGCCGTCGACGCCGGCGCGCGGACCGATGTCGACGACCCAGTCGGCGGCGTGGATGGTCTCTTCGTCGTGCTCGACGACGATGAGCGTGTTGCCCAGGTCGCGGAGCGTGAGCAGGGTCTCGATGAGCCGCCGGTTGTCGCGCTGATGCAGCCCGATGGACGGTTCGTCCAGCACGTACAGCACTCCGGTCAGCCCGGAGCCGATCTGGGTGGCCAGCCGGATGCGCTGGGCCTCGCCGCCGGACAGCGAGCCGGCCGAGCGCCCCAGGTTGAGGTAGTTCAGCCCGACCTGGATGAGGAACTCCAGGCGCAGCCGGATCTCGCGCAGCACCTGCGCCGCGATCTTCGCCTCGCGGGCGGTCAGCTCGAGCGTGGCGAAGTACTCGTGCGCCTCGGCCAGGCTCATCCGGGAGGCCTCGGCGATGGAGTGGCCGTGGACCTTCACCGCGAGCACCTCGGGCTTGAGCCGGTCGCCGTTGCAGACCGCGCACGGCACCTCGCGGAGGAACTCTGCCCAGCGCTGGCGCTGGGTGTCGGACTCGGCCTGCAGGTACTGCCGCTCGATGTACGGGACCACGCCCTCGAAGCCCGAGGTGTAGCGCATCTCGCGCCCGTAGCGGTTCTTCCACCGCACCGTCACCTTGAAGTTCTCGCCGTGCAGCACGGCGTCCTTCACCCGCTGCGGAAGCATCCGCCACGGGGTGTCCAGGGAGAAGTCGAGGTCGTCCGCGAGCCCCTCCAGCAGGCGCTCGTAGTACTGGAACAGCCCCTTGCCCTGGGTCGTCCACGGGATCACGACGCCTTCGCGCAGCGACAGCTCGTCGTCGCCGAGCATGAGGTCGACATCCACCGACATCCGCGTGCCCAGGCCGGAACAGGTGGGGCAGGCGCCGAACGGCGCGTTGAACGAGAACGTGCGCGGCTCGATCTCGGTCAGCTGCAGCGGGTGGCCGTTGGGGCAGGCCAGCTTCTCGGAGAAGCTCTGCCAGGCGGCATCCCCCTCTTCGTCGACGAAGTTGACCTGCATGATCCCGTCGGCCAGGCCCAGCGCGGTCTCGACCGAGTCGGTGACCCGGCTGAGGATGTCGGGGCCGGCCACGAGCCGGTCGACGACCACCGCGATGTCGTGCTTGTAGCTCTTCTTCAGCGCGGGCGCCTCGGCCAGCTGGACGAGTTCGCCGTCGACCACGGCGCGGGCGTAGCCCTTGGCGCCGAGCTCTTTGAACAGGTCGACGAACTCGCCCTTCTTCTGCGTGACCACCGGCGCCACGATCTGATAGCGGGTGCGTGCGGGCATCTCCATCAGCTGGTCGGCGATCTGCTGCACCGTCTGCCGCTGGATCACCTCGCCGCACTCGGGGCAGTGCGGGATGCCGACGCGTGCCCACAGCAGGCGCATGTAGTCGTGGATCTCGGTGATGGTGCCCACCGTCGAGCGCGGGTTGCGGTTGGTCGACTTCTGGTCGATAGAGACGGCCGGGCTCAGCCCCTCGATGAAGTCGACGTCGGGCCGGTCCACCTGCCCCAGGAACTGGCGGGCGTAGGCGCTCAGCGACTCGACGTACCGGCGCTGTCCTTCGGCGAAGATCGTGTCGAACGCGAGGCTGGACTTTCCGGATCCGGACAGGCCGGTGAACACCACGAGCGCGTCGCGGGGGATGTCCAGGTCGACGTTGCGCAGATTGTGGACGCGCGCGCCGCGGACGCTGAGCTTTCCCGAGGTGTGGGCAGGGCTGGCGACAGGGATGATGGGCACCGGTCAAGTCTATTTGCGGCCTCCGACACCGGCCGCGACGTGCTCTGCGCTCCCCGCGAACGGCACCGGATCGAGCTCCCTCGGTCAGCGACGCGCGGCGAGGACGCGCAGCACGACCACCACCGCGACCGCGCAGGCCGCGGTCGCCAGCACGACCGCCGCGGGCGGCAGCGCGTCGCGCACGGGCTCCTGCGCCAGCACCAGGCCCGCGAACAGCACCGGCTGGGCGACGACCTGCACCACCAGGTATCGGCGGGCGGGGCGCGCCAGCACCCGCAGGTGCATCCGGCCGAGCGCAGGCAGCGCGAGGTTCAGTCCGCCGAGCACGTGCAGCGCGTGCACCAGCGCCAGCACCAGGTAGGGCCGGACGTCGGCGGGCGCGGCCGGGTGCATCAGCGGGACCAGCGCGATCACCAGGGCGACGCCCCAGGTGGCCAGCGTGGCCGGCAGGAGGGCGCCGAGGACCGCGAGCACGAGGGCGATCACGGCATAGGGCACGGGGAGCAGGGCGAACGCGCAGCAGGCGAGGACGACCGGGATCGCCCGGAGCACCGGCAGCGGGATGCTCGCGGCCGGTCGACTCCAGCCCGCTCGACCCCGGCCCGGTGCCGCCGGACCCGGTGCCGTCGAATCCGGTGCCGTCGAACCCGGCTTGGTCGCCGGCACGTCGTCTGGCCCGCCACTCATCCGCGGCGCCTCATCCGTGACAGCGTCCGCAGCCGGGCGGTGCGGGCACCGGCATCCCCATCCCAGGCCAGGACGTCCGCGCCCATCGCGGTGATGTCGCGCAGCCGGTCGGCGCGCAGGCCGAGCACCATCCGCGATGCCGCGATCTCCTCCCGTCGCAGCCGCTCGGACTGCAGCCTGGGCAGGGTGTCCACCGCCAGCACCCGGTGCCCGGCCGCCCGCCACACGCCGGCCAGGCGCACCGTCTCGTCGTCCAGGAACGTCGACAGCAGCACGATCAGGGCCCCGCGCGCCACCTGCGGCGTGCGGGTCCGGCTGAGCCGCGGCTGCGGCGGCGAGGCGGCGATCGCGGCGCGGAGCCGCTCGCGGTGCCGGGCGCCCGAGCCCCGCCGGACCGCGCCGCCGGGCCGGGACAGCTGCTGGAAGGACACCTGGTCACCCGCGTCGAGGTAGGCGGCGGCCAGAGACCAGGCGGCGCGGCGGGCGATGTCCATCGACCCCGGAAGTCCGAGCGAGCGGTCGCCGTGCGCCCAGTCGCCCACCCGCCCGGTGATGTCCTCGCCGTCGTCCAGGATGAGGGCGACATCCACGTCCGAGGTCGCGAACGTGCGCCGCACGAACAGCTCGCCCGGGCGCCGGGCCAGGCGGGCGGTGGCCTTCCAGTCGATGCGCTGCAGCCGGTCGCCGGGAGCGAACGGATGGATGTCGCGGAACTCGCCCCCGTCCCCCGGCCGCGAGGCGTCGTGCGCTCCGGTCAGCCCCGCGGGGTCGGGCGGCAGCGGCAGGAACCGCACCGGCTCGGCCGGCGGCTGGACCCGCGCCGAGAGCCGGGTGCGCGTCGGCGCGATGCTGGTCCATGCGCCGTCCGGGCCGATGGCGACGGCGTCGGCGCGCACGAGCTCCTGATCGCCGGAGTGCGGGGTGCGGATCCGCAGCAGGGTGCGCGCGACCGGCCCGGCGACCGCGATCCGTCGGGTGCGATGCTGCAGCTCGGTGACGGTGACCAGGATCGTCTCGGCGCCCGCGGCCTGCACGCTCATCGTCACCGGGACCACCACCGGGCCGTCCGGTGCGGGCTCGGGGTCGCCGCGCTCCAGGCCCAGCTCGACCTCCGTCCGCTGGCCGCCGGCGGCCAGCGCGAGCGCCGCCGCCACCAGGAGCACCACGCCGGGCACGGCCAGGTCGACCCGGCCGAAGGCCAGCGCGACCCCGAGCAGGACGATGCCCACGCCGATCCCCGCGATCGGCGCCGGCGACAGCATCCGGGTCATCACGCGCCCGCAGCGGACCGGGCCACGGTCGGCGGCACCGGCACCTTCTGCAGGATGGCCTCGATCACCCGCGCGGGATCGGTGCCGGCCGCCCACGCGCCCGGGGTGAGCGAGAGCCGGTGGGCCAGGGCGGGCACGGCGACGGCCTTGACGTCGTCGGGCGTGACGTAGTCTCGGCCGTCGATCACCGCCCGGGCGCGGCCCACCAGCATCAGGGCCTGCGAGCCGCGCGGCGAGGCGCCGACCTCGACCGACGGATCGCTGCGCGTCGCGGCCGCCAGCTCGACGCAGTACCGCAGGATGTCGGGGTCCACGTGCACCGCTTCGACCCCGGACTGCATGGCCCGCAGCTGCGCGGCATCGATCACCCGGGCCACCTGCGCGGTCTCGGTGCGCCGTGCGATGCGGTTGGCGAGGATCTGCTCCTCGCCGTCCCGGTCGGGGTAGCCGACGCTGAGCCGCACCAGGAACCGGTCCAGCTGCGCCTCCGGCAGCGCATACGTGCCCTCGTACTCGATCGGGTTGGCGGTGGCGATCATGTGGAACGGCCGCGGCAGCGGGTAGCTCGTGCCCTCGACCGTCACCTGTCCCTCCGCCATCGCCTCCAGGAGTGCGGACTGGGTCTTCGGCGCGGTGCGGTTCAGCTCATCGGCCAGGAACAGCCCGGTGAACACCGGCCCGGGGCGGAACTCGAACGTCCCGGTGGCCGGCGCGTACACGTACGAGCCGGTGATGTCCGACGGCAGCAGGTCGGGTGTGCACTGCAGGCGGCGGAAATCCAGCCCGCAGGCCTGCGCGATCGAGCGTGCGGCCAGCGTCTTGCCGAGCCCGGGGACGTCCTCGAACAGCACGTGTCCGCCGGCCAGGATCGCCGCCAGCGCCTGCCGCAGCGGCTCCTGCAGTCCGACCACGGCCGTGCCCACCTCGGCGAGGACGGCGGCGGCGAGCTCGCCGACCCGCTCGGGCGGGTAGGACGGCTCCGGGGGCACGTCGGCTTCGGTCACGGCTCATCCTCTCCCTTGCGTCGCCCGCGTCTGCGGGCCGTCCGCGGTCGTCTTCTCGAGCGCCTCCAGCGCGTCCAGGCAGCGTTCCACCTCGGCGATCGAACGCACGTGCCCGCCGAGGAGGGGGTCCGCGCCGGCCGGGCCGAGCCGCACGCGGATCTGCGCGGCATCCCGTTCGTCGTCCAGGTCCAGGCCGTGCCGGCCGAGCCGGGCCCGGGCGAAGGCGCGCAGCCGCTTCACGCCGCTGTCGCTGATCTCGCCGTTGCGGCCGCGCAGCGACCACGCGATCTGGGTCATGTCCGAGCGTGTTCCCGGCCGCGGCTCGGCGTGCGTGCGGGCGTACAGGGGCCGGTCGCCGCCGGCGAACCCGGCCCAGGCGATGCCGCCGGCCAGTCCGAACAGCGCCACGGCGACCCCGGCCGGCCACGACATGCCCAGCCCCCACAGGACGAACCCGGTGACCGCGCCGAGCGCCGTTCCGGCCACGACCGGTCCGGCGGCGGCCCGGTTCATCGTTCGCCTCCCGGGGACGGCGCCGATGCCGTAGGCCGATCGGCCGGGTCGTGCCAGGACCGCTGGAGGTGCAGCAGGCACTCCCGCGCGGTGCGCACGGTGCCCTCGTCGGCGTGCCGGCCCCCGAACCGCACATCCTGGTACAGGCGCAGCAGGATGTCGGTGGCCGAGCTGTTCGTCTCGAAGCGGCGGATGATCCGTGCGGCGTACTCGGCGGGCGTCTCCGACGCCGCCCGGCGCGCGCCCGCCTGTCGGGCCGCGTCCTCCAGCCCCAGCCAGGCCTGCACGATCGCATCGTCGGGTGTGCGCTCCTCGTCCAGGATCTGAAGGGCGCGCGCGATGCCCCGCTGCACGACGGGCGCGGCGACGGCGGTGTCGGTGACGGTGGCGGCGCCGGATTCGGATGCCGCCTCGGCGGCACGCCGCACCCTCCGGCGTCGCTGCCGGAATCGGCGCACCAGGACCACGACCACGACGGCCACCAGCAGGGCGACGGCCAGGGCGAACACGATGGCCAGGATGATCCGGATGACCCCGGCCGCTCCCTCGGCGCCGGCCAGCGACGGCGGCGGTGTGGCCTGCCCGGTCAGCGTCGGCCGGGGCTGCGCAGTGCGCACCGGAGGTGCGGGATTCCACCGCGGCGCCCCCACCTCCAGCGGGCCGGCCAGGACGACCCCGAGGACGGCGACGGCACCGGCGGCGACCACGGCCGCCACGAGCAGCCTGCGGCCGTTGCGGGTCCTCACACGCTCACGCTAGCCGATCCCGCCGATCACGCGTGACCGGCGTTCTCCATCGCGCGCAGCTCCTTCTTCAGGTCCTGCACCTCGTCGCGCAGGCGTCCGGCCAGCTCGAACTTCAGCTCGCCGGCGGCCGCGAGCATCTGCGCGGTGAGGTCGGCGATCGTGTCCTCCAGCTGGGTGGCCCCTTCCGCCGCGATGCCCTCGCGGCGCAGCCGCGGCGTCGGGCTCTTGCCCTTGCCGGACTTCGACTTGGCGGCATCCCGCTTGGACATCATCGCGGCCGTGTCGGCGCCCTCCCGCGCCAGCACGTCGGTGATGTCGGCGATGCGCTTGCGCAGCGGCTGCGGGTCGATCCCGTGCTCGAGGTTGTAGGCGACCTGCTTCTCGCGCCGCCGGTCGGTCTCGTCGATCGCGGTCCGCATCGAGTCGGTCATGTTGTCGGCGTACATGTGCACCTCGCCGGAGACGTTGCGGGCGGCGCGGCCGATCGTCTGGATCAGCGATGTGCCCGAGCGCAGGAACCCCTCCTTGTCGGCGTCCAGGATCGCCACCAGCGACACCTCGGGCAGGTCGAGCCCCTCCCGCAGCAGGTTGATGCCCACCAGCACGTCGTACACGCCCGCGCGCAGCTCGGTGAGCAGTTCGACGCGGCGCAGCGTGTCGACGTCGGAGTGCAGGTACCGCACCCGCACCCCGTGCTCGCCGAGGAAGTCGGTCAGCTCCTCCGCCATCTTCTTGGTCAGCGTGGTGACCAGCACCCGCTCGTCGCGTTCGGCGCGGACCCGGATCTCCTCGAGCAGATCGTCGATCTGCCCCTTGGAGGGCTTGACCACGATCTGCGGGTCGACCAGCCCGGTCGGCCGGATGATCTGCTCCACCACGCCGTCGGCGATGCCCATCTCGTAGCGGCCGGGCGTCGCGGACAGGTACACGGTCTGCCCGATGCGCTCCTTGAACTCGTCCCAGCGCAGCGGGCGGTTGTCCAGGGCGCTGGGCAGCCGGAAGCCGTGCTCGACGAGCGTGCGCTTGCGCGAGGCATCCCCCTCGTACATGGCGCCGATCTGCGGCACCGTCACGTGAGACTCGTCGATGACCAGCAGGAAGTCGTCCGGGAAGAAGTCCAGCAGCGTGTGCGGCGGCTCGCCGGGCTGCCGGTCGTCCAGGTGCCGCGAGTAGTTCTCGATGCCCGAGCAGAACCCGAGCTGCTGCAGCATCTCGAGGTCGAACGTGGTGCGCATGCGCAGCCGCTGCGCCTCGAGCAGCTTGCCCTGCCGTTCGAGCTCGCCCAGGCGCTCGGCCAGCTCGGCCTCGATCGTGCCGATCGCGCGCTGGACGACCTCGGTGCTGGCCACATAGTGCGACGCCGGGAAGATCGGCACCGAGTCGAGCTTCTGCACGACGTCGCCGGTGAGCGGGTGCAGCATGTACAGCCCCTCGATCTCGTCGCCGAACAGCTCGATCCGGATCGCGTACTCCTCGTACACCGGGATGATCTCGATCGTGTCGCCGCGCACACGGAAGTTGCCGCGGGAGAAGTCGACGTCGTTGCGGTTGTACTGCATCGAGATGAACTGGCGGATCAGGGCGTCCCGGTCGTACCGCTCCCCCACCTGGAGCGCCACCATGGCGCGCATGTACTCCTCGGGCGCCCCGAGGCCGTAGATGCACGAGACGGTGCTGACCACGACGACGTCCCGGCGGGACAGCAGCGAGTTGGTGGTGGAGTGGCGCAGCCGTTCGACCTCGGCGTTGACCGAGGAGTCCTTCTCGATGAAGGTGTCGGTCTGCGGGACGTACGCCTCGGGCTGGTAGTAGTCGTAGTAGCTGACGAAATACTCCACCGCGTTGTGCGGCATGAGATCGCGGAACTCGTTGGCCAGCTGGGCGGCCAGCGTCTTGTTGTGCGACAGCACCAGCGTCGGGCGCTGCACCCTCTCGATCAGCCATGCCGTCGTCGCGGACTTGCCGGTGCCGGTGGCCCCGAGCAGGACGACGTCGGTCTCGCCGGCGTTGATGCGCGCGGCGAGCTGCTCGATGGCCTGCGGCTGGTCGCCGCTGGGCATGTATTCGCTGACGACCTCGAACGGCCGGACGGAGCGGGTGGTCTGCATCCCTCCAGGCTACGTCGCGCCTGGGACATCGTGGCGGCCGCGGATGCCGGAGCTCAGCCGCTGCCACAGCGCATCCGTCTGCTCCTCGGTGTGCGCCATCGATCCGGAGGTGTCGATCACGACGTCGGCGACCGCCAGCCGCTGCGCATCCGTCGCCTGCGACGCGATCCGCGCGCGGGCGTCGTCGGCGGCCATGCCGCGCAGCTCGACCAGGCGCCGCTGGCGGATCTCGGCCGGGGCGTGCGCGACGACGACGAGGTCCCATTCGCCGGTCCCCCGCGCCTCCACCAGCAGCGGCACGTCGTACACCACGACCGCATCGGGGTCCGCGGCCCGGGCCTGCGCGAACCGGCGCTGCGACTCGGCCCCGACGGCCGGATGCACGATGGCGTTCAGCCGTGCGATCCGGTCGGGATGGCCGAAGACCCGGGCCCCCAGCGCGGCGCGGTCCAGCGACCCGTCCTCCCGCAGCATGCCGGCCCCGAACTCCGCGGCGATCCCATCGAGCACCGGCGAACCCGGCTGCTGCACCTCGTGGACGAGCGCGTCCGCATCGACGACGACCGCGCCGTGCGCGGCGAGCCGCCGTGCGATCGTCGACTTCCCCGAGGCGATTCCGCCGGTCACTGCGATCAAAGGCATGACTACGAGGATGCCACGCCTCAGCATCCGCTCAAGATCCATACCCTTGGGCGGCCTTGAGCCGCGCCTGAGGGGCGCTTGAGGACGCCGTTCTACCGTCATCTCATCGCACATCACCGGAGCACCGCACCCGACGGCCCGGTCCGCAACTTCTGAGAGGCAGCACCCATGAACGACACCACCACTCGCACCGCCCGACGCACCGCACGCCAGGCCCGCAAGCGCCGCCCGATCATCGCCGGCGCCCTCGCCCTGCTCGCGGTGGGCGGCATCGGCGCGGCCGTGACCAGCGCCGCCTGGACCGACAACGTGTTCTTCTCCGCGCCGGCCCAGGCCGCCACATTCAACCTCCAGGGCTCGCTGGACGGCAGCAGCTGGGTCGAGTCCGACAACGCCGGCAGCATCCAGCTGGTGGTTCCGGCCGCGACGTTCGCCAACATGCTGCCCGGCCAGACCCGCACCGTCACGCTCCAGGTGAAGAACACCGGCACCGCGAACGCCGCCCTCACCGCCACCGCCGCGTGGACCGCCGGCAGCACCTTCACCACCGCCCCGACCCTGACCGCGACCCCCGCCACCGGCACCCTCACCGCCGCCGGCGGCGCGGGCGCCACCACGACGATCACGCTGACCGTCGCGGCCCCCGCCGACTGGGCCGCGGGCAACCAGGGCAAGAGCGGCACCGTCCAGGTCACCATCGCCGGCACCGCCACCGCCTGATCGCCCGACACCCACCACGAGAAGAGCACATCATGGTCGTCCTTCACCGCTGCGCACTCGCCGTCCTGTGGACGCTGGCCGTCGTCGGCGTCGCCTGCGGCCTGGTCTGGGGCGCCACGGCGGCCGGCCTGATCAAGCCCCTCATCGTGATCTCCGGCTCGATGGAGCCGGGGATCATGACCGGCGACCTCGTGGTGGACACGCCCGTCGCCGCCGACACCCTCGCCCCCGGCGACGTCGTCAGCCTCCCCAACGCGCTCACCCACGATCTGGTCACGCACCGGATCGAATCGATCGCCGCGCACGGCGAGGGCTACACCATCACGCTGAAGGGCGACAACAACGAGTTCGCAGACGCGCTCGACTACCAGGTCGGCGCCGAGGTCTGGGCGCCGAGGGTGCAGCTGGCGGGGGCGGGCGCCCTGCTCCAGAGGCTGATGGCCCCGGGTGTCATGATCGCACTGCTGGTCGGCGTGCTGGCTCTCATCGCCTTCACCTGGATGACCCCGGCCACCCGTCCCGAGCCCACGGCGACGCCGACCGCTCCCTTGGCCGGTTCGCGCCGCGAGCGCCGCAGGCTGCAGGAGGCGACCGCACCGTGAACCCGGCAGAGCACGGCGCCCACACCCGACCGACGGCGCACCGGCGTGCGCTCGTCGTCGTGGTGATCGCCGCCGTGTTCGCGCTGCTGCTCGGCGGCGCCGCGGTCGCCGACACCAGCGCAGCCTGGACCGACCGCGGCTACGCGGCCGCCACCGTCTCGGCCGGCACCTGGCCGACCTACGGCACCTGCACCGCGATGACGGCGCAGGGCACGCCGGTGGGCACCTGCACGATCACCGCCATGACCTACGACGCGTGGGGCGCGAAGAAACAGCACCAGCGCAACGTGTACCTGACCTTCCGGGTGTCGGCCCCGGCATCCACGTCCTCCATCACCGTGCGGGCCGATCTGTCCGCCGCGACCGTCACCACCGACACCAGCGACGGCACGTGGAACTGGGCCACGGCCGTGACCCTGCCCAGCCTGCAGTTCACCCCGACCTCGACCTGCGCGGCGCTGCCGTCGATCACCGGACGCACCGTCGCTGGCTGGAACTGGGCCGACAGCCCCAAGATCTTCTTCTCGCTCGCCGACTCCTCCGGCAGCTACCAGGGCAAGCCCAGCTGCTCATGAACGGAGTGTCGACCATGGCAGCCGAGGGCTTCCGCAGTGTGTTCTGGGATATCCTGGCGGAGGTCGCCGAGCCGGGGCGCATGGCGACTGCGGCCCAGGAGGGGGAGCGCGTGGATCAACAGGGGGACCCCGGGCGTGTCGCCGTGGTGATCGAGGACGAGGACGACATCCGCTCCCTGCTCGCCGACGTGCTCCAGCAGGCGGGCTTCCGCGTCCACACCGCCGGCACCGGCCAGGACGGCGTGGACCTGGTCCGCCTGGTCGATCCGATCGTGACCACGCTCGACGTGAACATGCCCGGCATGGACGGCTTCGCCACCGCCCGCAGCATCCGCGCGATCAGCTCGACCTACATCGTCATCCTCACCGCGCGCGCCGAGGAGATCGACGCCCTGCAGGGGCTGGATGCCGGAGCCGACGACTACGTGACCAAGCCGTTCCGCCCCCGCGAGCTGCGTGCCCGGATCGAGGCCCTGCTGCGCCGGTCGCGGATGCCGCTGCCCGGCGGGCAGCGCCCGGCCGAGCCGTCCGATCACCCGGCGGACGCCGCCGCGGCCACCGCCGGCACCGACTGGCTCGAGCACAACGGGCTGCGGCTGAGCATCGAGATGCGGCTCGCCTCGGTCGACGGCGTGGCGCTGGAGCTGACCCGCAGCGAGTTCGACATCCTCTCCGAGCTGATGTCGGCCCGGCGGCGGGTGGTCGGCAAGGGCGAGCTGGCCCTCATGCTGCGCGGCCAGCGCTACACCGGCAGCGAGTACCTCAGCGACAGCGATTCGCGCGTCATCGAGGTGCACATGGCCAACCTGCGCCGCAAGCTCGGCGAGTCCCCGTCCCGCCCCCGCTGGATCGAGACCGTCCGCGGCGTCGGGTACCGGCTCACGGCCCGCTGACGTCGGCGGGATCGCCGATCAGGACCGAGGTCCCGATGGTGTCGGCGGCGCGACGAGCGGCCGCACGTGCCACGGCCACCACCGCGTGCGTGTCCTCGGCGCCCGGCCCGGACAGCCCGATGCCGACGCCCACCACGGGGATGACGCCCCCCGACACGCCGCCCAGGTCGTCCACGAGGCCACGCGAGACGATCGCCCCCTGCCGCCGGGCATCCGGCTCGGACAGGGCGCGGAGGGCGAGCAGGAGCCCGCTCCGACCGTCCTCGCCGACCAGGGCCAGCGCGGGCACGTTGCGCACCACGCTGGCGCGGCAGGCCTCGGCCACGGCGCGGGCGGTCTCGGCGCCGAAGGCCGAGGCGATCTGGGGCAGGTCCTCGACCCGCACCGCGATGACCGCGATCTGCTCGCCGCGGCCGGACGCCCGCGCCAGGGCCTGGTCGAGCAGGCGGAGGAACGAGCCGTGCGGCAGCACGCCCTCGGTGCCCAGGAGCGAGACGGACGCCGTCAGCAGCGGCCCGCGGTCCACGGCGCGGTCGGCGCGCAGGACGGAGGTCACCACCAGCGCCACGATGGTGAGGATGACGGTCAGGACGCTGGTCACGGCCGTGCCGAACACGGTCTGGAACAGCGGGCTGTCGAACCCGGCCAGGAGCGCGACGATCGTCCGGCCCACGTAGAACAGCGACTGCAGCCCCAGCACGGCGGCGAGCGCCCGCGCCGTGCGGTAGCGGCCCATCTCGCCGCGCAGGGACTCCCCCGCGCCCAGCCCGGCGAACACCATCAGGCAGACGAACATCCACAGCGCGCCGGCCCACGCCCCGCCCTCGGGACCGGCCGCCAGCACCGCGACCGACGCGCCGACCGCGGCCACACCGACGACGAGGGCCGTGACGGTCATCCGGCGCGCGTTGAAGCGCCGGCATCCCAGCCACATGCACCCCGTCCCCGCGACGAACGTCCCGTTGCCGATCACCACTCCCCAGGTGATGGCCGGGTCGGCGGCCCACACCATGTACGACAGGCTGGTGAGCATGGCCCCCAGGAATCCCAGCGACCACACCCGCCCGGCGCCTTCGTCGCGCCGGGCGAACGTCTCGATGATGAAGTAGATGCCGCTGACGACCACGACCAGCGCGGTCACCGCCGACAGCGTCACCTGATCCAGGAGGATCATCGTTCCTCCTCGTCTGGCGCCGGCGCGCTCTCGTGCTCCTCCGGCTGCGTCACGGCGACGCGCGGTGCCGGCGCGGCCGCCGCGCGGGTCGCCGGCAGCCGGACGATGAAGGTCGAGCCGACGTCGGGCGTGCTGCGCACGGTGATGTCGCCGCCGTGCGCTCGCGCCAGCTGCCGGCTGATCGCCAGCCCCAGCCCGGTCCCGGTGCGGGCGCCCGAGCGGATGCGCTGCGCACGGTAGAACCGCTCGAACAGTCCGGACATCTCGGCCTCGGTCATCCCGATGCCGCTGTCGCGCACGAGGATCCAGGTGGAGTCCTCGCTGGTCGTGCATCCGAGTGTCACGACACCGCCCGGCCGGTTGTATTTGATGGCGTTCACGATCAGGTTGTCCAGGATCTGTCGCACCCGCAGCGGGTCCGCGTAGGCGACGGCGGGCTCGACCCCGGACGTGTCCAGCGTCACGGCGACCTCGGTCGCACGGTTCTCCAGCGACTCGGCAGCAGCGTGCACGACGTCGGCGACGTCGGTGTCGACCGGGGTGATCGTCAGGTCGACCGACCGGCCCGAGTCGCTGGATGCGGCGAGGATGTCGGCGATGATCCCCAGCAGCCGCTCGGCGTTGCGCTCCGCGATCTCCAGTCCCCGACGCGCACCGGCCGGCACGTCCGGGTCGTCGATCGCGAGGTCCAGGTAGCCGAGGATCGAGGTCAGCGGCGTGCGCAGCTCGTGCGACACCGAGGCGACCAGCTCGTCGCGGGCCCGCAGCGCCCGCAGCTCGCCGGTGACATCGCGCGAGACCAGCACCGCACCGGCGTCGGCGCTGTCCCGGTCCTTCAGCCGCCGGACCGAGATCGCCAGCGCGATGCTGTCCGGCCCCGGTTCGCCGAACCACAGCACCTGGGTGTCGAACGCCTGCCCCCGCAGCGCGCGCTGCAGCGGCATCTCGTCGTCGGCCAGCGGCGTCGTGCCGTCGGCCCCGAAGACCGGCGGTCCGCCGTCACGGGACCCCTGCACGAGCGTGCGCTGCAGCGGTGCGGGCGCCTCGTTCGCAATCGAGACCGCGCCGTCCTGCGCGATGCGGATCAGGCCGAAGTCGACCGCATCGATCAGCTCGGCGACCTCCTGCTCCTGCCGTCGCGAGCGGTCCAGGGCCGTCGCCAGCACCCGCGCCTGCTTGCCCAGCAGCATCCGCTGCGCCGCCGAGCGACGCGCCGTCGCATAGCTGGTCCCGCTGACGATGACGATGACCAGCGGAAGCAGCAGCGCCGAGTACCCGGACGGCAGTCCGGTCGGCCCGATCACGGTGACCGCGAAGGCGGCCAGGATCGTCGCGCTGCCGCCCACCGCGCCGACCAGGCCGAAGGTGGAGGACAGCCAGATCGCGGGGAACACCCACAGCAGGCCGATCCCGGATCTCGGATCGGCGAGCCGCATGAGGGTGATCGCCAGGATGTCGGCGACCGGGACGGCCGTGAGCCACCACGCGTTGATCCGGTTCCACGGCACGATGACCGCCGCACCGGTGGCGATGAAGACCAGCACGATGCCGGCGAAGAACAGCGGCATCCCGGACGCCGCCGGCGACGCGACGAGCATCACCGTGATCACCAGCACGACCAGACCGAGCAGAAGCTGGTTCAGCGCGGCGGCGCGTTCGAAGCTGCGGTCGCGACCGCCCGCCGTGTCGCCGAAGCCGCCGAAAGCCATATCGCAGACGCTATCGCGTCGGGATCGGAGAAGGGGCCGGAACCCGCGGGTTCCGGCCCCTTCTCACGGGGTGCGTCTGCCGATCAGCGACCGGAGAGCTTCTCACGCAGCGCGGCCAGCGCCTCGTCGTCGGCGAGGGTGCCACCACCCTGGTTCGACGACGACTCGCCGGCGAAGGCGGCCGGCTCGACGGCGGCGAAGCCTGCGGCCTCGGCCTCCTGCGCCTTGGCGACCTGCGCCTTGTGGGCCTCCCAGCGCGCCTGGGCAGCCGCGTACTCCTGCTCCCACTTCTCGCGCTGCTCGTCGAAGCCTTCCTTCCACTGGTTGGTCTCCGAGTCGAAGCCCTCGGGGTACTTGTACTCCCCGTTCTCGTCGTACTCGGTGGCCATGCCGTAGAGGGCCGGGTCGAACTCGGTGCCGAACGGGTCGACCGCGTCGTTCGCCTGCTTCAGCGACAGCGAGATGCGGCGACGCTCCAGGTCGATGTCGATGACCTTGACGAAGACCTCTTCGCCCACCGACACGACCTGCTCGGCGAGCTCGACGTGCTTGCCGGACAGCTCGGAGATGTGCACGAGGCCCTCGATGCCGTCCGCGACCCGCACGAATGCGCCGAACGGAACCAGCTTGGTGACCTTGCCCGGTGCGATCTGGCCGATCGCGTGGGTACGGGCGAAGACCTGCCACGGGTCCTCCTGGGTCGCCTTCAGCGACAGCGAGACCCGCTCGCGGTCCAGGTCGACCTCGAGGATCTCGACCGTGACCTCCTGGCCGACCTCGACGACCTCGCTGGCGTGCTCGATGTGCTTCCAGCTGAGCTCGGACACGTGCACCAGGCCGTCCACGCCGCCCAGGTCGACGAACGCGCCGAAGTTGACGATCGAGGACACCGTGCCCTTGCGGACCTGGCCCTTGTGCAGGTTGTTCAGGAAGTTGGTGCGCGACTCGGACTGGGTCTGCTCCAGCAGCGCGCGGCGCGACAGCACCACGTTGTTGCGGTTCTTGTCCAGCTCGAGGATCTTCGCCTCCAGCTCCTGGCCCAGGTACGGGGTCAGGTCGCGGACGCGGCGCAGCTCGATCAGCGAGGCGGGCAGGAAGCCGCGCAGGCCGATGTCGACGATCAGACCGCCCTTGACGACCTCGATGACCTGACCGGTCACCACGCCGTCCTCTTCCTTGATCTTCTCGACGTCGCCCCAGGCGCGCTCGTACTGGGCGCGCTTCTTGGACAGGATGAGGCGGCCTTCCTTGTCCTCCTTCTGGAGGACCAGGGCCTCGACCAGGTCGCCGACGTTCACGACCTCGTTGGGGTCGACGTCGTGCTTGATGGAAAGCTCGCGGGAGGGGATCACACCCTCGGTCTTGTAGCCGACGTCGAGGAGGACCTCGTCGCGGTCGATCTTGACGACGGTTCCTTCGATGAGGTCGCCGTCGTTGAAGAACTTCAGCGTCTTCTCGACCGCGGCCAGGAAGTCCTCGGCAGATCCGATGTCGTTGATCGCGACCTGCTTGGCGGCCGGGGCGGTCGTTGCGGTAGTCATGTAGTGGGTTGTCCTTGTTGGGTTGGATGTCGGGCCCCGGACGCCGACCTCTCCCATTCACAGTGCGAACGGGCGAGCGGAACGTGCCGGAGCGAAGCGGATTGTGTTGCGGATGCCACGAGCGCGTGCGAAACGAGCCACACGAGTGACGATCTACAGTATCAGAACGCCCCGGGCATCCGCGATGTTCCCGGGCGCCGTGATCCGGCGCGGACGCGGCCTCGCTCCCCGTAGCCTGGAGGGGTGACCGCGTCCACCGAACCGCTGAAGATCGTCTCGTCCCGCCGCACCCTCATCATCATGCTCGTGGTGTGCGTGCTGTTCGCCGCGATGGGCGTGGTCGTCCTCGCCCTCGCGCCGACCAAGACGCTGAACCTCATCGTCGGCGTCGGCGCGATCGGATTCTTCGGCGTGGGCGGCGGGATCGCGTTCGCGCAGCAGTGGCGGCGCAGCGTGGCGATCGTCGCGGACGACGACGGGCTGCGACTGGGCGCCGGCGGGCGCATTCCGTGGGCGGACGTGGACCGGATCGGCTCCACCTCGACGATGCTGGGGGTGCGGCTGCGCCGCTACGACACGTTCCTGGCCAGCCTCCCGCGCGCCACCGAGCACACCACCGAGAGCCTGCGCGCCTCGCGGGCGCAGAACGCCGGCTGGGACCTCACCTGGGCGAACCGGCTGCTGGATCGACCTCCGGGCGAGGCCGCCCGCGACCTGCAGCGGCGCCGCCCGGCGTCGTGAGAGTGCGCACGCCGGGCGAGCCGATCAGCCGCCGGCGCGCTCCGCACACGTGACGCACAGCGTCGCCATCGGCCGCACCCGCAGCCGCCCGACCGGGATGGGACGCCCGCACCCCTGGCAGATGCCGTAGTCCCCGGCATCCCACCGCGCGAGCGCGGCGTCCAGCGCATCGCGGTCGCGCTCCTGCGCCACGCGCAGGCCCTCCAGCCGCGACCACTCCCCGGAGAGCGTGACGCCCTCCGGATCGTGCTCGTCGTCGGCGGTCGTGTCGGTGCGCGCCGAGGCCAGCGCCGCCAGATCGGCGGCCAGCGCGGCGAGGGTCTCATCGACCGATGCGCGCCGTTCGCGCAGCAGTGCGCCGAACTCGGCCCGGTGTGCGTCGTCCATAGTCGATGACTATAGGACGCGCGGCGACGGCCGGCGCAATACCGTGGACCCATGCGCATGACCGCGACCTTCCGGGCCAGCCGTCGCTCCCCGCTGCTGCAGGTGCTGAAGTCGGCGGTGGCCACGGTGGCGGCGTGGCTGCTCGCGGGCTGGCTCCTGCCCGGACCGCTGCCGGTGTTCGCCGCGATCGCCGCGCTGCTGGTGGTGCAGCCGAGCCTGAACCAGTCGTTCTCCAAGGCGATCGAGCGCACGGTCGGGGTGATCGTGGGCGTCGCGGTGGCCAGCGTCCTGGGGCTGCTGCTGGGCAACGGGACGTGGATCATCCTGCTGGCGATCCTCATCGCGCTGGTGCTCGCCTGGTCGCTGCGGATGACCGCGGGCACGGCGAACCAGGTCGCGATCAGCGCGATGCTGGTGCTGGCGCTGGGCACGGGCACGCAGGGGTACGCCGTGGATCGGATCATCGAGACCATGCTCGGCGCGGTCATCGGCTTCGTCGTGAACATCGCCCTGGTGCCGCCGGTGGCCGTCGTGCCCGCCCACCGCGCCGTGGATCGCCTGGGCGCCGAGCTGGCCGCCACGCTGGACCGCCTGGCCTGGGCGCTGGTCCGGCCGCAGTCCCCCGCCGACCTCACCGAGCTCATCGTCACCGCCCGCCTCCTGCGGCCGATGCGGGATGCCGCGGAGGTGGCCATCCAGGACGCGGTCGAATCGCTCACCCTGAACCCGCGCGCCGGACGCCATCGGGCCGAGCTGACCGAGCTGGAGCGGCTGCTGGACCGCTTCTCCACCGTGGTGATCCAGACGATCGGGATGACGCGCACGGTCTACGACCGGTACGACGACAGCCTGCACGGCGAGCCGACGGCGGCGGCGATCGCCGAGCAGCTGCGCCGGGCGGCGCACGATGTGCGGCTGCTCGTGCACCGACTCGAGGACGAGAGCGAGCCGGCCCCGGTGGACGAGGAGGAGCCCGCCCTGACCCGGCCGTTGACCGTCTCGGCGCCGAGGTCGGGGCACTGGGTGCTCGTGGGGTCGCTGCTGGTCGACCTGCACCGCATCCACGACACCCTCGCCGAGGACGCGGACTGAGGGCCGTCCCCGTGCCGTGGCATGCTTGCCGCATGCCCGCGCCACGCTCCGAGAAGCTGCTTCTGCTCGATTCCGCGTCCCTGTACTTCCGGGCGTTCTACGGGGTCCCCGACTCGGTGAAGGCACCCGACGGCACGCCGATCAACGCCGTGCGCGGGTTCCTGGACATCATCGCGAAGCTCGTGGCGGCCTACGCCCCCACCGACCTGATCGCCTGCTGGGACGACGACTGGCGCCCGCAGTGGCGGGTCGACCTGATCCCGACGTACAAGGCGCATCGCGTCGCCCGGATCGTGGAGGGCGGCTCCGACATCGAAGAGGTGCCCGAGGCGCTGACCACGCAGGTCCCGCTCATCCGCGAGACCCTGGAAGCGCTCGGCCTGCCGATCGTCGGCGCCCCCGGATTCGAGGCGGACGACGTCATCGGCACGTTCGCCGCCCGCGCCGACATGCCGGTGGACGTGATCACCGGCGACCGCGACCTGTTCCAGCTCGTCGACGACGACCGCGCTGTGCGGGTCGTGTACACCGCCCGCGGGATGAGCAATCTCGATGTGCTCACGGACACGGCGATCCGCGATCGGTACGGCATCGGCGCCGCACAGTACGCCGACTTCGCCACGCTGCGCGGCGATCCCTCCGACGGCCTGCCGGGCGTCTCCGGAATCGGCGAGAAATCCGCCGCGACGCTGCTGAACGCCTATGGCTCGCTGGCCGCGATCATCGCCGCCGCCGCGCAGGACGACCCGGGGATCACGCCGCGCATCCGCGCCAAGATCGGCGCGGCGCACGACTACCTCCAGGCGGCCCCCGCGGTGGTGCGCGTCGCCGACAGCGCGCCGGTGGCCGTGGCATCCACCCGCCTTCCGGTGATGGATGCCGCGACCCGTGCGCGCGCGGCCGAGATCGCCGAGCGGCTCGGCCTGGGCACCTCGATGACCCGTCTCGTGGACGCACTGGCCGCGGCGACGGCCGCCTGACCGCGGGACCCGTGCAGAACTCCGGAGTTTCCGGTCCGACCCGCCGGATCCACCGCGGAGACTCGGCGACGCGCCCGGGTTCTCCGGAGTTCTGCACGCTCGCGCACGGCACGGTCGCCCGCGCGTCCTCGACGCCGAACACCGGCCCGCCGGCTGACGCGTACTCCCCCGGGAGTACGCGCGGCCACTCCGCCGGGCCGATGAGCGCCACCGGCCCGCACGAGTAGCCTGGCCGCATGCCGGAGCAGCGCCAGGACGACACCGCGCGCCGGTTCGGCCCGCCGCCCGGGGTGACGCTGTACGTCCCGGTCGTGGTGGCGTTCCTCGTGCAGGTGCCGGCGACCGTCGCGGTCTCGCTGTGGATGCACGTCGCGCCGCGCTGGGTGCTGCTGGGCACGGTGCTGGCGGCGGCCTCCGCCCTGGCGCTGCTGGCCGCCCGCGCCCTGCCGGGGCCGACGGTGGCGGCGGTGGCCGCATTCACCGTGGCCGATCTGTTCGTTCCGCCCGATGCGGGTCCGCCGTTCATCGCCCTGGCGTTCGCCATCGTCGGCGCCGTCGTGCGCGGCGCGCTCGGCTGGGCGCTGGGCGCGGTCGGCTCGGCCTGGCTCGTCGCCGTGGTGGCCAGCGGCATGAGCGGGCACCTGTGGCATCCGTTCCGGATCGCCCTGACGACGCTGCTGATCGGCCTGTGCTTCGCGATCGGCGTCGGGCTGCGCACCCGCCTGGATCGCGCGGCGCGCCGCCGCGCCCAGATCGTCGAGCGGCGGCGCGCGAGCGAGCAGGAGGAGCGCACCCGCATCGCCCGCGAGCTGCACGACGTGCTGGCGCATTCGCTGAGCCAGATCGCCGTGCAGTCCGGCGCGGGACTGCATCTGTTCGATCGCGAGCCCGAGCGCGCCCGCGAGGCGCTGGCCAACATCCGCGGGCTGGCGGCCACCGGACTGGACGAGGTCCGCAGCGTGCTCGCGATTCTGCGCGGCGACGGCGCCGACGCATCCGGGGCCGCCCCGCTCACCCCGCAGCCGCAGCTGGCCCAGCTCGCGCCCCTCGTGGCCGAGCGCACCGGTCACGGGCTCGAGGTGACCCTCGAGGACCGGCTCGACGGGCACCTGCCGCGCAGCAGCGTCCAGACGACCGCGTATCGCATCGTCCAGGAGGCGCTGACCAACGTCGTGCGCCACTCCGAGGCCGCGCACGCGGTCGTGCGGCTGCACCGCGACGGCGACCGGCTCGTGGTCGTCGTCGACGACGACGGCACCGGCACCGGCGCCGGCGCCGGTGCGGAGGGCGGCGGCATGCGTGGGATGCGCGAGCGCGCCGGTCTGCTCGGCGGCACCGTCGAGGTCCAGCCGGGGCCGGACGGCGGCACCCGCGTCCGTGCCGACCTGCCCTGGGAGGGATCCGCATGATCCGCGTCGCCATCGCCGACGACCACCAGCTCGTCCGCGCCGGGTTCCGCGCCCTGCTCGACTCCGAGCCCGACATCGAGGTGCGGGTGGAGGCGTCCGGCGGCGAGGAGCTGCTGCGGCGGGTGCGCGAGACTCCGGTGGATGTCGCGCTGCTGGACATCCGGATGCCCGACGGGGACGGCCTGTGGACGACCGAGCAGATCGCCGCCGATCCGGCGCTGGCCGAGCTGCGGGTGGTGATCGTGACCACGTTCGAGCTGGACGAGTACGTGGCCCGCGCCATCCGTGCCGGCGCGAGCGGGTTCCTGGTCAAGGACACCGAGCCGGTCGACCTCATCCGCGCGGTGCGGGTGGTCGCCGCCGGCGACGCGCTGCTGTCGCCCGGCGTGACCCGCCGCCTGCTCGAGCGGGCGGCGGGCGGGCTGCGGGATGCCCCGGACCGGCGCATCCTCGCGGAGCTGACCGAGCGCGAGGCCGAGGTGCTGCGTCTGGTGGCGCAGGGCCTGACCAACGACGAGATCGCCGCCCGCCTGTTCCTGTCGCCGCTCACCGCGAAGACGCACGTCTCGCGGATCATGCAGAAGCTGCATGCGCGCGATCGCGCGCAGCTGGTCGTGATCGGCTACGAATCCGGGATGATCACCCCCGGCTGGCAGTAGCAGTACTCCCCGCGGAGCAGCGCACAACACTCCCCTCGGCGGATTCGCGGATGCCGCGACCCGCGTTCACTGGATTCCATGAGCTGCGATCGTCGCGGCTTTCGAATCACGAGAGGGTCATCATGATCACCGCACTCGCCACAGCGGCCGCTCCGGCCGTTCACGCCGCCCACTGGGGCGGCCCGTTCTTCGGTCCGTGGTTCCTGCTCATCCCGCTGTTCTGGATCCTCGTGTTCGTCGTGCTGTTCGCCGTCTTCGGACGGCGGTGGCGGCGCCGCGCGATGGAGGGCGGCTACGGCCCGTACGGCCGGATGAACCCGAGCCGACAGGCCGAGACGACGCTCGCCGAGCGATACGCGCAGGGCGACATCGACGAGGTCGAGTACCGCAAGCGCCTCGAGGTGCTGCGGGCGAACGCGCCGGTGCCGCCCGGGCACTGAGACCGGGCACAGAGACCGGGCACACACCCTGATCCCGCCGCCCGGCCGACCTGGATCGGCCGGGCGGCGCTGCGCGTCAGCGGGCCCGCCCCGTCCATTCCCGCAGCCGTGCGAGCGGCCACGTGGTCACGATCCGCTCGGCCGGCACGCCCGCCTGCTCGGCACGCGCCGCGCCATGGTCGATCAGCGACAGCTGCCCCGGCGCGTGTGCGTCGGAGTCGATCGAGAACAAGCAGCCCAGGTCGAGGGCCAGGGCGAGCAGGTCATCCGGCGGATCCTGCCGCTCCGGGCGCGAATTGATCTCCACCGCCACACCGTGCGCCGCGCACGCCTCGAACACCGCGCGGGCGTCGAAATCCGACGGCGGGCGCGTGCCCCGGGCTCCCTCCACCAGCCGTCCGGTCACGTGGCCGAGCACGTCCACCTGGGGGTGGGATGCCGCGGCCACCAGCCGCGCCGTCATCGGCGCCCGCTCCATCCGCAGCTTCGAATGCGCGGACGCCACGACCACGTCGAGCGCTTCCAGCAGCTCGGTCTCCTGATCCAGCATCCCGGTCTCGAGGATGTCCACCTCGATGCCTGCAAGCAGCGTGAAGCCCCCTTCGCCCTCCGCGTTCGTCTGGGCGACCACGGCCAGCTGCTCGCGCAGCCGCTGCGGCGACAGTCCGTTCGCGACCCGCAGACGCGGCGAGTGGTCGGTCAGCGCCAGGTACTCGTGTCCGAGGGCCCGTGCCGCCTCCACCATCGGCGGGATCGGCGTGAGCCCGTCCGACCAGTCGCTGTGCGCGTGCAGATCACCGCGCAGCTGCGGCCGCAGCGTCGAGGCGAGCACCGTCCCGGTCTGTGCGCGCAGTTCGGCCAGATAGTCCGGCACAGTGCCGGCCAGCGCCTGCCGGATCACGGCGAACGTGGAGTCCCCGATCCCCTTGCGTCGGCGCAGCGCCGGGTCGCGCAGCTCGTCCTCGGACAGCCCCTCGATCGCCGTCGCGGCGGTGCGGAACGCCTTCGACCGGTACCGTGAGGCGCGCTCCCGCTCCAGCAGCGAGGCGATCTCCTCCAGGGCCGCGCGCGGGTGCATCGCCTGCTCAGTCCACGTGCGCGTGGGTCGCCGAGACCCATTCGTCCAGCTTGGCGGCCGCCGCACCGCTGTCGATCGTCTCCTCCGCGGTGCGCACGCCCTCGGCGAGCCGGTCCAGGATCGGACGCTGCACCTCGGTCGGGTCGCGGAACAGCCGGTAGGCGACCAGGCCGGCGGCCGCGTTCAGCAGCACGATGTCGCGGATCGGCCCGGTGCCTCCGCGCAGGGTCTGCCGCACGACCTCGGCGTTGTGCTGCGGGTCGCCGCCGAGCAGATCGTCCAGCCGCGCCAGCGGAAGGTCCAGGTCCGGCGGGTAGATGTCGTGCTCATGCACGTCGCCCAGACTCACCTCCCACACCCGGCTGTGCCCGGTGGTGCTCATCTCGTCCAGCCCGTCGTCGCCGCGGAACACCAGGGCGGTCGCGCCGCGGGTCTGGAACACGCCGGTGATCAGCGGCACCCGGTCCAGTTGCGCGACGCCCACGGCGTTGGCCTCGGCGCGGGCGGGGTTGCACAGCGGCCCGAGGAAGTTGAAGACGGTCGGCACTCCGAGCTCGGCACGGGTGACGCCGGCGTGGCGGAAGCCGGGGTGGAACGCCGACGCGAACGCGAAGGTGATCCCCGTCCGGCGCAGGGTCTCGGCCACTCGGTCGGGCTCGAGCGTCAGGTCCAGTCCGAGCGCGGCGAGCACGTCCGATGACCCGGACGACGAGCTGGCCGCCTTGTTCCCGTGCTTGACGACCGGCACACCGGATGCCGCGGCCACGACCGCCGCCATGGTGGAGATGTTGACCGTGCCCACCCGGTCGCCGCCGGTGCCGACGATGTCCAGCACATCCGCGTCCACCGGCAGCGGAACGGCGGCCTCCAGGATCGCGTCGCGGAAGCCGACGATCTCGTCCACCGTCTCGCCCTTGGCGCGCAGGGCCACCAGGAACCCGGCCAGCTGGGACGGCGTCGCGCTGCCCGACATGACCTGGCGCATCGCCCAGGTCGCCTCGGCGACACTCAGGTCGCTGCCCTTCAGGAGGGTGGTCAGGAGTTCGGGCCACGACGTGAGATCTGCCATGACTGAAGATCCTAGCGAGGCCGGGTGCGCCGCCGTTCACCGGGGATTCCCAGCGCGTTCCCAGCGCACCAAGGGTCGATACCCGACCGATGTGCGGCATCCTCTTAGGCTCCCCTAAGTGCGCGACAGCGTCCAACCGGGCACGTCGATGCGAATATCCCGCCTCAGAATCGGCCATAATGGGAGCGTGACGACCCCAGCGACTTTCAATCAGGCTCTGCGCACAGTGAAGCGACCAGACCCGGTCGCCGTGGGCACCATCGTCTGGCTCGGCAGTGAGGTGATGTTCTTCGCGGGACTGTTCGCGATCTACTTCACCCTGCGCAGCACCTCGCCCGATCTGTGGGCGGAGATGACACAGCACCTGAACGTGCCGTATGCCGCCGTGAACACGATCATCCTCGTGCTCTCGTCGGTGACGTGTCAGATGGGCGTGTTCGCGGCGGAGCGCTTCCAGCCGTACTCGACGAAGAAGCGCGGACCGCTCGGCTGGGGCATGGTCGAGTGGTTCTTCCTCACCTTCGCGATGGGTGCGGTCTTCGTCTCCGGCCAGGTCTGGGAGTACGCGCAGCTGACGATGGAGGGGATGCCGATCTACGCCAACGCGTACGCCTCGGCGTTCTACCTGACCACCGGCTTCCACGCGCTGCACGTGACCGGCGGCCTCATCGCCTTCCTCCTCGTGATCGGCCGCGCTTACGCCGTGAAGAACTTCGGGCGCAAGGAGGTGACGACCTCGATCGTGGTGTCGTACTACTGGCACTTCGTCGATGTCGTCTGGATCGCGCTGTTCCTCGTCATCTACTTCCTGAAATAAGAAGAAGGCTGCATCCGAAATGGCACGTGAGAAGAAGCGTCGCGCCTCTGGGCGCCGCAGCCCGCTGGCAGCCGTCGTCCTGATCGGCGCCGGACTGCTGATCACCGGCGGCGTCTACGCCGGCGCGTCGGCCGCCATGGCCGCCACCACCGACAGCCCGACCAGCGCCACCGCGCTGACCGTGGACGACGGCAAGAAGCTGTTCCAGGCGAACTGCGCCACCTGCCACGGCATGGACCTGCAGGGCACCGAGAGCGGTCCGTCGCTGTACGGCGTCGGCGAGCTGGCGGTCGAGTTCCAGGTCTCCACCGGGCGGATGCCGCTGGCCATGCAGGGCCCGCAGGCTCCGCAGAAGCCGGCCCAGTTCACCGAGGACCAGATCAAGGCCATGGCCGCCTTCGTGCAGTCCATCGCACCCGGTCCGACCTACCCGTCCGAAGAGACCCTGGACGGCAAGGGCGACGTCGCCAACGGCGGCGACATCTTCCGCACCAACTGCGCCATGTGCCACAACGTGGCCGGCGCCGGCGGCGCGCTGACCGAGGGCAAGTACGCTCCGGCGCTGGGTGGCACGAGCGCCCTGCATATGTACGCCGCGATGGTGACCGGCCCGCAGAACATGCCCGTGTTCAGCAACCTGAACCTGAACCTGGAGGAGAAGCGGGACGTCATCTCGTACCTGCTGTACCTCCAGAATCACGAGTCCGCCGGCGGATTCGGACTCGGTGATCTCGGGCCCGTCTCCGAAGGCCTGTTCATCTGGATCTTCGGCATCGGCACCCTCATCGGGGTGACGGTGTGGATCACCGCGAAGTCCAACTGATCGATCACTGAATTCCACGCACGAGGAGCACCATGGCACACGAGGAAGACCCGCTCGAGCACGAGAGGGCTTCGTGGAAGCCCTCCCCCGGGCTCGCCGTCGCGGTCCCCGATCCGGTGCAGAACGACGTCCTGCCCGCGCATCGCGAGCGCGTCACGGACACCGATCCGGCCGCCATGAAGCGCGCGGTCCGCACGGTGTACACGCTGTTCTACCTGTCGGCCGCGTTCAGCATCTGGGCCGTCGCCGCGTACATGATCTTCCCGATCGAAGACGGCCGGGTCACCAGCATCCGCCACAACAACCTGTTCATCGGTCTGGGGATCGCCCTGGCGCTGCTGGCACTGGGCATCGGCGCCATCCACTGGTCCAAGGCGATCATGTCGGACAAGGAGTTCGTCGAGCCGCGGCACGCCACCCGCGGCCGGGACTCCACCCGTGAGGCCACGGTCGCGGCGTTCGCCTCGGCCAACGAGGAGTCCGGCTTCGGCCGGCGCGCGATGATCCGCAACTCGCTGTTCGCCGCCCTCGTGGCCTCGATCATCCCCGGCATCACGCTTTTCCGCGGTCTCGCGCCGCAGGACACCCCGGCCAACCCCCGCGGCGGCGACCCGGTCTACCTGCTCAGCCACACGATGTGGAAGAAGGGCATGAAGCTCGCGCACGACCCGAGCGGCATCCCGATCAAGGCCTCGGACGTCACCCTGGGATCGGCGTTCCACGTCATCCCCGAAGACCTCGCCAAGCTCGACCACAGCCAGGGCTACCTCGATCAGAAGGCCAAGGCCATCGTGCTGCTGATGCGGCTTCCCGTCGACGCGCTGCACCCCGCGCCGGGCCACGAGGACTGGGGATTCGACGGGATCGTCGCCTACTCGAAGGTCTGCACCCACGTCGGGTGCCCCGTCGCCCTGTACGAGCAGCAGACGCACCACCTGCTGTGCCCGTGCCACCAGTCGCAGTTCGACGTGTCGCACGGCGCCCGCGTCATCTTCGGCCCGGCGGCGCGTGCGCTGCCGCAGCTGCCGATCGAAGTCGATGACGAGGGCTACATCGTCGCCAAGAGCGACTTCCACGAACCTGTCGGCCCGAGCTTCTGGGAGCGCCATTGAGTACCGCAACCACCCCCTCCCGGTTCGAGGAGGAGACGAAGGAGAAGCCCCTGGGCGGCCGCTTCGTGGGCTGGGCGTCGAACTACATCGATGAGCGCACGAGCCTGTCCGGCTTCGTCAAGGAGCTCGGACGCAAGATCTTCCCGGACCACTGGTCGTTCATGCTCGGCGAGATCGCGCTGTGGAGCTTCGTGGTGATCCTGCTGTCCGGCACGTTCCTGACGTTCTTCTTCCAGGCCTCCATGGTCCCCACGCACTACGCCGGGGCGTTCGTCCCGATGCGCGGCGTGGAGATGTCTGCGGCCCTGGACTCGACGCTGCGGCTGTCCTTCGACATCCGCGGCGGACTGCTGGTGCGCCAGATCCACCACTGGGCCGCACTGGTTTTCGTGGCCGGCATCGGCGTGCACATGCTGCGCATCTTCTTCACCGGTGCATTCCGCAAGCCGCGCGAGCTGAACTGGGTGATCGGCTTCATCCTGTTCATCCTGGCGATGGCCGAGGGCTTCACCGGCTACTCCCTGCCCGACGACCTGCTGTCGGGCAACGGCCTGCGCATCATCGACGGAATGGTCAAGGGCATCCCGGTGATCGGCACCTGGACCTCGTTCCTGCTGTTCGGCGGGGAGTTCCCCGGCGACCAGATCGTCGGACGCCTGTACACCCTGCACATCCTGCTGCTGCCGGCGATCCTGGTCGGACTGCTCGTGGTGCACCTGATGCTGATGGTGATCAACAAGCACACCCAGTTCGCCGGGCCGGCCCGCAAGAACAACAACGTCGTCGGCTACCCGATGATGCCGGTGTACATGTCCAAGATGGGCGGCTTCTTCTTCATCGTGTTCGGGCTGATCGTGCTGATCGCCTCGCTGTTCACGATCAACCCGATCTGGAACTACGGGCCGTACGACCCGTCCCCGGTCTCGGCGGGCACCCAGCCCGACTGGTACATCGGCTTCGCCGACGGCGCGCTGCGCCTGGTGCCGCCGCACCTCGAGTTCGTGTGGCTGGACCACACCTGGTCGTTCAACATCATCCTGCCGCTGCTGGTCCTCGGCGTGTTCATCATCCTGGTGCTGATCTACCCGTTCATCGAGGCCTGGGTCACCGGCGACAAGCGCGAGCACCACATCGCGCAGCGTCCGCGCAACGCCGCCACGCGCACCGCCATCGGCGTGGCCGGCGTCATCTTCTACGCGGTCCTGTGGGCGGCGGCATCCTCCGACCTCATTGCGACGCACTTCCAGCTGACCATGGAGGGCGTGATCCACACGCTACAGGGCATGCTGATCCTCGGCCCGATCATCGGCTACTTCGTCACGAAGCGGATCTGCATCGCGCTGCAGAAGAAGGACCGTGAGATCGTCCTGCACGGCTACGAGTCCGGGCGCATCGTCCGCCTGCCCGGCGGCGAGTTCATCGAGGTCCACCGGCCGATCGAGCACTTCGACCGGTTCAAGCTCGTGGACTACGAGACCTACGAGCCGTTGATCGTGCGTCCCAACGCGAAGGGCCGGATCGGGTTCTGGCAGAACGCGCGCGCCAGCCTGTCGCGGTGGTTCTTCGAGGATCGCCTCACGCCGGTCTCGCAGTCCGAGATCGAGGCCGCCGTGGCGCACCAGCACCACGCGCTGCACGAGATGTCCGAGACCGCGGACGCCGAGATCCAGGGCGCCCACGAGCGCGCCGGACACCCGGATGCCCCGCTGCGCCCGGCAGAGCTCGAGGAGAAGACCGGCGAGATCCCGGTGCGTCCGACCTCGATCCTGGCCGACGACGACGAGACCAAGCACCACCACGAGAAGGACCCCGGCCAGTAGGCCTTCCCGTCCCTCTCCCGGGCCCCGTCGCACTCCGTGCGCCGGGGCCCGCGTCGTCCCCCACCGCCTCACCCCACCCCGCCCCGCCCCGCCGAGGTTGTCCCCCGTGCGCCGAGGTTGTCTTCCGTGCGCCGAGGTTGTCCTCCGTGCGCCGAGGTTGTCCTCCGTGCGCCGAGGTTGTCTTCGGTTCAGGTGGCCAACGCGGCGCCGAAGAGGACGCCTTCTCCCCCGTCGAACGGCACGCCGCGGAATTGGGCACCGCGCGCCAGCTCACGGAACCTCCACCGGCGGTGTGCGGCGATGGATGCCTCGTTCCGGGCATTCGTGAAGTAGTAGGCGTGCTCTGCCCCATCGCGGCGGAGCAGCTCGAGACGGGCAGCCACCAGCACCGCGGCCACGCCCCGGCGACGGTGGGCGGGAGCCACGGTGATCCCCATCAGGTAGTGGCCTGAAGGAGCGTCGTCCTGACGGTCTCGGAAGAGACGTGTGGCGGCCCACCCGAGGACCGCCCCCTGCTCGAGCGCCACGCAGAGGTGCTCATCGTCCCCGTCCACAGCGCGACTCGCCCAGTTCCGGAAGCGATCGGATGTCGATCTGCCGGCGGCGGTCTGCACCTCCAGGATCGCGTCGACGTCGGATGGCTGCGCGGTGCGGACGGCGAGAGACACGCGAGCCAGCCTACCGGCCGTCCGACGACAGGCCACGCCGCCCTCAGAGGTGCGAAGACGGCCCCGGTCCGGAAACAACCGGGCCGGGGCCGTCAGAACGCGGGTGTCAGCGGGCGAAGTATCCGCGGTAGTACTCGTACACCCAGCCGACGATCGCGACGGCGAAGATGCCCACTCCGATCGGGAGCAGCCAGGTGCCCACGGCGAAGCCGATGGCGGCGAACGCGGCCGCCAGCGCCAGCACGAGCGGCCACCACGACCACGGGGCGAACTCGCCCACTTCCGGGTCGCCGTCGTCGATGTCAGCGGTGAGCACGTCTTCGGGCAGCTCGCCGCCCTGGGCGCGGTGGACGCGACCGATGTAGAACGCGATGAGCGCCGCCATCAGCGCCACGAACAGCAGGCCGACGGTGCCCACCCATTCCACGCCGTGGTTCCAGGGCAGATCGGGGTGCGGAAGCACCGACCAGGTCGTATAGACGCCGCAGACCACCAGGAAGAAGCCGCAGATCACCCACCAGAGGCCCGCATTGGTACGCATCTACTTCGCCTCTCCGGTCGCCCCGACGAGATGGACGCCGTCGGGTGCCGCCTCGGGGTGGTTCAGGTCGAATGCGGGCCGCTCGCTGCGGATCCGCGGGATCGACGTGAAGTTGTGCCGCGGCGGCGGGCAGCTGGTCGCCCACTCCAGCGACGCGCCATAGCCCCACGGGTCGTTCACCGTCACCTTGGGCGCCTTCCGCGCGGTGATCCACACGTTCAGCAGGAACGGGATCATCGACGACCCGAGCAGCATCGCGCCGATGGTCGACACCTGGTTCATCCACGTCCAGCCGTCGGACGGCGCGTAGTCCGCGTACCGGCGCGGCATGCCGTCGACGCCTGCCCAGTGCTGGACCAGGAACGTCATATGGAAGCCGATGAACAGCATCCAGAAATGCACCATCCCGAGGCGCTCGTTCAGCATCTTGCCGGTCCACTTCGGCCACCAGAAGTAGAACCCGGAGAACATCGCGAACACCACCGTGCCGAACACGACGTAGTGGAAGTGCGCGACCACGAAGTACGAGTCGGACAGGAAGAAGTCCAGCGGCGGGGAGGCGAGGATGACGCCGGTCAGACCGCCGAACACGAACGAGGCCAGGAAGCCGATCGCGAAGACCATCGGCGTCTCGAACGTCACCGATCCGCGCCACATGGTGCCGATCCAGTTGAAGATCTTCACCCCGGTGGGCACCGCGATCAGCATCGTCATCAGCGAGAAGAACGGCAGCAGCACCGCCCCGGTGACGTACATGTGGTGCGCCCACACCGACACCGACAGCGCCGCGATGGAGATCGTCGCATACACCAGCGTCTTGTACCCGAAGATCGGCTTGCGGCTGAAGACCGGGAAGACCTCGGAGACGATGCCGAAGAACGGCAGCGCGATGATGTAGACCTCCGGATGGCCGAAGAACCAGAACAGATGTTGCCAGAGCAGCACACCGCCGTTCGCGGCGTCATACAGGTGCGCCCCCAGGATGCGGTCGGCCGCGCCCGCGAAGACGGCGGCGGCCAGGACCGGGAACACCATGATGACCAGGATGCTGGTGATCAGCGTGTTCCAGGAGAAGATCGGCATGCGCCACATCGTCATACCGGGAGCGCGCATCGTGATCACCGTGGTGATGAAGTTCACCGAGCCCAGGATCGTCCCGAACCCGCTGATCCCCAGGCCCATGAACCAGAGGTTGCCGCCGGCGCCCGGCGAGAACGTCGCATTGGCCAACGGCTGGTAGGCGAACCAGCCGAACGCCGCCGCCCCCTGCGGGGTCAGGAACCCGGCCACCGCGATGATCGACCCGAACAGGAACAGCCAGAACGCGAACGCGTTCAGCCGGGGGAACGCGACATCGGGCGCGCCCAGCTGCAGCGGCAGGATCGCGTTGGCGAACCCGGCGAACAGCGGCGTCGCGAACATCAGCAGCATGATCGTGCCGTGCATCGTGAACAGCTGGTTGAACTGATCCTTCGTCGGGATGATCTGCATCCCCGGCTCGAACAGCTCTGCCCGGATGATCAGGGCCATCACGCCGCCGAGCATGAAGAACATGACGGAGGCGATGAGGTACATGTACCCGATCGTCTTGTGGTCGGTGGAGGTGATCCACCGGACGACGATGTTGCCCTTCTGCTCGACACGGGAGGCGCTCATCAGCGCCGCCTGCCGAGGCGGGAGTGTGCCGGATCGGTCCTTGGTGGGGTCCTGGAGGGGGAGCGTGGTCGCCATCTCAGTTCTTTCCCTCGCTCGACGCGCCGGTACCCGGCTCGTTCGAGAGTCTGTCGTACCGGTCCGTGATGTCACCGGTGTTGCCTGCGTCGCGCAGCTCCTGCAGGTGCTGCTGGTAGTCGGCTTCGCTGACCACCTTCACGCGGAACAGCATCGCGGAGTGGTATTCGCCGCAGAGCTCCGCGCACTTGCCCTGATAGGTGCCCTCGCGCGTCGGGGTGAACGACCAGGAGTTGTCCCGGCCGATGTAGAGGTCCTTCTTGTACAGGAAGTCGATGATCCAGAACGAGTGCGCCACGTCGCGCGACTCGAGGTCGATCCGCACGGACTTGTCCACCGGCAGGTAGAGCGTCGGCAGCGCGTCCTGATCGACGTTGCCGTTCTTGTCCGGCTCGGCCTGAGTGCCCATGGTCCACACGGCGTCCGAGTCGTCGGCGGCCTGGCCGTTGTACTGGAAGTCCCACGACCACTGCTTGCCGATGGCGACGACCGAGACATCCGGATTCTGGTCCTGGGTCTCGAGGATCGTCTGGTCCCGAGCGGTGAAGGCGAACATGCCGGCCACGAGGATCACCGGGATGATCGTGTAGAAGATCTCGATCGGCATGTTGTAGCGGAGCTGGACCGGCAGCCCGGTCTGCCCCTTGCGGCGCCGGTAGGCGATCATCGCCCAGAGCATGAGGCCCCAGGTGATCAGGCCGACGACCAGGAGAACGATCCAGGAGTTGACCCACAGGCCCGACACCATCTCGGTGCGGTTGGTGGCCGGTGCGGCGCTGGGGTCCTCGAAGCCGGGCAGGAACCCGTGCAGCTGCGTGGGGGTGCACCCGGCGAGGAGGACGGCTGCGGCCGTCCCCAGCGGCAGGGCGACCCAACGGAGGCGACGTTTCGACGGCACAGTGCACCTTTCCGGATCAACGATCTGACAGTGGCCAGTCTAGAGCAACCTCCCACCGGATTCTGGCCATTCACCCAGGCGGGCGACCGCGGAGCACGGTTCGAGGGGCGTGTCGCGCCCACGTCGAACACCGGCCTGGGCCGGTCGCCTGCGCAGTCGGGGAATGCTCAGTGGAAGCTGTCGCCGCAGGCGCAGCTGCCGGCGGCGTTGGGGTTGTCGATCGTGAACCCCTGCTCCGAGATGGTGTCCTTGAAGTCGATCGTCGCACCGTCCAGGTACGGGGTGCTCATGTCGTCCACGATCACCTCGACCCCGCCGAAGTCGACGACGTGGTCACCGTCGAGGGAGCGCTCGTCGAAGTAGAGCTGGTAGATCAGGCCCGAGCATCCGCCCGGCTGGACAGCGACGCGCAGACGCAGATCGTCGCGGCCTTCCTGCTCGAGCAGGGTCTTCACCTTGTCGGCGGCCGCGTCGGTCAGCAGCACTCCGTGCGCGTGGACGGACGTGTCAACGGTCATTGCGGTGTCGGTCATGTGATTCCTCCGGTGTGGGACTTCGCCTGGAGCGGACTTCTCGAGTCTACGCCCGGACCGCACGATCGGGCCCGGGTCGCCGCGTGTCTCCGGTGTCAGAGCGTGCGCGCGTCCAGCCGCTCCAGCAGCAGCGCCTCGGCCAGCAGCGCGTGCCGGAACGTGTCCAGGTGCAGCGACTCGTTCGGGCTGTGCGCGCGGGCGTGCGGGTCCTCCACCCCGGTGACCAGGATCTGCGCCTCGGGGAAGGTGCGGACCAGATCGGCGATGAACGGGATCGATCCGCCGACGCCCAGGTCCACCGGCTCGACGCCGTAGCCGTCCCGGAACGAGTCGCGGGCGTCGGCCACCGCCCAGCCGCTGGTGTCGACCAGGAACCCGTCGCCGAGGTCGACGTCGCCGAATTCCAGCTGCGCGCCGAAGGGCGCGTGCGCGCGCAGATGGGCGGCGATGGCCTGATAGGCGTCGCCGGCCGCCTGGCCGGGCGCCACCCGTGCGCTGATCACGACGCTGATCTCGGGGCTGAGCGTGTTGGACGCGTTGCGCACGCTCGGCGCGTCGATCCCGGTGACGGTGATCGACGGCTTGTTCCAGATCCGGCTGAGGATGCTGTCCCGACCCACCGGCTGGACCCCTTCCGGCAGCCCGGCCTCGTGGCGCAGGGTCTGCTCGGTGTACGTCGTCGGGGTCGCGGCATCCCGAACCGTGAGCCCCTCGACGGCCACCGCGCCGTCCTCGTCCCACAGGGTGGACAGCAGCCGGACGGTCGCCATCATGGCGTCCGGCACCGCTCCGCCGAACATGCCGGAGTGCGAGGCGTGCTCGAGCGTGCGCACGGTCATCGTGAAGCGCGCGTTGCCGCGCAGCGACACGGTCAGCGCCGGAGTGACAGCATCCCAGTTGCCCGAGTCCGCCACCACGATCACGTCGGCGCGCAGCGCATCGGCGTTATCGGCGAGGAACGAGGCGAAGGACCGCGATCCGGCCTCCTCCTCGCCCTCGATGAACAGCGCGACGCCCAGGTCCAGGTCGTCGCCGAGCGCTTCGCGCAGCGCGCGCAGCGCGCCGATGTGCACCATCACCCCGGCCTTGTCGTCGGCCGCGCCCCGGCCGTACAGCCGCCCGTCGCGCACGGTGGGCTCGAACGGCGGCGAGTCCCACAGGGCCTCGTCTCCGACCGGCTGGACGTCGTGGTGCGCGTACAGCAGGATGGTCGGCCGGCCGTTGCGCGCGGCCCGCGTGGCCAGGACGGCGGGCATGCCGCGCTCCTCGGTCCCGGGGATCGCGGCATCCCGGATCTGCACGGATTCGAAGAGGCCGGTGCCCTCGGCGAGGGCCTTGACCGCCTCGGCGCTGCGCTGCACCTCGGCCCGGTCGAAGCCGGGGAACGCAACCGACGGGATCCGCACCAGCGCACCCAGGTCTGCCAGCGCCGCGGGGATGCCGCCGGTCGCGGCGTCGCGGACAGAGGCGGGACGGGACGGTTCAGAGGTCATGCGGGTAATCTTAAAGGGACCGCTCTGATCGAACCGAGGATATCCGTGTCCAAGAAGACCTCCGCCCCCGCCGAGGAAGTCGCCGACGGCGAAGAGACCGCGACCGGCAAAGGCCGGCCGACGCCGTCGCGCGCCGAGCAGGAGGCGGCGCGCAAGCGCCCCCTCGTGCCGGACACGAAGGAGGCCCGCCAGCGGCAGAAGGCCGATGCCGCCTCGCAGCGGGAGAAGGCCCGCATCGGCATGGCCAACGGGGACGACAAGTACCTGCCGGTCCGTGACAAGGGGCCGCAGCGCCGGTTCGTCCGCGATTTCGTCGACGCCGGATGGCACCTGGGCGAACTGATCATGCCGCTGATGATCGTGGTCATCCTCGTCACGTTCCTGCAGTCGATGCCCTGGCTGCAGATGTACGCATTCATCATCCTCTGGGTGTTCGTGCTGCTGGTGATCCTCGACATGGTGATCACGTCGTTCCGGATCAAGCGCGCCGCCTTGCGCAAGTTCGGCGACCGTCGCGAGAAGGGTCTGGGCTGGTACGGCGCGATGCGCACGATCCAGATGCGCTGGATGCGTCTGCCCAAGGCACAGGTCAGGCGCGGGCAGCACCCGCGGTGAGTGTCAGCAGCCCGCGGTTGATCTGACGCGCCCAGAACGGGCCGCGATACAGGAACGCCGTGTAGCCCTGCACGAGGTCGGCACCGGCATCCAGCCGCTCCCGCACGTCGTGCGCGGTCTCGACGCCGCCGACGGCGATCACGGTGAACGCGGCCGGGACGGTGGCGCGCACCAGCCGCAGGACCTCGAGCGCCCGGGCCTTCAACGGCGCTCCCGACAGCCCGCCCTCCCCCGCGGCTGCCACCACCGTGGGATCGGTGATCAGGCCGTCGCGCGAGATCGTCGTGTTCGTGACGATGATGCCGGAAAGCCCGGTCTCGACCGCCATCTGCGCGATCGCGGCGATCTCGTCATCGGGCAGATCCGGCGCGATCTTCACCAGCAGCGGGGTCCGGCCCGCGGCGTCCTGCACCGCCTGCAGCAGCGGGCGCAGCGTCTGGACCGCCTGCAGCCCGCGCAGGCCGGGCGTGTTCGGCGAGGACACATTCACGGCGAGGTAGTCGGCCAGCGGCGCCAGGAGCGTCGCGCTGCGGACGTAGTCGGCGGTCGCATCGGCGACGTCGACCACGCGGCTCTTGCCGATGTTCACCCCGATCAGCGCGCGGTGCCGACGACGCCGGCGCATCCGTTCCAAGCGCGCCGCGGCGGCCGCGGCCCCGCGGTTGTTGAACCCCATCCGGTTCACCAAGGCACGGTCCGGGATCAGCCGGAACAGGCGCGGCTTCGGGTTGCCCTCCTGCGGGACGGCCGTCACGGTCCCCACTTCGACGTGCCCGAATCCGAGGGCGGTCAGTCCCGGCACGCCGACGACGTTCTTGTCGAAGCCGGCGGCCACCCCGAACGGCGAGTCGAAGACCATGCCCAGCGCGCGGGTCTGCAGCCGGTTCGCCGGCCGGGTCAGCGGACGGGCGATCCAGGCGAACGGACGGATGCCGACCAGGCGGACGACGAGCATCCCGCAATGGTGGGCGAACTCGGCGTCCAGGCGCGACAGGACAGTGCGGAAGAAGAAGGGATACATCCGCTCCAGCGTAACGGTCAGGCGGTGCCGTGATCGGCGCGCAGCTGCGCGATGGACTCCTCGAAGTCCTCCAGCGAGTCGAAGCCCTGGTAGACGCTCGCGAACCGCAGGTAGGCGACCTCGTCCAGGTCGCGCAGCGGTCCCAGGATCGCCAGGCCGATGTCGCCGGTCTCGATCTGGGACGCCCCCGTGCCGCGGACGGACTCCTCCACCTTCTGTGCCAGCAGTGCCAGATCGTCCTCGGTCACCGGACGTCCCTGGCACGCCTTGCGCACGCCGGCGGCGACCTTCTCCCGGCTGAACGGCTCGGCCACGCCCGACCGCTTGAGCACGCTCAGGCTGGCGGTCTCCACGGTCGAGAACCGGCCGCCGCACTCGGGGCATTGGCGACGACGGCGGATGCTCAGGCCATCCTCGCTGGTGCGCGAGTCGATGACGCGAGAATCGGGGTGGCGGCAGAACGGGCAGTGCATCAGCCGACAGACTACCCCGCGAACCTGGCCTGCACGGCCTCGCCGTGCGCGGGCAGCGCCTCGGCGTCGGCGAGCGTCACGATGTGATCGGCGACCTCGGCCAGCGCCTCGCGGCTGTAGGTGATCACCTGCTGCGGCCGCAGGAAGGTCGCCGCCGAGAGTCCCGGCGCGTAGCGCGCCTGCCCTCCGGTGGGCAGCACGTGGTTGCTGCCGGCGAGGTAGTCCCCGAGGCTGACGGGCGAGTACGGGCCGACGAAGACCGCACCGGCTCCGGTGAAGCGCTCCGGGTGCGGCTCGGCCAGGTGCAGCTCGAGGTGCTCGGGCGCGTACGCGTTGCTGAAGGACGTCGCCGCGGCCAGGTCGTCCACGAGCACGATCGCCGACTGCACGCCCTCGAGCGCCTGCCGCGCACGGACGCCGTTGCGGGTGGCATCCACCCGCCGGGCGACCTCGGCACGCACCCGCTCGGCCAGGTCCGGGCTGTCGGTGACCAGCACGGCCGCCGCCTGCTCGTCGTGCTCGGCCTGGCTGATGAGGTCGACGGCGACCCAGGCCGGGTCGGCCGCCGCGTCGGCGACCACGAGGATCTCGGTCGCGCCGGCCTCGGCATCCACGCCGACGATCCCCGCCACGGCGCGCTTGGCCGCCGCGACGAAGTTGTTGCCAGGCCCGCTGACGACGTCGACCGGGTCGAGGCCGATCGATGCGACGCCGTGGGCGAATGCCCCGATCGCGCCGGCTCCGCCCATGGCGTAGACCTCGTCGATGCCGAGCAGGTGCGCGGCCGCGAGGATGTCGGGGTGCACGCGGCCGTCGAACTCGGCCTGCGCGGGCGAGGCCAGCGCCACGCTGTGAACGCCGGCCACCTGAGCGGGCACGACGTTCATCACGACGCTGGACGGATAGACGGCCTTGCCGCCGGGGACGTACACGCCGGCACGCCCGACCGGCTGCCAGCGCTGCTGCACCTCTCCCCCGTCGGCCAGAACGGTGACGGTGCCCGCGGGCACCTGGGCGGCGGACGCCGCGCGCACCCGCCGGATGGACTCCTCCAGCGCGGCGCGCACGGCGGGGTCGAGTCGGTCCGCGGCCTCGGTCAAGTGTGCCGCCGGCACCCGGAGGGCGTGGCCGGTGACATGGTCGAAGCGCTCGGCCTGCTCGCGCAGGGCGGCCTCGCCTCGTGCGGCGACGTCGTGGACGAGCTCCGCGGCGGCGGTCAGCGCGTCGGCGCGCGCCGCGCGCGCCCGCGGCACGGCGGCCAGCAGCTCGGCGGGGCTGTGCGAACGGCCTCGGAGATCGATGGTGCGCAGCATCCCTCCAGGTTATCGGGTGGGATGCCGCGCCCCGACGCGATGCTCCGGGGAGCCGGGTTCAGCCCCGCGTGACGCCCGAGATGTCGTGCAGCTGTCCCACGCGGCCGTCCTCGTGCCGGATGACGTACGACGATCCGCGATCCTCGATGACCAGCGCCCACGCGGTCGGGCCGATGCGGAACAGCGGCGTGCCGTTCTCATCGACCACGTCCCGCTCCTGGGGGACGAGCGCCCAGAACGCCTGCTGCGCCGGAGCCTGCGCCACCGGCTGTGCGCCCGTGTCGGTCGCGGGGGCGAACGAGTCGACGGAGAAGCCGGACTGCTCGGCGCCGCCGTCGGGTGCGGTGTCGTACGAGCCCGTGTCGGCGGCCCCGGCATCGTACGCGGCCGTGCCGCCGTCCAGCGCCGGCCCCGATGCGGCCGATGCGCCGGCCGAGGATGCCGCACCGCCGACCGGGTGCGGGCGTGCGGTGATCGGACGCACGGTGCGCGCGGCACGGTGCGAGACCGTCTCGGCCCGGTGCTGGAAGTCCTCGGCCAGGCCGGGGATGAGCACGGCGCCCACGGTGAGGACGACGCCGGCGAGCATGAGGATGAATTCGACCCACGACACCCAGGTCAGCACCCAGGGGCCGCCGGCGATCGCGACGGCGACCTGCGACCACAGCCGGCCGAGCCAGATGACGGCCGAGACCGAGAACGCCACCGAGGCGAACTGGTCGATGCCGAGGGATCCGACCCGGCGGATCCCGGTCGGGGACAGCCGCCGCAGCACGAGCAGGAAGACGGCCACCGTGGGCACGCCGATGGTGAGGATCCAGTCGATCCCGCTGGTCCAGACCGAGCTGAACACGAACTCCCGAGTGGAGAAGAACGAGATCACGAAGGCGACGAGCCACACGCCGGCCAGGATCACCTCGCGCAGCGAGAACGGGCCCACGCCGTACTGGACGGGCACAGCGCCCGCGGCGCCGGTGCCACCGGCCGTGTCGGAATCGGCGGTCTCGTCGGCCGCACCGAACGCATCCGCGCCAGCCCCGAGGAGCGCGCTCGCATCGTGCGTGTCGTCCAGGGCGGCGTCACCGGGGGCGGTCGCGGCGTTCTCGGACTCGGACAGTTCGTTCGGGTCGGTGGGGTTTTCGTCCGTCACGTGCGTTCCTTCCGTTCATCGCGCCTGCGCGCGTCGTCAGATCCTACCCGAGCGTCATGTCAGGCAGTTCGGGCCGAGCAGCCCCTTCAGCTCGCCGTACAGATCGGCGGTGACCCGCACAGGCATGGGCACGTCGAAGACCTTCGCCACCCCGCTGCGGTGCAGCCGGAGCGAGACTTCGGTGTCGCCACGGTGCCGCTGCAGCATCTCGGCCAGCTCTGTGATCACCCGCTGGGTGGCGCGCGACTCGGGGATCGTGACGGCGAGCGGACCCGAGGCATCCACCACCCCGAGGTCCGGGGCGAACGCCGACTGGGCGTGCAGGTTCAGCCCGTCGTCGCGCCGCGACACCCGGCCGCGCACGACGAGGATCGAGTCGGCCTGCAGCATGAGTTGGAACTCGGTGTACGTCTTGCCCATGAACATGACGGTGACCTCGCCGTCGAAGTCCTCGACGGTGATCATGCCGTACGGGTTGCCGCTGGACTTGGCCACGCGATGCTGGACGCTGGTGACCAGGCCGGCGACCGTCACCTGCTCGCCGTCGCGGATGTCCTCGTTCGAGAGGAGGTCGTGGATGTTCATCGAGGCGTGCTTGGCGAGCGGGATCTCGAGCCCGGCCAGCGGGTGGTCGGACACGTAGAGCCCGAGCATCTCGCGCTCGAACGCGAGCTTGTCCTTCTTGGTCCACTCCGGTCGGTCCGGGACCTTGGCGTCGTTCTGCGGCTCGTCCTCACCCCACAGCGAGTCGAAGTCGAACCCCACCTCGCCGTTGGCCTCGCGCCGCTTGTCCAGCACCGCGGCCTCGGTCGCGTCCTCGTGGATCTCCACCAGCGCACGGCGCGTCACCGCGAACGAGTCGAACGCCCCGGCCTTGATCAGCGACTCCACCGTGCGCTTGTTCGCGACGTGCACGGGCACCCGGCGCAGGAAGTCGTGGAACGAGGTGTACGGACCGTCGGCGCGCGCCTTCACGATCCCGTCGACCACGTTCGAACCGACGTTGCGCACGGCGCCCAGGCCGAAGCGGATATCCTCGCCGACGGCCGCGAAGTACTTGATCGACTCGGACACGTCCGGCGGGAGCACCTGGATGCCCATGCGGCGGCACTCGTTCAGGTACAGCGCGAGCTTGTCCTTCGAGTCGCCGACGCTGGTCAGCAGCGCGGCCATGTACTCGGCCGGATAGTGCGCCTTCAGATACGCGGTCCAGTACGACACGAGTCCGTACGCCGCCGAGTGCGCCTTGTTGAACGCGTAGTCCGAGAACGGCAGGAGGATGTCCCACAGGGCCTTGATCGCCGGCTCGCCGAAGCCGCGATCGATCATGCCCTGGTGGAAGCCCTCGTACTGCTTGTCCAGCTCGGACTTCTTCTTCTTGCCCATCGCCCGACGCAGGATGTCGGCCTGGCCGAGCGAGAAGCCGGCGACCCGCTGCGCGATCGCCATCACCTGCTCCTGGTAGATGATCAGCCCGTAGCTGGTGGAGAGGATCTCCTCCAGCGGCTCGGCGAGCTGCGGGTGGATCGGGGAGATCTCCTGCTGCCCGTTCTTGCGCAGCGCGTAGTTGATGTGCGAGTTGGCCCCCATCGGGCCGGGCCGATACAGCGCGATGACGGCGGAGATGTCCTCGAAGTTGTCGGGCTTCATCAGCCGCAGCAGCGACCGCATCGGGCCGCCGTCGAGCTGGAACACGCCCAGCGTGTCGCCGCGGGCGAGCAGGTCGTACGACTCCCGGTCGTCCAGCGGCAGCTCCTCCAGGACGAGGGGGTGGCCGCGGTTGGCCTCGATGTTGTCCAGCGCGTCGTTGATGATCGTGAGGTTGCGCAGCCCCAGGAAGTCCATCTTGATCAGGCCGAGCGACTCGCAGGTCGGGTAGTCGAACTGCGTGACGATCTGCCCGTCCTGCTCGCGCTTCATGATCGGGATGATGTCGATCAGCGGATGGCTGGACATGATGACGCCGGCCGCATGCACGCCCCACTGGCGCTTCAGGTTCTCCAGCCCGACGGCGGTGTCGAAGACGGTCTTGGCCTCGGGATCGGTCTCGATGACCGTGCGGAACTCGGAGGCCTCCTTGTAGCGCGGATGCTGCGGGTCGAACATGCCGCCCAGCGGCATGTCCTTGCCCATCACGGCGGGCGGCATCGCCTTGGTGAGCTTCTCGCCCATGCTGAACGGGAAGCCGAGGACCCGCCCGGCGTCCTTCAGCGCCTGCTTCGCCTTGATCGTCCCGTACGTCACGATCTGGGCGACCCGGTCGTCGCCGTACTTCTCGGTGACGTACTGGATCACCTCGCCGCGGCGGCGGTCGTCGAAGTCGACGTCGAAGTCGGGCATCGATACGCGGTCGGGGTTGAGGAACCGCTCGAAGATGAGGCCGTGGTCCAGCGGGTCGAGGTCGGTGATCCGCATCGCGTACGCGGCCATCGAGCCGGCGCCGGAGCCGCGGCCCGGTCCGACGCGGATGCCGTGGTCCTTGGCCCAGTTGATGAAGTCGGCCACCACCAGGAAGTACCCCGGGAAGCCCATCTGCACGATGACGCCGCACTCGTAGTCGGCCTGCGTGCGGACCGCGTCGGGGATGCCGTCGGGGTAGCGGAAGTGCAGCCCGTTCTCGACCTCCTTGATGAACCAGCTCTCCTCGGTCTCGCCCTCGGGGACCGGGTAGCGCGGCATGTAGTTCGCGCCGGTGTTGAACTCGACATTGCAGCGCTCGGCGATCAGCAGCGTGTTGTCGCACGCGTCCGGGTGGTCGCGGAAGAGCTGGCGCATCTCGGCCGGCGACTTGATGTAGTAGCCGTCGCCGTTGAACTGGAACCGCTTGGGGTCGTCCAGGGTCGAACCGGACTGGACGCACAGCAGCGCGGCGTGGCTGGTGGCGTCGTCGCGGTGCGTGTAGTGCGAGTCGTTCGTGGCCAGCCGCGGGATGTTCAGGTCCTTGGCGATCTTCAGCAGGTCGTCGATCACGCGGCGCTCGATCGACAGGCCGTGGTCCATCATCTCGGCGAAGTAGTTGTCGCGGCCGAAGATGTCCTGGAACTCGGCGGCGGCGGCCCGGGCCGCGTCGTACTGCCCCAGCCGCAGCCGGGTCTGGATCTCGCCGGACGGGCATCCGGTGGTGGCGATCAGCCCCTTGCTGTAGCTCTGCAGCAGTTCGCGGTCCATCCGGGGCTTGAAGTAGTAGCCCTCCAGACTCGCCTTCGACGACAGGCGGAAGAGATTGTGCATCCCCTCGGTCGTCTCGCTGAGCAGCGTCATGTGCGTGTACGCGCCGGAGCCGGACACGTCGTCGTCGCTCTGGTCGGGGCCGCCCCAGCGCACGCGCGCCCGGTCGGAGCGGTGGGTGCCCGGGGTCACATAGGCCTCGACGCCGATGATCGGCTTGACCCCGGCATCCTTGGCCGCCTTGTAGAACTCGAACGCGGCGAACGTGTTCCCGTGGTCGGTGACGGCGATCGCCGGCATCTGCAGCCGGGCCGCCTCTTCCACCATCGAGCCGATGCGGGCGGCGCCGTCCAGCATCGAGTACTCGCTGTGGACGTGCAGGTGAGCGAAGGAGTCGGATGCCACGTCTTCGAGTCTACGGATCGGCGCCGACGTCCGCGGCCCGCCGATGCCCGTCCGTGCCCGGACCGGCCGTGTGCGCTACTGGTCGCCCAGGATGTCCAGCGCGTGCTGCAGATCGGCCGGGTAGGGCGAGGTGAACGTCACCGGGTCGCCGGTGCCGGGATGGACGAACGCGAGCCGGTGCGCGTGCAGCCACTGCCGCTGCAGGCCGAGCCGGGCCGACAGCGTCGGGTCGGCGCCGTACAGCGGATCGCCGACGCAGGGGTGCCGGTGCGCGGCCATGTGCACGCGGATCTGGTGGGTGCGCCCGGTCTCGAGGTGGATCTCGAGCAGGGATGCCCCGCGGAAGGCCTCGATCGTCTCGTAATGCGTGACCGAGTCCTTGCCGTCGGGGGTCACCGCGAACTTCCACGGATGCGTGCGGTGCCGGCCGATCGGCGCGTCGATGGTGCCGGCCAGCGGGTCCGGGTGTCCCTGCACCACGGCGTGATACACCTTCTCGACCGTGCGCTCCTTGAACGCGCGCTTGAGGAGGATGAACGCCCGTTCGCTGGAGGCCACCACCATCAGGCCGCTGGTGCCGGCATCCAGCCGATGCACGATCCCCTGCCTCTCGGGCGGACCCGATGTCGCGACCCGCAGCCCGGCGGCGGCCAGCGCGCCGAGCACCGTCGGGCCCTCCCAGCCGAGCGAGGGGTGCGCGGCGACGCCCGCGGGCTTGTCGACCACGATGATGTCGTCGTCCTGGTGCACGATGCGCAGGTCGGGCACCGCGATCGCCTCGACGGTCGGGGCCGACTTGGGCGTCCACGTCACCTCGAGCCAGGAGCCGGCGTGCAGCCGGTCGGACTTGCCGACCTCACGGCCGTCCAGCGCGACGCCGCCACCGTCGGCGATCTCCGCCGCGAACGTGCGCGAGAAGCCGAGCATCTTGGCCAGGGCGGCATCCACCCGGACGCCGTCCAGACCGTCCGGCACCGGAAGCGTGCGGGACTCCACCTCAGTCCTCGGTGGAGGCCGCGGACTTCGCGTCCTTGCCGCTGTTCGCGTCCTTGCCCCTGTCGCGGGTGCCGTCCAGTCGCACGCCCAGCAGCACGAGGATCGCCACGCTGACCATCATCGTCGTGATGAACATGTCGGCGACGTTGTAGGTCGCGGGCATCATCCACGGGGTGTTGATGAAGTCGACGACGTGGCCCACCCCGAAGCCCGGCTCTCGGAACAGCCGATCGGAGAGGTTCCCGAGCACGCCACCCAGCAGCAGCCCGAGGATGATCGCCCACGCCCGAGAGCGCACCCGCGAGCCGACCAGCCAGATGATCACCAGCGCCACCACCGCCAGTGCGATAGTGAACAGCCAGGTGACGTCACTGCCGAGCGAGAACGCCGCCCCGGCGTTCTTGATGAGGAAGAAGATCAGAAAGTTGCCGATGACGTGCACCGGCTGCTCGAGCGGCAGATTCTGCAGCGCGAGGTACTTCGTGAACTGGTCGGCGGCCAGCACGACGGTCGCCAGGATCACGACGATCGTGCCGGCCGCCGCCGTACGCAGAGGCGAGCGGCCGCTCAACGGCCGGGCCTACAGCCCGACGGCCGAGACGGGCGTCGCGCCCGAGGACGTCGCGGTGGTCTCGAGGTCGCGCAGCTTGCCCTCGATGTAGCTGCGCAGCTGAGCGCGGTAGTCGCGCTCGAAATCGCGCAGCTGCGTGATGCGGCCCTCAAGGGTGGTGCGCTCCTTGTCGAGACGGGCGATCTCCTCGCGGCCGCGTGCCTCGGCCTCGGAAACGATGGCGGTGGCCTGTGCCTGCGCCTCGGCGATGAGCTTGTCGTGCTGGGCCTTGCCCTCGGCGACGTGCTCGTCGTGCAGACGCTGGGCGAGCTCGATGATCCCGGCGCTCTGGTTGGCGCCGTCGGTCGGTGCGGCGGCCTGTGCTGCCGGCTGCTCGGCGGCCACCGGGGCGGGCGCGGGCGCGGGTGCCTCGGCCGCCTCGGCGGCGGGGGCCTCGGCCGGGGCCGCGGCGGGCGCCTCGGCGCCGGACTCGTAGGCGGCCAGCTTCGCCTTCAGCTCGTCGTTCTCGGCGATCGTCTTGCGCCACTCGACCACGATCTCGTCGAGGAAGTCGTCGACCTCATCGGGGTCGAAGCCCTCCTTGAACCGGACGTGCTGGAACTGCTTGGTGACGACGTCATCCGGAGTCAAAGGCATTTCTTCCTCTTTCGGGGCTCGTTCTCCAACATGATGCTGGCCGATGTCAGGATAACCGGCGTTGTCGACCGGTCGTACCAGGAAAGCATAGCCGCCGTGCTCTCGCCGTGCGAGGTCGGCGGGGGCGCGCCGCGGCCGTCACACCACCATCAGGACCCGGGTGATGGACAGCAGCACGAAGCAGGCCAGGAGCACGATGGTGAACGCGAAGTCGATCGCGACCGGTCCGATCCGCACCGGTTTGAGGAAGCGACGCAGGAATCGGATGGGCGGGTCGGTGACCGTGTAGACGACTTCGGCGACGATCAGCCACGGTCCGGTCGGGCGCCATCCACGGTTGAAAATCGGGATGTAATCCAGGACCATCCGGGCGAGCAGCACGAGGACATACAGCAGGAGGATCCCGTTCAGGATCGTCGCGACGAGGTGGACTGCTCCCACGTCGGCTAGGACTGCGCGAAGGGCGTCACTTCGGGATCCGCCTGGGCGACAGTCCCGTCACCGGAGAGCGCGACGTTCTCCGGCGAGAGCAGGAACACCTTGCTGGTGACGCGCTCGATGCGCCCGTACAGGCCGAGCGACAGTCCGCTGGCGAAGTCGACCAGTCGACGTGCGTCGGCGTCGCTCATCTGCGACAGGTTGATGATCACCGGGATGCCCTCGCGGAAGTTCTCGGCGATCAGCTGCGCGTCGCGGTACTGCTTGGGGTGCACCGTGAGGATCTCGCTGACCACGCTCGGCGCGGGCTGACGCACGACCGCCGGACGGTGGATGGGCGTCACGGGAGCCGCCGGCTTCTCGACGCTCTTCGAGGAGCTGCGGGCGGCCGGCTGGTGCACGGGCTCGTCCTCGTAGATCTCTTCCTCATCGGCCAGGCCCAGGTACACCATGGTCTTCTTGAGCGGGTTCGACATCGCATCCTCCGTTTGCTCGTCTGATTCGAGGCTAATTGCGCGTGGGGCGCTGACCCGTGATTGCCGTGCCGATCCGCAGGTGTGTCGCGCCTGCGGCGATCGCCTCGGCGAAGTCCGCGGTCATGCCCGCCGAGATCCAGTCGGCGTCCGGGACCACCGTGCGCACCCGGTCGGCGTAGCCGGCCAGACGTTCGAACGCGGCCGCCGGCGCTTCGTCGAGGGGCGCGACCGCCATGACCCCGCGCACGCGCAGGGTGCGGCATCCCGCCACGTGCGCGGCCAGTCGCTCGATCTCGGCCGGCGTCGCCCCGCCGCGGTCGGGGTCGTCGGTCAGGTTGATCTGCAGCAGCACATCGAGGGTGTCCGCGCCCTCGCCGGCGTGCTCGAGCGCATCGGCGAGCCGATCGCGATCGACGGAATGCACGACGGATGCTGCGGCCCGGATGGCGCGGGCCTTCTTGGTCTGCGCCTGGCCGATGAAGTGCCAGCGCAGGTCGGTGAGCGCGGTGAGCTCGCCGGCCTTGGCCGTCAGCTCCTGCTGGCGGTTCTCGCCGACATCCCGGACTCCGAGGCGGTGCAGGTCGGCGACCAGCGACGCCGGGTGGAACTTGGTGACCACGATCCGGGTGATGGTGGACGGATCCCGCCCCGCCGCCCGCGCCGCATCCGCGATGCGCGCGTCGACGTCGGCCAGCCGCGAGGCGAGATCGTCCACTTACTTCAGGAAGTCCGGGATGTCCAGGTCGTCCTCGCCGAACGCCGAGTCGAATCCGGACTCGGCGACGACCGGCACCGGGATGCCGGCGACCTTCTCCTCTTCGGCGTCGACGTCCGGGGCACGCACCGCGGCCTCTTCGGCCGGGGTCGTCGGCAGCGCCGGGGCGCCGGCCGACCGGGACGTGACCATCGGCTCGATCCGCTGCATCGGCTCGCCGCCGTCGAAGCCGGCAGCGATCACGGTGACCCGCACCTCGTCGCCGAGCGTGTCGTCGATGACGGTGCCGAAGATGATGTTCGCCTCGGGGTGGGCCGCCTCCTTGACCAGCTGCGCGGCGTCGTTGATCTCGAAGATGCCCAGGTTGGACCCGCCCTGGATCGACAGCAGCACGCCGTGCGCGCCCTCGATCGATGCCTCCAGCAGTGGCGATTCGACCGCCAGTTCGGCGGCCTTGATCGCCCGGTCGGCTCCGCGAGCGGAGCCGATGCCCATCAGCGCGGATCCGGCGCCCTGCATCACCGACTTGACGTCGGCGAAGTCGAGGTTGATCAGGCCGGGGGTCGTGATCAGATCGGTGATGCCCTGCACGCCGGCCAGGAGCACCTGGTCGGCCGTCGCGAACGCCTCGATCATCGAGATGCCGCGGTCGCTGATCTCCAGCAGCCGATCGTTCGGCACGACGATGAGGGTGTCGACCTCTTCCTTCAGCTTGCCCACGCCGGTCTCGGCCTGGCTCTGCCGGCGACGTCCTTCGAACGAGAACGGCTTGGTGACCACGCCGATCGTCAGCGCCCCGATCGACTTCGCGATCTTCGCGACCACGGGGGCGCCGCCGGTGCCGGTGCCGCCGCCCTCGCCGGCGGTCACGAAGACCATGTCGGCGCCCGCGAGCGCTTCCTCGATCTCCTCCGCGTGATCCTCGGCGGCACGCCGGCCCACCTCGGGGTCGGCCCCCGCGCCGAGTCCGCGGGTGAGTTCGCGTCCGACGTCGAGTTTGACGTCGGCGTCGCTCATCAGCAGCGCCTGCGCGTCGGTGTTGATGGCGATGAACTCGACGCCGCGCAGCCCCAGTTCGATCATGCGGTTCACGGCGTTCACACCGCCGCCGCCGACCCCGACCACCTTGATCACTGCGAGGTAGTTCTGGTTCTGGCTCATTCCGGCCTCCGTCTCGTTCCGAACCAAGCTCTTAAACCTTCAACTTCATCTAGAAGTTTAAAGAATTGCCCGGTATGCAATTCCTGAGACTGAAGCTACGTGGCCGAGGGCGCGCAGCCCGCAACCCGCTGGGCGTGTCGTGCAAGTCGCGACGGATTCACCGGTTCCCGGCATCCAGGTGACGGCCCGGGTCAGCGGACGACGACCGCGCGCGGCGATGAGACGTCGTAGAACGACGTCTTCGATGCGGGCTTGCCCTTCATCAGCTTCTGCAGGACCAGCGCCTTCATCGCGGAGTCGTCGGCGCTGCCCCACCGGATCTTGCTGCCGGTGCCGCCGAGGGTGAGCGTGACGTCGTCCGGGGTGGTGGCCGTGACGGCCGTCACCTTCGTGCGGATGCTCGCCGGCAGCGAGCGCACCACCTGGCCGGCGGCGCGGAACGCCTCGGACGTGGTCCCGGCGCCCACTGTGATCGTGGGCTGGCCCTTGGGCGCCGTGGCGGTGGTCGCCAGGGCGACGCCGGCCGCGTCGACCAGCGTGTAGCCGGCCGGGCCCTTGATCACCCCGACCGGTGCGCGTTCGACGATCCGGACCACGAGCTCGTGCGGCGGGCGCGCCTCGAGCGAATACGACTGCACGAGGGGGAAGGCGACCAGCGCCGCCTTGACCTCGCCGGCGTCGACGGACGGCAGCGGCGTTCCGAGCTGGCCGCTCAGCGCGTGCTCGACCTCACCGGCGTCCAGGCTTCGGGTGCCCACGACGTTGATCGTCTCCACCGCGAACAGGGGGCTGTACGCGGCGCCGAACGACCCCGCCACCAGCAGGACGATCGCGGCCGCCACGGTGATCCAGATCGTGCGCCGCCGGCGCTGCTGCACGGTGAACCGGCGCATCTCGGCGCGCAGCGCCCGGCGCCGTGCCCGGGCCGCCTTCCACACATCCCGGACGCCGACGTCCCCGTCCGGATCCGCGCCGGCGGATGTCGCGCGGCCGGATGCGATGGGGTCGGATGCGGCGGGATCGGATGCGGTCGGGTCGGATGCGGTCGGGTCGGACGCCGTGGGACGGGATGCGGCGGGCCCGGCGACCGGCGGGGACGAGGCATCCGATGCCGACGCGTCGCTGCGGGCGTCGGCCAACGGGATCACCGGAGCGGCGCGGTGCCGGTCGGACGGATCGACGGCGGTCCGCTCGAGACGCTCCGACGCGGGCGACGCGGGATCGATGGCGGACGGAGCGGACGGACTCCGGTCGGCGGACCGCTTCGGCTCGCGCGGTCGCTCCGCGCGGGGCGCGGCGGGCAGCGGAGAGGGCCGGCGCACGGGCTACTCCCCCGCGACCCGTTCCGTGCCGCGCGCCAGCGCGTCCAGGACCTGCGGGATGATCTGGTACACGTTCCCGCAGCCGAGCGTCACGATGTAGTCGCCGTCCCGCGCGACCGAGGCGGTGTAGTCCGCGGCATCCTGCCAGTCGGCGACGTAGTGCACGTGCGCCGGGTCGGCGAAGTCGTCGCTGACCAGCCGGCCGGTGACACCGGGGATCGGATCCTCGCGCGCGCCGTAGACGTCGAGCACGACGGTGTGATCGGCGTGGGACTCGAGCACGTGGGCGAACTCGCGGTGCATCTGCTGCGTGCGCGAATACGTGTGCGGCTGGTGCAGGGCGATGATCCGCCCGTTCCCGACGACCGTGCGGGCGGCCGCGAGCGCGGCGGCGACCTCGGTGGGGTGGTGGGCATAGTCGTCGTACACGCTGACGCCGCGCTGGACGCCGTGCAGTTCGAAGCGGCGGACGGTGCCGGTGAAGTGCTCGACCGCCCGGACCGCGGCATCCAGTCCGTAACCCAGGGTGAGCAGCACGGCGACCGCGCCGGCCGCGTTGACCGCGTTGTGCGCACCCGGGACCGCCAGCCGTGCGTCCACGGTGGTGCCGGCATGGGTCAGGGTGAACGCGACCGGGCCCTCGGCGCGGACGGCGCTCAGCCGAACATCGGCGTCGGCGGCAAGGCCGAAGGTGATCACGTTCGGGTGCGCGATCTCGGCCGCGACCCGGCGCGCGCCCGCGTCATCCGCCGAGATCACGACCGCCTCGCGCGCACGGTTCGCGAACTCGGCGAACGCGGCGTAGAACGCCTCGTCGGTGCCGTAGTGGTCCAGGTGGTCGGGGTCGACGTTCGTGACCAGGGCGATCGCGGTGTCGTAGATCAGGAACGTGCCGTCGGACTCGTCCGCCTCGATCACGACGAGGTCATCCGATCCGGTGCCGCTGGAGGACCCGAGACCGGCGATCACGCCTCCGTTGACGAACGTGGGGTCGGCGTCCAGCTCCTGCAGGGCGGTGACGATCATGCCGGTCGAGGTGGTCTTGCCATGGGCGCCGGCGACCGAGACCAGGCGGCGCCCGCCGATCAGCCAGTGCAGCGCCTGGGAGCGGTGGATGACGGCGAGGCCGCGCTCCCTGCCCGCCACGTACTCCGGGTTGGTCGGCCAGATCGCGCCGGTGTGGATGACCGTGTCGGCGTCGCCGAGGTGGGCGGCGTCGTGGCCGATGTGCACGTCGGCGCCGAGTGCGGCCAGCGCCCGCAGGTTCGCGCTGTCGGCGCGGTCCGAGCCCGAGACCCGGATCCCGGCCTCCAGGAACATCCGCGCGAGCCCCGACATCCCCGAGCCGCCGACGCCGATGAAGTGCGCGGAGCGGATGTGCTCGGGGACGGGAAGGCTCAAGTCGGGTCTGATCATGTCGGCTCCCATCCTAAGTTGGCGGCCCGATGGCGCCGGCCTCGGCGCGCTGGGAGGTCCCTGGGCACCGGGTGGCGTCCGCGTAGCGGGTCACGTCGCGCACCCAGGGCCTTCGCCCGGCTCGCGCTGCCGTTTCCGGCATCCGCGCCCGAACCTTTCATGCGCGGATGCCGGAAACGGGCGCGCGAGCAATGCACCCGGCGGATCTGTATTGACACGTTCACACAATCGCTGGTACACATGTCGCGTTCCCCATCCGACTCCGCTCGCGTGTCGGCCGCCGCCGCGCCGACCGCGTCCGACGTGCAGCGAGAGCGCCATGATCACCATCGATCCCACCAGCCCGACCCCGCCGTTCGAGCAGCTGCGTGCATGGGTGGTCGAGGCCGTCGCCACCGGCGAGCTCGCGCCCGGCGAACGGCTCCCCACGGTGCGCCGGCTGGCCGAGGACCTCGGCCTCGCAGCGGGAACGGTCGCCCGCGCGTACCGCGAGCTCGAGACATCCGGCGTCATCGAGACCCGCGGACGCGCCGGCACCTTCGTGACCTTGGATCGCGACCCGGTGCGGCAGCAGGCTCAGCGCGCGGCGGCTGCGTTCGCCGAGCAGGTCCGCGGACTCGGACTGGCCGCCGACGAGGCGCTCGCGATCGCCGCGGCAGCTCTGCGCGCGGGTGCGTGAGAGCCGGCTGTGCAGAACTCCGGAGATCGGGCGCCCGAGTCCGCGCCGTCTCGCGAGATTCCGCGGCGTTCGCCCGCGCGAGTGCACGGATCTCCGGAGTTCTGATCGCCCGGGCCGTGAACGGCGTCAGGCGCGGCCGAGCGCCCGGTCGATCAGGGCGATGACGTTCGCGGTGCCGGTGCGGGTGCCGACGGATGCCGCGGCCCGCCGCATCGCATCGATCCGGTCGGCATCGTCCAGCAGCGGCACGATCTCGGACCGCACCCGCTCGGCGGTGAACTCGCCGTCCGGGATGGTGCGCGCGGCTCCCGCGCGCACGCTGGAGGCGGCGTTCAGCGCCTGCTCTCCGTTGCCGGCGGCGTACGGCACGTAGACGGCCGGGATGCCGAGGGCGCTGATCTCGCTGACCGTGGCCGCCCCGGACCGCGACACGATCAGGTCGGCGGCGGCGAATGCGAGGTCCATCCGGTCGACGTACCGGCGCAGCGAGTATCCGGGAACCTCGGGGTCGGGCAGGGCGCTGCGCTCACCGGTGACGTGGACCAACTGCCAGCCCGCGTCCAGGACGTCGCGCCATGATCCGGCGAACGCCTCGTTCAGCCGCTGCGCTCCCAGCGACCCGCCGAACACGAGCAGCGTGGGCTTGTCGGCATCGAGGTCGAAGAAGGCGGATGCCTCGGCCCGGGCGGCCGCGGCATCCAGGTCGACGATCTCGCGCCGCAGGGGCATGCCGACCACGTCGCCGCCGCGCAGCCGGGTGCCCTCGAACGCGACCCCGACCGCGGCGGCGCGCCGGGCGCCCAGCACGTTCGCCAGGCCCGGCTTCGCATTCGCCTCGTGCACGACGAACGGCACCCTCTCGCGCCGCGCGGCCAGGTACGCGGGCGCGGCGGCGTAGCCGCCGAAGCCGACGACGACGTCCACGGTGCGCTCCCGGATGTGCGCGCGGACCTGCCCGACGGCCCGACGGAGCCGTGCCGGGAACGCGGCGGCGGCCCGGTTCGGCCGACGCGGGAACGGCACCTTGTCGACGAACAGCAGCTCGTACCCGCGCTCGGGCACCAGCCGCGCCTCGAGTCCCTCGCGGGTGCCGAGCACCAGGATGTCGGCGTCCGGCTCACGCTCACGCAGACCGTCGGCGACCGCGAGCAGCGGATTCACATGCCCGGCGGTGCCGCCGCCGGCCAGGAGGTACGTCGTCACCCATCGACCCTAACCGGTGCCGCCGCCGGCCACCCGGAGCCCGGACCCCACCACCCGACGCCGACCGACCGGCGTCACCGACCGGCGGCGGTCGTGCGCGTCGGGATCGTCCGGGCGAACGAGAGGAGCACCCCGCAGGCGATCAGCACCGAGACCAGCGACGTGCCGCCCTGCGACATGAACGGCAGCGGGACGCCGAGCGCCGGGGCGAGCCGCAGCACGACCGCGACGTTCAGCAGCGCCTGGCCGACGATCCAGACGGTGATGGCACCGGCGACGATGCGCACGAACGGGTCGTCGGTCTTGCGGACGATGTGGAACGCGCCGACGGCGAACAGCGCGAACAGCAGGAGCACGACGCAGCATCCGATCATCCCCATCTCCTCGCCGACGATGGAGAAGATGTAGTCGCTGGAGGCGGCCGGCAGCCAGTCGTACTTCTGCTTCGAGTTGCCCAGGCCCAGGCCGAAGACGCCGCCGCTGGCCAGGCCCCAGATGCCGTGCAGCGGCTGATAGCAGGCGTTGTAGTAGTCGGTGCAGACCGGGTCGAGGAAGCTCATGATCCGGCCCATGCGGTTCGGACTGGTCACCGCGAACGCGACCAGCGCGCCGGCGGCGAGGATCAGCGGGATCACGAAGATGCGCAGCTTGACGCCGGAGAAGAACAGCGCGGCCAGCACCACCAGGACGAGGATGCTCACGGTGCCCAGGTCGTGCCCGGCCAGCACCGTGGCCATCACCGCGACCGAGACCGGCACGACCGGGATGAACACGTGCCGCCACAGCCCGAGCAGCGTCTGCTTGCGGAACAGGACGTAGCCCATCCACAGCGCCAGGGCGAGCTTGAGGAACTCCGAGGGCTGGGCCTGCAGGCCCGCGATCTTGATCCAGTTCGTGTTGCCGTCGTTGTCCACGCCCAGCGGCGTGAACACGAGCATCTGGAAGGCCGTCGCGCCGATCAGCACCGGCCACGCCATCCGCTTCCAGAACCCGATCGTGAACCGGCTGGCGATGAACATCAGCGGGATGCCGATGACGGCGAACACGGACTGCTTGATCAGCGACTCGTACGGCGCGTCGCCGTTCGCGGTGCCGACCGCCGAGGTGGCGGACAGGACCATCACCAGCCCGAAGCCGGTCAGCAGCAGTGCGGTCGAGGCGATCAGCAGGAACTCGCTGGGCACCGGCGCGAACACCTTGCCCAGCACGACGCGGGCGGTCAGCCCGGATCGGCGCGGTTCGGCGTCAGGCGCCCCCGCCGGAGGCCGGGTCGTCGTGCTCGTCATCGGCCCCCCTCGTGCTCAGCTCCCGCACCGCGGCGGCGAAGCGCTCGCCGCGGTCGGCGTAGGACGAGAACTGGTCGAACGACGCCGCGGCGGGGGCGAGCAGCACCACGTCCCCGTCACGCGCCACCCCGGCCGCGATCTGCACGACCCGCGCCATGACATCCTCAGTCTCACCGGGGTCGACCTCGATCACCGGGACCGACGGCGCGTGTCGCGCGAACGCCGCGACGATGGGGGCGCGATCCACGCCGATCACGACCGCCGTCTTCGCGGTGCTGCCGCGGCCGGCCACCAGTGCGGCGATGTCCACGCCCTTCAGCAGTCCCCCGACCACCCAGATCGCGCCCGGATAGGCGGCGAGCGAGGATGCCGCAGCGTGCGGATTCGTCGCCTTCGAGTCGTCGACCCAGGTCACACCGCCCGTGGTGGAGACCACCTCGATCCGGTGCGCGTCCAGCCGGAAGCCGCGCAGGGCTCCGCGCACGGCCGTCGGGTCCACGTCCAGCGATCGCGCGAGCGCCGCCGCGGCGAGCGCGTTGGCCACCACGTGCGGGGCGGCCAGCCCCTGCCGGGCGAGCTCGGCGACCGTGCCGAGTTCGAGGGCGCTGGTCCGGCGGGCGTCCAGGAACGCGCGATCGACGAGGATGCCCTCGACCAGCCCCAGGTCGCTGGGCCCGGGCACGTCCAGTCCGAAGCCGATGGCCCGCGCGCCCTCGACCACCTCGGCGTCTTCGACCATGTGCATGGTCGCGGCATCCGCCCGGTTGTACACGCACGCCACCCTGGTGTGGGCGTAGACGACGGCCTTCGCATCGCGGTACGCCTCGAACGAGCCGTGCCACTTGAGGTGGTCGGCGGCCAGGTTCAGGCACACGCTCGCGTGCGGCGACACCGGATCCGGCGAGTCGACCTGATGCGAGAGGTACCAGAGCTGATGGCTGGAGATCTCCACGACGAGCGCGTCGAAGCCGGCGGGGTCGCGCACGGCGTCCAGGACCGGGATGCCGATGTTCCCGCACGGCGCCGCGCGCAGGCCGCCGGCGACCAGCATCGCGGCGGTCATCTGCGTCGTGGTGGTCTTGCCGTTGGTCCCGGTGATCAGGATCCAGTCGGCCGGCGCGCCGTCGGGGCGGGTGACCTTGTCGCGCACGCGCCAGGCCAGCTCGACATCCCCCCACAGCGGGATGCCGGATGCCTGGGCCCACTGCACGAGCGGATGCTGCGGTGCGAACCCCGGCGACGCGACGACCACCTCGGGGGCGAATGAGATCAGCGCCGTCGGCACCTGGTCGAGCGGGCCGGTGTGCAGCGCCGCGCCGATCACCGGCAGCAGCCGCTCGTACTCGGGGGCGGCGTCCTCGGTGACCACCAGGACCTCCGCGCCGAGCTCGGCCAGCGTGTCGGCGACCGAGAAGCCGGTGACCGAGAGCCCGAGCACCGCGACCCGCAGCCCGGACCAGTCGGCGTACCAGCTGGTCAGGGATTCCGGCCGGCCGCTCATGTGCGGGAGAGCCATTCGACGTAGAACAGCCCGATGCCGGTGACCGCCAGCATCCCGGCGATGATCCACATCCGCACCACGATCGTGATCTCCTGCCAGCCGCGCATCTCCAGGTGATGGTGGAACGGGCTCATCAGGAACAGCCGCTTGCCTCGGCTCAGCTTGAAGTACAGCCGCTGCAGGATGACCGAGCCGGGGCCGATGATGAACGCGCCCGCCATCAGCACGGCCAGCAGCTCGGTGTGCGACAGGATGGACAGGGCCGCGATCACCCCGCCGATCGCCATGGACCCGGCATCCCCCATGAACACCTTGGCCTTGGGCGCGTTCCACCAGAGAAACCCGACCAGGGCGCTCACGAACGAGGCCGCGATGATGGTGAGATCCAGCGGGTCGCGCGTGGTGTAGCAGGCCGGCTGGTAGTTCGGCACCAGCGCCTGCCCGACGCAGGTCTGCTGGAACTGCCAGAACGTGGACAGGCTGATCGCGGCGATGGTGAAGATCCCGATGCCGGTGGCCAGCCCGTCCAGGCCATCGGTCACGTTCGTGCTGTTCGACCAGGCCACGCCGATGAACGTGATCCAGATCAGGTACAGGATCCACCCGACGACCACGCCCAGCGCGAACAGGTTCAGGACGGGGATGTCGCGGAACACCGAGACGTAGCCGGATGCCGGGGTCTGGTGGTACGCGTCGGGGAACTGCAGCGCGAGGATGCCGAAGGGCACGGTGACCGCCACCTGTCCGACGATCTTCCGCCAGCCGGTCAGGCCCAGGCTGCGCTGGCGGCGCACCTTCATGAAGTCGTCGATGAAGCCGACCGCGCCGAAGCCCACCATCATCCAGATGACCAGCAGACCCGAGATGGTGGGCGGGTTGTTCCCGACGAAGCAGCCGACGAGGTAGCCGACGATGGCCCCGACGATGAAGATCGTCCCGCCCATGGTCGTGGTGCCGCGCTTCGCGGAGTGGCTGGGGTTGTGGATGTCGTCCGGGGTGCGGATCACCTGGGCCCAGCCCCAGCGGCGGAACAGCCGCAGGAAGACCGGGGTGAGGAAGAGCGTGAAGGCCAGGGAGACCGCCGCCGCTGTCAGAAGGGATCTCACGAGAACGATTCTCCCAGACGATCGCCGAGGAACCGCAGTCCCGCCGAGTTGGACGACTTCACCAGCACCCGGTCGCCGTCGCGCAGCTCGGTGAGCAGATAGTCGTAGGCTTCGTCGGCCGTCGCGAACCAGACGGCCTCGTCATCCCACGACCCCTCGCCGACGGCGGCCAGGAACAGCCGCCGGGCGTCGGCGCCGATCACGACGATGCGCTGGATGCGCAGCCGGACGGCGAGCTCGCCGATGCGGTCGTGCTCCTCGCCGGCGTACTCCCCCAGCTCGCTCATCGCGCCGAGTACCGCGACGGTGCGCTCGCCGGGGCCGGTGATCTGGGCGAGCGTGCGCAGCGCGGCCGCCATCGAATCGGGGCTGGCGTTGTACGCGTCGTTGATGATGCGCACCCGCTCGCTGCCCAGCGGCTGCATCCGCCACCGCTCCGCGAGCTCGACCGTCTCCAGCCGGGCCACGGCGTCGCCGGGGGCGACGCCCAGGGCGACCGCGGCCGCCAGGGCGGCCAGGGCGTTCATCACGTGGTGGGCGCCGAGCACCCGCAGTCGCAGCGGCAGGGTCGCGGTGTCCACGGTGACCAGGCACCGGGTGCCTGCGGCATCCGTCTCGATGTCGGCGGCGCGCACGTCCGCGTCCTCTCCGGTGCCGAACCACACGACCCGGATGCCGCGCTCGGCCGCGATCTGCGCCATCGACGCGACGCGCGCGTCGTCGCGGTTCAGGACGGCCAGTCCGCCCGGCCGGACGGCCCGGATGAGCTCGGACTTCGCCTTCACCGTGCCGTCGATCCCGCCGAACCCGCCGGCGTGGGCCATCCCGATCATCAGGACGATGCCGATGTCGGGTTCGACCAGACCGGCCAGGCGCGCGATCGCCCCCGGCCCGCTCGCGCCGAACTCGCTGACCAGATAGCGGGTGGACTCGGTGACGCGGAGCATCGTCAGCGGCGCGCCGACCTCGTTGTTGAACGAGGCGCGCGGTGCGACGGTCTCACCCTCGTCCTGCAGGATGCGGGCGAGCAGGTTCTTGGTCGTGGTCTTGCCGTTGGACCCGGTGATGCCGACGATGCGCAGATCGCCGCGCTCGCGCACGCGGGCGACCACCTCGCGGGCGAGGTCGGCCAGCGCCTGCACCGCGTCGGGGACGACGATCTGCGAGACCGGCGCGTCCACCGGGCGCTCGACGATCGCCAGGACGGCGCCGGCGGCGACCGCGGCGTCGACGAACAGGTGGCCGTCGGTGGCCTCGCCGGGCTTGGCGACGAAGATCCCGCCGGACCGGATCTGTCGGGAGTCGGTGTCGACGTCGCCGGCGACGACCGTCTGGTCGGTGTCGCCGTCGGCCGTGCGGAGTTCTCCGCCGATGGCATGGGCGATCTGGGCGAGGGTGAGAGCGATCATGGGTGCGGGTGCGAGTCAGCCGAACTTCGGCAGCATCGTCGGCTTGGTCGTGGAGGGCATCACCCGGTAGGTCTTCAGGACCTGGGTCATCGCCTTCTGGAAATAGGGCGCGTTGGCCGAAGACGACCTTACCTTAGTGGGCTCGTTCAGCGTGATCGCGACCAGATACTGCGGGTCGTCGGCGGGCGCGAAGCCGATCATCGTGGTGTAGTAGACGCCGCTCTTGTACCGGCCGTTCTCGGCGATCTGCCCGGTGCCGGTCTTGACCCCGATGCGGTAGCCGGGGATCTTGATCATGCTGCTGTAGGTGGCCTGCAGCGCGACGTTCTCCAGGATCTCGCGCATCTGCCCGGAGGTCTTCTCGCTGATCACCCGGGTCGGCTTGGGCTCGGTGGGGGCGACCACCGTGCCGTCGGCCTTCGTGCACGACTCCACCAGCTGCAGCGGCATCTTCACGCCGTCGTTGATGATCCCGTCGTAGGCGCCGAGCAGCTCGGGGATCGTGGTGGTCAGACCCTGCCCGTACGCGGTGTCGTAGAGCATCTGGTTGTCCCATTGGCCGACCGGGTGGACCAGCCCGTGCTGCTCGCCCATGAAGTGGACGGCGCTGCCGGATCCGATCCCGAACTTCTTCAGGTAGTCGTACCGCGTCTGCGCGCTCACCCGCTGGCTGAACACCGACGCCCCCGCGTTCGAAGAGTCCATCAGCACGCCGGCGAGGGTGTAGTCGTAGGTGGGGTGGGATGTCGCGTCGCGGACGACCGCGCCGTTCTTGAAGTGCACCGTGCTGGGCACCACAGCGGTGGACAGCGGCGTCTGCCCGCCGGCATCGATCAGGGTCGAGGCGGTGATGCCCTTGAACGTCGATCCGGGCTCGAACCGGCTGCCGAAGATGTGGCTGTTCAGGAAGGTGCCCGAGGCGGTGATGTTGTTGGGATCGACCGTGGGGTACTCCGCGGCAGCCTTGATCTTGCCGGTCTTCACCTCGAGCACGGTGGCGGTGGCGTATTGGGCGTGCATCTCCTGCTTGGCCTGCTTGGCCAGCTGGGTCATGTACCACTGCAGGTCGCGATCGATCGTGAGCGTGACGGTGCCGCCGTTGACCGCCGGCTTCTCGGTCTCGGTGCCCGGGATGATCACGCCGTCCTTGCCGGCCTGAAAGCTGAGGGTGCCGTCGGTCGGGGCCAGGCAGGAGTTCTCGGTCCCCTCCAGCCCGGCGAAGTCGCCGTCGCCGTACTCGTACCCGATCAGATTGCCCCCGACCGCGCCGTTGGGGTACGTGCGCGAGGGCTGGGCGGTGCAGCTGATGAAGTCGGCGCCCAGCTCGATCAGGGCGCGGTACTGCTCGGTGCTGAGCCTCTTCTTCAGCAGGGCGTACTGGGAGTGCGGGTCCGAGGTGAGGGCGTCCGACACGATCTGACGCACCTCGTCACCGGTCTGCCCGGTGATCTTCGCGATCTCGTCGGCCAGCTGCGGCCACGGGACCTTGACCTTCTCGCCGTCCGCGGTCTGCCGGGTGATGGTTCGCACGTTCACCGGGGTGAACTGGCAGTCGTAGGTGAGCACGCTGGTGGCCAGGGGCTGGCCGGCCGCGTCCACGATCGAGCCGCGGGTGCCGGTGAGCTTCTGCTCCACGCCGAGTCCGTGCGACATCGCGTTGGAGATGTTCTCCTGCGCGTTGACGACCTGGATGTCGATGAGGCGCACCACGAAGGCGCTGAGGACGGCGAGGACGACGACGAGCGCGACCACGGTGCGGCGGCGGGGGCTTCGGGTGCTTCGGCTCGTCATGGTCTCAGTGTGTGCGCACGCTGGGCAGTCCGTCGGTCACGGGCACGGGTGTCACCGATTCCGTGGTGGTCTTCGTCGCGTTCTTGGCTCCGTCGATGGTCGCGTCGGTGTCGGTCACCAGTGGGGTCTGGGCGATCAGCCGGTTGGCCACGGCACCCTGGCTCAGCGGGTTCACCGACGACCGGTTGGGCGCCGCCTTGCCCGCTCCGAGCAGCTTGCCGTCGCTCAGTCGCAGGTAGCTGGGCGATTCGTCGATGACCATGCCCAGCGCCGAGGCGTTCGCGGCGAGGTACTGCGGTGAGCTGAGGCCGGTGATCTCGTCGCCCAGGATCTGCTTCTCCCAGGTGAGCTGCCGCTGCTGCGAACTGAGCCGCGAGATCTCGTACGAGCTCTGCGTGTTCATCACCGACAGGACCATCTGCGCGCCGACGATCGACAGGGCGCCGGCGACCGCGACGAGGCCGTACATCAGCCGCGGGCGACGACGGCGCCGCGGCAGCTCTAGCGCGCGCAGGCGGTGCTGCGGCTCCGGGTCGCGGGACGGCAGCGACCGTGCGAGGGCGGCGTCGGTGCTCATGCCCTCTCCTTCCCGTCGGGTCGAAGGCGCTCGGCCGCGCGCAGCCGCACCGGCGTCGCGCGCGGGTTGCGCGCGCGTTCGGCGTCGGTCGCCAGCTCGGCGCCCTTGACGAGGGCACGGAATCGGGGGGCGTGCTCGGGCAGCTCGACCGGCAGGCCGGCCGGGGCGGTGGATGCCGATGCCTGTGCGATCGCCCGTTTGACCAGACGATCCTCCAGCGATTGATAGGCCAGGACGACGATGCGGCCGCCCACGGCGAGCGCGCCGAGCGCGGCCGGGATCGCCCGTTCGAGCGCGGCCAGTTCGCCGTTGACCTCGATCCGCAGCGCCTGGAACACCCGCTTGGCCGGGTGGCCGGCGCGCTGTGCCGCGGCGGGGGTGGCCGCGACCAGGATCTGCACGAGGCGACCGGAGCGCAGGATGGGCGTCTCCTGGCGCGCCGCGATGATCGCCCGAGCGTATCGACCGGCGAGCTTCTCCTCGCCGTACCGCTCGAAGATGCGGCGCAGGTCTCCCTCGCCGTAGGTGGCCAGCACATCGCCCGCGGTCATCCCGGTCGACTGGTCCATCCGCATGTCCAGGGGGGCGTCCTGTGCGTAGGCGAAGCCCCGGTCGGCCTCGTCCAGCTGCAGCGACGACACGCCGAGGTCGAAGAGGATGCCGTCCACGGCGCCCCGGTCGGCCACGGCATCCGCGATCTCGTCGTAGACGGCGTGCACGAGCGTGATCCGGTCTCGGAAGCGGGCCAGGCGCTCGCCGGCGATGCGCAGCGCGTCCTGGTCGCGGTCCAGGCCGATCAGGTGCAGCCGGCCAAAGCGCTCCAGGAACGCCTCGGCGTGGCCGCCCATGCCCAACGTCGCATCGACCATGACCGCGCCGTCGCGGTCGATGGCCGGCGCCAGCAGCTCGACGCAGCGGTCGAGCATGACAGGGGTGTGGATGTCGCGGATGTCCATGAGCAGAAGGGGTCCGGTTCCCGGATCCTGATCCCCATCCGCTCTACCTGACACCGGGGAAGGTGCGGCAGGGCGTGAGCGGCTGGGCATCACGAACAGGGATCAGAACAGTCCCGGAATCACCTCCTGCTCCATCTCGGCGTAGGTCGATTCGTTGTCCTCGGCGTAGGCGTTCCAGGCGTCGGCGTCCCAGATCTCGGCGTGGGCGCCGACGCCGGTGACGACCAGCTCCTTCTGCAGGCCGGCGTACGCGCGCAGCGGCGCCGGCAGGGTGACGCGATTCTGTCCGTCGGGCTGCTCGGCGCTCGCTCCGGACAGGAACATGCGCAGGAAGTCGCGCGCCTGCTTGTTGGTCAGGGGTGCCTCGCGGATGCGCTCGTGGATGCGCTCGAACTCCTCGGCCGCGAAGACGTAGAGGCAGCGCTCCTGGCCGCGGGTGATGACGACGCCTGCGCCCAGGTCGTCGCGGAACTTCGCCGGCAGGATGACCCGCCCCTTGTCGTCCAGCTTCGGGGTATGCGTTCCGAGCAACATCGCCGATCACCCCCCTTCGTCCGGCCCCCCGTGAGGTTGTCCGCCACTTTACTCCACTATCCTCCACTTCACCACCACCTGACGTGCGTTTCCTCCACCGGTCCTCCCCGAACGACGAAACCGCCTCCGGCGGAGGCGGTTCGCGGGCACAAAAAAACACCGACCCGAAGGTCGGTGTTCATCGACTGCCGATGGAGATCAGTGCCCTTGCTGGCGGCGATCCCAACGGTCGTTCATCCGGTCCATGAAGGATGCGGACGGTTTTCCGGATGCGGGGCGCCGGTTCTCGGTCTCGCCGCGGGCGATGCCGCGGGTCGGAGTGACGGCGAGCACGACCCCCGCGAGCATCACGACGAAGCCGAGAACGCCCAGGAAGACGAGCGGGACCGCGACGCCCGCGATCAGACCGCCGAGTCCGATCAGCACGAGCACCGTGCCGTAGACGATATTGCGGTAGCTGATGGACCGGCCGTCGCGCGATGTGTGCACGACGTCGGCATCGTTGTGCATGAGATGGCGTTCCATCTCATCGAGCAGACGCTGCTCTTGTTCGGAGAGTGGCATGCATCCCCCTCGGGTGAACCTGTTCCCACCAGTCTACTCGTGGCTCCGATCACTAGGCTAGGCCCGTGGCATCCTCCCCTGAGCTGATCGCGGCGCTTTCCCAGCAACTGGATGCCTTCTTCACATCGCAGCGCGCCGACACCGCCGAATTCGGTCCCGAAGCGGCGATGCTGATGGATGCCGCGGCCGACGCGGTGGCCGGGGGAAAGCGCCTGCGCGCCCAGTTCTGCCTGAGCGGATGGCAGGCGGTCGCCGAGGCCGGATCGACCGCGACCGCGACGCCGGATGCCGCGGTGATCACCGCGGCGGCGGCCCTGGAGGTCTTCCACGCCGCCGCGCTCGTGCACGACGACATCATCGACAACTCCGACACCCGCCGCGGGGGCCGCTCCGCGCACCGCCGGATCGAGTCGGCCCACCGCGACGCGGGATGGAGCGGGGACGCCGCCGCCTTCGGCCGGGCCGGCGGCATCCTTCTCGGCGACCTGCTGGTCGCCCTCAGCGACGACCTGTTCGAACAGGCGCTGCGCCCGGTCGCCGCGGATCGCGCGGGCGCCGCCCGCGCGCAGTACGCCCTGATGCGCCGCGATGTCACCATCGGCCAGTTCCTGGACGTCGCCGAGGAGTCCGCGCACGTCCGGGCCGCGGACGACGAGCACGCCCGACGCGCACTGCGGGTGGCATCCCTCAAGTCCGCGCGCTACAGCGTCGAACAGCCGCTGCTGATCGGCGGCCGGCTGGCGGGCGCCGAAGAGCAGCAGCTCCGCGCCCTGTCGGAGTTCGGGCATCCCGTCGGCATGGCCTTCCAGCTGCGCGACGACGTGCTCGGGGTGTTCGGCGACGAGCAGGTCACGGGCAAGCCGTCCGGCGACGACCTGCGCGAGGGCAAGCGCACTGTATTGATCGCGTACGCGCGCGAGGCGCTTCCCCTCGGCTCACGCCGCGTGATCGACGAGCTGGTCGGCGATCCGGACCTGGACGACGCGCAGATCGCGATGCTGCAGCGCACCATCCAGGACAGCGGCGCGCTGGAGCGGGTCGAGACGCTCATCGCCGACTACGTGCGCCGCGCCGACCGGGCGCTGTCCGGCGCCCGGCTGGGGAACGCGGCGGTCGGCCGCCTGCGCGATCTCGCCCGCGCCGCCGCGGTCCGCGCGGCCTGACCGGCGCTCAGGCCAGGGTGGCGGCGACGCGGCGCACTTCGCTCTTGCGTCCCTGACGCAGGGCGTCGATCGGTGGGACGCCGATGGTCTCCTCCGGCGCGAACAGCCAGTCGATGGCCTCGTCGTCGGTGAATCCGGCGTCGTGCAGCACGAACAGCGTCCCGCGCAGGGACGACAGCGGACGCCCCTCCACGACGAACGCGGCGGGGACCCGCAGCACGCCGTCGCGACGGACGGCCGCGAACTGGCGGTCGTCCAGCATTCGTCGCACGCGCCCGACGGTCTCGCCGACCGCCTCCGCCAGCTCGGGCAGGGTCAGCCATTCGATCGGAGCGGATGCTGCGTTCTCACCGGTCACCAGCCCACTATCTCACGCTCGATCGAGGACCACATCATTCACATAAGCCACAAGCATCCCTCCTATATCACCAGTTGACACGAATGCTCATCCGTGACACGGTGTCATGGTCACCGAGGGGGGAAACTCGTGCCGATCTCGCACAACTTCATTCGCCGCACATCCGCTGCGCTGCCCGCTGCCATCGTGGGGTCGCTCGCGCTCTCGCTGGTGGGCGCACCCGCGCACGCCGCCGAGCCGCAGAGCCGCGCACCGCTCGCGCCGAAGTCACCGGCCTCGGCGCTGCCGCCGGTCTCGCCCGCGGCGCTGCTGGCCCATGGCACGAGCGCGGCGGCCATCCTGGGCGCCGGTGCCGCCGCGATCGCGGCGCCCGCGCCGACGGCCCGGCGAGTGCCGGCGACATACCGGATCGTCCGCGGCGACACCGTCAGTGCCATCGCCGCACGCTACGGGCTGCGCACCGCCGACGTCCTCGCCTGGAACCGGCTGGGCTGGTCCACGGTCATCTACCCGGGCCAGGCGCTGCGCCTGAAGCCGCCGAGCGGCGCCGCGGCGGCGAAGGCGCCCGCGGCCAAGGCTCCCGCGAAGTCGACCGCGAAGCCGGCGGCGAAGGCCGCCCCGCGGGCCGCGACCACGGCGCGTGCGGGGGCCAGCTATACGGTCCGCTCCGGCGACACCGTCAGCGCGATCGCGCAGCGCCACGGCCAGTCGACCCAGGCGGTGCTGGCCGCGAACCGACTGCAGTGGTCCTCGATCATCTACCCGGGACAGAAGCTGGTGATTCCCGGGGCCGCCACGGCCGCGACATCCTCTCGGCCGGTGAAGACGGCCGCCAAGACACCGGTCAAGACCACGCCGAAGCCGGCGACGAAGGGTCCAGCCAAGGCGGCGCCCGCCTCCACGGGGTCCTCGGCCGTGACGGTCGCGCCCGGCGCGTCGTACGTGATCCGTGCGGGCGACACCATGTCGGCGGTCGCATCCCGGCATGGCGTCAGCGTCACCGCGCTGCTGCACGCCAACAACATGGACTGGAGCTCGATCGTCTACCCCGGGCAGAAGGTGAAGATCCCGACCAGCGGGATCGCCGGGCTCAGCACCGAGCAGGCGGCGAACGTGCGTCTGATCGTGCGGGTCGGCCGGCAGCTGGGCGTCTCGGACCGCGGTGTGGCGATCGCCCTCGGCACGGCGATGCAGGAGTCCGGTCTGCGCAACCTCGACTTCGGCGACCGCGATTCGCTCGGGCTGTTCCAGCAGCGGCCGAGCACCGGCTGGGGCACGGCCGCACAGGTGCGGAACGCCGAGCGCTCGATCCGCGCGTTCTTCGGCGGCCCGGGCGACCCGAACGGGTCGAAGACCCGCGGTCTGCTCGACATCCCCGGCTGGGAGAAGATGGCGTTCACCGAGGCCGCGCAGGCGGTGCAGATCTCGGCGTACCCGAACGCCTATGCGCAGTGGGAGAAGCCCGCGTACGCGTGGCTGAAGGCCGTCGGCTGAGGCTCCCGCCCCGCCGCACCGGTGCGCTCTGCAGGTGAGCCGCTCCCCGGGCTTGATGCCTCTCGTCCGTAGACTCGCAGGGTGAGCACGAGTCAGCAGGCCGACCCGCTGATCGGACGTCTGGTCGACGGCCGATACCGGGTGCGCGCGCGCATCGCGCGCGGCGGCATGGCGACCGTGTACGTCGCCACCGACCTGCGGCTGGAACGGCGGGTCGCGCTCAAGGTGATGCACAGCCATCTCAGCGACGACGCCGTGTTCCAGGGCCGGTTCATCCAAGAGGCGCGGGCGGCCGCCCGCCTGGCCGATCCGCACGTGGTGAACGTGTTCGATCAGGGCCAAGAGGGCGAGATGGCCTACATGGTCATGGAGTACCTGCCCGGCATCACGCTGCGCGAGCTGCTGCGCGAGCAGAGACGGCTCACGGTCCCGCAGACGGTCACGATCATGGACGCGGTGCTGTCCGGGCTGGCCGCGGCCCACCGCGCCGGCATCGTGCATCGCGACGTCAAGCCCGAGAACGTGCTGCTGGCCGAGGACGGGCGCATCAAGATCGGCGATTTCGGGCTGGCCCGCGCGACCACCGCGAACACCGCGAGCGGCCAGCTGCTGCTGGGCACGATCGCCTACCTCGCGCCCGAGCTCGTGACCCGCGGCACGGCGGATGCCCGCAGCGACATCTACGCGCTCGGGATCATGCTCTACGAGATGCTCACCGGCGAACAGCCGTACAAGGGCGAGCAGCCGATGCAGATCGCGTTCCAGCACGCCACCGACTCGGTGCCGCGCCCGAGCGCGAAGAACCCCGGCGTGCCCGAGCCGCTGGACGAGCTCGTCCTGTGGGCGACCGAGAAGGTCCCGGACGAGCGGCCGGTGGACGCAGACGAGATGCTGCGCCGACTGCGCGAGATCGAGCAGCAGCTGGGAATCGCGCCGCAGGTGCAGCGCACCCTGGCCGTCTCGGGTGCCGTGGCCACGGATCGGCTGGATTCGGATGAGGTCACCAAGGTCCTGCCGTCGGCGGTCGCGGCATCCGCGGCCCCTCCCGCCGAGGACGACGACAACGCCACCCGGCTGCGACGGCGCACCCGCAAGCGGCGTGCCGCCGGCATCTGGATGCTGGTGCTCGTGCTGCTGCTGGCCGGCGGCGCGGCCGGGGCCGGGTGGTGGTTCGGCTCGGGACCGGGGTCGCTGATCGCGGTGCCGGATGTCGCGGGCAAGACGTTCGCCCAGGCCGCGCAGCTCCTGCAGGAGGACTCGCTGACGGCCGTGCGCAAGAGCGAGACCAGCCTCGACGTCGAGAAGGGCACGGTGATCCGCACGCGGCCGGATCCGGGTACGCGGGTCGACAAGGACACCCGCGTCGACGTCGTGGTCTCGCTCGGGCCGGCCGAGGTGACGATCGGCACGCTCATCGGGAAGAAGGAGGGCGACGCGCGCTCCCAGCTCGCCGCGCAGCACGTGTCCGTCGACGACAAGAGCACCACGTTCTACACGGATCGCGCGAAGGACACAGTCGTCGGCACGCTCGTGCATCCCGCCGGCGGCGGCAAGGACATCGAGTGCGGCGAGGGCTGCACCGCGCACGAAGGCGACTCGGCGACGCTGTGGGTCTCGCTCGGCACGCTGCCGAGCGTCGTCGGGATGCCGGCGGACGACGCGGTCGCCACGCTGAAGGACGCCGGCATCTCGGTCTCATCCCAGAGCGAGGCGTACAGCGACGGCGTCGCGAAGGGCTCCGTGATCAGCATGGCCGCGCGCAGCCCGGCGGGATGGTGGCGCCCCGGCGACTCCACGACGCTCGTGGTCTCGAAGGGGCCGCAGCCCGTGGAGGTGCCGGATGTTGCGGGACAGAAGCTGTCCGACGCCATGGCCACGCTCAAGGCTGCACGGCTGAACCCTCAGTCGTCGATCCCCGAGGCGCTCTGGGGATTCTTCACTGCGACCGAGACCGACCCCGCCGCCCACACCTACCTGCTCCCTGGCTCGGACGTGAAGGTGAAGTCTTCGGGGTTCTGACGCGCCCCCGAGGCATCCCTTACCGCTGCTCGAGCTCCTGGGCGACCAGGAAAGCCAGTTCCAGGCTCTGCATGTGGTTCAGCCGCGGGTCGCACAGCGACTCGTACCGGGTGGCGAGGGTCGCCTCGTCGATGTGCTCCGACCCTCCCAGGCACTCGGTCACGTCGTCGCCGGTCAGCTCGACGTGGATGCCGCCGGGGAACGTGCCGACCGCCCGGTGCGCCTCGAAGAAGCCGCGCACCTCGTCGATCACGTCGTCGAAGCGGCGGGTCTTGTAGCCGGTCGGGGTGGTGATGCCGTTGCCGTGCATCGGGTCGGTGACCCACAGCGGCGTCGCGCCCGAGTCCTTGACCGCCTCCAGCAGCGGCGGGAGGGCGTCGCGGATCTTGCCCGCACCCATCCGCGTGATGAAGGTCAGCCGGCCCGGCTCGCGGTTCGGGTCGAGCTTGTCGATGAGCGCGAGCGCCGTGTCGGGGCTGGTCGTGGGGCCGAGCTTGACCCCGATCGGGTTGCGGATGCGCGAGAAGTAGTCGATGTGCGCGCCGTCCAGGTCGCGGGTGCGCTCCCCGATCCAGAGGAAGTGCGCCGAGGTGTTGTACGGCAGGCTCGTGCGCGAGTCGATCCGGGTCATCGGCCGCTCGTAGTCCATCAGCAGGCCCTCATGGCCGGTGTAGAACTCGACGCGCCGCAGCTCTTCGAAGTCGGCGCCCGCGGCCTGCATGAACTTGATCGCCCGGTCGATCTCGCCGGCGAGCCGCTCGTACCTCTGGTTGGCGGGGTTCTTCGCGAAGCCCTGATTCCAGCTGTGCACCTCGCGCAGGTCGGCGAACCCGCCCTGGGTGAACGCGCGGATGAGGTTCAGCGTGGCCGAGGCGGTGTGGTAGCCGCGCAGCAGGCGCTGCGGGTCCGGCGTGCGCGAGCCCTCGGTGAAGTCGTAGCCGTTGACGATGTCGCCCCGGTAGGCCGGCAGGGTCACGTCGCCGCGGGTCTCGTCCTCGCTGGAGCGCGGCTTGGCGAACTGGCCCGCCATGCGGCCCATCTTGATCACCGGCAGCGAGGCACCGTAGGTGAGGACCACGGCCATCTGCAGCACCGTCTTGATGCGGTTGCGGATCTTGTCGGCCGTGGCGCCGGCGAACGTCTCGGCGCAGTCTCCGCCCTGCAGCAGGAACGCCTCTCCCGCCGCTGCGCGGCCGAGCTTGTCGCGCAGCTGGTCGACCTCGCCGGCGAAGACGAGCGGCGGCATGGAGGCGATCTCGGCGGATGCCGCGGCCACCGCCTCGGGATCGTTCCACTGCGGCTGCTGCTTGATGGGAAGCGTGCGCCAGTGGTCCAGGTCGTCGAGGGGAAGCAGCATCCGCTCAGTCTACTGGGCGGCCTCGGTCATGCTCTCGCAGATGACGCCAGACGGTCCTTCACCGTCGAGGCGTAGACATCCTCGTATTCCTGCTGCCCGAGCCGCTGCAGCGCGACCATGATCTCGTCGACCACCGATCGCAGGATGTAGCGGTCGTTCTCCATGCCGGCGAAACGCGAGAAGTCCAGCGGCTCGCCGATCACGACCCCGATCCGCACGATGCGGGGCAGGCGCCGGCCGATCGGCATCATGGTGTCGGTGTCGACCATGATCACCGGCACGATCGGCACCTTGGCCTCCAGCGCCATCCGGGCGATGCCGGTGCGCCCGCGGTACAGCTTGCCGTCGGGGCTGCGCGTGCCCTCGGGGTAGATCCCCAGCAGTTCCCCGCGACCGAGCACCTGCAGCCCGGTGTTCAGCGAGGCCTCCGACGCCCGGCCGCCGGAGCGGTCGATCGGCAGCTGGCCGGTGCCCTTCATGAACACCCGGGTCGCCCAGCCGCGCAGGCCGCGGCCGGTGAAGTAGTCGCTCTTGGCCAGGAACGCGACGGGCCGGTCGACCATCAGAGGAAGGAAGACCGAGTCCGCGAACGAGAGGTGGTTGCTGGCGAGGATCGCCGCCCCGGAGGCCGGCACGTTGCGACGCCCCACGATCCAGGGCCGGAAGACGGCTTTGACCACCGGTCCGATGAACACGTACTTCATCAGCCAGTAGAACATGTCGCATCCCCTCCCCCGTGCACCGCTGCAGTCTATCGGCGGGGGCCGGCGGCGGTGCGGACCGGCGAGGCTGACCCCCGAGGCGGCCCGGATAGACTCGAAGCTCAGCAACCCGAACGGTACCGAAGGAGATGCCGAACATGGTCCCCGTCGAGTTTGACATACCCGCGCTCGTCCCTGCCGACCCGCAGGCCAACATCGCCGATCTGCTCGAAGAGCGGGTCAAGGCCACGCCCGACCTCGCACTGTTCGCGGTCCCCGACGGCGACGGGTGGCGGGATGTCTCGGCCACCCGGTTCCGCGCCGAGGTCATCGCCCTCGCCAAGGGACTGGTCGCGGCCGGCATCGAGCCCGGCGACAAGGTGGGCTTCATCGCCCGGACCACCTACGAGTGGACCCTCGTCGACTTCGCGCTGTTCTACGCCGGCGCGGTGATGGTGCCGATCTACGAGACCAGCTCGGCGGGGCAGATCCAGTGGAATCTGTCCGACTCCGGCGCCATCGCGTGCATCACCGAGCTCCCGGAGCACTCCGAGCGGCTCGCGGAGGCGCGCGGCGACCTCCCGCTGATCCGCAGCGCCTGGCAGATGCACGACGGCGCCCTGGACGCGCTGCGGACGCAGGGCACCGACATCCCGGATGCCGAGATCGAGCGCCGTCGGCAGCTGGCCGACGGCGACGACATCGCCACGCTGATCTACACCGCCGGGACGACCGGCCGCCCCAAGGGGTGCGTGCTCACGCACAGCAACTTCGTCGAGCTGGCGCGCAACTCCGCGCGGTCGCTGCACGAGGTGGTCGAGACCCCCGGCGCGTCCACCCTGCTGTTCATCACGACCGCGCACGTGTTCGCCCGGTTCATCTCGATCCTGGACGTGCACGCAGGGGTGAAGACGGGGCACCAGCCCGACACGAAGCAGCTGCTGCCGGCGCTCGGCTCGTTCAAGCCGACGTTCCTGCTGGCGGTGCCGCGGGTGTTCGAGAAGGTCTACAACTCCGCGGAGCAGAAGGCCGAGTCGGGTGGGAAGGGCAAGATCTTCCGCACCGCCGCGCGCACGGCGATCGAGCACTCGCGGCATGTGCAGGACGGCACGAAGGTCCCGTTCCTCCTCGGGCTGAAGTTCAAGGTGTTCGACCGGCTCGTGTACAGCACGCTGCGCACGGCCATGGGCGGCAACGTCGTCTACGCGATCTCGGGATCGGCGCCGCTCGGCGACCGGCTCGGCCACTTCTTCGCGAGCCTGGGCATCACCGTGCTCGAGGGGTACGGCCTGACCGAGACGACCGCCCCGGCCACCGTGAACCAGCCGTTGAAGACCAAGATCGGCACGGTCGGACCGGCGCTGCCCGGAGTGGGCGTGCGCATCGCCGACGACGGCGAGATCCAGGTGCGCGGCATCAACGTGTTCAAGGAGTACTGGCACAATCCCGAGGCGACCGCCGCCGCGTTCGAGGGCGACTGGTTCCGCACCGGCGACATCGGCGCGTTCGACGCGGACGGGTTCCTCACGATCACCGGGCGGAAGAAGGAGATCATCGTCACCGCGGGCGGCAAGAACGTCGCCCCGGCGTCGCTGGAGGATCCCATCCGGGCCAACCCGGTCGTCGGGCAGGTCGTGGTGGTGGGAGAGCAGCGCCCGTTCATCGCGGCGCTGATCACGCTGGACTCCGAGATGCTCCCGACCTGGCTCGGCAACAACGGCCTGTCTGCGGACATGTCGCTGGCGGATGCCGCTGCCCACCCGCAGGTGCGTGCCGAGGTGCAGCGGGCCATCGACGAGGCGAACAAGACCGTGTCGCGGGCGGAGTCCATCCGCAAGTTCACGATCCTGCCGACCGAGTGGACCGAGGCCAGCGGCCATCTCACCCCGAAGCTGAGCATCAAGCGGAACGTGATCATGGCGGACTTCGCCGCCGACGTGGACGAGATCTACAACGTCCCCGTCGCGACCACCAACACCTCCCTCAAGTAACGCGAAATCGTACGATCTGGCCGAGTGCACATCAAACTTGGCCGGGTTTGATGTGCAGTCGCGGGTTTGATGTGCAGTCGCGTGGCGGGGCGCTCCCCCGGGTGGGGCGCGCGGGCGCGGTGGCGGGCGCGGGCGCGGGCGCGGCGCGGCGGGGCGGGTCGGGCTCCAGCACGTCGGCCGCGCACCGGCTGCGCCACGCCGCGCGGCCCGCGTGCCGCCCCGAGTACTACCGGAAGATCGGGCCCGGGTCGGGCGACGGCCGGCACTGAGGTGGCTGGATGCCGTAGACGGCGAGCCTGCGCCGGAACTCCCCGGTCGTCACGATGTGCTCGTCGCCCACGCGCACCACGCGGCGGTCGGTCTGCGCGCGGATCCAGTCCTCACGCTTCTTCTCGTCCAGCAGCACCTCTTCCAGCGGTGCTCCGTCGCGCATCGCCTCGTCGAGGTACTTCGTCTTCCCGTCGAACTCGAGCCACCATTCGTCCGTGGCGAGGTCGATGTACAGCATGGTCCCGTTCGGTCCCGCCACAGCGACCTGCAGCCCGGTGATGACGAAGCCCAGCTGTGACATCCGCAGTCGGGTCACGCTCTCCCCCGGCAGCTGCGCCCGGCCGTCCGCGAAGGCGATGACCCATCGTGCCCGACGCGCCCCGCGTGCCCGCGGCATCCGGTCGAGGATCCCGTGCATCGCCAGACGCAGCTCCTCTGCAGCATCCTCGTCATAGTCCCATGGTCCCTCCCCCGCGGCGACCGAGCGCAGCGCAGCATCCGCGGCCGCCACGGCGACCTCGGTCGAGCAGGTCCGCGCGACGTCCACCACCGTCCGCGCGAGGGAAGTGCAGCGGATGCCGTCGACCTCGACGATCTCGGAGGCCTCGAGCGGACCGAAGTGGCGCACGACGTCGCGGGTGCTGGAGACGCGCACGCCTTTCTCGCAGATGACGTGGACGCGGTCGGGCAGGTAGTGGAACAGCGGGAGCCCATGCGCGACGGCCGCCGACTCGTTCGCGATGATCGGGCCGGGATCGCCGGCATCCGCGACCACGGCGGCCACGTGCGCGAGATGCTGCTGCTCCCAGAACAGCGACTCCCACAGCTCGAACGCCATGTACCAGCCGTGGTGCAGGCGCCGCACGACTTTATCGCGAACGGCGGCGCGGATGCCGTCGTCCGTCCATCCCTCGGCGATCAGCGTCGCGCGGGAGAACACCGAGGAGTGGATGGTGGTCGGATCCTGGGCGGTGCGCATGGCTTCGATGATGGCCTGGCCCACGGGCCTCCGGGCATGCCGCCAGTGAATCCGTGGACAACGGGCGCGGATGCCGTGTCTGGGGAGGAAGCGGCGTCCGGTCTCCGATGCCGACCCCGTCGCCGGCCAGGCCCGCTTCCAACCACATCAATTCGCCCACTGCACATCAAACTCGGCCAGGTTTCATGTGCACTCGGCCAGATCGTACGATTTCGCGCAGAAGAGGCGGGCAGAGGAGCGGGTCAGAACCAGGGGGACTCGCGGATCTCGCGCATCGCCTGGCGGCGGGCGGCGGGCTCGAGCCGGTGGATGTAGAGCGTCCCGTCCAGGTGGTCCGTCTCGTGCTGGAGCGCCTGGGCGAGCACCCCGTCCCCGCTCACGGTGATCGGCTCGCCGTCGACGTCGACCCCGGTGACCGTCGCATGCGGGTAGCGCAGCACCTCGTGCCACAGGCCGGGCACCGAGAGACATCCTTCGCCCATCCGCTCGGGCTCGCCCGACACCTCGGTGAGCACCGGATTGAGCACGTAGCCGATATCGCCGTCCACGTTGTAGCTGAACGCCCGCAGGCCGACCCCGATCTGCGGGGCCGCCACGCCGGCCCGCCCCGGAAGCTCGACCGTGTCGACGAGGTCGCGCACGAGGGCGTGGATGCCGTCGTCGATGTCGCCGATCGGCTCGCTCGTGCTGCGCAGAACGGGGTCGCCGAAGAGGCGGATCTGTCGGACCGTCATCGGCTAGGCGGCCGCGGCCAGCGAGCGCAGGCCCTCGACGACCGTCACCGCGAGCTCGCGGGCGGCCTCCCGGGTGGCCGGCTGCAGGTCGCGGAAGCTGATGGCGCTGCCGGTCGCGATGAGCGGGTCGTACGGCATTCGCACCACCGTGCGCACGCGCGTGCTGAAGTGCGCCTCCAGCTCGTCCTCGCTGACCAGCGGTGTGCCCGGCCGGGCGTTGTTCAGCACGACGACGGCGCTCCGCGTGAGGTCCGCGTACCCGTTGGCCTCGAGCCACGTCAGTGTCTCGGACGCCAGACGCGCCTCGTCGATGCTGAGTCCGGACACGATCACCAGCTGATCGGCGAGTCCCAGCGTGGCCCCCATCACCGAGTGGACGATGCCGGTCCCGGTGTCGGTGAGCACGATCGAGTAGTAGTGCGCGGCGAGCGCCGCGACATCCTCGTAGTCCTCGTCGCTGAACGCCTCCGAGACGTTCGGGTCGGCATCGGACGCGAGCACGTCCAGCCGCGTCTCGTCGCGCGCCACCACGGTGGACACGTCGTTGTAGCCGTTGACGGCGCCCTTCATGCGCACCAGATCGCGCACGGTCTTGCCGCTCGGCCGGGCGATCCGCTCGGCGAGCGTGCCCCGGTCCGGATTCGCGTCGATGGCGATCACCCGGTCGTCGCGCGCGTCGGCCAGCGCCATGCCGAGCAGGGTCGTGATCGTCGTCTTGCCCACGCCGCCCTTGCGGGACAGCACCGGCACGAACCGCGCGCCGCCGTTGAGCGGCGCCGCGATGCGCCGGGTCAGCTCCTTGCGCGCCCGCGCCCGCTTGCCGTCGCCGAGGTTGATCCGGCCGCCGGACAGGGAGTAGACGAAGTGCTGCCACGTGCCCTCGGGCTCGCCGCCGGCGGTCCCGTGCTCGAGCAGGCGATCCGCGGTGAGCAGGTCGGAGGTCTCCTTGCCGACCTCGAACTGGTCGAGCCGCTTCGAGGTCAGCGTCTGCTCGAACCGGGGCGGGTGCACGCGCTCCACCTCATGCGTGCGGGCGCGTTCGTGGGCGCGCCCGGAGCGGGTCTCGTCCATGGATGCCTCCTCTGCGGCGGTCGCGAACCGGTCGCCGGTGACCTTCGCACTGGACCCAGTCTGCTCTGCTTCGACCGGATCCGCATCGACGACCTGCTCCGAGGCGTCCGACGCGGAGCCGACCGTGTGCAGTCGGGTGGCGGGCGGGATGTCGCTGTCGGCGGATCCGTCGGCCGCGGCCGCCGCATCCTGGGCGGCGGCGGGATCGGCGTCGGCGTCTTCGGCGAGCGGACCGGCCGCGGCATCCGCCCCGGCGTCCTCGTCCTCGTCGTCATCGGCAGCGTCGTCATCAGCGAGGTCGTCATCGGCGACGCCGTCATCAGCGACATCGCCCGTCGCGGCATCCGGCACGACATCGTCCTCGAGGGCCTCGGCGTCGTCGTCCTCGATGACCTCGTCCTCGATGACCTCGGCCTCGATGACCTCCGCCTCGAATCCGTCGTCGACCGGCTGGTCGTCCGGCGCGTCGCCGGCGGACGCCTCGGCCTCTCGTGCGTCGTCGACGACGGCGCCGTCGTAGGCCGCACCGTCGTCGTCGGCGCCGTCGACGGCGCCGAAGTCGACCTCGTCGTCCACGACATCGTCGTCGAGCAGGTCGTCATCGGCGGTCACCGGCAGCGACACGCTCACCTGTGCGGTGGCGCCGCCGAGGATGCCCAGCACCGCGGTGTCGGAGCTGGCGGCGTCGGACAGCACGCCCCGATCCTCGGTGGGATCGGGCGTGGAATCAGGGTGATCAGGCGTCAAGGCAGAACTCTCCAGAACGGGCGGGCCGGGCGAACCCGCCCTTCAGGTTACTGCCGAGGGTGGATGACGACCAAAAGGTCGCCCGCCTCCACCTGTGCCGTCCCGGTCACCACGAGCCGCTCCACGACGCCGCCGACGGGCGCGGTGATGGCCGCTTCCATCTTCATCGCCTCGATCGAGGCGACCGGCTGACCGGCTTCGACCTCGTCCCCCTCGGCCGCCTTCATGGTGACCGCACCGGAGAACGGGGCCGCGACCTGCCCGGGCCGGGACGTGTCGGCGCGCTCGGCCTGGCGGGCCTCGACCTCGACGCTGCGATCGCGGACGAACACCGGGCGCAGCTGCCCGTTCAGCGTGGTCATCACCGAGCGCATGCCCTTGTCGTCGGCCTCGCCGATGGCCTCCAGACCGACGAACAGCTGCACGCCGCGCTCGAGCTCGACCACGTGCTCGGTGCCCGGGGTCAGACCGTACAGATAGTCCGCCGTGTCGAGCACGCTGAGGTCGCCGTACTGCTCGCGGCTGTCACGGAACGCCCGGGTCGGGGCCGGGAACAGCAGCTCGTTGAGCATGCGCCGACGCTCACCGGATTCGCCGTTCAACGACGCCTCCTGCGCGGCGTCGATCGGGGTGAACCCGATCTTGACGTCACGGCCGGCCAGCACCTTGCTGCGGAACGGCTCGGGCCACCCGCCCGGCAGATCGCCGAGCTCGCCGGCCATGAACGAGACGACCGAGTCGGGCACGTCGAAGCGCTCCGGGTGCTCCTCGAACTCGGCCGGGTCGGCCTTGACGGCCGCCAGGTGCAGGGCCAGGTCGCCGACCACCTTCGAGGACGGGGTGACCTTGGGCACGCGGCCGAGGATGTCGTTCGCGGCGGCGTACATGTCCTCGATCAGCTCGAAGTCGTCGGACAGTCCCAGCGCGATGGCCTGCTGGCGCAGGTTCGACAGCTGCCCGCCCGGGATCTCGTGGTGGTAGACGCGGCCGGTGGGGCCGGGCAGCCCGGACTCGAACGGGTGGTACAGGTGGCGCATCGCCTCCCAGTACGGCTCGAGGTCCGAGACGGCATCCAGCGACAGGCCGGTGTCGCGCTCGGTGTGCGCGAGGGCTGCGACCAGCGCCGACAGGGAGGGCTGACTTGTGGTGCCCGACATCGGGGCGGCCGCGGCATCCACCGCGTCCGCTCCAGCACCACTGGCCGCCAGCAGGGTGGCCAGCTGCCCACCGGCCGTGTCGTGCGTGTGCACGTGCACCGGCAGGTCGAACCGCTCGCGCAGCGCGGCGACCAGCGTGGCGGCCGCGGACGGACGCAGGAGCCCCGCCATGTCTTTGATCGCGAGGATGTGCGCGCCGGCCTCGACGATCTGGTCGGCCAGGCGCAGGTAGTAGTCCAGCGTGTACAGGTCCTCGGCCGGGTTCAGCAGGTCTCCGGTGTAGCAGACGGCGACCTCGGCGACCGCCGTCCCGGTCGCCAGCACGGCGTCGATGGCCGGCCGCATCTGCGAGACGTCGTTGAGGGCGTCGAAGATGCGGAAGATGTCGATGCCGGATGCCGCGGCCTCACGCACGAACGCGTCGGTGACCTCGGTCGGGTACGGCGTGTAGCCGACCGTGTTGCGCCCGCGCAGCAGCATCTGGATGGCGATGTTCGGCATGGCCTCACGCAACTTGTCCAGCCGCTCCCACGGGTCTTCGCTGAGGAAGCGGAGGGCGACGTCGTACGTCGCCCCGCCCCACGCCTCGACCGACAGCAGCTGCGGGGTGAGCCGGGCCACATACGGCGCGACCGCCACCAGGTCCTTGGTGCGCACCCGGGTGGCCAGCAGCGACTGATGCGCGTCGCGGAAGGTGGTCTCGGTGACGGCCAGCTCGGTGCGCCCGCGCAGGTCGGCGGCGAAGCCGGCGGGACCCAGGGCGAGCAGCCGCTGACGCGACCCGTCCGGCGCGGGCACGGTCAGGTCGACGTGCGGCAGCTTGACGGCCGGCTCCATGCTCAGCGGATTCACGCCGTTGGGCTTGTTGACCGTGGCGTCCACGAGCCAGTTCAGGATCTTGGTGCCGCGGTCCTTGGACACCCGGCCGCGAAGCAGCTCGGGACGCTCCTCGATGAACAGCGTCGAGACGTCGCCGGCCAGGAACTCGGGGTCGTCGAACACCGCCTGCAGGAACGGGATGTTGGTGGCCACGCCCCGGATGCGGAACTCGGCGAGGGCGCGGCGGGCGCGGACGACCGCCTGCCGGAAGTCGCTGCCCCGGCAGATGAGCTTGGCCAGCATCGAGTCGAAGTGCGGGCTGATCTGCGAGCCGGCCGCGGTGGTCCCGCCGTCCAGGCGGATGCCGGCGCCGCCCGGCGACCGGTAGGTGGTGATCTTGCCGGTGTCCGGCCGGAAGCCCTGGGACGGGTCCTCGGTCGTGATCCGGCACTGCACCGCCGAGCCGCGCAGGTGGATGTCCTCCTGACGCAGCCCGAGCTGGTCGAGCGTCTCGCCCGAGGCGATCCGCATCTGCGACTGCACCAGGTCGACGTCGGTGACCTCTTCGGTGACGGTGTGCTCGACCTGGATGCGCGGGTTCATCTCGATGAAGACGACCTCGCCGGCGCGCTCCCCCGCCGTCTCGAGCAGGAACTCGACCGTGCCGGCGTTCTGGTAGTCGATCGACCGGGCGAACGCGACCGCGTGCCGGTGCAGCTCCTGTCGGATGCCGTCGTCGAGGTTGGGGGCCGGCGCGATCTCGACCACCTTCTGGTGGCGGCGCTGCATCGAGCAGTCCCGCTCGAACAGGTGCACGGTGCTGCCCTGAAGGTCGGCCAGCACCTGCACCTCGATGTGCCGGGGGCGGATGACCGCCTGCTCGAGGAACATGCGGGCGTCGCCGAACGCGCTGCCGGCCTCGCGCATGGCCTCGGCCAGAGCCGGTGCGAGCTCGCCCTTCTCGTCGACCCGCCGCATCCCGCGCCCGCCGCCGCCGGCGACCGCCTTGGCGAACAGAGGGAACCCGATCTCGTCGGCCTGCGCGAGCAGAGCGTCCACGTCGTCGGATGCCTCGGTGGAGCGCAGCACCGGAACACCGGCGTCGATCGCGTGATGCTTGGCGGCCACCTTGTTCCCGGCCATCTCGAGCACCGACGCGTCGGGACCGATGAACGTGATCCCGTTCGCGGCGGCCTTCTCGGCCAGTTCGGGGTTCTCGGAGAGGAATCCGTACCCCGGATAGATGGCGTCGGCGCCGGACTCCCGCGCCACGCGGATGATCTCGTCGACGTCGAGGTAGGCCCGCACCGGATGTCCCGGCTCGCCGATCTGGTACGCCTCGTCGGCCTTCAGCCGGTGCAGCGAATGGCGATCCTCGTAGGGATACACCGCGACCGTGCGCGCTCCGAGCTCATACGCCGCACGGAACGCGCGGATCGCGATCTCACCGCGGTTGGCGACCAGGATCTTTCGGAACATGCGACCCCCAATGGGAGGCGATCGCCCGAGGCGCAGGCGACCGACCGACGTGGCTGAGTGTGTTCTCAGCCTAGAGGACGGTAACGTAGAGCCTTGTGCACGTCCTCTCCGTCAGCTCACTCAAGGGCGGCGTCGGCAAGACGACCGTGACGCTCGGCCTTGCCTCCGCCGCTTTCGCGCGTGGCGTGAAGACCCTCGTCGTCGATCTCGACCCGCAGTCCGACGTGTCCACGGGCATGGACATCCAAGTCGCGGGGCGGTTGAACATCGCCGACGTCCTGGCCAATCCCAAGGAGAAGGTGGTCCGTCAGGCGATCACCTCCAGCGGCTGGGCCAAGGTGCACCCCGGCATCATCGACGTGATGATCGGCAGCCCGTCGGCCATCAACTTCGACGGTCCGCACCCGAGCGTGCGCGACGTCTGGAAGCTCGAAGAGGCGCTGGCCGCGGTCGAGGCCGACTACGACCTCGTGCTCGTGGACTGCGCGCCCTCGCTGAACGCGCTGACCCGCACCGCCTGGGCCGCCAGCGACCGGGTGATCGTGGTCACCGAGCCGGGCCTGTTCTCGGTCGCCGCCGCCGATCGCGCGCTGCGCGCGATCGAGGAGATCCGCCGCGGCCTGAGTCCGCGACTGCAGCCGCTGGGGATCGTCGTGAACCGGGTGCGCCCGCAGTCGATCGAGCACCAGTTCCGCATCAAGGAGCTGCGCGACATGTTCGGCCCGCTGGTGCTCTCCCCGCAGCTGCCCGAGCGCACCTCGCTGCAGCAGGCGCAGGGCGCGGCCAAGCCTCTGCACATCTGGCCGGGCGACTCCGCACAGGAGCTGGCAGCCGACTTCGACGCCCTGCTGGACCGGGTGATGCGCACCGGGCGCATCCCGATCCCGGGCGAAGTGACGGCGTCCTCCGCCACCTGAGCCGGTCGCGGCATCCGCCGTCACACGGTCGGGATTCCGGCATCCCCACCGATCCGCGCCAGCGGGTCAGGCCGTGCGCTTGGCGCGATGCGCCGCCAGCTCGTCGACCGGATCGGGACGCTGCGGGTCGAAATCCAGCAGCGTCGACTCGACCTCGGTGAGCACCTTGCCCACCGCGATGCCGAACACGCCCTGGCCGCGGCTGACGAGGTCGATGACCTCGTCGTTCGACGTGCACAGGTAGACCGAGGCGCCGTCGCTCATCAGCGTGGTGCCGGCGAGGTCGCGGATGCCGGCGACCCGCAGCTGCTCGACGGCGGTGCGGATCTGCTGCAGCGAGATGCCGGTGTCCAGCAGCCGTTTGACGAGCTTGAGGACCAGGATGTCGCGGAAGCCGTAGAGCCGCTGCGATCCGGAGCCGCTGGCACCGCGCACGGTGGGCTCGACGAGCTCGGTGCGCGCCCAGTAGTCCAGCTGGCGGTAGGTGATGCCGGCCGCGCGGGCGGCGACGGCGCCACGGTAGCCGACCTCGTCGTCCATGGCCGGAAGGCCGTCGGTGAAGAGGAGGTCCACAGCGAACCGCTCGCCTGCCGAATCGTCGTCGGTCATCGACATCCCCCTTCGCCGGAGTCCAATGGCGTTGCCTCCACGGTACGGGAGCAACCCCCCTCCGGCAATGACATCCGCATGCAGGGTCGCGGCGTGTCGTCCGCGACTCTCACCGGACGAGCCGCTCGAGCGCGGCGCGCACGAAGTGTCCGCGCACGTCGCCGATGCGGGCGGCGATCTCGGGGGCCAGCTCGCCGGCACGGCCGCGGGACGCGGCATCCGTCCGCCGCAGCAGCGGCGCCAGCGCGGACTCGATCAGCGCCACCTCACGCTCCGCGGACTGTCGCAGCGTGCGCATGTGCCGCGGTTCGATGCCGTGCCGCTCCAGCGCGACCAGCGCCCGCAGCACCCCGAGCGTCTGCTCGCTGTAGCTGTCGGCGGCGATGATCACCCCGGTGCTGATGGCGTCGTTCAGCAGCTGCGGGCCCGCGCCGGCCGCGGCCAGCAGCTCGGCCCGGCGGTACCGGCGGGGAGCGGGGGTGATCGACGGGGGCACGGCGGCCGGAGGCGACGGATCGCGGCCGGCGTCGACATCCTCGATGTAGTCGCGGATGCGGGCCAGCGGCAGATAGTGGTCGCGCTGCAGGGTGAGGGCCAGGCGCAGCCGTTCGACATCCTCGGGGGTGAATTTGCGGTAGCCGGACTCGGTCCGCAGCGGGGTGACGATGCCCTGCATCTCGAGGAAGCGGAGCTTGCTGGCCGTCAGCGCGGGGAATTCCGGGCTGAGCCGCGCGAGGACCTGACCGATGCTCAGGACTCCCCCGTTCGCGCGTGCGCGGCGGGGGGCGGGGGCGGCGGGCATCAGCTGTCCGCGGACCCGGCGAGGTCGGCCGGCGACACGAAGAAGTTCAGCCGGAACTTTCCGATGCGCACCTCGGCGCCGTTGACCAGCTCGGAGCGGTCGACCCGCTCGCCGTTCACATAGGTGCCGTTGAGCGATCGCTGGTCTACGATCTCGAATCGCCTGCGCTCGCGGGTGATCTCGGCATGGCGGCGCGAGACGGTGACGTCGTCGAAGAAGATGTCGGCTTCGGGATGCCGGCCCACGGTCATCACGTCGTTGTCGAGCAGGTAGCGTGCACCGGCGGTCGGACCCGACCGCACGATCAGCAGCGCAGAACCCGCCGGCAGCGCCTCGATCGCGTCGAGTTCGGCGCTGCTCAGATCGCTGCCGAACGGCACGAACGAGAGGTCGGAATCGTGACCGAAGGTCTGCGTCGAGTCGCTGGAGACGGGGCGGCCGTGCGCGGCGCCGTCGCGCCGGATGTCGCCCGCTCCGGGTCGGCGGTTGTCGTCCACGGTCGTCCTCCCTTTCCCCCAGACTAACCGATACGGCACTGCCTGTGAGAGCGAAAGCACCGGGTTCGACACTATTGAACCGGATGGGTCCGTGTCCACTCGGCGAACCCGGGTCCGCACCCCCGGGCAGACCCGGTCATAGAGGCGGCGGGTAGGCTCACGGCCGTGAGAATCCGTACCGCTGCCGCCGCCCTCGCGCTGGCCGCCGTCGCCGTGCTCGGCGTCGCCGGACCGGCATCCGCCCACGATCAGCTGCTGTCCACCACGCCCGCGGACGGATCCTCGGTCGATGCCCTGCCGGCGGAGGTGACGCTGACCTTCAACGACACCGTGACGGATGCCGGGGGTGAGGCGAATCAGGTGCGGGTCCTGGACGCCTCCTGCCAGGTCCTGGACGACGGGGCGCTCAGCATCCAGGACAACGTCGTCTCGCAGGCCGTCAGCGGGTCGGCCACCGGCCCGGTGCACGTGCTGTGGCGGGTGGTCTCCCGCGACGGACACCCGGTCTCCGGCGAGTTCACCTTCACGGTCGCCGGGGGCGAGGCATCCGCACCCCAGCCCTCCCGCACGTGCGACACCGCGGCATCCGCCGCCCCCGCGCCGACCGCCGGACAGGGCGTGACGCCGCTGCCCTGGATCATCGGCGGAATCGTCGTGGTGATCGTGATCGCCGGAGTCGCCTATCTGCTGGTGACCCGCTCGCGCCGCACCGACGACCATTAGGCTGGGGACCATGCCACATTTCGACGTCGTCATCCTCGGCGCCGGCCCCGGCGGTTATGTCGCGGCCGTTCGCAGTGCCCAACTCGGGCTTTCCGTCGCAGTCATCGAAGAGAAGTACTGGGGCGGTGTGTGTCTGAACGTCGGATGCATCCCCTCCAAGGCGCTGCTGAAGAACGCAGACCTCGCCCACCAGGTGATGCACAAGGCCGACCTGTTCGGCATCTCCGGCGACGTGCACTTCGACTTCGGGGTCGCGTGGGATCGCAGCCGCAAGGTCGCCGATACCCATGTCAAGGGCATCCACTTCCTGATGAAGAAGAACAAGATCACCGAGTTCGAGGGGCGGGGCTCGTTCACCGGCCCGAACGCCATCACGGTGACCAAGGCCGACGGCTCCACCGAGGAGGTCACGTTCGACAACGCGATCATCTCGACCGGCTCGAAGGTGCGCAGCCTGCCCGGCGTCGAGATCGGCGGCAACATCGTCACGTACGAGGAGCAGATCCTCACCCGCGACCTGCCCGGCTCGATCGTCATCGTCGGCGCCGGTGCGATCGGCATGGAATTCGCCTTCGTGCTGCGCAACTACGGCGTGGAGGTCACGATCATCGAGTTCCTCGATCGCGCCCTGCCCAACGAGGACGCCGAGGTCTCGAAGGAGATCGCCAAGCAGTACAAGGGCTACGGCATCGACATCCTCACCTCGACGAAGGTCGAGAAGGTGGAGGACGCCGGCGACAAGGTCACCGTCAGCTACACCGCCAAGGACGGATCGACCGGATCGCTCGAGGCCGACAAGGTGCTCATGTCGGTCGGGTTCGCCGCGAACGTCGAGGGCTTCGGGCTGGACAAGACCGGGGTGAAGCTCACCGAGCGCGGCGCCATCGACATCGACGACCACATGCGCACGAACGTGCCGCACATCTACGCGATCGGCGATGTCACCGCCAAGCTGCAGCTCGCGCACGTGGCCGAGGCGCAGGGCGTCGTGGCCGCCGAGACGATCGGCAAGGCCGAGACCATGACGCTGGGCGACTACCGGATGATGCCGCGCGCGACGTTCTGCAGCCCGCAGGTCGCGTCGTTCGGCCTCACCGAGCAGCAGGCGCGGGATGCGGGCTACGACGTCAAGGTCGCGAAGTTCCCGTTCTCGGCGAACGGCAAGGCGAACGGCCTGGGCGAACCGGTCGGGTTCGTGAAGCTGATCGCCGACGGCGAGCACCTCGAGCTGCTCGGCGGGCACCTGATCGGCCCGGACGTGTCGGAGCTTCTGCCCGAGCTGACCCTCGCGCAGAAGTGGGATCTGACCGCGCTCGAGGCGGCCCGCAATGTGCACACCCACCCGACGCTGTCGGAGGCGCTGCAGGAGGGCTTCCACGGCCTGGTCGGGCACATGATCAACCTCTAGACTGAAGGCCAGTCTCCCGGTTTCCGGGAACTCGTGACGCCGCCCTGGATCGAAGCCGAGGGCGGCGTCACTGCTTCCCCCTCCCTGCTTTCGCGCCCTGCTTCCCGTCGGGATCGTACGATCTGGCCGAGTGCACATGAAACTTGGCCGAAATTGATGTGCACTCGGCCAGATCGTACGATTTCGAGGAAGAGGCGGGCGGGCCGGGGCGGGCCTGGGCAGGCGGGCGGGTCAGGCTCCGAGGGCGCGGGCGAGCTTCGAATCGGATGCCGCGGGGCGGCCGCCGGCGCGAGCCACGAGTGCGTCCACCGCGCTGAAGAACGCGTCGACGTCGGCCGGGGCCGCGGGGCCGAGCTCGACCTCCCACTCGCGCCACGACGACTCGGTGCCGGCACGCTCGTCGCGGGCGCTGACCTGGTCGTCCACGACCTCGGCCACCAGCGCACCCTCGGCATCCCGCAGCGCGTACGCCGTGCGCCGGTTGCGGATGCGCGCGAGCGGCTGGAACGGGCCGGCCGACCACTCCGCGAGGATCGCCGCGACCTCGGCGGGGACGCCTTCCTCGGCATCCGCCCCCAGGGGCCAATGCCATTCATGCCGCCCCTCGGCCGCCGACGCCTTCACGTGCCAGCCGGCGTCCGGCCCGCCCTCACGCCGGCGCACCGCGATGCGCTGCCGGGCGAGCGTGCGTTCGGCCGTGTCCAGGTAGCGCGCGTCCAGCGCGCGGTGCTCGGGCTCGTCCACCCGCGCCACGTCGGGCAGCAGCGTCCAGTCCGGCAGCGCCGTACCCTCGTCGACGTCGTACTTGCGCTCGATCTCGAGGGAGTGCGTCGGCCGGGTCATTCGTCGCGCTGGTCGGGATCCGGGTCGATGTCGGCCGTCGCCTCGACGTACACGAACGTGGCGGCCGTCGGGCCGTCATGCGCGCCGGTGTTCGTGTCGGCGCCGGCGCGCTCGTAGATGAGCTGTCCCTCGCCGTACGGCATGATCAGCGAGTCTGACGCTCCCGGCTCGAGCGGAATGATCTGCCCGTCGAGCGGGCCCCCGGAAAGACGTGCGATGGCCATGCTCACAGCGTAGTGCGCTCGCGGCCGATCGCCGCGTACTTCGCGGCCCGCGCGAGGCGGCGCCCTCAGTGCGTCGGGAAGCCGAGGCTGATCTGGCTCTCGCTCGGCTCGGGCCAGCGGCTGGTGACCACCTTGCGGCGGGTGTAGAAGTTGAACGCCTCGGACCCGTACATGTGCGTGTCGCCGAACAGCGAGTTCTTCCACCCGCCGAACGAGAACGACCCGACCGGCACCGGGATCGGCACGTTGATGCCGACCATGCCCACCTCGATGTCGTACTCGAACTGCCGGGCGGTCTTCCCGTCCCGGGTGAAGACGGCCGTGCCGTTCCCGTACGGGTTCTCGTTGATCATCCGCACCGCCTCGTCGTAGGTGTCCACGCGCAGCACCGACAGCACCGGGCCGAACACCTCCTCGTCGTACACCCGCATCCCGGGCTTCACCTCGTCGACGAGGGATGCCCCGAGGAAGAAGCCCTCGGAGTCGAACTCCTGCTCGCGCCCGTCCACGACGAGGCGCGCGCCCTCCCCCTCGGCGCCATCCACGAATCCGCGCACGCGGTCGCGGGCCGCCGCGGTGATCAGCGGGCCGATCTCGTTGTCCGGGTCGAAGCCGTCGCCGATGCGCAGGTTCTTCATCCGCTCGGCGACCTTGGCCACCAGGGCGTCGCCCACGCCGCCCACGGCGACCACGGCCGAGATGGCCATGCAGCGCTCGCCGGCCGAGCCGAACCCGGCCGACACGGCCGCGTCGGCCGCGGCATCCAGGTCGGCGTCCGGCATCACCACCATGTGGTTCTTCGCGCCGCCGAGGGCCTGCACGCGCTTTCCGTGCGCGGCGGACTCGGTGTAGATGTACTTCGCGATCGGGGTCGACCCGACGAACGACACGGCCTTGATGATCGGGTCGGCCAGGATCGCGTCGACCGCCTCTTTGTCGCCGTGCACGACGTTCAGCACTCCATCGGGCAGGCCGGCCTCGGAGAACGCGTCGGCGAGCCAGACGGCGGCCGACGGGTCGCGCTCACTGGGCTTGAGGATGACGGCGTTGCCGGCCGCGATCGCGGTCGGCACCATCCACAGCGGCAGCATCGCCGGGAAGTTGAACGGAGTGATGCAGGCGACCACGCCCAGCGGCTGCCGCACCTGGTGCACGTCCAGCCCGGTGGCGATCTGCTCGGAGTACTCGCCCTTCAGGTGGTGCATCAGGCCCGTGCAGAACTCGACGTTCTCCAGCCCGCGGGCCACCTCGCCCATCGCGTCGGGGACCGTCTTGCCGTGCTCGGCGGTGATGATCCGGGCCAGCTCTTCGGCACGGGTCGTGATGATCTCGCGCAGCCGGAACATCAGCTGCGCACGCTTGACCAGTCCGACATCCCGCCACTTCTTCTGCGCCGCGGCGGCGGTGCGGGCGGCCTCGGCGACCGTCTCGGCCGACGCGAGACCGACCTCGCCGATCGGCGCGCCCAGCGACGGGTTGTAGACCGCGCCGCGCCGCGGGCCGGGCTCGACGCGCCTGCCGCCGATGACGTGCGGGATCTGAGTGAGGGTGGGGGTGTCGATGGTGGTGCTCATGATGTTCCTTCGTGGGGATGCCGGGGTTCGGAATGCCGGGGTTCGGGATGCCGGGGTTCGGGATGCCGGGGTTCGGGATGCTGCGGGGATGGCGTGCTCGGGCTCAGTGACCGCTCCAGCCGCGCAGCGTGCCGTCGGGCGAGGCGAACTTCGTGACCAGGGTGCAGTCCTTGCCGCCGAAGCCCTCGGACACGAGCTCGTCAAGCTGCCCGAGCGCGAGCTTCGCGGCCGGCAGATGGACGCCCGTCGTGTCGCCGGCCTGCACGGCCAGCGCGCAGTCCTTGCGGGCGAGATCCACCGAGAAGGTCGCGTCGAAGTCGTGGTTGGCCGCCGCAGTGGGCACGATATCGGGAACCGGATACCAGGTGCGCTGCGCCCAGGACTGACCGGACGCCGCATTCGCGACGTTCCAGAACACGGCGTGGTCCAGGCCCAGCTGCTCGGCCAGCTGCGAGCCTTCGGCGACCGCCATCGTGGAGATGAACAGCATCATGTTGTTCACCAGCTTTGCGGCGATGCCCGCCGTCGCCTCGCCGCAGGCGATCACATTGCCTGCCATCGGAGCGACGTACCCCCGGGCGCGCTCCACGTCATCGGGGGCGCCGCCGAGCATGAAGGCCAGCGAGTGCGCCTCGGCTCCCGCCGTGCCGCCCGAGACGGGACTGTCGACGAACGTGAAGCCGCGCGCGGTCGACTCGTCGTGGCACCAGCGCGAGGTCGCGACATCCACCGTCGAGGTGTCCATCAGCAGGGTGCCGGCCGCCGCGTGCGCCCAGATCCCGTCCGGACCGTCGTACACCGAGCGCACATGCTGCGGCATCGGGAGGGAGGTGAAGCACGCCTCGGCGCCTTCGAGCGCCTCGGCGATCGAGCCGACCGTGGTCACGCCCCGCGCGGCCGCGACGGCGGCGCACTCCTCGGAGATGTCGTAGCCGCGCACGGTGTGTCCGGCAGCCACCAGGTTCCCGCTCATCGGCGCACCCATGTGCCCGAGTCCGATCCACGCGATCGTCGACATCCTGCCTCCTCGAAGGTGTCCACGCGACATCCCGGCGATGCGGATGCCGCGTCGAAGCCAGGATAGGCACGACAGGCACTGCAGATCAATGCACGAAGATGCGGCATCCTTGCACCCTGAGTGTGCATTCCTGCACGCTTGTCCCATGGTTCGCGAACCGCAGCCCGAGGCGCTGATGACGTTCCTCGCCGTCGCGCGCCTCGGGCGCTACACGGCCGCCGCCGAGGTGCTCGGGGTCAACCACTCGACCGTGTCGCGGCGGATCGCCGCCCTCGAGGAGGCCATGGGCGGACGCATCCTGGTGCGGACGGCCGGAGGGTGGGAGATCACCGACCTCGGCCGGCGCGCGCTGACCACCGCCGAGAGCATCGAGGCGTCGCTACGCGCGCTCGGCGAGGAGACCGGCGGCGACCCGGTGCAGGGGATGGTGCGCATCGCCGCGCCCGAGGCGTTCACCTCGGCGTTCCTCGTGCCGGCCGTGACCGCGCTGCAGCACCGGCACCCGGGGCTGGCGGTCGAGCTGCTGGCCGCGACGCAGCGAGTGCGGCAGAACCGCTCGGGCGTGGACCTCGAGGTGGTCGTGGGACGACCGGCCGTGCACCGCGCGTTCGCCACGCCGGTGTGCGACTACTCGCTGCGGCTCTACGCGAGCCCGGCGTACCTGGAGCGCTGCGGGACCCCCGCCGCCCTGGACGAGCTGTCGCAGCATCCGCTGATCTACTACGTCGAGTCGTCGCTGCAGGTGGACGAGCTCGACCGGGCGGTGCAGTCGCTGCCGACCTCTCCCCCGTCGATCCGGTCCACCAGCGTGTTCGCCCACGTCGAGGCCACGGCCGCCGGCGCCGGCATCGGGATGCTGCCGGACTTCCTGGCCGATCTCGATGACCGGCTGGTCCCGGTGCTGCGCGACGCGTACGCGCACCCACTGTCGTACTGGGCGGTGGTCCGCGACGAGGGGCCGCGCAACGCCGCGATGGCCGCGACGCTGGACGCGGTGCACGAGCGCGTGCGGTCAGTGGCGGGGCTGCCCTGAGTTTCCGGGCGTCTGCTCGCCGGCGCGCGCGTGGTCGAGCTCGGCGACCGCGGTGCGGACGGCATCCTCGGCCCGCTGCACCCGCCGGTGCGCCATCGTGGGGCTGCCGTGGCGGGCGCGCACCCGGTCCTGCTGCTCGGCGACGCCGACGATGATGTACGAGCAGGCGATCAGCAGCACCTGCGCAGACAGGTTCAGCCACAGCAGCAGCGCGATCAGCGACGCGAACGACGCCAGCAGCGGGTTGGATGACGCGCCCCGCACGAACAGGAACGACAGCTGCTGCAGCACGGTGAGGCCGACGCCGCCGATCAGAGCCCCGGGGATGATCGCGCGGGCGTTCGCACGGACCCCGGCCAGCACGATGAACAGCAGCGCGACGATCACCGCGTCCAGGACGAACACGATCACGACCGAGGCCACCTGGGTCAGGACGACCGCGACCCCGGCAGAGGCCGGCCCCGCCCACTCGCGCACCCCGTCCGCGAGCTGGGAGACCAGGAACGTGGCACCGGCGGAGGCGGCGAACCCGACGCCGATCGCGATCGCCAGCCCCAGGTTGCGCAGCAGCACCCAGACGAAGAACACGTCGTCGTGGATCTGGTCGGCCAGCGTCCGCAGCGCGGTCCGGGTCGATGAGATGGCACCCAACGCGGCGCCCACCAGGCCGACCAGGCCGACGATCCCGGCGATCGTGAGGCCGGTGGGGGCCGTGATCGTGGACGGGTCGACGAGACCGCCGCTGCCCACCAGTCCCGGGATGACGGCGTTGACCGTCGTCTCCAGCCGCCGCATCGCGTCGGGGTTGCCGGCGAGCCAGGCCGCGGCGGCGCTGAAGCCGAGGAGCACCGCCGCGAATACGCTGAACAGCGTGCGGTAGGTGATGGCGTCCGCCAGCTGCGGCCCGCGGTGCTCGGTGTAGTGCAGGAGGGCGCGCACCGGCTTCAGGCTGAGTGCCCACGCCGTGATCTTCCGCATCCGCTCGCGCACGGCCCCACCCTAACCGCGACACGCCGACGCGTCTCCACCCGCGACGCACGTCGACGGGATCCGTGTCGCTTAGGCTGGCGGAGGTTGCACGCGGCCGTCGACAGCCGGGCCCCCAGCCCGATGATGCGCTCGTTCCCCAGACGGGTCGTCACGGCCGTCAACCGTGCGTGGGTGCCGCAACGTGTCGCGAGTCGGCGCGCGCGACACCCACGCACCTCTCGCACTCGAAAGTGCGGTGTCGAGCGCCTCGTGCGGCCCCCCAGAAGAACGGCCACACCGCTACGCCGCGGCACCCGCCTCCCCAGTTCGGCGGTGCGGCTTCACCCTAGCCGATCGGCGGCGCCCGGCGGCAGGACCCCGCGCCGGTTCACAGCGAACCACGAGGTTCGGCGGTCCCATCGTGCCCTATCCGCGCCGGGGGCTGACCGGTAAGATGAGCGTCGGGGAATGGGGAACGGGGGTTCACCGTGAGGGATCTTGCTCAGACGCTGGTGGAGGCTGGGGCCGTGGATGCCGCGCGGATGTCGACGCTGGTGCGCGACGTCGGCGACGGCGACCAGCTGCGCGAGAAGCTGCTGGAGGCGCGCCTGGTCACCGACCGGCAGATCGCCGAGGCGATCGCCCTGCACAGCAACCACCGGTTCGTCGACCTGACCGGCGCGACTCTCGACCCCGACACCATCGCAGTGGTCCCCGGAGCCCTGTGCCGCAAGTATCAGCTGATCCCACTGCAGCGGCTGCGCAACCGCCTCATCGTGGGGATGCTGGATCCCACCGACCTCATCGCCATCGACGACGTCACCAGCGTGGCCGACACGCAGATCGAGCCGGTCGTGGTGGCCGCCGACGCGCTGCAGCAGGCGTTCGAGCGGTATCTGCGCTCGGACGAGGAGCTGAGCGACCTGTCGGTGCAGATCGGCGAGGCGATAGCACCGGCCTCGTCGGCCGCGCACACCGAGTCGCTGGACGATGGCGACGACACCCCGATCATCCGGTTCGTGAACCTGCTGATCGCCCAGGCGATCAACGACCGGGCCAGCGACATCCACGTCGAGCCGGGCGAGCAGTATCTGACCGTGCGGTTCCGCATCGACGGGGTGCTGCACGAGATGCAGCGGGCCGATCCGGCGATCCAGGACGGCGTGATCTCGCGGCTGAAGATCATGTCGTCGATCGACATCGCCGAGCGCCGCAAGCCGCAGGACGGACGCCTGTCGGTGCGGCACGACGGCCGCCAGATCGACCTGCGGGTGGCGACCCTGCCGACGGTGTGGGGCGAGAAGATCGTGCTGCGCATCCTCGACACGACCGGCCAGGCCCTCGCGATGAGCGACCTCGAGTTCTCGGTCACGAACGAGCGCCGGTTCACCGCCGCGATCACCCGCCCGCACGGCATGGTGCTGGTCACCGGTCCGACCGGGTCGGGCAAGTCGACGACCCTGTACACCGCGCTGCGCACGGTCGCCGATCCCACCGTCAATGTGATCACGGTCGAGGACCCGGTGGAGTTCCGGATCGCGGGGATCAACCAGGTGCAGGTGAACCAGCGGGCCGGGATGACGTTCCAGGCCGCGCTGCGGTCGATCCTGCGTGCCGACCCGGACGTCGTGCTGGTCGGCGAGATCCGCGACAACGAGACCGCGACGATCGCGATCGAGGCGGCGCTGACCGGCCACCTGCTGCTGTCGACGCTGCACACCAACGACGCGCCCAGCGCGATCACCCGCATGACCGAGATCGGATGCGAGCCGTTCCTCGTCGCCACCGCGCTGCAGGCGGTGGTCGCGCAGCGGCTGGCGCGCAAGCTGTGCACGCACTGCAAGCTGCCGTACACCGAGAACTCCGAGACACTGCGGCAGCTGCGCTTCCCGCACGAGCACAACGATCCGCCGCAGCTGTACAAGGCCGGCGGCTGTCCGTCGTGCTCGGGCACCGGCTTCCGCGGCCGGATCGCGCTGCACGAGGTGATGACGATGTCGGACGAGCTGCAGCAGCTGATCACCACGCACGCGACCGGCACCGCCCTGCGCCAGGTGGCCCTCGATCAGGGCATGGTGTCGCTGCGCGACGACGGCTGGAGCAAGGTCACGCAGGGCCTCACGACGATCGACGAGGTGCTCCGCGTCAGCGTCTGACGAGGGGCGGATGCCGCATCCCGGTCACTGTCGCACGCCGGGGAGTTTTCTCCCTTCCGCCGCGCGCCGGGCGTTCGTAGAGTGAGGCGTCACCGCCGGAGGCAGCGTCGTCACCAGCATCGGGACCGTCACGGTCATGCAACTGGGGAGCAGGCGCCGGATCGTCCCGTGATGCGTGTTACGCGCGGCCCACGGACCGGCACCGGCATGTGACCGACGCGGAGGAGTGGGGAGATCTCGCCGCGTCGGTCCGCGCCCGGTCTCTCCCGCGCGGGCGCGAACCCGGCCACCGCATCCGCGCGGCGCCGCTGGAAAGCGCCCGCGCATCCGTACACTGATGCTCGAGCATGGAAGCCGAGCACGTCATACGGGTGATCCTCGTGGAGGACCAGGCGCTTTTCCGTTCGCTGCTGGGTGATCTGATCCGTCGTGAGGACGGTTTCGCGCTGGTGGCGGCAACGGGAAGCGTCTCCGAGGCGCGCACTCTGGCCACCACCCGCGCGGTGGACGTGATGCTGATGGACGTCGAGCTTCCGGACGGGAACGGCTTCGCCCTGGCCCGCTCGCTGCGCGCCGCCCGCCCCGAGCTGGGCATCGTGCTGCTGAGCGGCCACGACGTGATGGACCTGCTGCTGGCCCTGCCCGAGTCCGAGCGGGCCGGATGGAGCTATCTGTCGAAGACGACATCCACGTCCCGACCCCTGCTGCTGCGCGCCCTGCACGCGAGCGCACGGGGCGCCAGCGTGCTCGACCCCGAGCTGATCGCCCGCCTGGCTCCGCGACGCGGCAGCGCCCTCGAAGCCCTCACCCCGCGTCAGCTGGATGCCCTGCGGCTGGTCGCCGAGGGGCTGTCCAACGCGGCCATCGCCCGCGAGATGGGCATCTCGGCGCATTCGGTCGACAACCTGCTGAACGCGGTCTACACCGCCCTCGGGGTGCGCAACGACGGCGAGCTGAACAGCCGGGTCGCCGCCGCGCTGCAGCTCGTGCGCGACGGCGCCAGCACGACCGGCCGGTCGGGATGAGCCCCGCGTCGCCGCGGGCCGCCGCCGACCGCGACCGTCGCGAAGACCTCCGGGTGCTGCTGCTGACGGCGGGCGCGCTGCTGACCACGTTCGCGATCGGGTCGACGGTGCAGGCGGTCTTCGTGTTCCGCCCCCTGCGGCTCAGCGCCGCGCAGCTCGCCGCGCAGGACGCGCTCCTGCCCACCCGGCTGCTGATCGGCCTGGCGACCGTGGGGTTCGTCCTGCTGGTGTGCGCGCTCGTGCGCCTGCCCGAGCGCCGGCTCGGTGCCGTGTTCACCCTGCTCGTGGGCACCGCCGTCATCGCCGGCGTCTGGCGTCACCTCGTCCAGCTGTGGATCGGCGTCTACGCGCAGCCGTCGGTCAACGCCGGCGTCACCGAGATCGCCTCGGTCTTCGTGGTCGTGATCGTCTCGCTCCTGCTGGCGCTGCTGCAGGTGCGCGCCCGGGTGCGCCTGCGCGAGCACGAGCGCGCCGCCGCCGAGCAGCGCACGCGCGCCTCGGTCGCCCTCGCCGAGCTGGCCGCCGAAGAGATGCGCGTGCGCCGCGAGGTCGCCGAGGGACTGCACGGCACCCTGCAGGGCCGGCTGGTGCTGACCCAGACCGCGCTCGGCGGGCTGATCGACCACGGCCGGGACGAGGGATGGGATGCTGCCGCACTCGATCGGCTCGACGGCATCCGTCGTGACCTCGACACGATGCGTGAGCACGACGTCCGCGAGCTGAGCCAGCTCGTGTACCCGGTCGGCGTCGATGTGAGCCTCGCGCACGCGGTGCGCAGCCTGGTGCGTCGGGTGCCCGCCGACATCGCCGTGACGGCCCAGGTCGCGCCCGAGGCCGATCACGCCCTGGACGGCGATCACGCCGATGCCGTCAGCGCGCGCATCGCCCTGGTGCGCGCCGTGGAGGAGGGCATCACGAACGCGCTCCGGCACGGTGCGGCGACCGGCATCGACATCCTCATCCGGCTCGACGGCGCGCCCGGGGCCGAGCGCGTCATCCTCACCGTCGACGACGACGGTGCCGGCCTGCCGGCACTCCCCCGGTGGAACGGCCTGGCCCGCCTCGCGGAGCGCCTCGAGCGGCACGGCGGCCGCGCGGTGCTGGAGGCGTCGCCGCGGGGCGGGGCCCGCCTGCGCGTGGAGCTGCCGGCCGCCGGTCGGTGAGCGTCGCCCGTCGGCGCGAGGTCAGCCGGTCTGGCTGAGGTCGCCGTACAGGGTGAAGATCGGCAGGTAGAGCGAGATGACCATGCCGCCGATGATCACGCCGATGCCGACGATCAGCACGGGCTCGATGGTGGAGGTGAGCTGGGCGGCCGCCGTCTCGACCTCGTTCTCGTAGAAGTCCGCGATGCTGGCGAGCATCTCGGCGAGCGTGCCGGACTCCTCGCCCACCGCGACCATCTGGGCGACCATCTGCGGGAAGACCTCGGCCTTGGCCAGCGGGCCGGCGAACGACTTGCCCTGGCGCACGGAGTCCTGGATGTCGGCGACGGCCCGCTCGATCTTCCAGTTGTTCGAGGCCTGGCCGACGATCGACAGGGCGTTCAGCAGCGGAACGCCGGCATCGAGCATCATCGACAGGCTGCGCGAGAACCGCGCGACGGCGATCTTGGTGGCCAGCGGCCCGAACACCGGCATCTTCAGCTTGATCGGGTCGACCCGGCGCCGCACGGCCTCGGTGTCCTTCTTGGCCTGCCACCAGACCGAGCCGCCGATGACCAGGACGATCAGCAGCGGCAGGATCCACACCATGTTGTGCGAGGTCACGACCAGGATCTGCGTGGGCAGCGGCAGCGACTTGCCGATCCCGGCGAACATGCCCTCGAACACCGGCACCACGAACGTGACCATCGCGACCACGCCGAGGATCGCGATGATCAGCACGACCATCGGGTAGGTGGTGGCCGACTTGATCTTGTTGTGCAGGTCGGCCTCTTTGGCGTACGTCTCGGCCACCGAGGTCAGCGCGTCCCCGAGGAAGCCGCCGGTCTCACCCACCCGGACCAGGCTCACCAGCAGCGGCGGGAACACCTCGGGCTGACGGGCGAGGGCCGCCGAGAACGCGGCGCCCGATTCGACGTCGGCCTGCACCGCGACCAGCGCCGACTGCAGCCGCTTGTCCTCGGACTGCTCGACCAGGATGCCGATGGTCCGCATCAGCGGCAGTCCGGCGTTGATCAGCCCGGCCATCTGCTTGGTGAACACGGCCAGCGTCTCGGACTTGACCTTGCGGCGGAATCCCGGGATCGAGATGTCCATGTTCAGCCCGGTCTTCGAGACCGCGGCCACGTCCAGCGGGGTGAGCCCCTGCGCGCGCAGCTTGTTCGCGACGGCCGTCTCGCTGGCCGCCTCGAGGGTGCCCTTCACGATGCCGCCGCCCGCGGCGTCGTGCGCCCGGTAGGAGTACTCCTGGATGAGTGCCATGATCCTGCCTCACTGCCCCCGGGTGAGCTGCCAGCTGTCGGCGTTGCTCGACCATGCCTCGGCGTCGAAGTCGCGTGCGCGCATGCGGACCCCTTCCAGCGAGGACGGGTCGACCGCGTAGGCGGTCGCGACCTGGCGCGAGATCGTGCCCTCTTCGACCAGGCGCTTCAGGTCCTGGTCGAGGGTGTGCATGCCCAGGGCCGAGCCGGACTGCAGCGCCGAGTACAGCTGGGCGATCTGGCCCTCGCGGATCATGTTCGCCACCGCGGGGGTGTTCACCAGCACCTCGGTCGCGATCGTGCGTCCGGTGGTCTGCGCACGCGGCAGCAGGGTCTGGCTGATGATGCCCTGCAGGGTGTCGCCGAGCTGCGAGCGCACCTGGTCCTGCTGGTGCGACGGGAACGCGTCGACGATGCGGTTGATGCTCTTGGTGGCGCCCTGGGTGTGCAGGGTCGACAGCACCAGGTGGCCGGTCTCGGCGGCCGACAGGGCGGTCGCGATGGACTCCGGGTCGCGGAGCTCGCCGACCAGGATCACGTCGGGGTCCTGGCGGAGCACGCGGCGCAGGGCTTCGGAGAAGGATGCCGTGTCCGAGCCGATCTCGCGCTGGTGGATGAGCGCGGTGCGGCTGGAGTGCTGGAACTCGATCGGGTCCTCGACCGTGATCACGTGGGCCGGCAGGGACGAGTTGATGATGTCGACCATCGCGGTGAGGGTGGTCGACTTGCCCGAGCCGGTGGGGCCGGTGACCAGGACCAGTCCGCGCGGCTTGAGCGCGAACTCGCGGATGATCGGCGGGGCGCCCAGCGCGTCGAGCGAGAACACCGTGCTCGGGATGAGGCGCAGCGCGACCGCGACCGCCCCGAGCTGCCGGAACACGTTGACGCGGAACCGGCCGACCCCGGCGACGGAGTACGACAGGTCGACCTCACCGGACTCCATGAACTCGGTGAACCGCTCGCGCGGCATGATGCGCGACAGGGCCGGCTCGAGCCAGTCCATCGTGAGGGCGTCGGGGAACTCGGGGATCGACACCAGGTCGCCGTCCACGCGCATCAGCGCGGGCTGGTTCTCGGTGAGGTGCACGTCGGAGGCGCGCGCCTCGGCGGCGGCCTTCAGCAGCAGGTCGACGGGGGGGACGGTCTCGAACATGGGATTCCTCACTCGGCCCGGCTGATGAAGGCGAGGGCGTCGACGGTCAGCGTGTAGGTGGCGGCGGTGTCGCCCGATGCCGCCGTCCCGGTCAGGGCCGAGTGCGTGACGGCGATCAGCCGCGGCCCCTTGCGCAGCTCGTCCAGGAACCTCGCCGCCGCATCCGGAGACGGCACGGTGACGGTGATCGTGAACGGCGCCTGGCTGCGCGGGTCGGCGGCGGGTGCCGGCGCCGGGGTCGCCGCGCCGCCGGCGGCCGCGGCATCCGTCGTCGCCGTATCGGTTCCGGAAGAGCCGGATGCTGCCGCGTCGGTGGAGGCGGTGTCGGCGGCGGGCGCCGGGGTCGGTGCGGCGGCCTTGCCGTCCTCGCCCACGGTGGTGCGCGGCGCGAACGACTCGGTGTCGGCGGCCGTCATCTGCGTGATGGTCGACTTGGTGGCGGCGGCGGCCGTGATCGCGATCTCGAAGGCGTCGTCCAGCCGGCCCTGCGCGGTGATCTGCCGGCGCAGCTGGGCGACCTCCTGCTGGGTCTGCGGCAGGTTCTTCTTGGCCGCCTGCAGCGCCTGCACCTGGATGTCGTAGCCCTGGTTGGTCTGGGTCACCTGGGCGGTCTGGCCGTCGGTGGTGACGGACTGCGAATACAGCGGCAGGGCGACCGCGACGACCCCGATGACGACGACCGCGAGGACGACGAGCAGACCGAGGAGGTTGATGAGCTGCTTGGGGAGCGACATCACTTCTCCTTCTTCGCGTACAGGCCGGTGTAGGCGGTCTGGTCGAGCGTGGCCGACAGCTGGTAGGTGTATGTCGGCTTCTCACCGTCGGCGGTGGCCGCGGTGAGGTCGACGGCGTCGGCGTCGATGACGCCCTCGGCGCTGCGGATCCCGCGCACCGTCGCGACGATGTCTATCGGCGTGGTGCTGGTGACGGTAAGGGTCGCGGTGACCCCGGCCTGGGTGTCGGGGGCGTCGCCGTCGGCCGGCAGCGCGCCGGTCGTCATGTCCCACCCGGTGACCTGCGCGTTGCCGGGGACGAGGTGCTCGAGCTTGTCGAAGACCGGCGCCCATGCGACATCCGTCCCCATCGCCTGGGTGCGGTACGTCTCGAGGTCCTTCTGCAGGGCGCGGGTCTTGCTCACGTCCGAGAGGCCGGAGAGCTGTCCGAGCAGATCGGTGGTCCGGGCGTTCTCGGTCGCCAGCCGCTGATCGGCGAGGACGTTCAGCGCATAGGTGCCGGCCGAGGCGGCGGCGACCAGGACGACGGCCAGGACGACGCCGCCGAGCCAGCGGCGGGCCAGCCCCGAGCGGTCGCGGCGCTCGATCTCGCTGCGCGGCAGCAGATTGACGCGCGGGACCGGATTGAAGCCGGGCAGGGCGGCGGCACGTGAGAAGGCCATCAGCGTCCTCCGTCCAGAGCGATGCCGGCGGTGCCGACGAGGTTGAGGGCGAGGTCGGCCGAGCCCAGCTCGATCGAGCGCGAGTGGACCACCTCTTCGGCGGTGACCGGCGCCAGTCGCGCATCGATCGCCGAGGCGAGGGCGTCCACGACTCCGGGCACCGCGACGCCGGCGCCGCACAGGCGCACGGTGTCGACGCGCGCCCCGCCGGGGCGGTTCGCGTGGAACTCGAGGGTGTTGCGGATGCGGGCGGCGAGGTCGGTGATCGCGGCGCCCGAGGCGGATGCGGCGCGCAGGGCGGCCCGGCCGCGCAGCGGGGTCTGCTCCGGCGGCACCGTCTCGAGGATGGCGTCGGCCTCGGCGACCGCCTGCATGCGGGCCGCGACGGCGGCCGTCTCGAGGTCGGCGGGGATGATGCGCACGAACTGCGGGGCGCCGTCGACGGTGACCACGACGTAGCTGGTGTGGTCGCCGATGTGCACGACGGCCAGGCACTCCCCCGGTTCGGCGAGGACCTTCGCGGCGCGGGCGAGTCCGAACGGCACCAGGTCGACGGCATCCACGTGCAGCTTGGCCTTGGCGAGCGTGGTGATGAGGTCTTCGATCGTCTCTGAGACCGCGGCGACCAGCAGGCCGTGCAGCATCCCGTCTGCCTGCGCCATCGGGTAGAAGTCGAGCACGGCCTGGTTGACCGGCACCGGCAGCAGCTCCTGCACCTGGAACGGCAGCGCCTGCTTGAGCAGCTGGGGGCTCATCGCCTGGGTGGAGTGCTCGCGCACGATGATGCGGCGGCTGCCGACGCCGAGGGTGACGTTGTGCGCACTGATGCCGGCGCGGCTCCACAGCTGCCGGAGCGCGAGGGCCACGGCATCCTGGTCGAGGACCTCGGAGTCCTTCGCGGCGTCGGGCGGCAGCGGGATCTCTCCCGCCGCGACGATGCGCGGGTTGCCGCCGCGGGTCAGCTCGACCGCGCGGACGCTCTCTTCGGTGATCTCGACGCCGACGATCGTCTTCGCCATCTCACACGTCCCTTCCGGCGCTGTGGCGCCTCACGTCATCCATGCAGCAGTCCCAGATACCAGGCGCCGAGGGCGGGGCCGGCGAAGATGCCGACCCAGGCGCCGGCGAGCATCCACGGCCCGAACGGGATCGCGGTGCGCCGCGAGGCGCGTCGGCTGACCAGCAGGGCGATGCCGAAGATGCCGCCGAGCAGGAACGCGGCGAATGCGCCGACGATCAGGCTCGCCCAGCCGAGCCAGCCGAGGTAGAGGCCGAGCACGCCGGCAAGCTTGACATCGCCGCCGCCCATGCCGCCGGGGCGGATGAATCGGAGCAGCGCATAGAAGAGGTACATCACGACCATGCCGACGCCCGCGCGGATGAGCGCGTCCCAGTCGGCGGTGAACAGGGATGCCGCGCCCAGCAGCACGATCGCGACGATATAGCTGGGCAGCACGATGCTGTTCGGCAGCCGGTGCACGTCCAGGTCGATCAGCGTGAGCGCGATGCTGATCGCGGCGAGGTAGAGGAAGGCGACGAGCACCAGCCACACCGCCGGCTCAGCGAGCGAGATCCCTGAGCGAGCGAAGCGAGACGAAGGGCCGAGACCTCCCAGCATCCACCACGCCACCGCGACGAAGGCGATGCCGGTGGCCAGTTCGATCGCCGGGTACTGGGCTGAGATCCGCTGTCCGCAGTCGGAGCATTTGCCGCGCAGCGCGAACCACGAGACGACGGGGATGTTCTGCCAGGGCTTGACCGTGGCGTCGCAGTTGGGGCAGCGGCTCTCGCGCGTGAGCGGGATGCCGGCGGGGACGCGGTATGCGACCACGTTCAAGAACGACCCGATCACGAGGCCGAACAGGCCGGCGAAGACCAGGGTGAAGGCGAGGACGGGGGTGGTCATGGGATGTCCCGCTGGGAGATGAGGCCACCGAGCACGGTCATCGTGGCGCCGGATCCCGAGCCGCCAGGGCCCGTGCCCCATTGCCCGGGAAGCGCCATCTTCGACGTGTAGATCGTGATGTCGCCGCCGTCGTTCAGGCTGCCGCTGTACATCGCTCCGGTCCACGTGCCGCCGTTGCCGACGGTGATGTCGCACGGCGTGTACATCATCGTGTTCACCGTCACCGAGATGGAGGCGTCCGTGACGATCTTGTAGTCGGGCGTGTTCTTCTTGCCCGTGGCCGCACAGGTCGGAGTGTTGTCGGCCGTCGTGTCCGGGACGATGAACCAGGACTGCGGGTCCGTACCCGGCTTCGGCGAGAGATTGAGCGTGCCCAGCGTGTAGTGGTTCGCGATGAAGACGAGGTTGACGCCGAGCGTGGCCGTCGAGTTCGCGCCCTGCGCGGTGTCCATCCCGCCGCTGCAGGCGCGGGCGTCGACGACCGTGTTCTTCGTCAGGCCCGTCACATACGAGGTCCAGAACGTGTTGAACTTGCCCGTCCAGTTGGTGCAGTTGTACGGAGTAGACGTACTCGTCAGCGTGACGATGTCATACCCCGGCCAATCGGCGCTGAGCGTCGAAGCCGGGTAGTCGAACCACGGCTCGAGGCTCGGCTGGCCCAGTGTCGTCGACCAGAGGATGCCGCCCTTGACGTGGGTGTTCTCGGATGCCGGCGACTTCAGGTTGTTGCCCCAGCCGGCCGTCACCGTCGCCGTGGAGGGCACCGTGAGCGACCCCGTGATCCCGGGCGAACCCGCGACCAGCACGTTTCCGACCACTGCCGCTCCTCCCTGAACCACATCGCTGTTGTTGAGGTAGAGCGCGTATCCGCTCGCCGGGTTCAGCCCGCCGGCGTACACGCTGCCCTGAATGGTGCATCCTGACTGACCCTGGATCGACCCCTTCGTGATGATGTTGCCCGGCACGACCGTCTTGCACTCGAACAGCCCACCGCCGGGGAACAGGATCGTGGCGAGATCCCCACCGGTCTGTGCCATGACGTGATTGGTGAAGTACACCGAATCCGAGCCGGAGTTGAAGAAGACGAGCTCTGCCTCGCCTGACATCGCCGGCGATGTCGTGTAGTCGTAGACCGCCTGCAATGTGGTCGTACGACCATCGGCACCCGTACCGACCGAGCGGAAGGTCACCTTCCCACCTTCGCAGGTGCTCGTGACGGAGTAAACGGGGACGGTGCCGGAAAGGTGCACATCGCAGACGGCGCCCGTGCGGTGCGCGCCGGTGATGGCCGCGGCCATGCCGGCGTCGGCGGCAGCGCGGGATTGAACCGTCCCACGACTGTGGGCAAGACCGCTCGTCGTGTTCGTCACGATGGCGGCAAGGGCGAGGCCGCCGATGCTCAGCACCATCATGATGATGAGCACGACGACGAGCGTCGAGCCGCTGTCCTCACGTATGCGTCGCATGGCACTCTCTCTCACCAGCACGAGCTCACCACGCCGTCTGTCTTGGCCTGTGCGATCACTGATCCGGTGATCGGCAGGGAAACCGTCCCCGCCGTCACGGTGAATCGATAGTCCAGTTGCGTGCCGGTGAGCGTGAAGGGCACTCCCCCGCCCTCCACGCTCACCGACGCGTTGTCCCCTTGAGCATCCGCTGGACCGATCAGCGGAGTCCATGTTGTGTCGACCGTCCCGAGCGCGGCCGTGCCGTGCTTGTAGACGATCGCCTTTTGGTCGGTGAGAGCCCAGGCTCGGCACTCCCACCCCGTTGTTCCGGTCGCGACTCGTGCCACCAGCATCCGGCCGTCCACGTGGACGGCGTCCGCGTTGCGGATGGATGCCTGCAGCATGTCGGTTACGACCTGAGCCTTTCCTGTCGCCACATCTCGATCACGGGTGTTCGTCTGCGACGTGATCCCCGAGATGAACAGTGAAGCGAGAATCCCTGCGAACAGGGCCCCGACGGCGATGTAGATGATGAGTTCGACGAGTGTGATGCCCGCGTCCCAGCCGCGCGGCGCCGTCTTCGAGCTGGTCATGTCGCGTTCACCACGATCAGCGTGGGCAGCGACACGAGCGTGTGACCGCCCTTGTCCGTCACCGCCACCGTCATCGCCACCGTTCCCGGCAGCGTGCTCGGGCACCCGGACGTGGTCACCTTCGCCGACAGGCCACTCCCGGTCGGTCCGGGAATGCCCGAGATCAGCGGCTGAGACGATGCGAGCGTGATGCCCGTGGCATCCGCCCCCGTCTTCAACTTCACGATGCTCTGCGCGAGCGCCGTGCAGGTGGACGTCGTCGAGTCGTTGGGATACAAGGTGCGGATGGCCGAGACCTGCGCGTTCGCGAGGCTCGTCGCCGCCACCAGCGACTTGTTCGTGGAACTTGTCCGGGTCACTCCCACCAGCAGAGGGAGCAGGGCGAGTGCGATGACCGCAAGCAGGAACATCGCGATGATCAGTTCGACCATGCTGAAGCCGTCGGCCGTGCCGCGACGATGTTCGTGTTGACGCATTGCGCTCACCCCCTCCCCACAAGGCAGTGCTGGCTTATCCCGGGGTCGGCGTTCGGGTCGCCGGCCCCGGGAAGTGGTGGGCTGCTAGCAGCCGGGGCCGGAGGTCGCGGCTGAGGCTGCCGCCTTGTACGTCGGTGCGTCCGGGTTGTAGGCACTAACGCAGAAGTTGTCGGTTGTCGTCGTCCCGGCGGTGAACCCCACGGTCACCACCATGCCGTCCTTGTTGAGAGCGGTCAGCGACGGAGCCGCGTCCGGTGCCTGCGCCAACTGCGCGGCGGCGGATGAAGCGCCATTGGCCGCAGCTGTCTTCACAGCGTTGTCAGCCGCATTGCCCTGGATGTTCAGGAAGATCGGGATGGCGATCGCGGCGAGGATGCCGAGGATCACGACGACGATGATGAGCTCGATGAGCGAGAAGCCGGCTTCGCCGTCTTCCTTGCGGGCCTTGTCGGCCTCGATCATGTTGTGGATGGTGCGCATGGAATGCTCCTGATTGGTGTAGGTCGATGCCGACCACGGGCGCGCCAAAGCGAACGCAACCGCAGCCAGAAATGGCATCCAGAGCTGCTCCCCATGACCAGCCCTCTGACGCTGAACATTAGAGCGTTCTCATGTTAACCGTCAAACGATTCCATGGTAACGATTCCATAACGGCTCATAAATGCCTGTTCAACTGCTACTTCTGGCGCCCGAAGAAATCCGCCCAGGCAAGGAGATCGCTCCTCACGTGAGCGGTTTCTCATCTTCGAGTCCGGGCGCCAGCATCCCGTGCGGTCGTGACACAGTGAAGGCATGCGTGCACAAGAACTCGACCGCGTCGTCGACGCGTCCGTCACCGCCGGAGCCCCGCTCGTCATCGCCGGCCTGACCGATCCGGATGCCACCACCTACCTGCACGCGGCCGGCGCCGATGCCGCCGCCGACACGGTGATCGCGCTGTATTCGGCGACCAAGGCGTTCACCGCCACGGCCGCGCTGCAGTGCGTCGAAGACGGGCTCATCGACCTCGACGCCCCCGCCCGCGAGTACGTCCCCGAGATCGCCGAGCTGCAGGTGCTCACCGAGCTCGACGATGACGGCGCGGTCCGCACGCGGCCCCCGGTGCGCGACATCACACCGCGGATGCTGCTGCTGCACACCTCCGGCCTTGCGTACGACATGTTCGACAAGCGGTATGCGATCCTCGCGCGCGAGCGGATGCGGCATCCGTCCGCCACTCCGCTGCGGGATTCGCTCCACACGCCGCTGCTCCACGACCCGGGCGAGCGGTGGACGTACGGCACATCCATGGACTGGATCGGCCTGATCGTCGCGGCTGTGCGCGGAAAACGGCTGGAGGATGTCTTCGCCGAGCGGATCTATGCTCCCTGCGGCATGACCTCGACCTCGTTCGACGTGACGCCCGCCATGCGCGCCCGCTTGGCGACGGTCCACCGTCGACAGCGCGACGGGTCGATCGTGCCGACGAAGGTGTCGCCGCCGGATACGCCTGAGCTCGACATGGGTGGCCAGGGACTGTTCTCGACCGTTCCCGACCTGTTGGCACTGCTGCGCGTGTGGCTCGGCGACGGCTCGGCACCGGGCGGGCAGGTGCTCCGGCCCGAGACCATCCGGTGGGCTGTGCAGGGAGCGCCCGGGATTCACCCCACTCCCCTGCCCTCGGCGATTCCGGCGCTGACGCGCGAGGCCGACTTCTTCCCGGGGCAGCGCAAGTCGTGGGCGTACTCGTTCCTGCGCAACGACGACGACGTGCTCGGCGGGCGCCGGGCCGGCTCGCTTACGTGGGCCGGCCTGCCGAACGTCTTCTACTGGATCGACCGCGCCTCGGGCGTTGCTGCGGTCTGGGCCGCTCAGCTGCTGCCCTTCTTCGATCCCGTGGCCGAGGAGGGCGTCGCGGCGTTCGAGCGTGCCGTGTATGCGTAGGTGGTGCCGTCAGCGCGTGCACGCAGCGGGTGTCAGAGAGCGAGTGAGAGACGAAGCCCGGCCGCGATTTCATCACGGTATGCCGGAGGCAGCACGGCGACCGTCTCGAGGATGCGGGTGACATCGACTGTCGCCAGCTGGGTGACCACAGCGACCGAATCGCGGCGCAACCGGGTCACGGCCGATTGCAGCAGGACGTTTCCCGGATACTCAGCCAGATCGAGGTTCGATGTGAGCGCAACCAGCATGGTCGTAGCCAGCCGCGATGCGTTGAACCGATCGTCCTGGATGATCACGGCCGGACGCCGCTTGGCAGGTCCGCTGTCGATGACGGCTCCCAGATCGACGATGACGACCTCACCGCGCCTCACCACGCGTCGTCGTCCAGCACGCCGAACACAGCGGCGGCATCGGCGGCCCACGCCCGCCGTTCTTCGGTGGCACGTACCCCAGATCGGGCGATGGCCGCATCCAGTCGCGCCGTGACGTCGTCGCCGTCAAGCTCGGCGAGATACCGCTGTGCGGCGGTCGCGAAGAACGCCGAGCGGCTCACTCCGAGACGCTCGACTTGTTGCTCCACCCGACGGAACACGTCGTCAGGGAGCGAGATCGCAGTCTTCACAATCCAAGTATAACCCGGTATGACTCAGTCTCGGAGGGCCCCGGCGTTCGAGCGTGCCGTGTACCACGAGTGACGTAGCTGCGTTCGGATTGCATCGCTTCCTCCCCAGGCGGAGGCTGAAATTGGTTATCCACAGATTTGCGGATTTCCTTGATCCTGTCTCGTAGCTCTGTACTATTGAAGTATGGAAAACGGGCTCAGCGGACTCGCCACCGACCTCGCCGCGCTGCAGGCGGCGTGGGCGGGCAACCGCGCGGTCCCGGCATCCGAGCTCACCCGCCCGCAGCTGGTCGAGGTGCTCGATCGCCTCGGTGACATGTCGCGCCGGCTCGACAGCGTCCGGGCCGAGGTCGCGACCGAAATCGATCGTGAGTCGCGGCCCGAACTCGGCGCCGATTCCCTCGCCAAGCAGCACGGATATCGAAGCCCCGCCGCGATGATCGCCGCCACCACGGGAATCGGCACCGGCGACGCCAACCGGCTCGTGACCGTGGGTAAGGCCATCGCCCCGCGACAGACACTCACCGGCGAACCGCTCCCCGCCCGGCATCCGCATGTCGCCGCCGGCGTGAAGGCCGGTCGACTCGGGCAGCAGGCCGCCTCGATGATCATCGGGATGCTGGAGCGCGTGGCGGTGCGATCGTCAGCGGAGGAGCGCGAGGTCGCCGAACGCACCCTGGTGGAGCGGGCGCCCGGGCTCTCGCTCGATCAGCTGCGCAAGCTCGTCGTCCATGCCGAGGCCTGGCTCGACCAGGACGGCGCCGCGCCCTCTGAGCGTGAGAAGCACGGCGAACGCTTCCTGCGGATGTACGAACGCGACGGCTTCCTGTACTTCGACGGCAAGGTCGAGATCGTCTCCGGCGCACCCCTGAAGACGGCGGTCGAAGAACTCGTCTCGGCGGCGTTCCGTGCGACCAAGCAGGACGTGGTCCAGGGCGACGACGATGCGATCCGCCCCACGGTGGCGCAGCTGCAGGCGGATGCCCTCCTCCTCCTCGCCGAGCACGCGCTGGGATGCGAGCACGACGACCTGCCGTTGAACGGAGCGACGGTGGTCGTTCGGATGACGCTCCAGACGCTCACCGACGGCCTGGGGCTGGCACAGATCGACGGCGTCGACAAGCCCATCTCTCCCAATGCGGCCCGTCATCTCGCGGCGACCTCGGGAATCATCCCGGTCGTCCTCGACGGAGCCTCCGAGGTCATGGACTGGGGTCGCGAGAAGCGCCTCTTCACCAAGGCGCAGCGTCTGGCTCTGGCCGAGCGGGACGGCGGCTGCGCGATGTGCAACCTCCCGGTGCACATGACCAAGGCGCATCACCTGAACTGGTGGCTGCGAGATCGCGGCAGAACCAACATCGACGAGGGCGTGCTGCTCTGCGAGTCGTGTCATCATCGGATCCACGACAACGGCTGGGAGATCGAGATCGAAGGCCGCGGCGTGACCGCGCGGGTCTGGTTCATCCCGCCGCCGACGGTCGACTCGTCACGCACTCCGCGTCTGGGCGGCAGAGCCCGGTTCGACTACGCCGCCTGATGCCGGGGGTGGGGTGTGCCTGCGCCGCGCCGCGGCCGTCTCAGCGCCGTCTCCGTGACTCAGCGTGACCGCCGCGCCGCCGCCCTCTCAGCACCGCGTCATCGCCGACCCTGCACAGACTCGCCGCCTCATCGCGGACTCAGAGCAGACTCGCCGCGGCCGCAGCACGGCCTCACCACTGCGGGTGGATCTGCTCCCGCAGGTGCCGGTCGTACACATCGTGCACGACGGCGTCGAACGCCGAAAGGTCCAGCGCCGAGCCCGGCTCGAGCAGAGCGGCCGCCTCGGCATTCGCCGTGGCCTGGGCCACGCTGCGCGCACCAGGGATCACGGCCGTGATGCCGGGACGCGACGCGATCCACGCCAGCGACGCCACCGGCAGACTCACGCCCTCCGGAAGAGCGGCCGCGAGCTCACCCGCGGCGATCAGCCCGGTCTCGTACTCGACCCCCGAGAACGTCTCACCGCGGTCGAACGCCTCACCGTGCCGGTTGAAGCTGCGGTGGTCGTTCTCCGCGAAGCTCGTCGTGGCCGTGTACCTGCCGCTGAGCAGCCCCGACGCCAGCGGCACTCGCGCGAAGATCGCCACGCCGGCAGCGGCGGCGGCCGGCAGCACCTCGTCGAGCGGCTTGAGCCGGAACGGGTTGACGATGATCTGCACGTTCGTCACGCCGTACGCGATCGCGGTCAGCGCCTGCGCACACGTCTCGACAGAGACGCCATAGGCGGCGATGGCGCCGTCGGCGACCAGGGACTCCAGAGCGTCGTAGGTCGCGGCATCCTCGATCACCTGGGTGGGCGGGCAGTGCAGCTGCACCAGATCCAGCGTGTCGACGCCGAGGTTGCGCCGGCTGCGATGGGTCCACGTGCGGAAGTTCTCGGCCGAGTAGTTCTCCGGCCGCTGATCGAGGCGGCGGCCCATCTTGGTCGCCACCGTGATGCCGTGACCCGGCCGCGCCGCGAGGAAGCGCCCGATCAGCGCCTCGGACCGCCCATCACCGTAGACGTCGGCCGTGTCGAACAGGGTGACGCCATGATCGGCGGATGCCGCGAGCACGGCGAGCGCGTCATCCTCACTGACATCTCCCCAGTCCGCGCCCAGCTGCCAGGTGCCCAGTCCGATCGCCGAGACGTCACGCCCGGTGCGCGCCAGGGAGTTGTGTCGCATGGATCCAGCCTGGCACAGCGGATCGAAGTGCCGCACATCGCCGGGCGGCGTCAGTTCGTACGGTTGAACTGTCGCTGTTGCGCATGATGAGGCGGGATCGCGTGCAACGGCGACAGGTGAACCGTGGGTCCGGGCGCTTCGTCTCGTCGCTGCGCTCCTCGCTCAGCGAGCTGGGAGGGTGCTGCGCTCCTCGCTCAGCGAGCTGTCATCTCCCGGCGCTTCGTCTCGTCGCTGCGCTCCTCGCTCAGCGACCTGGGAGTGTGCTGCGCTCCTCGCTCAGCGAGCTGGGGGTCAGCGGTAGTCGCGATCGAGGTGCTGACCCGCGGCATCCCCCGCCACGACCCGCTCAGCCTCGCGCGCACGCAGATCCACCCGGCGGATCTTGCCCGAGATCGTCTTGGGCAGATCGTCGACGAACTCGATGATCCGCACCCGCTGATGCGCCGAGAGCCGCTCACGCGCGTGGGCGAAGATCGCCCGAGCTGCGGCATCCGGATCCGTCGCCGCACCGGCCGTCAGACAGATGTAGGCCTTCGGCACCGCGAGCCGCAGCTCGTCCGGACTGGGCACGATCGCGGCCTCGATGACCAGATCGTGCTCGAGCAGCACCGACTCGAGCTCGAACGGCGAGATCTTGTAGTCCGACGCCTTGAACACGTCGTCGGCCCGACCCACATAGGTGAGATACCCGTCGGCGTCGCGCGACGCGATGTCGCCGGTGTGGTGGAACCCGCCGGCACGCGTGGATGCCGTCGCCTCCTCATCCTCGTAGTACCCGGCCATCAGACCCAGCACCGGCCGCGACAGATCCAGGCACACTTCGCCCTCGTCTGCCGCGATCTTGCCGGTCGCCGGATCCACCAGCACCACCGGGTAGCCGGGCAGCGGCCGCCCCATCGACCCGTCTGTGACCGGCTGCCCGGGCGAGTTGCCGACGCAGCAGGTCATCTCGGTCTGGCCGTATCCGTCGCGGATCGTGGAGCCCCAGGCATCCCGCACCCGATGGATCACCTCGGGGTTCAGCGGCTCGCCCGCACCCACCAGCTCGCGCGGCGGGTGCGTGAGCTGGCCGAGATCGGCCTGGATCAGCATCCGCCACACCGTCGGCGGCGCACACAGCGTGGAGACGTGGTGCGTCTCCATCACCTGCATGAGCACCCCCGCGTCGAAGCGGTCGTAGTTGAACACGAACACCGTCGCCTGCGCCAGGAACGGCGAGTAGAAGCTGCTCCACGCATGCTTGGCCCAGCCCGGAGACGAGATGTTCAGATGGACGTCGCCGGGCCGCACGCCCAGCCACCACATCGTCGACAGGTGCCCGATCGGGTACGACACCTGCGTGTGCGCGACCAGCTTGGGGCGGTTCGTGGTGCCCGAGGTGAAGTACAGCAGCCCCGTGTCGGCCGCCGGCGTCGGCGCATCCGGCTCGAAGTCCGTCGCGGCGTCGGCTGCGGCATCCCACCCCGTCCACCCTTCGGGCAGATCGTCGCCGATGCCGATGCGGGCGACGGATGCCGGGACCTCCGACAGCCGGTCGGCCAGAGCGGTCAGCGTCACGATCGCGTCGACCGCGCCCTTCGAGACCCGATACGCCACGTCGGCGGCCGACAGCAGCGTCGAGGTCGGGATCGAGACGGCGCCGATCTTGGCGATGCCCAGCATCACCTCCCACAGCTCGATCGTGTTGTTCAACATCACGATCACGTGCGAGCCGCGCTGCACGCCGAGGGTGCGCAGCCAGTTGGCCACCTGGTCGCTGCGTGCCGACAGCGCGCCGTACGACCACGACTGCGCCGACAGGTCGGCCTCGACGATCGTGACCGCCGCCCGGTCGGGATGCTCGCCGGCGACCACGTCGAACCACTCGAGCGCGAAGTTGAACTCGGACAGCTCGGGCCAGGCGAACCCGCTCACCGCCCCGTCGTAGTCGGTGGCGTGCGCGAACAGGAAGTCCCTCGCCTCGCGGACGGACTCCGTGCCGGCCGTGGCCGCTCGTCCCTGCGCTGGCATGTGCACTCCCTTGCTCGTCCGACGAACGGAAGCCTACTCAGATGAACCGTGCCGCACCCGGTCCGAACGCGATAGTGTTTTTACACACGAATTCGTGTGGAAATTACGCAGACGATGGGAGCGACATGAGCCTCGCGGTACGCAATGCGACGACGACATGGGACGGCAGCCTGGCCGCCGGGACCGGCACGTTCGGGAACACCAGCAGCGGCGCCCTCGACGGCCAGCAGGTCACCTGGGCATCACGGACCGAGGCGCCGGGCGGCAAGTCCAGCCCCGAAGAGCTGCTGGCCGCCGCGCACTCCTCCTGCTTCTCGATGGCACTGGCGCTCACGCTGGGCGAGCACAAGACTCCCCCGCAGCGACTCGTCGTCTCCAGCGAGGTCACCCTCGACCCGGTCGACGGCGTGCCCACCATCACCACCTCGAAGATCACCGTGCGCGGACAGGTGCCGGGCGTGGATGCCGCGACCTTCGCATCGATCGTCGACGAGGCCGCGGCGCTCTGCCCGGTCTCACGCCTGTTCGCGGGCGCGACGATCACCGTGGACGCGCAGCTCGAGGACTGATGTCCGACGGCACGCAGCTCGCCGATGCGCTCACCGGCGAGCACCACGCCATCGACGCCGGCATCGAGGCCTCCCTCGCAGGCCCCGATGCCGGCCCCGGCCCCCTGCGCGAGGCGATGACCGCCCTGCGCCGCCACATCTACCTCGAGGAGGAGTTCCTCTTCCCGCCGCTGCGGGCCGCCGGCATGATGATGCCGATCCTGGTGATGGAGCGCGAGCACGGCGAGCTGTGGCGGCAGATGGACAGCCTCGAGGACCTGCTGACGGATGCCGCGGCCGACGCGGCGCAGCAGGCATCCCGCGAGCTGCTGGCGCTGCTGGACAGCCACAACAGCAAGGAGGAGCCGATCGTCTACCCCCGCGCCGATGCCGATCTGTCGGCGGAGCAGCGGGAGCAGCTGGCCCGGTTTTTGGACGCTGGGACGATTCCCGACGGCTGGGTGTGCGCGAAGGCCTGATCAGCAGGTCCCTGAGCGAGCGCAGCGAGACGAAGGCCGGTCCCTGAGCGAGCGCAGCGACCTGCAGTCAGGTCCCTGAGCGAGCGCAGCGAGACGAAGGGCCGGCCAGCAGCCACCGCGCTTCGTCTCGTCGCTGCGCTCCTCGCTCAGCGAGACGAAGGCAGGTCCCTGAGCGAGCGCAGCGAGACGAAGGGCCGGCCAGCGACCTGCGCGGCTCACGCGACGATCGCGCGCGTGCGGGACAGGAACGCGTTCACCAGCCCGGTGGCCACCACGACGGCCGCCGAGACGATCGGCAGCAGCAGGGATGCCTCGGTGCCGGCGCGCGCAGCGACCTCGCCGGTCACCGCCGAGCCGATGGCCTGGCCGACGATCACGGCCGAGCCGAGGATCGTCATCACGGTGGCCGAACGGCCGACCGGGCTGCGCTCGGCGCCGAAGCTGTACTGGGTGACCAGGGTCGGCCCGATCCCGATGCCGATCACGGCGAGCGCGGCGATCATCGTCCCGACGCCGGTCACGAACGGCAGCGCGAGCGTGCCCGCCAGGATCACGGCGCCGAAGACGAGCCAGCGAACGGACCGGCGGAACGACTCGGGGAACACCGCGACCGCCAGCGCGAGCGTCGCCGATCCGATCCCCATCACGCCGTACAGCAGCCCGGCCCGCTCGGGCGCGCCGCGATCGTCCATGAACGCGGTGAGTGAGGTGAGCATCGAGCCGAAGAACAGCCCGACCCCGAGGATGCCGACCACCACCACGAGCAGCGTGGGCCGGAACAGCTCCGACACCGGGCCGACGGCGGCGCCGTGCGAGCGGGTCTGCGGCGGCGGCGCGGTGGGATGCAGGGCGAACGCTCCGACGAACACGACCGTCAGCACGGCCGCCCCGACCAGCGGCGCCCACGGTGCGATCAGCGAGGCGAGCACGCCGACGATGAACGGCCCGATGACGAACACCGTCTCGTCGGCCGCCGATTCGTAGGCCATCGTCGCGTTGAAGACGCGGTCGCGGCGGTCCGGGGCGATGCGGGCGCCGATGATCGTCACCAGTCGCGAGCGCGACAGCGGCGCCACCTGGGGTGCGGTCGCCCCGATCAGGAACGCGCAGACGAGCATGGCCGCATCGGGCAGCGTGCTGTACGCGATCCAGGCGAACAGCGCCAGCACGATGCCGTTCGCGGTGCCGACCAGCAGCAGCACCGCCCGCTGCCCGAAGCGATCGGCCGCCGCGCCCAGCAGCGGACCGAAGCAGGCGGTGCCCAGGCCCACGGCGGCCGAGGTGAGTCCGCCCAGCGACAGCGATCCGCGCGCCGAGACGACCAGCGTGAGCACGCCGACCACCATCATCGCGAACGGCAGCCGCGCGATGAACGCGACGACGAAGTAGGGCAGGCCGGTCTGGCGCAGGAGGGTGGTCCCCACCGGCGGCGCGGAGGCGTCGGTCATGGGTGGGGGGTGCGCTCCTCGACCTCGGTGCGGCCGGACAGGTGCGCGACGCACACGTCGGGGCGCTCGTGCCGGACCAGGCGCTCCACCTCGGTCGAGGCATCCCATTCCTGAAGCGCGCCCTGCATCAGTCCCAGGTGGACCGAGCACACGACCTCGGGATGCTGCTGGGCGAGCTCGAGGAACGGGCAGTGGCACACGCTCAGCTCGTCGGCGGCCTCGCCGCGGGTGGGGCAGAATCCCACCCGCTCGAGCATCAGCACCAGCCCGCCGACCGGATCGTCGGTCGGCGTCTGGGCCGCTTCACGCCGGCCCCAGCGTCGTCCGGCGGCGATCGCCGAACCGGCGGGCTCGGGGGTGCGGGCGAGCTCGTCGACCAGGATCTCGGCCAGCATCCGATACCGGCGGGCGGCCGCGCCGTCCATCTTCCGCACCCGTCGGAACAGCTGCGCGGGGCGGCCCGGCAGGCCCCGGTCGTCGACGGTGCGCTCGACCTGACCGTCGGCAAGGAGCCGCTCGAGGTGGAAGCGGACCGTGTTCGGGTGAGCGCCGAGCCGGTCGGCCAGTGCCGCGATCGTCTGCGGCTCCCCCGCTTCGTCGAGGAGGCGCAGGACGTCCTCACGTCTGCTGGCCCGGATGCCGGATGCCATGTGGGCCATTTTACGGGCCGGAGCCGCCCGGAGGGTCGTCGGCCGTCCTAGAGTCGAGCCCATGGCTCCTCTGCGTGTGTGGACCATCGGCCATTCGACCCGCTCGGTGGACGAGCTCGTCGCGCTGCTGGAAGCGAACTCAGTGCGCGGCGTCGTCGATGTGCGCACCGTCCCCCGCTCGCGGCACACGCCGCAGTTCAACCAGGACGCACTGGGTGCGTCCCTGGCCGAGCGCGGCATCGCATACGAGCATCTGGCCGCCCTGGGCGGCTTGCGGCACACGACCAAGGCATCGGTGAACACCGGCTGGCGCAACGCGAGCTTCCGCGGCTACGCCGACCACATGCAGACACCGGAGTTCGAGGCCGGCCTCGACGAGCTGCTGCGCATCGCGCACGCGCGCCCGACGGCGATCATGTGCGCCGAGGCGGTGCCGTGGCGCTGCCACCGGTCGCTGATCGGCGACGCGCTGATCGTGCGGGGCGTGGCGGTGCTCGACATCATCGGGCCGGGGCCGGCACGGGAAGAGACCCTCACCTCGTTCGCGCACGCCGACGGACAGACGATCACCTACCCGGAGGAGAAGGATGCCTGAGCTGATCGCCGTGCACGGCGACATCACCCGGCAGGACGTGGACGCGATCGTCAACGCCGCGAACAACGCCATGCGCGGCGGTGGCGGCGTCGATGGCGCGATCCATCGGGCCGGCGGCCCCGATATCCTGCGCGACTGCATCGCGCGCTTCCCGCATGGTCTGGCCACCGGAGACGCCGGCTGGACCACCGCCGGCAGGCTGCCCGCCCGCTGGGTGATCCACACGGTCGGGCCGAACCACGCGGCCGGCGAGCGCGACCGCTCGCTGCTGGTCTCGTGCTACCGGCGCAGCCTCGAGGTCGCCGAGGAGCTGGGGGCTGTGAGCGTCGCGTTCCCGCTGATCAGCGCGGGCGTCTACGGCTGGCCGAAGCAGGATGCCGTGGCCGCCGCCGTCGAGACCGTCAGTGCCGCCTCGACCCGCGTGGCCGAGGTGCGTCTGGTCGGATTCGACGAGCGCACGTACCGCGACATCCGCGACGCCATCCGGGCGCTCGGTGGAACACAGGGCTGAGCACTACAGCCAGGCGTTGCCGTGCCGCTGACGCAGATCGCGGTAGGCGACCGCGAGTGCGACGACCACGATCACGACGATCGCGGTGAACCCGAGCATGAACGCGACCGACCAGTTGCTCACGGCCAGCACGGCGAACGCGAGCGCCGTGATCACGGCGATCCCGACCGAGGTGCCCACGCGCTGCCCGGTCTGCATGACGCCGCCCGAGCTGCCCGCGTACTGCAGCGGCACCTCGGCGAGGGTGAGCGCCTGGTTCGGGCTGATCACCGCGCCCTGCGCGATCCCGACGAAGACGAGGCTGCCCAGCAGCCACCACTCGCTGGCCAGCCCCCGCGCGTGCAGCCACACGACCAGGATGCTCAGCACCAGTCCGACGATCGCGCTGTAGAGGCCCCCGATCACGACCTTGCGGCCGAGCTTGGCGACGCTGCGCCCCGCCCAGAGCGCGGCGAACGCCGACAGGATGGAGCTGGGCAGCCCGACCAGCCCCGATTCCAGGGCGGTGTGGCCGAGCCCCTCCTGCATGTACAGGGCGACCAGGATCCACACGCTGGTCACCCCGAGGAAGTAGAGGCTCACCAGCAGCGTGCCGTTCGCGAAACTCGTCACCCGGAAGATGTGCAGGTCGACCATCGGCTCGCGGCCGCGATCCTTGTACCGGTTCTCCCACCAGACCCACAGCAGCAGGATGCCGATGCCGACCGGCAGCGCGAGCCAGACCAGCGGCGTGCTGCGGGTCTCCAGGAACGGCAGCATCACCGCCAGGACGGCGAGCCCGAGCAGGACGGACCCGATCGGGTCGAGGTCGTGGCCCGTGGCCGGGCGGAGCGGATCGGCGGGGAGGTTGCGGTTCAGCAGCGGCTTGGGGATCCAGATCGCGGCGAGGATCAGGGCGATGATGCCGATCGGCACGTTGACGAAGAAGATCCACCGCCACCCGGCATCCGGCCCCCCGGCCTGGATCAGCAGCCCGCCCAGCAGCGGGCCGATCGAGACCGACACCCCGACCACGCTGCCGAAGATGCCGAACGCCCGCCCGCGTTCGGCGCCGCGGAAGTACTGCTGGATCATGCCGACGGCCTGCGGGCTGACGAGTCCCGACCCGATGCCCATGAGCGCCCGGGAGAGGTTGAGCGAGAGCGGGTCGGCGGCCAGGCCCGACCAGATCGAGGTGGCCGTGAAGATCGCGACGCCGATCATGAACAGCGGGCCGCGCCCGTAGATGTCGCCGGCGCGGCCGGCGATGACCAGCCCGATGCCGAACGTGAGCGCGTACCCGGACAGCACCCACTGCAGCTCGGACTGGGTGGCGCCGATGCTGTGCTCGATGGTGGGCAGGGCGACGTTGATGCTGCTCACGCTCATCAGCGACATGAACAGCACGACGACCAGGACGCCGAGCACGCGCCAGCGGCGCGGGTCGGGCGTGTACTGGTCTGATCCCCGCGCGTCGGTCATCCGTACACAGTATCGCCGCGGGTCGCCGCGCCGACGGGCCGCCGGCGCGGTCGGGGTCTGCCGTGCTCGGGTCGATTCAGCCTGCGGCGCGCGCGGCGAGCAGCGCGCGCTCCTCGTCGTCGGTGAGGCCGGCGCCGTGCACCTCCAGGCCGTGTGCGTCCTGCCCGGCGGTCGCTGCGAGGATGTCGGCGAGCGTCTCGGCCAGGGGCCGCAGCGCGAGGCCGGCCGCCCGGGCGCGGGCGTTCGATCGGTCGCCCATGCCGTAGGCGTCCCGATCGGCCAGCCACAGCGGCAGCGAGCGCGGCCCGGCCCACTCGTTCACGTCGTGCGCGCGCAGCCACTCGGGCGAGGCGGCGGCGAGCGCGCCGGTGTGGCCGGCGACATCGCGGGCGGTCTGCAGGTGCGCGGGGAACGGCATCAGGTCGCCGACGGCGTTGAAGGTGCCGGCCGTCCGCTCGGCGGCCAGCCGCACGAGCCAGTCGGCCAGGTCGCGGACGTCGATGACGGATGTCGGCAGGTCCGGGGCATCCGGCACCAGCACCGTGCCCGCAGGAGTCGACGGATGGGCGAAGCGCCTCACCCAGTACGTGGTGCGGCCGCTGCCGTCGCCCGGCCCGCCGATCAGCCCGGGACGCACGATCGCGCTGCGTTCGGGCCCGAAGCCGGCCAGGACGGCGTGCTCGCAGGCGACCTTCGCAGGCCCGTACTGCTCCGGCCCGTCCATCACGTCGGCATCCAGCGGCGCGAGGGTCTCGGCGCTCTCATCCGCACCGCGCTCGGCGTGTGACGCGTACACGCTGACGGTCGACACGAACACGGAGATGCCGGCCGCCGGTTCGAGCGCCCGCACCGCCCGGCGCACCTGCCCGGGCTGCCGGGCGACGTCGATGACGGCATCCCACCTCGTCCGGGCGAGGGAGGCGAGTGCGTCGTCGCGGTCGCGGTCGGCGTGCACCAGCGCGACGCCCGGGGGGACGTCCGAGCCGCGCGCCACGCAGGTCACGTCGTGACCCGCGTCGCGCGCCGCCGCGGCGACCGTGCGGCCGAGCCAGGCGGTGCCGCCGAGGAGGAGCAGCTTCATCCCGCCAGTGTGGCAGACGGCTCGGTCACCCGGCCGGGTACGGATCCGCCCGCAGCAGAGTGTCGTCCAGCGGGCTCGACGTCGAGGGGTGGACGCCGGTTCCGCCCGACAGCGCGGCGATGGTCGGCCTCGCCACGCGCGAGATCACTCAGCTGCCGCTGCTCCCCCCATGAGGCGGCCCGCTGCCTCATGCGGCACGCCGCGCCTACTTCTGGCGCGCCTCGCGCGTCTCGCGCTTGTTCGCCTTCTCGATGGCGTCGACGAGCTGATCCTTCGACATCGAGCTGCGTCCGTTGATGTCGAGCTTCTTCGCCACGTCGTACAGGTGCTCCTTCGAGGCGTTCGCGTCGACGCCGCCATGGGAGGTGCCGGACGAGCCGCGCCTGCTCTTCGCCTTGCTGTCGCTCGGGCCGGCGTTGTCCTTCTTCTCCCAGTGATCGCCGACCTTCTCGTACTCATGCTTGAGCGCGGCGAACGCGGTGCGGTGGGCGCGCTCGCCCTCGCCGTACTCGTCGACGGCGGAGTCGTGGCTCTTCGACCAGATCTCCTGGGCGTGCTTCGGCGAGCGCTTGAGCGTGTCGGGCATTTCCTTCGATGCGGGCATGAGATCTCCCTTCCGTTCTTCTCACGGTACGTCGGCCGTCGCCGTCCCGTCAGGCCCTTGCGCCCAGAGCCGGAGCATGGCAGGCATGGGGCCGCGCAGGGCTCTCCCGCGACTCCCCCTGGCGGCTCCCGCTATCCGGCGGCGCGACCGTCGAGCGGCGTCACCCGCAGCTGTGTCGCCAGTGCGTGCGCGGCAGGGACGTCCGCGTCGTCGGCGACGAATACGCGCCCGATCACGAGCATCGCGTGACCCGGCGCCGAGATGCGGGTCATGTCGGCGGGGACGATTCCGGTCCAGCCCGGACCGGTGATCAGGTAGTCCCCCGCACGGCTGCCGGTCGTCCGGGTTCCCACGTAGGCGAAGTTCGCGCTCGTCGACGGCTCGGTGAACTGCACGCTGTAGTAGCGATCCGCCATGGCGGGGGTGTGCAGCACCTGCGGGCCGCGTGTCACATCGAGCCAGCCGGCGACGTAGAGCACGTCGTCGGTGCCGGTCGCGAGCAGGCTGCCGCCGGCGGCCGATGCGGACGAGGTGCGCGGCGCCGCGTACAGCGTGTTGACCGGGATGGGACCGTCGCCCATTCCGCGCTTCAGGATGGCCCGTTTGAAGCCGCCGATGGTGATCCGCGGCCAGAAGACGATGAAAACGACGGTCCCCGCCACCCAGACGACGGCGGCCGCGACGGCGAGCGGGACGATGTCGTGCCATCCGCCGGCGAGCCGGCGGTACACCACCCACGCGAAGATCACGAGGATGACCATCACCACCGGGACCGCGTACTTGAGGATCAGGCGGTTCATCTCACACCGCCGTCGCGAGTTCGGCCGCGCGGACCACCGGGGGCACCCGGTAGCTGCCGTCGAGGATCCCGGACCCCGGCAGATAGACCCGGAGCATGAGCGAGAACCGTCCCGACGGCACGGCCAGCCAGTTCTGCGGCGCACCGGGCGGCGGATCGTGGCGGAGCACGATGTCGACCGCGCCGTCCGCCCCCTGCGCGAGCTCCACACGATCGTCGATGCCGGCCGGCCCGGCGGCATCCGCCACCATGTATCCGACGGTGTCGGTCACGGTCAGCGACCAGAAGGCGCGGTGGGGCGGCAGCTGCCCCGGCGGGAAGTGCAGCAGGTAGCTCTGCGCTCCGGTGAGCGGCCGGCCCGCGGCATCCCGTGTCGTCTTCCAGTACGCGGCCTCTTCGAACACGTTGACGGCCGGCAGCGCCTTCGCGCAGGCCGCCCGCGCAAGCACGCCGTTGTCGAGCCGGCCGCAGCGGCGGATGCTGCTCCATCCGTTGTCCGTGGTGGTCAGCCGCCTGGCCACGAGGTTCAGGGTGAGGATCGCCGTCAGGAACGCGAGCGTGGCGCCGATGATGATCCCCTGCACCACACCGGACTGCGCGATCCACGCGAGGATCCCTGCCATGTCTGAACCGTAACACCGGGTGGTCGCCGCGTCGCCGCCGGTCGATGCGCGCTGGTCCGGACGGCCGAGCGCGGCGCTATCTCGCGGTGCCGCGTGCCGGGTCGGCGCCGGCAGCCGGGAGCACTTCGTAGGTGAGGTGCACGAGTCCCTGGCCGACGCCTCGCGAGGCCAGAAGGCGCAGCGGCATCTTGCCGTGGGCTCCGCCGAACAGGCGCTCGCCCGAGCCGAGGACCACGGGGAACACGACCAGCCGCACCTCGTCGACCAGACCGTGCTCCATCAGCGTCTGCACGAGCCGACGGCTGGCGTAGACGACGATCTCGCCCGGCACCTGCGTCTTGAGTCGGGTCACCTCCTCGACCACGTCGCCCGGCAGCACCGTCGAGTTGCGCCACACCGGCTCGGTGATGGTCGACGAGACGACGTACTTGGGCAGGCCGTTGAGCCGCTCCGGCCATTCGCCGCTCGCGTCGTTCCACCGCTCCCCGAAATACGCGTCCGACGTGCGGCCGAGCAGCAGCGCCGACGCCGCCTGCGCCTCGGCGAACTCCACGCCCGCCCAGGCGCCGCGGTCGGCCCCCATGTACTCCTCGAACCAGCCGCCGTGGGCGAAGCCGCGCTCGCCGGTCGGGTCCTCGACGACGCCGTCGAGCGTGACGTTCTCACTGATCACCAGTGTGGCCATGTCATTCCTCCATCGTGTTGTGTCGTGCTTCCCGGATATGGACACCGCAGCATCCGGAAACCGGGCACGGTTCGGCCGCCCAGTTTCCGTCGGCGCCGGTGTCCATACAGCGCGGCGACGCTCTGCCCCTCATAGCTGACCGGGCGTGCCGGAGCAGAGAGGACAGCGGACGATCATGGGAGATGCGATCATGACGACTGTGGTGGAAGAGCTGATCGTGCAGGCACGCGCGGGCGACGACGATGCGTTCCGCGAGATGGTGGCGCCGCACGTGCGTGAGCTGCAGGTGCACTGCTACCGGATGCTCGGCTCACTGCAGGACGCCGAGGATGCGCTGCAGGAGACGCTGCTGGCCGCGTGGAAGGGGCTGGGCGGATTCGACGGACGCGCCTCGCTGCGCACCTGGCTGTACCGAATCGCCACCAACCGCTGCCTCAACGTCCTGCGGTCGACGAACCGCCGGCGCGCCAAGGAGTGGGACATCCCGGGCGTCCGACCGCCGACGCCGACCCGGCATGGCGAGGCGGTCTGGCTCGAACCGTACCCCGACGGCCTCCTCGACCGCGGCGGTGCGCCGGGGCCGCTGGGTCCCGAGGCCCGCTATGAGCAGAGCGAGTCGATCTCGCTCGCGTTCGTGACGGGGCTCCAGTCCCTCCCGCCGCGTCAGCTCGCCGTGCTGATCCTGCGCGATGTGCTCGGTTTCCGGGCGAAGGATGTCGCGGGGATGCTGGATTCCACGGTCGAGTCCGTCACCAGTGCGCTGAAGCGGGCGCGCGCGACGCTGGCTCGGCGCGCCAGGAACGACGGGGACCGACGTCCTCCGCACCCAGGCTCGGCGGAGGAGAGGTCGCTGGTCTCCCGGTTCGTCGCAGCGTACGAGTCCGGCGACCTCGATGCGCTGGTGGCGCTTCTGACGGACGACGTGTTCATGTCGATGCCGCCGATGACGCTAGAGTACGAGGGGCGGGATCTCGTGGCGGAGTTCTGCGCGCTCCTGTTCGGCTCGGGCCGCAGGTTCGAGCTCGTCCCGACCCGCGCCAACGGCGGACAGCCCGCGTTCGGCCTGTACGTCCGCACTCCCGAGGGCACCGGCCGGGGTACCGGACTCATCGTGCTCAGCCTGGCCGGCGAGCGGATCTCCAGGATGGTCCGGTTCGAGGCCGGCCTGCTCCCCCGGTTCGACCTGCCGGCGTCGTTGCCGGCCAGGTAGCCGAGGCGCCGCCCGTGCTGGCCGAGGTCAGGACTCGGCCATCTCGCTGCGCAGCGGCAGGCTCCGGGTGCTGCGGAACCGGCGCGGACGTCCGTCCACCGGATCGACGAAGCTCAGCTCGTCGGCCAGCAGCTGCAGCGGCGTGCGGAAATCGTGCACCGCGATATCCTGCACGGTCGGGTAGAGCGGGTCGCCGAAGATCGGGATGCCGAGGCCCAGCATGTGCACCCGCAGCTGATGGGTTCGCCCGGTGTGCGGTGTCAGCCGGTACACGGCGCCGTCGGCGAGGATGCTCTCCCGCTCGACCAGAGACTCGGCGTTGGGTGCGGCATCCGGCACCACCTCGGCCTGCATCCGGCCGCGGTGCTTGACCAGGTGGTTGCGCACGGTGACCGGCAGGGCCAGGTCTGGCCGGTGGGCCGCCATGGCCCGGTAGACCTTGCCGACCTCCCGTCGCTCGAACAGCGACTGATACGGCCCGCGCCAGCGCTTCTCGGTCGCCAGCAGCACGAGGCCCGAGGTCACCCGGTCGAGCCGATGCAGCGAAGAGAGCTCGGGCAGTCCCAGCTCGTCGCGCATCCGCACCACCACGCTCTGCCGCACGTGCTGGCCGCGCGGGATCGTCGACAGGAACGGCGGCTTGTCGACCACCACGATCCGCTCGTCGCGGTAGACGATCCGGATGCGACCCGGGACGACCGCTTCGTCGGGAAGATCCCGATGGAACCAGACGAACGTGTTCGACCGGTAGGGGTCGTCGCCTCTGACGGGGCTGCCGCTCTCGTACACGAACCGCAGTTCCGCCAGGAGGGCGCTGACGTCCACGCGCACCGAACCGCTCGCACAGCCACCCGCCCATCGTGGTCGGCTGCGGCATCCTGCCCGGATCTCGGTCCCGATCCGGAGTGCGCGCCCACGCGGCATCCAGCCCCAGTCGCTGCGGCAGCGGGGAACGGGGAGGCATGATCCGAGCGTACGCGGCGCGGCGACGACCCTCGGCGGGATGTCGGAAGCTGCCAGGTGCTACGGCTGGGCCGGCACGGGCGTCTGCTGGTAGAGGGCGAGGCGCCAGCTGCCCTCACGCCGGGTGTACACGCTCGACATGAGCGCGATGAACGCGGGTTCATCCTCATCGCGGTAGGCACGACCGGTGTAGATGAGGATCGCGTGGTCGTCGCCGAACGCGATGAGACGCTCATCGGCGATCTCGTAGGCGCGCCACGGGGGCGCGTCGTTGAGTGAGGCGATGACCGCCTCGCGATCGAAGATCTGGCCGTGGGCGAGGACCATGACGGCGTCGCTGGTCATGATCTGGCCGTAGAAGTCCGCGCCGGTGCTGGTGCAGAGGGATTCCCATCCCCGATGTTCGAGGTCGAGCAGCTCGTCGAGCACTATATGTCTCCTTCGATCGCCACGACCTTCTATGCGGTCTGAGTCGCTGCCTGCGCGGGTCGGTATCGCACGGCGACCGCGCCCGACCTGAACTCGCGCCGATCCACGAGCTCGAGCTGGATGCGCTCGCGCAGACCGGCGAGCAGCGTCGGTCCGTGCCCGGCGAGGACCGGCTGCACCACGAACTCGTACTCGTCGATCAGTCCCAGATCCGCCAGCGCCGAGGGGAGCGTCACGCCGCCCACCCACAGTCCCTCACCGGGCTGCTGCTTGAGCCGCTGAACCGCCTCGCCCAGGTCCCCCTGCACCAGCTCGGCGTTCCAGTCGACCGCGCCCAGCGTGCTCGAGACGACGTACTTCTTCGTCCGGTCGATCGACTCGGCGAACGGGATCTCCCACTCGTCCATCCACTCCGGCCAGGTGCCGGTGGCCGGCCGCCGCCACGCCGACTCCATCATCTCGTAGGTCACCCGGCCGAACAGCAGGGCATCGGCTCGTTCCATCTCCGCGGCCCAGTAGCGCATCGACTCCTCGTCCGGGGGAAGCCCCGCCTCGTGATGGCAGCAGCCGTCGAGCGTGACGTTGATCGAGTATCGAAGTGGTCTCATCTGGCCGGTCTCCCTTGATCCGCGCAATGCGTTTCACCGGAAGGTATCCAGATTCGGCGAGCTGTTCAAGAGACGATCAGCGGGCGAGGGGGCAAGCGGCGGGTGGGATGTCGGCGGGGCCGAGCAGACTGGACCGGTCCCAACCACAGAGAGGTCCTCATGCCCTTCGCTTCCATTCGCATCATCACCGACGACGTCGATCGACTGGTGAGCTTCTACGAGCTCGTCACCGGCACGGCGGCGATCCGGCCGGCGCCGGTGTTCGCACAGTTCTCCGGCCCGGGTGCCAATCTCGCGATCGCCGCGCCCGCGACGGTCGCTATGCTGGGCGACGCGGCGAGTCCGGCATCCAATCGATCGATCCTGATCGAGTTCGAAGTGACCGACGTCGACGCCGAGTTCGCGCGTCTCCGCGACCAGCTCGATGACGTCGTGCTCGAGCCCGCCACGATGCCGTGGGGCAACCGATCCACACTCTTCCGGGATCCTGACGGCAACCTCGTCAATCTGTTCACCCCACCCGCGGGCTGAGGCGTCCGCGGTGTACAGCCACCGCACGCCGCGGAGACGCCCGTCGGGGAACGAGGAGGAACGTGGGGGCGGCCGCTCTTGCCGACCCACCGGCCCATCTCAGGGCGTAGGATGCGGCAAGACCGATGAGGTGACCCGTCCGGCATCCGAGTCGACGGCGCTCGTGGTCCTGGGGAAGAACGGCGGATTGACATGGGGCTGTCCAACGCGAAGGTCGAGCCGGCGATTCCGGTGTCCGACATGACGAAGGCGCGCGAGTTCTACGAGGGGAAGCTCGGGTTGTCGGGCGGCCGGCCGATCGGCGACGGCGGCATCACCTACCCGGTCGGGTCTGGGCGTGAGCTGCACATCTACCCGTCTCCGGCCAATGCCGGGGCATCGGGGGGCACGATCGCCGCGTGGGAGGTCGAGGACCTTGCGAAGACCGTGGACGAACTCACCGCCGCCGGTGTCGTCTTCGAGCACTACGACGGCGAACGGCTCAAGACCGATGCTCGCGGCATCGCGACGATGGGCGAGGACCACATGGCGTGGTTCAAGGATCCGGACGGCAATTTCTTCGGCATCGCAGAGCTCTGAGACTCCGCGCGAATCCAAGACTCTTTGGCAGTGAGAGTAGTGAGGCTCAGCGCGGCGACGGCGCGATCGTAGCGCGCCGATTCACACGACAACACAAATGGGACTGCTGCAGGAACCCGCGTTCTCGGCACACATCTCGGCTGCCAGCGTGCCGGCCGCTCCCCTGCGACAGTTCGGCGGTTAGTCCGTCGGGCGTTTGTTGTCGCGCAGGAATTCCTCTTCATACCCGTCGGCCTGTGCCTCCATCCGGGCGACTATGTATGCCTCGTACTCCGCATGCGCTTCATCGGCTCGCTCAAGGTCATCCCACATCTGCTGTCGCAGAGTCGAGTGGGCGTCGCCACGGAGATACGCACCTAGAAGTTCCACGCCCTCAGCCGAAAGCTGTCCCACCATGTAGTGAAGATTGGTTTCCAGCGGAGAGCTGAAGTCCGCATAGCCTCCGTCTGAGTAGTTTGGCGCGCGGTCGAGGTACCCAACCAGCCGCTGCACTTGATCGCGAATCAGCTCGTCGGTCAATAGGCGCGCCCTCACGTCCATGTCCAGGCTGCGCGCCTTAGTCCAGAGCTTGTTCCACGAGGGCAGCCAAGTGTGTCCGTCGATGTAGTTGCCCAGCTCCAGCTCACTGACCTGGATGTCGCGATGCAGCGCTGTGAACTCCGCGAACAAGAGCTTGGCATCTGCGATCGACTGGTCTCGCAGAGCGTCATGTCGTTGACGGACGCTTGCCTCGCTCTCTCGGGCGATCTGCTGGGCTGCAGATTGGCGCTGACCCCAGAGTGTAAACAGACCACCGATGAGCGCACCAAGCAGCGCGGCGCCAGTGGTTCGCACCCAGTCCCATACGACCGGATCGCGCGTCCAAACCCACAGCCAGTCCCAGTAAGCCACGCCATCATCCTCGCAGAGCTCACCCAACGTTGATGAAGACCCGGACTGTGTGGCCGTTGTGCTGCTCTGCGTACACCGGATAGACCCCGTCGCCCCAGGCAGTGGGGAATGAGACACCCGCACCAGCGTGCCCCATTCTGAACGCTAACTGTCCTCCCCCGCGCAGCGACGCGTGGCTCGCTCCGTCGTATGAGTACGACATCAGAACCTCTCGTTCCTTCACCATCGCGGACGACTCAGCGGGACCGTGCATGTTGAAGGGTTCGTCGAGCCACTCACTGTCGATGTAACTCGGGTCTGTGATCATCAACTGCCCGCTGTCTACCCCAACCTCTCCGAGATACACGAGTTCAACGTCGACCTCCTTCTGCTTAGGAGACAGCATCGCCTCCATCTCGGGCGCCAATTGGGGAAGCTCCGACGCCGGATGCTCACGCTCGTACTCCTCGTCCGCGGCGTCCTCCATCGAGAGCATCAGGCGGAACCCGCGCGCACGAACCATGTCGGTCTCCAGCTCGCCCTTCTGACGCTGGAGCTGCGCGATCTCGGCTTGGTGCGTTTGGGAATCCGCCGCCAAGCGAGCGATCTCTCCTTCGCGAATCTGGATACGCTCGGCGAGCACCTTCTCCATGACCTCCGGAGAACGCTTCTCGAGATCTTCAGCCTTCTCTTTCCAGAGATCGCGACTCTTCTCTACATTGACAATGGTCGCGTCTTTGACTGCGCTGGCTGCCTTCAGATTCTCGACATAGAGCTTCCAGATGACCGCACCGCCCACCAACGCCCCGGCGTTCAAGAGAACCTGAAGTACCGGCACCCAGTCGTTGACCCACTCCGGCATAGCAACCCTGCCCTTCAATATCGAATCTGTGACTATCCTGGCTAACGCATCGACATCTGTGGACAACGCGTGCCCGGCGCTACTGTCCAGTCTTCGAGCGCCGCCGACACGCATAGAGCTGCAGGATCGAGATGACGACGCGCATGCCGCCGCGGCGCCGGACTACTCTCGGCCCGTTAAGAAGGACGCTGCCTGGCGTCAATACGCGTACGCGAATCCGGAGACGCGCCCCTCCCTGAAAAGAAGGGCCGTCCGTCACTGGCCCCCCGAGCGCGTTGGTTCGGCCGAAGCATCGCGCACAGGACTGAACGAGCCGTCCCATTGTGGTTCGAACGGATGGGTGAGATACGGCGAGGCCTCCTGCGACGAACCGATCAAGCACCAGAGCGCACCACGGAGCCTCCACGTCGTTCGGATGAGGTCGAAGACCAAGTCGACCATTTCGTCGGCGGACACCGGTTCGGGGTCTGGCAGCGGCTCGCCGACCTCGCGCTTGGGGCGCCATAGCTTGGATCGCTCCCAACGTTGCTCTGATACGAGACTGAGTCGGAGTGCGTCGTGTACAAAGCGATTGCGTCGTTCGTAAAGCCCGGCCGCCTGGTGGATCGCATCCATCGCGAGCGACCGCGTCCGGTCGCTGAATCGCGCGCATCGCGCAGCGTGCTCAGCACATTCGGCGATGAGCACTTGGAACTGTTGGGGTGTGTGAAGGGCCTCTTCCAGATCTGAGCCGCCGCTCAGCCTCACATGGAGGTAACGCGCGACCGCCTCCATGCTCAACGCCGCTTCAAGAATCCGTCCGCGCAGGTAGGTCATCTGGTCGGCCATCGGCAGCGCGCGCACCACGTCAAGATCCATGTCGTCATGATGACAGACGGTGCGCAGGAGTCGCATCGTGATCTTGCGTCTCGTGACGCTGGAACCCAACGACGTGCGTGTACGTATTTCGAAGCTATGACGCGCGAAGCGTTGATACCCAGCGGCTCAGATGTGATTGCGTGAGCACGGCGCCGGGCGACGGTGTCCCGGATATGGGCGCGGATGAGCAGGACCACGGTGATCGGTCCATTGAGGGTCAGCTTGACTGAGTTCCACGCGCACATCAGCACCACGAGGTTGAGCCATCTGGGTCCGCCGGCCTCAATGGTCGTCACGCACCAGTAGACGGCGAGAAGGTACGGGATCGCGAGGATCATCGCTGGGTGACCCCAGCGCAGGGCTATCCGTGCAGCAGTCCCCTTGGTCCACTTCCGCGACGGCCGGAGTGAGCAGACCGAGCGAGGGGACCAGCCAGTGACCACGTCCAGATCCGACGAAGCCCTGGTAAAAGTTTCCTCTTACCTGGGCTCTTCCGTCGGGATGACAGGATTTGAACCTGCGACCCCCTGACCCCCAGTCAGGTGCGCTACCAAGCTGCGCCACATCCCGATGCCCGCCGAAGCGGACAACTCCCTCATCCTACCCGCTCGCGATCACGGCGGCGAACCGCCCCGTTGATGATGTCGGATGCGTCAACTAGCGTCGCGTGCATGTCCACGATCACGATTGAACCCGCGACGCAGAGCCGGTTCGAAGACGCCGAGCACGCGCTCAGCGGTGGCGGCGACGGTGCCAGCTGCCAGTGCCAGTGGTGGCTCATGCGCGGCAAAGACTGGGATGTCACCACCCGCCCGCAACGCGAGCAGATGCTGCACGACGAACTGGCGAGCGCCCCGACCCCTGCCCTCATCGCGTACGTCGACGGCGAGGCCGCCGGCTGGGTGCGTGTGGGACCCCGTGTGCGCCAGCCCCGCCTGGCGCACACCCGCGCCTTCGCCGCCACCCCCCACGCCTGGGACGACCCGGATGTCTGGGCCGTCACCTGCTTCGTCGTGCGCAAGGAGTACCGCGGGCAGGGGCTGAACGCGAAGCTGCTCGACGCCGCCATCGCCCACGCCCGCGCGAACGGCGCCCGTGTGCTCGAGGCGTATCCGACCGACACGACCGTCGGCAAGACGCCGGTCAACGACCTCTACATCGGCATCCTGTCGGTGTTCCTGGCCGCCGGGTTCCGCGAAGTCGCACGCCCGAAGCCGCACCGGACCATCGTCGAGCTCGACCTCGCCCAGCCCGCCTGACGGGCGGCATCGGCTCGAGCGGAGTCAGTCCGGATGACGTGCCCGGTCCACCTCGAGCACGACCACGACCAGCGCCAGCAGCACGACCGTGACAGCGACGGCCGTTGCCGGGATCAGCGCGCTCGCCACGATCGCGAGCGCGGCGATCACCATCACCGCCGACGCGGCGGTCGAGATCAGCGGGCGGAGCATGACGACCCACACCGCCAGCAGGAACACGCCGACCGGCAGCGTCAGCGCCAGCACCGCCGCCTGCGGCGCGAGCTCACCCTGGCCGGCGGCGACGTCCACGCACGCCCCGATCCCCGCCGAGACGGCACCCGCCGCCGCGAAGATCACGTAGTGCGTGTATCCGAACCCGAAGCCCGTGCCGGCGCGGGCGAGCCGCGCCCCCTGCTCGCGCACGAAGTACACCCACCACATGCCGGCAGTGATGGCCAGTCCGGCCGCGGCCAGGCCCACCAGCTCCCCCACGTGCGCGCTCCCGCGCGCGGCGAACACCCCGGTGGCCGAGGCCAGCAGACTCTCTCCGAGCAGGATCAGGGTGAAGCATCCATACCGCTCCGCGACGTGATGCGGATGCCACGCGGTGCGCCGTCCGCGTCGCTCGGCGACCACCGGCACCGCGATCTCGAGCGCGACGAGCACGAAGAACGAGACGAACTGCGCGGTCGTACCCGGAACGGCCAGCCGGGCGACCCACAGCACCTGCACGATCACCACGCCCACCGCGTAGGTCAGGGCGGTGCGCCGCACCGCGGCATCCGACGCCGCCGCCCGCAGCCACTGCGCCACCATCGCGAGCCGCATGATGACGTACCCCCAGGTGACCAACGTGAAGTCGAACGCGGTCATGGCATCGTGCACGCCGGCGGCCAGCACCAGCACGCCGCCCATCTGCACGATGGTCAGGACGCGATACGCCCAGTCGTCGGTGTCGAACGCGGACGCGAACCAGGTGAAGTTCATCCACGCCCACCACACCGCGAAGAACACCATCAGGTAGGCGAGCACACCCTGCCCCACGCTGCCCTCGCGCAGCAGTTCGTGCAGATTCTCGGATGCCTGGGACACCGCGATCACGAACACCAGGTCGAACAGCAGCTCGAGCGAGGACGCCACGCGATGCGATTCGCCGCTGTCGCGCGACGACATCCGGAGCAGGCCGAGCGAGCCGCGGGCAGGTGTCACAGTGCGAGCATACGATGTGTTCACGACCCGAAGGAGGGCCATGTCCGTCGAGGTGAATGCCGACCGGCGCCGGCCGGGCACCCGTGTCGCCCGCTGGGCCTTCCTCCCGTACATCGTCGTCGCGGCGGTCCACGTGGTCGCGCTCGCGCTGGACGGCGACGCCATCGCCGCGCCCACCAAGCTGCTGCTCATGCCGCTGCTGGCATTCGCCGTCCTCGCGGGGGCGGCCGGGGTGCGCGCGAGCGCACCGGTCGTCCTTCTGCTGACGGCCATCGGGTTCTCCTGGCTCGGCGACGGTGTGGGCGCGTTCCTGCCGTTCCTGCCCACGCTGCCGATGATGCTGCTGTTCTTCGCCCTCGCGCACCTCGCCTACATCGTGCTGTTCGCCCGCCACCTGCGGCGGCGCCGCTTCGGCTGGTGGGTCGTCGTGTTCGTCGCGTGGTGGGTCGGGATGCTGGTGCTGCTGGCCGGACAGACCGGAGCGCTGCTCCCGGCCGTCGCGATCTACGGGATACTGCTCGGGGCGACGGCCGCGTTCGCGCTGCGCTGCCCGCCGACGGTGGCGATCGGCGCCCTGCTGTTCCTGGCCAGCGACACGCTCCTGGCCTTCCGGCTGTTCCTGCCGGACGCGATGCCGGGCTGGACGAGTCCGGTGGTCATGCTCACCTACACGGCCGGGCAAGGGCTCATCGCCGCCGGCGCCCTGGCGGCCCTGCGCCGTGAGCCGCGTGCGAGGATCGCAGGGTGAGCGATTCTGCACGAGTGGATGCCTGGCTCTGGGCGGTGCGCGTGTACAAGACCCGGTCGGCGGCCACGACGGCATGCCGAGCGGGGCATGTGCGGGTGAACGGAGAGAAGGCGAAGGCCGCGCAGCCGGTGCGGCCCGGTGACGAGCTGCGCGTGCGCGTCGCCGGCTTCGACCGGATCCTGGTCGTGCGCCAGCCGATCGCCAAGCGCGTGGGCGCGGCGCTGGCCGCCACCGCGGTGGACGATCGCACCCCGGCCCGCGATCCGATGCCGGTGGTGGCCCAGCGCGACCGCGGCGCCGGGCGGCCGACCAAGCGCGAGCGCCGCGAGATCGATCGCTTCCGCGGGCACTGAACCGGGGCCCTGAGCGAGCGCAGCGAGACGAAGGGCGCTCAGGGAGCTGTCACGCGGGCAGCAGAGCGCGCAGCCACTTCGGGCCGTGCACCTCGGCACCCAGCGCCGTGCATCGGTCGCGCAGCTCACGGTCGCTCGTGACGACGGTGACCGTGGCACCGGCATCCACCCGGCGCTGCGCCTCCGCGACGATCGCGTCGTCGCCGGATGCCTCGGCCCGCACCACGCGCACGTCCGCATGGTCGGCCGCGGCCTTGGCCTGTCCTTCGATCACGACCGACACCTCCGGGAACCAGCGATGCTCGGCCAGGCCCAGCGCGTCGGCGTCCACCCCGCCGCGCACGAGGCCGGCGACGTCCGCGATCAGCCGGCCGGCGGCCCCGGCACGATCGCGCCACCAGCCGTCGGGCACCGAGCCGACGACGTTCGCGGCATCCACCACGATCGCCGGATGCACGTCGAGCAGGCCGCGCAGGCGCGCCCACGAATCCGCGAAGCCCGGATGCAGCGGGCGCCCCGTGACCTCGGCGACCGGCACCCACTCCAGGGCCCGGCTCTCCGGATCGCTGATGACCGGCTCGAATGGGGCGATGACATCGCCGATCAGGGTCGTGTAGGTCCAGACATCCAGATCGAGCACGCTTTCGACCCGAGCGCGCACCGCGCCGTCGGGCACCCCGGCCTCTTCCTGCGCCTCGCGCACGGCGCCGTCCTGCGCCGATTCACCCTGGTGTCGCGCACCGCCGGGCAGCGCCCAGGTGTCGCCGTGGTGACTCCACTCCACCCGGTGCTGCAACAGCACGCCCCGCGCGGGATCGTAGGCCAGCAGCCCGGCGGCGCCGTAGCGCCCCCAGTACCGCTCCCCCGAGTCCGCGATCACCCAGGCATCCCCCGGATCCCGCGGTCCGCGCGGGCGACGGAATTCGCCCGGTCGCGGATACTGGATCGTCACCCTCCCAGACTGTCACAGTGGGCGGATGCCGGGGCCGACCACGTCACAGAGGGAAGCCGCCTCCGGCCCTTCGTCTCGCTGCGCTCGCTCAGGGACCGGAGCGCATCGACGAGACGAAGGGCCCTCGGGGACCTATCGCCGTCAGCGCTGGCGACGCTCGCGCACCCGCATGTTGACCACGATCGGCGAGCCCTCGAAGCCGTACAGCTCGCGCAGCCGCCGCTGGATGAACCGGCGGTATCCGGGGTCGAGGAATCCGGTCGTGAACAGCACGAACGTCGGCGGGCGCGTGCCGGCCTGCGTGCCGAACAGGATGCGCGGCTGCTTGCCGCCGCGCAGCGGGTGCGGGTGCTCGGCCACCAGCTCGGCCAGGAACGCGTTGAACTTGCCGGTGGGGATGCGGGTGTCCCAGCTGTCCAGCGCGGTCTCCAGCGCCGGCACCAGCTTGTCGAGGTGCCGGCCGGTCCGCGCGGAGATGTTCACCCGCGGCGCCCACGAGACGTGGGCCAGGTCCTGCTCGATCTCGCGCTCGAGGTAGCGGCGGCGCTCCTGGTCCTCGAATTCGGGGGTGTTCAGCACGTCCCACTTGTTGAACGCGAGCACGAGGGCGCGGCCCGACTCGAGCACCATGTCGATGATCCGCACGTCCTGCTCGCTGATCGACTGCGACACGTCCAGCACGACCACCGCGACCTCGGCCTTCTCGAGCGCGGCCGAGGTGCGCAGCGAGGCGTAGAAGTCCGCGCCCTGCTGCAGGTGCACGCGACGGCGGATGCCGGCGGTGTCGACGAACCGCCACAGTCGCCCGCCGAGGTCCACGATCTCGTCCACCGGGTCGCGGGTGGTGCCGGCCAGCTCGTTGACCACGACCCGCTCTTCGCCGGCGGCCTTGTTCAGCAGCGACGACTTGCCGACGTTCGGGCGCCCCAGGATGGCGACCCGGCGCGGGCCGCCGATCTCCTGCTTGGCGACGGCCGAGACATCCGGCAGCACCTTCATGACGGCATCCAGCAGGTCCGCGACGCCGCGTCCGTGGATGGCGGACACGGCCAGCGGCTCACCGAGGCCGAGGCCCCACAGGGCGGCGGCCTCGGGCTCCTGCCGCGCGTCGTCGATCTTGTTGGCGACCAGGAACACCGGCTTGCCGGCCCGGCGCAGCATCCGCACGACGTGCTCGTCGGTCGAGGTGGCGCCCACCTTCGCGTCCACGACGAACAGCACGACGTCGCACAGGTCGATGGCGATCTCGGCCTGCGCCGCGACCGAGCGGTCGATGCCGCGCGCGTCGGGCTCCCACCCGCCGGTGTCGACGATGGTGAAGCGCCGGTCGAGCCACTCCGCCTTGTACGTCACCCGGTCGCGGGTGACGCCCGGGGTGTCCTCGACGACGGCCTCGCGGCGCCCGAGGATGCGGTTGACCAGGGCGGACTTGCCGACGTTCGGCCGTCCCACGATCGCGACGACCGGAAGGGCAGGCAGGTACTCGACCCCGTCCTCGCCGAGTCCGACGCCGGCCAGCAGCGCAGCATCCTCGTCCTCGAGCTCGTAGTCTCCGAGCGAGGTGCGCAGGGCCTCGGCCCGCTGATCGGCGAGTTCCTCGTCGATGTCGGCGAGCCGCTCGGCCAGATGGTCCGGACCGGGTTCGTATTCGTCTTCAGTGCCCATCACGGGCCTCCAGCTTCTGATGCACGACGCCGAGGACGGCGTCGACGGTCTGCGCGAGATCCAGGTCGGTCGAATCGACCACCTCGACGCCCGGCGCGGCGGACAGGAAGTCCACCACCTGGGCGTCGGATGCGTCGCGCTTGTGCAGGGCCGCCGCGACGGCCGCGGCGTCCTGATCGGTCAGTTCGGCGCTGCGCCGCGCGGCGCGCACCTCGGGCGCGGCGGTCAGCAGGATCCGCACCGGGGCGTCCGGGGCGACCACCGTGGTGATGTCGCGCCCCTCGATGATGACGCCCGGGCGGTCGGATGCCGCCGCCAGCGCCCGGAACAGCTCGCCTGCCTGCACGCGCACCGCGGGCACGCGGGCCACGCCGCTGACCGCTGCCGAGACCCGCGGCTCGCGGATCGCGTCGGTCACGTCGACCTGGCCCACCCGCACCCAGTACTCGTCGGGATCCAGCGAGATCGCGTACGGGAAGTCGGATGCCGCGGCCAGCACGGCATCGGCGTCGGCGGTGTCGGCACCCCGGTCGAGCACGTGCCAGGCCAGGGCCCGGTAGGCCGCGCCGGTGTCGAGGTAGCCGTAGCCGAGCGCGCGGGCGGTCTGCTTGGACACGCTCGATTTGCCGGAACCGGCCGGTCCGTCGATGGCGATGATGGTCACGTCAGTCATTCGGGGTGCTCGCCATCCGCCAGCCGCGCGAGACCAGGCCGTCGACCGCACGGCGCACGGCGCCCGGGTCGATGCTGATCTCGGCCAGGCCGAACTGGGCGCCGGGCGAGTGCTCCAGGCGCAGGTCTTCGACGTTCACATCCAGCTCGCCGAGCTCGCCGAACAGCCGGCCCAGCTGGCCCGGGGTGTCGTCGACCATGACGACCACCTGCGCGAACCGGCGGTTCTGCCCGTGCTTGCCCGGCAGGCGCTCGACGCCTTCGTTGCCACGGCGGATGGCATCGGCGACCGTGCGGCGTGCGCCGGGTGCGTCGGGCTGGCGCAGCGCGTCGGCGACCCCGGTCAGGTCGGATGCCAGCTGGTCGAGCACGTCCACCACCGGTGCCGCGTTGGATCCGAGGATCTGCACCCACAGCTCGGGGGCGGATGCCGCGATCCGCGTGGTGTCGCGCACCCCCTGGCCGGCGAGTCGCAGCGAGCCCTCGGGTGCGGTCACGAAGCGGCCGGCGAGGAGGCTCGCGACCAGCTGGGGCACGTGCGAGACGAGGGCCACCGAGCGGTCGTGCTCGGCCGGGTCCATCTCCAGCGGCATCGCGCCGAGGTCCAGTGCCAGCCCCTCGATGACCGCGAGGTCGGCGGGGCTGGTCTCGTCGTCGCGGCAGACCACCCAGGGGCGACCGATGAAGATGTCGGCGCGCGCTGAGACGGCGCCGCCGCGCTCGCGCCCGGCCAGCGGGTGCGAGCCGATGTAGTGCGTGAGGTCGATGCCCCGGTCCTGCAGCGCGCGCAGCGGCTCGAGCTTGACGCTGGCGACATCCGTCACCACTGCGTCCGGGTAGGCGGCCAGCTCATGCGCGATCACGTCGGCCGTGACATCCGGCGGCACCGCCACCACGACCAGTCGCGGGGCGTCGTCGTCGCGGGGCGCACGGCCGGCGCCGTAGTCGATCGCCAGCCGCAGCTGCGCCGGCGAGGTGTCGAACAGGGCGACGTCCACACCCAGTGCGGTCAGGGCGTGGCCGATGCTGGCGCCGAGCAGGCCTGTGCCCACGACCCGGACCGTCCCCGAGGTGCGCGCGGCCGCGCGTGCGGGCACGGTCGTGTTCTGGCTCACGGGGTCTCCTGATCGGCTCCCGGCGGTGTCGTCTCCCCCGGCGCGCGGCGCGACAGAGTCAGCAGCGCGCCACGCTCCACTGTAGTCAACTCACGGGCCTCCCCCGCCGGGAGACTTCCCAGGTGGAGCGGCCCGAATCGACGCCGGACGAGCTCGTCGACGGGATGCCCCACCTCGGCCATCATCCGGCGCACGATGCGGTTGCGCCCCGAGTGCAGGGTCAGCTCGACCAGGCTCGTGTCCTGCGAGGTGTCCAGCAGTCGCGCGCGGTCGGCGGCGATCGGTCCGTCCTCCAGTTCGACGCCGCGCGTGAGCCGCCCGATCGTCTGCGGCGAGACGCGTCCGGAGACCTTCGCGATGTACACCTTCGTCACCCCGAACGAGGGATGGGCCAGGACGTGCGCGAGCTCGCCGTCGTTCGTGAGCACGAGCAGGCCGCTGGTCTCGGCATCCAATCGCCCGACGTTGAACAGCCGCTCCGGCCAGGCATCGGTGAACCCGCGCAGGTCGCGGCGGCCGCGGTCGTCACGCATCGAGCTGACCACGCCGGTGGGCTTGTTCAGCATCACGTAGCGCTTGGTCGCGTCCAGCTGCACGGCCACGCCGTCCACGTCGACCAGGTCGGTCTCGGGGAAGATCCGCGAGCCGAGTTGGTCGACCACGGCGCCGTTGACCCGCACCCGTCCGGCCACGATCATGTCCTCGGCGACCCGCCGCGATGCGACCCCCGCGGCGGCCAGCACCTTCTGCAGCCGCACGCCCTCGGCATCCGTCATCGTCCGATCCCTTCGTCCACGACGCTGCCGACGGTGTCGACGTCATCCAGCAGCGGCGAGATGTGCGGCAGCTCGTCGATCGAGTTGATGCCGAGGTTCACCAGCAGCGCGTCGGTGGTGCCGTAGAGGATCGCGCCGGTCTCGGCGTCGTTGCCGACCTCGGTGACCAGGCCCCGCGCCAGCAGCGTCCGCACCACCGAGTCGACGTTCACCGCACGGATCGCGGCGACCTGCCCGCGCGAGACGGGCTGCTTGTAGGCGATCACCGCGAGGGTCTCCAGCGCCGCCTGCGACAGGCGCGACGGCGCCTGGGTGTTGACGAACTCGGCGACCAGGTCGTCGTAGTCCTCGCGCACGTAGAGCCGCCAGCCGCCGCCGACCTCGCGCAGCTCGAACCCGCGACGCGGCCCGCCGGTCTCGCCGTCGTAGTCGGCGACGAGTCCTTCGATCGCCTGCCGCACGGCCGGCACCGGCGCACCGACGGCGGTGGCCAGCGCCACCAGGCTCTGCGGCTCCTCGACGATCATCAGGATCGCCTCGAGTTGGCGGGCGACGTTCGGCCCGGCGGTCGCGGTCGGCTCATCGGTCATAGTCGGCTCCCAGGGACGCGAGATTCTCTTCGGACCAGCGCTCGGCGGTCCACCGCAGGGTCAGCTCGCCGAGCGGCTCGAGCTGCTCGAACGAGATGGCGGAATGACGGTACAGCTCCAGGACGGACAGGAACCGTGCCACCACGATGCCGGTCTGGGTGACGCCCGAGACGAGCTCGCGGAACGACAGCGTTCCGGAGGAGCGCAGCAGCGTCACCACCACGGCGGCCTGCTCGCGGATGCTCACCAGCGGCGCATGCAGGTGGTCCAGCCCGACGACGGGGATCTCCTTGGGCGCGAAGGCCAGCATTGCGATCGCGGCGAAGTCGTCGGCCGACAGCGTCCAGACCAGCTCCGGGGCGGCGCGCCGGTACTTCTCGTCCAGCCGCACGGCCCGCGCCTGCCGGTGGTCCTCACGCTGCAGGCAGCGGGCGAACCACACCGAGACCTCTTTGAACGCCCGGTACTGCAGCAGGCGGGCGAACAGCAGGTCGCGCGCCTCGAGCAGCGCGACCGACTCGGCGTCGACCAGCTCGCCCTGCGGCAGCAGGCCGGCGACCTTCATGTCGAGCAGGGTCGCGGCCACGACCAGGAACTCGGATGCCTCGTCCAGCTGGTCGTCGGACTGCAGCTCGCGCAGGTAGGCGATGAATTCGCCCGTGACGCGCGAGAGCGAGACTTCGGTGATGTCCAGCTCGTGCTTGCCCAGAAGCGTCAGGAGCAGGTCGAACGGTCCGTCGAACACTCCCAGCGAGACGCGGAATCCGGCATCCTGGGCCTCGCCCTCCGGCTCTCCGTCAGGTCCCTGAGCGAGGGAGCGCAGCGACCGAGACGAAGGGCCGTCCGCCCCGTCAGGTCCCTGAGCGAGGGAGCGCAGCGACCGAGACGAAGGGCCGTCGTCTGCGACATCCTCCTCAGACGAGCGCGCTTCGTCGTCAGGCCACGGCGCCACGGGCGACCAGCTCCCGCGCGAGCCGCAGGTAGGCCTGTGCGGCCGCATGCTCCGGCGCGAACTCGGTGATCGGCATCCCCGACACCGATGCGTCCGGGAACTTCACCGTGCGACCGATGACGGTCTCGAGCACGTCGTCGCCGAACGCCTCGACCACGCGCTCCAGCACCTCGCGCGAGTGCAGCGTGCGCGGGTCGTACATGGTGGCGAGCACGCCGTCCAGGGTGATGGCGGGATTGAGCCGGTCCCGGACCTTGTCGATCGTCTCGATCAGCAGCGCGACGCCGCGCAGCGCGAAGAACTCGCATTCCAGCGGGACGAGCACGCCGTGGCTGGCGGTGAGCGCGTTGACGGTCAGCAGTCCGAGCGACGGCTGGCAGTCGATCAGGATGACGTCGTACTCGCCGGCGACGCCGCGCAGTGCACGAGAGAGGATCTGCTCGCGGGCGACCTCGTTGACCAGGTGCACCTCGGCGGCCGACAGGTCGATGTTGGCGGGGATGACGTCCAGGTTCTCGACGGAGGTGTGCACGATGACCTCGTGCGGGTCGCGCTTGGAGTCCAGCAGCAGGTCGTAGATCGTGGGGATCTCGTGCGTCGCGATCCCGAGACCGGCCGACAGCGCGCCCTGCGGGTCGAAGTCGACGGCGAGCACGCGGCGGCCGTAGCTGGCCAGCGCGGCGGCGAGGTTGATCGTGGTCGTCGTCTTGCCGACGCCGCCCTTCTGATTGCACAGGGCGATGATGCGTCCGGGGCCGTGGCCCTTCAGCGGCGCAGGGGTGGGGAAGCCGTGGTACGGACGGCCGGTCGGGCCCATGGGGACGTCGTTGAGACCCTTCGCCTTGGTCGTCTTCTTCGTCGCGCTGCCCGCCACCGGTCTCCTGCTCTCGTCCATGCTGTCCGGTCGATTCTAGCGATCTCGCGGCCGCGGCACGGGGCGCCGGCCGGGGATGTCGCGGACCGGCCGCGCGGCATGCTCGCCCGCGCCTCGCCGAGCGGTCGTTCCGTGGCGAGCCGCGTGCTCGCGAATGTCTCTGTGACGGTGCTCGCGACGGGACGCGAGAGATCTCAGAATCCGGAGATGAGAGAATTGCCATCGTCACCCGGAACCGCGTATTTTTCTTCGAGAGTGTCGGTGGTGGTGGGCATGATGGAGGTATGGACGAGCTGAGCGCGGAGGACCTGGATCTGCCGGGGATCGACGCGCTGGTCACGGGGCTGGTGGAGACGCGGCGGGCGATCGCGCGGTTGCAGGCGTTCGAGGCGTCGCTGCTGTCTTCGACGGTGGATGTCGTGGCCACGTGTGCCGCGGCCCGCGGGGTCGATGATGACCGGGAGCTGCCCTGGCGGGAGGTCTCGGCCGAGATCGGTGCCGCGCTGCGGATGAGCGATCGGACCGTGCAGGCCCGGCTCGGGGAGGCGGCCGTGCTGGTGACCCGGTTCCCGGCCACGCACACCGCCTGGGCGGACGGACTGCTGGACCAGTCCCGGGTGCGGGTGATCGTGGAGGTCGGCGCCACCCTGCCCGATGCCCAGACCCGTACCGTCTACGAGCAGACCGTGCTTCCACGGGCGGCGGAACTGACCCCGGGCCGGTTGCGCCCGGTGTGCCGGACGGTCGCGGACCGGGTCCACCCGGACTCGATCAGCACCCGGCACAAGCAAGCCCGGCAGTCGCGCACCACCCGGGTGATCGATCTGGACGATGACATGTCCCGGCTGCTGCTGGACGGACCGGCGACCCTGATCCACGCGATCTTCGACCGCGCCACCCAGATGGCCCGCACCGTGCAACAGGCCGCCACCGGCCCCGACCCGGACGCGACGACCACCCCCGAACACGAGGACGGGCTCCCCGTGGGCGATGATCGCACCCTGGACCAGCTGCGCGCGGACGTGCTCACCGACCTGCTCCTGACAGCGGCACCCACCGGCCACGGCCCCGCCGACGCGTTCGCCGGCATCACCGCGCAGCTCCAGGTCACCATCCCCGCCACCCTGCTCCACCCCGACTCCCCCGACGACACCAGCAACCCAGCCCCCGCGATCCTGACCGGGTACGGGCCGATCGACACCCACACCGCCCGCATCCTCGCCGCCGCCACCACCAGCTGGACCCGGATCTTCACCGACCCGCACACCGGCATCCCCATCAGCGCCGACCGGTACCGACCCCACCCCGCCCTGGCCCGACTCCTGGACGCCCGCGACCAGCACTGCCGCTTCCCCGGCTGCCGACAACCCGTCCACCGGTGCGACCTGGACCACACCCACGACCACGCCCTCGGCGGAACCACCGCGCACGACAACCTCGAACACCTCTGCCGCCGACACCACGTCCTCAAACACCACACCCGGTGGACCGTCCGACAACTACCCCGCGGAATCCTGGAATGGACCAGCCCCACCGGCCGCATCTACCACGACCACCCCACCCCGACAGTCCACTTCACCCCCGCCGACCCCCCACCCTTCTGAACCCACCCCCACCGCGGGAGAACCGGACTGCGACTTCGCCGGTTCGTCGATGCGGCTGCCCGACGGCACCACGCTGACGATCCCTCCGGCCGGCGCCGTCACCACGCACACGGCGGGCACCGGGTCGAGAGTGCCCGAGTACCAACTCGTGAACTGGGGCACGGCCGGCGTGAGTGCCGCGGCCATCACCGATGGACGGGTCGCGAACCTGTGGGCCAACAGCGCCGAGGCGCGCCGGCTGCAATACGAACAGCTGCGGCTGGACGGCGTCGTCGCGATCGGATACTGATCGCATCCGCCGTGCGGCTACGTGCTCGTCTCCCCGCCGGAGTGAGCCGGAGCCCGCGGGGGCAGCATCCCCGTCTCTACCGCGCCCGCGGATGCGATGTCGCGTACACGTCCCGCAGCGCATCCACGCTCACGTGCGTGTAGATCTGGGTGGTGGCCACCGAGGCGTGGCCGAGAAGCTCCTGCACCACGCGCACGTCGGCGCCGCCCTGCAGCAGGTGCGTCGCGAACGAGTGCCGCAGCGTGTGCGGCGACACGTGCGCGCTCAGCTGGGCGCGCTCGGCGGCCGCCTGGATCACCAGCCACACGCTCTGCCGCGACAGCGGAGCCCCGCGCGCGCCCAGGAACAGCCGCGGCGTCGCCCTGCCCCGGGCCGACAGCGTGGGCCGCACCCGGGTCAGGTAGGCGTCGACGGCGTCGCGGGCATAATCGCCGATCGGCACGATGCGCTCCTTCGACCCCTTGCCGCGCACGCGCAGCACGTCTCCGTGCGCGAGGTCGTCGACATCCAGCTGCACGACCTCCGAGACCCGCGCGCCGGTCGCGTAGAGCAGCTCGAGCAGCGCCCGGTCGCGCAGCCCCAGCGGCTCGGTCGGGTCGGGCGCGGCCAGAAGCCGTTCGACCTGGTCGATCGTCAGCGCCTTCGGCAGACGCTGCGGCAGCTTGGGCGGCCGCATCCGTCCGGTCGGATCGGCCTCGTCCAGCCCCTCCCGCACCAGGAAGCGGTGCAGCCCGCGCACCGAGGACTGCAGGCGTGCCAGAGAGGATGCCGCCGGCAGCGGCCGCGCGCCGGATCGATCGGCGATGAACCCGGTCACCAGCTCCGTCGTGATCGCCGCGGTGTCGTCGATGCCCCGCGCCGTCAGCCACTCGGCATAGCCGGCGAGGTCCCGACGGTAGGCGGCGACGGTGTGCGCCGACAGCCCGCGCTCGACCGTGACGTGCCGCAGGTACGCGTCCACCGCCCGATCCAGGCGCATGTCACACCCCGGAGGCGGCCCGCCGCAGATGCTCGGCCGCCGCCAGGACCCCCACCGACAGGATGCCGTTGCGCATCCGCCCCTGCAGGACGGCGGTCACGACATCCGCGATCGGAACCCACTCGACCCGGATGTCGGCCTCTTCCGCGCCGCGCACGTACCCGCCCGGCACCGGGCTGAGCCCGCGCGCCAGGAAGATGTGCACGACCTCGTCGTTGCCCCCGGGAGTGGTGAAGACGCTGGCCAGCGCGGACCATTCGGTCGCGGCGATGTCGGCTTCCTCGGCGAGCTCGCGGCGCGCCGCGTGCTCGGGCGGCTCGCCGGAGACATCCAGCAGTCCGGCGGGGATCTCCCAGTCCCGGTACCGGATGGGATGGCGGTACTGCTGGATCAGCAGCACCCGGTCGTCCTCGTCCATCGCCACGACCGCCGCCGCTCCGGTGTGGGCGACGTACTCGCGCACCAGCTCGTCGCCGTTGTAGCCGAACGTGTCGCGGCGCACGTCCCACACCTTGCCGTCGAAGACGAGTTCGCTCGAGACGGCTTCCGGGGTGAACGGCTCGTCCCGCAGCGCCGCCGGATCAGTCGCCATTGTCGACGTCGAACAGTTCGCTGGCGCGGTGACGCTCCACGGCCGCCTCGATCAGACCGCGGAACAGCGGATGCGCATGGGTGGGACGCGAGCGCAGCTCGGGGTGGGCCTGGGTGGCGATGTAATACGGGTGCACGTCGCGCGGCAGCTCGACGTACTCGACCAGGTTGCGATCCGGCGACAGCCCCGAGAACACCAGCCCGGCCTCGCTGAGCCGATCCCGGTACGCGTTGTTGACCTCGTAGCGGTGGCGGTGCCGTTCGGATGCGCTGGTCGAGCCGTACAGCTCGGCAGCCAGCGACCCCTCGGCCAGATCGGCCGGGTACAGCCCGAGTCGCATGGTGCCGCCCAGATCGCCGGCGGCCAGGATGTCCACCTGCTCGGCCATCGTGGCGATGACCGGATCGGACGAGTCCGGGTCGAACTCGCTCGAGGACGCCCCGGCGATCCCCGCGACGTGGCGGGCGTACTCGATGACCATGCACTGCAGTCCGAGGCAGATCCCGAGGGTCGGGATGCCCTGCTCGCGCGCGAAGCGCAGCGCGCCCAGCTTGCCCTCGATGCCGCGGATGCCGAAGCCGCCGGGCACGATGATGCCGTCGACGCTGGCCAGCGCCGCCTGCGCGCCCTCCGGCGTCTCGCACGTGTCGGAGGGGATCCAGCGGATCTTCACGTGCGTCTCCTGTGCGAACCCGCCGGCGCGCAGCGCCTCGGTGACCGACAGGTAGGCGTCCGGCAGGTCGATGTACTTGCCGACCAGCCCGATCGTCACCTCGTGCTTGGGGTTGTGCACCGCGTTGAGCACCTTCTGCCAGCGCGACCAGTCGACCTCGGCGGCGCGGGTCAGCCCCAGCGCCCGCACGATGTAGGCGTCCAGGCCCTGGTCGTTGAGCATCGACGGGATGTCATAGATGCTCGGCACGTCCACCGCGTTCACGACCGCGCGCTCGTCCACGTCGCACATCAGCGCGATCTTGCGCTTGTTCGCGTCGGTGACGGGCCGGTCGCTGCGCAGCACCAGCGCGTCGGGCTGGATGCCGATCGAGCGCAGCGCGGCCACGGAGTGCTGGGTGGGCTTGGTCTTCTGCTCACCGGACGCGCCCATGTAGGGCAGCAGCGACACGTGCACGAAGAACACGTTGTCGCGCCCCAGCTCGTGCCGGATCTGCCGGGCCGATTCGATGAACGGCTGCGACTCGATGTCGCCGATCGTTCCGCCGACCTCGGTGATGATGACGTCCGGCTTGGGAACGGCGTCGGCCTGCAGACGCATGCGGCGCTTGATCTCGTCGGTGATGTGCGGGATCACCTGCACCGTGTCGCCGAGGTACTCCCCGGCGCGCTCGCGCGCGATCACCCGCGAGTAGATCTGCCCGGTGGTGACGTTGGCGGCCTGATTCAGGTTCACGTCGAGGAAGCGCTCGTAGTGCCCGATGTCCAGGTCGGTCTCGGCGCCGTCGTCGGTGACGAACACCTCGCCGTGCTGGAACGGGTTCATGGTCCCGGGGTCGACGTTCAGGTACGGGTCGAGCTTCTGCATGACCACGCGCAGTCCGCGCGCCGTGAGCAGATTCCCCAGGCTCGCGGCGGTCAGTCCCTTGCCCAGAGACGAGACGACACCACCGGTCACGAAGATGTGCTTGGTGGTGTCGTCGGATTCCGTGGTGTCGGACTTCGTGGTGTCGGAGACGGGATCGAAACTGCCTGCGTCTGAACTATGCATCACGGGCTTTAATCCTATCAGTGACTCGGCCGGGTCCGCTGTGCGAATGCCGACGGCGCGTGCGGGTCCACACCAGGACGAGCACCGTGGCGGCGACGCTGATGCCGAGCAGGAGCAGCGGCACCAGGAACGTCGCCTCGTCGCCGTACAGGTCCTGCGTCATCCAGACGAACAGGATGCCCTGGGCGAGCGTGAACCCGACGGGCAGCCACCGCGCGACATCCCGTGCGAGCCCCTGCACCGGCCCGCGACGTGCGCGCACGACTCCGATCGCCGCGCACACCAGCGTCCCCAGGGTCAGCGCGACGGCGAGGATCATCGGCAGCGCGCGCGCCAGAGCGTCGCCCACGTAGACCATCGGCGATCCGGCCGCGTACGTGCCGTCGGCGAACTGCAGCTGGACGCCCTGGAAGTCGTCGTCCGGCAGGAACGGCCCGTTCTCGTCCTCGACGGCCTGCCACATCCCGTCCTCGTCGACGGCGTACTCCTGCTGATACCGCACCGTGCCGCCCGGCCCCGCCGTCGTGCCGACCGCGCGCAGCCCGGTGTCCGGCCACGACTGGTCGCCGAGCCATCCCGACGCGCCTGACGCGGCGCTGCTCATCGAGGCGGGCACGGTGAGACCGACCGCGATGTGCGCGGGGGCGGCATCCGTGCCGGCCCAGCCGAAGTCCCACCCCGGATTCAGCGCCGTCCAGCGCAGCTGCTGGCGCCACTCCCCGTCCTCCCAGACGGTGGCGACCGGATCATCGATGCGGTAGCGGATGACGATCGCATGCTCCCCCGGCCAGTCGTCCGGGATCTTCGTCTGCAGCAGCGCCTGGCCCTGCATCCGGCGCTGGGTGAACGGGACGGCGGCCCCGTCGACGGTGACGGATGCCACGGTCAGCGCCATCCGGTGACCGGCGACGTCGTCGTGCCACTGCCGCAGCACCTGCGGCACGTCCTGGTAGTCGCCCCCGACCGTCGCGGTCATCGTCTCCTGCACGTCGAGGCGGACCCGCTCGCCGGGGCCGACGGTCGCCGTCGCATCGGAGGAGAAGTCGGTGACGAACACGCCGTAGTCGCCGGGCAGGTCGCCGTCGTAGACGGCGTCGTCGGGCGGACGGGCGGTGGATGCCGGAACCCACACCGCGATGGCGATCGCCGCCATCACCGCGACCACCGCCGCCGTCCGGACGACGAGTCGTCCACCGGTGACGAACTGCGGATCGGCCTCGGCCTTGGCCCGCATGCCCTCGTCGGCGAGCAGGCGCCGCACCAGCCGCCCGGCGCGCCGGGAGGGCGAGAACATCACCGCATACGGCAGCAGCGGATCGGACAGCGACGTGCGCTCGTCGCCGCGGGTGCGCTGCACGAACAGGCGCAGACCCAGCAGGTGCTCCTTGACCAGCGCGCCCTGTCGAGTGAGCGGTCGCGCGCTGAGCGCGAGGACGAGGATGACGACGGCCAGGGCCGTGGTGACGACCACGATCGCGAGCGGCCACCAGTACACGGACAGCGGCACCTGGTATGACAGCTGACGCACCAGTCCCCACTGCAGCATGGTCCAGGCCAGGGCCGCACCGATGAACGAGTCGCGCACGAAGCCGGTGGGCACCCGCCGCAGACCCCGCGTGAACTGCTCACGCCACGCCGGCGCAGACAGGTAGCGCGACCACGCGGTGAAGAGGTTTCCGATCCGGCCGGTGCGCGCCGCGGCGCGCCCCAGGGCCCGCCGCGCTGCCGCCGACTTCGGCGCGGCGCGATGGTCGGCCACGGCCCCGGCCAGACCCGAGGTGAGCACGGCCCGCCAGAGCCGGGCGGCGAGAGCCGGCTCGACGCCGGGCGGCGGCTGCTCCTGGTAGACGTACCAGGCCCGACCCCGGGCATCCGCCCACGCGACCGCCCGTGCGGCCAGGGCGAACAGCAGCGTCGCGGCCAGCAGGAGCAGGGGCACGAACGGGCCGATCACCTGCACCCAGTACAGGAACGAGGGGGCCGGCATGGTGAACGTCCCCTGCTGGAAGGGCAACCGGAACCAGAACGTCGCGTACGGCGGGATGTTCTGGTCGTTGACCAGCGAGTAGGTGACGGCGGCGGCGGTCTGGGTGTCGGGCTCGAGCTGTGAGGAGTCGCTCAGCAGCAGCCAGGAGATGCCGCCGTGCGGCTGCCGGGAGTAGTCCGCCACCAGTGCGCGCGGCACGGTGACGGTCAGCGCCGAGTGCGCCACGCCGTGCGGGAAGTCCGGGCCGAAGACGTTCCACTCCAGGAGGTCCTCGATCCGCCCGGTGGAAACGTTCTCTGCCGGGTACGCCAGATCGCGCAGCGTGTACCGCAGCACGAGCTCGTGGTCGCCGGTCAGCGGCGCATCGCGCTGGATGCGGAACGTCGTGCGCGTGGGCGCGCGCACGGTGTCCACGCCGGTCTCGGCCCCGTCGAACGTGGCCGAGACCAGGGTCGGGTCCAGGTCGTGCGATTCGTACTGCGACGGGATGACGCGCTCGACGGCATCCTCGTCCACATCATCCGGGAAGAAGGCGGTGATCCGCTCGGTGACCTCGACGTGCAGGCGACCGTCCGCCGACCGGGCGAGGGTGCAGTCGGCGGCGAAGGAGCGGGCGATCCAGGTGTCGGTGGCGCCTTCGGCCGAGGCGGTGATGTCGTCGAAGCCGATCGGTCTGTTGATCACGGGACCCGCCAGCAGCAGGATGCCGATGCCGATCACCAGCGCCCAGCCGACCCGGGTGGCCCAGCGGATGTTCGCCGAGCCGTGCGAGCGCACCCATGCCTCCAGGCGCAGCAGGCGCGCCGAGAGCCACCGGTACAGCGGGGTGGGACGGCGCTGCTCCACCCGGACGGCGCCGTCGGGCATGGGTCCGTCGGGCACAGGAGCGTCGGGCAGGCCGCCGCCGGGGTCGTCGGAGCTCACGCGGCCCCGCGAGCCGTGTCCAGCAGCTCCCGGGCGTGCGTGAGCGCGGCATCCGAGTCGGTGAGCCCGGACAGCAGCCGCGCCATCTCGGCCTCGCGGTCGGCGCCCTCCAGCCGCCGCACGCTCGAGGACGTGACCGTCCCGTCGTTCGACTTCACCACGCTCAGGTGGTTCGTGGCGAACGCGGCGACCTGGGCGAGATGGGTGACGGCGATGACCTGCGCCGACCGCGCGAGCCGGCCGAGCCGGCGCCCCACCTCGATGGCCGCGGCGCCGCCGATGCCGGCGTCGACCTCGTCGAAGACGAACGTGGGGACGGGGTCGGTCGCGGCGATCACCACCTCGATCGCGAGCATGACCCGGCTCAGCTCTCCGCCGGATGCGCTGCGTGAGACCGGTCGTGCCGGGGCGCCGGGGTGCGGGGCCAGCAGGATCGCGATCTCGTCCCGGCCGTGCGTCGAGGCGGGCGCGTCGCTCACCGCGACCTCGACGCGGGCGTCGGGCATCGCGAGCGCGTGCAGCTCTTCGGTCACGGCGTCGCCGAGCTGCTGCGCGGCCCCGCGGCGCGCTTCGGTCAGCGTCGCGGCCGCCGCATCGAGGTCGGATGCCGCGGCCCGGCCCTCGGCGGTCAGCCGCTCGATGCGGTCGTCGTCGTCATCGAGCTCGGCCAGCCGCGCCGAGCCGGTCTGCAGCAGCTCGAGCGCAGCCTCGAGCGTCCCATGGGTGCGCACCAGCCCGCCGAGCACCGCACGCCGCTCTTCAACGGCGGCCAGCTCGTGCGGGCCGGACTCGTCGAGGTCGGCGAGGTACCCGGAGATGCCGGCTGCCAGATCGGCCGCCCGGTAGCCGATGTCGGCGGCCTGCTCGGCCAGCGCCCGCAGCGTGGAATCGTCCTCCGCGGCCCGCTCCAGCGCACGCCGAGCGTGCGCCACCAGCGCGGTCACGTCGGGCTCGTCATCCTCGGACGACAGGGCGGCGTGCGCGGTCGCGGCGGCCTCGCGCAGTGCTTCGGCGTTCGCCAGCCGCTCGGCCCGACGGTTCAGCTCGACGTCCTCGCCCGGCTGCGGGTCGGCCTGCTCGATCTCGGCGAGGGCGGCGCGCAGCGCCTCGGCCTCGGCGGCCCGAGCATCCCGGTCCGTGATCAGGGCGGTCAGCTCGGCATCCAGCGTGCGCCAGTGATCGTAGCGCTGCTGATACTCCCGCAGAGCGCCGGCGACCGGGTCGCCGCCGAACCGGTCCAGCGCATCGCGCTGCGCGGCGGATGACCGCAGCCGCAGCTGCTCGGACTGCCCGTGCACCACGACGAGCCGGTCCGCGAGATCGGCCAGGACCCCGGCCGGGGCGGTCCGGCCGCCGACGGTGGCCCGGCTGCGGCCCTCGGCCGACAGCGTCCGTCCCAGATAGAGCTCGGCCCGCCCGTCGCCGATCGGCTCGACCTCGCCGCCCGCGTCGCGCACCCGCTCGGCGACCGGGCCGGCATCGGGCACGATCCACACTCCGTCCACCGACGCCTGCGCGGCCCCGGCGCGAACGGCCCCGGAGTCGGCGCGCTGGCCCAGCAGCAGTCCGAGGCCGGTGACCACCATGGTCTTTCCCGCCCCGGTCTCGCCGGTGATGGCGGTGAAGCCCGGACCCATGGGCAGGGTCGCCTCGGCGATCACACCGAGGTCGCGCAGCTGCATGTGCTCGATCACGGCCGGGCTCCCGGCCCGTCCCCGTTCCCCCGCCACCCGGCGACCGGAAGCTGGAACTTCCGCACCAGCCGGTCGGTGAACGCCGCCGGGTGCAGTCGCGCCAGGCGCACCGGCTCCTCGGAGCGCCGCACGACCACCCGGGCTCCCGGAGGGAGCTCGTGCGAGCGTCGGCCGTCGCACCAGAGGATGCCGGTGCCGTTCGTCCGCTCCAGCACCTCGATCGCCACCGCCGTCTCGGGCCCCAGCACCAGCGGCTTCGCGAACAGCGCATGCGCCGACAGGGGCACCACCGCGATCGCGGCCACGGTGGGCCAGATGACGGGGCCGCCGGCCGAGAAGTTGTAGGCGGTGGAGCCGGTCGGGGTGGACACGACCATGCCGTCGCACCCGAAGCTCGACAGCGGCCTGCCGTCGATCTCGACGACGACCTCCAGCATCCGCTCCCGGCTCGCCTTCTCCACGGTGGCTTCGTTCAGCGCCCAGGTCGAGTAGATGACCGCGCCGCTGACGTCCTTGACGCGCACCGACAGTGCGAGCCGCTCCTCGACGCGGTAGTCGCGGTCGATGACGCGCCGGACGGCGTTGTCCATGTCGTCGCGCTCGATCTCGGCGAGGAAGCCGACATGCCCCATGTTGATCCCGAGGACGGGCGCCGTCCCGCCGCGCACGAGCTCGGCGGCCCGCAGGATCGTGCCGTCGCCGCCGAGCACGATCGCCAGCTCGATGTCGGAGACGGCCACGTCCGTGCCGAGCGTCGAGGTCCGGCGCAGCTCCGGCCGCAGGCCGATCAGCTCTTCCCGGTCGTCGGCGGCCAGCACGGGCCGCGCACCGGCGGTGTGCAGCGCGTCGATGACGTGCGCCGCCGCCTCGACCGTGTCCTCGCGCTGGGCGTGCGCGACGACCAGGATGCTGCGCTGATCCGTCGTCATGTGCTTCCCGTCGCCGCGTTCACGATGCCCGTCCATTCTGTCGGATTCCCCTCGGATCCCGATATCAGGTGGACCACGTACTCCCGGTTGCCGTGGGTGCCGACCACCGGCGACGGGATGACCCCGTGGGTGCCGAGGCCGACGTCCCAGGCGGCCCACAGCACGTCGGCGACCGCCTCGGACCGCAGCGCCGGATCGGTCACCAGGCCGCCCCGGACCGCGGTGCGCCCCACCTCGAACTGCGGCTTGACCAGCAGGACGACATCGGCGGCGGGTGCGGCGACCGCCGCGACGGCCGGGAGCACGTGGTGCAGCGAGATGAACGACAGGTCGCCGCAGATCAGCTGCGGCGCGGCCTCGATCCCCGACGCCTCGCGCAGGGATGCGGCGGTCATGTACCGGACGTTGAACCCCTCGATCGCTATCACGCCGGGGTCCGCGGCGATCTCGGCCGCCAGCTGGTCGTGGCCGACGTCGACGGCGATCACCGGAGCGGCGCCGCGCTCGCGCAGCACTTGGGTGAATCCGCCGGTGGAGGCGCCCATGTCCAGCGCGAGACGTCCGGCGACCGGCACGGCGAAGGCATCCAGTCCGGCGAGGAGCTTGTGCGCAGCGCGGCTCACGTAATGGTCGGCGCCGGCCAGGCCGATCTCGGCCGCGTCGTCGACGGGGGCGGATGCCTTGACCACGGCGCGCCCGTCGACGGTGACCAGTCCCTGCGCGATGAGGGTCTGGGCGTGCGTGCGCGAGCGGGCCAGTCCCCGGGCGGCCAGCGCCTGATCGAGCCGCTGCGTCATGCGGTCGGAGGGGTCGCCGGGCCGCTGTCCAGCACGCGTGCGAGCTCTTCGTGCAGCGCCGCGTAGGCGTCGGCCCGTTCGGCGAGCGGCTGGCCCTCGATCACCCGCAGGCGGCTGATCAGCTCGTCGTGCTCCACGTCCTCCATGGTCCCCATGCTAGCGCCGGGCACCCCGCCGTGCTCAGGGGCGGAACGGGTCGGCGTACAACTCCTCCTGCACGTGGAAGCCGAAGATGGCCCGCCCCGAGTCCCACACGGCTGCCGCGCCTGCGCGGACCAGATCGATGGGATGCGGACCCGCCTGCACCACGCGCAGCTCGGCACCGTCGATCTGCACCACGGCGTCGCCGACCTGCGTACGGTCGCCCTCGGTGCGGGTGGTCGGATACGGCTCGAACAGCTGGCGCAGGTCCGCGACGATGTAGTCCGGGCGGCTGGTGGGCGGCGCGGCCAACAGGTGCTTGGGGCGGTCGACTCCGGTCAGCACGAACGCGGACGGGATGCCGGCGGCCTGCGCCCCGGCGATGTCGGTGTCGAGACGGTCGCCGATGAACAGCGGCCGACGTGCCTCGAAGCGCGCCACCGCCTCGTGGAAGATCGGCGTCTCCGGCTTGCCGGCCACGGTGGCCAGTCGTCCCACCGCGGTGTGCACAGCCGAGACGAGGGTGCCGTTGCCGGGAGCGATCCCGCGCTCCTGCGGCAGCGTCCAGTCGGTGTTGGTCGCGATCCAGGGGATGCCGCCCTCCTCCTCGGGCGTCTGCAGCGCGTACGCGGCCTCCGCCAGCTGGGTCCAGGCGATGTCGGGAGAGAACCCCTGCAGCACCGCCGCCGGCGCGTCCTCCGCGCTCGCGGTGACGGTGTAGCCGGCGCGGGCGACCTCGGTGACAAGCCCTTCGCCGCCGACGACCAGGATCGTCGCCGGCGGGGCGATCTTCGTGCGCAGCAGCCGCACGGCGGCCTGGGGGCTGGTCACGATGTCTTCGGGCACCGTGCGATTCAGGCCCAGGTCGCGCAGATGCGCGGCCACGTTCGCGTCGGTGCGCGAGGCGTTGTTGGTGATGTAGCCGAGCCTGCGCCCCTCGGATGCCGCCCGGTTCAGGCTGTCCACGGCATGCGCGAGCGCCCCTGCGCCGGTGTACACGACGCCGTCGAGGTCGGCCAGCACCGTGTCGATCCCGTCGAGCGGCGTCGCCGTGCTCTCCGCGGGCGCCTCCCCGCGCAGCCGCGCGAACACGCCCTTCACTCCCCGTCCCCCTCCGCCGAGGTTGTCCCCGGTCCGCCGAGGTTGTCCTCCGTCCGCCGAGGTTGTCCTCCGTCCGCGGAGGTTGTTGTTGTCGGTCCGCCGAGATTGTCCTCGGTCCGCCGAGATTGTCCTCGGTCCGCCGAGATTGTGCCGGCCCCGTCCTCGGTTTCGTCGGCCGCGAGGTCGTCATCCTGAGGCTCGACCTCAGTCTGGTCGTCGGCATCCTCTCGGTCGCCGGCATCCGCCTGGTCGTCGGGCACCGCCTGGTCGTCGGCATCCGCGGCATCCGCAGGCGGGTCTTCTCCCGCCTCGTCGAGATCCTCTTCGAGATCTTCGACGTACACGGTCTCGTCCTGTCCGACACCGGATGCCTCGTCCAGCGCGTCGGCCGCGACATCGGCGAGTCGCTGCCAGCGGGTGGCCTCATCCGTCCGGCCGAGCTCTTCGAGGACCGTGGCCCGCGCGGCGAACAGCGCCGGGCTCCATTCGTAGGCGTGGTCGGGATCGGCCTCGGGGATCTCGAGCTCCTGGAGGGCACGGCTCGCGTCCCCCTGGTCGAGCCATGCCCCGGACATCGCGATCGCCAGCTGCACGCGCACATCGGCGGGCAGCGTGGACCGCTCGACCGACCGCCCGACCTCGAGAGCACGTTCCGGCCGACCGACCCCGCGCTCGCTGTCGACCATGAGAGCGATCTGGTCTTCGCGGCCGGACAGCCGCCGGTACGTGCGCAGTTCGCGCAGCGCCAGCGCGTAGTCGCCGAGCGCGTAGGCCGTGATCGCCACGGTCTCCCGTGCGACGGGGATGCGTCCGGCATGCCGCGATGCGGCCAGCGCATGCTCGTGCGCCAGCGCCGGATCGTCGTCGATGAGCTGCGCCGCCATCGCGAGATGCCGCGCGACGCGCTCCGCATTCTCCTTGCTCAGCGTCTTCAGCTCATTGCGGGCTGCCGGGGCGAGGTCCTTCGGCGTGATCTCGTCCGGCAGCTGGGGATCGCGCGGGCGATCCTCGCGCACGTCCTGCGGGGGACGCGAAGAGCGACGGTCCGAGTCTTGTCCACGATGGCTGTCGGGTCGGCGCCGATCGTCTCGATAGGGTCGATCGTCCCGACGGGGCCGATCGTCCCGCTGGGGTCGGTCATCCCGATAGGGCCGGTGCTCTCTGTCGGTGCGGTCGCTCCGGTCGGAACCCGCCCCGCTGTACGGGCGATCACGTCGATCAGAGCCGCGGTCGCGGTACGGACGATCGCCGGCGCTTCCCCGAGCCGGCCGATCATCACGTGCAGAACCGCCCTGATACGGTCGGCCGCTGCGCTCGGAGCCGGCCCGATTCGGCCGGTCACCGCTTCCCGAGGTGCCGCCACGGTACGGACGATCGCCACCAGACGAGCCGCCGCCACGGTACGGACGATCGCCACCAGACGAGCCACCACCCCGGTACGGACGATCCCCACCAGACGAGCCACCACCCCGGTACGGACGATCCCCACCAGACGAGCCACCACCCCGGTACGGACGATCCCCACCAGACGAGCCACCACCCCGGTACGGACGATCCCCACCAGACGAGCCACCACCCCGATACGGACGATCCCCACCAGAAGAACCACCACCGCGATACGGACGATCCCCACCAGAAGAACCACCACCGCGATACGGACGATCCCCACCAGAAGAACCACCACCGCGATACGGACGATCCCCACCAGAAGAACCACCACCGCGATACGGACGATCCCCACCAGAAGAACCACCACCGCGATACGGACGATCCCCACCAGAAGAACCACCACCGCGATACGGACGATCCCCACCAGTCGAACCACCACCGCGATACGGGCGGTCACCGCCCTCGTTCGAGCGCTGGGGCCGGGATCCGGTGTCGCGGTGCGGACGTTCGTCGCGTCCCCGATAGGGGCGCTCGCCCGCGGAATCGCCGCGAGGTGCGCGGTCGCCATGCGCCGGCTTGCTCCGCTGCGTCGGATTCCTGTCCTTGCCGGCCCCCGCGCCATCCCGGCGGGGAACGTCAAAGGACGGTCGTCCACCATCCCGACGCTCGTCGTGACGGTCCTCTCGATCAGCCATATCTCTCCCTTGCCCTGCCATTGTGGACCCCGTAACGCAGAAATGGCCACCCAAGATGGGTGGCCATTTCTGGAATGGAAGTCCGGCGGTGTCCTACTCTCCCACAGGGTCGCCCCTGCAGTACCATCGGCGCTGAGAGGCTTAGCTTCCGGGTTCGGAATGGGACCGGGCGTTTCCCTCTCGCTATGGCCGCCGAAACACTATTGACGTTTCAGTCTGCACAACAAAAGTCTTGTTCTGGTGTGCGGTGCCCGACCGTACGTCGAGAACCACAAAGTGGACGCAAGCACCCGCAGGAAAAAGGGCGTGTGTTATCAAGTCATCGGCTTATTAGTACCGGTCAGCTGCACGCATTACTGCGCTTCCACATCCGGCCTATCAACCCAGTAATCTGGCTGGGAGCCTCTCACCCGAAGGTATGGAAGTCTCATCTTGAGGCCGGCTTCCCGCTTAGATGCTTTCAGCGGTTATCCATCCCGAACGTAGCTAATCAGCGGTGCTCCTGGCGGAACAACTGACACACCAGAGGTTCGTCCAACCCGGTCCTCTCGTACTAGGGTCAGATCCTCTCAAACTTCCTACGCGCGCAGCGGATAGGGACCGAACTGTCTCACGACGTTCTAAACCCAGCTCGCGTACCGCTTTAATGGGCGAACAGCCCAACCCTTGGGACCTACTCCAGCCCCAGGATGCGACGAGCCGACATCGAGGTGCCAAACCATGCCGTCGATATGGACTCTTGGGCAAGATCAGCCTGTTATCCCCGAGGTACCTTTTATCCGTTGAGCGACAGCGCTTCCACAAGCCACTGCCGGATCACTAGTCCCGACTTTCGTCCCTGCTCGACCTGTCAGTCTCACAGTCAAGCTCCCTTGTGCACTTACACTCGACACCTGATTGCCAACCAGGTTGAGGGAACCTTTGGGCGCCTCCGTTACTCTTTGGGAGGCAACCGCCCCAGTTAAACTACCCACCAGGCACTGTCCCTGAACCGGATCACGGTTCGAAGTTAGGCATCCAGAGTGACCAGAGTGGTATTTCAACAATGACTCCACCCGAACTAGCGTCCGGGCTTCACCGTCTCCCACCTATCCTACACAAGCCACACCGAATACCAATACCAAGCTATAGTAAAGGTCACGGGGTCTTTCCGTCCTGCTGCGCGTAACGAGCATCTTTACTCGTAATGCAATTTCGCCGAGTTCGTGGTTGAGACAGTTGGGAAGTCGTTACGCCATTCGTGCAGGTCGGAACTTACCCGACAAGGAATTTCGCTACCTTAGGATGGTTATAGTTACCACCGCCGTTTACTGGGGCTTAAATTCGCAGCTTCGCCTTGCGGCTGACCGCTCCTCTTAACCTTCCAGCACCGGGCAGGCGTCAGTCCGTATACATCGTCTTGCGACTTGGCACGGACCTGTGTTTTTAGTAAACAGTCGCTACCCACTGGTCTCTGCGGCCACCACACCCTTTCCCACGCAAGGCGGTATAAGTGGATGGCCCCCCTTCTCCCGAAGTTACGGGGGTATTTTGCCGAGTTCCTTAACCACGATTATCTCGATCTCCTCGGTATTCTCTACCTGACCACCTGAGTCGGTTTGGGGTACGGGCGGCTGGAACCTCGCGTCGATGCTTTTCTTGGCAGCATAGGATCACCCACTTTTCATCCGCATCGTGTCTCACCCTTCATGAACGGCGGATTTGCCTACCGTTCGGGCTACGCACTTGCACCAGGACAACCATCGCCTGGCTTGGGCTACCTTCCTGCGTCACACCTGTTAATACGCTAGCCGCACCAGCATGGGGTCGAGCGTTCACGCAGCAACCATCACCCCGAAGGGATCCGGCAACGCCACGCTAGGACTCTTAGCACCACTGGATTGACTGGGGCGGTTCTTCGCCGGTACGGGAATATCAACCCGTTGTCCATCGACTACGCCTGTCGGCCTCGCCTTAGGTCCCGACTTACCCAGGGAAGATTAGCTTGACCCTGGAACCCTTGGTCTTTCGGAGGACGTGTTTCTCACACGTCTTTCGCTACTCATGCCTGCATTCTCACTCGTGTGGCCTCCACGGCTGGGTCACCCCGCCGCTTCACCGGCCACACGACGCTCTCCTACCCATCAACACGGCTGGACCACGAAGGCCTACCACAAGTGTCAATGCCACATCTTCGGTGGCGTGCTTGAGCCCCGTTACATTGTCGGCGCGGAATCACTTGACCAGTGAGCTATTACGCACTCTTTCAAGGGTGGCTGCTTCTAAGCCAACCTCCTGGTTGTCAAAGCAACTCCACATCCTTTCCCACTTAGCACGCGCTTAGGGACCTTAGATGGTGGTCTGGGTTGTTTCCCTCTCGACGATGAAGCTTATCCCCCACCGTCTCACTGCTGCGCTCTCACTTACCGGCATTCGGAGTTTGGCTGACGTCAGTAACCTGTTGAGGCCCATCGGCCATCCAGTAGCTCTACCTCCGGCAAGAAACACGCAACGCTGCACCTAAATGCATTTCGGAGAGAACCAGCTATCACGAAGTTTGATTGGCCTTTCACCCCTATCCACAGCTCATCCCCTCAGTTTTCAACCTAAGTGGGTTCGGCCCTCCACGACGTCTTACCGTCGCTTCAGCCTGGCCATGGATAGATCACTTCGCTTCGGGTCTAGGACATGCGACTGAACGCCCTGTTCAGACTCGCTTTCGCTACGGCTACCCCACACGGGTTAACCTCGCCACATATCGCTAACTCGCAGGCTCATTCTTCAAAAGGCACGCTGTCACAGCTACCAAGGCTGCTCCAACGGTTTGTAAGCAAACGGTTTCAGGTACTATTTCACTCCCCTCCCGGGGTACTTTTCACCTTTCCCTCACGGTACTTGTCCGCTATCGGTCATCTGGGAGTATTTAGGCTTATCAGGTGGTCCTGACAGATTCACACGGGATTTCTCGGGCCCCGTGCTACTTGGGATACTCTCCGCGCCAAGAACAAGCATTTCGGCTACAGGGCTCTCACCTGCTATGGCTCGCCTTCCCAGACGATTCGCCTATACTCTCTTGTCACGCCGGCTGCTCGGCAGAACAGCCAGGAAAGTCCCACAACCCCGCACACGCAACTCCCGCCGGATATCACACGTGCACGGTTTAGCCTCTTCCGATTTCGCTCGCCACTACTCACGGAATCACGGTTGTTTTCTCTTCCTGTGGGTACTGAGATGTTTCACTTCCCCACGTTCCCTCTACCCGCCCTATACATTCAGGCGGGAGTCACCAGGTCGGCACGCCGCCTGGCGGGGTTTCCCCATTCGGACACCCTCGGATCAAAACTTGCTTATCAGTTCCCCGAGGCTTATCGCAGATTGCTACGTCCTTCTTCGGCTCCAGATGCCAAGGCATCCACCGTTCGCTCTTAAAGACTTGAAATCACATGAGCAGACCAACCCCCAAAAAGGGTCGGCCAAATTATTTCTTTAAGATGCTCGCGTCCACTGTGTAGTTCTCAAAGTACGGGCGGCACCCGCCCCCACCACCAACCGGCGACAGGAACGAGCCCACGAGGAAACCACCAACCACCCCGAAAGGCAGCCACGGCCAGTCCCTCAGGACCCAACAACGTGCAGACACCCCGCTCCCCAACCCCCACCTTCCAACCATCCGAAAACGGCGTACTAGCAAGAATCAGCTGCGCTGATGCCATGTCAAATGTTCCACCCATGAGCTAACCAGCACCACACATCCGGTGATGACCTGGCGCCTGGAAGACCCGAAGATCTCCAGATGCTCCTTAGAAAGGAGGTGATCCAGCCGCACCTTCCGGTACGGCTACCTTGTTACGACTTAGTCCTAATTACCGATCCCACCTTCGACGGCTCCCTCCACAAGGGTTGGGCCACCGGCTTCAGGTGTTACCGACTTTCATGACTTGACGGGCGGTGTGTACAAGACCCGGGAACGTATTCACCGCAGCGTTGCTGATCTGCGATTACTAGCGACTCCGACTTCACGTAGTCGAGTTGCAGACTACGATCCGAACTGGGACCGGCTTTTTGGGATTCGCTCCACCTCACGGTATCGCAGCCCATTGTACCGGCCATTGTAGCATGCGTGAAGCCCAAGACATAAGGGGCATGATGATTTGACGTCATCCCCACCTTCCTCCGAGTTGACCCCGGCAGTATCCCATGAGTTCCCACCATAACGTGCTGGCAACATAGAACGAGGGTTGCGCTCGTTGCGGGACTTAACCCAACATCTCACGACACGAGCTGACGACAACCATGCACCACCTGTATACGAGTGTCCAAAGAGTTGACCATTTCTGGCCCGTTCCCATATATGTCAAGCCTTGGTAAGGTTCTTCGCGTTGCATCGAATTAATCCGCATGCTCCGCCGCTTGTGCGGGTCCCCGTCAATTCCTTTGAGTTTTAGCCTTGCGGCCGTACTCCCCAGGCGGGGAACTTAATGCGTTAGCTGCGTCACGGAATCCGTGGAAAGGACCCCACAACTAGTTCCCAACGTTTACGGGGTGGACTACCAGGGTATCTAAGCCTGTTTGCTCCCCACCCTTTCGCTCCTCAGCGTCAGTTACGGCCCAGAGATCTGCCTTCGCCATCGGTGTTCCTCCTGATATCTGCGCATTCCACCGCTACACCAGGAATTCCAATCTCCCCTACCGCACTCTAGTCTGCCCGTACCCACTGCAGGCCCGAGGTTGAGCCTCGGGATTTCACAGCAGACGCGACAAACCGCCTACGAGCTCTTTACGCCCAATAATTCCGGATAACGCTTGCACCCTACGTATTACCGCGGCTGCTGGCACGTAGTTAGCCGGTGCTTTTTCTGCAGGTACCGTCACTTCCGCTTCTTCCCTGCTAAAAGAGGTTTACAACCCGAAGGCCGTCGTCCCCCACGCGGCGTTGCTGCATCAGGCTTCCGCCCATTGTGCAATATTCCCCACTGCTGCCTCCCGTAGGAGTCTGGGCCGTGTCTCAGTCCCAGTGTGGCCGGTCACCCTCTCAGGCCGGCTACCCGTCGACGCCTTGGTGAGCCACTACCTCACCAACAAGCTGATAGGCCGCGAGCCCATCCCAGACCGAAAAATCTTTCCAACTGCAGACCATGCGGCCACAGCTCATATCCAGTATTAGACACCGTTTCCAGCGCTTATCCCAGAGTCCAGGGCAGGTTGCTCACGTGTTACTCACCCGTTCGCCACTGATCCCCAAGTGCAAGCACCTGGTTCACCGTTCGACTTGCATGTGTTAAGCACGCCGCCAGCGTTCATCCTGAGCCAGGATCAAACTCTCCGTAAAAAAACGATGCCACAACACCACCGGGAAAACGGCAGACGCTGCAGCGAGTTCAACCATGACCAACAGAAATGCCATCACTGACAATCCATAAATTGATCCAAAGGAATCTCACCAGCCGACCAAACAAATGGTCAACCGACGAGGATAAAATTTGGCATTTGACAAGTGCACGCTGTTGAGTTCTCAAAGACCGGACGCACCCACAACCCGGACAAAATCCATCGCGCAGGGCAACTTCCCAATCATACCCAGTCCGCACGGCATCTCGACTCGACACGCCGCCCTCGGGCTGGACGTCCCATGCTACCACTTCGGAGACCGATGAAGACATCGGATCGTGGTGGAGATGGGAGGTGTTCACTGCTTGAGGGGTGCGGGGCCTTCCGGCCTCTCCGCTCT